>NZ_JBBOSB010000002.1:0-429685 GCF_038004905.1 Psychrobacillus sp. FSL W7-1493 | reverse complement strand
GCCTACAACGAAATTGTACAAAGCATTGGCGCAGTAATTCCTTCATTTGTGGCTGAATACGAAAACGGTTAATGGTACGGTAACTAGGTTCATATCCTTGAGCTAGCCACATCATGCGGACACTGTCTTTTGTTAAATCTTCGATTCTTCGACCTGAAAAGACTGATTGAGTATAACCACACAAAATAATTTTCAACATCATCCGTGGGTGATAGGCTGGACAACCTGTTTCTTTTTGAAAAGGAGCGAAAGCTTCTGCAGGAATACTTTCGACTAGATAATGGATATGGAAGGCAATATCATTTTCTTGTAATTTCATTTCTAAATCTAGAGGTAATATTAATTGATTCATGTTATAATTTTTAAACATAAAGGACACTTCTTTCGTTTGAAATTTAGTAGTAGGATACTTAAATTTTAACAGAAGTTGTCCTTTTTTCATGCAAAAAAATAGCTGCTGATATTTTACTTTCGTAAAATGCCAGCAGCTATCCTATTTTTGAGGTTAGTTTTGTCCCAGCCTCTTTTTGGCGTTCCAATATTGTATTAACATTACAAAAACTACATAAATCACGGGAACTATAGCTGTAATTGTAACAAGTCCACTCCATCCAAGTCGCTCCCATAGCGGTCCTAATAAGGTACTTCCCACCCCTACCCCTATATAGTAGGAAACGAGGTATAGACTGGAGGCACTCCCTTTATGATGACTCGCCTCTCTACTAACGGAGGACGCTGCCAAGGAATGGGCTGTAAAAAATCCTAAGCACACTACACATAAGCCAACTACAATCATCCAAACTGAACTACTGTTTGTAAGTAAAATACCCATACTCAGCATAAAAACTCCAGATATGAGTACCTTTCTTTGTCCTATTTTTCCTGCCATCCAGCTAGCTAACGGGGAGCCAATTACCCCAAGCCCATATGCGAAAAATATATTTGAAACAGCATCAATTGAAAGTGAAAAAGGTGAATTAGTCAGATGGAATGGTATATATGTCCAAATCCCAGTAAAAGAAAGCTGAAGCACAATTCCTAATCCGAACATTAACAGCAGGGAAGGATTTTTAAAATGATAAGCAAAGCCATCTAAATCATCTCTAAAGCTCGCTTCCTGAGGCTGGAAATTTCTAGATTTAGGTAAAGTAACCAGCACTAATATAAAAACAAATATGCCACTAACCGCTAAAATATAAAAAGCTATTTCCCAAGAGAAATGCTCTGTTGCATAACCTGTCACGACGCGCCCTATCATTCCTCCTAAAGCATTACAGGATATATATAGGGCGGTTGCTACACTCAAAAATCTCTTATCTATTTCCTCACTTATATAGGCTAATACGGCAGCTGGCACTCCAGCAAGTAGGAAGCCCTGGATAAATCGTAAAATAATAATCCACACAAAATTATCCGAAAGAGTCATAAGAAAAAAAGGAAGCACCGAGCCAATTATAGAAAATCTAACGAAATTAGTTCTGCCAATCCGATCAGAGAAAAAACCTAAAACGATTAAACCAATTATAAGACCAACTGTTGTTAAGGACATCATCATACTAGAGTAAGAAACCTTAACGTCAAACTCCTTCGTAAACATCGGAAGTATGGGTTGAACTGAATACATAGAACCGAATATAAACATGGACGCTAAGCCCAGGCTCCCTACTATTCTCCAAAATTGAAAATCTCTAATAGAATATCCTTTAAAATTATTTGAATCACTCAATATTATCCCATTCTTTCAGGAAGCCACAAAGATAGCTGAAGCTATAAGAGCCACAACTCTTCTTAATCAATACCCCTCACTACAATTCCCTCAAGTGAGTAGTCAATCCTAGCTCCATATTAATTGTCATAATTATAACAAAATTCATTAGGTTAATGTTAAAGAATATCAACAACGCCAATTAATCTTTCTTCAAACTGAAAATAGCCAGACTTATAGCTGAAAATTTAAGCTACGTTAGTCCTTTGTATTTTGCTCCAATTTAATGCACAATAAATATATGAATCTTGAAGAGGTGAAATTGTGAAACCAGTCATACTCGCTGAGAAGCCAAGTCAAGCGAAGGCATATGCAGACGCTTTTTCAGTAAAACGCCATGAAGGCTATATAGAAATTCTCCCCTCACCTATCTTTCCCGAAGGAGCTTTTATTACTTGGGGAATTGGACATCTAGTAGAATTGAAGGAACCTAAAGCATACGATCCTAAGTGGAATAGATGGTCACTCGCTAGCCTTCCGATATTACCTGACCGCTATGAATTTCAAGTAGCTAAAGGTAAAGCAAAGCAATTTACGATAGTGAAAAAACTCATCAAATCTACCGACACAGTCATTAATGCATGCGATGTTGACCGCGAAGGCTCTAACATCTTTTATAGTATTTATAACCAAACAGGTGCCAAAGGAAAAACGATTAAACGTTTATGGATTAACTCACTAGAAGTAGATGAAGTTCGTAAAGGCTTTACTAACCTGCAGAACAATCAAAAGGACTTACTCATGTATGAAGAGGCAAAAGCTAGACAAATCAGTGATTGGCTTGTTGGTATGAATGCTTCTCGCCTATACTCCCTTTTATTAAAAGAACAAGGCATACAAGACGTATTTCCCATAGGACGCGTCCAATCCCCGACGCTATATTTGATTTATCAGCGTCATATGGAGATCGAGAACTTTGTTTCAGAGCCCTTTTATGAAATAGAAGCTTTATTTACTGCAGAGCATGGAAGCTATAAGGGAAAAGCAAAAGCAAAAGAGCCTAAAAGGGAAATTATTCGAGCGCTTTTAGCTAAGCATGATATTCAGCCTAATTCGCCAGGTGTGATTACCTCTGTAGTAAAACAGGACAAGAGAATTCCACCGCCACAGCTACATTCATTATCGACATTACAGGCTACAGCTAATAGATTGTGGAAAATCAGTCCAGCAGATGTGTTAAAAACGATGCAGGGACTATATGAAAAAAAGTTAGTCACTTATCCTAGAACTGATTCTCGTCACATTACTCCAAATGAGTTTGCTTATATCGTCGGACAAGTGGAGGAGTACCAAAAACTAATCAATAAACCGTTCCCAATAGCCTCTCGCTCTCCGAAAAAACGTTATGTGGATAGCTCAAAGGTACAGGAGCATTATGCTATTATCCCAACTAAAAAGATTCCATCTCAATCTGTACTTGCCAGACTGTCACCGATAGAGAGAAATCTTTACGAGGAAATTATTCGTACGACGCTCGGGATGTTTCATACGGACTATCTTTATACAGAAACAAAGGTTACCACTGAGGTAAACGGATTGCTATTCTTTACAACCGGCAAAACTGAGGTCGACAAAGGCTGGAAAGCTCTTTTTATTCAATCATCTAATGAAAAGGAAAAAGAAGAACTAACGCTTCCTCCTTTAACGGAGCAGGAATCAGTAGCAAGTAAGATTGAAATTAAAGAAGGCAAGACAACTCCTCCAAAACCATATACAGAGGGTCAATTAATCGCAATGATGAAAACCTGCGGTAAGCTAATAGAAGATAAAGATGAAACGGAGATTTTAAAGGAAGTAGAAGGTTTAGGAACCGAAGCTACTCGAAGTGGGATTATTGAAACCTTAAAAAGACATAACTATATAAAGGTAACGAAAAATATAGTTTCTATTACTGATAAAGGGCGTGTTCTTTGTCAGGCTATTGAAGGAAACCTTCTCTCCAGCCCTTCTATGACTGCTAAATGGGAAAACTATCTACGGAAAATAGGAAATGGGGAAGGCTCTCAAGATCGTTTTCTTGGTAGCATAGCCAAGTTTATCTATAGCCTGATTAATGAAACACCTACCCAACTTAAAACCAAAAACATTACGATCAAGCTTCCTCCTAGAGAACCAAGTTCGAAATATGCAAAGTTTAAGCAGGAACCGATTGCTCCATGCCCTAAATGTGGACAAGGATCCATTGTAGCACGTAAAAATTTTTACGGCTGTACAAATTATAAAAATGGGTGCACTCAAACATTTAATGGATTTTTCTTAAAGAAAAAAATTACGCCTAGTCAAATCAAGCTGCTTTGTACAAAAGGAATAACAAACACTATCAAGGGGTTTGAAGCTGAAAATGGTCAAAAGTTTGATGCAAAGCTTGCTCTAGAAGAAGGCAAAGTAAAACTAGAGTTTAAATAACCCAGACTGTTTACATGTTAAAGAGCAAAAGGAACCGAGCCATTTACCTCGATTCCTTTTGCTTTTTCTTTTATTCAAAGGGATAGGCGTACACTGTCTCACCAAGACGTCCTGTTGTAGTAACAGCTTGAGATAAGGAGTTTACAATCGCCTCCTCAGTCACTTCTGCTGCAGCTTGGAACAGATCATTCATGACAGCATGATCATCCCTTAGGACACTCCTTGGCTCCACGCTGTTCTCAGAGACATGTGGAATTTTATGAGCAGTTGAAAATGCAATAACAATATCGCCACTTCCATTGCTAAAGTGACTCCCTGTCCTTCCTAAGCCAATACCACAACGCTTGGCAACTCGCTTGAGCTGACTATTTCCAAGAGGTACATCCGTTGCTAAAACTATTATTATGGAGCCATCTGCAGGTGTAGGATACGACGGTACGGAACTATCATCCTTTGCTTTATACCGTTCTGCCTGGAATTCTTCTTTCTTTCCAAAGTTACTTAGCACCATGCACCCAATGGTATAGGCGATATCGCTGGAGGTATCATACACTATTCTGGAGGATGATCCTATCCCACCTTTGTGACCGAAACAAATCATTCCTTTGCCAGCTCCAACTGCTCCTTCTATAGAAGCCTCTGAAGTAGCATTTTGGATTGCGTCTATTGCATGCTTAGGTTCCACGGGAAGTTCACGTATAGAATTTAGCCTACCATCGTTACACTCTCCGACCACAATATTAATTGTCCCAGTAGACACTCCGATATCAGGATTTTCTTTTAGCATATACGCCAAAGTACCTTGAGTGACCGCTGGGACGCCAAATGTATTGGTTAGCATAATAGGAGCCTCAATTACCCCTAACTCATCCACCTGCACTAGACCAGTTGTTTTGCCAAAGCCATTTAATATATAGCTAGCTCCGACAACTTTTTGATGAAATAGGTTATCTCCATGTGGAAGTATCGCAGTGACTCCTGTACAAGCATGCTCACCTTCTTGAAGTTGGTAATCTAGCGTTACATGGCCCACTTGGACACCCTCTACATCTGTAATACAATTTTTTGGGCCCACTGGTAGCTTTCCGATTGTCACACCACGTTGTCGTATTTTCATTTGCTTCATATTTTATCCCCTTATTTTAGCTACTTCCATCCACCTATTTTGATAAGCAGATTTTATGAACTCAGGTTTTTCTCCATATATTTGTATGATATCCTTAATCTCTTCTGCCCAATAGGTTTCGTTTCGATTAATGGCCAGACTAGGATAACCTGATCCCCTTTGCAAATAGTCGGAGCTTGCAACTAAATACCATTTTTCATCTTCAATTGGAATCTCATTTAAATAGATAGTTTTAATATGCTTGCCATCGTGCTCAATTTTTAGTCCAGACACGTGTAATCTGCCCACAAATCTCCCCCTAAAACCTGGACCTCGACCTTCGGCCAAGCAAACCTGGGCATCTAAGGATGATTGCAGTGCTTCCTGAATATGCTTTCCTTGAATCTCAAAAAGCGTAGGATTCAAGGGAGAAGGACAAATTTCTATTAGTTTTTTTCTAGACATCTCATGGAAGATACCTGCATTACAAATACCACTGTTAATAAGTCCAATGTCTGCCTTTAGCATATCCTTCAATCCATCAGCAATCAGATTACTAATAGGATTCTCCTCCACTACATCGTGCCAAAGAGGATTCCCTAAGGTATATAGCGGTTGACTTAATACGTTAACCGCCTTTTTTTTATTTACTTTTAAAACTGAAATAACCTGAGGATCCTCTTGTATTTCTTTAGTTGATATAGTCTGGGAGTGGATTAGGTTAACCTTTCCGCTTGTCACTTCTATTTCAACTATTCCTAGGTACTCCCCATAGTTCCCAGCACTATTCATAATCGTATTATTAATTAACTTCGCTTCTGTGAATAGTTTATGGTCATGAGCTGATATAATAATATCAATTTCCTTTATTTCATTGGCTAACGGTTCATCTGCAAATGTGCCCACGTGGCTTAGCAGAATACACACGTCATATTTCCCTTTGTTTCTTTGAATCTCTTCCCGGATAGCATTCGTATAATCGTGCATATGAATGCCAAGACCATCATTAAAAACACTCATGTCTGGTGAAGAACCAGTAATAAGAAGACGAAGACCATTCTTTTCTAAAATAATGCTTTTATGTACTCCGTTAATAGTTGTGCCATCTTTTTTCACTAGATTGTTACTTATAAAAGGCACTGAGCTATTGCTTGCCATATGCTCTAGTGTATCGACTCCGTTAAACATTTCATTGTTACCGATTGTAATTGCATCATAACCACCAGCCTCTAGCAGCTCAAGGGCCGCTATCCCCCTAGTCCCCTGTAGCTCGATGCTTTTAAAATCAGCAAAATCTCCTCCATCTAATACAATTGTATTTTCATCTCGATGCTCTCGAATTAAAGAAACTATCTTTTTATAGTTATCAAATTGACTATGTATATCATTCGTATGTAAGATTTTTAATCTTGTCATGAGCTATGTCTCCCCCTAATTATTCTCCTATCATATCATATTCTAATAATTCCATTAACTCTAATATTTTCAAAATGTAAGCGTATTCCAATGTAATTAGGGAATAATTTTTACATAAGACTATTTAGGAGGTAATCAAATGGAAGTATTAAAAGTAAATGGTGAGTTAGATAAGAAAAAATTAGCTATTAGCATTCTAGTACCTGTTATAGGAGGTTCTATTACGGGCTGGTTAGCCAATCGTAATGCACAAAAAAAATACAAAAAGCTTAAGCAGCCTTCCTTCGCTCCCCCCGCTCCTGTCTTCCCTATTGTTTGGACATCCCTTTATGCAATGATGGGACTAGCCAAATATCGTGCTGATCAAAAAGTTCAACAAGGGGATAAGGAATCACCTGCAATTCCTCTCTATGACTTACAGTTAGGTTTAAATTTCTTATGGTCTTTCTTGTTTTTCCGTTGGGGTCTTAGAGGAACAGCGCTTATTGAAATGACCATTTTGTTAGGTGCCATAGCCATGACAGCATATGAATTTCAAAAGAAAGATACTACTGCCGGCGCATTAATGGTACCGTACATCGGCTGGGTAACCTTTGCCTTAGGATTAAACTTTGCAGTATGGAAGTTAAATAAATAACTAATAAACCCCAAATTGTATAAATCAATCTGGGGTTTGTTTGTTCATTTGTTTTGATATACTTAATGGAATAGATAAACACATTAGGGAGTGACAATATGAAAAATATAAAACTATCAATGATGGAAGCAGTTTTACTAGAATCTTTACGAAGTAATGGCGTGTCCAATCAGGAGTTACTTAGCAGTTTGGATGGTCGTTCCTGGGAGGAGACTTTTTCTACCGAATATGAAGCATTACTTAATATTTACAGCCAAGATAAACAACAATTTATTGAGCTCTTGGAAAATGGCTACTCCGTTAAATTTATCACTTTTAATGGATTAAAGAACTTACTTAAAATGAAATTCAACAAACTAGAGGAACAGGATTATAAAATTGTCGATAATACGTTTGAATTATTAGAGCTTAACCCACAACAATTAAGTACTTTAAGACAGCTTCTTTCTATCAACTGGGTAGTAGATGAGCACGAACGAGAAGGTTTAGACACTGACTTGATTCTAGTTAAATTAAAGCCTGTTGTGGTGTCTGAATAATTAGAAATAAGTGACTCCAAGTAAGGAACTGTAATTTTCAGTTCTTTTTTTAGCTATGGTGGATGAGTGAAATAAATATAAATTCATAAATTAAAAAGTAGATTTGATTTCCGCGCCAGCCGGACGCTTTCATTCGTCGATAAAGCTCTATTTATATAAAAAAAATCACATAAACAAAGTCGGAAAAAGGACTTCAACCAAATTACTTAATCTATTTATGTTTTTAATAGTCGTTTTTTACTTACTATAGTTGGTTGCTTGATGTAGTTTCAACTCCAAATCAGCCCACATATACTCTTTTGTTTTTTCATCCCAATTGAATATTAAAGCCATATATTCAATAATCTCTAGCTTCCATTTTTGTACAGAAGAAATGTTAAATAAGATGCTTCCTGTCCTTCTTAATAAATAATCTACTGGAGTCATAGCCATCTCATGCTCAATAGCATATTGAAGAGTTAGTTTAATAACCAATGGTAAATTTGTTTCTTTCAAAACCTTGTCTGCTAGTCGTAAAATTTCATCCGTGTTAGTACCATACATTGCAGCCAGCTTAGTTGCCTCTTTATTGGTTAAGCCAAGATCTACTAAGTCTTTTGCTTTCTTTGCTGTATAACTAGCATAGTCCGTTAGATTATCAAATTCTCCGCCAGATAGTTTTAAATTTTTGGTTATAGAATGGCCAACAATAATACCTTCATTCTTTAAATCCTTACATAATATATCAGTAATAGTCTCGGCCATTTTTCGGTATCCAGTCAACTTTCCACCTGCAATCGTTATAAGACCAGTTTCGGATGTCCAAATTTCATCCTTCCTTGAAATTTCAGAAGGTCCCTTTCCTTCCTCTCGAATCAACGGTCTAACTCCTGCCCAGCTAGACTCAATGTCATCTATCGTTACTTTTATATCAGGGAACATAAAATGAATACTTTGAATTAAATAATCTTGATCACTATTTTCTATGCGAGGATTAACTAGATCTCCTTCAAATATAGTGTCTGTTGTCCCTACATACGTTTTACCATCTCTAGGAATAGCGAATACCATTCTTCCATCTGGAGTATCGAAGTAAACAGCCTGTCTCAATGGAAATCTTTGCTGATCTATTACAATATGAATTCCCTTTGTATGCAACAAACTTTTACCTGCTATTTTTTTATCTAAACTAATTACTTTTTCAACCCAAGGTCCTGATGCATTAACTATTTTTCTCCCGAAAATATTTATTTTAGTTTCTGAAAATTGATCTATCACAGTTATTCCACGAATCTTTCCATCATCCGTATAAATCAGCTTCTCTGCTTTTACATAATTAAGTAGATCTGCTCCTTTTTCAAATGCCTTTTTTGCAACTTCTATCGTAAGCCTCGCATCATCAGTTCTATATTCGACATAATACCCTCCACCTAATAAACTTTCTTGCTTAAGTAAGGGTTCTTTTTGAATAGTCTCATTCCTAGTTAACATTTTTCTTCTTTCATGTCTTTTAACTCCTGCTAAAAAGTCATATACTAATAATCCGACAGAAGTCGAATACTTTCCAAATGTCCCTTTTTTATAGATAGGTAATAGCATCCACTCTGGATGAGTAACATGAGGGGCATTTAAATAAACAATTTCTCTTTCCTTACCAACATCAGCAACCATTTTTACTTCTAATTGTTTTAGGTATCGAAGACCGCCATGGACTAACTTGGTTGACCTACTGGAAGTTCCTGCAGCAAAATCCTGCATCTCTACTACTAATACCTTTAAACCCCTCGTAACACAATCTAAAGCTACTCCAGTTCCTGTAATGCCCCCGCCAATAACTAGGACATCATATGTAGTTCCCTCAAGGGTTGATAATAGTACGTTTCTTTCTTCATATGAAAATTTTTTCATTTTTATCTCCTTCACGTTAAAAAGACCATTACAATAAACTTGCCCTAGGCAAGTATTGTAATGGTCTTCTCTGAATTCTCTGACCAAATTTATATTATTTAGAAAAATTTAAATATGATATAATCAAAATAACCAAAAGATGAAAAGGTGAGCATTTATGAGTTTAGTAGACATGGTAGAGTCCCAAATAATCGCTGCTGTTACTAATGAGCAGGATTTAAAGCAAGCAATTACCAGTAAGGCGAATATTATCTTTCTTCTTACTGGAAATCTGATGACAACAGGCGAACACATAAGTAAAATTAAACAGGCAAACAAATACGTTTTCATCCACTTAGATTTCATAGACGGCATTTCTAGTTCAAAAACAGCCTTAACCTTCGTAGCAGATCAATGGAAACCGACTGGCATTATTACTACAAAGAGTCATGTAGTAAAGTTAGCTAAAGAAGTAGGACTAATGACAATCCAACGTATATTTTTGCTTGATCGTAATGCTGTTACTAAAGGGATTGAAATGGTTAATTCCTGTCGTCCAGATGCTGTGGAAGTAATGCCTGGAATTATGCCAAAGGTAATTGACCAGCTTTCATCAAGTCTTACTTTCCCTATAATAGCTGGTGGCCTTATAGACAACATTTCAGAGGTACATCAAGCCTTAGAAAATGGAGCTTTAGCAATTTCTGCCGGAGTACCGGAGATGTGGAATTTTAATTTATAAAGAGAGTATATCTCTTACACTCTCTAGAATATATTTAGGTTTATGGACAGGATTTTCTAACATGGTTGGTGTTGTAATTCCTGTCATAACTAAAACAGATTTCATCTCGGCATCATTACCCATTTTTATATCAGTTTCTAATCGATCACCAATCATAAAACAATTGCAAGCTTCCATCTGCAAAACGTTATTTAGTACATAATCTGCCATAAGAGCAGACGGTTTTCCTGTGACGATTTTGACCGGCTCTCCTGTTGCTCCTTCTAGAGCGCCGATCATTGCCCCGCAGTCTGGTATTTCCCCTCCCATAACAGGACAAGTTCGATCAGGATTCGTAGCTATAATTTCTGCTCCATTTCTCCACGCTTGATATGCCTGGTTTAACTTGTCATAATTAAACTCCCGATCCCATCCTAACACGACATGGGAAGCTTTAGCGGAGAAATCCGCTAACTTGATGTTCCCTTCCCTAAGTTCTTCAAATAGAGGTGCTTCTCCTATTACATATACCGAGTCTTCTGGTTTCATAACCTTTTTTAAATACAGAGCAGTAATATAATTCGAGTTAATAACTTCCTCTAATCTCACTTCAATATCTAAAGCTTTTAACTTTACTACATAATCTTTTCTACTTGCGATAGATTTGTTTGTAAGAAATACTACTTTGTCCCCTCTTGCCTTCAAGCTTTTAATAGCTTCCGGAACTCCAGGGATTATCTCATTATCAATGTAGATAGTTCCGTCTAAATCAAAAATATATCCATTCACATTTTTCACTCCAATAAACTATAACTGTTGTTTTCTTGATAAGAAATTAGCTACTCCTTGTAATAGAAGTACAAGTACAATAAGAACAATCGACATCGCAGCAGCTGAGTAATATTCAGCACGGAGAATATTTTGGAATATAGCTAAGCTCATTGGTGCCCATTCAGGAGGGGCCAGTAGTATAGATACGCTCGCCTCTTTAATTACGGTTATAAATACTAAAACGGATCCAGCTGCTATTCCAGGGAGCATAAGCGGTCCGACTATAGTTATTGCAGCAGTTAAAGGAGTTGCTCCAAGATTGATAGCTGCCTCCTCAATGTCCTGCTTGATTGCTCTCATCGCTCCCATAGTAGACCTAACCATATACGGCAGTCTTCGGATTGTATACGCAATAATTAGTAGCACAGCAGTACCAGTTAACTGTAATGGAGCGGTGTTAAATGTTTGAATCAAAGCTATACCAAATGCAATTCCAGGGACCACTAGAGGTATCGAAGCCATGAAATCTAACTTAGATGAATTTTGTCTTACTACAAAATAAGAAACAAAAGTTGCTATGATTACACTTAACACTAGCGCTCCGGTCGCTAGCATTATACTGTTTTGTATATTCCCCATAGAGGTTGAAAAAATAGTTTTATAGTGATTAAGGGTATAACCGTTAGGAAGTAAATCTTTCCCCCACGTAGTAGCAACAGATTGTAAGGCTACTGATAGCATAGCTAAAAGAGGGATTAAAACTACTAAAAAAGAGTATCCTGATAATATTCTTGTTAATAATTTGTTTTCTATTAATTTTTGTTTTTTTGGCTTACCAGAAACAGAACCATAATTTCTACTTTTCGTAAATAAGTGTTGAAGCCAGAAAAAGAATGCTGCAACAATGACCATGACTACTGTTAAAATGGCCGCACCACCCCAGTTAAAGAAGCCGGCTATTTCACGATAAGCCTCCACTACCAACAGGTTTAATTCTTTCGGAGCTAGTACAATCGGGGTTCCAAAATCCGAAAAACTCACCGTAAAAATTAATAATGCACTCGATATAATACCTGGAAGCGCTAATGGGAAAGTGACAAAGACAAATGTGAACCAATTCTTCGCCCCTAAGTTTTGCGAGGCCTCTTCTAAACTAATGTCGCTTATTTTAAATGCAGCCACTAATGGCCATAATGCGTAAGGGAAAAAGAAAAACACTTGTACCATGACTACGCCTGTCATGGAATAGGGATCAATTAGCATCCCTTCCCCACCTAATAGGTTATATATTTCAGTTATCCAGCCTGCTCGGCCAAACATTATAATAAAAGCATAAGCAGAGATAAAAGTAGGTACTATAAGCGGTATTGTACATAATGCCGAAATTGTCTTTTTAAAGGGCATTTTAGTTCGTGCGATCCCATAAGCCATAGGAATGCAAAGTGTAATGACAATAACAGTTACTAAAAAACCTAAATATAAACTATTTTTCAAGGCATCTAAATACCCAGAGTTTGTAAAAATCTTTTTATAGTTCTCTAACGAAGATCCTTTTAACTTTTCGATAGTTGAACTAAAAATTGTAGGATCTGTTATAGAACCCAAAATATTAATTGGCTGTCCAGTGAAGCTTACAAGAAACACTGAAAATAACGGTAGTAGCATGAAAAGGCCAAAAAATACGTATATAAATATTTTTACTACTGACAAGCCACTGAAGTTTTTTAATGATTTCTTCATATCAATAGCACCCTTTCAAACTCTACTGTTAGCTTCACTTCTCTTCCTTCTTCGAATATATTAGCTCCTGTAGAGTAAGTTGTATCCACGATTAATTGATATTCTCCAACCTTAACATCATAGCGAACTATCGATCCTAAATAAGTTGACATAAGCACCTTTCCAACTACAACATTCGTTGTTGAAGAATCTACCACACTATCAACAGGCTCTACCATTACGTGTTCCGGACGTATAATAATATCTACTTCATCCTTAGTAGACTTATTAGAGGATTTCAATTGAAAACCATCTCCACTAACAATAAGCAAGCCATTTTCTTCTCCTATAACTTTCCCCTTTAATATATTGGAAGTACCAACAAAGTCAGCTATAAAAGGTGTAGACGGATTACTATATAAATCTGTTGGTGTTCCAATTTGCACGATTTCCCCTTTGTCCATCACTGCAATTCGATCGGCCATACTCATCGCCTCTTCTTGGTCGTGTGTAACAAAAATAGTTGTGATTCCTAAATCCTGTTGAATGGATCTAATCGTATTCCTCATCGAGTGGCGTAGCTTTTGATCAAGATTTGAAAGTGGCTCATCCATCAACAACACGGCTGGCTCCATCACCAACGCCCTAGCCAGGGCAACCCTTTGCTGTTGCCCTCCGGAAAGCTCGCTAGTTAGACGATTCGCATATTTATCTAATTCAACGTATTGTAGAATTTTCATCACTTTCTCATGTATTGCTTTTGGTGTCTTTCCTAATCTTTTATTCAATAACCGTGCGTAAATCCCGAACTGTTTAACAGGATTACTAGAGTTTAGCTCTTTAATATTTAAACTGTAGGCAACATTGTCAAATACATTCATATGAGGAAATAATGCATAGCTTTGAAAAACCATGCCACAATTACGCTTATTTGCAGGAATGTTCTCTACTTCATTGTCCCCTATGTAAATTTTTCCTGAAGTAGGGCTTTCAAAACCGGCAATACATCTCATAGTGGTCGTTTTACCACATCCCGAAGGACCAAGAAGAGCGAAAAACTCGCCCTCCTTGATTTCAAGGTTAATATCATGAAGTGCAGTAACGTCCCCAAATTTTTTCGTGATGTTACTAATTTTTACTGATCCCATTTATATTCACCCTTATTTATTGAAATTTATCTTTCCATTCGTTTCTCACTCTGTCGTAGTTTTCGTTAACCCAATCTATATCTAAATCTACCGCTACCTCTTTAACTTTTTCTAAGTTCAATGGTGTTTTAGATTCTACGTTTGGATTAATTGGTATATGATACCAGTCTGCCATAATTTGCTGAGCATCCTCTGATAATAAGAAGTCAATAAATTTCTTACCACCTTCAGCATTTGGACCTCCTTCTATTAAGGAAGCTGGGTTTACAAGAACTGGTGTCTGATCAGGAACAATGAAGTCTACACTTTCTCCCTTACTTTTTTGTTCATATGCCATAAAGTCAAAGCCAATACCAATATGAGCTTCTCCCATCGCTACTCCCTTAGTTGGAGCGGAACCAGAGTCTGGCATGGAGTTAGATTGCTTAACTAATTGCTCAAAGTACTTCCACGCCTCATCCTCACCCTTTCTCATCATTTGATCCATAACCATTAATGTTGCAGTCCCAGAAGCTGCTGGATTAGGAAATTGAATTTTTCCTTCCCACTTAGGATCTAACAGATCTTCCCACGTTTTTGGCGCTTCTTCCTCAGTTACTAACTCCGTATTATATGAAAATCCTAGAACGAAAATTTCGATTCCAACATACTTTCCATCTTCATGCTTCATCTTAATACCATCTTCAACTATGTCCCAATCTGCTGCAAAATCTGGAATATACTCTGCCAAAATACCACGCTCTACAGCTGCTTCAAAAGGTAGTATTCCTCCTCCGCCATACCATACATCAGCTTTTGGATTATCTTTTTCTGCTAGCATTTGATTCACAAGAACGTTTGTGCCAGCGTATTGAACATCAACTTTATCACCGTGCACTTCTTCATATTTAGCTGCTAATTCTTTAGTAAAATCAGGTGTTTCAGGAGAATAAAGAGTTATTCGTCCCCCTCCACTTCCTCCTTCACTTGATTCGTCCCCTGCACAACCGGTTAAAATACTCCCTGCAAGCAACATACTTGCAACTAGCCCTGTCATTTTCTTCACCTTGAATCCCCCTTTATTTGTGTTAATGGCAAAAAATAAAGATGAACGCCAAATGTAAGCCTTTTCAAAAAGGCTTACATTTAGGCTTTCATCTCATCGTCTCTGCCTAGTTATTTAACTAATTTAAATTATACAATAAATTCTGACGATTACAACTATTAAAATTCAATATAGATTAATATAGTACAATACTATTTATTTATTCCATGTGAGTTCTATAGATTCTTTATTACCACTTAATAATAATTCTTTTCTCCCTCTTGTTTTTCCTCACTCACTACTTCTATCCTGTTTTTAATAAAAAAACAAAAAATTTATAGAAATTAAATTATTTTGCAATAATCCTCTGCTATACTCCTTTTGAACTTAAAATATTTCCTAGGAGTGAATGTATGATTAAAAGAGTTAGCGATAAAAGTGCAGTTAGCAAGATATTCCTTTCGCTACTGTTAATTGTTTCCATGGTTATTCCTTTTCTCTCTGTATCCAAATTCGAAGCAGCTGAACCTATTTCAGTGGCAGACGCAATTAGCAACAATACCGGAACAGCAACCGTACAAGGATATATAGTAGGTACCGCATCGTCTGGCACATCTTACGACCAAGAAGCACCTTTTACTGTAGCAACCAATGTCGGCTTAGCCGATTCTCCAGATGAGACTAATCCAGCTAATATTCTCCCAGTACAGCTTCCGACCGGTACTGTACGTTCTGGACTAAATTTAGTAGACAATCCAAACTTGTTCCAAAGTGAAGTTACGGTAACAGGAACTTTGGCTGCCTATTTCTCAGTTCCTGGCATGAGAAGCGCAAGTGCCTATACTATAATCTCTGAGGGAGAGACACCACCGACTGACGTTGAAATAGTAGACAATATTGCAAAAGCGCGAGCTATTACAGACCAAAACAAAGTCATACGTGTGACTGGAACCGTGACAACTGGTCTTGGCTATTGGGGAGGTAAAGCTTTCTATATTCAAGATGAAACAGGTGGTCTCTATGCATATACTAGCTCTGCTGATGTAGATCCAGGGGATATCGTTGAATTAGAAGGAAAGGTTAGCCCCTATAGTGGAGAGCTGCAAATTCAGCCTACTACTATAAAAAAGCTCTCTTCTGGTAACCCTTTACCGTCTGTTCAAGAAATAACACCTGCTGGAGTCAATGAACAGACACAAGGTGAAAGAGTACTACTAAACAATGTAACTATTTCTAATCTAACAGCGGTTAATGATTTTGGAACTTTTGAATTTACTGCCACACACGAAAACGGTGAATCCATCATTATTCGAAATGATAATCGCAACGGTCTTGATTATGAAACCTTTACTAAGCAATATAAAAACGGTGATTTAATTCATGTATCTGGTATTGGATCCATTTTTAACACTACTTTCCAAGTTAAAACACTTGGTTTAGAAAGCTTTGAGCAAGTAAACAAGCCTGCCGTGTATCCAAATATCTACCCTGGAACCGTCTCAGAAGGAACAGAAGTTACTTTAACGACTCCTTGGGAGACAGCCAGCATTTATTACACACTAGATGGCTCTGCTCCAACCATTTCAAGTACCAAATATACTAAACCTATTACTTTAACAAAAGATACAACCATTAAGGCAATTGCAATTGGTGACGATACCTCAGAAATATTCACGTTTACGTATACTGTTTTAAAAACAGATAATCTCTCTATCCGTGATATCCAAGGACAAGGTCACTTTTCTGATTATGAAGGTGCAACTGTACAAAATATTACTGGTGTAGTAACACACTTGTATAATTCAGCTAATTTTGTTATTCAGGATATCAACCCAGATGATAACCACCATACATCTGAAGCAATTATTGTTAATAAAAGCTCTAATGGTTTAAAGGTTGGCGACTTAGTAACAGTTGCCGGGACAGTAGAGGAATGGTATTACGATGGCTATTCTGACATGAAAGCAAACGACCTACCAATCACTAGAATCAGAGCTACTGAAACACTTAAAACAGGAACTGCAGAGCTACCAGAACCATTAGTAATCGGAGAGGATATTCATCCTCCGACAGAGCTTATTGATAACGATGGTCTGACTTCCTTCGATCCTCTTGAGGACGGAATAGATTTTTGGGAATCAGTGGAGTTAATGCGCCTAGCTGTACCAAATGCAAAAGTCGTTGGTCCTCAAGACTATGGTGAAATTGTGGTCGTAGCTGGCAACTCGGTTAATACTACATTTAATGCTCTAGGTGGTATTAATATTTCTGCTGATGACTATAACCCTGAAAGAATTACAGTATTAATCGATAATGAGAACTATGATGCAAAATCTGGTGATTATTTTACAGAGGAGATTGTCGGAGTCATGGGCTTTGGTTTTGGAAACTTTAAGCTATGGACTGATGAGGAATCACTCCCTTCTATCAATCGTGTTGAAAAGCCTATTACGATAACGGAGATCGTTCCAAGCGAAGAGAAGCTGACGGTCGCTGCTTATAATATAGAGAATTTCTCCGCTAACATCGAAAGCACACCAAACGAGAAGGTTGTAAAAATTGCACGATCATTTGTTGAAAATATGAAATCTCCAGATATTATTACATTAGTAGAAGTTCAAGATAACGACGGTCCTACTGAATCTGGGAATTCCGATGCTTCTGCAAGCTATGAGCGGTTAATTGCTACCATTGTGGAGGAAGGCGGACCTGCATACGAATGGACGGATATTGCACCTGAATATAATCGTGATGGTGGACAACCTGGAGGAAATATTCGAGTTGGCTATCTATACAACCCGGAAAGGGTAACACTTTCTGAGGGTACAAAAGGAAGTTCAACTGATTCCGTTGCTTGGGATGAGGGAGGAAATCTCACTTTAAATCCTGGACGTATTTTAGACTTACCTTTGGAAAATACCCGTAAGCCACTTGCTGCACAATTTGAATTCCAAGGTGAAAAAGTAGTTGTAATTGGTGCTCACTTAAATTCTAAGGGTGGAGATCAACCTTTATTCGGGAAAAACCAGCCACCTTTGTTAGGATCAGAGGCTGAGCGAATCGAGATTGCAACTATGATTAATAATTTCGTAAAAGCAGGACAAGCAAAAGACCCTAACTTGAAGGTTATAGTGGCCGGAGATATGAACGACTTTGAGTTCACTCCTGCATTAGCAGCTTTAAAGGGCGGAATATTAACTAATATGGTAGAAAAAGTTCCTGCAGGTGAACGATTCTCGTATTACTATCAAGGGAACAACCAAGTCTTAGACCATATTTTGATAACAAATAATTTAGCAGAGAAAACTGCAGTGGATATGATTCATATCAACGCTAACTATATGGATATTCATGGACGTGCCTCTGACCACGACCCAATTATTATTCAAGTTGACTTGAAGGAACAAGAGTCACCATCTCTGCCTAATATCCTTAACCTAAAAGTGGATAAAAAGCATGTTAAAATAGATGTTAATAAATCATCAACATTTAAGCTTACTGCTATGATAAATAATAAAGGAAAGAAAAATTCTACTATTGATGTAACTGCAGATGCAGAATATAGTGGCTATGATACAAATATCATTTCTGTAAATGAGGGAGTAATTACGGCTAAATCTGCTGGAAGCACTACCATTAAAGCTACTTATAGTAACAAATCCGTAACTATTAAAGTAACTGTACAAACAGAAAAAATGGGAAGAAAATAGTTACAGCAAAAAGTATAAATGATATCCATTCACAAAAGAATCCTATCCCTGTAAAAGGTGATAGGATTCTTTTATGTTTATTCATTGTCTACAAATTTCCCATGGCTTGGTTTGGCAATTCGTTTAAATTCACTAACTAATAAATGCAGATTGCTTTTAAGTATTTCTCCATGCATTGGAAGTCCGTGACCAGTTACTGCTATATCAGGCTTCAAGGAATCTAGAAGTTTTACGGAGTATTCTGCATCCTCCCAATTTGTTGTCAGGTAACGAGGTGGTCCACTTATTTCTTGTTCTTGTGTAAAGACCTTGTATAAATACTCTTGTTTGACCGTAACAAATGCATCACCGGCAATCAATATTCCGTCTTCTTTTCTAAACAGCGAAATATGCCCTGGGGAATGGCCTGGAGTATGAAACCACTTAAAACCTGGCATAAAAGGAACAGAGCCATCCTCTGGCAAGATGTGTACATGATCTCCCAGGTCTATTGCTTTAACAGGAAACATTCCAGACATTTTGGAAACCATTCCTCCTTCTACGGAAGTATCCGGATCTGGATAATCCTGCGCTCCCGTTAAAAAAGGAAGTTCCAGTGGATGAGCATACACAGGGACATTCCACTTTTCAACTAGCTCTTTAATGGCTCCTACATGATCAAAATGTCCATGTGTTAAGATGATCGCCCTTGGTTTTTTATTCTCACCAAAACGTTCTTCAACTATCTCTATAATCTTATCAGCAGATTGAGGCATTCCAGCGTCTACTAAAACGAAATCATCTGTACCTGGCTTCCCTACTAAACAAATGTTTACAATTTGAATGGTGTAACAAAAGACATCTGGTAGAATCTCTAAACCTATACCACTACCAACAGATGTCGTTGGAATATACTTATAATCGTCTCCGTAAGATATCGAATTGTCCATAATATTTAATCCCCTTCCATATTATCTTAGTTTCTCTTCCCTCCTCAAATTTATACTTTATTATCGTTTACACTTTTACCGATCATTTTAAACCTTCTATCTCTTGATTTTGTATAAATAACATAAAGTCCCTGCAATAGTTTCGATATATATAGCTTCTCTTCTTACATTAATATTTTCCTATGGGGAAACAATAATCCAACCTCTCTCCAAATGATTAAAGAATAATTAGTGTATGTATAAAAAAACAAAGGATGGCTTTTATAATCATCCTTTGTTTTCATCATAATATTTAATGTTTAACTAACCTTAAAAAATCCTGTTCTCCAACTATTTCTAAAGGAATCCCCTTTTGGATTAAGTCCTCGGCTTTTTGCATTTTGGAGCTTTTTACACCCTCTACATATTTCATGAGCGCTTGATCTCCAACTACTAAAAAATTTGTATCTATGTCTACAGTCCCTTTACAGGTAGCTCCACGGTCAGCAGCATATTTAGCTGCATTCGATCTTGTCATAGAATCCATTTTTCCTGTAAAGACAATATTTGCACCATAAAATGGATGACGAGTATTTTTCTCTATATTGTCTGGAACTATAAAAGGAAGGGCCATGTCTTCCTTGCTCTTTTTTACTCTTGAAGGAGCTTTCTTAGTATCAAGGGAACTATTAACTTTGATCTTGTGTAACAGAGACATTTCTTTTAATGAGCTGGTTCTTGTTTTTTTCATTGCCTCGATTGTTATTAATGCTGCAGCTCTTGCATCCTCCAATGCATCATGATGTTTGAATTGGATACTTAAATAGTTGGCTACTGTGGATAGTTTATGGTTGTACAAATCCGGCCATATTTTTTTAGCAATTCTATAAGAACAAGCATATTGGAATCGAGGTTGTTCTTCGTAGCATCTATTAACCGATTCTTTTAGTACACCAATATCGAAACTTGCATTATGGGCTATAATCGTTTGTTGATCTATATAAGGTTTTAGCTGTGGCCAAAATTCTTGAAATGTTGGTGCATCCTGAACCATGTAATCTGTAATTCCATGAATTTTTGTATTGTAATAATTAAACTCACTAAGTGGATTAATAAGTGTTTGAACTTCTTCTATTATTTCACCATTTCTTACTACTACAATTCCAACTGAACAAGCACTAGTTCGTAAACTATTGGCAGTTTCAAAATCTATTGCAACAAAATCCATGTTTACCACCTCTAATTTTTCGTATGCTACCATTATCTCATACTAGTAACTTTAGACATAGAAAAACCCTCTAAATAGAGGGGGTTTCTATGTCTAATATAATCTATTGACTGGTGAATGCTCGTCTAGCTTTTTTTGACGTTCTAGTTTTTCTTCCTGTTGCTGTTGATTAACTCTTCGTTCTTCCTCGTCCAATTCCGTCTGATCGTCTCCAAAAGCTGCTGGACCTAAATTTGGATCTGAACCTGGAGACTGTGACCCATAAGATTTTTCTTCTACAGTTATACTCTCCTCAATGGTAGGGCGCTTGTTCTGTACTAACTTGTCCTCTTGCATGGTATGTCCTACATGATCCTCATCTCTTACAAGCAAAGGGTCTGTAGCAAAGGTTTCACCTCTAACGAATTTATCCTGTGGCTCATCTAGTCGACCATCTGTTTCGTTCACCATATTATTTGTAGAAGGAGTAAAGCCATTGTCCTTAGCATAATCCGAGATTGGCTCTTCTCCTTCAGTAAAACGACTTTGCACTACATCCGTTCCGACTGTATCTGTATAGCCTGTGGTTGCAGCAGCTTCAGCATTCGCGCTAGCTCCTAGGGAATCCCCTTCAGGCACAGTGTCTGTATATAATACAATACTTCCTGAAGCTACTTCCTTTGCATATTGTTCTGCTTCTTCTTCAGTTAAGTCTAGCTTTTTTAGTCCCTCTACAATTGCAGATTCTCCAGTAAACCACGATTTAAATTTGTCTATGAATGTACCAGCTTCGTGAGTGGTTACATCCGAATAGCGATTTAACGCATTCAAGTGAGTACTTTCTGATGAAATTACATGAATATCACTCTCTTCATATCCTTGTTTTTGCAGATGTTCTAATTTTTCATACATATCTTCCTCAGTCCGAGCAATTTCAATTTTTCTGTTTGAATTTAAGTTCATGGGTATTCCTCCTATTTTTTTAGTTTTTATTTAATGTGTTATTGATTGAATACCCACGTTACAAACTTTCTAACCTTCCCCTCTATTTTTTAACATTAATTTAATATTTTACATATTATATTAATCACGTTATTTCTAATTCTCTACACACGTTCAATCAAGAAAGAACAAGATAATATTGATTTCCGCTTTTACAGATACCTTCTGAAGATTAGCCTCATTCCACTGGTAAAATTAATTCATTGTTTTAAAATAAAAAAGCTTTGTTAAAGTTATTGGTTGATTTTGACTAACAATTCTTTTTTATAGTGACTATAAACATAAACAAAGGAACGTTCAAAATGGCTATTAAGAACATAAATAGATTGTGAAATTGGGGTTGGTGACAGTTTTTAGCTTTGTTTATGCGAGTAAATTTTTTTAATGCTTTATAGATGCTAAAGCTGTTCCATTTATTGATTGGAGCGGCCAGACGGCGACTCCTACGGGATGAGTGAGACAGATAAGACATCACAACCACGCACGTTAGCGATGGGTGATGGCTTATCGCTCACCCCGAGGAAAGCGTCCGGTTGGGGCGAAAAATCAATTCTACTCTCTGTTCTAAGATTTCTTTGCATTATAATCAACCCTACCTTTAACATAGCCAATAAAAAAGGTATCGGAGTTAATCTCCCGATACCTTTTCTCACATTCATAAATAAAATTTATTTATTATCTTTGTACTCAATTTCTTGACCATCCTCGTAAAGAATCTCAAGGTCAAATTCAGTATAGTCACTTATCCCAAATGCTGTATTAACTTTTTCTATTACTTCTTCCTTAGTCATATCGTTTGTTAAAGCTAAATCAGTAAAGATTGGCTTTAAGAATTCGTAAGCTTCATCTCCGTGAAGTTTTTGAGAATCTAAGGAATTTACATACTCTGCTTCCACTCCGTTTGTTTCCACTTCAAAGGAAGCTTCTACTGCATCTCGCTGTTCAGCAGTATCAATATCTAAATCAAAAGAAGTAAAACCAAATTCGCTTTCTACTGCTTCAGTGGTAGGCGGATCGCTAACCTCCTCCTTGTCTCCACATGCCCCTAAAAGAAGAGCCGCTGATAAAAAAGTGCTGCTTAATACTTTACCTTTACTACTAATCATAATAAGTCCCTCCTTACTAATTTATCGCTATTACTATTAATAGCATTGTCTAGAAAATGATTTCTTAAACATTAGTAAGAATTATCCTGGATATCGTTTATCTGTTGCGGAAGTATTTTTAGTCTTGCTATGGTTACTTTCATCTTTTACTTTTTGATTTAATTCCTCCATAGGAATGGGATCTACATTTTTCATCGCTTCATCTCTATCAAAGATACTTTCCTTTTCAGTGTCTAGAAGATCAGGATTGTCTAATATACGTCCAGGAATATCTTGTTTTTCTGAATCCTTATCGTTTACGTTATGGTCATTTACATTCTTTTTGTCCATTATTTATCCACTCCTTCTTCGTTTATTTATGTATATCCTTTTAGACAATCACTAAACATTTTCGACAAGTTTCACAAGTACAACCGAACCAAAAGACCTAATCATATATATTTAGCACTATTTTTACAAAATAGGGGGTTTTTTTATTTTTTTCAACAATACGTGAAATAAACTCTTAAGAATCCTACTTCTTTAGACTTATCACGATTCTTTTTACAAAAACAATTATAAATACCTAAACCTTTATAAACCAAATCCAAGACTATGAAATTACTAAAAAAACAAATTAGTGCGACATATTGATTATTTTCCTTCCATACACTCAATTTACTCGTCTTGTCTATACTCTCTCACTCTATTTTAAATGTTCTGAATATATGGTAAGTTCTAGTAGATATATTAAACATATTCAGAGGAGGAAAAGGGATTGGGAATTAAGAAAAAAACTACTATTCTAGCAGTGGTAACATCGCTAATGTTTAGCTCTGCATCATTAGGATTAGCAAGTCCTGTAGCTGCAAAACAGATAGAAAAATCTATCACCAATACTCAAGCGCAGAAAACACCAAGAGTACCAGAAAGGCTACAAGTTCCAGAGAATCCTAGCGAAAAGGTGCGAATCATTGTGGAACTGGAAAAGGCTCCAGCCATTGAGACAGCAACCAAAAAAGGGGTTTTATACAAGAACCTATCGAAATCTGAAAGAAAATCAGTTGAATCTGCTATTGAAACCGATCAACGTAATGTAAAAGACAAAGTTAAAAGAGTTTCAAAAAATATACAATATAAAGAAGAGTTTACTGCAATATTTAATGGATTCTCTGCTGAAGTAGATGCTAGAGACGTTGCAGGGATTGGCCTAATTGATGGCGTCAAAAGAGTCTATGAATCTACAGAATATGACCGTCCAAAAATAACACCTCAAATGGTACATTCTAAGGAACTTGTACAAGCCCAATTGGCTTGGGAGAAATATTCCTTTAAGGGTGAAGGAATGGTTGTTGGTGTCATCGATACAGGAATAGATCCTAACCACCGTGATATGGTCCTATCGGATGAAAATACGGGAGAGATTACTTCTGCAGAAGTAAATGCGTTATTAAATGATGGATCTATTGAACCTGGTTTATTTTTCACTCCAAAGGTTCCATTCGGTTATAACTATATGGATGAAAATACAGAGATTCGAGACATTGGTCCTGATGCTTCCATGCACGGAATGCACGTATCCGGTACAGTAGGTGCTAACGGAGATGAAGAAAATGGTGGTATTAAGGGGGTTGCCCCAGAAGTGCAGCTTCTTGCACTGAAGGTATTTGGTAACGACCCATTATTCCCTTCTACGTATGGAGACGTTTATGTAAAGGCAATGGATGATGCAATTAAACTTGGTGCGGACGCGTTAAACATGTCCCTTGGTTCAACTGCAGGATTTGTAAATAGTGAAAGCCCAGAACAGCAAGCAGTAACTCGCGCGCAAAATAATGGATTACTTGTAGCTATCTCTGCCGGTAATTCTGACATGTTTGGCTCAGGCACTTGGTATCCATATGCTTCTAACCAAGATTATGGTTTAACAGGTTCCCCTTCTGTTTCAGAAGATTCATTTGGAGTAGCTTCCTATGAAAATGATTCAATAACTGCTTCTAGCTTCCAATATGCTTTTGATGGAACTGATGCTGGACGAGCAATGTTCTTACTGGCAAATGATAAGGAGCCTGCTGATTTACCTGGCGATTCCTACGAGGTTGTTGAAGCTGGATTTGGTACACCAGAGGATTTCGCTAGTAAAGATGTAGCGGGTAAATTTGCTTTAGTTTCTCGTGGCAGTATTTCATTTGTCGAAAAGGGCTTAAATGCGCAAGAAGCTGGCGCGATTGGAGTTATTGTATATAACAATGCAGCAGGAACTATTAATATGGCTTCTGACCCTGCGATTCGTATTCCATTTATGTCTGCCTTACAAGCTGACGGACTAGCTATCAAAGCTGGAATTGATGCTGGCCAAAGAGTAACTGTTTCATTTGATGGTAAATATATTGATACACCAAACCCTACTAAAGGTAAGATGAGTTCATTTACTTCTTGGGGTCCAACTCCTAACTTAGATTTTAAACCTGAGATTACTGCTCCTGGTGGAAATATCTTCTCTACGTTGAACGATAATAATTACGGATTAATGAGTGGTACATCCATGGCAGCTCCACACGTAGCTGGTGGTACAGCATTAGTATTAGAGCGTGTAAATGAAGAATTTGGTTTGACTGGCGCAGATCGTGTTCAGTTTGCTAAAAACCTTATGATGAATACTGCAAAGCCAATTGAATTAAAAGCTGGCGAATATGTATCACCTCGTCGCCAAGGAGCAGGGATTATGCAACTTGCTAATGCTTTAGAAACGGATGTCTTAGTTACTAATAGTGCAACAGGTGAAGCTAAAGTAGCATTAAAAGAAATTAGTGGAAATCAATTTAACTTCTCTTTAAAAGCTAAGAACTATAGCAATGAAGCAAAAACTTATAATGTGGATGTACAATTACAAGTAGACCGTCCAGTGAACGCTGGAGCTAACTACGTAACGATTCCAAATAACGAAACTTATGGTTCTTATGTTTTAGAAGAATCAGATGCTGACGTGTCAGCACCAACGACTGTCACAGTTCCTGCAAATGGAGAAACTACTATTCAGGTATCAGTAGACGCTTCTAACTCTGAGTGGTTAAAGCAATACTTCTCTAATGGTTACTTCATCGATGGATTCGTGCGTTTAGTCGATCCTTCTGAAGAAACTTCTGGAAATGTGCCATTAACTGTTCCATTCTTTGGTTTTAATGGATCTTGGGATGATGCTTCTATTTTTGATGAATTCCTATGGGAAGATTTAACGTACTGGGGATTCCAAGGGTTAGCTGACGATAAAGGGAACTTTATCAATGGGTCCACTTTAAATGAAGAATTTGATCCTACTAAATTTGCTTTCTCCCCTAACGGAGATGGAACTTTAGACAAAGTCATTCCTGTATATTCACTAATGCGTAACGTCAAGGATCTTCAAATTAATGTGTTAGATGCAAATGGGAAAAAATTACGTACCATTCGCACGGAAAAGTATTTAAGAAAACACTATATTTCTACTAACGCATATACATTCTCAAATGCTAATGCTTGGGACGGTATGATTAACGGTAAACCTGCTGCAGATGGACAATATAAGATTCAGCTACGAGGAGTTATCGATTATGCAGGTGCTGAGTGGCAAACTATTGAGTATCCTATTATCTTAGATACAAAAGCTCCTACAGCTGAAATTGCATTTGACTTAGAAACAAAAACACTTACTGTAGCTAATGCAAGCGATCAAGGTGTTGGAATTGATCGTATTGAAGTGTACTTGAATGATGAAGAAATTACAGAAGCAGCAACACTTGAAAGCTATGTAATAGAACAGGCTAAAGCTGGAGATAAGGTAACCGTTAAAGTATGGGATATCGCTGGTAACTCAACAGTAGAAGAAATTACTGTAGAGGAAGCACCTGAAACGGAACCGGCTCCAGAAAAAGAAACAAAAGAACCTGTAATCTACATCCAATCACCTGAGTTTTTCGGTTACTATCAAACAGGTGAAGTGTTAGTTCAAGGTACAGTGGAAGACGATTCTAAGATTAAATCATTAAAGATCAATGGAGTACCAGCTAGTTCATTTGACGGTAAAGCATTCTCTCATACATTATCCTTTAAAGACGGGGTACAAAGTGTGAACGTAGAAGCTATAGACGAATTTGATAATAAAATGGCTATTACTCGCAAAATTATTGTAGATAGTAAAAAACCGACTGTAGAAGCAGTTAAAAAATCTCTTCCAAAAGGTAAATTAGATGCGGATGCAGAAAATCCTGTCATCCAAGTTAAGGTTGGAGATAACTTTGATGAAGTTCGCCTATATCTAAATGATAGCGAAGTCTTCTATCGACCAGTTTCGTCACCATATGCAATGAATGGCTATAGCGAAACGATTGACGTAGAACTACCTTTAGAGCCAGGTAATAATGAATTTGTTTTAAAAGTAGTAGATTTAGTAGGCCATGAAACTACGCAAACTATTACAGTAGAAAAGAAAGAGAATGGTAAGGGTAATGACAAAGACAAAGGTAAAGATAAAGATAAAGGAAAAGGTAATGGGAAGAATTAGTTCTACCTAATCCTCAAGGGTTTCATGAACTCTTCCCACATAAAAGTAAGCTCCGGAAATTTACGAACTGTAAATTTTCGGAGCTTTATTTTTTTCACCTTAAATAGACATCCATACAGGTGATGCTGATTTTCGCTACCTTAAATCATAAGAAGCTAGCCAGTTGAAAATTGAAAAATCAAAAAAGGGTTGGAAATCGAAATGGTTTCCAACCCTTTTGCTTACAGTCTGAGGCTATGTAGATTCTAGATAGCCTTTACCTATTTATATTTATACTACTTTTTCTTCGTAATACGCTAATAACTCATTATAGTATTTGTTTAAAGAAGATGTTGAAACTTCAAATGTCTCGGCAATTTCTTTAACCGTTAAGTCTAATGGCTCAAAGAAACCTTTATCTTGTCCAAATCTAATAGCCCCTGCAGCAATTGCCACTTCTTTTCTAGCATTGGGTTGCTGCTCAAACAAATAATCTTCTACCACTTCGATCAATTTTGTATAGTCACGCTTATTTTTTTCTAAAAAATCCATTGCCTGTTGAAGTACTCCAGCTTCGAAGAAGGTATACTCTCCTCCCTGGTAGCCGTTTTTACCAAGAGCAATCCAGAGCTTCAAGCCATTTTCCTTAAGAAACTCTTTGGCTATCGTATCATTGAGGGATTTAAATTCTTTCGTAAAATCCTCAAATACTAGCTTATGATCGGTAGGGAAGAACACAAGACTTGAAACAGCTAAGTAATGGTTGTTTTCTTGGCCATCGGGCAGGATGAAACAATATATATGCATTCCAGTCGGAACTGGCTTGTCGTTTTCTCTTCTAAGCAAAATTATTTCGTCCGTCAATATATGTTTGACTGTTAAATACTCTGCCTCAACAGCAGTTACCTCTCCAACAAAAGCACGTGGCTCACTCCAGCTATCCAACACATTTAACGTGGACGGTCTTGCTATTTTCTTTCGTTGCTTTTCTACATAACCGGTCCAAATATCTAAACGTTGGTGAAAGAAGAATTCATCCATTGCTATTGCTTCTATCATTTCCTGCTCCATAAAACTCTTTAAGGGTTTAATCCAATCAGCAGCAAACTCTCCAAATGCAGCATAATCCTTTCTTTCTGGATACTCGTCATAGAAGGTCTGAAGGACACGCTCCAATTCTTCCGTTTTAACTTCCTCTATAGAAATAGTCTGTTTAGACTCACAGCATTTTTTATATTTTTTCCCACTACCACATGGACAAGGATCATTTCGTCCTATCATTTAAAACACTTCCTTCTTATATGCTAAGTGCTTATTTTAACACGAATTTCATCTTAAATTAAGTTCTCCCCACGATAAGCAATGAAATAGTTAAATGGAACGTCTAAATCCGGTTTAATAAGCTATTTGTTTAGGTAACAAAATAACAAATAAGGTCCCCTCGTTTATATTGCTTGTCACTTCTATTTTGCCTTTATGCAATTCAACAATTTCTTTTACAATTGCAAGACCTAGACCTGAGCCTTCCTTTGTTCTAGATGAATCTATACGGTAGAATCTCTCAAAGATTTGATCTATTTCTTCTTCCTTCATACCAATTCCGCTGTCTTGGAAGGAAATCCTTACATAGTCACTACCGTCTATCACTTTAATGGAAATTTCACCTTCTGCTACATTATATTTAATAGCATTCGTTAGCACGTTATCCCATACGTTTTCCAATAAATCTATATCTCCATAATACATAACGGGTTCCATCTCATAAGAAAGATCCATATTCTGCTCTTCTATTCGCCATCTATACTTGTAAATGACCTTTTTAAGCTGTTCATCTAATCTAAAATCAGATTTCCTTACTGGTCTTGCAGATTGGTCAAGAGAAGTTAACAACAAAAGTTGCTTGGTGAGATTGGACAATCTTTTTGCCTCCTGATCAATCACCTGAATATAATCTTCTCTTTCTTCCTTACTAAGGTCGGTTGATTTTAAAAGGTCGGCGTACCCTTGTATATTCAAAAGAGGC
Source organism: Psychrobacillus sp. FSL W7-1493 (assembly GCF_038004905.1). Taxonomy (NCBI): domain Bacteria; kingdom Bacillati; phylum Bacillota; class Bacilli; order Caryophanales; family Bacillaceae; genus Psychrobacillus; species Psychrobacillus sp. FSL W7-1493. The sequence goes on along the minus strand of NZ_JBBOSB010000002.1, from coordinate 400,114 downwards.
GATTGGAAGTCATGGGACACATTACTTATAAATGCCTTTCTTGCCTCATCGTTAAGCTCAAGCTGTTTAACCATGTTAGAGAAATTTCTAGCTAGCTGTCCAAGCTCGTCGTTACGGGTAATATCTAATTCCACTCGATAATTCTCCACCATTACATGTTTGGTTGCATCATTCAATTGTTTAATTGGTTTAACAAGTTGCTTAGCCAGTAATAGCATAGAAGTAAGAATTATTACTGCAAGTGCGAGTAGGAAGCCTAACAGCAATAGATGCATATCAGAGAACAGTAGCTGGTTATTTGGACGAATAAATAAACCGTAAACTATACCTTCATGCTCGAAGGGAATACCAACAGTATTTCTAACACTATTTGCATAATGATTAAAGATAAAAAACTTACCTTGATAATCACGCATCCCATGATAAATATTTCCATTTAATACTTCCAAACGAATTTCTTCTGGTAGCTCAGTATCTTGAAATGGTTCACCATAAGAATATTCTTCTTCATTTTCATTAATGACATATGCCTGATAACCCAACTTAGTTATGGATTCTAGGTAGTTATTGAAGCCCCCTCCATGCATTTTTTCTAAGACGGAAGTAATTTCTATAGCCACTCCAACGTTTTTCTCATCATTCTTTTCTTTAATTTGTATATTATAAACGATACTTACAATTAGAAAACCAGCTAGAATACTAATACCAATAATAAACAAAGTGGCTAAAGTATATTGTCTATACAAGGATCTCATGGTTCTATCACATCCAGCTTATAACCAAGACCGCGTACTGTCTGAATCTCTATCCGAGCCTTCGCTTTCTCTAATCGTTGTCTTAAACGCTTAATATGTGTATTTAATGTTTGGTCGTCTCCTTCATAATCGTAGCCCCACACTTTTTCCATTAAACTAGTTCTTGTGAAAACTTGTTCTGGCTTAGAGGATAATACACTTAAAAGCTCGAACTCCTTTAAAGGCAGTAAGAGGGTCTGTTTACCTACGGTGACCTCATGGGTAGAGCGATTAATAGTTACGTTACCAATTACCATAATTGGCTTAAAGGTCTTGTCCAGTCTACGTAATATCACTGCAATTCTATAAAGTAATTCCTTTGGCTCAAAAGGCTTTACTAAATAGTCATCTGAGCCTGCTAAAAAGCCTTGTTCCTTATCTTCTAATGCTCCTTTAGCAGTCAATAAAATTACCGGGATATCATATTCTTCACTTAAAATTCTCGTCAAAGCAAAGCCATCCATCCCCGGCATCATTACATCTACTACAGCTAAATCTGCCCAATCATCCTTTAATAAAGAGAGGGCCTCTTCCCCATTTTTAGCTGTCATTACTTCATAACCTGCCCTCTTTAAATGAATCATAACTAATGTCTGTATATTTACATCATCATCTACTACAAGGATATTCATGGATCTATGCCACCTTCTTTAATGCCTGTTTTAAAAGAGGGTGTTTTGTAAGTTACCTTACGAAACACCCTCTAATTGTTTTAAGTTATTATAACAGCTTACAGCTTGCCTGTCGGGGCAGGGATAGGCGCCTACGCTTTTCTCGTCTACTTCTTATCTTTTTCGAATAGGAGTATTAGAGCTGGTAGAAGCATTCCGCGAACTAGGAATGTGTCTATAATAATCCCTATTGATACGATGAAGCCAAAGACGAATAAATCTGCTATTGGCATAGTTGTTAGTGCCGCAAATGTTGCCGCAAGGATGATACCAGCGGAAGAAATTACTCCACCTGTATTACGTATCGCAATTTCCAAAGCGTCTTTCACCTTGTAAGTTTTACGTTCTTCTATGAACCTGGAGACTAAAATTATATTGTAGTCGATCCCAAGTGCAACTAAGAAGATGAAGGCATAAACTGGAACTCGTGTGCTTACTGCCTCATAACCAAATAACACATCTACAAGGAAAATCCCTAATCCTAATGCTGACAGATAGGAAAGAAGAATAGTTGCCATCATGTATAGAGGCATTTTCCATGATCGAGTCATTACGAATAATAGGATTACTATTAATAATGTTTCCAATAATACTATCTTATAGATATCACTGGTGTTAGTTTCCCGCTCGTCTACAAGCTTAGCAGTAGTACCAGCAAAATGAATATCTCCATCAATTTGTGCAGCCTTGAGTATATCCTCACCACTAGTACGCATATCACCCAATTGATCCATTGCTTCAGTAGAATAAGGGTTAATATCAAAGGCTAGACTATATTTTACTAAGGATTGTTCTTCATTAGCATTAGTTAACCGCACAGAAGCTACATGCTCTTGCTCCTCAAGTAAGACTCTTAAGTCTTCTACTTGATCATCTGAAAGGTTTGAATTACTTTCTACTAAAATAGACGTGGGAGCTAGCTCACCTTTGTCAAAGTTAGATTCAACTATTTCATAACCCTCACGAGAAGGTAGGTCTTCTGGGAATGACTTAACAGTATCAAATTCAAATTTTAGATTAAACATATTTAAAGCCGTGACAACCATCAAGACAAAGACAAGACCACCTGTTAAAAATGGTTTGTTAACAACAAATTTAGCAACTGGCCCCCATATGCCATGCTTTACTTCTTTTTGGGCTCCATACTTTGGTACTTTTGGCCAAAATGCTTTGCGACCAAACAAAGTAAATAAGGCAGGCACTAATGTAATGGAAGCAATCATAATAATAAATACAGCTGTCCCAAAAATTGGTGCAAAGTTTTGATAATCACGGAAATCAGCAAAGAATAGAACAAGCATAGCAGCTAGGACTGTTCCTCCAGCAAAGAATACTGGTTCACCAGTAGCACGCATTGCATATTTCATTGCTTCATATTTACTTTCATAATGATTCAATTCTTCGCGATAACGTGAGAATACGAATAACGAATAATCAATTACAGCTGCAAACAATAAAATACTCATAATCGAAGTAGTAGAGTTATTAATTTCTAACCCACCTGCTCCCAAAAGGGCAATCGTTTGGTTTGCTACCTGATAAACGATAACAGTTGCTAACAATGGGATAAATGCCAGCAATGGTGATCTATAAATAACTATTAATAATATTAAAATTATAACTATAGTAGCAAGTAACAATTGGATATCTGCCTGTTCAAATAGCTTTACAGTATCTCCTGCAATACCTGCAGGTCCCGTAATATAAAACTGTGTATCCCCTGTACTTTCAGCTATATCGTTCCCTATCTTGGAAGCTTCATCATTAATCTCGGCATATTGATCATTTCCTAAGCCAGCCTCAAGATTCATAGGTACAATCATAGTTGAACCGTTCTCAGAGATAAAAGATGCTAGTGCTTGTTCTGGTAATGAAGCAATATCAACGATGGTGTCAATCCCATCAATATTTGCTTGTTGAATACCTTCAAGAATACTTTTTACACTTTCAACATTTACTTCTCCATCCTCGTTATGAAAAACTAGGATTCCAGGGGTCCCTTGATCATTAGGGAAGTATTCATCTAACTTTTCACTGGCAATTATAGAAGCTGCATCGTCAGGTAGAGATTGAAAATTAGTTACCTTATACTCTCCAAGTTGTGGCCCAGCACTTAATCCAATCATGAGGACTAACCAAGCAATAATGGTAATCCACATGCCTCGTTTAGTTGAGACCCAGTCAGTAATTGGGTGTAATAGTTTTTTCATATGAGCGCTTTTCCTCCTTCAAAATTTCTATCAAATAGTTAGTTTACAGAAGGTATATGAACTCTCTATGAACTTTCCTTTTACTTTTATATTCTTTCTAATCAAATTTGAAATATTCAAGTCAAAGTAAATTTACCACTTGTGGAAAAGATATTTAATCATTAAACTGAGGCTTTGAGAGGAGAGATAATAATGGAAAAAACTTGGAGTATAAGATTAATTCGTTTTGCAGCATTATTTGGACTGATTGGAACTTATATTGGTTCGCATATGGCAGGTCAGATGGACTACTCACTAAGACCAATACACGCTCACGTACTTTTAGTAGGATGGCTATCTGTCTTTGCATGGGGAATTTTCTATCAAGTATTTACAGTCAAACATAAGTGGATGGTAACTGTACAAAGTATTAGTGCCATGATAGGTGCATTAGGATTAACAGTTGGCATGTGGATGTATAATCTAAATCCCTTTGACCTAAATGAAACACTGGTTATGGTCTTCTTTATCGTAGGGGGAACTGTTTTACTTTTTGCATTCTTTATGTTCTTAGTTATTACCTTCTTCGTTGAAAAATCAAGTAAAGCATAAACAATTTAGGTTATTATATAGAAAAAGGCCCCTAAAATTAAGGGCCTTTTATTATTGGGCTGTATAGCCACCATCTAAAACAATTGCCTGGCCTGTCATCCCTTTGGCAGATTCACTTGCCACATACAAAGCTAAGTCAGTAATTTCTTGAACGTCTAATAATCTTCTTTGGGGAACTAGGGGATACAATACTTCTTCCAGTACCTGCTCCACATTAATATTTCTCGTTCTAGCTAAATCTTCAAATTGGTTGCGTACAAGCAATGTATCCACATAGCCTGGGCATATTGCATTAACTGTAATTCCATCAGCTGCAGCCTCTAATGCCGCTACCTTAGTTAAACCGATCACTCCATGCTTAGCTGAATTATAGGCGGCCTTTCCTGCAAATCCTATCAAGCCGTTTATAGAAGCCATATTAATAATCCGGCCAAATCGCTGCTTTTTCATGTGTGGTAATGCATATTTCATAGCTATAAAAGGAGCTGTTAGCATTATTTTTATTAATAGCTCGAACTTTTCTGTCGGGAATTCTTCTATTAATGAAACATGCTGCATACCTGCATTATTTATCAATATATCTATTCTTCCAAAGGAATCTACTGTAGATTCAATGGCGTTCTTAATGTCCTCTTCTTTCGTTACATCACAGACAAGACCCTTTACTTGCCCATTTAGAGTGGAGACAGCCTCGTCTAATGCTACTTTATTCAAATCTGAAATAACTACGCTTGCTCCTGCCTCTAAAAATGCCTTAGCGACATCATAGCCAATACCTCTGGCAGCCCCAGTTATAAATACTACTTTACCCTTCAATTGAATTCCTCCAATCTTAAATTGCAGTCCATCCACCATCAACCTTTAAAGTTTCTCCTGTCACGAAATTCGCCAAATCAGAGGCTAAATACAGCACTGCTCCAGAAATATCCTTTGGCTGCGAAAGTCCCTTTAAGAGAATTCTATTTTCGACATCCCTTTTAAAATCTTCATCTTCAAACATTTTAGCAGTTAACTCTGTTTCTATAAAGGTAGGTGCCACAGCGTTAACGTTAATACCAAGCTTAGCCCATTCAACTGCCAACGCCTTTGTTAGTTGAACTAGACCTCCTTTACTAGAACAATATGCTGCTCTATTGTAATAGCCTACAAAGGCCATTTGAGAGGCTATATTTATAATTTTACCATTTCTTTGTTTACTCATAAATTTAGCCGCTGCCTGACTTGTAAAGAACGCAGACTTTAAATTTAAGTCTAAGACAGTATCCCAGTCATTCTCCGTTACTTCTAATGCAGGCTTTGCAATATTAACTCCTGCATTATTGATAAGTACATCAATTGTTCCAAACTCTTTTACTGTCGTCTCTATTAAATTATTTATGTTCTCCATTTTACTTAAATCACCTTGAACAGAGATGCAACGATCGTTATAGCCTTGTAGGTCCTTCAGCGTTTCCTCTAATGCCATACCTTCTCGTCCGGAGATCACCACATTAGCTTTTAGCTTAGCAAATGTAAGGGCTATATCTTTCCCTATTCCTTTGCTACCCCCTGTTACAATTACAGTTTTATGCTCTAATTCAGAAAAGAAGTTATTCATCGCTACCTCCTAAATTCATGTCTCCCTTAAGAAAATGAATTAACATCTGTTCACGTTCTACATTTTTAAGCTGTGAAAATTGCTCGTCCCATGTATAGAAGCCTTCTCCACTTTTGTCTCCAAGCTTATTCTCTTCCACTAACTGTGTAAGCACTCTACCGGATTTTTGATCGGTGCTCAAGTCCTCAAAAAGATAATTTGAGATAGCAGAAAAAACATCAAGACCTCCCATATCCGCAGTCATTAAAGGGCCTGTTACCGGAAGACGACGCCCAATACTATATGTTACCGCTGCATCGATGTCCTCTTTAGTTGCTACCCCTGCATCAAGTAGGGATTGTGCTTCCCGAAATAACGCGTACTGTAAGCGATTCCCTATAAATCCTGGAATCTCTCTGTTTAATAAAACCGGTTTCTTCTTCATATGCTGAAGTACTTGCATAGCTCGCTGAACCGTACCGTTATCTGTCTTTTCACCCTTTACTACTTCAACCAAAGGAATTAGATGACCGGGATTCCAAAAGTGTGTAACAACAAAACGATTAGGATGATCCATTCCCTCTGCCAATAAACTTGGCATAAAGCCAGATGTATTGCTTGCTATAATAACATCCTTACCCACTAGGGCCTCTAATTTTTTATACATATTTTTTTTAAGATCTAGTACTTCAGGTATTACTTCAATAATAAAGGTTGTCTCTTTTACAACCTCTTTTAGAGATAGAGATAACTTAATGAGGTCCATAATGCGTGCTGCTTCCTTTTCATCAAACAAACCATTATCCTTCATTACTTTTATTTTATTTTGAAGGCCTTTTTTAGCAATCTCCAGATCTTGCTCATTAACTCCATATACTTTTACATGCAACCCTGCCCATGCTGCGGATAAAGCAATGGAGTGTCCCATTGTTCCACACCCTAGAATTGATACATTTTCCATTTTTTCACGCCCCTAATATGTATTTAAAACCAATACCCAACAAGCAAATGCAACACTGCTAGTTGGGTATTGTAATTATATCCCTATGCCAAAAGAGAAAAGAATGACAGCTAATATTACACCTAGAATCGGCACAACAACTGTTAAAGCTCCAAAGGCCGGATAAGCATCCTTATGTGTTTCCCCACAGATTGAACGAATAGTCGTAACTACATAGCCCCCTTGAGGTAAAGAGTCTAGAGAGCCAGAAGAAATCGCAACCGTTCTGTGAAGTGCTTCTGCATTTACACCTAAATCTAAATAATGTGGTGCTAATAGTGGCAAGGCGATAGCCTGTCCACCTGAAGACGAACCCGTTAAACCAGCTATAACAGCCACGGCTAATGCTCCACCAATTAGTGGACTACCTGGTATACCAGTCATTACATCAACTGCTGATTCGAACGCGGGAGTAACCTTTACTACACCACCAAAGCCTACAACTGCGGCAGTATTAGCAATGGCAATAACAGCACCCATTGCTCCTTCAGCAACTGCACCACCGAAATTTTGAAAATACTTTCTGTTAATCAGATAGGTTGCTAGAATCCCCCCCGTCAATGCAAGGATTAATGCCGAGGTTTCCAATTCCTTATGTAAGAAAAATGAAATAATTAATACTACACCTAACGGAATCATGCTTAGTAATGGATTGGGCAATTCTTTACGAGCAACCGTGGTTACATCAGTTTCCCTGCTTACAAACGTTTCGCCATTATCCATTGCTTTCTTAATCATTTTCTTCAGCCACCAATAACCAAAAGCCATCATGAAGACTGCTACTATAAAGCTGACTTCCCATCCTGCATAAGGGGAAGTCTTTAAATATTGGACAGGAATCCAGTTTTGAATTTCTGGTGATCCTGCCGATGTCATCGTGAAGGTTGTAGAACCAAAGCCAAGAGCAGCCGGTATAAAGCGTCTTGGTAAATCTGCTTGCTTAAATAAACTCAAAGCCATTGGATATACCGAGAAGGCTACTACAAATAAACTTACTCCCCCATAAGTTAGAACAGCACATGCGATTACTACAGCAAGCGCTGCACGCTTGATACCAATTTTACTAACAATCCATTGGGAAACGCTATCTGCTGCACCACTATCCTCCATGACTTTACCAAAAATGGCACCTGCTAAGAACATTAACCACCAGGAAGCTATGAAGCTAGTAAAGCCTCCCATATAATTAGTTAAGAAATTGTCAGCACCTTTCTCTACAAGCTGTGGAAACAATGGAAGTCCATTCAATACCCCAACTAACAGAGCAGTGAGTGGTGCCGCAATTAGAAGGTTCATCCCCTTCATAGTTAAATAAATCAATAACGCTAGACCACCAAATAATCCTATGAAACCTAACATCCTTTTTCCCCCTTCACCCCTACGAACTATTTATTTCCGTAACGTCTTACTCTTAATAGCGCCTGCTCGGCGTGGCCAGCAAAGTTCTCTAACTGACATAAACGTGCAGCATATTCCCCAATATAAGCACTTGCCTCAGGTGTTACCTTTTGATAAGTTACTGTTTTAATAAATTTACCTACCCATAAGCCGCCCGTATACCTTGCAGCACCCTTTGTTGGCAACGTATGATTCGTGCCAATTACTTTATCCCCGTAGGCTACATTTGTTTCTGGTCCTAAGAAAAGACAGCCATAGTTCGTCATATTTTCTAAAAAATAATCTGGGTCTTCTGTTAAAATTTCGACATGCTCGAACGCTAAACGATCAGCTTCTATTCTAGCTTCTTCAATAGAATCTACTAATAGAATTTGTCCATAATCTTCCCAAGAGACTCTAGCCACATCGGCTGTAGGTAAAATTTTTAGCTGACGCTCAATCTCAACTAACGTTTCTTCAGCCAATTTCTCTGAAGTAGTTATTAAAGCACCTGGAGAAGTTGGTCCATGTTCACCTTGTCCAAGAATATCTGTAGCAACCATTTCAGCATCTGCTGTATGGTCCGCTACAACTAAGGTTTCAGTCGGACCAGCAAATAAGTCAATTCCAACTCGACCATAAAGCTGACGTTTTGCTTCAGCTACAAATGCATTACCAGGTCCAACTATCATATCTACCGGTTGAATAGTCTCAGTCCCAATTGCCATTGCACCCATTGCCTGAATACCTCCTAGCAAATAGATCTCATCTGCCCCTGCCAACGACATAGCAGCGATAGTAGCATAAGGAATTTCTCCATTAATAGGAGGAGTACATGCAATTACTCTTTTCACCCCAGCAACTTTTGCAGTTAATACGCTCATATGAGCTGAGGCAACCATTGGATACCGCCCACCAGGTATATAACAGCCTACGCTATTTACTGGGATATTTTTATGTCCTAAAATTACTCCTGGAATATTTTCTACTTCTACATCCTGAAGAGATGCGAGCTGTGCTTCTGCAAATTCCCGAATATTTTTTTGAGCAAATTTTATATCCTCAATTACCTCTGACGGTACTTGAGCTACCATTTCTTCAATTTGCTTGCTTGATAAACGGAATGATTCAGGTGACCACTTATCAAACTTTTCCGATAACTCACGAACAGCTTGATCACCCCTAGCTTCTACGTCATGCAAGGCCTCTGAAACTATTTGAGATACTTTTAAATCATTAGCGCTCACTTCTTCTTGTGACTTTCCAGACTTAATTACTTTCACCATTTGTAATTCCTCCCCTTTGTTTGAAAACGCATTCATAAAAACGCAATTCACTTTGCATACGTATGCAAAAATATATACAAGTAAGATTATTCTAAAAACATAAATTAGTCAACTATTTATATGTTGAATTACGAACAATTAATCTTCCATCAATCTCTATATTTTGGGTCTGACCAGAGTATTCGCTGATTTCGGCGGTTAAATAGTCAACTGTTACGTTTACCATTTCATTTATCGGCTGCTCCCAAGTAGTTAAACTATAAGAAGGCCAAGCGGACATCTCAATATTGTCGAACCCCACAACCTTCACGTCATCTGGAACTGATATATGATGTTTTTTTAAAGAATCCATCACTCCTAGAGCCATAATATCATTCGCCACGAATATCGCTTCGGGTACTTTTCCCTGAGAAACTACTTTCTCGATTGTTTTATACCCACCCTCATAAGTAAAATCAGAAATATATTTTTTATACTCCACTTTATTTTCTTTTAATACCGTTACAAAGCCTTTTTCTCTCTCTATACTAGTCGATGTGTTTTCATTGCCAGAAATATAAATCATATTAGAGCAACCTGCCTCCAATAAGTAATGTGCAATTTGTTTACTCGCTTCTAAATTGTTACAGCATACAGAATAAAACTTATTACCATCAATCTTTCTATTAAACAAAGCCAAAGGAATTCTGTTATTAAATAGATCCTCGTTTGCTTGCAAAGACAACGTGGCATCCGTAATAATGACACCTGCAACATTATAGTTAAGTAATATATCAATATCCTCCTGTTGAATCTCATCGTTATTTGTATACACAAATAAAATGCTGTAGCCCAACTTTTTAAATGCAGTTGTAAATTGCTTTAATACCTGTGGATAAAAAGGATTCTGGACCCCCTTCATAACTAAGCCAATTATTTTCGTTCTATTTGTAATTAGACTACGGGCAAATTCATTCGGTCTATAACCTAATTCCTTAGCAGCAGCCATTACCTTCTCACGAGTTTTTTGAGACACAGTCGCCCCTTTAAAATAAACACGCGAGACAGAAGATTGAGAAACGCCGGCAAGCTTCGCAACATCCTTTGCAGTAACTCCCTGATTCATCTTACTCACTACTTTCATAAAAGTTTAATTATTTCAAACTATACAATAATATTGTTTTTTTGGAAATAATAAACACTAACCTCTACTAAAGATTAGTGTTTACCAACAGCTTTAATCTTCACCTTTCTTCCCCTTAAACAACAACGATCCTCCCACTAGAAAAACACCACTAAAAAGAAACACGCCTGCCATTCCAACAGAGCCTCCAATTACACCAAAAAAAGCTGGAGCAATTAGCTGAAATAAGCGATTTATAGTTATTCGTAGTCCTAAAACTTCCCCTGTCCTTTCTGGTGGAGATGCATTATAAGTCGTTGTCATGGAGATTGGCTGTCCGCACCCTAAGCCTAACCCCATCATAATAGCAAGAAAAGCAATTACAAGAACGGAGCTTGTCAAAGGTAACAATAAAAAGGCAATCCCTGCGACAAATATGGATACGAATAAGATAAATTCCCTCTTATATATTTCTAAAAGCTTTGGTAAAACAAAACGTACAAACATGGTTGCTAATCCCTGGAGCGCTATGATCCAACCTATTGTAGACGTAGACAAGTTCATTTGCTTTCCTAATAACGGAAAGTAGGCAACAAAGATGTCTTTTGAATAAAGAACTAAGGCACTGGAGAACAATGCCCTTCTTATTAACGGGCTTTCTAATAGCTTTATAGAGTCAATCATTTTAGTTGGTTTCCTATGTATTTGTTGCTCTGCCTTAGGGATTTTTAAAGAAAAGATAATACCAGCTAATCCTATCCCCACGCATACTATATAAACAATTTGAAAGGATATATGTTCAGATAAGTATCCACCCATGAGAGGACCTACTACAGCTCCAAAAGCAACACACAAACTGAACATACTGAAATAATAATCTCTGTTTTTCTTAGTCGTTTGGTGACCTAACTGATTTTGTAAGGCAATAGGTATACTTATATTCCCTATCCCTAACAGTAACTGACTTGCAAACAAAGACCATATAGTAGAAAAAGCAGCAGGAACAATCATACCGGCTATAAGGCTAACAAACCCGATAATAATAGGGAGCCTATCTCCTATTTTATCTATTATTTTGCCGGCATGAATTGAAAATATTAATGGTAAAAAGGCAAATGTAGAGGTTAGAATACCAATGATCCAAATAGATGCCCCATACTCGTCGGCTGAGAGTGTAATGACTGGCCTAGTTGCGTTTACTACAGTATGAAATAAGAATATTAATAGCAAAACTCCTTTTAGATTCATATATCTCCCCTCAATCGCATTATGTATAGTTCAATATTATATCAATATATAAGCCGCTATGTTTAAAAGATTATAGACCATTTGTTTATCAGCTTGGCTATAATAATGGTAGACATACAATACATTTAAACCATTTTATGGTTACAAAAGGGGCAGAAGAATATGAAGGAATTAACAGAAGAAATTTTGGAGTTTAACCAAAAAAGAGGTTGGGTTCGCAATACTGATGCTCGTAGTCTCGCGATCTCTATATCTTTAGAAGCTAGTGAACTATTAGAGCACTTTCAATGGCGTACCCCAGAAGAAGCTATAGCAAACGACAAACAAGGCATTGAAGAAGAAGCGGCAGATGTTCTAATCTACCTCCTACAACTCGCAAACCTATTAGACATAGATTTAAAGGAAGCAGCTAAAAAGAAAATACAAAAGAATGCTATAAAATATCCTTTACCTAACTAGAGACAATGAGGCTGAGACAACCAGATAGAAGAAATAAAGCTCCTTTCCTTTTACTTTAAAAAATGGAAGGAGCTATTGTTTTTCGTTACGCAGCACGCTTTAGGGTGAGATACGAGCTAGCTATCTCCATGTAATCTTTTATATTATGACGTCTTTTCTAGTGCCAAAATCCCAGCATGTTATGAACTCACTTATTAAACGTCCGGATTACATCTTGAACTAACGACCAAATCTCATAGTTGTAATCTGGATCGACTATATACCAGTACTGTATGTCCCTAATAAAAGCCTGCTTTTCTTCCAAAGTTGCCTCTTGAAGAAATTGATGCATTCTTAATAACTCTTTTGAATCACTTATTCTACTCTCCAAAAATTCATATCTTTTCCCACCAGTTTCACCTACAACTCCTAAACCATCAAAGGTTTCGATAACTATTTTTTCCATCCTTTTTTCTTTTGCTGCGGAAATAGTAGCTATAATATCTACCTTTTTTCCTTCTGGATAGATGCCTTTTAATGCTGAGAAGACTTTTTCTTGTTTTATTTTCCATGAACTTGGTAGTTCGGCCATATATTCTTCTAATATAGCCTTTTCTTGTTCTTTATTTGAAATAGTAGCTAATTGCTCAAGCAACTCCACATGGGGTACGGAACATACTAGACTTATAAACTCGTAGAAGTTATTCGCCAAGTAACGAACTGGTGGGTCGTTAGTAGGTGATATGCATACAATAGCAGCTTCCATTACATCTCCAACTTTATGAAAGTCAGTCAAAAAACCAAAGTGAATGCCATCCCCTCCAGTTTCTGCAAAGGGTATTAAATCAGGCGGTGTAATTGAGTAAGGCGACAGCTCGGTGGCTGGTATGCATCCGATCATACTTAACGATAAATCTTCCTTGTTAAGGTTCTCCTCTAGCTGAATGAGCTGTAAGATTTCTTTCGGGATTAAGTAATTTCCATAAGCTTCTTTTAAGTCAGCAGACATAATCTTTGCTCCCTCTACATAATATTTATTAGTCTCCTATTCTATAATCTCAACAAAATACCCTTTCAACTATTTATATTTATAGCTCTAACAAACTCAAATTGGAGGAATTAGGATGAAAACTAAAACTACAAAGTTTTTAATTGCATTTACGGCCCTGAGTCTATTAAATACTTCCTTTGTAAATGCTACAGAGGCACAAACCAAAAACCCAACTGTTCAGTCAGCTACACAAAATAACCATTACCTAACTGACAAAGTAGCAATTGACTTAGCGGCTAAATATCATGAAGCATATCTATTTATAAGTAGTGGAGGGGGGTATCAGAATCGGGAATATAATACATTCCTTTTTAATGACTTAGCTTACCGTTACTTATCCAGTAAGATTGATACTAAAGGTGAACTTATGGCCTATCTAACTCAAACAATGACTTCTCAAATAGCTGAACAGCTAATAGAAGATTTAGAAATCATAGAATATAAAGGGAAGCTTGCACAACAAGAAACTGACATTGGCTCCCTCGAGGACTGGGGAAAAGCGAATGCAGAAATTGTTAAAAAAGAAAAAAACAAAGTTAAATATCGGATAACGGTTCCTCTAGGAGAATCTATCGATAAGATCATGTACATTGTAGAATACCAATTCGTTGAAAACATAGGTTGGAGAGTGAATAAAAAACCAGTGGTTGACCTTAATATCCCAGATAAAATCAACCCAATTCACACTCTATTTGCCAATCTAACGACAAATTCTTCAATTGCTCAAAATCAGTTGCTGCCAACATCCTATTTTGATGTTAGCAAATTTAAGAAGGGTATTAAAAAAATGGAGTTATCTAAACTAAAAGAGGTAGACAGGGGCTCATACCACGTAGAGTTTGTCGCAACGGTTTTTGTTGAGCTTGAAAAGGACTACAAAGGACCTCTAGTTTCTGGGGAAAATAGAATGTATTTTATCGTGCAGCCTAATGGATATATGGATTTTAAAATTCATCAGGTAGGTCAAATAGAAATGTATTGATATAAAATCAAAACTATATTAAAACTAAGGTCATTTATATTTCCTACTTTTAAAAAGACAGCAAATCAAAGTTGATTTACTGTCTTTTTACTTTACTCTTGTTTAGCTTTTATCAACCCCTGAGACCCGCTATCAGTCATTGGCAACTTACACTTTCCTTATTTATCTTGCAAATCTATTTCAACCTTTACGTTTTCATCCTCAATCCAAGAAGGATAAAAATCTAAGTCCAATCTAACCTGTTTGCTATTTGGTGGAATTTGAAATTCAAATTTTATTTTCCCATCTGGGAGATCTGTAAAAGAGCTAGTCACATATTGAGAGCTTGGATAATAGGGACTGTCGTCATACTTAAATGTATACTCCTCTCCCCTTTCATTTGTTATTTTTGGAAAATAGACGAACTCTTTGTTTCTATCTGCATCGATAACAAAGCTAACTTGATTTTTTTCAATTTTTAAATCTGAGAAGATAGAATCCTTTGGCTGCTTTATAAACTTAGATAAATTTGTATCAATGAGTAAATAAGCCTCGTCTTTATCGATTGCAGCCACTTTCCCAAAATTTATCGTAAGTTTTTTAGGACTATAAAAATAAAAGCTATCAGGCACGGAAACCGTAAATTTGTTTTGCTCCCAATAATAGCTATCAGCGTGCGTGGACCATTCTCTGCCTTCTTCATCTACTAATCGGATATTATTGAATGCACCATATAAAAGCTTTTTTGTATTACTTGGTTTTGTCTCTAAAAATACTTTCATTCCAGTCGGATCTACTACGATAAATTTCAGTTCTACTATTTGCCCTTCTATCTCTACTTCCTTATTAACGGTAAAAGTTTTGCTCTCAAAATTATTTATTTTCTCGTAGGAAAAGGGTAATTTAAAGTTTTCAATTTTATCACCATTGATAATTCCTAGTTCTAATCTATGGCCTTCAGGAGGCAGACTTGACTTATACCTAGATTCTATACGATGACTAGAGCTGAAACCCTTCAATCCCTTTTCTGTAGCTAAAGGATAAAAGCTATTACCGATTTCCATACTATATTCATATGGTGATCTTTTATTTGACTTCACTCGCCAATATTTATATCCTAATTCACTCAAATCCTTTTCCTTCGATTCCACGGTATAAAAAATAACCATACCATTTTCATCAACAATCACTCCATCCAACGTAACCGTAATTCCATCTTGAGTTTGAGAAGCATTAATCGGTTGATAAAAGTCATGTTCTACCGCTGCTACAAGACCTCTGTCATTTTGGATAAGGGCTACTACTCTATCCATTCCTGGAATCGCTGACACTTTGTTGGCAAAGGCTGGAGAAACGTTTACCGAGGTTACAAATGCTATGAATAAAATGGCTACCATAGCAATGGACAATATACTGCGCTTCACAATCATTCTCTTTCTTTTTTTCTCTTGTTTTGCTTTTTCAAAACCCTTCCTAACGGACATGTGTACCCTATCCACTGGAACATCTACCTGGTTGATTACATATTTTCTTTTCTCCAATTTTTGTTTTTCCTCTTCAAACACGTTTCATCTCCCCTTTCCCTTCAAATTGGTGTCGTAATGAGCGAAGTGCCTTATGTAGTCTAGTTTTAATCGTCCCTTCTGGTGTCTTCCACATGATTGCAATATCTTTAATTTTGATGTCTTCAAAGTATTTGAGATGGAGTAGCTCTCTTTCGTAGTCAGTCAGATGTGTAAGTGCCTCTTCTATTTCTAGAAAGGTAAAATTCTCCTCTACTCCAATTAGGTGTAGTAAGTCATCCTCAACTAACTCACGCTTACTTTTTCGAATTTCATCCTGGCAATAGTTCATCATAATCCGTATGATCCATGTTTTGAAATACGCTGGCTCTTTCAGTTTTCTTATATGTTTAAAGGCTCTATAGGTAACTTCTTGCACAGCCTCCAATGCATCCTCTTCATTTTTTAAAAAGGATATAGCAGTCCTATATAATGCTTCCTGATGCACATGCATCAAGTCCAAAAAAGCTTCCTCATTCCCCTTTATCGCTCTTTTTACTAATAACAGTTGTTCGCTCAAACCATCACCCCATTTCTACGTCCCTATTAATTAGACAGACTAATTGAAAAAAAGTTTTACATTTTTATTGTAAACGTACTTTAATATGTTTTCGTGTAAAATTCATTTCATTTAATTTGTTCTACTATAAAAATTTTTACAATATAGGAATTAAGTGTTTCTGCTCAAAATATACTTAGTAGGAAGGCTATTTTTATATTTTTTTTGGTTTTTTTTACGAAAAATCAGTAAATTATTAATTTTATTATGCTTAACTTAAGATATTAATGAGAAAATGGGGTATACTTAATAGTAATGAGTTTGTGGATTTGTAAAGGAGGCACTACTTTATGTCAGTCGCTAGTGAAGCATCACAAGTAAATCTCGATTTTTTAATCAACGAGTTAGGTCTACAACAAGTTTCTAATACTTCCGTGTTTCGTAAAGGAAATATATTCGTCATTTCACCATCAGTTCAAAATAAATCAAATACGTTTGAACTAGGTGAATCACTTATGAAAAAGTTTAACCCTGAAACAGACGAAGGATATTTACTCATACGTCTAAAAGAAAAATTCCTTATGTGTAAATTACATCCCTTCCAACGTAAAATGATGACTTCGGATACCGAAAAAAGTACGAAAAGTAAGCCATCTTTTTGGAAGTTCCATGTAATAGAATCCATCATCCCACGTATCGAAAATAGCGGTGATAGAGAGCTAACGTTTAAAATCCAAGCTCCTACCAATAAGCAGCTAATTTCTTTTTTTAATAAAGAAAGTCTATAGTAAAAACCAGATCTAGCTTATAGATCTGGTTTTTATTTACTTTCATTTTATTAAATTTTCCAAATAATTAAATAAAAACTTGAATACCCTTCGATTTAAAGATAATATAAATTTATAATCTTAAGGTGAGATGAGGTATTAAATTGGAGCTTATTACCGTTAATTTTCTATTCAATTTATCCTTAATTATCATCTTATTTTTCCTTTGTTTCACTAACTTAAGAAAACCTGGGAGCCTGCTTAAAAGAAAAAAAACCTCTTTAATATTTTTTGTTATTACATTACTTCTGTGCTATTTGTTTTCCTATCATTTAACGGATGAACTAATGTTAGATTTACGAATAGTCCCTTTACTTATAGGAAGCCTCTATTTTAGGTTGAGTCCAATTTTGGGCGCAATCGTCATTTTACTAAGAGGTCTACATGGAATAGATTTAGGTTTCTATATGACCCTTACGATCAATGGCACACTAAGTATTGCTTTATGGATATTATCTCCTTATTTTATGCGATTAAAATCTAAATATCGTATAATTTGTTCCTCCTTTTTAGCTCTTATTATGAGCCTTTTTATATTATTTATTGTACTAAACACTAGTGGGAGCGCACATACTTTAGATTTATATATAGCATATATAGTTATTCCACCACTTGGCATTGCCATCATTACATATATTATTGAAGCCTTTGAAAAAATTAATACCCAAAGGAAGCTTTTAATAAAAGTAGAAAAAAAAGAAGCGGTAGAACAAATGGGTGCGGCTATATCACATGAAATTAGAAATCCTTTAACTTCTGCAATTGGATTTGTCGAATTATTAACTAGAGAACCCCTAGATTCTGAAAAAAGCAAGCAATACCTTGCTATTTTAAAAGACGAACTTGATTTGGCTGAGAAAATTATTCAAGATTATTTAACCTATTCTAAGCCTATAACGGAACATACGAAAGAAATAAATATCCAAGAGGAACTCCCTATTGTTCTAAAGCTTTTACAACCATTAGCCAACTATTATTCAGTTAAGATAGTCTCTGATTTATCGTCTACTAGTTTAATAGACGGAGACCGTGCAAAGTTCCAGCACACCTTCATAAATATCATTAAAAATAATATAGTTTCCTTAACAGATGGAGGCGTTATATCTATCACAACTAAGGAGACTAAAACCAATATTCTTATTACAATAACTAGCCCTACCACAGAAAATCAAATGGAATCTAAAGTACTAGACACATCCATTGATTTCGGAATTATAAGAAACATAAAAGGAACTGTTCGAACAAAGAGAACCGAACAGGAAACTACTTATTACTTTACCTTCCGCAAACAAAAAGCTTCATATATATTCTGGTAAAGTTTTAATCTATTCACATCAATTTTTCTGAGAAGAGGTAATACTATGGAGCTGACGCTACATTTTTTTTTCAACCTATCTCTTTTAATAGTATTACTTTTTTTCAGCTTGATTTGGCTTGAAAATACGAAAAAAGTACAATTCATTGCTACGCTCTATTGCTTCACCAGCCTCATCATTTGCTATGGATTTAGCTACTCCTTAACTGATAGCATCTTATTAGATCTTAGGAATATTCCTTTTGTAATTGGCGCACTCTATATTGGTCTTGGCCCTTATTTTGGTCTAACAGCAATTATTATCCGTTCTTTTTTTGGAATAGATTTAGGATTTTGGGTAACAGTATCATATTATGCTATTTTCTCTCTAATCTTATGGAAAATACACCCTTGGTTTTTAGGAAAAAATAGGGAACAGCGAGTTATGATAGCTATAGGATTTATTTTTATCATTGGAATCTACCAAACTACCCCTTTGCTTTTTATGTTAGATGGGTATGCCTTACTTGATGTAAGTTTTGCATTTTTATTTTTACAACCTTTAGGGGTAGGGATGATCACCTACTTTTTAGAGGAGGTTGATAAATTTACAATCTACAGACAGCAACTTGTAACTTTAGAAAGGCAAGGAGTTGTAAAAAAGATGGGCGCAGCTATCTCTCATGAAATACGCAACCCATTGACTGCTGCTATAGGTTTTGTTCAACTATTGCATAACGATTCAATTCCAGCAGACACAAAAAGGGAGTATTTAACTATCGTTAAAAGTGAGCTTCAGTCAGCTGAAAGAGTTATTCAAGATTATCTTACAATTTCTAAAGTTGATCCAGAAACTGAAAACACTATTCTTGTTAATAAGGCGTTAAATCAAGTCATACAAATGCTAATACCACTGGCACAAAATAGATCCGTTGAAATAATTACAGATTTCACAGAGGAATCGATAGTTATGGGTGATAGCCAAAAATTTCATCAAAGCTTAGTTAATATTATGAAGAACGGAATAGAGTCTATGTCTTCAGGAGGGACTTTAACCGTGGGGACAGAAGCTACACCTTCCAACGTTGTTATTACTATTAAGGATACCGGTTCGGGAATGACAGATGAGCAACTCAACCGTTTAGGAGAGCCGTATTACTCTACAAAAGGGAACCAAGGAACTGGTCTAGGTATATTGGTTGTTTTTAGTGTTATTCGTGCAATGAATGGAAATATTCATGTAGAGTCCGAGGTAGGTGTCGGAACTACCTTTGAATTAAATTTTAGATCGTCATTAGCTTACATTCCACCTGTAATGGAACAAGAGAAAGGAAAAATGATTACTAAATAATTTTTATTCCCAGGAGTAAAATTACCTTTTCTTCTCATCTTAATAAAGAGAAAAATTTTAGAAAGGGAGTATCACATCATGGGTAGAGACGACAAAAAGGGAAGTAGTAATAACACTGGTTCCTTACCTCAGACACCAAAGAATATGAAGATTAAACCTAAGGATGTCCGAGAAGAATTTGCTCGAGAATTTGCAGAGCTGAGACATTCATCTAGAAAAAATAAATAGTATTTAATCAGGAGGACTTGATATTCATGTCCTCCTAATTATTTTCTAGTGAAGTACACCTGTACTTAAAATAGACATATCGACCTCAATATCCCATTTCATTTTATGAATGGTTTTACGTGTAAGCTCTACATCCCACTTGCCCCGATAATGTCTACGAACATTTTCCGTCAACCCAATCGGATCTACCTCCAATTCTTGCATTTCCAATAAGAAATCATTTATTTTCTTCTCTAGAACCTTTTCTGCTTCTTTTTCTAATCTTTCCATGCTATCTGGGTCTTGAAAAGTCGTTCTTTTCCCCTTATACTCAGACATCGTCCCCTCTATTTTAAGTTTAATTTTTAATTTTGGAGAATTTAAGCTTTTATTACTTGTAATTTTTACACTGTTATCAATGAAATCAAGCAATAGCGTATCTCTTTCAAATACCTTTAAAGTAAATGGAGATAGTTTTTTCTTTCCTTGTATTGCTTGAATATATAGAGCATCCTCTGGTTTCAGTATTTTGTCCATACGTTTATCTTTAAACAACGCGACACCGGTTAACTCTAACTTCTCTCCTTTTTGTTCGATTACAGGTATAATTGGATCAAAATTAGGATTAGTTTGTGTATACATAAAATCGTGAATATTTGTATTTGGGTTAAAGGCTAAGTTCACACTTGGCTGGAGTAGGTCACTAACATAATTTATGACGCTTGCTTTATCAGAATAATTACCTCTCATTAACTCCTCTGCACTACCTTTTACGATGCCTAGTAAAACCTCGTTTCCTACTTGTGTATTCCGATACAAATGCTTCACAACTTCCACAACCATACCGCTACTAGCAAACTCCTCACTAATCAAAATAACACGCAATTGATTTAAAACTACTTTTTTTTCTGTTTTTTTCTCAATATCAACCATTCCACTTGTGACTAGATCTGTTGTAGTTGTATATATTTGTGTTCTTTCATTAGCATATTTTGATTTTTGAGGAATGGCTGCAGTAAGCTTATAGTTACCATCATCTTCGTAGTCAAATGCCATTACCCCTACCATATCAATCCCTTCAATTGGCACCTTTTTTTCATTCAAATTACAGCCCGCCAACAGAGTCATTCCTATTAAGAATATTAAAAGGTTTTTTATACTCATGATCCCACCTGCTTTTTCTTAAATGAATGAATCAAAATTAAAATAATCGGCCAAAACAATAAACCATAACCAATTCTATAACTTACAATAAAAGCCCTTTCTAAATTGTCATGGGATAGCGGTAGCGTGAGGATTACGAAAATGGTGGTAGCTATTATATAAACGTGGGAACTTTTTCTTTTGGATATAATAGAATTTACACCTTTCATGGAAGCCCAGATATATCCTGACACAGATGAAAGCACTAAAAATACCCACAAGGTAATACCAAAAATATCTATTCTCTCCACAAAAGAAAATCCCCCTGCTTTAAATAGATGTAAAACAGAGTACTGAACATTACTTAGCTGCCATTCAGAAAAATACATAACACTTACCAGCGTGGTCAAAAAGAACAAAGATACACTAATCCAAATACCTATTAATGCATGCTTAAAAGCTTTTTGTTTATTAATAATATAAGGAAAGAATATTAATATTACCTCATATCCGAGTACAGTATTAAAGCCTTGGTCAAATGCCACAAAAAAATCATTCCAACTATGATTGAACACAGGAAAAACATGGCTTATGTCGCCTTTATTTATAGACCATTTCAGAAAATACACCATTGGTATTGTTATAAAAAATGCCATTATACAAAATCTAGCAACATTTTTTATACCACCATTCACGATATATAATACCAATAGCAAAACTAAAATAAGAGGTATGCTTGTAGTTTGCTCTTGGAGAGCTGTACTTTGAATCAGTTGTACGTAATTACTGACCTTCGCAGTTGCTAACAAGATTAGCTGAATGACTATAAAGGCATTAATACATTTCCCCAAATGTTTACCTAATATTTCTTCATTGATTTCGAATAAGTTCTTTGAGTGATATTTTGAACATATCCAGATCATTGGCCATATAGAAATACTCGCGATTATTCCAAAGAGGATTGGCATCAAAGCCTGGCTGTATCCAAGACTACTCAATCTTTCAGGTAGTGATAGAACTCCTGTACCAAACATAATACTCTGTACCAAAAAAATGACATGATAGCCTTTTAAACTCTCTTTGTTAGCACTCAGGTATGTTCACCTACCTATATACTTCTTTTTTTGGAACGAGAAATTCCGCTTTTCCTCTTTAAGAAAGCTATTGGAAAACGTACAACACTATCCATCAAGTCAGACATCCTTCTCGGTATGACGGTTGACATAAAAGGTGTACCGAGGGATTTTACTCTTAATAAGTGGGCAATTAGCCAAGCAAATGCGAGCATTTGACCAAACAAACCAAAAATACCAGCTGAAAGTATAAAGACATAACGAATAGTCCTGCTCGTATTACTCATATGGAAGACTGGTGGAAGGAAGGACAACAGGGCAGAAGTAGCCACAATAACGATTAAAATATTACTTACAAGGCCAGCTTCAACCGCTGCAGTACCAATAACAATACCTCCAACAATCCCTATCGTTTGCCCAATTTTTGCCGGCATCCTTGCTCCTGCTTCTTTTAATACCTCTACAATTAGTTCAATAAATAACACCTCAAACAGAGGAGAAAAAGACACTTTCATTCTAGATTCTTGAAGATTTAATAGGAGCTCATAAGGAAGAACCTCCTGGTGAAAGGTTAATGCGGATATATAAGTTGGAGTAAGCATAATGGTTAAGAAAAAACCAAAAAATCGAAGAGATCTAACTAAGCTAGCAGATGGCCAGCGGTTATAATAATCCTCAGCACTAATGAACATTTCTAAAAAGGAGGTTGGGCATACAAGAGCTGCTTGACTGTTATTCATTAAGATAACTATTCTGCCGTCTGCAAGATAATGTGACGTGGTATCCGGTTTTACAGTCATATAATATTGAGGAAATAGTGAATACGGATTATCTTCTATTAATTGCATAAGAATAGAAATATCAAAGAACTTAGGATAATCAAGACTGGCTAAGCGACTCCTTAATTGCTGGAGAGCAGTTTTATCTACTAAATCCTCTATATATAGAATAGTGATTTTCGTATTTGTAACGCTTCCTATTATTAGGTCTTCATCTTTAAGCATTGGATTAACTATTCGTCTTTTAACAAGCGAAAGGTTTGTCTGTATCGATTCAGTAAATACATCTTGAGGGCCAATGAATGTACTCTCCATCTCTGAAGTAGTTACTTCCCTCTCCTTTACACTATACGTATGAATACTTAACAGTTGGTTTGTTTCATGGAAGTATAATAACGTTTCACCTGTCGCAAGTTTTTGTGTAATCTCATCAATATCAAAGGGATTCATATTTTCTGCCACTTGGTGTATTTGATGAATATAATTTGCTAAAGGAATTAAAACCATTATTTCTAAAGTTTTGCTATCTGTTAAGGATTGAGAATAGATAATCGTAACAATCCCTTCACTAGATGGGATACTTTTATATAAAACGTCATTATTATATTTTGTAATCTGTTTAAAATACTTAATCCTTTTTTCAACTAAAGCTTTAGTCGATGTGGTACCATCCATAAAATATGCAAGCATCGGCTTTTTTACTAATTTCATCTTTGTTATAAGAATCACTTGCCCTTCCTATAGATTTGATTAGTTTGTCCATTTATATTTTATGTATGCAAGTGAATCTATCGGATTCTTTACTAGCATATAAAAACACTCAAAACTTTGTCGTTTTGAGTGTTTTAGAGTTCAAAATTCAACTATTTCTGGATTTTCTCCCTTTGTGTTCATTACTCTTACTTGTGTTGGAGTAATCTTCAGAATGATTAAGTCTGGATCATCCGGACCTTTAAACCATCCTTTTAAAGCATCATTCCAAACCTTTTCTTTCATTGATTCGTCATCCGATTCCTCGACCTTCCCTTCAATTTCCAGGAAGGAATCACCTAATCCTTTTCCATCGTATCCTAGGAGGATGTGTGTGTATGGGTTATGTTCAATTTCTTCTACTTTATGCGTTTTCTTACTTGTTGCGGTATAGAGGATAAAATCATCATTAAAAAAGGTCATATATCGGGAATGCGGCTTATTTTGCTGCACTGTCGCCATAGTACCAATCATATTACTATTTAATATTTTTAGTGCTTGTTCTTTTGCATTAGTCATATCAATCTCCCCTTCCCTTTATGTCTTTACTATTCCTTTTTTAGAAATAAACTAAACATTCTTAAATGCTATTACCAGGTTTTCAAAAATCGAGTAGTTGACTCTCTTCCCTTTTGCAATAAATCCAATTTAGAATCATAGTCTAATTCAAATTGGGTCGCGCTATATTCATCTGCAGGTATAAAAATAATATTTCTTTCAATCTTTCGCGATATATATCTTGTGTCATGGGCATCTTTCATTGTTGTAAATAGGCCTTCAAATAAATCGAGTCCATTTTTTATTTTTTTTGGTTGCGGCTCTTCGATATTTGCACTAAGTCGAATACCTAAGACTGGTCTCTCCTTTATACCGTTTTCAAATATCCACATTGGAAAATTGCTGAGCACACCGCCATCTACCACCACTACGTCCCCAATATTCGATTTTAATTTGATTGGTTCAAAGAAAAAGGGAATGCCACAGCTCATGCGCAAGGCTCTACTTACTAAAAAGGTATCTGGCTCTATGTCATAATTTTTTAAGTCATCCGGTAAGACAATCATCTTTCCATTTGTTAGATCGGAGGCAACTAGCTTTAACGAGCCAGGAGTTAGATCTCCAAAAGTATAAATACCTTTAGCAGCCAATTTCTCTAAAAACCAATCCTCCAATGCTTTTCCTTGATACAAGCCTAAACCCCAATATAAATTTAACCATTTTGTAAACGGAAGTGGAATTACTGTCTTCCGCGGGTCCAATAGCTTTTGGAAGTTTTGACTCATCATTAGCTCTTCCATTTCTCTGCCGTTGTAGCCTGCAGCTATAAAACAGGCAAGTATTGCTCCTGCACTAGTTCCCGCCACACGCTTTAGACGATATCCTTTCTCTTCCAAAACTTGATATGCCCCAACTAGGCCGATCCCCTTCATCCCGCCACCTGAAAATATCCCATCTATATACATCCCGCACCCTTCTCTCTAAAAAAGTTGTTATATCACTCTAAGAGAGAAGCTATCGAATTAGAACATATATCGACAAATAAGATGAACTAAAATGTTGATATGCATATATATGGAATAGAGGTGGTTGCCATAAAGTGGTTAATTATTTGTTTGAATTATTTTTTGTTTCCTTTTGTTGGCTGTTGTTGTGTTTTTTTGCTTCTGTATTCTGCCCTATTACACCCATATCATTTGGACTGATGTCATATCCATAACCATACTCTTCACGATCTAACTTATTTTTATGATTTTTCTTTTTATCATTCATGAGATTTCACCTCCATGAGAATAAGTTGTACTATTAAGTAGTTATTATGCTTAAGATGAGAGGAAAAAAGAAGGAACGTTGTGACATACACACAACGCTCCTTCTTTTTTTATTATTTTTTTACCTTATATATAATATTAACTACTTATTATTTTTATTTTCTTCTTTCTCACCTGGTTTAGTTATATCTTTCTTATCCGCATTGTTCTTATCTGTCTCTTTAAAATCGTCAGGATTCAAATTAGAATTGTATTCAATATCATTATCCTTCTTATCTTTACCCACTAATTTCACCTCTTATTTTTAATAGGTATGCTATTTGTTAGTTTTTCTTTCAATTGCTGCTTCTACAAATTTTCTAAACAACTTTTGTGAAGGTTCATCACCATTTAGCGCAAATTCTTCAGGATGCCACTGAAAACCATAAATAAACGTATGGTTTTCACTTTCTACTGCCTCCACTATGCCGTCCGGTGCAGTAGCAACTACTTTCAACCCATCTCCAAGCTTATTTACGCCTTGATGATGAAATGAATTTACCTTAAATTCCTCTTCTTGTAACATTTGATATACCTTACTTTTACTATCTAGCTTAACCGGATGTGATCTGTGCGTTCTTATTGAATTTTGTCTATGCTGTAAAGTATATTCTTCTCTTTGCTCATGAATAGACTGGTGTAAAGATCCACCCATCACTATATTAAGCATATGCAAGCCTCTACAAGTCCCAATATATGGCTTGTCTAACTCTAGAATTTTTTGTACAAGTGCAAATTCCATCTTATCAAGACGTGGAGTTATTCGTTGAAGGTGAAGATGTGGCAACTCACCATAATAAGAAGGATCTATATCTTCTCCTCCCGTTATAATCAACCCGTCTATCTGCTGACATAACTGGTCTATATCTTTATCAGGAATGAGTGGTATGAGTAAAGGAATACCTCCTGCTTGTAGAACTGTGTCTGAATATACTGAAGACAAGTAATAACTTTTATCATCTTTAACTTCAGCAGTAATACCTATTATTGGTTTCATATTAGATTCCCCATTTTTTTAAATTTCATGCTCTATATTAATACCCTTGTTTGAACTTGCTAAACTTGTGTCAGTACTTTTAATCTAACGTTTGTTTTTATTTCATCTGGGAATACATTAATTAGACATCACTAAAGGAGGACTCGGCATGAGTAATGACAAATTCGAAAAAATGGAAGAAAATATTAAAGGACAAACACAGAATCGTCAACCAGGTTTTGAATATGAAATGAGTCCAAAACCTATTTATGATGATGAAAATTATAAAGGTTCTGAAAAGCTAAAAGGAAAAGTCGCTTTAATCACAGGTGGAGATAGCGGTATTGGTAAAGCAGTAGCAATTGCTTATGCAAAAGAAGGTGCAAACGTCGCTATTGCGTATTTAGATGAACATGAGGATGCAAAAGAAACAGTAAAACTAGTTGAAAACTACGGAGTTAAAGCAAAAAGCTTTGCTATAGATATTAGCGATGACGAAAACTGCGAAAAGTTAATAGAGCAGGTTATCGAGGAATTTGGCCAGTTAAATGTTTTAGTAAATAACGCAGGAAAACAATTCCCAACGATGAATTTTTTAGAGATTACTCCAGATCAATTACAGGAAACTTTCTCTACTAACATATACTCTATGTTCTATCTAACACAGGCAGCTCTTCCGCATATGTCTAAGGGAGATACAATTGTAAATACTTCCTCGGTTACTGCTTATCGCGGTGCTGCTGAGCTAATCGATTACTCGGCAACAAAAGGAGCAATCACTTCCTTCACACGCTCCTTAGCATTAAATCTAGTTGAAAAAGGAATTCGTGTAAATGCAGTTGCACCTGGACCAATATGGACCCCACTTATCCCAGCAACTTTTGATGCCGAGAAGGTAGAAAACCATGCTGAAAGCAATCCAACTGGCAGAAGAGGTCAGCCATCAGAAAATGCACCTGCCTATGTCTTCTTAGCATCTAATGACTCCACGTATATTACAGGACAAACTATTCACGTTGATGGTGGAGACTTCGTCGGTTCATAAAATCATATATAAAATTTAAAGAGGATGATCGTGAATATTCACGATCATCCTCTTTTTCATATTAAAGTATTTACATAAGGCTCTTTGAAACTTTTTTTCCATCATAAGTATAGAGCACTGGTTTTTTCTCCACAAAGGTTTCCATATGAATAGAACGCCCCCACAGCTGGTATATATATGGAAGCACATGCTCCAAATAATGCGCATCTAATTCCACGCCTTCATAATTGTGCTTTAGATGCAACTCCCCGTTTCTAGAGAAATCACCATTTTCTACTACAATGTAGGGGTAGCCACCATTTTCACGGCTCGCTATTATTTCATCTCTGACATTCTCATAATCCTTATCAGTTATTTCATAGTTCCCATTTTTCTTTTCAAATAAGTAAAGGTCCTCTTGTTTAACTAACTCTTTTGTCAAATAGTTTCTGATAAAGGAAATATCAGACTCTATTTCCCGTACTTCAAATAACTTTTCTCTCCCTAGCCCTGGTTCGATTCCAATTCTTCTCATTTCAGCTGTAGGGGAGTCATACCTTTTCTCTATATCCTCAAAAATTTTGAGTCCTAAATAATATGGATTTATGGACGTCTTGGAAGGTTGCACAACATTTGCATTTAATTTGGCAAATTCAATGGTTTCATCTGAAGTCAAATCCATTTCTCGGAGAATTCGCTGATGCCAAAAAGTTGCCCATCCCTCATTCATAATTTTTGTTTCGAGCTGCGGCCAAAAATAAAGCATCTCTTCCCGCATCATAGTTAAAATATCTCGTTGCCAATCTTCAAGCTCCCGACTATACTCCTCTATAAATAACAGCAAATCTTTTTCTGGTCTGGGCGGGAATTTTTTTCGATAAGGCTGAACCAACTTATTTTTTTTCTTTTCGTCTAAATCCCATAAATCATCATACTCACTTTTTCTTTTTTCCTCTATTTCTTCTTCCTCTAAGTCATAACTAGGAAGCTTAGGACGGACAATCGAAGAATCAATATGTTCTTGAATAGCTAATACTGCGTCTAAAAATTGTTCTACCTCTTCTTTTCCATGAACCATTTCATAGTGTGCAATTCTCTCGGCAGTGGCAGTCATGCTTTCTACCATATCTCTCCGTGTGTTAGAGAAGCGAACATTATTCTTGAAAAAATCACAATGCGCAAGTACATGAGCAATAATTAGCTTGTTCTGAATAAGGCTATTCGTATCTAATAGAAATGCATAACAAGGGTTGGAATTGATCACTAACTCATAGATTTGGCTAAGCCCAAAATCGTATTGCATCTTCATTTTATGAAATTGCTTCCCAAAGCTCCAGTGTGCGAAACGAGTTGGCATCCCATATGCGCCGAATGTATAAATAATGTCTGCAGGACATATTTCGTATCTCATAGGGAATGTATCCAATCCAAAACCAGATGCAATCTCAGTTATTTCGGCAATTGCATATTGTAGTTTTGTGTTCATCACTTTACTCCCTTTTTAAAAATACTTTTTAATGCAGCATATACATCTTTATTATTTCTAATTACGTGGTGTCTAAATTTAGGGTTTTCTATTGTCTTATACGTGTTCATCAAAGTGGAATAACGATTGTGCTCATTAACTTCCCCATACCCAAATATTTGAGAAACCTTCATTAATTCATTAACTAGTTTCACACATTTTTCATTATCACTCGTCATATTTTCTCCATCTGAAAAATGAACTGGATAAATATTAAACCGAGAAGGTGGATACTTTTCCTGTATTAACTCTAATGCCTTCTGATAAGCAGAGGAACATATGGTACCTCCACTCTCCCCCTTTGTAAAGAACGCTTCCTCAGTAACTACCTTTGCTTCTGTATGATGAGCAATAAATTCAATATCTAATGCCTCGTATTCCATTCGTAAAAATCTAACCATCCAAAAAAAGAAGCTACGTGCACAATACTTTTCAAAAACTCCCATTGAACCACTAGTATCCATCATAGCGAGAACAACTGCTTTTGATTCGCGCTTAACAACTTCATCCCAAGTTTTAAAGCGCAAATCATCCTGATGAATAGGTGCAATTGCCGCTTCTCCCTTAAGAGCATTTCTCTTAATAGCTGTAATTAATGTCCTTTTCTTATCAATATTACCCATAAGACCTTTTTTCCGAATATCATTAAACTCAATATGCTCGGTTACTATTTCGGATTTTTCTTTATCCTCTAGACTAGGTAGCTCCATGTCACTAAAAAGAGCATTTTCAATCTCTTCCATGGAAACCTCTGCCTCATAGTAATCTTGCCCTGCCTTGTCTCCAGCTTGCTTACCAGTTCCTGTGGCCTTTCCTTCCCCAGGCCCCTTAGCAACAACATCACCAATCTGACTGTCTCCTTTACCTTGGCCAACATGCTTAGAAGAGTCGTAGTTATATCTTATTTTATATTCATCCAGGGATCTAATAGGGATTTTTATAACGTCTCGTCCATTTGACATGATAATACTTTCATCACTTATTAAGTCTGGTAAGTTGTTTCTTATTGCTTCCTTGACCTTTTCCGTGTGGCGTTGCTGATCTTGATGTCCTTTGCGATGGAGTGACCAATTCTCTTGTGAAATAACGAAGGGATTTTTCTCTTTTTCATTCAACCTCAACACCTACCTATTTTTTATCATATGCCGGTGCAACAAAGTTATTGCCAAAGTTTCAAGAAAAGCGCAGGCGCCTATCTCTGCCCCGACAGGCAAATGGAGAAAAGCGAGGAGGCAGCTCCTCAGCCACCGCAAACGCTTTTGTTTGCGACGAGCTTGCGCAGGAGCAGCTTTTATCCATTTAACCCCGAGGGGCAAGGCGCCGGAGCTAGACAATCAGAAAAGCGCAGGCGCCTATCTCTGCCCCGATAGGCAAATGGGGAAAAGCGAGGAGGCAGCTCCTCAGCCCCGGAGCTTTTATCCATTTGACCCCGAGGATAGTTACAATCCAAATTAGTATAAAAAAAACAAGACCAATGAAACATATTAGTCTTGTTTTTTCATGGCTTTATCGATTAAGAAGACTTCCTACATAACGTAATAATTCATTGGCTGAAGTAGAATTATATCCGTGTTCATCAATCAATCTAGCAACTACTTCGTTTATCTTTTTCAAATGAGCTTCATCTGGCGTTTTCGTAGATGTAGTAATTTTCACTACATCTTTTAAATCAGCAAATAGTTTCTTTTGAATTGCTTCTCTTAGGCGTTCATGGGAATTATATTCGAAACGCTTCCCTTTTCTTGCATAGGCTGAAAGGCGAATTAATATCTCTTCTCGGAATCCTTTTTTTGCATTTTCAGATATGCCTATTTGTTCTTCTATGGAGCGCATTAGTTTTTCATCTGGGTTCATCTCTTCGCCAGTTAATGGATCTCTCATTTTGTTCTTGTTACAAAATGCTTCAACATTGTCCAAATAATTATTCATTAGCGTTATTGCCGACTCCTCATATGAGTAAACAAAAGCCTTTTGAACTTCTTTTTTAGCAATTTCATCGTATTCTTTTCGTGCAATGGCAATATAGTTTAAATACTTTTCTCGATCCTCTTCTGAAATAGAAGCATGCTGATCAAGACCCTCTTTTAAAGCACGTAAAACGTCTAATGCATTTATAGAAGGGATTTCTTTTCTTATAATGGCGGAGGAAATGCGGTTGATCACATACCGCGGATCAATTCCATGCATACCCTCTGTTGCAAACTCTTTCTTTAACTCTTCTACATCAATTTCATTAAAGCCTTCGATATTTTCCCCATCATATAACTTCATTTTCTTTACTATATCTATTCCTTGTTTCTTTGGATCCTCTAACCTTGTGAGTATTGAGAATATAGCTGCAGCCCTTAAGGCATGGGGAGCAATATGGACATGGTTCATATCACTTTCTTTAATCATCTTTTCATAAATTCGTTCTTCTTGGCTAACCTTCAAGTTATAAGGAATTGGCATTACAATAATACGTGAATGTAGCGCCTCATTCTTTTTATTAGAGATGAACGAACGATATTCCGTTTCATTGGTATGGGCTACAATCAATTCATCTGCACTAATTAAGGCGAAACGACCAGCTTTGAAGTTACCCTCCTGTGTCAGAGAAAGTAGATGCCACAGGAATTTTTCATCTAGCTTAAGCATCTCCTGAAATTCCATCATTCCTCTATTAGCCTTATTGAGCTCCCCATCAAATCTATATGCTCTTGGATCAGATTCAGATCCAAACTCAGCAATTGTTGAAAAGTCAATACTTCCAGTTAAATCAGCGATATCTTGAGATTTTGGATCAGATGGAGTAAAAGTACCTATCCCAACCCTTTTGTCTTCTGAAAAGAAAATTCTCTCCACTAAGACATCTTCTACTTTTCCACCATACTCTTGCTCCAGCCTCATCGAGTTCAGAGGTGATAGACTTCCTTCTATTCGAATTCCGTATTCCTCAAAAAAGTCTTCTCGAAGATGAGTTGGGATTAAATGAAGCGGATCCTCATGCATCGGGCATCCTTTAATAGCATAAACAGCACCCTTGTCAGTTCTGGAATATTCCTCAAAACCTCTCTTCAACAAAGTAACAATAGTAGATTTACCACCACTCACGGGACCCATCAACAATAAAATTCTTTTCCGAACATCTAAACGCTTTGCTGCCGGATGGAAATACTCTTCTACCAGACGCTCTAACGCTTCATCTAGACCAAACATTTCCTGTTCAAAAAACTTATAGCTTTTCTTTCCATTTTCATCCGAATGCCCCGCACTTTTAATCATGCTATATACACGTGCATGTGCAGTTTGAGCAACTTCTGGTCTGCCTTTTAATATTTCCAAGTATTCCCTGAACGTACCTTCCCATTTCAACTCGTTTTCCGCTTCTCGATAACCTTTAACCTTACTTAAGATATCCATGTTTCCCTCCATTCAGGGGCATCTTTTATACATAATATGACGAGAAGGAATTAATGATACATATAACTTTGTAGTTGTCTCTCAATTGTTTATATCTATCGCTATTTCATCTCCTTAAAATTTTTACTATTGAATGAAGGCATTATTTATCTTTCCGTCTTTTTCTTATAAACCAAATACTCAAAAAGGAAACAATACCCATTACTAATAGAACTGGTAAATTGCCCAATAGAAACACTATAATTCCAGATCCTATCACTAATAACGCATTCACACTTTGAACAAATTGCTTCTTTGTCTTCTCCCATGTGTTTAAGTCCTTATTTTCAATGCTTGGTACAATTACTCGATCCTCATAAAAGTTCATCTCAATTGTGGAAAAGGAAGTTTGATTGTCCAAATATTTAATCTTTCCAACTATTACTTCTATTTCTTCTTGTACCTTTGACAAGTCAGCTGAAATCTTTAAAAGATCCTCTGTTTTTTCAGCGCTTTCCATAAATACTAGCAATCGAGCTTCTACTGCTCTTTTCGATTTTAATCGGGATTCTAAGTCTACATACTGCTCTGTTACATCTTCACCTGTTATATTCCTCTCTAATACCTTAGTTACCTGTCCTTCAGCTTCCGATAAAAAAGTCTCAAAATGCTCCTCAGGTACTCTGACAACCATACGTCCGTAACTACGAGAATCACTTTCTTGATAAATATTAGATTCTACAATATAACCGTTATATTTACTTACCTTTTCTGTCATCTTTTCTTGAGCAACCGTTAGTTCTTTGACGTTTGCACTAATATTAGCCTTGTGAATAATTTTTCTTTGGGATATAGATGGATTGGAAGTACTTTCCTCTGTCTCAGAAATACTCTCTTCCTTTGAGTCATTTCCTCCCTGACCAACATCATTTGAATACTCCGCGTCATTCATAGACTCTGTTACTGCTGCCTTTTCCTCGTTTTGAGCACTGCATCCAGCTAAAAAAATGAGAGATAAATATAAGAAAACGATAGTAAACCTAGTCATTACCAAAAACCCCCTTTACTTTAAATAAATAGACGTTTGTGAAGAAACTTCGTTACAATCCTCTCGTTTAGCACACTATCAAGACACTCTACTAGCATATGAGAAATTTTTACTTTTCTTCTAAAAAAGCTTAATAAAATGGAATATTCCGATAGAATATAAGAAAAGCGCAGGCGCCTATCTCTGACCCGACAGGCAAATGGTGAAAAGCGAGGAGGCAGTTCCTCAGCCACCGGAGCTTTTATCCATTTGACCCCGAGGGGCAAGGCGCCGGAGCTAGACACCAAGAAAAGTGCAGGCGCCTATCTCTGTCCCGACAGGCAAATGGGGAAAAGCGAGGAGGCAGTTCCTCAGCCACCGGAGCTTTTATCCATTTGACCCCGAGGGGCAAGGCGCCGGAGCTAGACACCAAGAAAAGTGCAGGCGCCTATGTCTGTCCCGACAGGCAAATGGGGAAATGCGAGGAGGCGATTCCTCATCCACCGGAGCTTTTATCCATTTGACCCAGAGGGGCAGGGTGCTGAAGTTAGACAATAAGAAAAGCGTAAGCACCTATGTCTGCACCGACAGGCAAATGGGAACATACATCAAAATAATTGATTTGAAAGCTATAAAAAAGTGGGAGTGGAAAATATGATTCACTTAAAAGGGTATGGCCTTACATTGGAACAAATGAGAGCCATTCTGTATAAAAACGAGAACATAACATTAGATAAAGAGGCTATACAAGCTGTTCAGAAAAGTAGAAGAGCAGTAGAGAAAATTGTTAGTAGCGGAGAAATCGTGTATGGAATTAATACGGGCTTTGGAAAATTTAGCGATGTCAGTATAAACGAGAAGGACGTTCATGCACTTCAATTACATTTGATACGATCTCATGCTTGTGGGGTTGGAACTCCTTTTGAAGAGTTAGTTTCAAGAGCTATGGTTATTCTACGTTTAAATGCTCTGATGAAAGGTTTTTCAGGCATACGACTCGAGGTATTAGAAAGACTGGCCTATATGATAAACCATCATATCCATCCCGTAATACCCTCCCAAGGCTCTCTAGGTGCATCTGGAGATTTAGCACCTCTATCACATTTAGCCCTTGTATTAATCGGCGAAGGATTTGTTTGGGAAGGTAACAAGCATGTTCCTTCTACAAATGTATGGAGTGAACATGGACTACAGCCAATTGTACTTGAAGCTAAGGAAGGGTTAGCCTTAATAAATGGAACTCAAGCAATGACTGCTCAAGGAGTGATCAACTGGCTCGAAGCTGAGACTCTTGCGTATCAAAGCGAGTGGATTGCTGCAATGACTATGGAAGCCCTCCATGGAATTACAGACGCCTTTCACCCTTCTATCCATGAAGCACGAGGTTACCAGGAGCAAATAGACGTCGCTAAACGAATGCTGTACTGGTTGGAAGGAAGTCAACTAGTCACTAAACAAGGCGAACAGCGAGTACAGGATGCCTATTCTATAAGATGCATACCTCAAATACACGGAGCCACATGGCAAGTGCTTTCCTATGTAAAAGAAAAACTTGAGATAGAAATAAATGCCGCCACAGATAATCCATTAATCGTAGAAGACGGAAATATAGTTGTTTCTGGTGGGAACTTTCACGGTCAACCAATAGCCTTTGCGATGGATTTCTTAAAGGTGGGAATGGCCGAGCTGGCTAACGTTTCTGAACGACGGGTAGAAAGACTCGTGAATCCACAATTAAATGTTGGTCTCCCGCCATTTTTAAGCCCAGAGCCTGGTCTACAATCAGGAGCAATGATTTTACAATACACTGCTGCTAGTCTTGTTTCTGAAAATAAAACATTGGCTCACCCAGCATCTGTCGACTCTATCCCATCCTCTGGAAACCAAGAGGACCATGTAAGCATGGGAACCATTGGGGCTAGACATGCCTATCAAATCATTCAAAATGCCCGTGGAGTAATCGCTATCGAGGCTATTTGTGCAGTTCAAGGAGTCGAGTATCGTAATGAGTTGCTGATGGCACCAAAACTCCTTAAAAAGTGGAAGGAAATCCGTGCATTTATTCCATCCCTAACTGAAGATCGGGTTTTTAGTAAGGATATTGAGCTAATGCAAAATTATTTGAGGAACTTCAATATCTCTTAAGTGCCCTCTTCCTTTGTTTTAACAGTTTGCTTCTACTTGGAGAAAGTGTATAGGCAACACCAAGGGAGCCCCTGCTTCCTCTATACACTTTTTAATAAAGTATATAACCATTCGTTTTTAGTTATCTATCTTACGAATCAACTCATATAATAGGAAATAATATATCGGGAGTTGATTTTTTGACACTTTGGATTGATGTGTCAGTCACAAAACGTCAGTTGAAGCTTTATGACGGAAGCAAACTATTAAAAACATACCCTATTGCAGTAGGAAAAGTCTTAACCCCTACCCCGACAGGTAATTATATGATTATTAATAAGGAGGTAGATCCAGGAGGTCCATATGGGGTATTGTGGATGGGATTATCTAAGCCTCATTATGGCATACACGGGACAAACGATCCAAGCTCAATAGGAAAAGAGGTATCACTTGGTTGTATAAGAATGTACAACAATGACGTTATAGAATTATCCTCCCAGGTATCTTTGCAGACAAACGTTTACATCCACAAATAATGGTTCTATAGCTCTCGCTAATAAGTCTAAATTAGAATATATTTAATATTCCCCACTCCAAGTATCCCATTTCAACTGCCCTATATCATTCTCCAAACTCGTGATCAACTCCATACAACCGCTCTTTCTACTTTCTAACCCTATAGTCAATATCACTCTTCTCATAATTATTTCTCTCTTATATACTATGTTGCCTATTCCTATAAATATTTTAATAATAAGGCGATGCTTACTCATCCTACTTAATACAATAGCTTTCAACTTAACTTTTGATGTTTATTTCCTTCTTCCAGAGGTATGTATTATTTAAGATAAATTCTTTAATGAAAAACTATAAGGCACGGAGGTAACAAATATGTTTACTGAAAAAAATAAAGCAAAAATCGGAGCAGCTACATTCATCTCTTTAGGTCTGCTTGGAGACACCAATTATGCTGTAGACCACGATGACAATCAATTTGACGACAAGGAAGAACAAGAAAAAGAAGAATATTAATTAAATTTTAAAAAAATTAATTATTTTATGTTTAAGCACATATTTTAACGGGTATTGATAAAAGGAAATATTTTGTTTTTCCATGTAATTAAGTAAAAAGAAAACTAAAAATTTATTAGATAGTAGGAAAAAAAATTATCATATAACATATGTGTTAAAGCAGCAGTTTAGATGTTAATAATGATTTTTATTCCAAAAAGGTTTCGACAAAATTCGCCTTTTTCATTCTTTGTGGATAAGTTTACACACAGAATTCACACTAGATAAATATGATTTTGGCAAACATGTAAACAACTTATTAACATCTTATACCCACATACTGTGGATAAAAAGAACGATTGTTCTTAATAGTACTTTTTGGTAAAGTAATGTTAATAACAATTATCTAATCTTAATGCCCTTTCACATATAAGAACATTTAACTATTAGGAGGAAATAAAATGAGTAAAATGTCGGATGATCTATTATTAGAATCATATTTTACTGCTAAGGAACTTAACCTTTGCCCTGACTTTTTAGCTTTATTGAAAAGTGAGATTCAACGTCGCTCTCTTCAAGTTGAACTATAATCTTTTATATAAATGAAACTTTCTTTCCATTCTTTCGTAAATAGTATAAGGTAATACTGTAAGTCTAATCTAATAACTATTTTACGGAGGGTTTTAAATTTTGAAGAAAATTCTAGTCGCACTACTTACGATCACGCTTGTTTTTTCTTCAGTGGGCAATTTTATCTTTCAAGATGATATAACTGCTGAAGCTAAGAAATACAAGTCAGGAAAAAAAGGTTTTAATTCTAATAATAATAATAATTCAAATGACAATACGAATAATTCCAATACGAATTCTAATATTCAAAAAGATAAAGATAATTCTACAACAGCTACAAATAAATCATCTAACACAAACTCCAAAGGTGGATTTACAGCTGGTGGATTAATGAAAGGTCTTTTCATAGGTGGTCTCGCTGGATTACTCTTTGGTAGTCTTTTCGCAAATATGGGTATACTTGGTTCTATATTAGGTTTCTTAATTAATGCTGCCGCTATCGCAGTAATTGTTATTCTTATCCTTAAGATTATCAACATCTTTAAAGACAAGAAAAAGAAAGAGGAAACACATACATGGAAAAACTAGTAGTACCGGAACAAAATATTATTAATGCTATTTGCGTTCACTTTGGTCGTAAAGTAAATGCTAACCCGGAAAAAGTTGAAGTGGAGTTAATGTATGATGACGAAACTGGCTTTTCCGCTGAGGCATATGTAAATAATCAACAATTTAATTTAAGTACTCTAGACATTATTGAATCTTTACGCCAAACTATGAGAGAATTTTTAAATCTAGACCCTATCTCTACTGGTATAGAGCTTGTATTAGATGAAGAAGAAGGAATAATTGCAGTTGTTAGTTAAAAAAAGGTAACGAAGAATTTTCTTCGTTACCTTTTTTATTATTTTTTTAGGAGAAAGTATTCGGCATTACAAAACATGATTCAAAAACAAAAAAACCGATGGCACTAAGCCATCGGTCTCATTTAATTATTTTTGATAACCGCTCATTTGTCCTTGAGCTTGAGCTACTAAACGCTTAGTAATTTCTCCGCCAACGGATCCGTTAGCACGCGCTGTAGATTCTCCTCCAAGTTGTACTCCAAATTCTTGAGCGATTTCATATTTCATTTGGTCAAGAGCTTGTTTAACACCTGGTACAAGTAGTTTGTTGTTGTTGTTTGACATTTCTCTCACCTCCTTGTGAGATTATATTGTGCCAAATCTTTTGATATATACAAGAAATAAAATTTTAGACTAAAAACTTTTTCAATACATTTAACTGCATTGTTCTAATGATTATGGTTACCCTTTATAGCAATACAAAAATTTGAAATGCAATATTTTAGGATTCTTAAACTTTAGCTCGTTAATATTCACCTATTTCCTACTCCTTACATAATCTGAAGGGAAAGCTTAAAGGAGTGAATATTTATTGATTAAAGCACACCCAGTTGACATCGATGGAAACACATTTATAGCTGTTTCAGTTGAGCTTCCAAAAACGACTTTGCTAACCGTATCCAATGACAAAGGTTACATTATGTGTGGAGCATTAGATGTTGGCTTGCTCAATGAAAAGTTAAAAGATAGGAACATAATTGCAGGCCGAGCTGTAGGAGTAAAAACAATTGAACAGCTTATAAATGCTCCACTTGAATCCGTTACTTTAGAGGCAGAGAAATTAGGAATTGAGACTGGAATGACTGGAAGAGAAGCATTACTAAAAATGCTTTAAAGCTGCCTTCAAGCAAGAGTAAAACCCATATCTAAAACTTCCACTTAATTTCAGCACTCTTTAGGCTAATACAAGAACTTGTAAGAGGATGACCGTATTTTTATGATCATCCTCCTTTTAGTTTAGTATGTAGTTAAATTATATAAGTATTTATTTTTTTCCAAGTATTTGATAAAAGGATAAACATCGATAAAAAATAATCATAATTACACAAGCGCTATTATTCGTTCCAAGTTTCTACATGCTCAATAGGAACCTCGGCTGCCTTTACCCTCCACCTGATACTTGATGCTGCATCTAATACATGAGTGTTCTCTTTTATCGTAAGCATTTTTCCATTATTGAAGTAAAAGTTGTAATAGGGAAGTTCCTCGGAACTTTCTTCTACCATATAGTAGGACACCTTATTTAACTCTTCCCACTGATAAATTTCTTTTTCTGTTGAAAACATTTTTCTAAAAGAAATTTGGTCCTCATTAAGTGAAATATATGACAAAGAAGCATAATAAAATGTCACCATGCTTAAAGCAAAAGCTATTAATGCAGTTGGAATAGAGATCTTCCAGCTTTTCAATAATCCTAGAAGAACAAAGCACAAAGCAAACGTAAATATGCTTATACCCAATACCCAATAATTTATAGATGGTACATAG
Organism: Psychrobacillus sp. FSL W7-1493; assembly: GCF_038004905.1. NCBI lineage: Bacteria > Bacillati > Bacillota > Bacilli > Caryophanales > Bacillaceae > Psychrobacillus > Psychrobacillus sp. FSL W7-1493. The sequence continues at coordinate 360,485 of NZ_JBBOSB010000002.1, read as the reverse complement.
GTAAGCCACGAATTTCTATCATAATAGATAGTATCTGCTACAATATTTGGCATTAATAAAATATAAATTGGTGAAAATAAAACCACGCATGCAGCAATTACTAAAAAAATATGTTTTATATTATATTCTCTTCTCATACCTAACCCCTTTTTTTACATAATTTGCTTTTATTTAATATTATCATATTTTACCAAATGTTATGAATATTTTTTTAAAAGGCTATGTTAAAGGGTAGGGTTGATTTATAATCCAAAGAAATCATAAATCAGAGAGTAGAATTGATTTCCGCCCCAGCCGGACGCTTTCCTCGGGGTGAGCGATAAGCCATCACCCATCGCTTACGCGCGTGGTTGTGATGGCTTATCTGTCTCACTCATCCCGTAGGAGTCGCCGTCTGGCGCTCCAATCAATAAATGGGAACAGCTTTAGCATCAATAAAGAACTAGAAAATTATTTATGTTCTTAATAGCCATTTGAAAGTTCAAATGTTTATGTTTACAGTCACTATAAAAAAGAATTGTTAGTCAAAATCAACCAATAACTTTAACAAAGCTTTTTAAAAAACAAAAAAGTCAGTGAGGTTATCTCACTGACTTTTTGTGTTAAATATTTCTTAGTTCTCTTCTGTTTCTTTAACAGGCTCTTCTAATTCAGCTGGTTTTTCAACTGCTGGTTGTGAAGAGGTTGGAGCATCAACATTAATAAACAATTTACCTGCTGCTTTTTGACGCGTTTCATTTCCAAAGCCATCAATTGCTATTACTTCGATTACTGCTCCATTTGCTACTGTATCTGCTGGCACTGTCCAATAACCAACATAATGACCATTACCAGTTTCCATCATCGGTAATTCTGTAGCATTTTGTACATCTCCAACATTTGTAAGTGGCATATGAATAACAAATGTAGGTTTTAAACCAGACTCACTGTCAAATTCAATTTTAACACTTCGACCAGTTTTAAGATTTAAATCTGTTGCCGGTTTTAGGTTAGAAATTTCTGGAGCAATAGAATCAGCAGTAACCTTAATTGTCTTAGTTACGACGTTTCCTGCTCTGTCCTTCGCCTCTACCGTAATTTCATTTAAACCTTCTTCTAAAAGAATACGTTTAGAGAATTTACCGTTAGTTACTGCTGCAGGTTGTCCATTTACATGAACATATTCAAGATTAGCATCTGCTATAGTACCTTCAACAGTTACGCTTTCACGATTTGTTTTCTCTCCATCGACTGGCTTAGTAATAACCAGTTCAGGATTTTCGGTATCTAGGATCACTGTTACAGGAGCAGATTCCCCAGTTTCACGTCCGTCCAAGACAGAAACAACTGTAAATTCATTTTCACCTTCTGTTAATACTGCATCAAGTGAGAATTTACCATCATTACCAACCTCAGTTGATCCTACTACTTCACCATTTTGCTTCAACTCGATAGTTGTAGTTGGTGATGCTGATCCTTCTATTGTAATATCTTCTTCATTAGTAACTAAACCTTCAGCTGGAGAAGTGATAACTGGACCTACAACCTCGTAGCTTACACGAGCTCGGATCATGTAGTTACCCTCTGCAGCAGGTGCAGGTGTCCATGCACCAGAAACTCCTTGATAGCTTCTGCCAGCATTTGTTCCATTTTCATCTGTAGCTAAACCTGGAGTGTTAGGGTTTGCAAATGTTTGGCGATATACCATATGGAAATCTCCATTTACAACGATGTTGTGTTCCGTTAAGTCTACAACTGTCCACTCTCCATTACGTAATGCAGTTGCATTAACAGGACCAGCGATCATTTTACCTGGCGCTCCATCAACACCACTTGCATCCCAGACTTCTACAGCAAATGCTGTTCCACCTGGTACAGGCCATTCAGTTGTCCAGAATCTGAATACTCCATCTGTTACAATTCCACTTTCTTTACCTTCAGGAAGTGACATTTTTACAGACCAAGCATTTCCAGCTGCGTTAAATGCTCTTGCATTTTCTGCAGTTCCGTCATCATAACCAATTTCCCCACCTGGGTAAGTGTAGAATGGCTCTAAAGCGATGTCTTTTGTAATTGGCTCGCCGTCAATAGAAACCGGAATTTCTTGTCCATGGTATCCACGAGCGATAACTTTTAACGTGTACTCTCCAACATATGCAGTAATCTCATAGTTACCATTTTCATCAGTAACTACTGGCGTGATATTAGCATCCTCTACTAGAAGAATAGTTGCACCAGCAATTCCTTCTCCCGTAGAAGCGTCTGTAATTGTACCGCTAATAGTGCTTTGCTCAATTTCGTCTAAAGTAAAGTTTGCAGTTGCTGTTTCGTCTGCCTCAATCACTACTGATTTTTGTTCAGATTCGAAACCATAAGCTTCTGCTTTCACTGTAAATGTACCTGCTGCATGGGTCATGGAATATGAACCATCGGCCGGGTTTGTATATACAGAGCGATTTGTTTCAAGTACGCTCACTTGAGCACCAAGTGGTAGCAATGTAGGAGCATTTGTATCTTCCACTACTGGAGGTGCCGCTTTTAGTTCAGGTAAAACAGGCTTAATTTTATTTGGATCTACCGGTGCTTTTTTCACATCGATATCTTTTTGGTTATCATTTCCTTTACCACCTGTGATAGCTGTGTTGCCTTTGTTATTGCCTTTTCCTTTTGAAACAGTACCAGTTTGAGAAACATCCGTTAAAGCTACGTCATCAATATACCAACCGTCTCTTTGTACACTTCCATCAGAAAATGCATTAAATCCAAGATAGATACGTTGACCCGCATATTCAGAAAGGTCTACCTCTACATCTCCCCATGCTGTAGATATTCCTGTAACCCTTAGTAACTGTGTCCAGTTTACTTGGTCAGTAGAAACAACGATATGTCCATAATCCCAAGCTGTACCAGATGATGCTTGTTCAAAATTATGCCACTGCTTGAACTGAAGATATGAATTTCCTTCTGGCAAATCAATTGGAGGTGCCACAAGTGTTGCATTCATATTATTTGCATACTGACCTTTTAGATTAGTAGCATATACTTTTTCTCCAGAGGCAGCATTTCCAGGACCAGATGTTGGTACACCCCACTCCCAGCTGTTTTGGTTTCCAAAAGAATACCATCCAGTTGGTTGTGCTTCAAAATCCTCTGTGTACCCTACTGTAATACCTGGTTTTACTTGTACTGTATATTCTTCACTTGTTACTTCATTGTTACCAAAGTCAGTTGCTGTCCAAGTGTATTTAAAGGAAGTACCTGTGATTAGATCTCCAGGGACTACTACTGTATATACTCCGGACTTATAGTCACCAGATGAACGCCCAGCTTCGATTTGTTGCCAAGCTCCGTTTTCATCTTGATATTTTAATACTACAGAGGAAACACTAATATCATCTGTAACATTTGCAGTTAAAGTTAAAGCCATACCTTCATATGTTTCAGAAGGAGCAGAGTGTTCAAGAACTGGCGCTTCATTATCCTCGCCCTCTTTAGTTACTTGTCCTTTTAAAGTACCAAGTCCAGTAAGAATAGAAGACACTGCAGCTTCAGCATCTACTAAACCATATCCATAGCCATGGTTTGGCACTGTTGTATATTGGGTATCTGTTAAAGGAATAGCAGTATTTAATAAAATCTCTTCCATTTGATCTACAGTAAGATTTGCATTTACCTGTCTAAGTAATGCAGCAACACCAGATACAGCTGGTCCTGCCATAGAAGTTCCATTCCAACCACCTTCATATCCGCCACCAGGGATAGAAGATCGAATGTTGACTCCAGGAGCTGAAATGTCAGGTTTAATCTCAGCATATGGAGATGGACCACGAAGAGAGAAACTTCCAACTATATTATTAATATCCGTTGCGCCAGTTGCGAAAGACTCAGGATAGTTTGATGGTGCCGCTACTGAACCTGGCCCACCTGGGTTAGAAAAAGTAGTATTTCCTGCAGAGAATTCTGGGAATATTTCAGCAGCACGCCAGTTGATTACAACATCGCGGTACCACTCATCTAGTCCTGCTCCGCCACCCCATGAGTTGTTGACAACATCTGGAGCTAAATCTACTCGTGTATTTCCACTTGCATCAGTAGGAGCTAATATCCACTGTGCAGCTTCTAATAAATCAACGTCAGAACCACCGGAAGCTGTAAATGCTTTAACAGCAATAAATTTAGCACCTGGAGCTACACCAATTTGATTAGAACCGTTTGGCTCACTACCTACCATCGTTCCAGTTACGTGCGTTCCATGATCTTGATCATCGAAAGGTGTTGGACTTGCTGAAGAGGTTGCATCAAACCAGTTAAAGTCATGTGATACTTGACCTGTTGCTTTGTTGTACCCACGGTATTTTTCTTTAAGGGCTGGATGATCCCATTGAACACCCGTATCAATACTTGCGACTACAGTACCAGATCCATCAATGCCCATTTCCCAGACTTGTGGTGCCTTAACTCGGTCGATATTCCATTCCACATTTGCAACCTCAGCTTTAGGTGCTACTGCGTCTTTAGTTTTAGTAACAAACAGCTGACGTGTCTCATTTGGAAGGATTTTTTCTACCTCAGGAAACGTAGCAATTTTTTCAGCAATTTCTTTTGTCGTTGTTACCGACATTCCATTTACGATATAATAAGATTCTAGGTCGCTAGCATTTCCTTTGGAAACTTCTTTTTCAAGAAACTCCATCACGGTTTCTTGTGATTCCATGGAAGTGGCTTTTAGTTCTGACACAACAGCTGACCTCTGAATCAGCTTCGTGTTATGAGCTGAAAGATTTTTCGACTCGGCATTTTTTCTAGCCTCTGAAGCTACTTTTGCCGAGTCAGCCTTTTCTTTAAACTTTATCAAGAAAGTAACCTTTTCACCTTCTTTAAAGTCTTCTAGTAATCTACTGCTCATTTTATCCTTGACAGAAATACTGTTCGGACTTGAATCTCGCAATGACTGGTGCAATTTGCTGTTCGCTTCTGCACTAACTACATTGGGAGCGATCAGTGAAAATGTCATAAGTAAAGTTGCTGCGATACTGACGGCCTTGTTTCGTTTAGTTCGTCTACTGCTCCTACTCAACTTTCATTCCTCCTCTGATTTTAGCTGGATCTTTTACTCCTACTAATCTAGGTTCTTTACCATATAGGAAACACAAAAACACCCTTTCCCCCTTTCCTAATTGTAAGTTTAGGTAAACAGATTCCATGGTGTCTGAACAAAAGCTCTTGATGTATTTACAACTATATACTATAAATCAAAGGATTTTTGTCGAAATTTGACACTAACTAGTTCAAATATTCCGATTTGATTGTATACGACTACTTTATGTATATAATTTATAGGTATTTATAACTTTTTTAATTTCCCGAATAGGATGACCCTCATTATTAAACTCTTTATTCTCTAAGAGATGAGCTATTTTTTTACCTCAATAAAAAAAAGTTTATTCTGAAAAATGAATAAATTAACCTAATATTCTTAAATGCAATTTTAACTTCATGGGACTTTAACACACTTATAGGTATAAATACTTCTTAACTTTTACCAGGAAACCAAGTATACGAAGGGATTCTTTAACATTTTTGAAATTCACAACGTTTAATTAGCACCATTTAAAATTCAATACGAAATACCCAAAAAGAATGATTACATATTTATTTTTCTAAACCTACTCATTTAAGCTAATAGTCCCTTTCAAAGTTTTCCTTCGTTTTACAGACAATCCGACATACGAAATAGACCACAAAAAATAGAAGCAGATGAATCATCTGCTTCTAAAGAACATTATTTATCATTGAGGATTTTCAACAATTATTGCCTGTCTTCAAATAACATCGTAATCATATCAAAATCAGCTTCTATTTTCTGTAATTCCCGTGGCTGATGCAAAATATCTCTTGGTATGACTTCTTTACTTCCATTTACGGGTATAGATTTGAGCGTTTGCGCTATCCATTTTGTCGATAATAAGGATTGGAAAAATTGTCTACATAGACACAATCCGTTATCCCTTCATATTTGCTCATTATTCACGTTCTATACTTATCTTTTTAATTTTTAATATAAAAAAAGCCCCACTTCTTCAACAGTGGGGCCCGATTTTTTATATAAAATCGGATGAGAAAGACGAAGGGAGATCTTCTTCAGCTATCAACTGTTTCTCATACCAATATTATACCCATTATGAGCATTTTTATTTACTAGTAATTATTTACATTTAGTTATTAATATGGAATAAAAGGGTTTGAAATTACTTTATGTGTAATTATTATCCTTCGAATAACAAATACCTACCTATAATATTCCTCTTTTAACCAATAAAATAATATTTTTGTTCATCTTTAAAACTTTAGTCAAGTATTTTAACTGTCACTGATTGACGACCCCAGTTAATCGCATCATCATAAGAAGGCATGTAAACATCTATCTTATTTCCTTTTATTGCGCCTCCGATATCTCCAGCAATGGCTTCTCCATAACCTTCAACCCAAACTTTGGAACCAAGAGGTATGACAGTAGGATCTACTGCAACCACTTTTTGGTTGGGGTTCGCATTTAAGTCAATTCCCGTAGAAGTTATTCCTGAACACCCTTCACAGGAAGCTGTGTATGCAGTAGCGGTTACGGTTAATTCTTTTACATCCGTTGACGCTGCTGTTTCACTAGGGGTTGGAATACTTGAGCTATTAGCTGAACTCTGAGATGCACTCACTTTTGGCTGCACCTTATCTCCACTAACGACTAGCTTATCACCGGGGTGTATTAAGTCATCTATAAGTTGGTTACTTGTCATTAGTTCGGTAACGCTCATCCCATGCATAAGCGCAACACCATAGATAGTGTCTCCCGAAACAACTGTATAAGTTCCTGTAGATTCCTCCACCTGTAATTGTTGTGATGGGTATATAATTGTTGAATCCAAATCGTTCCATACTTGTATATTTTCTATACTGACGTTATTCTCTTGTGAAATTGACCAAAGAGTGTCACCTTTTTCTACCGTGTGAACACTTGATGCAGAAGCTTGTCCTGCTGTTCCTACTGATAGTGCCGCAATAGCAGTTAGTGCTACAATGTGTTTTTTCATAAAATGAATTTCCTCCTTTTCACTAACGACCCCTAGCTTAACATGTTAAGATGACAAAGGTATTTCAGGATAGTGTTAGGGAGATAATAAATTTATGACAGAAAAAAACAGCATGTTACAAATGGCTACTCGCTGAAATCTTTCTAAAAATTTTAATTGTTCCCTCATATTCGTTTGCTATCGACTACATATTTCCCCTCTATTGTTTTTCTTTATTTAACACAAAAAAACACCCTCACCATTTCTGGTGAGGGTGTCTATATATCTTGCTATAAAATTCTTATTAGGAAGCCGCCTTTGCCGTATCTTATATGAAAGTTTTAAACCACCACTCCTCAAAGTGGGTGTTCGCAGATACCTTCTTTGCATGTCTTCATTGTCTAAAAGAGAATGAAGCTTGTCATTCCGGCTCTATATAAAACTCCCTGTTACAGCATAAAGGTTAAAACTTAATATTCATACGCACAATGCAGCTTGTATTCATATATTAAACCTTTTGTACTCATATTTCAAGTGAAATTAATTCTTATCTTACCAATTAATAGACAACATTTATGTATAATAGATGTACAAGTTGCAATCAGTAAGGATGTGAGTAAGATGCCTGATGATCGAAAAAAGGAAAAGTGGGAAGAGGATATTGATGATGAAGAGTTGCAACAATTAGTTTTGGAAGCACAAGCTGAGGCACTGCTCAAAGCTAAAGAGGAAAAAAACCTTCCTACACGAAAGCGCCCATTTCCAAAGTGGATCTTTTACTTGATGGCATTGGTCTTATTTGTTAATACTTTTGGTATCATCTTGCAGGTTTACTCCATTCCAGCTATTGAATTCGTCAAAACGTCAGCTCGCCTATCAGCTCAAGAGAATATAGCAGAGTATAAGAAATCGGTTGTAGTTGTGCTCACAGACGATAGTAAAGGCACTGGATTTTCCATTACAGAAAACGGCACCATTCTAACCAATTATCATGTAATCGAAGACAAAAATAATATAACTGTCGGCTTCCCTGATGATGGGCGATTTCGAGCTGATGTGATAGAAGCCTATCCTGAAATTGACTTAGCCGTTTTGCAAGTCTCCAGCAATGAAGACTTCCCGTATTTAACCTTAGCTGAGCAAATGGAAGCTAAGCAAGGTGATCCCATCATCTTTATCGGCAATCCATTGCGCTTTACAGGGATAGCCAATGAGGGAACATTAATAGAACCTTATCAATTAAGTGACTGGGATGTACCTATCATGATGATGGAGGCCCCTGTTTACAGAGGCAATAGTGGAAGTCCGGTGTTTAATCAAGAAGGACTTGTAATCGGTATTGTTTTTGCTACCCTGGAGCATGAAAGCCATGGTAAGGTTGGTCTGTTTGTACCTATAGAGGAATATTACAAGGCCACTACTAAATAGGTTAAGTTAGATAAGCTGATTATCATCCGATCCACGACATAATGCAATGACTAGTGACAATTAAGTCAGTTGCAAAGAGCTCTACAGACAATAACAATGCCCCCAGAATTTTACGGTTTGTAAAACTCTGGGGGCATCTTCAGTTTTTTTAATGATTATAAAAACTTCTCTCTCCAACTCAATCGTTCGTTTTCATTTAACTGCGTTTCTAGCGCTTCATCCCATTGATCGGTCAGAGTATTCCATACTCTTGCGAAAAAAAGGTCCTCCTGCTCGTTATAGATAATGTATTCTAAGCATGGGATATCATCAATGTACATTTCAGTAGATGAGATAATTTCGGAGATGATTATTAATTCCTCTCCTTCATGTTCTTCAATGTTAGATTGATGTAAAGCGTCTAACAGAATTGCTTGTTCTATAGCCAGTTTTTTTTCATCTTTAGCGTATCTATACACCTGGAGCAGCTCCTCACCTTCTGAGGCAGGCTTTATATCTCCGCTGAGAAAATTCTTATGGGTAGGACTAAATAGTATATTATGGGTCCCAGGTTCCTGCTCCTCTTCAAAGATTCCCTGTTCCAGTTGTTGTTTACCTTTTGCCGTTAGTACAATATTAGCTTCTCTTTTTTCTATTAACCCTGATTTTCTCATGACCTCTATTAAATCATCGATGAATAACTGCTCCACCATCAACAATTCACTAAGTTGGGCAGAGGTGTTAATATTCGCTTTTTGAAAGGAGATTAACATCATTTTCATCAGTACGTCCATTTTTGTACGCTTCACTCGTTTATATTCAACTTCAATTGTATGGACTGGAACACACCAATTTAGTGATTCCATTATTTTCACCTTAGAATTTTGGTAAATTTCTTTTTCTAAGCGTTTTTGTAATGATTGCATATTTAAACTCCTATGCGACTCCCTTGTCCAATCACTTCTGGATCACGAAAGCCTTCCTTCTGTTTTACTATTGTTTTTAAACGACCATACATTTCTCTGGAGCTTTTTTGCTTAGCTCGTTTCGTAAACATTTCCACACTACCTACTATGACTAGCAGCTCTCTAGCACGAGATAATGCCACATTCAGTCGACGATAATCATTAGCAAATCCAATGTCTCCACTCTTGTCCTGGTTGTTACGTACCATGCTCAAAAGGATGACGTCCATTTCCATCCCTTGAAATTTGTCTACCGTTCCAGTTCTAAAATGCAAATGCTTTAAGTTCATTTCCTGTTGAATGAGTCGATCAATTCTTTTTACTTGTTCACCATAGAAGCTAATAACTCCAATGCTTTTCTTTTCATGTTGCTCCATTCTTCCCTCTTGCTTAGCTTTCTCTGTAGCTTTGTCCAAGTCAATGAGAATCTTTCTAATTGAATCGAGCTCAGCTTGATTGAATCTACTCTTACCGTCCTTCATACGTTCTTCAAAGTATCGTTTTTCATTAGGCATATCAACCCATAGAAGATGGTCGGTTCTTTTGACAATCTCAGAATCTAATAAATGGTCCCTCATCGCATCAGAATCGGTTAGGCCACATTGTAACCTGTAGTTCTCTTCCTCATAAAACGGCGTAATAGTTTCCATAATACTCTCATGCATACGATATTGAATCGCTAGCATTGTCTTATTGCTCTTAGGTAAATTTTTGAAGAGACGTTCGAAAAGAGACTCTTTGAGCAACTTTTTCAACTCTTCTTTTTCTTCGAAGCTATCGCTTTCTTCAAGAATAGCCTGAAGAGTTTCATCTAACGTATCCTCTCCAACTAGTGGAGGAAGCTGATGATGATCACCTACTAGAATAATCTTCTTTCCTTTTAACATCGGCAACAAGAGTTCTGGTGGTGTAGCTTTAGATACCTCGTCAATGATGACAACATCGAAGGTTGGATAATTCTCCATAAATTCTTTTCTAGCAGATGCAACACAAGTAGTCCCTATGACATTCGCATGACGCACATATAGCTTTCTTATCTCATCTAAGTCATGATCGTTAGCTTCCTGTAAAAGAGAAAACCATTCAGTTTGAAGAGTTTGAGTTATAGGTAGGCGCTCTAATTCAATGTGTATCTGCGCACTTTCTTGTTCTAAGGCCGTGCAGCTCTCTTCCAATTTCTTTAGTGCATTTTCTGGATTTTGGAGTATGATTTCATCTAAAATCTTTAAGCGCTTTTCCTGGTCTAGACCTTCTGCATTTACCATCTTAGCTTCTTGTTCACTTTTTTGTAGAATACCTTCTTGCTCCTGAAGTTGAGTTTTAAGCTTCTCCAATTCAGCCTTTTTGTGACCTAACTTCGCACTGTAAACAGATACTTTCTCCAATGTTTCATCCAGAACTGCTCTCTTTTTTTGTTTATCTAATAAGCTGGTTTCAAGAGCCTCTTGTGTTGGAAGACTTTCAAAGTCTCCAGATTCAGTGGAAATGCCCTTAATTTGTTTCTCTAAATTGGTAAGTTGGTTTTTTTGATTTGTCCCAACAATTAATAACTCTCTTGTTTGGTTATTAATAGCTTTGAACTCGTTTTCCAATTCAGTGGCAACTTGGGCCTTGATAGCCTGATACTTGGTAATGGAGTTGCTTTTAAACAGTTGAATGCTTGCTTGTTGCTTTAAAACAAATTTCTCTCTTACATAAAGTCCTTCTAGCAGAATAGCTAATTTCTCAGTAGTCAGCTCTTCTTCATCTGAAGTCATAATATGCTTTAATCTGTTCATAAATTGGTGGATTTCTTTAACCGTGTAGTTAGAATCAAAAACGACACCACTTCTGCCCATATTGCTTTTGACTGACTCTACAGGATACTTATGTTTTTTTAGCAGTTTTTCTATAAATGCTATGGCTGAGTTCAATCGAGCATTTAACTCCTGCCAATCACTTGAATACTTTATGCTTTCAATTAACAAATCCAACTCTTCCATCTGACGGTTAACAAGAAATGATGGAACAATCCCACATAGCTTTAGACGTCCCTTCAGTTCCTCCACCTTACGGATTGTTTGGATTTCTTTTTTTAGAGCTTCTAGTGCCCCTAATTTTTTTTGAAATTTTTGATGCTGTTCTCTCGTATGTTGTATTTCTTGTTGAGCTCTTTGTAAAGAACGTACTGATTTTTGATACAAAATCTGATCTTGGATACTTTCTAATTCCTTCGTTAGCTGCTCCGTTTGTTCTGTTACTTGTTCTATTGAAGGATTAGCTTCCAGGAACTGCTCCATAGCCGTTAATTCCTGAGCTAGTTGTTGAACTCCAGGACCAATACCTTGTATGGTGAGTTCAATTTCCTCACGTTCCTTTTTTAATGAAACTAAGGCTTTTTTCAATGCTCTTATTTGTTGACTACGTTCATCATGCTCGGTCTGTGCAATGACTTTCTTTTCAATAGCTTCTATTAAGCGTTGCTTTTCCTCTTCAAGACTTTTTGTCTCTATGGAAATGTTATTTAGTCTGTTTTTCAGTAGATTTTCTTGAGAAGCATGTTGCTCTATTACATTGGAAAGTGTAGCAAGCGTTTGTTCCTTCCAATACTGCCCCACATTTTCTTCTATAAATCTTTTCCCTTCTTCCTCTATGCTCTCCGTTCTACCAAACCGTAAAATACGAATTTCTTTGTTAGATAGTAATCTACTAAGGGCATTATCTACCGCTAAGTTTGACTGAGAGGCTACAAGGGTGCGAAGTCCAGCTTTAGCATTCTGCTGACATATTTCGGAAATAACAGTTGTTTTACCAGTGCCTGGGGGACCCTGAATAACATATAAATCTTCTGCAGACATGGCACCAACAACTGCCTCCTGTTGAAACTCATTAAGCCTATTATGGAATTCCAGTTCCTTTTGTTTATTAGTAATTCTAATGGTAGGACGATCTTCAAATAGAATTTTTTCAAGGTTGGCATTTGCTGCTAAGCCATTCTGAAGATCCTCAAAACCTTTTCGTAGTCGACGTATTTGACTAAGGGTTGCAAAATTACTAAAAACCACTTCCTTAGCTTTAGGGTTCAAACTATTTTTCCTTGCCATTTCCCTAATCCTTGGTCTTAGCTCTATTTCAATAGTGTTTTTATTTCTATTTGCTTTTAATACATCACCAATGTCATTTTGGTAACCCTTGAAGCTAATGCTAAGCCCTCTTAATTTATTCCATTCGTTACCGTTAACTTCACAGCCTACTAATGACATCCTACTAAAATCTTCGTTAAATATAATTTTAGAGAAGCTTGCAGTTATATCTGCAATATCCGCATTTCTTTCCTGTATTCTTAAATAACCTTCCCAGCTTGATATCCGTTTCTTCACATATTCAGAGCGTTCCTCTGCTACAGGTAACTCTCTTATCTTTGTATGTAACTGTATCGGTAACCCAGCACCGTTATTTTTTGACGTAACAAATGACAGGTTAACTGGTAGCCTTCTATTTGTCTGTACCGGCACTCGAGATCCGCGTACATGAAATCCAGTTGCAAGAAACCCATTGTTTTGTAGTACACAGTCCATTATTGCTACCTTGCCATCCAGCTTTTCAGTAAGCTGCAAGTTCTCTATGTTGTCAAAGTATAAGGAAAGCGAGATATTTCCTTGCGCATTAACCGGACGTTTCTCAATATAAACTTGAAACGATTTTTGTATATTAAAAAAGTCGTGTTCATCAGCTGACCACTCCTGTATTCCTTTGCGAGCATTATTAGTCATCATTAAATTGCAGCGCATTGTTTTTTCTAGAGTTGAAACATTACTCATGAACAGACCTCCTTTTAGATTTTTTAGTCCAACTTATATATGTTAGCATTTTTTAAGGAATTCTTAAATTGTCAATTACTATTTTGATTTGGTTAAATTTAGAAGTCGTAATTTTTTTAGGCTATGTTAAAGGGTAGGATTGATTTATGATGCAAAGAAATCTTAGATTCAGAGAGTAGAATTGATTTTTCGCCCCAGCCGGACGCTTTCCTCGGGGTGAGCGATAAGCCATCACCCATCGCTTACGCGCGTGGTTGTGATGTCTTATCTGTCTCCCTTATCCCGTAGGAGTCGCCGTCTGGCGCTCCAATCAATAAATGGGAACGGCTTTCATGCATCGATAGGTACTTATAAATTTAATCGCATAAACAAAGCCGAAAAACTGTACCCAATCCCAATTTCATAATCTATTTATAATCTTAATAGTCATTTGAATGTCCCTTTTATAATGTTTATAGTCAATATAAAAAAGAATTGTTAGTCAAAATCAACCAATAACTTTAACAAAGTTTTTTTAAAATACACTTTACTTACTTTATCCGTCCTATTCATCCCCACACCCTACAACAATATTCCATAAATTAAAGACCCTGGCGCGCATTATAGTGCATCGTTCATCTCGCTACACACGTCGACAAGCAAAATATTTTGAAAAGGTATAGTTGTATTATATTAATATAATTTTCTAAATAATTACAATATTATAATTTTTTGTTTGTAATTTTTATTATTTTTCCCTATTATTAAAATACAGTTTTCTAACTTAATATTCAGAAAGCTAGTAAAGTTGAAGGAGGAAGGAAAATGCCAAAGAAAGCTGGAAGTGTATTAAACCCTGCTAGTCCTCAAAAAACCTCTAAAAAAGTGAAAAAAAGCGGAAAGGAACCACCACTTTACAACTATGAGGCTATTGCACACAGCCCTGAATTTGTTGCCTTAAAAAAGAAGAAAAGAAATTTCATCGTTCCAATAACGATTTTCTTTCTGCTATTTTATATTTCTTTACCGATTTTAACGTCTTATACAACTATATTAAACAAGCCAGCAATTGGAGATATAACTTGGGTTTGGGTTTTTGCTCTTGCTCAATTCATCATGACCTGGACCTTATGTATGATTTATGTTCGTAAAGCAGAGGGGTTTGATAAGGATGCAGAAGAAATAATCGAAAAGGAAAAGGCAGGTGATTATGTATGAATGGCATGAGTACAGTTGGTCTAATATTTTTTGTAGGAATCGTAGCATTAACTCTATTTGTCACATACATTGCATCCAAACGAACTAACTCAGCTAGTGAATTTTATACTGCCGGTGGAGGTTTGTCTGGCTGGCAAAATGGTATAGCCATCGCAGGAGATTACCTTTCTGCTGCATCATTTCTCGGGATTGCCGGAGCTATCGCACTTTTTGGTTTTGATGGATTCTTCTATAGTATAGGTTACTTAGTAGCATATTTAGTTGTACTTTACATCGTAGCAGAGCCTCTAAGAAATTTGGGGAAATATACGCTAGCCGATATGATTAATGCACGCTTTAATCAAAAGAAAGTACGTGGGGCGGCCGCTATTAGCACTATTACCATCGTTTTGTTCTATATGATTGCACAGCTTGTGGGTGCAGGTGCACTAATACAATTATTACTAGGCATTGATTACTGGATTGCTGTACTAATCGTAGGTGTTATGATGACCATCTATGTTCTTTGGGGTGGAATGGCTGCAACGAGCTGGGTACAGATCATTAAGGCTGTATTGTTAATGATTGGGACAGTCCTTATCTCGTTTTTAGTATTATGGAAATTCAACTTTAATATCCTTGGTATGTTCACTGAGATGAAAACGGTTACAGAGCAAGGAGAAAACTTCTTAAATCCTGGAGTAAAATATACGAATGGCTTGGACACAATTTCTATGATGATTGCATTGGTATTAGGTACAGCAGGCTTACCTCATATTCTTATGCGATTTTTCACAGTAAAAGATGCTAAAACTGCCCGTTCTTCTGTGGTGTATGCAACATGGATTGTAGGTATCTTCTATGTTCTTACTATTTTCCTAGGTTTCGGAGCTGCTTACTTTGTAGGAGCTAGCGACATTATGGCTGCAAACTCAGCAGGAAACATGGCAGCGCCATTACTAGCGCAGGCACTGGGAGGAGACATTCTCATGTCTTTCGTATCTGCTGTTGCCTTCGCCACTATATTAGCAGTAGTAGCAGGACTAGTTCTATCAGGCGCATCTGCATTTGCCCATGATATTTATGGACAAATCATTAAGAAAGGAAAAGCAACAGAAAAACAGCAAATGAGAGCTGCTCGTTTTGCTTCTGTTGGAGTTTCACTTCTATCTATTGTTTTAGCCTTAGGAGCACAAACGATGAATGTAGCGTTCTTAGTTTCACTAGCATTCTGTATTGCTGCTAGCGCTAATTTACCGGTGATCATCTACACCATCTATTGGAAAAAATTCAATACCGCTGGTGCTATGACAGCAATTGTCACCGGACTAGTAACTGCTCTAGTATTAGTTTCCTTAAGTCCAAACCTTTGGGGAACAGATGGTACACATTTATTTAATGGTACAGCTCTTTTCCCATTAACTAACCCTGCAATTTTTTCAGTACCTGCTGGGTTCTTGGGTGGATATATAGGTACCTTAATAGGAGCAAGAGCAGACCAGAAGAAATATGCAGAGGTCGATGTCAAAGCAAATATCGGTCTTAAATAGAAAAAAAAGCGAAGAGAATTACCTCTTCGCCTTTTTTATTTAGCTGTATCAGGAAATATACGTTGTACTGTATCTGTAAACTCATCAAAGAATCCTTCAACTGGCTCTCCTGCTTTAATCTTTGTTCCGTACTCTTCCATACGGCCAACAAAATCAGGATCCAAAGATACATACACGTTCTCAAAACTTAAATTTCCTTTACCTTCTTTAGCTTTTTCAGATATACGGGTTTTTAACTCCTCGTTATCTTCTGTTCCTTCTTTTGCTCTAACAGCAACATATGCATTTTTGTCTGTCACTAGTACATGAGCAGCATCTACTTCATCCAATTCTGCAATTTTTGCAGCCACGTCATCTGCTACGTCAACCTTTTGATCTCCGTTTGTAGAAACGTCTTTTCCTTCTTCTTCACCAATTTCCCCATCGTTCCCAGTATCAACAGTTGCATTAGGATCCATATTCCCATTTTGAGTTGTATCCGTTGTCGTATCTGTTGTTTTGTCATCCTTAGCATCATCATTTCCACATGCTGTTAAGAACCCTATTATAAGAATAGCGATTAATATCTTCATCTTTTTTATCATTTTATTTTCTCCTTTTCAATAAATTATTACAGTCGTATGATGTGAGTTCTGTAAGAAAATATGCACCAAAATAAAAAATAGATTATTTAAATAATTTAAAATAGACTTTCTATTATCTGTTATAATTTTTAGAAGTAATTGTTAATTAAAAATATATAAAAGAGGTGTTTTTAAGATGACTAATGATTTATTTCGAAGATTAGAAGAAGGATTTAATGACATGGTAACAATTAGAAGGTATTTACATATGAATCCCGAGGTATCCTTTCAAGAGACTAACACTGCCAAATATATTCAAAACTTTTACTTACAACTTGGTATACCTTTTGACGCCAATGTGGGCGGAAACGGTGTTGTGGCAAGAATCAAAGGGGCACACCCCGGGAAAACGGTTGCTTTGCGTGCAGATTTTGATGCATTACCCATTCAAGATGAGAAGGAAGTTCCGTATAAATCTACAGTACCTGGTGTAATGCACGCCTGTGGACATGATGGACATACTGCTACACTGCTCATTCTTGCCCGTACTATTCATGAGTTAAAAGATGAACTGAGCGGAGAATACGTATTTATACATCAGCATGCGGAGGAATATGCACCAGGTGGCGCAAGACCTATGATAGAAGCTGGCTGCTTGCAGGACGTAGATGTAATTTTTGGTACGCATTTATGGTCTCAAACTCCCCTTCACACAATTGCCTATCGCTCCGGCCCAATTATGGCTGCAGCAGATCGGTTTATTATCAAAATTCAAGGGCGCGGTGGTCATGGCGCTAATCCTCATGACACAAAAGACGCCATTTTGGCTGCTTCTCAGCTAGTAGTTAATTTGCAGCAAATTGTCTCAAGAAGAGTCAATCCGGTTGAGTCGGCGGTTCTTTCTGTCGGTTCATTTGTTGCCGACAATGCGTTTAACATTATCGCTGATTCGGTTAAATTGAGCGGAACCATTAGAACGTTTACTCCTGCTGTAAGAGATTTAATGGAGAATGAGTTACGACGCGTGTTAGACGGAACTTGTCTGACTGCTGGTTGTACTTATACACTCACCTATGAAAGAGGCTACCCACCAGTTATTAACCATAAAGAAGAAACCGAATACCTTGCTGAAATAGCAAGACAGATCCCAGATGTAAAAGAAGTACAGGAATCAGACCTTTTAATGATCGGTGAAGATTATGGTTACTATCTAGAACAGATTCCAGGAACGTTTTTCTTCACAGGTGCAATGCCCGAAGGAGATGTATATCCACATCACAGTCCGATGTTTGACTTTGACGAAAAGGCTATGCTAACAGCAGCCAAAACGTTAGGGCATGCGGCTATCCTCTATCAAAAGCAATAGATCTCGGATGCACCAACACCTGACTTGCACCTTACTTCCAACGTAGCTAATGATAGTAGCTAATAGATCCTGCCAGAAACTTCAGGAGAAAGCAGAAACCGAATTTAAATTGTCACAGTCTTTGTTCTGATATCGGCTTATATATTTCCAATTTCCCATATAAAACGTTAAAATATATTAGTATGAATAACGATAAAAATTTTATTACTTAATGAAACTATTTAAGCGGTAGTTACGTAAAATTAATTAAATAAAGAAATTTTGGGAGGTTTATCAATGGCTATTAATCTTGTAAAAGGACAAAAAATTGATCTTACTAAAGGTAGGTCTTCTTTAAAAAGTGTCATGGTAGGACTTGGATGGGATCCAGTAAGTCAAAAAAGCGGTGGTTTTTTAGGTAGTCTTTTTGGCGGTGGTTCTAGTGGCGCTGCTATAGACTGTGACGCTTCAGTTCTACTTTTAAACGAAAATGGAAAGTTATCTTCCAAACAACAATTAATATATTTTGGAAACAAAACTTCTAACAATGGCAGCGTGGTACATATGGGTGACAACCGTACCGGAGATGGTGACGGAGACGATGAGGTAATTAACGTAAACCTTAAATCAGTTGCAAGTTCTGTTCATAGACTTTTATTTGTCGTTAATATTTACCAAGCAAAACAACGAAAACAAGATTTTGGCTTGATAAAAAATGCATTTATTCGTTTAGTGGACAACGATACAAGACAAGAATTAGTGCACTATAATCTTTCTGATAATTATTCTGGGAAAACTTCACTTTTCCTTGGGGAACTATATCGCGATGGTGAAGAGTGGAAATTCTCGGCTATTGGAGAAGGTACAGCAGACACCGATATTTCATCTATAGCAAACAAATACTTATAAGGAGTGGGATATAAACATGGCTATTAATTTATCTAAAGGACAAAAGGTAGACTTAACTAAAGGTAATCCAGGGTTAACAAACATTATTGTAGGTCTAGGCTGGGATACAAACAAATATGACGGCAGAAACGACTTCGACCTTGACTCTTCCGTTTTCTTATTAAATAGCAGTGGAAAATGTGCATCTGAGGCTGATTTTATTTTTTATAACAATACTTCAGGTAGTAATGGAGCAGTTGTTCATACAGGAGATAATCGTACAGGTGAAGGCGATGGCGATGATGAGCAAGTTAATATAAACCTTGCAAACGTTACAAGTTCTATTGAAAAAATTGCTTTTAGCATTACTATTCATGATGCAGAGGCTAGAGGTCAAAACTTTGGTCAAGTAAATAATTCATACGTACGAATTATCAATGCAGACACTCAGGAAGAACTAATTCGCTACGATTTAGGAGAAGATTTCTCAATTGAAACGGCAGTTGTTGTAGGTGAATTATATCGCCACAATAATGAGTGGAAATTTAATGCAATTGGTAGCGGCTACCAAGGTGGATTAGGAGCTTTAGTTTCTGACTTTGGCTTAAACTAGTTAAATCTTTTCTAAAGCAAGGGTTTTCTCCTTGCTTTTTTTTTACAAAGAGTATATTTAATAGAACTTGGGTGACCTATAGCCCCTTCTTCTTTCAAGGAGTGTTTACCATCAGACATTTTAAGGGTTTAAATGAAAATGAAGTGAATAATTTTTTTCATCTCCCTCCTAAAGAATTTTCAAAAACGACAGACAAGCTAAAATTGGGGATTGCTATGGGTGCCACTTTATATATTCCTGGCCTAATGAGTAATTTTTCTTCAAAATTAATCAAGAAGTCTTTTGAAAATCTTACTAGTGTAATTATGTGTTTAGAGGATTCTATTTCAGATAACGCGCTAACAGAAGCCGAAAACAATGTAGTAGAACAACTGCACACCTTAGCTGAAGCAATCAGCGCAAATGCTACCCTACAGTATGATTTGCCCCTCCTATTTATAAGAATTCGAAGCGTAGACCAGTTACAGAGAATTGCTAGTCAGTTAGGTAATGATTTAGACCTTATCACGGGTATAGTCTTCCCTAAATGTAATTCTACTAATGCTAATGATTTCTTTTCATGCTTGGATTCCTTAAATCAAGCAAGATCCGTTACGCTATATGGTTTGCCTATTATTGAATCAAAAGAGATTATTTATAAAGAGTCTCGACAAGAGGAGCTCCAAAAGCTCTATACGATTTTCTTGAATTACGAACGTCTCATATTAACTATTAGAGTTGGGGCAACTGACTTCTCTAGCCTTTTTAGCCTTAGACGGCCCTATAATAGAACTGTTTACGAGCTACAATTAATTGGAGATTGTTTAACAGAAATTCTAAACACGTTTAGACGCTATGAGGATAACTTTATAATTTCAGGTCCGGTATTTGAATACTTTGATGATAAAAGTAAGGACATCTTATGGGAAGAAGTTCAACTAGACCTTTTGAATGGCTTTTACGGTAAAACGTGCATTCATCCAAGCCAAGTAGATATCGTTAACGCTGTCTATCCTGTTTCTAAGGAGACGTTTGACGACGCTAGTATAATCGTTGGAAACAGATATGGAAATAATGGAATTTTAAGTAGCCCTTCAAAAAATAAAATGAATGAGGTTAAACCTCATTATAGTTGGGCTGTAAAAATACTGGCGCAAGCAGAAATATATGGGGTGCTAAATGAAAATGTTACCACACACGACTTTATCGGCTACATCAAGAACATATAATTTACATGGAAATTTAAAGCTAACCATTGATGTTCAAAACAATCCGTACAACCTTAATCCAGATAAGCTTTTTGAAATGGGAGTAAGAATAAATAAAAAAAGACAATTTCTCTTTATTAGTCGCCTGCTCGGGAAGCACTTACCAGTAGCCCCTTCTCTTTCACTAGGAACTGGGACTGTTCTTGCTTCTATGTTAATGGAAAATGAAGGTTTACCTGCTCATCCACAGTTAATGGATATTATTCAAATGATTGATTCCGGCCAGTCAGACCGCACGCTTAGCCTTAACTCTTTAAAATATAAGGTTAAATTACCGACTAATACTGTCTTTATAGGCTTCGCAGAAACTGCCACCGGCTTAGGTCATGCTGTTTTTAATCATTTTGATAAGGCTCAGTATATTCATACTACGCGTGAAGAAATCATCAATCTCTCTCCTTCTTTTGTTTTTGAAGAAGAGCATTCTCATGCTACCTCTCACCGAGTATATGCTTCAGAGAACGTGTTGAAGGAAGCGGAAACGATTGTACTTATCGATGATGAAATAACCTCTGGCCTCACACTTTCCAATTTAATTATATCCTTAAATAAAAAGTTCCCAAAAAAGCAGTTTAAAATATTGTCTATTCTGGATTGGAGAAGTGTAGAAAATATAAACAACTTTACTGACTTAATGAAACAAAATGGGATTCATGCCGAAATAATTTCCATTCTTTCTGGTCAATTCACTCTACACAATACAGCTACCATCAACGAGGAAGCCATACCTTACCTAAAAGGTGGAGAAGAAGTTCATGTTTCTTTAGAGGATGACATCCCCTCTCAGTGCACCACGCCCTATTTTAGCGAACATGCAATTTATAGCACTCTCACTGGTAGATTTGGCCTGACGAGTGAAAACCATGCCGCAATGGACGACTGGATACATAAATTACTTGAAAAGCTGAAATTAGATAGAGATCAACCAACGCTTGTAATAGGCATAGGAGAAAACATATATATTCCAAGCCGTATTGCTCTCGCACTAGGTAAACATACCAAGATCCAAACAACGACTAGAAGCCCAATCTTTGCAAAAAACGAAGAACACTATCCAATTAAAAGTAAGTGTAAATTTATTTTGCCTGATTCAAATGATGTGGAACAATACTTATATAACGTTGCAGAACATGAATTTGAGCAAATCTTAGTAGTTGCAGAGTCTGTTAAAAATAAAGAAACCTGGTCTCCCTTACTAAACTATTTACACGGCAAAGGATCGGTCACATGGTTATCCCTTACATCGCCAGCTAACAGAGGGGGATTAGATGATGCTTAAGACTGATCACTTAGTTAAAACTAGTTACTCACCAGAAGACATTACCTTCTTACTAAAGGATATGTCCAAAGTTCAAATTGAATCGAACATAGATAATCGAGAAAAGGCATTTTCTTTAGGGCATCATTACTCTGAGTCCTTACCTATAGAATATCGACCCTCTCCAGAGTATCTTCGTTTATACAATCAGGCTATGAACCAGCTTTCTAGCTATATAGCTCAATTAGTAGGCATTGTCACTAGACGCGTCCACAAATATGCAGGAACCGATCAAGTCGTCATCATTTCCTTGGCACGCGCAGGTAGCCCAGTAGGAATTTTAATGAGACGATATGCTCATACTTTTTTAGGCTTAGACTGGCCACATTTTAGCGTATCCATCTTAAGAGGAAAAGGGATTGACGAAAATGCTATAAAAACAGTGCGTGATTTATACCCTAACCATCACTTACAATTTGTAGATGGTTGGACAGGAAAAGGTGCCATTCAAAATGAGTTGACCAAGTCCGTTCAACAATTGAATGAACAAGGTCTTCACTTAAACGATGACCTTGCAGTCCTTTCCGACCCTGGTGGATGTGCAACGTTATATAGCACAAGAGAAGATATTCTAATACCTAATGCCTTTTTAAATTCTACTGTATCTGGATTAATCAGTAGAACTATTCTAAATAACGCCTATCAGTCATCAGAAGATTTTCATGGGGCCAAGTATTACGCGGAGCTTGAGGATGAGGATGTGTCCAACTCTTTTGTCGATCAAATAACTGCTCATTTTTCTGCTCAAGAGGAAAATATCCTAAAGCAGTTCAATAAATTCCCTGTTAAGAACGAAAGAACCTGGTCAGGCATGCAGGTAGCTCAAGAAATCGCACACAAATATTACAAAAACTCTGACCTCACCAAAGTAAAGCCTAGTATTGGGGAAACGACTAGAACGTTATTAAGAAGGAAACCTCATAAAATTCTCTTAAGAGATGAAAATGATGAAGCTGTTAAGCATATTTTAAGCTTATGCCAAGAAAAAAATATACCTATTGAAATAATCCCTGACCTTTATTACCGTGCTATTGGGCTTATAGAATCGGAGGAATTAATATGACTATTCTATTTGCGAGTGATTTAGATCGAACACTAATATATAGTAAAAAATCTAGAGGTCTCGAAGTAAATGAACAAGATTTAGCCATAGTGGAGTGGCGTGAGAACAATCCGGCAGCATTCATGACCAAGGAAGGACTAGAAATTTTTAAAGAACTCTCCTCTTCCATTGAATTTTTGCCGGTCACAACTAGAACTAGCAAACAATATGAACGTTTGTTTAGATTGTATAATCCTCAGGAGAAACCGACGTACTCCATTGTCTCCAATGGAGCTGTAATATTAGAAAATGGTAAGCCTATTCCGGAATGGTCTGATAAAATAGAGGTACAGCTTGAGAACGACTGTACCTCTGTCTCTCACGTACTCTCACAGATTGAACCTTATATTCAAAGAGGCTCCGTCTTAAAATCCTTACAGGCAGAGAACTGGTTTGTGTATATGATTATAGATGAGGAGAGATTTACAGTTGAGGACTTGGAAGACCTATCCCAACTCTTTTACAAGCAAGGCTTCACCTTGTCTAAACAAGGAAGAAAGTTGTACGTAATGCCTAATTGTATTAACAAATCTCTTGCACTCGAGTTTGTATCTGATCGTATAGAGGCAGAAACAGTAATTGCAGCAGGTGATTCATTATTAGATTTAGATATGGTTTTGAGTGCTGATTACGGTTTCATCCCTCAGCATGGAGAAGTTATTTTAAATAAATCCCACCTCCCGCCTCACGTCCAAGTAACCGATCAATCTGGTGTATTGGCAGGTGAGGAAATAATAAAAAAAGTTCATAACATTTGTTATAATATGTATTAATAGGAGGCAAAACCCATGGTGAAGTTAAATCCAATAAGGATGCAGTCGTGGGATTCATCTGAAATTGGGAAATGGCTAAAAAACTCTTTAGAAGATCCAAGCATGGTGACTGTCGATCAAGATAGCCTGACATATCCTCAGTTATTATGCCAATATATTGGTGTTTCTATGGATGAAGATGAATATTTCACTATTTTGCATACACAACTAAATGATTCCGGTGGTAAGCTGATTAATCTTACTAATTCTCTTAACAAAAATATTGCAGCTGATAAATTACGTGCCATAAATCAGCTTTTTGAAATTCATCGACAGGAAAAAGGATTGTCTCCGAATCGGATGGTTGCCTTTTTGGAAGGTCATTTTTTACTTCCAAAACTCCAGGATGCTGATTTAAACAGACGTATAAGGATTGTTTTAATCGACTTATTAAAACAGCTCCAATCTAACTATACGGAAGGGACCCAGCATCACGAGTACCGACGGATTACAATTGATCTGATTAAATGGATATTCAATCATGTCGAGCCTGTTTTAGAGAAGTTAGACTTTCAAACTGGTCTGCCCGGCTTTCTCTGGTACGGTGATGCTACTCCTAGTGAGAGATGGTTTCTAAAGTTTTTAGGAGCTTATGGATTTCATATCGTCATATTTAATCCCTGCGATGAATCCTGGCCAATGCAAATGCTTGGAATAGATGAGGAACATTCCTTTAAATTCCCCAAAATAGCAGGCAAGCCAAGTGAATTTCCAAATGAGATGCCTAAAATTGCTGGTACAGTTGCTTTTAGAGCTACTCAAGAAATAAATGAACTCTTACATCATGATGATTCAGGTCTTTATAAGCCCTTTCAATTTAAATCATATTCGATAAATTCCTTAAGGCTAAAAACTACCGAGGATGAAGCATTCTTAATAGCTAAAGAACGAGCAATGATCCGACCTCACTTTCAAGTAAGCAGTCAGCAAGTAACTATTCCCGTCGTTTTTGCTAAATACATGGGAATAGACCGCAATCGAAAGCGCTTTTGGAACAACGTGCATTCCTTAACCTCTCGAGAGGATACCCATGTGATTCGTCAATTTCCATTTACTAAGGAACAAAAGACAAATCCAGTGTTTCATTATCGAAATGCTTTAAACTCTGACGGAATGTTAGATCCAGAGATTATGAAAACTTCTAATTGGTGGACGTATGGTAAACTACCTTCAGGTACACAAACAGCGATAGGTGAAGCGATTGCTAAGCATGTGCGTGACCCAATTCTTATCCCTCAGGGAAACGAAACAAATGAGGAATTACAATTATATGCGTTCTCTCAATCAATGTTTATACCTGATTTTGTTATCCGTCTGTTTCAAACATTTGATTACCCTCAATTTGTTCCAACTATCTTCCTTTATAACGAAGAAAAAGGACCCGAGTTGAGTAGAGCAGATGCAAACGCTCTATGCATCATGCATCATCTTGGTTTAGATATTATATTGGTAAATCCGCAAGGACATTTGGATATAGAAAAATGGGTTCAAGAAGGAATGTTTAATCTGCACTGGATGGATGATAGATCCTTCAATGAGCCCTTTAAAGAAGAGAATGTTGTAAGTAAGATTTTTAAAAAATTTAGATGATATAGGGGTTGAAGTAGTTTGGAACTAGAAAAATTAGAAATGGACCAAAAGGAACAGCTTTTAGAGGAAAGCAATGAACTCAAAACACAATTGAAGAGAGATCCTCAGGTTTTACAATTGGTTGCGAAAATTGATCCTAAAAACCAAGTAGAGTTGTTAGAGTTTGGTCGCGAGCCAGCAAACGAAATCTCTGCTTTTACAGGAAGAATTTTAAACACTATCAAATCTAGTAGTATGGAAGAATCCAGTGAGCTTTTAAAACAGCTCGGTAAAATTATGGATAAGTTCGATAAAAAAGATTTTGTAGAAAAGCCATCTCTATTGAGCAAGGTGTTCAAAAAGGGTGAGAAGCTAATTGAAAAGCTCTTCAATAAATATCAAACAATGGGGAAAGAAATAGACAAAGTCTTTATTGAAATTACGAAATATGAAAAAGAGATGAAAGCTTCTACTCAAACGTTAGAAGAACTCTACGATAAAAACTTCACTTATTTCATGGAGCTAGAGAAATATATTGTTGCAGGTGAATTAAAGCTTAACCAGTTACGCCAGCAGCTCCCTGCCCTACAGGAAAAAGCAGAGAGAGGCGATCAGCTTGTTTTAATGGATTTGAATTCCCTTCAAAATGCCATTGAGCTACTAGATCAAAGAATTTATGACTTAGAAATGGCTAAACAAGTTGCTTATCAGTCTGCCCCTCAAATCCGAATGCTGCAACGCGGGAATACTAAGCTTATAGGTAAGATAAATTCGGCCTTTGTTACTACAATTCCTATATTTAAAACGGGGCTCATTAATGCTATTTCTGCAAAACGACAAAACTTGGTTGCCCAATCGATGAGTGAATTGGATCGTCGAACAAACGAGATGCTGTTGAGAAATGCGAATGACATTTCTAGGCAAAGTGTAGATATCGCCAGAATGTCAGGTCAACCTAGTATTAAAATTGAAACGATTGAGCAAACGTGGGAAACGATTATGCGTGGGATGAACGAAACAAAGGCGATTGAAGATGAAAATCGTAAAATGAGAGAACAAGGTCGTCTTCGATTAGAAGAGCTTCAAAAGAAATATGAAGACGGTCAGAGGAAATAAAATTACAGTTCATATTTAATAATTTAGAGGAGGAATTTGAATGTCAGTTATAAACCTTTCAAAAGGACAAAAGATTGATCTTACAAAAACAAACCCTGGATTAACAAAAATCATGGTCGGATTGGGATGGGATACTAATCGCTATAGCGGAGGTCACGACTTTGACTTAGATGCCTCAGCTTTCTTAGTTGACCAAAACGGGAAGGCACTAAGTGACAAAAGCTTCATCTTCTATAACAATCTTCAAAGTGAGGATGGCTCCGTAGTTCATACTGGAGATAATCGTACAGGTGATGGCGATGGCGATGACGAGCAATTGTTAGTTAACCTTCAACAAGTACCTAACGGCGTGCATCGAGTAGTTTTTACCGTTACTATTCATGATGCAGATTCTAGAAATCAGAACTTTGGTCAGGTTTCTAATGCCTTTATCCGTATTGTAAACGATGAGACGCATGAAGAAATCGTTCGATACGATTTAGGAGAAGACTTTTCTATTGAAACAGCTCTTGTTGTTGGTGAGATATATAGACATGGGAATGAGTGGAAGTTCAATGCTATTGGAAGTGGGTTCCAAGGTGGATTAGCCTCTTTAATAACAGAGTTTGGACTTAGCTAATCAATTTCTTTTCCCGTCATCCAATCAACCTGCATAAAATTTGAAATCTCTCGAGTTCATATGAAACTTGGGAGATTTCTATTTTGAGCTATTAATACCTGATAAATATGTATAGATGTGCACTTTGCATACTAATCTACCCCCGTTCCAGAAAGATGATTCATGAGAAAGGAGTTCAAATATAATGAAAGATTTATCTTCACTCTTTCCTTCCTATCATAAATTTTCAGAATACCCAAATAACACAGAAAAGGACGTTCATACTTTTCATGATCCGTCTAGCAATCAGTGGATACAAATAAGAAAGAATGAAGTATCTTCTCGAGATTTTTCGCTACTATCTTCCTTCTACACAGTAGTAGATTTAACGTCGCCTTCTGATTATTCGCTTTCTGAGAGATGGACTCGTTTTCTTCAAGGATCTGGTGAACTACCTATTGAGGCTGGCAAGAAAATTCGTATTATACAGCTTGTGATAAAGAGTAACAGCTTTCAAAATACAGACTTAGCCAAGGCCGTTCAATTGTTTTTCGAGGATGCTGTCCAGCTTGTATTCGTAGCCCCAAACAATGCTTTACTGATTGAACAGAAGTCTACTTATATTCAGTCTCCAGAGGACCTGGCTTCTTTTATCTCAGCTTTAGAAAGTGATTTTTTTATAAAAGCCCAACTCTTTATCGGAAAGTTCTATTCTGTTGATGAACAAACACCTTCCCGTTATGCTTTAGAAAGAGAATGGTTTTCCAAAGGAATCGGTAATTATTTTCCAGGACGAATTTATACACTAGAAAGCATATTTCCAACCATCTTGACTAATGAAATGTCGGAAAGCTTGAGACAAATTATTCACCAAGAAGTGTTAATTCCAATTGAATTTGACATGGAGCTACTGCAAACCGTCCGTGCCTTTTTCGAAAATGGTTTCAACGCCTCTATCACTTCAAAAAAATTACATATTCACCGAAACACACTTCACTATAGATTATCTAAATTTCAGGAAATCACAGGTATATCCGTCCGTGATTTTGGTGGAGCACTCATTGTTTATTGTGCCAGCTTGCTCGTAAACTATGAATAACAACATGCACAATATATTTCTAGAAACCTTGTGCATATCATCTATATAAGCCATTAATCTCTATTGTTAAACTTATAGTATGGAAAAACAATTTGGGGGGATTTACAATGGAAAAAATGGTTCTCGAAAATATTTATAAAATATATGATGATACTTCTACTGCAGTTTCAGACTTTAACTTACATGTACAAGACAAAGAATTTATCGTTTTAGTTGGTCCATCGGGTTGCGGTAAATCCAC
Source organism: Psychrobacillus sp. FSL W7-1493 (assembly GCF_038004905.1). NCBI lineage: Bacteria > Bacillati > Bacillota > Bacilli > Caryophanales > Bacillaceae > Psychrobacillus > Psychrobacillus sp. FSL W7-1493. Next base: position 332,033 of record NZ_JBBOSB010000002.1, on the reverse strand, counting down.
AACACTTCGTATGATCGCGGGTCTAGAAGAAATCTCTAAAGGCGAGCTTCGTATCGAAGGTAAGCTTATGAATAATGTGGCTCCTAAAGACCGTGACATCGCAATGGTATTCCAAAACTATGCACTTTATCCGCATATGTCTGTCTATGATAATATGGCTTTCGGATTAAAGCTAAGAAAATTCCCTAAGGCTGATATCGACAAGCGAGTAAAAAATGCAGCTGAAATTTTAGGTCTGGAGCCACTTTTGAATAGAAAACCAAAAGCTTTGTCTGGTGGTCAGCGTCAGCGTGTGGCATTAGGACGCGCAATCGTTCGTGATGCTAAGCTATTCTTGATGGATGAACCATTGTCTAATCTAGATGCTAAATTACGTGTACAAATGCGTGCTGAAATCATTAAGCTTCACCACCGACTTAAAACAACTACTGTTTACGTTACCCATGACCAAACAGAGGCAATGACAATGGCTTCACGTTTAGTAGTTATGAAGGACGGTCTTATTCAACAGGTCGGGACTCCAAAAGATGTGTATGAAAATCCGGAAAATGTTTTCGTTGGAGGTTTTATAGGGTCCCCTGCTATGAACTTCTTCCAAGGGCAAGTAAAAGACGGTTACTTTGTTGCCGGTGATAATAAGATTAAATTATCTCCAGAAAAGGCTTCGCTTCTAAATGGGCAAGGCTACAACGGTAAAGATATTATATTTGGAATTCGTCCTGAGCATATTTCTGCTGACCCAGAGGATTTAACTAAAACACCAGAATCTGTTGTGAACGCACATGTAGACGTATGTGAATTGACAGGTGCTGAGTTCATGGTGTACTCCACTCTAGGAGATCAGCAATACGTTGCTCGAATTAATGCAGATTCTCTTTTAGAAACAGGACAAAACATCCAGCTTACATTTGATATGTCTAAAGCTCACTTCTTTGATAAGGAAACAGAAAGTCGTATTCGTTAAAATGAATTTGCCCACATCCCATTAAAGGGTTGTGGGCTTTTATAATGCTATGCTGTAGAAAATATCAGTAAAAAAAGTGCTATGTTTAGCACTTTTTTCACCCACCTATAGAATATGTTTTCCAGATTTTATTCCTTAATGATAAACTCTTGTGATAACGGCACCATGTTCTCTTTAATCTTCTTTCCTTCCCACGCAGTTACTTTTAATTGATACCCCTTAATGTTTTTAGGCATCTTAAGCTTTGCCGACATTTTCATCGTCTTACCTTTCGGGATTGTTCTTGAGCTCTGATCTCGATCAACGACTTTTCCCTTCTCATCAAGTAACTCCATCAGCACTAAAATATCTTGATTTTTATTTTTAGTATTTTTAACCTCTATAGCAGCAGTAATCATTTTTTCTTTAGTTAGCTTTAGAATTTCCTTTCCTTTTTCGTCTTCGAATTTTACATTAACGTCCATTGCATATTCCGGATGCTCTGGTTGCTGCTCCCAATGAATACTATATACTTTCTTTGACTTACCACCTGGAGCAATCACTGTAAGAGTAGAAACTTTTCCTTCATCAATTATATTTACCTGTGCTTCTGCCTGATTTGCTATAGCTTGTAAGCTCGATCTTTCTTGTTCCGGTAAGCTATATTGGCTCTTTCCTGGTGAGAAATTAGAAATAGCTTTTCCACCAATTAGAATAGATTTTAGCGTTGCATCTGTTTCGGGTACTGCAATCATTTGTAGCTTGTTGCCTTGTGCGTAATAAATGCTTCCGTTCATCCCTACCGTCATATTATTTATAAAGCGGTCTACGATAACTTTATGTGACAAAGTTTCTGGATCAATAGCAACCAACTTTCGAGAAAGTGTAGTATAGAGCATTCCATCTGGCGCCCATTCTAGTCGGTAAGGTAGCCACTTACTGCTATTATATAAGCTTGGATGAATGGTTTTGTTCTTAACTACTTCCAGCGTTTCTGGATCTATCGCAAATATCGTCCCATCTACTATGCCCCATAGGTTACCATCTGGCCCAATAGATAGTTCTCCAATCATTCTCGGAGTTTCGTCTATTCCAGGAATAGTAGGTGTAAATTCTGCTATTTTTTGTGAAGTAGCTACATCCCAAACAAATAGCTTAGCCTCTTTTGCTTTTGGGTCCAAGCCTAGCCCACCCCAAATGGACGTACTACCATATAACTTCCCGTCCTTATAGGCTAATCCAATGATACTTTGATCTTCTACCACATTTCTATATTGTGACCATTTACCGGTCTCTTCATCAAATATAGCTAGCACTCCACCTAATACACCATAGTCTGGTACCGTACCAACAAATAGCTTATTATCTCCGGATGTAATGGTAAATGGTCTATCTTGATGGTCCGTTATATCATATTCAAGTTTAGGATTACTATTTAAATCTATATCCTTGCTTGGATCATAGCTATACATCATAGCCCCAACATAAGTTCCATAATATACTTTGTTGTTTAGAAAGCCGATACCTTCTGGTTGGGCAAAGGAAGGTATATTCACTTCTCTTTCATTCGTAAATGGGTTGTATATACTTAGTCCACGTTGGTAGCCACCCATATATAATTTGCCATCTTGTCCAGCTTCTAGCGCCTGAATCTCCACGGACTGGGAGGCAATATTCATATCAATAAACGTTATTTCATTTTTTATTGGCTCGTATAATATATATTCGCCATACTGCGTAATCATAGCAAGAACTGTCTCTCCATTGCTTAATGTTATCCATTCCATATCTTTAACTCGTACTGTGTCTGGTAATAAAGGAATACCTTCAATCTCTTTTGTTTCATTTTTACTAAAATCGTACTGATACAATTTCTTTTCAAACTTAAAGTATATTAAATTGTTATTGTGTGGAGAAGGATCTGAAATCATATTGCTATAACTAAACTGATTAATCACTTCATGTGTCTCTCTATCTAGCACTAGCATAGTTACTGAGCCAGCGGAAACAAACAGCTTATCTTTTAAGATAAAAATATTTTCGATCATACCGTCTGTACCTGTTTGACCTTCAATTACTATTTCTTCTTTTTCTCCTGTAGATCTATCAATCTTGATCAAATGCTTTTTAGCACCTACTCCGACATAAATAGAGTCATCACTTACTCCAATTCCTCTCGCATATTGCTGACCTTCTTTTACATTACCAAAATCACGGAAAGCACCGCTTTCAATGTCATATTCGAATACAGCTGCGTGAGGATAAGTAGAACCATAAATCTTCCCATCAGCCGTCCCTTCTAAATCCCATACCCAGTTATCAGATGGATTGACCCCTAATTCCTCTACTTTCTTCTCTTCTGGTAAATATCGATAAAGCTTACCATCACCGGTCCCTGCAAAATATACGTTTTGATCGGAACCGATAGTTATTGCCCATAAAGCCTCTGTTCCTTCTATTACTTTAGAGAATTTAAGCTCTCCTGTTTCAGCATTTAAAACAGAAAATGTTCCTGGAAGTCCATTAGAATGATAATATACTTCATTTTCTCCGAGGCTATTTTCTTGAATGACTGCTGCTTGTCCTAACTGCACGTTAACCATTTCACCTAAATCGACTGGAGAAGCATATTCTCTTGCTAATGGAATGTCTTCTACTGCTTGCTCCCAAGTAACGTCATCAAAGTAAGCCTCTGTTAAGCTAATTACACCGGAGTAGAAGGCAAGCCTTGCATAAGCTGCATTTGTGGGAACCTCAGTAAAGACTTTTAGTTCTGTCCAATTGTTTTTTGGCAAGTTTCCAAATAACTCCGTTTTGACATTGTTAGTCAGCTTTCTATTGTCTTTGTCGTAATAATACACCTCATACACAATATTATGGGTTTGCTTTACCACATTCGTCATGACCTTTGCAGTATAGGATTTACCAGGAGTGACTGATACTCTGTCACTAAATATCCTACTACCTGCTTTGTCCGATTCGTCTTTAAAATGTAAGCTATGACTCCCCTCGTGAGAAATAGTGTTGGTAATAGCTGCTGGAGTATTACTGTTATTTTCCATAGACCATCCTGGTATAATAGAGGGGTCATTATTTACTTCTTCAAATCCAGGGTTTCGTATCTCAGTTGAAGCTTCCTCCGCATGAGATACTGATAATGGCGTAAAGTTTCCTAACGCCACGCTTGTACAAAGGACTGTAATCAATACAATTTTAAAGAATTCTCTCATTTATTCTTCCTCCTATTTATATAGTTTTTAGTACTAGTCTTAAGAATAGTTTTTGCTATGAGTAGTGAGGTTTGTCGACTTTGAATGAGTCTAAAATCGAGTACTTCTTTCTTCTGTAAATGCTATTTCACTTTGTACCTGCTAAATCCTTTAAATAAATCCCATATTCTTTCCAAATATCGAAATTTAGTTTTTTATAAAAATCTACTAATATCGTCCAATCAATAATAATGGTTTCGACTGTTCGTTCCTGTAAAATTACCATCCCTGCCTGTACAATTCCTAATCCATAGCCTTGCTTTTGTTCGCTCGAATCTACTCCAAGTGGTCCAATCCCTCCAACCTTAGTTTTAAAGGACGGACTCCAGTAAATATTCTGTGCAATAGTTGGGGATTCTTCATCATTGATTCGACAAAAGCCAATGATCCTTCCATTCTTTTTGAGGATTACAAACTCTCTTCCACTTCCATTCGATTCAAAATATTTTATCGCCTCGTATTCCCATCTGCCAGGAAAAGACTTGTTTAAAAAGGTAAGAAACTCTTCCTTTTCTTCCGGTTGTAAGATTGAATAGGACACTGTATCGTCTTCGGGCATGGAATAGCTCTTACTTAGATGATTAATCAAGTCATATGTGTCTATTCTTTTCAAATACCCCTTTTTTTCGACCCACTGTTGTGTCTCAACATATTGTAGAGGCACTCCGGAGAAATAATGAAAAGGATCTCCGCCCAACTGAATCTCCTCTATGCCATGGTCTTTCAATGTTTCTTCCGCCTGATCAAGAAGCGTTGATCCTACGCCTTTATTCCGGTAATTTTTATCAACCAACAGAACCTGAACCCACCCCCTTTTAGAATCCATTTTTATATCTACTTTCTCCTGCCACTTTTTAGCTATAATAAATCCTATTATGTTATTTTGGTCATCTACCGCCATGGCACAACCATCCTCTAGAATATTCTTGTCTACCAAACTATTTTGGTTAAAAAGTTTTTGACGCATTGGATATTCTTCGCCCAATTCCTTGTTCCAGAGCTCGACCATTTCCTCTAATCTACTAGCATCCCAAGGCAATATTTTCATTTCACATCATTCCTTTCAACTATTGTCCGAATGTCTCTTGCATACGTTTAATAGGGTCATCTTTCATGTCGCTACTCCATTCAACCACCTGATTTACTTTCATCAGTTCTTCTTTAAGTTCCTGATAATCTATATCTTGAACAGAAGTATTATGTTTGATGGCTAAATTTGCTGCAACACTTGCAGATTGTCCAAGAATCATGAATACTGGCTCCATTCGAATAGATCCAAAGGCAATATGAGAGCTGGATAGACAAACTGGAACAAGCAGATTTACACATTCCTCTGATTTAGGACGTATGGAACGATAGGATATCTCAAATGGAGAAATCGGAACCTGCACATCCCCCTCATTCACACATCTTCCATCAATAACCACACGTCGACAGTTATGAGAATCCATATGGAAAGAAGCCAAGCCAATCGGATCTTCGACAAAGGATTGTCCTAGACAGTTATGATCTGTCATGACATAATCTGATATCATTCTTCTTGCTTCTCTAATATAAAGCTGATGTGGCCAATGTCCTGTTTCCATAAATTCGTCCTTTGGAAGCCCCCAAGATGCCACTTCCTCACGGATTGACTGTGGGACTCGTTCATCATTAGATAAAAAATAGAGCATCCCAAGATCATAATTTACATGATCCTGAAAAATCTCCTCCCGTCTTTCGTAGCTACCATCAGGCCATTCATAATTCTTACCAATGTTATCAGTGGAGATTGCACCGTGGTTATTTAAATCCGATTTGTCGTTTGGGAGTGGAGTATGTAGCTTCATAGCATCCCACACACCCGACTTAATATAGCGCAATAAAAGCTCGTAACGCTGGGGTTCATAATTAGGGGGTTTTGGAAAAGAAATACGATTTTTAGGGTTGTTTGTTAAACAAATTCGAAAGTTATAGGCTTGAATCCGATGATCCCCCTGTCCCTGGTATCCTAGAGACTCTTTACTATCCACACTTATACCTGGTAAGAGCCCGCTGTCCTCCTGACCCTCTATCTTATACGGGTCAATCCACTTCTCAAATTTATGATGTGGTGCACCAAATTGAACGCCATTATAGATTTCCTTATAAGTGGCATTCGACTCTCTACCTACAAAATAGGAAACATCCGCTAGAGCAAGTAAGTCTCCCTCATAGCTACAATCCATAAAGATTTTCCCTTTAAATCTATTACCACTCTCCATAATAATTTCATTTATTTTCACATCTCCTTTATGAACCTCATGTAGATGCTCATTCAGAAAGACAGGAATGTCATATTCACTCATCCAGGATGAAAAGATAGATTGAGCAGCTTTTGGTTCAAATCTCCATTGTTTTTCTTTGTTATAGTATCTAGCCACTTCTTCGTAAAACTCCTTAGCAAGTCCACCAATGGCATTTTCAGCACCAAGGTCTGTAGCTCCTAAGCCACTCGCAGTCATTCCCCCGATATTTCGGCTAAATTCTACCACTGCAACAGTCAATCCGTTTCGACAAGCCTGTACAGCTGCCGTTAAGCCAGCTGGAGTCGCACCGTATATGATTAAATCCTTCTCTACAACTTTAGAGTCTATATTTTTGGGTGTAGGCTTGTAATAGTAAAGTTCTTTAAAATTCATCCTCTTCCCTCCATCTTTTATTTCTTGTTCCATTCTTTTAGAGTTCTTGCAGCTACTGTTTTTAAAAAATAGAAGTATATGTTGGCTAATTCGGTTGGTGTATATTGTGGAGCATTTTTTAATTGAGTAGACAGCAGCCTTTCTGTCTCTTCAAAATCCCACTGTCCAAAAAACTTACCTATCTCTTTTAGATAGCCTGCAACTTCCTGTCGCTCTGCCATATCTGTAACCTTTTCTGGATCCACTACTCTAGCTGGAAATAACGGTACGTTCCATTTAGTGTGAGGTGAGATTATTTCTTCTAAAAAGAGAAATGTTTCTTTAATCTGTGTCGAATCAGAAGTATAGATCTGAAAATATTGTTCTAGAGCCTCGCTTAAACTCTGTCCCCAAACAAGCTTTGTATATATATAATTATTAAAGTGTTGGACCCACTTCCATGGGTAACTTTTGTCTAATTCGGAAGAGTGATCTTTCATATGTGGTGGGACGATTAGATTTAAAATTCCCGATACGTTTTGGTGCTGATAACTCCTTAAGTCTTCATCAATTCTTCTTGCCAGGGGCGGGAATAGCTCACTTAGCATGAAATGGTCGCTATAATATTCTAAAACGGTTAGGTTTCTACCATTCTGTGCGGCTTGGGCGTTCCAATCCTTTAATGCATGACTTGCTCTTTGCTGATTAATCTCTTGTGATTCTATACTTTCTGCATAATTTCTGCCCCAGTATGCAAATAGAATATTAGCCTCAGACGAGACATTCGTGTTTTTTTCGCGTTCTAGCATGCTCCACGAAAGTCCTGCGTTGTAAACTATATGCTCGACCTCTACCTGCAGCCCACTTCTCTTTAAGTATTTATTTAAATTTTCAGTAAATAAAATGTAGCTCGACATAAAGTCACTGGCGTTTTTCTCTCCAATACCAACATCCTCTGGCCACAAGGATATTCTAGAAATTACCTCATTCTCTTTACAAATCGCTACAATTTTTTGAATGACCTTCTCTTGTATCTCCTTGTCTCTTGTAAAAAATTGAATATTTTCTTGCTTACCACTCTGAATACCTATCTCGTTTAATATAAATTGAAGAGAGTGACCACCTAATGTAACCTTTACTCCTCTTCTTTTTAAGGTCGGAGCTACATACCTTTTTACTTTTTCCCATAAAAAGAAAGTAAAAAAATATTCATTATGGCCATTCTTTACTCCCCAATCTATTAACGAGTTAATAAATGTTGAGTCATCAATGGTTTCAATAATATTTCCTCTTCTTTGAAAAGTAGGGTTAAAAGTAGAAAGTTCTCCTTGCTCTTGAAGCGGCGCTAGAACTATTTCTTCTTGATCCAACTGAGTCCATCTATAGCCTAAATACATTTCACAATACTTATAAATTCCATATAAAACAGAACGTGGTTCCTCACCAATAATCCATGTATTATGGCCTTGTTTTACTATGCTGTAGCCGTCTAGACTTAAAACAACAGGTAGTTTGGAATCAATCGGTAAAGATTCGTATCGTTCTCTCGTTATTAATAAGATTTGATGATCATCGCTATCTTTAAAGCATTTAACGAGTTGCAAGAAACTGTCGATACCCGCTTTTTCTAACAGCCTTTTTAACTCTTCCACTGCAAATAGAATTGGCTCATTTTTTTCAAAATATATTACTCTAAACATCTAGTTCACCACTTCTCTTTTTAGATTTACTTAATACTTCCAGCAGTCATTCCTTCGATAAATTTTTTCTGCGCGAAGAAAAATACAATTAATAATGGAATTGTCGCCAAAGTTGTAGCACTCATCAAATGATTCCATGCAGTTCCTGATTCATCTGTAAAAAGAGAGAGGCCAACAGGTAAAGTCATTAGTTCTCTAGAATTGATAAATATTAATGGATATAAAAACTCATCCCAATTTGCTAAAAAAGTAAATATAGTTAGTGTTGACAATGCAGGAACTGAAAGCGGAAGCATTATTCTCCAATATATCATCAACTTTGAGCAACCATCCATTACTGCTGCTTCTTCAAGCTCCTTGGGGATGGCTAAGAAAAACTGACGCATAAGAAATACTCCAAAAGCTCCGGATACTCCAAAGGTTGGTAATAAAATTAGAGGAACATGTGTATCGATAAGATTTAAATCTCTCATAAAAATAAATAATGGGATAATTGTAACTTCAGCAGGAATCATCATTACACTCAAAAATAAAAGAAAGATAATATTTCTACCTTTGAATTTTATTCTGGCGAATGCATAACCTGCCATTGAAGAAAATAACAAAACCAAAATTGTAACAATAATAGATATATATATACTATTAAAATATTGTTTTAAAAAGGTTAGATTACTCAACACTTCTAAGTAATTTTCCCACCTTATGGGTGAGGGAAAAAATTGTGTAAAGGTTCTTGCAGGCTCTTTTAATGAAGTGAAAATCATCCAAATAAGGGGACCTAACATAAATATAGTTATTATTAAAAGTATAATATATTTAAGAAATACACTACCCTTAGTCTTCATAGAAAACCCACCTCTTCCTTATAACCCACGATAATATAGTAAATATAAGTAAAATAAAAAATAAAACAAATGCTAGCGCTGATGCATAGCCCATATCAAAATGTTTAAAGGCCGTCTCCCATATGTAGTAGACTAATACTTTAGTACTATCCACCGGGCCCCCACGCGTCATTACGTAGACTTGACCAAAGACTTTCATAGCCCCTATGGTGGTAATAATTATAGTCAAAAATATGGTAGGTGAAATTAAAGGTAACGTGATGGAACTAAATTTTTTTGCATTATTTGCCCCCTCTAAGTCGGAGGCCTCATATAATTCTTCAGGTACCTGTTGCATAGCTGTTAAAAAGAGGATCATGTTTAATCCTACATTCTTTAGTACACTTACTATTATTACGGAAGGTAATGCTGTGGATGGAGACAAGAGCCAAGAGGGACCTTCTATACCTATTAGACTCAAAGTTTGATTAATAAAACCTTGTTCTGGTGCTAGCAAATACTTCCATACTATAGACCAAACAATTACAGAAGTAACAACCGGAACAAATATAGCCGTTCTAAATAGTCCAATGAAAGGAAATTTCCTTCTTAATAATGATGCCAATAACAAAGCTAAAATAATATTTAGGGGCACTAAACCAAAACTAAATAAAAATGTATTAACTAAAGATTTTATAAAGGTAGGATCTTCACTTAAAGCTTTATAATTTTCAACACCAATAAAAGTAGAATCTCCTAGTAAAGGCCACTCATTTAGACTTATAAAAAATGCATACAATAAGGGACCAAATGTAAAGATAGAAAATCCAATCAATATAGGAGAGATAAATAACCACCCTGCAATATTTTCTCTTCCAGATACACTAAAATTTCTTTTAGGAGTAAATTTTTTAAGCATTTCATCTCCCCCTCAGTATCTTACTTAGTATTTTTTACAATTCGGGAGACATTCTCATATATAGATTTTTCTGAATCTCCAATAGACACTACTCCCAGCATTACAGCATTAATTCCAATTCCCTTAAGTAAAGGTATATCCTTTTCGTCTATTTTCTTTTGTGTAGGTACAACGAGCGGCAATCTAGTTCTTTCTCTAAAACTTTTATATTTTATCAAGTCTTCAAGATTTAACTTTTCCCCGTAATGTTCTTTGTTGATAATTGATAATTCGATTGCGTCTATATTTAATAATTCCATTACTTGTATTTCATCTAAACTAAAGTTGGAATCTATTGCTACCGTCCGTTCTAGATCATTTTGTGTAATCCACTTTGAGCTAATATCTTTTGCATATAAGGAGAAGTAGTTGAAGCCAATTTCCTTTAATAAACTTGCCTCAATCGTATTGATTTTATCGATATCCTCTCCTAGTACAATTCCCATAGGACCTTTAAAGCATTCTCTAATTTCTTTAAAAGTCTCCGTGTATTCTTCAATTCCTGCGAATTCATTACCACTAGCTCTATGAGAAACGTTAATGTGAAACTTTAATGCGTCTGCTCCCCCCTCAATAGCTGCATGAGCTAAATCAATTCTATTTTGAGGAAGACTAACAATAGTTGTAAAATCCTTTTGTGAAAACAGGTCAATAATTGAATACATTGCGTACATCTCCTTTTTAAAAAAAGTAACGGATTCTCCGTTACTTTTTGATTATTTTAAAAGCGGTGTAATATCTTCTTCCATTTCATCAAGTATTTCACTTGGCGATTCTAACTTAGCAAACAATTTGTCTATCCCTTTTATTATCTCGCTCTCAATTTTTGTCCAATCTTCATGTAATGGATATGTGTATCCTTCATTCATTTGATCAATCATTGCTAGCTTAATTGAATCCCTAGGAGGGTTATTAGGAACATCTACAAATTCGTCAGATTCAAGTACACTTTTTCTTGCTGGCACAAAAAATGCTGACTGTGCCTGAATACCTTTTTTGCTTTCTAAAAACTTTAACAGAGTCTTTGCTTCTTCTGGATGATCACTTCCTTTAAAAGTAACAATCCCCGCTTGACCTAATAATGGAGCTCTACCGTTCGGTCCTTTAGGTAAAGGTGCAATATCCCATTCAAAATCTGTGATCTGCCTAGCATTTGTCATATAGCTATACATAGCAGAATACATACCAACTTTTCCGCTTTCATACTCTATACTCTCGCCGGGTGGCACATGAGATTTATCTTCGAACATCATACGATTAATTAATTCAAAAGTTTTTATCCCCTCTGGAGAGTTCCAAGTGAATTCTTTCATATCTTCCGAAAACATTGTCCCTCCATAAGAAATTGTGTGAGAGGGTAATGTAGCAAAGTTAGTCCACTCTCTAAATAGCCTTGCTCCATAGGTACGATTATTTCCTTCACCCTTCGATAACGCTTTTGCTGATTCTTCAAATTGCTCCCAAGTCCATTCTCCCTTCATTGCTAACTCCTTAGGAGTTTCCAAACCGGCATTATCAAACATTGTTTTGTTATAATATAGAATCATTGGTGGTGTAGAAAAAGGTAATCCTAGGAGCTTTCCATCGTGTTTCCATAATTCTAATGTTGATGGAATAAAATCTTCCATGTCAAATTCCTCATCTTCTTGAAACTCTGAAATATCATTTAAGATATCATTATTTATAAATTGGGAAACCATCGCCTCAGAAACCCAACCTACATCTGGCAATTCATTACCAGCTGCTAAAACCGACATTTTTTGTTGATAATCCGGGAAAGGAATCAGATCGATTTTGACTTTAACATTTGGATTTTCCTCATAAAAACCAGTTAACAATTCCTCATACATTTCGGCATGTTGTTCATTTCCCCAAATAGAAAATTTTAATTCCACTTCATCTTTGTTACTATTAGTTTGAGATTCTTCCTCACTACAAGCACTAATAATGCAAACTACTAATATTAACGAGAGTAGCCAACCAAATTTTTTCATTTAATAACCCCCTTTCTTAAGATTTTACTAATAATAAAATGGTTTAAGAATACTTTAATCCCAAGAAAAGGTTTCTATTATTAAGATTTTTCAGTTTTTTTACTGTTTTTATATTGAAATGGCGTACAACTTTCATATTTTTTAAAGACTACTATAAAATGTTTGGAATTTACAAATCCCACAAGATTGGAAATATCGCACACTTTTAAATTTGTCTGAGTTAATAGTTCTTTTGCTTTTTCTATTCTTATTTTAGTTATATACTCAGAAATATTTATTCCAGTCTCTTGCTTAAATAATTGACTTATATAATTTGGATGTAAATTCAATATAGAGGATATAAAATTAAGGGTTAGCCCTTTTTCTAGGTTGTCATTTATGACGGACTTAATATTACTTATATTTATTGATTCTCCAATTGTTAATTCTTTTTCCTTCTTCTTACTAATACTTTGAAGAGTACTTGTAAGCTCTTCTCTACTTATAGGTTTTAACAAATAGTCTTTAACACCTAACTTTAATGCTTCTCTTAAAAAGCTATAATCCTCGTAACCACTAATAACAATAATAGGAACTTGTGGGTACTTCTTTGTAAAACTAAATATAAAGTCCAGGCCATTCATGACAGGCATTCTAATATCTGTTATTACAAGGTCAGGTATAACGATATTAGAAATATTTAAGGCCTCAGCCCCGTTACTTGCCTCCCATAAAACTTTGTAACCTGTAATAACTTCTTCTAAGAGTTTCTTTATTCCCTTCCTAATTATTTGTTCATCATCCACTAGCAAGACATTATCCATAGGTTTTCATCACCTACTATCTAAAATTATTTTCACTTTAGTTCCTAGGCCAATTGTAGAATTAATAAGGACATTACTGTTTACTCCATATAGTAATTTTAGTCTTCTATTTATGTTACTTAATGCAATTCCAGAATTTGACTTAATATCATCATTAGATTGATGTGGACTTCCTTGCGTATTATTAATAAACGTATTGATTTCCCTTACTTTTTCTTCCTTCATACCTACTCCATTATCACTAACTGTAATAATCAGTTTGTCATCTTTCCTTTTTATCTCTACATTTATTACTATTTTTTTATTTGTTTCACTAAAACCATGGTTTAGCGAATTTTCAATTAGAGGTTGAATGAGATACTTTGGGACTAATACACTGTCTTGATTTAATTCTATTTCCCATAAGACATCCATACTGTCCCCCATTCTGTTCTTCATCAATTTTACATAAGACTTGGAGAACATCACTTCCTGCTCTATTGGAACTTGTTGTTCTTCATTTTTCAATCTATATCTTATTAATTTTCCTAATTCAGCTATCATATCTGATATCTCATATTGTTCGTTGGTAATTGCCTGCATATTAATCGATTCTAATGTATTAAAAATAAAGTGAGGGTCCATTTGAGCTTGTAAGGCTTTGTATTCCGCTTCTAGACTAATTAAGTTCGTTTGATATACCTTAGTAATAAGGGTGTCTATTTCAGTCAGCATTCCATCATAAGCAATACCTAATTCTAATATTTCATTTTTGGTAGAGGAATGATAATGATTAGAGAATTTATTTTGTTGATAATTTCTTATTTGTGTCTTTAATAGCTCTAATGGTTTTAGTAAAAAGTTAGTAGCTAAATAAGAAGTAATAAGTGAAAAAATCAAACATAATATTATTAGAAAGAATAGAACTTTATTAAATTCTTCTATCTCTCTAAATAGATATTTTTCTGGAATTACACTATGTATCTTTAAATTTGTTTTTTTTGACTCATGAGTTACACACAAATATTTTTGTTTGTTATTAGTATTTATTATGTTGGATCTATTTATTAAACATGAGGAAAGAAAATCTTTATTAGTACTTCCAAGTATTTTTTCGTTATTCCCATTGGTAATCATCCAATTTTCATTAGTAAACTGTTCAGTGAGCTGTTCTATATATGTAGGGGATAAATCAATCTTTATTACTCCTAATTCATTTAAATCGATAGGGTCTCTCAATATTCTGAAAAAACTTACATAACTCGTATCACTATTTTTATAGTATGTTGGATTTTCATCATGATAAATTATCCATCTTCCTTCTGCTTCTTTGGCTTTTTCATACCATTCCTGTTCCTGTAATTTCACATGATTTTTTACAGTACCTACTCCCTGATGACTAAACAAATGACCACTTTTAGTAAAAACATGCATTCCGTATATTTGGTCTTTGTTAAACACCATACTTGATAAAAATAGGGAAAAAGCAGTACTGTCACTAGCTTTTTTATAAGTCAACGGTGTGTCTTCTTCATATTCTCTTAAAATACCTAAAAGCTCTTGATTGTATAGAATTGATAAGGAAGATCTGGAAGCATCGTCAATTATTAAGTCTAAATTATAATTTAACTGGGTAATTGTATTCTCTCTTTTACTGAGAGTTTCCTGTCCTTTTGCACTTGTAAATATGTCTTGGACAACTAAGCCAACAATTATTAATGGAATTAATAATAAAAATGAAAAAGTAATAAAAATCTTATTTCTTAAGGACATTTTTATCCCCTTTCATTAACTTAGCTTTTACCTACACGTGCCTTTTTAATCTATAATTTAATTGGTTGCTTTAATTTACTAGACTCATATGCAGCCAAGGCAACTTCAAGCGACTTTAAACCATCATAGCCTGTAACCGATGGCTCTCTTCCTTCCTTTACACATTGAACAAAATCTTGCACTAACCCAAAATCCATATCGTTTCCATAGAAAACGTGTTCAAGAGATTTTTCTCCACTAACAAACATACGGAAATGCTCCTTGAAGGCATCTACCTTAACTATTTGCTTAGTACCAATGACTTCAATCGTTGCATCACCCCAAGTGGGATATTGAGCAAATCTTGACCAGCTAGGGTCATGGGAAGCAATTACACCGTTTGCAAATTCTAACGTAAGTAGACCAGCATCATCTATTGCAATATCATGATAATAGGAGTCAACTATAGCAGACACTTCTGAAACTTCCTGTCCTAAATACCAACGCATTATATCTACCATATGTACCGTATGATCAAGCACTGCTCCTCCTCCAGCCGCTTCTTCTTCTATAAACCAACCACCAGGGTTTTGTCCTCTGTTAGTGGTACGAAAAGCAATAATCTTTCCTAACTCTCCTTTATCAATTAACTCTTTTAAATGGCGAATTGGAGTACTAAATCTTACGGGGTAAGCTATTTGCAAAATGACCGACTGCTCTTTACATACTTCAATCATTTCCTTTGCATCCTCTATATTAGTAGCAATCGGCTTCTCACATAAAATATGCTTTTTAGCCTTAGCTGCATTGATTACCATCTCTTTATGTCGATTATTTTCGCTACAAACGATCACTGCATCCATGTCTAAGGAGAGAAATTCCTCTTGATTGTTAAAATAGGACGCACCAAACAAAGCGGCTGCCTGTTGCCCTCTCTCTGCCGACTCATCAAAGACACCAACAATTTGCACATCTTTCATTTTTGTTAGAGCGTTCGCATAACTGTTTGCATGCATATGAGCAAAACTCATCATACCTATCTTCATATTAGTGCACCTCCAGCTATGAAATCCCTATAGAATTCCACTTTATCAATAAGCACAGCATCTACCTTTTTTGCAGAGCGCAATACATCATCCGCATCGTATTGTAACGGAAGAAGCTGACCCTTCAACTCCTCACTATCAAATTCAACAATACGCTTCATTCCACTCCATTCCATTTCAACTCGTTCCACATTTGCAATCGTAAATTCTACATGGGCCATGGCTCCACTTTCAAAACGAATCATGAGTATTATATGACTTGTACCAGAATCTCGCTTAGACCTTTTTATTCGTCTCTCTTTAGGTTCACCAAACAATAAGGAAAGTACATAGAGGTCTCCTGCCATAATATTTAGGTTATCCTCTCTTACCATTCTTCGAAAACGAAATACGCCATTTGCCTTGCTGCCATTCTCTATTACTTCTTTTATTTTTTTGTAGAATGGATAACACTCCAATTCAAAATATACCTTGGCGTTACTATCCTCATTCACATAACTAAGTAAATCTGTTGGAATGAAAATGTCATATCCACTTTGCTCTAGAGCTCTTAAGTTTTTCTCTGTAGCGTCCATAACAAAAGAACCTTGTTCACCATTAATCTCCACTAGCTTTTCAACAGACTGAAGCCTACTTGCCTGTCCTAACTCCACCTCATTAAAATTACCCAAAATAATACTCATGATTAATCACTCCTCAATTCAACAGCTTTCTCAGTCGATGCACCGCCTCTTCGTTAGCAAGCTTCGCATCCTCAAAGCCTTCATACTCAATGGAAAGCCAACCCTGGTAATCTTGTTTTTTAAGTCCTTCCACGATATAAGTTAAATCTACTTTCCCGTCACCTGGGATAACCCCGATTAGCTCTTTTCCTTCCGTTGAACGAAAGCCTTTTACGGTTTCATGAACTTCCTTCTCTCTGAAATCCTTAAAGTGAACATGAGCTATTTCAGTCTTAAGCCGGTCAAATGCATTTGTTGGCTCTTCGTGAACTAGCAAAAAGTTCCCCGTATCAAAGGTAGACTTCACATACGGACTGTTGACTGCTTTAATAATTTCCTGAATCTGCTGACTTTTTCCCGCTAAAAGACCATGGTTTTCAATAGCCAAAACTATCTTTTCCTGTTCAGCTACCTTTGCACTTTCTTTCAAGCCCTCGATGATCCAATCAAAACACTCTTCATAGATAAGGCCCTCTCTAATATCTCCACAAAAAACACGAACTGTATTAGCATTCATTGCCTTGGCGACACGAATGCCTTCCACTACTTTTTCCACTTCTGCTTTTCGTTCTGTTTTGTTTTGATGAACAAAGTTATTTGTAATATCATAAGCTGAAACTTCTAGATTGGTTTTGTGCAGTTTCTCGACAACTTTCTTTATCTCTTCATCCTTGTTAACAGGATTTTGCCAGTAAATATCTAAAAGCTCTACGCCATCCAAAGATATACTTTTTGCATAATCAATAAAATCTGAAACTGACCAATTCTCTCCTCGAAGAGTGGAAGCTAAGCTATACATACTTATACTAACTTTCATTTATTCCCCTCCTATCTATCCCTTCAGCTCCAATGCTTTCTGACAAAAGCCAACTTCTTTTCTTCATGAAAAGGGTTAACCTCATGTGCATACTGAGGGTAGACTTCTATTTCCTTACTTTTTGTTCGTAAATGGTTATAGGCTGCAAAGACAGTTGATGGTGGTGTTACAGAATCCTCTAACCCAATAGACATTAGGGTTGGGCAGTTAATCGATTCACAGAAATGTACACAATCAATATAGCCAAGTGTATTCATCAATGTTTCATAGGTGTCATATTGTGGGTCTGTATACTTGAAATAATTGATAAACTCCATATACGGACCTGCCAAAGACACCTCTAAGGCTCTTTCAAAATTTGCGAGGAATGGATAATCTGAGACTACTAGTTCAATTCTTTGATCCATTCCAGCAATTGCCAAGGCTAAGCCCCCTCCTTGAGAGCTTCCTACAACTCCTAGTTTCGTTGGGATAAAAAGAGCATCCGGTGAATTAATCCATTCAAGTTGAAATTGAAGATCCTTAAGCACATTCGTATAATAGTAATTATCTGGATCATGGATACCATTTAGCATCCACCCAAGGCTTCTACTTCCATTATTGTATTTAGCGTAGTCCGGTGAGCTTCCTTGCGCTCGAACATCAAAGGCATACACAGCTATCCCCATAGAAATCCATTTTAGGTAGTCTAACGGCAGTCCACGGCTGCCTGTATATCCATGGATATTTAATATGACAGGACATTGTTCAACACCTTTAGGCTTAATGGCCCATCCCTTTAATGGTGTCCCATCCCAGCTTTCAAACACCAAATCTGCTACCTCCATAGTAGGAATCACGTAATCCTTCCAAACAACTGTGACATTTGGTTGGAGATTGCTTATTTTCTTCTTTTGTTCTTCCCAAAAAACATGAAAGTCTACCGGCTTACGAATAAGCTTTGGCTGATATTCCTTTAAATGGTTTAAAGAATAGTCTCCAATTTGTCTACCCAAATCGATTTAGCTCCTTTCTAAGCAAACTGTGTCCTTACAAATAAACCTCTTTACCTGTTTGAGCAGATTCATAGATAGCATTCAACATTTTCATTACTTCGACCCCATCTTCAACAGGTGCAACAGGCGATTTCCCGTCTAAGCAGCATTCTACAAAATGGTTTATCTCATTAGTAAATGAGCCTGCAAAGTCAAAACTTTTGTTGTCAACCTGCGGAAGAATATTTAAGATCGTATCGTTCTGCTCCGTCACAATAATTAGCTCTGGTTCTATTTCAGCTCCTCCTTTGTCTCCAAACAATTTAACACTTACTTGATCCTCTTTTGCCTGAAGCGTAAAGCTTACATCTACCGCCAAAGATGCTCCGTTTTCAAAACGAATTAATCCATTTGCTAAATCTTCCACGTTATTTAAAGATGAGTCGTAGTCAGCTGCCTTGTAAAAGGAAAGGTTTTTGACATTACTTCGATTACCGAGTTTAGAATACGTGTTGCCACTGACAGAAACTGGTCTAGGCCTCCCCATCAAATACCAGCAAAGATCTATCATGTGAACGCCTAAATCCATAAGAGCTCCTCCACCAGATTTAGATTTATCACTAAACCAGCCACCTGGATTTCCTAGCCTTCTTAAACAAGATGCTTTTGCATAATAGATTTCCCCCAAGTAATCCTGATCGATGAATTGTTTTAAGATATTAGAGTTATTACCATGTCTTCTAACAAATCCGACGAGTAAAACTTTGCCTGACTTTACTGCTGCAGCCTCGACTGCCAACGCCTCTTCGACCGTCATGCATAAGGGCTTTTCAACTAATACATGCTTCCCTGCTTCCAGTGCAGCAATAGCAATTTCAGCATGTGTATTGTTCCATGTACAAATGCTTACTGCATCTACATCTTTGTTAGCTAATAAGTCTTTATAGTTGGTATACATATGAGTAACACCATATTGATTACCACATTCCGTAAGTCTTTGCTCGTTCTGATCGCATAATGCTACTAGCTCTACCCGATTATGTAGGAGATAAGGGGTAATATGAAATTGTGAAATAGATCCTCCACCAATCACGCCAACTTTCAACATTAAAATGCTCCTCTCAGTTATAAAACTCTATGCCCTACCGAAAACTTATAATCTTCGTCAGGGTTTTAGATTTCTTGTCAGTCAAATCTTTATATGCAGCCTGCGCCTGATCTATGTTCACTTCTTCAGTTATAAATGAATTAATCTTAATACGCTTTTCATTTACTAATCTTAAATATTCAGCTACATTTCTTCCCTCTGTCCACCTTACATATCCATAAGGATAATCCACTGCCTGCTTTTCATAGACAGGATCATATCTCCCTGGCCCCCCTGCTCTAGAGATGAGAATTTGAGCTTCCTTCCCAAACATTAACTCTCGTGGAAAGTCCGGCTCAATATCTCCTACAATGACTACCTTTCCTTGGTTGCGTATCCATTCCAAGCTTTGACCAGTAAGCGCTGACCGTTTGCCTCCCGCACAAAGCAATACAGCGTCTGCTCCTCGGTTGAATGTACGTACATTGATCTCTTCCTTCATGTTCTCTAAATTCGAAAAGGAGGTAATTCCTGATTCTTCTTTTAACATAGCTCCTCTTTCAGCTTGTACATCGTATGCAAGAACATCATAGGCAGCAGCATGTGCTATCTTTGCAATCATTTGCCCTAGCAATCCAAGACCTACAATCACTACGGTTTCTCCAAATTCTAATTTCGCTACTCGAAGTGCATGAATAGCAATTGCTCCGATTCCAGCTAGAGACGCTTCTTTTGGGTCCATACCAATTGGAACCTTGGCACATAAGGTTGTTGGTACACATAAATACTCAGAATGCCCCACGTAGGGTGCTCCGTAGCAAGCAACTATATCACCTTCTTGAAAGTCAGTGATTTCGTTTCCGCATTCCTCAACAATACCAACAGCACTATACCCTAAAGAAATCTCTCGGTCATTGCTAGCTGTTATTAAACTCAACTCGGTTCCGGGAGATATAGCGCTATACAACGTTTTGATCATAAGATAGGAAGGTAAAATATCCATTTTAGATTTTTCTTCTATATAAACCTTTTGATCTTTAGCAATAACTGACTTCACTTCAATCGCTCCTTACATCAAAACCTATTTGGTTAGAATTCATCATTTCAAACCTGACATTTGAATTCCCTCTGTAAAATATCGTTGGAAGAATAGAAAAATTAGAAAAGTTGGTATAAAAGAAACTGCTGAACCTGCCATTTCTATCCCAAAGTTTCCTTCCTTCCCTAACATCGAAGCCAAGCCAAGTGTTACCGGGAACATTTTTTCCTGAGTTAAATAAATTAACGGCTGGAATAAATCGTTCCAGTTTGAAATAAAGGCAAAAGTTCCAACTGTAGCGACTACCGGGATAGAGAGAGGTAAAATAACTTTAAAGAATATCTGTAAATCATTTGCCCCATCTATATATGCAGCCTCTTCTAAATCATTTGGTATTCCTTGTAGAAACTGTCTTACTAGGAAAACCCCCATAATTCCCCAGAGCTCTGGAACAATAAGTGCCCAATAGGTATTGATCCATCCAAAGTCAGAGAACATAATATACTTCGGGATGATTAACAATTGTTGAGGAATCATAATAACCCCCATAAACACCCAAAATATAACCTCTCTCCCAAAGAATTTTTTCTTAGCGAAAATATAACCTAGGATCGCACAAAAAATCATCTGACTAGCTACGGGTATCACAGTAATAACAACTGAGTTAAAAATCCATCGGAGAAATTGGCCATCTCTCATAATATAAAAGTAGTTTTTTAGAGTTGGTTCATCTGGAATCCAAAAAAGCGGGTCTAATTGTGCGTATTCTACATTTTTAAAAGACCCTAAAATCATAATGACAAAGGGCATTAGAAAACAAAAACCCAATATAAACAAAGCAATGTAGGAAATTACCTTTTTCAAACAATTTCATCCCCTTCTAGTAGAGATTAGACTCTTTCCCTAAAAACCTTCTTTGTAAGAGCGAGATCATTAGGATAATGAAGAATAGCACATAGGAAAGTACTGCAGCGTAGCTTAAATTTAAGCTAGTAAAGCCTTGATTGTATAAGTAATAAACAATAGTCGTTGTTGCATAGTTTGGTCCTCCACCTGTTAGCAAGTAAGCTGAGTCAAATATTTGGAATGACCCGATAGTAGTAGTAATCGCTACATAAAAATGAATAGGCTTCAACAGGGGAAAAGTTACTTTCCAAAAGATTTTACTAGTCGATGCCCCATCCATTTTAGCCGCCTCATATAGTCCCTTGTCTATCGATTGGAGACCAGCGAAATAATAAATCATAGTGCTCCCGGCAACCTTAAAGACACTTAATGCTGCTAAGACAGGTAAAGCCTGACTAGAATCAGATAAGAATAGCTGAGGCTCAATACCGATGAACCCTATTAGATAGTTAATCATTCCTTCTTCTGTCCCTCTGAATAACCATCCCCATATGCCAGCGATAATTACAAAAGATGTTACAACAGGTAAAAAGAAAACGCCTTTAAAAAATCCAGCCATCTTAACACCCGAATTAATAATTAAGGCTAGTATTAAGCCCACTGCCATGGTTGGGACAATATAATAAACTGAAAACATCACAGTATTCCATAAGGCCTTCCACGCGATACTATCGCTTAAAAAGTATTTCCAATGCTTAAGCCCTACAAATTCTGGATCACCAATTACCTTCCAATCCATGAATGTTAAATAAAAACTTAAAAGGAATGGATACACTTGGAAAATAGCAAAATGTATTAAGATCGGAATAAGAAAAATATAGACGATTGCATTACGATCCCATTGTCTTTTTAATCTAGCCCTTAGCGTCATCCCATTTTTCTTGGACACTAAAGGTTTACCTATTGTATTTACCAGTGTAAACACCCTTTCATATGTAGATTAATCATATAGAGAGCTTGATCTGTCAAAGACCAAACTCCCTATTAGATTTACTTTACTTTTCCTTTAATTGCTTCAGCAGCTGCATCAGCAGCCTCTTTTGGAGTTTTCTTGCCTTCCATCATCGTTTGGAGCTCTGCTTGAATTAACGGCATAATGTTGCGTCCCTCTGGATGTATAACTCCTGGTAAAGCAAACTCAGTATAAGTCGCTAGCTGAGCTAAATATTTTTGCTCTTCAAAGATATCCTTAGCAGATTCACGTGTAGGAATATACTGAGTAACCTGGTTAAACTTACGTTGGTTTTCAGCATTCGTCATGACTTTTACAAATTCAGCTGCTGCATCTGGATTTTCAGAGTTAATAGGCACTACGAACATCCCTGTAGTTCCATAAGTAACTTGTTTTTTGTTCTTTAAAGGTGGTGCAATAACAAATTCAAATGTTTCTTTACTTAACATACGACTAATAGATGCTCCCGATCCTTGAACAGACAGCAGTTTACCACCGTCCCATAATGCATCGTGCTCTAAAGCTGTAATAGAATCCTTTGGAATCCACTCATTTTTATACATTTTGTTGATAAATTCGAACGCTTCTACACCAGCATCACTGTTAATCTTTACTTCATTGTCTGCTGTAAGTACTTCTCCACCAGCCTGCCAAAGATATGGATATAATGTACCGTTCATAGAACCTCCACCTTGGAAGCTAGATGCGTAATACCCTTTTGCTTTTGCTTTTTCTGCCCATTTCTCAAACTCTTCCCATGTTGCTGGCAGTTTGGATGGATCTTCACCGATTTCCTTGATGATGTCTACATTGTAAAGGAAGGTATAAGCTTCTTGTAGAATAGGTAAACCGTATACTTTATCCTTCCATGTAGTGGAAACTAGAGCACTTTCAACAAAGTCCTCCATATCGTTGTCCTCTAAATATGGGCTAAGATCCGTTAGCATCCCTGCTTCTGCATATTGTGGCATTTGGTCAGGGATAGCATAAAATACATCCGGACCATTGTTAGCAGCTAAAGCAGTAAGAACCTTTTGGTCACGATTTGCCCAAGGAATTTGCTCAAAGTTGACCTTTACTCCTGTAGCCTCTTCATAAGAAGCAATAATTTCATCCCACATTTTACCTTCAACTTCCTGATCTCCAGTATACGGATGTGCCCAAACAGTTATTTCACCTGAAAAACCATCCTTTCCAGCTTCTCCAGACGTTTCTATTTTTTCCCCTGCCTCATCATCACTACAAGCTACCATTAAGGCACTAAATACTAACAATATTAAAAATAACCACAGCTTTTTCATGTATTTACCCCTTCCCCTTTTTAAAATATGTTGTTTGGATTAATAGCTGTTCCTTAATTACTAAATCCCTCCTCCTAGTAATCCGCTCTTTGTCGTTCTTTCTCTGTAACCTCTAACAGTCAAAGATATAAATTGTAAAAACTTCAAGTATACTTTTAGGTAAGCGCTACCAAAGTAAAATTATAAAACTATTTACTTTCTTAATAGCCTAAAATATACTGAAATTACAAAATAATAAGTTAACTTTTACTTATCTTATATGATTAACAATAAAGAGACAATGTCTATAAATAGTCTTTAATTAATAGACTTCTGTTTGAGAGGAGAAAATGAAGGTGAATTGGGATAATTTTAATAAAGTTGCATATTGGATGTTGTCGCTAATTTACTTAAATTTATTGTGGATTATTTTCACTGTTTTAGGCTTAGGGATTTTAGGTCTATTCCCTTCCACTGTCGCATTATTTGGGGTTGTAAGATTGATGGTCATGAAAGAAGGCCAAGAACCATTTAAATTCTTTCAATCTTTTTGGAGAATCTTTAAAAAAGACTTTTGGAGAGCAAACAGTTTTGGATTATTATTTACTTTTGTTTGTTATTTTTTAATATTTGATTTTCAATTTGTTCAATTAAGTAATGGCCAATTTAATTTTTTATTACCTGCTCTATTTTTCATTTTAATCTCTAGTATTCTTACACTACTATTTTTCTTTCCTGTTTATGTTCATTTTGAACTAAAATACTTTCAATACATAAAACAGTCGTTTCTTATTGCTATTACGTCTCCCTTAGAGCTTTTTGGCATCTTAGCAAGCACATTAGCTATGTACTTTTTTCTTACATTTTTACCTGGAGCCATACCACTTTTCTCAGGAAGCCTTCTAGCCTATGCAATAACTGTGTTAAGTTTTAGAGCCTTTAGAAGAATTGAGCAAAAACAAAAAGTACAACAAGAAAAACCATTAAATAGTAAAGACTTATTGGTTGAGGAACTGAAATCTTAAAAAAGAGAGCTGGATCTATTCTTTAGATCACGCTCTCTTTTCTTATTACTTTAGCTTTCCTTCAATAGCTTTGGCCGCTGCATCTGCCGCTTCTTTAGGAGTTTTCTTACCTTCTAGCATGGTTTGAAGCTCCGCCTGTATTAACGGCATAATATTACGACCTTCCGGATGAATGACTCCTGACTGTGTAAACTCCGTGTAAGAAGCTAATTGGGCAAGATATTTTTGATCGTCATAAATATCTTTTGCTGACTCTCTAGTAGGAATGAATTGAGTTTCTCTATTAAATTTCCTTTGGTTTTCAGCATTTGTAATTACTTTAATAAACTCTGCAGCTGCATCTTTGTTATCTGAATTTACCGGCACAACAAACATGCCAGTGGTACCATAGGTAGCTTGTTTTTTATTCTTTAACGGAGGAGCGATTACAAACTCAAAAGTCTCTTTTTCTAGCATTCTACTTACTGATTTACCTGCTCCTTGAATAGATAACAGTTTTCCACTATCCCATAAGGCATCATGGTCTAAGGCAGTAATCGAATCCTGCGGAATCCAACCATTACTATATAATTTGTTAATAAATTCAAATGCCTCTACGCCATTTTCGTTATTAATCATTACTTTATTGTCTTCAGTTAATATTTCACCGCCAGCCTGCCATAAATAAGGATAGAGAGTACCATTCATCGAGCCTCCGCCTTGGAAGCTAGAAGCATAGTAACCCTTTTCTTTAGCTTTAGCTGCCCACTCTTCAAACTCTTCCCACGTGGTTGGAAGCTTGGAAGGATCTTCCCCAATCGCTTTCACAACTTCAACGTTGTACATAAAGGTTTCGACTGATTGTAAAATCGGCACACCATACATTTTCCCCTTCCACTTAGTTGGAACCAGGGAGCTTTCCACAAAATCGTCCATATCGTTGTTTTCCATGTAAGGGCTAAGGTCAACTAGCATCCCTGCTTCAGCATATTGAGGCATTTGGTCAGGGATTGCATAAAATACATCTGGACCATTATTTGCAGCAAGTGCAGTCAATATTTTTTGATCGCGATTAGCCCACGGGATTTGTTGGAAGTTAACCTTCACACCAGAAGCATCTTCATAAGAAGCGATTAACTCCTTCCACATTTCCCCTTCCTTTTCCTGATTGTCCGTGTACGGATGAGCCCATACAGTTATTTCCCCTTTACTTTGAGAATCCGTTGTTCCAGTCTCGTCACTACAACCAACCATCAGTAACCCACTTACCAACAATAAAAATAATAACTTTTTCATTGACCTACCCCTTCGATTTGTATTCTAGCTGCTCTTCTCTTTTCGATTCTGCTTCTAGTTCACCCCTTTCAAATTACCTTAAAATAATAAAGTATTTTTTTCCAAGTATGTAAAAATATAAAACATTTTGTTTCTTAATAGTATCTGACCGATATGAAAGAGACAATGTCCTAATATAGTCTCTAATTTTCAACATGACAGCTAAATTTTCTTTTCATTTCTTGTGACAAATAGCTGTCGTCATGTTGTTTAAATTGCATATATGTTGTAAGATTCATTAGTTATATTAAAATAAAGAATCTTACTACATAAGGCTCGGTGAATGATAGATGAATACAAAAGCTTTTTTTCTCGCAATTATGACTGTAGCTATCTGGGGATCTTCTTTTGCAGCTATTAGTGCAAGCTTAAATGGAGGCTTTCCTCCGGGTCACTTATCTTTATATAGATTTTTGATAGCCTCACTTATTTTTGCTGTTGTAGCATTCTGGCCAGGAAGTAAATTTAAACTTCCTGAGAAAAGTGACCTATGGAAAATATTAATTTTAGGGTGGATTGGTATTAGCCTCTACCATGTTTGCGTGACATTTGGACAAATGACCATTTCTGCAGGGACTGCAGGTATGCTTATCGGTTCTGCACCAATTGTTACCACAGTGATGGCTGTAGTTATATTAAATGAACGATTAGGAAAAGTAGGATGGGTAGGATTAGGGTTTGGCTTTGTTGGAATAATACTTATTGCTTTAGGGACTGGGGATTCA
This sequence comes from Psychrobacillus sp. FSL W7-1493, assembly GCF_038004905.1. NCBI lineage: Bacteria > Bacillati > Bacillota > Bacilli > Caryophanales > Bacillaceae > Psychrobacillus > Psychrobacillus sp. FSL W7-1493. The sequence goes on along the minus strand of NZ_JBBOSB010000002.1, from coordinate 305,285 downwards.
TCCTTTGATATCTCTCCAGGAATATTCCTAGTTCTAATTGCAGCTTTTGCCACGTCTATTTTTTTCGTATATCAAAAGCCTTTATTTAAGAAATATAGCGCTATTGAGCTTACCGCTTATTTTACTTGGGCTGGTACTGTACCATTTCTCTTTTTTTCACCTGGCCTATTCGATACTCTTCAAAACGCAACTGTAGAAGCAAATCTATCTGCGATTTACATTGGTATATTTCCTACAGCATTAGCCTACCTCACTTGGGCAATAGCGTTATCTAAGAGCGATGCCAGCTCTATTTCCAATACATTATACGCGGAGCCAGTTGTTGCTATAATTATTACTTGGATTTGGCTTCATGAGCTTCCTTCTCCACTTTCTATTGTTGGTGGGACCATTGCAATAAGCAGCTTGTTACTCGTTAACTTGTATGGTAATAAACAGCGGCTGACCTTAAAGCAAGAAAATACAGCCAAAAATCACATATGAAAAAAGGTACCCATGAAGACTATGCTTCATTTGGGTACCTTTTTACTTTTATCTATGCGATGGTATTCAGACAGTTGGATTATACGGACGTTCTTCGTATTCAATTCATGGTAGATGCCTCTACTGTCCCAAAAGGAAATAAACTGATCTCTTTCATTTCGAATCAGACTCTCCGCTTCCTCCGATGATTCCAAGTGAATAAACCTTCTTATATAATGGTTTTCATCAAAGAAGTAAGTAATTTTAAATTCTTTCATATTTAGTCTCCTATTGTTGCTTGCTTTTTACATTGGCCATTATAACCTTACTATGTGGAAGACTTGGGATACTTACCATGCTATAGCTTAAATCCTGATTTGGAAGGTCGTAAGCTAGCTTATTTGCAAGATATTGAAGGCTCACCTTCATTATTTCAATAGTTACCCACTCTCCTGCACAGCGATGGCCCATATTGAAATCTCCACCGCCTTGAGGTATAAAGCTAAACGGGCTTTCGTCCCACTGTGCAAAACGATCGGGATTGAAAATTTCTGGGTTGTCCCATAGATGAGGATCATGGTTGGTTCCATACAAGTCTAATAAGGTTAAAGTTCCTTCTTCAAATTGAAAATCGTTCCAGATAAAGTCTTTTTTCACTCTAGCTATTGTCGCAGGAAAAAAAGGATAAAATCGTCTGACCTCCTGTACAAACATTTGAAGGAATTCGTCCTCTTTTAAAAGTTTCGGTTTATTTTCAGGATATTGATGAACGGCCAATCCGGTGAAGGTAATATAAACCGAGATTGCTACGATCGGTCTAATAATATTCAGCACTTCTACAGCAACTATTTCTTTATCTAACAGTTTGCCATCTATGTCCTTATGAAAAGAAAAACTGTTGAGAGCAGTTCCCTCTGGCGGCTGTAGCTGGCTATCTCTTACTTGTTGCACCAGCTCTCCAATCCAATCCTCTAATTCTTTTCTAGCGTGTCTTCCCATCCAATGTTCAGGTCCCAGCGCAGAAGCAGACTCAAATAATTTAGTCAGCTGCTCTGTCCGTTTTTTTACTTCGTCATCATTCAATGGGACACCCGCCCATTCACACGCCAGCTTGCATAATAATTCTCTGGATTCATCATATAGAACGACTTGGTCTTTCTGTTCCCATTCTTTACTTTTGATATCCCAATATTTTTGAGTAAGATGGTTTAAACGCTCTAGATGATTTGGCGTCATGATAGACATGAACATCCCTTTTCTATTTCTATGCTCTTCCTCGTCCAATCCTTGAACTCCGCCTACTCCAAATAGTGTCTTTTGAAGTCTTTTTGGAGCTGCTCCCGTTCTTATGAACTTATCGTTATCATAGAAAAGCTTAGATGCCTCTTCGCCACCCATACAGATTGCCTTCTGCCCCAGCAGTCTTGTTTCAAAGATATTAGATGCAAAGCTTTTACGTCTATTCGCTAAAAACATATATCCCTCACGCAATAATGTGAGACTATGATCTAGACCTTCTTCCTTTGGCATCTGCCTTGAATTAGTCATTTAACCATCTCCTTATTTGCTTCTATTGTTTGTTTACTTTTCCCTTTTTAATCTGGTTAAAACAAGAAAAGCATAATCGCCTGTTACTGCCCCGACAGGCAAATGGGGAAATGCGAGGAGGCAGTTCCTCAGCCACCGGAGCTTTTATCCATTTGACCCCGAGGGGCAAGGCGATGGAGCTAGACATCAAGAAAAGCATAATCGCCTGTCACTGCCCCGACAGGCAATTGGGGAAATGCGAGGAGGCAGGTCCTCAGCCACCGGAGCTTTTATCCATTTGACCCCGAGGGGCAAGGCGATGGAGCTAGACATCAAGAAAAGCATAATCGCCTGTCACTGCCCCGACAGGCAAATGGGAAAATGCGAGGAGGCAGTTCCTCAGCCACCGCAGTATTTTCCCATTTGACCCCGAGGGGCAAGGCGATGGAGCTAGACACCAATTTATCCCCAGGTTCAGAACTTTATAATTTCCTAAACAACTAAAAAAGTCGTTGCACTTATCTTTTATCATTAAATAAAGCATATGATAGAATGTATTTACTACAAGAAGGAAGGAAGTAGCTACTATGAAGTCCCCTTTTACATATAAATATATAGCACCGACCACTAAAGGAAATGACCAGCCATCTCTTTTCTTATTTCATGGCATGGGCAGTAACGAAGAGGATTTGCTCCAGCTTGTAAGCGAATTAGAAGGTAGCCACCATATTTTTAGTTTGCGTGGACCAATTGTATTTAACCCTGGATATGCATTTTTCACGATTGAGGAAGAAGGAAGACCAGAAAGACAGGTTTTTGATAAGGTAGTAACTTATCTACACCAATTTATTGCAGAGGCCATTCAGGAATATAGCTTAGATCAAAGTAAAATAAGTTTAGTTGGCTTTAGTCAGGGTGCCGTATTGGCACAAACAATAGCTCTCACTATGGGCGATGTAATAAAAGGAGTAGCTGCCTTAAGCGGTTATTTACCTGATTTTGTGAAAGATGAATATAGAAAGCACCCTGTCGATCATTTGACTATGTTCATTTCGCATGGGGATTACGATTACATAATTCCATCTATTTGGGGATTAGAAAGTAAAAATTATTTTGAGGGACTTGGAGCTAATGTTACATATAAAACATACGAGGATGGCCATGGAGTTGTTCCAGAAAACCAGCTTGATTTAGTTAATTTCCTAAAACAATTGTAGAATAATCTTTTTTTACACATCTATCAATTTCAATTGAAGGAAAAGAATGAAATTTATTCTTATTTAAAATGTTTGAGGAGATACAACATCTCCTCAAACATTTTTTTGATAATATATATTTTTAACTTCCATAAATAATTGTTACATGAGGATGCATCTTCAAACAGCTTGCCGGAAAATCCTCAGAAATGCCTTGTTCCTTAATGCGATTCAAAGTCTCTATTTTATTTTCACCAAAGGCCAATAACACAATCTGCTTAGCCATCATAATTGTTTCAATACCCATTGTAATTGCTAGCTCTGGGACTGATTTTCCTTCTGGAAAGTATTTAGCATTATCCTGTTTTGTTTTATCTGCAAGCTCGACAACATGGGTTCTTGACTGAAAAGACGTACCTGGCTCATTAAATCCAATGTGTCCATTAACACCAATCCCTAGTAATTGAAGATCAACTCCGCCTTTTTGTTCAATCTGATGCTCATAACGGGCACATTCCTTCTCTAAATTCGTTGCTAAGCCATCTGGAAGATAAACATTTTCTCTTGGAATGTTTACATGTTTAAATAGATGCTCCTGCATATATTTATGGTAGCTTGTAGCTTCCTCCGGCCCGATTCCTACATATTCATCCAAGTTAAACGTACTTGCTTCTTCAAAAGAAATATCACCTTTTATGTAGCATTGCACTAATTCTTTATAAAAGCCTATCGGAGTTCCTCCTGTTGCTAATCCTAATACACTAGATGGCTTTTCTATTAATTGCTTTTCAAAAATAGTAGCTGCCATTTTACTCATTTCTTCGTAAGTTTTAACTTCCAACCATGTTATATTACCTTTGCTCATTATAATAACTCAGCCTTCCTCTACAAAAAGTATATTGTACTTCAAAGGAGTTATTTAGCAATACAATGTCGGCATCCTTCCCAACTGCTAAACTCCCTTTTCGATCATCTACTCCTAATCTCTTCGCTGCATTTGTTGAGGTTATTTTCACTAACTCATGAAGTGGTAAATGAGTTAAGTCTCGGATTTTCCGTACACCCTCATTCATTTTTAGCACACTTCCAGCTAATGTACCCGTTTTTAAGGTAGCAGTTCGACCGACCACCTTGACCTCCTGATCGCCAAGTGAATAGTTTCCATCCGGAAGTCCTTTCGCTCGCATAGAATCAGTAATGAGAATGACTCTATCCGGCCCAATCACCTTAAACACTAATCGAAGCATATCGTCTGATAAATGGATTCCATCCGCAATAACTTCACAGAAAAGCATTTCATTCATGAATCCTGCTCCAACCATCCCAATTTCTCGATGGTGAACACCTGTCATCGCATTAGTAAAATGCGTTAGATGTGTTAACCCGTTCTTTACTGCATTATTCATGTCTTGATAAGAAGCCTTCGAATGACCTGCGGAAGAAATAATTCCTCTCTCTTTTAAATACTGGATCATCTCAAAAGCATCGTCGAGCTCAGGAGCTAATGTAACTACCTTTAAATTACTTAGTTGTTCTCCAAACCAACTATTTAAACGATCAACGGAAGGCTTTTGTATATGCTGAACCGGCTGGGCCCCCGCCTGCTCTGGATGTATAAATGGCCCCTCCAAATGAAAGCCAAGCATCTCTGCTCCCTGATTTTCTATACTCTCCTTCAGGAATTGATTGTTTACTTCTATCGATTGTTTAATTCTCTCTGATGAGTGAGTAATAGTTGTTGCTAAAAAAGATGTTGTTCCTTCTTGAGGCAAATATTCGGCAATCTCTTTCGTAGCCTTGAGATCTCCATCCATAAAATCAGCCCCCGCAGCGCCATGAATATGGATATCTATAAAACCAGGCATTGCAACATATCCCTTACCATCAATGACTTCTCCATTAAACTCTTCCATTGTACCTTCAGATATAGATGCTATCTTTCCATCAACAATTAAAATCTCCCCATCGATTAATTGGCCATCCTCTAAGCACATTTGAACATTTTGAATAAGATAATTACTCATAGGCACACCTTCCTATAAAATATATTTACTTTTAAATAAATTTAATATTTCTAAATAATCATATAATATAAACGTATAAAATTATATACTTAAATTCTATGAAATAGATTAACGATTCCTACAAAGCGGTATTTCTTAAGTTGATTCTTTCAAAACTTTTAAAATTAGCAGGAATTACAGCTTCAAAAATGAGGCTATTAACATTATTCTTTAAATAATGTAAGCACCCCATCCACATTTATTGTATGATAATTAAAAATAAGGAGGAATATTATGCCATTCTTACACTCTCCAAAATACCATCCGTCTATAGATGAAGTAATCATCCAAACCTTAAAAAGTGAAGGCGTTAAAGATGAATTAATTGAAGAAAAGTTAGTAGAAATGTCTAAAATAGAAGCTATGGATCGGTATTTTAGTTCTAAAGAAGTAGAGGTAACTACCGAATTTATCTCCCATTTTATATCCCATGCTTTTTACATAGATTTAGACAAAGCATACCTTTTAGACACAGTGATAGAAGAAAAGCTTAAAGAACCTACTCCAAAGGCAGCCATTACGTGGTGCCTAGAAAATCAACAGCATGAGTGGACTGGCGAACAAATTCGTATTCTCCTTCTAAATCTATTTGGTATAAATACAAATGGACTTGCCTTTTTAGAGAACAAAAGAATTTCCTTATATTCTAAAAAGCAATGGATTCTTAAACAGGACAAAGATTTGTTTATTGTTTCTACTGGAGTAAAAGATATAGATGTGTACATTTTAGCAACTGATTATTTTAAACAAAAAACTGGATTAGATGGCTTACCAGAGAATTTACACGAAAAGCTAAACGAGCTTGGATTCAGTTATAATCAAGAAAAAATGTGCTATTATTTCTGCACAGAAGACGGACAATCAGTTGAAGATTCATTTAAAGGCCAGGTCCTAAATAGTTTGATAGAAGTAGCACGGACGAAATACGATCATTTATAAATGGCTATGTTAAAGGGTAGAGTTGATTTATAATGCAAAGAAATCTTAAATCAGAGAGTAGCATTGATTTTTCGCACCAGCCGGACGCTTTCCTCGGGGTGAGCGATAAGCCATCACCCATCGCTAACGCGCGTGGTTGTGATGTCTTATCTGTCTCACTCATCCCGTAGGAGTCGCCGTCTGGCGCTCCAATCAATAAATGGGAACAGCTATAGCATCGATAAAGCGCTAATAGATTTACTCGCATAAACAAAGCTAAAAACTGTCACCAACCCCAATTTCATCATCTATTTATGTTCTTAATAGCCATTTGAAAGTTCCTTTGTTTATGTTTACAGTCACTATAAAAAAGAATTGTTAGTAAAAATCAACCAATAACTTTAACAAAGCTTTTATAAAATACAAAAGCTCCGTTGCTTGAACGTATAAAATTATATAAAAACTCCTATCTCGCAAAAACTGAGATAGGAGTTTTTATATTAATTATTTTCCAAAGGATGATAGAAATTTAACTCGATCGCCCATTGGAGGGATACTATTATCTACCAATGAAATCTCTAATACAGCTGGGCCATTCATCTGCAGGAGACTGTTTATGATTTCCTCATTCAAGTCTCCCATTTCTTCTATACGAACACTAGGTATGTTCATAGCCGCTGCCATCGCTGCAATGTTAATCGGCTCTTGCGCAAAGTTTGGATGAACCCTTTTGTATTGCAGGTTGTGCCCGTGGTAAACCATGCCTAAGCGAGCATTGTTCATCACAACAAATAGCACAGGGATATTGTATTCCTTAGCAGTCAATATTTCCATTCCATGCATAAAGAAACACCCATCACCGGTAATGGCTACTGTAGGACGATCTGGTTCAGCAAGCTTAGCTCCTATTGCAGAACCTATACCACTACCCATAGCTCCAAAATGGACATTTATATCAAATGTACTGTATTCAAGGACATCCATGTCATGTATAACGTAAGCCATAAATTCTCCAATATCTATTGTGTATCGGGTAGATGAAGGAAGGTACGACTGTAACTGAAGTAACACATTCTTGGTAGTATAATCTTCATGACTTTGGACATTATCTTTTCTATTAAAGGCCATTTCTTTCCTTGTTATTCCAAGAGCTTTGAGCTCTTCTATTAATGCAGAAAGGCTCAATTGAATATCACCTAGGATAGGAATATCAATCGGGTACTTGCGATTAAAGACGGTTTCATCAAAATCCATTTGGACCGTAAATCGCCCATCTGTCAGGCTACCATTATAGTTATTAGTAGCTGTTTCTCCAAGACTGGAACCGATGATTAATAGAGATTTTCCATCTCCGTCATTTATAAGACTTGTAGCTTGTTCTGTAGCAGCAAATCCAAATACCCCTGCAGACAATGGATGATCTTGACGAACAAAGCCCTTTGCGACCGGTGTTGTCATAATCGGCCACTCGAGCATCTCTGCCAATTTAAATAATAGGTCGACTGAATTTCTAACCCCTTGACCTACAAATATATAACCGCTTTTTCTTTCGACTAACTCCTTAGCTGCCTGTTTAATCATGTCGAGATTCGGTATAACTTCTTCCCTTACCAAAATAGTAGGAATCTCTTCGTTACCACACGGACCTTGTTGAACATCAATAGGCATAGCTATATGTACTGGACCAGGAACACCTGAAACTGCTATTTTGGTAGCCTTAATAATTTCCTTTAATAAATCCTTTGAGTCTCTCACTGTTACACTATACTTAGTGACAGAATGATAAATCGGATCCGCATCAAGCTCCTGCGATGCATTCAATCCTTCTGTACTTACTGGCACAGCTCCCGTTAAAAATAAAATTGGCAAGTGCTCTCTCATTGCATTAGCTGCACCGGTGACTAAATTAGTACCTCCAGGACCGCTACTTCCAATACATACACTCAGCTGATTCGAGTATTTCGCATAGGCTGCAGCCATATATGAGGCAGCACCCTCATGCTTAGTAATTATGGGAGTAATCTCCGGCATATCATATAATTCATCAAAAAATGCATTTACAGAGCCTGCAGGTATTCCAAAAACGTGTTGTACTCCAATCCCCTTTAAATATTCCAACACAGAACGAACAGCTTTCATCCCATTTCCCCCTATTAAATTAAATATTTATCTTTCAATGCACCTGCTTTTAAAGGAACACTAAAGTAATAACCTTGCATTAAATAGCAGCCCTTTGACAAAAGAAAATCTAATTGTTCCCTTGTTTCGACACCTTCAGCGATTACATTGAGCTTGAGATTTTCTGCTAATGTAATGATTGTATTAGTAATAGCTGAATTACTATCATCATCTTCTCTAATATCTTGAATAAAAGATTTGTCTATTTTCAAAGCATCAATTGGAAAGTTTTTAAGATAGCCTAGCGAAGAATATCCTGTTCCAAAATCATCTATCGCTATCTTTACACCAATCTCTTTAAGTTGCTCCATCATTTCAACAGTCAAATCTTTATTTTTTATGATTTGATTTTCCGTCAATTCTAAGTGCAAGAATTCTGGTGCTAGGTCTACGTCAGATAAAACTCTCTGCACCATTTCTACTAAATCATTTTCTTCAAATTGTCTGCTGGATAAGTTTACCGAAACACTCATAAAGTCATTTCCTTCTTTATGCCACTCTTTCAACTGCTTACAGGCATTCTCCAGTACCCATTCTCCAATCGGCACAATTAGCCCTGTATCCTCTGCAATTGGTATAAAATCTGCAGGAGAAATCATCCCTTTTGTTGGGTGTATCCATCTTAAAAGAGCTTCCACTCCTATTATATCGTTCGTCCTACTATCAATTTGTGGTTGATAATACACATCCAATTCGTTCCGATCAAGCGCCTTATATAGAGCATTTTCTAGCTTAATGCTTTCTAATGACCTGGTATTCATCTCCTTTTCAAAGAAGTGGAATCCTGTACCAGATTTTTCCTTGGATTTGTACATGGCCGCATCTGCATTTTTTATCAGTACTTCCACATCCACGCCATCTTTTGGAAACATACTTATCCCTATGCTCGTCTTAATATAAATTTCATTTCCCATTAATGAAAAAGGTTGCGAGAATATGTCTGAAATCCGCTCAACTGCTTCGAGTACATCTTTTTTAGATTGAATATTAGGCAAGACAACCGTAAATTCGTCTCCCCCTTGTCGAGATGCAATCGCATCTGTCGGGATTACTATTTGAAGACGGTTTGCCACTTCTCTAAGCAACAAGTCGCCATAGCTATGTCCTAAACTATCATTTACTAATTTAAAGCGATCTAAGTCTAAGTATAAAACTGCTCCTTGTTGTTCCTTATCTTCTAGGATTTTTTTTAACTTATCATTTAACAAGACCCTGTTTGGAAGATCTGTCAAACTATCGTAATAAGCCAAGTATCTGATCTCTTCCTCCATTTTCTTTCTTTCAGTAATGTCTTTGAACGTTACTACTTGCCCAATAACATTCCCATCTTCTACAATCGAGGAAAGAACATATTCTACTGCTAAATTTGTTTTATCTTTCTTACAAAACATTTGCACGGTTTCTCCAAAGGATGAATGTTCAGTCTCTTCGCAAATAACACTAGAAGATAACGTACCGATCAGCTCTCCCTTTTCATAACCTAGCATCTTTTCACTAGCTGGATTACAAAACGTGATTCTTCCGCACAAATCTATACCAAAAATCCCTTCACCTGCAGAGTTTAAGATCAATTCTTTCTCATTACTAAGATGCTGCAGCTCGTGAACAACTCTTTCCAGCTCTGTATTTTTTACACGGATTTCCGAGGTTCTCTCTTCTATAATGGTTTCCTGCTTGTCCATAAAAAGCATATTAGAAAGACTAGCTGCAGTTGCGTCCACAATGGACTGCGCTAAAAGAATATCAGACTCGGAATAGTTTATTTCTTCGTCATCCAAATTTACTACAGCAATTACCCCTAGTACTTCTCCCATCGTCACTAATGGCCACAGATACATTCCCCTTATACCAAACGTTCTACAGGCCTCGTGATTGGGACGATTATCTACAAAAACATTAGGTATCATAATTGCTTTTTTAGTCTGAATGACTTCTTGAATTACGAGATCATTTTCATCTACTTCTAAGTTTTCATGGGTTCTTATCCATTCTTCTTCAGTCCAATCACTATTTTGACTGAGACTTGCTGGCTTTATATTCTTATCAGCCATAGGATCCAATAAATGAACGCCAATATTATAGTTGCCCAATACTTTCCCTACATAGAAGAAGCACCGATCAATTACTTCCTGCATGGTGGAACACATAGATAGCTCTCGAGTATGATCTAGAAGTAATTGCTTCTCCGCTATTAGGTTCTCTTTTCTAGTAAGATTGGTAGCATTTTGAATAGCTACCCCAGCCATATTCACATAGGCTTCTACGGTTTGGATTTCATCCTCCGTCAGGTTCATCGGCGTACCGTAATCGAACAAGAAAACAAGTCCAAAAAGCTCGTTTTCAAAAGAGATAGGAAGAGCTAGTAAAGATTTTATCTGGAAAGCTTTCACATTCCTTGGATCTGGTCTAGTATCCTTTGATGTATCTGGTATATATATAGTTTTTTGCGTTTCTATTACTTCTTTAGCAAGCAAGTCATATTCCGTCTCAATCAAATGCATATCTAACGTAAAACCATTAATATATTCGGGTTTCCCTACGAACCCCCTAAATTGTCCATCCTGCTGTGGCAAATAAATCCCTACAGAATCACATTGAACAATTTCCTCAGATATAGCCTTGATGACTTGCTCCAATACCTCTCTAAGATCTAGCTTTGTATTGATCAGCTTTGTTATATGGGCTAGACGAGAATATCTCGTTTGCTCTCTCACAATAAAGTACCTCCATTTTTAATAATCTATAAATCTTTAATATAGATTAATTAATATCTATATTAACACCTTTTTTTGTAAATAAATCTAGCATTTTTGATATGTTTATATAATAAACAAAAAATAATCATTTTTATATCTTTTATATCAAAGAGATAGATTTACCTATTAATACTTTCCCTTTTTTCATTAAATATAAACTAAAAATATAGCACTTAATGCCTATTTCGTTAAAATGTTTTTATATGCCGTTTTTTCTTCCAATGAAATGGCGCAACAAGTGCATGGCTTGGACAAAAGTCTCCTCAAAATAGAATGTATTTGTTTTCCACTACAGCGCGCACTTTCCGGGCACAGCCTCAACCTCCTAATTGCTTTGCTTCACTTAGGCTTTAGCTTGGACTGTTCACTCAGGAGCCGCGACTTCCTCTCCAATCAACGAGAATAGAGAATTTATTATTAGAAATCAGTTACCTTCAAAAAAGTAAAAACGTGAAATCAAATTTCTGATTTCACGTCTTTTAATTGATTGACTAGTAATGTCCCAGCCTTATAGTGAGCTAGTTTACCAAACCATTCGCTGTTTACGTCCAGCTCCTTTATTATCTCTATAATTTTTCTCTTTGCCAATGCCTAAATAATGTTCCTTAACTTCTGTGTTTGATAGTAGACTCGCAGCATCACCCTGTAAAACTACTCTACCATTTTCCATTATATATCCGTAGTCAGCTATCGATAGGGCAACATTGGCATTCTGTTCCACAACTAAGATGGAAGTGCCTTCTTCTTCATTTATTTGTTTTATGTTTTGAAATATTTCCTTGACCAATAAGGGTGCTATTCCTAACGATGGTTCATCTAATAGCAGTAACTTTGGCTTTGCCATGATTCCTCTTCCTATTGCGAGCATTTGCTGTTCTCCCCCCGAAAGGAAACCCGCTTTACGGGAAGCTAAAGGTTTTAGCTTTGGAAAATATCCATAGATTTTCTCTATATCTTTTTTTATATTAGAACGATCCTTTCGAGTGAATGCCCCAGCTGTTAGATTCTCCTCGACCGTCAAGTCCTTAAAAACTCGTCTACCCTCCATGCATAAGAAAATGCCTTTCCTTACAATCACATCAGTAGTTAGTCCCTTCAATGACTTGCCTTCAAATTCAATCGTTCCATCAGTTAGATGTCCATCTTCCGCATAAAGTAAACCTGAAATCGCTTTAAGCGCCGTAGATTTCCCTGCACCGTTACTGCCTAAAAGAGCTACAATGTCTCCATTCGGAACATTAAGAGTCGTTCCCTTTAAAGCTAAAATAATTTTTGAGTATACTGCTTCTACATTATTTACCTTTAGCATGCCAGCTCCTCATTTCCACTTTAGTCCTTATAGCTAAAGTAATCTGTTAAAGGCTCCCATTTGCCGCCCTTCACTATGCCTAGACGAGTCTGCTCCGTGCCTGTATGATTGTCCGCACTGAAGCTTACCGGTGCTCCAAGTCCACCAAGGTCAAAGTTATTTAAAGACTCAAGACCTGATCTAATCTCTTCTCCTGTAATATCGCCATCCGGATGTTTTTTAGCCGCTTCTTCTATACCAGCAACCATAATTTTAGCAGCCGACCACCCTTGGATAAATTTCTGATTGATATCTTCTAGTGTTTTTCCCTCACCTTTTAAATATTCCTCTACCTCTGCCATCCCTGGTTGATCCTCGTATGGTAAAGCATGAGATAGAATACCAATATAGCCCTCCGCTACATCTTCCCCTACTATTGTAATAACTCCTTCACCAGAGGCCCAGTTTAACCCTATAAATTGGGTATCTATGTTCAGTGTATTAGCATCTCTAAGAATTGTAGCTGTTGCGCCCCAGGTTTCTTGGATAATTGCATAATCTGGATTTTTCTTCTCCATATTCAATAACTGAGATTGTGCTTCGGTAGCTTGTACATCAACAATTTGTTCATCTACAATCTTTATACCAATTTCAGCCGCGTACGCTTTAATATCCTCGATTGGAGAACGCCCAAACGCTGTATCGTTATACAATAATGCTACCGTTGGTTCAGAGCCTTTATGGTTATCCTTAATCCACTTTAATACAGTTCTCCCTTGATCGGAGTATGAAGCAGCCACCAAGAAGTTATAAGGACTCTCCTCTAAGTTTTTTAGGTTCTCAGAATAAGATGCAGAGAAGAAAGGAAGCTTGTCGCTAGCCACTTGTTGACGTAATGCCTCTGTGTCTCCCGTTCCCCAGCCAAGTACAGCAGAAACTTTTTCTTTATCTCGCAGCTCTTGGTAAATTTTTTGGGCTTCTGGAATAGAATAAGCATAGTCCTTCCCATTCAAAACCAAATCTACGCCTTCTATTTCTCCTTTATCTTTAGCATATTTGAAATACGCTTTTTCTCCCTCTGCGTAAGGGGTTCCAACGTCTCCAGTACCACCAGTAATATCATATAGTCCACCAACAACTACTTTTCTCGAGCCATCACTGCTTTCAGATGTACCTTCCTCTGAACAAGCCCCTAGTAATAACACGAAAAGAATCCCCAATATTTTGTATACAAATTTATTTTTTCTCAACTTCATCAACACTCCCCTTGTTTCTAATAGAAAACGAAAACTAGCTAATAAGAAAATGGCCAAAGCTTAAAGTATTTCTTAAAATTGAGCCAAATATGTGCGAGTCCTCCTGGTTCAAAGATTAAAAATAAAATAATGACAGCTCCAAAAACAAAATCCTTAAAAGCTGAAAACAACTGATAGAAGTCTGGCATAAAAGCTGCCAAAACATCTACGAAGGAACCTAGCAGTACAGGTAACAATGTTATAAAAGCTGCTCCTAGAATAGAACCAAATACACTTCCTAAGCCACCTATCAAGATCATTGCCAGGTACTCGATAGACACATGAAAGTTGTATAGTTCTGGACTCACAATCATTGTGTAATGTGCGAGTAAAGCTCCAGATATACCGACAAAGAACGAGCTAATAACAAATGCCATTACCTTATATTTAAATAAATTGATCCCCATTATTTGTGCAGCTATATCTCTGTCTCGGACAGCCAAAAAGGCTCTTCCAGTTCTTGTTCTCAATAGATTAGTAGCATACAAGACGGTAAGTAACAAAATAATGACACATAAATAATAATATTGTGTATTACTCGTTAAAGAAACGTCCCCAACCTTTGGACGATTCAATACCATTCCAGCAGTACCACCTGTTAAACTATCCCAGCGACTAATAACAAATAAAATGATAACTTGCGCAGCTAAAGTAGCAATAGCCAAGTACAAACCCTTTAGTCTGAGGGAAGGAACACCGAACAAGCCCCCTATTAAAGCTGTAACGATTCCAGCCAACGGTAAAGAAATCCAGAAGCTTAATCCATAGGTGGAGGTAAGAATTGCTGACGTATATCCACCTACACCTAAAAAGGCGCCTACTCCAATCGATATTTGCCCAGTGAAGCCCGTCAGTATATTAAGTCCGATTGCCCCAATCGCTGAAATAGAACAGAGAGTAAGAAGACCAATCCAATAATTAGTAGTAACTAATGGCAGCAAGAGGACCATGGCTACTATTAACAAACCTTTAATCTTGCCAGAGGTTGTTCCAAACATTTTTGCATCATCTAAATAAGAGATCTTATAATTACCACTTTCTCTAACAAACAGATTCCTCATAGGTTCACACCCTCTCAATTGTTCTACTACCAAATAGTCCGTATGGTTTTAACATTAAGATGAGTAAAACCACTATGAATGGAACAACCTCCTTTAAGCCTCCTCCTACAAGTGGATCTATATATCCCCCTGCCATGTTTTGGAGAATACCAATTATAAATCCACCTACGATTGCTCCAAGAACACTATCCAATCCACCTAAAATTACGACCGGCAGTACGGTCAAACCAATTGCAGACATAGTAGGACTTAAGCCGTTGATATTCCCTAGCAATATCCCACCTACCGCTGCAACAACAGCAGCAATAGTCCAAGTTGCTGCATACACATACTTCACACTGATCCCCATGGACATCGCAGCCTGACGATCATCCGCCACTGCTCGCATAGCAATTCCCATTTTTGAAAACTTGAACAGCAACAAGAATATGGTTAGCAGTGTTATGACAATTACAAATGACCAAAGATATACAGGACTAATAATAATCCCTGATATATTTATAGGAGTTGTTGGGAATATTTTAGGAAACATTCTTGTTTGGTGACCCCAAATCATATGAACGGCTCCCCCTAGTAAGCTAGAAAGTCCAATTGTCGCCATAATAACAGATACTACTGGAGCATTTTGAATAGGACGGATAACCAATCTTTCCACGATTAACCCCAAAATGGCACTGAATATAAGGGTAATTAACAAGGCAATAAAGAAAGGGATGCGGTAAGCGGTCATCAAAACTAAACAAATATAGGGGCCAACGATAACAAACTCTCCATTTGCCAAATTTAGTGCACCACTTGCCCGATAAATTAGTACAAACCCTAATGCCACTAGACCATAGATACTACCGACTACCACTCCCGTGACGAGCATTTGAAGAAAGAATGTCATAACGTCACCTCCTGCTCTCTATTTAGTTGAACCACTCTTACGTTATCCATCTCACTCGACCCTACAGAAATACTTTCTCTTTCTGTATACATCCCGTCAATCAACACTCTGTAACGATCTTCAATGAAATTTCTTCTTATTTTATAGGTTCTGGTGAGCTCTCCTTCTTCTATTGAAAATGGTCTGTGTAACAGTGTGAATTTCTCTACCCTTGCAAAGGAAGGTAAATCTTTCATTAACAATGACACCTGTTGTTCCAAAAACTCTATCACTTGATTGTTTTTAGCCAGCTCTCCGTAATCTGTGTAGGCAATTCTTTGTTTGTCTGCCCATCTCCCCATACTGTTCCAGTTCATATTGATCATTGCAGTTACATATGGCTTATTTTGACCAAAGCAAACTGCCTCTAAAATGTAAGGATTCGATTTTAACTTGTTTTCTATCAGTCTCGGATAAATAACTTGGCCATTTTCGGCAATAATAATATCTTCTAATCTATCTAGCACGTAAAGATGTCCGTCATCCTCCAAGTGACCACAATCACCTAAGGAAATCCATCCATCCCCACCATGCGTACTTTCTCCACCTATATAATTTGTAGCAACAGCTGAATTTTTAATGTATACTGCTCCATCTTCTCCAATCTTAGCTAGCGTATTTGGTAATGCTTTTCCTGAGCTTCCGGCTCTTACGTCTTTGTCTCTTTGAACAAAAGCTATACCAGCAACCTCAGTCCCCCCATAGGTTTGTTTTAGATTTACTCCAATACTGTGGTAAAAGTAAAAAGCTTCCGGATGCAAAGCAGCTCCTGCAACATAAGCCCTTTTAACTCTCGCTAAACCTAAATGATCACGAATAGCACTAAAAACGATAATATCTCCTAATACATACATTGCTTTGTCTACGAAATTGATTGGCTCTTTGTTCAATTCTGCACGGGCAGCCTTGTCCCCAAATTTCTTGAAAAAATTGTAAATTGTTTTTTTAAACTTACTTGCTCCCTCTATCCTGTTCGTAAAACTAGACATGATAGATTGATAAACTCTTGGTGGAGCCAGCAATGTATGTGGACCTATCTCCCGAAGATCCCCTAAAACCGTATGTGGGCGTTCGGGGAAGTTAACAACCACGCCTTTAATTAAAGGAGTTACTATCCCTAAAATTTGCTCATGAATCCAAGCGAAAGGTAAAAAAGAAAAATAATCATCCTTTGTTTTCACGTTATCAATAGCTAGTAGACCTTCAGCTGCATCAATTAGGTTAGCATGCGTTAAAATGACACCCTTTGGCATCCCTGATGTAGCTGCACTATAGGCAATAATTGCAGGGTCATTTTCCAAAACCTCTTCAGGTGGATCAACAAGGAACTTTGCCTTATCTTGCAACAATAATATGCCGTCTGATAGTAAATCCTCAAAGTCTACTAGTTTTGGATGCTTATAATGCCTCATTCCTTGCTTGTTAAAAAATATGATTTGCTCAACTAATGGTATTTGTTCTTCAATCCCCAATAATTTATCTACCTGCTCTTGATTATCAACTAATACGATTCTGGCCTTACAGTCATTTAGATAAAAAATAATTTGTTCAGGTAATGATTCTGGATAGATCCCTACCGTTACACCACCTAAACTTTGTGCAGCAAGTTGAGTATAAACCCACTCTTGCCGATTATCTGCTATAATTGCTAGCCTTTCCCCTTTATAAAAATCGAAATATTCAGATAATATAATAGATAATTGATTTACCTTTTTACTGTATTCCCCCCAAGTAACCTCATGCCAAATCCCTAGCTGTTTTTGCCTGAGAGCAACCTCTTGCTCATGATTAGCAGACCTTTCCGCTAAAAGAGTGGGTAATGTTTTGTGATCCATTTTAATTTCCCCTTCCTAAATAACGGCTTCTTCCCCAATATAGGCCTTTATAACAGCTGGATTTTCTTGAATTTCTGCTGGGGTTCCAAAACCAATAAGTCTACCAAAATCTAATACAGCTATATGTTCCGATAAATTCATAACAACCCCTAAGTCGTGCTCGATCAAGACTACCGTCATATTCATCGTCTCATGCATCTCAACTATAAAATGTGACATTTCATCTTTTTCCGCTTTGTTCATCCCAGCCATTGGTTCATCTAATAAGATAAGGTCAGGGTTTAATGCAAGTGCCCTTCCCACCTCGACTCTCTTCTGTAAACCGTAAGGCAGCGTACCGACAGGAGTATGACGGATATCTTGAAGCTCTAAAAATTCAATTACTTCTTCTACTTTCTGTCTGTGAGCAATTTCTTCTTTTGCAGCCTTTCCAACGTACATTCCTCCGCTAATCGGTCCGGAATTCATCAATGTATGTCTTCCAAGCTTTAGGTTGTCTAGCACAGACATATGGGCAAATAACGCTATATTTTGGAATGCACGAGCAATCCCTAAAGCTGTGCGATTATAAGGTTTCATATTTATGATTTCATGACCTTTATACAAAATGGAGCCACCAGTCGGTTGATAGAGACCACTAATACAATTCAGCATACTAGTTTTTCCAGCTCCATTTGGACCTATTAACGAAAAAATCTCTCCTTTGTTAATATGGTAGCTTACATCTTCTAGTGCCTTTACCCCTCCAAATTGTAAAGAGAGATTTTTTATCTCTAATATAGGATCCAATATGGATACCCCCTTTAAGTTAAGCGTTTACAAGTAAGCTTTTGTTGAATATTACTTTACAAACAATAATTTTGTCAACGAATTTTATGCGACTTTTTTCCTAATATTTTGTCGTTAAATGTTTGAAAATGTTGAAATCTAAAGTCTATATAGCGCTACTATTTTATCTTCCAAAAAGAAAACCTCCTATGACTAGTTCCATAGGAGGTTTTATTAAATTCATTATTCGACAAATAATATTTATTTTTTGATGGACATTTTGTGATGTCATATCTGCCTCACACTTTTCGCCAGAGCCTGTAGCTACAATTAATAAACAGAAAGTATTCTCGTTTAATCTTTTATGAAGATCACTGTTTATAAAAACATTCCTGCTATTGCAGCACTAAGTAATGATGCAAGCGCTCCTGCAATAACTGCCTTAAACCCTAATCTTGCAATGTCTGGTCTCCGGTTTGGAGCTAGGGAACCTAATCCACCTAACAATATTGCCATTGAGCTTAAATTTGCAAAGCCACATAGAGCAAAACTTACGACAAGATTGGTTTTAGCAGAAAGGTTCCCCATATCATCGGTAAAAGCCTTATAAGCAACAAATTCATTCAAAACTAGCTTTTGACCAATGAAGGATCCCGCCGCCACTGCTTCTGACCAAGGTACTCCTATTACAAAAGCCAATGGAGAGAATATGAAGCCTAATATCCCTTCTATCGTTATCTCACCATAGCCAAAGAGTCCTCCAATCCCTCCAATTAAACCATTCAAAAGAGCAATTAAGGCGATGAATGCTAATAACATAGCTCCTACATTGACTGCAAGCTTCATCCCGTCTGCGGCCCCTCTTGCAGCAGCATCAATTACATTGACGTTTGAATCATCTTTTTCCATCTTGAAATCGGTGTCTTCCACAGTTTCCGTCTCAGGAAACATTAGCTTAGCCATGATCAAACCTGCTGGCGCAGCCATGAAGCTAGCGGCAAGCAAATATTCCAGTGGCACCCCTAACAAAGAATATCCTACTAAAATGGATCCTGAAACCGATGCAAGTCCACCTGTCATCACAGCAAAAAGCTCTGAGTTAGTCATCTTTGCAATAAAGGGGCGAACAACTAGAGGAGCCTCTGTTTGCCCCACAAAAATGTTTGCTGCAGCAGATACAGACTCTGCCCTACTAGTTCCTAAAAGCTTGGATAGTCCTCCTCCAATAATCTTTATAAAGAACTGCATGATGCCCAAATAATACAAAACTGAAATTAAAGCTGAGAAGAAAATGATGATAGTTAACACCTGTATAACAAAGATGCTCCCAAACTCATCCACATCAGACAATGAGCCAAATAAGAAAGATATCCCCTCATTGGCATACCCAGTTAAATTTTGAACTCCTTTGGAAAGCTTTAGTAATGCCCAGCGTCCCAAATCCCACTTCAATACCATAAATGCAAATGCAATCTGTATAGCTAAACCAATCAGTATGGTTCGTAAATTTATCGACTTTTTAGCATTGGAAAGGAGAAAAGCAATCCCGATCACAACAATAACTCCACCAATTCCCCAAAGTATATTCATGTCAAAACACCTTCTTTTTATGTATAATTCGCCTTTTAAAATCAGACATATTGTAGCTATTCCCTAATATCCTTGAAAGAAACGGAAAAATATAGCACTAATCTGGGCAATAAATATACAAAAAAAATCGAAATCTTAGGTAAGATTTCGATCGATGGATTTTATTTACTTAGATAGTAAGGCACCCTTACATACTTTTTTAAATTAAAGTAGGCTTCATCTGAAGATATTCTTTTTAAATAAATAATCATAGGAAATATCAATAAACATATATTCATTCTCGTTGATTGGGACAGAGAAGGTTCTTATCATTTCGCCTGTTTGAATATCGCTATAAATATCAGAGAACACACCACTTTGATCATTTCTCATCTTAATAATTGTTTTTAGAAAGTATGGGCGCCAGCTCCAGTTTTTGTTAATGGCGTCTTCTTCAACCTCCCAATGCGAATCAGTTCGAACAATATTAGGCGAGGTCTGGAAGCCCTCCTCGTCACAAATATAAAGACGGAACGAGTATTCACTTAGCTCTTCAGCTAGTTTCAATAAATCTTCTACTTCTTCGCTAGAAGATTTGATAGCTTGAACTTTTTTCTCTAGATTAACTTGTAATTCCTTCAATGCCTTGTAATTCTCTTCTAATATACGTTTTTCTGTTGCAATAAATTGTCGACACCTATCCTTAAAGCTTTTCTTTAATTGATTTCGTGGGATTAGCCCAGTGCCCGCTTCAGCTAAATATTTCCCTTGATAGTATCGGCCACTATTTTTCCAGGCAAATTGAAGCTGGTGAACTGTATCAATACCCTCAAAAAGCATATTTGCTCCAATTTTACGCGCAGATGAACTAAGTGATGTAAAAAGGTCATTCTGTGCACCCCAGGATTCATAGCTTAGCTGCTCTATATTTACCTTAAGGATATTAGGTGCTAGCATTTGTATATAATCGAGATGACTCTCTGAGCCTAATTGGTTAATCGCTATTTTTATTCCATAGGTTTTAAAGTAACGTACTATATTATTTAACTGATGAAAATCCCCTTTAAAGTTATGTTCGGAAATTACTATAACAATTCGAGAAAGTTCTTCCTCTGGGATATATTGTTTTATAATATCAAAAAACCCTTCGCCATAATCTAGCACTAGTAAATTGGCGTTGCATGGAAGATATATATCAAAGTTTTTTGGCTGGTCTACAAGCTGCCCTAAAGCAATATGAAGAATTCTTTGTTCGACCTCAACTCTATATTCCTCTGGCACCTCTTCATCAAAAGCAAACGCATTTAAGTTTATTAGCTTATCATCATGCAGCAATTTTCCAGAAACCTCGTATGCGACTACTATATGTTCGTCTGCACTAAAAATAGGTTGAAAATATGCTTGCAAGTTATCCAAGTTCGTTAGAATATCAATTGCATCCATCCTGAACCCTCCTTACCTATATATACATGATAAGTTGTAAAAAGGTATTATGCAAATGGATATTACGTATTTTTATACACAATATTAATTATTTATTAGTATTGAAACTTAACTGTGACTCTAGCTATTATCGTAATTACACCTTGTTCAATTGGGGTTGCTCCTGTAGATGATTCTATTAACATCGCTCTATATGGTACGATCGGACTTCCTTCTTTTTCCTCCACTACCTCTATAACTTGTGGTGAAACTGAAAGCCTCATTGTTTCTGCTATTGTATTTGACTTTAATTGTGCATTCATTAAAGCCTTACTAAGAGCTCTTTGATAATAGGCATCTTCGTTTTCTAATCTGAATTCAAGAGAAGAAATTCGATTTGCCCCATTACTAACGGCTGTATCAATCACTTTTCCTACCATGCTTACATCAGGTATTTTTACCGAAATGGCATTAGTCACTTCATATCCCCTGAAAACCTGTTTTCCATCTACAAAATCGTAACGCGGAAAAATATTGTATGCAGCAGTTTGTATATTTTCTCTTGGTATACCAAGCTCTAGTATGGATTGAATGACCTGATTCATAATTGCTGCATTTCTTTGCTGGGCTTCCTCCACCTCGCTGCCTTCCGTGGTAACTTCGATTTGTAGCAACGCATAATTCGGTGGAACAGTAATTGAGCCTTCTCCATTAACAGTGATCGTCCGAATGAGAGGACAAGGATGTAACGCGTTTAAATACATAAGATCCCCTTCCATATTACATATATAGATAGCATATGCTTGCCGGCCAAAAAACTTGTTTAAAATAATAATTTAACCTTGGGAGCACTCTAAAAAGGTTATTACTATATCGGTGTAAATAGCAGGCTGGTCTTCATGTACTAAATGCCCTGCAAAAGGGATAACAGCAACGTGAATATGTTTGTTTTCTTTCGGGTAAATCGTTGCTCCTACAGTTTCATGTGCATTCATTTCCCCAACTATGTATAAGACAGGGAACTCGAAGTGATACATAGCTAACATATCTTCAAAAGGATACCAGTCCTCTTTTTTCCCCAAGTGAATAAACCTTCTCCAACCAGATGAATGTAGTTTATCAAAATAGTTTATGAAATCGTCGTTCCATAAAATCTGTTCCTGAGTTTTTACATCCTGCATGTGCAAATCCAGCCAGTCATCCGGCTTAACTGGCATCATGCCTGAAACAGTGAGTGTTTGAATTCGCTCCGGAAAAAGTCTAGCAAATTGTACCGCTACAATTGCACCCAGTGAGCATCCAACCAAATGAATCTTTTTCAGCTGATAATGATTGATGGTTTCCAATAAATCTTGCGCAGAATCCAAAAAGAAATTTTCAATTTCCTCTGAAGGCGACTGCCCATGTCCCCTTAAATCCGGGGCAAATACTTTATAGCTATCTTTGAAAAAGTTCTGCTGATATTGAAAGTCTGTATTTCCAGTTTGTAAGCCTGTATGCAAAAATAAGAGTGGTTCACCGCTCCCCTGAATGGATGTATGTAAAATCATTTAATCACCTCTTCTTCGTTATTTATATGCTCCAGTCTATTTAAGAACTTGATCATACGCTTGTCCTTTTCAATGGTCAGTAAATGCATACCTGTGTCTCCCGTAGGGAAAATATAGTCACTGGTAACTGGCAATTGAAGAAACGCCTTAATAAGGTTGGAGATCAAGCCACCGTGTGACACAATTGCCACTCTTTGATAATCCTTGTATTCTTCTATTATTTTATGAAGTATGTATTCTGCTCTGTAACGAAACGCTAACTCTGATTCTCCAGCTTCAATTGGTATATAAATCGGTCTTCCTTCTTTAGGTAGAGGGTACTTTATAGCTGCTTCTTCTCGAGGTAAACCCGCTAGTACTCCGTTATTAAACTCCATTAAGTCAGACTCCTCATACATCTCACAGCCTATATTACTTTGTAGAATAGTCGCAGTACTCTTTGCACGACTTAGAGGACTACACAATATAACGTTTGGTGGAAAATGACCCTTCACGTATGTAGCCATCTTACTAGCTTGTTCAATACCTAACTCAGTTAAAGGAAAGTTCGCTCTACCTTCATGCACACCTAACAGATCAGCTTCCGATTCTCCATGTCTAATAATTAATAACTCCATTCAAATCACCCCAAATATTGGAAAGTATATTAATTAATAATTATACTCGAATGAAGATCTTCCAGAAAAGAATAATAAGATTTTCCTTGAAAATAATTTACTATTTCAGTACGTGATGTTTATTTTGATTTAATTTCGGGAATTTCTTAGCAAGGAGGCGATAGATATGCCGTGGAGTAAAAATGATTATCCAGCTTCAATGAAAAATCTTGAGCCAGATGTTCGGGAAAAAGCGATTGAAATTGCGAATGCATTATTAAGAGACGATACTGATGAAGGAAGAGCAATCGCTATTGCAACAGCCCAGGCAAGAAAGGCAGTGAATGGGGACGATAATGACCGCCCAAGATATGAGGTAAAGGCTCGGGAAGAAGATTGGGTACTGCTAAAAGAAAACGGAGAAAGAGCCATTTTCTCAGAGGAGACAAAGGATGCTTTGCTTGAAAAGGCTAAGCCATACGTCAATGATCACAATGGAATTCTTTCTATATATCAGGAAGATGGGGATTTAGATAGTACTTTATATGAGTAGGAAGAAGACAAAAAGAACTTCAAGTACCTGAAGTTCTTTTTGTCTATCATTCCTGTATTACTATAATTTAAAAGGATATTATTCTATATCACTAATTAAAAAAGTGGATATTTCAGGAAAAACGGATAATACGACTATTAATAAAATCATAATTATTGCGTATGGTATTACCCCTTTAACAATTTCATCTATCCTATTAGTTCGATCTATTCCCTTTAACACAAATAAATTCAAACCTACAGGAGGAGAAATAAGAGCAAGCTCCATGTTAATAACCATAATAATAGCAAACCAAATTGGGTCAAAACCTAATGCCATAATTATTGGATATAAGATAGGCAAAGTGATTACCAAAATAGAAATTGTCTCCAAAAACATGCCTAATATTAGCAAAACTATGTTGATTAATATAAATATAATCCATGGCGAAATCTCTTGGCTTGTAGCATAATTTGTAATGGTTTGAGGAATATTTAAAATTGTCATTATGTAGCCAAGTAACATAGCTCCAACAATGATAAATAGAATCATTGCATTAGTTTTCACAGTTTCAATTATTATTTTTTTGAAATTGGCAAGCGTTAGATTTTTATAGATAAACAACGAAATTGCAAAACTAACCATTACACCTACCGCTGCAGCTTCCGTAGGAGTAAAAATACCAGTGTAAATTCCCCCTATTACAATTGCTGGTAATAACAAGCCCCAAATAGCAGTTTTAGTACCTTCCATTCTTTCGGCCCAAGTAGCTGGTTTATCTTTGATATGACGTGTTTGATATGAAGCAAAAATCATAAAAGATATAGTTAGTATTATACCCGGGACAATTCCAGCTATAAACAGCTTACCAATTGACTCACCAGTTACTGAGCCATAAATAATCATCGGAACACTGGGTGGTATTAAAATTCCCAGAGTACCACCAGCAGCTAGCATACCAAGTACGTGTCTCTTATTATATCCTCTCTTTACCATTTCAGGTAAAGCTACCGAGCCTACCGTTACTGCAGTGGCAACACTCGAACCTGATATAGCTGCAAAAATTGCACAACAAAAGAGTGTAGCAATTGCAAGTCCTCCCGGTAAGTGACGAAACCATCTGCTGGCCATTTCATATAAGTCTCTACCTACGCCACTTACTAGCAAAACTTGACTCATTAATACATACATCGGCAAAGCAGTTAAGGAAAAATCATCGAGAGCCTTGTAAGAGATAATTGGCACTTGCATAAATGCAAAAGTGCCACCATTAAATATATACATTCCCACTACAGCGAGTAATGAAAGAGCAAATGCTACAGGTAAGCCCAAGAGTAAAAATGTTCCTAGTCCACCAATAAAGAAAATGTTCAAATATGTTCCCCTCCCCTGTGAATGTCACCATCTATTATCTGCAAGATAAAGGCTATGCACATTAAGGCACCTCCCACAGGTAAAAACAACTCCGGCAGGTACATTGGTATCCTTAACAAAGATGAAGAGGTAATCCCTAATTCAAAAGTATTCAGCACATGATGGAATCCATAATAAGTAAATATAATACTAAATACTAATCCCATAGCATTCGATAGATAAGCAAGTACTTTCTTAAACTTATCGTTAACATTATTAATCAAGAGGTCTACAGTAATGTGAGAATAAGTTCTCACTGCATAAGCGCTCGCTAAGAAACAACTTCCAATAATAGAATATGTGGATAGTTCAGTTGCCCAAATGGTAGGACTATTAAATAACCATCGAGAAATAACTTCATAGAATGTCATAAATGTTGTTAACACTATTAACAAACCTGCCGTATATGCCCCTATCTTTATCAGCTTATCGGAGAGTTCATAAATTGCTTTCATAAGTTCCCCCCCTTATTGAACCAAGTCTAAAAGTTCATTACCTGCTTCACCAGTATTGTTTAAAAATGCATCCCAAGCAGGTTTAGCTGCTTCTTTCCACTTCTCTAAGTCTTCTTCGGGAACTTTATATACCTCCATGCCTCTGTCTTCAAGTTCCTTAGCTGTTTTTTCATCTTCAGATTTCGCTTTATCACGAATCCATTTTTCAGTTTCCTGAGCAGTTTCAGTTAGTAAGTTTTGCGTTTCTACAGGAAGGTCGTCCCAAAACTTTTTATTAACAGCTAGAATAAATTCAAGATAGGCGTAATTGTTAATAGTTAAGTATTTTGTTACCTCGTCATATTTTCTTTGAACCATGGCAGTTGTGCCAGACGTTGCTCCGTCAACTGTGTTACGTTGTAAGGCCATGTACACTTCTCCCCCACCCATAAATACCGGCGAAGCGCCATAAGCCTTTATCATTTCAGAAGGAATATCCCCTATGCTTCTAATTTTTAGACCTTTAAAATCTTCTGGAGATTTTAAAGGACGTTTATTATTTGCAAATTGAGCAAATCCATAGTCAGCAAACATGAGCACCTTTGCACCTTTATCTTCCATAGCAGTACGAAGCTTGTCCCCAAATTCACCATTTAGAGCCTCTCCTGTTTTTTCATAGTCATTAAAGATATAAGGCACGTCAAATACTCCCATTACAGGTACTGTACTTGCCCAAAGAGTTGAAGAATTTACTCCCATCTCTACACCACCAGTTAATATAGACTGGTTCATCTCTTTATCAGTTAATAACTGACCAGATGGATATACTTGCATTTTTATAGCACCACCTGATTTTTCCATAACATCTTTTGCAAATTGTTCAATACCTATTGCCACATGATGATCTGCAGGCAAATTATAGGCTAAACGAATTGTAGTTTCTTCAAATCCTTTTACATCTGAACTGACTGCCTTAGTTTCTCCATCACTAGAACTACATGCCGATAATAGTAAAGTTACTATAGTGATAAAAGAAAGAGTTTTCCACAGTTTTTTCATTTTATTTCCTCCCTAATAATATTTCTCTCGATATGCCTAATACGTCCCAATGGGTTCTTCGAAGATAAACTTGCAGCAAAATCTGCTGCATTTATTAATTCATTTAAATCTAAGCCTGTGCTAATGTTCATTCGATGAAATAAGTAAACTAAATCTTCTGTTGCTAAATTACCTGCAGCGCCTGGGGCAAAGGGACATCCACCAATTCCAGAAACCGCTGTTTCAAAAATGCGAATACCCGCTTCATAAGCACTGTAGGCATTTGCCAGTCCAAGACCCCTTGTGTCGTGTAAATGAATTGCTACAGGTGTATTACCTACAATACCTAAAACTTCCTCACTTAGGGCTTTTACCTGGTTAGGTGTTGCAATACCTATCGTATCTGCAATAGTAATCCGATCTACCCCTATCCCCTTTACTCTTTCCACTAATTCCACAACCTTTGATTTATCCACATCTCCTTCATAAGGACATCCAAAACTAACAGCAATTGAAAAATTAGTCTTAATCCCAGCGTGTTTAGCTTCCTGTTTAATTAATTTAAATTGCTTCAGACTCTCTTCAATCGTGAAGCCAATATTTTTTTGATTAAATGTCTCTGTTGCTGAACTGACCCAGTTTATTTCTGAGAGATTGAATTTTTTCAGTCGTTGAAATCCCTTATAGTTCGGGACCAATGCAATTGCGTCAAAACTTCCTAGTTTTGCTGATTCTTGGACAACCTCTTCTGCATCCGCCATCTGGGGAACTTTTTTAGGATGAACAAATGAAGTAATTTCAATAGAGCTAACCCTTGCTTTTAGTAATCTATTAATCAACTCAACTTTTTCTTCAACCGATATAATTTTAGAGTCGTTCTGTAGTCCATCACGAGGACTGACGTCAATAATTTTCACATCGGCCATATTAAATCACTCCCTTTTCTTTAAATATTTTGAACTCTTCCACTGACATATTTAAAAATTTAGTATAAATTTCTTCGTTATGCTCTCCTAGTTTAGGTCCGCTCCATTCAATTTTCCCAGGAGTTTCAGAGAGCTTGGGTACAATTCCAGGCATTAAAACCTTCGCACCATTTTGTATTTCTATTTTTTGAAGCATATCCCGAGCTATGTATTGCTCATCTTCAATAATTTCCTTTATTCCATAAATGGGTCCAACTGGAACAGATGCTTCATCAAGTATATTTTGCACATCTTTCAATGGATATTGTTTTGTCCAGTCCTCAATAGCCCCATCAATATATTCCACATTATCCGCACGCCCTTGATTAGTTGAGTACAACGGGTCAGCAGCTAAATCTTCTCTTCCTATTGCAATCATTAATCTCTGAAATATCTTATCTCCATTTCCCCCTATAACTATGTGTTTGCCATCCTTGCACACATATGTGTTAGATGGTGCTATTCCAGGAAGAGTACTCCCTGTTCTCTCCCTAACTATCCCTGTTAAATCGTATTCCGGTAAGATCCCCTCGAGCAAACTAAAAACAGACTCATAAAGTGCTACGTCCACTAGTTGTCCAGTCTTTGAAGGATGATTATCCCTAGCTCTTAGCGACATCAGGGTTCCGATTACCGCATATAATCCAGCTATTAAGTCTCCTATAGCTATACCTACTCTGACTGGAGGTAAATCTGGATAACCGGTTAAGTATCTTAGGCCTCCAATAGCTTCAGCCACACTTCCAAATCCAGCCTTTTCTTTATATGGCCCCGTCTGACCATAACCAGATATTCGTGTCATAATAATTGAATTATTAACTTCCTTTAAATCTTCATATCCTAGACCCCATCTCTCTAGAGTACCCGGCTTAAAGTTCTCAAGAACCACATCTACTTTGCCCACGAGTTCCCTAACTATTTCCTGTCCCTCTGACTCACGTAAATTAATAGTAATTGACTTTTTATTTCTTGATTGCACATACCACCAAACGGACGTGTCCTCATGCATCACCCTCCAACTTCTTAAAGGATCACCATTTTTAGGTTCCTCCACCTTTATTACTTCTGCACCAAACTCTGCAAATAATTTTCCAGCAAACGGAGCAGCCACTAAATTTCCTAATTCCAATACTTTAATTCCTTCTAATGGTTTTTTTGACAAGACTTATTTCACCTCTTTTTTTCTACATAGTTCCATAAACAAATTGTAATCGCTTTCAATATGCTGTCGCATAAAGTTCCTGGCACTTTCACTATCTTGATCTACAATAGCCTGGAAAATTTTTTGATGTTCATTAAAGGCTTGTTCGACATGAAAGGGATTTTCTTCTATTATGGACTGTCTATAAAACCCATTAATGCCTCTTAAATGAGAAACCATACTAATCAACCATTGGTTATTACTAGCTTGTACAACTGCCTCGTGAAAACTTAAAACTTCATTATCTTTTTTACTAGCTAAGCTGTTGTCACTTGAATAGTTTTTACCTTTTAGTAAGGCAGCTCTCATCAACTCTAATTGTTCAGGTGACCTTCTTTTAGCAGCATAAAAAGATGAAAGCGGTTCCATTTCTACACGGCATTCATACATATGTTGAAAATCTTCCATAGTGGGTTTTACTACTGTAACCCCCCCTGTTTTTTTTACTTTCAGAAGTCCATCTTTTTCAAGCATTCTAATGGATTCTCTAATTGGGCTCCTACTGACTTCTAAATCGTTTGATATTTTCTCTTCTATTAATCTTTCCCCCGGTCTTAACTTTCCTGTCATAATTTGATTTTTCAAGTAGTTATAAACTTGAGTCTTTAAATTTGGATTTTTTTTTACACTTGTTGACAATAATACCCCTCCCAAAATTGTAGACTGTATACAACTTTTATATTTTAAAGAATAATCAAAAAACTTTAAATAGTCAATATATTTTTAGTGCATTTCTTAATTATTATATTCCGCTACCTATTTTAGTTAAAATAAATAACGAAATAATAATCATAACCTTATCTTAGTGTAACTATAAATAAAGATTTATTTGTTTAAATAAACTAATAAGATACCAAAAGACATTTATTTGCTTATTTCAAATCCTAAAGAAACAAGTTTGTTTAGAAGAGTTTTTATTATCCTTCTAATAAGATTAGAGCCACTAACCCTCCTCATTTCGTTATTTTCCCTTTATCAGCTGCTCTTCCACTACTTCTGCTAAGGCATTAACTGTGTCAAATGAATCTCCTGGAAATTCAGTACGAACAAACTCTACCTTCAGGTCATCGCTAACCGCTTGCGCATCTCTACCTATTTCAAAGAATGATTCCATATCTGCCACGATAGATAACAGCTCACATGTCACAAAGCCTCGGGATCCCTCTGCACTTAAAGACCTCATCGCGTCCTTTACATCTGGACTAAGCCATCTTTCCTTGCTACTTGCACTACGGTAGGTCATCATCCAATTTTCTACATCTGCTTCTATAGCAACTGCTTGAGCCATCGCTTGATATTGGCCAATATATTCATTATTACTCGCTGGGTTCAGCGGCTGGCTATGCACAGTAAATAACACAAAGGCATCCTCCCTTACATGAGCAGGTAGCCACTTAACCGCTCGCTTCAAGCGATCACCATACACAGAGATAATGGCAGGATGGGTGTTCCAGTTTTTTATATGAATTAGCTCTCGTTTTTGTCCTGATTTAGCTAGAAAATCTTCTACCTCTTTCTGATATATACCAGCTCCTGTCGGAGAAAATATAGGGTTAACAGAAAACGTGACAAAGGTTTCCACACCATCCTCCAGCATTTTCTGAAGTGTATCCTCTAAAAAGGGAGTTGTATGTTTGTAAGCGTTATACACTTTCACTTCTTTTATCTTAGGTTTTAAAAGTTTCTCCAACCCCCTGGCTATTCGTTGGGTATGGGCGCCTAATGGGTCATTGGAGCCAAACTCCCTGTATCTTCTCATAAAGTCCTCCACTACCATTGGTGTTACTTCGGTTCCACCAATGAGGTGGGTGAAAAATTCAGGGAGATCATCTTTTGACTGTGGTGCTGCATATGCATAAAAAACAATACCAATCAACGTACTTTAAACTCCTTTCTATTCTAGGTAAAGCTTCCATGGAAAAAGGTCAGTCACTTTTGACTGACCTTATTATATGTTTATTCTCCCTAGTGCTTACGGCTAGTAAAATCCTTTTCTATCCCCATCTTCCAAGAGCGGTCTATTTTGGACCCTTTACGGTAAGATGAAACTACGTTACTAACCGATTCATAGTTTAAACGTGTTCCTTCCTTATCAGCATGATATTTGACGGCAAATTCCTCCGAAATCCCAAAGTTGGCAGCAGTAGCAATGGCGTCTATATTGGCTCCTAAAAATATAAATTCCCAGCCGTATGTCTCCTTCTGACGTGAAATCATCATTTTAATTTTTTCGTAATTATACTCACAGCTAGAGTTTTCCATCCCATCCGTCGTAATAACAAATAGGACTTTGCTAGCTCGTTCCTCAGAGCTTGTTCTCTTTTGTATGTTTCCTATTTTCTGTATGGTGGATCCTATCGCATCCAGTAATGCGGTCATTCCCCCTACCTGGTAGTCTCTTTCAGTTATAGGTGAAACGCCTTTAACATTTATCCGGTCATGTAGTAATTCATAGTCATCATTAAATAGTACTGTCGTTACGATTGCCTCTCCTTCCTCTTTCTTTTGTTTAGCAAGCATGGCATTAAAGCCACCGATCGTATCTGCTTCTAGTCCGGTCATTGAACCACTTTTATCTAATATAAAAACTAGCTCTGTTAAATTGTTTTTCATCATATAGCCTCCATTGGTTTTTATTTATATAAAAAGAGTATCAATTTCTATAATGGGAAAGGTCGCTTGCAAGGCGACTTCTATAGCAAGTGTAAGTTTAGAAGTGTAACTGTCAAAATACCTCTTTCAACCTCCACGAATTGGAAGATATTTATTTGAGCAAAATCATTGTCATATTTACTTTTCCAATGTATTATAATCCTATCAGTTTAGTAAGAATTAAAGAGAAGGCGGGATAAACGTGATACAAATGCTCATTACAGGTTTATTTTGTGGGGCGTTATTAGGATTCGTCATGCAACGAGGAAGATTTTGTTTGACTGGCGGTTTCCGTGATATGTACTTAACAAAAGACAATCGCATGTTTTATGCGTTATTAATAGCAATTGCCGTACAAAGTGTCGGTGTATATACATTAATAGAGTTAGGCGTGTTTGAATTTAATGCTGGTACTCTACCGTTAGTTGCAATAATTATAGGATCATTCATTTTTGGTATTGGTATTGTGTTAGCTGGTGGTTGTGCGACGGGAACTTGGTACCGTGCTGGTGAAGGCTTAATCGGGAGCTGGATTGCCTTAGCAGGATATATGCTAATGGCTGCTATTATGAAAACTGGGGTATTAGTACCTTTAAACAATAAAATAAGTTCATCTCAGCTACCATCTAACTCCATTTCAGAAACACTTGGCATCAACGTGTGGATTTTAATAGGTATTCTAGTAGCAGTAGTAGGATGGATCGTCTATAAAGAAGTTACAAAACCAAAAGTTTTTATCCCATCTTTAAAGCCAAAAAGAACTGGATTGGCACATATATTATTTGAAAAACGCTGGCACCCATTTATAACTGCCGTTTTAATCGGGGCTATCGCAGTGTTAGCTTGGCCGTTAAGTGTTGCTACTGGACGTATTGGTGGCCTAGGAATTACAACTCCGTCAGCTAATATTCTTCAATATTTAACAACAGGGGACACAGCATTTATCAATTGGGGAGTATTTTTAGTCCTTGGTATTTTCATTGGATCATTTATCGCAGCAAAAGCTAGCCGTGAGTTCCGTTTCAGAATGCCAGATGTTAAAACTGGTATTAATAGCTTTGTTGGTGGTAATTTAATGGGCTTCGGTGCTAGTTTAGCAGGCGGGTGCTCTATTGGAAATGGCTTAGTAATGACTGCCATGATGACTTGGCAGGGCTGGATTGCTCTAGCATTTATGATTTTAGGTACATGGACAGCAGTATACTTTGTTTTTGTCCGCGGACGCAGAAAAAACAAAGCGATGAAAGCAAGTGTAAAAACAGCTTAAAAAAGGAGAGAATTTCAAATGAAACAAGTATTAGAAGTTATGGGTATGGTTTGTCCATTCCCTTTAGTAGAAGCAAAAGAGGCTATCGCAGAAATGAGCTCAGGTGACGAGCTTGTAATTGAATTTGACTGTACGCAAGCAACTGAAAGCATCCCTCGTTGGGCAGCAGAAGAGGGTCACACAATTACTAACTATGAGCAGCTAAGTGATGCTGCTTGGACAATTACTGTTCAAAAGAAATAATAAAATGAGGACGATCCAGACATCAGTCAGGGTCGTCCTTTTCTTGTTTTATGCACCTAATAATGCTTGGTCGAAACTAAACAGAGCTTCATTAATCTCGAATATATTATAGTTTTCCTGTTGGATAAAATATTCAATAATCACATCAAATTTATGGCTTCTAGATAATGTGTACCCAGCCTTTTCTAATAGGCTATTCGTTTCTTCAAGGTTTAATCGAAGGGATATGGCAAAGGCGACTACTGTTTTCTTTAATGGAGTATAGTCCTTGTTATTTCTTATTTTCGAAAACAGGCGTCGGTCAATGTTTGCATTTTTGTAGACAGAAACATCGGTCATTCCCTTTTCATCTATAAAGCGTAGAAGCCTTTCGGAGAATGATTCATCCAAATGCTCTATTATTTCCTGTAAATCCTGGCTAGATTGCAACACCATCGAATCCTCTAGCTCATATACTTCTCTTCTAATTCTGCCGAAGCTTATGTCCATTTCCTCGACATAGTGCTCATCAATAAATTCCTCAATAGACCTGAACAGTTTCTCACTTAGTTTAAAGGCTTTTTTATCATAAACAACAATATAAACAAGCATTTCATGATTCAAGAGGAACGAGCTTATCGTAGAAATAGCTACCTGTAGAGCTTGCTCCTTTGGATATCCATAAATACCAGAAGAGATTAATGGAAACGCTACTGACTCACAGCCATGAGATAACGCTAATTTTAGCGAGTTATTATAGCAGGCAGTTAGTAGGTCTTTTTCTCCGTTAGAACCCCCTTTCCATACAGGCCCTACTGCATGAATAATATATTGAGCATCTAGTCGAAAGGCGTCCGTTATAACTGCTTCGCCAGTTTGACAATGCCCAATATGATTACAGGCTTTTTGTAGTTCCTTGGCCCCCGCCTCATGGAAAATAGCCCCGCAGACACCGCCTCCTATTTGAAGATTTTGATTTGCAGCATTTACAATTGCATCTACTTGCATCTTTGTAATATCATTTCGGACAATCTCTAATGGCATACTCTACTCCTTCCTCTCAAGCTCATTTCTATTAGCTTAAATATTAAACAAAACGCGACTAATTGAACAGCAAGACATAACTATTTATGCTAAACTTGCGTTCTAGAGGAGGTTACTAATATGCAAAAGCTAAAATTCGAAGCATCCTGGGATAAAGCAATAGCTAAACGGGATCGTTTGTATATCGAAAAAGTTTTCGAGGAAACAAAGGAGTCATTGTCTAACAACATTGTTTTTTCACCCATAAAAGAAGCTATTAATCATAAAAACGAGCTATTAGTTACCGTACTAGTCCATAACTTCACGGAGCGCTCTCTTTCTTTTCACAAAACACGTATCTTCTATCTGATTGAAGAGGACACAATAGCTAAAAACGATTTCACTATCCCAACTCTTGTCGTTCCATCTAAAACGAGTATGCCTTGGACCTTTATATTTCCGGTACACAGCCTAGTAGAACAAAGACCTTCCCCATCGGGATTCATACGTTTAGAATAACATGAAAAGGCAAGGCTTTTTTCTGGTCTGATTTTATTTGCATCATAATTAAACATTGGCATTTTACATAGCCAATTGATTTAGCCAAAATAAAAAAGCAGGTCACTGAAATCTAACGGGTTCGGTTTTGGAGTATAAAACAGCAAAAAACAATGGAAATAGCTACTTAAATGGTTAGGAACTAACACTGGAAATGGCATATAAATTAACAGTAAAAATAACACAATAAAAAAGGACCTTGGATAATCCAGCTCCTTTTTCCTTTGACTTTAAATGTCACCTTCTTCAATTAAAGTCCTCGTTAGCTAAATAAGCCAATCATCTACCAATTCGTTCAAGTGTATCTGAATAATTGTCGTCAATAATGAGCATCGGTTCCTTTATAGACTGTAAGATGCCTTCTATATTAACTAATTCATTGCCTTTTTCTTCACTAATCGTACTAAAAACTGTAATAACGGCGTCCATCTTCTCTTTTTCTTCACTACTTATCGCATAAGAATGATTTTTAAGAAACTTATTTGTCATACCAGAAATAAATTCATCAACACGAAATAAGCTATATTGTAGTAAATCCCAATCGGATGATGTGTCGCCCATATGT
Organism: Psychrobacillus sp. FSL W7-1493; assembly: GCF_038004905.1. NCBI lineage: Bacteria > Bacillati > Bacillota > Bacilli > Caryophanales > Bacillaceae > Psychrobacillus > Psychrobacillus sp. FSL W7-1493. Next base: position 270,003 of record NZ_JBBOSB010000002.1, on the reverse strand, counting down.
ATGGTTGAGATAGCAAACAAGTAGGAATGAATGCTTCTATTCTCTGCGATAACAATGCTCCAACTGTTGTACAAATCATTTTTCACTTCATTGTTTTCCTCTTTTTCGGTAGTTAAATCAACAAACTCCCCTAGCCTCTTAGCCAAATTACTACCTTGAACGGTTATAATTGATAAACTTTCATAATTTCTATCTACACTCTGATTAACATAGTGCTTATACTCTAACTGAACATAAATACTGTATATAACAAAGACTCCAACTATCACAATAAGAAATCTATTTAATAACTTTTTTAATTTCGGTTTGTTCATATTATCACCCTTTTGCCATTTTATTTCTTCAATCATCCTGCCCCGTTAGATTTACATCCAAAAAGATAGTCCACTTTCTTCAAGTGAACTATCTTAGATATATAATATTTTTCAAATACAGTTCTTTGTCTGTTATACCTAATCACTGTGCGGGAGTTTTGACGGTTGTTTTGACCTTCCTTAGTTTTGAAAGGTAAGCGAAAGTTGTGATAAGTCCCTAGTAGTCAATGACGTTTAATTGGGTTATCAGCATATTCATTATGGCTGCCTGAACCACCACTGAATTCCTGCATATTAACGATTTTTCACCACCAGTAGTAGCTAACTTGTACGACCTGCCTATCCTTTATTGGTTGGTATTGAAATGGACACAATAAATCCTCAAGCCTCTCCACCTTATTCACAACTTTAAAGATTATTATGACATTTTTTTATATGCTCGTCTTTCTGCATATTCGGAACAACCATAACAAAGTTTTAGCTTCTTCCCTTCAGGACTTTTAAAGAAACGATATGGACCTGCTTTTCTATGGCAAATAGAACATTTTGTTGAAAATAGCTTAAACATGTTTACTCCCCCAAAAATCTCTTTTAATCTATCACGTTTACATTTTTTACTCCTGTTACTTAACTATTTAAGTTTTGTTTTCCCAAGAAATCCATCAATCCCATCGAACATACCTCGGTATCAATTTGAATGATCTCATATACTTCATGGTCATCTGGAATTTCTTGTCCTCTTAAATGATCCTTCACTAATGCCTGAAGTCTCTTTGCTAGCTCCTCATGGTCTTTATTTTCTCTTTGAACATCTTTCGCAGTTTCTACAAAAAGTGGAAGCCACTCGGAAACCTGTGCCAACCCTGCTGCTGCATCAGTCGTCATCCCAAAGTGACCATAGTAAATATAGCTTAGATTCATACTTTGGAATCGCTCTATTGCATTTTGCATCGCCTCGGGATTGAATTGATTTGGTGATGTGGAAGGCAGTACCAAGTCTACACCATCTTTAGCTAGCTGCTCGTATCTCACTCCAACTGTATCACCTACAAACATGCCGTTACTGATTGGGTCAAAAATACTAAAATGATGATTGGCGTGGCCAGGGGTATCTAAGAATGTCAGGGTACAGTTGGAGCCCATTTGTAACGTTTCTCCCTCTGCCTTAATTAGTAATCGATCTTCTGGTATCGGTACAATCGGATTAAAGAATTCATCGAACTTAGTTCCATATACTGCTCTTGCACTGGCAATAAGACGCTCAGGATTTGCTAAATGTCTTGCACCTTTTGGATGCACCACTACTTTAGCGTTAGGGCACGACTGTAATAGTAGGCCAGTGCCTCCAGCATGGTCAAGGTGAATATGGGTCACGATGATATATTTCACATCCTCTAAGGAGTAGCCTAAATTCTGAATACCTTCTTTCACATGCTTTACCGAGGAGCTTGGACCAGTTTCTACTATAGTTAGCTCATCTTCCTTAATAACATATGTACCTGTTCTTTCTGTAAAGCCCATATCTAGAATGTCAATTAAAGAAATCCTTTCATTCAATGGTAGCGGGTAACTCTCCATATAAAATTCCTCCTTTAGAATTTAATTGTTTAATGCAGAAACTAGCGGCCACATCCTAACCTCCATACTTCTAGAATAGTGCAGGACTGGTTCATCTCCTTCCACCTGAATCCCTTGCTCAGACAACATAGTGTTTAAACGAATATCTGCCTCAGCCTGCTGTAATAGCCATCTCTCATGAAGGATGTCACAACGCAGCGGCTCCCCTTTTTTACTTAATGTATATAGGCAATAGCGCTCTGTAAGCCATTCTTCAAAGCTCCCTTCTTTTGCATAGAAGGAATCGGAGATAGGACGGTAGCTACATTCAAATCTGGCATTCACACCGTGCCGTCGCTTACTTGTATATTCTATAAACGAATCCCTTTTTTCTACCTTCATATCGGCATGCATATATGGTAAATGGTAAATCGTTTGAGCCACCTTCACTGCCAATAAGTTTTCTGCATCTAAGCTGAAGAAAAACACACCTGGTTTTCCATTTACTGTTACATACGTCCGGACATTTAACTCTGCAAAGCTATCAGTTCCCGGAACTCTTGGCGTTCCACGTAGTCTAATATTGGTCATATGAAAAGGAACAACACCAATCCACCCTTTCCCATTAAACGTATCTAAAGCGAGTCCATTAGGCACAAGCTGTCGTAATACGTTTATGTCGATGGGGTAATGCGCAAACAACAAGTCATTCCATGTCTGAGTCATTGTCCATGGTAACTTAGGCAATGGCCATGAACGATGACTAGCATCCCATTTATCTTTTTTGCTATTCATAACTTTTCTCCTCTTCCTTCACTAAATCTAATACTTCCCTTGGTAGTCCAAGCCTCGGAAAGTCAAAAACTATGTTGTGCTCTCGAGATTGCAAAAACCAAGTCGCCTGGTATGGGTTCATTCCAACCTTACTTGCACCCATTAGCTCATCGGACCCTCCGTCTCCTATATATAAACAATGCGCAGGCTCTACACCCAATCGCTTGCAAGCAGTTAAGTAGATGCCTGGATTTGGCTTACGCTCTTTTACTTCATAAGAGAAAACGATATCATCAAAAAATGGTGGCAATAAGCTGGTATACCATCCTTCTATTTCCTCAGATGTACAGTTACTAATGAGTCCTATTTTAATATTTTTAGCTTTAAGGTTTTCTAGCATTTTTATAATCGAGTCATCAATATGCTCAAAAGCAACAGACTTCACATATACTCTTTGTGCGTGTATTACTTGGATAACTTTTTCATCAATCGGCAAACCATTTTCAGTTAAAATCTCTTTTAACACGCTGGGATGATCGGCATAAGTTCCATCCATTCTGTCATTAACTCGCGCATGCCATTCGTGTCTGTAGAGCGCTTCTTCTATACCTAGCAATTCTACAGAATAACTTGCTTTCTTACTCCCCTTTTCCCATTCTGTAATAAGCGTCTCATACAAATCAAAAATTACCGCTTGAATCAAACAGCTCCCCCCCTACCTTTTTATCGGTTATAGAAAAGCTTCTATAATTAATGAGTAAAAACCTTCCTAGATTGAGATTTCAAGCCAATTATTTTTATTTTGAAGAGCATTCATTTAGGGTATATAGAGAAGTGACTTAATAATAAGGGAGATGTTATTTAATGGGTAATAATTCCATGTTCGATTCATACACATTACCATCAGGAGTTACATTAAAAAATCGAATTTTAATGGCTCCCATGACTACTTATTCTTCGGAGAAAAATGGAGATATTTCTGAGGATGAACTCATCTATTATGCACGTCGTGCTAAAAGTGGAATTGGTGCAGTCATTACGGCATGTGCGTATGCAGAGCCACTTGGGGTGGGATTTCAATACTCAATAGGCGCGGAATCTGACGAGAGAATACCTAGCCTGCAAAAATTGGCGAGCGCTATTAAAGACAATGGCTCAAAGGCTATTTTGCAAATTTTCCATGCAGGTAGACAATCGAATTCTAACGTGTTGAAAGGGGAGCAACCAGTATCTGCAAGTGCTGTTGCAGCACCTCGCGACAATGCAGAAGTACCACGAGAAATGACAGAGGAAGAGATTGAAAAAACGATTGCCTCTTTTAAAGAAGCAACCCGTAGAGCCATTGAAGCAGGCTTCGACGGAGTAGAAATACATGGGGCGAACACTTACTTAATTCACCAGTTCTTCTCTCCACATTCCAATCGTAGAACTGACAAATGGGGTGGGAACCTAGAGAAGCGTATGACATTTCCGTTGGCAATTGTAGATGCGGTTCAAACTGCTGCTAACCAGTATACAAAGGAGCCATTTATAATAGGCTATCGCTTTTCTCCAGAGGAATATCAGGATCCAGGATTCACAATGGATGATACATTAAAGCTTTTACGTGTATTGGCTGAAAAAGACCTTGATTATCTTCACGTGTCTCTCGGGCACTTCTTTGGATCTTCTAATAGAGACGAAAGTGATACTACACCACGTATTGAACTTATTCAGGAGGCGGTTGGCGACAAGGTACCTGTGATTGGTGTTGGTGCTCTGGAAACGAGAGAGGATGTTGAAAAAGCATTAGACGTAACTCCTCTTGTTGCAATTGGCCGAGCATTAGTTACAGATCCTGAATGGTTCACGAAGATGGAAAAAGGGGCGGACGACACCATTCTTCCCGCTGTTTATGTAAGCAAGAAAGAAGAACTCGATATTCCAGATCCATTATGGGATAAAATCATGCAAGTTAAAGGTTGGTTTAAAGTCGCTGACTAACAATTAAAAAATGGCTCCGGAGGTTTTCCTCTGGAGCCATTTTTCATTTCATATAAAATAATCCACCATTGATAATTTCTATTCCCACACGAGCTGCATACTGTTCCTCAAGAGCCTTTTTTTCCATCTCATAGCATTCAGGCTTGTCCTCTACACCATCATAAAAGTATTCCAATACTTCAAGGCTCTTTTGTAGCCGATCCTTTGCTTCTTCAGCCCACGTATGATCGTCATTTGCAATTATACCGTCAATTACTGCATCTAAACGTTCCAAGCCTCGCAACGGCTTAATGATATAAGGAAGATTAAATACATTGTACGGCTTCGCCACATCAAAGCTGATCTCTTTAATGGAATCATGGAAATCTTCCCGAACAATTCCCGTCATAAGATTTAGTCCTAGCGAAAAAAATGTTTCCTTCGTCTGATCACTATAGTACGTCACCTTATAGTTCACCCCAAGCCAAGGAGTAAAAATTACCTGGGAATCGCTAACAATTTTTTCATACATGTGAACAAAGGATCCAAGCTCTTGCACAGCCTTGAACATTTGCTTCAGCCTGTTAGAGCCAAAATGAATAACCTCTCCCTTTACATCTTCCTGTAGCTTTGTTTTGTCCGTTATAAACGTAAGCTGCATGGGACTTGGCTCTGTTCCTGTAGCTTCGACGTATTGCCAATAATACGGACGGTTCATCAGCTTTTTGTCCATTTCTTCTGTCAGTTGGACAACCACATAGTGATCACTCTTGCTTAGAATAGGGCAATTATTTTCTTTAAAAAATTGAAGTAAAAAGTCGTGAACCTGATCTGGGTACATGCATACCCTCCTTCCCTACCCTGTCTGCACTATATTGTTTTTTTATAAGTCGTTAAAATATCGTCCAATTCACCGACTACTTTTTCAAATACATCGATTTTCGTGTAAAGCAAATCTAAAATATGCTGCTCAATAGTATCTTGAATAGCTAAATTATAGATGTGCACATCATGCTCCTGCCCTAACCTATGCACACGTCCGATTCGCTGTTCTAGTTTCATTGGATTCCACGGGAGATCATAATTGATGACGTGATGACAGAACTGAAGGTTTATCCCTTCTCCACCTGACTCTGTCGCTATTAGCACCTGTGCTTGCTCCTTGAATAAGTGTTTCATCCAATCACGCTTATTTTTATTGAACTTACCGTTAAACAAAACACTCGATATTCCCTTCGTACTCAAATACCATTGCAGGTAAATTTGAGTAGCACGGTATTCTGTAAAAATTATCACTTTGTCTTTTGCTTCAGCGACAATTTCGTAGGCTTTCTCTGCCTTCGAGTTCACTTCAAGCGACATCAGCTTTTCCATTACCGTTTGTACATACTCAATTTCTTCTTGGTTCGTACATTTTTCTACCATGTTGTTAAGCGTTAAACAAGTCGCTTCCTTACTACTACACATTTCCTTTTGAAGTGTAATCATAGAAAAAGCACCAGAAAAAACAGAGGAAATGTTTTTAAGATTGGAAATCATTTCATACACTTCTTTTTCCTCTTTTGTAAATTCAATAGGAATTATTTTCACCTGACGAGATGTCCACTCAATCCCTGTATCCTGCCTTCTATTTCTTACCATTACCTGGTTGACCAGCTCTCTCAGATACTCATCATGCTCTAAGCTGTGCTTACTTGCAGAGAATGACTCCTGAAATGTCTCATAATTACCTAAGTGACCTGGCTTCAATAAAGAAATGAGATAAAATAATTCAAAGACATCATTTTGAACTGGCGTTGCGGTTAATAACAAGCAGAATTTTTTCTTTAACCCCTGAACGAATTCATATATTTTCGTTTTATGGTTTTTCAGCTTGTGGGCCTCATCAATGATGATCATGTCATAATTTTGAGCATATATAAGCTCTTTATGCGGACTTTTTTTAGCTGTATCCATGCTCATGATGACGATGTCATTGTGGTCAAGGGAATAACTCTTTTTGTAAGCGATGGCAGGTATATGAAATTTAAAATTCATTTCTTCCACCCATTGATTGATTAAGGACGCAGGAGCAAGGATTAGAGCTTTTTTCACAAGCCCGCGAACCATATATTCCTTTAATATTAAGCCTGCTTCAATCGTTTTCCCAAGACCTACCTCATCCGCTAATATAGCTTTCCCATTCATTCGCTCAATAACTTTTTGTGCCACCTCTAATTGGTGGTTTAATGCTTGAAGGTTTGGTAAATACTTTGGAGACTGAAGTCCCTTAAAATCTGTTATTAAATTTGTTTTTACAATATCATAGCTCATATTATAAAGATTCCAATTATCCCATGGCTCTTCATTTTCTAATCTTTTTATAAAGCCTTCCTTCCAGGAAGACGACTTTTCTATCAACATAAAAAACACCTCACAGCAAATCATTTTTCTTAGATTGCCCAAATGTGAGGTGTGTATGATTTATTTTCGTGAATATAATATGTAAAAACTTTCAAAATGGAAGATTCATTCTTAAAGTAAACTATCTATCGTTTTTCCCTTTAGACCATCCCATATTTTATTCACTGTAAAGTTTTGAGCTAAAACTACAGATCTATTGGTTATCTCATCTGGATAGCCAAGTATTTCAAGTAATTTTATAGCATTTCTTGACATGGAAGGCCCCTCATGAACTTTATAATCAAATTGTACTTCTCCGCCTTCAACCTTTTCCCTAAAGTGATAATTATCATATATACTTTCCGCTATTTCGGTCAGCTCGATGTCATGGGTTGCCAACAAATTTATGCCTTTATTTAGAGATAACCACTCCATGATAGAGGCCGACGCTGCTATTCGTTCGATGGTGTTTGTCCCTTTTAGAATTTCATCTATAAATGAAATACAAGGCTTTCCTTCAGTTATGAGGCGAATAATTCGCTGTAACGATTTTATCTCAGCAATAAAATAACTGTCACCGTTCAACACATTATCCTGAACCGCCATAGAAGTTACGATATAACTAGGCTTCATAGTCCAGCTTTTTGCAATTACTGTATTGATAGTTTGTGCTAAGATGGCATTTATAGCAATAGCTTTAATATATGTAGACTTCCCAGAAGCATTAGAGCCTGTGATAAGCGTACACTTCCTTAAATGAGAAGAATTTAAAACTGGCTTTACTAGAAGAGGATGCCCCATTTTTTCAAATGTAAGTAACTCATGATCTGTAAATGTAGGTGTACAGTATGTATCTAATGTATTACGGTAATAACTGACTGCTATTGCCGCATCAAGCTTTCCTACTAAAGTCCAAACTTCTTCATATTCCTTTTGGTGAGCAGAAATTGTTTTGAAAATCTTATTATAAGAAATAAAATCTAACAAAAAGAGGATACGCACGTATTCTAACAATAAGTCAATCTCACCGCTTCCTCCACTTCCTAAGGTTGCAAGCCTGTTAAAGGTAACTACCTTTTTTAAGGGCTGAATACTACTTTTTAGACCACCTATATGTGGCATTAGCATTAAATCTTGTAGAGATGATATTCGCTTAGCAGCAAATATAGTAGCAGCAGCATATCCCACCGAATGAAGGTTATATTCTATCTTTGTCTTGTTTCTATAATAGATAATTCCATTTAAGATCAGTGAGCCTATAAAACTTAATACTCCATATTTAATACTGATAAAAAGTAAAAGTAGAGAAGCTATGGGCAAAAGTGCAAGGATTACATACATATAAGTATTTTTTATTTCAATCTCTTTTAAGTCAAAGAAATAGGAAGATGAATTTGTATAGTTTTCTTTGCCAAGATCAGAAAGAATTAGAAGCACTTTTTCTCTCAGTCCTACGTTTTCTGTAAGTAGCGAATACAATGCTTCATTGCTTTGTTTCTTGAATGGGTCGATTGCTCGAAGCTCATTAAATAAGTATTCCTCCCCTACAGAGGATTGAGTGTAATTTAGCTTTTTAAAAACCTCATTCATACCTAAGTCAGCCCACGTCAGCTCATCCACGCCATCATAAACTTTAGATTGTTTTTTCTTATTAAACCAATAGGAGGATATGGAATTCAGATCTGCTTCTGGCGAGGAAAATATACCAGAAGCCCATTCTTCCCGAAAGTTCTTTAACTTCTTTCTCTCTCTAGTAAGTAAATGATAAAAAATGATGGCAACTACCACGATTGCGATAATGAAAAATGTACTCATCTAATAGCCCTCCTATTAAGACTGTTCTGACCTAAGCCTATTTACTTCCTCTGTCCAAGCCTTAATTTTTTGGTGAATGCGATTATATTCCTCTTCTACCGTTTGTTTTTTCGATTCACTTAAATTATCATTCCACTTGGATAGTGTGTCTTTTCGTTCCTGCACCTTCGTTTGCAGTGCTTCTGCTTGTTCTGCTGTAATTATTTTTTCTGATTCCATTAAACTCACCATTTGGCTCATTCGATTTCGTTCATTGGAAATGGCAAATGAAAGGGCAAGCGAAATTTGACTGATGTCATACTGTGCATTAGAGATTGCGAAGCCATTAGGTGCATTTAATTGAATATAAGCTACATCTAAGACACTTGGAATAACCCACTTTTCTTCTATACTTTTATTCAATTCGTCACTATTGTCAGCAGAGATATATTCTCCATTCCCAGCCTCGGCTACAGCCTTTAATTGATCCTCCCCTTTTTGATCAACATTAAAGCCGATAATATTCACTTTACGATTATCACTATTCTTAGCGAATTCTTCTGCTTCTTTTATAGGGTCACCATCGCATGTCTCTGCACCGTCGCTCACAATATAAATAGTTAATGCCCCTTCATAATTTTTACTAGCTTCATTCGCTGTTTTTATAGCTGCAGCTAATGGAGTCCACCCATTTGCTACTACATCATCAACAACCGGGTCAAATTGATCTGCGCTATATGGTTGCATTGGATAAACCTCGTCTATTTTTGTACATGAAAGATCCTTGTCTTTCTCCTCTTGTGAGCCTGCATGACCATAAACATATAGAGAAACCTCACTAGAAGCTCCAATCGTATTGGCAAAGCGCTTCATAGCAGTTTTTGCAATTCCCATCTTTTGTTTACCATCTACGGGCAACAGCATACTTGAACTTGCGTCGAGTAATAACATCGCCTTAGGTGTTGCTTCTTCGTCGCCTATAACTGAGCTGGTTTCTTTAGTAGGCTCCGGCAAATACGGTTCATTTAAAACTGCAGAATAATTCATTTGTTTATCTAACAAATCACCATACACATTGCTACCGAAATAATAGAGAAGCATTTTAAACAACGTATCCTCGTCCGCTATCATTTCACTCATTTGTTTAAGCTCTTCTAATTCATTTCTAGTTAACTCTCTAGCGTCCTTTGGCCAGCTTGATGTCTCGTGATCATAGGAATAGTCTAATGCGAATATTCCAGGCTTTGATTCCTTCCATTCCTCTAAGCTAGTTGGAATAATAATTTGTTCAATAGCTTGAAGGTTTTCGTTTCCTGAATCATTCTCTTTCACGGATCCACCAACTGACTCTTCTATAATTTGACCGTCATTTATTTTGTTAATTCCTGTACCTTCCTGTGTTTCTTCTGAGCATGCTGAAAGTAGTAATAAGAGCATTAAAATTAATAGGTTAACTTGGCGACCCATAGAAATCCTCCTTATTTTCTAATTACTGATAAATCTCATACGTTGCTGTATGGAAAAATGTTTCATTTCAAGTCAATTTCATCTTCAGACTTCTTTCCCTAAAAAAGGTGGTTGCATTTTTTCTTTATACGTGATATATTATATCTTGTCTTGTTGCTCTAGAAGTAACATTTTACGGAGGAATACCCAAGTTCGGCTGAAGGGATCGGTCTTGAAAACCGACAGGCGGGTCATACCGCGCGGGGGTTCGAATCCCTCTTCCTCCTCCATTTATTTTTTATATTATTTTTCTAAAATTTGTAGTATAATATAAGAATAGTTGATTTAAATTTCAACTTTATTATTGTCGCGGGGTGGAGCAAATCGTCAAACGTAGATGACGATTAACACCGATGCAGGCGCAGCCGAAGCAGGTGTCTTACTTTCTTCGAGCGTAGAATTTATATTAAGACGTTTATTATTGTCGCGGGGTGGAGCAGTTCGGTAGCTCGTCGGGCTCATAACCCGAAGGTCACAGGTTCAAATCCTGTCCCCGCAACCAAATGGTCCCGTGGTGTAGCGGTTAACATGCCTGCCTGTCACGCAGGAGATCGCCGGTTCGATCCCGGTCGGGACCGCCATTTTTTTGTAAGCAAGCAGTTCCTATGCAACTAAGTGATATAACAAACATAATTTGTGTTATACTTAACTGACTATGAGACACTAAGCTTGATTTACTTAATGAGATTTAGGCTCAGTAGCTCAGTCGGTAGAGCAAAGGACTGAAAATCCTTGTGTCGGCGGTTCGATTCCGTCCTGAGCCACCATTTATATTAATATGCGGGTGTAGTTTAGTGGTAAAACCTCAGCCTTCCAAGCTGATGATGAGAGTTCGATTCTCTTCACCCGCTTCATATGAAAAAGACCTATTGATGCAAAGATCAATAGGTCTTTTTTTTGCGCATTTTTATTCTCTATTCATCTTAGGAATAAAAAGAGCGGATTGGGATAAGATAGTAGAAGAAAATGATGAGAGGCGGTAATGACTATGACTACAGAATGGTTTGACAGAGTAACAGAGGAACTACAGGATCATTTGAATTCGATCTGCGAGCAATATGACCAAGTCGGCCATATGAATATTAATCGTGCCTCTAAGCATCCTAGAATTGAATTTTTTGTTGCTAGTACGGATGAGGAAGAACGAGACTATTTTTGCACTATACTTTTTGACCCTTACAATGAAGAATTTTATGTTGAAAGCTTTGACGTTGAGTTGAACCAGCCAACCAGAATAATGTTAGATGATATTACCGATATAATAGAAGCAGTTCATGAAAGCTTCCACGAGTTTCTGGAAGACGATAGTGATATTGAATGGATCTACATGGATGAGGAAGATGGACTTGACGATTACGTTATCGATGATGACGATGATGACGATGATGACGAAATTATGCTAGAGGAAATTGATGTAGAATGGGAAACTCCTGAAATCACTGCATTTTTAATAGATGATAAAATGGAAGTAACGTATCAGTTTGGGATAGACAGTGCTAATGGTGATGGTGTTCTTCGTAGAAGAAACCGTAGTTGGACTGATACTGAACAAGAGCTAGTAGATGAAAGCACTTTTACATTTACTAAGGATGAGGCAAGTACTATTATAGCTATGATTGCCAGTCATATGGATAAAATGGTCGGGTACGACGACATTATAGATATCTAAGTTTTAAATACATCTTCAATTGGACTACTGCCATTTGAAGATGTTTTATTTTTTTGAGGATATGTAGTCTTGGGCAAAAGCTTTTAGTCTGCTAAATAACCCCAAAGGAATAAACAGTTTTAGATGTATACTCTTCCCCTGCTTGTAGAATTACAGAATGCAAATGAGGGTGATGGATTGAGTCTGGGGGACCTTGTGTTTCTAAGCATACACCTAAATGATTTCTTAACCTCTTTCCCCTCATATTTTCCATGCTGTCTAAATTATTTCCTGTATAGACGATGACGGCCGACTCCGTTGTATCCACTGTTAGCTTTCGACCACTTTTCTCTTCCGTTAAAACGATTATGTTATTTTTATTTTCATCCAATAAAAATGGATGATCATATCCGTAACCAACAAGTACATTTTGAGGGTGTCGTGAATGTACTCCATCCGCAATTTTACGGCTCTCTCGAAAATCAAATACCGAATCATCTACAGGTACTAACTTTCCCGTTGGTAGAAACTCTTCATTCAGCTCCAAGTATGTAAGACTATCCATAGCTAATTCATGGTTTAAAACATCTCTTCTCAGATTACCACTTAGGTTAAAATACGAATGGTTTGTAACATTTACTAAAGTATCCTTGTCAGAAATACCGCTATATCTAATAGATAACTCGTCTGTATTATTAGAAATTGTATAGACTACCTTCATGTTCAAATTCCCAGGATAACCTTCTTCCCCGTCCTTGCTTAAGTAAGTAAACTCAATTGTTGTTTCCTCTGCGCCTTCCAACACAGTAGAATCCCATAAAACATGACTGAACCCTTTAGGTCCTCCATGTAGGTGATTGCTTTTTTCATTCGGTGTAACATGATAGACATTCCCCCCTAAGCGAAAGGCTCCTCCTTTAATACGGCCAGCAGCTCGACCGACAACAGCTCCTAAGTATTTGCTATTCTGACCGTATTCTTCTAAGGAATCGTACCCTAATACTACATTTTCATACTGGCCTCTCCTGTCGGCCGCTAATACTTCAGTAATCACACACCCATAATTCATACAAGACACTTCAAAACCATTTTTATTTTTTACTGTAAATAATGTAACTTGCTGGTCATCTATAACTCCAAATTTTCTCTCTTTGACTAGCAATTCCTTATCCCCTTTCACACAATAATTTATAAGAGCCCCAACTAGATAGTTGAGACTCGGGATATGACATCCTTTAAGGGCGAAACTCTAATAGCTCTCTATTCAGGTCCTTCGTTTGAACATAAACCTTTTGATAAATAGAAAATAATTTCTTATATTTTTCCACATTTTCTTTATTAGGAGTAAACTCTTTATCCTCCTTCAAAAACTTATCTGCACAATCGTTTAACGAATTAAACCATCCACATCCATAAGCAGCCAACATAGCAGCTCCCATTCCAGGACCCTGTTCACTAGTTAACCGAACAATCTTAGCATCAAAAATGTCTGCTTGGATTTGAAGCCAATCATCATTTTGAGCACCGCCACCAATGGACACCACAGTATCTATGGACTTCCCATTTCGGCGAAATATTTCAATGGATTCGTGCAACGAAAATGTTATTCCCTCTAGTACAGCTCGGGTAAAATCCTTACGTTCATGTGAACTGTCCATCCCAATGAAACTAGCACGAACAGTTGCATCGGCATAAGGAGTTCTTTCTCCAACTAAGTATGGGGTAAATAACAATCCATTAGAACCAACTGGAACAGAACCTACCTCATACAATAATTCTTCGAACGTTTCACCCTTCGCAAAAACCTCTTTAAACCAACTCAAGCTATGGCCAGCTGAAAGAGTTACACCCATTGTATAAAAGGCATCTGGTGCAGCGTGATTAAAGTAATGAACCTTTCCTGCAAAATCTTTGTTCGGTGTGGCTTCGTAGGATAAAACAACACCAGACGTGCCTATACTGCAAAGGGTCTCACCGTCCTTTAATATCCCTGAACCAATCGCTCCACAGGCATTATCAGCTCCTCCCGCGAAAACACGAGTAGTGTTGGAAAGACCAGTAGCCTTCGCTATCTCAAAGGATACCGTACCAACTTCCTGATATGACTCCACCAGTGGCGGACACATGCTAGGATCTAAGTCTATTAAGGCACATATCTCCAAGCTCCATTCCTTCTTACTTACATCCAAGAGAAGTGTTCCCGCAGCATCTGAGTAATCCATGTGAAGTTGACCAGTTAGTTTATATCTTAGGTAGTCCTTCGGAAGCAAAAACGTCTTCGCTTTCTTATAGATGGTTGGCTCATGAGCTTTAATCCATAATATTTTAGGAAGAGTAAAGCCCTCTAATGCAGGGTTTTTAGTTATTTCAAGCAACTTTTCCTCGCCAATCAAATCATAGATTTGTTCACATTGTGCTGTAGTACGAGTATCATTCCATAGAATTGCAGGACGCAATACTTCGTTAACCTCATCTAACAGAACGAGCCCGTGCATCTGACCGGAAAAACTGATTCCTTCTATGTCATCGACATCACCGGAGAAGCTCTTCAAAAGCTCCTCTAATCCGAGCAGTGTCTGATCCACCCAGTGCTGAGGGTTTTGTTCGCTATAACCCGTTTTCTCTTGTATTAACGGATACGATTTAGATACACTTTGAACAACTAACCCATTCTTATCGACGAGTAGTATTTTAACCGCACTTGTTCCTAAATCTATTCCAATAACATATTTCATAGCCTCAGCCCTCCTACCATTTGCAGGGTTATTATTTATACGCCTGTAACAAATACTGATTGATTGTAGCTTTAATCTGCTCTAAGCGACCGGAAGTCTGTTTAATATGTTGAAGACCCAAAGCATATTCTTCTAACTTATGGAAATTTGTTTTCCCTTCCACTATATCTAAGCCAATGCCATCCTGATACGTTTTATAGCGGTCCTGCACTATATCTTCAAGTACTTTATCATCTATTAGATTTTGAGCCACTCGTAATCCTATAGCAAAGGCATCCATCCCAGCGATATGTGCATGAAACAAGTCCTCCGGTTCAAATGATGCTCTTCTTACTTTTGCATCAAAGTTTAAACCGCCCTTACCCAGACCACCATTTTGTAAAATTTCATACATCGCAAGGGTTGTAGTCCATAGGTCTGTCGGGAATTCATCTGTATCCCAGCCAAGAAGTGGATTACCTTGGTTGGCATCAACAGAACCGAGCATATTATTAATCCGTGCATAATGAAGCTCATGCTCAAAGGTATGGCCAGCAAGTGTGGCATGGTTCGCTTCAATATTAAATTTAAACGATTTTTCTAGGCCATAGCTTTGTAAAAACGCATGGGCAGTCGCTACATCATAATCATATTGGTGAGTCGACGGCTCCTTTGGTTTAGGCTCAATTAAGAACTGTGCGTCAAATCCAATCTCTTTCGCAAAATCTATAGCCATATGATAAAAACGAGCCAAGTTATCTAGTTCTAGTTTCATATTGGTATTTAATAACGTATCGTATCCCTCGCGCCCTCCCCAGAACACGTAATTTTGTGCCCCAAGCTCCTTACCAATTTCTAATCCTTTTTTCACCTTAGCAGCGGAGTAAGCAAACACATCTGCATTACTCGATGTAGCTGCTCCATGAACAAAGCGAGGATGTGTGAAGTTATTTGCCGTATTCCAAAGTAGCTTTGCTTTACTAGTTTTCATATAGTCCTTGATCATGCTGACAATCACGTCTAAATTTTGATTGCTTTCCCTTAAGTTACTTCCCTCTGGAGCAATATCAACATCATGGAAACAGAAAAACGGCACATCCATCTTCTCGTAGAACTCGAAAGATGCTTCTACCCGTGCCTTTGCTAAGTCCAATCCACTTAGTTTGTCCCAAGGACGGTTCATGCTACCTGCGCCAAAAGGGTCTGACCCGTCCATCGTAAACGTATGCCAGTAAGACACCGCGTATCTTAAAATCTCTTCCATCGTTTTGTCGCCAATTTTCTCTTGTGGATTATAAAACTTAAATGCATAAGGGTTTTGTGATGCAGCACCTTCAAACATAACTTTCTGTACATTTTGGAAATAGACCATTATTTATACCTCCTGATTTTTACTCTCACTTTTTAGTTTGTTAATTATCTGAACAAAGTTTTAAAAATAGTGCCATTCTTTAAAAATAGAGTGTATGCTATAAATAAATATCGAATTTTACAAAAATATAAAATTGATAAAGGCGGATTCCTATGAATGCAACCAGTAGCTTTATTTATAACTTAGCTGAATGGATCACTAAATTTGCTTATTTAAACTTGCTATGGATACTTTTCACACTTCTGGGTGGTGTCTTTTTAGGACTGTTCCCCTCTACTATTTCCATGTTCGCTGTAGTAAGGGCATGGTTAAAAGGTGACACTGATATATCCGTATTTCGTACATTTTGGAAACATTATCGAGATGAATTTTTAAAAAGTAATAGGTTAGGAGTATTTGTTGCCGTCCTTATAGTCTTTATTGCTTTAGACATTTTTTACATACAGTCTTCCGAAAGCAGCCTGTTACACTGGACTTACCTACCACTATTTGCATTTATGCTATTGTTTGTTATGTTTCTATTTTATCTTTTCCCATCCTTTGTACACTTTGACACAAAGTTAGGACAGGTAATTAAGAATGCCTTTTTTATCATGCTCATCAATCCGTTGACGACCCTATTAATCTTTCTTTGCTTAATACCTTTCATCTACTTAATTAGTATTCTTCCAGCTATCGGATTTATATTTGGTGGGAGCGTATACGCTTTTATATCTATGCGATTTAGCCTGCATGCCTTTCAAAAAGTGCATGAAAAGAAGGAAACATTGGGATCTTCTCAGTAATAGCCACTCCTAAGTGAAAGCCATTACTTAACCTTTTACTGCGCTTGCAGAAATCCCTTCGACTACTTTATTGCTAAAGAAGATAAAAGCTATAATGATTGGCAATACGCTTATAATCAGGGTAGCCCCTATCGCTCCCCAGTCTGTCATATATTGACCGATAAAGTTTTGTATTCCGACCGTTAATGTTTTATATTTGTCTGAGCTAATAAATGTATTCACGAAAACAAACTCATTCCAGTTATAAATCATATTAATCACTACCGTTGTAGCCATTACTGGCGTTGTCATCGGGAGAATCACTTGAAAAAACATTCGATTAACGGAGCAACCATCTATTATGGCTGCCTCCTCTATTTCTTTTGGCAAAGTATAATAGAATCCAAGTAAAATCATCATCGTTATTGGTAAGTTATAGGCTGTATATGTAATAACAACTCCGAGTGGGTTATCTATTAAATTCACGCTTAAAAACATGCTATAGAGTGGAATCAACGCCGAATGAATGGGAATCATTAAACCAATGATGAACAGACTGAGTACTGCTCCACTTAGCTTCCATCTCATCCGAGTAATTGCAAAAGTAGCCATACTTGCGAAAAGCACAGTTAATACGATAGAAAGTGCTGTGATCCACACACTGTTAAAAAAATAAACTCCAATACCGCCATCCCAAACTTTTAGATAGTTTTCCCATCTAAACTCTGATGGCAACGCAAAGGGCGAGCCCGCAAATATTTCTCGATTATCTTTTAATGAGAAAATAAATAACCATATTAGCGGGATGATTTGAAACAATGCTACAACAATTAGACTGAAATACAGAAAAAAGTAGCCAACACGTCTCATATACAACCTCCTTTTAATATTCTATTCTCTCTTTTGTCGCTGTTAGCTTTCTAACAATAAAGGTAACGATTAATGTAATGATAAGTAATAAGAAACCAATCGCACTTCCGTATCCGAAGTTATAGCTTGAAAACGCAAGCTTATACATGTATGAAGCCATTACTTCACTCGCTCCATTCGGTCCACCAGAAGTCATGACATAGATTAAGTCAAAATACTTTAACGATCCAATGATTGCTAATACAATCGTTACACTCACCACTTCTTTAATCAACGGAAGCTTAATCTTTGTAGCAATTTGGAAGGCAGAGGCCCCATCCATTCTTGCTGCTTCGATTAATGACTCTGGAATATTCTTCAACGCAGCATAGTAAATCAAAATATAAAACCCTGCATACTGCCACAAAATCGGTATAAAAATTGCAAACAACACAATTGATGGCTCTGCAAGCCAAGCTGGAGGATTTTCCACTCCTATTTGCTTAAGAAACACATTTAAAATACCATTCGAAGGATTATATACTTTAATCCAAAGCTGGGCTATAGCTACAGAGGACAATAACATCGGTATCAAATATATTTTTCTTAATAAATCAGATCCTTTTATCTTGGACGCCAATATAAAGGAGATGGTTAAGTAAATGGCTAAGCTCAAGGTAGAGAATATTGCCAACAAAAAGGAATGATAGGCACTACTCCAAAATTTCATATCCTGAAGACCTTTTATATAATTCTCTAAGCCAATGAACGTTTTTTCTCCTATACCATCCCATTGCATTAAGCCATAATATCCAGACAACATTAGCGGAATGAATATTAACACTAGGACTAATAAAAGTGCAGGTGAAATATACAATGCTATTAGCAGTTTGTTAGACATTACCTTGTTCATACAAGTAACTCCTTCCCTATCAGATAGACAAGGGTTACCCCAGTAATAGGAATAACCCTTACATCCATCGACAAATCCTCTAGCTAATTATCTATTATTTGGAAAGAGCATCCTCATGTGCTTTTCCAAACTCTTCTGGAGTCATTTCCTTTCCAAATAGCGCTTGAATCGAATCTAAATGTACTTGTGCAACATCAGGGCTCATCTGAACATCTGCAAATAGCGTAATATTACTTGCCTCGTTTAACTCATTTAAAATATCAATATACATCTCTGGAAGATCCAACGAGCCTGCATCTACTTTGGTAGCTGGGATTACCCCTGCTTTTGTAACAGCTTTTTCTCCCCATGCTTTAACAAAGTAAGCAGCAAAGTCCTTCGCTTCTTCTTTTACATCAGAGTCCTCTGCTACGAATAATCCAACTCCCGGTCCTCCAACAAAGCTATCCATATCCCCGTTTCCATTAACAGTTGGGAATTTCAAATATTGAACTGAATCTCTAAATTCCTGTGGTACCGTTTCATTTGTTGTATAGTTCGGTAAATCCCAAGTAGCGATTAAATACATCGGAGCTTGCTCACTCATGAACATACTTTTTGCTTCCTCATCCGCCAGTCCATTAAATCCTTTGACGAATGCACCCATATCAACAAGATCTTGAACCTTTTGAGCTGCCTCCACTAATGCAGGATCTTCAAAAGAACCAGAACGATCGATTGCCTTGTTAAGAACCTCTGCTCCTCCAAGACGATCAGCTAAATACATATACCAAAGTGACCCTGTCCAAGCATCCTTATTTCCTAAGGCAATTGGATCTATTCCATTTTCTTTAAATACTTTTATCACATTCTCTAATTCTTCAAAAGTCTTTGGTGCTTCTAAGTTATATTCCTCAAACATTGCACTGTTATAGTATAGTGTGACAATATTAAGCTCTAGCGGTAAGCCATATGTTTTCCCGTCTAGGGCATATGCCTCTGCAGTTCCCGGAACAAAGCTATCACTTAGCTGGTCTTTAATAACATCATCTAATGGAGCGAACATATTTCCGCCAACATAAGGCTCTAAGAAGCCTGCAGCCCAAGTCATTCCTACATCTGGAAGCTCTTTAGAGGTGGATAATACTCTTAACTTATCTTTGTATTGTTCATTACTTAACACTTCCAAATCCACTTTGACACCATCATTCTCTTTTTCATAATCTGCAATAATTTCATTTACAACATCATAATGTTGCTTGGAACTTCCTTCTGGCCATAAATGCATAAACTTAATTTCTTTGTCCCCATTTTTACTTGAAGATGTTTCATCTGCGTCTGAACAACCGGCTAATAAATAAAATAAAGAAGCAAATAATAGAATTTTAATCATTTTGTTGATTTTCATTCTTATTTCCCCCACCCCAAAGTTTTTACAACAATATTCTGAATATTGTATGCGTTTTCATTGTAGCAAATAACACTATGTTAGTCTAGTGGATAAACAAAGTTTTTTTATTTTTCAGTTTTATGTTAGAATGATGAAAAATGATAAAGAAAGAGCTGAAGTGAATGAAGCTGAATGCTAACCAAACATGGAATCACCATGTGGTCAAAAAAGGAAACAAATCACTAGTTCTAGATAAGATAAAATATAATTCCCCTATCTCGAGAGCGACTGTTGCTAGTCAAGTCGGATTAAACAAAGGAACTGTTTCCTCTTTAGTTAATGACTTGCTGGAAGAACACCTTATCTATGAATCTGGACCAGGGGAATCTAGTGGTGGTAGAAGACCAGTTATGCTGCTGTTCAATGAAAAAGCTGGCTACTCTATCGGTATAGACATTGGAGTTAACTATCTACTCGGAGTGCTAACCGATCTTAACGGTAATATTCACACCGAGAAGCGTATAGCTTTTAAGAATCTATCTTATGAAGAAATAGAGTTGAGATTATTTGAAACGATAGACTTCCTCCTTATCTCTACTCCCGATTGTCCTCATGGAGTAGTAGGAATTGGAGTGGGTGTGCCAGGGATTGTAGAGAAGGATGGAAATATTCTATTAGCACCAAATTTAAATTGGAGAAATATTAACTTAAAGGAGGTTTTAGAAGAAAAATATAATCTACCTATCATTATAGAAAACGAAGCAAATGCCGGAGCTTATGGCGAGAAGCATTTTGGAGCTGGCAAGGACTTTGAGAATGTCATCTACGTAAGTGCAGGAATAGGTATCGGCGTCGGATTAATATTGAATGGTTCTCTTTACAAAGGCTCTAATGGATTCTCTGGTGAGCTTGGTCATATGACTATTCAAGCAGGAGATCTGTTATGTCGCTGTGGAAACGAAGGCTGTTGGGAGCTTTATGCATCTGAACAAGCGCTAATGAGACATGCAGAGAAATTAGATATACCCTTTGATTCACAGGATTTAGAAGGCTTAGTCTCCCTTGCGCAAAGTGGAAATGAGGAAGTCATTCAATTGTTTCATCAGACGGGTGACTATTTAGGTATCGGCATCAATAACATTATCAATATCTTTAACCCGCAACAAGTCATTATCGGGAACCGTTTAGCTTACTCCAAAAAATGGTTAAAGGACTCTTTAAATAAAAGAATTACAAATCAGGCTCTCTGGTTTCAACAAAACGATTTGCAAATTGATTTTTCAGAGCTATCCACGAGGTCTACAGCATTAGGGGTTGCTGCTTTTTCCATTGAAAACTTTTTAAGTGTCAGTATCCAACAGGATGTTTTGCTAGAATAAACGTTTTCTGGAGTCAATTTACTTTTTTGAAGACTAAAAAATGATTAATTCCCCTCCCTTACACATAGTTTTGATGATTAGTAAATTTAATTATCTGAAAATTACGATTTTATATTCTCTGATAATAAATGGTTTAGTGGGCAGCAATTTTATAGATTTATAACCGTTCGCTGGGATATATGACCGCTCAGAAGAATATATAACCGTTCACGGAGATTTATGACCGTTCGCTGAAATTTATAACCGTTCGCTGAAATTTATAACCGTTCACCGAAATATATAACCGCTTACAGTTTATGTGCTTGAAATGGACAAAAATCACTCAATAAAAAGGATGATGACAAATGACAACTATTCGCAATCCGATATTACCAGGCTTTAATCCAGATCCAAGTATTTGTAGAGTTGGAGAAGACTATTATATTGCCGTTTCTACTTTTGAATGGTTCCCCGGCGTTGGAATTTATCATTCCAAGGATTTAAAAAATTGGCGTTTAGCTTCTCGACCTCTTAACCGCCTTAGTCAATTGAATATGATGGGAAATCCTAACTCTGGAGGGGTTTGGGCACCTGCATTATCCTACAGTGACGGACATTTTTGGCTCATTTTCACAGACGTAAAAGTTACAGAGGGACAGTGGAAAGATTCCCATAACTATCTTGTCACTTGTGACACAATCGACGGTGAATGGTCAGACCCTATCTTTTTAAACAGTTCTGGCTTTGATCCTTCCTTATATCATGATGAATCCGGAAAAAAGTACTTAGTGAATATGAAGTGGGATCACCGTCTCCATCATCATAATTTTTATGGTATTGCGCTTCAGGAATATGATGTGGAGCAACAAAAATTAGTCGGCGAATCTACTATTATCTTTAAAGGAACAGATATTAAGCTCGTAGAAGCTCCTCACCTATACAAGATTAATGATTATTACTATTTGTTAACTGCTGAAGGTGGCACAAAATATGACCATGCAGCAACTATGGCGCGATCGAAAAACCTAGAGGGTCCTTATGAGGTCCATCCAGATAATCCATTGATAACATCTTTCCCGTATCCGCGAAACCCATTGCAAAAGTCAGGCCATGCTTCTATCGTCCATACCCATACCGATGAATGGTTTTTAGTACACTTAACCGGTCGTCCACTACCAAGAGACAACCAACCATTACTAGATCCGCGGGGGTATTGTCCACTTGGAAGAGAGACTGCTATTCAACGATTAGAATGGAAAAATGACTGGCCTTATGTTGTAGATGGTAATGGTCCCTCACTAGAAATTGAAGGTCCCAATATACAAGAAGTAGCTTGGGAAAAGGACTTCGAAGAGAAGGATGATTTTAACGGAGAATCATTGAATGCTCATTTTCAATCATTGAGAATTCCACTTGGGGAACACATTGTTTCACTAAAAGACAATCCTGGACATTTACGTCTTTATGGCAAGGAATCTTTAACCTCTAAATTTACACAGGCTTTTATAGCTAGACGTTGGCAGCATTTCAACTTTATTGCAGAAACAAAAGTAGCCTTCCACCCAAATACCTTCCAACAATCAGCTGGTCTCGTGAACTATTACAACACAGAAAATTGGACAGCATTACAAATTTCCTGGCACGAGGAAAAGGGAAGAATTTTAGAGATAAGTACATGTGATAACTTCGTTTTTGATCAGCCACTTCAAGGAAAAGAAATTATTTTACCTGAAGAGGCAGAGTATGTATATCTACGTGTAGAGGTTAAGACATCTATTTATGAATATTCGTATTCATTGGATGGTGATAATTGGACAACGATTCCTATTTCTTTGGCTTCCCATAAATTATCCGATGACTATATTCAAGGCGGAGGATTTTTTACCGGGGCATTTGTTGGTATGCAATGTCAGGATACATCTGGCCAAAGCATCCCTGCTGATTTTGATTACTTTGTTTATAAGGAAACAGAATGAGTCTTTAAAAAAAGAAGAGCTAAACTCTTACAACTGTTCTAGTAAGAGTTTAGCTTTTCTTTCTGTATTTTGTTAATTTACCATCTGCATAATTTTTCCCGTTTTAATCGACTCTAGGCAGGCCTCCATTACACGCATGTTCCCAATACTAAATTCGCCTGTCACCTCGGGATTTGTATTCGTTAAAATAGCATTGGAGAAGTGTTCGACCTCTATTCGATAAAGATCACCAGGAATATTTTCTTCACTTGTCATGTCATCTTGTTGAATCATTATTTTACCTAAGCCGCCATTTTGGTCAGGACGAAATGCATATAGCACTTTAATCGTTCCTTTAGAACCCACTATTTCATATTCATTTCTCCCAGCCATGTCAAAGCTACAATTAAACGTAGCATGAATACCATTGTCTAGCTGTAAAGTCCCGAATGCACTTATGTCAACGTTAGTTTCCTTATCTAGATCTGCCATACAATGCACCCTAACAGGTTCTGCTCCGGTCATGTATCGAATGGCATGGATGCAATAACAGCCTACATCGAATAGACTACCCCCACCCATCTCTGGATTCATTCTAAACTCGTTTTGTCTATTTTCCATATAGAACGAGTGGCTGGCAGTTACCAGTTTGATCTCTCCTATAACACCGGAAGAGATGAGTTCTTTTACACGTGTATGCTGTGGGTGGAGCTGATACATGAAAGCCTCCATGAACTTCACATTTTGTTCCTTACAGACTTCAATAATCTCGATTGCTTCTTGGGACGTAAGTGAAATTGGCTTTTCACAAAGTACATGCTTTCCTGCCTTAGCTGCTTTAATCACCCATTCCTTATGTAAATGATTAGGTAAGGGAATATAGATTGCATCAATAGTTGGATTGGCGAGAAGCTCTTCATAGCTTTCATAAGCGATATTAATTTCTAATTCCTTTGCAACCTCATGCACTTTACTTCCTCTACTTGCAATAGCCACTAACTCTGCATTGCCCGCTCTTTGGATTGCCGGGATAAGCTGTTCTCTTGCAATTCTCGCTGTACTTAAAACTCCCCATCGAATCTTTTTTTCCAATAGACACGCCTCCTTTAAAACTATCTCTCATGCTTCATTCGGCAAAATCTGAAGGTTTTCCTCCTACCGTAAAATATACTTTTAGAAAGCTCTCCCCCTAAAATATTTTTCTGTTAAAATAAGTATAGTTGTTTATCAAATAGAACTGGAACGGTGAAGAAAACTTGAAAACTTTTAAAAAGATGTATATAGAAATTACAAGTGTCTGTAATCTTGCTTGTAGTTTTTGTCCACCCACTGCTCGTAAGGCTAACATTATTAAATTAGATGCATTTAATAATATCCTTGACCAAATAAAGGACCATACGAGATATATTTACCTGCATGTAAAAGGAGAGCCACTACTCCACGCTCGTATCGATCAGCTTCTAGATGCTGCTCATGCAAAGGGTTTTAAGGTTAATATCACTACTAACGGAACGTTAATCAAAAAGAATAGAGAAAAATTATTAGGTAAACCAGCACTTCGTCAAATTAACTTCTCTCTTCACAGCTTTGATGGTCATGAAGGATCTGAGAATCGTGAAAAGTACTTAGGAGATATCCTTGAATTTGTACGTGATTCGAGAGAGCATAACACAATTATTTCTTACCGCTTATGGAACCTCCAGCAAGACCAGGTGTCAGACCTAGTACAGCGGAGAAATAGAGAAACATTAGAAATTTTAGAGAATGAATATAACCTAGACTTCAGAATTGAAGAAAAGGTACAGCCAGGTAAAGGGATTAAAATCGCGCCAAATGTCTTCTTAAACCAAGACCACGAATTCCAATGGCCAAGCCTACAAGCACCAGAGGATGATGGCAAAGGATTTTGCCATGCACTTCGAAGCCAAGCTGCTATCTTGGTAGACGGAACAGTAGTACCTTGCTGTTTAGACGGTGAAGGAGTCATTAATTTAGGTAATGTCAATAAAACCCCCTTCTCTGAAATAATTGAAGGCGAGCGAGCAAATGCTCTTTACGATGGTTTCACTAGAAGAGAAGCTGTTGAGGAAATGTGTAGAAAATGTGGGTATAGACAGCGGTTTGGGGTTTAACAATACCTACAATTCAGAGTATAGAAAATGAAGGGAACATCCTTTTGTTGAGGTTCCCTTCATTATTAACGTACTTAATACTTTATTCCTGCGTCTCTAATGTAATATTTAATTGTTTTAGTAAATGATCAACTACCTCTATCGCTTCATCTCTTTGCTTGTACTCGAAAGTGCAAAAACGAATCGTTTCTAAATCAACCTCTGCTCTTTTTATAATTTCGGTTAGCTCTTTAGGAACAACAATCCAAGATAAGTTACGCTCTAAATCGGCAATATTATATATTCCTTCTTTAAACTTTCTACATGCTAATTTCAATTCGTATAATTCATCATTAAATGCCCTCCAATTAGGGTCTCTTTTATCTTGTAAATTAGGTTTTCTAACATTTTTAACAAATCTCTTTTCACAAGCGCCATAGTTAATATAGTTTATTTGAGCTTCAATTAGAGATATCTGGTTGGCACCTGTATCATATTTATTTTCCTTTTGGAATGGATCGTCCTCCCAAAAACAGATTGGACATATATCGTAGTGACCATCACTATCCATCGTACTATAACCACAAGAAGGGCACGTATTTTTGTTCATGAGACACCCCCTAAACACCCTTTTTAAAATCATAAACCATAATATTTCTCCTTGCACTAACTCCCTCAACAAGAGTAATATCTGATAATTCTACCTCAGTAGCTTCTGCATCCGAGGAGTAATTAGCTTCTATGGAAGAAGTAACTGCAGCTGCTATATCGTTAGCAAATCATGCAGAATATTTACAGATAAAAATTTCTAAGTTCATGGTGTAGCAAAATTTATTACCTATCCAATTAATTCCTGGATAGGTTAGTTCGCTATTTAAATGTTATCTACTTTCCAAAGACTCTCCCCATTGGATTTATATTGCACATAGCGCTAGCTCCAGAGTTTTTTCGAGTCTGCGGGATACATGGAACGTTGTCACTCTTTCTTCCAAGCTAGCCTCACTCTTGAGCCTCCTACCTACTTCTATTTATCAGAGCTTTGCTATCTAATTATTTTTAAAAAGGAAGCACATTATCTTCTCGGACATTCTCATCCTCTTCCGAGTAATTGAGTTCATCCCACTCGTCATGCAAAATCCCATATGGGGCTCCGCCTTCTGTATAACCTGCAATAAAAGCAAATTCTCCAAACAGTTCTCCCTCTTCTATTATATTTTTCTTCTTTTTATTTTTTCTCTTTTTACTCATTATTATCTTTCCTTTTTCAATTTTAACTTTGTCAGGAACAGTCGTCCTTTTTAATCTTTTTAAGCTTCAATATCTCTCTCATCCATTTATTTGTTTGTTCCATATTAAATTCAGGCTCGTACATTCCCTCTCCCCATCGCTTCATATCTTGATGCTGTTCATGTGTAGGATCATTCCAAGCTTCCAAAAATTCTAGATACCCTCCTACTCCCCCTACATCTTCTGGCGGACAAGCTCCTGCCCCTTCTAACAAAATGGGATGCACCACTTCATAATCTAGGATAATTTTTTCTAGCTTAATATGATGCAGCCAGTTATCACCGTAATCGTATAGATAAACAAATTCAATATATTCCTCTACATATTTTGGAAGCTTCGTTTTAGTAGCAAGTCTCATCTCTCTAGTCATTAGTCTTTCTACATAGCGCTTTTCAAATTTATTCTCTATCTTTTTATGCTGATTCTTAAACGCTCCCAATTGCTCAAAAATATGTTGTTCATACATTTCCTCATCCTCTACGATTTCCAATTTGCGTTTCTCTCTTTCAAAAGCAAACTCAAATAAATGAGCGTCCTGCCATCCCATTGCAAATTGAATCGTGTCATGCAGCCTTTTAAAAGTAGTCTCTGCAGGAATAACAAACCTTCTCCAAACAACTGGCTCTACACCTTCTAGCGTCAATAAAAGTGATATGCTTTCATACTTAAACCCCTTCCCATCCTATGGCTAGTACGTTCTCTTCCAATTAATTCATATATTACCATGCGTTGAGCTAGAGCGCACTTTGGGTAATTAGCAGTCGCTTAAAAGAGATGAACTACTTGAAAAGAATTCTTTCCAAACGTATACTAAAAGTAACAACTGCGTACATTAAAAAAGACTGATTGATGTTAGTGCATCAACCAGTCCATTATAATAGTTGGTCCCAAAGGGGATTGGCTTCAATTAGGATTAACCCATCTGAGCTCTCAACTCAAGGATGGGTTATTTTTTATGGTTAAACGACAATATTACAACGACCAATGTCGCAAATGCTACTGCAAACATCAATGCTTCGAATACTGACAAGGCACCACCCCCTCTCTACCGGGAGTGAACCAACCACCCTTGAGCTACCACACTATTATCTCTCTATTATACCACACATACGTTCTGTTTTGGTTTTATAAAAAAGGCAATAGAGACAGGATAAGAAAAGATTCTCCTCTTACCTTTTGTCACTTTTACCTTTACTTTTTTATATTTTAACAAATCATCCAGACAAACTACTCACTAATATAAATCATATAGCTACTGCTAGAGATCTTGGCAAGGTAAATATCCGGATCCTCGTTAATAGAATAGATTTCCGTCCCAGGCGCTAATGCATTGGAGGAAAGGTTATTGCTTGGTACAATATCTCGACCGACATTTTCTTGTACCTCCCCAACCTTCTCTCCAATAGTGAATTCACTACCTGTTGTTTCTCTCACTTCCGTGAATCTATTACCATTTGCTATTAGGATGGAAGGGCTATCCGCATGAACTTGTATTATTTCACTTTGTACGGTCATTTGGTCATACTCTGTACAGCCAGTAATGATTGGTAAAATACAGCATATCAATAAAGCTACCCATGATTTTCGCATTTAAACACCTCTCGCTTAGCTACAAATTACAGCATTTAAAATCTCTGTGTACAGAAGTATAACCAACTTCTTCATTTATATGATTAAATTACCCAATCCTTATTTTTCCACAAATCAATGTAGAATTTAATCTCTAAAAGCCACCATCCTCACCTGGGAAATCTACTGTATCAAATACTTTGTTCGTATCCTCGTCCTTTACATCAATCTTTACTTCATACGTTTCATAATCTTCCCCATTAAAATAATGGTAATAAAGTGTTCTCAATAAAAGACCTAAAAGAGCATAGCCCTGGGCATTGCCGTCTGCTTCATAAATCTCTCGGTTTACAGTAGCGGTGTAGTCATTGTATTCCTTGTTATATTCAATTCCCTTTATCGAGCTAATATCTTCATTCGCTTCTATCTCTTCTACAAACGATTTCAGGTTGCTCTTTAAATCTGCACTGATCTCCTCCTGTGTTCCTCTAGTCATCTCATATTCAACTAGTCGATCTTCCTTATTTATTGTAGTTTTGCTTATCCCAAGTTTGTCCGCCTGTTCAAGTACCTGTTCCTCACTTACGCCATCATAAAAACGAAAAGGAATTGTTACCTGGACCATTTCATCTTTTGATTTTTCATCTTTTGACTTTCCTTCCTTTTTATCAGTCTCATTATTACAGGCTGATAAAAACAAAACAAAAATCATAAGAACTACAGTTAACTTTCTCAATTTAAAATTCCTCCTAATTACATCTATTACTTACTACCCTATTCTACTTAAAAATAACAAAGAGTACCATTTTAGATGTAAATTCATTACGATTGAACCTAATTCATAATTCCTGCTTTTACAGGTAAACCTAAATAAATCTATTAATGCAAAATTAATTTTGCTCTATCAAATAAGAAGCACTCGTTGCTAACACACTAGACTGTGATATGATTTTTAATTCGGAGATTGCTAATTGATTTAATTAGAACGCAAAAAATGCAGCAGGAGAAATAAAATTTCTCCTGCTGCATTATTTATCTCATATACCTTATCCTGGATCGATTAAGTTATGAAACATTAGATATAGGTTTATATCATAAAACATTTTTATTTGCACTTGATACAAGGTATGCTGGCATTGGTTCGTGCAACTTCCAAATAATACTCACAGGTTTACTACCCTCATGCTTAACGTAATCAGCTGTTCCAAGAAAGATAAAGGGAGAGGTATACGCTCCTTCGTTCCTATATTCCCTTACAAAGATAGAAATCTTATTATTCGTTTTACGATGATTAAATAGCCTTCTCGCTGTTGGACTTGTATCGGAAGTTCTACTTTGAGATTGCCAATGGAATAATTGTTCATTAATCGCATAGTCATCGTATAAAGTAGAAGGAGAGAAATCTTTATCAGATTTATTTAAAGTAACGAAAAAAACATCCGTTTTTTCTTCCTCAAAATACTTAACCCCTTCTCTAAAAGCAGGTTTTTGTTTTTCATTATAGTACCCAAATGCAGCTAAGATTTGGTCTATCGTATAATGTGCGTGCACTCTTAGAGGAGACACAAAATTGAACGGAGATTTTTTTTCAAGTAACCTTAAGTTTTCAAAACAAACCTCGATTACTTGGAGAATCTCATCTTTTAATGCTTGATTTGTTAATAATTCTCGAAGTCCTACCTTTATGGAAGCAAAGCCTAAATCCTTAGGAGGCTTAGAGAAAAATGAATAATACAACATTGCTTCCATTCTTCGTTCTTCCTCTGTTTTAACCTCAAACTTTTCAATATATTTTTTGTAGAAATTTATCAGATCTAAGGAATCTAAATGAAATAATTTATGAATTTTTTTCATCAAAAGATCCTCATATTCTGCTACATATTCTTTTATGACCCCTGCCTCTACCTTCATCCTTTCAAAGCTACGGTTTTTTTGTGACCCATAAACATCTGCTAATGATAGATGATAGAACTGTATAAAATTATTTAAAGTTAACGGCATTCCCGAATCCGCTTCAAAATGTTTAATTTTTGCAATAAGATTTTGTTTATTAATTCGGGCAGCCTTTATATTTCTTAATATATAATCTTTTGCTTGTTTTTCCATTTGGATAACAGAACCCTTAGGTAGATGGAAAAACCCATTTTCAATGTAATGATGAATAGAATGTTTTGTTTTTCCTACCAACGCTCGGAATTTTTCTTCAAAAGGATAATCTTTATGGGCTTGTCCAACAAAATCAAGTACAGTTAAACATTCTTTACCATCCGCGAGTCTTAATCCTCGACCAAGTTGCTGTAAAAAGACAGTTAGACTTTCTGTTGGACGTAAAAACAATACTGTGTTGATTTCAGGAATATCTATTCCTTCATTATACAAATCCACAACAAAGATAAAATTTATCTCTCCACTTACTAATTTTCTTTGTGCTGTAATTCGTTCCTCAGGTGACGATTTACCATGCAATGAAATAGAAGGTATATTTTTTTGATTAAAATAGGATGACATATATTTTGCATGATCTACTGAAACGCAAAACCCTAACCCTCTTACTTCTTTTAGTGAGGTAACATACTTTTTTATACTTTGTATAACTAGATCACTCCTGCGATGATTTGCAGTATAAATATTTGTTAGCTCTCCTATGTCATATCCTTTTCTTGACCATTTAATATTAGTTAGATCAACGTTATCAGTTACACAGAAGTAATGGAATGGAGTTAATAATTTTCTATTTATTGCTTCTGTCAACCTCATTTCAGCAGCAATTCGATCATTAAAATAACTTAAAATACTTTCATTATCCATTCGTTCAGGTGTAGCTGTTAAACCAAGTAAAATTGTTGGATGATAAAAGTCTAATAATGCTCTGTACGAGGGTGCTGTTGCATGATGAAATTCGTCAACAATAATATAATCGTAAAAATCAAAAGTAGTATTTTCACTCATCTTTTTGCTATTCCAGCTTTGAATACTCATAAATACTTGATTAAAAGATTTAGGCTCATGCTTCCCAACAAACATTTCACCAAAGTTGGCATCCTTCAAAATCGTTCGGAAAGTCATCAGACTTTGCTTTAATATTTCTTCTCTATGTGCTATAAATAATAACTTTGCGTTAGGTTTTTGTTTTAGAAATCGCTTAAAATCAAAAGCAGAAATTACTGTTTTTCCGACTCCAGTCGCAGCCACTACGAGATTTTTCATCTGCCCGTGAATTACTCTTTCTACTTCCAACTGATCTAATATTTCTTTTTGATAATGATATGGTTGGATATCAAAATAATACTGTTCGGTTTCCTCGGCGACAGTTTCTTTTGACAATGAGTACTGTACCATTTCCCAATTTTCGTATTCCTCAGGTAAAAGAGATTTAAATTCCTCATCGTTCCAATAACTTTCAAAGGTTGCCTCAAACTTTCTTAGAACATCAAAGGAATCCCTTTCGGTAATCTTTAAATTCCATTCTAACCCTGAAGTTAATGCTGGATTAGATAAGTTGGAAGAACCAATGTAAGCCGTACTAAAGCCTGTATTGCGTTTAAATAAATATGCCTTTGCATGAAGTCTAGTTCGTTGTTTATCTAATGATACCCTTATTTCTGTATTAGGTAATTTACTAAGCTCCACAAGTGCTTTATAGTCTGTTGCTTCCATATAGGAAGTAGTAATAATTCTTAGCTTCCCACCACGTTCTATAGTAAAGTCTCGAAGTTCATTTAATATGATCCTGAGTCCTGACCACTTAATAAAAGAAACCAGCCATTCAATTTCATCAGAGGAAGCAATCTCTTTTTTTAATTCTTCTAACATGTTAGGTTCATATTGAGAGCCCGTGAATAGAGAGCTTTGAGAAATTGAAGTGAGCGGTCGAGTTGCCTTCTCTTTACGAAATGTCCGTATACTGTTTAACTTTTTATATACGGAAGTAAGTATTTCTCCTCTTTCATCTAGTTGTAGATTCACAAAATCCTCGTCGTGTAATTTTGAACTTAACAGTTGAATAATTTGATTACAAGTTTGAATTTGCAACAAAAGTGCTTCGTCATCTTCCTTTGCCTCTTCCCGAATATATGAGAGAGCTTTCTTAGTAACCTCTGAAATGTAAGAAGAAAAGTAGGTCTTTGCCTCTTCAAAATCCATCTTCTCTAGGTCAATTGTATACATTTCAGGAGTAAGCTTCTCTAGCTCTGCATAAATATTTTTGTTTATAGGTAGGTCGTAAATACCTTCTTTCAAAGAAACACCTCCATAGAAACTTAATCTTATTATTTATTATACTTTACCTCTTTTTTACTCTAATACTTTAGACTTCCTATCACTTTAGCACATACCGACATTTAGGAAAATTAGAACAACCTTTAAATTCGCCGTATTTCCCTTTTCTGGCGATAAGTTGGCTACTACAACGAGGACAAACTTCAGTATTTAAGTTAATTTGTTTTGCTACAAGTTTAGTTTTTATTTCTTGAACATGAATCTTTCTCGATTCTTTTCCTTGTATATTGGCATTTATTAATGTCATGGCAATCTGTCTCACTCGAAAAGGAAGAATTACTTTCTGATCATATGACTGGATTGTCTTGAGTAACGCAGATATGTATAACACTCGTACGTGTTCAGAGTTTATCTCTATATCTTTTAAGGTAGCTTCGTTACTAAATGCTATTAACGAATAGTAAGGCCCTTCGTATGTCTCTTTTATTAGAGTTTGTATAGCAGTAAGATGAGCAAAGTTTTGCATTACTGGATTGAGAAAATTATAGTTCTTCTTATAAATTACCTGCTTCCAATACTTTTGTCTCTCCTTGCCAAATATCCATCCTTTATAATTTTTAGTCTCAATCACGAATATACCTACTGTCGAGACAACTACATGATCTATTTGTGTTGTTCCTTCTTCATAGGGAAGCAAGAGGTCATGGAGCACCACATATTCCTCTTCATCTAGACCCATTAATTTACGCTTTACTTGCCACTCACCTATAGACCCTTTTACTGTTGGTTTTTTTAGAATTACTAAAATAAATATAAATAGTACTAAAATTATTATACCCATTTACTTCTATTCACCCACCTTTAACAGACAATAGTTTTACTTTAAATGAAAATTATTCCATATACAAGTAAAAAAACAGATACCTAACAAACGGCATCTGTCTTACTTCCTAACTTGCTTAATAAGAAAAGTTATCCTTTATTTCCACCCATAAAAATCTAAAAATTTATCCGGTATTCTTAATTCTAGCTGTTGCTCCAATTCCTCTAAGAAGATATTCATATCTGCTTCATCAAACCATTTCTGACTGTTTTCTAAACTCACATTAGATTTCCCGTAGTTAATAGCACATCCAAAACTGCCTCTATCATAACCTAAAGTAATAATGAAGTATTTGTATGCTTGAAAATCTATCGAGAACGTTTGGTGAGGTGTATCCATTAGATTGTAAATTGAAAAATTATCTACTCGATCCCCAAAGTATTCTCTCATTGCTTTCGTAAAGCTCTTTGCTTTGTCCTTTGCTGTAGTTAAACTATCTTTCTGCATACCACATTCCTCCTTCTTCAATTAAGTCAGTAAAGCCATGTTCCTTTTTTAAATACTCCCACTCCTGATTAAGAAAGCTTCCTACGCGTTCATTTGGGTTATGTGAGAATTGAATTTTCTTTCCACTTGAAACAGCGTCATTCAGAGCAGGTACATTAAAGTAATCAAACATTTCCTGATCTGACAAACCATATTTACTTTGGATTTTATTCCAATCATCACCCATACTGAAATAAGTAGAATTATTACCAGCTCTTGCGATGTAAGAGTCAGATCCTCCTGTATACCTCCCAAGAGTCATAGAATCGGCATCTGCATTATGGACTGAACGGGACCGTATATTGTGAAATTCTTCTATAGGTATTTTATTTCCTACTCTACCATCTACTACTTTTATACCTCTGGCCTCGAGTACGTCGTCAATTTTATTTGTTGGTACATCGTCTGCATGTCCAAATAACTTACCTAATTTACCTAGCTTTGTAACCTTGCCGAATGGGAGGAATCCGGCAGCTGCTAGCCCTCTCTCAGTCAAAGAGGAATCTGGTCCAAAAAGGGCTTTGATATCATCTAAAACTAAAAAATCTAAAATTCCCATGGTTAATTTATTTTCTTCTTCTAACTGAGCATCCATTACGTTTCGTAAAAATATTTCCTTTTCTCCGTCAGACAATGATGAAATATATTCTATATATTCATCCTCTCCTAATTTATAAGCTTCTTTTGGAGACAATATTTCCTCTTTCACTTCACTGACGATCTCATAATGAATCGTATCGTCACCTTTTAAACGATATTCTTTGATTACAAGCCCATTTTCATATTCATGGTAGTTTAACAATGAAAAGTCATCAAAAAGTTCTCGTTCCACTGTTCGTTCTAGCTTAATATTTAACAAATCAAAGGTATCTGCTGATATTGTTGTTCCAATTAAATGTTCGTGCTCATTTTTTAATACACAACTTAACTGTGGATATGTCTGTGTTTCGATCGCATCTGCTAGTTCGCTATTTACTGTCAACAGATTCCATATATTGACTTGGAAGTGCTTATCGGTTAATCCACTCTTCATTAGAGCTTCTATTTCAGCTACGCGTCTTTCCATTATCTTTATTCCGTTTTCAATTGGCAACAAGGCGTTATGTTGCGTATGATCAAACTCATAGAGCTTATCTAGGGTATCATCTTTTTTATTTCTAGAAAGTATAATTCCGTCCTGCACATCACTATCGTCAAGATGAGGCAGAGAAATAATATCAGCAACCTGGTCCATAATACCATTCGTTGCTTCTACTAAATTTTTTGTAAGAGTTGAGATATTTTGAAGACCTTCTTCCACTTCTCCATCCATATATCTTTCGACCATATGCCCATCAGTATTTGGTTCAAGTGAAAGTAATGCAGTTTCAGCAGTCTCCAACACCCGCTTATATTCCCTTAAAAATAGTTGGAAAAATTCAAGAAAGGGCAAGTGACACTCTTCATAGAAGGACCTAATTGAATTTCCTCCATAACCCTTTAACACTTCATTCATACCAACTAACCCTTTAATACTTTGGTGGATGGCCTCTGTTTCAGTTTGAAGTGTATCCATCATACTAATATTATCTTTTATCCCTATTTGTAATTGATCGACATCTAATACTTTCATAAGCTCCCTCCCTTATCACATTCAGTTGATAATATTGTATTCCATTTATTAGAAATAATGGAAATGTGAGAAGAGCGTATATGAAAAATAATTCTTAAGGCGGAAAGATTAATTACAATGTCATTACTTAGGACTCCTAATATTTGTATATTTATGCTGGGTTTTATTTCATTTTATTAATAAGTTACTCTCCCATCAAAACCTCTAAAATGTCTTCTTCATCCATTCCAGCTAATATGTCCTGTCCAGAATGTATAACTTCCTCGATTAGATTTTGTTTTCTATGCTGGAGCTGTGTAATTTTTTCTTCAATGGTGCCTTTTGCTACCAATCGAATGACTTGGACCTCATTTGTTTGGCCCATGCGGTGAGCACGATCTGCTGCTTGCTGCTCCACTGCTGGATTCCACCACAGGTCATATAATATTACTGTGTCTGCTCCGGTGAGATTAAGCCCTGTACCCCCTGCTTTCAATGATACAAGGAACAAGTCTCCCTCTCCTTCGTTAAATCGTTCGCACAGACTGACACGATCCACTGGTGGGGTTTGTCCGTCTATATAAAAGTATGGTGCACCCTGCTTAATGAGCTGCTTGCGAATGATGGCTAGCATTTGAGTAAACTGAGAAAAGACAAGCACTCGTCTACCTGTCATTCGGCAATCCTCTAAAATCTCCATTAACTGCTCATATTTAGCGGAGCTCCCTTCATAGCCTTCTACAAAGAGGGCTGGGTGACAGCACAATTGTCGTAGTCTAGTTAGCCCAGCGAGAAATTTAATGCGATTTTTCCGGAAGGTTTTTTTCTTTAAATGTTTAAGGGCATCATGCTTGAGCTCTGCCAAGTGCGCAGCGTAGAGCTTTTTCTGCTCGACCTGCAGTTCGGAATAGATAACCATTTCCGTTTTCTTAGGCAGCTCTTGTAAAACATCCGTTTTCATACGTCGCAATATAAATGGGCGAACTTGTTTGGCAATATGCTCTCTTCTCATCTCACTGAATTCTCTTCTGTTTGGCAATAGACCAGGAAATACAACATAGAAAATAGACCAAAGCTCGTCTAAAGAGTTTTCTATTGGTGTCCCGGTAAGTGCAAATCGATGCTTTGCCTGTAGCATTTTTACTGCCCGAGCTGTTTTAGTCATTGGATTTTTAAAAGCCTGCGCCTCATCAAAAAATACAGTATGAAAGAAAAGATCTCTGTAACAATCTGTGTCCATTCGGAGGGAAGGATAGGAGGTGACGAGGACATCAGCCTCTATCCCAGCTTTCCATGCCGCATTTCTGTCTGTCTTACTGCCATCGATGATTTGTACATCTATATGTGGAGTAAACTTGCCTAGCTCGTTTTTCCAATTATAAAGGAGTGATGCAGGCGTAACGACCAATATGGGCTGTTTTCGAACACGAGATTCTGATAACACCGATTCAATAAAGGCAATGCTTTGAAGTGTTTTCCCTAGCCCCATATCGTCTGCGAGTATACCTCCAAAACCATATGATGCCATCAGTTTAAACCATCTGAAGCCCACCTTTTGGTAGTCTCGTAATACATTTTCTAACCCTAATGGTACATCCTCTTCCAGGTTCTCCGGTTCATTTAGATTCTTAAGGAGCTTAGCAAATCTTTGTCCTGGCTCAAGCAGATCCCCTCGACTTAGTGTCTGTGCAATCTGCATCCCCTTTAGAATAGGAACCTGCATCACGTCCCGAAAATGTTCACTGCTTACCTCCATGTCCTCCATGAATCTTGCAAGGTCTAAAAATTCAGGTGTTTCAAGCGACACTAGATTCCCGTTTGGTATCCGATAAAATCTTCTTTTCTCTTCAATGGCTGTCATCAGCTGTTGAATTTCTTTTTCCTTTATACCGTCTAGCTCAAAGCGAAACTCTAGCCACTCGGTTCTTTCCTTCATCTCAATCCTTATCTTTGGACCTGTATATTCCTTCACTACCCGTAATTTCACAGCAGTAGAAGCGTATACCTGCACCCACTTTTCAACATTTGGCAATACATAATACAGGAAGTTATATTCGTCCTCCTCATCCATTAAGTAAAATCCTCCTGGCGTTTGGTTGAATCCGCAGTCCAACAAGAGCTTCATGATTTCGAGTTCCTTCTCTCTCTGACGCCGTATACCAGGAAAATGGGTGAATGACTCCTCAGTTTCCTCACAGGGATTGACTAGCAGATGGCCGTAATGGAACTCTAAGCCAGCAAGCAGGCGATTTTTTACCCTATCAAGAAACAGCTTCGCCTTTAGAGGTGTTTCTCCCATCCTTTTAGAGATAGGCTCCGCTATGTAGACCTGACCTAGCTTCATCAAGCCTGGTAGAACTGTTTTCATGAATTGGTCGATATTGTTCTCTAGAATGATTAGCTCATGCTTACCAGATTGGTCCAGTATGCTTTTTAGTTCTGCCAGTCTGCTTGTCTCTTCCGGCTGCAGTTTGTATAGCACCCCTTTAGAAAATGCGTAGCCATAGGATCTGTAGACGGTCACCATATCGAGACCTTTTACGTTCAACTGATAGTCAGGCTTCTTCGCCTCATCAAATTCAAAACGTATCGGCAGCTCTTGACCAAGCTGAATGCCTTCATAGTAAAAATCATCATGTAGAAACTTAACTCTCGGTGCTTTTATAAGTAAAGGGAGAAGTCTATCCCAATCGGTGGCCGACATAAGCAAAATATCATCATGTATTATTGCCTTACTATTTATGCGCTGACTTTTCATTAATATTTGAAGCACGTCATCCGTTTCCCTTGTAAAGCTAAAGACCTCCGGTGCGTAGGAATAGCCTGGTGAATATTCGAAAGGTCTTCTTCTTTCCATTTCATAGAGAAATTTTGCTACCTGCTTTATTTCTTGAAATGGTTCGGGGCCAACAGCTAACTGTATACCGAATCCGTAAGCCCCTCCCTCCAAAGGAACTGTACAGCACGTGAACTCCATCTCAAGTATCTTTCTTTCATCAAAGTGCAGCTGCTTTCCTGTAGGGGGGGAGGTCTTTTTTTCAAATAGATTTAGCATTCTTTCTGCCAAATAACTATCCATTCGTTGCTTTTCATCGATTGAGATGAGAGCAGCCGCAATATGCTGACAATAGGTGGAAACAAAACCGACAGGGGGACATGTACAAGAGGCCACAACCTCTCCAACGGAGTCAGCTTTTATAGTGACCATGAAATTCTCTCCTGCCTTTACAGTAGCTTTCATCACCTTTTTATCTTTAGGGCTAGGATGAAGATGCACCTTATCCGCAAGAAAATAAGCCTTACCCTTTTTAAAAGCAGTAATGCCACATAGTTCTTTAATTTTCTTTTCGTTTATCGTACTATTCATCATCTAAAACCCTTTCTATGTTTCTGTTTCTAGTTAGCTCTATTTTAGCATGATAGGAATGTTTGTGCGCCCTGTGCTTCCTTTACGATTAACAGCATAGACAAAAAGAAAAGGACGCCCATTGTTGGACGTCCTGTGTTTCTCTATTTAAACGTTCTCCATACTCCAAAGCTAGGAAGCATCATCTACGCCTACGCTAGAATCTGTTCAATTGACGTTATCTTATCTGCCACCAAATCATAAAAACCGATGTGTACGTTTTCTTCATAAACCCAAAACAAATCGGTCCCGTAAGGAGCATCAAAAATTTCTAGCATCTGTGGTGCTAACGAATAAATAGTTTCAGCATTTACAATGACAAAGTTATCCGGATTGTTCACATATTCATCATCATCTAACTCCGAGAAAAGATTCCAGCCGTTTAACTGAGGTATAGAACTCGGTTCTCTAAAGCTATATCTGATTGGCACGCCATTAAAGACATTTTTAGAAACCATAAAACCACCATATGCATCGTTTTTATTATCCATGCTCATACTCCTTTACTATTTCCAAAAATTCAATTCTCCAAGGAAACTCTTTAGCGTAGTCTACTATTGATTTATTAAAGGTATCCTTTATATTCACATCAGACCCCTCTTTCACTAAATAAGAATAAATCTCCTTCATATCCTCTGTAGTGTTTTTATTGACTGTTATCGCATATTTTAAGGGAATTGAATGGAACTTATCTAAACCATTTACATCTACACCGTTTTTCACCAGCAGTCTCACAACTTGTTCCATATAGTCTTTTGGACCTTTCATAACGTTAAAAAAGAAAGTATGTAGAGCATTTCTTTTATATAAAGAATCTGTAAAAGAAATATCTACACCATTTTCTAATAGGTACTGGATAATCGTCAGCTTATCATCGGGTTTCTCAGAATTAAGCATTGCGGTAGACAATAAATTTAACTTGCTATGTGGATTTATCTGATTTACTTCTCCATTATAGAAACTTTTAAAATCTTCAAAGGTTCCTTTAAGTACTGCATCAAACACATTTGTTATTTTCATATCCTTATCATTTCCCTTCGAATTTACGACTCCTATTTGCTCCAGGACTCTCTATCCTAAAGTTTTCGGGGTTAAATTGGAACTCTTTCAATTCT
The DNA here is from genome assembly GCF_038004905.1 of Psychrobacillus sp. FSL W7-1493. NCBI lineage: Bacteria > Bacillati > Bacillota > Bacilli > Caryophanales > Bacillaceae > Psychrobacillus > Psychrobacillus sp. FSL W7-1493. The sequence continues at coordinate 230,106 of NZ_JBBOSB010000002.1, read as the reverse complement.
TCTAAAGTTATTTCACGATTTCTATATTTTTCAAACATAGGATGATACTCATAACCTTGTCGATGTCCAAAGTCTACCGCACCTTTTCTTGGTTGACCAGGCTTCCAGTCAAGGACCTCCATTGTATTTGGATCACGTAAAATGCCATCAGGTCCAACATTGTCGTCATATACCTTCCGTTCAAACTCTAATTTTTTGTCACCTGATAATTGTGGTCTTCCACGTGGTTTTCCATTTTTTATATATGGTCCATTTTCTATAGGAGGTAACTCATCTATAATTCTAGAGGCATCTCTAACCTTATCTGCCGCCTTTGAAGCATCAGCAGCGTTGTCTACAGCTTTGACTGCTGCCGAACCACCTTTTACAAGTTTTCCAACGGGAAGAGGGATAACAGAGGCGGCAGCTATTCCTTTATCTAAAAAAGATGCATTTGGATCTGTTAATGTTCTGATATCATCCATAATCAGAAAATCAGCGACTACTTCAAAACCGTTTTTATCCTCTGACTCCTGTGCTTCCTCTACTTTGGATACTATTTCATATTGAATTTGGTCGGATTCAATTTTTTGAAACTCTTTTACGATAAGTCCATTGTCATAAACATGATACCTGACAAACAACATAGTATCATCCAGTTCCCCTTCAACTGATTTAATTCTACCATTTTCCATAATACTCAGTATCTCTGGATCAATCTCCGTCCCTATTAATTCGTCTACGTTGTCTCCTGCAGTACAAGTAATCATTGGATATGTCTTAGAATCTACTATATCTTTTAATTCACTGTTCAACGTCATTGCTTTCCATTGGTTCGTCTCAAATCTAATATCTGTACGTCCGGATAAAAATAATGATTCAATCATAGAAATCCATTGATTCATTAAATTAATACCTTCCTCTATAGCGGATAATGCATTGTTTTGAGAGGTATCAAACTCATGAAGCTTGTCTATCGTTTCATCTTTATCTTTTCTTGCATTACTTACACCTTCTTGCACCATGCTATCATCTAATTGAGGAAGAGCTACAATATCACTAACTTGGCTTATCATATCATTTGATTGGTTAGTTAAATCACTAGTAAGCTGGGAAAAACTCGTAAGCCCAGTCTCTATTTCTCCCTCCAAATACGCCTCCCGTATATAGCCTTCTTTACTTGACTCCAGTGATTCTAAAGCATTATTTATGTTGACTAATGTTTCTGAGAAATGTTGAGAAAATAATTGAAAGGTTTGATGTAGAGGGAGATGACACTCTTCATAGAAGGACTTAATCGCTGTTCCTCCTTTCCCTTTCAGTACTTCGTCCATTGCTATTAATGCTTCGATAGATTGCTGTATAGCAGTCATTTCAGTTCTTAATCTCTCCTGTTGATTCCCAATCCGCTGAAGTCCATTTTCTAATAAGTCTACATCTAATATTTTCATAGTATGTTTTTCCTCTTAGCTCTTCTAACGACCTTACAACCATCCCCTGTTTGCTTGCCTATGCACATAAAACTCCTCCTTTAAAAAATCAATATTAGTTATAATATTCCATTTTTGTATATAGAGGTAAAGTCAGAACTCTGTTATAAACAACAAATAATTCCAAAGTAATTGAATTTTTAATTTTATTATGATAAAAGGCTCACGAGTAAATTGATCTATATAAATAAAAGCGTATGGACTAATCTTAATCTCTAATGACACCTAAGTCGGAAGTAAACTAGAATTTTTATAAGTTATTCCCACTAGTTGAATACGTAATATTATCCCTAATAGCTTTATTTTTAAATAATTTAATCTTATTAATCTTTTTTTTGAAACCTATATTTGCATGCTTAGTTCTAGATTTCATATATCAATATATTATTATTTTATTATTTAAATTATTCAAAATATTAACTTTACATTATAGAGTTAATAGTTTTAATATAGATATATGTTTTATAAATCTTTTTCAGGGGGTTTGGGGTATGGGAAATGTTTTTAAAAAGTTATCTATTATTCTTACCATTACGATGTTAGTTTTCCTGGCAGCTTGTGGAGCTGGGGAGTCTTCAAATGGAGAAAGCAGTAAGGACGCAAATGGCACGATTTCAGCCAAAATAGGGGTTATTTCTTACATGACAGGTCCAGGCGCAGCTTATGGGGAAGCGATTACAAATGGATTAAAGCTAGCTTTAGAAGAAATTAATGAAAAGGGCGACGTAAAGATTGAGCTTGTCATCGAGGATTCTGTCGGAAAACAAGAGCAGGCATTATCTGTTGGTCAAAAATTAATGAGCCAGGATGACATTGTTGCCATTATAGGGCCAACGTTAAGTACGGAAATGAACGTAGTCGGTCCTGAGGCTGACATTAATGGGATCCCAATCATGGGGACTTCTACAACAGCGGCTGGTATTCCTCAAATCGGAGATTATGTATTCCGTAACTCTATACCGGAATCTTTGGCTATTCCAGCAGCATTAGAAAAGGCAGTAGACAAATACGGTGCTAAAAAAGTAGCCATTTTATATGGGAACGATGACTTATTCACTCAATCTGGATTCGATACGATGAAGGCTGAAGCTGAAAATATGGGACTAGATATATTAACAATCGAGACGTTCCAAAAAGGACAGTCTGATTATAATGCGCAGCTTACTAAGATTAAAGATCTTCAGCCAGATTTAATCTTGGCTTCCGCACTATACAATGAAGGTGCAGTAATCATGGATCAAGCGAGAAAAATGGGCATTGATGTTCCTTTTGTAGGAGGGAATGGTTTCAACTCACCTCAGGTAATTGAAATTGCTGGGGAAGCAGCTAACGGATTAATCGTTGCAACTCCTTGGTTTGCTGATAAACCTGATGAAAAAGTGAAGGCTTTTGTAGAGAAATATGAGACAGAGTACGGGCACAAACCAGACCAATTTGCTGCACAGGCCTATGATGCTCTTTATATTTACGCAGAGGCACTAAAAAATGCTGGGGAAGCAGATCGTGATGCACTCCGCGATGCTCTAGCTGAAATAAAAGATTTAGAAGGTATTCTTGGGAAGATCTCTTTTGACGAAGAAGGCGATGTAATCATGGACCCTACTGTACTAATCATTCAGGATGGGGAATTTAAATTATTTGAGTAAGCAAATAAAATCTAACGATTATAGGTAAGGGTGAATAGCCCTTACCTTATTTTGAAAGGGTGAGCTATCATGCTTTTAGAACAAATTATTAACGGTATAACACTCGGAAGCATTTATGCTATTGTTGCCCTTGGATTTACACTTGTCTTTGGTGTACTCGGCATTATTAACATGGCTCATGGAGAAATTTTCATGATAGGTGCTTTTATAGGGGTATTGGTAACTAGTGTATTAGGATTACCACTTTGGGTAGCATTTCTCTCAGCAGTAATCGTTACAGCTATCTTGGGCTATTTGTTAGAAAAGATTGCACTTCGGCCTCTTCGAGGGAAACAGGGTGTTTCACATCTTGCTCCTTTAATTAGCACTATTGGGGTTTCCATTTTGTTGGAAAACCTTTCGCATCATTTGTTTGGAGCCGGTAATCATCCGTTTCGACATTCTTTTGCACAAATTCAAATCCAAGTTGGTTCAATCACTATTTATTTAGTACAGATTTTAATCTTTGCGATTTCTATTACCCTTATGATCGTACTTTCGTATTGGCTCTCTAAAACGAAAGCTGGAAAGGCTCTGCGCGCTACTGCCGAAAACTTAGAGACCGCTAGTCTACTGGGTGTAAATACGAAACGTACTATTACAACAACTGTCATACTTGCCTCTGCCCTTGGTGGAATAGCAGGAATTCTAGTAGGTATGGCCTTTAACTCCGTCAATCCACAGATGGGCTTGTCCATGGGCTTAAAAGGTTTAGCCATTATCATATTAGGCGGCATGGGAAATGTAAAAGGTGCAATGGTTGGAGGATTACTCCTTGGTCTTTCTGAAACAATGATTGTTGCCTACGGAGATTCTGGGTATAGAGATGCCGTTGCTTTCGTTGCTATTATCTTTATCCTTCTCATACGTCCACAGGGTATTTTCGGCAAGAAAACTGCTGAGGTAGGAAGGTGATGATCATATGCTAGGAGAAATTTTAAATCCATACTATTTACAGATTATCTCTTTTATTCTTATCAATATTATCTTAGGGATAAGCATTTACATAACGCTTTCCTCCGGGCAATTATCTTTAGGAAATGCAGGTTTCATGGGTATCGGAGCCTATACTTCTGCCCTCTTAACCATCAACTTTGAGGTCCCTCTTTATTTGAGTATTGTTTTGGGAGCAATAGTTGCAGGGGCTTTCGGAATTTTAATTGGTATTCCTGCATTAAGATTGAGTGGAGTTTATCTAGCTATTGCAACACTCGGTTTTGGAGAAGTACTTCGAGTGATTTTTGTGAACTGGGACTCAGTGACCAAAGGCTCGATTGGCTTGTCTGGTATACCTCATCTTGGTAGAGAGCTGTTTCAATTTTTAAGAGATTTAGGATTTGATCCCGATATGCTTGGACTTAAAAACAATCAAGCTATTTATTTAATAGTAGTACTTGTTTTATTGATCATTACTATATTTATTGTTTGGTTTTTTATCAGACAGAACAAGTCACGTGTCGGTAGAGCATACGCTGCCATTAAAATGGATGAAAAAGCGGCAGAAGCAATGGGTATTAACATCACTTATTACAAAGTATTGTCCTTTACACAAGGTGCAATTTTGGCTGGCTTTGCTGGTGCTCTTTACGCACATGTATTAGCTTATATCAGTCCTGCAGACTTTGCTTATCACCGTGCCATTGATATTTTAATCTTCTCCATTTTTGGTGGAAGCGAGGTTATTTGGGGAGCAATATTCGGAGCAACCTTTATGACACTACTTCCAGAGGCATTACGATTTATTAGTGAGTATCGATATATGATTTACGGGATTATTCTAATTGTATTGATGGCTTTCCGCCCACAAGGAATTATAGATGTTCCCGTATTAAATTGGCTAAAACGAACATTTACATTTAAAAGGAGGGATTCCAATGGTATTAGAGTTAAAAAATATAACTAAAAACTTTGGTGGAATCTCAGCCTTAACGGACGTTTCATTCCAAATCAACGAAGGAGAAATTTTCGGATTAATCGGACCTAATGGGGCTGGTAAAACAACCATGTTCAATATAATAACTAATATGTTCGCCCCTACTTCTGGAGAGATCTTGTTTTTAGGGAAAAACATTTCAGGTATGAAGCCTCATAAAATCACAGATAAGGGAATCTGTCGTACGTTTCAAAACATCAGGTTGTTTTCTCAAATGTCCGTCTTGGAAAATGTATTGGTAGGTGCCCATTGTCGAAATAAATCCGGTGTTTTAAAAAGTGTACTTAGAACAAAGTCACAAAAACAAGAAGAGAAAGGTAATTACGAGACGGCTTTGGAGCTGTTAGAGTTAGTGGGTCTCTCTCCATACGAAGAAACGATTGCAGAGAACTTAGCTTACGGTCAACAGCGAAGATTAGAAATAGCCCGCGCCCTGGCAAGTAATCCAAAACTATTATTATTAGATGAGCCTGCAGCTGGTATGAATGAAACAGAAACAGAGAACCTATTTGAGTTGATAAAAAAAGTTCAAAAGCGTGGAGTAACTGTTTTACTGATTGAGCACGACATGCCTTTTGTGATGAAGCTTTGCGACAGAATTGCAGTTTTAAATTTTGGGAAGAAGCTTGCTGAAGGTACTCCTACTGAAATTCAAAATAATCAGGATGTAATAGAAGCTTACCTCGGATCAGAGGAGGATGAAGAAATTGCTTAAGGTAACAGGAATTGAAACATTTTATGGAAAAATACAAGCTCTTAAAAATGTAAACCTTGTAGTAGAGCAAGGGCAGGTCGTCACCCTCCTCGGTGCAAACGGTGCCGGGAAAACTACAACGATGAAAACAATTACAGGCCTACTAAAGCCTCAAAAAGGAACTGTGGAGTTTTTAGGTGAGAACATTACTGGCATGAGACCTGACCAGCTTGTCAGAAAAGGTATTGCCCTTGTCCCTGAGGGAAGGGCTATCCTCTCTAGCATGACCGTTCTAGAGAACCTGGAAATGGGCGCTTATCACCGTAATGATAAGGACATAAAAAAAGATTTGGAAAATGTTATGGAACAGTTCCCTATTTTAAAAGAACGGGAGGATCAGTTAGGCGGTACCTTATCCGGTGGACAGCAGCAAATGCTCGCCATCGCAAGAGCACTGCTATCCAAACCGAAGTTACTATTGCTAGATGAACCTTCTATGGGGCTAGCACCATTAATAGTTGCCGATATCTTTAAAATGATTCGTGAAATTAAAGCCAGCGGTACGACTGTATTGTTGGTGGAACAAAATGCAAAGCAAGCACTGAAGGTTGCGGATTATGGTTATGTCATGGAAACCGGAAAAATCATTATTAACGGAGAAGCAGATAGCTTACTAGAAGACCCAAGAGTTGTTGAGGCATATTTAGGTAAGAAAACGAGTTAGTATTTAAGGAGGAGCTTATATGACCCGTTCTATTTCACAGTTGGAGTTACCACATTCGATTTCTCTTTTAGAAGAATTGGCCTCTAAATCTATTGAAACAGGACCGTTTACATACGTCCATAGTGGTGCTGGTAATGAAAGCACCCTTCGCGCCAATGAGGCAGCCTTTGAGGATTGGTGTATCGTCCCTCAATATTTAAATGATGTGAGCAGTCGAGACACCTCCACTACTTTGCTGGGAACTACCTTCCCTTCCTCTTTTGCACTTGCACCAATCGGGGTTCAAAGTATTTTCCATCCTGAAGGTGAACTGGCTTCCGCACGTGCTGCTGCAGCATGTGGAGTCCCTTTTATAGCTAGTACATTATCCTCTTATCCTTTAGAGGAAATTGCAGCTAATCTAGGAGACACCCCTCGCTGGTATCAGTTGTATTGGTCCAATGATGAGGAAATGGCGATAAGTATGGTTCGTCGCGCAGAAAAAGCAGGTTATTCTGCTATCGTCATTACGATTGACACCTCCCTTCTTGGAAATAGGGAGCGTGATTTGAACAATCGCTATTCTCCTTTAAAACTGGGAAAAGGTGCTGCTAACTACTTATACGACCCTGTCTTTCAGGATCGATTTACTAGCCCCCCTTCCGCTGACGATCCGGAGGTCATCAAAAGTATTGTTGATATTATCTTTAATCCTTCATTAACTTGGGAAAACCTTAAAACCATTAAGGAGCACACCAAGCTTCCTATTTTACTGAAAGGTATCCTTCATGAGGAGGATGCAAGAAAAGCTTTACTCCACGGAGTCGATGGAATTATAGTCTCCAATCACGGAGGCAGGCAGCTGGATGGCTGTATTTCGTCATTAGAGGCACTCCCATCCATCGCGGAAGTCATTCAGGGGAATATTCCAGTGTTATTGGATAGTGGTATCAGACGGGGCTCTGATGTCATTAAAGCAAAAGCTCTTGGGGCAGATGTAGTTTTACTGGGCAGACCTTTTATCTATGGTTTGGCCTCTGCCGGCGAACAAGGAGTTGAGCACGTCCTACGTAACATGATTAATGATATTGATGTTACTTTAGCATTATCTGGTTGTGCATCGATGAACGAGGTTAATTCATCGCTTATTAGAAGAAAGAAATAAACTTATTTAGCCATACTAAAGGCAAGCATGCTATTTTTCGCATGCTTGCCTTTTCAAATTATGTGATAAGTGATTGGAACCGACCGATTATTTGTCTGAACCGACCGGTTTTCTGTGCGAACCGTCCGATTATTCGTCTCGACCGACCGATTAATTGCCCTAACCGACCGATTATTAGTATTAGCTAATAAAACAAGGTAGGGTTCTGACCAGTTATCTCCCTGCAACTATAAAATATCTTTAATACGTTGAACATAAGGCTCTTTATCATAGGCAAAGTAGAGCTGGCTTGCTACGCGAATTGGATCTCCAAAGAAAAAACGCTCATAAATGGTTTGTCTTGTTCCGAAGGGACTCATCGTAAGATCCCAAGCAAGGCGGAATAGCTTTACACGTTCTTCAGCTGGGGCTGCCTTTGCCTGCAAGTATTGATCGAGGTCCTTTCTAATCGGTGAGTTAAAATCATTTTCTGTTGGAATGGTCATTAGTCCACTAGCACCCAATAGCTGTACGATTTCCGCTAGTCTTGGGTATACCTTCGGATACACAGTAATAGCAGCATGCAATGTAGTTCTATCTGGCTCCATTAAACCAAAACGATTTATTTTCGCATCTATCTCTGATTTCATTAACAACGCTTTTAAAGATTCTAATGCTACAATTACCTCTGCCGCCTTTTCCTGAACATGCTGATATTCTGCTATATTAATAGTTTTGATAATAGACTGGACAATTCCTAAGACAAATTCAGTTTTAACAATCTGTCTAGATATTACCTGGTGTAGGGTGAACGGTTGAAAGGAGCTGCTAGTCATAAAATCATTGGCCGTCATAGTGTCATCATAAATAAATACACGGTCCCACGGGACTACAGCATCATCAAAAACCACAATGGTATCCATTTCATCATATTTGGAGCTCAGCGGATAATTAAAGGAAGAATCTCCCCCTACTAATGACTCCCGACATATAAATTTTACGCCCTTCGTGTTACTTGGGATAGAGAAAAAATATCCTTTTCCTTCATCTAAAATTGAACCAATGGAGTACACTAAAATTTCATCTGTCATACCACCTTGCGTTGCAAGCAGACGAGCACCTTTTAAAATAATTCCTTTTTCATTTTCACCGATGACCTTAGCTGCAATTGGTTCTTTTTCATTTTCTAAATAGTAGAAGGTCCGATTTACCTGTGGCTCAATAAAACTGTGAGTTAAAGTTAAATCATTTTCTCGTACATATTCAAAGTAGGATTGGAGATACTGAGGGAAACAGCTATTTTTACCTTCCAGTAATTTTGCGGAAGACGCATAAGCCATTAAAGTTGTATTCATATAATCAGGACTTCTTCCCATTAGACCATTGGTCGCTCGAGCCCATTCCTGAACCATCAACCTTCTTTTAGCCAAATCTTCTTTTGATTTTGGCTCTAAAAAAGACACTCCCACAGATTCTCCTGTAGTTGGGGAAGAATAGGTTAATATTTCTTTTAATTTTGAGTCATGCTGCATATCAAATAATGCTGCTTGGCTCTTCATGACCCCTTTGAATGCGGGGTGTTCGGAAATCTTCCCCGTTACTCTTTTTCCGTCAACCCAAATTTCCGAATTCAACTGATCTATCCGGTCTATATATTGTTTTCCTGTAATAGCAGGCATAGGCACTCTCCTAAATGATGCTTCATAATTATTCTTATCTGCTTATACTATTACGATTTTTCTTGAAAGGTGACAGTTTGGGAAGAGCTATCATTTGACATCATATATTCAGTATTTTAGGATAACTATTTAAGGGATAACTTTTATTCCATGAAAAACGCTTCAAATAAAAATGATGAAGGAGTCCTGGAAAGTGAAAAAATTATTAATTGCTATCGTGGGATCTGTTATACTAGCTGGTTGCTCAGCTACTGAAGAGGAAGTATCAGATGTATCTCCCGTTGAATTAGAAGAAGAACTACCAAAGGAAAATCAAGCCCTCAATGATTTTCCAGAGTATCCTATTTTAAATAATATTATTGATCTGCAAGTATATGTAGCAAATATTGAGACTGATAACGAAGGGACTCGAGTGATTTTCTTTGAAGACACTGATGGCAATAAAATATATAAAAGTGTGTTCGTTAAAAATGAGAGTTACTTAAAAGTTATAGAGCTAGAGGACGGAGAAGGAATTCTTTACAATGAGGTCATATAAAAACAGCCCCTAGAAAAAACTTAGGGACTGTTTTTTTCGTGTACTATATTCATGTAATAATTAGGTCTTATCAATAATCAGGAATCTAGAAGATTCTTACTCCTCTTCTACCGTCTCTTTCTTTTCTTCTCCATCAACAAAATAGTTAATGGTATTTTCTTCAGTATCCACTTCAATTGGTTGGTCCACATCCACATCAATTCTTGAAGCTATTACTTCTTCATCTTCTTTAGAGTATTTATAGGTTGCTAATGTTTTGTTTGTATCATCACTTTCTTGAGTAACAAGTACTTCAGTACCGTTACTGAATGTTAATTTGTCTTCTAGGATTTCTATTTTCAAGCTGTTATCAATCGGAACATTTTGAGAAATGGCCCACTTTTCATCGGTTTCATTATACTTCCCAATTAAAAGACCCTGGGGCTCCTCTTTAGCTTGTGTATAAGGAATAACTACTTCGGGGATTGTATCCTCATCAAATTGGACGATTACGGCTTGTCCAAATTCTGGCTCAGTTAAATCATTTTCCTCCCACCATTTACTTTGGTTAGATAATGCTAGCCATTCTTCATCTGTCACCTCTAGTGAAAATTCCTCATCTTCTACGACTTCTTCTTGCTTGGTTTCTTCAGTTTGGTCCTTTTGCTTCACTGTCGTCTCCTCATCAGAGCAGGCTGCAAGCAACAGAGTAAGAGCAGTGACACCTAAAATCCTCTTTTTCATAACAAATACCTCCTTTAAAACTGAATGCCCCTACAACTATTACAAAATTCGACATTCATTTTATCTATATAACCTAAACACATGGATGATAAACTCAGTAAAGGAAAAATTAGTATTTCTATATACAAACACAAAAGACCAAATCACAAGGACATGGTCTTAACAGAACTTTTTAAGAAGAAGTGATTTGCCCGCCATTAACATGAAGGGTTTGACCAGTGACAAACCGTGAATCATCTGAGGCTAGATAAACAAAGGTAGGTGCTAGCTCGAAAGGTTGACCTTGTCGTTCCATCGGATTGCCAGCTTGTGTAACCTCATCTGCTGAAAAGCTAGCAGGGATCAACGGTGTCCATATTCTGCCTGGTGCAATTGCATTTACTCGAATACCTTGGCTTACTAGGTTATTTGCAAGGGCGCGAGTAAACCCTACATTTGCGGCTTTAGTAGCCGTATAATCCATTAAATGCTTATGTCCTTCATATGCAACGACTGAAGCAGTATTAATAATAGAGCTCCCGGGCTTAAGATGTGGTAAAGCTGCTCGCGTTGTGTAGAAATGGGAATAAATATTAACTTTAAACGTATCGTCAAATTGCTCATCTGTAATATCTAAAAGACTTAGCTGCTGGAATTGAATTCCTACATGATTACATAAAACATCTAACTGCCCAAAAGCTTGAACAGTTGCATCCACTATATGCTTACAATGCTCCTTGTCTCGCAAATCTCCCGGCAACAGTAAACAACGTTGCCCAAGCTCCTCTATCCTATTTTTTGTACGATAGGCATCTTCATGCTCATCAAGATAAGCAATGGCGACGTCTGCTCCTTCCTTAGCAAAGGCAATAGCTGCAGCCGCTCCCATCCCACTGTCTCCTCCTGTTATTAAGATAGCCTTGCCAAGTAATTTACCCGTTCCTGTATAGTTAGGATTTTCTATAATTGGCCTTGGATGCATCAGACTTTCCAGACCAGGCTGTCTTAGCTGACGCTGCTCTGGTACAGTGATAGGAACCTCTTGAAATTTCGTTATTTTACCGAAGTTTGGATACATCGGGTAGTTTAGATTGTGTTCATGCTGTTCCAAGACATTCTCCCTTCAGGTTTAGTATCCAATCATCTTATGTGTATCCTCTTATTAAGGTGAATATCCTATTCCATCCCTGTTCCTTATTCACGTTAAAAAGAATAAGCTAAATCCAAAGGAGGAATGCTGTTGAACAGACATGAAGAGGTAGAAAAATTACTTATAAATCACTCCGACAAAAAGGTAAATGTGCAATATGCTTCGAATGCCAAACCATTTGAATTACCCGAAATTGGAGCAAGACCACCATATTATTGCCACCCAAACTACGAAGCCTATTATCCGCTTATTTAATATACTTTTAGCTAATTAAAAACCCCTTCTCCAAATAAGGAGAAGGGGTTTTGATGAAGATATTAGTAGGAAAGCCAGCCTGCATCTGCTGTTATGACAGTTCCATTAACAAAGCTGGATTCGTCAGAAGCAAGGAACAATGCAACCGTTGCAATTTCTTCTGATTTACCCATTCTTGGATTGTTACCCATCCCTAATCGAATACGGCCCATTCCTTTTTCACTAATACTTGTCATAGAATTATTAATGTTCGTTTCCACTCCACCTGGTGCTATTGCATTACAACGTATACCTTGATCAGCATACATGTATCCAGTGTTTTTAGTGAATCCTACTACTGCATGCTTAGAGGCTGTATAAGCGCCGCCCGCTCGAGATCCTTGTAGTCCACCAACAGAGGCAACATTGATAATAACTCCCTTTTGCTTCTCTAAAAAGATTGGCAATACCTTTCTCGTTGAACGCATGACGCTTGTTGTATTAACTGAGAATATTCTTTCCCAGTTGCTATCTTCAATATCTCCAGCAGGCTCGAAGTTGTCCATTATACCTGCGTTGTTTACTAAAATATCAACCGTACCATACGTACTTACCGTCGTATCAATAAGATTTTGAATATCCTCTTCTTTTGCAACGTTGGCAGTTATGGCTAGTGCCTCTCCGCCATTTGATTTAATCTCATCAACTGTTGCCTTTGCCGTTTCTTCATTTAAATCTGAAACCACAACCTTAGCTCCCTCTTTTGCATAGAGAACTGCAATCGCCTTGCCCATCCCTGAACCCGCACCTGTTACTACTGCTACTTTATCTTGAAGTCTCATTTCAACTACCTCCTCGGCTTGATTGAATGCGCTTACATTATTATGATTTAGTAGTACATAAACCATCTCGTACTATCTTTAGTTTAGTTAATAATATCCATTTTTGCAATATATAATATGCGAAAATTCAAATAATTTAAACTATGTTAAAGGGAAAGGTTGATAAATGGTATTAATATAATAACAGGATATAGTGCAATTGTTTTCAGCTTTCCGCTTCAATCAATAAATTGAAAGTAAAGATCACTTATTACAGCTATTAGATTATCTTCTTGAACAAAGGAATCACATACTTGCACTATTACAGTTTGAACAAGTTGAAAAGCATTTACTGTTCTTAATGAAAGATTTAATCGTCACCCGGAGAATTCAATCTAAAAATATAAGAAAAAAATCATGGTAGATACAGATATTAAGACCGCCTCTATATCGGGGTAATCATGTGGTGGATAAAAGATGGCTTGCACTTAGATTCCGAATATATTGCCGAGCAAATTAATCTACTGTATCGAACTTGACCTTGTTTTCTTTATAGAGAGCACTTGACCTGGTATTTTAGGACATGACTAGACAGAGGGATTCTATAGCCTATGATATACGAGCTCTCCTTCCAACTTTGCAAACATAGTCCATTAGCTTACTATGTGCTAGTGGGAACAAGGAAAAGAAGATATCCATTGTTCGTCGCATGGGCATCGGACAAATAATGGGGGCATTTTGATGAACACCATTTATGGCAATCTTAGCTAGCTTTTCAGGAGTCATTAACTTTTGCTTTTTCATCTGTTGAATCATTTTATGCTTATCCATATTAATAGCTATAGCATTTGAAAAGATAGGCGTATCTACAAATGTGGGACAAAGTACACTTACTTTCACGCCATGTTCTTTTGCCTCATAATGCAATGAGGTTGTGAGCCCAATTACAGCATGTTTCGTGGCGGAGTATGCTGCAGTAAGAGAAGAGGGCCCCATTCCTGCCGCCGAAGATGTATTTATGATATGACCAAAGCCTTGCTCTTTCATGATCTTGTAGCCTATCTGTGTCCCATGTATGACTCCCCAAAGATTGACATTTACGATATGTTTCCAGTCCTCTATTGAAACATCATACAATTCACCATACATAGTAATTCCAGCGTTATTGAACAGATAATCCAGTCTACCATGTTCGTTAAAAGTATTCTTAACCAACTCTTCCATACTTATTTGATCAGCTACATCCACATACTCATACCGCGCACAGCTCTGTGGTCGATTAAGCTCATCCTCCACAACTTTACCTTCTATCTTATTTACATCTGCTATTATGACAAATACCTGTTGAGTGATGAGTTCTTCGCAAATTGCTTTACCAATTCCGGAAGCTCCACCAGTAACAATCGCAACTTTTCTTTTTGTGTCCATGATTACCCCCTTAAGAAACTTCCATAATTGAACTATCACCAAGTGTACTTCTGATCACAGTGGCATATTCATCTGCAACAATTCTTGCTCCGGTGCTGTTCAGATGTATTCCGTCTAAGGTAAGTTTTAAACCACGCTGGCTTGATAATCGATCAATCCTTGCTTCACTTTTGTAGAAGAATACATCGAACATAACTCGAAATGGATTAGTTGAAATATAAGTGGAGCTGTTCGTGTTAGCCAATTCTTTCTCAAAAATCGTTTGGAGATTCATATAATCCATTAGCTTTTTTTCACTTAAAGACTGGATAAGAACAGATAATTCTTTAATTTCCTTGTTAGTCTGATTTTCAATATATTCACCTACTATAGAGGGTGAAACCGTCACCATCTTCTTGGTAGAAGGCATCACTATTTTTAACACTTGTTGGTAAAGCTTTATAAATTCATCATGATTTTCAGCAACTGGCTGCGCCTGAACCTTTAATAGCTTTGAATATACATCGTTCGTACCAATCCATAGAAAGGTTAAATCATAATCAGAATCTAAACCAGTTTTGATCAATCGGCTATATAGACTTTTTACAGTCTCCCCTGGTTTTCCAAGATTCACAAACGAATCGCTCGGAAACTTCTCTTTTAAAATATTTACAAACGAAACGCCAGGGCGTCCCTCAGTTAAACTGTCACCAATTAATGCAACTTTCATATCAGTTTCCCCTTTTCTTTATTGAACTTAAAAATATAGTGATTGCTTGTTCAAATAAAGGCTCAAGTGACTGTAATGGCTGTGTATTGGTCAATTGACATAATCCCCCGAGCCAAGTTCCTAACAGGGCAGTCCATTCATCAACATTGCCGTTTTCGAACTCATCACATTCAATTCCTTCTATAAAGATTGAACGATAAGAGCTCATCGGCACTACCGCAAGTTCATATAACTTTCGGACCGATTCCAATGATGATTTAGGATTAGCCGCTAATTCCTCTCCAGCCTTAAGCAATGGAGTTTGATAATTGTACAAAACATGCTTGGCCATTCCGTACCATTTTTCAGAGGCTGATGAATAATTTTGTTCGACATCCGTCCATTTTGAATACCAATCATGCATGGAATTCTGTGCTAATAGGACAAACAACTTCTCTTTGTTTTCAAAATGATAGTAAATGTGACCTTTACTAAATCCAGAAGCTTTAGAAACATCTGCGATTGAGGTCTGATTGTAGCCATGTAATGAAAACAATTCAAAAGCCTTTTCCTTAATGATTCGTTTTGCCTCTTCACTGTCATAACGCCTACTCAATACAAAATAATCTCCTTCCGTCAATTTGAACGACCGTTCTAATTTTATTGTATGATTAATTCCTCCAAAATAAAAGTTTATTTTCTGAATTTTTAGCTTTATTTTACAAAATAAAAAAGAGCAACAATGTAGAGTTACCCTTCTAATAGAAATAATAATTCAAGTTTGTATGTCTCCATTTATTTTGGATACCCATTCGTATTGAATGTCAGGTAAATTTTCTTCGTTTTCATGCCCTCTACTTATCACTTCAAAACCATGTTTTTCATAAAACTGCTGTGCATTTTTATTTACCTCAAATGTGTACAATGTTAATTTCCCACTAGATTTCACTTTTGCTTTATCTAGTAATGCTCGACCTATACCGATTCCTTGATACTCTATGTGAATATATAGTTGGCTTATTTCCCTGTCATTATAGGCGATCATCCCAACTACTTCTTCATCCATTAACGCTAACTCTATTTGAAATTGTTCCGTTAAAATATGATTTAAAAAATAAACGTGTTTTTCGAAGTCGTGAATTTCTTTTTGGCCAATAGCCTGTTCCTTACTTTTCCGCCACATATCCACTGTTTTTACTGCGTACTTAGGGTTATACGGAATAATTTTGATCTTATGGTGTAGCATATAATACCTCCTTAAACATAAAACTATTCTTCACAAAAATTATCTATATTTGAGTGGATGTAGTATCCAGCCATGGTGACTTTTCCGTTACTAAATAAATTGAAAGATTTTGTCTCACCTTCATTATTTTCGAGTGTAGAGAGATGCTCCAGATCAAATTCCATCTCTTGTGTACCTTCTCTTTTTGATTCGTTGATTTCCCTAATCACTTTTTTAATGGTTTTTTCGTTATCAATTTCAATTATTTCACCATCTATACATCCAATTGTGAGTTTAATCATCTCATCATTTAATAAGGGTTCATTGAATTGACTACAGGAGCATAAGAACAAGATACATAGGCAATAGAGTGACATTCTCTTCATTTATTCATCTCCTAAAGACTTAAAATGACTTCTAAATAAGTTATAGTGTCCCATAAACACCCAAATTCAGACCTTAGACATGAAATGCGCCCTGTTTCTAGTACCACTATTGGATCCATTCCATCACAAACAATTTTTGTTCTTTCGCATTTGAAATAGCCAGTATATAACTATTATCCTCTTCCAATTTATAAAAATATTTATCCTCTTCTTCAAAAGTCACAGGATTCTCTTGAAATAACATATTAAACTGCTGTGTATCCTTATTAATATTAGCCACATCTTTTTGAAACTTTTTAAGGTGTCCAGATACAGTGTCAAAGGAATCTTCATTAATTGAAATCCAACCATCTTTGTCCTCTAATTTCTTTTCAATAGATTTATAATGAAGTACATGAAATACTTCTCCCTCGCTAGGAAATCCATTTCTTGTATGAAAGACTGTTTCTATCTTGGTTGGTCTTGGGATTCCTATCTCCCAATTCAACTTCCATTCGGTATATTGGGAAATATAATTCCAATTCACTGTTATTAAAACTATTATTAATAAAGGAACTGGAATCCAAATAAGTAATTTCTTTTTCACCTAAACTCTCCTTTAATATGAATGATAATTCTATTGTATTCACCAAAATATATAATCATTTTCTTAATTATCTCGAGTTAAATCCCATACTCCATGAACAAAAGCTAAACAGCCCAGTTAAAAAGAAGGATAACAAAATAACCTCTATTGAAACTACATTTTCACTACTAAATACTAGCCAAGCAAATATGCCAAAGTAGAAGGCAACGAAAGCCAATATTGCTCTGATGTTGTTCTTTACTATTTTTATTAGGCTATTTTCCATGGATAACTCTCCTTCTGTCCAATTCTCAAACAACACTATGTTTACATGTTAAATTTTAACATAATCAACCAAATAATATTCCATTTATTACACATGTTGTTTTCATTTTTCATCTTTAAATGGTCAAAATAAAAAGCCCAAAAGACGACATAATGGCCTTTGGGCTTTCTTGATATTTATATTTCTTCTGATTCCTCTATCGGATCACTTATTAAACTTGCCAATACATGCACTCGTAAAATAATTCCTTTCATCGTACCTTCCTCGTCTGTGACAACGAGAGGATACCTGGAATCAAGTACCTGTTGTATTAAATCTTGTACATATTCTTCTGGATGTACAGTTTTTACTTCCTTCGACATCGCTTCTTGTAAGGTTTTCTTTTGTTTCATCCCTTCAATAGCTTGGTCGATAGTAATGATACCTTGTAGCTGCCGCTTTCTGTCAACTACAAACGCACTCGAGTTACCATTCTCTCTCATTACCTGGATTGCAACATTTAGTCCATCCTTTAAGGATACTAATCCATTTGGCTTAGACATGATGTGCTCGGCCTGAAGAATTTTCGTACGGTCAATATCGCGTATGAATTCGGAAATATAACTGCTTGCTGGATTTTCCAGAATCTCTTCTGGTGTGCCAATTTGCTCTACTTTTCCGTTTTTCATAACCGCTACACGATCGCCAATTTTAAATGCTTCGTTAACGTCATGTGTAATGAAAATAATTGTTTTTTGCAGACGGTTTTGGATATCTAAAAGCTCTAGCTGCATTTCTCTACGGATTAGTGGGTCAAGTGCACTGAAGGGCTCGTCCATTAATAGGATGTCTGGATCGTTCGCAAGCGCTCTTGCGATGCCTACTCGCTGACGCATACCGCCAGAAAGCTCATCAGGATATTGGTTTTCATAGCCTTTAAGACCGACCGTCTCTAAATGCTTCTGAGCAATTTCCTGACGCTCCTTCTTGGACATTCCTCTAATTTCTAATCCATACTCGATATTTTCTAATACGGTACGGTGACTAAACAGTCCAAAGTGTTGAAATACCATTGCTATTTTCTTTTGACGATAGAATTTTAACTGTGTCTTATTGTAATCGACCACATTTTCCCCATCGACATAAATAGCACCTGAGGTAGGTCTATTCAATAAATTCAAGCAACGGATTAGGGTAGATTTGCCACTTCCAGACAGCCCCATAATGACGAAGGTCTCTCCTTCCATGATTTCCATAGAAGCATTGTACACTCCAACAGTATGCCCTGTCTTAGCTAATATCTCTTCCTTTGGTACACTCTTCTCTACCATTGGGATAATTTTTTTAGGGCGTGGTCCAAATATTTTGGAGACATTTTCTAGTTTTAATTTTACTGTCATGCTGCATCCCTCCTATGCTTCTGAAGGCGATTTGCAATTCCTCCGGTAACTCGGTCGATAATAATCGCTAGAAAGACGATACTAATTCCGGCTTCAAAACCTAGGGATATGTCAATTCGGTTAATCGCAAAGAGTACTCGTTCTCCAAGTCCCTGTGCCCCAACCATAGAACCAACAACAGCCATTGCAAGAGCCATCATCGTTGTTTGATTGATACCCGCCATAATTGTAGGTAAGGCTTGTGGTAGTTGAACTTTCATGAGCATTTGAGAGGAAGAGGAACCAAATGATTGTGCAGACTCTACAATTTCTTTATCTACACTTCGGATACCTAATTCTGTTAAACGGATTACTGGTGGTAAAGCATAAATGATTGTTGCAATAACTGCTGGTACATTTCCTAGTGGAAAGAAGAAAATTACTGGTATTAAGTAGACAAAGCTCGGCATTGTCTGCATTGCGTCTAATATTGGGCGCATGATTCTAGACATGGACTTACTAAAAGCCATTCCAACGCCTAGCGGAATGCCTATTACAAGAGATAAAATTACGGAGATTAGAACGATGGAAATCGTGGTCATCGTTTCCGGCCACAAATCAAAGGAGCCTATTAAGAAGATAAATGCCCCATAAAGCAATCCTCCATAAATATTATTAAAATACCACCCTATTAAAAAGATGATAACAATAAATAACCACCAAGGTATTGCTAATAGACCTGCCTCTAAGCCTTTAATCATAGAGGAAGAAATAATAAAGATAAAATCAAAGAATGCATCAAAGTTCGCGGCTAAAAAATCTACGAATTTTTCTACTACATCCCCGATTGGAAAACGTACATCTGGAAATTCTGTCATATAGTAGGACTGCAAAACATACAGTCGCAGGTCACCTCTCTTTTAGTTAGATTGAGTTATGAATTATTTTAAAGAAGCTTTAACTTTTTCTGCCACTTCTTCTGACACCCAAGCTGTCCAAATATCTTCATACTCTTTCATCCACCAAATAGCGGCTTCATCTGCTTCCACATCATTTTCTTGCATGTAATCTAAAGCACTTTCAGTTAAATCATTACTAGTTTCATAGTTACTTAAAAAGTCTACTACTTCCTTAGCTTGTGTTGGTAAATCTTTATGAACAGCAACCACTACATCATTCGGAGGAAATTCAGTTCCCTTCGAATCATTCCATGTTGCTTCATCGTATGGTGCGTCTTCTAATAGAGTTAAATCGTAGCTTGCTGTTACCCACGTTGGTGACCAATAATAACCTACCCACGGCTCGCCTTTTTTATATGCGCCAGCTAAATCTGCAACAATGGCAGAATCAGAGCCAGGTGCTAGATAGTTATATTGTTCGTCAAGGCCATATGTTTCAAGTTTCGTCCCCAAATACTCACTTACTACCCAACTGGATGGAGCACCGACCACTCGGCCTTTACTGCTATCTTCGGGATCTTGGAAAATTTCTGGATACTTCTCTAAGTCTTGAACTGTTTTTAAATCTGGAGCGATTGGTTCAATACCTCGTTCTGCATCTCCTTCTATCACGTAAGTTGGAACATATAATCCTTGCGCGTTATCAGCGAAATTAGTAGCTACCTTTATGATATCTCCACTTTCAATTGCTTTTTCATAGACATCTTTAATGTTATCGGTCCATACTTCCATATAGACATTTATGTCGCCCTTCTCAAGTGACTGCATTGTTGCTGCTGTTGTTCCACTTGTTACTTCGGTTTCATAACCATAACCTTCTTCGACGATTGTTTGAGCTATGCTATTGTGTAGGCGAATACTATCCCACCCTGCATCAGCAAACTTAATCACCTCAATATTGTCCTTGCTTGTCTCACTGCCACAGGCTGCAAGTACTAAAAGCGTGCAAAGTGAAAAAAATAACATAATCTTTTTCATTAGTTTGACTACCTCTTTTCATTCAGTTTTTAAATTAGACGTTCGATCGTTCCTCCTTCAAAATCTATAAATAATTGCTAAAATACTAAACAATTAAACTTCCCTGAATTTGGAAATTAAAGGACGCCTAATTTATAACTACTAATACTACTAAACAAATTTGTATATTGCAAATTTACTTAATAAATGATTGTTATTATTCTATCTTTATCTGAATATTATGTATCATTTTTATAGTTATTTATCATTAAATAATTAGTAAACCCTAGACAATCTATTCATACAAATAACGACGTAATTATTAATTATTTGTTATAATTCTTTTTTTGCTCGAGGGTGGCTTTGTCTAGGAGAAAGTATGCAGATAAATAGAGTAGATTTTGAATTTATCACCGTTCGGGGAAGGTTTATCACCGTTCACGCGAGTTTATCACCGTTCGTAGAGATTTATCACCGCTCATTAAGGTTTTATCACCGTTCATGGGATTTTATCACCGGTAGGGTTAATTTTTATTTTTTATCACCTTGCAAAACCTAAAAAAAGCCATGAACGCTATGTTCATGGCTTCTCTTACACTTTAAACCACTCTGTTTTCTGGTACCCGTTCCTCTAAAGCATCTTCAATGGCCGTAGCATTTATTTGCATCATAGCAAGTCTTGTATAAATACTGGCACTACCGATGTGGGGTAGGACAGTCACGTTAGGTAAAGTTAATAGTGGATGATCTAATGGAACTGGCTCCGTTTCAAAAACGTCTAGACCCGCAGCCCAAATGCTTTTGTTGACTAGGGCATCATAAAGAGCCTGCTCATCAACTATTCCTCCTCGTGCCACATTAATAAGAGCTGAGGTTTCCTTCATCATTTCCAGTTCTTTTTTCCCAATTAAGCCTCTAGTTTCTGGAGTGAGAGGAGTCAATATGACAACAAAATCTGACTCCTTTAGTAGTGTCTCAAGCTCCACATATGTAAAGTTATACTGTTGCTCAGATTCTAATTTTCTTGTTCGATTATGGTATAAGACCTTCATATCAAACCCTTTTGCACGGCGTGCAACCGCTTCACCGATTCTCCCCATGCCTATAATTCCTAAGGTTGATCCAAAAACGTCCATGCCAGTCAGTTGCATCGGCGTCCAAGACTTCCATTTCCCTGCACGAATATCCTGCTCCGCTTCTGTAATACGACGGGCAGTTGCTAGTAATAAGGCAAATGTTAAATCTGCTGTAGTTTCCGTTAATACACCAGGCGTATTGGTTACAATAATCCCTTTTTCTTTTGCAGCCTCGATATCAATGTTATTATAGCCGACCGCAAGATTAGATATAATTCTTAGATTTGGTAGGCTTTCTATCAGTTCCCGGTCCACTTTATCCGAGAGAACGGTCCACAAAGCATTACAATCCTTTGCCTCTTTTTTAATATCCTCGTACTTCATTGGAATTTCTTCGCTATGCCACATAATGACTTCAAATTTTTCTCTTAGTGGTTGTACAATCTCTTCCGGTAACTTTCTAGTAATAAAAATTTTATACATCCAATTCCCCCCTAATGATTTTCTGATAATTTAAGCATCGCTGATTTGAGAAAAGAATTCAACTGTATTTACAATAATATTTTTATACGCTATACTGTGGTCACATAAAAAAACAGATTGTGTAAATCTTACATAATTGGAAAACTACATACCGTTTCTGCACTAGGGGTGCCCACTTTGGCTGTGATGAGAGCTTTTTAAGCTCCGATCCCTTATTACTCGATCAGGATAATACCTGCGTGAGGAAGTGCGGTGACTTTCCTTTTTTTCATAAGGTTAGTGGCTGCATCTTCACGGATGTAGCTTTTTTTTATGAAAAATTTTAAGGAGGG
Organism: Psychrobacillus sp. FSL W7-1493; assembly: GCF_038004905.1. Lineage (NCBI taxonomy): Bacteria > Bacillati > Bacillota > Bacilli > Caryophanales > Bacillaceae > Psychrobacillus > Psychrobacillus sp. FSL W7-1493. The sequence goes on along the minus strand of NZ_JBBOSB010000002.1, from coordinate 207,611 downwards.
TTTTGAATGGAATGTGGTTTAAGTCCAATTGTAGGGTTTCGTTTCTCCCTACATCCAATGAGCAATGAGTTTATCAGTATTATTAAGGGGGCGTTACAGGATACAGACACATCGAATGTGTGGATGCATACGGATGACGTATCGACTGTGATCAGGGGAAAACAAGCTCATGTATTCAATGTGGCAAAATCAATAGCTTTAAATGCAGCTAAAACTGGGGTACATGTGGCTCTCTCAGGAACATTTTCAGCGGGCTGTCCAGGTGACACAGCAGCTGACGTTTATTTAGAAAGAGGAGATGAAGTTGCTAATATGGATGCAACTAAACAATATGTGTCCTCTCAATTTGCCTTATATCCAATGAACAATCCAAACTACATGGATGTTATCTACAAAGAGATTCAGCATGCGAAAGACGCTGATATATTCAATGAGTCCATGCATTATGCAAGCGGGATTCACGGGGATATCCATGATGTATTTGCCTTCTACGAATCTACCTTTAGCAGAGCCAGATCAGAGGAGCACAAGCATTTAGTAATGACTTTATCGATGAGCATTAACAGTCCTTCTCATGGAGATAATCTTCATGCTTAAAACATGGAAGCTAAAAGAGATTATTTTAATGTCTATCTTTGCAGTAGTATTTGGGATTGTGTATTTACTATTCCTTCATGTCGGAAATATTTGGTCAGGGTTTATTGGCCCAATCGCATATGAATGGATTTTTGGAGTATGGTTTATCGTTTCTATCATCTGTATGTATATTATTCGCAAACCAGGAGCTGCTGTAATCTCTGAAACTATTGCAGCCGCAATAGAGGTGCTTTTAGGTAATGCAGTGGGACCACGACTTATCCTTTCGGGTGTCATTCAAGGATTGGGTGCAGAGGCAGTATTCGCAGCTACCGGCTATAAACGATTTGATCTTTGGGTATTAATGCTTGCTGGTGCAGGATCTGCAGTGTTTAGCTTTGTATACGGATATTTTTTAGGAGGGTTTACCGTTTATACTACTGGATATGTCCTTTTTATGCTTGTCGTACGGATCTTTAGTGGGACGTTAATTGCTGGTGTAGGAGGCAAAGCCATAGCTGATGGTTTGCTTGCAACAGGTTCGTTAAGAGGATATTCTATCTCACGATCTAAAAAAGGTGATGCACGTGTCTAATGTTATCCGTCTCGAAAATGTTTCTTTTTCATTTCCTGATGAAGAGATTCCTGTATTATCAAATTTTTCGATGTCTATTGAACAAGGAGAGCGCGTTGTAATCACTGGTCCAAGCGGCTGCGGGAAAAGTACATTGCTATATTTGTGCAACCGCCTCTACCCTGACAATTGCGATGGAATAGTTTCTGGGAAAATAGAGCTATTTGGGAAGGAAAGCGATTCTTATCGACCAGGCGAGGTCAATCATCGTATCGCTACCGTCTTTCAGGATCCGGAGGCGCAGTTTTGTATGCCAACCGTTGAGGAGGAGCTTGCCTTTACTTTAGAGAATTTACTCGTGGCGCGAGAGGACATGGATTCAAGAATTTCAGAAGTATTGGAGGCAACCAGGTTAACCGCTTATCGACATTCCATCATTCAGTCACTTTCTGGAGGAATGAAACAAAGAGTCGCCACGGCTTGTGCGCTCATTATGAAGCCAGAGGTTTTATTGTTAGATGAGCCGATCACACACTTAGATCCCTATACTGCAAAGCAATATATTGAATGGTTGGATACACTGCAGCAAAGCTCTGGATTAACGATATTAGCAATTGAACACAAGCTAGACCTTTGGGAAGACTTCTTTCATCGTCGAATTAGATTAAAGGAAGACAGAAATTCGCTTATAAACGATGTTAAACGGGATAACAGGGTCCAACAGGAACTATCCCTACAAGTGGAAGGAGTTAGCACCACTAGTTTTCTTCAACCAAGCTCGTTTTCTTTAAACAAAGGAGAGGTCGCAGTATTAGCAGGACCTAATGGCAGTGGAAAATCCACCTTATTAAAAGCACTGTCCGGGATCCTGGCAGCTGAAGGCAAGGTCCAGCCCAGCTTGTTAGGCTATGTACCACAGTCACCAGAATTTTTGTTTGTTACAGGAAGAGTAAAAGAGGAGGTCTCTTTTGGCGGTGGATCAAACACAGAAGAATTGCTGGAACGACTTGATTTATCTAGCATCTCAGAGGCCCATCCATTTTCTATCAGCCATGGACAAAAACGTCGCCTAGCTATAGCCGTTATGCTTTGCCAGAACCGTAAAGTGATTTTGATGGATGAACCAACTTCTGGTCAGGACTCTGCTAATCTGACAGAACTTTTAAAAGTCGTAGATGAGCGCTCTAGGGCAGGTACTACTTTTCTAATCGTTACCCACGATATGGAATTTGCGTATAAGGTAGCTGATTCCATCTTATTGATGAGGAACGGAGGGGTGACAGGGAAATATAGTTCGACTAGCTTCTGGGATAAGAAAGATTTAATGCTAGAACATCAATTACTTCCTCCTAAGCGAGGTCCTGTCTATGCGTACTAGCCTTCATAGGATGAATCCGTCCATTAAGTTTGTGATCGTAATGATTTGCATGCTTTCACTAGCATTCTTTTTCGATCCATGGACACCACTAGTTTTTTGGTTCAGCATTATTGTGATTCAAATATTCTTAAGCAATATCTCCTGGAAAAACTGGGCCTTACTGATGCTCCCTTTCGTAATCGCAGCTTTTGGTTACCTTTGGACCACTCTTCTATTTGCAGAGAGCGGGTCTGGAACTGTTCTTTGGTCCATCGGTTCTGTCGATATAACGGAAAGCCAATTGAACCATGCCTTATCCTTAAGCTTTCGGGTGTTGGCCTTTTCTAGTCTGAGCCTTTTATTTGCTCTAACAACCGACCCAATTATATTTATACGGAGTCTAATGCAGCAGTTGAAGCTGTCTCCTAAAATTGCTTATGGTATTATGGTTGGTTATCAATTTTTACCGCTTTTAAAGGACGAGTTTATACAAGTTCAACAAGTACAGAAACTGAGAGGACTAAGCGACGACTCCAATGTTTTTAAAAGACTGATTGGTTTACGTCGCGTATTGATTCCTATGCTTTCTGGGGCTGTTCGTAAGGCTGAAAGAGTGGCGTTCGCAATGGAAGCAAGAGGCTTTACGGGAGATCCTAGAAAAGTTTTTTATCATGAAGTGCCTATTGAAAAGAAGGATTTTATACTAGTGTTCTTGTTTATTTGTGTTTTACTAATTAGTTGTAGCACTAGTATGTGGCTACCGTAAAGAAAAAGAGTGTCTCCAGACTTGGATGACACTCTTCTTTCATTTATGGCAACTCGCTTTCCACTAACTCTATATAGTCCTGGTCATCTATTAATTTAAATAGGAAGTGATCTATACTTTTTTGCAGAGAAAGGCTTTGTATTTATAATAATCGATGTAATTTTCCATTTACCTATGTTTTTTGCATCCTTTAGAGGAAGTAGGGTGAAGAACGCATAAATTCCAATACCAATCCACGTATAAATGCTCATCTTATCCTCCTAATACTTTCTTTTTAAAACGATTATGTTAATGGCGTGCCAAATCATTAATCCCGTCAGTAGAAACCATATTGCTAGCTTGTATGATTCATAGCCTATTTCGCTTATATATGAGTCATATAGCTCAATCAGGAACCATCCAAAGGGTGCAAACGGAAATATGATGCTGTAGGATTTGTGAGCGATTGCGTTACCTCTCTCATCTTTTCCTTCACTACTCCATTCAAATTTGAAGCTTATATAGCAAGCAACAAAAAAGATAACTACATAAACAAGCCTTAATATACCAAATACAACCTCCGTCACTTTCTATTCCCCCTCTTTCTTATATTGAAATACATCCGTTAAATCCACTTCAAATAGCAATGCAATGTCAAATGCTAGCTTTAACGATGGATTGTACTTGTTCTTCTCTAGCGAAATGATTGTTTGCCGGCTCACTCCCAATAAATCAGCAACTTCTTTCTGGGAAAGACCCTTTTCAGCTCTTAATACTAAAATTCTATTGGTTATATGTCTCTTACTTTCCATGTTCTGTCACCTCACACAAATTGTAATATATTTTTTACTTAAAGTAAACTATTTTTTACATATTGTTAGAATTATATTACATATTCCACTAATCAGAAAATATATGTATGATTAATGTAAAAATAGTGGAGGTCGTAACATGTCGTCAGTAGCTCTATTAAGAGGGATCAACTTAGGAAAGCTCAACAAAGTAGATATGAAATCGCTAAAGCTTCTTTTTGAAGAGTTAGGCTTTCAAAATGTGCGTACATATATTCAAACGGGAAATGTTATTTTTGATAGTGGAGGTTGCAGCGAGGAAACACTGGAAGAAGCATTAAGGAATGACTATGGATTCGAAATACCTGTTGTAGTGAGACCAAAAGCAGAATTAGAAGAAATACATAATCACCCACTTTTCTTGAATGACCAAACCTTCGTCATGTTCCTACAAAAGGACGTTACAAATGATCAGCTTGCTATATTAAAAGGAACTGTAGAGGACGATTTTATTGTCCTACATAATCGAAACTTGATCATCCACCATACTAAAAACTATCATCAAACTAAATATACAAATACCTTTTTTGAAAAGAAGCTTCAAATGGTCTCAACAGCTAGAAATAAAAATACCGTAAATAAAATATTGGAGCGAATGTAACCTTTTTAACATAAGAATTACTTATCCCTTTTCATGATTTATATAAATTTTTATTATCAAAAAATTCCATTTATAATTAAGTTAATTCATAAGGGGGTATGGACCATGTCATTTACATTTAAAAGAATTGATCACATTCAATTAGCTGCTCCAAAGGACTGTGAGGAAGAGGCACGCAGCTTCTTTACGGGAATATTAGGATTGCGGGAAATAGAAAAACCACCTCTTCTAAAAAAGAAGGGTGGCGTATGGTTCGAGCTTGGAAGCTATCAAATTCATATCGGGGTTGAAGAGCCTTTCTCTCCAGCCAAGAAGGCACACCCAGCTTTTGAAGTTGAAAGCCTTGAAGCTCTAAAAATGCATTTAACCGAACAACAAGTAAGCTTTAAAGTAGATACAGAACTTCCAGGGGCTAAGCGCATATATATTAACGATCCATTTGGTAATCGTATCGAGATATTAGAATGGATTTAAGAAAAGGATAATCTAAGTTGCAAAAAAGCGCCTGTGAGAATCAATCCCACAGGCGCTTTTTGTTTAATTATCTTGTACTTCGTTACGTTTTTTCTTAAATAGCTTCGATAGAACCTCGTAAACGATTGGAACGATGATTAATGTTAGTAGCGTAGAACTTGCTAGACCACCAATAACCGTGATACCTAATCCTTTAGAAATTAAACCACCGCCGCCTGATCCAACTGCAAGTGGTGCGAGTGCTCCAATGGTTGCAATAGCAGTCATCAGAATAGGACGTAAGCGAGTTGCACCAGCTTCAAGAATTGCTTCACGCATATTCATACCTTCGCGCTCCATATGAATGATTCGGTCCACTAATACAATGGCATTCGTGACAACGATACCAATCAACATGAGAAGCCCCATCATAACAGATACGGAAATTGTTTCGTTTGCAATCCATAGACCTGCAAATGAACCGATTACTGCAAATGGTAATGAGAATAGGATAGCTAATGGTGCTATACCTTCACCAAATGTTACTACTAATATAAAGTAAACAATCGCAATTGCTGCAAGCATTGCTACTCCAAGCTGAGTGAATGTTTCATTCATATCTGCAGTTACACCGGCAACACCAACTGTAACGCCTTTAGGTAAATCTAGCTTTTCAATAGCTTTGTCAACATCTGCTGAAGCTTTTGAAATATCATCATCTTGAATTGTAGCGGATACAGAAGCATAGTATTCACCCTTACTACGAGCAAGCGTATTTAGAGCGTAACCCTCTTCTACTGTTACTAATTCAGACAATGGCATTGTAGTTCCCATTGCTGTCGGTACTTCTCTAGCTAAAATATCATCAATCGATTTAGGTGTTGCTGTTTGTTCTTGCTGTACGATAACCTCTAAATCATTTCCTTCTTTTTCAACTGTCGTTAATACTTCCTCCGTAGTGGAAGGACTCAACATCCCAACGATTTGACCAGTTGTTAAACCGTACTGCAATAATTCATCTTGAGCTACTTGGAATGTATACTCTACATAGCTGTCTTCAGCACTCGAAGAAACATCTTCTAATCCTTTTGTTTCTCCCATTACTTCTTCAACCATTGCAACAGCTTCGTTCAACTTATCTAAATCTTCACTATAGAATGTATAGCTAATTTCATTTGTCGACATGGACATACTTGAGAAGTTTTGGCTCTTCCATTCGCCAGTTTGACCAATGTTGAACACATAATCCTCGATTTCCTCACGAGCACCTGGGAAGTCTTCCATATCCTCGTCAAAGATCAAGTACATTAATGCGCCGCCTGAACCTCCGCCCATCATTGCCGTCATGTCATTTGCGCCGTCACCGTTTATGGATACTTGAGTAATATCAATATCCTTACGTTTAAGCATCTCTTCTTCAACTTTAGTAACGTTTGCCAATGTGTCTTCTTTTAGCTCACCAGCTTTTGGAGTGTAAGTTAAATACATTACTTTTTCTTCTTCACTACCCAAGAAACTGAAACCAATTAACGGTGTAAGCATCAAGCTTCCTACTAGCAATGCAACCGATACAAGGGAAGTAATAATTTTGTGGTTTAATGTCCACTCTAGAGCTTTTTTATAGCTACCAGCTAACTTACCTTGCTCTTTATGATTACTTTCTGTTTTTTCAGCGTACAATTTCTTCTTAAATAAGAAGTGTGACATTGCAGGTACAATTGTAATTGCTACTAATAGAGATGCACCAAGAGCAAATGTCATTGTTAGTGCGAATGGCATGAACAATTCTCCAACCATACCACCTACAAAGATTAATGGAGCAAATACTGCTACCGTTACCAATGTAGAAGAAAGGATCGGTTTGAACATTTCAATCGTTGCTTCACGAACAAGGGCACGGCCAGTTAATGGTTCCCCTTTTAAGTGAAGGCGTCTATAAATGTTCTCTACTACAACAATCGAGTCATCAATTACACGTCCAATTGCTACGGTAACGGCTCCAAGTGTCATAATATTTAACGTAATATCTAACCAATTTAATAGCAGTAATGCCATAAAAATAGAAACCGGTATAGAAACAATAGAAATAATTGTAGATTTAAAATCACGTAAGAACAATAGAATAATCAACACGGCGATTAATCCACCAAACAATGCTTTCTCAACCATTGTAAATACTGAATCTTCAATAGGAGCACCTTGGTCTAAGGAAACGTCAATCACTAAACCATCAATGTTCTTTTCTTCGTCTGCGATTAAATCTTTCACTGCATTTACTACTGTTACAGTGTTAGCATCTGGATTTTTTATAATTTGGATTGCAATTGCATCTTTCCCATTTGTACGGGAAACCGATTCTACTTTACCAACCACTTCAATAGAAGCAATATCTCCAAGTTTTACAAAAGGAGATGGGTTTGTAGCAGAAGGTGTAACAGGGATAAGCATTTCTTTCAGTTCGTCGGCTGTCATGAACTTACCGTCAACCGCTACTGCCTGCTCGCCTTCTTCAAATTCAAACAATCCTAAGGATACTGCCATATCACTTGCTTGGATCATTTGTTTCACTGTATCTTGAGTTACATCTAGTTCGGCCATTTTTGCTTCGTCATATGTAAGCTCTACTTCTTCAATATGCTGGCCTGTTATAGTAGCAGAACCAACACCATCTATTTTCTCAATTTTCGGTAGTAAAATTTCTTCTACTGTCGATGTTAGCTCTACGATATCTTCTTCTGTGCTACTTACGCTTAGGGCTGCTACCGGCATCATATTCATGCTTATTGCCGTAATAGTTGGCTCCATTGCTCCTTCAGGTAAGGTTATGTTATCTAAAGAAGACTCCAATGCGCGTTTTGCTTCATCCATGTCTGTGCCATATTCATACTCTACTTGAATATTAGACATACTCGAATAGGAATTGGAATATACCGATTTAACATCCTCTAATCCTTCTAACGCTTTCTCAAAAGGCATCGAAATATCTTCCATAACTTTTTCAGGAGTCGCACCTGGATAAACATCCATCACCATTAAGAATGGAATCGAGATATCTGGAATGGTCTCCATCTTCATTCTTGTACCTGAATAAATACCGGAAACAGTAATGATAATAGTTAATAACCATACCGCTAACTTATTTTTCAGTACAAAATTTACTAAACCTTTCACACTTGCACCTACCCTCATTTGACTTATCAAACTCATTTACTTATAATAATGACTAATTGGTCATTTGTCAACAATAACCATTGGGAGCGATAAGATATGGTAAAGAAACAATTAATAATGGATAAAGCATTAGAACTTTTTTCAAAGCAAGGTTTTGAAGCTACATCAGTCCAACAAATCACTGACCATTGCGGTATATCTAAAGGTGCTTTCTACCTTTCCTATAAATCCAAAGATGAGCTCATTACTTCTTTGGTAGATTGCTTTATGAAGCAGATTATTTCAGAAATTGACTACTCGGTCAAAGAATGTTCACATTCTGATGAAATGCTATATACCTTTTTCTACACTGCCAACAAGGCATTTCAAGAAAACTCTACTTTTGCTAAAATCTTCTTCAAGGAACAGACACATACGGTAAACGATGATTTATTAAAAAAACTAACTTATTATGACAATCTATTAAATGAAATCATTCTTTATATGGTAGACAAGTTAGATTTAACTTATGAAGAAACAAAATATGACTTACTTATTTGTATAAAAGGTTTTATGAAAATATATATCGATCTCTATCTATTCTTTGAATTACCAATCGATATTGACACGCTAACTAAGTCGCTCGTTGAAAAAACGAAAGTATTGGCAAAGCACTCAACCATCCCTTTAATCTCAGCAGATAGTGCTCAAATTATGCAAAAGGTTATAAAAGAGAACACGGATAAAGACAAGCAAATACTGGAGTTAATCAGTCAGATTCTATTAGAAATAGAAGAGCCAATTGAAAAGGAAACGCTTCAAATTCTAAAAAATCATCTCCTAACCGAAACTCCGAGTCTCGCACTTATAAAAGGTCTTTTAGAGAATATTAAAAACCATCCTCAATGCAAGTGGGTTTCCTACTTAATTAGAGAACAGTATAAGCTTTAAAGAAAAAGCGTCTAACCAGTTGTGTGACTGATTAGACGCTTTTTCTATGATTAATTATAAAAAACTAACTTTAATTTTAAAGCCTTTGCATATGAGTTTCTTTAAAAGATTCTTGGTACTTTAATCCAAAGCCAAAAAGTCTATCCATAAAAATATGGGCTACCCAAATGATAGAAATTATAAGCAAATAATCTTTTAAAAAGTAGAAGTAACCTAATGTTAAAAGTATAGGAAAAATAAAACTGTGACCAACATTATAAATGGTCGCACCTATTTTATTATTAATTGTATAACCGATCATCGTAATATCAGGAACGAATAATAGTAAAAAAAACATCCAGATTGGAAAGTCCAGCTGCATATAAATAAAAAAGGAAATCCCGAAAGCTAATCCGTTTTCGAGGTGAATTATATGATTGACCTTCACTTCAACACCCTTTCTATCCTTAGAATTCGTCTTATCTTTCTTTCCTGATCAGCTATTTTGAATGAGGTCAAAACATACTTTTTATTAGAATGTTCTTTATTGAAGGAAGCTGGTGATAATCTTGGTTTTTCAATTTTAGCTGCCTCTGATATTCCAAAAATATATTCAGCATGTTTCCTTCCATTTCTCAAGAATATAACTAATCCCAACAATTAAAAATAACCTCTCCATTATTATTCGGACGCCAATACTTCACATTTTTTAATTCATCCTCTGATAAATCATGAGCGTTAGGATTAAACGGATCATTTAAAAAAGCTGCTTCTAAAACTGTATAAAATGGACTCAGCTCAGTGGATAAATTATCATACTCTATAAATTGTAGCTGGAGTTCATTTTCATATAATACAATGGCTGCATATGGAAAATATTGATGCAGTAGAATCGACACCACTTTTTTATCTACCTCAATGTCCATACGAAAATAATTCAATGGGTAGCTAGGTGAAAAAAAACCAATTATTTTACCATTAGTCTTTCTAGCAATTTCGTATCCTAACTTTTTAAATAGGTCTCCATCCATCTCTTTCATTTCAATTGTACTATTTGCTAAGCCGGTAATATTCATTGGTAGCCTCATTTTATTCTCCTTATCTTATTTACTTTTTAACAATGTAATGTAGTTCTACAAACTGGTTGAAGGTTCTAGTCCCTTTCAATATAAGGTCTAACTGATAATCTCCTTTATTGAATAACGGAATACCTTTTCCGATTATAGTCGGAGCAACAGTTAAAATAATTTCATCCACTAGTTTTTCTTTTAGAAAGTTTTGTAATAATTCGCCTCCACCGACAAGCCAAATGTTACTTCCTTCGCTACTTTTTAGTTCGCCGGTTAATTGCACTATGTTACCATTCGTAAACTGAACATCTTCGGTATCTTCCATAGTTAATCTTGTAAATACGTAACATTCTTTATTTTTATATGGAAATTCTCCTGATTCATGCTTTATTATCCAGTCATATGTTTTTTTACCCATTAAAACGGTATCTACCGTCTCATAAAACTCTGATATTCCATTATCACCCTCACCCTCTACATTAAATAGCCACTCTAAAGAATCATCTTCCGTAGCTATATATCCGTCTAAGCTAGCAGCAATATATAAAATCAAGTTTCGTTTATTATTCATTTGTATCTCCTTTTGTGATCTGTTTTCATTCAGTATATTTTAATTTTTGGCTATGTTAAACGTAAAGCTGATAGAAGTATACATAAAAAACGAGCTAGGATGTTTTCTACTGGCTCATTTACTTTGATATTATTTTTTACTGAAGCACGTGTTAGCTAAATAAGCATCTTCTCTTTTATTACACATTATCTACTTACTGCGAAGCAACCCTAATTACTCTTTACAGTTGGATTTCATCTTGAATAAATACGATATGATGGAAATGGAGAAATATACGAAAACTACAGCTATCGAACGAAAACTTCGTGAGCTAATTAAAATTCGTGCTTCTCAAATTAACGGATGTGCATTTTGTTTGAGTATGCATACAACCGATGCCCCAAAAATGGGTAAAACCGAACAGCGACTTTACTGTGTCAATGCATAGAAAGAGTGAATTCTACACTGAAGCAGAAAAAGTTGCTTAAGAATTGACAGAGCACGTGACATTAATCCCAATGAAACGTGTTCCAGACGAACTTTATCAGCGAACTCGAGAACATTATGACCAGAAACAATATGTAGGTCTTGTTCTAATTTTCAATCAAATCAACAGTTGGAACACAATTTGTATTTATTATAAAGAGAAAAATATTAGGAATAAGACGATTAATTATAATAAAGCTTATATCCCCTAATTTAGTAGAAAATTTATAACGATAATAGTAATGGAGCACCAAAAAATATTATTTAGCAGACAATTTTAATTACTAGTGATAAGATAAATTAAAATCCATCTTTTAGTAGAAAAGGAAAAATAGAAAATGACTAATATTAAAATTTTAAATTCGAATTCAGCCATTCATCCAAATCTACAAAACTATTTAGAAATCTTACCTATATTCCACTCGATGTTACCAGACATAGCTATTGGATTAACAAATACGCAAGAATGGATTGCTTATCATCCTGGGCGTAAAATAGATATAGGAGCAAGAGCTGGTACTAAAATCAATCCACGCGAACCATTAGCAGATTGTATTAAAAACATGATAGTAATAAGCGAAGAAGTTCCATCCGAATTCTTTGGAATTCCGTTTACTGGATCAGCTGCACCTATTGTAGATAATGGTCAGGTCATTGGAGCATTAGCCATTCAATTACAAAAACAAAACGAAAAACAACTTAGAACCATTTCAGAGCAGATTGAACAATCACTTGAACAAGCTAATAATCGTGTTGTATCTATAACAGATGGCTCGGAAGGTCTCTCGAAAATAAGTAATGTATTGTTAGAAAAGTCCAATCGTGCTTCGGAAGAAGTGAATAATACGGATGAAGTACTAAATTTCATTAAGAGAGTCGCTAATCAAACAAATCTTTTAGGGTTAAATGCTGCTATTGAAGCAGCAAGGGCTGGTGATAAAGGTCTTGGCTTCACAGTAGTCGCTAATGAAATAAGAAAACTTTCTTTAGAAACAGTTTCTTCCACAGAAAAAATAAGACAAACATTAACTAACATCCAAGAGTCTGTGAATGAGATTACAGCTTCCATACAAGAGGTTGTTATTGTTGGACAAGACCAGGTATCCTCTACTGAAGAAATCTCTAACATCATTACCAAAATTCACTCGATGAGTAAAGAGTTAAACAAGTATGCTTCCGAATTATAAAAATAAAGAACGTATTTAAATAGAACCTCCTGACATTAATCGTTTTGATTTAGTCAGGAGGTTCTTATTTGATAATCCAACAACTCATAATAGTTTGTGTGACTGTTGTTTTTAAACACTTTCCAATGAATGCTTCCTCGTCTTCGACTTTTGTTCTTTTTATATCAAACTCTTCTGGTAAAAAAAACAAAGAAATTTCACTATTTCATCCCAAAAATACTGTAAAAAATCCAAATCGTCTTTACTAATAGTCTTTGAATAAAGACTTCTACCATTATTCCACCAAAGGATTGTGCATCTCTTATTCCCATAATTTTTTTCAATCTGGTCGAATAAACTTACCAACAAGGATTTATTTGGATTACCATTTGAGAAATTAATCCATTAAAATCTGTAAATTTGCTTTTAGTCTGATACTTTGGTCTAACGTAATTATGTCTAAAAAGCCTTCCCACGAATTTGTCATATTTTCACCCATCTCCACTTCAAGAAAAATCAACCTAAGCCTTTAACATAGCCTGATTTTGTTAGATTCCAACTAAATATCCATCTATTAAAAAAAATGCCATGAACACGAAGTTCATGGCATTGCTAAGATTATAATTTTATCAGACTAGATCTCTTTTCTACTAAAGATCATCAAAGCCATTATCAATTGCATTCACCTTTACATATTGGCGAGACTTTTGTTCGAAGAAGTCTGTTTTAGTGCCATCTATATTATCTGCATATGCTCGAATCCATTTCATCGGGTTTTCCACATACTCAGGGTAGATTTCATTTAAACCGATGAGACGTAGCATTTTATTGGCGCGGTATTTAATATACCCTTGCATATCTTCTATATCGATTCCATCGATATCATGTAGCACATAATTGGACCATTCTATTTCTAGTTGGACAGATTCTTTAAATTGCTCATAGACCCACCCTATAAATTCATCGTTATTTAGCTCTGGATTTTCAGCTAGCGTTGCTCTGAATAGCTCTGATATAAACCGGCCATGCTCTAGCTCATCTCGGTTGATGTAGCTAATCATCGTAGAAGTACCTACCATTTTGTTATAACGAGCAAGATTATAAAAGAAGGCAAAGCCAGAATAGAAAAATAGCCCTTCCAATAATGTTGTATAAGTAAGCGTCTTTAATATGTTTTCCGTCGTTGGGTTCTCTACAAATTCATTGTAGTACTTGGCAATGTTTTGATTGCGCTTAATTAGCACTTCATCCGTTCTACCAAAATCAAATGCCTTGTTTTGCTTATCCAGCGATACAATGGATGATAAAACATAGGAATAGCTTTCATTATGCACGGCTTCTTGCTGTGCAATGACCGCCATAATGGATTGTACCGATGGATCTGTTGCATATAGCGAAAGCAATAGAGCTGTACGAGTTTGAGGTGCATCTAATGTCGCTAGCAGTCCAATGATTTTTAAGTACGCATCCTGCTCCGATTCACTCAAGCTACCAAATTGCTTTATGTCATTAGACATATTTATTTCATCCGCTTGCCAGTAGTTCCCTAGCAGACGTTTGTACATCTTATGCCAATGTGGATACGCAATATCATTCCAATTCAGTATACCGCTTGATTGCCCATTAAATATTCCTGTTGATTTGTTTGGATTTCTTGGTTCTAATGTTTTTGCCTTTTGCATGATTTAAAACTCCCTCTAGCCATTTAGTGACAATTTTCTCTTGGCTTCCTCTTGGTGACTGTTCAATTTTTAAGCCTTGGAAAGGACTGTTACAATAGCAAACTAGTTTATCCACTGCTCCGCAAAATAGCTCGTCTCCACCAAATTGAGTATCGCCAGAGCCAAATATATAACTATTTTCTGGTCGATATCCTAAGTCTCTTAAAAAATCCTTCATTTCATCTGGAATACCCCCCTGATCCCAGGTGAAAGTCCCTATAAATACTAAGTCATACAGCTGCAGGTCTGGTAAGTCTCCTATACCGATGCAATAGGTATCCACCTGATAATGGAGGGTCACCAGCTGATTTTGTAAAAGCTCTGCTATTTCTTCTGTATTTCCGCTATAGCTCACATAACATATAATTGCCTTCATCAGCTCGAACAGGACTCACATTCGATAAGTTCTACCGAGGTGGAACGTACGTAATAAGTCGTTTTTAGCCCACTTTTCCAAGCTTCTAAATGTAACGAAAGTAATTCCTTTGCCTTTATCGTGTTTTGTACATATAAATTTAAGGAGACCCCCTGGTCAATATGTCGCTGACGTGCAGCGTTTTGCTTCACCGTCCAATGCTGATCAATGAAATAAGCAGACTTATAAAACCACGTAGTCTCTGAATTTAAATCTGGCACTGTAACAGGAATTTTATAATCCTTCTTCTCTTCTGCATAAGACTTCTGGAAAATCGGATCAATACTAGCAGTACTTCCCGCTAAAATAGAAGTCGATGAATTAGGAGCAACTGCCATTAAATAACCATTTCTAAGACCTACTTCTGCGACCTTTCTGCGAAGCTTATTCCATTCGTCTCCTTCATACTGACGCTTTTCAAAATAAGCACCTGTTTGCCATTCCGAACCTTCGAATAAAGGATAAGCTCCCTTTTCCTTAGCAAGACTTGAGGATGCCTGAATAGTTAAATATGCAATTCTTTCGTATAATTTATCCGCAAGTTCAACCGCTTCCTCTGACTCCCAACGAATCTGCTTAAGTGCGAGCAAATGATGCCATCCAAATGTACCAAGACCAATACCTCGATACCTTGCATTTGTGCGCTCTGCCTGGGGCACAGGAATCATATTTAAATCGATTACATTATCTAGCATGCGTACTTGAATGTTTATCAGTCTTTCTAATACATTTGCTGGTACAGCCTTTCCTAAGTTAATAGAGGATAAGTTACAAACAACAAAGTCCCCAGGTTTTCTGCGTGTGACAATAACATCATCCTCTAACTGGATCGATTCAAAAGTTGTTGCGCTCTGGTTTTGAAAAATTTCTGTGCAGAGGTTACTACTATAGACCATTCCTTCATGCTTATTTGGGTTGCTCCGATTTACTTCATCTCGGTAAAACATATATGGCACCCCTGTCTCTAACTGAGACCTCATAATTCTTTTCATCAAGTCGATTGCTTGTACAGTTTCTCGCGATAGGCGTTGGTCATTCACACATTCCTCGTATTTTTCTCGGAATGATCCTTCTCCTCGTTTCTCATCGTAGAAATCCTCCAAAGAATAACCCATTACCTGACGAACCTCATGCGGATCAAACAAATGCCATTCTTCTCTTGCATCAACCCTCTCCATGAATAAATCCGGCAAGCATATACCTGTGAAAATATCATGCGCTCGAAGGCGATCATCTCCATTGTTTAGGCGTAAGTCTAAAAAAGTAAAAATATCCTTATGCCAAGCATCCAAGTAAACAGCTACTGCTCCTTGTCGTTGGCCAAGCTGATCGACGCTGACTGCCGTATTATTTAACTGTTTAATCCAAGGTAGAACTCCACTAGATGCTCCCACGAATCCTCGTATAGAAGAGCCACGGCTACGCACCTTCCCCATATATACACCGATACCCCCTCCAAATTTAGATAGAGTAGCTACGTCTGTATTACTGTCGTAAATACCTTGCAGACTATCATCTACAGTGTCTATAAAGCAGCTAGAGAGCTGTCCATGCGGCTTCCCAGCATTAGATAAAGTTGGAGTTGCAACCGTCATATATAAATTGCTCATCGCCCAATAAGCTTCTTTTATTTTTTCAAGACGGTTTACTTTTTCGTCCTTCATAAGTGTCATAGCTATAACAAGCCAGCGTTCTTGTGGCAACTCTACAATATTCTTATTAAAATCCTTCGCTACATAGCGATCTAAAAGGGTTTTTAAGGCTATATAGGTAAATAGGAAATCTCTTTTTGCGACAAGGAGATTTCCTAGCTGCTCTAACTCCTCATTCGAATAACTTTCCATAATAGAGGGATTATATATTCCCTTTTTAGCAAGGATCCGTACGTTCTCTGCAAATTTTGTATAGACGGCATCTGCGGTTGTGTTTCTGCGTTCGGCTTGCTGTGAATAGACTTCTGCTAAATATATTCTTGAGGCTACAAATGTCCAAAATGGCTCCTGTTCATCTAAAAAGCTTAGTGCATCTAGAGACATAGCTTTAGACCAAGCAGCAATTGTGCCTTCCGGGTGTTTTTGTAACCACTTGTGATGCGACTTAACTAAGGGCGCTATCTTTTCTTCTCCAAATTCTACTATTAACTGCTGTAATACCTGCTGTTTTTCTGTATTCGTAATAATTGCCAATTCAAATTCCTCCCTATTTTTTATATACAAAAAAAGCGATGCCTCCAGCCTCTTCGGCTGAGTCATCGCTCATGATTTTAAAGTAGGAAACAACAAGACATATCGTTCGTTTTAAGATAGAGTCTCTCGCCCCCACCTCTCAACCCCCGAAGAAAGTGTTGCTTCACCGATAAAAAGGCAGGTCTACTGGCTCGTGTTTCTCCCTTCTGCTGGCCTTCCCACGAAATATCGCAGTGGCATATTCAACAGTCGTCTACACTTACAGTTGCGGGGACAGCTTCGGTCTTTCACCGAATTCCCTTTTAAACCATAACGGTACCTTTTCATCGTATAAATACTATATATTGTGTTTTGATTACTTATATACCCTAACATATTGTGTTTAAACTTGTACATAGGTAAAAAGACTATGAGTTAGGTCTTACATCTTATTTTCAGAATAACTCTGTCACAAAATTGCGAATCCAATATTTTCTGTATATTATAATTATAGCGACCTATAAAAATGGTAAAATATCTTAATTTTAGGAGAGTGTTAAATATGATTGCAAGCAATTCCGCGAGGTCGACCTCTAAGGACTTATTACCCCAAGGACCAGTTGGTATTGGTGGCTGGCTGATACTTCCACTTATCGGACTTATTACCTCACCGTTTGTTATTATTGCCTATCTCATGATAGATGTTTTCCCTTTTATGACGGCTGAAGGTTGGGAGAGTATAACTAGTAGGAGTGGAGAGTATTACCACCCTTTATTTGGCCCAATTGTAATAATAGATCTCATCATTTACCTTGCTCAAAATTCTTTAGTTATCGTATTACTCATTCTTTTCTTTAAAAACAAAACCATTTTCCCTAGAGTAATGATCACCTATCTTACCACAATACTAATATTAGATATTCTCATAGGCTATATAAATTTGCAAATCGTAGAGAGTGTGTTTGAACCCGATCCTTTAACGTCCCAGCACTATATGTTTAATGTAATACGGGCTATGGTAAGTACCTCGATTTGGATTACTTATTTTAGTAAATCCAAGAGAGTAAAGAATACATTTGTAAAGTAAACATACGATAGGAGGTAGTTCTCAATGACTGTTACTAATGTATCTATACAACCACATAATGGACCCTCAGGAATTAATGGTTGGCTAATTCTGCCCTTGATCGGTTTGCTATTTGCACCATTTCACTATTTACTTAGATTTTTCAGCCACGTAATAACCTACCTTACGAATAACATTTGGGTGACGATGATTGAATTAGATGTATCTAAAGGACAGCAAATCTTCATAAGTGTAACCATAGTAGTCTACTCCCTTATTTTACTTTTAACAGCAGTCATCTCAACCATCCTTATTTTTCACTTTTTCAAGAAAAAAAGGACATTACCAAAGAATATGATTCTTTATTATATTGCCACAGCTGCGTGTAAAATTGTTCTCGGCTTTGCATTGTTTACATATCAAATCTATTATATGGAGTGAATCATGAGGAACGGTTTGAATTTGCTGCTGTCTCTATGATGTCCTTTATTTTTACATTTATATGGGCGAATTATTTCAATGAATCTCAAAGAGTTCATAATACATTTGTTCATTAACAAACAATCCAGCCCATAACTACAGTAAAGTCCTCATTACTAAATAAAATTAGTAATGAGGATTTAGTGTAAAACTATTTTCCTTCGATATAAGTTAATGTTTTTCCAGTAAATCCAAATAATATAGTCAAAATCGGGCTAATTAAGCAGAAAAATGCGAATGGTAAGTACTCGAGTGTTGTCACAGCTAATACATTCGTTATGAAAATCCCACATACACTCCATGGTACTAGCGGGTTTACAACCGTACCAGCATCTTCCATTACGCGTGCTAAGTTTTTATTGGCCAAACCAACTTTTTTAAATTGTGCTTGGAATGCTTCTCCAGTCAATAAAATCGACAAGTACTGCTCTCCGATAAGTGTATTAACCCCAATTGCAGTAAATGCAGTTGCTGCAACAACAGAACTCACCTTCCTTAGCGAGCTTTCCACTTTCATCAGCAAGCTTTGCACGATCCCCAGTGTAAACAAAAGTCCACCCATACTTAGGGCAAGTAGAACAAGCCCAATCGTAAACATCATGCTATTAATGCCTCCCCTAGAAAGTAAGGAGTCAATTGCTTCCATACCCGTGCTAGATGTAAAACCGTAAAATAGTATATTCAATACTTCCCCAAAACTAAAAGATTGATGGAAATAGGAAATAAGTATAGCAACAACTGATGTGAAAGCCAGAGATAATATAGCAGGCACTTTCTTAATGGAAAGTATAACGAGTAAAACAAGAGGGATCAGTGTATACCAATGAATCATCCCTGTTTGGAGTAGTCCAGCTTGAAATCCATTTACTTGCTCGAGCTGTTGAAATTCTTTGTTTGGCGATAAAATTACATATCCAATTAGCGAAATAATGAATGCTGGTATCGTTGTCCATCCCATATTTCGAATATGTTCAAATAAATCTACCTGAACGATAGCAGATGCGAGATTTGTAGTATCTGATAGTGGAGACATTTTATCTCCGAAAAAAGCTCCTGAAACAATTGCACCAGCTGTAATAGCCAAAGAAATATCCATAGCGCTAGCCATTCCAATAAAAGCAACACCGATTGTAGCTACTGTTGTTAGGGAGCTTCCTATCGATAAACCAACGATACAAGTAACTAGAAATACAATAGCATAAAAAAAGTGGGGCGTAATAAATTGAAAGCCTAAGTGAATAAGTGTTGGAATCGTCCCGCTCATCATTAAGCTACTAACTAATATACCAATAAAGAAAAAGATGAAAATTGCGCCAAGACCTGCTTTGGCACCATCTGCTAGTCCTTCTTCTAGTTTTTTGTAAGGTACTTTCTTCATAAGACCATAAGTTATGAGTAATAGAATTGCCAGTAAGATAGGCATATGAGGAACTGAATCAAATTTTATGATACAAAGTGCCATTATTGCGATAATCATAGTACTAAGTAGTGCCGCCTCCGAAAATGAGGGGGAGATCGTGGAACGAATACGAAACATTGTATATCCTCCTAATAATAGTTTTTAGGAATGAAAAAAAACCTTCCAATCCCTATAGCTAGGGACGAAGGAAATCTCCGCGGTACCACTCTATTTGTCGAACATGGTGTATGTTCAACCACTTCA
The DNA here is from genome assembly GCF_038004905.1 of Psychrobacillus sp. FSL W7-1493. NCBI lineage: Bacteria > Bacillati > Bacillota > Bacilli > Caryophanales > Bacillaceae > Psychrobacillus > Psychrobacillus sp. FSL W7-1493. Next base: position 187,592 of record NZ_JBBOSB010000002.1, on the reverse strand, counting down.
TTAAAATTGAGTTTACTTAATTGTTGTAATTCATCTATCATGTTTACCTGAACTTTCACCAACCGTTCAGTCTCTTTTTGCTGGGTACATGCAGATTACTAGGACAATCACTCATACATATTCCACTTTCGCGATTCAACGCTTTCAATCGCTAAAGTTAATAGAATTTTATCATGTTTTACCGTACTGTCAAGATGTATTATGTTAAATGCATTATTAACGGGTATGTTTAATGAAAAAGACAGAAAACCATTAATTTTAACGTAGCCAAAAACAAAAGGATGACCCCTGTGAAAGAAGTCATCTCTTAATCATAAAAAAATATAATAAATGCTAGTACTGTCACTAAAACAATACGATAAACCTTAAACAGGATTTAATTAATTTGCAATTTCTGTTTAGCAATTATAAGTTCGCTCTAATTTATTGGTATTGGAGCCGTAATCCAAAACCTTAACTTCTTGTTATGCGAGCACTTTTTCTACCTTTATCTTCTGCTTTTTCGCTTTTAAATCTCCTCTCCAGGATAGATTTGTTCCCATTCTAATAATCATCTCTAAAGGACCTCGTTTAAATCTTTTTAGATAAAAATAGCTGCTTATGCACTGAAATACAAAAAGTATAAGAACAAGAAAAATACTGTTTAGCATTCCCAATGTTCCAAACTGACCCAAGCCGTATCCATAGAAGACAAAGGTACATACTATGCTTTGTGAAATGTAATTAGTTAAGGAAAGCTTCCCTGCACTCTCTAAACCAAGGAATACTTTACTAGCAGAAAACTTTCTAAATAGAAGAGCAAAAGTACCAATGTAAGCTATAGAAAGAAATTGTGCTCCTAAATGCAGAAAAATGTCTGTCCAATTGGAATCATCCCCAAGTATAGCTAATGATTTTAGCAATAGTCCTATCGGCAATAGTGCCATACTAAGCTTATACCACTTCTCCTCCTGTTCCATTTGTTGAAATAACCCACCTTTTGCAGCTGCCATTCCGAACAAAAACATTGGAGAGGTCAAAAGCGGTGCAAATAACAGCATAAACAGTATTAAGAAGGCCGTTTCCAACTCATCGTCCGTAAACAAGGGGCTCTCATTATTTCGATGATCCTTTATTTCTTCGTAAGAACCGCTTTTGTAGATATCATATGTTTTTTCTATGTAGTCAGAAATTCTTTTCTCTTCCTCTATTGATTGCTCTACTACACCATAACCGGCTGCCCCAGTCAGAATGAATAAAACCACTCCCCAGATGATTAACGTTTTCTTTTTTCTATTAAGAAAGAGTAATAGGAAGATACCCATCATCCCGTAAAAGGCCAAAATATCTCCTTCCCACAAGTAAGTCGAATGTAATAGACCTAATGAAAAAAGCAGTAAAAAACGTCTCCACAGGTGTCTTTTTACTTTTCCATTTTTATTTTTGATGGATTCTGCTAGTTTAATTAGCGAATATCCAAATAAAAAAGTAAAAATGGGCATAAAACTTCCTTCTACAACAATTTTTAGAAAAGAATATAATCCTTTATCTGTATCCGACAAAGAAAAATAACTAATTTCATCTTTTCCCCAAATACCGTAATGAAAGATTAAAAGATTGGCCAATAATATACCAAACAAGCTTAATCCTCTTAAGGCATCTATAAAGCTTATCCTATTTGTGTTCAACTAAAAAACCCCCTAAAATTTTCACCTTCTTAATTAGTATAAAATGGTAAGCTTATAATATATTGAAACCGACCTTAAAGAAACCTTAAATATTTATAGGAGTGAGTTAATTATGGAAGATACTAATATATTGATAGTGGAAGACGAGCTTGCCATCGCTGAAATGGTAGAAATCATTTTAAGAAGAGAAGATTTTCGTCATATTGATATTTGTGAAACTTATCAGAAGGCCAGTAGTTATATTTCCACTAGTCTTTATGATTTATATATACTCGACATAATGCTTCCCGATGGAGTAGGACTTGATTTAGCTAAACAAATTCGCTTAAAATCCAATGCTCCTATATTTTTTCTAACAGCAAAAGAAAGCGATGCTGATAAAATAAGAGGATTTATGAATGGAGCTGATGATTACATAACCAAACCTTTTAATCCATTGGAGTTAGCGGCCCGAGTTAAAGCACATATGAAACGCTATACTTCTGCATTTAAACCTTCTGATGAAAAGGTATATAAATTCGGCAATTTTATGTTGAATAAAAGTAGCGCAGAGCTAACTGTAAACGGAGAAAAAAGTATTGTTACGGGTAAACTATTTCATTTACTGCTTCTTTTTTGTGAAAATGCCGGACAGATTTTATCTAAGGAGCAAATTTTTCTTTCTATCTGGGGAGAAGACAGCTATATAGATGACAACACAATAATGGTACATATACGGAGACTCCGAGAGAAAATTGAACAAAACCCTAGTAATCCTCAACAGTTGGTAACTATTAGAGGGATTGGCTATAAGCTCGTTAATGAGGAGAAATAAGGTATGAGACTTTCGAGTAAACTATCATTACGATTTTTAATTTATTTTGTTGTATTCTATGCCGTATTATTTTTAGTGACATTTGGGATGTTCGCTTATATCATTTACGATTTACTTTCAAAGGAAGCTATCTCAGATATTCGTGCATTGGATACCTTTGAAATAGAAAGTGACATTCAGAAACAAACAGATGGTAGCTATATATTTTCGGAGGACTTAGTAAAAATGGCCAAACAAAACTCCGGCCATGTATACCTTGTAGACGAAGTAGGGAAAATTCTTGTAGCTACTGACCAAGAAAAACTGTCTTCACACTCTATTGAATGGACTGCCATACAGAAACAAGATCATGTTGTTTGGGAGTTACCAGATCAGCTTTTCATGATTTTCATAGAAAACCATATGGTAGAGTCGTTACTTGATAGGCTTTATATAAATAATGAAATTCAAATGAATGACGAGCTAGAAAAGGAGTTTTCAGCTGTAGATGCAGCAGTAGAAATATACAATTCCAATGGTACAAGAGAAGAAATCATTTATGGAGATACACATAAAGCATTAAGTAGCATGGAAATAGTTACGAATAGTCAGGACTACTTTGAAAGAAAAGAAGTTACAGCTTTCAAAATGATGGGAAATGGAAAAGTCCTAGTAGTACGAATGCCTAATATGAATTATCATCCCTTTGAGCCGGCCTTAGTAGATACGATGAAAAAGCTAGTGTTCTCCATTTTAGCATTTCATCTCTTTCTGTTCATCTTTACTATTCTTTTTTCTATCTGGCTTGGATATCGATTTGGTCGTCCTTTGCTCTACTTCTTGCATAGAATTGAAAAATTAAGCGTAAAAGACTACGAATCACCACATGACAAAAAATTACGTTCGCCAAAATCCGGTAGATTTAAACGAAAATACCGTATATACGAGGAAGTGGATAAGTCCCTAGCCAAATTAGCAAATACATTAAAAAGTAACGAAGAGAAGATAATAGAAACGGAAAAACTAAGAGAGGACTGGATTACTGGGCTTTCTCATGATTTAAAAACCCCTCTCAGTTCAATCTATGGATATTCTACCATGCTAGCTTCCTATGAATACTCCTGGTCGGCTGAAGAGGTACAACACTTTGCTAAAACCATGCAGGAAAAGTCTATTTACATGAATGCCTTAATCGAGGATTTGACTTATACTTACCAGTTGAAAAACGATGCAATTCAACTTAACAAAGAAAAATTAAATCTCTTTAAATTTTTAAGATCCTATGTTATCGCCAGTCATTGGAATGATGTTCAAGAACCTAGAGGGAATAAGGATCTTACTGTTTATTTAGATGCAAAGCTATTTGAACGGGTTCTCGATAATCTTGTAGGAAATGCAGTAAAACATACTCCGAATGGCACTAACATTTACTTGGAGATTTATGAAAAAGATAGCGTAGCCTGTCTTGCAATTCGAGATGAAGGCCCTGGTATTCCAAAGGTAGTTTTAGACAACTTGTTTAACCGTTACTATAGAGGAACAAATACAACTTCTGAAACTTCGGGAACTGGGCTTGGTTTAGCAATTACTAAACAACTAATAGAAGCACATAACGGTACTATAAGGGTAGAATCATTAAACACCGGAACACTAGTGACTGTTATTCTTCCAAAGGAATAATAAAAAGCATTGGGAACTCCCCCAATGCTTTTTGGTATCTTTACAAAAATATAATACCCGCTAATACAGCCGCTAAAACTATTCGATAAATAGCGAACGGTGTTAGTTTAACTTTATCAATTAGTTTCAAGAAGAAGCGAATCGATATTAAAGCAAATACAAATGCGCTGACAAAGCCCACTGCATAAAAGCCAAAATGATCCATCTCCACGTACTCCCAGTTTTTCAAAAGGGATAGAAAGCTTGCCCCTGCCATAATTGGCACAGCCATGATAAAAGTAAAATCTGCTGCCGTTTTATGATTCATACCTAATATTACGCCACCGGAAATCGTTGAACCAGAACGAGAAAATCCTGGCCACAATGATAGACACTGTATAAGCCCAACAAGAATCGCTTGCTTATATGTAATCTTGTCTAGTGTGTTCGTTTTTGGATGTTTAGGTCCAAGTTTATCAGCAACAATCATAAGGATTGCACCTAGCACTAATCCTATTAATACAGTCTCTGTTGTAAATAAATGCTCATCGATGTAATCCTCAAACAATACACCAAGCACACCAGCAGGGATAAGCCCAACAATTACATGAGTCAGCTTTAGCTGTCCCCCTTTAGGCGCATCCTCTATTTTATATAAGCCTATTAAACTCAATAATCTTTTCCAAAAGACAACGACTACAGCGAGAATTGACCCAAGCTGAATAACAATTTTGAATGTATTAGCTGAGTATTCTCCTAAAAAGTCTTTTGTTTGAAGCCACATATCATCCACGATAATCATATGACCAGTGGATGAAACCGGAGCAAACTCCGTCATACCTTCTACAAAACCTAATATTAATGCTTTAAATAATTCTAGAATTTCCATAAGATCTCCTTAGTCACGTTTTTTAAAATACCATACTAAAAATGCAATCCCTACTATTGCTATAAGCACATAAACTATGTTCGAGTAGATATCCATATACCCTACGATATCTTCCCAGTTTTCACCTACTGCAGAACCTACAGAAACTAAAACTGTATTCCAAATAAGTGTACCTAGTGTAGTAAATAGAAGGAATAGCCAAAATTTCATATTTGACATCCCTGCTGGAATAGAAATAAGACTTCTAACCAATGGAATTAGTCGACCAAAAAATACAGCCCAAACGCCATATTTGTCGAACCAGGCATCCGCCTTATGAATATCTTTTATAGTAAGTCTCAAGAATTTACCGTACTTGTTCACAATCTTTTCTAAACGCTCTACATCTAGTAATAGACCAATCCCATAAAGAATTGTCGCCCCAATTACCGACCCCGCAGTAGCTGCTAGAATAACACCTACCTTGGTCATCGAAGTTGTAGTTGTCATAAATCCTCCAAGCGTTAAAATAACCTCTGAAGGTATCGGCGGGAATACGTTCTCTAACAATATTAATAAAAATACGCCAAAATATCCAAACTGGTTCATCCAGTCTGTAACCCATGCTTCCATTATACTTACACATCCTCTAACTTAATCTCTACCGACCATAACTCTGATTGACTACCTAATCGAATTGGAGGTCCCCAAAATCCAAATCCGGAAGATACAATCGCATGCATATTTCCTTTTTTCCTATACCCGTAATCTAGCTCAAAAATTCTTTGGGTAAACAAATGATTTGGCCACATTTGACCACGATGGGTATGACCCGACACGTGAAAGTCTACCTTCTCCCTCTCAGGGATGAGTAAATTAGACGGTGTATGATCCATTACAAGCCATGGCAAATTGTTTTGTTTTGGTGCCAGTTCGGATAGTTCTTTTCTATTTCTATTAGTTAAGTCCTCACGTCCTGTCAAATAGAACGTGTCTGCCACCATGATTGTTTCATCTAATAACATCTTTACATTAGAAGCTTCCATTTCCTCCACAAGTAATGGAATTTTCTTCCCATAGTATTCATGGTTTCCTAGCACCCCATAATTACCATACGTAGATTGAAGCTGCTTCATCACCTCGGACATACCCTTTTTTACAAACCATATTGGGTCATCGTCCACTATATCTCCAACTAGTAATACCAAATCTGGATCTTGTTCATTTGATTTTTTTACAAATCTTTGTAAATGCACTTTATTGGATAACAGACCCAGGTGAAAGTCAGATGCAACCACCACTTTCAACTTGTCCACTGCTGCACCCTTTTTAGGCATGGTAATAGTAAGATTTCGGACTACTGGTGAGAAGGCATTATATGTTCCAAGCAACATGATCAAAACAAAGATTAGCAAAACGATTCCACCAATCGGCTTTAAATACTCTGGGAAAATCCACACAAGTATACTTGCAATCGGGAATAAAAGAATTCCATACTGCATGATTATAAGCCAATAAGAACCTATTATACTAAAAGTTCTTAGTCTGTGGTCAAGTCTTGCAATAATAATTGCATAAGCAACTAAAAACCAAATCCCCATGAAAAGCCCCAGATTAATTGAGAAGAAAGCTTCTAACCATGTCCACACACTCCAGCCAAAATAAAAAACAATTGCGGAATAAATAAGGATCGCTAACGTTATAAAGCCATTTTTTTTCATTTGAGTTCTCCATTTTGTCTTTTCCCATTAGTATAGCAGATTTGCGTAATTTACTCCTTCTCAGCCTTAAGACCGAGGAGAAAATCATGTTTAAGCCCGTTTAGCAAAACATAAGGAGTTGGTAAGCTATAGATACAGACGAGAGGAGGAACAAATATATGAAAAAATTTGGTTTAGTTACACTTGGGATAATTGCAGGAATTGCAGCATTGGTGAATCTTGGTCCGTTATTAGGATTAGGGATATCCGCATTGTTCGTCATGGCAGGTGTACATTTCTACTTAAAAAGCGATTCAAGCCTACTAAAAATCTTTTGGGCAACAGTCGGTATTATTGGTTTATTGACAGCGATTTCTAATATACCAGGATTTGTTGGTATCTTATCAATCGTAGCTTTATACTTCATCTGGAAAACTTGGAATAAGGAAGATCTTTCACTATCTTTACAAAAAAAAGATGATCCATTCGTTAATTTTGAAACACAGTGGAACGAACTTAATAAATAAGGAGGAAACAAACATGACATCATTACTACAACGATTAAAGTATTCAGTTAAGGCAGATCTACACCAACTATTTGATAAAAAAGAAGAAAAGAATCCAATCGCTATGCTCAATCAATACATTCGAGAAGCAGAGAAACAAACAGAACAAACCGGTAAATGGCTAGAGCGCCAAGGGAAATTAAAGCAAGAGCTGGAAAAAGAATTGGCTGAAACATTACAGATGGCTGAAAAACGCAAAAACCAAGTCGAACTAGCTAATGCTTCAGGCGAAGAAGATTTAATTTCCTTTGCACAGGCAGAGGTTGATGCCTACAACGAACGTGCAACAACTTTACAGACTAGCATTCATCAAACTATGGAGGAGCTTTTCGGGTTAGAGCGCAAATATGAAGAGATGAAGCACAAAGTGAAGGATATGAAGGTCCGCCAACTGCAGCTGATGGGCAAAGAAAATGTTACTCGTGCCCACCACCAAATGGATCAATTGTTAAAGCCTGAAGAAAAGCAGAAAGGATTCGGTACTTTTCAAGACATGGAACAATATATCGAACGCCTTGGACAAAAAATTGAAAAAGAGCATGAAATCACTTCCATGGAGCAACGTTTAGAACAATTAGAAAAAAACGAACAACCAAAGGCAGAAATTGTGTAATATATAGTAAAAGGTTGTCCATTTTATAGGACCAATGAGGGGAAGGCAAACGCCTTCTCCTTCTCATGCATTACTATGCGAAGAAGGGAGAATACAAGCATGAAAGAAAACCAAACAAACAAGCTAGCTTTTTTTCTTATTTGTTTTGTTTTTCTCATTTTTATAGAAGCTACTATATTTGGGAACGGCAATATTATATTAGTCCTTCTTGGCATAGGAATGATGTACTTTAGCTTACGGAAGCAATCGAAATATATGTTCTGGCTAGGCTTTATATTTCTGATTTTAGCCATCTTTTCTATGTGGAGCCTACGATTGTTTTTAGTAGCTATCCTTGTCTATTCCCTTTATAAGCTTTGGAAAAACGAACCTATTAGCCAAGTGATTAAACCGTTTGGCAAGGTATATGAAGAAACACCAAATAGTATAATCCAAAACAAGCTATTTTCATCACAATCAACGCCATTTCAAGCCTATGAGTGGCAGGATGTACACGTGCAAAGCTTTTACGGAGACTATGTAATTGATGTCACTGAGACAGTGCTACCAAAAGGCACCTCCCTTATTTCCATTCGACAATCTTTAGGGAAGGTTACTATACATGTTCCATACGAGATTCCAGTTCGCATACATTACACTACCGTAATTGGTGAAGCACGTATTCTTTCCCGCGGGGTTCAGCGTCTATGGAACCAGACTGTCCTTGTAAAGGACGGTTACCTGGAGGAGGTTTCTCATCCAGCAGAGCTACTGATAACTGTATCCACGTGGATTGGTGATGTTGAGGTGATCCGAAAATGAAAATATTTCTAGGTCAAGGAATCTCCCTCTTTTTCTATCTAGTTAGTATTATTGTGTTACTTTTATATGTTGTCTGGGGATGGCCAAATGACGAAGCTTGGTGGTCATTGTTAAACCAGACATATGCACAAATACCTCTAGGCGTGTGGATAATAATTGTGCTAGCTTTTATAAGCTTCGGATTTTCATTGAACACACTTCAAAAGGTGCGCGGTCAAGAAAAGAAAATAGAAACGAGCTTACGCCCATTACTTGCAGAAACGTTTGAAACGAGCAAGAAAAAGTATACACAAACCAAAAGAATGCAGGCAACTGTTACTCAACTAGAACAGCTAATCCTGACCCAACGAAAAACATTACAGCGTATAACAAATGAAAAGGCTGAAACACAGGACAGAATTATTCAGGAAAGACTAGTCCAAGAAAGACAAAGATTGGCTAGAGAGCTTCATGATTCCGTATCCCAGCAGCTTTTTGCAGCATCCATGCTTCTATCTACCATGGTAGAAATAGAGGAATCTAAAAATGGAGAAGTCCCAAAAACCTTGATGCAAACAGAGAAAATTGTACAGCAGGCTCAATTAGAAATGCGCGCGCTACTTCTCCACCTACGCCCAGCAGCTTTACACAATAAAACCTTAAAGGAAGGCTTAGAGGAGTTACTTCAGGAGCTTCAAGAGAAAGTGTTTTTTACCATACACTACCGATTAGAGGAGGTTTCCTTGTCTAAGGGCGCCGAGGATCATTTATTCCGAATCGCACAGGAAACCTTATCAAATACACTAAGACACGCTAAAGCAACTGAAGTAGACATTCTCTTCGTTGAAAGAGACAATCTCGCTATTTTCCGTGTCCAGGATAATGGTGTTGGTTTTGAAGTAGGGGAAGGTAAAAATGGCTCTTATGGAATACAAAGTGTTCGAGAACGAGCCGTCGAGATTGGTGCTACATGCAAAGTCGTATCCGTTCCCTCTCAAGGAACAATTGTAGAAGTGAAGCTGCCTATTGAAAGACCAGTAGTCCAGCCTATAAATATAGATATTAAAAAGGCCACGGAGGAGTGAATAGAATGATTCGCATTTTGCTAGCCGATGACCATGAGATGGTCCGTATCGGCGTTTCAGCTTACTTACAGGCTCAACCAGATATGGAGGTTGTAGCAGAGGCAGTAAATGGACTAGAGGCAGTCGACTTGGCTCTCAAGCATCGACCTGACATTATTTTAATGGATATGGTCATGCCTATTATGAACGGGGCAGAGGCTACTCGGGAAATTATTAAAAAATGGCCTGAAGCTAAAGTGATGGTGGTCACTAGCTTTATCGATGATGACAAGGTGTATCCTGCTTTGGAAGCAGGAGCGATCAGCTATCTCTTAAAAACGTCCAAAGCCTCACATATTGCTGATTCAATTCGTAAAACTTTAAATGGAAATGCTGTTTTAGAGCCAGAGGTCACTAACAAGATGATGTTACGAATGCGACAAGGATCTGGTCGTTCATTACATGAGGATTTGACTGATCGTGAACTAGAAGTGCTTCTTCTCATAGCCGAGGGCAAAACAAATCAGGATATTGCCGATACTTTATTTATTGCGCTCAAAACAGCAAAAACGCATGTCAGCAACATCTTATCTAAGTTGGAGGTAAATGATCGTACTCAAGCTGTTATATATGCTTACGAGCATAAGTTAGTCTCTACAAAAAAATAACCAAACCTAATCGGCTATCATATGCTAATGAAAAGACAGCCAAAGGATGATAGACAACATATGACTCCTAATAACAACGACAAACCTAGTGAGCAACCTAACCTTGGCGCTACCGTGGACTTCTTGGGCTCTGTCGTCATCACATTAGGTTTCCTCATTGGTACTATTGGAGAAGGTATCACCCTCCAAGAATCCTTAGAAGAAAAGAAATCTGAAAAAAACTCTAAGAACAATCAGAAACTGCAGCTCTCTCAAATAGAAAAAAAATTAGACCAAGTGATTAAAGAGCTAGAAGCATTAAAGAAAAGGAGATGATCCTAACCATCTAAGGGTCATCTCTTTTTGATGTTTTAGCGTATTTAAAACAATGCTATTATTTTTCGGAAATCACTTGTTGATAGTAGTGCTACTTTATTATCATACGTATTAAACTTCTTAATAAATTCAGGTTTCATTTGTTTTTCAAAGTACCTCGTCCATTGAAACATTTTTAGAAATATAGAAAAGGTTGGCTGGTAGTTAGCCTTTTCCAATCCAACTGCTTGACGAGTAAACCTCTTTACAATTCGCCAATGTCTTATAGCTACTGGAATATCTAGAAATAAAATATAATCGGATGCCTCTAAACCAGGGTCCGTCCAATCTATATGAACTCCTTCGATTACCCACTGCTCCAATTGAATTGCACTTTTAAGTAAATCGTCTCGTTTTTCCACAGAATTCCTAATGTCCCCCTCAGGGCGTCTGGTCCAAACAAAGTTATCTGTTTCAAAATGAGGTATGCTATAATACTCCGCTAACTGTCGACCTAGTGTTGTTTTTCCACTTCCTACAGAACCCACAATATATATTTTCATCTGTTACTCCATATTTGCTTGATTGATCGAATGAATGATTCCTGCATGTACCCCTTCATGCCAAACAATGAATTGTACAATTGCCTCTACAGTTTCCATGCTATGTAGATTTCCTATCTCTAACGTATCTATTAAATAATCTTGTAGTTTTGGTGCTAAAAGTGCTAACACACGGTCTAACTGGTCTTTTAAACTAACTACTAGTTCTTCTTTTGAAGGAGGGATCTCCTGCCAATCTTCCGGATCTGTGCCTGGTGCAAAAAAAGGTATCCATTCGGGATGTACTATTTGGTAGGCAGGGATTGCTTTTTGAACTAAAATCTCCATTTGTACAAAGACATGTCCGACATTCCATCGAATGGTGTTAGAGAATCCTTTAGGCTTTACATCCCATTCAGCTTCTCGGCATTGTTTGATTCTGCCAAGTGTGTAGATTCTTGCAAAGTTTAGTTGGTATAAAGATTCTATTGTTTTCCACCCCTTTTTAATTTGAGTATATCATTTATGGGAAAATTCTGTCTCCTGATACTTGTTTTCTATTATAGTAGATGATATGTTTTAAGAAAAAGGAGAGATTACTATAGACCAACCCCGTGGCATTCCTAAAACAATTGAAGTTTACAAACGATCTATTCATCGACTTCCTAATCAACATTCGCTTACTCCCCTTCTAGAAAATCGCATTTATAGTCTGAAAGCAGGCTACGCTGGCGAAACATACGTTGATAACTTTTTAAAACAAATCCCGTTTTCTAAGCATTACGCTATTTTAAAGGATCTTCACCTTCCCATTTCTGACTCGAGCTACCTTCAATTAGATACCATAATCCTCACTCCAAAATATTTAGCCCTCCTAGAAATCAAAAATATTCGAGGAAAAATCTCTTTTCAAAGAAACCCTGAACAACTTATACGTGAAATCGACGGTGAAACCACTGCCTTTAAATGTCCTGAGCAACAGATCATACGACACGCCCAAAAGCTAACATTCCTATTAAACTCCCTCAAAATTCAGCTTCCTGTGAAAAGTTTTATTGTTTTTGCTTCCACGAAGACCATCGTTATCCAGCCCCCTAAATTAGTGAAAGCCGTCATGGGCTGTGATATTGCAACTTCTATAAATTCCCTACACATTCTCCCTGATGTCCTGTCCGCAAATAAATTTAAACATCTATTAAATTATTTAACGTTGCACGCTACCGAGTTCATACCAAAACCTCTATCTCATATCCATCCCTTAGACCTTCAGGACATTAAGAAAGGTTTGCTATGTGGAAAATGCTTTCAATTTGTAGAAGGCAATTGCCCATCATGTGGTACATTAAAAAAAATAATGCAACATGATGGCTTGGAAGATTGGTTTTATCTATATAAAGAAACAATCTCCAATAAAGAGTGCATGGAATTTTTAAACCTAAAAGACAAGCATGCTGCTTCATACTTATTAAGGAACTCTAGATTATTTCCCATCAATAATACGAAAAGTCGTTACTACGTCATTCAAAAGAAATAAAGATTCACGAACGAGCAGTAGTTTGAGCGAGGACTAGGTATGCCGTTCAGTAACTAGGAGAGGTTCGACATAGCAGGTCTCTATTTTAAACCAATCCCGGCCTGAGTCTCCTCCCGGAGATGGATTACAACAATCAGCCGCTCGTTTACTACAATCACGCTCTACTTTACGACAATCACCTAGTTTTTTACTACAATCAATGACCAAACTATCTTCCCAACCATCGATTACGACAATCAGCCGCTCGTTTACTACAATCGAGCTCTACTTTGCGACAATCAACTAGTTTTTTACTACAATCAATGACCAAACTCTCTTCCCGACCATCGATTACGACAATCAGCCGCTCGTTTACTACAATCACGCTCTACTTTACGACAATCAACTAGTTTTTTACTACAATCAATGACCAAACTATCTTCCCAACTATCGATTACAACAATCAGACGCTCGTTTACTACAATCACGCTCTACTTTACGACAATCACCTAGTTTTTTACTACAATCAATGACCAAACTCTCTTCCCAACCATCGATTACAACAATCAGCCGCTCGTTTACTACAATCACGCTCTACTTTACGACAATCAACTAGTTTTTTACTACAATCAATGACCAAACTCTCTTCCCGACCATCGATTACAACAATCAGACGCTCGTTTACTACAATCGAGCTCTACTTTACGACAATCACCTAGTTTTTTACTACAATCAATGGCCAAACTCTCTTCCCGACTATCGATTACAACAATCAGCCGCTCGTTTACTAAAAACACGCAACAGAGTATGCTCCTAACTAAGACCCAATCCCTTCACAACAAAAAACCCTTCCAAAAGGGAAGGGTTTTCGATTTTCTTATTAAATAACTGGTATTTTCACAGTTACTTTAAACAGATCTCCGTCTACTTCGGTTACCAGGCTTCCTCCATGTAAGTCTACAATAGATTGAGCAATGGCAAGGCCTAGTCCAGAGCCTTCTGTGTGACGGGATGTGTCTGCACGCTTAAATCTCTCCGTAAGCTCTGCCACATCATCGCCCAGCTCATATTTCGCGATATTTTTAAACACAAATACTGCGTGGCCATCTGATTGGTCTAAGTTTATATATACTCTTGTATTAAGCAGAGAATACTTCAATGTATTTATAATTAGGTTATCTAGTACTCTCCACCACTTCTGACCATCTACATAGGACATAATTGGTTTTGTGCCGATAGTCACTCGGTAGTCAAGTCCAGACTTATCGATATCCTCTTGATGTTCAGCAACTGCCTGCTGCAAAAGCTGAGTTAAATCGACCTTACGTTTGTCTAACTCCATATTTCCTGAGGCCATTTTAGATACCTCAAATAAATCCTCAATCAATGTTTTTAGCCGTAATGATTTCTTATCTAAAATCGCTATATACGAAGCTCGCTCTTCCTCCGTAATATCGGGATTTTTCAAAAGATCCGTGTACGTAATAATAGAGGTCAATGGCGTTCTTAAATCATGGCTTACATTAGTAATTAGCTCCGTTTTTAGGCGTTCACTTTTCACTTGCTCTATTTGTGAAGTTTGTACGCGTCCCCTTAAGTCATTTACATTCGATGCAAGCTTAGCAATCGGTGATCTTCCCTTCACCTTAATTTCAGAACCATCATTGCCCTTGACCATCTCTTCGGTTTTCCCAATAATACGATTCAAATAAGCCATTCTAGATAATAAAATAAATAGAACAGGGATACCTATAAATAAAGTACAAGGAATCCATAATATGATTAGTTCCGGAACATTTGCGATTAAGACCGTACCTACCCCCCAGAAAAATACTACAATTAGCATAATAATTGTTTGTACTCCAATGGATCGATTTAGGAAAAACCCTTCTAACGATTTAATCCCATGAACTGTAAGACTGTTTTTCCAGTCAGCTGTACTTAACGATTCTTTTAGCCACGGAATTTGATAGAGAGTTGCTGCTGTTAAGATAACCGCAATAATAAATCCACCGATTGGTATATCATATCCTCCATAATGGAAAACTGACAGTATAGCTTCCTCAGCAAATAAAATTGCTAGGAATCCACTAACAAAAGTTAATACTATCTGAACATCAATTGGCAAGCTTTCATATTTTGCTCTTCCTTTTTCAAAAATGAAAGATTTACGATTCTTTCTCCATTGAAATACAAACAATACTGCTGAAAGAATCCCTACTACAATGACACTATAAAAAATTAGCTGTCGTGTTTTAAAGTAATTGTACTCATACGATCTATTTCCACTAAGCATACTTGCTTCTGAGATGGCAATGGTACCTTCAAAGCGAGTATATCGACTTCCAAGAGTGTCACTTAGATCCCTATAAGCGCCGTCGTAATAATCTTCATTAATTGCTGGCGAATACGTGTTAGGCTCCTTTAAATAGCCATTATCACTGGAGTATACTTTCTTAAACGCCATTTTCTTTCCGATTGTTCCGTTTGTGAATACCTCTCCGGTTTCTACATTTTTTAACTCGTAGTTAAAATCATCTTTCTCATTTAATAAATGGTTTTTTGCTTTAGCTACGCTTTGGAAATAAGCATCCACTTCTTCTTCTTTTTCTTTTCGGATTTTATCTTCTACGTGTTCATCGCTTTCAAAATTCTTCTTAATATCCGCTATCTTAGCGTCTCGTTCTGCTATGAGGCTCGCTCTAACCGTGTTTTCTACATCCTTCTCCTGTGCTGCATCACCCTCGCTAGATGTCTCCTCCATGGTTGCAGAATTTATTCTATCCTCATAGTTACGCTCAATAGAATATATTTGATCCTCCAAATTTCCATAACGATTACGATGCTCTTCAATTTCACTAGAGGTAACTACTATATTTTTCTTTACTGCTTCTATATCTGGGACAGCCAACGCTAACGGAACAAGCGCAGATTCAAACTCATCTAATTCTTGTTGAAAGCTAGAACTATCGAAATAGTTTTTCCCTATATACTCTCTACCTAAATTTGTAAGAGTAATGAACGCACCAACGGCTATCACTACCAACACACTCAATAAAATTACTTTTCCTAGAGGGCGCTTCATCTTGCTCCTCCTTTCATTAATTCAACAATGTCTGTAAAGGTTCTGCTAATCTCCATGATGGGAATGAGCTGAGATGTACAATAAAATAAACAAATTGCTCCGCAAAGAATAGCGCCTATAGAAAAAAGAAAACTCCATTTACTTGTCGATTTTATAGCCAACTCCCCACACCACCTTTAAGTATCTTGGATTTTTAGGATCTGCCTCAATTTTTTCTCGTATTTTACGAATATGAACAGCCACAATATTCTCCGCGTTGTATGCTGGTTCATTCCATACTCGTTCATAAATATCGTGAATAGAAAAAACTCTTCCTGCATTGGTCATTAACAGTTCTGTTATTTTATATTCAATTGGGGTTAGCTTTACCGCTTCTCCTTCTACAGAAAGCTCCTTTGCCTCCTGATTTAAAATAAGACCATCCACTTCTATCACCGCTTGCCTGCCCAGATACGTCCCTAGCTTTGTGTATCTTCTGAGCTGTGACTTAACTCTGGCTACAAGTTCCATAGGATGAAATGGCTTCGTTACATAATCATCTGCACCTACAGACAAACCGTGAATTTTATCTGAATCCTCTGCTTTAGCACTTAACATAATAATTGGTATATTTCTTTGCTCTCGAATTTTAAAAGTAGCAGAAATTCCATCCATTTGAGGCATCATGATATCTAATACAATGACATGAACCTCGTTTTCCTCTAGCAACTCCAGTGCCTCTATCCCATTTCCTGCCTTCAACACACGGTAGCCTTCATTTTTTAAATAGATCTCTATTCCATCTCGAATGTCTTGATCATCATCCGTCACTAGTACAGTAAACTCAGGCATCTCTTGCTACCTCCTCACGTTTGCTTTCTTATGATTCTTATTGTAACCTTCATTTCTTAACATTCCAGCAGTATAATTCTGAAGAAAATCTTAAGAAATTATTTTGTTTATGGCTATGTTAAAGAGTAGGGTTGATTTATGATGCATAGAAAAAGAAATCTTTAAGTCAGAGAGTAGAATTGATCACCGCACCAGCCGGAAGCTTTCTTCGGGGTGAGCGATAAGCCATCACCCATCGCTTACGCGCGTGGATGTATGTCTTATCTGTCTCACTCATCCCGTAGGAGTAGCCGTCTGGCGCTCCAATCAATAAATGGGAACAGCTTTAATGCATCGATAAATTGCTTATAAATTTACTCGCATAAACAAAGCCGAAAAACTGTACCCAATCCCAATTTCATCATCTATTTATGTTCTTAATAGCCATTTGAAAGTTCCTTTTTTAATGTTTACAGTCACTATAAAAAAGAATTGTTTGTCAAAATCAACCAATAACTTTAACAAAGCTTGGTTTATTTATATATTGTTGCACTCTAAGGTTTTGTAAGCTTAACTAAATTATCGGCATAATAAAGTACATTCAAAATAGAATAGAGTATTTTCTTTTGCACTCACTATTAAAAAAATCCACCTACCTTTTTACAGGTTGGTGGATTCATTACACGTTTCTTCTATACTAGTGCAAAGCTCTAGGTCAATGTCCTGGTAACTTATATCGCTAATCCGCTCTATATAAGAATTCACTACTTCACCAGAATAATTTTCAAATAATTCATTTACTAATTGATCTAGCTCTAATTGTTCCTTCGTTTTGCTCATGATTAGTCACTCCTTAGTCCATAATTGTTATATCTACAATTTCTTCTAGCTTAATAGGTATTAAATAAAATGGATCGTGAAGATGAATTGTCCTATGCTTTGCATCTATTTCTTCAATAGTACCCCTGTTATAAATATAGTGACCATTTTTCCAGCGTTTGATCTTCGTATCACCTTTAGACGTATAGGCTAACTCAAGCGTCTCTGATATCATGACATAATCGTATTCTGTCAATACTGGCTTAGGCTCTTTCTTTACCTCTTCATAATACTCACGAAGTAGTGAGACATGTTCTGGAAGCATCATAGATGTCCCCCATTTAATATTTCGGCGAGGATCTAAAGGATATTTAGATTTTTTAATCCCTTCAAAAAACTTATCATAAATATTCATATAACCTCACGTTCCTTTTGAAGAATGGGAACAAATGCTAGCACATTTTCTATTTTAAAGATCCTTTTCGTACCTCTTAAAAAGCAATAAGCCTGAAAGGATTCCTTAGAGACACTTAGCACCTTAACTCGTCTCTTACTGATTTCACCATTGTGTTTCATGTAAATCATTTCAGATAACTGATTGGCTTTCATTGACTTCAAAATTATTATGCGCACATTCGTTCCCTCCTATTACTTTTTAGTATACGAACATTTGTTTGTTTTTACAACTTGAAATTTTAGGGAAATGAAATTTTGTAAAGAAAAAAACGCCACTATGGGCGTTCCTAAATAATTTAAAGTTCCTATCAATCTACTTTTTATATTTTTCGTTCAAATCATTAATTACTTCAATTGCTTCCTCAACATGCTCGACATCAAAAACTTCAATATTTAACTTTAACTCTCTTTGAAGGGTCTCTGCTTCTTTTGCGTTTTCGCTCGGTATAATAATAAAAGGAAAACCATATTTGTTAACATTTTGCAGCTTTTCTCTCAAGCCTCCAATAGCTAAAACATTTCCCTCTGCATCAATGGCACCTGTAATAGCCAAACGTAAATCATTTTGTAGTTCACCTTTTATAATGAGCTCAGTTAACAGCAAGCTTAGCCCTGCACTGTCTCCTATCGCTTTATCATGCTTGAAATATTCTGTAAGCCTTGCTTCTTCTTTACCAAAGTACAGTTTTAAGTTCTCTCTCATCTCTTCCTTCGGCGTTTTTTTAAGTTGTAGCCACTCAAATATTGTCCTGTTCTTATTTTCGTAAAGAATTTCATTCGTTATTTTAGCAACGTTTATAACCTCTAGATCAGGGTGATTTCTTAAATACTTCCGGACCTCCTGTTGGCTTTTCATGTTATCTAGAGGCTTGTAAGAAACAGAAACTATAAAGATTCCTGAACCTTCTACTGTCTGTCTTGGTTCTACATATAAGTTTGCTACGTATGTTTTTGTAACGAACCCTAGAAGCGGAAGCTCATAACAAAATAGAAGCAATAGGATAGCTAGAGCAATAGTAAGTTGTTTTTTGGTCTTCTGTTTTCTTCGAAATATGAAGATGGAGATAATTAGCATAAATAAACTAAGGAGCAGTAAAACTAAATACGAGATACCATCTATAGCGTCTCGAAGGAATAAACCTAGTACTAGAAGATAAAATACGATAGTAATAATCACGGGGATAACATTTAGTGATCGAGTATAATTTTTCGATATAGTGGTCCAGCTCCTTCTTAAAAGTCTATACTAGTAAAGGGAAAGATCCTTTGTTAAGTTATGCATATGATTATGTAAGTAATGATATTCTTTTTCATCAAATGCCATATAAGGGGCTCAATTACGTAATAGCGTTCCACAGATAAATTTAGAATCTATATTTGATTTGTAAGACGGAAAATATCATATTGGGCAACCCACGAAAATCCGTCCGAGTAGAAATCATTTATTTAATTATTAGAGGTAAATACTTACTTTCAAAGACTTTAAACAACAAGTCCAGGATACAGTAAGAACTAAAGTATTTATAACACATTTAAATTCCATTATAATCCTATTAAGGCAACTTAACTATCACTTTTTCGTATATCTGAAACTTTCTGGAACAAAAACGGTCTAATATTCTAAAGGAGTGAACAAGATGAAAAAAATGCTTTGGAGTATGTTAACTATTTTTACGATCTTATTCCTTGCAGGCTGCGGTACTAGTAATAATAACGATGACCCTACAACAGGCAGTGGAGAGCAAGAAACAGAGGCGAAAATTACTACTCAATTAAAGGTGGATGCTACTGGAGAAGCAAATCTCCTTATCAAAAACCCTACCAAGGAAGAAATGACATTAACCTTTCCAAGTGGTCAAGAAGTGGAGTACCAACTACTAGACCAGGATAAAAATGTTATTTATACGTATTCTGCCAATAAAAATTTTACACAAGCAATTCAAGAAAAGAAAATACAGCCTAACGAAGAGATTTCCGTTAACCTAGATTTAGAAAACGAGCTTGCAGATGTACCTGCTGGAAAGTATAAGCTAGTTGTTTGGTCTTTGGCATCTGAACTGAGCGAACAAAAAGTGGAAACAAATTACGAATGGGCTGGAACTGAACAAGCAGAAGAAAATGCTCCTCCTGCTGGTGAAAATGGTAAAATTACTTTATACAAAGAAGATGCTAATGCAGAATTTGTAGAGCCTTACGAGGTGGAAATTGATCCATCTGGAGATAAAGTGAAGCAAATATTTGAAGAAATTGACACAACAAATGTAGGATTACTAGAATATCGTTTTGAGAATGACGAGAAAAAACTAGTTTTAGTAATGGATAAGGCTACTGAAAATGTTCAAGGAACTGCTGGAGAATACCTATTTTTAGGCAAAGTCCTCCATTCTTACTTTGAAAACTACCCTAAATTAGAAGAAATTGATTTTGTTAAAGAAGATGGTACACCTGTTGAACTGTCACATATGGGAGCTGTATCCACCTTCACACGCGATGAGCAATATACAAAACCAAATTAATAAAACAAAAGAGCTTGGATCACCTCCAAGCTCTTTTTCTAGTTTATTCACTTCTATCATTCAGACAGCGTTCACATTCAAATAATGGAGATTCGACTTGCTCTTGGATGACGCATCCACATTCGCGACAAATCTTTGGATTTTTTTCACTCGTTGGCTTATTCATTCCAATCACCTCCTATAATTTTGCATAGCCTGGAATAGTTAAAAATTCAATGAAGTTATCCTCTTTCACTAATGTCAAAAATAGCTCTGCTGCTTCCATATATCTACCGTTCAAATAGATGTCATTACCGAAGTCAGCTTTTAACTTCCCTAGCTCCTCTGTTAATACCTGCTCTACAAGTGGCATTGTAATTTTTCGCCCGTCCTCTAGCTTTCCTTCTGGATGTCGAACCCATTGCCATACCTGTGTACGAGAAATTTCTGCAGTCGCTGCATCCTCCATCAGGTTGTTAATAGGTGCAGCCCCGTTGCCTCGTAGCCATGAAGCAATGTATTGAACTCCAACGCTACAGTTTAGACGGAGTCCTTCTTCGGTGATTGTTCCAGCTGGGACTTCGAGAAGGTTGTCTGCAGTTACCTGAACATCCTCTCGTTTACGGTGGATTTGGTTAGGCGTTGGCATATACTCGTCGAATTGCTCCCAAGCAACTGGTACAAGTCCAGGGTGTGCTACCCAAGTTCCATCGTGTCCATCCGAAGCCTCTCTTCTTTTGTCTTCTCGAACCTTTGCAAATGCCGCCTCGTTTGCTTCCTCATCATTCTTAATAGGAATTTGAGCTGCCATTCCCCCGATAGCTGAAGCATTACGTTTATGACAGGTTTGAATACAAAGCTGTGTATACGCTCTCATAAATGGTGACGTCATGGTCACCTGGCCGCGGTCAGGTAAAATGACCTCTGGTTGGTTGCGAAGACGTTTGATATAGCTAAAAATATAATCCCAGCGTCCACAATTTAAGCCTGCAGAATGATCTTTTAATTCGTATAAAATCTCATCCATTTCAAAGGCAGCCATAATTGTTTCTATCAATACCGTTGCTTTTATAGTTCCTTGTGGAATACCTAGCTTCTCCTGCGCAAAGATAAAGATATCATTCCACAGTCTTGCCTCTAGATGACTTTCTAGCTTTGGCAGATAAAAATATGGTCCTGTTCCACGTTCGATTGCCTCTTTCGCGTTGTGGAAAAAATATAATCCAAAGTCAAAGAAGCTACCAGAAATCGGCTTACCATCTATATGAATATTCTTCTCCATCAGATGGAGGCCACGAGGACGAACTAATAACACTGCTGTTTCATCCTTTAAGTGATAACTTTTTCCAGTCTCAGGTTGCGTATAAGAAATTGTCTTTCTTACTGCGTCTCTCATATTAATCTGGCCTTCAATCATATTCTCCCATGTAGGAGATGTTGCATCCTCAAAGCAGGCCATGAATGCTTTTGCTCCAGAATTTAGGGCATTAATAACCATCTTTCGATTGACTGGTCCAGTAATCTCTACCCTTCTATCCTGTAAATCCTTAGGGAGTGGAGCTATTGTCCAGTCCCCTTCTCGAATATGCTTTGTTTCTGTAAGAAAATCTAATTTTTCTCCATTATCTAGTCTTTCCTGGCGATCTCTCCGAGCAATGAGCAAATCCTTTCGTCGATCATCAAATGTTTGATGAAGAGAAGCGACGAATTCCAATGCTTCTGGTGTTAGAATCTCATGTATTCCTTCCACATCATTACCAACAATTTCAATCTTTTTTTCAGTTATTTGTTCCATTCCTTTACCCTCCCATTTCTTCAATGATCAAGCAAATTGTGCTGTTTCAGTTGAACCTTTCATGGCAGTCGTAGAGGAAGTACCACCGGAAACGACTTGAGAAACCTCATCAAAGTATCCAGTACCAACCTCACGCTGATGTTTGGTAGCAGTATACCCCTTTGATTCGTTCGCAAACTCTGCCTGTTGCAATTTGGAGTATGCAGCCATCCCTTTCGTTTTGTACTCATGAGCAAGCTCAAACATGCTGTGGTTCAATGAATGGAATCCAGCAAGTGTAACGAATTGGAACTTGTAGCCCATCTTACCTAGCTCTACTTGATACTTAGCAATCGTCTCTTCATCTAAGTTTGCCTTCCAGTTAAATGATGGAGAACAGTTGTATGCAAGCATTTTATCTGGATATTGAGCATGAATTGCATCCGCAAATTGCTTTGCTTCCTCTAGGCTCGGGTGGGAGGTTTCGCACCATACTAGATCTGCATATGGAGCATAAGCCAATCCACGAGCGATTGCTTGTTCTATACCAGCCTTCGTACGATAGAAGCCTTCTGGAGTTCTTTCTCCCGTAATAAATTCATGGTCACGTGGATCAATATCACTTGTCACCATGTCTGCAGCGTCTGCATCCGTACGTGCGATTAAAACGGTAGGGACGCCAGATACGTCAGCTGCTAAACGAGCTGCCACTAGGTTACGGATAGCATTTTGTGTTGGAAGAAGTACTTTACCTCCAAGATGACCGCACTTCTTTTCTGATGCTAGCTGGTCTTCTAAGTGAACGCCAGCTGCTCCTGCTTCAATCATTCCTTTAATTAACTCAAATACGTTCAGTGGGCCACCAAAACCTGCTTCAGCGTCTGCCACAATCGGTGCGAACCAGTCAAACTCATCCTCACGACCTTCAGCTTGGTCAATTTGGTCTGCACGCTGAAGTGCTTGGTTAATACGCTTCACTACTGCTGGAACGCTGTTTGCCGGGTAAAGACTTTGGTCTGGGTACATTTGACCGGAAAGGTTTGCATCAGCTGCTACCTGCCAGCCACTCAAGTAAATCGCTTGTAGTCCTGCTTTTACCTGCTGTACTGCCTGGTTTCCAGTTAGAGCTCCTAAGGCATTTATAAAATCTTCTTTATGAAGGGAATTCCATAGACGTTCTGCTCCCTTGCGCGCTAATGTATGCTCGATTTGTAGTGATCCACGTAACTTAATAACCTCTTCAGGAGTATAAGGACGTTCTATTCCCTTCCAACGGTTATCCTCTTCCCATTGCTTTCTAAGCTCTTCTACTTGCTGTTGTCTGTTTGTCATTATTCAACACACCTCTCCACAATTTTTTGATAATTAAAAATATGTCTTTTTTACTGTATCATAACAGTGCCTTTTCTTGTAATCTAATATATAACAGAATGGTTTATTCTGTATCGGTTTTTGGATAAGATACTTTTTTTCAAGGACGAACAAGAAATAAGGCAGACGAATGGTAAAAAAAGAACTTGGAGGTGTATGAATGGAAATAACGAAAGACCAATTAAAGAGGTATAGCAATCTATTAGAAGAATGGATTCCTAAAGAGGCTTCCATTGCAATTGCCGTTAAAGACCAGTACATCTATTATTATGCAGGTGAGCATGACCTACAATTGCAGGAAGGACAGAAGGTTCAGCCAGGAAGTATTGCTGATTTAGTTTTTAAAAATGGCTGTCGAACAGAAGCTGTATTAGACGATAATTTGTTTCAAATCCCTTACTACGGAGTAGGCTATCCTATCGAAATTAATGGCGAAAATGCTGTATTAGTTGTTATCCTCCCACCAAAGCATGCTGTTCCAAAGCAATCCCTGGTTCGATTTCTTACAGGAAAAAAAGAAGAAGAGTGGAAGCCTGTACCTATTGAAAAAATAGAATACCTGGAAAGCTTGCAAAAAAAGATTTGGTTTTATGCAGAGGGTGACGCTTACAAAACGACTCTCCCTTTAAAGGATCTTCAAAGAAAATTGCCTGATAATTTCATAAGAATACATCGTTCTTATATCGTTAATATCTCATTTATTGATCGAATCATTCGAGACTTTTCCTCCAATTTATTAGTTGTATTAACCGATGATACAGAATTGCCGATTAGCCAATCTTATATGGCTGAGGTGAGGGCTGTTCTAGGATTTTAAAAGAAGAGGTCATAAGCCTCTATCAATAGACATAAATAAAAGAGCTACCATTTTAGGGAAGCTCTTTTTAGGTTGCCAAATACCATTTGTTTTCTACAAACAACTTCTTTATTATAAAAATAAGTAAACTGTCGGAGGATAATCATGGAAATTCTAAATACGTATATAGCAGCCACGAACACGCATGACTTTGAACAGGTCCGTAAAGTATTGCACAACAATGCCGTTTACTTTTTCTCCGATCAAACCTGTACTACTCATCAAGAGATACAGAATTACTTTGAAAACGCTTGGACGGTTGTAAAAGATGAAAACTATGAGGCTCGGAATGTCCATTGGCTCCATCAAGGTGAAGACTCAGCGACATGTATCTATACCTATTTTTATGAAGGGTACGTAAATGGTGAGTATGTTAATGGTGAAGGCAGAGCTACAAATGTATTCGTAAAGAATGAAGGAGATTGGAAACTCATTCATGAGCATTTAAGTAACCAATTATAATAAGAAAGGAGAAATTTGATTGATGAACACGTTTATTGCAATTATCCCTTTAATTCTTTTCTTTGCATTCTGGTGTTTTGTTATTTGGTTTATCATTACATTAGTACTTTCGAATAAAGAGCGTAATGAATTATTAAGAGAGATTTCTAGAAAGCTCGATAACCTCCCCCATTCTAACAAGGCAGAATAAAAAAGAGAGGGTAATTACTCCCTCTCTCCAGGCTTTGGTAATGGTAGTGTATTTTCTTCCACATGGCTTTCTGAGCCTTCCATTGCATCTGTATCATATACATGTAATTGATATGTGAAAGTATCATCGTTGTTCACCTTTATAGACATAACTTCTTCTTTGTTAGTTAAATCTGTAATAATTGGCTTCATTTCATTCCTCTCTATGTCTAACACATACAGCTTGCCACCAGCAGTTATCATCCCGTACGCGTAGCCGATTATAACAAATAGTCGACTTTCATCAATCCAAGCCACTTCTTTCGGTGTGTATTGCCTGTAAGGTTCTTCCTCCAGTAATTTAAAGATAAATGAATCCTTTGCATTCATGTTTTCGATAACTAAAGTACCGATGCCCTCTTCTCCAGCATGTTCTCCACGTCCTTCTATTGTGGCACGATATGTACCGTTGGGTGAAGGAATCCATGGAGAGTGGAAAGTTGGTTTGTAATTAAATTCTTTAGTTTTCTCAAATGTATCGGGAGTTGCTTTATTTCTATCATCTTTTGACTCTGTTGCATACGTATATTCTTTTATTTCCTCTGTTACCCCAATAATATAATCGCCTTTTTCTTCATCCCAGTATTCAGATACCCCTTTTATATATCCATATCCAGGAGCATAGTAGCTTCTAGCTCGATACGCATCCGCACTTGTCTCTACAACCATCACGTTGTTCAAGGTACCTAAAGGAGTTGTAATCTCTTCCTCTAAGGAAACAATAACCCCTTCACCAAGGGTACCTCCATACCCATATGGATCTCCCACTTCAAATGGAGCTTCTAGTATCAGCTCTATGGTAGGCAAGGACTCTAACTCTTTGAATGTCATATTCGTTGGCGAGACGCCCTCTAGCATTTCTCTGTAAACGAGCTCTACCTTATTGTCCTTAATTCGATAAATGTTTTCGAACGCTGCCCCTGTATTACTCACTATTTGCTGAACATAATCTACGTTGAGCCAAGTTGTTTCAATAGTAGAACCGCTATCCTCATAACCACCATCAAAAGTAGACTTGCTATTGGACGGAAAATATTCTTTTAATAGCAATGTAAGATCTTCTTCATGATTTGGTTCTTCCAAGGGAGGGACCACAGTGGTTGGCGGTTCCTCTGCAGGTTGGAACGGCTTTTCTTGGAGAAGGTTTGGGACTAGTAGGAAGCAAGCAACAGCTATCAAACCTGTAAAAGCTGCTATAGCTGTATAGCTAGCCAAACGCTCCGACTTTCTTTTTATGTGGTTCCCTTTTTTCTTTTGAATCTGCTCCTTCACTCTATCACCACGTTCGGAGGTGTTCCCTATTTTCAACAGCAGCTGTTGTTTAATATCATTCATTTACAAGCACCTCCCATTCCCCATCCTTTAGTTTTTCCTTCAATAGTGACCTAGCTTTTCTGAGCCTTGTCTTTACGGTACTATCTGAAATGATTAACAGCTGAGAAACCTCCAGGACTGATAACTCTTCAAAATAATAGTGTATGATCACTTCACGATATTTCAATGGGAGCTCTAGCACTGCTTCTGCCAGTTCTAATTTTTCATCACTTTCTATCATGACATTTCGAGACCTTTTAGTTGGTGATTTAAATGAATTAGTTAATGTATGAGTTCGATATCGCCAGCTCTTCAAATAATCCTTACATCTGTTAATGGTTATTCGTGCAAGGTATGTCTTCAAAGATGCTCGTTCTTCAAACTGCTCGAATTTCTGATAGAAGGTCAAAAAAACCTCTTGAACAATATCTTCTGCTGCAGGCCACTCCTTTACATATAAGTAAGCAAGCTTAAGCAGATAATCCATATGCTCCTGCATTACCTGCTGAAACCTCTGTTCTTCTAAATAACTGTCCAAATTCTATCCCCCTTCCTATCCCTTTTAATAATAGACGAGGCACCTATACAGCACGTTTTGAAAACGTACATATTAATAAAAGCTGCTTCGACTCTTGCTCGAAACAGCTTGTTAATTTAAAAACAGTATTTTCCTTGTATATGGGTTAAAGATTACAACAATTTCATTGGAATCCTGAATAACATTCATACGATAATTCTCTTTACCTGTCTCCGCTTGAGGTATAGTAGTTAGAAAACTCTCTTGGACCTCTACGTCATACTCCTTCGCTACTATTTGCTTTGCTTCTTCATACGTATAATTAGGCTTAACTATTTCATACATCAAAGTAATACAAACAATACCTAATAAGCACAATCCTGTCGTTTTAAAGAATTTTTCTCTTTCATCCATCCAAATAATATAAATTTGAACATACGATAATAAAATTAACGGAATGTAAATCGATAAAAAGTGTAGAGTTGGATCAATCCTTAAATATTTGCTGGAATCATAAAAGAAGTGAAGAAAGAAAGCAATGGACGCTATAAAATAAATAATAGACACAATTATTTCCTTCATCTTTTCACCTCACTTACAGATTTCTATTAAAAGATTTCCATTCTTACTTATTCTTCAACAAGCCGTCCTCTTTTACCTTTTCCCCATACATTTTGAAGTCCCAAGGTTAGAATGTACAAATTATCTTCCACACAAAAATGCAGTCCCTAATTGATTTCGAAAGGATGCTCTACTGCTGGATTGTAGTAAAATACCGGTTGATTGTCGTAAAGTAGAGCTCCATTGTAGTAAACGAGCACAGGATTGTCGTAATCTTTGTTCAGGAAACCAATTTGGTTAGGGATTGTAGTAAAATACCGGCTGATTGTCGTAAAATATAGCTCCATTGTAGTAAACGAGCGCAGGATTGTCGTAATCTTTGTTCAGGAAACCAATTTGGTTAGGGATTGTAGTAAAATACCGGTTGATTGTCGTAAAGCAAAGCTCCATTGTAGTAAACGAGCGTAGGATTGTCGCAATCTTTGTTCAGGAAACCAATTTGGTTAGGGATTGTCGTAATCTTTGTTCAGGAAACCAATTTGGTTAGGGATTGTAGTAAAATACCGGTTGATTGTCGTAAAGTAGAGCTTCATTGTAGTAAACGAGCGTAGGATTGTCGCAATCAATGAGACTTTATTTCAGATTGCTGCTTCCAGTCATGAATTGTGTGGAAATTGTGTGTGACACAGGGACAGGCTAGCGTCTACTACCCAAAGTTAAAATGACGATACTTCCAAGCAACAAACCAATTCCTATCCACGATGTAAACCCTAAAATTTCTCCCACTACGACTACACCAAGCAGTGCAGCTGTGGTTGGCTCTGCTAGCGATAGTGTCAATGCAGAGGATGCTGGTATCTTCCGAAGACCCCACCCATACAAAACATACGCCACACTCGTTGTAGCCAAGCCTAGATAGACGATGATTCCCACGTTACCTGGATCAGCTAGCCAGCTTATGTCATATATAAAGAGAAATGGCGTTAACAGCAACGCACTTAGTGAGAACGTCACTGCCACTACAGGGATGGCTTCTTCTTTTTGTAAAAGTGACTTGCTCGTAAGCGTATAAAAAGCAAATATAAGCCCGGCAACTAGTGAATATAAAATACCTACCGGATCAATTGTTACTTCACCCTTCGTCAAAAATAAAAACAGACAGCCAACAATTGCTAGTCCAGTAGAGAGCCCCCACACTTTTGTGGGTCTCATTTTCAAGAAAATCCATTCAACCATGCCAGAGAAAACAGGCGCACTTCCGATAGCAACTACACTCGCAATGGCAACACCGGTTAATCGTACGGATGAAAAAAACAAAAGCTGAAACAAGGATATGCAAATAGCGGCATATATTGTCTGTTTCCAAGGCCAAGTGCGAAGCTTTAACTTTTTTAGTAAAATCATCACGATTAATAGTGGAATGCCTCCGGTTGCAGATCGTCCAGCGCTAATAATAAAGGGATGGGCATTATCTGGTAAAAATGTTTGAGCCGTTCCTGTCGTTCCCCAAAGCATCGCTCCCAGTAATACGAATATGTATGGTATAACAGCCACTCTTTTCATCCTTTCTACTACAACTATTTTCTATGTGAGGACATTGAGTTACCTCCTTGTCTCCATTATACTAATAAAGACGTAGGAGGGATTCGTACCATGTACATGACAGTAGAAGAAACAGCTGACTTCTTGTCGATGCCACTTGAACAAGTCAAAAGGTATATCGCCGATAAAAAAATACGTGCTGTCTTTGACGGAGAGCAATATGTTGTCAATAGTGCACAGTTCGAAACCCATTTAGAGCAAGTGGAAGAATTAAAACGCCAAATTGATGAGTGGCGCAATACTCCAATTCCAGAGGACATTGATGTGAAGGACGAGGACTAGCCAATTTAAGCATATCAAACAAAAAGGACTTTTTCCGAAGGGAAATTGTCCTTTTTGATTTTATATTGTAATAAAAAAGCCTGCTCTCTTACCGATAATCTCTGCGTAGTCCTCAACCATCACACTAGCAGTAGGATACATCCCCGCTCCAGGACCTACTAGTGTAAGTGTCCCAATATAGTTAGTATCAAGAGAAACAGCATTATTTACTCCTTCGATTGCATACAACGGATGATCTGCTCCTACCAGCTGAGGTCCTACTGATGCATATAACTCTCCATTTTCATCCTGTTCAATTTCTGCTACATGACGATAACGAAGACCTTTGTCCTTAGCTTCACGTACATCCTCTAATGTAATTTCATCGATTCCTACTACACGTACATCGTCCCAATCTGGCTGTTTTCCAAATGCCAATGCGCTTAAGATCATTAGCTTGCGAAATGCATCCTGACCAGATATATCGTTGTAAGGATCAGCCTCTGCATATCCAAGCAGCTGTGCTTCTTTTAAGGCATCCTCAAATGGCGAATCCTCTATACGCATTTGCGTCAAAATATAGTTGGATGTTCCATTCAATATTCCTTGAATTTTCTTCACAGAGTTTACTTGAAGCAGGTTTTTTAGAGTCTTGATAATTGGCACCCCACCAGCTGTAGTAGCCTCATAGCCTACAAATACACCTCGTGATTTTGCGCGCTCCTGTAAGGGAATACTATATTTAGAGAACATGACTTTATTTGCAGTAATCACGTGACAACCTTTGTCAATCGCTCTGCATAAATAGCTATATGCGGGCTCTTCGTTGACAATTGCCTCAAAAACTACCTGGAGTCCAGGAATATTCTCAATATCCTCAAAGTCGTCTGTTACCAAAACTCCTGGAGTTTCAGGTCTTTCTTTTGCTAAATTATTTATCAGGATTGCACAAATCTCAATATCCAACCCTAATGACTTTTTTAAGTCTTCTCTTTTTTCATTTACGATGTGATAAATCCCTTGGCCGACTGTTCCAAACCCTAAAATCGCTGCTTTTATTTTTGCCATGCTGTCTCCTCCAAAATGAATCTGTACAATTGAATATAAATAATCGCACTTGTGTAATATTTCAATAAATTTATTGACTATTTTACATATTGTAGACTATTTTTATTCATTATACAATATAATTCTACCTAGAGAGGACATTTGTTTTTCTCAAAAGTACTTTTTCGAGTGCATTTTGTAAGTCTTCAACTGCCTCCAAGCCAACAGACAAGCGGATTAGATCCTCTGTAACACCTGATTTTACTAAATCCTCGGGAGTAAGCTGTTGGTGAGTAGTAGAAGCTGGGTGGATAATTAAGGATTTTGCGTCTCCTACATTAGCAACATGAGACCAAATTTCAATATTATCAATAATTTGTCTACCTGCTTCTCTGCCTCCCTTCACTCCAAATGTCAGAATAGAACCGAAGCCATTTTTTAAATACTTTTTAGCCAGCTCGTGCGTTGGATGGTTTTCAAGCCCTAAGTAGTTAACCCATGACACTTCCTCATTTGCATTTAAGTACTCTGCAATCTTCTGTGCATTTTCGTTATGTTTTGGCACTCTTAAGTGAAGTGTTTCTAGTCCTTGAAGAAAGGAAAATGCTGCCTCTGGGCTAAGAGTAGGACCAAAATCCCGAAGCAACTGAACTCTTAGCTTAATTGCAAATGCTACATTTGGTACGTCGATTCCATAACGTAGCCCATGATAAGTAACATCAGGCTCTGTAAATCCCGGAAATTTATCGGAGTTCCAATTGAAATTCCCTCCATCTACTACTACACCACCAATTGTTGTCCCATGTCCTCCAATCCACTTCGTTGCAGAATGTATAACAATGTTAGCTCCATACTCTATAGGATTTGAACCAAAAGGTGTAGCAAATGTGTTATCTACTAATAATGGAACTCCTACTTCATTGGAAATTTTTGAAACAGCTTCTACGTCTAGAACATTTAAGCTTGGATTTCCAATGATTTCTGCAAAGAACCCTTTCGTTTTCTCTGTAACAGCTTTACGGAAATTTTCTGGATCAGAGGAATCTACGAATTTTACTGTAATCCCATAACGTGGGAGTGTATGTGCAAATAGATTAAAAGTTCCTCCGTATAAGTTTTCAGCAGCTATAATTTCATCTCCAGCTCCAGCAATGTTCAAAATAGAAAATGCAATGGCTGCTGCTCCTGAGGAAAGTGCTACTGCTGCTGTTCCTCCTTCCAGTAATGCAATTCTTTGTTCAAAAACATCTACGGTTGGGTTTGTGATTCTGGAATAGATATTACCAGTCTCTTTCAAGGCAAATAGATTTTGTGCATGCTCTGTGTTTTGAAATACATATGAGGTTGTTTTGTAAATCGGTACTGCTCTAGATCCTGTCACTGGATCAGGCGTTTGTCCACCGTGTAATAGAAGTGTTTCTTTTTGAAGATTAGTCATTTGAATTCCTCCGATTTAGTAGATTAGATGGATGCTGGAGGCCAGAGAGGATTATAGAACTGACAACTATAAAAACCCCTCTCCAATTAAGAAGAGGGGTCAAATTGATGACATGTTCCTCCTCTTATCTTCCAAATTCTATTAAAGAATTTGTAGGATTTAGCACCTTTCCAAGTTATAGAACTTGGTGGTTGCCGGACTTCTTAGGGCCTATTCCCTCAGTCACTCTTGATAAGAGTATTTGATTAGTATTCCATCTTGTTACACAGTATAAGTCTCCATATATTTAGATGTCAAGTAATTTTATAAAAATTCTGAAACTTCTTCTTTTTTTAATCGTTTAATATAATAGATAGAATAATTTTATAAGGGGTGTCATAGAATGGTTGTTTGGATTGTTAGCATTCTCCTAACAGGCTACATTATTGGTTCGCTACATGGATCTAAACTCGCTCAATGGATGAGTGGAGTTAATATAAAAAAAGAAGGCCTAAATAATTCCGGAGCATCCAATGCTACTATCGTACTTGGTTGGAAGTATGGTGTTTTAGTGGGAGTCATAGATATATTAAAGGGTGCCATTATGATTATTGGCGTACGTGTACTTTCTGAGCAGTGGAGCTTGTTTAGTTCATCAGAGCTGGATCTACTTCTTTATCTAGCTGGTGCCGCGGTTATTTTAGGACACAACTTTCCAGTTTTCACAAAATTTAAAGGTGGGAAAGGCACTGCTTCCATCATCGGGGTTTTACTTGCATTACACTGGCCGGTCGGACTGGCAGGATTGCTTATATTAATCTGCGTTACACTTTTAACGGATTATTTGTTGATAGGAGTTTTATTTTTTTATCTCATATTTTTAGGAGCCTCTGTCTGGACAGCAGATGGAGCAGGGCCAATTTTAATAGCTGGCTTCCTATTTTTAATGGCTTCCTTCTTACACATAGAAAATGTCCAACGATTATTACGAAAGGAAGAGACAAAAATCTCCTCCGTTATAAAGAAAAAGAAGCCTTCGCTTTAAAGGAAAAGAGTGAGTTAAATGAGCAAAAAAAAGAGGTGGATTGTGGTCATTCCATTAATAATAATCGCATCGAGCGGATTAGGTATGTGGATGCTTACAAGCAAATGGCTCGAGGACGGGTTGAAGCCTAAGGCAGACGGTTCCAATGAGTATGCCATTGTGTTAGGGGCAAAGGTAAAAAAAGGACATATACCTTCTCTAGCACTTCTTTATCGTTTGGAAGCAGCACTAGAATATGCTGAAAAGTATCCAGCTGTAAAACTTGTTGTTACTGGAGGACAGGGACAAGATGAGGATATAGAGGAAGCTATAGTGATGAAGAACTATCTTGTAGAGAATGGAATTAAGGAGAGTCGAATCATAGTAGAAGATCAATCTACCTCTACGTATGAAAACCTTTTATACTCCCAACAGCTTCTCCCTGACAGCGTTACCTCTGTCACCATTATTACGAGTGATTTCCATTTACAGCGCGCAAAAATTATAGCCGAAGGAATAGGATGGAATGCTGATGTGGTAGCTGCTAGGACACCACAAATTTCAGAGGCAAAACTGCGTTTGCGTGAAAGAGCAGCCTTGCTCAAAACCTTTGTCTCTGGAGAATAAAACAAAGGGAAGGATTAAAAAGAAGAGTAGCTACGCTGCCCTTCCTCCCTTCCTCGGCTCGCTCATTTGCGAAATATAGGAAATTTATTAACCCTCTACCAGTGCATAGTATTTCAGAAGTTTACCTTCTAACTCTACGAGTAAAATAGGACCTTCTTTTTCTATAGTTGAAAAGATCTTTGCACCAACAGGGAGCTTATTCGACATTTCGTCTTCAAAGTCTGTGTCTGAATCATTTCTTGTTTTTATTTCCCCTACTTGCTCGCCTTTTGTTAAAGTAAGTTCCTCAACCCAATCAATTCCGGTCTTATAAATCACACCATCTAGCTGAAATATATCGGCTTCAGGGTCTAATGTTAAAACCTCTTCAGCGTCAGGATTTTTAGTTTCATGAACTTCTATTTTTTCTGTATTTAATGAATTAGAACATCCAACAGCAGTTAATAAAATGAAAATGATCAAACCCAAAAATAATGCTGGTAGTCTCACGTTATCCCCTCCTTACATTGTTAGACGGACAAGGGTGGAATAAGTTACCTCTCAATACTTTTATATATGGTCTGTATTCTTCTCTAATTATAATTGGATTCAATTCACTTCTTCCTCACCCCTTTACCCAATAAACACTACCATCATCTTTTCTATCTAAAAACCCGTACTCAACTAAATAGCGTCTAAGGGTCACATAGTCATCGTATATGCTTTTTAGAATTTCATTTATTTCTTTTTCGCTATACTGTTTTTCCTTCTCAAAATGCTTAATAATTACTCGTAGTGTTGCTAGCTTTTGCTTTTCCTTTTTCGGAAATTTAATCATCCGCCCATTTAATCCACCAGGGAAGAACTTTTTCTCTACTTCTGCCTGCTCTTCGGCTGTTATATTGTAGCGATCGTCTACCATCGTAGCGTTTTTATGAATTGGAAGGAAATTAGGGGCATGACTGTCCTTTTCCTTCAACAGCTCCATCATCGTCAAAAATATCTTTGCTTGGCGTTCCTTCTCCTTCAAAACAAAACGGTGATTTCGAATAGTTGAGGCGCTCCCTATCTCTAACTCCTTTTGAACTTCTAAGTCACTTCTCCCTTCATAAAACAGTTTTAGCAAGCTATTTTGGTGATCCGTCAAGCCTGTTAGCTTTTTGTTTAAGCCAATTAAATAGTCAAACACAGAGATATGTTGTTGCTCTATATGAAGCTTCATAAATTTCTCCGACTCATAAAGTACGTGATTTTCAGGATAAATCAAACCTTTTTCTACTTTTTCCCCACACAATAAACATTGATAGCATTCTAGTTCCTCCACATATCCTCTTTTCATATCTTCCATAGAAGCTTCTATAAATTTCTCAACCGCATTCATAACAAACACTCCTTAATTTTGTTTATTTATTTATAAACATTTTATATTATTGTCTATAAGTAATCAAATAAAATAATACTGTTGCAATTTTTCTGAAAATAATAAACAATTGAAAGGTGAGGATTACAAAAATTAGGGGGAAATACAGTGGTTACATTTAAAGAGTACGAATATAAAAGACCAGATTTACAAGAAATGAAGACAGCATTTCATAGTTTATTGGATAAAATGAAGGAGGCTTCTTCTGTAGAGGAGCAAAATGCAATAATTGAAGAGATTAACTCGATTCGCAACGACTTCTCTACCCAAGCAAACCTTGTTTATATCCGAGCTTCTATCGATACAAACAATGAATTTTATCAAAAGGAACGCGATTTTTTAGATGAAATTAGTCCCGAGGTAGATGAGCTTGTCACAGAATACTACAAGGTTCTTGTAGCTTCCCCATACCGTAATGAGCTAGAACAAAAATGGGGCAGCCAATTATTTGATTTGGCAGACTTTCAAATTAAAGGATTCTCTTCCGAACTTATAGGCTTAATGCAAAAGGAAAACAAACTAACTTCTGACTACTCTAAACTTGTTGCATCTGCAGAAGTTGAGTTCGAGGGAGAAAAATATACTCTAGCACAGCTTGGAAAGTTCACAGAGTCGACAGACCGTGAAATAAGAAAGAAAGCTAGAGAAGCTTCCGGTGGATTTTTCGAAGAAAACGAAGCCAAATTCGATGATATCTATGACCAACTTGTCAAACTACGTCATGAGATGGCAACTACTCTTGGCTACAAAAACTTTGTAGAGCTTGGGTATATTCGAATGAACAGAATCGACTATAATGCAGAGATGGTAAAGAAATTCCGTGACCAGGTTCGTGATTATATAGTCCCTCTTGCCAATAAGCTACATGAAAGACAGGCTAAACGCATTGGTGTAGAGAAGCTTAAATTTTATGATGAACCACTTAACTTTTTAACTGGGAATGCAACTCCACAAGGCTCTCCACAATGGATTATAGATAACGGAAAGAAAATGTATGAGGAGCTTTCTCCAGAGACAGCTGAATTCTTCCAATTTATGATTGACCGAGATCTAATGGATTTAGAAGCTAAAAAAGGGAAAGAAGCTGGAGGATATTGTACATTTATCGATGACTATGAATCTCCTTATATTTTCTCTAATTTTAATGGAACATCTGGAGATATTGATGTCTTAACACATGAAGCCGGGCATGCTTTTCAGGTTTACACAAGTAGAAATATTGGGATACCGGAATATATCTGGCCAACGTTTGAATCATGCGAGATCCACTCGATGAGCATGGAGTTTTTCACTTGGCCATGGATGGAGCTTTTCTTCAAAGAGCAAACAGAGAAATATAAATTTGCCCATCTAAGCAGTGGCCTTTTGTTCCTTCCTTACGGTGTGGCCGTAGACGAATTCCAGCACGTCGTATATGAAAATCCAGAAATGACACCAGCAGAAAGAAAGGCAGCATGGAGAAAAATTGAGCAAACGTACCTCCCTCATCGTGATTATGATGGGAACAGTTATTATGAGGCTGGTGGCTTCTGGCAGCGCCAAGGACATATTTACGCAAGTCCATTCTATTACATCGATTATACGTTGGCACAGATTTGTGCATTCCAATTTTGGAAACGTTCAAGAGAAGATCGTGAATCCGCTTGGAAGGATTACTTACACCTTTGTAAACTAGGGGGCTCTATGTCCTTCACTAAGCTTGTAAAAGAAGC
This sequence comes from Psychrobacillus sp. FSL W7-1493, assembly GCF_038004905.1. NCBI lineage: Bacteria > Bacillati > Bacillota > Bacilli > Caryophanales > Bacillaceae > Psychrobacillus > Psychrobacillus sp. FSL W7-1493. The sequence continues at coordinate 151,028 of NZ_JBBOSB010000002.1, read as the reverse complement.
TAATCTCATTTCTCCTTTTGAAGAAGGCTGTGTCGAGTCTGTCATTGGTACAATTGAGGATTACTTAAACAGCGTAGATGATGCTTCACTTTAATTTTAGAAATAAGGAGTTTATAAGTTATGATTAACCCAGCAGGTTTTTGGATAAGAGTTGGGGCAGGTCTATTAGATGGAATTATTATCGGTATACCATTGGCAATTATTAGCTTACTTTTGTTCGGAGAAAGTGATACTTGGTTTACGACCATAGGACAAAACTTTTATACTTTTATCTTGCCTATTTTATGGGCAGGATACACAATAGGCAAACGAATTGTAGGAGTACGAATCGTTAAAGTAGACGGGTCTAGTGTAGACGTTTGGACGATGGTAAAAAGAGTTATAATAGCAGGAATTGTCTATGGGATAACTTTGGGTATTGGTCTAATTGTGAGCTGTTTTATGGTCGGTTTACGCGAGGATAAGAGATCCCTTCATGATTTTATAGCTGGTACTTATGTAACTCATGATTCGCCTTATTCATGAGCAGTTAACTTAACCTTCTATCATCCCCACTTTATTTTTGATACTAATGAAAAGTAAAGAAGATGGTCGTGATTCCCTTCACGACCATCTTCTTTTATCTAGCCTTATTTTTTAAAGCTTTGTTAAAGTTATTGGTTGATTTAGACTAACAATTTTTTTTATAGTGACTGTAAACATAAACAAAGGAACTTTCAAATGGCTATTAAGAACATAAATAGATGATGAAATTGGGGTTGGTGACAGTTTTTCAGCTTTGTTTAGCGAGTAAATTCTTTAGCGATCGATGCTAAAGCTGTTCCCGTTTATTGATTGGAGCGCCAGACGGCAACTCCTACGGGATGAGTGAGACAGATAAGTCGTCACAACCACGCGCGTAAGCGATGGGTGATGGCTTATCGCTCACCCCGAGGAAAGCATCCGGCTGGGGCGAAAAATCAATTCTACTCTCTGATCTAAGATTATTTTGCATCATAAATCAACCCTAACCTTTAACATAGTCTTTTTAATAACATTTTTTAGCCTATACTCTCATACAATAGCAGGTAATTCATAGAAGATAACGAATGTAAGTATAAAGGGGTGTTATTATGTCGAGTAAAATATTAGCAATTACAATTGCGATTATGGGAATTATTTATATATTTTTGATACCTCATGATCCGGTTGGTATTAAAATAATGTTCAAACTTATTCCTATGTTGCTTATTATTCTTTTTGCAAGTGTTCAACCACCTGGTTTACCCAAGAGCTACAAGACACTTATCATTTTAGGATTATTTATATGTATGCTAGCAGACGGACTAATTTATTGGTTTATAATCGGGCTTATCACATTTTTAATAGGACATATCATTTATATTTTTGCGTTCAGGAGAATAAAGAAGAAAACCATCCCTAAGTGGGCAGCAGCTTTGTTACTTCTTTATGGACTTATTATGATTATTTGGATTGCAGGCACTTTATGGACTGAAGGAGAATTTGTTTTAGTAGTTGCTGTTGTTCTGTATATAGGAGTTATTTTAACTATGGGCTGGCATGCATTACAGACAGGTAATAGGTTCGCCATAATGGGTGCCATCCTATTTATATTCTCTGATTCAATTCTAGCAATTAATAAATTTATAGTAGCTATCCCTTATGAACATGCACTTGTAATGCTCTCCTACTATGGTGCACAATTTCTCTTCTCATACAGTATATTTTCGCATTATTCCTCAACACGGAATAATCTGTTAAAATAAATATATGCTTTGCATATTGGAGGAGATTTTATCATGAAAGAAATTCTTATCGATCGATTAACTAGATACACTAAAATAGATACACAATCCAATGCCGCTAGCTCTTCTTGTCCTTCTACTGAAGGTCAGTGGGACTTACTTCATTTATTGGAGAAGGAATTAGCAGAACTTGGGATGGAAGAGATCACGTTAGATGATAATGGATACTTGTTTGCATCTCTACCAGCTAACACAAATAAGGATATACCTACAATCGGCTTTTTGGCACATGTGGATACAGCAACAGATTACACAGGAAAAAATGTAAATCCTCAGCTAATTGAAAGCTATGACGGTCGAGACATTCAACTGAATAAGAATACTGTTATGTCAATTGCAGACTTCCCTGAATTAACAAAGTACGTTGGTCAAACACTAATGACTACAAATGGATCGACCTTATTAGGAGCTGACAACAAAGCAGGTATAGCTATTATCATGACTGCTATGGAATACTTCCTTCAGAATCCAGAAGTAAAACACGGGAAAATTCGTGTGGCCTTTACACCAGATGAGGAAATAGGTCGAGGACCACATAAGTTTGACGTAGAAAAGTTCGGGGCAAAATACGCGTACACGATGGACGGAGGTCCAGTTGGAGAACTGCAGTATGAGAGCTTTAACGCCGCTAGTGTAAAAGTTATAACTCATGGGACTAGTGTGCATCCTGGCTCTGCTAAAGGAAAAATGGTGAACTCCATTACGATGGCAACTAAATTCCAATCCCATATGCCTGTGGATGAAGTTCCAGAGAAAACTAGTGGGAACGAAGGCTTTATTCACTTAATGTCCATTAACGGGGATGTAGAAAAATCAGAGCTAGGCTACATTATTCGTGATCACGACCGTCAAAAATTCGAAGCTAAAAAACAACTGTTTCTAGATGTGGCAGAAAAATTGAAAGCTGAATACGGAGAACACGCAATCGTGGTGGATGTAAGAGATCAGTATTATAATATGGGTGAAAAAATTACACCTGTTATGGAAATTGTAGATATTGCTAAGGATGTTATGATTTCTTTAGACATAGAACCATTAATCATTCCTATCCGTGGTGGGACAGATGGCTCTCAGCTTTCCTTCATGGGTATGCCAACACCAAACATCTTTACAGGTGGAGAAAACTATCATGGGAAATATGAGTATATCTCTATAAATGCAATGGAAAAAGCTACAGAAGTAATGAAAGGGATTATTCAAACCTTTGAAAATAAAGCATAACTAAGCTATAGATAAAAGAGACACTTGCCATATTAGCGAGTGTCTCTTTTATCGTTTTAGCATATCTTATTACACTGTAGCTTCTGTTACTGGATTTCTTTCTGCAATGTAGCGAGATACATGCTTGTAGCTGACAGCAAATACGATAAATGTCAGTACAAGGAATGCCACTAAGCAAATTAGAAGTACAAAACCATTTGCCAGCATAAACCCTGGATCGCCTAAAGAAATAACGGATTTAAGCCCTGCATTAGAATACGTTAGCGGTAAGAATTTACTAAGCGCTTGTAAGTTCTCCGGTAACATAGGTATTGGTAGGTTCGAGCCTGTTGTAGATAATTGAAGAACGATGAATGCTAGAGCAATAAATCGACCAATATTACCTCCTAATGCTATCAAGAAGAATACAATAGACATAAACGCTAGACTTACAAAAACAGTAAACAGTACAAATAATCCCGCATTAGTAACCTGAAGTTTCAAGAAGAATAATGAAAATAAAGATACTAATAAACCTTGAGCAACTGCAAATAATGAAAGTTGCATAAGTTTACTTGCATACCAGCTAAATAATGAACCTGGCAAAGTAACTGGTCTTTTGAAATCAACGATAAAAGATAATATTAAAATTCCAACAAATAAAGCTAAAGAAATAATATATGGAGCCGTAGAATCACGGTAATAATTATAGCTGTTCACCGTCTCCCCCTTAAAACTAACCGGATTAGAGAATTTAGCTATATTAGCTTCACTCACCTGAATACCATTTACTTGTTCCGCTCCACCTGCTAAGCCAGTTTGAAGCTCTTGGCTTCCAGATTGCAATTGATTTGCACCATCGTTTAGTGATGTTACCCCTAAAGTCATTGTCTCCCAACCAACCGCAACAGTTTGGTTACCATCACTAATTTGTGTAAGCCCTGCCTTTAAATCAGTAACTGCATTGCCAATCTTCGTCCAAGAACTTGCAACAGTGGCATTCCCATTAGCCACTTGATTTGCCCCTGTTTTAAGTCGATTGATCCCAGCATTAGCTACCGTTTGTCCTTCTACAAGTTGATTGATCCCAGCATTCAGCTGCTTAGAGCCTGTGGTAAGCTGAGTCGCTCCCGCAACTAAAGCGTCAGCACCCTGCTTTAATGGTTGAACTTGCTGATCAAATTGAGTGAGACCTTTTGAAATTGCATCACTTGTACCTACAAGAGTCATAAATTCCACATCTTTTGCAAGCTCAGGATGTTTTGCTAAATAACCCTTCAGGCCTTCCGTAAGATTTTGAGATCCTCCTGAAAGCGTTTTCGTAGATTCCGTCACTTTAGCAATTCCACCTGCTAACTGCTCTGCCCCTGGTTTCAACTGTTTTTCTAAACCTGCAGATAATGTGGAACTGCCTGTGTTAACAGTCTTTAAACCATTCAATACCTGGTCAGATCCAGCTTTTAGAGAATCTAAGCCCTTCACAACCTCTTTTGATCCTACAGCCAGCTTTTTAATATCATTCTCTCCACTTTTAATCGAGCTAAGTAATTGGCTAGCTCCATCCTCAGCAGTTTTAGCTCCAACTGCAAGCTTCTGAACATCTCCTGATTTTTCGTTTAAAGATTGTAGCAGTTGACTTGTACCTGCCGAAAGACTTGTTGTACCCTCATACAATTTGTTAGAACCATCAGCACCAGAAGCAAATCCATTAGAAATATCACCAAATCGAGCAAATAATGTTTTGGTGTAGGTTTCCGTAATTTTGTTTCCTAGCTGTTCACGAATTTTTTCTGTGGCACTTTTCGTGACCTGTGAAGCCATGAAGTTTAGCCCTTCATTTTGTGTATAAATTATTTCTGCTACCTGTGGATTAGCATCTAGCACAGTTGTTACCTTGCTAGAAAAGTCCTCTGGAATTTCAATAGTCATATAATACTTCTGACTCTTGAGTCCTTTTTCGGCTTCCTCTTTCGATACAAAATCCCATCCTAATGCTGGATTTTGCTTCAAATCTGCCACTAAATCATTCCCCACGTTTATTGGGGCTCCCCCTGATTCAGCACCTGCATCATTATTAACAAACGCTACAGGTAAATTATCTAGATTGTCATACGGATCCCATGTAGCAGATAACAACACTGCTGCATAGACAATTGGAATTAGCAAAACTCCAATGAGTGAAAATAATACCCCTTTTTTCTCTGTTAGCTTGGATAATTCCACGCCCAACAATTTGAACGCACCCATACATAACCCCCTATTTTAAATTAAAAAAATGTAGAAACAAAAAATGAATACTCATTCATTTTTATTCCTACATTAATTATATTTTAAATTTTTAGATTTTTCATTATTTTTGTTAAATAGTAATTTTAGACAAAAATTATCAAAATTTCACTGTTCAACAATATATTGGTCCAACGCACGGCTTACACCCTCTACAAAATTACTGCCAGCTCCCCAATCAAACCGCATAAATGCTCCTGCCCCACCACCAGAGGCTACTGCATGAACCTTGGTAAATTCCTCTAAATTGTCTAATGTGATAGTTAAAGATGCTCTATTACTTGTTCGATAATAGAATTTTTCTATTACACAAACAACTATCTCTTGGTCTCCTACAGAGCGCTTATATACGTCTAACACCTTACCAGATATAGATCCTGTGACAATTGATTGTTCTATTACCCTTAATGCCTCAATAGGTGTAATATCTACATAAAATTCTCGTACGTCTTTCATAATAACCGCCCCCTTTCTAACTTCTACGGTTTGGAAGTTAAAAAGGTTCCATGTCACAAGTCATTATTACATAAGTGATAATTGGTACAACGCAAGATTGCTTAAACGATTTTACCTTATACTATATGCTCTTTTTTAAACTGTAGTTCATGCTAGCACATCTGGTGCATTTCTCAATTGATTGGATGTACAGTGAAGATAATTCCCAGTTAGAATGGCCGCCAAAGTCTCAGTAAATACATGCGATAAATTTGTAAATCCTTGTTTTTGTATATTATTAATAATGCCTGATAAATTACACATAATAATTTCATACAATCAATTATTTGTTTTTTTCTTTACGAGCTTGACTTCATAATTTTTTTGTCAATTATTTTAAGTCTTCCACGATAATTTCTTTTTAAACTTATATAAAACTATAGGTTGGTCTACCAAATATTACCATTCCAATACCTGTAGGTTGTTCACCGTTACAGCGAACACTTTCTATTTATTGATAGTTACGTCGCCGCCTTATTTGTTTTATCGCGTAAAAAAAAGCGACATCCACGCGGATGCCGCTTTTCAAGGGACGAACTTAACGTTGAGGGGGTTAAGTCGTAATAAATACTCAGCTGTACTTTGGAGAAAAGTTGCTGGTAAGAACCTTCTCTATTGAGTAAGCTCTATACGATAATGATAATCATTTTCAATTAGTATGTCAACCATTTTTATAAATGTAATTTTTTACTTACCCAAGTTGAGTTTATATTTAGCAGCCGAAGATTGGTGACGGCTTATTATCTCTTTTCACAAGTAAACTTTTGCCAGAGTAGAAATCAAAATAAAACACCATTATTAGGTGTTTATCGATTACACTCCCCTTTTAACAGTTTGCCAATAACTTTATTGTAAAACTAAAATGCATATTCCTTTTAGCTTCGGGAATAGCTAATAACAATCCCAAAAAAAAGGAGTGAGAAAGAATGGATCGAAAAATAGACAAACAAGTGGAAGTAGCATTAGAAAGCTTCAGTACAGACGAAAAAAATAATATCCTAAAAAGCTTTACTACATTTAAGGATTATCTAGCTGACAAAGTTAAAATGGGTGAAAAAATGGGTCTAAGTGATGAGACCCTTGCAAAAGCAACCGAGAAAGTCGCAGGTTATCTTGCAGCACACGAAGAACCTAGAAACCGTGAAGAACATCTTTTACAGCAACTATGGAAAACTGCTGACAAAGATGAGAAGCAAGCACTTAGCCAAATGCTTTTAAAACTTACGAAACATGAAGGATAAACGAGAAGAGGCAGATGGTCGTCTATTAGACAATCCTGATAGGGTAAAGACGACCAAAGTCAGCCTGTTCGATATGCATGAGGATATGCAAACTGTTGATGCAATCTCTGTAGAGGATTTGAATATTCAAGTTCAAGACGAAAGAGATCATACCCACACGAAAAACCGTTCTTCTAGCGAAGAACGATTTCCTCCTAGATAATGTTTCTCCAACCTAGAAATAAAAAAGAATGCTCCTTTCCCCTTGGAGCATTCTTTTTTTATTAAAGAGGAGTAGCCCTAATCAATTTAGCTTGGACCAAACGACGTCTAATAACCACTCCTAGTAGTGCTGCAACTATTGATTTTACTAAATCGGGAATAAGAAAAATTAACATTCCACCTTTAAAGGCACCTTCCCATGAAATACCTGTAACTATTTTTAACCAAACCATACCGATCGATAGGATAATTAATACACTAAGCATATTAGCTCCAATAGCCACAAATTTGTTATGACCAAACATGTCTAACAGAAAACTTATACATACCACAGCTGGAAGCGTAGCTAAAATATATCCTCCCGTTGGACCGAGTAATATGCCTGGTCCACCTGTCATGCCAGCAAAAACAGGTATGCCACCTAGTCCAAGTAATATATAGATGATAATAGCAAGACACGCATATTCCTTCGGTAAAATAGTAGCCGTTAACATAACAGCAATCGTTAAGAGTGAAAATGGTACAGGCGGTATAGCGATCATGATCTGAGCAGCTACGGCAATAATGCCAGCAAACATAGCAGCAGTAATCATCATTTTCAAACGTTCATTTCTCATAATTTCTTCCCCTTTTTATTTGTGTTAACCACTTACAAATATAGGTTAACACAAAGGTGGGTAAAAGAGAACAAAATAAAAAAAGAAACCGAAGGATTAATTCTCGGTTTCTTTTTTTATTTGAAGCAAGTCTGTCTAGCAATGCTTACAACCAACGAATCACTACATTTTCTACTGATTCTAATCGTACTGTACTCTTTTGCATAGGAGGCGGACATGACTTGTTATAAGCCATAATTTTTTCATTTACTTTAGTAATTCGAAAATGGAGTCCTTCTTTAATACCATGTGTATAGTTAGACGCTATATCCTGTAACTCATCACGAATTTCATGCTGTAGCTTAAGCCAGTGTGGTTTGTACCCAGCATCTTTGGCTATCTTTTGAAAGTGCTGAAAAATGTCTCCTGAGAAATATTCATCCGAAATCGGTTGACCCATTCCCTTGATACGATCCATGCCTCCAGACTTTTCATAGTTCCTAAGAATATCACCCATTAAATCGTTAACCGGTGGTGTATAATCGTCCTTATCCATCATCAAACCTCATTTCATAGAGATGTGTGGTGCTTTTTCAGACAAAATTCTTAAAAATTTCTGCTGTTCGCTAGGTGAGATAATTACACTTCCAAGCACTGCTTTTTTATAATGAATTTCTAACGCGTCTTTAGAAGATAGAATTCGATAACCAGCTAAAATTTGAGATGTTTTATTCACTTTGGTTATATCCTCATAAGGAATTTTACTTTTAAACGGACCTCCTTTAATAAATAAGTACTTCTCCCTAAAAGAATACTCAATATCAAAGGTTATCCACAAAATAAATCCAACACACATGATAAATAGAATACTGATAATAACCACTGCTTTTACATCTACATCATCTGAAAAGATTTCATATAAGGCGGGTACAAGTGTAGCAAGTGCTATTATAAAAATTGCTACCCCTATAAAATAAGCAAAGGTTTTATCAATTTTAGATTTAAAGGTCATTCCATCCCCTCCTAGACAGATTTCGTGGCTGTATCCTTAATCCCTTCCCTATGTGCATATATATTCTTTAAAATAGCTTTAATAACTGCATAGGTTGGAACCCCTAAAATGATTCCCATTAAACCTGCTATATTTCCAGCTGCTAAAATAATCGTAATAACCGTTAATGGATGAATATCCAAGGATTTTCCCATCACGTTTGGAGTAATGAAGTTACTTTCAATTTGCTGAGCCACAAGCATTACAATCGCTACGTAGATAGCTAGTTTAGGATCTTGAATTAAAGCAATAATAACAGCAGGAACTAGGGATATATATGGCCCTAGGAATGGAATAACATTCATAATCATCCCAAATAAAGCTAGTAGTAAGGAATATTCTAGACCAATTATCTTATATCCGATAAATAGCATGACTCCCACTAAAAAACTCACGAATAATTGTCCTTGAACGTATGAGCGAAGAGTATCATCTATATCCGATAAGGTTTTACGTATAAAGGTCCTCTTCTCCCCTTTGAAAAACTGTGTAATGAAAGGGACAAATTTTTCATGATCCTTCAGCATATAGACCAGGAAGAATGGTACAAGCACCAATAAAAATACTCCTTGGAATACATTCTGGACGAACTTAACTATCAAACCGCCAGCAGATACTGCTATCGTTTCTATTTTTCCACTTGCACTATCTATCGTAGTTTGAATTGCCTCTGGCAGTTCACCAAATTTTTTTCTTTGGGAGATGGAATAATTAACGAATTCCTCTACCTCTTCTACCATCTCAGGTGTATTATCTACCAACGCATTCACCTGTTTTGTTAGGACAGGACTTAATAATGCAATGAATCCCCAAATAAGGAGACCAATTACAACAAATACTGATATAATACTAGCCCATCGTGGAAATTTTTTCGATTCTAGCCATTTTTGAAGTGGTCTGGATAAATAGAATAATACCCCACCCAATAACAGCGGCATAAAAATAGCCTGGGCAATTGTTAGAAAAGGGGAAAAGATCGATTTAACCTGCATAAACATAAAAATAATTAATAAAGTAAATAATATTGCGGTTCCAACCTGGAACCAAAGCTTTTTAGTCAACTAACTTTCACATCCTCCATGTAGGTTTAACATAATCTTATATACGAATTATCATAAGGTAAGTTTCATCATTATACGTATCGTACCATTTTTATAGTAAACTGTTAATAATTCTTAACTTGAATAGGGGGAGACTCTTGGAATACTATAAAAAATTACGCCAATATGTTGGGCATCAGCCACTAATACTGCCTGGTTCAGTTGTGCTAATACTAAATGAACACAATGAAGTGTTACTTCAAGAAAGAGCACCTGGCATTTATGGTCTACCTGGAGGATTAATGGAACTTGGTGAAAGCCTGGAAGACACTGCACATCGAGAGGTTTTAGAGGAGACTGGCTTGCGTATTGGAAAGCTGACACTTTGCCAAGTTTACTCGGGTCCTGATTATTATATAGAAAATCCAAATGGTGATACCTTTTATTCGGTTACTATCGTTTACAAAACCAATGAATATGAAGGCCTACTTACACCGGATGAATTAGAATCTATCTCACTTCAATTTTTTCCACCGAATAACCTACCGAACGGTATCCTAGCATCCTATCGTACCTTTATAGAGGACGAGTTATTGAATTAACGTCTCCATAACATAATTCAATGCAAATACTACTCACATTATGTATGAAACTTCTATAATTTTAGTATTTCTAAAAAAATAGATTGTCATTCAATTATCTCCAATTATTTTATAGATGAAAAATTGGATAGCAATTATAACAGAGAAGAAAAGGTCAGCGTCTAGGAGATGATGCTGACCTCTTTTTTACTTTTCTTTATGTTCAAATTCGGGAAATCCTTACCTAAACATGGAATATAGACCTAGTATAGCAGATCATAACGCTTATTCTTGGTTATTTAAAAAACAATTTCACAACCACTTAAAATGGATATTTATGTTAAAATATAAAGAAGTTGTTAAAAACTAAACTTGAACTAATGATACAGAGAAGTCAATTGTACATTTTTTATAAAAGCTTTGTTTAAGTTATTGGTTGATTTTAACTAACAATTCTTTTTTATAGTGACTGTAAACATTATAAAAAGGACATTCAAATTACTATTAAAATCATAAATAGATGACTAAATTACGTTGGTTACAGTTTTTCAGCTTTGTTTATGCAAGTAAATTGATTGGCGCTTTATCGATGCTAAAGTTGTTCCAATTTATTGATTGGAGCGCCAGACGGCGACTCCTACGGGATGAGTGAGACAGATAAGACATCACAACCACGCGCGTAAGCGATGGGTGATGACTTATCGCTCACCCCGAGGAAAGCGTCCGGCTGGCGCGGAAATCAATTCTACTCTCTTTTAAGATCTCTTTGAATCATAAATCAATCCTACCCTTTAACATAGCCTTTATAAAATGATAAGCAGGAGGTACCATTATTAAAATAAATACTTACTTTATTCAATTATCTTTTACAATAATTATTATTTTCGGTGGAACTTTTGTCATTCGTTATTTTAGAACGAATGAACTTCTAGTAGACCAACTTATTGGAGCATCCGTTGGAGTTCTGCTTCTTATGGCATCATTGTTTTGGAGGAGAATAAACAAGTAATTACAAGACGTTAATGAAAATTGGCATATGTGTATAGAACGAGTAAATGCATTTAGGGGGTGTAATTAATGACTTTGAATCTGGATGATGTTATAGCGACTTTAATATTTTTAATTTTTATTGTTCTAGTTATTGCTATTATTTTTATAGCTATTAAAGGCTTGAGAAATTCAACTAAAGAAAAACAGCTAATTAACCAAAAGTTAGATACCGTATTGAAAAAGTTAGATGATAAAAGTTAATCCATTAAAATCTAAGCTATTATATTCACTCATCAGGGAACTCAGAAAAATTCATATACAAGGAGCGGAGAAAAAATCATGAATAAAAAATCTATATTTATTTTGATTTTTTACTTCCTTATCGCAAGTTCATGCTCTTTTTATTTTTATAATAGAACCGTTGCTTACGCATTTGCTATTCCGTATTTAAATCTTGTTTTCTTCCCAATTATCACCTTTTTAGTATTGTTTTCCGGCGTATTTATCTTATATCTTAAAGATAGACAACACCTTGTTTTTAAATGGCCACTATTTTTATGGCTATAATAGTAGGTATGTTTATTTTATTTGAATTGACTAGTCCTAATTATACGTATGACGAAGCTAAGGAAATAATAGAGACGGAATATAATGTAAAAGTAGTAGAAAGTGATCATAAGAAATTAATGGATCATGACGTTGGCAAAGAAGTATATAGAATTACTGTTCTCAAAGATTCACAAACACTAGTGTATACGTTCAACCCGTATTCAAAAGAGATACTTTTTTTTAAATAATATAATCTTTTTATGAGGTATGTACAAAAGAATTAGAAGAACCTCCTAACCTTTAATTCAAACAAAAAAACTACCTCTAGATCACTCTCTAGAGGTAGTTTTCGTTTTCTATTAGATATCTTATTTATGCGCAATGTGGACTTTTAAAAGCTTACCTTTAATCGTTGTGTTTCTCATTTTTTTCAATACAAGAGGTCCTTTGCCATTGAGAATTTCAACGTATGAAACGTTATCTTGGATCGTAATAATACCTATATCGTCAGCACTAACGCCCTCGATTTTGGCTATTGTCCCTACGAAGTCTACCGCTCTGATTTTCTTCTTCTTACCACCATTGAAATATAGCTTAGTAATATTAACATTCAGCTGCTCGCCTTTTGATTTCTTAGCCTCCGGCTGCTCCTGCATCTTCAAATCAAACGCTGCTCTGTTTTGAGCAACCATTTCTGACGTAATTTCACGACCAGTTGGAATTTCAAAGCCAATAAATGCTTCAATCTCTTTTACAAATTTGTCTTCATGAGGAGTCGCAAGCATGATCGATTTTCCGCTTCTGCCAGCTCTTCCTGTTCTACCTGTACGATGTACATAGCTTTCTTGCTCTAACGGCACATCATAATGTACTACGTGCGTAATATCTTCAATATCAATACCACGTGCTGCGACATCCGTAGCGATCAAATAACGGAACTCACCTTTTCTGAAATCATCCATTACCTCAAAACGATCTTCCTGCATCATACCACCGTGAATCTTATCTGCCGTATAGCCTTTATTGTCTAATGCGTCTACTAATTGATCTACACGCTCTTTTGTCCGGCAAAATACAATACAGCTATCCGGATTTTCTGTAATCGTCAGCTTTTCTATAAAGGCTAACTTCTGGTCATCTTTCACTATATATTTTAAATGCTCAATTTTAGGCGCATCTTCTTCAGCTGCGTCTATTTCTATTGATACCGCATCATTCATATATCTGCCGCTCAACGTTTTTATCTCCTGTGACAAGGTTGCAGAGAATAGCATAGTCGTACGTTTTTTAGGAAGCAGTTTTATAATAGATTCTACTTGTTCAAGGAAGCCCATGTTTAACATTTCATCTGCTTCATCAATTACTAAGTATTCTATTTTGGATACATCCAATGTCCCTTTTTCTATATGATCTAACACACGACCTGGAGTTCCAACTACAATATGTGTTTTTTGCTTTAATGCCAGCTTTTGCTTTGCAAATGGAGATTTTCCATACAACGCTAATCCTTTAATTCGTTTATAGCGACCGATATTTGTGATGTCTTCCTGAACCTGCACTGCAAGCTCTCTTGTCGGGGTTAAAACTAAAGCTTGTGGCTTATTTTCTTCCCAATCTACTAGCTCACATAAAGGAGTGGCAAATGCTGCAGTCTTCCCACTACCTGTTTTCGATTTCACCAGAATGTCTTTCTTTGACAAGGCTACTGGGATTACCTTTTGTTGGACTTCAGTTGGCTCTGTGTAACCTAGTTGTTCAATTGCTTGCAATATTTTATCATCTAATTTAAATTCGTTAAAATGCATTCTGCATAATCTCCTCTTAGTTAAAGCCTAATTTATCTTCCGCGTTCTTTTTCTTGCCTTACTTCTATCATGTGCAAATGGGTTAATCTCAAACATAAAATGTGCTAGTGTCATTGGCCAAACTACAATTCGACAATATTCGTAGGGAATCTCTTTTTAATAATCTTAAACTACAATTTTCAACCCAATTTTGTGGTATAATTACTATATCGCTCTGTGAGTGAATATATTAGAAAAGAGGCAGATACATGAGTTTCCAACGACAACCTAAGGATGTTTCACCTTTCGTGGCAGCACGGAAAATTGATGAGAAGATCTCTTTTACACGCAATGATGTTGAAGTACAAGGTACTATTTTTAAAATCCTAGAGCAATCTGTTATTGTCGAAATATCTATGGAGGATGCGAAGAAAATTAATGTTCCTTCGAATCTTACAGTAGTATCACATAAAAACTATACGGTGATATAACGGAGTATTTCTTCTAGAAAAGCTTGACCATATTTGTCACGCTTATTAGCACCAACTCCATGTACATCTAGTAACTCATCTTCGGTTTGCGGACGCTTTACGCACATGTCTTGTAATGTTTTATCAGAAAATATAACAAACGGTGGAACACCAGCTTCGTCCGCAATTTTTTTCCGAAGCACTCTTAACCCTTCAAATAACGGGTCATTCTTAGCAATCTGCTTTGTGACTGCTACTCCCTTACGCATGATCTTTCTCTTCCCTAACAATACTTCTTTTCCTGCATCCGAAATATAAATCGTCGGCATACTTCCCTGGTTCACTAGAAGTAATCCTTCTGCAATCATAAACTCCATAAGCCCTAACACTTCTTTTAAGGATTGAGCCTTTAATATCCCATAAGTAGATAGTTTTTGAAATCCAAACTCTATTACCTTTTTGTTTTCTGAACCTGTTAGCACCTGAGCGGTAATCGTCTTACCAAATCTTTGTCCCATTCTAACCACGCAAGACAAAACCATTTGTACTTCCTTTGTAACGTCCTGCATTTCTCTAGAATCTGTACAATTTCCACATTGACCACAAATATCTCCATTGGGCTCTCCAAAATATTGCACAATATATTGCTGTAAGCAGTTTTCTGTATGGCAATAATCTACCATCCCTTGTAGTTTTTCTAATTCTTGAGGAATTCTATCTCGGTCTAATGCCTGATCGATTAAGAATCGCTGTGTTTGTACATCCTGCGATGCATAGAGAACCACACATTCACTCGGTAGTCCATCTCGGCCAGCTCTTCCAGCCTCTTGATAATAACTTTCCATGTTTTTAGGAAGCTGATAGTGAATGACATATCGGACATTCGATTTATCAATTCCCATTCCGAAGGCATTTGTAGCAACCATCACCTGTGCCTCATCTGTAAGAAACCGCTCCTGCTCCTTGTTTCTAAAGGCCTCAGGTAATCCGGCATGGTATTTAGCCGCTTTGACTCCTGCCTTGTTTAATAAATCATATAACAAATCTACTGTTTTTCTCGTTGCTGCATATATAATGCCGACTTCCTGTGCATTCTTTTTAATAAATTCTTTTAAGAATTTATTCTTATCTTGGCCGAGCACAACAGAGAACGATAGATTTGAGCGAGCAAATCCAGTTATAACCGTATTTTCATCTCGAATTTGTAATAAACGACAAATATCGTCTCGTACAGCTGGTGTCGCTGTTGCTGTTAATGCAAGAACAACAGGCTGTTCCGTGAATACATCCTTTAATCGATGAATCGCACGGTAGCTGGGACGAAAATCATGACCCCACTGAGAGATACAGTGTGCCTCATCGACTGCAATTAACGGTACCTTCACTTTTTTTAATTGGTTCAAAAAGGCTTGTGATTCCAAACGCTCTGGAGCTATATAAAGCATTCGATATTGGCCATTTAGAACCTCTTCCATCGTTTCTCGTACTTCTTCAGAAGATAATGTACTATTTATGAATGTTGCGGGTATACCTGCCTGCAATAAGGTATCCACCTGATCCTTCATCAAGGAAATCAATGGTGAAATTACTATAGTCGTCCCATCTAATAATAGAGAGGGAATTTGATAGCAAAGAGATTTACCACCTCCAGTAGGCATAACACACAGGCTCGATTTGCCATTCATTACATAATTGATTACTTTCTCTTGCCCTTCTCTGAAAGAGTCATAGCCATAATATTCCTGTAGTAACTGTGTTGCATTTTCTAGCATGCTAGTCGCTCCTATCTAGTGAAGTAAAAAGGGAAACAGATTATTTTCCGCTTCCCTTCTTTTTATTCTCTGTATGATTAGCTGATGGTTTTGGATCTACCTTGTCGATGTCTGGTTTTAAGAGGATATAACCTATGGAAGAGGACACAATAGCTGCACCAAGTGCGATAAGAATCTTATTTATAATAGTGACTTCATTATATTCTTCTTGAGATAAAAGAATGGCTGCCAACACGACCACAATTACCATGATTGGTATGATAACTTTTGATTTTTTCAAAACAAACTTCCTTTCGCGACATATAGAATAGTATATCATAATTCATAGGAAGAATGTGACGAAGAGGGTGTAACGTCGAGTTAATTTAGAAGCTACTTTACATTATAAGTATGGAAAACCATTAGTCTCTATTTTATGCTTGTAGGTAATATAAGTCATTTATAAGCTACTGAATTAACTGGAACCTCGTTCCTTTTTAAATATAGCTGGTTATGTGATAATAGAGAAAACATAACTAGAAGGATGAAATGTATGCAAAAAGAAATAGATATTAAAGTAAAAGACTCTCTAGCACAAGATTTACAGAAGGGGGTTCCTGTTTTACTGAAGGATGGCTTTCACGAGACGGACTCGTTGGTAGATGGGACAATTCT
The DNA here is from genome assembly GCF_038004905.1 of Psychrobacillus sp. FSL W7-1493. Lineage (NCBI taxonomy): Bacteria > Bacillati > Bacillota > Bacilli > Caryophanales > Bacillaceae > Psychrobacillus > Psychrobacillus sp. FSL W7-1493. The sequence continues at coordinate 134,313 of NZ_JBBOSB010000002.1, read as the reverse complement.
AAAGCTCAGAAATCCTGGAGGAAAGTTTATAGGCAAAGGCTATGTCGGGAAGCAAAATAAGGGAATTGGCTGGCTGCTTACTAAAAATGAAGCAGAGACAATTGATACTGGTTTCTTTCAAAATAAAATTACCAATGCATTAAAGCACCGAAAAGATTACTATGAAAACGATGATACAACCGCCTTCCGTGTCTTCAATGGAGAGGGTGACGGAATCGGCGGTTTGACGATTGATTATTTTGATGAATTTTATCTGCTCAGCTGGTACAGTGAAGGGATTTATGCATTTAAGGAGCAAATCTTAAAAGCTTTAGAATCTACTGTTCCTTCTTATAAAGGAATTTATGAAAAAAAACGTTTCGATACGAAGGGCCAGTATTTAGAAGACGATGATTTCGTAAAAGGCGAACGCGGGGAGTTCCCTCTTTTAGTAAAAGAAAATGGAGAAAACTTTGCTATCTACTTAAACGATGGAGCGATGGTTGGAGTCTTCCTAGATCAGCGAGAGGTTCGAAAAAAAATACGCGATGAGTATGCAAAAGGAAAAACGGTTCTCAATACATTCTCCTATACTGGTGCTTTTTCTGTATTTGCTGCAGCTGGCGGTGCAAAAAAGACAACAAGTGTCGATTTAGCAAAACGTAGTTTAAGTAAAACGACAGAGCAATTTGAAATAAACGGGATTAATGTTGAAGACCAGGATATTATCGTGATGGATGTCTTCGATTACTTCAAATATGCAAAGCGTAAAGAATTATCTTTTGACATGGTTATTTTAGATCCCCCTAGCTTTGCACGCTCGAAGAAGTATACGTTCAGTTCCGCTAAGGATTATACGAAATTGTTAATGGATGCCATTACGATAACAGAAAAAAATGGGGTAATTGTTGCCTCCACAAACAATGCAACCTTTGGCATGAAGAAATTTAAGACCTTTGTGGAAAAGGCATTTAACGAAAGCAATCGAAAGTATGTCATTGAAGATGAATTCTCGTTACCAAGTGATTTCCGTACTTCCCCACTCTTCAAAGAAGGTAACTATTTAAAAGTACTTTTCATACGGGCAAAATAATAAAAGCGTAAGCACTACTTAGGCTAGGCTCGATATGCTAATGGGGTAAGAGAAAGGGCAGGTTTTTGGTTACTGCAAGGTTCTTGATGGTTTCCGCAAGGTTTAAGCTGATTTGTGCAAGGTTTCAGTCGATCTGTGCAAGGTTCTCGCTCGTTTCTGCAAGGTTTTCTGCCGGAGCCTAATTCATAAATGGTTTAAATATAACGAGGAGGGGCATGACTTTTTGAGTCACGCCCCTCCTTTTTTTAGATTAAGCTTTTAACTACTTTAGACATTGTTGCTCCATCTGCTTTTCCTGAAAGCAAAGGTTTAGCAATTTTCATAGCGTCACCCATGTTCATTCCCTTAGTAACCCCTGCTTCTGTAAGAGCCGCAGCAATTTCTTCTTCACTTAATTGTTTAGGCAAGAAGCTCTTTAATAATTCTAGCTTCGCTTCCTCTTTCTCAATTAAATCTTCACGCCCCGCATCTTTGGCTCCATCTAATGCTTGGTTCGTTTGTTTTACTTCACGATTTACCACTGCTACTTCCTCTTCTTGCGTTAGAGTAGCACCTTTTTCTTTTTCAGCTTTATCTAAAGCTGCTTTTAAAAGAGTCAATACACCTTTTGATAACACATCTTTATCACGCATCGCTTGCTTCAATTGTTCAAATACTGCTGTTTTTAACATTTAAATACTTCCCTTCTACTTTACGTTCCATATATTTTATTATAGTCCACCTCTTCTCCTACTGTAAAATTTAGTTGCACCGAGCATATAAGCAAGGTATTATATAAGCAAACGCTTATATAAAGGATGGATTACTCTTGGAACAAGAAATCGAACGTGCTGCGAATCTTTTCAAGCTACTCGGTGATAAAACAAGACTTACTATGCTTAAAATGCTTGAATCACATGATTACTGTGTTTGCGAATTTGTGGAGATTTTCAAGACGAGTCAGCCTGCAATTAGTCAGCATTTAAAAAAGCTAAAGGATGCAGGCTTAGTTCAAGAGACTAGAAGAGGCCAATGGATTATTTATTCCCTCAATAGAAATCAGGAGCTCTTTTCACTCGTAAAAAGCTTGCTCGAACATTTGCCAAATCAAGACTTTTACCTGGAACAGCTAGAGGAACAAGGAAGACGTATTTCATGTAAGTAATTATTGGAGGTTTCTATATTGTCACCACTTATTTTAGCAGCAACTATTTTTATCGTTACTTTGATTTTTGTCATTTGGCAGCCTAGAGGCTTGAATATCGGCTGGTCTGCCTGCGCAGGAGCTGTTGTCGCATTGTTAGTTGGCGTTGTCGGATTTAATGATGTCCTAACAGTAATAGACATCACCTGGAATGCCACCCTATCTTTTATAGCAATCATTCTAATTTCATTGATTTTAGATGAAATTGGTCTATTTGAATGGGCTGCCCTTCATATGGCTAGAGTAGCAAAAAGCAATGGTATTAAAATGTTTGTCTATGTCAGTCTACTAGGGGCGGTAGTTGCGGCGTTCTTTGCTAATGATGGAGCTGCTTTGATCCTTACCCCTATCGTATTGGCAATGGTTCGCAACTTAAATTTTACAGAGAAAATGATTTTTCCTTTTATTATGGCTAGTGGTTTTATAGCCGATACGACTTCTTTACCCTTTGTCGTCAGTAATCTAGTAAATATCGTTTCTGCTGATTTCTTTGGCATTGGATTTATAGAATATGCATCTCGCATGATTTTGCCAAATATATTTTCTTTAATTGCCACTATTACAGTTTTACTGTTTTACTTTAGAAAAAGTATTCCGAGAACGTACGATTTAACCATGCTCAAACAGCCTAAGGAGGCTATAAAAGATACGTCTATGTTCCGCTTGTCCTGGTATGTGCTTGCTATTCTATTAGTCGGCTATTTCACAAGTGAGTTTATAGGGTTACCTGTTTCATTTGTAGCTGGCGTGGTTGCCATATTTTTTATCGTTATGGCAAGAAAGAGTTCAGTTGTCGATACTCGCACGGTAATTAAAGGTGCACCATGGAATATTGTCTTCTTTTCTATTGGTATGTATGTAGTTGTTTACGGACTAGGAAATGCAGGATTGACTCATGCCTTGGCGGGGGTTATTGATACTGCTGCTGGATATGGCTTATTTACTGCAACCATGTCTATGGGTTTCATCGCTGCGTTTCTATCATCCATTATGAACAATATGCCAACGGTAATGATTGATGCACTTGCAATCGCCGAGACGAATACTACTGGTACAATCCGAGAGGCACTTATTTATGCCAATATTATTGGCTCTGATTTGGGACCAAAAATTACACCTATCGGGTCTCTTGCAACACTTGTATGGCTGCATGTCCTTTCTCAAAAAGGCGTTAAAATATCTTGGGGAATCTATTTTAAAACAGGTCTCATGTTAACAATCCCTATTCTATTCATCACACTATTAGGCCTATATTTTTCTTTATTAGCCTATTAATAAACCTAGAGGAGCAAACTATAATGACCAGTAAAATAATTTATTTTTTATGCACCGGCAATTCTTGCAGAAGTCAAATGGCTGAGGGTTGGGCAAAACAATATTTAAGTGACGAATGGATTGTAAAAAGTGCTGGAATTGAAGCACACGGCCTTAATCCTAATGCTATAAAGGCCATGAATGAGGTAGATATCAATATTTCCAATCAAACCTCAGATCTTATTGACATGGACACACTCCATCACGCCGAATTAGTCGTTACTCTATGTGGCGATGCTGCCGACAAATGTCCAGTAACACCACCCCATGTGAAAAGAGTACATTGGGGATTTGATGACCCTGCTAAAGCAAAAGGATCTGAAGAAGAAAAATGGAGCGTCTTCCAACGAGTTCGCGATGAGATTGGAGAAAGAATCAGGCACTTCGCGAAAACGGGTGAATAAGTATGATTTCGAGCACTTACGCTCGAAATTTTTATTAATTAGTTGCACTTTACAAGTAATGACCATATACTTTAATAGAGGTGAACTACATGGATAACAAACGGGAGCTATTTCAAATACTTACGCGTCGCTTTGGACTATTAAACAAAAATTGTTGTTCAGTAGGTTCTGTTGATATTTCAACTATTCAAAGCCACATTTTATACGAAATTGATAAACACCCCGATCGTTCTATGCAACAAATTGCAGATATTCTTGCAGTGGATATCACTACCTTTAGTCGACAGATTCAAACATTAATTAAAATGGAATTAGTAAAGAAATGTCCATCACCTAAAGACAAAAGAGTGTACCTGCTTTCTTTAACCACTCAAGGAAAGTTTGTCGCTACAACAATCGATCAATCGATGAATGATTATTTAGAGGAAGTATTTTCACATATGAATGAGTTTGAAAAAGAAACTGTCATACGCTCCATTCAATTATTGAATCAGGCAATGGCTAAATCCACGGTATGCTGTACTCCGTTACTTTGAGCAAGCGAAAGCTTGCTTAATAAAATATTATATAGTTGCAAATTACAAATAAATTACTGGAGGTTACTATAATGAATCAAATTAAATTAACGCCGATTAACACAGGATGCTGTTCTTCCACTCCTGAAAAGATTGAACCAAACAAAGAACTACCTATAGCCATTATCGGTGCTGGCCCCATCGGCTTGGCAGCAGCTGCTCACTTAGTAAATGCAGGAGAACACTTTATCGTTCTTGAAGCTGGAAGTACTGTTGGACACCATATTTCTTCTTGGGAACATGTACGTTTATTTTCTCCATGGCAATATAATGTAGATAAGGTTGCGGAGAAATTGTTGGAGAAACAGGGATGGATTGCACCAAATCCTGAGCATCTTCCTTTAGGTAAAGAACTAATTAGCAGCTATTTAGAGCCTTTAGCAAAAATACCCGAAATAAAGTCTTCACTTTCGCTTAACACGAAAGTAGTATCCATTAGCAAAAAGGGATTAGACAAGATGAAAACTGCCAATCGATCAGATGTACCCTTCATTTTGTACGTGGAGCAAGCAGGACAATTAAAGAGAATAGAGGCACGAGCAGTTATTGACGCAACTGGAACGTGGTCTTCTCCCAATCCAGTTAATGCCGACAACATATGGACAAACGCTGAAAAAGATTTAAAAGATCATATTTATTACGGAATTCCTAATGTACATGGCTCTGCTCTAGACAAATATAAAGGAAAACGAGTAGCAGTTGTTGGTGGTGGTCATTCAGCTATTAATTCGATTTTAGAGCTAGCTCAATTAGATGAAGAAATTGAAATCATATGGATTATGAGAAAGAGAAACGTAGAAGCGGCATTTGGAGGAGAAGACAAGGATGCCCTGGCAGCTAGAGGTGAATTAGGCAGTAAAGTACACCAGCTAGTAGATGCCGGCAAAGTGCGGGTATTCACACCATTTCTTATTCATCACTTAGCAAAAACAGAAAATGGAATCATTATAGAAGGTGAATCTAAGGGCCAGGTTACCACTCTACCTCCCATCGATGAAATTATTGCAAACACAGGTAGTCGACCAGATTTTTCTTTAACAAGAGAGATTCGATTGGATATCGATCCAGTAACTGAAAGCGTGACTGCGATTGCCCCATTAATTGATCCAAATATCCATAGCTGCGGAACTGTTCGCCCCCATGGAGAAGAGGAATTAAGACAGCCTGAAAAGAACTACTATATTGTTGGGATGAAAAGTTATGGTCGGGCACCTACTTTTCTAATGGCCACAGGATACGAGCAAGTACGTTCTATTGTAGCCTATATAACTGGAGATATAGCTGCAGCCAAAAAGGTAGAGTTAGATTTACCTGAAACGGGAGTTTGCAGTGTGAATATTCAAGACCCTACTTCTAGCTGTTGTTAAGCTTTGCTCATATATAATTTTAGCTTGGATTACATTAGACAAATAAAAACACCTTTCGTTGGAAAATGGGTATACGTTACCTTCAATTTTCAATCGGAGGTGTTTTTTTTGAAATATAAGTCCTTTATTTAGTAATGACTGCTATATTTTCATCTATCTCCAGTGATTTATGAAACTATGCTCGATAAATATGCTCAAAAATAGACATATTCATTTTATCTGAATATGCCTTATAAATAGACTTATTGAAGAACATTAAATTCAACTAAAACTCCAGATTTAAAATACTATATAACCTAACCTATATAAACGCTTTCGCATGTTCCAGCTGCTGGTTCATAAAAACAATGATCTTTATATTGACCAGAAAAAGGTTGACCATACCAAGTCGGAGGGCACGGAGCGTATGGATTAAAATACCATAATGCATATTTTGCTGGGTGTTCTCTCCAGTAATCCAAAGCCTGCTTTGCTAACTTTTTTTCAGTACCTCTCGCTCTTTCATAAAATAAATTACCTTTTTGAACGGCTTCAAAAGAATAATTGCCCCCTTGTACCTGAAAAATGACATCCTCAATAGACCTTACATCTCTAAAGTCTAAACAATCAGCTTTAGCACGGTTTACAATTACATTTCCAACATATAACATCCCTTGCTTACCTTCACCTTCAGCTTCTGCTCTCATCATCCTTGCCATGAGGTCAACATCTTTATCTCGGTATTTAACTCTAGCCATTTTTTCACCCCCTAGATACTATATGATAAAAGCCCAAATTATGTCATTTTATACCACACCCTTTAAAACAAGTAACCATATGAATAGGGATCGATACTCCCTATTCATTTAGGTTATAAACCTTTTCCTTTAAATCAGCCTATTAAAAAATCTCGAGACACTACATCTCGAGATTGCTTTAGTCTATACACTTTTAAACTTCTGCCTGTACTTCAACCACTGTTTCTTCTACTTCAGAGCGACTCATTTTTTCTTTACCGCTCTTCAACGCTTTTAATGTTTTATGTGCTAGCGCAAGTGGTAGCTTGCAGAATAACAGGATGCTTTTACGGTTAATGCTTTTTATATACTCGTCCGCTTTAGATAGGTTGTCCTCCGCATATTCAAACATATCCGCTCGTGTCCATCCCTCGGGGAAGAATTGTACCCCTCGCTCTTTGTCTTCGTCTTTATTTCTTAATATGTTTACTGCTTGCAAGCCTCTCCCGTACGCTACCGCTAAATCTCGGTCGGTTTCAATATCTGCATTCCACTTCCATAGATCAGAAAGCATTACGCCAACAAGTCCAGCTACATAGTAGGTATACTCATCTAAGTCTTCTTTTGTTTTTACTTGCCATTCCTTCTCAACCCACTTCGCCATTCCTTCCGCCATTTCAGCAGTATAGGTCTTAACTGTCTCCGCTAAATCTGTTGGACAGATTTCAAGCCAGTCGCCAAGTCGGAGGGAAACTGCTGGTAATTGTTCCTGATACGGAGCTACAAGCAGTTCATACCCTTTTTTATCAAAACCATTTACAAGCATCTTGCTAGTTTCGAACAATAAATGTTGTTTTACTAGTGCATCCAATGTTTCGTGGTCTTCAATCTCATCAATTGCACGCATACAAAGGTATGCAGAAGCAACCGCTTTTTTCAGAGTGGGCTCTAAAAAAGTAATTGGAATATAAAAGGTTCTGCTTGTTTTCTTTAGCATATCCATTGCTTCTTTTTGTAATGTTGCTACTTCACGCACAACTAGGCGCCTCCATTTCACGTTCAAGATTCTATACCCTCTATTGTATCGGATTTTACCTAAAAGATAAAATGACTCCTTACAGTTGTCGTAAATCTGTTACAACTTCACTAGTATAATATTGATCACTTACCAAAAAACCTATCAGCTTGGATGCAACTTCCTCTGCACTACTTAGCTGACCAGTCACTTTATACTCTCTAAATTTATTTACTAACGCAAATTCACTTTCTTTGGCATCCCGAATCTTCCCTTGCATATTCGTATCAATAATTCCCGGAGCAATAGATACTAGCTTTACACCATTTGTTTTCCTCGATTCCTCTAGCTGTACTGCTTCTGTAAAACGATCAAGTCCTGCCTTCCCAGCACAATAGCTGCTCCATCCCTCATACCCATTTCGACCAGCGCCAGAAGAAATTTGCATAATTTTTTTCGGAACTTCTTTTTGTTCTGTCATTCTTATAAACGTTCCAGTTAATATCATAGGTGCAGTGAGGTTTACCGCAATGCTTTTTGCCACTAGATTAGAATCTATCTCTCCAGCTGTCCCAATTGGCTCAATGGTTCCTGCATTATTGATAAGGGTCAACGATGTTGCCTCTTCTATCACGTTATTCAACAGCTCTTCTAGAGTTTCTGCTACCTTTTCAGTTGTTGCTAAATCTAATAGAACGTGATGATAATTAGGATGTTCAAGCTTACTTTCTCCCCTTGCAATACCAAACACTCTTTTATTTTTATCAATTAGTTGTTTTACTAGCTCTTGTCCGATCCCGCTAGTAGATCCAGTTACGATAAATACGTCCATTGTTAGTCCTCCCTTTATTAACTGCTTCTATTAGAATATCCTTCCTTCTGTCTCCTTTCAAATGTCCTTCTCTCTTTTTATATTTAAATTAAAGATTGAAATGGATTAAAAGAAAAAAAGGGGGTAATTGCTACCGATTTATTAATTACTTCTAAGGCAGCTGTTAGAAACCTTGCTACTGCAATTACGGAAACTGCGACTCCTTCTATTAAGAAGCTGCTACGTCGTGAGATGGATAATGCCATTGATACACATGATAAAATCGCACAATACATGATTAAAAATGAAATGTATCACGCGTATGATTTAAACGAACAAATGGAGCATGATTTAGAAAAAGCTGATATTGCCTTAAATTTAGCCAAAAAATAGGGATTCGGAGATAACTCCAAATCCCTTTTTATAGTACTACTCAATGCCCTCTATCTTTACTTCTTTCACTGGTAAGAACAGCTCGCCTGTCTCTAGATACTTCACCTGTACCTTGTCGCCCACTTCCATATACACAACGAATGGTGCCATTTCTGAAGAGACAATGTAATTTGCTTTATTGTCTAGCAGGAACGATACTTGCGTGAAGTCTCCTACACGTTCTTTAAATACACGAACTACTGTACCAGACACTGATTTTTCCTCGGCGCTAGAACTACCGTCTACAGTGCTTCCGCCACGCTGAATAGCTGTTTTATAAAGTTTTAACGCTTCATTTGGCGTATTCCCGTAAACAGAGATTTCCGGGTTCGCTGCTGACACGATAAAGTAGTTTTGTAAAAACCCGTTTGAGTCTAATACTGGTGTTAGCCAGCTTGCTTCTCCATAAAAATTATAGAGAACAGGCATTTCTCCAGACCATTTCTTTTCAATAAATTTCTTTTCAATAATTTGAAGTGCACCTTGTGAGTCCATATAGGAATCCTCTAGGTTACCAGTGTAATAGGTTGCTTTACCAGTTCGACCGTCAGTTAAGGAGTAACCAAGCATAGAGTCCACGCCTTCTTTTGGGCTAGTGAAATCTGTAAAATAATACATTTCTCCGTTTTCAGTGAAGATTGGACTTACATTAGCCTCCGTTCCTTCGTCTGAAGGAAGCTTCACTTCTTTTTTACCGATCAAGCTATTAATAAACCCATGCACATACTTTCCATAGTAACTGTTTTGTAAGCTTACCGTCTCTGGTGAAACAGCACCATCAATAAATTCGGGTACATCTGCTAAAGCAAATGATTCCGTTTGTCCTGTAGCTGGGTCTACAACAACGATCCCCTCTACATCAAAGCCATTACGTGCAGTGATAAATTTACCGTATGAACGAATATAGTATGGTTTTCCATCTTCATCAATTTCTAATTGGGCATCTCCATAGAAAATTTTAGTCGGATGCTTCATACGCATATGTCTTTCTAAGTTTTTATGAAGAAATGACGATGGTGTATAGGTCATTTGGGATTTCACAAATTTAGGATTATCCGCTGAATCAGTTGCACTCATTGTAAAATAACCTGGAGTGACATCCCCATTCCACCATTTAAAAAATCCTGAAAATTCTACCGGTGCGATATATACGTACTTGCCATCTACCTTTTGAATTTGTAAATTACCTAATTCATAGTAGCTTGTATCTGGTACTTGGCCAAATGCCTTCTTCATTTTGTTACGCGCAAACTTAGGAGGAACACTCGCTGGTGTTTTTGTTTCATCGAATGCCTCAATTTCAACTTCTTCATCCATTTTTGCTACTTCATACTTTTTATCAGCATTCCACACAGGTGCTGATAGCATATAAATTGCTAAAGCTAAGCTTCCTAGTAAAAGGAAACCTTTTACCTTTTGTTCTACACCTCTTGCCAAAAACGTTCCTGCAAAGGTGATCAATACTAGCCACGGCCATAGGGCAGTCCAGTTTCTATCTAAATTTGTTACATAGTATATGATTGCGACTACAACGAACGTTAGGATTGCAAGTAAAGCAATAGAAGACACTTTATCCTTACGACCGCCGCCAAGTGGGACTACTAATAATGCAGTGAATACTGCGACTACGGCTGAAATAATAAATACAAAAGCCATTTATTCATCCTTCTTTCTTTTGTTCATACTTCAATATACGGTCGAAAGAAGAAATGGTTTCAAGCTAATAAATTAAATAATTCTTTCAAACTTATTTAATTCCCATTATAATTTACAAGAATCTAATGATTAAGGGAGCAATAATTTAAAAAGAATACTAACTATACTTATATCCCTGTTAATCCTTGCAAGCTGTTCAAATCAGAACAATAGCTTGGAAAATGAAAGTAAAGATTTTTCTCTAGAAGACCAAATGAACGAGGCCATTATTGGTTATTTTGGCCATCGGGTTGAAATTCCAGAACAAGCAGTTAAAACGATAGAATTTAATGAAAAAAATGGAAATTTAAAAGTTGTTGTAACTACCTTAGCTTTTATGGATGAAACAGTAGAAGAATTTAAAGCTGATTTACTTGATAGTTGCATACTACTTTTGCAAGAAATACAAATGCAAGACAAGGTGCAGAATCTTACACTTGTAGTTGAAATACCGTATGAAAAAGAAAATGGGGAAAATATAAACTATGGCGTATTCAAAATAGATTTTACACAGGAGAAGCTTTTAAAGGTCAATTTCGATAAACTAAATCCTCAAAACCTTAGAGAAAAAGCTGACTTTTATTTTGAAGCTCCCTTTTACTAATAAAAAACTGTAATACTTCCTCCATGAATAATGTTGGATATATTACAGTCTTTTTTTATTCAGGCTATGTTACGGTTATGTATCGGCGTTGAAGATAAATCAGTGAATCATGTGTGTTTTCATGTGAAAACCTCGAAAATATTAAAAAGCCCTTAGAGAGATGGACAGTATTAATTCTGTCACTATCACTCCCATTTGCACAGAAAATGGTAACTCATTAGCATTGGCAAGTTTCTCTATACTGGAACAATCGAATTTTACACAAGGTTCTTTTCTATTATTTTCCCTATATCTAACCGTTAATTTTAATTAGCTGAAACGACTTTCATCATTGTATAATTTTATCGCCTTCCACCTTGTACGTTTTTATGGCGTGTTTTGGAAGTTTTGAAGAATATAATGTTTCAGTAGAAACAACCACCAATCTCCCATTTTGATAAAATATATTTTTGATATATCCACTCATTGTATAACTCTGAACTCTTTCCATTGTGGCATAATTGTAAACCTCTATATTTTTTCTATTGCTTGTATAGAAGAGCCCATCATCCATGTTATAGGTAATTTGTTCAAAGGGGGTATATAGCTTTGTTAGATACGTCATATTCATTGCCTTTGAATCTGAAGCAACCATAATGACACCGGAACCGTTAAAAATATATTTTCCATCCGGTGAAATGCTTATATTTGTATTTAGTGAGTAATCACCGTGATAAGGTGAATCGTACCCTGTTGTTACTTTACCATTTTCAATAAGGTGATTTTCAATATCTCTTGGACTAACAGTTGTATCAATGGCATAAATTCTATCTAAATTTGGATGCATTACTATATAACTATCCTGATATACAGACATGCTGCTCTTGGAAGTTTCGAGTAGTGTCTCCCTTGAATATCCCAGGATATTTGAATGTTGACCAGAACCGCTTGATATATATATAGACTTGTCATCTGCCACTATATCAAAAGGATCGATATTAATATCAAACTGTTCCACCACTTTAAAATTAACCGTATCAATTATAGCGATAGCCCCATTTTGATATTCTATATAAGTACTACGTGTCCCTTTTAGTAAAGCAACATACAGCTCATTATTATATAAATAGATAGTTTCGGGAACTAGATTCATTGTAAGTCGCTGAATTTCACCTGTTTTATAATTTATCTTTAAAACATCTTTATTTTCGTTTAAAGCATAAATAATAGGCTGGGATGGATGAATCACTACCTCCCGAATTAAATCGGATAAATAAAAGAACTCATCATAATCGAACAGGTTGATTCCTGGAATGGTCTTTTTAGCCTCATCTAATTTATTTAGTAATAGTTGTCGAGCGTTTTCATCTTGTATTTTGTTAACAGTGGCCTGAATTTGCTTGGCAGTTAAAAGTAGTTCTTCTTTGGTTTTATTATTAGCAATTAATTGCTGAAACCGGTCAATCTCTATGTTTGCGCTTATGGCATACATGGTAGATTGTCTGGCTTTTTCTCCTGGGCTTTTATATCTTTCTAAAATAGCATCCCTCGTTGACTTACCGTATACACGATATAGTAATATCGCCTGCTTTCTAATTTCGCTCGATAAATCATGATAAGCCTTTTCTGTTTGCTTACCTAACGGGTTTAATCTATAGGCATCATTAAGATCATCTTTTTTTACTATGATTTTATTCCCAGACTTTATAGCATCTATGTACGCCATTGACCTGGTAAAGTGGATATCCACATTACTCTCCATTCTTTTAGTTAACTTCTCTTTCTCTTGAGAGGGGAGACTTTTGATCGCATCGTATGCTAATTGCCTTGCACGTTTTGTATCATTGTATAAATTCATATTTGGTAATGTCACGGGATCTGAATACTTAACCTTTCTATGTTCTAGAGAGATTTCCCATTTTAATATCGTTGCAGCACTCTCAGCTTTTTGAACCAACTTCTCTGCTTGTGAAAGGGTAGCTGCATTGCCTGTGCTAGGCATTGTCATCATAAGAACAGTTAAAATAATAACCGTCGCAAAAATATTACATTTATTCACTTAATTGCTCTCCTCATCCTATTAAGAATCTTATAAAAACTATATATTAATATACTAATAGATTTGCCTAAGATTGTATAATGGTAAAAAAAATCCACTCAAAGATGTGATTCATCTCTTTCCAATCCGGTTAACTCTAAAGTATTATTCACCATACAAGACCAGTTAATGATTTGTTAAGAGAATCATCTCATATTTTCTAAACGCAGATGGATGGAACTTGTTTGAAAGATTGTAGTATTCCTTCGATTAATTAACGGACACTCGCTGTATTGATTGTAGCGGGAGGTGGCGACTCCGCGGTGGGATGAAAGCTATCACAACCACGCGCGTAAGCGATGGGTGATGGCTTATCGCTCACCCCGCTATTAAAAAAAACCCTATAAGATGACCTTTTTTCAAAGTGTCTATCTTATAGGGTTTATTTGGCTATGATTTGAATCTTTTTATGAGATTATTTTAACTCATTTAAGATTTCATCTAATTTTTCTGTTTCAGTAGTTACACCGTTGCTTGAGAAGTACCAGTTAACACCGTCTAAGTACACGATTTTACCTTCTTTGTAAGCGCGAGTTTGTTTAATAATATCATTTTCAATATCAGCTTTAATTGTTTCTACATCAGAAGCTGTACGGTCAATTATTAATAAAACTTCTGGATCTACAGAAAGAACTGATTCATAAGAGAAATCTGAACCATGAGATGATGCCTCAATATCAGTAGTTGCTGGTTTGAAACCAAAGTCATTGTACACATATGCAAAACGAGAATCTGCTCCGTTATCGAAACCAGAGATTTTTTTGTCATTGTACATTGCTACTAATGCATTTTCATAACCTGCTGCTTTTTCTTTCACTTCATCCACTTTTGCTTGTAGATCTGCTTTTAGTTTTTCAGCTTCTGTTTCTTTATCAAAGATTTGAGCTGCTAAGTCAACTGTTTCATTTACAGCGTTAATATAATTTTCATTGTCAGAACCTATGAATACTACATTTGGTGTAATTTCTTTTAATTCCTCATAGAATGGTGCTTGACGACCTGAGATGAAAATAACATCTGGTTCAGCAGCTGCTACTGCTTCAAAGTCGATTTGTTTTAGCGTACCAACATCAGCTACACCGTCAACTACATATTTTTCTTTTAAATGTGGTGGGATGTTACCTTTACCACCGTTAGCTGCGATTCCTACAATTCCTTCTACTCCAAGTGCATCCAGTGTATCCAAGAAACCATAATCTAAAGTGATAATGCGTTCAGGCATTTTATCTAATGTTACATCTTCAAATGTAATTGTTGTTCCTTTTTCTTCATCTTCGCTTGAAGCTGTCAAAGAAGATATTTTCATTGGAAATGCAGATTTTTCAGCCGTATCAGTTGCTGCTGAAGTTGAATCTTTCTCTGTAGATTCACCAGTTGCTGAATCATCATCTGAGTTACATGCTCCTAGCATTAATGTTAAGGCTGCAACAGCAGTTAAAAACTTCCATTTTTTCATCTTTCTTTTCCTCCTAAAATATACTTACTTTAATTGAAAATGATTATCATTTTCATTTCTAACTCTAGTTTAAATGAAACCTTCAAAATTTGTCAACTGATTTCTGCAATTAATTATCATTCTCATTTAGCCTCATGAAACACGTGCATAAGTGTCTGACTTATGCACGTACATGAATCTCCTGGTTACTTGCTAAAAAGAGTCCTATAGAGTTATTGGGAATTAAAGTACACGCAAATACGACACCCATCTTGCACTTGTACAGGGATATCCATATCGTAGACATCACGTAAAGCTTCGGAATTGATAATCTCATGTGTTGGACCATCCTTTACAAGGCGGCCTTCTTTAAGTGCAACGATACGATCAGAATAAACAGAAGCAAAGTTAATGTCATGTAATACAATAACTACAGTTTTTCCTAAGTCATCTACGAGTTTACGTAAGATTTTCATGATTTGTACAGAATGTTTCATGTCTAGATTGTTTAACGGCTCATCCAATAAGATATATTCCGTATCTTGAGCAATTACCATGGAAATAAAAGCACGCTGCCTTTGACCACCTGATAACTCATCCAGAAACTTATCTTGCATATCTGTTAAATTCAAATACTCCAGTGCTTGATCTACCAACTTCTCGTCCTCTGTATTTAGTCTCCCTTTTGAATAAGGATAGCGACCAAAAGCAACAAGCTCGCGTACAGTTAAACGGATGTTTAAATGATTGGCCTGCTTTAAAATAGCCACACGCTTTGCAAAGTTATTCGATTTCATTTTCTTTACATCCGTTTGATCTAAAAATACTTCCCCTGTATCCGCATCTAAAAGGCGGCTTACCATGGATAACAATGTGGATTTACCTGCACCATTTGGTCCAATAAAAGAAGTGATTGCTTTTGGTTGTATTTTTAGTGTTACATTTTCAACGACCGGTTTTTTCCCAAAGCTTTTAGAAAGCTCTTTAATTTCTATCATGCTGCTTTCCTACTTTCCTTTAGTAATAAGTAAATAAAGTAAATCCCACCGACAAAGTTAATGATGACACTAATAGTTGTATTTAAATGAAACACATGCTGCACGATAAATTGTCCTCCGACAAGGCCGATAATACTAATCAAGCTTGCTCCAACAATTAATACAGAATGCTTATACGTATCTAAAAATTGATAAGCTACGTTTGCTACGATTAGTCCTAAGAATGTAACAGGACCAACTAGCGCTGTGGAAGTAGCTATTAACACAGAAGATAAAATCAAAACTTGTAGAACAATCTTGTCATAATTAACACCGAGGTTAATGGCATTGTCTCGTCCTAACGAAACAACATTTAAATCTTTTAACAACCTAGAGCCATACAAAAATGCCAGTCCTAGTATAACCATGGCAATCAGTAATAATTCGGTTTTCACATTCATAAAGCTTGCAAACAACCGAGCTTGTAAACTTTCATATTCAACAGGATCAATGATGACCTGCATAAATGTCACTAGACTTCCTAGCAAAGTCCCAATGATCATACCTGCTAATAGTAGAAGGAAGATTGGATACTTATCTGCTCGGAATAGGAAACGATATAAAAGCACTGCGAAAATGATCATCGCCATAATCGATACGCTAAAGTTCAAATAACGATTTACGACGAATAAAGAAGCAGAGCCTGCTGTAAAGTAAATCACCGTTTGTACTACCTCATACATAGAGTCAACGCCCATTACGGAAGGTGTTAATAAACGATTATGTGTTACCGTCTGGAATATAATCGTTGCATAGGCAATTGCAGTACCCGTGATTACCATTGCAGCTAAACGTTCCACACGCTTTGGAAAGGCATAACTAAAGCCACCCTGAATATTGTAAAATGCAAACAATGCCATACATACTAATGCAATAACAGCCAAAATAATTAGCTTCTTACTATTTTTTCGCATATGCTTTCCCCCTAAACAACATAATTAAGAAGATCGCACTGCCGATTACGGCAACTGTTGTATTTACCGGAATCTCATAGGGATGAACTATTAGACGGCTGATAATATCACATGCGAGTAAGAATGCTGCTCCCATGAAAATAGTATGCGGTATTGTCTTGCGTAAATTATCTCCTAAATACAAAGAAACGAGGTTCGGAACGATTAAACCTAAAAACGGTATAATACCTACCGTTAAAACGACCGTTGTAGAAATAATAGCTACAATGACAAGACCTATATTTAACACTGTACGATAACTTAAACCTAAGTTTTTTGCAAAGTCCTCACCCATGCCTGCTACAGTGAATTTGTTTGCGTAAATATAAGCTATAATAATGGCAGGTACGGCTACGTATAGTAGTTCATAGCGTCCAGAAACAATTAGTGTAAAGCTCCCTAAGAAGAATGAATCTACATTTTGTAAGACATCTGCTTCGTATCCTAAGAATGTGGAAATGGCACCAATGATATTACCATACATAATACCAATTAAAGGTACGAACATAACATCCTTGAATTTAATACGCTCAAGCAGCTGCATAAAAATAAACGTACCGATTAGTGCAAATGAAAAACTAAAGAAAATCTGTCCCATATAAGACATATTTGTAAAGAATATCATCGAAACAATGACCCCTAGTTTCGCTGCATCCAGCGTACCGGCCGTTGTCGGTGATACGAACTTGTTCCGACTTAAACTTTGCATAATTAAGCCTGCAATACCCATTCCTGCACCAGCTAAAATAATTGCCATTAAACGTGGCAATCGACTCATTATAAAGATTTGGGTCTTCTGGGAGTCCAAATCAAGCAGATCACTCGGTTTTATATCAATGGCACCTATAAATAGCGAAATAAAGGATAGGATAATAGTTGCTACTACTAATATCCATAATCTCATTTGTAATCCCCATAAAAAAATATATTTCTCAACTTTGTTGATAACGATTATCATTATTGAGTCGTCTTTCATTATAAACAACGAATATAGTAAAATCAACATGTACTACTCAATTACATTGTTAATTTCAACAATTCTTTGTACTCTAAAATTATAAATTGACGTTAGTTTATGAACATATGTTTTAAAATATAGTTTAGGGTAGGACATTTAACTTGAGAACTCTAGTTTTTTAGACCTAATAGCTACCTGCAGGCACAATTATAAAAAAGATTAAATTCGTATTTAAATTGCAAAGTTTAGTTATGAAAACAAAGAAACTTCTATGTAGATTACATATGCATATTTCAACATTTGCTACCTTTCACTATGATGAGAATATGAAAAAACTGCTCTTAATATTCCATCATACTTAAGAGCAGTTTTGTTTGATTGATTTAGTTTATATACTGACTTCTTCTATACAAATAGCTTTTTTATTTCTTACCACAAAGCCTTTCTTCCAGCTAATTGTAACCATGAAGGCCGACGCGACCAATAGGCCACTTAATATATAGAAACATATGATAATTAATCCGGAAGAGACCATTCCTGTAAAAAGACCTAGTAATAATATTCTAATGAGTAAACCAATAGAACGGAACAAACTATCAACTCTGCCAATAATCTTGTTCGGAACTTGATCCATCAGGAACGAATTTCTCGCTACTCGAGCCCCGCTGTTTCCAATAGCTAAAAACAACATTAACGATAGGTAAATAGG
Source organism: Psychrobacillus sp. FSL W7-1493 (assembly GCF_038004905.1). Lineage (NCBI taxonomy): Bacteria > Bacillati > Bacillota > Bacilli > Caryophanales > Bacillaceae > Psychrobacillus > Psychrobacillus sp. FSL W7-1493. The sequence continues at coordinate 115,956 of NZ_JBBOSB010000002.1, read as the reverse complement.
CAGCTCTACAAAAACAATCAAAGAAATGGCAACGGTATAAATAAGCACTCCTACTATAATAGTCTTCTCATTTCCTAGCTTTTTCGCAAGCATCGGAACAAATGCCCCTGCTAGCACTGCTCCAGCTGCATATATCATTCCCTCCAAGCCATATACGCTAGCGTCCGCCTCTAGTACTTCCACTAAATAAACAGGAAATAAATAATTCGTCAGCATAACTCCTATAAAGGGCATAAAGGCAAATATCAAAAAAACGAACATGGCTGGACGTGCCATCATGTAAGCTAACCCATCCCAAGCTCTACCCTTCTCTTCCTTCTCTGCTTCTGATTGTTTCGCTCTGGTATAAGGAAGTTTAACATAGAAGTAAATAGCTGCTCCGTAAGTCAAAACATCTAATAGTAAAATATAATGTAAATCCCATTTCATCAACAAAATACTAGCTACTCCTCCAGCTATCATGCTAGAAAGCTGCCCCTGTACCTCCATCGTCCCGTTTAAAGATTTATACTGATCCTTATGAAAAATCTCCTGATTCATCGCAAACATAGTGGGATAAAAAATAGTGTAATACAGACTTCCAATCATATAAATTAGTGTATAATGCCAGATCTCATAGGATAACCCAAGGAATCCAATGGAAGCAAAAAACACTAATGCGATTAAACAAACTACTTCACTGATTAAAAGTAATTTTTTCCTGGACATTCTATCCACTAAAGAACCCACAAAAGGCGTTATCATAAAACTAATGATTGTCATTGTGATTGTAATGTATCCGAAGACAGTATTTCCTTCATCACTTGTCACGAGCATCCAAGGGATTGCAATCATTGTTATTCCAGAACCAATAGAGGAAGCTATATTAGCCAGTATGATCAGCCAAAATCGCGAATCTTTATATAAATTTTTCATCGTCAAACACCCTCTCAAATATTCTTACTATTCTTAATGTAAGGGAATTGACATGGATTGCATTCAGCCAATGGTCTTAAATCATCCTCATACCTTTGACCGAAGAAACCCACCTTTACAGGAGGTAAAGGTGGGTTTCTTTGTTTTATTTTAAGGTTTCCGTAAGATATAAGTCCTTTTGGATTTGTTTCAAAGCCTCCGTAAGCTCTATACGATAGAAAATAATTAAGTTTCTGGTTGCTCGCGATACCATAGTGTAGAGAAGAAACTTGTCATAGGGCCCAGCGTAAACCGCTTGGTCAGCGTCTGCTATTAATACAGTCGTAAATTCGAACCCCTTTGCCATGTATCCTGGCATGATTAATATCCCTTTCATATATACCTTTTGTTCCTGTGATATTAGTTGAATAGTGGGAATGATATTCTTCAATTCCTCAAAGAGCATCCGACAGCTTGCCATGTCCTTACATAATATAACCAAAGAGGTGTTGGTCTCATAATAAGAATCTACCACTGCTTCTATTTCCGTTAGCCGTTGCTCCTTATCCACTTTTTTTACTAATGGCTTTCTCCCACTCACTCCTAGCGAGAGGACCTTGTCTTGTTTTAAAATATCACTCATAAAATCTGTAATTTCATGCGTAGAACGATACGATTTGTTAAGTTCTACTATTGATATATCGGAAAGCTCCCTTGGCACCTGATCTTTTTCGGTTGGATGTACTACCTGGTTTTTATCTCCCAGCAAGGTAAAGTGAGCTTTCGGGAAAAGCTGCTGAATAGCTTTAAACTGAAGAAATGAATAGTCCTGTATTTCATCGATTACAATATGCTTGATGTCTAGGTTTCTGTCAATCCCTTTGATTCTAGCTTGTATATACATAAGTGGACCTAAATCTTCATAAAAAAGTTGTTTGGATTTTATTTGTCGAATCGTTAATTCATAGACTTTTCTAGCCTCCGTTGTATCCATACTCCTAATGGAACCCGTATAAATTTTCAGGATGTTAACGAATCCCAGTTCTTCTATTGCACTATGGAGGGGTGAGTACTGCTTTTCTATCTCTTTTTTACTCTGTCTAATCAAATCCTCGTCATCACCGATGTATTGGTCGACTCCTCTAAGTTCCTCGTATCTCCTCAAAATCGCTTGTTCCTTCCATTCCCTTAACCTAGGCATCAAGTGATTACGGATCTTTTTTAAACGGAAGTCTATTTCCAAGTTTGTATATTTTCGATAAAACAATTCTTGAAGCTCTGTAGCTGATATAAAAACTTTCTTGCCAATGCTTAATGTGTAAAAAGGTAATCCTGCCAATCCTAAATCCTGTAGGTATTGTACGAGATGAATTGCATAAGCATTTGAGTTTTTCCAGTAAAAGCTTTCCTGATGTATCAAGTCGGCGTTTTGTAGCCGCTCTACATTTTCATAAAAGGTCTCTGCCAATAATGGAAGACGCCTCATCCCTTTATATAAACGATAATAGGTTGAATGTACGACATTCTCCTCTCCTAATTCTGGTAAAACATTGGAAATATAATCATTAAACAAATCGCTTGGGGATATAAGCATAATATTTTTGGCGGAAAGCGTCCTGCGGTATTGATATAGAAGATAAGCGATGCGTTGCATAGCTACAGATGTCTTTCCACTTCCCGGTGGTCCTAGCACCATCATATTACGATGACTTTCTGAACGAATAACTGCATTCTGATCACTTTGAATGGTCGTCACAATACTCTTCATCTTTTGTTTTGCTGTATCCGTCAAAAGGCTTTGCAGCACCTCATCACCGATATACATGTCTGCATCGAATATTTGTAGAAGATTATCGTAGGAGATTTTAAATTGTCGGCGTCTTTGAATCTGGACGGGCACCATCTCTTCACTAGGAATTTGGTAGAACGCTTCACCTAACTTGTTTTCATAAAACAGACTGGATATAGGGGCACGCCAATCATGGATAATGATATCACCTGTATCTTCTTCACCAAACGTAGCGAGTCCAATATAAAGGCTCTCCAGTTGTTCATCCTCTATATCAATTCGTCCAAAATAGGCACTTTTATAGAGTAGCTCTAACTTAGAAAGCACGTCATTAACATGGATATAACGAAGTTCTTTTTCCTTGAGAGTAGGTAGTATGGTTGCAAAATCAATTCCACGTTCATCAGACAAATCTGAGAACTCCTTTGAAACGGATTGCCGCTCTTCTATTAGTTCACCTTTTTGCTTTTTAAGAAAAACTTGAAGAACATCTATATGTCCCGTTAGCTTTTCAACTACTGTGGTTAAATGTCGCTGTTCCTCATCCCAAATATGTTTTTCCATCCACTAACCTCCCTGACATAGCATGCTTATGTATTATTACAAAAAATTCTAACAATTTGCAGTCTTATAATAAAAAAATAAATCTGCTATAATGAATATATAAGAAAGGCAGAGACACTAGTGTCCCTGCCTTTTATAGTCTATGCAAATAAGCAAAAATTTATAAGAGTTACCTCAAGGCTATAGCTCTAAAGGTATTCCCTTTACCTTAAATCGTTTCTTTATAGACTACGTACCACTCTTCTTCTTTTTGTAGAATGTTGGTGCCTACCCAGCCTGCTTTAAGTAGCTTTTGCTGTTCCTCTATGTCAGACATTTTTATATTCATCTGATTTTCACCAAATACAATATAATCATTTCCGTCGAGCCTTTTGTAAAATATGTAACGTAGCATGTTGTCATACTTACGTTTGAGAGCTTTAATAACCATTCCTTGACTAAGCTTGTCCTTCAAGCTAGCAAAGTTAAAAGGTGCTACTGTTGCACAAATGTATGTGTACGGAGAATTCTGCAGGAGCTCCATTACTAGGTCTGCTAGTTTTCTTTGAAGACCGTAGCCTCGATACTCTGGATGGACATTTGTAATTTCCTGATAAACTACATCACCTAGCTGCTCTTCCGAAAGACCAATGTCATAGCCAAGGTGATTCTCATCCATCACTGGGATGGCAAGCGTTCGAAATGCAATCAGCTCATCATCAGCGAATACCCCTACCATTAATCGATGCTTAAGAGAGTCTTCAAATTCCTCTTTTGTTAGAGGCTGTAAAAACTCTTTGTTCTCTAAATGCTGGAGAACAATGCTCTGTAACGCTAAAATTTGTTCCATGTTGTCTATTGTTAATTCTCTAGCTGGATAATCTTTTTTCCCTAGACTGACAGTCCACTCTTTCATTGACGCACTTCCTCTTACTTCATGACTTTTACGGAGAACTCGGTTAACTCTTTTAACATATTTTCATCCACATCAATTCCTAAACCCGGACACTCATTCAGTTTAATAAATGGGACATCATAGCGCAAATTCCCAACGTCCTTCGAGAATTTAAGTGGACCGGTCAATTCGACACTCGTAAATGCTTTTTTAGAAAATGCCACATGAAAACCTGCTGCTGAACCAATAGAAGACTCTACCATCGAGCCAATCTGGCATTCCATTCCAGCCATTTCTGCCATATGAGCGAGTTTCATAGCAGGGTATATACCCCCACATTTCATCAGCTTGATATTCACCTTATGCGCGGCTTGTTTTTCTATTAATTCACGCATGTCTCGTATTCCTCTCAACCCTTCATCCATCATAAGCGGGGTACTAGTTTTTGCCTTGACCTCTACCATCCCATTGAAGTCGTCGGCCATAACGGGCTGCTCTAGCCAATCTAATCCGGTATGCTCCAACTGACGCATGGCAGAAATTGTGTTCGCACTGTTCTTCCACCCTTGGTTTACGTCCACTCGGATAGCAACCTCATTACCTACTTTTTCTCTAACGGCTTGTATACGTTGTACATCCGCCTGTACTTCTGTTCCAACCTTCATTTTAAACGATGTATAGCCCTCTTTCATACGTTTTTCTGCTTCCTCTGCCATAGACTCTGGTGATCCTATGCTCAATACATGAGTAACTGGAAATTGCTCGTGATAACGCCCACCTAACAATTGGTATACAGGTACGCCTAGTTTTTTACCAACTACATCGTAACAAGCAATATCTAAGGCTGCTTTAGCTGCTGGAGCTTGATAGACCGCCTTATCCATTTTTTCATGCAGTCGCTCAAATTCCATTGGATTTTCTCCAATCAAAGCCGGAGCTAACGTATTTTTCAGCATCGCATAAGTGCTCTCCCACGTTTCCCCTGTTACATGCTCGTCTGCTACTGCCTCCCCATATCCAATTAAACCTTCTTCTGTTGTTAGCTTAACTATAATCGAAGGCATATCATCGTATGTATGATAGCTGATGATAAATGGGGCAATTAATGGTAATCTAATAGCATAAATTTCTATTTCTTTAATTTTCATATTTTTCTAACTTCCTTTACATTTTTATATTTTTTAGTTATAGTTGTCGTTAAATAGTCGTTAATGTTTTAAAAAAAGGAGGATGTCATGCAAACACGTATAGCAGTACTTGGTTCTAGAAACTTTATAGATCGCTTGAAGCTTTTCGAACAAGAAATTCCTTCTATCCGTTTGGATTATTATCAATATCATACTCCAAAAGAAGCAAAGGAACTACTAAAAAATATAAAACCATGCGACGCTGTATTTTTCTCCGGTTCGCTCCCCTACCTATATGCAGTACAGGAGAGAGAGCTGTTGCCGGTACCTTCCTATTATTTAAAACAGGATGGTACTTCTGTTGCCACTACATTATTAGCAACCTGCAGTACCCCTATGCATCATATTTCCATGGATTTAATGGAACCAGCCCTTGTAGAGAGTGTCCTTCAGGATATTAATCAAACTGCTTCTGTCCCCTTCCTTATGCAAGTAGATCCTGCATTCTCTTTAGAGGAAGTGACTTCCTTTCATATAAACCTACAAAGGAACGAAAAAACAAAATTGGCTATCACCTCTGTGCACGCAGTTTATGAGACCCTGGTACAAAGGGGAATACCTGTTATACGAATGATTGATCCTAAAAACTCTATTTTAAAGTCCCTTGAAGAAACTAGGTCATTGGCATTACTCACAAAAAGTGAGGCTGCTAAGATTGCCGTTTGTTCCATCTCCCTTACCGAACAAGACATGAACACAGCAACAGCATTAAAAAGAATTACAGATTCGATTGATGCTTCTATTGTGAAAGCAGATGACCTCCTCTATTTGCTATTTACTACTCAAGGTAAGGTTCAGCAAGCCTTAGAGCACAATAAGGTTAATAATTGGCTTGAGTTTTTTAGTACACCAATTCGTATTGCCTTTGGTTATGGAACGACAGCAATAGAAGCAAGTGAAAATGCAAAAGATGCTTTAGCACATGCGACAGAAAATACAGTCTTCCTTATGAATGAGAAAAAACAATTGACTAGCCCACTCTTCCAGGAAGAGAACAAGATCAATTTAAGAACGAGCGATCCTAGGCTAGTTGTATTGGCGAAGGAAACAACTTTAAGTCCAGCAAATCTATCTAAAATTATGCTTTTTAGTCGCCTCCATCATTCAGTTGAGTTTACGGCACATGATTTAGAGATCTTTTTAAAGGTCAGCCGCAGGACTACCGAAAGGATACTAAAGAAGCTGTTGAACAAAGGTTATGCATCCATTGTTGGGGAAGAAATGACGTACCAGCAAGGCCGTCCCCGAGCGATTTATGAATTTAATTTTCCTACCTACCAATAAATATGTATAGGCATCAACTAATCTTTTTATCAGTATTCAATCATGAAACCTATAAAAAAGAAAGTTCAGCTTGTCACTGAACTTTCTTTTTTACGCTTCGGCAATCTCTTTGTTTAAAATCTCTTGCTTTTCTTCCTCTGTAATTTTTACAATGGAGAACCCTACCGCTGCATAGATAATAGATATAATTGGCACTGTAAAGTTTAATATTGCATAGGGAGCATATTCATAAGCCCCTACTCCTAATGTTCCTAATATGAAAACGCCACATGTGTTCCAAGGTATGAACACAGAAGTCAATGTCCCTCCATCCTCTAAAGCTCGTGATAGGTTTTTAGAGTGGAGTCCCATATTCGTATATGCTTTAGAAAACATTCTCGCTGGCACAACGATGGAGATATATTGCTCAGAGCATGTCGCATTCGTTGTAAAGCAAGCTAATATAGTAGAAGCTATCATCGAAAAAGCAGTCTTTGCTAGCTTTAAAATTTGATTCATAATAGATTGAAGCATCCCTGAAAATTCGAGAATACCACCAAATGTCATCGCCACAATGGTCATCGACACGGTATACATCATGGAATCCAATCCACCACGATTAAATAGTTCATCCACCATTGTGTTACCTGTTTTAATCTCAAACCCACTTTGAAGAGCACTAACAGCTGATGCTACATCTCCCCCTTGTACAAAAATTTGAGAAAGGAATCCTAGTAAAATCCCCACCACTAAAGCTGGTATAGCAGGTACCTTTACAGCAACTAATACAATTACTGCTAACGGGATTAATAACAACCATGGAGATATTACAAAGCTTTGATCAAGTACATTTATTGTTTGCTGTATGCTCTCCTGATCAATACTGCTATTTTTGTATTTCATTCCTAACAGACCGTAAGCTACTAACGCAATAATAGCTGCTGGTATAGTTGTATAAAACATGTGTCGGATATGTACGAACAAATCTGTCCCTGTAAGACCAGCTGCAAGATTGGTAGTATCAGAAAGCGGGGACATCTTGTCTCCAAAATAAGCTCCAGAAATAACTGCACCAGCAATCATAGCAGCTGGAATCCCCATGCTTAGACCAATCCCCATACCTGCAACCCCGATAGTCCCCATCGTAGACCAGGAGCTACCAATGGCAAGAGAGACAATCATACAAATCACACAAATAGTGACTAAAAAGAATGCTGGTGTAATAATTTTTAGACCAAAATAAATCATGGTCGCAACTACACCGCCACCGATCCAAGCTCCTATTATGAGGCCGACCAATATAATGATGACTACAGCTGGAAGCGCTAGTTTGATCCCCTTATACATCATTTCCTCGACTTCATCCCATTTAAAGCCATGCTTCCAAGCAACCATAGCTGCTACGATTGTACCAACTATTAGCGGAATGTGAGGACCTTGCTCCAGCTTAACGACAGCTATAACCATTGTTATAATCATTACTAGTAAAGGCGTTACAGCCCATATTAATGACATTTCTTTTTTCTCTGTTTGTTCCTTCTTTTCTACCATTCCACTTCACCCCTTCGCGACTTTTTCAATTATTAGAAATTGTCGTTTATTAGTCGCTATTAGGGATATATTAATCTTTTATTAAAAATTCGTCAATCTTTTTTGGCAATTTGTAAAAGCGTTTTCATAAGGACTTGAGCGCCTATATAAAGGGCTTTACGGTCAAAAGACATATGTGGATGATGAAGACCGGGAGAAAGGTCTGCACCGACCCCAATCATAGTAGCCTTTAAATCCGGCTGTCTAATCGTATAAAAATGGAAATCATCACTACCAGATGTGATAACCTCTTCCGCCAGGCTCTCTTCTCCTATTGCTTCCACGATACCCTCTCTTGCTATTAAAGCAGCCTCATTGGAGACTTCTGCTCCTGGAGTGATATCCTGCCATTCCCATTCTATATCTATATCAAAAAGAGCTTGAAGAGCATGTAAATTCTTTTCAATTTGTACTTTCATTTGTTTTAGCACACTATTCTTTTGAGCGCGTGCATCAATTGAAAAGCTCGCTGTACCAGGAATAATATTAGAGCTCTCACCGCCAGCCTGAATTTTAGTTAGTTTCGCGGAATATGCTTCAAAAGGAGAAAAATATAAGTTCTTTAAGGATTGATGTATAGCGACTGCTACATCAATTGCATTCTGCCCTTGATGAGGTCTGGCTCCATGGGCATCCATTCCTTTAATCTTACCTTCAAGAAACATAGCTGCTCCGTGATGAATTGCTGGTGAGACCTTACCAAAAGGTAGTTCTTCTATCGGTCTTAAGTGCACACCAAAGAGATGCGTAACTCCTTCAAGCGCTCCTCTATCGACCATAGAATTCGCACCATTTCCTTTTTCTTCTGCAGGCTGGAAGATGAAACGAATACGTTTATTTAATTTTTCATCCTTCAATAAAAGAAGGGCTCCTAAAACCATAGAGATATTAGCGTCGTGACCACATGAATGATTGGCTCGGTAAACCCCGTCCACTTCCTGCCACAAAGCATCTATATCTGCACGAATTGCTATTACTTCGTCACCTTCTCCTATCTCTGCTAGGAGGCCGGTTACATCATTAAAAAGTCGGTAAGGTACATTGAGCGAATCAAGAATTTCTGTTATTTTTTTCGTTGTTTCGAATTCCTTCCAGCTAACTTCGGGGTATTTATGAAAATGTTCAAACCACTCTAAAATTTGAGATTCTACCTGCATCTTTTCTCATTCTCCCTTTACACTTTTTTATTTTTAGAGCTTTTTTGAAGCCCCAATTTTTTACTTTATGATTTCACATACACGGCCAATTTGACCATCTGTGAGTCTTACTTTAATACCGTGTGGATGAAAGGAAGAATTCGTTAAAATATCTTGAACGATTCCTTTTGTTTTGTTACCGGTACGCTGATCCTTCTTCAAAATAATATAAACTTCTAGTCCTGCGTGAATGTCTTTTCTATTTTGTCCGTTCATATAATCACCTCTTTTTGTATCGTACCACTTTCATATCATGCTTACATCCATTTGTTTAATTGAAACCGGTTTTCCTTAGTAAGTTTTAGAAGAAATGGGCGCCATCTTATATTTAGTACACTACAACTGCTAATAACAGCTATGTTCTTTGGAAAAAGCAAGAGTTCATGCTATACTGTGAAAGAATTTTCATTACAAAAGGAGTGTTTTATAATGGCGAAAAAAGGTTATTTCCTTATGGAATCTGGGGACAAAATTGAATTTGAACTATATCCAAACGAAGCACCAAACACAGTAGCTAACTTTGAAGAATTAGCTAACAGTGGTTTCTACAATGGTGTAGTGTTCCACCGTGTAATTCCTGGTTTTGTAAGCCAAGGTGGAGACCCAACTGGTACAGGTATGGGCGGAAGCGGTAAAACTATTAAATGTGAAACTGCTGGAAATCCTCACAAACACGAAGCTGGAAGCCTTTCTATGGCTCACGCTGGAAAAGACACTGGGTCAAGCCAATTCTTCATCGTTCACGAACCACAACCACATTTAAACGGTGTTCACACTGTTTTTGGTAAAGTAACTAGTGGTTTAGAAGTAGCAAAAGCTATGAAAAACGGCGACAAAATGGAAAAAGTCGAAGTATTCGACGAAGCTTAAGTTAGATATTTTAGGTCTTGGGGTGATTAATTCCAAGGCCTATTTTAAATAACAAAGTCACACCCCTCCCCCCAGCTAAATCCCCAGTATCGTATATCACTGAACAATAAAAACAGAGCAGTACATTTTAGGAGGTAAAAGGATGAAGGATTTCCATTGCTGTGCAACTTGCATTCATTTTAGCAGTGAAAAAACGACTAAAGGCATGCATTATAAATGCAAACGATTAGGCTTTCAAACTGAACCCTCTTATAAATTCAACTGTTGGAACCCAAAAGAGAATGTAAGAAAGCTAATGGAGAAGACAGACACTAGTAAGTCTTAATAAATTAAACTAAATATTACAACTATATATTTACACCGCTTATCCATTATTGTATATTTTATATATAACCAAAAGGTTATGTGATGAGGAGGTCATTTGTTGACGGACATTTATAGAGCAATAGCAGATCCCATACGTCGTCGTATCCTCACCATATTGTCTCAAAAGGAATGTACTCAAACCGAGCTAGTTGATCATTTCCCAATCTCCCAGCCTGCAGTAAAAAAACATCTCACTATATTGCTAGAAGAGGAATTAATTGAGGAAAGGCGAGAAGGGAAATATCGTCTCTATCGTTTAAAGCAAGACAATTTTGCTGTTCACTATAAAAAATTGCAAGAAGAGATTGGCTTGATATTAGAGGATAAGCTCACGAAGCTAAAAAACTATTTAGAGGAGGATTAAAATTGGAGAAAGTTGTTCAGTCGGTTCAAAGGAAAATCTTCATAAAATCTACACCTGAGAGGGTATGGAGAGCACTTACACAAGCAGACGAACGTAATGCCTGGGAAACCAGAAGCTGCGAAATGGATATTAGAATCGGCGGACAGGTAACCCTAGATTATGGGTGGGGCGCTAGCTATGTAGGAACTATAATAGAGTTAGAGGAAGAACAAAAGCTCGTTTTGCAAGGGAACGACAAGCAATTGACCACATGGACCATTACTACTGAAGCAGATGGTGTCCTTGTCTCCATTGAATATACAGGTTCTTGGACTGGGGACATTGGCTTAATGGAAATGGACAATATGCTTTTTGGTACTTATCAGTTCATGTTAAACCTTAAGAGTGTATTAGAAAAGGAAATGGATTTACGCAAAAACTTTTGGAAAAGTTGGATTGGTGTCTTGCATCGTACTGCGGATAAACGAGAAGGAACTAAAGTAGTTCAAGTAATAGCCTCTACTCCAGCGGATGGGTTAATAGAAGTAGATGACGTGATTACAGCAGTAAATGGAAATCCGATTCAATGCTATGACGACTTGGAAAGGTATGTATTTTCATGTAATCCCGGACAAAATTTAATTATTTCTCTTAATCGAAATGGGCATGAACTGCCGGTTAGCCTTCATACGGTTGGTTTTGGTCAATTCAATTAATTCTGCTATATTGGAATCCAAGTAGGCCCTCCTTCGAGAGCCTACTTTATGTTAGGAAGAATCCATCTCTCGTCACTAAGCGTAAAGGCTTATCCATCAACCGTCTCGCTTCGCCACCTACAGCTTTATAAGATCTACCCTCTTAAGCACTTTCCTTCCAACTCATTGCATCGATTTTTAATAACAGTACTTCAGTTCTTAAAACATCTCAGCAAAACCCATTACGTTGTAAATAAATTCCTTTTATAGTCATAATTAATTATTTTTTTAATATTTGGTTACTATATTACAATATAGTAACAATTATAATATAAATTTGTATATTTATACCTTTTATATGTTTTTGTAGGTATAATAAATTATAACAAAATAGTGATAGGCGGAGGTGTACCTATGTTTCTAATCACTCGCAAAATCAATGGTACAACAGAGACCTTGAAAAATTCCAACAGCCAATTCAATAAAACTTTTACAACTTATGAGGATGCCCATAAGTTTGTTCTAAAGTTAAATAATAATATTATTCCTTCTAAGCATTGGAAGGTTACCGAAGAGACGATGGAAGTTACAAACGAGCAGTCATAGCTGCTCGTTTTTTTATTACAGTTTTACTTACCTGTCCAATCCCACCATATCCCGTCAATACTAGTGAACCCAATATTTTTTTGTTTCGCCTAAAAAATAATATGAAAAATCGTTACATATTCATCAGTCTAACCCTATCCCTCTACATATAAATAAGATAACTCTTAGCGAGGAGGAGGTGTTAATAATGAGTTATTCAAATTATTGTGGTGGTGGCTACGGTGGTGGATACGGCGGTAACACTGGCGGTGGCGGTTACCCAGGCGGCGGAGCTGGCATGGGTTCTGGATTTGCTTTATTAGTTGTTTTATTTATTCTTTTAATCATCGTAGTTGGTACTTTCGGATATGGAAGTGGCGGCGGTTATGTTGGCGGAGAGTCCTGCTAAATAAATGTGTTAATGTTCCTCCTAGTTACTATACTTCACCTCACAAGACGGGCTTTTAGGAGCCTGTCTTTTTTTATTACATGTAGTTATTTTATAATGAGTTTAAGAGCTCAGCATAATTATTTTTTGGAGTATTTACTTCCTTCGAAACTGGATAAGCCTGCATTAGGTTTGATTCATAAGGGTTGAGCATTGCTTTAAGCCTATCTTTATCACGAAGGTTGGGATCTAACCAATTCCCGAACTTTTCTGGTGGAAGTATGACTGGCATACGATCATGAATAGTCTTTACTAAAGAATTAGCTTCGGTAGTGAGAATAGTGCAGGAATGAACCGTTTCTTCATTATCCCTTTTCCAGGTCTCCCATATTCCCGCTACTCCAAATAGTTCATTGTTTTTCATTTTTATAAGCATTGGAACCTTTTCCTTTTCATTTACGGTCCATTCATAAAAGGAATTCATAGGTATGATACATCTTCGTTGTGTAAAAGCATTACGATAGCTAGGTTTTTCATCAACTGTTTCAGACCTTGCATTGATCATTTTGTAACCTATCTTCTCGTCCTTTGCCCAGCTGGGTATTAAACCCCACCGTAGCTGCCCCATTCTATTGCTGGTTCCATCGTTAATAATAGCTACGACAGACTGAGAAGGGGCTATATTATAATTAGGATAATAATCCTCTTCATTGGATACAAACTGCACATCAAATTGTTCTTTGATCTGTTCCATATCCGTATATAGACTAAAACGCCCACACATAAGTGAACCTTCCTTTCTAATTACCTGTCCTATATCCTTTTCCTATTTATCGTTCGTTCAAACGCAGACAAAAATTAAAAAGATCCCTAGAGTGTTTTACTCTAGAGACATTTTCTATAAGAGAAATGAAATACCAATAATGAGCACGATAGGTCCTAAAATAAATAACCAAGCTAGCGGTCTTGCAAAGTTGACAGACCAGCCAACTCCAAAGCGTTTTTCTACAAAAACACTTGGATCATCTTTGTTGATATAGAAAATACCGCCCTTCCAAAATCGATCATCATCTACAGAAGTAATATGAGGATTTCCTACAACCGCTTCTTCCTCCCCTACTTTCAAACGTGATCCTCCTTGACCAACTCTTACAGTAAAAATAGCTACACTAGCAAAAGCTAGCACCAAAAATCCTATTGGTAAAGCAATCATAACAAGGGAAGAGGTTATTTCAGGATGTATAGTCTGTAACTGAAGATATCCCATCAGCAAGGTGACTCCTACCGACATGACAAAAGAGAGCCAGCTAGAGTATTTCCGAAATGCAAGCTGCTGCTTAACGGAAGTTTTTTTGCGTTGAGGGCTAATGCTTGTTCCCGACATTTTAATTCCCTCGCTAGTAAATAAAAACATTACCTGCACTATCAATAAAATTAGTGGAAGGGAAATAACAGTAAGATAGCTTTTCTCACTAAAAGCATCCGCTTCCCCAGTTGGACCCCAATGAGTAGGAATCATGTCCGGCATCTGTGGATATTTTAAAAGCGTATAAAATATAAGCCCAATCGATACAATCATGGGAATAATAAATAAAATTCTCGGCAGCAGTTGAAGCTTCTCTTGAAATCCTAAATCTACTACTTTCACTTCATTTTTGTCGGAAAACCAGCGACGCTGCTCCTTTAATTTCTTCATTTTCGTATGCATGATGAAGTAATAGGCGACGCTCAAAAATAGAACACCAATTTGAACTCCAACACTAACAAGAGCTAATACTTCTTCCTGAGGATTTTGAAGCAACGCCCAAGCAATATAGCCCGCAAAAATTACTAACCCAACAAAAAGTACTACAGCTGTGTATCTATTTTTTAACTGAAGGATTTCCTTGTCCTTTTCATGCTGCTCAGGAACGTTTACACCAAACACAATCGTTGGTTTTAAAAATTTTGGAATGTATGCCTGTAAAATTGTAATAAATAAAAGAATAAATCCAAATAACAACAAAATCATTATTTACCCCTCCTTAATTTGTCGAACAAGCTCTCGTACCATTACAACCATTTCTTCCTCTGAAAGTTGCAATACCATCCCCTCTGCTAACAATGGGCGAATCTGTTCAGCTAACACTTGCTTTTGTTGATCTGTTGCTTTTTCCATACCTTTTGGTTGTATAATTACCCCTGACTTCGGAACAATTTGAATGAAATCTTTCTCCTCCAAAAGATGATAAGCCTTATTAACCGTATGCATATTCATACCCAAATCACTGGCAAAGCTTCTAACAGATGGCAAGGAATCCCCTGGCTTTAGTTCTCCTCTAGCCATTCCTTCCATCAATTGTTGCGCTAGCTGTAAATAGATCGGCACAGATGAATTCGGCTTTATCTCTATAAACATTTCATGACCTCCTATTTACCTCTTGTTCTATATATATTATAACACTCTGTTCTATATGTAGTATATCAAAATGTTTTTATTTTTGGCTAATCCATTGTTTTACTGGATAATCTTGGGTCGTTTTACGACAATCCGCGCCTCAATTACTACAATCCAGGCTTCGTTTACTACAATCCCTCACTCTTTTACTACAATCACTGGAAATTTTACGACAATCCCTTTCCAGGCTTATTTCCCTGACTCGATTTACTACAATCAAGCATTCATTTACTACAATCCCTCATTCTTTTACTACAATTAACTGAAGTTTTACGACAATCCCGATCCAATCCTGATGCTTATCAATAACTACGGAGCCCTTCACACTTACCATTCTTCCGCAAACAGGACTCATTCCAACAAAAAAAGCCGACAAGATCTCTGAGGATCTTGCCGGTTCCAAATATGTTTATTATCCTTTTACTGTTAACTCTACTAAGCGTTGAGCAGAAGCTTTTACTTCTTCCATACCTGCTGAGATAATTTCTTGTGCTTTAGCAGGCATAGCATTGTGACCTTCAATAATTACTTCATCAATGATTTGCATACCGAATACTCCACCAAATACTGCACGCATATAGTTTACAGCCATTTCCATTGGCGCTGCCTCAGGTGTAGAATAAATTCCACCACGAGCGTTTAAGAAGATTGCTTTTTTATCTGTCATTAATTGAACCATGTTGCCTTGTGCATCATATTTAAATGCAAAGCCTGCAGCATATACATAATCAATAAAAGTTTGTAATTTAGCAGGGATTGTTAGATTCCATAATGGGAATGCAAATACTACAACATCTGCAGCAGTTAATAGATCCATTGCTTTTTGTTTAGCTGCTAATAAGCGAGATTCAACGTCCGTCAACTCTCCACCAGTTTGTACTTTACCGAAAGCATTGAAAAGGTCTTGTCCGAAGTATGGAGTATCCTCTTCATATACATCATAAACTGTTACGTTTACATCTTTACCTTCAAGTTCAGCCATGAAAGTTTCATACATTTTACTTGAAATCGCTTCTGTTGCTGGTCGGTTATTTGCTTTTACTACTAATACGTTCATTTTTATAACTCCTCTATAATATCCATATATTTTTATATTTTTATTTATCTCAAATTCGAGACTTCCTTATATTATATTAATATAAGAAGACTGTCAAAAGGTTAGCTCCTGTTAGTTATTTGCTTCTATGTTTTTCTTATCCTTGGAAACTTTAACTATTAATGTATTTGTTATACTATTTATATAAAGGGAGGTGCATTTCTTGGAGGATATTATTGCTATCTTTATTTTTTCAACTATTGGCTTATCCTTGCTGAGTTTAATCGCTATGGGTGGCTACGTAACAGTGAAACAACAGCAGCATAAACAAAAGGAATTAGAGATAGAACTTTTGCGTTTAGAAAACGAGGCTTTTATGCTTTTGGAGCGAAAAGCTATGCGAGAAGAAAAGCATCTAGAGGAACCTAAGAATTGAATATAAAAAGGTGCTCCTTGTAAATAACTTCACAAAGAGCACCTTATAGAATTGTTGTTTAAAGTCCTATTACATGAGTGGTGTCAGGAGATCTGCGGTCAAATATAAAGCCGTTTGCCCGATAAAAAGCATCCGCTTTCATGGATTCGGTTTTAGTCGTGATTTCGTTGAACTGACCTTTAGCATCCTCTAAAATTGCTTTAAAAAGTTCACTGCCGATTCCTTTTCTTCGATAATCAGGCAACGTATAAAAACGATGCAATCTAGCAGAATCTGCTCCTAAAACATCTCGATTTAAGCCTCCAATTGCCACTAGCTCTCCTTCATTCCAAGCACCATATAGTGCCTCCCCTTGCTCACTAAACCTGTTTGTACCGTCCTCATACTCAGTAGCTAGCCTGGATACAAAACGGTACCCTTCTTTTTCGCTTTCTTGAATTAGCTTGGATACGTCGACCTCATTCAAATCAGAAATTCTTCTTACTTCGATTGCCATATACGCTCCTCCATTCTATTTGTAAAAACGAACTCCTAGTAACTTTCGATATACAGAAGCGAATAACCTCTATTACATCAATATATTTCTATCCTTCCACAAATAGAATGTCATCATTCACGTACCCATTAAATCTTATTTTCTGATGCAGGCTCGTCTTAAAAAAAGTAAAAAAAGACTGCGCTTAAAAGCACAGTCCTTTAGCAAACGAAATTAGATAGCAGCTAATCTTGCTTCTACTTCTTCATCCGTCAATTTATGTTCTACAATATAGCGATTACGCGGGTGTACACGACATTCGTGTGAACAGCTGCGAAGATACTTATGTTCATTTTCTTCCGAACATAGAATTTTGTCATTACAGTCCGGATTTGCACAGTTTACATAACGTTCACAAGGCTCTCCAGTGAAATGATCTTTCCCTACAACCACATGCTCTACTTGGTTAATCGGAACAGCAATACGCTCATCAAATACGTACATTTGACCGTCCCATAGCTGACCACGAACTTCTGGGTCTTTACCATAGGTAGCAATACCTCCGTGCAGTTGAGCAACATCTTCGAATCCTTCTCTAACTAACCAACCAGAGAATTTTTCACAGCGAATTCCGCCTGTGCAATACGTTAATACCTTTTTACCTTCAAAAAGCTCTTTATTATCGTGAATCCATTCAGGAAGATCACGGAAGTTTTTGATATCTGGACGGATTGCTCCGCGGAAATGACCTAAGTCAAATTCATAATCGTTACGAGCATCGATAACTATTGTGTCTTCGGCTTGCATTTGCTCATAAAATTCTTTTGGAGACAGGTATTTACCTGTTAATTCATTAGGATTGATATCTTCCTCTAATCCTAAGTGAACAATTTCACGCTTAGGGCGAACGTGCATTTTCTTAAATGCATGTCCTTCCGCTTCATCTATTTTAAACACCATGTCAGCAAAACGTTCGTCTGCTTTCATCATGTCCATGTATGCGTCTGTTTGTTCAATTGTTCCGGAACAAGTTCCGTTTATACCTTCATTCGATACTAAAATACGCCCTTTTAACCCAAGTTCCTTACATGCAGCAAGATGTTCTTGTGCAAATGTTACTGGATCTTCAATCGGGACATATTTGTAGTAAAGTAATACTCTGTATGCATTTGTGTCCATTTTTTACTCCACCTTTTCAAATTTTGTCCATCAATTTATCATAACAAATTTAAAGGGAGAAGTTAAATAGTTAGTTTTGTCAAAAAATAATCACGAAATAATTCAAAGAGTTTTAATGTCTGATAAGTCTAACAGGAAAGCCATTTTCCACTTATAACTTTAAGGTTTTATTTTTCTTTATATGGAATTGTTTGTAAAATGTTACACTTGAACTAGTAATGATCATCGCAAACAATATTTTAGTTGTGATGATAAATAAATTTACTGACGGGGGTTTACATGGATAGTTTTTTCATAATACTTTTAGTCTTTTTTATCGTTGCTGCCAATATTATTGGATTTCTAACTTACAGAAAAAAGAAAAGTCTATATTACTCCGCTTTTACTATATTATATCTAGGGGTTTTGTTTGGCTCCATCGGTGGTGCAATAACCGTATTTGTTATTAATGATCCTTTTGCAATATTTTACGGTCTTCAAGTAGCATACTATCTACTAATAAATAGTGTTATTGTTTTTCTAATTGCCATTTTAGCAAGCGCAATAAAAAGATTTAACAACAAAACAATATGATTCGAGACTAGACAGTTTTGACCTGGGTTTTAGGTTTTCTAACTATTCTCAGTCCTTTTTGAATATAAATCATATATGTCCAATTGTTGCGTGGGTCATTTTCAGCTCATTTATTTTATTTAAAGAGATTCATAAACAAGTAGTACCCGCCAATCAATGACAAGGTAAAAGAAGCGTACGAAAGATATATAGAAGATAGAGACGAAAAACAAACTTAATGCAAGAACGCGAAAACGAAAAAGTTTTTTCTTTTTGAAAAACAGTAATGTGCATTAAGATAGGAGAATTTCTTTGAATAATAAATTTAAGATTTTGATGATCTTATTAACTTTTTTCGCCATTGTATGTTTGGCTGTATCTTTTTTTAGCCAAGACAAAAAGAACGCAGAAGAATTTGCAAACAAAGTCTTTTCTACTCCTCTACCTCCTAAGACAAAAGAGCTTGATCGTGGATTTGACTTTGGAGTTGCGTATGGTGGAGGACCATGGGGGAGTGGGGGACGACCAACTGTCGTTGTCTACAAAAAGTTATATTCTGAACTTAGCGAAAAAGAAGTACATGATTATTATAAGGAAAGAGGTTTCGAAATTTACTTTGACGGTGACGAAGAGCTTAAAAAGACCTCTAATGGTAAGAGATTTTGGTATGAAGGAAAGGAACGCAAGAATTTAAGTACTAAAGATAATACTGAAGAACCTATAAAATTCATTATTCAGATAAGAAAGGAGTTTACTTCTGCATTTGGAGATTTAGCTAGATATTAAAGTAAGCTCGGAGATTCATAATTAACCGCCCTGTATCCTTTCTTTAAATTACTTAAAAAACAAGCAGAAAGCCTAAGCTCTCTGCTTGTTTTATTATTTTGTTCTATTAGCAATCTCGATTGCGCGGTTAGTTCCTTCTGCCGCTGCATCTAGCGCTTCTTTAGGATCCATCCCTTGATATAAATTCTCCAACGCCGTCACAATTTGCTGACGAGATTCTGGGAACACTGATATTAAGGCGCCCTGAGTAGCGATAGATGGCTCTGTGCTTTGTAGCTGTTCTACCGTTACTTTTAACTGTGGCATCTTTTCCCATGCTTCTTTAACAATGTCTGCTTCATATGCAGATGGGTTAATCGCAAAGTATCCTGTATCTAAATGCCACTTAGCTTGAACTTCTGGAGTAGTTAAATACTTCATGAACTCCCAAGCTGCTTTTTGCTCAATTTCAGCGATTCCTTTAGACATCCATAAAGATGCCCCTCCAATTACAACACCTTTACGATCTACTTCGTCTGCGTAAGGAATGTATGCAGCACCCACTTCAAATGGCGCATTATCAATAATACCTCGTACACCTGCAGAGGAATCCATATACATAGCTACCTTCCCTGATTGGAAAGCTGCTCGAATGTCATCCCAGTTCGTTCCGAAGTTACCAAATGTACCAGCCTCATTCATAGTATTTAAGAATTCAAACACACGTTGACCTTCTTCTCCGTTGAAAACCGCTTCTGTTGCATCACCAGCACGACCGTTGTCTTCATTTACATAAAGTCCACCTTGTGTGGCTACTAACTGCTCGAAGAACCAGCCGTATGTTAGCATAGAAAAGCCTTTCATCTCCTCTGTTTTAAGCTTTGCTGCTGTATCAATTACCTCCTGGAACGTTTTAGGAGGGTTTTCAGGATCCAAGCCGGCTGCTTTAAATGCATCCTTGTTGTATAGCATTACTGGTGTAGAGGAGTTAAATGGCATAGAATATAGCTCTCCATCAAGAGAATAATAATTTAAGATATTCTCCTCTAATTGAGACAAGTCATAGTTATCTTCATCGATAAACTTTTGCATTGGCTCGATAAATCCACTTTCAATCATATATTTAGTACCTACCTCAAACACCTGCGTTATGGCCGGAGCGTCTGCAGTACCCCCAACACTACGAAGCTTAGTTAACGATTCTTCATATGATCCTTGGAATTCTGCCTTTACCTCGTAATCATCCTGGGATGCATTAAAGTCAGCGACAATATTATCAAGAGCTGTTTGCCCTGAACCTGACATAGCGTGCCAAAAGGAGATGACTGTTTTACCATCTTCGGATTTTTCAACATCCTCGTCGCTTTTTTGTACAGGTTCTGTCGATGAACTGTCATCACTATTTGTACATGCAGCTAATGCTAGAATACCTAACAAAATCATGAATAACCACGTAAACTTAAACTTCTTCCTCATGTCATACACCTCTTTTTTTAGTTTGGAACAACTGTTATTTTAGAGCCCCTTGCGTTAACCCTTTTTGCAATTGCTTTTGACCTAAAAACAATAGTAGTAGTGTTGGAATAATAACAACGATTACCCCTGCCATAACCACCCCCCATTCTGTTGCAACCTCTTGTGACTGGAGTTGTTTCAAGCCAATTTGTACGGTTCTTACAGAGTTATTAGTTGTAACTAGTAATGGCCACAAGTACATATTCCATGTTGTTAGAAACCCATATGCTCCTAATGTTACTAAACTAGTTTTAGAAACCGGCAAGATTACACGAACAAAAAACGCAAATCTACTGAGTCCTGCAATCTGGGATGCCTCATGCAGCTCCTTCGGTATTGTTTTGAAATGCTGTCTAAGTAAAAATGTCCCGAAGGCTAAAGCAAAAAATGGTAGTGTCATCCCTTGGTATGTGTTAAGCCAGTTTAGATTTTGAATGGTAAAGAAATTGGGAATCATTGTTGCTTCCCAAGGAATCATCATCGTGGAGATAAAAAGGAAAAATACAAAGTCCCTTCCTTTGAATGGGATAAAGACGAAGGCATAGGCCGCTAAACTACATACGACCAGCTGTCCAAGCATAACCCCGAACGAAACAATGAAACTGTTTATCAAATAATTTAATAGAGGCAATCGATCAAACACCTTCACATAATTATCAAAACTGAAGGTTGACGGCAAGAATTTTCCTTGTAAAATTTCGCCTCCCGTCATGAAGCTTACCATCAAGGCATAGATAATCGGGAAAAACATAATCAGGGCAGTAACGATCAATAAAAAATACACAATGGAGCGCTTTAGTATTCTCATTGGTAATGCACCTTCTTTTCCCCTAGCTTAAATTGTAAAATTGTAACGAGTAAAATACATATAAATAAGAACACCGCCTGCGCACTGGCAGTACCAAATTGAGCGTTAACAAATGCCTCTCTATAAATGGAATACACGATTAAGTTAGTGGATTGGGAGGGCCCGCCCTTTGTTAAGATATCCACCTGTCCAAACGTTTGAAACGCATTGATGAGAGAAATGGTAATAATAAAAAATAAGGTGGGAGAGAGCATTGGTATAGTTATTCTTCTCAAACGATACCAATAGCTTGCTCCGTCAATACGAGCACTTTCATATAAGTGCTCATCAATATTTTGTAGTCCCCCTAGCAATATTAGGAAGCAGAAGCCTGTGTTCAACCAAATCGTTGTTAAAGACACCGATAGCAACGCCCATGTTGGATCTAGAAGCCACTCGACTTGTGGAAGATTCAATATGGCAAGCACTTTGTTGAACATCCCAATACTTGGGTGGAATAAGAATAGCCACACAACGGAGGAAGCTGCTACGGAAACCCCCATAGTGGAAGCATAAATTGTACGAAAGAAACCTATTCCTCTTAGCTTTTCATTGGCAAGTAATGCTAGGCCTAGCGCAATAATAATTCCAGTAGGCACTGTATATAGTACAAATAGGAATGTGGCCTTTATACTGTTTAGAAAAGTAGACGATTCAAGCAAATAAGCATAATTTTCCAGACCAACAAACACTGCAGCCTCTCCTGCTTGGTTGGTTAAGAAAAAGCTTAAATAAATGGTACGAAACATTGGATAAAAAACAAAAACGGAAAATAAGATAATAGATGGCAATAAATATAAAAGAGCTGTTCGAGCATTCAGTGAGCGCTTCCAGAAACCTTTCTTTTGCTTAGATCTAACGGCAGTTACATGATTTGATTTCACTACTGTCATACAAATACCTCTTTACCAAATACATGGTTTTCTACATCAGAAGGTTTTTTAATAATCTCCTTTGTTACGCTATCAAAGAAGCAAAAGGAATCATAGTTCATGATGACTGGTATTTTATCACCGACAGCTATCTGCCATTGGCCGCTCCATTTAACTTGCCATTGCTGATCATTCAATGTAAATGAAAATACAGTTTCATTTCCTAAAATTTCTACATTTACAATTTCTACAAATACCTTTTCCTCAGAGGTCGACTCCTTAGTCGCTGCTTTTATATGCTCCGGACGAATGCCAACAATAACTTTGTCTGTCAGGTAGTGATCGTCCTCAGCTGGTACGGAAATAGTAATGAAATCATTTAACACAATAGCACGCTGTTCTTTACTTCCTATGCCTTCCGCAATATTCATAGGAGGTGAACCAATAAAGGTAGCCACAAAAGGATTGGCTGGATTATTATAAATATCAATTGGTTTGCCTATTTGTTGGATAGATCCTTCATGTAGGATCATAATGCGATCACCCATTGTCATCGCTTCAATTTGATCATGCGTCACATAAATCATAGTAATTCCAAGTCTGCGCTGGATTTGTCTAATTTCAGATCTCATGTGCGCACGAAGCTTAGCATCTAAGTTAGATAATGGTTCGTCCATTAGACAAATTGGCGCTTGGTTTACGATAGCTCGGGCAAGAGCAACTCGTTGTCTTTGTCCACCGGAAAGTTCTCTTGGCTTACGTTTTAAGTAATCAGAAAGCCCTAGCATTTGAGCAACCTCTATTGTTCGATTGTTACGTTCTTCTTTAGAGATTTTTTTTACATGCAGACCAAATTGAATATTTTCTTCTACCGAAAGATGTGGGTATAAAGCATAGTTCTGGAATACCATAGACAAATCACGCTTACTTGGAGGTAAATCATTCACTTCCTGCTCACCAATCTTGAGCACTCCTCCTGTTATCTCTTCTAATCCCGCGATCATTCGAAGCATTGTACTTTTTCCACACCCCGATGGACCAACAAGCACAAAAAATTCCCCTGGTTCAATCGTTACGTTAATATTAGAAATAACGTTAGATTGTTTGTCGTATGATTTAGAGATATCAATCAATTCTACTCGCTTCAAAAGATTTCCCCCATTCTCTAATCGATTATGTTGACATAAGCCTCAAGTTTATAGATTTTACTATGGAAGCTAGTAAATTATGTTTTTGTCATTTTTTCCATAGCTATGTAATCTTTTCTTAACCATATTACTAAAAAGAATATTCTAAATCAAAGAAATTTACAATCTTTACAGAATATTTAATTTTATACAAAAAGTTTACAGTTCTTGGAGGACAAATTTATGCGTAAATATCAAATAATCCTACTTATACTTGTTTTGTTTGTTTGTGGATGTGTAGGGAAAGAAGTAACACCCATAGCTTCGGGAGAGTTTTTTATCATCGCACATAGAGGAGCATCCACTTATGCACCAGAGCATACATTGGTCGCTTATGAGATTGCTGAGCAGCTAGGGGCTACTTATATTGAAATTGACTTACAAATGACAAAAGATGGAGTATTAGTTGCCATGCATGATGAAACAGTAGAACGTACTACTGAAGGTGAAGGGCTAGTAAAAGATTACACATTAGAGGAATTAAAAAAGTTGAATGCCGGGAAATGGTTTAATGATAAATATCCAGATTTCGCCAATACTGCATTTGAAAAGGCACGAGTTCCTACATTAAGAGAAATATTTGATAATTTTGGAGATAGAGTCAACTACTACATTGAAATGAAATCCCCAAAAATATATGAGGAAATGGAGGAGGAATTGCTTGCTTTGTTAGAAGAATATAACTTATTAAATCACGAAGAAGATGTACCGAAAGTAATCGTCCAATCCTTCAACCGTGCTAGCCTAATAGAATTTCATGAGCTTGAACCAAGCATCCCCCTTATCCAACTGCTCGGTAATAAAGAGGAGGCTAAATTTACCAACCAGGAAATGAAAAGCCTAAAAACCTATGCAAGTGGAATTGGCGTCAACGTGAATGCTGTAGATGGAACCTTTGTCCATGAAGCACATGAAAATGGGTTGAAGGTACACCTGTTTTCCTTGATAGGAGAAGCAGATATAAAAAAAGCCTTGCTCTACAAGGCTGATGGTATATTCGCAGATGCTCCTAACGTTGCTTTAGAAATAATAGATCGTACACAAAATTAAATCTGTTGCTTCAAAACTTTTTCACAAAGTCTTTTAAAATGAATTTCATATTTCTCATTGTCTTCTTTTTGACGTTTTCGTGGTCCCTTCATTCGGCCACCTGCTTGTCTTATTTTTTTGGATATATGTCTACTCTCTAATAGCTGGTCTATATTCTCTGGTGTATACCATCTTCCATTTTGGTCTATTGCATAGCCTCGCTTAGCTAAAACCATGGCTGCAAGACCATAATCCTGGGTGACAACAATGTCGCCCTTATTCACTTTATTAACGAGCACAAAGTCTACAGCATCCGCGCCTTTCGAAACCATGACTGTTTCAGCACCTTCCCTCTGCATATAATGTGCAGTGTCGCATAACAACGTTACCTTCAAATCGAACTGTTTTGCGATATCAATCGTTAAATCCACGACAGGACAGCCGTCCGCATCTACTAGTACATTCACCATTTTGAGCACCCCTATCAGCTATATATCCTACATTGTATACTAAAAGAATATTTTTATGAATGTAGGAGGTTGCAATACAAAGGCTTTTTTACCACGCAGTTATCAAAATGAATAATTTAGTTGTATTTGGCAATTAGTTTTTAAAAGTTTCCAATTATTATATAAATCAAAAGGCATGGATATATTCTTCCATACCTTTTATATTGAACCTTTACTTATATTCACCTAATATCTCCACTGCTTTTTCTGTTATAGATGTATCCACCGCTTTATCAAAGTCAACGTCACCGCTAATTGCTCCATTTTCTTTATATACGTCATATTGCTTTAACACGTCATCTAAAAACATTTTTCCATTAGGATCTAAGCCTGTAACAAATACTTTTTCCCATAACACTGGATCTTTTAGTGAAGTATACTTTGTCATAATTTCAATGATTTCAGCTTTTCCTTCACCCTTTATAAATGCATCATTATAATCCCGGACACCCTTTAAATAGGCCGCCATGAATCGGAGCGAAACATCTTGTTCCTCACTCATAAATTGAGGAGAACCTAAAACCATCGCGATTTGAGATTCCGGTGCATAATCCGTAGCGTCTCCAAAGCGCTCATGAAATCCGTTTTCAATCCCTTGGGCGATTAGTGGTTCAATTTGAAGTGCGGCATCTATCGAACCATTTTCAATCGCCCCTAGCATGCTTCCAAAGTCTCCAAGTAATACAAACTCTACATCCTCAGGTGTTAATCCTGCATGCTTCAGCATTTCTAAAAAGATAAATTCATCAATCGAGTTTTTAGAGGAAACAGCAATACGCTTTCCTTCAAAATCCTTATACTCCTTGATGACATCCTTCATGTGGTTTCCAATGACGAATGAGAAATACGACTTACCTGGCACATTGTGTCCCTTGTCTGCAATAATTTTTACGTCAATCCCTTGGGCAATGGCATTAAAAAATGAAGCAGTTGAAACCCCACCGGCAATATCCACGTCTCCCGAAGCAAGTGCAGGAAGCATTTCATCACTATTTGCAAATTGCGCAAACTCTACTTCAATATTGTAGTCCTCAAAATAACCTTTTTCTTTTGCAATGTAAAAACCTGCTCCAGAGGCAGCCCCGTCTTCCGCTATAATTACTTTTACTTTCTTATTTAGCGGTGCCAAGTCTCCAGAAGGGTTATCCTTACTTACTTCATCATTTACATTGTCAGTTCCTTCTTCTTTTGGACTACAAGCACCTAGTAAAAGAACAATAGATGCAAATAGTATGAACCAGCGTTTCTTCACAACTTTCCTCCTTTATTTTCTCGATTTTTGAACTTCTTGCTGTAAATGATTCCAAATCGTTATAAACTGTTCCGCCATTTCTGCATTTGCCCTAACCTGCTCCATTGTACGGGGTCTTGGCAATGGAACTTTTATCTCACTTACAATCTCACCTGGATGAGAGCTCAATAACACGATACGGTCACTCAGCAACAAAGCCTCATCAATACTATGAGTGATAAATAAAACGGTCTTTTTGTTTTCGGACCAAATTGATAGTAACTCTTCCTGCAATATGAATTTGTTTTGTTCATCCAAGGCAGCAAATGGCTCATCCATTAACAAAATTTCTGGATCATTGGCAAAAGCCCTAGCAATACTAATCCGTTGCTTCATCCCTCCAGAAAGCTCTTTTGGATAAAGCGAAGAAAACTTACTTAAACCTACCTTTTTTAAGTAGTAGTCGGTTTGCTTTTTAACGTATTCCTTTGGAAGGTGCCTCATTTTTAAACCAAAAGCAACATTCTCTTCAACGGTCAGCCAAGGAATAACCCCTTTTTCTTGAAACACCATAGACTGTAGCGGACGTTCCCCTGCTTCCGATGCAATTAAAAAGGAGCCAGAGCTCGGAGTTTCTAGTCCCGCAAGGATGCGTAAAAGAGTTGTCTTTCCACATCCACTTGGTCCAACTAGACAGATAAATTCTCCTTCCTCTACCTGCAGAGAAATATCCTTTATAGCTGTAACACTATTACTTTTTTTATAGAAAATCTTCGTAAGATTATCAATGGAAATTTTAACTTTTCCGCTCATTTAACTCACCTCCATGGGACAATTCTCTTTTGCAGTCCACGTAGGAGAAGGGAAAAAAGAAACCCAAAAAAAGAAATGAGCACTAAACCAACGAACATTTCCTTCAACATGAATGCCTTATAAGAGGTCCATATTAAATAACCGATACCAGAGGTTGCCCCCATCATTTCTGCGGCAACGATTGTTAACAAAGCTATTGCCTGCCCCATTTGAATACCTTCTAGCATAACTGGCAAGGCACCCGGGAAAGCAATTTTCAAAAAGAAATCCTTTGGACTTGCACCATAGTTTTTGGCTACATCTAGATGTACCCTATCTATGTTCAAAACACCAGCCACTGTATTAATAACGACAGGAAAAAATACACTCCCAGCAATAGTAACTACCTTTGAAAAATCTCCAATACCAAAAAGGATAATGATGATTGGCATTAAAGCTAATGTTGGAATCGGCATAAATGCCATTACTATAGGGGATATAAAGTGTCGAATAGGAGCATACAATCCCATTAACAGCCCTATGATTACACCTGGAATTACACCGAGTAGGAAACCCATTGCAATTCGGTAAAGAGAGACTGATACATGAGTCCATAGTAACCCACTTGTAGCAAGCTCAAAAAATGTCGAAACTATTGCAGTAGGAGGAGGGAAAAAGCGTATATCTAAAATGCCCGTTCGTGAGAAGACCTCCCACAAGATTAAGATGAGTATTGGTGAAGTAATTGTTAAAAGCTGCTTACCACGTTCTTTTAGTTGTTGCTTTTTCCATTCCTTTTGTTCCGTTTCATAGGGATCGTAGTCGCTATCCACGAGCCCATTTTCATCGCGCATCTTTCACCACCTCTTTCTAAAAATAATATGTCGAATGGGGAAAATGTGTGACCACACCTACATTGAAATTGACTTAAAATGTAGATTTTGGTAATTTTAAAATAAGAAAGAGGGGGTTAATATGACAGACAAACAATTAAGATCCACAAAAGAAATGCCATATTTTATTTTAAGCATCCTATTTAGTTTATTAATTTACGTTATAGCTATAGCTAGTATTTTTGGGATCGCAATCATTCTTGTTTTATTTTTTATCAGTACATATGCACATCTTATGAATCTTAGCTATATTCGATCAAATGGTATCAGAGTTAGCCAAAGGCAGTTTCCAGATGTCTATGAACGAATAACTCGTATGTCTGAAGATATGAATTTAAAAAAAGTACCAGATATATTTGTAGTTCACTCCGAAGGTGCTTTTAACGCTTTTGCAACCCGGTTTTTAGGAAAGAATATGGTTGTGCTCTATTCAGAGGTATTTGAGCTTGCTAGGGAGCAAGGCGATGCAGAGCTAGATTTCATCATAGCTCACGAGCTTACACATATTAAACGAAATCACATTTGGAAAAATATATTAATTACACCCGCTCGTTTAGTGCCGTTCCTTTCCCAGGCGTATAGTCGTGCATGTGAATATACATGTGATCGTCAAGCAGCTTACTTCATTAGAGATGGTGCAGCTGCTAAGCGTGGCCTAACAATTTTAAGTATTGGGAAGGAACTATATAAAGAGGTAAATGAGGATGCCTATTTAGAGCAAATTTCCACAGAGTCCAATGTTTTCACATGGCTTGGTGAGGTCTTATCCTCCCACCCACCCACTCCTAAAAGAGTCCAAGCAGTCGGTCATTTTATGCAAGTAGAAGGGACTCCTACCTACTATACGAATGCTAATAAAATCGCTCTTGGTTTAGGCGCATTATTTGGTATTTTATTCATTGGTTATTTAGGGATTATAGGAATAGTCCTGGCAGGCTCTCTTACCTATGCAAGCATTTTTCCTGATGACTTGCTAGAGGATGAATCCGCGTTAAATACTTTAACTTCGGAGGAGTCAACACTAGAGACAGGCTCTTCACCTTCAGACCAAGACACTTACAATTACACTCCATTAATGAATGCAGTCGTGGATGGAGACTATACGAAGGTGCGAGAGCTTATAGCTAGCGGGGTAAATTTAGAAGAAAAAGACACAGAGGGGGCAACTGCTTTACATCAAGCAGTATATTTAAATGACATTATGATGGCAGAAATTTTACTTGAGGCTGGGGCAGACCCTAATACAAAGGATCTCTATTCCAACGCTTTGACCGCCACCTTTTATCATGAGAATTACGAATTGACAGCTCTATTGTATGAGTATGGGGCAGATCCGGCCATAGTTGATCCCGAAGGTTACTCGGGAAATAATATTCTAGGTGTTCCTAGTGGGCAGTTCGAACAGACATTGAATAGTCTACTTCAACCAGTAAATTGAAATACCTATTTTAAATCTATCCTCTCCTAGTTTTGGACAGGTCACTCCCGTCGCGGTAAGCGTCAAGCTGGTGCGGAAATCAATTCTACTTTTTGATTAATTAGCATAGTCTAT
The DNA here is from genome assembly GCF_038004905.1 of Psychrobacillus sp. FSL W7-1493. NCBI lineage: Bacteria > Bacillati > Bacillota > Bacilli > Caryophanales > Bacillaceae > Psychrobacillus > Psychrobacillus sp. FSL W7-1493. Next base: position 86,045 of record NZ_JBBOSB010000002.1, on the reverse strand, counting down.
TTTTTAATAGTTCCAATGAGGGGAAGTAATAAGATTTGGAATACAATGAACCAACTCTAAATGACAATAAAAATAAATTAAATAGACTATTAAAGGTCTTCATCATTGGAAGCTTGTTAATCGTCGGACTTGTCGGCTACGGAGTATATTGGGCTTTTTTTGATATGAATAGGTTACCAACAGGAGAATATCTTATAGAAGAGACTTCACCTAATGGAAAGTACACATTAAAAGCATATGTTACGAACGGAGGCGCAACTACGTCATATTCTGTTCGTGGCGAGCTGGTATTTAATGATAAAGATAATAAAACTAAAAACATCTATTGGAACTATCGAGAAGAAAGCGCAAATATTTCTTGGACAGATAATAATACAGTAATAATTAACGGTCATACATTAGATGTTACAAAGGAAAAATTTGATTTTAGAAGACAATAATAATCTTTTTTTCTCTAATCATAAAAAAGCTCGCGAAGATGAAATTCCGCGAGCTTTCCTTCTATATATTTGAGTATTTATAGACTATATTTACTTTACCAATCAATCACTTACCCAGAAAAATCTACCATTTACTATGCATATTTTTCGTCTTATTGCCTATTACGCAATGATGTTACATTATTTGCATTTGTCTCCCAGCTAATCATTAATTCCTTCTGTCTATTCTTTAAATCCTCAAAAGGTTCTTCCATTACTTCGATACGGTCAAATTTTTCTAGGAAGACGGAGGCATCTTTCAGTCTTTTATATCCTCCAAAACCATGATCATCGTTTAATAACCAAACGACACGCTGAATTTTAGCAAATAGTATTCCTCCTGTACACATTGGACAAGGCTCGAGGGAGCTATAAAGCGTAAATTTCTTGTGTTTAATTTTAGCATCAAACATTACAGTCCCAGCATTTCTTATCGCATCCATTTCTGCATGTGCCGTAATATCCTGACTAGGATGTACTCTATTTCTACCTTTAGCAACGAGATTAAAATGCTCATCCACAATAACTGCTCCAACTGGATAAGTATTTTCCTCTAATGCTTTTTCCGCTTCCCCTAACGCCATCTCTAAAAAATATGATCCAAGTCCATGATATCCCTCCGTTACTTAATCACAAACTTTGTTTGGCTGTAGCCTTCTTTTAGCTTCTCGACTTCAAGTATGGCAGGAATAGCCGACTTAAGCTCACTAACATGAGAAATCACACCGACCATGCGACCGGATCTTTGAAGATCTACCAACGTGTCTATCGCTTTATTTAAAGATTCCTCGTCTAGCGAACCAAAACCTTCGTCGATGAACATCGTATCAATTCTTACACTTCCACGATAGCTTTGGATGACGTCTGCCATACCAAGCGCAAGACATAGGGAGGCATTAAATTTTTCTCCCCCTGATAATGTTTTAACATCTCGGATTTGCCCAGTGTAAGCATCATATACATCTAGACCTAGTCCACTTTGCTTGCCGTGGGTTTCCTGTCTATCACTTCTCATTAGTTGGTACTGTCCATTCGATAAATGCTTGAGTCTTTCATTTGCTGCATGAATTATCTGTTCTAAGTACTCTATTTGTATATAGCGTTCAAAAGAAATTTTCAAAGGATTTTGCCCTCTAAGTAAATCGTATAAATCGAGAATATGACTTACTTGTTGCTCTAACTTAGCAATACGATCGCTGGATAATGCTATTTTTTCTTGAATTTCTATGCCCGCTTTTACAAACTCCTTAGTACTATTCAAAGTATTTAATGCAGATTCATATGCAGTTTTAAGTTGGCTTAACTCTTCTTCAAGGGCGTTCAAATCGACTTTGCTCTTACCTTCTAGCTTCTTATAACCATCCTTCACTTGTTCGGTAAATGTATGTACCGCCTGTTTATATGCTTCACAACGTTCTCTTAACGCCTTCCGCGCAGGTTCATCCATTCTTGCTTCCTCATACTCCTCTTTGGTTTCAAAACCAGCCTTTACTAACGCTTGTAAAAATTGTTGTTTAGCCTTCTCTTGCTTAAGTATTGCTTCCTCTGCGGATTGAGTGGCATGCTCTAATCTCATTTGGGCTTTCGTATGGGATTCCTCTGCATCTTTATGTTGCTTTTGAGCCTTCTCCCATGTTTCTTCTAATAGAAGCTTTTGCTTAGTAGCAGCATTAATTTGTTCGTGAAGCTCCTCAAGATTAGAAATTGTACTTGGGATAGAGCTTTGTTTGGACTCTAGGACGGCATTTGCCTGCTCATATTCGGCCTTTGCATGGATATAATCTGCCTCAATATTATTCTTGTTTTCTTCTAATTCCTCTATTTGTCTTACACTCGTTTTGTACGTTTCTTTTAAGGAAATTAAGCTTTCTTTATCAGAACGGAGACCTTCTATTTCATTTTCTAGCTGATTTAGATCCATTTTTACTTGCTCTATATCTAGAATAGATAATTGTAGCTCTTCTAGCTGTTCCAAGATTTTTTCTATGTTCTCAAGAGCATGCTCTCGTTTGGTTCGTATAGTTAAGTAGCTAGTTTCCTTACTCGTAAGATCTTTTTTCAGCATCTGCACTTGCTCATCCGTTAATATAGCTTCATGGGTATAAGTGCTTGTTGGCTTATGCTCGGTACTACCACATACAGGACAAGCTTCACCGTCTACGAGCCTAGAGGCAAGGATACTCGCCTGATTATTAAGCCATCTGCCTTCTTCATATTGAAGAGTTTGCTGGGCTTTCAGGTATATCGTCTCTTCCTTTTCTTCTATGTTCTTCAATTCCTCAAGCTTGGACTCCTGCTGTATAAAATCCTGCATTAGTTGATATTGCCCTTTAATCTGAGAGTATTGTTGAACCTTGTTATCTAATGGATTTACTTGCTCCTCTAGTTTCTCTATTTCGTTTTTCATCAAAAGGTGGCTTGCCTTAGCTTGTTGGTATGTAGCTATTTTAAGTTCATGCTGCTCCTTGAGATTACGTTGCCTAACCTCTAACTCTTTTAACTGCCGCTTCCTTTTTTCTAGGTCTTCCATTAAAGGTAATAGAGCATTTAGCTGGATTAAAGCTTCTACACTTTGTTCACGGTCTTGCTTTTTGCTTAACTCTTTGAGATAGACCTCTTCCATCTGAATTAAGGAATTAGATGTTAAGGATAGCTCCTCTTTAGCTCTAAGCAATAGGCTTTCCTTTAAATTTCCTTCAGTAACTGTTTCTTTATAGTGGCTCTCGATTGCTTCTATAGTATTTGCCCGTTCTGCTGCCTCTAGTCTACTTTCTTCCTTTTTGTATGTTTCTTCCTGGCTAAGAAGACGCTGGAGGTTTTGCTCTTTTAACTCAAGCTCCTCCAATTGGGTATTGGTGTTTTTAGCATTGTAATAGGCTGATTGCTTCGCTACCTGATTTTCATATGCCTCTTCACAGAGGAGCTCGTCTTTTTCTATCTTATCTCGGTAATAATTAGTCTCAGCCTGTAAAGCATCCTTTAACTGGAATATATTATAATTACCTTCCTCTAGGAGGTCAAAAAGAATAGACTCCCGTTTTGGAAAAGAGGCCATAATCTGTTCCGAATAACTATTACGGGTGTTTTCTTCTTTTTTAAGCTCTGCCTCAGCTACTAATTTTTTCTCTTTAAGTCTTTCATTAATCAGCCTGTAGGGTTCTGTTTTAAATATTTTCCGAAGAATTGCTTCCTTGTTTTCAGTAGAAGAGGTTAATAGCTTCCTAAACTCTCCTTGTGGCAGCATGACAATTTGGCTGAACTGATCTTGCGTAAGTCCAATGATATCCTCTATTTTCTTGTTAATCTCTGAAACTATTTGTCTTTCAACAACAGGTACTTCCCCTGTCTCCTTTATTTCGAAGAACTCATATTTTTCTCCCGTTGAGCTTTTATTTCCTTTTTTAACGTGAGGAAGCTGTCTTAAAATACGATATTTGCGGTTAAATATTTCAAATATCAATTCAACAGAAGTATGCGTTTGATCCAATGCAAAATCACTGCGTAACATTTTCGTATCTTTTCTATCCTCCCCACTCCCAGAGCCATAAAGGGCAAAGCTTATTCCATCAAATATTGTCGTTTTTCCTGCTCCAGTAGCTCCAGATATGACAAATAATCGATGATCCATCAAATCCATGAAGTTAATCGTTTCCGTATATTTATAGGGACCGAATGCTGTCATTTTTAACTGAATAGGCTTCATGCTCTGCTTCCTCCTTCTCTTTCTTCAAGCATTAATCCCGAAAGTACTTCCTTAAATAGTTCTTTTGTTTCCTCGGCCGGAGTTTGTCCCTTGATTTCCTCATAGAAGGATTCAAATAGCATTAAGTCATCCATCTTATGACGACTTTTTGGTTCTTCTGCTTTTCCTATTCCAAAGGATTGGAATACTTTTCTTTCTACATGCATGGCATTCGGATATACAGTTCGAATTTGCTCCATTGGTGAAAGTACTGGCGTTTCATCTAGTAACTTCACGAAAATGTAATCCTCGCTTGTAGGATGCTGTAAAATGTCATTCAGATAGCCTTCCACTGTGCGCATATCTCTTTTAGGGGTAAGTAATCTTTTTTCTACTTTTGCACAACCTTTTTCATCTATTTCCACTATTAGAAAGCCTTTTTTATGGTGTTCCTCTGAAATGGAATATTTTAAAGGAGATCCGGCGTATTGAATGGTTTCATTTTGCACAAAATGTGCTTGATGAAGATGGCCTAACGCGGTGTACTTGAAGTTCTTAAATAGCGAAGCATCTACATACTCAGCTCCACCAATGGCAAGCGGTCTTTCTGACTCACTAGTATTATCCTCTTCCCGACCTTGAGGAGTAACAAAGGCATGTCCTACAAATACATGTCTTTTCGAAAAATCCATTTGCAATTCAATAGCTTCCACTATTTTTTTCATGGCTAGCTGATGACTGGTGATTGTTTCGTCCTCGAGTATGAACCTAACCTGAGAAGGGTCCATATACGGGATTAGATGAAATTCTACTTCTCCATATTCATCACTGATTGTCACAGAATTAAACTCTTTTGTTAGTTGTCCCACTATATGTAAACCAGTTTCTTTCATAATGTTTCTTCCAAAATTTAAACGGCCTGGGCTGTCATGGTTTCCCGCAATACTTAAAACAGGAGTCTGATGCTTTAATACAATCTCTGCAAGTACATTGTCCAACAAATTTACAGCTTCTGCAGGTGGTACAGCACGGTCATATAAATCTCCTGCTATGATTACTACATCTGGCTTTTCTTCCTCAATTGCTTTTATAAATGAAGCCAACACATGTCTCTGATCTTCTGTCATATAGATTCCTTGTACTAATTTACCTAAATGCCAGTCGGCTGTGTGAAATATTTTCATGAGTAATTACCCTCCTACACTGAAGATTTTATGTTAATTTATATCTATTTTATCATTTAAGGAGGACAGGTTATATTAACTTGCCGAGATTTCATATAAAGTTAAATAGTAAATATGTAAAGATTATGATTAAAAGGAGGATTTTTATATGTCACCAGAAACTTATCAATTGATAGCCATATCTATCTATATGGTTGCCATGCTTGCTATCGGATATTATTCGTATAGAAAAACCGTTAATCTGACTGATTATATGCTAGGAGGACGTTCACTCGGCCCAGCTGTTACCGCTTTAAGTGCAGGAGCTGCTGATATGTCTGGGTGGCTCCTAATGGGATTACCAGGAGCAATCTATCTACATGGTATGGGAGAAGCTTGGATAGCGGTTGGTTTAACAATTGGAGCGTATTTAAACTGGCTATATGTAGCACCACGCTTACGTGTCTACACACAGGTCTCTAATGATTCCATTACTATTCCGAGTTACTTAGAAAGTCGCTTGAAGCAATCTTCCCGTTTATTACGAGTTGCCTCAGGTCTCATTATCCTTTTATTCTTTACTTTTTATGTATCATCAGGAATGGTTGCTGGAGGAGTATTTTTTGAAAGCTCATTTGGACTAGACTACCATACTGGCTTGTTAGTTGTATCAGCGGTTACAGTAGCCTACACTCTGTTTGGTGGCTTCCTAGCCGTTAGCTATACGGATTTCCTACAAGGTCTTCTTATGTTTCTCGCACTAATTTTCGTTCCCATTATTGGCTTATTTGCAACTGGGGGAATAGATACAACTGTAGATTCAATCAAGGCGGTTAATCCAACTCATTTAAGCCTGATCGCTGGTACTACAACTGCAGGGATTATATCATCCTTAGCATGGGGTCTTGGTTACTTTGGACAGCCCCATATTATTGTTCGTTTTATGGCTATTAGTTCAGTAAAAGAAACAAAGAATGCTCGTCGCATTGGTATAGGGTGGATGATTCTAAGCTTAGTTGGAGCTATTTCCACTGCTCTTGTTGGACTAGCATATTACCAACAAAACCCTAATCTAACTCTTACTGATCCAGAAGCTATATTTATCTCACTTGGCCAAATTGTGTTCCACCCATTCATTGCAGGTCTTGTGCTTGCTGCTGTTTTAGCAGCCGTTATGAGTACAATCTCGTCTCAGCTAATCGTTACTTCCTCTGCATTAATAGAGGACTTGTATAAAGCATTTATAAAAACAGATGCTTCTGATCGAACATATGTAAATTATGGTCGTATCGCTGTACTAGCAGTATCCATAATTGCTGCTGTGCTTGCTTGGGAACAAAACGAGACTATTTTAGGCCTTGTAGCCTTTGCATGGGCAGGCTTCGGTGCATCATTTGGTCCTGTCATTTTACTTTCATTATATTGGAAAAAGATCACTTCTCATGGTGCTCTTGCAGGAATGGTCGTAGGGGCTGTTACTGTAGTCATCTGGGGTAATAATGAAGCACTTTCAGATGCATTATATGAAATTGTTCCCGGCTTCTTTTTAGCTCTGATCTTTACTGTGGTAGTAAGTTTGTTAACCTACAAGCCTAATGCTGAGATTGAAAAAGAATTCGATGACACCGTTCAACTATTAAAAGAAGAGCGTAAAAAATAATAAGAAAAGGGCTAACCTCACACTGCAGGTTAGCCCTTTTCTATATATTGTCCTATATGATACTTGTCATAGTGTTGACTTGACGTTTATGCCTACTCCTAAGACCAACATTGCTTTATAGTTAACATAACGAAATATGTATATAGGAGGAATTATAATGAGTAGAGAAAAAACACTTGAATTACGTAAGAATGTAAAACCATTTGAAAATTCCGAGTTGAAGAAAAGCATAGTACAGCTCATCAATACAATTCCACCATTTTTTATCCTCTGGTTTTTAGCCTATTTAAGCCTCGACATTTCTGTATGGTTGACTGTTGGATTATCCATCATTGCTGCAGGATTTGTCGTTCGTATATTTATTATCTTCCACGATTGCACACACGGATCTTTCTTTAAAAATAAAAAAGCTAATAATATAACAGGAACTATTACAGGTATCATCACCTTATTTGCATACGAGAAGTGGAAGCGCGAGCATAACATTCATCATGCAACTAGTGGTAATTTAGACAAACGTGGCGTTGGTGACATTTGGATGATGACAGTCGAAGAGTATATAGAGGCTTCACCGATGAAGCGCCTTTCTTACCGACTATATCGTAATCCAATTGTTATGTTCGGTTTAGGACCTGCCTTGTTATTTCTAGTAAGTAATCGTATTAACCGTAAAGGCGCTAAAGGAAAAGAGCGCTATAATACGTATCTTATTAACATTTCAGTAATTGCTATTTATTCTTTCATGATTTGGCTAATTGGCTGGCAAGCATTTGCCATTATACAAGGAACTATTCTTTTTGTAGCAGGAGCTTTAGGGATTTGGTTGTTCTACGTACAGCATCAGTTTGAAGATTCCTACTTCGAAGATGAGAAAGAATGGGATTATGTAAAAGCTGCGATCGAAGGAAGCTCTTACTACAAATTACCAAGAGTGCTACAATGGGTAACAGGAAACATTGGTTTCCATCACGTTCATCATTTAAGTCCAAGAGTACCTAATTACAACTTAGAAAAAGCACATGAATCTACACCACCCTTACACAAAGCTACAACTATAAATCTTCGTACAAGTTTACAATCTATTCATTTCCGTTTATTTGATGAAGAGAACAAAAGCTTTGTAACCTTTAAAGAGATTAAGCATTTGCTTAAGCAATCTAAAGATGCAGTAAATCTTAATGCTAAAAATACAACAATTGAAGGAAAATAGACCTCTCTTAAAACCATTCCTTATCCACTAGGGGGTGGTTTTACTTTATAATAAAAGAAAGTGTATACGTGAAAGGTGTCTGTTAAATGAATAAATGGTATCAGATTTTCCCTAAAGCTCCCTGGCTAAGTATTTATGCTTGGGTCGTATTTTGTATCTTTCCTTTTTTCTTTATTTTTCGTTCAAACGAGCTATCTGAAATCATTATAGGTCTGCTCTTCACAGGAATATTCTTTCTTGCATACCGTCTTTCTTTTAAGTCGACAGGTTGGTTTTTATATGTTTGCTTAGCTATTGAAATAATAATTAGCTTATTGATGACCTATTATTATGGGTATATTTACTTTTCTATCTTTCTTTCCTTTTTTATCGGGAATATTACACAAAGATTGGGCTTCTTCTTAATATATAGCCTAAATATTCTCTCCACCTTAACTGCTGTTATTATCGGCTTTTATATAAAAATAGAATTATTTATTTCTCAATGGCCATTTTTGGTTATATGTATACTTGGGGTAATTTTATTGCCTTTTAGTACTTATAATCGTCATAAGCGAGAAATGCTAGAAGGCCAACTAGAAGATGCTAATCAGCGTATTGCTCAATATATGGTTATTGAAGAACGTGAAAGAATAGCAAGAGACCTACATGATACACTTGGTCAAAAGCTTTCCTTGATTGGTTTGAAAAGCGACTTAGCTGGAAGGCTAATGGATAAGGACCCTGAAGCAGCTAAGCATGAAATTCAAGATATTCATCAAACAGCTCGTTCTGTTTTAAAAGAGGTACGTGAGCTCGTTACAAACATGCGTGGTACTAAGTTGGAGGATGAGATTTATAGAGTGCAGCAAATACTTAATGCAGCAGGTATTTCTTGTAAGTTTAGTGGCTCCCTTCATCTTGTTAAAACACCGCCTATTGTTGAAAACATGCTAAGTATGTGTCTGAAGGAATCCGTGACTAATGTGGTAAAACATAGTGGAGCCACTGCCTGCTCTATTTCATTAAAGCAGTCAGCAAGGGAAACTTTATTAAAAGTACACGATAATGGAAAAGGATTAGACCTTAGTAAAGACTGGATTAAAGGTCATGGATTGCAAGGGATTAGGGAGCGACTGGAATTTGTTAATGGTACACTAGATATTTATTCAAAAAATGGTACAACGATTAATATCAGAGTACCAAATGTAATATTACAAACACGGCAGGAGGATTAGACATGATACGAATTGTCATCGCTGAAGATCAACGAATGGTTTTAGGAGCACTTGGATCTCTTCTAAATTTGGAAGAAGACATGGAAGTAGTAGGTAAAGCGAATAACGGAGAGGAAGCTCTTGCTCTTATTAAGCAGCTTCAACCTGATATTTGTATTATGGATATCGAAATGCCTATTAAAAGTGGATTAGATGCAGCTGAGGAATTAAAGGATCACCCATGTAAGGTAATCATCTTAACTACCTTTGCACGCTCAGGCTATTTTGAAAGAGCGCGAAAAGCAGGCGTAAATGGATACCTTTTAAAAGATAGCCCTAGTGAGGAGCTGGCTAACTCAATCCGAATAATTATGGATGGTCGACGGATCTATGCTCCAGAATTAGTTGATATGGCCTTTGAAGAAGAAGAAAATCCGTTAACAGATAGAGAAAGCCAGGTGCTTGAGCTAATCGCTAACGGAAAAAATACGAAAGAAATCGCAAGTGAGTTATATATTACTCCTGGTACTGTCCGAAACTATATTTCCGTAATATTGGAAAAGCTTCAAGTGGGGAATAGAATTGAGGCAATATCTCGCTTTAAAGAAAAAGGTTGGTTTAAATAATTTCTTTCCCCTGTTACCATTTTCCATATTTTACGTCTAATACCTTAACACTATTATTAGCTGGTGATTTGTATTAAGTAAATCCTTTAGCAAAGAGGAGTGAAAATATGAAAAAGAGGTATCTGGCTTTGACCATAGTTATTATTTCAGTGGTAACCATTTTAATCATATTTTTGCCAAATATGATTAGTCAGGTTAAAGCTCCTAGTAAAGAGATAGCTGAGGAAAATCAACAATCGGATTCGAAGGGATCTGCATATGAACCCTCTAAAAAACAAGTCGATTACATGATTACCTTTGATGAAGATATTTATAAATTAGTGGAGGGTGATCAGTCGGATACCCTCACTACTAAAGTACCTTTAGAAGAAAAATATCCAGAGGTTTCATTAAAAATAGAACAGATAAATGATCAATCCCCTGAGGAGCTCCTTCCTATTCTAGAGATGCAAATGGGTGTTGACTATACTAGCCCTAAAGAAACGGAAAAGGTTATTGATCCAGTGGTTGGATACTGGCTACATGCAATTAGTCACGATTCAGCCGGGCTAACCAACTGGGATAGTCCTGTTGGTGATATCTATATAATAGATAATGGCGTTGGAGGAAGCTTTGTTATTACACAAAAGTACTTTCTAGAGGCCGCAGAAGGACATGGTTCGAATTTCCGATCTATTTTAGAGACCTTTCAAATAGTTGAAAAGTAATTATTTATAGCGAGTAGGAGGACAATAATCGTTCAAACACTCGCTTTTTTTAATCGTTGATTGCACAAAAAAAGGCACTATCTGTTTCAAATGAACAGACAATACCTTATTTAAAAAAATAATCACCTTCAAACAGCGTGATTATATACTTTTTAATGTAACCACGATTAACTCTGGAGTGTTAAAGACTCTAATGGGAACCAAGCTGTTTCCTAACCCCCGACTCACAATCATAGTCGTTTCCTTTTCTTTATATGTTCCTGCAGTGTATTTTGGAAACCACCCTTGTCCTGGTGCCACTAACCCACCTAAACCAGGAATTCTAAATTGACCTCCGTGCGCATGACCAGAAAATACTAAATCCATTTCAGAATTAACATAATCATGAAATACCTCTGGTCTATGAGATAGCACAAGGGTATAATCCTCGCTGCTTTCAAAGTTTTCTAGCTGCTCTCGAACAAGCAAACCACTTAAAGGATCCTCAATGCCGATAATACGCATTTTCTCCCCATTATATTCAACCGTTACTTCCTCATTGGATAAAACATGGACACCAATCTCCATTAAAGAAGTTTTAATGTGATTAACATCATTTGTAGCAATTTCATGATTTCCAGTAACATAGTAAACCGGTGCTATACTAATAATTTGATTGACTAGATCCAAGCTATTTTGTAAGTCATATCGATTGCTGTCGATTATATCTCCTGTGATAAAAATAATATCCGGGTTTACATCCTTAATCTTATGTACGAGTTTTGCTTGCTTATCACCAAATGTGGCATCATGTAAATCGGATATCTGCAAAATCTTCCATTCATTAAAACTAGCTGGAATCTTCTCTGATTCTATTATTACTTCGTTAATACTTACTCGAGTGTTCCCTATGTAAAGTAGCACAGCTAATATAACTACTAATAAAACAATCCATTTTTTCATCTAAAATCTCCTAGTCTATTTGCAAAAAACGATACCCCTGAGAAATTTAATAAATCCCCATAAATGTATGGGGATTGTTAAATTTTGTCGGTTATTATAATTTCCCAGGAAATAAGTGCTAATAATTTACACCTTGAAATGCAGCGAGGAAGAATACTATTATAACAATATATATTATTATAACTAACCCTATAGAAATAGCCATCCAAATAAGTGATGCTCGAGCAAAATTACGTCTTGGGTCTGGATTACCAAATCCCCAAATGAATAACATAACCAGATTAACAATGGGAATAGCCATAATCAGCATCGTGATGATCCATTCCATTACAGTCATCTCAGTTGAAGTTTTTATTGCCGAGCCATCTTTATAATGTAACTGCCCCTCTTCATACGTATTCACTTACAATCCTCCATCCCTATTATAGTTTACATGATAAAATCACGTCCACTTCCATTTTACGTCATAAAAGGGAAAATAGTCATCTGATAAATGATTATTTTTAAATTTTCATCATACTCATTGGAGTTACAATTCCTATTAGTTGGTTACTCAGTTTTCCATCCTTAGTAATTAGCAGTGCTTCTAATCTCTTTCCTCGTCCAATTGCTGATTTAAAAACTTCTAGCGCCTCATACACGGACATCTCTGCTTCAACAAAGCGGTGATTCTCTCTATTACTTTCATGCTTCAAAATTTCACCCAGGGTTGCTTTTTTCCTTGAGAAACTCTTGGACTCTACCTCACTTGCCATCCACATAGTAATTCCTACTGGTGTGATAAGACCTTTAAATTTATCCCCATTATACACAGGAAATTGATTGTATTTCTTATCCTTAATAACCTGGAGTGCATAGCTTAAAGAATCTGTTTCCTGAAAGGTAGTTACTTCTCCGGAGAACATATTTCCTACTGTGACAGGCTTGCTTAAAGCCTCTTCGATTTCTTCCATCTTTGCTACTACCTCTTCATGGGGTTCTGCTATCGCATATTCCATAGTTGTACGATGGTGCACGATTGCGTTTCTTAAGTCACCATATTCTCGAAGATCTGCTTCATATCGTCTTAGTACAGCGTTTTTTTTCTTAGCGAAATCGATTAATCTAAAAAAGGATAAGTGTTCCTGAGTATCGGCTATATCTCTCATGATTTTATCTAATCTATTGTAAGAAGTGATAAAACGATCCGAGTTGCGTAATGTCATATATAAGTCTCCTCTTATTATATTTTAGCTTTCCAGACGTTGTTTTTGGTAAAAAAAACTGCCCCCATCAATAAGAAGCTGATTGCTAATATCGTAATTAAGATACTCCATATATATGAGCTACTTTCAACATCACCGTTCAAAACATAACCAGCATACATTGGCAACTTCCATGGGGAGATAGTCCAGTATGTGCCTAGTAGCCCGTCTATAACCTGAACAATTATTACCAAAACAAAAGACACCGTAGAAGCCATTCCAGTTGATAAGGCAGCACTAGTAAATAAAACAATACTAATTACGAATAAAAGCCACAGAACATAAATACTAGTAAATTCTATAAAACTTAAGAAATCTATCGCTCCAAAAAGTATGGATGTATAATATAAGCTAGCTACTATTCCTAAAATAAAACTACCTAAAACAATTATACTCAAGATCGCCAATTTACTTCCTACATAACCTGTTAAATGAAAGTGGTCGAACGTATAATAAAGTTGCCGTGCCATTCTTTCGTTCCCTTGAAATAATACCCGAAAAAGCTAGAATAACTACTAACATGCCGATTAACTGATATTGACTAATGGTGGACATTAATATTTGTTCAGAGGTCATGGAAGGAAATTCAATGACTGTTCCTTCAGGTAAATTTCCAACAGAGCTTAGGATTTGAGGCATGTAGTAGTTCATGACAGGCTCTGTAATCCCAAATAGAATAAACACAAGAGGAATCCAGAGAATCTTAAAATTACGGATGTTTTCTCTCCATTCCTTTTGAAACAAAACAAGAAATGTATTCATTGTTTGTTCACCACCTGCATAAATATTTCTTCGAGATTAGCCGATGCCTTCTCTATCCTTTGAACAGTCCAATCTCCTAAAGACGCATATGCTAAAATCTCTTGCATTCGCGGTTCGTTTTCCCTTATAGGAATACAGACAGAGGACCCTTCTTGTTTTACATTCCAAGGGGAGCTACTTGCAAAAACTTTAGCCTCTTCTTCTAAGGAAAAGATAATTTTAATCATAGGGTTTGCGTATTTTTCACGTACATCCGATAATGAACCTTGCTCCACCAGCTCACCATTTCTCAAAAATAATAGCTGATCCGTCATTTCTTCCGCATCATTTAAAATATGGGTCGAATAAAGAATAGTAGTTCTTTCTTGAAGTTCCTTTAAAAGATTTAAAATCTCTCTTCTGCCTACTGGATCCAATGCAGAAACTGGTTCATCTAATAAAAGAAGGGATGGATTATGTACAATTGCCTGTGCTAATCCTAATCGTTGTTTCATCCCTCCTGAAAACGTACCTGTTTTTTTCTTTTTTACATTACCGAGCCCCACAAAATCTAAGATTTTCTCTGACTCCTTCACGGCAACTCTAGCATCTACCCCACTTAACTTTGCAGTCATCTCTGTAAATTCAATTGCAGAAAGCCATGAGAAAAACTTAGGATATTGCGGTAAAAACCCTATCATTCTACGTGCGTCCTCCTTATTCTCCTTCAGAATAATATCGCCAAACGTTGGATTTACTAGTCCCGTGAGCATAGAAAGTGTAGTGGTTTTACCTGCACCATTAGGACCGATTAAGGCTGTTGAAGTATTTTTCATTAATGAAAAGGAAACATCTTTCACTACTTTTTCTCTTCCATATTGCTTGGTTAATGATTGAACAGTTAGTAATGTATTCATTCGTTACGCCTCCCCACTATGAAATAGATAATAGAACCTATTATTCCTGATATGAAAATAATTATTACCCAAAGCCACTTAGGACCATTTGTGTCGTATACCTTTATCAAATCTACAAAGGCAACAATCATTAAAATAAATTGTAAAATAATAATGGGTAATATTAATTCCCAAGGTATTGTTGAAAGATCCAATATGATTCCTCCTTTTTAATTTCCAATTATAGCTTTTATAAAAGAAAGCTTTCACAAACTATGTTATAATAGCAAATTGGGGGGTGAATTGAATGGAAATTGTAATAAGAAAAGCTATTAAAGCAGATGCCGAATCATCAGTTCCTCTAATTATGGAAGCAATCGGTGACATTTCGATGCAAATGACTGGAGAAACTGAAGAATCAGCGATCACCCAGGAGTTCATTCACTTATTTACTCAAACCAGCAATCGTCATTCCTATTTAAATACCTACGTTGCAGAAATGGAAGGTCAAATTGCTGGAGTACTAGTTTTTTATACTGCTGAACAAGCAGTTACTTTGGATGCTAATTTAGAGCAGTATCTCTCAGCCAAAAAGGGTGAACAGGTGACGATAGATAAAGAGACGCTACCTGGCGAATGGTATATAGATACTGTAGTTGTCGATCCAGCCTATCGTGGACATGGCATTGGAACGAAGCTATTAAATTTTGCTGAAAAAGTAGTCAAAAATAACGGTGGCGGGAAACTCTCCTTGAATGTAGAAACTGAGAAAGAGGCTGCAATCCGCTTATATAATCGTCTAGGATTTGAAAATGTTTGTCCTTGGACAATTATCGGCGAGCCTTTCTATCACATGGTGAAAACGGTAGGCCCCTGATTGAAGGAGAAGCAAGGTTATGAAATTATGGATCTACCCCTTAATGGTTGTCTTCGCAGCCAGCTGTTACGGGACTTTATCAACTATGGTAAAATTAGCAATTGGACAAGGCTATACAGCTTCAGAAGCTGTTTCTAGTCAGTACATTGTTGGTTTCCTATTAGCATTAGTCATCTACATGGTGACACAAAGAAAAATACCACGTCTTTATGGCGGGTTTAAAATTATACTGTTAGCAGGGATTTTTACAGCAACTACGGGTATTGTCTATGGACAAGCCCTTATATATTTACCAGCCTCCCTAGCAGTAGTCATGCTCTTCCAGTTTACGTGGATCGGTACTTTGATTGATTGTATAATAAGAAAAAGATTACCTTCTCGAGCAGAAGTTATCTCCCTTGTTATTTTATTCGCCGGTACACTGCTAGCTGCAGGGGTATTAGATGTCGATTTGAGTGGAATTGACTGGAGAGGCTGGGTATATGGTTTCGCAGCAGCGATTTCCTTCTCACTTAATATGAACATTAATACTAAACAAGTAGAGGGAATGAATACTACTACTCGTTTACTTTGGGTTTCCTTTATTGCCGCTTTAATGATCTCTGTCTTCCAAAGTCCAGAAATCATGTGGAACGGTAAACTATTTACGGAATCTCTACTTTACTTGGGACTAGGCTTAGGATTACTAGGTATCATTATCCCTATTTATTTCTTCGTAATCGCTGTACCAAAAGTTGGCGGCGCAGTTTCATCTATTCTAAGTGCAATGGAATTACCTGTAGCTGTAATGGTGTCTGTACTTGTATTAAGCGAGGCACTTACTTGGTTACAAGTTATCGGTATCCTCATTATACTGATAGGTATGTGTATCCCAACGATTGCAGATATTCGAAGAAAGCAAAAGCAACAAAAGCCTATTGTGTAGGTCGAAACGCTGAACTCACCGTTCAGCGTTTTTTTTATTTGTTCGGTTTCTGGTGTTTTACTTTATAAATTCAATTATTCCATCCATTAGACCTTCTGCTAACGGTAGACTTGGATCTGTATATGTCGCCATATTCCCTGCCTCATCAGATGGAGATTCTTTTAGCACATGGTTCATTTTTTCAATTATTAGAAGCTCAGAGTCCACCTTGGCCTGATGTAATAATGTTGCATCATTGCTTGGAACTTGAATATCAAATGTACCATTTACAATTAATGTTCTAGACTCTAATTGTTGGATCTGTTCCGATGGATTATATTGTAACCATGAGATCATATAAGGCTGGACGGACTGTCTGAAAATGGTTTGTAGCTGATCCGAGACTTCTTCTACCTGTTGGCCTTGTTTAAGCATCTCCATTATTTTTTGGGCTTCATTCAGAAGTTCATTTGGCAACTGTGAATTTAATTGTTCTTTTAAAATCTCATCGACTGATCTCCCTGCGCTGCTAGTGATATAAATAAATCGGCACCTACCTTTTGAGCAGCAACCATTCCCACAAGAGATCCTTCGCTATGGCCTATAAAACCAATCTCACTAAATCGTTTGTCTTCTTTAGCAAAATCTGCCCATGCTATAGCATCTTCTATATAGTGATCAAATTTTAAGTCTTCTTCCTTACTGGCAAGAGCAATGTTTTGCCCCACTCCCCTTTTATCATAGCGAATACTCGCAATCCCTTCTTTCGATAACTCTTCTGCCAACATTTTTAAACTATTGTTCTTGCCTACCATGAGTAAGGAGTTACCGTCACGATCAGTTGGACCTGAACCGGCAATGATAATCATGAGTGGGAACGGTCCTTCCTCTTCAGGAATCTTTAATTGTGCAGTCATTTTGCCTCCATGTACTGTTATTTCTTCTAACTGTTCATCCTTAGCTACATCATCTGATTTAGTAAGTTCAAATGGAAATGACTGACCTTGTTGTGTAAACGTTCCTGTAATTTTTTCATCCGCTAGCTTTCCTACAAAGGTAATTTTTTGTCCTGGAAGTGGCATGTTAAAGGTAATATTCTTATCATTTAAAGTAATGTTAGTAAGTGGATGGTTGTTTAACCCTTGAATTGGAATACTAATTTTCCCATCTTCTTTTATGAATTTTACTGTAATGGGGAGTGGTTGATTAGGTACGTTAATGGACCCCTCCCATACTCCTTCTACTTTTTCCAAAGATACAGTTTGCTTTGATTCTTCTTTGGATTCAGACACATTATCTCCCCCTTGTTTACTATTACATCCAGAAAGTACTATTAAGAAAGTTAAAATGGTTAAAATAAGAATTTTCTTATGTGCCATAGTCATTCCCCCTCTGCTCTACTTCGAGTATAACAGTTTAAGAGAAGGAAAGTAAAATTTTTTGATAATGTTTGGAAAAATTGTAAACATACAGATTTATATTTTTAAACTAAAACCCGAACAATTAATAGAAAATAGTGATTTTTTATGTGCTTTTATATGTTTAGAGTATAATTGATATTCGCTCTCGGCGGACGCTTTCCGCTGCAATCAATAGAAGTGATGTGTTTTAACTGTTTACAGTTAATTGACTTAATACCCTTTACCCTATAAAAGAAGAATCCGTTATATATGTATAGCACCTGCTCGTTCTACCCAATAATTCAAACAGACAACCTTCAAATAAGTTGTTAGCAAAAGACAACAAGGCGTTTTATATTCCGGATAATTAGCACCTTAAATCGTGTGTATGATGAAAAAGTTTCAAGAGAAATCTCCCAGTTGACTTATATTTATGACTTATCTTTTTCTATGTGTGTTTAAAAAAGTTCTATCATGAACAAAATGGGTTAAAAAAGAAAGGTATTTGAGCCATGTTTTCATTTTTAAAACGAAAGAAACAAATAAATGATAAAAAGATCCTAGAGATAAACAATCAAAAACAAACT
Source organism: Psychrobacillus sp. FSL W7-1493 (assembly GCF_038004905.1). Taxonomy (NCBI): domain Bacteria; kingdom Bacillati; phylum Bacillota; class Bacilli; order Caryophanales; family Bacillaceae; genus Psychrobacillus; species Psychrobacillus sp. FSL W7-1493. Next base: position 67,731 of record NZ_JBBOSB010000002.1, on the reverse strand, counting down.
AACAATAGACCACCTAACCTAATAGAAGGCTCTTTATCCAAGAATCTTGAAATCATTAAACAAAAAACAGGAAACAGTTCAGATATCGTAATCCGCCATTTAAAAATTGGACATAATTTTCAAATAAAAATAGCTCTTTTATATATAAAAGGGATGGTTGACAATCAATCGGTTAAAGATTTTGTAATAGATTCAATTATGAATAACCAAAATTTAAGTGAAAAGCTCATACCACTAGACGTGTTAGAAGCTCTCACCGTAGATGTAATTGCTGTGGGCGAAATAAAAGTAGTTAGTGACTGGACAAAACTACTATCCGCATTAATGTCAGGTGAAACTATTATCCTCATCGATGGAGTAAGTAAAGGAGTTTGTGCAAGCACACAAGGTGGACAGAGACGGTCTGTTCAAGAATCTACTACAGATGTTTCTATTCGAGGATCTAAAGAAGCATTTAATGAGTCCATAGAGACAAATACAGCCATGGTTCGCCGAATAATTAATAATACAGACCTATGGGTTGAGTCCATCCATATTGGCAAAATAACTAAAACTGAAGTTTCAATTATGTATATAAATGGCATCGCAAATAATGAAATCATAGAAGAAGTACGTAAACGTTTAAATAGAATAAACATTGATGGCATTTTGGAATCCGGATATATTGAACAGCTAATAGAAGATCAAACAAATACAACTTTTCCTACGATATATCATACCGAAAGGCCAGATAGTGTGGCAGGTAATTTGTTGGAAGGAAAAATCGCCATTTTTGTAAATGGAACTCCTTTTGTATTACTGGTTCCCGCCCTATTTATAGATTTTTTTCAGTCAGTTGAAGATTATTATGAACGTTTTGATATCTCATCGGCTATTCGCTTTTTGCGTACTGTAGTCTTCTTTATATCCCTTGTCGGTCCTGCTATTTACATTGCAGCTACCACTTTTCATCAGGAAATGATTCCAACAGAGTTGACTATTATTATTGCTGCACAAAGGGAATCTGTTCCGTTTCCTGCATTTATAGAAGCACTTATAATGGAAATAACTTTTGAAATTTTAAGAGAAGCTGGTATTCGTATGCCCAAAGCAATGGGATCCACTATTTCTATAGTAGGAGCACTTGTCATCGGACAGGCAGCAATACAGGCCGGGATCGTGTCACCTGCAATGGTAATAGTAGTCTCTTTGACTGCAATCGCCAGTTTTGCTACACCTTCCTATGCTGTTGCAATATCTGCTCGTTTGGTTAGATTTATTTTTATGATTAGTGCAGCTACATTCGGTTTTTATGGAATTATTCTAGTGTTTATTCTGTTGATAGTTCACTTATGCAGCTTACGTTCTTTCGGTGTCCCTTATATGTCACCTCTTGCACCATTTATCCGTGAGGAAGCAGGGGATACTATTTTCCGAAGACCCATTTGGGCCTATAAGAAAAGACCCCGATTGATTAGTGGTCAAAATAGGGTTAGTCAAGGAGAAAATCAAAAACCACAGCCTCCTCGTACTCGTATTATGAAAAATACAACTAACAGGGAAAAAGGTGAACAGAATGAATCGTAAATGGTTTCTTCTTTTCTTGATTATGACAAGCGCAGTTTTCATCTCAGGATGTTGGAGTCAAAAAGAGTTAAATGAAATTGCAATAATATCTGCCATGGCGATTGATAAAAATGAAGAGGGCAAGTATGTCAAGACCATTCAACTTATCAATCCCGGAAACGTAGCAGGAGGACTTCAAGGTGGAGGCAGTGGCCAAAGCCCCACGGTTACCGTATACACAGCTATGGGAGACAGTGTTCTGGAAGCACATTTCCATGCGACAACTAAAATCTCAAGAAGGCTATATCACGCACATGCAAATTTGATTGTTATTGGTGAGGAATTAGCAAGGGAAGAAGGCATTACCGACATTTTAGATGCCTTTGAACGTGACCCTGAAATTCGAATGACATCAAGGGTTGTAATAGCCCATCAAACAAAAGCAGGCGATCTTCTTAAATCTTTGACTGCCATTGATAAGATTCCAGCGGAGAAAGTGAACGGAACTTTACAGAATACAGAAAGTGTTAGAGGAGAAAGTATGAAAGTTACCCTTCAGGATGTTATTACTACTCTCACTTCTGCAGGAAAGGAAACAATTATTAGCGGATTTAGCTTAAAAGGAGATATCCAACAAGGAAAAAAAATGGAGAACATTCAACAGTCTGAACAGGATACCAATCTTGAATCTGACGGACTGGCCATTTTTAAAGAAGGAAAGTTGGTTGACTGGTATCAAGGTGAGATGTCCAGAGGAGTAGTATGGATTTTGAATAAAATCCAACAGACAGACGTGACATTAGACTGGAAAGGACAAGATAATACCCTAGTTTACAACGTAGTCCGTCAAAAAACAAAAGTCTCAGCTAATACTACAAACGACCTCCCAGTAATTACTGTTAATGTAAGAGCGGAGGGTGATATTCGCGAAGTAAGATCACAAATTAATTTATCAGATCCTTATGAAATTTTGGATATAGAAAAGGAATTAGAAAAAGAAATTAAAAAGCAATTAGAAAAGACTATTGCAAAAACGCAGGAAAATAGATCAGATATTTTTGGGTTTGGGGAAGTGGTTCGTCGTTCTAATCCGAAAAAATGGAAAAAAATGAACGATGATTGGAATGACATATATTTTCCAAACTTAGAGGTTAATGTGAAGGTAGAGGTGTTTATACGACGGTCCGGTAATAGGACCAATTCATACCTTTCCGATTTGAAATAATAATTGTAAAGAAATGGGGTAAAAATCATTGGAAAAAGCAAAAATCAGCGCATACCAGCTTTTCATTCTAATTGTCTTGTTTGAACTTGGTAGTGCCTTGTTGGTACCAATTGCAATAGAAGCAAATCAGGATGCATGGCTTGCTATTATAATGGGTATGGTTGGTGGTCTTTGCTTATATTTGATCTATTATGGTCTCTTTTCATATTTTCCAGACATACCTCCAACTGAATATATACAAAAAATTATTGGAAGTTTTTTAGGGAAAGTATTCGCATTCATTTACGTACTCTATTTTATATATCTTTCTGCAAGAGTGTTGAGGGATTTTGGAGAAATGCTAATTACATCCTTTTATTGGCAAACCCCATTATTTATTTTGAATACATTGATGGTTCTTTTAGTTATATATACGATTCGTAAGGGTATTGAGGTATTAGCTCGTACAAGTGAATTACTATTTGTTCTAATCTTTTTACTTGGGATTAGTGGTTTATTTTTGATAGCTTTTTCTGGGATAATACAAATATCTAACTTAGAACCTGTTCTTGAAGAAGGCATCATGCCCGTTCTAAAAACGACATTTACTCAAACGCTATACTTTCCATTTGGGGAGGTAATTATATTTGCTATGATTCTTCCCTATTTAAATCGACCCGAAAAAGGAAAACGAATTGGTTTATTAGCAATAGGAATCAGCGGACTCATATTAGCATTAGTCATGGCTATAAATGTTAGTGTCCTTGGTGTAAATAACATTACCCGTTCACCCTTTCCCCTTCTTTCTACTATACAAACGATGGAGGTAGCCGGTTTTTTAGAACGGCTAGACGTTTATTTTATACTATTAGCGGTTATCGGTGTATTTTTTAAAATGTGCTTATTTTTCTATGCATCTGTAGTAGGAACGGCCAATTTATTTAAAGTCAAAGAATCCGCGCGACTAGCTTTCCCATTAGGACTAGCAATCCTGATTCTATCCATAACCATCGCCAGTAATTTTTCTGAACATGTTAAAGAAGGGCTTTATGTGATCCCCCTTTTTTTACATCTTCCACTTCAAGTAATTATTCCTATTCTGTTACTTCTGATTGCATTTATTAAGAACAACAATAAGAAAAGAAAATTTCCAAAAAGGAAGTATCGTTTAGTGGAGCGTGATAAAAAATGAAGATAATTGGTATTTCTATTCTGATGTTCATATTTTTAACTATTTTTTCTCTGAGTATGGACATCCTTTTAGGATTTGACCTAAACACTTCCATTAATAATGCTATTAGACCCTTTCTAGTGATGGAAGTAGCAGAGCAAGTTATTTTTTTTCTCTTAATTGTTCTCATAGCTGGTGGTCAAGTCCGTGCATTTTATAATAAAAGAAAACAGAAATAACAGGGATAAAAATAGGAAAGATATTTCTATTCAGTTCTAGCTTTAATCACAAGCTTTTATTCGTGGTTTGCAAATCCTAATTTCAAATAGGAAAACAATTGTTTAGGAATTACCTTACATACATAAAAACCTTTTTTAAGATATAAATAACAACGAGGGAAGTCAATGCTTAAATCCCAATCAGTCGGAAAATCTGATATTGGTCCTAGTCTTTTTTGTTTTTTAAAGGCAATTAAATAGTCTTAAACAAAATAAAAAAGCCGCCACCGATTACTCGGTGACGACTTTCTTTGGTGCCCAGCGACGTCCTACTCTTGCAGGGGGACCCTCCAACTACCATCGGCGGCTCCGAAACCAGATGGGCGGCAGATTTCTTTGTCAGCCGCAGTCGTTCGGTTCTCGCGTATGCCATACGCTCCGAGCCTCTCTTCCTTGCTTCCTCGAACTCTTTGCCCCTCCGGCTTCTCGCTCACTTTCTTAGGGAGAGAGTGCCTTCGGCTTTTTTTCATTTTAAACAAAACAAAAAAGCCGCCACCGATTACTCGGTGACGACTTCCTTTAGTTGCCCAGCGACGTCCTACTCTTGCAGGGAGAGACCCCCAACTACCATCGGCGCTGAAGAGCTTAACTTCCGTGTTCGGTATGGGAACGGGTGTGACCTCTTCGCCATCATCACTAGACCTTTTCGGCTTTCAATACATGATTGAAACCCTCAGAGTTGTTCACTCAAAACTGGATAAAAGACATCATTAATCGAAACAAACAATTTGGTTAAGTCCTCGATCGATTAGTATTCGTCAGCTGCACGTGTCGCCACGCTTCCACCCCGAACCTATCTACCTCATCGTCTTTGAGGGATCTTACTTACTTGCGTAATGGGAAATCTCATCTTGAGGGGGGCTTCGTGCTTAGATGCTTTCAGCACTTATCCCGTCCACACATAGCTACCCAGCGATGCCCTTGGCAGAACAACTGGTACACCAGCGGTGTGTCCATCCCGGTCCTCTCGTACTAAGGACAGCTCCTCTCAAATTTCCTACGCCCACGACGGATAGGGACCGAACTGTCTCACGACGTTCTGAACCCAGCTCGCGTACCGCTTTAATGGGCGAACAGCCCAACCCTTGGGACCGACTACAGCCCCAGGATGCGATGAGCCGACATCGAGGTGCCAAACCTCCCCGTCGATGTGGACTCTTGGGGGAGATAAGCCTGTTATCCCCGGGGTAGCTTTTATCCGTTGAGCGATGGCCCTTCCATGCGGAACCACCGGATCACTAAGCCCGTCTTTCGACCCTGCTCGACTTGTAGGTCTCGCAGTCAAGCTCCCTTCTGCCTTTACACTCTTCGAATGATTTCCAACCATTCTGAGGGAACCTTTGGGCGCCTCCGTTACACTTTAGGAGGCGACCGCCCCAGTCAAACTGCCCGCCTGACACTGTCTCCTACCCGGGTTACGGGTATGGGTTAGAATTTCAATACAACCAGGGTAGTATCCCACCGACGCCTCCTCCGAAGCTGGCGCTCCGGGCTCTAAGGCTCCTACCTATCCTGTACAAGTTGCACCAAAATTCAATATCAAGCTACAGTAAAGCTCCACGGGGTCTTTCCGTCCTGTCGCGGGTAACCTGCATCTTCACAGGTACTATAATTTCACCGAGTCTCTCGTTGAGACAGTGCCCAGATCGTTACGCCTTTCGTGCGGGTCGGAACTTACCCGACAAGGAATTTCGCTACCTTAGGACCGTTATAGTTACGGCCGCCGTTTACTGGGGCTTCAATTCGCACCTTCGCTTGCGCTAAGCACTCCTCTTAACCTTCCAGCACCGGGCAGGCGTCAGCCCCTATACTTCACCTTACGGTTTTGCAGAGACCTGTGTTTTTGCTAAACAGTCGCCTGGGCCTATTCACTGCGGCTCTTCTAGGCTATTCACCCAAAAGAGCACCCCTTCTCCCGAAGTTACGGGGTCATTTTGCCGAGTTCCTTAACGAGAGTTCTCTCGCTCACCTTAGGATTCTCTCCTCGACTACCTGTGTCGGTTTGCGGTACGGGCACCTCCCACCTCGTTAGAGGCTTTTCTTGGCAGTGTGAAATCAGGAACTCCGGACATACGTCCTTGCCATCACAGCTCAATGTTACAGAGTGCGGATTTGCCTACACTCACACCTCACTGCTTGGACGTGCATAACCAACAGCACGCTTACCCTATCCTACTGCGTCCCCCCATCACTCAAACGGTGGGGTGGTGGTACAGGAATATCAACCTGTTGTCCATCGTCTACGCCTATCGGCCTCGACTTAGGTCCCGACTAACCCTGAGCGGACGAGCCTTCCTCAGGAAACCTTAGTCATACGGTGGATGGGATTCTCACCCATCTTTCGCTACTCATACCGGCATTCTCACTTCTAAGCGCTCCACCAGTCCTTCCGGTCTGACTTCAACGCCCTTAGAACGCTCTCCTACCACTGATACCAAAGGTATCAATCCACAGCTTCGGTGATTTGTTTAGCCCCGATACATTTTCGGCGCAGCGTCACTCGACCAGTGAGCTATTACGCACTCTTTAAATGATGGCTGCTTCTAAGCCAACATCCTGGTTGTCTAAGCAACGCCACATCCTTTTCCACTTAACAAATACTTTGGGACCTTAGCTGGTGGTCTGGGCTGTTTCCCTCTTGACTACGGATCTTATCACTCGCAGTCTGACTCCCAAACATAAATCATTGGCATTCGGAGTTTGTCTGAATTCGGTAACCCGGGATGGGCCCCTAGTCCAAACAGTGCTCTACCTCCAAGATTCTAACGTTTGAGGCTAGCCCTAAAGCTATTTCGGAGAGAACCAGCTATCTCCAGGTTCGATTGGAATTTCTCCGCTACCCACACCTCATCCCCGCACTTTTCAACGTGCGTGGGTTCGGACCTCCAGTAAGTGTTACCTCACCTTCATCCTGGACATGGGTAGATCACCTGGTTTCGGGTCTACGACCACATACTCATTCGCCCTATTCAGACTCGCTTTCGCTGCGGCTCCGTCTTCTCAACTTAACCTCGCATGTAATCGTAACTCGCCGGTTCATTCTACAAAAGGCACGCCATCACCCGTTAACGGGCTTTGACTATTTGTAGGCACACGGTTTCAGGGTCTATTTCACTCCCCTTCCGGGGTGCTTTTCACCTTTCCCTCACGGTACTGGTTCACTATCGGTCACTAGGTAGTATTTAGCCTTGGGAGATGGTCCTCCCGGATTCCGACGGAATTTCACGTGTTCCGCCGTACTCAGGATACACTCTGGAGGGAATGAACTTTTGACTACGGGGCTTTTACCCTATCCTGCGGACCTTTCCAGGTCGCTTCGTCTAGCTCATTCTTTTGTAACTCCGTATAGAGTGTCCTACAACCCCAAGAGGCAAGCCTCTTGGTTTGGGCTCTTCCCGTTTCGCTCGCCGCTACTCAGGGAATCGAATTTTCTTTCTCTTCCTCCAGGTACTTAGATGTTTCAGTTCCCTGGGTGTGTCTCAGATGCGCTATGTATTCACGCAAATGTACTGCCCCATTACGGGCAGTGGGTTTCCCCATTCGGAAATCTTCGGATCGAAGCTCACTTACAGCTCCCCGAAGCATATCGGTGTTAGTGCCGTCCTTCATCGACTCCTAGTGCCAAGGCATCCACCGTGCGCCCTTATTAACTTAACCTAAAAGTTAAAAGTACTACACTTGCAATCACGTAAGTGATCACAATTTGAATATCTTGCGTTTGTTTCTTTTTTTGATGTCGTTTTATCCAGTTTTCAAAGAACAAATTATTTCGTTGGTGGAGCCTAGCGGGATCGAACCGCTGACCTCCTGCGTGCAAGGCAGGCGCTCTCCCAGCTGAGCTAAGGCCCCGAAATAAAAAAAGGTATGGTGGGCCTAAATGGACTCGAACCATCGACCTCACGCTTATCAGGCGTGCGCTCTAACCAGCTGAGCTATAGGCCCTCTTTGAATTTCCATATCTATTAAAAATATTAATATACATGAACATTCAAAACTGAACTGCAAAACGTTAAGATACAGATAAAGATCTGTATTCCGAATATATCCTTAGAAAGGAGGTGATCCAGCCGCACCTTCCGATACGGCTACCTTGTTACGACTTCACCCCAATCATCTGTCCCACCTTCGGCGGCTGGCTCCCAAAAGGGTTACCCCACCGACTTCGGGTGTTACAAACTCTCGTGGTGTGACGGGCGGTGTGTACAAGGCCCGGGAACGTATTCACCGTGGCATGCTGATCCACGATTACTAGCGATTCCGGCTTCATGTAGGCGAGTTGCAGCCTACAATCCGAACTGAGAACGGTTTTATGGGATTTGCTCACCCTCGCGGGGTTGCGACCCTCTGTACCGTCCATTGTAGCACGTGTGTAGCCCAGGTCATAAGGGGCATGATGATTTGACGTCATCCCCACCTTCCTCCGGTTTATCACCGGCAGTCACCTTAGAGTGCCCAACTGAATGCTGGCAACTAAGATCAAGGGTTGCGCTCGTTGCGGGACTTAACCCAACATCTCACGACACGAGCTGACGACAACCATGCACCACCTGTCACCGCTGTCCCCGAAGGGAAAAGCCTATCTCTAGGCCGGTCAGCGGGATGTCAAGACCTGGTAAGGTTCTTCGCGTTGCTTCGAATTAAACCACATGCTCCACCGCTTGTGCGGGCCCCCGTCAATTCCTTTGAGTTTCAGTCTTGCGACCGTACTCCCCAGGCGGAGTGCTTAATGCGTTAGCTGCAGCACTAAGGGGCGGAAACCCCCTAACACTTAGCACTCATCGTTTACGGCGTGGACTACCAGGGTATCTAATCCTGTTTGCTCCCCACGCTTTCGCGCCTCAGCGTCAGTTACAGACCAGAAAGCCGCCTTCGCCACTGGTGTTCCTCCAAATCTCTACGCATTTCACCGCTACACTTGGAATTCCGCTTTCCTCTTCTGTACTCAAGTCCCCCAGTTTCCAATGACCCTCCACGGTTGAGCCGTGGGCTTTCACATCAGACTTAAAGGACCGCCTGCGCGCGCTTTACGCCCAATAATTCCGGACAACGCTTGCCACCTACGTATTACCGCGGCTGCTGGCACGTAGTTAGCCGTGGCTTTCTAATGAGGTACCGTCAAGGTACGAGCAGTTACTCTCGTACTTGTTCTTCCCTCACAACAGAGTTTTACGATCCGAAAACCTTCTTCACTCACGCGGCGTTGCTCCATCAGACTTTCGTCCATTGTGGAAGATTCCCTACTGCTGCCTCCCGTAGGAGTCTGGGCCGTGTCTCAGTCCCAGTGTGGCCGATCACCCTCTCAGGTCGGCTACGCATCGTCGCCTTGGTGAGCCGTTACCTCACCAACTAGCTAATGCGCCGCGGGCCCATCCTGTAGTGACAGCCGAAACCGTCTTTTAACATTTCCTCATGTGAGGTAATGGATTATTCGGTATTAGCCCCGGTTTCCCGGAGTTATCCCAATCTACAGGGCAGGTTGCCCACGTGTTACTCACCCGTCCGCCGCTAAATCAGAAGAAGCAAGCTTCTTCATCATCCGCTCGACTTGCATGTATTAGGCACGCCGCCAGCGTTCGTCCTGAGCCAGGATCAAACTCTCCATAATAGAGAACTTAAAAAGCTCATTTTGTTTTGCTGGCATCATCATTAAATGATGTCAAAAATTGTTTTGCGTCAATCAAGCCGAAGCTTGTTGATGCTGTATGTCTTAACGTTTTGCATGTTCAGTTTTCAATGTTCATGGTGGAGCCTAGCGGGATCGAACCGCTGACCTCCTGCGTGCAAGGCAGGCGCTCTCCCAGCTGAGCTAAGGCCCCGAAATAATAATAACTGGTCGGGAAGACAGGATTCGAACCTGCGACCCCTTGGTCCCAAACCAAGTGCTCTACCAAGCTGAGCTACTTCCCGTTATATGGCGCGCCCGGCAGGAGTCGAACCCACAACCTTCTGATCCGTAGTCAGACGCTCTATCCAATTGAGCTACGGGCGCTAATTATTCATAAAAGTGGTGCCGAGGACCGGAATCGAACCGGTACGGTAGTCACCTACCGCAGGATTTTAAGTCCTGTGCGTCTGCCAGTTCCGCCACCCCGGCACTTCAATGAATCTTTGGAGCGGAAGACGAGGTTCGAACTCGCGACCCCCACCTTGGCAAGGTGGTGTTCTACCACTGAACTACTTCCGCTCGGTTATTAAGTTAAGTGGTGCGGGTGAAGGGAGTCGAACCCCCACGCCTTGCGGCGCTAGATCCTAAGTCTAGTGCGTCTGCCAGTTCCGCCACACCCGCATATTTATTTCACAAAAGTGAATGAGCCATGAAGGACTCGAACCTTCGACCCTCTGATTAAAAGTCAGATGCTCTACCAACTGAGCTAATGGCTCGGAAAATGGTGCCGGAGAAAGGACTTGAACCCTCAACCTACTGATTACAAGTCAGTTGCTCTACCAGTTGAGCTACTCCGGCAGGAGTAAAATTATGGTGGAGGATGACGGGCTCGAACCGCCGACCCTCTGCTTGTAAGGCAGATGCTCTCCCAGCTGAGCTAATCCTCCTGGGTAATATTTTTTTATTGCAAGCCCAGCGACGTCCTACTCTTGCAGGGGGAGACCCCCAACTACCATCGGCGCTGAAGAGCTTAACTTCCGTGTTCGGTATGGGAACGGGTGTGACCTCTTCGCCATCATCACTAGACTTGAATAATTATTGAAAGACAAGTTCTATTATATCAACTATGTAGATTATTACAAGCATTAATTTAATAAAAATTTATTCTTTCAAAACTGAATAAACTGACATCTTAGAAACAAACAATTTGGTTAAGTCCTCGATCGATTAGTATTCGTCAGCTGCACGTGTCGCCACGCTTCCACCCCGAACCTATCTACCTCATCGTCTTTGAGGGATCTTACTTACTTGCGTAATGGGAAATCTCATCTTGAGGGGGGCTTCGTGCTTAGATGCTTTCAGCACTTATCCCGTCCACACATAGCTACCCAGCGATGCCCTTGGCAGAACAACTGGTACACCAGCGGTGTGTCCATCCCGGTCCTCTCGTACTAAGGACAGCTCCTCTCAAATTTCCTACGCCCACGACGGATAGGGACCGAACTGTCTCACGACGTTCTGAACCCAGCTCGCGTACCGCTTTAATGGGCGAACAGCCCAACCCTTGGGACCGACTACAGCCCCAGGATGCGATGAGCCGACATCGAGGTGCCAAACCTCCCCGTCGATGTGGACTCTTGGGGGAGATAAGCCTGTTATCCCCGGGGTAGCTTTTATCCGTTGAGCGATGGCCCTTCCATGCGGAACCACCGGATCACTAAGCCCGTCTTTCGACCCTGCTCGACTTGTAGGTCTCGCAGTCAAGCTCCCTTCTGCCTTTACACTCTTCGAATGATTTCCAACCATTCTGAGGGAACCTTTGGGCGCCTCCGTTACACTTTAGGAGGCGACCGCCCCAGTCAAACTGCCCGCCTGACACTGTCTCCTACCCGGGTTACGGGTATGGGTTAGAATTTCAATACAACCAGGGTAGTATCCCACCGACGCCTCCTCCGAAGCTGGCGCTCCGGGCTCTAAGGCTCCTACCTATCCTGTACAAGTTGCACCAAAATTCAATATCAAGCTACAGTAAAGCTCCACGGGGTCTTTCCGTCCTGTCGCGGGTAACCTGCATCTTCACAGGTACTATAATTTCACCGAGTCTCTCGTTGAGACAGTGCCCAGATCGTTACGCCTTTCGTGCGGGTCGGAACTTACCCGACAAGGAATTTCGCTACCTTAGGACCGTTATAGTTACGGCCGCCGTTTACTGGGGCTTCAATTCGCACCTTCGCTTGCGCTAAGCACTCCTCTTAACCTTCCAGCACCGGGCAGGCGTCAGCCCCTATACTTCACCTTACGGTTTTGCAGAGACCTGTGTTTTTGCTAAACAGTCGCCTGGGCCTATTCACTGCGGCTCTTCTAGGCTATTCACCCAAAAGAGCACCCCTTCTCCCGAAGTTACGGGGTCATTTTGCCGAGTTCCTTAACGAGAGTTCTCTCGCTCACCTTAGGATTCTCTCCTCGACTACCTGTGTCGGTTTGCGGTACGGGCACCTCCCACCTCGTTAGAGGCTTTTCTTGGCAGTGTGAAATCAGGAACTCCGGACATACGTCCTTGCCATCACAGCTCAATGTTACAGAGTGCGGATTTGCCTACACTCACACCTCACTGCTTGGACGTGCATAACCAACAGCACGCTTACCCTATCCTACTGCGTCCCCCCATCACTCAAACGGTGGGGTGGTGGTACAGGAATATCAACCTGTTGTCCATCGTCTACGCCTATCGGCCTCGACTTAGGTCCCGACTAACCCTGAGCGGACGAGCCTTCCTCAGGAAACCTTAGTCATACGGTGGATGGGATTCTCACCCATCTTTCGCTACTCATACCGGCATTCTCACTTCTAAGCGCTCCACCAGTCCTTCCGGTCTGACTTCAACGCCCTTAGAACGCTCTCCTACCACTGATACCAAAGGTATCAATCCACAGCTTCGGTGATTTGTTTAGCCCCGATACATTTTCGGCGCAGCGTCACTCGACCAGTGAGCTATTACGCACTCTTTAAATGATGGCTGCTTCTAAGCCAACATCCTGGTTGTCTAAGCAACGCCACATCCTTTTCCACTTAACAAATACTTTGGGACCTTAGCTGGTGGTCTGGGCTGTTTCCCTCTTGACTACGGATCTTATCACTCGCAGTCTGACTCCCAAACATAAATCATTGGCATTCGGAGTTTGTCTGAATTCGGTAACCCGGGATGGGCCCCTAGTCCAAACAGTGCTCTACCTCCAAGATTCTAACGTTTGAGGCTAGCCCTAAAGCTATTTCGGAGAGAACCAGCTATCTCCAGGTTCGATTGGAATTTCTCCGCTACCCACACCTCATCCCCGCACTTTTCAACGTGCGTGGGTTCGGACCTCCAGTAAGTGTTACCTCACCTTCATCCTGGACATGGGTAGATCACCTGGTTTCGGGTCTACGACCACATACTCATTCGCCCTATTCAGACTCGCTTTCGCTGCGGCTCCGTCTTCTCAACTTAACCTCGCATGTAATCGTAACTCGCCGGTTCATTCTACAAAAGGCACGCCATCACCCGTTAACGGGCTTTGACTATTTGTAGGCACACGGTTTCAGGGTCTATTTCACTCCCCTTCCGGGGTGCTTTTCACCTTTCCCTCACGGTACTGGTTCACTATCGGTCACTAGGTAGTATTTAGCCTTGGGAGATGGTCCTCCCGGATTCCGACGGAATTTCACGTGTTCCGCCGTACTCAGGATACACTCTGGAGGGAATGAACTTTTGACTACGGGGCTTTTACCCTATCCTGCGGACCTTTCCAGGTCGCTTCGTCTAGCTCATTCTTTTGTAACTCCGTATAGAGTGTCCTACAACCCCAAGAGGCAAGCCTCTTGGTTTGGGCTCTTCCCGTTTCGCTCGCCGCTACTCAGGGAATCGAATTTTCTTTCTCTTCCTCCAGGTACTTAGATGTTTCAGTTCCCTGGGTGTGTCTCAGATGCGCTATGTATTCACGCAAATGTACTGCCCCATTACGGGCAGTGGGTTTCCCCATTCGGAAATCTTCGGATCGAAGCTCACTTACAGCTCCCCGAAGCATATCGGTGTTAGTGCCGTCCTTCATCGACTCCTAGTGCCAAGGCATCCACCGTGCGCCCTTATTAACTTAACCTAAAAGTTAAAAGTACTACACTTGCAATCACGTAAGTGATCACAATTTGAATATCTTGCGTTTGTTTCTTTTTTTGATGTCGTTTTATCCAGTTTTCAAAGAACAAAGCTTGTTCCTTTGCGACGAGTAATCGCAGGAGCAAGTTAAAAAGCTTTAAATGCTCATATAGAATGAACATTCAAAACTGAACTGCAAAACGTTAAGATACAGATAAAGATCTGTATTCCGAATATATCCTTAGAAAGGAGGTGATCCAGCCGCACCTTCCGATACGGCTACCTTGTTACGACTTCACCCCAATCATCTGTCCCACCTTCGGCGGCTGGCTCCCAAAAGGGTTACCCCACCGACTTCGGGTGTTACAAACTCTCGTGGTGTGACGGGCGGTGTGTACAAGGCCCGGGAACGTATTCACCGTGGCATGCTGATCCACGATTACTAGCGATTCCGGCTTCATGTAGGCGAGTTGCAGCCTACAATCCGAACTGAGAACGGTTTTATGGGATTTGCTCACCCTCGCGGGGTTGCGACCCTCTGTACCGTCCATTGTAGCACGTGTGTAGCCCAGGTCATAAGGGGCATGATGATTTGACGTCATCCCCACCTTCCTCCGGTTTATCACCGGCAGTCACCTTAGAGTGCCCAACTGAATGCTGGCAACTAAGATCAAGGGTTGCGCTCGTTGCGGGACTTAACCCAACATCTCACGACACGAGCTGACGACAACCATGCACCACCTGTCACCGCTGTCCCCGAAGGGAAAAGCCTATCTCTAGGCCGGTCAGCGGGATGTCAAGACCTGGTAAGGTTCTTCGCGTTGCTTCGAATTAAACCACATGCTCCACCGCTTGTGCGGGCCCCCGTCAATTCCTTTGAGTTTCAGTCTTGCGACCGTACTCCCCAGGCGGAGTGCTTAATGCGTTAGCTGCAGCACTAAGGGGCGGAAACCCCCTAACACTTAGCACTCATCGTTTACGGCGTGGACTACCAGGGTATCTAATCCTGTTTGCTCCCCACGCTTTCGCGCCTCAGCGTCAGTTACAGACCAGAAAGCCGCCTTCGCCACTGGTGTTCCTCCAAATCTCTACGCATTTCACCGCTACACTTGGAATTCCGCTTTCCTCTTCTGTACTCAAGTCCCCCAGTTTCCAATGACCCTCCACGGTTGAGCCGTGGGCTTTCACATCAGACTTAAAGGACCGCCTGCGCGCGCTTTACGCCCAATAATTCCGGACAACGCTTGCCACCTACGTATTACCGCGGCTGCTGGCACGTAGTTAGCCGTGGCTTTCTAATGAGGTACCGTCAAGGTACGAGCAGTTACTCTCGTACTTGTTCTTCCCTCACAACAGAGTTTTACGATCCGAAAACCTTCTTCACTCACGCGGCGTTGCTCCATCAGACTTTCGTCCATTGTGGAAGATTCCCTACTGCTGCCTCCCGTAGGAGTCTGGGCCGTGTCTCAGTCCCAGTGTGGCCGATCACCCTCTCAGGTCGGCTACGCATCGTCGCCTTGGTGAGCCGTTACCTCACCAACTAGCTAATGCGCCGCGGGCCCATCCTGTAGTGACAGCCGAAACCGTCTTTTAACATTTCCTCATGTGAGGGAATGGATTATTCGGTATTAGCCCCGGTTTCCCGGAGTTATCCCAATCTACAGGGCAGGTTGCCCACGTGTTACTCACCCGTCCGCCGCTAAATCAGAAGAAGCAAGCTTCTTCATCATCCGCTCGACTTGCATGTATTAGGCACGCCGCCAGCGTTCGTCCTGAGCCAGGATCAAACTCTCCATAATAGAGAACTTAAAAAGCTCATTTTGTTTTGCTGGCATCATCATTAAATGATGTCAAAAATTGTTTTGCGTCAATCAAGCCGAAGCTTGTTGATGCTATATGTCTTAACGTTTTGCATGTTCAGTTTTCAATGTTCATTGCGCCGTTCGTTTTGGCGACTTTATTATCTTACCAAATCTACTTTTCAATGTCAACAACTTTTTTCAAGTTATTTTTGTGAGATTTAGAAGTAAAATTGGGAACTTGATTACTATACCACCCTGCCAGCACCTTTTACAAGGGCTTTTTAAAAGTAAAATAATTAAAATAATTCTCACCCAATATATAGTCGTATAAATAGAAAGAGACACTACTACTAGTAGTGTCCCATTCTTAAGCTCTTTAATCTCTATGACGCATCGTAGGGAATAATAAAACATCGCGAATAGACGGGGAGTTTGTTAATAACATTACCAAACGATCTATTCCAATTCCTAGTCCACCTGTTGGTGGCATTCCATATTCTAATGCCTCTAAGAAATCTTCATCCATTTCATGTGCTTCATCGTTTCCAGCAGCTTTCTCTTCTAATTGCGCTTCAAAGCGATTACGTTGATCGATAGGATCATTTAACTCTGTGAAAGCATTAGCATGCTCACGACGAACAATAAACAGCTCAAAGCGATCTGTAAAACGTCCATCCTCTGGATTTTTCTTCGCAAGTGGAGAAACTTCTACTGGATGTCCATAAATAAATGTTGGTTGAACTAAAGTTTCTTCTACCTTTTGTTCAAAGAATTCGTTTAGTACATGTCCCACTTCCATAGAAGGTTTAACTTCTACTCCATGTTCTTTAGCCAAGGCATGAGCTTCTTCTTTCGTCATCTCTTTCCAGAAATCAACTCCTGAAGTCTCTTTGACTGCATCTGCCATATGCCAGCGTCTCCAACCAGGAGCAAGATTGATCTCATCATCTCCATACATAACTGTAGTAGAACCAAGAACTTCTTGAGCAACATGTGCTACTAGATTTTCTGTTAGATTCATGATGTCTTTATAGTCAGCGTATGCCTCATATAACTCAATCATTGTAAATTCAGGATTATGACGAGTAGATACACCTTCATTACGGAATACACGGCCTATTTCATAAACCTTTTCTAAACCACCTACAATTAGACGCTTTAAGTGTAATTCAATTGCAATTCGTAAATAAAGCTCCATATCTAATGCATTGTGATGAGTAATAAACGGACGAGCTGCTGCTCCCCCTGCTACAGTATGTAACAATGGTGTCTCTACTTCTAAATAGCCTTGGCTATCTAAGTAACGACGCATAGATTGAATAATACGGCTTCTAGTGATAAAAGTGTTTTTGCTTTCAGCACTAGTCATTAAATCTAAGTAGCGTTGACGGTAGCGTTGTTCAACATCTTTTAACCCGTGGAATTTCTCTGGCATTGGACGTAAGGATTTAGTTAAGAAGGTAAACTCTGTTGCTTTTACTGACAATTCACCTACCTGAGTTCTAAATACTTTACCTCGAACGCCTACGATGTCACCTAAGTCTGCTGTAGTAAATAGCTCGTAAGCATCTTCACCAATTGCATCTTTTCGTACATAAATCTGAATTTGGCCGCCTAGATCTTGTATATGCGCAAACCCAGCTTTTCCTTTTCCGCGCTTCGTCATGATTCGCCCAGCTATTACTACTTCGTGAGGCGTTTCTTCTAACTGCTCTTTTGTGAACTCTTCAAATTCAGAAACGACTTGGTCACTTAAATGAGTTCTTTCAAACTTTCCGCCAAATGGATCTAATCCTTTTTCTTGTATCGTAGTCATCTTCTGGCGTCTCACCAAAAGTTGATCATTTAATTCTTCCATGTTAGACATTTCCTTCACTCCTTTTACAATCTATTATTCGCAAGTATCCTTTACGTTGCATTTATTGTACACAATTTCAGTGTTTACTTCATCTTTTATTTCTGCCACTGAACCTAACGACTAAATAAAAAACGGAAAGAGCCGTCACTTGATGTGACAGCCCACTAAATTAAGCAAGAATTGTGCTAGCCTCATTATATTCCTTTAAAGACTCTTCTGCAAAGAAGCGCAAGTAATCCTTCAGCTCTTGTGCAGTTTCTGTTTGGTTAATCATATTTCTAGCCGTCCCGTTTCCACGGATCCCTTTAAGATACCAAGATGCATGCTTACGCATTTCACGGACCGCAATATGCTCTCCCTTAAGAGCAGTCAGCCGATCAAAATGTAATAAACATACGTCAATCTTCTCTTGCACAGTAGGTTCAGGCTTTAGCTCGCCTGTTTCAAGATATTCCACTGTACGATAAATCATCCATGGATCACCTAATGCTGCTCGTCCGATCATTACACCATCAACGCCTGTTTCATCTAACATACGTTTTGCATCTTGTGGAGTGTTCACGTCCCCATTACCGATGACAGGAATATTAACTGCTTCTTTCACTTGTCGTATTAAGTCCCAGTTTGCTTCTCCCTCATACATTTGTACACGAGTACGTCCGTGTACGGCAACGGCTGCTCCACCAGCGCGCTCGACTGCTTGTGCATTTTCTACCATATATAAGTGTTCTTCATCCCAGCCTGTACGCATTTTTACACTTACCGGTTTTTTTACATTATCTACAACTGCAGATACCATCTCATAGATTTTGTTAGGGTCCAAGAGCCATCTTGCCCCAGCCTCACATTTTATAATCTTATTCACTGGGCAACCCATGTTAATATCAATAATATCGGCTGAAGTGTGCTGGTCAACATATTGCGCTGCAGCTACTAGCGTTTCTTTTTCTCCGCCAAAGATTTGCAGTGACAATGGATTTTCACGTTCATCAATGTAAAGCATGCTTAATGTTCTTTCATTTTTTTGAACAATCCCCTTATCGCTAATCATTTCAGCATAGACAAGTCCCGCGCCAAACTCTTTAACCGTTAGACGGAATGCTGAGTTACAAATACCAGCCATGGGTGCCAAAACCACTCGGTTATCCATTACATGGTTACCAATTTGAAATGGCTTAGTCGGTGCATTTGTCATTTATCTTCACCTGCCTCTATTTCTCCTTTTAGTTCCTCTATCTTTATATCAAGTATGGCAGCAATCTTTTCCAACTGTGCTTCGGTTGGAGCGCGCTTACCTTGTTCAATTTTCCCAAGTATAGACACAGACATATCCATTTCTTTTGCAAGCTCGACTTGCTTGATCATCTTTAACCTTCGAAATGCACGAATGCGTCGACCCCAGCGAACTTTCTCCATAAATGGACGCCCTCTTTCTGGTCATGCACTAAATTCGAAAAAGCTTGTTTTGTCCGCGGATCGATTATATTAGGATTTAACTCCAAAAGCGGAACAAGCACGAAGCCTCTTTCCGCCATCCTAGGATGAGGAATAATGAGGTCTTCTGTTTTCATATTTTCTTCATTATACAACAAAATGTCAAGGTCTACTGTTCTTGGACCCCAGCGAACTATTCTCTTTCTCCCCAGTAAGTCCTCTATTTCATTGCATTTTACTAATAATTCATGTGGAGTAAATAAAGTCTTCAGTTCTACAACTATATTTAAAAATGCCGCTTGGTCCACGTAACCGACTGGAGCTGTCTCGTAGACCGACGACACCTTCAGAACATCTATCTGTTGTGTCTCCTTCAATAAACCAACTGCTTCTTGTAAAAATTCTAATCGATTCTCTATATTCGATCCTAAGGAAATGTATGCTACGTTCATAATATACCCCTCGTTATATCAACAGCTACCGAAGTGTAGTGGCCTACTATAGGAGGGTTTGGTTTTACTAGATGTATTCGACATCCACTTACTTTTTCCTTATACCGCTCCAGTATTCGAGAAGCAATTCTTTCCGCAACAGCTTCTATTAACAAATAAGGTTTTCCCTCCACGATTTCCTTACAGAGCTCAAATACCTCAGCATAGTTAACCGTCTCGTCTAAGTTATCTGTTTCCCCGGCTTTTTTTAAGTCACAGGCAAGAGTCACCGTTACTTTAAAAATTTGCCCGAGCTTTGTTTCCTCTGGAAGTGCCCCATGAAATCCGTAAAATTCTAAATCATTTAAATGAATATAGTCCATCTGTTAAGCCTCCGCTTTCATCTCGATGCCTTTGCCTAATAAAGCATCCATCATTTTCGTCATTCTTCCCATCTCCTTGACATCATGAACTCTCACTATATGACAGCCAAGCTGGACACCATAGCATACTGTTGCTCCAGTACCCTCCACACGTTCGTCCACTGGCAAATTTAATACATTGCCAATCATACGCTTACGGGAAGTGGCCAACAATACTGGGTAGCCCATAGCCACGAGGTCAGCTAAATGCTGCATCATTAAAATATTCTGATCATGAGATTTTGCAAATCCTATGCCAGGGTCTAACCAAATGTTTTCATGAGGTACACCTGCTGTCCTGGCAATATGGATGCTTTCTTCTAAATCCTTCTTCGCCTCTATCCAAAAATCTACATAGTCCTCATCATCTCGATTGTGCATGAGTATAATTGGGACATTGAATTCGGCTGCCACATTGGCAATCTCCGGATCTTTCTTAGCTCCCCAAATATCATTAATGACGTGCGCACCGGCCTCTATAGCTGCTCTAGCTACAGCTGATTTATACGTATCAATAGAAATGATTGCGTCCACTTGTTGGCTAATAGCTTGGATAACCGGCACAACACGCCCAATTTCTTCTTCATCAGATATTGGTGTATATCCTGGTCTTGTGGACTCTCCCCCAACATCTATTATTTTAGCTCCTTCGGCTACCATTTGTTTTGCTCTACCGACAGCCTGCTCTATCTCATTGAACATTCCACCATCCGAAAAGGAATCCGGTGTAACGTTAAGAATACCCATTATAATCGTTTCATTTCGAAAATCTAGAGTGACTCCTCCAGCTTTAAACGGTTGTAAATTATGTTTTAAATTCATGCTATGCTCTCCTTTTTCCCTGAATACACGCAACGTATTGTTTGTGAAGCTCTTTGTAAACAGGTCCGAGATTTCCTAAAAACTGTTTCCCGTCAATACTTTTAATCGGAACCAGCTCCTGAACTGCGTTTGTTATAAAAACCTCTTCTGCAGATTCTAAATGAGTCTTTGTGTAAAAGCCTTCTTCTATATCGCTTGTACAATTTTTTAAAATCCATTTCCTCGTCGTTCCATTTAATATTCCAGTTTCAACAGAGGGAGTATAGACTTTCCCACCCTTAACCCAAAAGACATTAGAAGTAATACCTTCTGCCACAAAACCTGAGGTATTTATAAAAATCCCTTCCTGATCAGCTAGTGAGTCTAGTTCAAACCTCGCTTGAACATTGTTTGCAAAGTGGTGGGATTTATGACGAATGCTGCTCTCCGGAGTATTTCTGACAGTCTTTAACCAGACTGCTGACTTCTCTTTACCACGTATCATCGGAACAAGGGGCTTTCGATATAAAATAACGGTTGGTTCCTGATAATTGTTTGGCTGTAATCCCAGATCATGAATACCTGCACTAACGTTTAAACGAAAATACCCGTCTTCCCCTTTATTCGCTTCTGTTAATAAATTCACAGCCTCCAAAATGGCCTGCTTGTCATAAGGCAAGTCTATACGAAAATCGGCCAGTGCCTCTTTGAGTCTCAACCAATGCTCATCCCATAAAAATACGTTGCCATTGTAGGTGCGAAACGTTTCGAAAAAGCCAAGTCCATATAAGAAGCCATGATCATAGGCTGATACCGTTAATTCACTAGCTTTATATAATTGCCCATTCTTCCAAGCCTCCATTTAGGACAGCTCCTTAGCATAGCAGTGGTCATGCACAAAGTTTTGGATTAGTTTTTTTCCTTCCTCCGTCATGATAGACTCCGGGTGGAACTGTACACCCTCTACTGGAAAATCCTTATGGCGTATTCCCATTATTTCTCCCTCCGCTGTCCAGGATGTAATTTCGAGACAGTCTGGAAGTGAGCCTCTCTCTACTATTAAAGAATGATAGCGAGTAGCAAGGAACGGGTTAGGCATATTCTTATTAACACCTTTACCATCATGAAAGACCGGAGACGTTTTCCCATGCATTAGTCGTTCTGCACGAATTACATTACCCCCAAAAGCTTGGCCAATGGATTGATGTCCCAAACAAACCCCTAGCAAAGGTATTTTCCCGGCGAAATAGGTGATTACTTCTAAGCTGATACCTGCCTCGTTCGGGGTACAGGGACCTGGAGAAACAACAATAACTTGAGGTGATAATTGCTCAATGTCTTCTATGGAAAGCTCATCATTACGAACCACCTTTATCTCTACACCACATTCCCCGATATATTGCACTAAATTGTAGGTAAAGGAATCATAGTTATCAATCATCAAAATCATTTGCTTCCTCCTTCCGCCATGGCCTTTGCTTGCCATAAAGCCTTTGCTTTGTTTATGGACTCTTTATATTCTGCACTAGGCTTCGAATCAATTACTATACCTGCCCCTGCCTGTATATGAGCCATTCTATCTTGTATAAATGCCGTCCGTATAACGATATTAAGCTCTATATCCCCGGTGTATCCAAGCCATCCTATAGAACCTGTATATAGTCCTCTTCGAACAGGCTCTAACTCATCTATGATTTCCATGGTTCTTATTTTTGGTGCTCCAGTAATGGTTCCACCTGGGAACATTGCTCGAACTATTTCTGAGTTTGTCACCCCTTGGCGTAGCTGCCCCTTAACATTTGAAACAATATGCATGACATGGGAGTAACGCTCAATCACCATAAACTCGTCCACTTCCACTGTGCCATAAGCAGAAACGCGCCCTATGTCGTTCCGCTCCAGATCTACAAGCATGACGTGCTCAGCACGCTCTTTTTCATTTTCAATCAGCTCATTGGCCAATAAAAGATCGTCTGCCTCGTCTTTCCCTCTTGGCCTTGTACCAGCGATTGGTCTTGTAGATAGCTCAAACCCCTTTTTCTTTACCAATAACTCAGGAGATCCTGAAACTACCGCAAACTCTGGTGACTGGATATATGCCATATAAGGAGAAGGGTTGAAGGTACGCAAAGCCTCGTACATTTCAATGGCTGATGCTTTTAACTCTTTAGATTGACGAACTGATAAGTTAACTTGGAAAACGTCTCCTTGAGCAATATATTCTTGAATTTTTAGCGTAGCTGCTTCAAATTCCTCTGAACTCATCGACACATGTAGCTTCGATGAATCCTCTTGAACTTCCATCGCAGCTCCCGGCAAGAAGATTCTAGAGGATATGCCCTGATCGGCTGCCTGTTTGTATCGCTCTTCCATATCCTCTAAATCCTCACTACTACTAGAGAGCTTCATCAATGTTACTGTTTCAGTCTCCACATCTAACACAGCCCAGCTATCTAGTAGATAAAAGTATATATCCGGTATATGCAAATCATCTTCTGAATGGGTTGGTAGTACTTCTATCTTTCTAGCATAATCGTAGCTAATAAAACCAGCTGCTCCCCCTTGAAAGTCAGGAAGGTTGCTATCGTAAGAAATCTTATAGTTTGCAATGAGGCGCTCTAGCTCATCTAAAGGCTCACCCTCTATAGATTCCTCCCCTCCTTCTCTCCACTTAACATGGATGCCCTTCTCCTCAGACTTAATAGTAGCTAATGGATTCCAGGCTGCGACAGAAATATGACCGCCTCTCCCACTCTCTAAGAACAGATGATGTGTTTCATTTTTGGTAAGCTCTTTATATCCATAAAAAAATGCCTCTTTAGACATTTGAAATGAATGCGTATGAAGATGTAATCCCATTATTTTCATTTCCCCCTAAAAACAATCTGACTTCATCTTAACGTGAAACTATTCCTTTTTGCCACAAAAAAGAGAGGAAGTAAACAAACTCCCTCTCGTTAAATCAACTCTTATGAAATTATAATCCCGAACACATATAAATTAGTCTTCAAATTGATAAAGAGGTGTACTCAAGTAACGTTCCCCGTTGTCAGGGATAACTGCAAGAACTTTTTTACCTTTACCAAGTTGTTTTGCTAACTGAAGTGCTCCGTAAATAGCAGCACCTGCAGATACTCCACCTAAAATCCCTTCACTTTTAGCAACTTCACGAGAAGTAGCATAAGCATCCTCGTTAGAAACTTGAATGATGGAATTGTATAAATCTGTATCTAATACTTCCGGTATAAAACCAGCACCAATTCCTTGAATTTTATGTGGTCCTGGTTTACCACCAGAAAGGACACTTGAATCCTTTGGTTCAACTGCAGCAATGTGGATGTTTGGGAATTTTTCCTTTAACACGCCACCAGCACCTGTAATTGTACCACCTGTACCGATTCCAGCAACAAATCCATCTAATTGGTCAAATGCTTCTACAATTTCAGGACCAGTTGTTAAACGGTGCACCTCTGGATTTGCAGGGTTATTAAATTGTTGTGGCATAAACCAACCGTTTTCATTCGATAGTTCTAGCGCCTTCGCAATTGCACCCTTCATACCATCAGCTCCAGGTGTTAACACTAATTCAGCACCATATGCACGAAGTAAATTTCTACGCTCTAAGCTCATTGTGTCTGGCATTACTAATACAGCTTTATACCCTTTTGCAGACGCAATCATTGCTAGCCCGATTCCTGTGTTACCACTTGTAGGCTCAATAATCGTGCTTTCTGCATTTAATTTGCCTTCTTTTTCGGCATTTTCTATCATTGCTAGAGCAATACGATCTTTTACACTGCTTCCAGGGTTAAAGTATTCTAATTTCACATAAACCTCAGCATCTTCTGGGCTAGTCACTCTGTTTAATTTAACAATCGGTGTTTTACCTATTAAATCTGCTACACTATTCGCTAATTTTGCCATTCTACGATTCACTCCTAATCCCTACTTGATTGATAGGTTTTATTTCCTATATCATATCAATCTTTGAGAACTACTGTCAATTAATACAGTTCGCCAAATAAAGTAAATTTTATTATTGACGATTCTTTTAAAATAAGCAGTTCACCCACATTGCCATAAATACTAACCTACCCCTTTTACTACAGTACAAACAAAAATTTTAATTCTTGTTCTATATATTCTACGGGACTTTAGACTCTTATATACATTTGTTTTCAAAATGAATCCATTTCGCGTTCAGTAGGGAGAGCAGCATGGTATATTCCCGACAATCTCTTGCGCCGTCTATAAAAATCGCCCTCCATTGTTAGATTCATCCAACATTGGAGGGCGGTTTAAAGCCTTATTTTTACTGTTCTCCATATATCCATTCTGCTTTATATTCCTGCCAGAATGATTCTTGTGTTACAGATTGATTTATTTGACTTAGTGCCAGCTCTCTCTTTATATGACCTTCTACTTTCTCATAAGAGAATGCTTGTCCTTCAAATATATCCTTTACAAGTGCTATTGCATAACGGCCATCCTTAAGAGCGATAACTCCGCTAGTCTTTCCTTCTTTAACATTCTCTAATGCTTCAACTAAAGCTTCATCTATCGAATCAGTACCTTTAGAGATATAACCCACGTCTCCACCTAAGCTTGCAGAACTTGGATCTGTCGAACGCTCTCTTGCCAGACCATCAAAGGACGATTCATCCTTGAGCTCTTTTAAAACAGCTTTCCCTTCCTCTTCTGTAGACACGTAAATAACGCTAGTACGGTAGGAAGTTGGGATATTATATAGATTTTTATTATTTTCATAGAAATCCTTAATATCCTTTTCCTTTACATTAACATCTTTTGCTAATACCTTCTCTAAAATAAGGCGGGACCTAATTTTCTTTCGTAATATCTCATCGTCATATGCTTGAAGGGAAGTGTCTGTACCTTCCCTTGTTGACCTAATAAGCGCTAGCTCCAGATCTATCTCTGCATCTGTTACTTTAATATCGTTTTTCTTCGCAGCAGCCTCCATGACCTCTGCGTTTACCATATCTAATAATACTTCTTTTCCGTAAATTGTTTCCATGGAAGCCATCCATTGCTCTTTCGTAATAATCTTTCCATCAACTGAAGCGACTTCTTCGGATGCCTTTGCTTGTTGATCATTTGGTATTAACCAAGCTATAAACCAAAGTAAGTTTCCAAGTAAAAGTATACCTAGTACAATAAGTACCGGTTTCGTTTTTAAACGTCGTTTAGGTTGAGTTGGAACATTATTATGAATTGATTTCATCGATAAAAGACTCCAATTCATTTACTGAGTAATTATATTTTTCCATACAAAAATGACATTGAGCCTCAGCACCACCGTCTTCTTCAATCATGTCACGGATTTCACTTTCCCCAAGACTGATAATTGCACTACCAAATCGATCTTTAGAGCAATTACATTCAAACTGTACTGGCATTTCATTTAATATTTGAACGTTTTCTTTCCCAAGAATTTCAAATAAGAGTTCCTCTGGAGTCAATCCTCTTTCGATTAACTTAGACACCGGCTCCATCTTATTTAAATGTTCTTCTATAATTGTTATAGTCTCGTCATCTGTCCCTGGTAATAACTGAATGATAAACCCACCAGCAGCCAAAATGGAGTTGTCTGGGTTAACCAATACTCCTAGACCTACTGAGGACGGAACTTGTTCTGAAATAGCGTAATAGTAAGTGAAATCCTCTGCAATTTCTCCAGAAACTATTGGTACTTGTCCCGTAAAGAAGTCTCGCATCCCTAGATCTTTGACAATTGTTAAAGTACCCTCTGTTCCAACTGCACGACGAACATCAAGCTTGCCGACTGAGTTTAAATCAAAATGTACTTGAGGATTTGTTACATATCCACGCACCTCACCTTTAGCATTGCTATCGATGATCATAGGACCAATAGGACCATTTCCTTCTACTTTAACTGTTAACTTATCGTCACCCTTTAACATTGCTCCCATCATAACTGCAGCGGTCATAGATCTACCTAATGCCGCAGAAGCAGTTGGCCATGTTTGATGACGCTGCTGTGCCTCACCTACCGTACCTGTTGTACGAACTGCAAATGCTCTTACGCTTCCTTCAAAAGCTAAAGCTCTAACTAAATAATCATTCATTTTATCTCATACCTCTTTCATCTATATTTCGTTGATAAATTAAATACAATCCTTTTAACGTAAGAAAAGGATCAATCATATCCATAATCGTTGTTTCATTACCTATTAAAGGAGCAAGTCCTCCTGTAGATATAACTTTGGGAGTTACTTTAGAAACTTTTTTCATCCTATTTACAATGCCCTCCACTTGCCCAACGTATCCAAAAACAATACCAGACTGCATTGCTGAAACAGTATTTTTACCGATTACATGCTCAGGCGTAGTAAGCTCAATTCTTGGAAGCTTACTAGCCTTTTCAAATAATGCTTCTGTCGAAATACCGATTCCTGGCGCAATAGCACCACCCAAGTACTCACCTTTTTCATTTACATAACAGTAAGTGGTGGCAGTACCAAAGTCCACAATAATTAAAGGTGCTCCATATTCATGAATAGCTGCTACTGCATTAACAATGCGATCCGCACCGACTTCACGAGGATTTTCATATTTTATATTCAATCCCGTCTTTACACCGGGACCTACAACTAAGGGTTTTATACCAAAATACTTCTTACACATAGCTTCTAAGGAGAACATAATTGGTGGCACTACTGAGGAAATGATAATACCTTCTATTTGTTCGAAAGTTATATTAACATGAGAAAAGAGTGCTTTGACCTGCATCCCGAACTCATCCTCTGTTTTACGACGGTCCGTCTCCATTCTCCAGTGATGAATCAGCTGATCATTATGGTAAATTCCTAGTACAATATTTGTATTTCCTGTATCAAGCACAAGTATCATGAAGATTTTCCTCACTTTTACGTAGATTTCCAACACATCATACCATATTTCCCGAGAAATAAAAAAGCTGAGTGACTCGCCTAAAGACGAAAATCACTCAGCTATATATTTTATTTATCAGTTGGACGCTTTTCTTGAATTGGATCTGAAGTACCATCTGTACGTTCTTCTAGAATAGGACCTGTCTCATGAGACGTGCCTTTTTCTGATGGTAAATCACCAATTGTCGGATCAGAAGAAGCTCCTGTAGCATCGGAATCCTTTTCCTTACTCAAATCAACCTTTTGGTCGTTTTGATCGTATTCACGAACAGGTAGTGTTCCATGCTCTTGTAAATGTAAAATTTGAGCAGCATCTAACGTTTCAACATCTAATAACGTATTTGCGATTAAATCTAACAAATCGCGTTTCTCTGTTAAGATCTGTTTAGTTCGTTCGTATTGCTCTTTGATCATCGTTTGCATCTCATGATCAATTTCATATGCAATCTTATCTGAATAATTTTGCTCTGAGTTAAAGTCACGACCTAGGAAGACATTTCCTCCTTGAGTTTGACCAAATTGCATTGGTCCTAGCTTGTCACTCATACCATATTCCGTAACCATTTTTCTGACGATACCAGTAGCACGTTGGAAGTCATTATGAGCTCCTGTAGAAACTTCTCCAAAGACGATATCCTCTGCAACACGACCACCTAGTAATCCTGAAACTTTATCCAGAAGCTCTGGTTTAGTCATGAAGTAACGATCTTCTTTTGGAAGCATTACTGCATATCCGCCAGCTTGGCCACGAGGAACAATAGTTACTTTATGAACGACTTCTGCGTCATCTAGTGTTAAACCTACTACTACGTGTCCAGCCTCATGGAAGGCAACAATTTTACGTTCTTTCGGAGATATTACTTTCCCAGATTTAGCTGGTCCAGCAATAACTCGGTCTGTTGCTTCATCAATGTCTGACATATCAATTTTTGTTTTGTTTCTTCTAGCAGCTACCAGGGCAGCTTCATTTAAAAGATTTTCTAAATCTGCTCCAGAGAATCCTGGTGTGCGTTGAGCAATTGCTTTCAAGTCAACTGTATCATCTAAAGGTTTGTTGCGTGCATGTACTTGAAGCACTGCTTCGCGACCTTTAACATCTGGGCGACCTACTGTAATTTGACGGTCAAAACGTCCAGGACGTAGAAGAGCCGGGTCTAAAATATCTGGTCTGTTTGTAGCTGCGATGATAATAATACCTTCGTTAGCTCCAAAACCATCCATCTCAACAAGTAATTGGTTTAGTGTTTGCTCACGCTCATCATGACCGCCACCAAGACCTGCTCCACGTTGACGACCAACTGCATCAATTTCATCTATGAAAATAATACAAGGCGCATTTTTCTTTGCATTTTCAAACAAATCACGTACGCGGGATGCACCCACCCCAACGAACATCTCTACGAAGTCAGAACCACTGATAGAGAAGAATGGAACTCCAGCTTCACCAGCTACAGCACGTGCTAGTAACGTTTTACCAGTACCTGGAGGACCTACTAAAAGAATCCCTTTAGGTATACGTGCTCCAATTTCTACAAACTTGCGTGGATCTTTCAAGAAGTCTACAACTTCTACTAACTCTGCTTTTTCTTCATCTGCCCCAGCAACATCTGGGAATTTCACTTTTTTCTTGTCATTATCATACAGTTTTGCTTTACTCTTACCGAAGTTCATCACACGGTTACCACCGCCTTGTGATTGGCTCAATAAGAAGAAGAATAAAATGATGATAATCAAGAAAGGAAGTAGACCGGTAAAGAACTGTACCCAGCCACTAGTTTTTGAAGTTTCAATAACATCAATTTGTACGTTGTTTGCAGTTGCTAGTGAATCTATTCTCTCTAGCACTTTTTCACTATTGTAAGGAAGTTTAGTTAAAAACTTTTCTCCTTCTTCATAGCCCTTCATAGAACCTTCTATAAAGTAAACTCCTTGTTCAGGTTGCATTGAAAAGCTAGTAACATCACCTTTTGAAAGTGAAGTCATAAATTCATCATAACGAATATTTTTAGTAGGGGTATTATTTGTATTAAACGTAGCAAATATTCCTACAATCACAAAAAATATCAATAAATACAATATGGCGTAGCGCAATGCTCGATTCATTCCTAGCCTCCTCACAAGGTAAACAGAAAAACTAATGATTATCTTAACATACGTTTTTTTTGGCGTACAATGAAAAGCCTTCTAAAAAAGAACAAAATTTTAAGGCTTTGTTCATATCTATCAATGACTTTCATAGAGCTTTGACTTTTGCTTAACATACTAGTTAAACAGTCCTAGCTTCCATTAAAAAGAGTAAACTTCTTTTTTAAGAACACCAACGTACGGTAAGTTTCTGTATTTTTCTGCGTAATCTAATCCATAACCAACAACAAAAGCATCTGGAACTATAAAACCAACATAATCAGCTTCTAACTTTACTTTTCTACCTGTCGGCTTATCCAATAATGTGACAATCTTAATAGATTTTGCTTTACGATACTTGAATAGATCCACTAAATAGCTTAATGTCATCCCACTATCAATGATATCCTCAATAATTAAAATATCTCGGCCCTCTACACTTGTATTCAAATCTTTTACAATTTTCACTTCACCAGAAGAAACAGTAGCATTTCCATAGCTAGAAACGTCCATATAGTCCATTTCGATGTATGTATCTACTCGTTTCATCAAATCAGACATAAATGGCATTGCACCTTTTAAAATTCCGATAGCAAGGGGAAATTGGTCCGCATAATCTGCAGTAAGCATAGCTCCAAGCTCATTTGTTTTTTCTTGAATTTGTTCTTCTGTTAATAAAATCTCTAGAATATCTTTCTCTAGCATTTCTAGTCCCCCTAGTCATTTATCTCGCTTTACAAACATCACATAGTTCTGCGAGCTGTGTTGCTTTGAAAATAATTCTCCGTAGCGTAAGCCAATTACTGCAATTATATCATTGTTAGCTTGCACAAGCAGTGGCCAACTCATCCTATCCTCTGGTAAGACCTTCTCATCGATAAATAGACGGGAAACTTTTTTAGATGAGGACATTCCCTTGATACGTATTCGATCACCTTGTACCTTCTGTCTTATAGAAAGCGGAAAGTGGTGGTTTTCTAATTGTACAAACCATTTCTCTTGGGAAAGATCGTCTGTTAAGTTTCGCGTTAAGTAGATGGAAAAGCCAGCACCGCAATTGATCCAACAATCTTCCGACAAAACAAATTCCCCACGTATAACAGGTGCCGTTTTATGAGCGCTAAATTGTATGTGGTTGTAATGGCGAGTGAGATGAAAAGCATTTGGTAAGTGTAATACCTCATTACCTTCATGATTATTGCAAGCGGCGAGAATGGATTCAATCAATCGATCGTTAAGTAGTATATCGGAGTTTTTGTATAGATACTCTAATAGTAGTAGAATCACTCTTCTTTGTAAAGCAATGGGAACTGTAGAAAAGCTTAGAGAATCTATAACCAATGCCCCTTCCTCATTAACCGTCACAAGCTGTTCATACTTTTTTGCCGCTATCTCTTGAAGGTACTTTTCATCCTGAAGCTGTTTCTCTACAAAATGCATTATGCGATCGCTTATATTTGGATTTTCTTCTTTCAAGAGAGGCACTAATCGATGGCGAATTCGATTCCTTGTATATGTATGTTTGTCATTGCTTGGGTCATGTCTATGAAGTTGTTGTTGGTCCTTTAGATAGGTTGCAATCTCTTGCTTTGTAACACCTAGAAAAGGACGGATTATTTGACCACTTGAAAAAGGTCTCTTTTTTGGAATCCCCGTTATCGTGGAGCTAATAGTACCTCTTATTAACGACATCAAGACATTTTCTATTTGGTCATCTGCATGGTGTCCCAGCAAAAGCTTGTTATAATTATAGGTTTCCATCACCTCATCGAAAAAGGAATAACGCTCCTGCCTACAAATAACTTGAACATTTCCCCCTTCTTGTTCTACTCTACTCATCACCTCTAACGCAGCAGAATAGAAAGGAAGTTTTAACCGATTAGCTAATTCCTTGACGAATTCGAGGTCCTCGGCAGACTCTTTTCCACGCAATTGATGATCTGTATGAACAATACCAAGCTCACAACTGTAAAAAACCGCAAGTTCCCTCATGGCTAGTACCACTGCAACAGAGTCTGTACCGCCAGAACAAGCGATAAGAAGACGCTCTTTTTCTTCAATCAATCGGTGCTGGTCTATATATTGCTTCACCTTTCGAACGAATGGATGCATCTTCTCATCTCTCCCTTAAAAATAATCTATCTTCATAATTCACTTCTCTATAAACATTTATACTAGTCTAGTGTACCATTTTTTCTTGAAATTTTGCGGCTTGTCTTGGTGAAAATATCGACCATTCCGGTACAGCATGCTTCACCTGCATAAAGATTACAGTTCTATCATCTCCTGGCAATGAGTAGGTTTCCTCTAAAATCTTCACAAATTTTTCTGCACTCATTGTAGGATCCTGTAACACCTTTTTGTAGTAGGCCTCCTGTTTTTCTATTGTTGTATTTGCTGAGAACACACCATCCGATAGCATTAATAATATATCTCCATCTTTAATATCGACCTTTTTCGCCTCTATTGAAAAAGTAGGCAAAAAGCCAAATGGCACATGCTTACTTTCAATTTTACGCATCTCATTACCTCGAATTAGATACGTAGACATACTACCAGCTTTCCAGGACCACAACTCTCCCTTTTGTAAATCTATTAAAGCCAGATCTACCGTAGCATAGCTATCTGAGTCATCTTGTAGACTCATCATATAATGCAATGTATGCATAGTTGTCTCAGGATCCATTTTCTTATGAAGACATTCCCTCATAAACTGCATTACCCTCCTACTTTCCCTATGTGCCTCTACATTATTACCCATCCCATCTGATAAAATAACTGCTAATAACCCCGGGTGTAGCTGGAAAACGGCATGTGCATCTCCTGAATAGATTGTATTTTTACTAGAAGAAGTAAATATATCGTGTGAAACACTAAATCGGACAGAAGATTTAAATGATACTTGAATATGTTCATATGGGTGATGAACTTCTTTCATCGAAGTTATTTCAAAAGGTTCCTTCCATAGCTCATATAAAATCGGAATTATTAACCTTTCCCCTATCATTTTACCTCTAGCTTCTATTGGCAAACAGCAGACTACCTCCATCTGACCCACATCAATGTTCAATACATCTATTTGATAAAATGGAATATTGCATTGCTGAAATTTCTGTTTCACCTCTTCCTCCTGCGATGTATACAACGCAACATTATTTTCTAAGTTGTTCATCAGCTCACTCATGTGATTTCCCATATCTCTCAATTTTAAGGCAAACATCTTTTTACCATGCTGCATTTCATAGGCTAGCTTTCTTTTCGCCTCCCTCTCCTTTAATTCGTGCATTATTTGTAATGGTTTAACGCATTTAAACTGCATTTTCTTTTCTAACTGTATCCTCGCTTTTTTAGGTTGCTCCTCCCACTGTTGAATTAGACTCGGTATGCCGTTTGATTTTGCCCCCCAACATTTTTCATAATGAAAACAAGACTGACAAGTTACTAATGCTTCTACCCTCTCCTCACTTGCTGCTTTAGGTTCAAATCGATCTGATATAAAACGCGTAATGAAATCCACAAAGTGTTGAAATTCCTGTAACTGATGATTCACCTTTTCAGTCATCCACTTCTGTCTTCTCAATAAGACATGCGTCGTGTCAGGATAAAGCTGTTCCTTCAAATCCTTAATCCATGCAGAAGGAATCATAAAAAAGATTAGCGAGGCCGCTACCAATGAGCCGATATAAACCGAATCTAGAGGTAACGTTCGATCATATAGCAGAAAGAAAAATGTGGCTCCAAGCATACTAAATGCCTGCCAAAGCCTGCCAAATCTCTTATGGAGACCCGCTAAGAAGCCGGTCAAGGCATAAACCGCAATCATTCCACTAAAGCTTAAGGTGGAAATACTTAATACCGTGCCCGCCAGGACTGCCACAACAGTAGAAAGTTGAACACCTCCTACCGCGGCAGCAACAGCAATTACTAAATGTGCAAGTATTAATGGAACCGAAACATAACCAATGATAAAGGATGACATACCAGTTAGCACTAGGGCCCCTATCAATAAAGCAGAGCCCATCCTTTCCATTGTCCATTTTTTATGGATCAATTCGGGTAATGGAATGAACAACTGAAACAAAAAGATTGTCATGAACAAGCTCAATACACCTTCGTACCCTATCGCTAACCAAACAGAAACTGGAACTGAGCCCCCATATGAAGCGAATTGCCAAAGAACCTGGATCAATACGACATCTATTAATACAAATAAGGGAATAGGGATTTTATTTATCAGCTTCTTTCCTTGAAGCGTAAAGAAAATACCCTGAAATACATGAATCATCAATTGCCCTAATCCAAGCGTCAAGCTTCCTAATAGTGCTCCTGCAAATGTCCAAGGAATAAATCGTTGAAATCTTAAGCTAACCAATGCCCAAATAGGCAAGAAAAATGGTACTGACGCTTCGAATAGAACAACCTGGGCTAAAAAAAATGAAAGTACAAAGAATGTCGCCATTAAGGTTAAGGTGACCTTTCTTGCTTGAATATTTTCAACTACCCTTCTCCATGTGAAACTTCTTTTTTGCTCTTGTTCGTAAATAGTTTTCATATTGTATTCCTCCCTATTCAACTCATGTTCGAAGTATACCTAGTGGATTTCAAAAAGTATGTCTCTTCCTGGCACCACTCTCAAAAACTTTTCGACCTGATATACCACGTTTTGAATTCCCTGAAATATTGAATGATGCATTTGGCCCTGGACCACTCGAAAACCAACGTATTCCTAGGTTATTATCCGCACATAAATTGTCAGTTTTTTTCGTAAATGATTATTTATGAATATCTTTTTAAAAAAGTATTGACACTTTGTCCAAACGCTTGTAATATGATATTTGTTGTTATAACGGCGGCCTAGCTCAGCTGGCTAGAGCGTACGGTTCATACCCGTGAGGTCGGGGGTTCGATCCCCTCGGCCGCCATTTATACGGCCCCTTGGTCAAGCGGTTAAGACACCGCCCTTTCACGGCGGTAACACGGGTTCGAATCCCGTAGGGGTCATCTTTAAAAAGAGGTTGCATACTTGCAACCTCTTTTTTGTTATCCTTTTATCAAAGGAGGCAGGTAAATGTTTAAGAAGAAAAGTGATCCACTTGTAGTAGCTGAGCATTTTGTTCAGCAATACTTTCCTCATTGTCTAGGAGCCATTTTAGCTGGGAGTGTTGTTCGAGGAGAAGGTACCTCCACCTCTGATTTGGATATTGTAATATTCGATGAGCACATTCTCACCTCCTATAGAGAATCTCTATACTTAGAAGGATGGCCAATAGAGGTATTTGCCCATAGTTTGAGCTCCTACAAGCACTTCTTTGAGCTGGATTGTGAAAGGGCTAAGCCTTCCCTTCCAAAGATGGTCGCGGAGGGA
This sequence comes from Psychrobacillus sp. FSL W7-1493, assembly GCF_038004905.1. Classification (NCBI taxonomy): domain Bacteria; kingdom Bacillati; phylum Bacillota; class Bacilli; order Caryophanales; family Bacillaceae; genus Psychrobacillus; species Psychrobacillus sp. FSL W7-1493. The sequence continues at coordinate 32,627 of NZ_JBBOSB010000002.1, read as the reverse complement.
GTGGTATTAAAGGGGCAAGGGGTATTGTCCCCTATTCAAGAAGAGGCTCGCGTACTATTGTCGAATGGACCGAGGGAATGGTCTAAAGAGACTATTACGATGAAACGCTATTTTCTTACAGATGTTTTAGATGATTTTATTGGCTGTACAAATACCCAAGAGGAGCTATTTGTCGTCCATTCCCTCTTAGATCTAGCCAATGAATTTGTATTAAAAACAAATCGGCAGTGGACGGGCACGTCTAAATGGGGGTATCGTGCTTTGAAACAATTTGACGAATCATTTGCAATTAAATTTACGGAAGCCTTCGATGCCTATTACAAGCATCGTGAAAAAGAGAAGATTGTCGAGATTGTCGACGAGATGCTTCAGCCTTATGGTGGGCGCTTGTTTGAAGGGTTTTCTTTAGGCAAGCCTACCAGTGATGATCACTAAGCATAGTTAACCTAATGCAACAGTTGGAGATCCAATAATCACCTCAACTGTTTCTTTAGAGAATCCGTTAGGTCGGATGCCGAAATAATCACGGATATTTATGTGAGTAAGTGAACGACAAATCGTTTGCTTACTCGCTTTTTAAAATTTGAGAGCAGCGATTTCCATTCCAGTCGGACGCTTTCCGCCGGCATGGCCTCAGCCTCCTCGTCGCTGCGCTCCTGTGGGGTCTTCACCTCATGCTATTCCGGCAGGAGTCGCCGCCTTCCACTTCAATCAACTAGTATCCCTTCTATTCCAAAAAAATATTGTAGGGATGTCTTTCATCTAAAGTGTCATCTATAAGAGAAGTTTTTACTAATTATCAATTAATATCACCTACATAGACTGTTGTTTTTCCTTTCTCTACATAAGTAATGATATGTTCTCTTAATCCTTTGGGGTAAAAATTATATTTCATTAGCTCTGCAATAGGTATCCACTCCAAGCCAGTTTGTCCTAGGTCAAGAAAAGTAGATTGTGCGTAGTTTAATCGAACAACTTTGGTTAAAAACATAAACTCCGTCTGATGGTAACCCGCGTGTTTCTTAGAAAGCTCATGATTCTTCCCGATATATTCTCGCACAAATATTAGATCTCCGATGGTAACCTCTGCGCCTGCCTCTTCTCTACATTCTCTTTTAGGGTTTCATGTAAATTTTCTCCTGGCTCTTGCCCACCACCCGGTAAAATAAAATAAGTCTCATTATTTTCGTATAACTTAATAGTTAATAGTCTCTTATTATCTATGATAAGAGCCTTTGCTGAATTTCTAGTTATCATTAGAATCTCCTTCCTCAATAAATATTTTTTTTAAAGTTCCCAAAGAACAAAACCCGTAGACCTTTTGAAAATGGTCTAACGGGTTTTTGAGAGGTTAGTTATTATATTCCGGTGTTATTTGTTTTTGATGATGTAGGTCATGCTCGATGAAGTCTGTAAAATAATTTCGTATAGTACTTGAATGGTCACCAATATAAAAGTACTTATCCCATTCTACTTCATCAATTTTCTGAAGCTCTGCCATGATCGCTTCACGTTGCTTTTTTGCATGAGCAAGGGTTTCTTTAAATGTTTGTTCATGAGCAAGGGCTGCAGCTTTTGCATTGAAGTCTTCGAAATTCGGGTACGCTTGATGTTTTTCCCCTTCTTTCATTAGAGGTAAACGCTCCTGCAAGGTAAACTTATCCCACTCTGCCAGATGCATTACAATCTCGTTTGGAGTCCATTTCCCTTCTCGATAAGGAGTATTTCCTTCATCCTCACTCATCTTCTCAAGAAAGGTCAACCAACGTAAGTAGTTTTGATGTGCATGTAGAATTTCATCCTTAGTCATCACTCATCCTCCTACACTAAATCCTAGATTTAACTATTCATTCTCTTTTTCATGGTTGCACTAAGTAAATATTACCTTAGTTGTGCGTATTTTGAAAATATTTTTAATACAAAAGCTTTGTTTAAGTTATTTGGTTGATTTTGACTGAAAATTTTTTTTATAGTGACTGTAAACATAAACAAAGGAACTTTCAAATGGCTATTAAGAACATAAATAGATGATGAAATTGGGGTTGGTGACACTCTTTCTACTTTATTTATGCGAGTAAATTTATTAGCGCTTTACCGATGCTAAAGCTGTTCCCATTTATTGATTGGAGCGCCAGACGGCGACTCCTACGGGATGAGTGAGACAGATAAGACATCACAACCACGCGCGTAAGCGATGGGTGATGGCTTATCGCTCACCCCGAGGAAAGCGTCCGGCTGGGGCGGAAATCAATTCTACTCTCTGATTTAAGATTTCTTTGCATCATAAATCAACCCTAACCTTTAACATAGCCAATACAAAAAAGGCACTAGCTAAGCTAGCACCTTTCTACATCTATTAAACATTTTTTCTACCGATAAAACAGACAGCATGTTATCCTCGTTTTGCGCCTCTACCACCGCGTTTAGATTCAGTTGCGCGTTTTAACGTAGTCAAACGATCTTCACTATCCTTTAAGAATCTCGCCATTTTTTGCTCAAAATTCTCTTTGCTCGGACGATCACGATCGTTCGGGCGGTTATTACTGCGTGGACGCTGAGGACGTTCTGGTCTCTCTGGTCTTTCTGCTTGTGGCTTTGCTTTACGAATAGATAAGCCGATTTTGCCATCCGCTTCAACATTCATCACTTTAACTTCTACCATGTCGCCCACTTTTAAATGATCATTAATATCCTTCACATAGTTATCTGCAACTTCACTAATGTGAACTAGACCAGTTGAGCCTCCTGGAAGCTCGACAAATGCTCCGAAGTTAGTGATTCCTGTTACTTTACCTTGTACCTTGCTGCCTACTTCAATTGACATAAAAAAAATGCTCCTCCTTAAAATTTAAGCGGTCCTTAAAAAATGAATTTGTATAGTTTTTTTATACATATCCTATCTTTTATTATAGCTAACAAAAAAAGAGTGTCAACAAGACCACTCTCTTCAAATTGGTTTTTTTTAATTTACTTATCATTTTCCTCTGGAAGAGAGAAGATAATTTCGCCTTCCTCTGAAAGGAAAAATTCTTTTCTTAATAACTTTCCGATGTAATCATCATCATTTAACTTGGAGATTTGGATTTTGAGCATTTCTTGGTCTTCTTGAACTTTTGCTAGTTCTTCTTCTACCTGGACCTGCTGTTCCTTTTTCTCTGCTAATGTTTGATGGCTGTTCACAAGGGTCATTATTAAAAATCCAGTTACTGCTATTGAAACGATAAAGAATGCTGCTAACCGTCTAAATAACCGAACTTTTTTAGATTTTATACGAGATTCGCGACGTTGAACAGAGCGTAAATAATCTGTATTTATAGATGCCACTTGTTTTTCGTATGGTTCTTTTTGTATTTGTCTCTGCCTCACATCGTTCTCTCCTATCTTTTCTTATATTTTTTCTTATATTTTTGGTATCTTTTATTATAACTTATTTTTGGCAATTTCTGTAGTGCCAATAGCTTTAATTTTTTGTATGGAGTACGGAATGGTTTTATTATTAAACTGATAATAAATATGATAAAAGATATAATTTTTCCAAGAATCCTTAAAATGGTCCGAATTATGAACCAAATCGGCTTTACTACCAAACGCAAAAAGATTCTTCCAGCTAACCGAAAGACGGGCTGAAAAAATAACTGGTAAAGGAGGATTCCTAACACTTGTGCAAGTGGATCATAAATTCTCCAAATCCCGTCTCGTACATTAAAAAGAATGTAAAAGGTCGCTAGTCCCATTAAAATCCAAATAACTATTTCTAACACTACCTGATATTTAAAAACAAAGGAACGCTTGGGAGTATGCCCCGTTATAAAACGCGTTCCTTCTATTACAGCACCAACTAAAATACCGCTGCCAATCATTAGCATTAAACTATAAAACTGTAGAGAAAGTGTCATCCGAATAATTTATGAAGTAATCCTCTAGCACCGTCTGAACTTTGTTCCTCATCGTACTCCATAGATCGTACAATGCCCTCCAAAGTTAGAAGTCCTTTATCAACATCTAGATGGACAATCTTCAAGTCCTCTCCTTTGATATGAAGGGTTCCTTGAGATGTACGTACATAAAATTCCTGCTGATCAAATCGTTCGATTGCTTTTACAGATGTTAAGTCCATTCTTTTACGATTTCTAAGTGAAATTAAGTGATCCCCCGACGGAATTGTGATAGTTTGATTCTCTGCTTGATATTGCATATACTCTCTCCTCTCCTTGTCCTAATCTATTGTATGCTCCATATAAAAAAAGCATGACTCAATCTCATGCTTTTTTTAAAAAGAATTTATTCTTAATAGATTTAGCCGGAAAGGAAGACTATCATCTTCCAATTTAAACGTAATCTTTGAAAACCAAGATAATCTTTCTCTTAATCTTCATCGTCAATGAACTGAGGATCTACCTTCTCTAATCTCTCTTCTTTAATAATGGTGAACATGGATGCAGCTTCTTCTTTTTTAGCAGAGTCTTTAATCCCGTCCACGGATGCAGTCACAACCTTTTGGCCGAAACGAATAGATAGCTCGTCACCAACCTTAACGTCAGAGCTAGCCTTTGCGACCTTATTATTAATCGTAATACGTCCTTGATCCGCTACCTCTTTAGCTAATGTTCTTCTTTTAATAAGTCTTGAAACTTTTAGAAATTTATCTAATCTCATATCCTCACTGCCTCTCTAATTTTTTGGCATCCTTCCAAAACTGGTCAAGCTCCTCTAAGTTATAATCTTCAAAGCTTCCTCTGTTTTGTTGAACACAGCGTTCTATATATTCAAATCTTCTTTTGAATTTTTTATTTGCTTGCATCATGGCAAGCTCTGGAGATAGTCCGTAAAAACGTGCTAAATTCACCACGGTAAATAATAAATCTCCCAGCTCATCTGTCTGCGCTTCTTTATCATTAGACAAGAGCTCAGCCTTCCACTCCTGCAGCTCTTCCTCAAACTTCTCCCAAGCTCCAGAAACCTCTGGCCAATCAAAGCCAACTTTGGCAGCTCTTTTTTGATAATTAAAGGAGGTCAATAGAGACGATTCCGTTCGTAATTCATCCTCTAATAAAGATTTTGAAGTTTTCTTACCTTCTTTTTCTTTAATCTCCTGCCAATTACTTAATACTTGTTCTGTACTATTTGCTTCTACATCTCCAAAAACATGCGGATGTCTTCGAATCATTTTTTCAGTTATTGAAGCTAATACATCCTCTAAACTAAAGTATCCATTGTCTTCTCCAATTTGAGCATGTAAGAAAACTTGTAAAAGTACATCTCCCAGCTCTTCTACAATATGATCGTCATCTTCCTCGTCTATTGCTTGAAGTAGCTCGTAAACCTCTTCTACTGCATATTTTTTCAAGGTTGTATGCGTTTGTTCCTTATCCCAAGGGCACCCATTAGGACCTCGCAGCTGGGCTACCACCTCTCGAAGAGTTTGCCATTCCTTAACACGACTTTCTTTTTCATGAATAGGTGGAACGTATAAGGTTGTTAAATTATTTAATTCCATTTCCCGATCCAGTTCAAATAAAGGCACCTTTTTTAAAACTTCTTCCGAGGAACCTGCCGCTGTCACTATTGTGACCTCAAAATCGTCCGGATACTTTTCCATTAGTGTTAGCTTAACGTCTGAAGCACTAAAGGAATCATAAACCTGCCCTATTAAAACGTGAGAATTCATCTGTATATCATCTCGCTTAAAGCTAGTTCCGTCTAACAATTGAAAACCTTCTATAGGATCTATGCGAAGAGCTCCAAAAATAGGGTCTAGAAAGCTCTGCCCGCCCTCTATAGTAATCGTTGCCTTGCCTTGTTTTTCAGCCTGAACCAATAGTTGAACGGTTTGCTCCGCTACTAAAGGGTGGCCAGGAACAGCATAGATTATTGGATTTACAGCTGACAGCTCCAGAAGATTCTCCACTATCTCTTTGTACACATTCTCAAATTGATCATTCTTTTCATAAATAGCATCAAAGCTAGTCCAAGTTACGCCCTCTGTTTGGAGCTCTTGAAGGACTGGATGCTGTTCTGTACGAACATATAAATGGGTTGCATTTTTTAACTTTTTATAAATCCCTAGTGGAAGCTGATTTAAATCACCGGCCCCAAGTCCGATTATTGTAATCTCGTGCATCTTCTCACAACCTTACTTTTCTTTATTTAGCCAAAGCTGGAGCTTGGCCATTCTTCTTCCAAAGGGAAGTAAGAACCATTCTTTCTCTGCAATTACACGTCTTTTCGTCAATAGAAAGATAAAAACTATTGCACCAAGCATTACCGAACTAAGTGAAATGACTACTGCCTCCACTCTGCTAGATAAGATTCCAACTGGAAAATGATCTATAAGCCTAGTATAAGCAATAACGACTACGAACATAACTAATGATGCCTGAGCAACACCCTTATAAAAACTGTTGGGAGCGAAGCGTATTTTCCACTGTTTTTTAAAGTAAAGCAACATCAATATACATGCAATCGCTAAACTAATATTCCCCGACCAAGCAGCACCGATTACACCATAACTAGGTATTAGTATACCGTTTAATATCCATTTACAGCACACACATAGTAATAGGATTAGGGTTGGAACTCTCACCTTCCCCCCACCTTGAAGCATGGCCATGAATGTTAATATTAAAGACATCCAAATTATCTGCAAAGAAAATACCATGAGAGTAATAGATTCTGCACGCGTTTTAAACAGCATTTCGTTTAAATAAGGAAGTACTGCAATAAGTCCTAATGCGGCAGCAATTCCAAACGTAAAGGCTATTCTAAACGTCAACTGCATAAATGGTTGGGCAGTTCTTCCTTTGTCTTTATTTAAACGATGTGCAACAAGAGGCACGATAGAAAGAGAAAGGGTAGAGGCGATGACAATCCCAAGCTGTACGAGTGGTTGCCCTCGATCATATACGCCCTTTTTCTCCATCGCCTCTTGTCTACCCATTCCATTATCTACTAGTAACTGAAATACTGTGAAGGAGTCTACCAGTTGAAGAAGTAAAAATAGCAATGCACTTATACTTGCACTTATACTTAGCATCGTCAGTTGCTTTACGATGGGCCATACAGGCACCGATCCTACGCTTTCTTCTTTACCTGTTTTCTTTGTAATCTTCCAATAGACTATTCCTAAGAAAACTACTCCTCCCAATTCTCCAGCAACTGCTCCATACATCGCCATACTACCCGCTTTATATAAATCCAAGCTATTTAAGAGAACTACCCAGGTCCCGAGTAAAATAACCGAAACACGAATGGCCTGCTCTAGTACCTGAGCATAAGCAACCGTGCCCATTCGTCCCTCTGCTTGAAATTCTCCTTTTAGGACTGCAAGGAGCGGCATAAGCAGAATGACATAGGATCCTGCTCTTAAAAGCTGAGCTAGTTGGACATCCCCCATAAAACTGCCTAATAAATTTGCACCAAAAAATAAGAAAACAAAAAATATAATAGAGATAATTCCGATATAATAAAAAGCAATTTTTCTTATTTTAGGGATTGCAAAGGTTTTCCCATTCGCTTTATAATCAGACAAAATTTTGGAAAGTGCTATAGCAAAGCCAAAAGAAGTCCAAGTTGTAATAATCGCAATAAAAGGATAAACCTGTTGGTAAATGTAAAAGCCTTCATCGCCGACTAGGTTTTGAAAGGGTACGCGATAAACTGCACTAAGTAGTTTCACGATAATCGCTGCCACCGTTAGCATGGCAGCGCCCTTCATATACGATTTCATATTCCAATCATTACTCATTTTTAAAATCCTTCTTCCATCCAGCAATAGCACTATTATACATGAATATAAAGAATCCTTCCTCTTGTACAAGAGGAAGGTTCATTTAGCTCTCCATTTGTTTTGCTAAGAAATTAGCTGCTGTTTCGATAGCTTTCATTTCTGCTTCTCCGATAAAATGCACTTTAGAGAATAGGAATATAGCGCCTATCGGATCGCCAGAAGCAATGATTGGGGCGATACAGTAGGATTTAACTGTTTCAACTACTCCCGGTACCCATTCTACTGAGTTTTCATGCTTTTCCACTACCATTGTTCTATTATTCACTACATCCTCAACGTCGGAACTTAAACGACGTTTTAAATAATCCTTCTTAGATAACCCTGCTGCAGCAATCATTTCATCGCGATCACTAATAAGTACTGGCGTACCTAACGTTTCATAAAGCGTTTCAGCATACTCTTTTGCAAAGTCTCCAAGCTCACTAATTGGAGAATATTTTTTTAGGATAATTTCTCCTTCTCGGTCTGTAAAGATTTCTAAAGGATCACCTTCTCGTATACGAAGGGTTCTACGTATTTCTTTTGGAATTACAACTCTACCTAGATCATCAATTCTACGTACTATGCCTGTTGCTTTCATGTAATGTGTGCCTCTCTTTCGACAGAATGGAAATTAAAGTTCATTTCTGCCATAGTATGCCTCACATTACCCAATAATATGCAATACGTTAATTTACTTCTAATTTCTTTTTTGCTTTAGGTAATAAACTCATTATTTCTTCTAATACATCAAACGTATTTAACTTTCCTATTTTACGCTCATCTATGGTGACAACTAAGTTGCCCTTATCTACATTAAAGCCTACAGCACGACCAAACTTCATCGTTTCCTCTAACAGTAATGCACCATCAATAGATTGTGTTCCAGACTCACTCAGCCTAATGGATGTTATCTTATTGGCTTCTTTAATAGATTCTATTCCAGCAATTTTACCCCAGACCTTCATACGAGCAATTCTAAGAAGTACTTCCGTTTCTAGAGGCATATCTCCAAAACGGTCCTGTAATTCTTCAACAATGTCCAAATACTCTTCTTCTGTTTCCATTGCCTTGACTCGCTTATACATTTGAATTTTTTGATATCCATCTGCAATATACTCATCTGAAATATATGCTTCTACTCCTAATACAATTTCAATATCTTGTACTTCTTCTTTTTTAGTTCCAGTTTGTTTTTCTTGTATAGCTTCTTCTAGCATTTGCGTATATAGATCAAATCCTACCGAATCAATAAATCCGTGCTGCTGTGAGCCCAATAGATTTCCTGCTCCTCGGATAGATAAATCTCTCATCGCTATCTTGAAGCCAGATCCAAGCTCTGTAAATTCCTTAACCGCCTGTAGCCTTTTTTCTGCTACATCAGTTAACACTTTGTCCCTTTGATACATTAAGTAGGCATAAGCCACACGATTAGAACGACCTACGCGTCCACGTAGCTGATACAGCTGGGACAGCCCCATTTTATCCGCATCATGGATGATCAACGTATTAACATTCGGTATATCAATTCCAGTTTCTATAATAGTAGTTGTCACAAGGACATCATACTCTCCCTCTAAAAAGCTGATAATGACAGACTCTAGCTCCGTCTCAGACATTTGCCCATGTGCATAGCCTACTCTAGCCGTTGGGACTAACATTTGTATCTCATCAACCTTTCGAGTGATGTCCTCAACGCGGTTGTATAGGAAAAATGCCTGTCCTCCCCTAGCCAGTTCTCTCTCAATAGATTCCCTAACTAAAGCTCCGTTATATTCCATTACATATGTTTGCACTGGGAAACGGTTTTTAGGGGGAGTTTCAATAACGGATAAATCCCGAACTCCAATCATCGACATATGGAGGGTACGAGGAATTGGAGTGGCAGTAAGCGTTAAAACATCAACGTTTGTTTTAAGCTGCTTAATCTTTTCTTTATGCTTAACTCCAAAACGTTGCTCCTCATCCACTACCAATAGCCCTAAATCTTGATATTCTACATCCTTTGACAGGATACGGTGAGTTCCAACTACTATATCCACTAGACCCTTTTTCAGTCCGGTAATTGTTTCTGCCTGTTGCTTCTTTGTGCGGAAACGGCTTAGCATCCCTACCTCAATTGGGAAGTCTTGAAAACGCTCCAACATCGTTTCATAATGTTGTTGCGCAAGAATGGTAGTAGGACATAGAAATGCTACCTGTTTTCCTTCCATCACAGCTTTAAAAGCAGCACGGATCGCAACCTCGGTCTTACCATAGCCCACATCGCCACAAACTAGACGATCCATCGGTCTTGGTCTCTCCATGTCTCGTTTAACCTCTTGAATTGTCCGTAGCTGATCCTCAGTTTCCTCATACGGGAAAGCTGCCTCAAAGGTATGCTGCATCTCTCCATCAGGCTCAAAAGCATATCCAACCTCAGCCTCACGCTTAGCGTAGAGCTTGATCAGCTCATCTGCAATATCTTGAACTGCCGCTGAAACTTTGGATTTTGTTTTCTTCCAATCGGTTCCGCCTAATTTATGAAGCTTCGGATCCTTTTCCCCTGAAGCAACATACTTTTGGATAAGATCTATTTGATCTACTGGTACATAGAGTTTATCCTCGCCTCGATAACGTATATGCAAATAGTCTTTATGAACGCCGTTCACAAGCAAGGTTTCTATTCCTATATATTTCCCTATCCCATGATGGATATGTACAACATTATCTCCAGGCTTTATTTCTGAATAGCTTTTTATACGTTCAGCATTCGTCACTTTTTGTGTACGAGATTTTTTCTTACTCTTTTGCTTAAACAATTCCGAATCCGTTATGACGGCTATTCTTTGAAGAGGTAATTCGAAACCTGCTTCCAGATCTCCCTCTACGATAAAAATTCCTGGGTTATTTAAATCATTTGTAGACGTACCAATCTGGGAAACTATTTCATAATCTTCTAGAACCGTATGGACTTTTTGAACACGGTCTTTACCATCTGCTAAAATAATTACTCTAAATTTACCTTGAGCAAATCTCTCTGTTTCATTTTTTAGCAGATGCATTTGTCCATGGAAATTTTGCATAGGCTTACACGAAACGCTCATCGCCTTCTTTATAACAATGCCAGAAAAAGTACGTGAAAATAATGATAGGTACACCTTATAGTTAGAAAGCATATGAATGATTTCTTTCAAGTGGTACGACGGTTTTACACTATGGACAGTCTTCCCTTCTTCTAATAAGGAAAGATACCAATCATTTTCTTCTTTTTCCAAAGTCTCTGTTACTTCTTGGATTCTTCCAAGCTCATCGAACATAACAATTCCTTGTGGATCAAAATAACTTCCTAAAAAGCTGTCTTCTTCTATCAAGGAGATGTACTTCATAAACTCCTTTGGTTGTTCTCCTTGTTTTAAAAGTTCTATATCCTGTTGTATATTTTGATAAAATTTTTCTTTAATATCCGACAGCTTAACCTTTTTCAAGCTTTCCGCTAATGCTTCCTCGAGCTTTTGTGCTAGCATCATTTTTTTCTCTTTTGTTAAAACATATTCAGTCGCAGGTAAAATACGAACGTCTTTTAATTTTTTTAATGACCGTTGATCCTCTGCAGAAAAGGTACGAATGGAATCTACTTCTGTGTCAAATAACTCTATCCGAATAGGATCTTCCAAATATAGTGGATATATATCTATAATACCGCCTCGTAATGCAAACTCTCCTGGAGTGGTAACCATAGGCTGACGTACATAACCCATGTCTACTAAACCTTGCAGGAAATTGTCTAATACAAGATCCTCTCCCTCCTTCAGGGAGATGGAGCTATTTTTCCAATCCTCTACGTTCCCCATTCGCTTTTTCAGGCCAGACACTGGAACAATATAGACACCTTTTTTTATATTTAACATGTGATCTAATGTTTCTAAACGTTGTGCACGCAATTCGGGGCTGGCAATAGTTATATCTGCAGCTATCAATTCATCGGCTGGGTATAAACGAACTAAGTCTTCTCCAATTAGCTTGACTAAATCCTCAGCAAGCTTTTGAGCGTGTAAAAGGTTCGGTGTAACAATCAGAATGGGTTTATCTAATTCCTTATGAAGCATTTTAGTAAAGACAGCACGTGCGCTTCCTGATAGACCCGTGATTAATGTTTGGTCTATACCATTCTCTAAATCTTTCACTAGCTTTTGCATTTGTTTATCTTCGATTAATACATTACTTAGTAATTCCATTTTCACCCACCCTTATCTAATAAACATACAAACGATTTACGCTACAATTAAAAACAGAAAAAGGCTTTGTGCACGAAGTGTGCCAAAGCGTTTACTGTATCCATTTTTTTAATGCATAATAGCTAGGAAACTTTTGCAAAGAGGTTTGACACTCTTCACAAATACACTGTATCGTATAATCTCCCTCAGCCCCCGTTTGTATATATATGTGTTGTTCTTCTGGCTCAATATTGTGTTTTTCTAAAAAAGCCTCGTCTATGGAATCGAATGGTAGCTGACCAACTTCTGTTTCACAATGGCGACATCTATAACGAATCGGCATAGCCATTAACCCCCTTTTTAGGAAGTATAGGCTTTTACTTCAACTTTTATGCACCATTAAAAACATTCATTACTTCAAGAAAGCTCTTCGTAAACCATTGTTCGCAAGCATCCGCGCTCTTTTTAATCGCTAAATCAATTTCTGGTTTTTCTTCATTGGTGAAATTGGAGAGTACATAGTCTGGAACCTTCATCCCGTTTTTTGGACGGTCCACTCCTATTCGAATTCGATTAAATTCCTGTGTACCCAAATGTTGAATGATGGACTTAATCCCGTTATGACCTCCCGCACTTCCCTTTTGGCGAAGTCGTAGCTTCCCGGCTTGTAAGTCTAAATCATCATAAATAACAACTAATTCCTCATCCTCTACATCAAAATAATTCATCATCGGAACGATACATTCTCCCGATAAATTCATATATGTTAAAGGTTTTAGAAGCATCACTTTTTCAGTTCCTACAAAGCCAGCGCCGTACATTCCATTAAATTTTGATTGATTGAGGGGAATGTTTAAACGCTTGGACAGTTCATCTATTACATGAAAACCAATATTATGTCTTGTTCCTTCATATTGCTTGCCTGGGTTTCCTAGGCCAACGATCATTTTCATTTCTTTCCATTCCTTTTAACCTTATTTCTTTTATTTTAACATAAGAGGGATGAGTAAAGCCCATAAATCAGTTTGTTCACTTGGAACATCACCTTCTTTTAAAGCAAAAGAATGGAACCCAGTTCCTAAACTAATAATTGTATCGGTGCATAACTAAAGACGAGAATGTCGATTAAACATCATTCTCGTCTTTAGGTTAGCTTGCATAATTTTAATAGAGACTCACCTTATCACTTTATTCCTCTGAGGATGCTTCTTCTGTTCCTTCGGCATCTGCCTCAGCTTCTGTTTCAGTATCCGATTCTGTCTCAACTCTTGGAGCAGATACAGTTACTAAAGTATAGTCGTCATCTTCGACTATTTTATAATCTACCTTTTCACGAACGTCTCCAACTGTTAGCGTATCACCGATAGCGATATTAGTTACATCTACTTCTATAGAATCTGGAATATCGGAAGGTTTTACAATAACAGTAAGTTCTCTGTTTGGCTGTTGAAGTAATCCACCCTCTGAGACACCTACAGAAGTTCCAGTTGTGTTAACTGTTACACTTACTTCTAATTCTTCCTTCATATTAATCGCGAGAAAGTCCGCATGAATCATTTGAGCCTTTAATATATTCATTTGATAATCATTCAATACAACGTTTAGAGATTGACCTTCTACATCAATTTTCATTACGCCATTTCTACCAACTTCACGTAATGTTTTTATTAAATCTTTTTCATCTACCGCAATTGGTTGAGACTCTGTTTCAAAACCATATACAACTGCCGGTATGTACCCACTATTTCTTAGCTTGGTATTGTTTTTATGTTCTCTCTTTTGTGCTTTAATAATTGTAGCCATAAATAAAATCATCCTCCCGATGTAATTGGTAACTAAAGATAAGATACCCTTCGGGAGGATGATTCAAACATCTATGAGATTAATCAAACAAAGTACTTACAGATTTTTCTTCAAATACACGAACAATTGCATCACCTAATAATTTTGCAACTGATAGTTCTTTAATTTTTGGTGAGTGCTTATCTTCTGGTAATTGAATAGAGTTTGTAATAACCAATTCTTTAATAACAGAGTTATCTATACGTTCAATTGCTGGCCCCGATAGCACTGGGTGTGTACAACATGCATACACTTCTTTTGCACCGCTTTCCATTAAGGCCGCAGCAGCAATCGATATAGTTCCCGCAGTATCAATAATATCGTCGATTAAAATTGCCGTTTTTCCTTCTACATTACCAACTATGTTCATTACTTCTGCAACATTAGGGCGTGGACGTCGTTTATCAATAATAGCAATTGGCGCTTTCAAACGGTCTGCCATTTTACGTGCACGAGTAACTCCACCATGGTCAGGTGAAACAATAACAATTTGAGAAGGATCTAGGTTTTTCGTTAAGAAGTAGTCAGATAAGATAGGCACAGCTACTAAATGATCGATTGGAATATCGAAGAAACCTTGGATTTGTGGTGCATGCAAGTCTAAAACAATTGCGCGAGTTGCTCCAGCAGAAGTTAGCAGGTTAGCTACTAGCTTAGCTGTGATCGGTTCACGAGCACGAGCTTTTCTGTCTTGTCGAGCATATCCGTAATAAGGTAGTACAACACTTACGGTACGAGCAGAAGCACGTTTAACTGCATCTAACATGATTAATAATTCCATTATATTTTCGTTTACAGGACCTGAAGTGGATTGAACGATAAATACATCACATCCACGTATGCTCTCTTCGATATTAATTTGGACTTCGCCATCGCTAAATCTTGTTACAGTACTTTTCCCTAGCGGAACTCCAACCTCTTTTGCAATTTCTTCTGCTAATTTCTTATTCGAATTAAGAGTAAATATTTTTAGTTTGGCATTTTCATATCGATGAGTCATGATAATCCTCCTGAATAGTAATTGGTTATTTTAGATTGAGTTTGTTTACGTAGCCTTCTTTGTTTTCTTGTCGAGCACGACCAATAGCAAGTGCTTCACCTGGAACATCCTTAGTAATCGTAGATCCTGCTGCTATATATCCCTTTTTACCGATTGTTACAGGTGCAATGAGATTAGAATTACATCCAACAAATGCATCGTCTTCAATAGTTGTTACAAATTTATTTTTACCGTCGTAATTAACCGTAATAGCTCCGCAACCAATATTCACATTAGTTCCTATAGATGCATCGCCCATATAGCTTAGGTGAGAGATTTTACTTCCATTGCCAACTACTGATTTTTTCACTTCCACAAAGTTACCAATCTTAACTTGGTCACCCAATTCCGAGTCTGGTCGTATGTGTGCGAATGGGCCTACTGAGGTATGGTTACCAATTTCACTTGATAATACTACAGAAGAGTGAATAGTTGTTTCATCACCAATGACACTAGAGACTATGTGGCTATTTGGGCCAATTGTACATTTTTCTCCGATAATTGTCTTACCCTCAATGATAACTCCTGGCTGTAGAACAGTGTCAGAGCCAATTGTTGCTTCACTGCTTATATATGTACTTTGAGGGTCTATAATAGTTACGCCTTCACGCATATGGTGATGGGCTATTCTAGCACGCATAATTTGTTCTGCTTGCGATAGTGCAACACGATCATTAATTCCAAGAGTTTCATCAAAGTCTTTCGCTGCATATGCAGAAATAACTTCTCCATCTTGTTGTAAAATCCCAATAACATCAGGTAAATAATACTCACCTTGGGTATTTTCATTTTTTACTAATTTTAATGATTTAAATAATGCTTCGTTGTCAAAGCAGTAAGTACCAGAGTTAATCTCTTTGACAAGCTTCTCTTCTGAATTTGCATCTTTGTCTTCTACTATAGACTTAACGTTCCCTTGCTCGGTACGAATAATTCTTCCATAACCAGTTGGATCTTCAGCTATTGCAGTCAATATAGTAGCTTTTGCATTTGTTTCTTTGTGATGCTTAAGCAATTCCTTAATAGTTTCTGCAGTTATTAGAGGAGTATCGCCACACACAACAATAGTTGTTCCCTTCAGGTTAGAAAGAACTTCTTCTGCTTGTAAAACAGCGTGTGCCGTACCTAGTTGCTCTGATTGTAAAGCATATTCGCTTCTGCTCCCAAGCTTACTTTGCACTAATTCGGCACCATGACCAACAATAGTCACGATTCTTTCTACCCCTACCTGATCCATGTTATCAATAACATGTTCTACCATTGGTTTTCCACACACAGGATGTAATACTTTATATAGACTAGATTTCATACGAGTGCCTTTACCAGCTGCCAAAACAACTGCATAGGTATTTGTCATTTGATATTCCCTCCAGTGGGCTAATTTCCTCTTTTGACTATATAGGAAAAGAGGGTTTTTTTCAAGGAATTATCTCTTGACAAATACATGACAAAACAAGTAATATATATATTTTTTTGTTAAATCATACTTTATTTTTATATAACAAATCTTAACGATTAGATTGAATATGACATATATATGCTTTTTAATAATTGATTTCTGCTTTATTGTAATAACTTTCCCAGAATGATGATATTTATAAAATTGACTCATTTGCTAAATAAATTATAGTGAAATTATTTTTTTAGGAAGGGAGAGGCAGCCTATAAATAATTATTCCACATTTAGCTTAAAGATATATCCATCACGTATCATCTTATGATACGAGTTTTAGGCCAACAGCGGCGCCTAAAATCATTCCAATAAAAATTAGTCGTTTCGGGTCTTTAGATTCTCCATATAAAACCATACCTAATATCGCTCCTCCAGAGGCTCCAATACCTGTCCAAATAGCATACGCTGTTCCCATAGGAAGAGTTTTCATGGAATAAGCCAAAAGAAGAAAACTTGCTCCAAATCCGAGTATTAAGAGTACTACCGCTTGCCAATTACGATCTTTATGCAATTTACTTATCATCGCCACTCCGAACATTTCACAAACACCTGCTAAAATTAATGAAATCCAAGCCATTAAGATTCACTCCTTTCCTGAACTTTTTCCTTTGTAATTAATTTCAACCCAATTACTCCAGCAAGTAATAGTACAATCAAGAATACTTTTTCTACTTGAAATGGTTCGTCAAAGAATAGAATCTCAGAAAATACAGTCCCTGCTGTACCTATACCAACGAAAATAGCATAAACAGTACCTACAGGAAGTTCTCGACCAGCCATAATCATTAAATAGAAACTGATAAAGATAGCAATAACTGTTCCAGCCCAAGTCCAAAAATCGTCTGCATACTTTAATCCAATAACCCAAAAAACCTCAAATAATGCAGCAATGAACACTTTAATCCATGCCTTATCCATCTAAAAAAACCTCCAATATATTATTATTCTCAAAAAAAAGCCTGAGAGAAACTATTAAACAGTTTCTCCCAGGCTTTTATCCTTCCGTGACACAGCAAAGCTGTGAGTTTTCTCTCGGTCCAGACCAACCACAACGGTTGCGGAACCCTAGAAAACATTCAAAGTATTTTATTATGGATATTATATAGTTGTTTATTAGTAAAGTAAAAGTATAAGATTCTTATAGCCTGTTTCTGAACGCTAACTACAACTGAAGATAGTCTTATATAGTCGCTTCTTCCACTTCCGCTATTACATCATCACTTAAATGATAGGCATATAGCACAGCATCCTGAATTTTAGATCGTGTGCCTACATTTATAGGATGAGCTATATCTCGAAATTCCCCTTCTGGTGTTCGCTTACTTGGCATAGCCACAAATAACCCTGCATTTCCTTCGATAACTCTAATGTCATGGACTACAAACTCGTTGTCTAGTGTTATAGAAGCGATTGCCCTCATACGCCCATCGGTTAATACTTTACGCAATCTCACATCTGTCACTTCCATATAATCTCTCCTTCCCCCTAGTTGCAAATATCTATATTAACTTACTATTCCACAAAAATTTAAAAATTCCTGCTTTGTTTTAGAATATTTTTAATATTATATACATTAAAAAACTATCAAAAAATAGTATAAAAGACGAGGGGATTTTACAAAACTTATTTGGAGTATGACTTGAGGTTCTTGTATCCTTATTGTTCGATGAAATGCTTGTGGGAGTGACAATAAAGTAAACTTAAAGAAAATCTAAAAAAGCACATAATTTCCGAAGAAAGCATGTGCCTTAGCTTTAAATAACTGCTATAACTTCAATTTCTACCTTTACATCTTTAGGTAAGCGAGCAACCTCTACAGCTGAACGAGCAGGCTTGTGATCACCAAAATGTTTTTCATAGGCAGCATTGAATTCAACAAAATCGTTCATATCTTTTAAAAAGACAAGAGTTTTTACTACCTTGGACAAGGAAGAACCAGCTTCAGTTAGAACAGCTTCTAAGTTAGCGAAAACTTGGTCAGTCTGTTCCGTAATAGAACCATCAATTACTTCTCCGGTTGGCGTTAATGGAATTTGACCTGAGCTATAAAACATTCCGTTAACTACCATACCTTGTACGTATGGACCTATTGCAGCTGGAGCCTTATTCGTTGATACTATTTTCATTTGATTTTCCACCCCTCGTGAAATAATTACCTTCAGTTAAAGCGATCGTACCGTCTTTTTCATTTACTTCATGTAACTTTAATAAAGACAAGTAATTCTCAACCAATTGTTCCCCTGTATGCTCCGCTTCCACTAAGACAGCTATGCCCGCAAGCTCACAGTTAAACTCCTCAAGTAAGCTTTTCATACCATTGATAGTTCCTCCAACTTTCATAAAGTCGTCGGTAATTAGCACACGCTGGCCTTTTTCCATACTTCTTTTAGAAAGAACCATTGTTTGAATTCTTCTAGCTGAACCAGAAACATAATTTATGCTGACAGTAGGTCCTTCTGTGACCTTACTATCCCGTCGCACTACAACTACAGGAACATTTAAGTGTCTTGCAATAGCATGAGCAATAGGAATACCTTTTGTTGCAACTGTCATAATAGCATCGATTTTTGTATCGACAAATGCAGATGCAAATACCTTCCCTATTTTGTTCATTAGCATTGGTTCACCCAAAAGGTCAGTCATATACAAATAACCACCGGGTAAGAGACGTTCCGCTTTAGAAAGTTGGTCCATTAATTCCTGAGCGATTTTCTTAACATCCTGGTCTGTCATAGTTGGAATAAATTTAACTCCCCCTGTTGCACCAGGTACAGTCACAAGTATACCTTTGCCTCTTTCTTCAAATGTTTCTTTTACTATCGTTAAATCTTCACTAATAGAAGATTTTGCAGACTGATATAAAGCAGCAAAATAAGTTAAAGGGATTAGTTTATGTGGATGCTCCATTAAATATTGAGTCATGTCCACTAACCGTTCACTTCTTTTCCATTTCATCATTTTCCACCTCTAATCACGAATATTTTAAACAAAACTTACCACAATTATACGTGTTTAAGCAAGTGGTTCTCTATCTCCCATTAGCCTAACGGCATATACCTCATCACAGAATCCTCGTAGCCCGTTATATATTCTCTGTACTCGTGATTCTTGGTTTACAAGTCCAAAAACAGTTGGACCACTACCACTCATTAATACAGCATCAGCTCCGAAGCGTTGCATTTGCTCTTTTAGGTTAGCTACTTCAGGGTATAGTTTTAGTGTTACATCTTCTAAAACATTCCCAAGTGAGTTGCACATCAAATCATAATCCTTGTCCTTAATAGCATTTACCATTGCTGTTGTTTTCGGATGAACTATTTGATCAATTTTTAAATTTCCATATACATCTGCAGTAGATACCCCTAATGTTGGCTTAGCTAATATAACCCAACAGTTGGCCGGTGCCGGAAGCTCTTGGATTTTTTCTCCTCGCCCGGTCGCCAATGCAGTCCCACCGTATACACAAAATGCCACATCTGACCCTATTTTTGTTCCTATTTGAGCTAGCTCGTCTAAAGTGAGATTTAATCCCCACAGAACATTTAGCCCCTTTAAAGTTGCCGCAGCGTCACTACTACCACCTGCAAGTCCTGCTGCAACTGGTATATTCTTTTCGATTTTAATAGAGACGCCAGACTTCACCTTGTACATTTCTTTAAGTATCTTTGCCGCTTGATAGGCAAGGTTACGATGATCATTTGGAACAAAACGATCGACTGAAATAATATGTATAGCTCCGTCTTCTCTCATTTCTAACCCGATGCGGTCTGCTAAATCTACAGTGGTCATAATCATTTCCACCTCATGATAGCCATCAGGGCGTTTATGTAATACATCAAGTGTTAAATTTATCTTAGCAGGTGCTTTCACATAGTACATCCCATCTGCTCCTTTTCCTACTTATGCTGTTCCCTATTTTACCATAGTCCTTCCTTTTTGAAAAAAATGAGAACAATAAGAAAAGTATAAGCATTGACTCTACCCATTAAACGAATGGTGGAATGGGAATGGAAGAGGTGATTAAAAAAAGAAAAGGCATAGATCGCCTTTTCTTTGCTAGTTGTATTTTATTTTGGATATCGAACTTAGGTAATCTTGTTTATTTACTTTGGTTGTTCATTTGTTGTTCAGCCATTTCAATTGCACGTTTTACCATATTACCTGCGTCTCGGGATTTAATCCCACCCCAGCCTTCTGTTTTGACTACATCATAAAATCCAAGATCCTTGGCAATCTCTTCTTTTAATTCCTTAGACATAATCCCTCTTCTAGCCATATGGTGAATCCTCCTCAAAACAACTAGCAACGTTAGTATGTGCATTTAAAAGAAAAAAACTCCTATCCACTCATTCGAATGGGATAGGAGTTTTTGCCATATAAAAACGTAAAAATAAAAGTTCTAAACAATCATTTTACTACAATTGAATTATTTGCTTCATCATAAATAGTGATTTCTACTGCTTCTGTCAAAATGTCTGCGTAACTATAAGATACCCGTTCAAAAGAATTTTCATCTTGATCCAAATCGATTACGAACACTGCATGATAGGTTTCTCTTAACACCCCTGCACGTTCAATTGTTTTCTTACGACCTCCGTTTGCTTTTAATTGCAAACGTTTCCCTAAATGATGATCTAATGACTTTTTAATATCAGCTAAAGTTTTTGGCATTCCGCTTACACCTCACTGACTCAATCCTAACACATATCCATTTTTTTGTCAAACAAAACATTTTATCAACTTACACATACTCTTGTCAACGTTTTTATTAATCGTTTTTACTACTTTATTTATTAACATTACTAATATTGTAACAAGTAAATTTAATGGAAATTTGGATACAGCTCATCTGCTAGCCTTCCAAACTCTTCAATACTCAGCGTTTCTCCTCTACGTGTGGGTGATACGCCTACCTTCTCCAGTGCTTGAATGATTAGTTCCTTCTTCTCCTTCCCATTAGGAAGGGAGGATTGTAGGTTATTTATTATAGTTTTTCTTCGTTGCACAAAAGAACCTCTTGAAACTTTAAATAAGAAATCCTCATCTATCACTTGTACTGGCGGAGTTTCATGGCGAGTTAGCTTAATTACCGCAGAGTCTACGTTTGGCGGTGGCATAAAGACAGCCCTAGGAACAGTCATAGCCACCTCGGCTTTCATATAATACTGAATTGCAATTGACAAAGACCCATAAGCCTTGGTCCCCGGCGAAGCGGTAATTCTATCAGCCACCTCCTTCTGCATCATCACAACCATCCCCCTTATAGGCAAACGATCCATTAATAGCTTCAGCAAAATTGGGGTTGTTACATAGTATGGCAAATTAGCTACAACCATGACATCTTTATAATCAGTTAACTTTTCCTCAAATACTTCTAGCATATTCGCCTCTAGAATATCCTTGTGAATGATTTCTACATTGTTATATGGTGAGAGTGTATCTGCTAGCACAGGCAACAAACGCTGATCTATTTCAAAAGCGATTACTTTTCCAGCTTCTCTTGCTAGATGTTCTGTTAAAGCTCCTATTCCCGGGCCAATTTCAATTGCGGCTGATTCATTTGTTAAATTGGCATGACTAACGATATTTCTAAGAATATTAGGATCTATTAAGAAATTTTGTCCTAAGCTCTTTTTAAAAGAAAAACCATATTTTTTTAGTATTTCCTGTGTGCGTATAGGAGTTGCTATATCTTTTTGTGTCATTTCGTATTGTCCTCCAAATCGAGTTGCAGAATCGCTGCTTCCAGCTGTTCCTTATTTATTTGAAATATAGTTAGTCTCTTTTGTAACTGCTTTCCATTGGTATAGCCTATTTTTAATAACTCTCCAAGTCGAGTCCTTCTGTCTTTTGCATGTGGGTGTCCAATAAGCTTTCCTGCTATTAGCACTTCTAGTGGAATGGCCGGAAAAGTAGTTTCCATGTCAGTTTTAGGGGTATACACATGACTAAGAGCTTGTCGAATATCTTCATCTTTAGCATGTTCAATCCCTAGTCCCTTACCATTTTTAGCTATCGTTTTTTCTTTTGATAAAAAAGCATGCTTCACCCCAGGGATTTGTTGTTCTATAATGGCACGAATTCTTCTGCCAGGGTAATCTGGGTCAGTGAATACAATGACACCTCTTTTATCTTGAGCGTGCTGAATTTTGATAAGTGTTTCTTTTGATATGGCAGAACCATTAGTTTCTATAGTATCAGCTTCAACTGCTCTTTTTATAGCAGTCGTATCATCTTTTCCTTCTACGACGATTATTTCATTTATTCGCAAGCGTTTTACCTCTTTTCCACTTCTATACTAGCCTCTATCATAACGCAAAAAAGCTCTCCCTATCAACGAGAGGGAAAGCTATACGAAAAATGATATACAATGTCGTATAAAGCGAGTACGTAGTTTACCCGATATCTGTATCTACACCTGCTTTACATACCTTTTATATTATTTTAAAACTTTTACACGAACTTTTTTACGCCCAAAATCATAGGCTTGCGATTTGGAAGCCATAAATAAGTCTATTTTCTTTCCTTTTATAGCACCACCAGTATCTCCAGCCACTGCATAGCCGTAGCCTTCGACCCACACCTTAGACCCAAGAGGAATAACACTAGGATCTACAGCGATCACTTTTACCTCTGGATTAGACTTTAAATTAATACCAGTTGCTGTCACACCTGTACACCCATTACAGTTAGCTGTATACGCTGTAGCTGTGACATAAAACTCGCTTCCTTTGGATGGGGCAGCCGAGGTTTTAGTCCCACGAGATACATTCGCACTTGCAGTCATTACTTTAGTTCCAACTGCTACAACTTTCTTTTTAGGCTCTTTAGTGACTTTTTCACTCACTATGTTACGGGAAACTTCCACCCCGTTTTCTTTAACTACCTCATAAGTGCGCGCAACAGAACCTTTTTCACCTGTTTCAACGATTTTTTCTTTTCCCTTAAGCAGAGAATCATCTTTCTTTGTAACTACTGCAAAGTTTGTTTCTTCCTCAACTACATCGGTGACCTTTTCTACTCTCACTATTTGTATTTCAGAGTTAGGAAGTATAAGTTCATCCATTTTCTGATCTACACGGTCCAATTCATTTAATGAAATGTTATGTTTTTTTAAAAAGTCAGCGACCGTAGTCGAAGTGGACCATAATTTTTGTTCTTCCTTGCCATCTATAAGCGTGACTTCATATGCTTTTTCAATTGCAATTCGATTATCGGGTCCCACCTCTGCATCTGCAGCAGGGGTAATCGCATCATGTTCTGTATAAGCAACATTTGCCTTTGCTAGTATTTCTGATACTACATCATCAGTAGTCTGGACAGTTTGAATTTTACCGTCTACTGTGATTTCTATTTGTCTTGCCTGCTCCCACTCAATCTTAAGATTATTTTTGATTGAAGTGTTCACTGAGGGATGTAAAAAATCATCGTTAGAGACCACTAGATTATTTTCCTCTAGTAGTTCTCCAACGGTATTGGCATGTGTTGTTATTTCTTGTTGTTCTCCGTTAACTGTTATAGCAACAGTTTTCTTTGTTCCTTCGTATAATACGAACGAAACCACTGCAAAAAACAATAGTAAAGATGCAATCGTTACTAGTGTTTTCTTGCTCCTCAATGAATGAAAGAACAGGTTTTTCATGGTATTATTTTGCATGAAAAACGCCTCCTTGTTCACTCGTGTGATTATATAGAGTACTTTTAAGCTTGTCAACACTTTAGGTTTTTATCCAATTTTTACCTCAAGGTGGTTTACTATACAAAAATAAGGGTCATTAGTTAGTCATTTAAGTGAAAAAAACGCATAGCATTGCTTGTTGTGGCCTCTGCTACCTCCTCCACTGAAATACCCTTTAATCGAGCAATTTCTTCTGCAACAAGTGCAACAAGTGCAGGTTCATTTCTTTTACCTCTATGAGGATGTGGAGCCAAATAAGGAGCATCTGTTTCGATTAATAAATGCTCTAATGGAATCTCCGTTGCGACCTCTTTAGGTTTCTTCGCATTTTTAAAGGTTACTGGTCCACCAAGTGAAATCATAAAGTTCATATCAATACATTGTTTTGCTGTTTCTACACTTCCCCCAAAGCAATGCATAATTCCCCCTGTTAGATGAGCCTCCTCCTCTTGAAGAATCCTAATCACGTCTTCCGTTGCTTCTCGATTATGTATAATGATTGGCAAGTTAACCTTTTGCGCTAAGCGTATTTGCTTGCGGAAAATAGTCTGTTGAATTTCTTTAGGGGACTTATCCCAATAATAGTCTAGCCCTGTTTCACCAATACCTACTACTTTCTCATGTGCAGATAACTCTTCGATCCACTGTAAATCTTCTTCCGTACAATCAATTGCATCCACTGGATGCCATCCAATTACGGCATAAATAAACGGGTATGTTTCTGCTAACTCCATTGCACGTTCAATTGTTTTCCGATCAAAACCAATTACGACCATCTTCTGAACATTTGCCTCTAAGGCTCTATCAATTACTTCCTGAAGGTCTTCATCATATTGATCTGCATTTAAATGGACATGTGTATCTATTAGCATATACATTCTCCTATCTGATATTTATTTTACAATCTTTTTAATTTACATACATCACAATATTATTACAATTACATTAAATGAGTCACATTTTTAAATTTTTTGATTAATTTCATACGATAAAACAATAAATTTCCTGAATCATTTTCATCATTTCTGTTAATTTGTAAGAACTTGAACAATATTTGCAGGGTTAAGTAAACCGTCACTTGCGAACGTTTGAAGTGCACAACTGTCTCAATCCCCCCTAGAGTCGCAACCTCCCCCTTCACTTCATAATAGGTATTATGAAATTAACCCACCTATGTTTGAAAATAATTGCTCGGTTTAGTTGATTAATAAAAATCTATTCACCCATTTTCTTTAAATCTAATTAATCTTGCTTATTTTTCTATAGGCAAGATTATTTAGTTTGCTCGAATCGTCAAGATTATCACAACAATTATGCGTTCACAAAATAATTAAGCGTAAAAAACATAGTCTTTTTAATAGTCAAACAAACTATGTCAATAAATATCTTGTTCATATGATACAGAAGTGAGGTTGAAAGGATTCATTTCTTATAACCAAGCTAGAAAATAGGAAAGGAGATTTTAGAATGAGTCAACCACAAAGTAAACGATATAGTGACACTAGTTATCAACCAGTAAGAGACTGCCAACTATGTAGCAGCCTTGATGCCAAAGATAGCGAGCTAAAAAACCATCATTATCAGAATCATCACGAACTTAGTGATCATCATGATAATGATTTTAGTGAGGCAGCTGTTGTTGAGGAAGGCGATCAATTGATATCTGTAGATCAAGAATCCGATGAACTAATTTGGATTAAGGATTCCTGTAACGTAACAGTTCAAACAACTGATACTCAAGCATCCGTGTCTCTTCAAATTGGACTACAACTTGCAATTGCTCTAGTAGTAAGTATTGCAATTGGTGATTCTAATCAGGGTCAAGCTATTGCACAAGATATATTCCAAAAGTTTAATGATGAACAATCCAATAAGCAAAAAATCATTATTTATAACTCAAAAGACGTTAATATCGTGACTACCGATACAGATTTAGCCGTGAACATTCAGGCTATGCTTCAAGTATTAGTTTCATTAGTTGTTAAACTAGACGTTCTTTAAATTTTTTAAAAAGAAGAAAAGAGGTGAAAATATGAATAAATGGAAAGCATTAGATCATTGCGATGACAATGATCATAATAATGCGGATGTACAGCAAAATGGAGCACAAGTAGTATCTACTAAGCAACAATCATATGAGTGGATTGTTGTAAAGAATTCAGAAGGCGTAGACATCCAAACAACAGACACACAAGCAGCATTGTCCTTACAACTAGGAATTCAAGCAGCTATTGCTGCAGTTATAACCATTACTTTAGGAGATACAGATCAAGCTAGAGCTGTTGCCCAAGACATGAAGCAGTTTATAAAAACTAAACAACAAAATGTCCAAAAAACTATTATTGAGGGATCCAAAAATGTAAAAGTTACAACTACAGACACAGATCTAGCAATAAACATTCAGGCTATGCTTCAAGTTCTTGTATCTTTAGTAGCTAAGTTAGATATTTTATAATATATCGAATCAATTTAGAAATATTTAATTTGAGTAAGTGCGCTTCAAATTTGGTTTGAGCGAGTCACTTTTAAAATATTTTCTAATTAACCTCCAATTAAGGTTATTGTTGAGACGGTCTATTCGTTGGGTTTGAAAACGTAAAAGATTCCACGCTCCTCTTAAATTATAGTTGCATATAATAATACGAATGATATTAGAGAAGGAGTGAAAGACGTGAGCGAGATACCCAAAAAAGCAAATGCAATTCCTAATAAGGTCATTGATTTAATAGTGAGTGATACACTACGTAAAAATGGCGTAGATCTTGATGATGTTAAAGGAAAATTATCCACTGAGCAAAAGCAATTACTCAAAGAACTAGTGGAAGAACTAACCTTACAAGTGGACCAATTTATTGATCCGACATCCGAAAAAAAGAATGATGACTGAAAAACAACGTTGCTTATTAGTAACTGACAAATAATTTTAAGATGTATTAATTAGAGTAACATGTCTTTAATTTCCGCTATGGTGGAAGCAGTGAATGAGAAGAGCAGGTAAGATTTACTATAGGATTACGCTGTTGTGAAGGCTTGTCTGCCTACTCATCCCACTGTATGTTTCAACATTAATATACAAGTTATACTGCCAATACTATTTTAGGAATCATATTTAAACGCCTATAACATAGGCGTTTAATTTTTTATTTACACAAGAAAAGCGCATGCGCCTATATCTGCCCTGACAGGCAAATGGAGAAATGCGAGGAGGCAGTTCCTCAGCCACCGGAGCTTTTACCCATTTGACCCCGAGGGGCAAGGCGGTGGAGCTAGACATCAATTTATCCACAGGTTCAGAACTTTGTAATTTCCTAAACAACAAAAAAACTGCCGCTCACGCGACAGTTTTAATTAGCTTATTATTTTACTTGTGCACCATTTTCTAGTTTTTCATCAACAGTTGCTAGAGTTAAGTATCCATCTTTTTCACCAGCTAAAATCATCCCTTGGGAAAGTTCTCCACGAAGTTTTACTGGTTTCAAATTAGCTACTACAATTACTTTTTTTCCTACTAGCTCCTCTGGTTTATAATGCTTTGCTATTCCTGAGACAACCTGACGTTTTTCATATCCCAAGTCTAATTGTAGTTTTAATAACTTATCTGCTTTAGGAATAGCTTCACATTCCAATACTGTTGCTACTCTTAAATCAACTTTAAAGAAGTCATCAATAGAAATTTCCTCTGATTGCTCTTCCTCTGCTTCTTCCTCCACCTCTTCTTGTAGAGTTTTGACAGAACCGCGCATTTGCTCACGTATAAAAGCTACTTCTATATCTACGTCTAAACGAGGGAAAATTGGCACTCCTGTACTAATTACTTGTGTACCCTCAGGGATAACATTAAAATCGCCAAGTTTCTCCCATTGTAGCTGAGCGTCCGTTAAGCCTAGTTGCTCCATAATTTCTTTGGGGCTATTTGGCATAAATGGTTGGATTAAGGTCGCTATCTGACGAAGACTTTCCGCTAAGTTGATCATAACACTTGCAAGTTGCCCTTTTCTTGCTTCATCCTTTGCTAGAACCCATGGCTGAGTCTCATCAATATATTTGTTTGTACGAGACACAAGAGACCATAAATCTCCTAATACAAGGCTAAACTGCATTTTCTCCATATTGACTTCATATTTTTCTATTGCTTCTTTAGCAAATTGATGTAAAGTTGCATCAAATTCTGTCGCTTCTCCTTGGTTAACAGGAATTTTACCATCAAAGTATTTGTTGATCATCGAGACTGTTCTATTTAAAAGATTCCCAAGATCATTGGCAAGGTCAAAATTCGTACGTTCTACAAAGGATTCCGGTGAAAACACACCATCTTGTCCAAATGGAAGCTCACGAAGTAGGAAATAACGTGTCGCATCAAGTCCATAACGCTCCACTAGCATCTCTGGATATACAACATTTCCTTTTGATTTTGACATTTTACCGTCTTTCATCATGATAAATCCATGTGCAAACACTTTTTTCGGAAGAGGTAAGTCTAATGCCATTAAGAAAATCGGCCAATAAATTGTATGGAAGCGTACTATATCCTTCCCTACTACATGTACATCTGCAGGCCAATATTTTTTAAAAAGGGCGTCGTCATCTGACATATAGCCTAAGGATGTAATATAGTTTGTTAAAGCATCTACCCACACATAAATGACATGCTTTGCATCTCCTGGAACACGAATTCCCCAGTCAAAGGAAGTTCTCGATACTGACAGATCTTCTAAACCAGGCTTGATAAAGTTATTGATCATCTCATTTTTTCTGGATTCCGGTTCTATAAATTCTACATTGTTTTCGTAGTAGTCCAATAAACGTCCTGCATACTTCTTCATATTGAAGAAATACGATTCTTCTTTTACCTTGTGAACTGGTCTACCACAGTCCGGACAATTTCCTTCGTCCAATTGAGTTTCTGTGAAGAAGGACTCACATGGCGTACAGTAGGACCCCTCATACTCTCCTTTGTATATATCTCCATTGTCTAGGAAGGTTTGAAAGATTTTTTCTACTGCTTCTGTATGACGGCTTTCTGTTGTTTGTATAAAATCGTCATAAGATATATCCATAGTTGCCCAAGTCTTCTTAGCAGCTAATGCAATTTCGTCCACATATGCTTGTGGCTCCATTCCCGCTTCTTGAGCTTTTTCCTGTATTTTTTGACCATGCTCGTCCATCCCAGTTAAAAAGCGAACGTCATAGCCTCTTAACCGTTTATAGCGTGCCATTGCATCGGAAGCTACCGTTGTATAAGCTGTTCCAATATGGAATTTACCACTTGGGTAGTAAATAGGGGTCGTAATATAAAATGTTTTATCTTGTGCGCTCAATGCTAATTGCCTCCAATGCTGAATCTTCTATATACTTTATTCTATCGAAATGGGGTAGTTGTTTCAATCTATACCTCTGAAGCAATTTTGTCGAATTTTCTTTATGACTTACATTATTTCCATTAATAGCAAGATTATTCCTAAGAATGATATA
The DNA here is from genome assembly GCF_038004905.1 of Psychrobacillus sp. FSL W7-1493. Taxonomy (NCBI): domain Bacteria; kingdom Bacillati; phylum Bacillota; class Bacilli; order Caryophanales; family Bacillaceae; genus Psychrobacillus; species Psychrobacillus sp. FSL W7-1493. The sequence goes on along the minus strand of NZ_JBBOSB010000002.1, from coordinate 3,182 downwards.
ATATTTATTTTTATTAGGTATATTATGTAAACATAGTCATATTTTTATCATCCATTCTAATAAAATCAGAAGAATAATTATTGACCAATATGGTAGTACTTGGTATGATTAAGTACATAAAAGAGGTTAATGTCGAATTTTGGCGAAAAATATACACTCTTGAGAGGAGAAACTTTAATAATGAAATCTACAGGTATAGTTCGTAAAGTTGATGAGTTAGGACGCGTTGTTATTCCTATTGAACTTCGTCGTACACTAGGTATAGCAGAAAAAGATGCGCTTGAAATATATGTTGACGATGATAAAATCATCTTAAAAAAATATATGCCAAACATGACTTGTGCAGTTACTGGTGAAGTATCAGATGAAAATCTTCGTCTTGTTGGGGGCAAATTAATTTTAAGCCCAGAAGGTGCAGAACAATTAATCAAAGAAATTCAAAGCAGCTTAAAATAAGACCTAAAAAACATCCGTGCAGACGGATGTTTTTTTTAATGCAGCTTTTAATGCAGCTTTTAATGCAGCAATGGAGATTCAAAAGATCTGATCCAGCTATTCTACGTGATAGCTTTGGTAAACGTCTCTTTTAGGTAACCCTCGTTGGATGGATACTTCTTTAATGGCATCCTTCGACTTTAGTTGCTTTTCTTGTATTAAATGCTCGACATGCTCCTCAATACTTAAATCCGCCCACCAAGCTTTTTCTATTTCCTCTTTAGCTTCATTGCCAGCAAGCACTATACAAAATTCACCACGAATTTCATTTGTTTCTGCCCATTCGACCGCTTCGTCTATTGTACCTCTTAAAAACTCCTCAAATTTCTTTGTAAGCTCTCTCGCTAATACAATTTGACGTGTTCCATCCATAATTGCTTTCATATCTTTTAAAGATTCCTTCAGACGGTGAGGAGACTCATATAATAGAATTGTTTCTTGTCTCTTTTCTAGCGTTGTAATTTCCGCTTTTCTTTCCTTCTTATTTCTACTAAGGAATCCGTAAAAAAAGAACGGTTGCGTAATCATTCCTGAGGCTATTAGAGCACTTATAGCAGCATTTGCTCCTGGAACGGGTACCACTGCAAATCCTTCTGCTATTGCTTTTGCAGCAATATCTGCTCCTGGATCTGAGATACACGGTAGACCCGCATCACTTACCAATGCAACTTGTTTCCCATCCCTCAATATTTCTAATATTTTCTCTCCACCAGCTAGCTGGTTATGGTCATGATAGCTTGTTAAAGGCGTAGATATCTCAAAATAGTTACATAACTTCTTCGTATTCCTAGTATCTTCTGCTGCTATATAGTCGACTTCCTTCAAAATACGAATAGCACGCATTGTCATATCCTCTAGGTTACCTATTGGGGTAGCTACTAAATACAAACAACTACTGTTTTCATGTTCTGTTGATTTTTGTGAATTCATTGGCTGACTCACCTCTCATATGAGCTATTTTTTGTTTTCTTGTAAGTTGCTTAAAAGCATATTCTGCCTGCATTGCCTCTTGTTTTGACTCGAAAATTTCCTTATAAATACACTTAACTGGGAGTCTTGCCCTCGTGTACTTTGCTCCTTTTCCTTCATTATGAACCTTAATACGCTTAAACAAATCATTCGTATAACCAGCATAGTAGGAGCCGTCATTACATTGTAATACATAAAAAGTATGCTCTTTAATTGTCTCCATACAGCATCTCTTTAACCTCATCTGTGTATTGTCCATCTTCGCCGTACACATAAAGAGGAGGTAAAATTTTTAAATCTGGTTTTCCGTCCTTAATAGCCTCAATCAATAATGTATTAGCTTCCTTACCTTTTTTGGGATAAACAAACCGAATACGTTTTGGCTCAAGTCGGTTGGCTCGCATAGAGGTAACAATATCTAACAACCTACCAGGGCGATGAACAAATGCAGCCTTCCCTCCCTGTTTGAGTAGCTCACTCGCTGATTGCACTGCCTCTTCTAGGGTAAGATGTATCTCATGCCTTGCAATAGCTAGATGTTCCTTGAGATTTTTGTCACTTGCTTCATGTGCTGGAAAATAAGGAGGATTACAGGTTACCACATCATATTTTTCAGTTCCAATTTTACTTGCTATACCTATAACATTATCTTGCATAATATGAATTTGTTCTGTTAGATTGTTATACTTGACACTTCTGTTTGCCATATCAGCTAATCTTTCCTGCAATTCAATACCCACTATTTCAGCTTGTGATCGTGCACTTAGGAAAAGAGGAATAGCTCCATTTCCAGTACATAAATCTACTATTTTTCCTCTTTTAAATGGGACATATGTAAATCTTGCTAATAAAACTGCATCTAGGGAAAAGGAGAAAACAGAAGGACTTTGTATAATTCTTAAATCCTCTGCCAATAAATAGTCTAGCCTTTCATCATCCTTTAGCCATTGCTCCATAACTTAAACCTCCATAAAACAAAAGACTGACACCCACCTATGGAGTGGCATCAGTCAATTGATTAGACATTTTGTTTATTTAAAAAAGATAAGCAAAATAAACAATCTTCTTCCTTCCGAGCGCTTCCGAAATGAACATGACATACATGATAACCTTCCTGATAAAGCCTTGCTAGGTTATCATAGCCTTCACCTATGTCTGCCTTGTTTAATCGTTTCTCTCGTATCTTTTCGTCCATTACTTCTTTTCCATGTATTTCATCAAGTCTTTGTCTTAAATGATTGTTCTCTTCTTGTAACGCTTGACGTTCTTCTATCATAATCGCTACAAATTCTTTCAAAGCGCGAAATTGGAGCTGCGTGGACTCTAACTGTTTTTCAAATTCTATAATTGTATCAAAAAAATTACGGTCCATCACCTATTCACCTCATTGCCCCGTCCATTATACTGGATTTTTAGCATAGTTTACAACCTCATCTAACGTATAGTCTAATATACGAAGTGGATCACTTAACTCAATACGTAAAATTCTCTCTAAAATATTCATGCTAACTACTTTTCCGAATCCATCTGGTGTCTCAATTTTATCACCAATGTCAGGCATTTGCTCTCTTGCAGCCTCATATTCGTCATTTTCATACTTTAAGCAGCACATTAGACGTCCGCACAATCCGGAAATCTTAGAAGGATTCAATGATAGGTTTTGATCTTTTGCCATCTTAATAGATACTGGCTCAAAATCACCTAAAAAGGTTGAACAG
>NZ_JBBOSB010000001.1:942500-3517869 GCF_038004905.1 Psychrobacillus sp. FSL W7-1493 | reverse complement strand
TTGAGGAGAAGCTGATTGACCAACAAGCGATTTTTATTGATGGCACAAAGCTTGAAGCAAACGCAAATAAATTCACATTCGTTTGGAAAAAGTCGATTGAAAAGCATCACGCCAACTTAGTCGAAAAATCGAATCAAGTATATGAACAACTACTCGAAGAACAGGTTATACCAGCAATTGAGCGTGAAAGCATGGAACAGCTTTCTGTAAAAGAACTTGGAGAAGTTGCAGTAACACTTGAGGATGTAGTCGATGACTACACTACAAAAATTACTACCTCTGATGATGTCATTGAACGAAAACGACTTCGAGCTGAACGTAAAACACCAAAGCAATTATTGAAACAAGTAGATGATTGGATGAAACGCAAACAAAAGTATGAACAAGATTTAGAGATACTGGGTACACGAAATAGCTATTCTAAAACTGATCAAGACGCCACATTCATGCGCATGAAAGATGACTATATGCAGAATGGACAATTGAAGGCTGGATATAATATACAAATAGCAACAGAAAACCAGTTTACTTTAGCTTATGATGTATTCCCTAATCCAACTGATACAAAAACACTTTCACCTTTTTTAGATGTAATTGAAGAACAATATTTTAAATTACCAAAGCATATCGTAGCAGATGCCGGATACGGCAGTGAACCCAATTATGAGGATATTATATCTAAGAGAAAACGTAAGCCCTTAATTACATACGGTATGTATCGAAAAGAACAGCAGAAAAAATATAAGGTTGATCCTTTTAAAACGAGTAATTGGTCTTATGATGAAGAAGCCGATACGTATACCCGTCCAAACAATCAAACGTTATCATTCCTTCACCATTCAACACGTAAAGATTCTACTGGGTTCGTGCGCCACTTTAAAGTGTATGAATGTGAAGATTGTACAGATTGTCCGTTTCGTAGTTTGTGTACGAAAGCCGGTGAAGGAACGAATCGTAAACTCGCAGTAAATACGAAATGGGAACAACAAAAAGCATATGTACAACAAAAGCTTTCAGAAGAAAAAACAGCAGCTATCTATCGTCAACGTAAAACTGACGTGGAGCCAGTTTTTGGATTTCTGAAAGCTAATTTAGGTTTTACACGATTTTCTGTTCGTGGAAAAACCAAAGTGAAAAATGAAATCGGCCTCGCATTAATGGCCACAAACTTAAGGAAATATTCATTAAGAGGGCTGTAAGCCCTCTACTTTCTATAAGAATTAGAAAAGGGCGAGTCGTTTTTGACGACTCACCCTTTAAAACTAGCTTAGAACCTATTTATGTCCCAGCCTCTTCTACTTCTTATTTAGGATCATGAGCAATAATTACTAGTTTACCTTGATCTAATTCTTTTTCTGCAGCTTCTGCTTCTTGAGTGGTTAATCCTGCACCGCTCATTTTAGCTCGTAGTTCATCTCCACGTGAAGAGAACATATTCTTCATTGATTGAAGGAATCCCATCTCCTTCACTCCAACATCAGAAGTATCTAATGCGTCATTTACGTCGTCTGCACGATCTTTTGAATGTGCAAAAATATGAATATGGTCTTTATGGTACCCTTGAGTTTCTAATCGTTCGATTTCTTGCTTAGCCTGTACGGCATTTTCTACAGTTAATTTGACTGTCATATAAAATCCCTCCAGTATTTGTTCTCCTTCATACTTTACCCGTCCTGAATAAATTTAAACTAAATACAAAACGTATTATGTGAAACAATAAATGGTATTTGTTATGATGAAAGAAAAATAGAATGGAAGTTGCCGGATGGAAAACCAATCAAAACGAATAGAAAGTTTTAAGGCTGCAATGGGAAATTACCCGACAGGAGTAACCGTGGTAACTGCTTTAGATCAACAAGGTAAACCGATGGGAATGACTGTTAACTCCTTTGCCTCTGTCTCTTTGGATCCATTACTTGTTCTCTGGTCTATTGATAAAAAAGCGTTCTTATATGAAGAGTTTTTAAAAGCGGACAAGTTTGTAGTGAACATATTAGCAGAGGATCAAAGTGACCTTTGTAATTTGTTCGCCAGCCGAGTAGAAGATCGTTTTTCTGGCTGTGAATGGCGAGCATCCGAATTAAATCAGCCGATATTAGCAAATAGTCTTTCTGTTTTAGAATGTACATTATTTAAACAAGTAGAAGCTGGCGATCATACTATATTAATAGGAGAAGTCACGGATATAAAGAATGAGGAAAAAAATCCTTTGCTATACCACCGTCGCTTTGTCGGGGCTATTCCTAAAGAGTTTTATAATTAAGTATTCGGTGGCTAGGATATGTTAAAGGTAAAGATGGATTTAAAATACACATAAAGAATGAGTTAGGATATTTTCTCCTGACTCATTTTATTTTAATATTGGTTTTTACTAAAGCACCCATTACTTTAAGTGCATCTTTTTTACCGATTCTTCTATTCCACTCATTAAACGCCCCCCATCGAATTCTCACCATCGCATGATCGAAGGATTTCGAACGCTGCATATTACTGTCTTTGTGAGATTCCTGCCAAAACAGCACGCTAGTAGATTCTTATTCTACATTACTTAAGAGTTTTACTTCCCTATAACTTTTAGGATGCCCCTTTATTTTGGTGAATTAAAAGATAAAATTATTTATAGAAATAAATTCTGACAGAACAGAGCATTGAAAGACAGGTATTTAAAGTGAAATAAATTTACTATTTAATTAAGGAGGAAATAGCATGTCAACTTGGTTAGAATCGTTACAAAAAGCAATTAACTATATAGAAGAGAATTTATTAGAAGAAATTTCGATAGAGGACATTGCAAATGAAGCAAGCTCTTCTGCATTCAACTTTCAACGAGCATTTGGATTATTAACAGAAACCACAGTAGGTGAATATATTCGACGTAGAAGATTGACTTTGGCAGCAGACGAGTTAAAAAGAACAGACAGTAAGATTATCGACCTTGCATTTAAGTACGGCTATGATACTCCCGAGGCTTTTTCAAAAGCCTTTAGGCGTCAGCATGAGGTTTCACCAAGTGACGCTAGAAAAAATATTGGCAAGATCAAATCATATAACCGCCTTGTGATAGAGGTGAGATTGAAAGGGGCAGAACCAATGAAATATCAAATCGTAGAACGTGAAGGTTTCCAAGCAATAGGTATAAAAAAAGAATTTTTACTTGAGAACGAGGGCAATTTAATCGGAATCCCTAAAATGTGGGATGAATTAAATGGTGATGGCACTACTGACAAGCTAGTACAAATTAATAATGGACAAATTAAAGGAATGCTTGGTATTTGTGTAGAAAAACCACATGAGAAAATTGACTATTGGGTTGCTACAGAATATGCAGGTGACGTTAAAGAAGGATTTGAAGTAATTGAACTTCCAGCTTCTAAATGGGGTGTTTTTGAAGTACATGGTCCAATGCCTGATGCAATGACAAAAGTTTGGAAACAAATTTTCACTGAATGGTTCCCTGCTAACGGATATCAACATGCAGGAACTCCAGAGTTCGAAAGGTATACAGAAGATGATCCATTCAGTCCAGATTGCTATTCAGAAATTTGGATTCCATTAAAATAATTTGAAATAGATGTCCCATTCGTCGACGCCAAAACGACTAGTGGGATTTTTGAATGGAGGCTAGATATACTTTCTTCTCCGACCCAACAACTATACAGTTCAATTAGTTTATCTTTGGATTCGTACATGTTTTTTGGGTTCATATATTCCAAAATCTCTATTCCCCAGTCACTTGATACTTCGTAAACAAAAGGAGTGGTAAATTGATGTTTTTTCACTTCTCAACGGTTATACTTGTTAATCAATCATTTAAGTACATTTTTTAAGGCTTCCTCAATATCTGTTTCCAGGTCATTTTTTGATAAATCATATAGTGTACCTGAACCTTCAGAATAACCACCAAAGTAATACCACAATTGAATTGTATCTGCATAAAAATCATCCTCAAATTTTGGACTATCATAATCTATCGCTATTTGAGATCGATACTCTTTTTCTAGACATTTTTCGGAATTTAAGCATTTTACTTCATCGCCATCAATATCCCTGCAAATCCAAATTCTTAGATTGGGTTTTCCCTGAATTTTGAATACATTTTCATACTTTTTCTGGAGAACTTTACCACATTCTTCTCCTAGCTTTTCTAATTCAATTATGTTTCTTTTTAACTCTTTGTTTATCTCACTTTTTGTAATTAGAATGTACTTGTTACCAAGCTTATTTTGTTCATCCTTCTTAAATAACTTTCTTAATTCATCCAGCATATTTTCCCACCTGCCTAGAGTACCCCGTCTTAAAGTATTCGATTTCTCCTTAAACTAACCTACTTACGTTCGTTAAAGTGTAACATTTTACAAACAAAACAACTTCATGAATATCCACCATAGTCTTAAACATAGACCATAAAAAAGACCCCACAAACTGTATCAATGGTAAATTTTTCGAGGTCTTTTGAACTACTAGGTATAATCATTAAATAACATTTGTGAGAAATTACTCAATTGAAAATTTTAAATTGTCTAATCTTCTATAAATTGGGTATATAAATGGTAAAATTATATTATTTGTAAACAAAAATAAAATAATGGAAAAAGTTAGGGGGATTAAATTGAGCTTAACTATACATAACGGAGAGTATGACTCTAAACAAGCATTCGCGCAAATAAAAGATTTTTTTAACGTTTTAAAAGCAAATGTTGTTCGCTCTCGTATGACAATTACTGCTGTTTTTTTATCAGCCTCTTTTAAGAAATTAGAATTCAAGCAAGAGGATTTAACATCCTATTTAGGGAACCAAATTAGAAAAACTGATTTTCTTTTTGAACTTAAGGAGCCTCATAAATGGTGTATCATACTATCCCAAAGTGGGGAGGAGGAAGCGCAAGCCTTTCTTAATAGGTTGTTTGCAGACTCTAACATTGTCTCTTCTTTGACTCTATCGGCAATTATTATAGAGATAGGGAATAATCGCGTAGAGTTTGAGGAATTATTAGAGGTTGGAAACAGAGCTTTAGATGAGGTCATTAGTACTGGAAGTCCCTTTGAAGTATCATACATACCACAATTTAAAGAAAAAGATGTAGAAAAAATTAAGGTTAGTATTCTTGAGGAAAATGAAATATTTCGGAATGTACTAAGCTCTTCCATGGAAAATATGAATGTTGATATGTTCGAATTAGAGATAAAAGCTTTCTCTGATGGGTACGATTTTTTAGAATCTAATTGGTATCGTTCTAGCCATACACATATCATCATTATGAACGATATTTTACCTAGAAAAAATGGTCTAGAAGTTTTGCATATGGTTAAACAGCTCCCTAATGAACAACGCTTTATAACTTACATGATGACTAAGAAAAAATCGGAGGAGGACATGCTCTATGCCTACGAAATAGGGGTAGATGAGTATTTGATAAAACCATTTAATATTAGACTTTTTGAGGCACAGATAAGAAGGACTTTTGAAAGGTTATGGCTATGATTCAAATTTCCATTAAATTTGTCCTCCTACTGATCTGTCTATTAACATTGTTACTGGTTTCTATCGGTCTTTACTTAATTATAAAGAGAGTCAAAGAGGTAAAGATAAAAGCGAAAATAGCATCTTATGTCAGCAAGCATGAAGAGAATTGGCGTCGTTTCTTAATAGAAGGGGTACCCTTTAATCCGGAGGTCATTCCTAAAAGTAGAGAAGAGATAATAGGTATAGAAGAAATATTTTCGACCTACTTAAAGAATCTCTCAAACGAATCCATTCAAGAAAAAATTAGTCAATTTTCTAATGAATACTTAAAGGACTACTATTTGAAGCTTCTGCAAAGTAAAAGCTGGAGTAAACGAATGAATGCTATGTTTCATATTGAAGATTTTAAGATTGACTCCCTGGAAAAAGATTGTGAAAAGCTCGGGAGAAAGAAAATCTCAAGAGAAGAATACTTTCAGCTTTTGAAAATCTACTCGCTATTTAATAAAAATTTATTTTTACAGCATATCCTGATCAGTAATGTTCAACTATCAGAATATGAGTATAAAAAACTACTTTTAAATCTCCCACCTGAGCTTTTGGATACCTTAACCGATAAAATTGTGGATTTACCTAAAACATGTCGCTATGCCTTAATTGATACCTTGGGGCTTAAAAGAGATATAGAGTATTTGCCTCATCTAGAAGTACAACTACAGCAAGAGGATATTGAGATTCGGATAAAATCCCTTAGGGCGATTTATGAGATTGGATTTATTAATAATCCAGAAAATTATTTAGCTTTTGTGAAATCTCCAGTTTGGGAGGAAAGGCTAATGATAGCTAAATTGTTTCAGCTTTTACCACTTTCTTATACGCTCCCTCATTTAGAAATACTTTTAGAGGATGAGTCGTGGTGGGTCCGCTCTCAGGCTGCCAAAACAATGATGAAGGATAAAAGGGGAAGGACTAGCCTGGAAGAGTATATAGAGCATTCAAGTGATCGGTATGCAATTGATATGGCCAATGAGGCACTAGGGAAAGGACTTAAACCATAATGGGCTTAGCCAATATTTTAGATTATATACTTTTGTTTTTTGCCGGAATCATATTGTTTTATATGGTCATCGTTATTTTAACGTATAGTATTATGCTTTTCATGGCTTTCCATCAGCTAAAAAAGCAATCCAAACTGGATAAGGATGAATTAGACGATGATTATATAGATGTGATTTATTCAAAGCCAGTCTCGATTATTGTCCCAGCTTACAACGAAGAAGCAGGTGTGATTGATAGTATCCATTCTCTTTTAAGTCTGCGATACCCACAAACAGAGTTAATCGTTGTTAATGACGGGTCTACTGATTCTACACAACAGAGGATCATTGACCAATTTAAAATGAAAAGAATAACAAAAATTATACGAGATCAGTTATCAACAGAGCCTATATTAGATATTTATCAGTCAGACATTCACCCTAACTTGTTGTTAGTAAATAAAAAAAATGGAGGAAAGGCTGACGCATTAAATGCAGGCATTAATGTCTCGAGATACCCTTACTTTTGCTCCATTGATGGAGATTCTATCCTTGAAGAGACTTCTTTGCTTCGGGTGATGAAGCCTATTATTTTATCTAACGGTGAAGTTATCGCAACGGGTGGTAATATTCGAATAGCAAACGGATCAGATATTCAATTAGGATCTATATTTAAAACTGGTCTATCGAATAACTTCTTAGTTGTTATGCAGGTTGTAGAATATTTAAGAGCTTTTCTTATGGGAAGAATTGCACTTAGTAAATTTAACTTAGTACTAATTATATCTGGTGCCTTTAGTGTTTTCTCCAAGCAATGGGTGATAGAGGCAGGTGGGTATTCCAAGCATAATATTGGAGAAGATATGGAGCTGGTCGTTAAACTTCACCGCCTACTTAAGGAAAAAAAATCAAAGAAACGTATTGAATTTGTGCCTGATCCCGTTTGCTGGACGGAGGCTCCACAAGACCTATCAACATTAAGGAAGCAAAGAAGAAGATGGCACCAGGGGTTAATAACAAGCTTATGGAAACATAGAAAAATGACCCTTAATCCAAAGTACGGAGGAATCGGTATGATTTCTTTTCCTTACTTCTGGATTGTAGAATGCTTGGGACCTGTTATTGAATTGGGAGGATATATTTATATTATTATTGCCTTCTTTTTAGGAGATATCTATTACGAGATTGCTATACTTCTTGCGCTATTATTTGTTGTTTATGGAGCCATCTTTTCAGCGTTATCCATATTATTAGAAGCATGGAGTACAAATGCATTCCCGAAAGTTCGGGATGTGTTTAGGTTAATCGTAGTATCCCTTTCGGAAATTTTTTGGTACAAGCCTTTAACGTTATTTTGGAGATGTGAAGGGTTGCTCCATTTTATACTGGGTAAAAACGTATGGGGAACTATGCAGCGTAAAGGCTTATCGCAGAAAGGATAGTGGAGATGAAACGATTTTATTTAGTTTGTATTGCTATCCTCTGTATTTTACTTCTACCAATTATACTGTGGTTTTTAGAACCAAATGAAAAGGTGAGTATAGCCATTATTGATAAGACTGTACCAGATGATTCTTACCGAGAGCATTTAGGACTCACTTGGTTACTCAATCATCTAAAATATTCGAATGGTGATGAAGAATATGATGCATCATCCGATTACTTTGGGTTTATGCCAAATAATAAGGAAAAAATACGGGCATTGCCTGATGACTATTCGAATTATGATGTAATTTACTTGGCTGATACTTACGGTGTTCATGAGGGTAGTAGTGAAGCTTATGGTGGACTGGAGCAAGTAGAGTGGAACAATATTCTAAAGAGATTAAATGATCGAGATAAAAGCTTGTTAATCGCAGAATTTAATACTTTTGCCTTTCCTACTGAACCTCCAGTTAGAGAAAGTGTGGAAAATTATTTAGGACTCCAGTGGACTGGCTGGACAGGAAGATATTTTGAAGATTTGGACCCAACTAGCAATGAAGAGATTCCAAATTGGGTGATTGCCTCTGTAGAAGATTGGAGCTACGTCGGAGAAGGATTTGTGTTAGTAAACGACCAAAATGATGTCATTGTTTTGGAGAGTGATCAGCATTTTGGTGAAAAAGGAATTCAAGTATCCTTTACGAAGGATGGAAAAGCCAAATTTGATCTCGAGAAAAGTACGGATTACAAATATTGGTTTGACATAGTAGTGCCGCAAGAGGGAACTGAGGTTTTAGCTAATTATCAATGGGATTTAACAGCAGCAGGTAAGAGTTTACTTGAGGAGTATTCAATCCCAACAGAATTTGCTGCAGTTTTGGCAAGAGAACAATCAAATTCATCTAGTTATTATTTTGCAGGTGACTTCAATGATGTAGCAAAGGTTCCTGCTTTTTATCAGCTGAAGGGGCTTGCAAACATCTATAAATTTGCTGAGAGATTTGCTGATAATGCTTTTTACTGGTCTACGTATGTTCCTATGATGAAGGTAATATTGGAAGACTTCCGTACAAGTGAGGGGACCGACATGGAAGATGGCTTGGGCTATAACGCGAGAGTAAAAGGTGAAACATTTGAAGTGTATGAGAATGACCAGTGGAAGCCCTTAACCATTAAAGGGGTAAACATCGGCATGGGAAAACCAGGCTACTTTCCTGGAGAAGCAGCTATTACAGAGGAAGAATATTATCGCTGGTTCAAACAAATAGGTGATATGCACGCTAACATGGTGCGCGTATATACATTACATCCTCCCGGCTTTTATAATGCCTTGAAACGCTATAACGAAGAACATGAAAATAAGATTTATGTACTTCATGGCGTTTGGATCAATGAAGAAAAGCTGGAGGAATCATTAGACGCTTTTGAGGAAGAAAATTTAAAAGATTTTCAAACGGAAATGAAGACAATTGTCGATGTTATCCATGGAAACAAAATAGTCAAAGAGAGGCCAGGGCATGCTTCCGGTGTTTACAATGCTGATGTGTCTGAGTATATCGCAGGGTGGGTTCTAGGCATTGAATGGTACCCTTACATGGTACTGAATACAAATGAAAAGCACAGCTCCATAGGAGAGTATGACGGTACATATTTTGAGACGAAGGGAGCAAGGCCCTTTGAATATTGGTTGGCAGAGCAAATGGATACTATCGTTACGTATGAAAAAGAGAGCTATAACTGGGTAAGACCTATGAGCTTTACCAACTGGGTGACAACGGATATTTTAGAGCATCCCGCAGAGCCAGCTGAACAGGAGGATCTGGTAGGTGTAGATCCTAACGTCATCTATACAAAAAATGAAATGAAGCTAACTGAGCAATTCGCTTCCTACCATGTCTACCCCTATTATCCTGACTTCTTTAATTATGAGGAGTCCTATCAAAAATTTGTAGATCACCGTGGTGAATTTAATAGCTATGCTGCTTACTTAAAGGAGCTACACGAGGTGCATCGTATGCCAATACTAATTGCCGAATTTGGAGTGCCAGGCTCTAGGGGGCTAACGCATAAAAATCCATTTGGTTGGAATCAGGGTTTTCATTCTGAAGAGGAGCAGGGCAAAATTATTAGCCGTCTATTTGAAGATATTATGGCAGAAAAGCTCTTAGGAGGCTTAGTTTTCACCTGGCAAGATGAATGGTTTAAGCGTACGTGGAATACCGTGGACTATGATAATCCAGATAGACGCCCTTATTGGTCTAATGCACAGACAAATGAGCAACAGTTTGGTCTTTTGAGCTTTGATCGCCATAAGATTAGAGTCGATGGAAAAACAGAGGAATGGAAGGGGAAGCCTATCTATGAAAAGAAAGACGGAAGTATGCGATCTTTATATGTAGATCATGATGAAAGATATTTATATATAAGATTAGATTATGATACGTCATTTACAGGATACCCTATGATTCTTCTAGATGTCGTTCCGAATCAAGGAAATACTAAGCTTGAGGGCTTGCCTAATATTTCTTTTATGAACGGGATAGACTTTATTGTAAATTTAAAGGAAAGTGAATCTCGTTTACTGGTCGATCAATATTACGACTTTTTCTCCTATCAATATGGTCATGTATTAAACTTACTAAAGCCAAAGCCGACAACTCCTTCATTGGATAGCGGGAAATTTGTAAAAGAGCAATATGCCTTAAATAAGGAACTATATTTGCCCCAACAAAAAACAACGCTTCCCTTTGAATCCTATGAAGCAGGAAAGCTAAAACGGGGAAATGGAAATCCAGATGCTAGTGATTATAATTCACTAGCGGATTATTACATAGCCGATGGTAAAATCGAGCTTAGAATTCCTTGGCTATTACTACGTGCCAAAGACCCTAGTCAAAAAGAGTTCATGGGGGATTTATACAAGGATGGAATAGAGGCAAGCAAGTTTGTGGATGAAATATTTGTAGGTGCCTTGTTACTGAATGAGGAAGACATTCTTCAGGATACGTTACCTTCCATGGAAGCAAGTGTTTTACCAAAGCTAAATAGCTATACTTGGGATAAGTGGGATCTACCTGAATACGAGGAGCGCTTAAAAGAGTCTTATACCATCGTACAAGATCTATTTGGTCGATATAAATAAATTAAGTAAAGACGTGAAATCAAGTAGCTGATTTCACGTCTTTCAATTTTTTAACTAGTGATCCCAGTCTCTTTTTTTATCGGCAACTAACTTATTCAAAATCAAGCTTGTAATCCTGAGCTTTAATCATTTTAAGTTTACGTGAGAATAAGTATATCAATCCTACATTTAATGCAATCGGAAGAACAAGAAAGGTACTAAGCATAATAGTTATATTCTTAAGGTTCCAACCGCCTTCAGCTAGGTTAATATAATTTAGTGGGCCTACAAGACCAGATAGGCCAAAGCCTGCACTCATGGGAGTACCCTGTATATTTAAGACACCTGCTAATCCTCCCAATATGGCGGCACTAATAACCATCGGAAAAACAATTTTTGGCTTCATAAAAAAATTACGCATTTGGATTTTAGGGGAACCAAGTACATGTGCTAATGCAGTCCCTAAATTATTAGCTTTGTAGCTTGCAATTGCCAATCCGACCCCGGTTGCCACTATCCCTAAGTTGGCTGCACCTGAGCCGACTCCAGAGAGCATGATCACAGTCGCAACACCGACCGTCGAAATAGGCGACAAAATAATTAGACAGAATGCAACAGCGATTACTGCGCCCATCAATACCGGCTGTAAGGTAGTCAAATAAGCAATTCCTTCTCCTAACAAGCCAGTAGACTTCTTCATGAATGGCAATAAAAGATAACCGACCATTCCTGGTATCATAATAGTAAGTGTTGGTATGAGAAGAATTGCATAGGCTTTTAGTTTATCTCCAATCATTGTCACAAATAATACTGCTAAAGCTGCCGTCACTCCTGTATTAAGAACAACCCCGATCCCATTCAATGCAAAAAGACCGTCAGCAGTTTTCATGACTGCCCCACTACCGACCATTGCTGCTAACCCAACGCTAGCTGTCTGAATAGGAGTTAGTTTAAAAGTAATACCTACCATAATCCCGATTAAAATAGAAAGCATACTCATTAAGTAAACGGTTATATCAAATAATGGCTGTAAAAACGGAAAATGTGGTATTAATAGTTTTAATATCTCTCCAAGTAAAGCATTTGGTATGAGAGCTACAACAATTCCAATACTCATCCCAGTGAGTAATTTACTCATAAATTCTTTCATTTCTCTTTCCTCCATCCTTACAGATTGATGTTAATTATAAAAACTATTCAGAATAGGGTCAATACACTTTATTGCTTTAAAGTGATATATAACAAAAGTATATCATTTTATTATTATTTCTTAATAATAAAATGATATAAAAAAATCCCCTAAACAGAAGTTCAGGAGATTAAGATGTATCCATATAGTTAATATTTATTGATTCACGTAAAACAATTTAAATAGAATTTCTCTTTGGGGAACCTCTAATTCCTCAAACTTTTTCAGAAAGGCTTTTTTATCATATTTTACATGATGGATTAATATAGATGGTTCGTTAGAGGAAACATCTATAATTGCATAAGGAGCTGTAGTATCTTTTGATACCCCCAGAGCACCAGGGTTTAAGAAAATTTGTTTTTCATTTGAAAAAAGATGCTGTGGATGATGGTGACCAAAGCAGATAATATCTGCGGGATAGGTAGAATACATTTTCTCCATATTTTCTAAAGTGCCTTCTAAGATACTATGAAAAGGTTTGTCCTTAATATGAGCAGATCTTTTATCTTCTTCAATATGATAATGGATGCCGAGTATACGAATACCATTTAAATTTTTTTCCAGTACACGTGGGAGGCTTGTAAGTCTTTCAACATTTTTCTGACTTAAATGATTAGCAATCCATAAATGATGTTCGAACGTATGGCTGTAGCTTTCCGGATGACCCTCCCCTTTTTTGAGCGAAAGTATGGCTTCATCATGGTTGCCTGTAATCATTTGGGTATCTGGTCGAGAAAATAATAAATCTAGTACTTCATTCGTATCAGGACCCATGGCAATCATATCACCAAGGCACCAAATCTCATCAATGTCTTGTTTCGTATCGATATCATGTAATACTGCTTTCAATGCAAGCTCATTTCCATGAATGTCTGTAATGATGGCAAGTTTCATAGCTATTATCTCCTATATATCATTAGTTATTTGCTTCTTTTTGATTATACCAAATGGGTGAGAAAGGAAATTTTACATGGATAAAAAATAAATTAAATTGAATCAAAATAGTTAAAGAAAACATGTTAGAATAAGTATATTCCAAAAATTTACTGAATATTTAAGTAATGTAATGTGAAGGAGGTATGGCTCATTGAAATCTAATTTAATCATATTAGGAGTAAATCATGCTTATCAGCTTGTTTCTAGAGAGTGTCAACCTGCCGTTTATCGCGCATTTTTTGATAGAGTAAATCCAGATTTAATAGGGATTCAAAGTACCCCTGAAAAATATGCACGTATGGATTTACAGGAATATACTTACGAGCAAAAAGAAATAATACTACCTTATGCAGTTCAAAAAGGCGTACCTATTTTTCCGTTTGATTGGAATGCATCTTCGAATGATCAACTATTAGCATACGGTATAAATGATAGTGATCAGCCAGCCTTTTTTAGAGGAGAAAACTCCTTCAAAAAATTCGCTTCCTTTTCAAATTTAAAGGAAGATTTCTTTTACTCAGAACGCAAAGAAGTTATAAAACAAAATAATGAATGGATACAAACGAAATCATCAGGGGAAAAAGATTTTGCGAGACGATTATTTCAGTATAGAACATATATGCAGGCGATGAGTATTAAGTCAATTGCTGAGAGTCATCCAGGAAAAACTATATTAATAATAGTTGAGCATAAACACAAGGTAGATATTGAAAGTATATTATCCAATAACTCTTTCATGGAAATTATACAGCCATCTAAATTTGGTTATCCAACTAATGAGGAAATTAGTCAGCACAAAGAAATTAAAGACGCTTACGCCGTATGTTCCTTTAATATACTAGGTTTGCAGGCTAATCATGAAATAGATATGAAGTGGATAGAAGAAAATCTAGATACGTTAAGAGATCATGATTATACAAGTGAAGTAAAGCTGTTAGAAGTTAAGCTAGAGCTTTTAAAGGGAACAATCACTGATACCGAAGCTATTAAAAGATATATTGAGTTAGAGAAGGGGTTAAACTACTACCAACGCTTTACCTATACAGGTGTAAAAGATAAATCTAGGATTGACTCTTATTTCGATCCTTTTGGCAATTTATCGGTAAAAAATAGATTACGAGTTGAACTTGGTAAGAGCTTTTATAATATAAAGCAGCAAGACAAGGTTCAGGTCTTAAAAGAAGAAATACTTAGCATGAGTAGCTTAACCATCTTCCAGGAAAAGCAACTTGAAGCCTATTGGAATATGTATATTTCCACGGTTTAAAAGTTATAAAATGGAGGACAATCTAATGTTCATGTTTAACTCAACTCAGCAAAAAGAGGAATTCAAAGAAAGTTTGCAACAAATTAATATTGTGCTTCGAAAGATTGAAGAATATGTAAGTATAGATATCTTCTCTTTTGATCAATTAAACAAATTCCAGTTGGGCTACAGTGTAGACTCAGAAGGAAACTCTCTTATAACTGATGAAGAAGGATCCTGGAAAAGAAGCTGGGTCGTGATAGCCTTTGATACATCCTGTGGAGACCCTATCATTGTAGATCTAAATGAAGAAGGCTATCCTGTATCAATACTACTTCATGGCTTGGGAAGCTGGGGAGCAGGCAGCTACCTGTCTAACTCAATGAGCTCCTTCACAAATAATCTAAAAGAGGTAACCAATTTATTAGAGAAAAAAGATAAAAAAATAATCGGTAAAAAAGATTTTGAATTTATGTTAAAGAAAATAGTAGTCGATAATAATGGTTATGCAGATTATTATGGGAGTCTTTATTAAATCCATTGTTTGAATTTATTGTGGACTATGAAAGTACTATGAAGGACAAAGTCAGGAACATGAAAAAAGAAGGCGAGAAAATTAGAGAAATCTCCTCTTACTTAGATATTTCCTCTAAAGATGTATATGACTACTTAAAACAGGATTAATGATTAACTTGCTTTACTGCGTGGCATTATCTTTCTATCGGTTGCGATGATATCTCACAGGAGAGCCATTTTTGCTTCGGCTTTGTAATATGGCAGTTTCTATTGCAGCGCAAGGAAAATAAATAAGAGGACGGTCTCAGGAATTAGGACGGACCATCCTCAAGTGATGCATATATATTGGTGCCTAAGTTATTTCACATTTTCAGAATCCGAAATAGGCTTACGTTTATGTTTGATGAGTTTTATAACGTAATAAAGAGCAATAGTCACAAAAATAATGCTTAGAATCAAATATTCATCTAAATCAGAGGATAAGATGCCAGCTGGGATTAATGCAAGGATAAAAAAGTATATGAAGTTACCAATAGTAGTAGCAACTGTAAAAGGCAAAATCCGTATCGTACTAAGTCCACCTAAAATATTTACGAGGCTAGTTGGGACGAAAGGAAAGAGTCTTGCTTGGAATACGTAAGCAAAGCCGTTTGCATCTACTTTTTCGATTATTTTCGCATCAAACTTATGAATAATCATGCTTTGGAATATGTAGCGAACTCCGTAAAAGACGATAATAGAAGCAAAAACACTAGTAAACCAGCTCCATAAAAAACCATTTACAAAACCAAACAATGCAATATTTATAGTAATTACTAAAATTAGCGGAAAAACAGTAAAAGAGTTTTGTATCACCATGACCAATGCCATAAAAAACAATGCATAAGCAATATTTTTATCAAGAAATGCTTTGGCTTTATCTACATCTCCATCTAAAAGGATACTAATTAGGTCTTGGTTTATTAAGAAAAAAAATATAAGGAACAGAAATCCACCGATTAAGATCCATTGCTTTTGGGAAAGAGTAGTTTTCTTTTTTTTCATAACTCACCTGTTCTTTCTAACTCGAAGTGCTGATATTTTATTCTTTCATGGTATCATTCTTTGCCTATTCTCAACACTTTGATGCATCGTTATATTACTAAAACTATAACTAAATGGAGGTTATTTAATGTCGCATAAAGGATTTAACGCCTACAACCAAGAGCAATTTTTCACGAATTACTTTAAGAGGAGAGAACGTTCGGACAGCCCGAATAATGCAATTGAAGGACCGATGATTTTTGAAATGCTAGGAGATATTAATGGTAAATCAATACTAGATCTAGGTTGTGGTGATGGCTCATTTGGTAAGGATTTGGTACAGAATGGAGCTACTAAATATATAGGGGTGGAAGGCTCCGAAAAAATGGTGGAAGCAGCCAAAGCAAATTTAAAGACGTTAAATGGCGAGGTGATTAAGGATACAATGGAGTCATATCCTTACCCAGCCAAAGCGTACGACATAGTGACTTCTAGGTTTGCTATACATTATGTGTCAGATATAAATCAGCTATTCGGCTCTATACATAAAAGTTTAAAAGATAATGGAAAATTCATATTTAGTGTCCAGCATCCTCTCACGACTTCTTCCTTTTTAAGCAAGCAATCTGGAGAGAAACGTGAGAATTGGATAGTGGACAATTATTTTCTAGATGGAGAAAGAGAAGAACCTTGGATCGATCACATAGTTATAAAATTTCACCGTACAATTGAGCAATACTTTACAGCATTACGAGACAATGGCTTTACAATCTTAGAATTGCGTGAAGGGAATCCTAAGCGTCAACATTTTTCAAGTGAAGAAGAATTTAAACGAAGACAAAGAATTCCTGTTGTATTAGCCTTTGCCTGTGAAAAAAGTAAATAGTCAAAGGGTTTCAAAACCTCTTGTTTTAGATATTCTCCATGTAATAAGGATTAAATAGCATGAACCAAGTAGCATGAGAATGGAGCCTCCTATGACCACTACTTTGATGGATACCCAGCTAGCAACTAGTCCGAATAGAAGGACTGCTACTATTTGAACAAAACTAGAAATCATCTCATATAAACTAGTGATGCGTCCCATCATATTAGAATGAATTCGTGATTGAATATATGTCATAAATCCAGTATTGGCTATAGAAAGACTGAATGATAATGCGAAAAACCCAATACTTGCTGCAAAATAGGAAGTTGAGAGACTATAAATAAAATATCCACTTGCTACAAAAAATGTCCCTAGACCCATCATTGCTTTAGCCGATAGAAACCTTACCAACAAATTTGTACATATTGCACCTAGTAAAAATCCCAGTCCAGCTATACTAACAAGGGATCCATAGGCAGCATCTGTCAATAAGAGCACCTCCTTTGCAAAAGCAACTTCTGTGGAATCTAATGCTGCAGTTACTAGCATCGTCCCTTGGAAGGTCATATAAATGAAGAAAAAGGACAAGTATTTTTTGCTAAAGTTCCAAACGGCATACCAATCTTCTCGCACCTCCTTTACGTGGAGGTGTTTTTTCACTTCAGGGATAGTATTGAGTATATTAGGCAGGAATATAGTCCATATACCGCAGCAAATAAAGATTAATACATTTATTATTAATGAAAATTCAAGTGGTGCAAGCATAAATAATATACCTGCTAGAAAAGGTCCGGTAACAAACGCACCCGAATGAACAAAGGTTAACACAGCATTAAACTTGTTTCGATCCTCTTCTGGTAACAATAAAGTCATATAAGTAAATGAGCTTGTTTCAAATATAGCACCAGCCATTTGTATAAATAAAACTAGCAAATAGATAATCCATAAGGAATCTACAAAAAGCAGAGAGCCTACGAGAATAGCCCGGATAATATCTAAAAATATCATCAAATGCTTAGTAGAAACACGGTCAATCATACTTCCAGCCCAAGGTCCAATTAACATACTAGCGAAGGGTTTAATTATATATAATCCAGTTACGGCTAATACAGACCCTGTTTTGTCCAAAATAATTAGATTAAGGGCAAGTAAATAAATCCATCCTCCAATGTTTGCAAGTCCAACAACACCTAAATAAAGAGCTCTAACTTTCCGCTTATTCATTTATATTCCTCCCGACATGTTTATTACTACAAATAAAAAAATCCCACCCCCAAGACGATTGTCTTGGGGACGAGATTAACATGTCGTGGTGCCACCCCAGTTTGCCCCATTGTCACCAAAGGAGCCTTTTCAAGTACGGCATATAATATGCTTATACTTTAGCTCTATAACAGGAGCACCCGTCACATCATACCCCGTTTTATACGAGTCCTATGTGAAGCTCAGAGGCTTGTTTCAGTAATTCCTTCTTCATCCCTTTTCAGCTGCCAGGACTCTCTTTTGGAAGACTATAAATTACTTACTCTTCTCTTCATCGCATTTAATTTACAATATCATACCATATATTTGGTTAATTTCTAGCTCGGCATATAAAATAGAATAAAAATAATTTAGATTACTCAAACTTCACATGAGAGGAGTGCAATTATTGAAGAAATTAAAGGAGTCTATTCAGCAATTTGCGTTGCCTATATCCACGGATGAAGATTTAAATCCTTTATTAGAAGCAATTGGGGGAGCTAACATTGTTTTACTTGGCGAGGCGAGTCATGGTACCTCAGAGTTTTACAAGGTAAGAGCTGAAATTTCTAAACGATTAATAAATGAAAAGGGTTTTACTTTGATAGCGGTGGAGGGAGATTGGCCATCCACTCAGCACATTAATCGATTCATAAAGGGCTATAGTAAGTACTCGGATGCTAAAGAAATGCTTATGGCTGCATTTGAGCGTTGGCCAACTTGGATGTGGGCTAACGAAGAAATTGCTGAATTTTCTACATGGTTAAAGGCTTATAATAGTAATAAAGAAGATAAAATTGGCTTTTATGGAATCGATGTATATAGCCTATGGGAATCGTTGGATGAGGTCATTCGATATTTAAAGGAAACTGATCCAAACGGAACGGAATTACAATTTGCACAAAGAGCTATTTCTTGCTTTGAACCATTTAATCGACATCCGGAAACATACGCACTTTCCACTTTAGACATTTCAGAGGCTTGTATAGAAGAGGTATCAAAGCTTATCAAGTCCATCAGAGAACACGAAGATAACTTTAAAGACGAAGAAGAAAATGACTTAAATTTGAAGATAAACGCTTTAGTTGCTGGGAATGCAGAGGAATATTACCGAGCAATGGTTCGAAGTGATGATCTGTCATGGAATGTCCGAGATGAGCATATGGTAGAGGCCATTAATGAAATAATGGATTACCATGGAAAAGATGCAAAAATCATTATTTGGGAGCATAATACGCATATTGGTGATGCGTCAGCTACAGATATGAAGGATGCAGGGATGTTGAATGTTGGACAAATCCTTCGTCTTCAAAATAGAAGAGACAATGTATTTGCGTTAGGCTTTGGTACTCATTCAGGAACAGTCATAGCTGCAGATGAATGGGACACCCCCTACAAAAAAGAAAAAGTTCCTCCAGCGAGGAAGGATTCCTGGGAGGATGTGCTCCACGATGCTGGGGGTGGAGACAAGCTATTGCTCTTTAATAAAGATAATCGTACTCTGTTCAACGAGTGGATAGGTCATCGAGCCATAGGAGTCGTTTATAATCCCGCTTTTGAGGCCTATGGTAATTACGTTCCTTCTAAAATAAGTGAAAGATACGATGCTTTTATTTACTTAGAGCAAACAAATGCTTTAAGACCTTTAAAGTAGAAAGTAAGGAGAGGTGATAAGGTCAGTGACTTTACACCTCGTTTTATTTTGCAGTAGGAAAAAAGACAGGTTTTTAGAAATATATACAATTTGAACTTATTATTTTACTATTTCATGTTAAACTAACAAAAAATAGATAATTTGGAGGTAGAGAATTGAAGGCTTGCAGAAAAGTACTTATTACATTAGTAGCAATCATCTTAATAGGAAGCGCTATATTTGTACCTACTCCGTCCATTTCTTCGGTTGAGGCTGCTTCAACCTATACTAGTTTAACGAATAAATTAAATACAATAATGGCAGACAATCGAATGAAAAACGCAACTTCCAGTATTACAGTTCGCAAGGCTTCTACGGGGGAAATCATCTATGAACGTAATGGAAATAAAGGGATTACTCCTGCATCGTCCTTAAAGCTGTTGACTGGAGCTACAGCGCTAGAAACATTGGGAGAGGATTTTCGGTTTTCTACTGCTGTATTAACGAATGGAAAGATAAGTAAAGGTACCTTGAATGGTAATCTCTATCTTAAAGGGCAAGGAGATCCGACTTTATTAAAAAGCCACTTTGACAATTTTGCTGCGGGTTTATCCAAACAAGGCATTAAGCAAATTTCAGGTAATCTAGTTGGAGATGATACTTGGTATGACAGCGTAGGGCTATCATCTGGAATACTAGAGGAGGACGTGCCCTATTATTATGCTGCTCCTATTTCCGCATTAACCTTATCGCCCAATGGAGATTTTGATGCTGGATCTGTCATTGTGGAGGCTAAGCCAACAAGTAATGGAAAAGCGGCTAGGGTAACGCTATCCCCGAATACTAATGTATTGAAGGTTGTTAATAAATCTAAGACGGTTCCAAAAGGAAGTAAAAGTACTCTTAAAATTACGCGTGAGGTTGGGACAAACAAAGTAATTGTCACGGGAAACTCTCCTATTGGAAGTTCTGGATCCAAGGAATGGATTGCCGTTACAGATCCAACGATGTATGCACTTGATATTTTCAAGCGCTCCTTAGCAGAAAGAGGGATTACCCTTGGGAAGTCTAGCAAATTAGTAAAGGGAAAGACTCCTGCTAACGCTAATACACTCCTTTCTAGAAAATCACAGCCTTTAAAAGATTTAATCGTTCCATTCATGAAGCTGAGCAACAATGTACATGCTGAGATTTTAGCTAAGGAAATGGGGAAAAAGGCATATGGGGAAGGAAGTTGGGATGCAGGACTCCAGGTAATGCGGGATTATGCATTCTCTGTTGGGATAGATACTTCTCAATGGAAGTTCGAGGACGCTTCTGGTCTATCCTATTCCAACAAAATTACATCGAGAGAGCTTTCTCATTTATTGTATGTGATTAGAAAAGAACCATGGTATAACACCTATTATAAGAGTCTTCCTATCGCTGGATCGAAGGACCGCTACGTTGGTGGCACACTGCGCCACAGACTAGGAACAGCACCAGCTGCTGGAAACGTAATGGCGAAAACAGGGAGTCTTAAAAACATTAAAGCACTTGCAGGCTATGCGAAAACAAAGGACGGAGAGCTACTCATATTCACAGTCCTTACAGAAGACAATAAAGCGAGCACCGTACCTTCTATTGACCAAATAGCAACTGCCATAACAAACCACAAATAAAACAATTACAGCAATGTTGCAGGTGCCTGGCACCCGTAACGTTGCTGTAATTTTGTGTAGGATGGTTTTTGTAATATAATGAGTGGGATAGTGAGGTGTTGGATATGGCTCGTGAAAGAAAATTTACTGATGAGCATTTGTTTAAGGAAACGAAGGAATTAATTATTCAAGATGGCTACGAGGCTTTTACGTTTAGTAAGCTGGCTTCACGTTTGGGTGTTTCAAGAGGAAGTCTCTATAAATATTATGAAAACAAGGATGAGTTAATTTCTGAGTTTCTGATGTATGAGATGGCTAGGTTTTTAAAGGATTTTGATAAGTTGAATAAAAGTGCTGATTTCTCAACTCAGTTTAATGAGTTGATTGATTTTATTTTTGCGCATAATAATATTTATGAGGTGTTGGATATTATAGGCCAAATACCTGCGCCTACAACAAAGCGTGCGTTGAATAATAAATCTCGAATTAGCGAATACTATATTAGTATGTACCAGCAATTTGAAGGATTTATTGAGCTAGGGAGAAGAGAAGGTCTTATTAAGGAGCATTTGCCTACAGCAGTTTTACTGGGGATGATCTTTCAAATTATTGCGATTCCCAACCACTTTCATATTCCTGAAGGCGAATGGGTGGCTTCTATTAAGGAAATCTTAAGTAGTGGTATGTTCAAGGTCGATTCATTGACAGGAAAATGATAGAAAAGGATAATGAAAAAGTAATATGTTTTTTTATCCAAAGTGACACTAGTGTCACTTAACAAACCAAGTAGGGAGTGGAATTGTTGAAAAAGTTATTAGGAAGTGTTACTGATTTTGTAGCCACTAAAAAGGGTATGTGGATTACAATCGGTGCATGGATAGCGATTACGGTCTTACTATCAATATTTGCACCTGGAGCGGGAGACCATAAAGTATCAAGCGTCACGTCTCTTCCTGAGGATGTTCAATCCGTAGTGGCTCAAAAGCATATTGACGAGCACTTTAAGGATGCAGAAAGTCTTCCGGCTATTTTAGTATTACAATCCAAGGATTCTGAAATTGATGTAACTGCCCTTGGAGAAGCATTAGATAAAGTAAGTGCTGCAAATATTAATGGGGTAAAGGAAGTTGTTCCTTTTAGCAGTCTGCCACCTCAGGCTCTAGCTGGTTTCTTCTCAGAGGACCAAAAGACAGCAGTTGTTCCGTTAAATTTTATAACCTCTTTAGAAACTGCTGAATTAGAAAAATCACTAGAAGAAATAAGAGATATAGTTTTGGAAGATACGGGAGCAGATGTTTATATTACTGGCCCAGCTGGTATTGCGGTAGACACGACTAATTTGTTTGAAAGAGCAGATTTAGTATTGATTTTAGCTACTGTTGGTATCATTTTAATTCTATTAATCGTCATTTATCGATCTCCTTTATTAGCAATTATTCCATTATTGGCTGCAGGGATTGTATATCAGGTAGTTAATCAATTGTTAGGTATTCTCGGAGCAGGAGGTCTAGATTTAGCAGCTCAGTCATTATCTATTATGTCTATTCTATTGTTTGCAGCTACCATTGATTATTCTTTATTTGTTTTTTCTCGTTATCGTGAGGAACTGAAGAATTATGAGAGTAAGTTCGATTCGATGAAGTGGGCAATGAGAGAAACAGGAATACCAGTATTCTTTGCAGGTGGTACTGTTCTTGCAGCAATGCTAGTATTGTTCTTTGCGAGCTTCGGAGATTATAGAAACTTCGCTCCGATCTTTGGTACTACGATGTTTGTTATTATGTTTGCTTCTGTAACATTAATACCTGCATTGTTCACATTATTTGGTCGCAAGTCGTTCTGGCCACGCATTCCTAAGTATGGTGAAGGGGAAGAGAAGGTCAGTAAACTATGGAGCAAAATTGGTTCATTCGTTGTAGGGAAACCAATTGTAGCGGCTCTAATTATACTTGTTATTTTAGTGGGATCTGCTTTGAATATGTTTAACCTAAAGTATGAGTTCGATACGATGAAGTCCTTCCCAGAGGATATGCCATCACGTATGGGCTATGAGATTATAGAGGAAGAGTTTGCGAAAGGTGATTTAGCACCAACAACTGTTCTTTTTGAATCAGAGGAAGAAGTAACGGAGGAAGTTCAAGCAAGTATTTTGGAGCAGCTTCAAAACCAAGAGTTTGTAAACTCTGTACGTCCTACTGGTGTATCAGAGGATGGGTTAGCGGTGCAATACCAATTAACCTTTAAGGACAGTCCATATTCTACTGAATCAATGGATGCTCTCGAGAAAATGATAGAAGAGAAAGAGGATATCATTTCTGCATCGGATGCTGACGGCGACCTATACTTTGCAGGTGAGACGGCTGCTCAAGTGGATGATCGAGCAGTTAATGATCGTGATTTAATCAT
The DNA here is from genome assembly GCF_038004905.1 of Psychrobacillus sp. FSL W7-1493. Classification (NCBI taxonomy): domain Bacteria; kingdom Bacillati; phylum Bacillota; class Bacilli; order Caryophanales; family Bacillaceae; genus Psychrobacillus; species Psychrobacillus sp. FSL W7-1493. The sequence continues at coordinate 3,494,123 of NZ_JBBOSB010000001.1, read as the reverse complement.
TATCGTTGTATTAGAAACGATTTTGATCTTCATTCTATTAATCGTGTTGACAAAGTCTATTAAAATGCCTATTTACATGATGGGAACCATTCTTTTGTCATTCTTAGCTGCATTAGGCTTAGGAATGTTCTTATCTAATTTATTCTTTGATATTGATACCATCAGTAATCGAGTTCCATTGTATTCCTTTGTGTTCCTCGTTGCGCTTGGGATAGATTATAATATCATTTTAATATCTCGTTTTATGGAGGAACGTCAAAAGCATTCAGTGAAGGATGCTGTTCAAATTGCAGTTTCTCATACAGGAGGAGTAATTTCCTCTGCCGGGATTCTATTGGCAGCTACATTTGCTGTCTTAATGACTCAGCCAATTCAATTATTGTTCGTATTCGGCTTCATTGTTGCGGTAGGTATTATTCTCGATACCTTCTTAATTCGAGGTATTTTATTACCAGCTTTAATCGTCTTGTTTGAAAAGGATAAAAATGAATAAGTAGAAATAATGAAAGCTTGAACCGTTAGGGATTCTAATGGTTCAAGCTTTTTACATGGATTAAGGAGTAAAAAATTCATCTTTACTCATACTAAAGACACTTATGGATGTAGTGACATTGTGTGTATTTCAATCAGCTCTGAGACAGTTACAAACCGATATCCCTGCCTCTGAAGCTCGGGGAGTATTTCTTCCAGTGCTTTAATAGTTTGAGAACGGTCCCCTCCAGAATCGTGGAATAAAACAATGTTGCCTGGCTTCACACCTGATAATACCTTTTTAACAATTTTCTTTGTACCTGGTCTTTTCCAATCCTCTGTATCCTGATGCCAAGACCACATAATTACTTTATAACCTTCATCAAACGCAGTGTTAATAATTTTGTCATTATACTGGCCACCTACTGGCCGATAAAAAATGGGATAGGTTCCTGTTATTTTATGAACTATATCATTTGTCTTTTCTAATTCTTCCTTTAGCTTAGCTGGGGAAATGGTTAGTGGATGTGTATACGTATGGTTAGCGATCTCATGTTCATCTGTCCCCATTCTAGAAACAACCTCTGGATACTTCTCTGCTCTTTCTCCAATCACAAAAAAAGTTGCTTTTGCATCATGTTTTTTTAATAAATCTAAAACCTGCGGTGTATATGTAGGATGGGGACCATCATCAAATGTAAGGGCGATAACCTTCTCATCTGTTTTTATCTCCCACATAACATATCCCTTCTCTTCGTAATAAGGTCGCCCCTTATCCATGGCGAAGGTAGTATAACCAATGCCAAAAAGCACAAGGAATACTACTCCAATTTTAATGAAAAGTGACTTCATCGCTTTATATTCCTCCTTGTAGCATATTTGGCGGAAGTATTATTTAAGTTATTGTTGCCCTAGCAAATAAGAATATACCAGCCAGAGAGCTCCCATTAAATGCAAGACGACTACAGGTACTATAATTGCAGAATGATTACAGGTGCCAGGGTTACATAATGATTACAAGTGCCTGGCACCTGTAATCATTCCGCAATCAAAAAATGCTTGGGAACTAGATTGGACTAGTCACCAAGCATTTCTATTTAGAATATTTTTTTCTGGTCTCTATCTTCTATAAGTAGCTCTACCGATTCCCTAAATCTTAAGGAGTGAATATTTTCCCTTTCTCTAAGGAAACGAAGAGCATCACTTACACCTGGATCATCACAAATGTCGATTAGCCATTGATAGGTGGCACGAGCTTTTTCTTCGGCGGCAATATCCTCATATAAATCTGCAATTGGATCACCCTTAGATTGAATGTATGCAGCGGTAAAAGGAACACCACCAGCATTTTCATAGAATAAAGAGTGTCCATGATTAACAAAATGAGGTCCAAGGCCAGCTTTTTCTAATTGCTCAGGAGTAGCATCCTTTGTTAGTTTGTAAATCATCGTAGCAAGCATTTCTAGGTGAGAAAACTCTTCTGTTGAAATGTCCGTAAGAATTCCAATTACTTTATCCGGAACCGTATATCGTTGGTTCATATAGCGCAGTGCAGCTGCGAGCTCTCCGTCCGCTCCTCCGTACTGTTCCATAAGATATCTAGCAAGCATTGGGTTACACGTCGTTACTTCTACAGGATAAAGCAGTTTTTTCTCATAAACCCACATTCATTTTCTCCTTTCATATTTGCCATGGCCATGGGGTAGAGTTCCATCGCCAGCCAACCTCTAATGCTTGCTTGGAGGGAGTAGACATTAAAGAAAGAGGTCCATACTGACCTTCATATTTCTTCCTGACTGCGGCGGCATTTTTTATAGCCTCCCGCCATTGCTCTAGAGCATCCAAATCGTCCGGGTGAGTATCGGTATAGAGAGTGAGCTCTACGACAACAAAATCCATTTGTTGGACCTGCTTTAATAGATTCCATTGATGATCGCTAGATGTCACGAAATTCCCTCCTCCCTATAAAATCCATCGACAAACTGAGGCCACAAGGAACCTTGCTTTAGCGCTTCTGCTGGAGTATTTTGCGGTAGACCAGGCTGTTGAAAGTTAGTAAAGAGCTGTGGAGGAAGCACAAACTTTCTTACTAGAATAGGGGGGCAAGGGTCCCGTGGAGAAACATATGGCTTAAAGCTGCCCCGAAACTGCCAATTTTCCATCTTGTAATCACTCCTTCAAACCAACCTATGTAAAAAAAATTGAAATAAGACTAGAAGGACAACCCAAAAAACAATTTTTAATAACGACTGCAGGTCTCGGGAGGCAAGGGATATAAAAAATGTTACAGGTGCCTGGCACCTGTAACATTCTCGATTCTTTAGATTATTTACAAAAAAAGACCACCTAAGAAAGGTATTCGGTAAACGCGCTTTAGAAAAGCTTTAGAATTTAAATTCCGAGAAAAAACAGAACGAATGGAATGGTAAGGATACTGAGAATAGTAGTTATAAAGGTTGTAAAGGATACTAAATCTGGTTCAGTTCCAAATTGTAAAGAAAGCATCGTTGTGTTTGCAGCTGTTGGCATGGCAGCTTGAATGATAAAGACCGTTTTAAGTAAGTCATTTACCGGTAGAAAAAACATAATGGCTGCTGCCAGTAAAGGTGAAACAAACATTCGAATAACCGTTGCTGTCGTAACAAATCGATATGCAACCTTTTTCCTTGAAATCACTGCCAATTGCATACCGAGCACAAGCATGACGGTCGGTATAGAAGCATCTGCAGCTAGTCCCACTCCTTCCATTACTGACTGAGGAACAGTCACATTTAGCACTTGAAGGAGAACTCCCAGTAAGGAAGCATAAACTAGAGGCATTCTTAAAACCTTATGTACAGCTTGCTGCCAGGTAGCTTTTTCCTCTCCACCTAACGAGGCAAAAAAGATTCCAATGGTGTTCATGATCAAACCGTGGAAAACCATTATCACAACAGCATAATCAAATCCAACAGCCCCTAAAGCAAAGAGAACAACTGGTGCCCCGTAGTTCCCGCTATTAGGAAAAACACTCCCTAAAATTAATGCTGCTAACTGAGGGCGGGTCGTCTGCATAAAAAGGGAAGAAAGCCACACGACTCCCAATAAGCAAAAGGTCAAAAGAAGACATGCCCCCAAAATATATACATAATCAATAGACAACTCATGCGTGTAAAACGTACGAAATGCTAAGAAAGGAGACATAAGATAAAGCGCAGCTGATGAAATAGATTTAATATCAAACCCTATCAATCTCTGCCCAATAAAACCAATAAAAAAGATAATAAAAACCGGCAAAATAATCAGCAATAAATCCATCCAAACCCACCCCTTAACCATTTCTTCAAATATTACAGGTGCCAGGCACTTGTAACAAAAACAAACCAAAAACAAACCAAACCAAAAAACTAGTCCGGTATCCGTAATATATATATAACTATATCATTTGTGGAATCTTTTTTCTGAAATAGTTTTAAGGGTATGTTAAAATTATATCGTATTATACGATATAAAAAACGGGGGGGATAAAAAATGAGTATACAATCAAATCAACTAAATCAGTATTGGACTGACATTTATTTTTATTTACATTATCCACATGTGGATAAAATTACTCATCAAGCAGTACGAATACTTCAACTTCTGGATAAACATTCGGATGCTGGAATTAATGAGGTAGCAAAGGTTTTGCAGATTTCACATAATACTGCGTCAGAACATATTAAAAGACTAATTGAGAAAAATTATATAATTAAAGAGAAAAGTGGAGAGGACCAGAGAAGAGTTATACTTCGCTTAACGGAAGTAGGGGCAGATGTTTTATATCGAAACACAAGTTTGGATGATCAAAAGTTATCGAAGATTATGAATCAACTCTCGCAGGAAGAAAAAATAATAATTGAAAAAGCATTTCAAACCTTAAGTGAGGTAGCTAAAAAATGTACATTTTAATGAAGGTTATTATATCCGCTATTATTATAGCTATGGTAACGGAGATTTCCAGGAGATTTCCCACCTATGGAGGTATTATTGCAGCATTGCCTTTAGTGAGCTTACTAAGTATTGTTTGGCTGTATGTTCAAGGAGAGCAATCCTCTACGCTTAGCAAGTTCGCTTTAGGAGTGCTATGGGGATTCCCAGCAACCGCTGTAATGCTACTGATCGTATATCTGGCATTACAAAATTCTTTGCATCTTTTTGTTTCCATCTTGTTAGGGATTGCTGGATGGTTATTCTTCTTATACATACAAGAAACCGTGGTAACTTATATTAAGCACATCGTCTAATGAGGGGCTGGTGTTGTTGCTACAGCACAGGTGGCAAACGAGGAAGCGCTTGTTTTAAATAAACTAAAAGAAATTGCAAAAGAATTGTAGACGAAAACACATTTGAATCGCATGACATTTTTTATAGTCATTTTGACAATTATAGTTGTCAAAATGACTATAATTGTATATATTGGAAAAGAGGAGGCGGGTAATGGTGAAAAGTCGTTTAAAGGAGTTAAGAGCAAGAGATGGACTCAATCAGACAGAACTAGCCAAGTTAGCTAAAATTTCTAGGCAAACTATTAGCTTAATAGAACGAGAAGAATATATGCCTTCTATATTAATAGCGGTTCGTATAGCTAGAATTTTTAATGACCCTGTAGAAAATGTCTTTTTAATAGGGGAGGAAGAATAATGAAAAAGGTGTTCACAACAATTGTTAGTTTACTGCTTGGAGGGGTAGCTGGTTTTACGATTACTTTTGCTATCATGATGGGTAAAGATGAGGTTCGAGAAGCATGGGACGATCCTGTAAATCTGATTTTATATATTGTTTTGGCTATGATCCTAACTCTTTTAGTAATCAGTCTTGTGTTTATAGGGAAGATAAAAACAGTGAATTCCCAAACATTTGAAGGGGAACAAGAGGATTTAATGGAAGAGTACAAATACAAAAAGGTCGCTGATTTGGGCATAGCTGCTAATATTTCTCAAGTCTTGTCTATATTAGCGGTTGCAGTTTCTATTCTAATGACAAACAATACAATTTTACAAATTGGTTTTATATTTTTGTTCTTAGCTAGCTGGATAACCCCAATGTTTAGTGCAAATTTTATAAAGACAAGTTATCCAGAAAGAAACCTTCCGAGCATCCATTCAAAGGATTATGAGCAACGGCTGATGGACTCTATGGATGATGGGGAGAAGTACGTGACTTTACAAGGACTTTATAAATCGCATCAATTATTCAACCTGTTTATGCTCACTGGTATTATTTTAGCTGTTGCATTTTCTTACTTTAGCGAGCAATCTCAAATTTTTTCTATAGCAGTAATGTGCTTAGTCTTACTGGTAGTGAACACAAGCTATTTAGTAGTTGTACGCAATAAATAAGGGGGATTTTAAAAATGACTACGGGACAATTGCTTTTATGGATAATAGGTTTATCTATACTTTTATACTTTATTATCAAGTGGGGAGTAAAAAATGGGATTAATGAGTCTATGTTAGTCTCAGAGGAAGCTAGAAGGAAATATCGACAAGAGCAAGAAGACAAGGTGCAAAGGTCCATAGACGATTTAAAGAACTAAGATTTCGTATTTCGGTAAGCCACCACTACAGAAATCCAATCAGCTATGATGGCTTATCTGTAATACTTGCTCGCTGTTTGTTTAGTATAATAAAAACTGATACCTGTCTTTAAAATAAGACAAGTATCAGCAACTTAGTTATCCTGCATGGGACCATGTAGTAGGGGTTCCTGCTTTTGGGCAGTTTGGAAAAGTGGAGCCAGCCTCCAGAAAAGCTTCATCTCCATCTTCATCCACATAGCGACCAGATGTAAATACTTCCTGCCCTGAGCTATGGGTATGACTTTCAGAGCGTTTCCAATAAGTAACTACTTCTGTATCGGGGCAAGAAGGGAATTTCGAACCCTTTTCTAAGGTTCTAGTTGTACCAGACTCACACGTATAATTACCGGTTTCTTCTACGACATCATCTGTTGTATATTCATAAACTTTACTCATCATACATTCCTCCTATATAGAACTGATATCTTATTTAAATAGATACCCTAACAGGCAAATGTAAAAACATTTCTACTTACTTTATCCACATGTGGGTAAGTCAGTTCCAAACATCCTTTGCTATTTGGACTACATGGCGAATTTTTGCCCATTGTTCCTCTTCAGTTAATATGTTTCCTTCCTCTGTAGAAGAAAATCCACATTGAGGACTCAAGCAAAGCTGTTCTTTTGGTACATATTTAGTAGCTTCTTCGATGCGAGCTTTAACTAATTCTTCTTCCTCTAGGTCCCCATGCTTAGAGGTGATCAGCCCTAGGACAATATTTAAATCCTTTCTATTAACATGTCGTAAAGGCTCAAAACCACCAGAGCGCTCATCGTCAAATTCTAAAAATAAACCATCCACATTTAATCCACCGAATATAGTTTCTGAAACTAACTCATAGCTTCCGCTTGTGATATAAGTGGATCGGAAATTTCCCCGACAAATATGCATGGTCACTAGCATATCAGCTGGTCTTTTAGAAATAGACTCATTAATAGCCATTGCAGAAAGGGATAAGGCTTGCTCAAGCGATAACCCCCTGTCCTTTAAGGAAACGAGGCCTTCCTCGGAAAAGGAGGTAGCCCATGAAGTATCATCAATTTGAAGATAACGACAGCCCTCATCGTAAATTGCTTGAATAAAGCCTTGATAAGCTGTGATTAAGTCAGAAAATAATTCCTCATCATTGTTGTAAACCCCTTCCTCAAAGGCTGCTCGATAATAAAGCATGTTCGGACTAGGGATAGTAAATTTTACAACAGCATCCCCAGCTGCTTCTTTTAAAAACTTGAAATGCTCAATCATGTAGTGGGTACTAAAGCCAATTTTTCCTGTCACCTTAATACCATGAGCTTTTGTTTGCACCCCTTTAAAGGAGAGTCCTTGATCGGTTTCATAAAATTCCACGCCATCAAGTCCGCTTAAAAAATCGAAATGCCACCATTTTCGACGAAACTCTCCGTCTGTAACTGAAAGTAGTCCAGCTTCCTTCTGTTTTTCTACGAGTTTAATAATTTCTTCATTTTCAATTTGAGTGAGTTGTTCTAAGGATATCTCTTTTTGTTCAAATTGAGCCCTTGCTTGCTTTAAACGTTCCGGTCTCAGGAAGCTTCCCACATGATCTGCTTTGAAAGGTGCTTTTACAAGTAATTGATTTGTCATATTAAATTCCTACCTTCTATTTATATTATGTTGCTAGTAATCCTGACTATAAAATCAAATAAAAAGAGGGCTCGCTTCATAAGAAGAGAGCCCTCAATATATATTGAAGTCATTCTTCTTATCTTCAAGACTTAATGTCTATTGGATTTAGCACCACACCTAAAAGGCTGGTTGCTGAGACATCATAGGGCCAATCCCTCCGTCTCTCTTGATAAGAAATAAAATATTAAATTGTCTAAATATAATAAAAATAAGTTTAACATGGGTTTTAAACTATTTCAAGGGTTACCTTACTTAGGGATAGCTACCCAGTGACCGTTAGAAACCTCTACAAGCTCAGAATTCTTTAATTGATACTTGTCAGTAACATTAGACTCTTCCATGAGCACACGCTTTTTCTTGGCCTCTACTTTTGGGTCAGGGATTGGGATGGCTGCTAAGAGAGACTTAGTGTACGGGTGCTGTGGATTAGTATAAAGCTCCTCACTTTCTGCTAGCTCTACAATTTTTCCAGAATACATGACAGCAACACGATCACTTATATGTTTTACCATGGACAGGTCATGTGCGATAAATAAGTATGTCAGGCCTAGTCTGTGCTGTAAATCCTCCAGGAGCTCTACAATCTGTGCTTGTATAGAAACATCTAAAGCCGATAGAGGTTCGTCACAGACGATAAAATCTGGCTCAACCGCAAGTGCACGAGCGATACCTATACGTTGTCGCTGTCCTCCAGAAAACTCATGTGGATAACGTAATGCATGCGAGGGGTCTAAGCCTACCAATACTAGTAATTCCTCTACTCGTTTCTTTCTTTCCTCTGCATTTTTGCTTAGACGATGAATATCTAACGCCTGCCCAATAATGTCTAGTACCTTTAATCGAGGATTTAAGGAAGAATAAGGGTCCTGGAAGATGATCTGCATATGCCGACGCATCGTTTTGAGCTCATTTTTACTTAAACGATTAATGGCCATCCCTTGATATAGCACATCTCCATCTGTAGGCTCGTGTAATCGAAGAATCGCTCGACCGGTTGTAGATTTACCTGAGCCCGATTCTCCTACAAGACCAAGAGTTTCTCCGGGCTTTATAAAGAAGCTAATATCGTCGACCGCTTTTAAGACATTCCCGCGACTTACTTGAAAATGCTGTTTTAAAGATTTAACTTCTAGCAGCGGCTTTCCATTTTCTAATCCAATAGAACGAAGAGGAGGTTTCTTCGGCTTTTTCTTCTCGTCTAAACGAGGCAAGGCATTTAATAGTTTTTTCGTATAGTCATGCTTTGGGTTAGCAAAAATTTCTTCAGTAGTTCCTGTTTCAACGATTTCTCCATTTTTCATCACTGCTACCCGGTCACACATTCCAGCGACAACTCCAAGGTCATGAGTGATTAAAATAATAGAGGTCCCAAAGCGCTTCTGCATATCCTTCATTAAATTTAATATTTGAGCTTGAATGGTCACGTCTAACGCAGTAGTTGGCTCATCTGCTATAAGTAGCGTGGGCTTACACGCTAAAGCAATGGCAATCATAACTCTTTGACGCATACCGCCAGAAAACTCATGCGGATATTGGTTATAACGTTCTTCACTATTTTTAATTCCTACAAGCTTGAGTAGCTCAATTGCTTGTGCCTTTCCCTCTTTTTTCGAGAGCTTTTGGTGCTTAATAAGGCTTTCTGCTATTTGAACGCCGATACGAATGGTTGGATTTAAAGAGGTCATCGGATCCTGAAAAATCATACTGATATCTTTTCCTCTAATACCTTCCATTTCCTTCTCTGTTTTTGTGTGAAGTTGGTCCCCTAAAAACTCAATGGAACCATTTTTCATGAAAGAAGGGGGAGAAGGTAAAAGGCGCATAATGGAACGGGCCGTGACGCTTTTTCCACTTCCAGATTCTCCGACTATGCCCAATGTTTCTCCTTTTTTGACTTCAAAACTAACCCCTCGAACAGCCTCAAATTCATTATCATTTGTTAAAAAGGAAATTTGTAAATCCTCTACTTTTAAAATAGTTTCCATGAAAACCACCTATCTGAATGAAATCTTCGTATTGTTTATAATTCATGCTCTGTTGTTAGAGAGCGTATATTTAAAGTAATATGAGCGGTTTCTACAAAAAAGAAGACTAAACACGCACATTAGTGGCGCATTTAACCCTACTCTAAATAGACTAAATAATTTGCGTTGACTTAATGGTAGTTCGAATCTATACTATACTATACCACTCGGATTTATACAATATAGAGAGGGGGTATTTAGTATGGGAAGAAAATTTTCTTCCAACGCATTTAGTTTTACCTACGGAAGACTACAACATCATTCCTTCTATAGTATTTTGTTATTTTTACTTGGTTTGCCGGTTCATATAATTACTTTTATACTCTTTTATTTAAAAAAACAGAAGGATCCTCATTCTTCCTTAAAAAGCGATTTAAAGTCTGCATTTGAGGCAAGGGGAGTACGAGAGGAACTGTACAAAGAGTATAAGGAACAATATGAACGAAAGCATACCTTTTTTAATGAAAAAATTAATAAAGAAAAAATGACGGCGGAAGTAAATAAACTAGTAGAAGATCGAATAGAAAAGCTTGTATCTACTGAAATGGAAGAAATACATCAGTTAAAAGGCACGAAGCCTCTTACTTATACATCCTATTTTCAAAGTATGTTAGAAAATACAACATTTCTCATTATTTCATTTATACCAGGCTTATTGATGTACCTTTTGTTAGGTATATATAGTAATGCGTTCAGTAAATTTATTTTTGAGAGACTTATTATGAGTATCTTTGTGATAACGGGTGTTTCCATTCTAGTATTTACTATTTTATACCTGTCACCATTTGATCCAGCTGCCAATCTTTTAGGGGAAAGTGCAACGAAGGATCAGATTGCTGCATTCAACCAAATGCACGGGTTAGACTTACCTTATTTACATCAGTTATGGAACTCTGTAAAAGGCATCGTAACATTTGATTTAGGAGCATCCTTTACAGGAAATGAAGATGTCGCAACAAGTATTGCAAACAAGTTTCCAGTTACGCTAATGATTGCTATCTTATCTTTAGTGATGGCCGTAGTAATTGCGATACCAGTAGGAATTATATCTGCAACAAGACAAAACTCTTTCTTAGATTATTCATTTATGTTCATTGCTTTGATCGGCTTGTCCATCCCCAACTTTTGGCAGGGACTTATCTTTATCTTGAACTTTTCTATTAAGCTACAATGGCTTCCAGCAACCTATAGTCCTCAAAACTATTTGTCCATTATTATGCCTGTAGTTGTGCTCGGAACAGGCCTTACTGCTTCGGTAGCGAGAATGACACGTTCATCCGTTTTAGAAATTATAAATGAGGATTATATAATTACCGCAAAAGCGAAAGGCTTAAACCAACGCCAAGTACTTTGGAAGCATGCAATAGGAAATGCAATGATTCCAATCATTACGGTTATTGGTCTACTGTTTGGCGGAATGCTAGGTGGAGCAGCTGTTACAGAGAAAGTATTCAATATTAGTGGTATTGGGAGTTATATTGTCGATAAACAGTTTATCCCCGATATCCCAGCCATTATGGGTGGAGTTATTTATATTGCAATAACCATTTCCTTAGTGAACGTGCTCATCGACATTTTATATGCATTTTTTGATCCACGTATAAAATCTAAGATGAAGCAACTGTAAGAAGTAGGTGTAAAAGTGGTATCTAAAAAACAACATGCACTAAAGCTGTCACGAGAATATACTCAGGCAAACTTTGCTGGAGTATTATCTCTTCTACTGACAATAGTTTTATTGTTTAATAGCTTTAATTTTGACATGGGTACGTTAAAGCCAATTGCTAGTAGTATTTTAGCTATATATGCATTTTTTACAGCGTTTCAGTATTTTATAATCTGGAGAATGAAACGAGAGCTTTTGAGTTTAGGGCATTTAAAAAATGCTACTAGAAGGCTTGGCTATGTCCAAGTAACCGCTCTATTAACTGGTAATATCTTCATAGCATCATTCGGTTTTAATTTGATCAAGGAGAAGAAAACACCAGAATACACATTCAGCATTTGGATGATTTTCACCCAGCTTTTTATTCTAGTTATTTCTGCATTGAATCTCTTTAAACCATATGTGTCGGACACTTTTTTACCCGCAATGGGTGCTTTACTCGTCATTTTAATAATCCAAGTGTTTACTTTGGTGGCTGTAGCTAGGTATGTCAGTGATGAAGGTGCGCCTGGGTGGATGCAGGGCTTAGCGATTGTATTAATTATCACTTCGTTGACAGGTAATATTTTCAACTTACTGCTTGGCGTTAGCTTAATCATTAAAACGCGTAGTAACAGTCTGTCACGAATAGTGAAGTGGAACACAATGTGGGATAAAATCACTCGTAATTCTACAGCTATACTGGGAATGTTCTTTATCGTTCTTATGTTCGCGTTATCTGTCTCTAGCCGTTTTACTTTTGACTATGATATGGCAGTAGAGAATAACTATGAGGCACTGCTTCAGTCGCCAAGCCTGGAATACCCGTTCGGTACAGATAATTATGGCAGAGATGTATTTTCTCGAATTATCTTCGGGGCGAGAATTTCTCTAATTGTAGGCTTTGCTTCTACGTTAATACCATTCATAGTGGGAGGGGCATTAGGAGCATTGGCTGGATATTACAGCAAACGTACAGATAACATCATTATGCGTTTGCTTGATATTTTGTACGCAATTCCAGGGATATTACTTGCCATTGCAATTATTGCAGCATTCGGAGCAAATACTACGAATCTTATACTAGCTTTGAGTGTTGGTTCTATTCCGACATATGCTCGAACAATGCGAGCGAATGTGATGATGGTCTCGAATTACGAATATGTAGATTCTGCCCGGGCTTTAGGGGCTTCCAATCTATCGATCATCTTTAAGCAAATTGTTCCAAATTCCCTTGCACCTATGATTGTCAAAGCTACACTTACAATAGGTACAGCAGTAATTGCAACGAGTAGCTTGAGCTTCTTAGGTCTTGGAGTAGAGCCACATATACCTGAATGGGGCAATATTTTAAAAATAGGTAGTACTTATTTAGAGTCTAATTCCTATTTGGCGATTATACCTGGCCTTGCAATTATAGGTCTCGTATTATCTTTTAACTTTTTAGGCGATGGACTTAGAGATGCATTTGATCCGAGAATGGATTAAAGCAAGCTCAACAAGGAGGAAAATGTAATGAAGAATACAAAAGGATTATTAGCTTTATTGTTAACGCTAGTTTTAATATTGGCAGGTTGTGTAAACACAAAATCAGACGTAGATAAAGCAACAGACAAATCTGATTCTAAAACAGAGCAGGGTAAGGTAGTAATTGAGCTGTTAGGGATGAGCACTGGGGAAGCGGACATGAATATTGTACGTGACCAGTTAATCAAAAATGGCTTCGATGTGAAATTAAATATTCAACCAGACTACGGTAGCTTCACTGCGCAAAAAGATGCAGGAAACTATGATTTAGCTTTATCTAGCTGGACGACTGTAACGGGTAACCCTGACTATGCAGTACGTGCGCTTTTCAAAACAGACGGTGATAACAGCATTATGTCTGACAAGAAAATAGATGAGCTAATCGAAGAGGCTAGCACAGAAACACCAGAAGAATACACAAAAACTTATAAAGAATTCGAGGATCTTCTCGTCTTAGAAAAAGCTTATATTGCACCGTTATATAATTCTTTTAAAGCGCAAGGAGTAAATAAAGAAGTATTGAATGCGGATACTGTGAGATTGGCTAAATCTCGTGCAATCGCATGGGAAACAATTGACTTTGTAGATGCTTCTAAACGAGATTCTGCACCACTGATCATGCAACAGGGAATCGCATCCTTAACCTCATTAGATCCTATAAAAGGAAATGACGGTTCTATTAATACACTAAATACAAATATGTACGTTCGTTTAGTTAACTTAACAGACGATGATAAAGTAGTTTCTGACGGTTCTCTTTCACTGAACCATGCAATCGCAGATGGCAATAAAGATTATTACTTCTTACTAAGAGATGATATTAACTTTGCGGCAGTAACAGATAAAAAAGCAGTAGATACTGGAGAACGTGTAGGGGCAGAGGATGTAGTATTCTCGATGAACCGTGCAAAAGACAGTAAATCTGTTCCAGATCATCGCACATTTAGCTTACACGAAAGCATGGAAAACATTGAAATTGTATCAGATCTTTCAGAGCTTGATGTGAAGCAATCAGGCAGTGATACTACGGTGAAGGAAGCTTTAGAAAATAATGTTGATACAGCAATTTCAGAGCTAGTGACAGATAAAACACAAGCAGATGCAGCTAAAGGAAAGTACCAAGTAGTTAAAATTACAACGACTAATCCATTCCCACAAGTTTTAAATTATTTGGCTCATCAATCTGCAGGGATTGTGTCTAAAAAACAAGTGGAGAGCATCAACACTTACGATGTTGCTACCTTCGATGTAAACAAAGATATTCCTTACGGAGATCAAAATACAGTAACAGAAGGTGCTGCTTATAACAATACGTTATATGCTAGTGGGCCTTACATCTTATCCCACAAAAATGATTATGAGGCAGTATTCGTAAAAAACCCTGCTTATATGCCAGGAACTGAAAACGAGCCGAAGATCGCAAACGTAACCGTTCGTTTCATTGCAGATGCGGATAGCGCGCTATCGGCTCTTCGCAACGGAGAGATTCATATATTTAATGGAGTTCCTGAAACAAAATACAAATTAGTTGAAGATGATAGCAAGCTAACTCTTCAGAAAAACGATAGTAATGCTGTATCTTATCTATTATTTAATACAAAAGGACGTAAAGTATCAGACAGCGAATCTTTACGTAAAGCGATTCTGTACTCGATCAACCAAGATGAAATTATTAACTATTACCAAGGAAACAAGAAAAAAGCAGTATCAACTGTAAGTCCTCTTGTAGAAACGGGTAACGAGCTTAAGGCAGATGCTGCTAAGGTAGATGAGTTCTTAGAGGCTTTTAAAGCTGGCAAATAAAATAATATAAAAGAGGCTGGGACATAACTGGTAAATAAATTAAAAGAAGTGAAATAACAACGTGATTTCACTTCTTTATTTTTTTAAAGGTAACTTATTTTTTTAGGCTATATAAAAAGATAGGGTTGATTTATGAAGCAAATAAATCTTTAAATTAGAACGTAGAATTGATTTCCGCACCAGCCGGACGCTTTCCGCGGGGTGAGCGATAAGCCATCACCCATCGCTTACGCGCGTGGTTGTGATATCTTATCTGTCTCACTCATCCCGCAGGAGTCGCCGTCTGGCGCTCCAATCAATAATGGAAACGGCTTTTATACAGCGATAAAGATCTATAAAATTACTCGCATAAACAAAGCTTGGAAATAGACTCACACCACATTTCATAATCTCTTTATGCTTTTAATAGTTCTTTGAATTATCACTTTTGTAATGTTTACAGTCACTATAAAAAAGAAATTTTTAATCAAAATCAACTAATAGCTTTAACAATGCTTTTTTTAATAAAAAGTTCTCTTTTATGTTTGTTTGGAGAGGAGGCGGCTACTCCTGGGGGAACAGCGCGAGCTGAAAGCCCCGCAGGAGCAAAGCGACGAGGAGATTGAAGCCGTGCCCCCGGAAAGCGTCCGCTGGAACGGAAAACAACAATGCTTTATTTTAAGGGAACTTTTGTCCCAGCCTCTTTTTGTAATTTAATTTTAGTTTTATAGGCTATGTGTTAAAAGTAAAGGTTGGTTTAACAGACAAATTAAAAATGAGCTAGGATATTTTTTCCTGGCTCATTTTACTTTGATTTTGTTTTTGACTAGCGCAGCAGTTAGTTTAGGTGTAGCATTTCAAAAACAAAAACTATCTCATGAAAAATCAACTCTAGCCTTTAACAGAGCCTTTTAAATTTACGCGTGTAAAATAACTCAAGACTCTTTTCAAAAAAGGTTTTTGGATTTTCTTTTTTCTGGATAGGTAGTTATGTCCTAATTTAGATTGTCTTACTTCCTTTTCCAAGTCAGCCATCCGTTGCTTTGCATATTCTATATCATTAATCGTAATCATTATTTTTCTCCTTAAGGAGAAGTCCAATTATATTGTTAAGGTGTGGCTAGCACCATTCCTGTTAGCCACTTTTCACCTAAATAGTGTGTTGGCAACTCCAATTTATTTTTACCTACAAATTTATTAACCTGCTTACCAATCTTTTTTGGTATCATCATTTCTTTTCCTCCTTCATTTATTATTTTACCGATTAAACCAATAGCATCATTTTAGTCGACTGGGGTTTTTCTTTCCCCAACCGTGCTATCCACTTTCGAGAGATCCCTTTTTTAATAACTTTCTTCGCTGTACCATAATCATCATCACCAGCACTCCTTTTCTTATTATTTTGTTTATATATGCAACACGCAATGCGTGAAAACACCAAAGTTTTTAAAAATGCACACAAAAGAGCACACGCTTCTTTACATAAGCGTGTGCTCATAGAAAAAGAACGGCATAACATGCCGTCAGTATTAATTACTTACAAAAAAATAATTAGCGGGTGGGCACGAAATCACTATACGATTATGTTTTGAAGTTTTAAATGTAGTCATTTTCCGTACCTCCATTTCTAATTTAAATATCTAACTACTAGAGGATATCATTGTTTATTTCTGAATGTCAACATATTTCTGAATATTATGTGTTGATTTTAGGATATCAGCCTCCAAAGCTAAGTGACTTCACATCCCAATTTGTTGCTGATTATTTTTTCTACTAATATTCACCGATTAAATCCTATTTTTTTTTCACATAGGATAAGCTATATTTTGTCTTATATGATACATGGGCATTACGGAGACTAACATTAAAGCATTTTACCCTATTTAAAATATATAAGCTTACAAAGAACAACGAGTCCTCTTCGGCTATTTAAAATATTTTAAGAAAAATCCAAACTTTAAGGGGTTGAGAATCGTTTACTATTTAGGGAAAGGAGTTTGTGATTTTGTTAACTGTTCATGACTTAAAAGAATTAATGTTTCAATATACGGAGCCATTAATACGCTTAGCTTATGGTTATGTGAAGGATATTCAGATGGCAGAGGATATTGTGCAGGAAGTATTTATAAAGTTTTACCATCAGAATAATTATGAAGAGCGTGGGGAGCTTAAGGCTTATTTAATGCAAATGACTGTTAACAAAAGCAAAGATTATTTAAAAAGCTGGGCCTATAGAAAAGTTCTTTTACAGAATACGCTTTTCCCAACAGCCGGGAAACATAGTGTGGATGAATTTGTAAAAAAAGATGAAAAATCTATTATTGGAGACGCAATACTTGAACTGCCATTAAGACAGCGAGAGGTTCTCCTCTATTTTTATTTTAATGAAATGACCATTTCAGAAATTGCCCGTTTTTTATCTATTCCTGAAAGTACCGTAAAAACTCGAATAAGTCGAGGGAGAGAGCTATTAAAAAATAAACTGAAAGGAATAGAATGGGAGGCGCTATTAAATGAATAAATATATCCCAAATAAAATCCAAGACTTAACCGACAGTAAACAACGGGTGATGCAAAATGTAGTAAATGAGATTGAAAACAACTCCAAACGACCAAAACATCAATGGCGATTTGTTGCGGTTTCTTTTGTTTTACTAGTGAGTATAATACTTTTTTTCTTTAACATTGAAAATGAACTACCATCAAACAAACTACAGGCTACATCAGAGCAACGTTTTGATTTAACAAAGCCTTCATTCATAGAGGAACGAGGAATCCTTTATCTACAGGGGGTAACGTTAGGTGACTCACAGGATCAAGTTATAGAAGACTTAGGAGAAAATTACACAATCGTACAAGAGGATGATAGTGAAGCCGACCTCATCATGGACTATGGCGGTCAGTCCAGATTCTACTTCGATGATGATAAATTGAATTCAGTAGTTTTCATGAATGTAGATGATAATTATTTCAACGAATTATTTAAAAACTACGATGGATTCAAATTTTTCACTTCCATCTATACAGACTATGATGGTCATTATTTCTACTCGAATGAAACTAATCAAGTATTAAAAGCCTTCACAGACTCTACTGATGGAAATCTTCAATTATCTTTGTCTGAATACGATTCGAATTTCTTTGTAAACGCGGAATATCTATATAAGACGCAACAGAAACTTGATAATCAACAGCATTCTCCATCTAGCTTCCATAGTGATTTAGTCAACCCGACGTTTTCAGAGGAGCAGGGGCACCTTTACCTTAATGGAGTAACATTGGGTGACTCATCATCAAAAGTACTTGAACGCTTTGGTAATAATTATCTAATCGGTCAAGTGGATGGAGATGGCTCCGACTTCGTTTTAAATTATGATAAGCAAGCGTGCTTTTCTTTTTACGAAGATAAACTACTATCAGTAGTACTCACAAAAGTTGATAAAGACTACTTTGATCAATTATTTAATGACTATGAAGGATTTAAATTTGTTTCTGCTTCTAGTGAAGACGATAAGAATCGTTTTATCTACTCGAAAAAGACGAATAACATAATAAAAGCAACAACACAAACCCCTAACCAGGAGCTACATCTCTATCTATCCAATGCTGATCCTAACATCTTTGAAAACCCAAATTTTCTTGAAGCGATGGAACAATACCCAGATTAATTTTTAAACTATAAAGTACAAGGTTAGTTTTGGGCTATTTAGTAACATTCTTACTGGTAACGTATGTAAGTATCCAATTATTCTTGCATATAAAAAAGGCACCTGGTTTGACAAGTCGGGTGCCTTTTTCCAAAGATTATCTACATTAGCCTAAAAGAAAAAATAAAGTATGAGCACAATTACACCTAAAATAATGGAAAGCCATCCTACAATAAGTTGCTTGTAGTGATACAATGCTACGAATCCTAAAACAATTGCAGCTAAGCCTAGCCAAATTGGGTAGAAGAAAAAGCCTACAATTGCTAGCACGATACCAAGAAGCCCTATCCATAATCCTGCGTTATTAACCATTTTATACCCTCCTTATCATGTCGTGTTATGAGAACGAATTACACAGCTGTTCTTATAAACTAGTATATGAAGGGGGATACTAAGACTGTTGAGCAATATGCTAGGGGTCTTTCTAGTAAGAACATTAAATAGGTATAGCGATGGAGCCGTGCCTGTAAAAGGTATAGCAAGTTTAATATTAAATCGACGAGTTTTCTAGTTTTTTGGATAAAAAAAAGAAATGAAGACAAATTTATTTTAGTTTGTCTTCAGTCCATAAGAGATAGACTTCTATTATTTCCCGCCTAAAAGGTCAAAAAGTCCACCAGTTATGCTTCCTTCACCTTTAGATCCTCCACCTGGAGTTTGGGGAGCAGCAGCAAACACTCGACTCGCTAAACGGCTAAATGGAAGGGATTGAATCCACACTGTTCCAGGGCCACGAAGAGTAGCGAAGAATAATCCTTCACCACCAAATAGAGCTGTTTTAACTCCTTTAACCATCTCAATGTTATAGTCAACATCTGAAGTCATAGCTACTAGGCAACCCGTGTCCACTCGTAATACTTCCCCAGGTCGTAAAACTTTTTGGTGTATCGTTCCGCCAGCATGAACAAATGCTAGACCGTCCCCTTCGAGCTTTTGCATGATGAATCCTTCACCGCCAAAGAATCCAGTACCTAACTTTCGTTGGAATTCAACTCCCACGGAGACTCCTTTAGCTGCTGCTAAAAATGCATCCTTTTGGCAAATAATTTTTCCTCTATACTCGCTTAAATCCATTGGGATAATCTTTCCTGGATAAGGGGAGGCAAAGGAAACGTGTTTTTTACCACTACCTACGTTAGTGAAAGTAGTCATAAACAGACTCTCACCTGTTATTAACCGTTTTCCTGCGCCCATTAATTTACCCATAATCCCACCGCCACTATCCCCGGAGCCATCTCCAAAGATAGTTTCCATAGAAATGCCATCCTCCATCATCATTAAGCTGCCAGCCTCAGCTACAACCGTTTCCTGTGGATCCAGTTCAATTTCAACAAACTGCATATCGTCCCCATACAACTTGTAATCTATTTCATGATTATTCATTCTTTTTTCCTCCTCGGTGTAATTAAATAACTATACGAATGATAAAATAAAAGGTTCCTGTTTTTTTACAGAGCAATACCTTCATCTACTACTCTCGAAGCACTGATTAGGCTTTTATGCTAGTAATTTCTTGATTTCTTATGTCGTGGTGCTAGTTTTATAAAAGGATTTTATTAAATTTTTCTTAATTTTTAAATTTTTAAAGGGTTTTATTAATAATTATAGAATTTATTATATATGTAAACGTTTTCAATTTTAAGAGAGAGAGGTAAGGATATGAAACTAACTAATTTTATTAATGGAAAGTGGCAAGAAGGAGAGGCTTCCTATACTGCTGTTTTAAATCCCGCAAACGGTGAGCAACTAGCAGAAGTGAGAATGTCTACAAAAGAGGATGTAGACGCTGCAGTAGAGGCTGCAGTGAAGGCACAAAAGAAATGGGCATTAGTTCCGGCTCCAAAACGAGCGGACTACTTATATGAAATTGGCAGACTGATGAAAGAAAGAAAGGAACACCTAGCTCAAGTACTGACAAAAGAGATGGGGAAGGTCATAGAAGAAGGTCGTGGAGAAGTACAGGAAGGAATTGATATGGCCTTTTATATGGCTGGTGAAGGAAGAAGACTTTTCGGAGAAACGACCCCTTCTGAGCTGGCAGACAAATTTGCCATGAGTGTTCGTGCCCCAATAGGTGTTGTAGGACTGATTACACCATGGAATTTCCCTGTGGCTATTGCTACGTGGAAGTCGTTTCCAGCTTTAGTTGCGGGCAATGCATTTATCTGGAAACCTGCTACAGAGACACCAATGATGGCATATGAAATGGCTAAAATATTTGAAGAGGTTGGTCTGCCGAGTGGTGTTGCAAACGTCGTATTTGGTTCAGGATCAGAGGTGGGAACAGCGATGATTGAGCATAAAGATGTAAAAGTTATTTCGTTTACAGGCTCAACAGATACGGGAAGTAAGGTAGCTGAGCTTGGCGGAAAGCACTTAAAGAAGATTTCCTTAGAAATGGGCGGAAAAAATGCCGTCATCGTTATGGAGGACGCAGATTTAAATCTTGCAGTAGACGGAATTCTTTGGAGTGCATTTGGTACAGCTGGACAGCGCTGCACCGCATGTAGTCGAGTGATTGTGCATAAAGATGTGAAGAAGGAACTGGAGAAAATGCTTTTAGAAAGAATGGAGAAGCTGACAATTGGTGATGGAATGGACGAAACAGTCAAGGTTGGTCCAGTTATTAACAAGGCAGCATTAGAGAAAATCCACTCCTACATTCAAATTGGAAAAGAGGAGGGGGCTAACCTTGTTGTAGGTGGTACGATCCTTCAGGATGGTGATTTAGCTAAAGGAAATTACTATGCTCCCACTCTTTTTACAGATGTGAAACCGGATATGAGAATTGCTCAAGAAGAAATCTTTGGCCCGGTTGTTTCATTAATTGAAGTTGAATCATTAGAAGAAGCAATTGAAGTAAACAATGGAGTGAAATTCGGGTTGTCCAGTTCTATTTTCTCTAGAGATATCAATAAAATATTTAGAGCTCAACGAGATTTAGATACGGGGATTGTCTATGTTAATGCTGGAACGACCGGTGCTGAAATACATCTTCCGTTTGGAGGAACAAAGGGTACAGGGAATGGCCACAGAGATTCTGGAGTTGCAGCTCTAGACGTTTATACAGAGTGGAAGAGTATTTATATAGATTACAGTGGGAAGTTACAAAGAGCTCAAATAGACACAGAATAAGGGGGAAGTCGATATGAAGGTAGCTGTATTAGGTGCAGGTTTAATGGGGAAGGAAGCAGCAAGAGATTTAATCTTGAGTCCAAATGTGGAGAAAGTATATTTATGTGATTTGGACGTTGGGCAGGCCAATATGTTTAAGGAAAAAATGCAAAACTCTAAGATTGAGGTTTTAAGGCTAGATGCAAATGACGATGCCAACTTAATAGAAGTGATGAAAAAGGCTGATGTCGTGATCAATGCGCTGTTTTACTCATTCAATGAGAAAGTGGCTAGAACCGCAGTCGAAGTAGGAGTCCACTCTATTGACCTTGGTGGTCATATTGGAGGTGCTACAGATGCTGTGCTTTCGTTAGATGAAAAGGCACAAGCGAAAGGGGTAACGATTATTCCGGATTTAGGAGTCGCTCCCGGGATGATCAATATTCTTGCAGGCTATGGTGCTAGTAAATTAGATGATGTTACAGATATTCACCTATATGTTGGAGGAATACCTGTAGAACCAGAAGGGATATTCAAGTATAATATCGTGTTTTCATTAGAAGGAGTATTTGATCACTATACCGATCCTTCTCATGTAATAAGAAATGGTCAATTAGAGGAAATAGACTCTTTAACAGAGGTTGAGCCAATACAGTTTGAAGGATATGAGGAACTGGAAGCGTTCCATACAGCAGGGGGGACGTCCACTCTAACTAAATCATTTCCTAACGTTCAAACATTAGAATATAAGACAATTCGCTATAAAGGCCATGCAGAGAAATTTAAGCTGTTGGTAGATTTAG
Organism: Psychrobacillus sp. FSL W7-1493; assembly: GCF_038004905.1. NCBI lineage: Bacteria > Bacillati > Bacillota > Bacilli > Caryophanales > Bacillaceae > Psychrobacillus > Psychrobacillus sp. FSL W7-1493. The sequence continues at coordinate 3,471,806 of NZ_JBBOSB010000001.1, read as the reverse complement.
GTCTTACGGATAAAAGTAAAACGGTTAACGCTGGAGGAAATATTGTAAACGTTCGGGAAGTATTGAAAGAAGTGCTGACACCGTCTCTTCTCTTAGGAGATAAAGAGGACGCAGTGCTACTAAGAGTTATTGTTAAAGGTGAAAAAGATGGAAATGAAACAATCTACACGTATGAAATGGCAACTCAAAAGGATCCGTTATCTGGCGAAACTGCTATGGCTCGTGCCACTGCAAATACCATTTCAGTTGTTGCACAAATGATTGGCAATGGTGTAATTACAAAACCAGGCGTTTCTACACCGGAGCTAATTGTGCCAGGTGAATTATATATTAAGGAAATGTCTGCTAGAGGCGTTGAGATAAAAGAATATGTAACAAGAGGTGAAACAGTTTGAATTTTGAATTCTCTGAGGAGCAGGTGCTTCTACGAAAAACAGTAAGGCAGTTTGTCGATAGTGAAATTATCCCTCACATTGCAGATTGGGAGGTAAAAGGCTCGTTTGACCCAATTATCTGGGAGAGACTTGCTAGCTTAGGATTAATGGGAGTATGTATTCCAGAGCAGTATGGTGGAAGTGGCATGGACTATAATTCTCTTGCTATTGTTTGTGAAGAGCTAGAAAGAGGAGACACCGCTTTTAGAACGGCTGTCTCCGTTCATACAGGCTTAAACTCCATGACCATACTACAGTGGGGTACTGAGGAGCAAAAGAAAAAATACCTGGAGCCACAAGCTAAGGGAGAAAAAATTGGTGCGTTTGGTCTAACTGAGCCTGGTGCAGGTTCAGATGTGGCAGCGATGTCGACAGTTGCCGTTTCAGATGGAGATCATTATATTTTAAATGGACAAAAGACATGGATTTCTTTATGTGATGCAGCGGATCATTTTATAGTCTTTGCTTATACGGACAAGTCAAAAAAACACCACGGGATCAGTGCATTCATTGTCGAGCGCACAATGCCAGGCTTTTCCTCTAAAGCGATCAAAGGCAAATATGGTATAAAATCGGGTAATACCGGTGAAATTTTCTTTGAAAATATGAAAGTGCCAAAGGAAAATCTATTAGGAGAAGAAGGCGAAGGGTTTAAAATTGCTATGTCGGCTTTAGATAATGGTAGATTTACTGTAGCTGCTGGAGCAGCAGGTCTTTCACTTGCTTGTCTTGAAGCGAGTGTTAAGTATGCAAAAGAGCGTGAAACCTTTGGTAAGGAAATTGGACGGCACCAGCTTGTACAGCAAATGATCGCTAAGATGGAAGCCGGTCTTCAAATGAGTCGCCTGCTAGTTTATCGTGTTGGTGAACTGAAGAATAAAGGGGTCCGTAATACAAGAGAGACATCCTTAGCAAAATGGCAAGCTTGCGATTTCGCGAATAAAGCAGCGGATGATGCAGTTCAAATCCACGGTGCGTATGGTTATTCAGATGAATATCCCGTAGCACGTTACCTAAGGAATTCTAAGGCTCCGGTCATTTATGAAGGAACGAGAGAAATCCATACCGTTATGCAAGCGGAATATGTCCTCGGATATCGAGAAGATAAAAAATTGAACAAAATGCTTCCAAAATGGCCTTTTGAAGAATAACAAAAAAGGGGATTAGGTTATCCTCAACAATATACTATTAAGGCAGACCAATTAGCTATTCACTGGTCTGTCTTTTTGTTGTATATAAGTTTTAGGTTGAAATCCTCTTAAAAATGAATGAAAATTAGCGTTAAGATACAAGTAAGAAAATCATATACACAAGCTAGATGAAGGGGTAGATTGGTTGAGTAATTACATAGATTTTCAGTGGCGAGTCACAAAGTACAACCCTGAATTTAGGGATGAAAATGGTTACTATACGTTAAGGGAGGAATGGACTTGTCCTTCTGAAATGGGAAAGACCATTAACGGAAATGAATTCACTTTGAATGAATATCTCCAAGTTGAGGCCGCTTATATTGATTCAGTAATCAAATTTATAGAGGAAACCAGCATTGATTCATTGCGAATCTTACAGTTAGAATGCACTATTTCAGAAGAAGACAAAACATCTCCTTTATACGAAAAAGAATTTGAAACAATGGTTCTTAAAGAAGATGCACTGGTAAACAAAAATGATATACGCTTAATTTGCAAAATGGTTTTGAGAAATTTTATATGGTGTCAATTATATAGTAAGAACAATTTCTTTGTACATTTTGGTTGGGATTACTATATGTATATTGGGTCCAAAGTAAATTGTCTTTCCGCTATCGAGTTTGCCTCCAACAATGGATTGTTTGTTGAACAATGTGCGTCACCATATTATTTCTCTGAAGAAGATACTACAAGGCAACTTCAATGGAGTGAAATTGACGATGAATCAAAAGTGATTGTCGGTGAAGAGGAACTTAAAAATGTTCCACTAAATGAGTATCAGAGGATTTTTAATTTGACCCAAGAACATCCAGTGATTGGTTCATTTCATTTAAAAAAAGAACAAATGGATTTTTTCCAAACATTCTTAAAGCATAAGATGAATTTTGATAAATATGAGTATAGTTTTTGGGGCGGATATTAAGAAGATTTTGAGACAAAAATCTCCTCCAAATAAAAAACCTCGAAAATTTTACAATCTGGTGAAGTTTTTGAGGCTTCTATTTAAATTCCTGTAGTTGTTTTCCGTTACAGCGGACGCTTTTCGGGGGCACGACTTCAATCTCCTCGGCGCTTTGCTCTTGCGGTGCTTTTGCGCTCGCTTGTTCCCCCAGGAGTCGCCGCTTCCACTTCAAACAACAAACAGATTAATTCAATAAGAAAAAAAGCTACCTAAGCAGCTCAACGGTCTTTCATTAAAGTACCAGTTAGTTGAAGAAGGTTTTGCACTCTTTGGAGTAACATTGTACCTATACAGAAAAAAGAGACACCATAATAAAATGATGACTCTTTCAGTGTCTCAGACAAATCTCCAAAAGTATAATTCATCTGTTTCTTTATACATTTTCGCCCCTGATTTTTCTAAAACCCTGTGTGATGGAATATTATCTTTATCTGTATCAGCAATAACAAACATAACATCGGGCTGATTTAACAACCAGTTTTTCAAATTATTAATGGTTTCCGTCATATAGCCGTTACCTTGGAATTCAGGGAGAGTATAGTAACCTATTACTACTTCACCATTTTCATTAGGAAGACCTTTTATCATTATTCCTCCAACACTACAGTTTTTCTCTTTCGACACGATTAACCAATTGGTATACCATACATAATTTTCCTCATCACCTAACAACTTTGAAAGTCTTATTTCCATAGCTTGTTTAAGTTCTGGACTAAGAAATCTATCTGAATCATTTAAAGATAACCTTAGTTCCATTTTCTGTGGATTATCAATTAGTAATCTTAGATTTTCTGCACTTAGTGGAATTAATCTTAATCTTTCTGTGTCTAATTCAATCATTATTACACTCCTATCATAATTTTGCACGTCATTTTATAGACAAAAACAAATTTTAAAATAGGTATATATTATTGGCAGCTACTCCCGTTACATTTAATCCAAAGTAAAGGATGCATCAAACTTTGCAATCCGATATTAAATGGTTCCTAAAGTTTATCATTCCAGAAATCTCATGTAAACCATGCCATTAATCGAATAATTATTTTATACAGAATATTTTTCATCCTTGTTCAACTTAACTGTGCTTTAGTTTAAGTGTAAAGTTGCACAAACAAAACCAACCCAAGCCTATAACATAGCTAAAAATAAAAAGACATGAAATCAATTTGTCGATTTCACGTCTTTTTTAATTATTATCTATTTATGTCCCAGCATCATTTGCTATCTATATTATTGCATTTTTCTAATCAAGGAGACCCTCCGTTTATGAGAACGATCTTCTTACATATTTCAGGGAATGTATAATAAAATTTTTTAGAAAAAGAACAAACCGATACTAATAATGACACCACTTAGTAACAGAACAAACACACAATAGCCCATGATGTCCTTCGCCTTCAACCCTGCGATTGCCAAGGCTGGTAATGCCCAGAAAGGTTGGATCATATTTGTCCACGCATCTCCCCAAGCGATAGCCATGGCCGTTTTCGCATAGCTAAGGTTAAGCGCAGATGCAGCCTCTAGCATAATTGGTGCCTGCACTGTCCATTGTCCGCCCCCTGAAGGGATAAAGAAGTTAACTATCCCAGCCGCATAAAACGTGAACAAGTAAAACGTGTGCTCATTCGATATACTAATAAATGCCTCAGAAACAACTCCAGCTAAACCGGAAGCAACCATCATACCCATGATCCCTGCGTAAAAAGGGAATTGGATAACAATATCTCCTACAGTACTAGCGGCATTTTTAACTGCCATTAAAAAGTTTCTTGGTGTTCCATGACAAATAATGCCAAGCGTTACAAAAATCAAGTTAACAATATTTAAGTTTAAGTCGAAGCCCTTAGTGACAAAGTGGTTAACCAAGTAAACCAGACCAAGTAGTCCGATTAAACCGGTCAATATATAGCTTCCTTCCAGTCTTTGTGCAGGAGTAGGTTTTTCAGTTGATTTTTCCTCAATCTTTTCTTCTAGTAATGCCGGGTCAATTGAGAAAGTATCCTCCTTACTTGGCATCATCCATCTGTTTAAAAGAGGTACGGAAATAAATAGTGCAATAACAATAATTAAATTGTACGGTGTAAATAATGTTTCCGAAGTTGGCACGACTCCCATGATATCAGCAAATGGATGTCCCTCGGTTGCAATAGAAAGTGGTATTGAACCTGCGAGGCCACCATGCCATATGATAAAGCCTGAATAAGCACTAGCAATTAATAGGCGGTAATCCACATTTTTAACCTGCTTGGCAATTTCCTTTGCAAATAAAGCACCAATTACTAAACCAAACCCCCAGTTAATCCAGCATCCGATTAAAGAAACAACAGAAACTAATAGAATGGCTGAACCAGGTGTCTTAGCTATTCCAGCTAAGGAACTTAATACTTTTTTAAAAAACGGGCTGCTTGCTAATACATGACCTGCCAAGAGAACAACAACCATTTGCATAGTGAACGATAGTAAACCCCAAAAACCATCTCCCCAGTAGGTTGCCATTTCCAATGGTGTGGAATCTGTTAAGAACACCCCTAGTAAGAATACAAGTAGAGTAAGTATTGCAACAAATATGTATGGATCAGGTAAGAATCTGACCATTAAAGTGTTTGAAAATCGTGTTAACGCTTTCAATTTTATTTCCCCCTTTGTTTTTTTACATCCCCTATTAATCTATGTTATAGGAAAGAGAGAAAATTCTCTATATTTTAATTAACATTTTTCGACAAAAAATACTAAAACATGACCTGTAACTAATAACCAGAAAAACGGTCTAATATATTAATTAATGTAAAAGAAAGGAAGAAGACGATGAAGAAGTGGACTGTAATTTTTATCGTTGCTGCTATTTGTTTAACAGGAGGCACATGGTGGATTTATTTTTCTCAGCAAGAGGTTTCTGCTCAAAGTCATATTTTATCCGATCAAGTTTTTAAAGCAGATTTTTCAAGGAGTATTAATAGCGATGCTCTGAAAAATGAGGAGGTGTATGTAACCGACCATTATGGCGATAAAGTAAAGCCGGATTATAAGCTAAAGAATAATGGAAAGTCCATTGAAATTTCAGGTCTATCAGAAGGCGATTACACACTATATGTAGGTAAAAGGAAACATACTTTTCAGGTTCATGAGTCTATCCCGACTGTAAAGTCTCGAAAAGAGCTTGAGGAATATTTTAAGCTAGTGATGAGCACAAGGGAAAATATAGTCACAGAAGCAACAGATGAAATGGCGATGGAGGAATCCTCAAAGTCCGACAGTGCAAATCATTCTACTACTAACAATCAAGTAGAAGGAGTAGAAGAAGCAGATATTGTTCAGACGAATGGTTCTCATGTATTTATGATTAGTGAAAATAATATAATCATTAATGATATTGAAAATGCGACTAATATGAAGCTTGAAAGTAAAATACAATTTACAGATTCATTTTACCCTAGTCAGCTATTATTAAAAGACGAAACGCTACTAGTAATTGGGCAAAAGAACATTTACCATACTTTGGAGTCTAGAGATACTGAGTCAAGAATAGAGCCTGCCTGGGAAAGCATGACAAGTGTTTTCCTATATGATATTTCTGACCCGACATCACCGAAGCTGATTAGAGAACTAGCCTCAGAGGGTTATATGAACGGTGTTCGTTTAAAAGAAAATGTCCTTTATATAGTTTCTACTATTATGCCTAGATATTGGATGATGAAAGAAAATAAAGATATAGAGTTGAGACCCTTTACGTATGATTCAAAGGTAAACAAAGAGGCTCAGCCGTTGGATTATAAACAAATCTCGATATTGCCTAATTCACTAGACGGGAATTATACGGTTATTACCACGCTTGATATTTCGGAACCTATAGAGAATGAGGCTAAAACAAAGAGCTTTCTCGGAGGCAGTCAGGATTTATATATGTCCACAGAGAATCTTTACCTAACTTCCGCCATTTATAAGGAAGAGGGGGCTAATACAAGCAGAAAGATGGTATGGGGACCGGGTAAGCTTGACACAGTTGTCTATAAATTCTCTCTTAAAGAAACTACAGTAGACTTTGTAGGAACAGCTACGTTACAGGGAACGATTCTTAACCAGTTTTCTATGGATGAACATGATGGTTACTTTAGAACAGTTACTACCACAGGGGACCTTTGGGATGAAAGGAATCCCTCAGAGAACAATTTATTTATACTAGATGAAGATATGAAAATGGTAGGTTCTATTACAGGGTTAGCAAAGGAAGAAAGAATTTATTCGGCAAGGTTTATGGGGGACAAAGCATACATGGTAACATTTCGAGAGACAGATCCATTGTTTGTGATTGATGTTGCCAATCCTACTAAGCCTCAAGTGCTTGGTGAATTAAAAATCCCAGGGTTTAGCAACTATTTACATCCGCTAGGTGAATCGCATTTAATCGGGTTTGGGTATGAAACATCATCCGTTGTACCTGTCGGTAGTAAGGAACCTATCATACAGACGGAAGGGATTAAGATTTCTTTATTCGATGTGAGCGATTTTGGCAATCCTAAGGAAGTGGATACAGAGGTAATTGGTGGGCAGGGAACATACTCCCCTATTGTATATGACCATCATGCCTTATTCGAACATAGCGAAAAAAATCTTTTTGGCTTTCCCGTTATTATTTATGAAAAAAAGGAAGGCCAGGAATATAGCAGCTATAAACAGGATGGGGCAATCATCTACGAAATAACACCGGAGAAAGGAATTGTTTTAAAGGCGGATTTACTTAACAAGGTAAACCAAGCACAGCAATATGAGGAATGGGGAACGATGATCCACAGATTGATTTACTCGGATAACTCTATCTATACAATTGGGATGAAGGAAATGAAAAGCTATCATATGGATACATTTAAGGAAACGGGCGTCCTTTCTTATTAAATTCAATAAATATGAACGTAGTTATGGATATCACTGTAAGCATTGATGAATGTCACTGCACATGCTCAATTAATTGGATGCTTGGTAGTTTATTAAAGTGTTAAGTCGACATTAGTCAATTTAACACTTTTTTCTTTTGCCTCCATCACTTTTTAGTAGGCTATTTATGAAATTAACTAAGGTAAATGTTATATTAGATTAAACATTTCTTATAAGGGAAATAAATAAAAAAGAGGTTTTGAAGATAAAGGAAGGTGAGCGGCAATGAAAACGGATTATGAGCTAGCGGTAGAGTGCTGTTTACTTGCTGGTAAATTGATGATGGAAAGTGGGGCAGAGACATATCGAGCAGAGGATACAATGGACAGAATGGCCTTATCACAGGAATTAACCCAATCCCAAAGTTTCGTTACCCCAACTGGAATCCTATTTAGCGGAAAAGACAATCTTCCAACAAGATTAGTAAGAGTAAATAATAGAACAACAGATTTAGAAAAAATTGCCCTCGTAAATGCAGTTTCTCGTAAATTGGCCTCGGCAGAAATAAGCTTGGAAGAAGCATATAAAGAATTAAAAAGAATCGATGAAGACCATAAAATGATTGCTTTTTGGATTCGTATAGCAGCATCCGCGGTTGCATCAGGTGCATTTCTATGGTTATTCGGTGCGTCTTTAATAGATGTACCTCATGCCATGCTTGCTGGTGGAATAGGCTTTGCCGTTGCTGATTTATTGGAGAGAAAAACAAGAGTCAAATTCTTTGCAGAATTTTTTGCTGCACTTATCATTAGTATGATTGCCACACTTGCCGTTCGGTATGGATATGGAGTTGAAATCGATAAGATTATTATTGGATCGGTAATGCCCCTTGTTCCTGGTTTGCTTATAACAAATGCGGTCAGAGACTTGATGGCAGGGCATTTTATGTCAGGACTATCCAAGGGAGCAGAAGCTTTTCTAACTGCTTTCGCTATTGGAGCAGGAGTGGCGTTTATATTATCTTTATAAGGAGGGATCGAGATGACTTTTGTTCTACAAGGTATCATAAGCTTTATTGCTGCTGCCGCATTTGGGGTGATTTTTAATGCACCGAGAAAATCCCTCATCTACTGTGGATTAGTTGGTATGGTCGGTTGGCTTGTATTCTCGATTATGAGATATTACAACGATGATCCCATTGTGTCTACCTTTGCGGGTGCATTCTCTATTGCATTTGTTGCTCATATAATGGCGAAAAAATTTAAAATGCCAATGATTATATTTAGCGTTGCGGGTATTATACCGCTTGTTCCAGGAGGTTCTGCTTATAATGCAATGAGAAACGTAGTCGAGGAGGATTACGGAACAGCTGTAGAATACGCTGCGCTTGCCTTAATGATTTCCGGAGCGGTTGCAATGGGGCTAGTGTTCGCTGAAATCATAACCCAAATATGGCTACAGACTTTGAGGAAGAAGAAAGTAAAGCCTAGCTGAACAAATAATCCTCCCCGTTTTGTGAGGGGGCAGTTAAGTAGATTACATAAAGCAGCTCCCGAAATTATATATTCGGGAGCTGCTTTTTTTATAAAAGAGGAAGTGGGAGGAGAGGTGACGAAAAAGTATAGGATGAAAAAGAAATGGGGGAGCTTCATATGAGATGTAGGGTAATTGGAATGTGGGGAGGATATCCAAAAGAAAATGGACCTTGCTCAGGCTATCTAATTGAACAAGGTAACTTTTCTGTGCTAGTAGACTGTGGAAGTGGAGTATTAATGGAAGTTCAAAAGTATATAGACTTGAATGATATAAACCACGTCATGCTGTCTCATTATCATTATGATCATAGTAGTGACATCGGTGCTTATTTGTTCTCCAGATTAGTTAACACTAAGATTGGTAGAGCAAATGAGCATTTACAAATATACGGACCTAATGATGAGGATATAAAAAGAAAAGTGGAGGAAGTAGAGTACTCTAAATTCTCCTCATTTAATGAAAAAAGTGAAATACATATTGGTCCCTTTACTTTCACCTTTTTGAGGAATATCCATCCGGTCGAAACTTATAGCATTAAAATTGAAAGTGAAAATTCAAAAATAGTGTATACATCAGATACAAGTTATATGAAGGAGCTAATTGATTTTGCTGAGGAAGCTGATTTACTAATTGTAGAAAGTAGTTTATATGAGGATATGGATGGCAGTTCATCTGGACATATGAATTCAAAGGAGGCAGGGCTACTAGCTAGTCAGTCTAAAGCCAAAAAAGTGATTTTAACACATCTTCCACACTACGGAGATTTAGAAAATCTGCTGAAAAGTGCTAGAAATGAAGGAAATGAAAATATTGATCTAGCCACTCCTGGAATGCTTATAGAGCTGTAAATAGGGGAACGTGTGATGATCCATATAATAAGGTTAAGGTGTATTATCTATCTTGCTATACTATAGAAGAAGAGGTCCTGAGCAATTCAAGACCTCTTCTTTACTATTATACATTTTCTGTAGATCTAATTAACTTTTCAACTTGATCTGCAGTAATTGGTTCGCTAATATAGTAGCCCTGTACTGCATCACAGCCCATATCCTTTAGTGCATTATATTGTTCCTTTGATTCTACGCCTTCTGCAACAACCTTCACGCCAAGAGACTGTCCAAAATGGATTAAACCTTGGATCAGTTGCTGAAGTTTTTCTTGTTGCATGATGGAATTTACAAAGGATTTATCTATTTTTAGCTTGCCTATTGGTAGTAACTGTAAATATCTTAAGGAAGCATAGCCCGTACCAAAATCGTCTAATGCAAAAGTTATTCCTTCTTGATGAAGGGTCTGCATTTGCTTCACAATATTTTTTTCTGCCTCAGCTTCCAAGGCAAACTTCTCTGTAAACTCTAATTGTAATAATTCTGGGGAACAATTATATTTTTTTAATGCAGCCCGTATAGCCTTTACCATATTTTTATCTCTAAATTCTCTTATGGAAGAGTTATAGCTAACCTTAACGGATAAGCCTTTTTCTTGCCAGATTGCAGCTTGTTCGCAGGATTTTTCTAGCATAAACATACCTATTTCATTTATAAGTCCGGTTTCCTCTGCTATTGGGATTAACTCGTCTGGGTTAATAACTCCAAGAACTTCGTCTTCCCAACGAACTAAAGCTTCTACGGAAGTAACTTTCCCAGAAGTCACTTCACGTTGTGGTAAATACATAACATGAAAGTCATTATGGTTGAGTGCTTCTATTAATCTTTTTTCAATTTGTAGGGATCTGGTAAGCTTATGATGATCCGATTGAGAAAGGGATGAAATGATTCCCCCGCCCTCTAATTTTACTTTTTGAAGTGTTGTATTTGTTGCTTTTAAAAGATGCAAATAGGTCTGCTGGTCTTCAGGGAATCTAGTGATTGCTCCACTTACGGTTATTGGGATAACTTTGTTTTCCACATAAATTGGGTTTTGTTTTAAGAAATGTATGAACCCTTCAATATACCAATCGCTTAGTGGAGTGATTACAGCAAAGTCATCTCTGCCCGCTCGAGCTATAATAGAATCTTCAAAGTAGATTTTTAATCTTTTTGTTAGCTCTATCATTAGGAAGGATTCTGTTTCAACATCTAGTATTTCTTTTAACGTATAAAATTGATTGATGCTTATAAAAACAAATGAAAAGTTCTTTTGCTCCTCAATATGCTCGTTAACAACTTGTTCTAAACGATGTCTACTCATCAGCCCTGTTTCTGCATCTACATAAGCAATTTCTTCTAGGCGGGTTTGTAATAATTTTTTTTCTGTAACTTCTTCTTCCAAAAGAATATAGTAAAGCGTATTATTTTCAATATCCGTAATTGGAATAGCTATAAGGTCGACCCAATAGCTGAGCCCGTCTTTAGTCATTTTTTCTACTGTACCTTGATAAGTACTGCCTTTTTGAATCGAGTTCATTATTCCATCTGCTACGGCAATATGCTCAGACGTATTAGGAAAGAGCTGCCAAAAGGATTTACCCACGATTCTTTTAGGGGTCCAGTTACTCTTTTTAAGGAAAAGATCGTTTGCGTGCATGATCAATCCTTCCTTATCAAGGTAGAGAACCATAAAGCTATGGGATAAAGCTTTCTTCAAGATTTCAAGTTCAAATGAAGCTGTTTGATCTGAACTTTTTATTTGATCGGTATCAAATTGGAATAAGACGTACGTTATATCATGAATAGTTAGGGATTTTAGTATAAGCGATGTTTTTAATAATTGTTTATCCTTTTTATACAATGTTACTGAATTAATGCGAATTGGTTCTTCTTTCGCGATAATTTTGTCCCATTTGGCAATAAGGTGACCGTGGGTATAATCATTAAAAAACGGTAAATTTGAACCCTTTACTTCTTCAGAAGTATATCCAAAGTGCTTTTCTGCTTCTTGGCTCCACCAAACGATATGACCACCCTCATCTGTTAGAAAGGTAGGGTATGGTATATGATTTAACACAGCTTCACTTAAATCCAGTTGTTTTTCCTGCAGATACATCGTCAGTCCCCCATAAAAATTATCTAATAGTAATTATACAGAATATAGATAATATAGTCATTAGTATAGAACAATATATTCACGAAAAATTAAAATATGGGTTAAAATACCTAACAAATATTTGAGTTACAAGGGAGGAAGTCAACATGAAACGATCAAAGGGAATAATTTTAATAATTATTGGGTCTATTTTGTGGGGGGCCACAGGACCCATGATGGAGTGGGTCCTACATAATAGTGAGTTAAGTGTGTCTTTTTTCTTAACCGTAAGGCTAATTGTTGCAGGCATTAGTATTTTAGTGTTTTTAACATTTCAACAGAAAAAGGTATTTATTATATGGAAAGAACCAGTCTGGTTGAAGCAATTATTTATCTTCGCTTTACTGGGAATGCTTGGAATACAATATACATTCATAGCTGCAATTGAAGCTAGTAATGCTTCTATAGCAACCCTGCTTCAATTTCTTGGTCCTATTTATATCATCATATATGTTTCCTGGAAAGGTAGGACGTTTCCCCCTAAATATCAGGTGGTAGGAATAATAGGGACATTGGTAGGCTTATTTTTATTGTTAACCAATGGGAACGTAAACCAGCTTTTAATAAGTAATGAAGCATTGTTCTGGGGATTATTGCTTGGAATCACCTTTTCTATATACACTGTATATCCGGCAAGGCTAATGAAGGAGTGGGGGGTACTAGTTGTAGTAGGCTGGGGAATGCTTATTGGAGGTATTGTTTTAGCATTACTCTCTCAAGTTTGGAATAGTAATGAATGGAGCGAATTGGTGAGTTATCCTCTCATCATATTTGTAGTACTTATAGTTTTAATGGGGACGATTGCTTTTGTTATGTTCCTATCAAGTATGAAATACATAACAGCGGTAGAAACGAGTATTTTATCCAGCATAGAGCCTTTGACAGCAATGATTATCTCGGTATTTTGGTTTGGGCAAATATTAGGAGGCTGGCAGTATACAGGGGTATTAGTCATGCTAGTATTTGTGACTTGGCTCTCAGTAGCAGGTGATCTAAAATTGGACCGTTTTAAAAAGAAGAAATAAATCTAAATTTAGGGTATTACAGTACCCTATCTTTAAAATAAACAGATTATTAATTTTTTTCTATTTATTACAGTAGGGATGTGGCATAATAGGTTTTACAGTAATTAGTTCGAGTGACGAAGAATTTAGGAGTGTTTTATGTGAAGACCATATTTTCTTATTTAAAGCCTTATAAATGGCTTGTAGTAACAGCTTTACTTTTTATGTTGATTGAGTTATCGGTAGAGCTCATTCAGCCACTGTTAATTGCAGTTATTATAGATGAAGGAATTGTTGGAAGAGATCAATCATCTATTATTTTCTGGGGAAGTATAATGCTAGGGCTTTCTTTCGTTGCCTTTTTAGCTGGTATCATCAATACTTTTATAGCTTCGCATGCTGTACAGAGCTATGGCTTTGATATTCGACAGGCTTTGTTTAAAAAAGTTCAATCATTTACGATGACTACTTTCTTAAAGTTTCCGACTTCTAGTTTAATTACTAGATTAACAAGTGATGTTACTATTACTCAGAATCTTATCTTTATGGGTCTTCGGATCATGCTTAGAGCACCGTTGTTAGTAATAGGAAGTATTATCATGTCGTTCATTGTTCATCCAAAACTTGCCCTATATCTAGTAATTGGTGCTCCTTTTCTATTAATTTTTCTTTATGTTATGAGCAGAAAAGGACTGAGCTTGTTTTCTAAGGTACAAAAAAGTGTAGATAATGTAACACGTAAGATACAAGAAAACTTGCAAGCGGTAAGATTGATTAAAGCCTATTTAAGAGGAGATTTTGAAGCTAGTCGTTTTGGGAAGGTAGCTAACATTTTAAAGGTGGATAATGTGAAGGCCTTTAGAATTATGGAATTGATCCTCCCAGTCCTGCTATTTGTTATGAATATAAGCTTAATGGCAGTTCTCTGGTTTGGCGCTAAGGAAATCCAAACGGGTGGAGCACAAATTGGAGAGTTAGTAGCGATCGTCAATTACGCTATGCGAATGACAGGTGCATTTTCTATGTTTTCTTTCATCATTATATTCTTTTCCCGAGCAAAAGCTTCTTCAGAACGGATGGAGGAGGTACTGCTGGTGAATGAAGGGATAGAAAATTTTGAAGGTGGAATGACTGAGCATCTTTCTACTATTGGTAAGCTAGAATTTCAAAACGTTTCCTTTACATATCCAGGAACGAACGCACCAGTACTTAAAAACGTTTCCTTTACTGTTGAACCAGGATCTAAACTTGCCATTATGGGAGCCACTGGTTCGGGAAAAACGACCCTGCTAAATTTAATTCCTCGCTTCTTTGATGCAACAGAAGGCAGGATTCTTATCAATGAAAAAGAAGTACAGGAATGGCCATTAAAAGAACTTAGACAGGTGATTGGGTTAGTCCCTCAGCAATCTATTCTCTTTACCGGTAGTATAGAGGAAAACCTTGGATGGGGAGACTCCACTGCTACGGAGGATCTATTGAGGGAAGCTGCAAAGCAAGCGCAGATACACAATTCGATTGAACGCTTCCCAGAGCAATACAACACTAGAGTTGGTCAAAAAGGCGTTAATCTGTCTGGAGGGCAAAAGCAAAGACTATCTATTGCGAGGGCCTTAGTTCGTAAACCAGAAATTTTACTATTAGATGATAGTACTAGTGCGTTGGATGTTGCTACAGAAAATGCATTGTGGGAAGCATTAGAAGGAGAAAATGCCACTATGCTCGTAATTACTCAAAAAATTAGAACTGCTAAAGGAGCAGATCAAATTCTTCTCTTGGAAAATGGAGAAGTATCGGCATATGGTACGCATGATGAGCTTATGAAAAAATCTTCGCTGTACAGAGAGATTGCAGAATCGCAACAGGAGGTGGACGAACAAGATGAGCTTCATTCGTAAACCTTTTGGCTATGAACCCGTTATTACAAAGGAAGATTTGAAGAAGAATAACAAAAAGAAAGTAGAAAAGGTATCTGATTGGAAAGGGGTACTTAGCAGGTTATGGAAGCTAGTAGATGAACAACGATTTTTACTAATCGTTGTCTTGCTATTAGTAGTAGTAAGTTCTGCATTATCCTTGTTAGGCCCTTATTTAGTAGGGAGAATTATTGATGAATATATTACAGTAAGTGTATTTGAGGGCTTAGCACGCTTAATAGGCATTCTAATTGTTGTTTATATATTCTTATCTATTTCTATGTACTTACAAAGTTATTGGATGATTGGTGTAGCGCAGCAAACTATTTATCGTCTACGAACTATACTATTCAATAAGCTTCAAAAGCTACCTGTTTCTTTTTTTGATAAGCGTCAGCACGGTGAGCTGATGAGTAGAATGACAAATGATATTGAAAATGTCAGCCAAACCTTAAACTCTTCCTTTATCCAAGTGTTTTCTAGCTTACTAACATTAGTAGGAACAACTGTGGTGATGCTTATGTTGAGTCCATTACTAACCTTGGTTACGCTAATTATTGTTCCAGTGATGTTCTTTGCAATGAAATGGATTACTAAGCGAACATCCAAATTATTTAAGGAGCAGCAGCAGGCGGTTGGGGAATTGAATGGGATGATTGAAGAAACAATCTCTGGCCAGCGAATCGTCAAAGCCTTTTCACAGGAGCAGCGGATGCTAGAGGATTTTGCTTTAAAAAGTGAACGCTTGAAAAGAACAGGGTTTTGGGCGCTTACATACTCAGGATTCATACCTAAAGTAATGAACCTGCTGAACAATACAAGTTTTACATTAGTTGCCGCTGCTGGGGGTGTCCTTGCCTACCACGGCTATGTTTCAATCGGGGAGATCGTTATTTTTACAGAGTATGCCCGCCAATTTACAAGACCTCTAAACGATTTAGCCAATCAATTCAACACCGTACTTTCTGCAATTGCTGGTGCGGAGCGTGTTTTTGCTATTATTGATGAGCCAGAAGAGCAGGATACAGTACTGGAAAATAAAGATTTGAAATTGAAGGGTAATGTAACTTTTGAGAATGTAACCTTTAAATACAATACAAAAGATGAAAAGCCTACGATTGAAAAAGTTTCCTTTCATGTAGAGGCAGGAAAGACAGCAGCGCTAGTTGGAGCCACCGGAGCAGGGAAAACAACTATTATGCAGCTGTTAGCCCGCTTCTACGAGACAAATGAAGGGAAAATTATAATTGATGGTATAGCAATCGACCAAATGCCTCGCTATACGTTACGTAGTCAGACGGCTTTTGTATTGCAGGACCCTTTCCTTTTTGAAATGAGCGTAAAAGAAAATATTCGTTATGGAAAACTTAATGCTACAGATGAAGAGATTATACAGGCTGCTAAAGAAGCAAATGCTCATGAATTTATTGCCAAGCTCCCAAATGGCTATGATACAATTCTTTCGGCAGACGGTGGAGAAATCAGTCAAGGTCAAAAACAGCTACTTTCTATTGCACGAGCATTAGTCGCAGATCCAGCAATATTGCTGTTGGATGAGGCAACCTCAAGTATTGATACAGTTACGGAATTGAAAATACAAGAGGCTCTTGAGAGATTAATGGAAGGCAGAACGAGCTTTGTGATTGCGCACCGATTAAATACGGTAAGAAAAGCAGACTTAATATTTGTCATGGAAAATGGAAAGCTGATAGAATCAGGTTCACAAGAGGATCTTATAAATGCGCAAGGTCGTTTTTATAGTATGCTTATGAATTCAAAGATTTAGAAGGGAAGTATGGACTTGGACATATCAGTCATGACAGTGTCGATTCCAATTGATATGGAAACACGGGAAGAGATGGAAAACTTAATAGAGGAAGCTGCTCATGTCGATTTAATTGATTACAATCATTTATTAAATACGTCAGAGCTAACAGATTATTTCTTAAAGGGATTTTGCATTTTAGCATATAGCGACGAATCGGATCAATTGGTTGGAGTATTAACTGCTGTTGATAGATTAGCTACTTTAGATTATGAATGGAGCGCTGTCGTTCTTCCAAGTGCCCGCAAATTAGGCATTGGAGGAAAATTACTACAAGAACTACAAAGAAATTTAGAGCTAAGAGGAGCCTCTAGAGATATAGCTTTAGTTGCAAGCGTTGCAAAGACGGGACAATATATGCTGAGCACTCGAGGTTATTCCTACGAACTTTCCGAAATTACGATGGTTGCTAATGCAGATTCAATACAAGTGGATAGTCCGTTTGAAGTGACGCCTTTTCAAAATGAAGGTGAAGAGCTAATAGAAGTTCTAGAAAATGCTTTTGGGGATACAGCAGAAGAGGCACAGGAAATGATTGCCTTTAACCTGCAAACACCGAACCGCAAGCTGATGCTTGCTAAACAAGAAGGAAAGGTTCTAGGCACAACTACTATTGTAGAAAATGAAGATCAGCTTTGGATAACTGGCTTAGGTGTGCATAAAGAGGCGCAGGGCAAAGGAGTAGCCAAGGCACTATTGAGCTGGTGTAAGCATGAAGCTTATAAACTTGGGAAGACACAAGTCTATTTGGACGTAGAAACCGACAATGATATTGCCTTCTCTATTTACGAAAAACAAGGCTTCCAAACAGTAGCTAATACGTTGTTTTATAGAAAAAATGGCGTGGTGGAGTAAGATAAGAGGATAACTAGATACATATTTTGTATTTAGTTTAGTAAAGAGAAATATTTAGATTGTAGACAACCTCAGGAGACATTTGAGATTGGCTACAATCTTTTTTTATTTTGTTAAGTATAAGATTTCACAATTGACGGCTTTTACATTGTCATAAAAATATGTAACAAGAAAACATTTACAAACTCTAAACATAACACCTATATTATTTTCATAATATCTTTATAAGATGAATGTAGAAACATTCAATCGTAAAGGAGCGATCTTATTGGGGTTAAACGATCAACATGTAACAATGAAAAATTCAGACAAAAGGTTACATTCTATGCGTATTACCCATGTAAAACAAAAAATTCAACTTACGTTACAGTGGATGATTTTAAAGAAAACGCGACCACCCAAGCACAAATACATAGCAATCCCCAGACGGAAGTCTATTATTCCGTCAAAACTTAAGTAAAGAACCATTTTCTAGTTTCCTTTAGCCGTGGCTATTTGTAGATTTCGTCGTGATAGGAGTCGGTATCACGATTTTTTTATGTTTAGGAAATTTTAAAGTTCTGAACCTGTGGATAAATTGATGTCTAGCTCCAGCGCCTTGCCCCTCGGGGTCAAATGGATAAAAGCTGCTCCTGCGCAAGCTCGTCGCAAACAAGAGCGTTTGTGGTGGCTGAGGAGCTGCCTCCTCGCTTTTCCCATTTGCCTGTCGGGGCAGACATAGGCGCTTGCGCTTTTCTTATGTTTTTAGAAAATTCATTTCCATTATATTCTACGTGAAGATATACTTAATGTATCTATATGAGGGGGGCATACCATGAAAATTTATGCACACAGAGGCTCGGCTGGAACTCATCCAGAAAACACAATCTCAGCATTTAAAGCAGCGGCGGCTTTACCGATATTCGGAGTAGAATTTGATGTTCATATGACAAAGGATGGAGAACTTGTCGTAATTCATGATGAAAAAATTGATCGTACTTCTAATGGACAAGGCTTTATAAAAGATATGACTCTTTCCCAGTTAGAAGCGTATGACTTTGGAGCTTGGTATTCTCAAAAGTGTAGAGGAGAAAAAATACCAACCTTAAGAGAAGTATTATATGTGTTTAAAGATACTCATCATCATATTAATATTGAATTGAAATCAGATATATTCCCTTATGAAGGGATGGAGGACAAGGTAATTGAAATGCTCCAAGATTACCGGCTAACAAATCGTGTCGTAGTTTCATCCTTTAATCACGAGGTAATGCAAAGTTTTAAAAGGAAGGCTCCAAATATAGAAACTGCCATTTTATTTATGGAAGTAATGATTGCTCCTCATAAATATGCAGATTTAGTAGGAGCAGACGCGTTACATGCTTTTTTCCCAACGGTTATAAGAAAGATGGGTCATGACGCCGTAGCAAGCGGTAAAAAGGTGCGTGTTTTCACAGTAAATGATGAAGCTTACGTGGACATGTTAGAAGAGATTGGGATCGATGCTATTTTTACTGACTACCCAAAGAAAATGCTAGACTACTTAAATAGTGGGAAGTAGTAAAAGGAAAGTGTGAAAGTAAAAAATCACACTTTCTTTTTTATATGAACTTTCATCTACTACTGCACCTCGTCTATTCTTTGCTTGTACTTTTCCTAATAAATAGGAAAGCGGAATAAAGAAGTAGGTCGTGAACTGACAGGTGTTACAGTATTTAATTCTATTAAGGAAGCTGATGTAGCTATGAAATTTTATCGAAAATACATTGATAAACTGTATTTTATGATAATTAAAAGAGTCCATTTTAAAAAATGAACAAAATGGACTCTTCTTCAGATGATTTCAGTTGGTTTATTACCAACCTGGTAGTCCAACACTATTTTAAAATTTGTTAGGGAATTGTTTTACGACTCCATTTGAAAGTGTATCAGCAAGTTTGAGGATATGATCTATCCCTTTATCTAAAGCAATAATACTTGAATCCCAATCCTTTGCCAATCTTGCCTTTACATCCTCCGTAATCAATTCTAAATGCATTTCCAAAAATTCTTTTAATTCTTCATTAGGCAAATTGGGATTGGCTTTGCTAAGGAAATCAGCTATATCGTCTGCGTTTTTATACCATTCTTTATTGTATCTTTCAAAATTAGCATTGTTACCGCTTTTTGCCGCATCGACAACTTTTCCGGCAAGGAGGATATGGTCCTTTAACAGCTCGGTCAATTTATTGCCTGCTGCTTCACCATAATACGGCTTGAAAGCATTCCCTATGTCTTCCTGATTCTCTAATAACCTTGCTAACACCTTTTCTTGATCGTCAAGACCTTCCAACGTACTTACAATATAAAGTCTCGTCCACATGACGTGATCAGTCCATAGCTTTCTTATTTCTCCTTTCAGCTGACATGCAGCTTGGCTAACACATTGTTCTTGGGGTACGTTTTCTTGCGCTTCTGTAGTTAATGGAGAGGCAATCAAAACAAGGGCCATTAACCATACGGCCGACTTTAAAAACTGATTTCTCATACTATTTGCTCCTTTTTATAGAATTAGAAAAATGTCCTTGTTATTTTAGCTTTATTCTCTGATTTTATTCTTCCATACAAAAAAGTACTTAAGCTTTTACTTAAGTACTTTTTAAAGGATATCAACCATTTTTTAATTACTTTCTTATTGGAATTTAAATGGGAATCTATCCGTGTATAGACATATGCCTTAAACAAAATATCGTTTATTTTTTTAGCAATAGATACATAAAGTAAGGAGCACCGATAAGAGAAACTACAATACCGGTTGGAATTCCACTAGGTTCAAGTATATTTCGTCCAATCGTATCAGCTAACAGCAATAGCCATCCGCCTAATAGAATTGCAATTGGTAAAAATAGTTGATGTCTTGGACCTACAAGCGACTTTGCGATATGGGGAGCCATTAAACCAATAAAAGCAATACCACCCGTAACACTAACTGCAGCTGCTGCTAAAGCCACAGCTACCATTAAGAATATTATACGTTCCTTTTCAATGGAAACACCGACACCAATTGCGGCCGGTTCACTCAATCCTAAAAGATTTAATCGATTCGCTCGATACATCGTAAATGGCACGAGTACGATGAGCCAAGGGAGTAAGGCTAAAATAAACGGCCAGTCCGCACCCCAAATATTTCCTGCCAACCAATTAGCTATAAAATCGACTTTTTTAGTATCAGCAGAAGAAATGAGAACAATCATTAAGCCGGAAAGCGCCATGGAAAAGCCAACCCCTATTAAAACTAGGCGTACTGGCTGGAGTCCAACTTCTCGATTATAGGAAAAGATATATATTAGAAATGCAGTAAGTAAAGCTCCTAAAAATGCCACAAGAGGTAACAGATAAATAAATGAACCAGGATCTATTGGGAAAAATAAAAAAAACAAAGCAATAGCTACACCTGCTCCAGAATTGATACCAATTATTCCAGGGTCGGCTAAATCGTTTCGAGTAATCCCTTGGAGTATAGCTCCTGATAAGGCAAGAGCCATGCCGGCAAGTAAGGTAATAATAATTCGTGGGAGCCTAATAGAAAATAGTACAAACTCTTCTTTAAAGGAGCCATTTCCTAATATAGTTGGAATCAAGCGATCAAAGGATAGAGAAGAATAGCCAATTCCCGCACTCACGAAAGCAGTCACTAAAATTAAAACTAGAAAGCTAACAAACAATATACGTTGTTTTTTTATAACTTTGGGATGAATCATTGAAATATTTTCCCTCCTTTTCGAACAATCAATAAAAAGAATGGTAGACCCATTATTGCAATGATTGCCGCTACAGGGGTTTCATATGGAATATTAATTGTACGACCGATAGTGTCTGCTAAAAGCATTAGTATAGCTCCTAAAATAGCGGACATAGGGATAATGAATCGATAGTCAGTGCCGACAATGGCCCGAACGATGTGAGGAACCATCAAACCAACAAAAGCCATGTTACCAACTAATGCAACGGATGCGCCAGTTAATAAGATAACTACTAAAAATAGAATGGTCTTCACTAAAAAAATTCTTTGCCCTAATCCAACTGCTACCTCTTCATTCAAACTTAAAATAGTAAGCTGTCTAGAGAGTAAAAGTGAAACAATAACGCCTGCTATAACAAATGGAGCAATGACCTGTAGCTGACTCCATGATGTACCAATTAAACCACCGGAGGTCCACATAGATACATCCTTTGATATTTTAAAATATATACCGATTCCATCTGCAATCGCATATAAAAAGGTTGAGACGGCAGCTCCTGCAAGAACAATACGCAAAGGAGAGAATCCGCCTTTTTTAGCAGCTCCTATGCTGAAGACTAATATAGCCCCTAACGCAGAACCAACAAAGCAAGCAAATGTAATACCTAAATAGTTGGTAGCCGGTAAGAAAGCAAGAGTTACAGCTAAAGCGGCATTTGCCCCAGAGGTTAGACCAAGTAGTCCAGGATCAGCTAAAGGGTTTCTTGTCATTCCTTGCATGATAGCTCCCGATATAGCCAAGGCTGAACCTACAATAATTGCAGCCACCTCACGAGGTAGGCGTATTTCTCTAATAATATTTATTGAATCGTTGTTTTGGGATGTGAAAATTGCATTCCACACATCTACAATGCTAGTTTCTGCAGCTCCAAAAATGATAGCAAAGCCAAACATAATGATAAGCAGGAAGCAACTTATAATAAATTTAATACTAAAATGCAGAGAAGAGTTCATATTTTAGTTCCTTTCTGACATGAAGAAGGAGGAATTCCTATTATGAATCCCTCCAATACACTATTTACTGTTTAAAAAATTTTCCTTAAAGAACGCTAGTTGATAATCTAAAGATATTGGATCGTTAAAATAGAATTCCTCTGCAACAGCCTCAAAAACTCGACCTTCTTTTACGGCAGGAATATTTTTGTATACATCCGTTTCTTGGAAGGAGTTATCCTGTGTACCTACTTTACTGAAAATAATGTAATCTCCTGCATATTCAGGCAGGACTTCAAGCGATAAAGCATAAAATCCATCTTTTAAAGCCATTTCCTTTACTTTTTCAGGCATTGCTAGCTTCATTTCCTGATAGATAATTTCTGTACCTCTACCCCAGTTATCACCAAATACATATAATTGCTTGTCAAAATTCTCGATAACGGAGACAGTTGTATCTTTACCTATTTTGCCTTTAATTTCTTCACCTGCTGTTTGTGCACGTTTCTTGAAATCATCTATCCATTCCTGAGCTTCTTTTTTTTTATTTAATAGTTTTCCAATTTCTAAATGTTGTGTAAGATAATCGACTTTTCCATAAGTAAAGGTAACAGTTGGAGCAATCTCTTTTAACTTATCCAGGTTTTTAGCTGTGGAAAGTCCAATAATTAAATCCGGCTCTAACTCAATAATTTTTTCCAAGTTATCCTCTGAAACCTCTTCTACATCCGCGAAATACTTATCAAACTGGGGATTAGATTTTGACCAAGCATCGACACCTACTAGGTTGACTCCAAGTGCTGCTACGTTCCCAGCATAGGTAGATACCACAACTACTCGTTTCGGATCAGCAGGGACCTCAATTGGACCTTCCTCTGAATCATATGTAATAGTAGTAGATTCTTCTACACTATCTTTACCTGTACCATTTGTTTCAGTTGGTTCATCATTATTACAAGCAGTAATTAATAAGATAAGTAAAAACAATATTGGTATAAGAAGCTTTTTCATTTTTTATATTCTCCCTTTAGTAGGTTATATGTAATGCACATTGGTTTTTCTGTCCGAGGATTTATGCCAATTTCGGCATCGATTTCGAAAACGTCTCTTAAAATCTCTTTTGTAATGACTTCCTTGCAATTACCAGCTTTAATAATATGGCCTTCTTTTAGAG
The DNA here is from genome assembly GCF_038004905.1 of Psychrobacillus sp. FSL W7-1493. Classification (NCBI taxonomy): domain Bacteria; kingdom Bacillati; phylum Bacillota; class Bacilli; order Caryophanales; family Bacillaceae; genus Psychrobacillus; species Psychrobacillus sp. FSL W7-1493. Next base: position 3,448,325 of record NZ_JBBOSB010000001.1, on the reverse strand, counting down.
CAATAATATAATCTGCAAATCGTGCAGCTTGGTTCAAGTCATGCAAAACCATAACAATTGTTCTTTTTTCTTGAACATTTAATTTCTGTAAAAGCTCTAGTACTTCCAATTGGTGGGCCATATCGAGATAGGTAGTTGGTTCATCTAAAAAGATGATTTCCGTTTCCTGTGCAAGCGCCATAGCAATCCAGACTCTTTGACGCTGTCCTCCTGAAAGTGAATCTACTGGTAGATATTTAAAACCAATGGTTCCAGTCACTTCCATTGCCCAGTCTATTACCTCATAATCTCTTTTGGTGAGACGTCCAAAACCGCTTTGGTAGGGAAATCGACCATAGGACACGAGTTCACCAACGGAAAGTCCACTTGCACTTTCCGGCGTTTGGGGGAGAATCGCCATCTTCTTAGCAAGCACTTTTGTGTTTTCTCTTGAAACTGTTTTCCCATCTAACAATATAGATCCAGATTGATGGGGAATAATCCTCGTAATTGCTTTTAGAAGGGTGGATTTGCCACAGCCATTAGGACCAATTATTGTTGTAATTTTTTGGTCAGGAATCTGTATAGATAGCTCCTTCACAATAAGTTTTTCTCCATAGCCTATAGACAAATCTTCCGTATAAAGGCGAACCATTTAAAAACCTCCAAACTAACAGTTGATAAAATAAATGAAAACGATTATCATTATCATAAAGAAATCATATGGAATTTTTGGGGAGAAGTCAACAATAAATTTCAAAGGGGATTACAGTATATGCGTGATATATTTGATGTAACGATAATTGGTGGTGGTCCAGCAGGCTTATATTCTGCTTTTTATAGTGGATTACGAGAAATGAAAACAAAGATCATTGAATTTCAACCTCAACTAGGTGGTAAAATTCATGTCTATCCCGAAAAAATGATTTGGGATGTGGGGGGGCAGCCTCCAATCTCGGGTGAACGATTAATCCATCAGCTAGTAGAGCAGGGGTTAACATTTAATCCGGAAGTAGTATTAAACGAAAAGGTAGAAGCAATTGGTAAGGATAACGAAGTCTTTTGTTTAACTACAGCTTCTGGAGAGATTCATTATTCCAAAACGATCATCCTAGCAATCGGGGGTGGAATCCTGAATCCTCTTAAACTAGATATACGTGGAGCTGATCGCTTTGAAGTTAGTAACCTAAACTATACGATTAAATCTATTCGTCGCTTTAAGGATAAAACTGTCATCATTTCAGGTGGAGGAAACTCTGCGATCGATTGGGCAAACGAACTGGAGCCAATTGCCAAAAAAGTATTTGTAACTTACCGCAAGGATGCGTTAAATGGACATGAAGCTCAAATAACTCAATTGATGAATAGCTCAGTAACTTGCTTATTCAATACGTCTATTACTAAGCTGATCGCTTCTAATAACCGTGACATTATTGAACAGGTAGTCCTTTCAAACAATGAAACAGGAGAAATTACTTACCTTGAAGTGGATGAAGTCATTATCAATCATGGTTATGAAAGAGATGCAGAGTTGATTGAAAAAAGTACGGTAAATATAGCAGTAAAGGATGAATATTACGTAGCCGGCACCAGTAAAAGTGAGACGTCCGTTCCAGGTATTTACGCAGCTGGAGACATATTAGCTCATCCAGGAAAACTACACCTAATCGCAGGTACCTTTCAAGATGCTGCAAATGCCGTCAACCAGGCAAAACAATTCATTGAACCAGATGCACATAGCTTTGCCATGGTATCCTCTCACAATGAGATGTTTAAAGAAAAGAACAAACAAATGCAAAAACAGCTTATTTAAGAAGACCCTATGTCTGTCCAAGACAAGTGATGGTAAAGAGTGAACCTAAATGGAGCGAAAAGTACACCTAAAAGTTGAAGAATGCCACCTAAAGAGGAGCAAATGTCACCTAACCAGTGGAATAGCACCTAAACTTAGAAAAGTGTCACATAAATGGAGCGAAAAGTGCACCTAAAAGTTGAAGAATGCCACCTAAAGAGGAGCAAATGCCACCTCACCAGTGGAGCTGCACCTAAACCTAGAAAAGTGTTACGTAAATGGAGCGAAAAGTGTACCTAAAAGTTGAAGAATGCCACCTAAAGAGGAACAAATGTCACCTAACCAGTGGAATCGCACCTAAACTTAGAAAAGTGTCACATAAATGGAGCGAAAAGTGCACCTAAAAGTTGAAGAATGCCACCTAAAGAGGAGCAAATGCCACCTAACCAGTGGAATCGCATCTAAACCTAGAAAAGTGTCACGTAACCTGGAGAATCTGCACCTAAATATAAAAAAAGTGCTTACCATAATTAGGAGAAGGCACACCATTCCACAAAAAAAGGCTTCCCTAACTGGGTAGCCTTTTTACCATTTAGCCTTGTGCTCTTCAATGCATCCTAGCATCTGCTGGATAGTTAGAGTAGTTCCATCTTCTAATTGAATCTTGCCATTATAATACCCCATCATCTGATTTACTTCCGAGGAGACCAACTTTACATCTGTCTTCGCTACTCGATGAAAGAAAGGGGTAAAGGTGAGATCAACATCTTTAGAAAACTTAGTCTTAATTTTCCACGGGACCATGAAATCAGTGTTTTGATACTGAAACACTAAATCTTCATGAATTTTAGATAAATGACCGTCTACAATAACAGCATTTTCGGTCATTCCAGTGCCATCTGTCCATTTACCTCCAAGATTGAGGCCAATTTTTCTTGCCCCTACACGTTGAGATGCAAAACCCCAGTTCCAAATTGCCTCGCGAGGCCAAACGCCTCTTCCATAGTCGAGTACTGCAAAGTTATCTTCGCCTTGAAAGGAATAAGAGGAACTACCCATCTTCACAAAGCCTTTAGCAGGAAGGAGGTGATGCTTCGCAGTAAATTGGAATTGAGTTCGATTCCATGGAATAACCACATTTAAAGAATCCTCATCTGGAGGATGAGAAATAACCAAATCAGCATGCAAAACTTCTCCATCAAAATCTGGAACTGTAACTGTCATATGAGTTTCATTTTGAAGATATAGGAGCTGAATGGACATTTCCTCAGACTGTAATCGAACGCTTTCCAGTACATTAGTTGGCATTTTCACCTTTGTACCTAATGGAATAGTTACCGTTCTTTCGACAAAGCGTTGCGTCTCATAATTTAGGAAATAAACAAAACAGACAGCAGCATAATCTAAATGACTAATAGTTACTGAAAATAGGACTTCATCTCCAAAGATGCACCAATAATTCCATTTTTTCTTCCGCATATAGTGACCTTTAAGGTTGCTTTCAATTATAGGTCTTCTAGCGAATCCAATTGCCTTCGGATTTAAATTTCCCTTATCATCGCAGAGCAAAGTCGGCACTAAGATTTCCTTTTCTGCATGTTGTCGCATCAGCCAACTTCCTTTCCCAAAAAATAGAATAAAAGATAAAAGATTGTTCAGTTAACTTCATACTAGCATATATTCTTCTTAAATACATATAAACAAGATAGGAGGAGGTGGTAAAAATGGCAAAATATAATAGGAACGCTGCCGTTCAATATGCGGATCAATGGTGGAACAGCTATAATCCTAATTTCCCTATATTTGATGTGGATTGTACAAATTATATTTCACAATGTTTATTGGCAGGTGGGGCCCCTATGAGAGGGCAGCCAAATAGGGAAAAAGGGTGGTGGTTAAGTAACAATTCATGGAGCTTGAGCTGGACGACACCCCATTCGTTGCGGTGGTACTTAGCTGGATCTACAATTGGATTGCAGGCAACACAGGTTAATTCCGCAAGCCAGCTAACACTAGGAGATTTAATCTTTTATGATTTCCAAGGGGATGGAAGGTGGGATCATTCTACGATTGTTACAAGGGTTGAAGACGGTGTGCCGTACGTGAATGCTCATACAAACAACAGTAGAAATAGATATTGGGAATATCAGGATTCCTATGCGTACACCCCTAATACGAAGTATGTATTCTTTCATGTTAAGGATGATTTTTAAGTAAACTACGCATACCAGAACAATAAAAGCTCCCGAACCTACTCGGGAGCATTGATATTTAAAATGTCTTTCTTACTTAAGGCAAATACCACAGGACTGCAATTGTATCCTCACCTGCATGTACTGCAAGAGAAGTACTTATCTCACCTATGGTTACATCTAAATTCGGACAAGATAGCAAAATAGTTTCTTTTAAGCTTTCCGCTTGCCCAAGAGCGTTGGCATGCATAATATAAACAGTCTCGATACCATCATTTTCAACAGAGTCTACAACTTTATCCACTAAATATTGAATTGCTCTTTTATGGGAGCGTACCTTATCTAGCTCCTGTAGCTGTCCCATATTATTTATTTGAATAACTGGTTTTATTTTTAAGAGACTGCCTAAGTAAAATTGGGCACTACTTAAACGTCCACCTTTATATAGCTGAGTAAGATTACCGATTAAGATGTAGTTTTTAAACTTTGTAGCATCTGCTTTTAGGTGTTCTACTATTTCGGTATAGGGTAGTCCCTCATGCTGTAGTTTTATACCCTTTTCTACTAAACCAGTAATTCCAGCAGATAGGGATAAGGAGTCTATACAATCTACATGCACTTGAGCAATTTGTGCTCCAGCAACAGACGATGAAAGAGTCCCGCTTAAACTATTTGATACATGTATGGCGATGATGGATTCGTACTCTTTACTTAACTTCGAGTAAAGCTGAGCAAACTCACCTGCTGATGGCTGGGAGGTTTTTATAGAATCCACACCATTACGAATTCGTTCGTATAACTGCTCAGACGTTAAGTCTACTCCATCTACAAATTGCTCAGTACCGAAATGTATATTAATCGGAACTATAAAGACATCGGGATGTGCTTGTAAATAATTATTTATATATGCGCTGCTATCAATAACCCATGCAATTTTATGTGGAATCATTCTGTACATCCTATCTATATATATTTACGATAATAATGTAGCATATTCAAATGTAAGTGTTATATTGACTAGTTGTTTGTTTCTTTTGACTTGCTCCACCAACGTTCATTCCAGGAATCGACTATATCAAACCGATGACGGAAAAGAATAATGGCAATAGCTAGAGATAAGGGGGCAAGCTCTCGGTATTCCGGTATAACTAAGCATAAAACACCATATGCACTGAAGGCGAAAATCATGCTTAAGGTTGCACTTCTGGAAAGACCTAAGAAAAATAAAAAAATAATAGCTAGCATTCCAAATAAAAATGGATTAAGTGCTAATGATACCCCAATGAACGTAGCTATTCCTTTGCCTCCTTTTCCTTTTAACCAAACAGGATATAGGTGCCCTATAATCACGAAGAATGCTGCAATCGAAATAACCAGAATCGAAAAATCTAAATAATAACCAATATAAAGTACGAGAACCCCTTTTAAAGCATCTCCAAGAAAGGTTAAGATGAAGGCAGTCTTACCTAGAACAGCGCCTGCATTTCTAGCACCGAGGTTCCCACTTCTCATGTGCCGAAGATCAGTTTTCTTCCATTTGCCAATCCACCAGGCTGTAAGAATGTTGCCGACAAAATAGCTGAAAATCCAGTAGAGAACCAACAGATCACCTCAAAATAACATTTGTATTGTTTCCTATTTATACTATATTTTACACTAAGTATGACTGCTGCATACATAATTCTAGTAGTAACTGAAGACTTTTAAAGTTTCATAGAAATTGGTATGATTAGAAGGATAAAAAAGACTGACAATTAAGAGGGTGTTAATATGACGGAACAATCATTATCAGTACGTGACGCAATTATCCAAAGAAGATCTATTAAATTATTTAATGGAGAGCTAGTTGATCGAGATACATTAGTGTCTATTATGGAGGACGCTCTTTGGGCTCCTAATCATCAGATGAGACAGCCATGGCGTTTTATCGCAGCATGCGGCGAAGAAGGTTTAACAGAATTACATGAGCTGTTAAAAGAATATGGCATTCCAAAATGGAAAGAGCTTTCAGAGGATGCTCTAGAGAAGCAAATGCAAAAATTTAAAAATCCTGGAGCATACCTATTTGTCATTGTTCCGGAAGATGCACGTCAAAAGGAACGTTTAGAGGATTATGCAGCAGCTAGTATGCTTGTGCAGAACATCCAACTTCTAGCTTGGGAAAAAGGCATTGGATCATGCTGGAAGACACCAGGATTCCTAGACAATCCAAAGTTCCGTGAAGCTTTAGGAGTTCAATCTGGAGAACGTATTATCAGCATGTTCCAGGTCGGTTATTACAATGAAGCACCTCAACCAAAACCACGTAAGAGTATTGATGAAGTAGTAACATTCTTTGGCAATCAAAAGTAAAATGCAAAAGGCAAGCAAAAAGAGGGGAGGCCCTGCTTTTGCTTGCCTTATTTTTTATAGTAGGGGGGAACTAGGCCGCTTTCACTATGAAGAGATACTGTGTTTCGCTCCACTATATAATGAATTTTGTAAGTTCCGTTCAAATACCCCTTTTCCCAGCTTTCTGTTAAGGTAACAATATACTCATTATCCCCTCTTTTTCTTGCAGAGGATTTTCTAGATACCTGAAAGCCTTCAATTTCCCCATTCCATTTCTTTTTATCCTTTGGAAAGTTACTAGAAATAGTACCTTCTCCAGAGGTAGCAAGCTCAATTGCCTCTTCACTAGTAAAAGAGGGCCGTGTCTCAGACGTGAGGGAGAAAATTGCCCATAGTATTAGAGTGAGGGCAACCGGAATAAGAAGTCCGAATTTAATATGGCGACCATCCATATTTTGAGTGTATAACCATCTATCCACTAGGCCGTATATGAATGCTGGAACTATTCCTAAAAATATTATGTCTAGATCCTGGAATAAGAAAATACCACCAAATAAGCCATGAAATAAAATATATAACCAATTATACCTGGGTAATATTTTTCTTAGCATTAATTCTAAAACAATAGAAACAGCAGTACCGTATACGAAAATGATGATACCACTGTAGTAAAATACTAGAATTGCCCAGCCGATAAATTCTTCACCACGATCATATTGCGGTAGAGAATCGTTGCCAATCAGGCCATAAAAAGAAAAGCTTAAAGCAAAAAGCATGGCAGTGATAAGAGTGGTAACAACTTTTCTAGCGATTAATTTGATCACTTGGTCTTTCATCAATTTCACCCTTTAATGGAATATTAACTCTTGTTGTAAGAATTATACAGTAATTAAACAATAAAAAGCACAGGAATCTATAAGACTCCATGTGCTTAAATGTTTTATTTTTTTAATTCGTCTTTTGATAGGCTAGCGAGCTCATTATAGTAATCACCAATAACTCGTAATCCTTTATCAAAATTTTCTAGATGGAAATGCTCATTAGGTGCATGGAAGTTTTCTGTAGATAAGCCAAAGCCCATCAACACTACCGGTAGTCCAAGAATTTCATCAAATGCTGCTACGATTGGGATAGATCCGCCGCCGCGTGTATAGGCAGTTGGTACAGCGTATACTTTTTCATAGCTACGTCCTGCAGCTTGAATAGCTGGATGGTCGAAAGGAGTGATGAAAGGTTTACCTTTATCAAATTCAGTTACTGTTACTGTTACGCCAGCTGGTTTATGCTGATCAATATGAGCCTTCAGCTTTTCAACTATTTCATCTGGATCTTGGTCTGGTACTAAGCGACAAGTAATTTTAGCTCCTGCTTCGCTTGGTAAAACCGTTTTAATGCCTTCCCCAGAGAAGCCACCAAATACCCCGTTGATTTCAAGAGTTGGACGAGCCCAAACTCGTTCTAAATGTGTATAACCCTTTTCTCCAAATAACTCATCTACACCTACTTCTTGTTTCAATTCTTCCTCACTGAAACCAAGTGCAGCATATGCTTCACGTTCTTCTTCCAACAAAGGACGAACGTTGTCATAGAAGCCTTCCACTTCAATTGTACCCTCTGCATTACGGAAAGACTCTAGAATGGATACTAAAGCGTGGATAGAGTTTTGCACTCCGCCACCGTAAAGTCCAGAATGCAAGTCTCCTTTAGCGCCTTTTACATCAATTTGAACGCCACATAAACCGCGTAGACCGTAGCATACTGCTGGTTGTCCAGGTCCTTGCATTCCTGTATCAGAAATAACAATGACGTCTGCTGCAAGCTTATCTTTGTTATTTTCAATGTATTCTTCTAGATTAGGGCTTCCAACCTCTTCTTCACCCTCAATTAGGAATTTCACATTAACAGGTAGAGATCCCTCTAATTCTAGAAGCGCTTCAACTGCCTTCACATGCATGAATACTTGTCCTTTATCGTCACTGGCACCACGAGCATATAGCTTATTATCACGTATCTCAGGCTTGAATGGCTCCGATTCCCAAAGGTTTAATGGATCTACAGGCTGGACATCATAATGTCCATAGATCAGCACAGTTGGCTTGTCTTCCGCATGTAACCAGTCAGCGTATACTACAGGATGACCTTTCGTTTCATCAATTACAATATTTTCTAGTCCCGCTTGTTTAAAGGAGTCTGCAAGCCATTCTGCACCTTTTTGCATATCCGCTTTGTGCTCTGATAAGGAAGAAATACTTGGTATGCTAAGGAATTTTTTTAATTCTTCTAAATGCTGTTCTCTTTTTTCTGCAAAATAGTTATCTAAATTAGTTATTTGGCTCATAGATTTATCCTTCTTTCCAAAGATAGTTTAGTAAAAATAGTATATCACAATTTCAAGGTAACTAAATCATTAGAAAAGTTTGTGAAATATAGAGATTAACGAAATAATCTCTATCTAAATTATAAAGGTATTTAGCTTATGTATAAAGAATACTAATAGAAATACGGTTAACTCATATAGAAGATAGGCTATTACAATAAACAAAAATTAAAATTATAGAGGGAGTGGATCGGATGAAGAAATATGTTGAAATTGGTTATCCAATCTATGAAGGGATGCCTGTTTATCCCGGTTTACCAGAAGTTAAATTAGAGCCAAGAGAGCGTTTGGAAAAAGGGGATGACTGGAACGGTAGCGTTCTTAGCATATATCTTCATGCTGGTACCCATGTAGATGCCCCTTATCACCATTTAAATAATGGGAAGGGGATAGATGCTATTCCAATTGAAGACTTCATTTACGAAAATCCACTATTAATTGATTGTCCAGTTGGCACCAATGGTTTTATAACAATTGAGATACTTGAAAAATATGAAAACCTTAAGAATGCAGATATTCTTATTTTTAATACAGGAAACTGGAAACACCGGGGAACTGACTTTGAAAAATATGCTAATAACTTTCCATCTGTCTCACCAGAAGCAGCAGAGTATATTCGGACAAAATTGCCAAACTGCAAAGCAGTTGCTATTGATACGCTAAGTATTGAAAACTTAACAGAAGCGAAAGAGAATGGCTATTTCGTACACCATGCTTTCTTAGACCATGAAAGGTACCAAGAACCGACCATGCTTATTTACGAAGACATTAACCCTGAGCCTTTAATCGGCAAAAAACTTATTTCTGCCTTCACTGCACCACTACGTATCAAAGACCATGATGCATCAGTAGTTAATGTCATCGTACAAGTGGAAGAATAGCGATTACACTTTGATATAGAAGCAATATAAAAGTTAGAAGAGTGAATAGTTAAATTACTAATCTGTTCGGTATAAATCTTTCTTTAAGATCAAATGAATGATATAATAAAAAAACTCAGTATAGAGGTTACCCATTGCCAGTTCAGGCAATGGGTAACCTCTTTCGTGTTTTAAGGGAAGTTGCGGAGGGGAAACATTTTGGAGCTTTACACAAACTTGCGCGCCGGTGAAAAAGGTGCTTACTTATCGATAGTAACTTATATTGTCCTAAGTATTTTTAAACTAACAGCAGGGTATATAGGGAATTCAGAAGCCTTAAAGGCGGACGGTCTTAATAATACAACAGATATCATTGCCTCTGTGGCAGTGTTAATTGGCTTACGTATTTCTCAAAGGCCGCCAGATGATGAACATCGTTATGGTCATTTTCGTGCTGAAACAATTGCATCGTTAATTGCTTCGTTTATTATGATCTATGTAGGGATCGAGGTATTGATTTCAGCAGTAGAAAGTATGATTAACCCAGTTCAAGAATCTCCTGATATATTAACAATTTTTGTCGCGCTAATCAGTGCTGTTATTATGTATGGCGTCTACAAATATAACTATAATTTGGCTGAAAGAATTAAAAGTACAGCGGTAAAGGCCGCTGCTTATGATAATAGGTCAGATGCTTTTGTAAGTATCGGAACAGCTGTAGGGATTGTAGCCGCAATAATTGGTTTCCCTATTATTGATACGATAACAGCTTTTATCATCGGTATTATAATTATTAAAACTGCAATTGATATATTTAAAGAGGCTGTATATTTATTAACAGATGGATTTGACAGTAAATTTTTAGCTAAAATTCGTGCAGATATAGAAAAAATGCCACAAGTACGTGAAATTACTGAAATTCGAGGCCGTCAGCATGGCGGTATGATGCTAATTGATATAACCATTAGTGTTAACCCAAACTTAAACGTTCGCCGATCGCATGATATTTCTAATAAAATTGAACAACATATACAATCTCTTAACAGTGAGGCCGTTACATTTGTCCACATTGAACCGTATGACCCGAAGGAAATGGTTATTTCGGAAGATGATTATCATTTTTAGCCAGCACAGAACATATAAGTCAAAACCCTTATTTAATAGGGTTTTGACTTTTTTTTATGCTATGTTAAAGGGTAGGGGTGATTTATAATGCAAAGAAATCTTTAAGTCAGAGAGTAGAATTGATTTCCGCCCCAGCCGGACGCTTTCCGCGGGGTGAGCGATAAGCCATCAACCATCGCTATCGCACGTGGTTGTGACGTCTTATCTGTCTCACTCATCCCGCTGGAGTCGCCGTCTGTCGCTACAATCAATAAATAGGAACATCTTTGATGCATCGATAAATTGCTTATAAATTTACTCGCATAAATAAAGCCAAAAAACTGTACCCAACCCCAATTTCATCATCTTTTTATGTTCTTAATAGCGATTTGAAAGTTCCTTTTTTAATGTTTACAGTCACTATAAAAAAGAATTGTTTGTCAAAATCAACCAATAACTTTAATAAAGATTTTTTTATAACTTAAAAATGTATTTCACACCTTGATTTGAAAAATATAGTTTATAATGTTATATTGATTAAAAATAAGGAATATTCTGTAATTTATGGAGGAGGATTGAAAAGGGTGTTTAGATTAGCGATTAAAAATCTTTCAAAAAGCTATAAGAAACAAAAAGTACTAGATGATATTAGTTTAACCATCGATTCGCCGGGAATTTGGGCCTTAGTTGGACCAAATGGAGTTGGGAAAACTACTTTCTTAAATGTTCTTACAAATATATTATCAGCTAGTTCAGGTAGCGTAGAATTGGTCGGTAAATCAAATAAAGATTATAGAGTGTTCAAAGAGGTTGCTTATCTACAAGACAATTCCGTGCTGTTCGAATATTTAACAGGCTATGATCACTTAAAATACATATGTGAGGTAAATAAAATAAGTAAAACTCGAATAAATGAAGTGGCTGAATATGTGGGCATGACCAATTATGTAAAAAAGGTAGTGGGGAATTACTCTCTTGGTATGAAGCAGCACCTATTGTTAGCTATGGCTTTGGTGAATAAGCCCAAGCTATTATTACTTGACGAGCCATTAAATGGTTTAGATCCGACAAGTGCCATTCTCATGCGAAAGATATTACTAGAGTTGGCAGAGAAGGGTACGACTATTATTCTTTCCTCCCATAATCTTGCGGAAATAGACCGTGTGACTAAACAAATCCTATTTTTAAAAGACAAAAAAATCCTCCAAGTCAATATGGCAGACCACGAATCCATTACCTATTATCTCACTTTGTCGGATTCTAAAAAGGGGAAGTCCTGTCTTAGAAAAAATGGTTTTTTAGTAAGCGAACAGCAGGATAAACTGATATTTGAGTTAAAAGAGCAGTCCTTATCCACAGTAATAAGCATTCTTCAGGAACACCAAGTAGAAATCTACGACATCGAAAAGGAAATAACGGGTTCAGAAAAACTATATGAAGAATTATTTGGACTGTGAGGAGCTCAATGTGAAAATATTCCTATTTGAGATCAAGAAAATACTCCATGCAAAGGCATTTACCATCTTCATTCTCTTAACTGTGTTATTTATTTGTGGATTATATACTCGGAATGTTCTTCAGCAAGATATAATCATTGCTACTAAGGTACAACAATTCTCCGAACATAGAGGCAATGTGTTTCAGGAAATCGAGCGAAACAGACAGGAACTAGAAACAGCCTCAGATCCAGAAGCGGAGAACAAATTAAACGCTGCCCTAAACTTATATGATGAAATAACTGAACTCATTCAAGCTGTACAAGATAAAAAATGGGAAGTAGAACTGGCAACAGAAATTAAAGTCTATCAATCTGCGATCGCTTATCAAGATATGAATGGTGACTTCAGACAGAGTAAGGCAGACATGTTGGATACTATTTTGCTCAATGAAGAGCTGTTAAAGGAAGGACTGCCAAAGGAGGATTTGAACCTTTCCATTCAAACATCCCTCTTTATGAAAAATGTAGTTTCTCTCCTATTAAATCCTTTTGGATTTTTGGTTCTCTTGCTGATTCTTGGGACATCCATTACGAGAGAGTTTGAGGAGAAAAACATACAAATGGTTTATGTTTTGCCCATGTCGAGACCCTATTATTTAATGAATAAGTTCATTAGCTTTTTTGTATTAGGTGTATTTTGGATGTCCATTATGTTTTTGACTTCTTTTTTACTTCCTTATCTCTTTACTGACAACATGGAAAATGGTTTTTCTTATCCTTTGACTACAACCGAAGGAAATTTTCTTACATCCGGCAATTACCTCCAGGAAGCTTTGTTCTATAGTTTCGTCTATATGATTTTTTGCGTCGCCTTAATCACTCTAACGGGTTTTTTAGTAAGGAATACAATCATAAGTTATTTGCTTATCATCTTTTTACACATCGGGAACTACATCGTATTGGTTAATGGTTTTGTCTATCAGGTAAACCCATTTACATACGGTATGATTGATCTCGCTGTGTTGAATGATAAAACTCAGGTATTTTTTGGAGCAAGTCTCTTATTAGGAGTATCCATCATTTTAATCCTGGTTGCTATATATATGAGTAAAAGGAGAGGAACTTAGATGAGAGGATTTTTATTTGAGTCTAAAAAGGTACTTAAAAAGAAGACGACATTAGTTTCGATTTTTCTCTCCTTTCTAGCTGCAGTTGGTCTTTATATCTTTAACTATGCGGTGGCCGAAGAAGTTCACGAAGGGAATATAACCAGGCTAGAAAGTTATCCTGAGATGTTCACAAATTTTGCAAATGAATTTAGAGCAGAAAAAGACAAGGCCATCGAGGTAGGAGATACCGCCAAAGGGGAAGAGATGGATTCACTCATCAATAGGAGTCTAGAGTCCATTGCCAACTCAGAAAAAATGATAGAAGCCTATGAGCAAGAAAATTGGATGTTCTTACATGAAAAAGATATTGATAGTTTACAGATATTTGTGGAGGATCCAGATACCACATCGTACGGTATTGAGGAACAATTGGTCTCTTATTTTACATTGAGAGCCACTTACGAGGAATTAAAGCTGCTAAAGGATATTGACAGTAAGCCTTTTGTTCAAAATACGACATCTCTGCCTCTTATTGCGACAATCTATGATGATTTTACTGGGACCTCTTTGGAACAGTATCAAATCACAACCAAAAGGTATGGTCAAGAAGGCTTTTCCTTCTTAGTTCAACTCATTCAGCTGTTTTATATTCCTGCAGTTGTATTGATTGGTTGCTTTATTTTTGGGAATAGCATTGCATCAGAAACCACCAAGAAGAAGAGTGGCCTGAATTTCTATAGAGTATTGCCTTATTCTAGAATGAAACTATTTTTCGCAAAATATATTAGTGGATACATGTATCTACTAATCTTTTCTCTCCTTATGTTAGCAATTCCATTAGTTTGTAGCCTCTTCACCAATGGGTTAGGTAGTTTGAAAAATCCAATCCTTGTATATGAAGGCACAAAATCAACAAGTATTTTTGGTAACTCGTTGAATCCTAGAGAAGACCAATTTCACTTTATAGAATTCCAAGAGTATTTTTGGAAGGTCTTAATATTCTTAATCGCTTTTTCATTTTTTATGTACTCGCTCTATTTCATATTTGCCCTTTTGACCAAAAATGCGAGCCTTTCCATGGTATTGTCAGGGACGATCACTTATATTGGGATGAACATTCTTGCTTCTGAATTTAATCCTTTTGTATATATAGATATTCATAAAATCATCACTGGAGAAACTGCTACACTTACATTTAATCCTGGCTTTACTTTTAATACAGGTTTAAATATCCATTTGGTCTTAGGCATTATTCTAACCATTTTAAGTTATGTAACTTTTCGATTCAAAAGACAAGTAACTTGAATAGGAAGCCTTTCATTTGTGTATCTAGGTGCAACTATATATGCATGATTCTCCTTAGCCTTTAATCCCTCTCTATACTAGTAATTTTAAATTACTTAGAAAGGGATTTTTTGGTCATTAATTGGCATGGAAAAATAATTATAGAGTATAATGATAGAGTATTCCTTTTCTTTGTTAAGTCTTACGCTACTTTTTGGAGTTGCGCTAATTTTGTGACAACTTAAATGGCGGTATGCTATATTTATAATTAAAATATATGAACGTGAATAAATAGGAGGATTTTAAATTGTACATAGAATTTGTACTTTTAGCTGTTTCCATCGTAGCTTCCTTTTTCCTTTCCGGAAGTGAAACAGCCTTAATGACAGTAAATAGGACAAAGGTCCAGCTGAAAGCAGAGCAAGGGGAGGTTGCTGCAGTTAAATTACTTGCCCAGCTAATGAAGCCGGACCGAATGATCATAACGATTCTTATTGGTAACACGGTAGCTAATACATCTATGACGTTATTAGCTATATTAATAGCAGATCACTATGATTGGCATATTGGTTGGTCCGTTGTAGTTGTGGCAGCATTTATAATATTATTTTGTGAGGTATTGCCGAAAACAATTGCAGCAACATTTTCTGAAACGATTGTTTACATAGTAGCACCATTGATACGTTTCTTAGTCGCAATTCTTCGTCCTATTACTATCTTGATTTCAGAGTTTACAAATATGCTCATCAGAATAGGATCTAATGGGGCAGTAAAAGAAACAATGATTACGAAGGAAGAATTGCTTTCCATGGTAGATCTTGCTTCAAGTGATGGTACATTTGAGGTAGAGGAGTCGGAGAGAATTAGAGGAATTCTTGACTTTCCAAATAAGGATGTCTCGGATGTTCTTTGTACACATAGAACAGATGTGGTAGGTATCCCAATAGAAGCTACTTACGAAGAAGTAAGAGATATCATTTTAGAACACTCATATACGCGCTATCCTATATATGAAGAGAGCTTAGACACGATTGTTGGGATGTTCTATTCGAGAATGCTAATAGAATGGTCAATAGAACCGTCACTTACGCTAGAGGAAATTGTTGATAAAGAACCATTGTTTGTCGTGCAAACATTAAGTGTAGAAAAAGTATTTAAGTTGATGCTCAACAAGAAGAAGCATATGGCCATCGTTTTAGATGAATACGGGGGTACACTTGGTATTGTTACGCATGAAGATTTAATAGAAGAAATGATTGGCCAAGAAATTGAGGATGAGACGGATGAGGATGAAGAAATCCTTCTGTTTGAACAATCGCAAAACCATCTGGTATGCTCCGGACGTTTTGAAATTGAAGACCTAAATGAAATGTTCGAGCTTTCTATTGAAACAGAAAATGATACAATAGGTGGTCTCGTTTTAGAACAACTCGGTCATGTACCAGAAGAAAATGAAAAGTTCCGTTTTGAAAACCTGTATATAGAAATAAACGAAATGGATCGCAATAGAATTGTACGAGTAACGATTACAAAGGATTCAGAGGACGATACTACCGAAACACAAGAGGATTAAATTCTCTTGTGTTTTTTTATTTAGGTGGCCATTTTTTATTGGTTTTTTATAGAAGACAATGCAAAAGATCGAACTAAAAGTATACAGTGGTTATATTATCTATTTTATTTTAGTAATTGTGGGTTGTACTTCACTTAATACATCAATAAAATGATTGCCTGTTACATATAAGTGATGTTCAAGAGTAGAATCTTCTGGTAACGGAAGACTACCGTCAATACTTTTATACCAGGATTCAAAACTTGAATTTTCTATTTTGTAAAAAGTAGAATCGTACAAGAGATTTGGCAAACCAGCGTCTTTTCTTTCCTTGTAAATTTCACCAAAAAGGTTTTCCAAATCCGATCTTATATGTTCTTCCAAAATGCGAAAATGACGAACTGGATAAAAATAATTCTCGTCTTGCGTATATGTGAATTTAAATTCCTGTACAGGGTTGTTGAGTGTACATGTTGCGAATGTTAATTCGAACTTTTCAAAATCATAATGCATTGATACTAAGTCCATTGGTTCTTTAAAACGGTCAAATGGATTGTTTTGTATTGGTTCCCAAGTTATTAATTTCCCATTTTCCAAAATTATATTCCTCCTAGGAAGTTAGTGGTTGGCTTTGGCCGCTAGAAGATAGTGCAGGTTGGTTGATGCGTACTTTACTACATGATACCTTTCTTGGTTTCTTACACGTTTGTAATTTTTCTGAAAGAGAATCCGATGGAGGGTAAGGTTAGGATTTGGCATTATATAGTTATAAGAAAAGCCAACCGGAGGATATTAAAAATGCAAATTACAATTGAGAATATATATGAAGAATATAACCGTTACATATACTACCTATGTCTGAAACTGACTAAAAACCCTGTAGAAGCAGAAGATTTAATGCAAGAGGTATGGATGAAAGTTGTAAGGTACGAGTCTTATATGAAGGAAGTAGACCACGTAAAAGCATGGTTAACAACTATTTGTATGAATACATTCCGCGACCGTTACCGTAAGCAAGTAAGACGCAGTAAATACGTTGCAAATCAACCTGATCAGTTAGATATTTCATTGCTGGACCTCATTGCTTCAGATGTTTTATCAGTAGAGGAGCAGCTAGAAAAAGAAGACGTCTGTGAAATTGTCCGCACTAAGATTTCTGAACTAGATGCTATTTATCAAAAGACTGTCATGTATTTCTATGTACATCAATTTTCACTAAATGAAATTGCAGAGGTTATGAAAGTGTCTATAGGAACTGTAAAATCTCGCTTATTCCGAGCAAAACAACGTCTAAAAGAAATGATTATGAATGATGATTTAGCAAAAGAATCATTAGCTTTTGCGTAAAATATGTATAAATAAGGACGTGAAATCTTGATGAAGGTTTCACGTTTTAGTATTTTTTAGTTAGGCAATAAATTCAATTGAATGAAATCGATGACAAAAGCGGCGATTATTATGAACTTTTTATTTGTGCCGATTGTAGCAGTAGGCTGCGACTCCAATGGGAAGAATGATAAGACACGTACGTTATATTTATAAAAAGGCAAAGAGCTTGGAATAGCAAATCCAAGTTCGTTTTTCTATTTTAATTAGTCTTTGTTAGTAGATTGGGAAGTATAAACATTTTGCTCAACGGGATAATTGCTAGCTTCAATTTTAATCCTTGATATTACTTCTTCTTCATTAAGCTCAGTAGGTTCAACGCTATAGCGCAGCTGATCGATGAGCTCACTTACTTCATACCACTCCATCAAATCGTCCGGATAATCTAAATCAGATGCAATAATCCGATACATCCTGTAAGCTAAATCAAATATCGCAGAATGACTATTAGCCTCTAGTATTTTAGCTGCTAAATAACCTAAATAATCTCTTGTACATGTTTCAAGGGTTGGTGCTTGTATTGATAACTCTTGTAAAGCCCTTTTGAAATAAACTTCCACTTCGAAAATACTCTCATTATATGAGATGGAAGAAAGTATATTTACGGATGGTGATGATATATCGTTTGCTAATAAGTTATGGGACCAATTCACATAGTCCTTAGTGGTCACAGTTCTTTTTTGTATTTTATAAAATAGAGCATTGGTTTTCACTGTATTAATCTCCTTAAATAATCTCTTTTATAACTTTATACACGATGAACAAAAAATTTTCTATGCAATATGCTATAGAAATAGCTGTTAGTGTTCTGCTTTGAGATATGCTATTATTGTAAAAAAATAGAGGGGTAAGACACTATGAATTATATAATCCAATTGTTCAGCTACATGCCGAGCTTGTAGGGTGCGCTATTGCCATTCCTTGAAGCACCTTGCAAGCTCGGGTTTCTCAAGGGAGCTGATACAATATGAAAAATCGTTCGAAAGCTTACACTCGCCATCAGCGAGAGCGAGCCATTCAAAAAAAGATAGGAATCGTAAGAAACGTTTTTAATTGGGACGACAACGAAGTAAAATATACGCCCGTAAGAGGTAAGTTTAACAAAGGCAAGGTTCATTGTTCTTGTTGGATGTGCCGTTATGAGCAAAATCTTGGGGTTCCAAAAGCCAAATATCAAGCAAAATGGCATGCTATGAAAAAAGAGATAGACTTAGAGTTAACTGTCGATATGGGAGATAACTAACGTTTCCAGTCAAAAGAATATGCAAAAAAGCTGATCGCGATACTTCTCACGATCAGCTTTTTAATGTTTATCAGGTTAAAGTTTTACTCTTCAATAATTTCTTTCCCTGTAGAGAACCATTCTTCAACGTTCCAAACCTTTGTCGCTAAGCCCTCATAAAATTCAGGCTCATGGCTGACAAGAACAATTGTGCCTTTGAATTCCTTCATTGCACGTTTCAACTCTTCTTTTGCATGAATATCTAAATGGTTAGTTGGCTCATCGAAAATTAGCCAATTACTTTCTTCCATCATTAGCTTACATAAACGAACCTTCGCTTGCTCACCACCACTTAAACTGGAAAGAGGGCGAGTAATGTGTTCACTTTTAAGTCCGGTGCGTGCCAATGCTGCTCGAACCTGGCTTTGCTCCATGCTTGGATAAGTTTCCCATACAGACTCAATTGGTGTAATGTTACCAGCTTTTACTTCTTGTTCAAAGTAAGAAGGAAAGAGGAAGTCGCCTCGGATTACTTTTCCACCAATTGGAGGGATTTTCCCTAGCATGGTTTTTAGTAAGGTAGATTTACCAATACCATTCATCCCTACAAGGGCAATTTTCTCTCCGCGCTCTATCGTAAACGTTAAAGGGGGAAGAAGTGCCTTGTCGTAACCAATCTCTAAATGCTCCGCTTCAATTACATAGCGCCCAGAGCTACGAGACTCCTTAAAACCGAACTCTGGCTTTGCCGCAGTCTCAGGACGGTCAATACGCTCAATGCGATCCAATTGTTTTTGGCGAGACTTAGCCCGTCCAGTTGTAGAGTAGCGCGCTTTATTTTTAGCGATGAATTCCTCTTGTTTTTTGATGAAATCCTGTTGTTTTTCATAAGCGTCCAGATGCTGTCTTTTATTTAGCTCCGCAAGCTCTAAGAATTTTTCATAGGAAGCTGTGTAGCGTGTTAGCTTCGAGAATTCTAAATGGAAAATGACATCTACAATTCCATTCATGAATTCTGTATCATGAGAAATTAATAAGAATGCATGTGGATAGTTTTTAAGATAGTTGGATAACCAATTTACATGCTCTTCATCTAAATAGTTAGTAGGCTCATCTAGTAAAAGAACTTTTGGCTTTTCCAATAAAAGCTTGGCAAGTAAAACCTTTGTACGCTGACCACCAGATAATGCCTCTACTGGACGGTCTAGTCCGATTGCATCTAGACCAAGTCCTCTAGCAACCTCTTCGATCTTCATATCTAGTGAATAGAAGTCTCCAGCATCCAGTGCATCTTGAATTTCTGCCATTTGTTCGAGTAACACTTCAAGCTCTTCAGGTGTAGCATCACCCATTTTTCCAATAATCTCGTTAAGCTCTTCTTCCTTTTTATAAAGAGGTAAGAAGGCATCACGAAGTGTATCGAACATGGAACGCCCTGGCTGTAAGCGTGTATGCTGATCTAAATATCCATAATGCGTACCTGGAAGCCATTCTACTCGACCCTCGTCATATATAATCTCTCCCGTTAAAATGCTCATCAATGTTGATTTTCCAACACCATTTGCCCCAACTAGTCCTACGTGTTCACCCTCAACTAAGCGAAATGAAACCTCTTTAAATAATGTACGATCACCGAATGTATGTCCCAAATTTACTACGTTTAACATATGATTTTTTCCTCCAAAAAGAAAGCTCGCAAAACTGATAAAACGATTATTTTCTCTGTATCTTTGCTTAAAAAAGCATCGCAAAGATGACAGACGGGGCAGTTAACATACTCCAACCCTACCAAAGGACGGGTTTCCATACGTCTCTTTCCCCTATCTGCAAACAGAAAAAATACGTTTTACAGTTCAGCGAGCTGTTTGTTTAGTTTAGCAAGGTCTTCTTCCATTTGTGCTAGTCTACGCTCAGCATTCTCGACTTGAGTAGGATGTCCATTTGATTCAAGCTTTTCCATGTCACCTTGTAATCGAATATAGTCCATTTTTAACTCAGCGATTTGTGTCTGCAGCTGTTGTTTTGTCATGAATGTTCACCTTCAGCTTTTTGCTCCATTGTAGCACAAAAATTAACTTAATGCGCAATTTCTTCTTCCTCTTTTTTGGAGACTATCAATTGTTCTATGAGTTCCACTACATCTGTAAGGTGATTGCTAAAATCTAGTTGCTTTTGTTTATATTTGTAGGCATTTTTGCGATTCTCGTGGAGAATGATTTCCATTATTGCATTTTGCAAGTAGGATTGTTTTATCTTTCTTCCGAGTCCCAGATTTGTAAAACCATGCTTCTCAGTAGGAAAACCGTAGTTAACCTCTTCCTCATGCGCACATAGGACAATACATGGTACCTGGAATTGTGAAACTAAATAAGGCACATAGGATCCCGAGCTAATCACGATATCGCTTAATGGAATATAAATTTCCGGTTCATTCGTTTTAATAATGCCGATAGATTTCCTTGTGAGAGCGAAACGTTTTAGCTCCGTTACATCATGCTTATATTGATCATTTACAAGTACACTGATGCGCAATGGAATATGGAGCTGTACTAGATGCCGAAGTGTTCGGTACGTTAAGTTTTCGGGATCCTCATGTGGAAAAGCGACCACTATATGCGGAGGTAAGTCCGGCATGTTATTATTTTTATAAACGATCTTGTGTACGGGAATGTAGCCAGTTGGCCCATATACATAATTCTCCTTGGAAATTTCTTTAGGAGTTTCATAGAGTGCCTGAAAGACAATATCAGCGAGTAATCCGCCATCTCCATGATCATCAAAATGAACCAGGCATCGGTTATCCTTTTTTAATCTTTTAATGAGGTCTTTCTCAGAATTACCACTATCGTGAATGATACAATCCGGCTGGAAGGAGTCCATCTCTGCTACTAATTGAGCATTTGTTTTATACAAGAAAGGTTTAATCTGCTTTTTTTCTAAGTAGTAAATGAGGCTTGTATTAGTAGAAGGAACAAAAACTTTGTTTTCCTTCATCTTCATTGCAGAAAGAAGGCTATTTGCACGATCGGCAGGATACAATCCACGATGAGGCAGCGTGTTTAATAAATAAGCAAGTTTCAAATTTCATCATCTTCCTTTCAGACATATTCCTTCTATTGTATGGGGACGGGCAGGGGGATATGACAATTTGGCTAGGAAAGTGATGACTACATTTAAGAGGAGGTATAAAAGTGACTAAAAGAACAGCTATAGTAGTTGGAGCGACGGGCTTTACAGGTCAATTTTTAGTAAAGCAGCTCTGTGAGAGTGATGAATATACAGCAATTTCAATTATTGCTAGAAGGAAACCTGATTTTAATCATCCAAAGCTTGACGTAAGGGTAAAGGATTTTGAGCAACTGGAGGAAAAGGATCTAGAAATTGCAGATGACTTGTTTTGTTGTTTAGGGACTACGATAAAAAAAGCTAAGTCGAAAGAAAATTTTCAAAAAGTGGATTTTGAGTACCCTCTACAAATTGCTTCCCTAGCAAAAAAGAGAGGTATACCTAATTTTCATGTAATTTCTGCGGTTGGATCAAACAAAAAGTCTCCTTTTTTCTATAGCCAGGTAAAGGGCAAACTAGAGGAAGAGTTAATAGCACTAAATATGCCGAGTCTCTCCATTTTTAAGCCATCTCTAATAATCGGTGGGAGAGAGGAATTCAGATTAGGTGAACGTCTATCCGAAGGTTTATTTAAAGTGTTAAACCCAGTGCTGACAGGTCCCTTTAAAAAGATGAGGGCAGTCGAAGGACACCAGCTTGCCTTTGCTATGTATCATTACGCCCTTCATGGTCAGAGGAATAAGGTGAATATTTATCAAAACATAGATATTTTAAATGCTAAACAAATCGAAGTGAAGGAAGAGCAGCCTATTTCTAGAGAAGACCTTTTTAATTGGGAGAAAAGAGAAGGTATTTTTGTTGATAAGGAAAAAAAGGATTAGTAAGAAAGATGCTATTGTCGTTCATGCAAGAAGTGCATATACTGCATTAAACTAGGTAATCCCGTATTTACAGGGATAAAACTGGGTGTAGCCCAGAAGGGAGCTATTTCAGTCAAAAGGATGAACTTCATCAAACAGGAACTTTTCTACTAAAATGGAGCTATTTTTTTGATATAATAAGAACGGAAAAAGGAGGTTCTGTTAAGGTGAAAATTCTATTGGTAGACGGAACAATTATCGGAACAAAAACAGGTGTATTATTAGAACAAGTGAAAGAATATATAGAAGAAATCAATAAAGACTATACATTGGAAATCATCAAGCTTTCTAATTATGAGCATCAATTTGTGGACGGGCGACCATTTCAACAATATAACGATGACATGAAGCTATTGGTTAGTAAATTTGATCAAGCAGACGGGTTTATTTTTGCGACGCCTATTTTTCAGGGATCTATTCCAGGCGTATTAAAAAATACCTTCGACTTCTTGCATCCAAAATCTATGCGTTACAAGCCGGTTTCCATCGTAGCTAACGGAGGTACATTCCAGCATCATCTAGTGGTAGAAAACCAGTTGAAGCCTATTCTAGATTATTTTAAATGCTTAGTTACTCCAAACTACGTGTACACGCAAACGAGTCACTTTGATGAAAACAATAAAATCATTGATAAAGATGTTCATGCTCGATTAAAGGAGCTTGCACGCGTATTTGTTCTATATGCAGATATGAGCAACAGCCTAACAAAAGAGGCAACGATTCGAATAAATTAATTGCTTTCCCTATGCTCTAGTAATGGGGAAGACAGACCTAGACTGTAAACAATCTTTCAAAGTTGTTTATAGTCTTTTTTTATGCTCATTTTCATTTACCTACTCAGCTAGTTTTCAGAAAAAAATAATGTTTTCGATGAACTTTTTCTGTGTTCGTGTGTCTAATGTATAGAAGAAAGCTAAAAAGGGGTGTCCATGTGGAGGAGTTAGAAATTGCAAAGAAAGCGATACAAAGAGATGAGCAGGCTTTTTTGCAATTAATGCAGATGCATAAGGCTGCTCTTTATCGTACAGCATATGCTTTTTTAAAAAACGAGCATGATGCGATAGAGGCAATGCAGGAAGTCACGTTTCGAGCCTATCAAAAAATACATACCGTAAAGGAACCAAACTATATAAAAACCTGGCTGGTCCGAATCATGATTAATTACTGCCAAACACAGTTAAAGAAAAACAAACGATTCCTGTCTAGCGATTTTCTTCAGGAGCAAAGGTATGACGAGAATAGCTCCTACTTAGACATAGAGGAAGCAATCTCGACCTTGTCAGAGAAGGAACAGCAGCTCATTTATATGAAATACTATCAAGACTCTAAGATTAAAGAAATTGCTGAAATAGAAAGTATACCTGAAGGTACTGTAAAATCGAGGCTCCATAAAGCACTTAAATCATTAAGGGATTTTCTGACGGAGAAAGGAGGGACCGATCATGTATGAGCGAGAGGAAGAGATGATAAACAAATCGAAGAAACGGTTAGAGGAGATTACTATCCCTGATGAATCAATAGATAATGCCATTCTAGATGGTCTGCGAAAAGCAAAGGCAAAAAAGCGTAAACAGAAACAAACGATTTGGGCGCTTGCAGTGGCAGCAATACTGATGATTTCATTTGTGACTTCTATACGTGTTTCACCTGCCTTTGCAAGTGCAGTAGCATCAATCCCAGGACTAGAACGATTTGTTCATGTACTTCAGCCTGAGTTTGATAAAGGTCTTGAAGCAATCATCGAAAACCAATACTATGAGCCAGTTGGTATTAGTCAGACGAAGGATCATATTACTTTCACGTTAGATGGAGTAATTATAGACGAGACTGGAGCGGAGATTTTTTATACGCTCGAGGCATCCAGGTCGATAGAAAATATAGAATATACCGATATAAAGTTATTTAATGGTGATAAAGAACTAACCGGTTCAATAAGTTACAATTCTCCCAATCAAAAAGAAGATAATCGAAAAGTAGACAAATTTAGTTTTACCTTTAGTGAGATAGAGAAATTTGATACAAAAAATTTTACAATTAATTTTGATATAGAAGAAGGAGGAAACAATACAAACTTTGAAGTTCCATTTACGATTAAAAATGATTTAATGAGCGGTAAAGTATATGAGGTAAATAAGGAAGTAGTGATAGATAGGCAGAGAGTCTTCATAAAAGAAATAAAAGTTTACCCACTTCGAGTAGCTCTTACGATGCGCTTTGACGAAGGCAACGATATGTTATTTCTTCAATTTGAGGACTTACGACTGGAGGATGAAAAAGGAGAAGAATGGAGCTCTATAAGAAATGGTGCCACCGGCTTTGGCGGAGTTGAAGATATAGAGAAGACTTATTTTCTGCAAAGTAACTATTTTAAGGAGCCAAAGGAGCTATATTTAAAGTTTGATAAGGTGCAGGTACTGCCGAAAGAGGAAAGCTACCTATTGATTGATTTTGATAAAAAGGAAGTTTTAAATCAGCCATCTTTTGAAAAAATAGAAGTTACGAAAATTGTATCGGAAGGTTTGGAGCTGAGATATAAACCGATGAAAGAAAAACATACTTATTCATTGTTCTCACAGGGAGAGAACGCTAATGGAGACATAGTAGATATAACTTCTCAATCAAGTTGGCATTACGAAGAATACCAATATGCCGAAATTCAGCTAGAAGGGAATATGATCAACCCAATAAAGCTGCCGTTTTATGCTTATCCAAATTATTTAAAGGGCTCCGCATCGATTCAGATAAAATGAAAAACAATAGTCAAATGAGCTTGGAGAATTTGTTCCAGGCTCATTTTTTCTGTCTATTCATTTTGGAAAGGAATTTTTAACTCATCCCAAAGCTCTCCTTGAGCCCACTCATGTCCATGTTCACGAATAAATGTTATATCGTTTTGATAATGCTCAACATGGCCTTCATCTATCATCTTTTGAAAAGCAATGTCACCTTCATTGGCTTTTCTTTGAATGGTTTTACACAAACCTTCTAACCGTAGCAATACCATCTCCAAATATCCCTCATCTAACTCTCCACCGTAGGATTCAAAAAACAATTTAACTCTTTGTTTTATACGGCTGGCATGCTGTAAGGAGTTATAAGCAACAGCTTCACCTGTTTCAGAATGATATACTCTACTTAGAGGGACGCAAGTATAAAGAGTATAGGCTATATCCCACAATTTTGGACCAGGAGCAGCTACATCAAAATCAATAATGCCTACTGGTCTCTTGCGATTAAATATAATGTTGTAGATTGCAAAATCATTATGGCAGATTACTTCAAATGGCTTTGGGGTATTATCTATTGAACTCCAACCTTCTTCAATTGAAAAGTCATTCACACAATCGTGATAAAGTCGGAGCATCTTCGCTATTTCCTCTAAAACGTCATTAGACCACATGTATTCTTTTAAAGGATAGTTGCCAGCTTCACCTTCTATAAAAGATAATATTTCTCTTCCTTTTTCATCGATTCCTAAAAACTTTGGTGCATAACTGTAACCTTTGTTCTCTAAATGCTTTAATAACTTGTGAATTTTATGGCTATAAGGCTTTAATTCTCTACGAACACTATCTCCCGAACGATAAACATTCGTGACGTTTCCTCCTGTTAGAATTTCTTCGTTCTCATGGTTTGCCATCTTTATATTCCTCCTCCATATGACTTTCTCTAAAGCACATACAAATCCCAGTTGTTTATAGCCCTATATTTAAATTAAATAAATATCCAATGTGGTTAATCAGCTTTCCTTTAGCAGAGTCTTATTTACAAGTGAGATATATTTTATAAACATTCTCATTCTTGCTCTAAATTTTAATTTAACTTTAGCAAACACCTATTTACTATATCCACTCAACCGATTATAGTAATATTATTTGATTCGTTCGTAGTGGAGGGTTTTTATGGTTTCAACTGTATTAGCAATTATCATTTTTATTATCACTCTCGCATTAGTTATTTTACAGCCTAGAAATTTGTCCATCGGCTGGTCTGCATGCGGGGGGGCGGTAGTAGCCCTTCTAGTTGGAGTAGTTGATTTACAGGATGTACTCGATGTGACAAGTATCGTATGGAATGCGACTCTTGCCTTTATAGGAATCATCATCATTTCTTTAATCTTAGATGAAATAGGATTCTTTGAATGGTCTGCACTCCATGTAGCGAGAGCTGCAAAAGGTAATGGAGTCCGTATGTTTATATTTGTAACTGTTTTAGGTGCGGTAGTTTCCGCTTTGTTTGCCAATGACGGAGCAGCCCTAATCTTAACTCCTATTGTATTGGCAATGGTGCGCAACTTAAATTTCAATGAGAAGATGGTTTTTCCGTTCATCATGGCAAGTGGTTTTATCGCAGATACTACATCGCTCCCATTTGTTATAAGTAATCTAGTCAATATTGTATCTGCTGACTTTTTTGGAATCGGATTTGTAGAGTATGCATCTAGAATGATTGTGCCTAACTTATTTTCACTGGTAGCTAGTATCATCGTGCTTTATTTATTCTTCCGAAAAAGTATTCCTAAAAATTATGACACCGCTGATTTAAAGGAGCCGATAGAAGCAGTAAAAGATGTGAAAATGTTCAAGCTATCCTGGTATGTATTAGCAATCTTACTGATAGGCTACTTCTCTAGCGAATTTATTGGAGTACCTGTTTCCTTTGTAGTGGGAGTTATTTCGATTTTCTTCTTAATTATGGCTAGAAGAAGCCCTTCAATTGAAACCGGTAAAATTATTAAGGGAGCACCTTGGAATATTGTTTTCTTTTCAATTGGAATGTACGTCGTTGTTTATGGACTATAAAACGTCGGGATGACTTCGATCTTAGCGGATGTGATCCAATTGGCAGCAGACCAGGGTCTTTTCGTTGGAACAATATCGATGGGCTTTATAGCTGCTATACTTTCTTCAGTAATGAATAATCTTCCGACGGTCATGATTGATGCGTTAGCCATTGCGGAAACGTCCACAACTGGAATTATGCGTGAGGCTCTAATTTATGCTAACGTTATAGGCTCCGATCTTGGACCGAAAATTACTCCGATTGGGTCGCTTGCCACATTAATATGGCTGCATGTGCTTTCAAGAAAAGGAGTAAAAGTTTCCTGGGGCACATACTTTAAAGTAGGAATCATTCTTACTGTACCAACCCTTTTTATAACGCTGGTAGGTCTCTATATTTGGCTACTAATTATTTTATAAAAAAAACGTCTGAGTTTATGGCGAGGGCACTGAAAAACTAACGAGTTTTAAAATCTAATTGGTTTTTCAACCAAAAACAAGGCACTTTCTGTTCAATTCGAACGGAAAGTGCCTTATTTCATTGTCTATTTCTTACTCTTTTTCATTTAGTAGTTTCATGATCCGTTTCAGGTTGACAGCGAATATCGTTGTGGCACCTTGTATTTCCATGCCAAATAAACCCGCTGATTTTGCCGTTTTATAGCCGTGCGGATTTTTAATCTCACTATTTTTCGCCTCAATTTTATAGCGTTTTTTGGCTAGTTCTTTGAAGGCCTCAGTTTCTTGGAAGGCCTCTTGTTCTTCATGTTCATTTGATTTCAATGAGATGCTATACGTTTTACTTTTCGCACCTTCTGTATAGCAGCCTTCACGCATTGGACAAACTTTACATTTTTCGATGTCAAAATAAAAGGTGATTTTTTGATTTTGATTTTCATTTTTCTTTCCAGTCCGTGCTTTTCGAATCGCCATGTGCCCGACTGGGCACACAAACATACCGGCATCTTTATTAAAATCAAATGCAATTTTTCTTTGACCGTTACCATTTGTGATAACGGGATTTAATTTTGAAATTAATTGAAGTTCTTCCGATTTGGCGTATTGTAAATTATCTTTGCCTGAATAAGCCGTGTCTCCAATGATCGTCTCGATGTCCATCCCTGTCCCTTTACTTTTCTCTACTAATTCTTGAAGATATTGACCATCACTTTTTTCACCAGTTGTTACAATCGCGGCTGTGATAATTCGTTCATCACTCATCGCGATATGCGTTTTGAATCCAAAGAAAGCCGAGTCTGCCGATTTATGTCCGACACGCGCATCAGGATCTTTTGAATGACCCAACTGTGTATCGTAATCATCGATGACTTCTTTTAAGACATTTAATTTTTCTTTCACAGCAGGGATTTGTGCTACTTTTGATTGTGTTTCGACGACTTCCACAACTCGGCGGCAATAATCCAATTCCTCCGTCACTTCATTTGAAGTTGGCTTTTTAGGAAACTTTCCGACCATTTCTTCCTCGAGTTGGTAAACCGTTTTACGCACATTTTTTGATTTTTCTTGTAAAAACTCTTTTGGTGATTTTTGATTATAACGAGCTTTTGTGTGAGTTGCATCGACAATAACGGTTTTACTGGTGATAAGCCCTTTTTCCAACGCAATTTCAACCGTCTTTCCAATGAGTAAATCTAATAGATTCATGTCTTGGAGACGAAGGCGGCGAAATTTTGTAAGAGAACTGGAATCAATGACCTCTTCTTCTGGTGACATATCTAGAAAATATTTAAACGACATATCGAATTTTGAACGCTCTACGAGATCGGCATCTGATAGGTCATGTATGGCTTTCAACAGTAAATATTTGAACATACGAATAGGTGGAATCGCATTTCTACCATTATCCAAACAATATTTTGATTTTAATTCGTCTAAGATAAATGAAAAATCGACGAGCTCGTTGATTTGGCGAAGCATATTATCTTTTGGGATAACTAAATCATACAAAGCTATATAAGGGCTCAAATTTAGTGTTTCTTGTTTGGAAATCATGGCTGCGTCACCTCTAGTTAGTTTTACTCATTATACTATGATAAGAGGATGTAAGATAAAGAAAAAGCGATTGCGTGAACAGAAATCTGTTCACGCAATCGCTTTAGTAATTTCATTGACTTTTTCAGTGCCCTCGTTTATGGCTCAGACGTTTTTTTTATATGGAGTGTTACGAGGTTTATCACCGTTGACCAGAATTTATCACCGTTCAGAAAGATTTATCACCACTTAAAGATGTTTTCCCAACTCCTAGTCATACATGATTTAGTTTGAGTTCCCTTGGTCATTCGGAAACCAATTGAGTATATTGGAAAAAGAATAGAGATACTCGTTTAGCTCATCAGGAGGGGTAGAGAAATGGTTGCTATGCCATTCCACTAAAATGCCCATAATGGCGTTGGCCTGGTAACTAACAAAATACTCCATTTGTTCGTCTGGAAGGTAGTCGAAGGAATTCATCGTCATTTCCTTCATCATTTTTCGGATCGCGTGAAATAACTTGTAATAGTATTTAACTGGATTGGCTTCATCAAAAATGATTTGGTAAAATCCTTCATACCTTTTCACATGATGAAAGATAATGATCATATCTGATTTTAAATTTTGGATATTAAAATCAGTTTGATAGTAAGGTTCCTCGTAAGATTTTCTTAAATCATCAATAATTTCCTCGAAGTAACTTTCAAATACACCATGCACATTTTGATAGTGAAGATAGAAGGTACCTCTATTAATTTTAGCTAAACGACATAGCTCGGAAATGTTGATAGACTCTAACGGTTTTATTTTTAAAAGTGCTAGTAGGGCATTCCTTAAACTTTCCTGAGTTTTTATAACACGTAAATCTGTTTTCATTTATTTTCCTCCAAAAGATATTGAACAATATTTTAAAAGTTGTTCTATAATGCACAATATTTAGTTTTGTGTTGTTTGTAGGAAATTGCTAACTCAAGTATAATTTTAAATGAACAGGTGTACAATAAAATATCCTTGAAGGAGGCAAAATTTAATGAAATTACAAGACAAAGTAGCTATCGTAACTGGAGCAGCATCAGGTATGGGTAAAGCAATCGCAGAAGGCTATGCAGCAGAAGGCGCAAAAGTTGTCGTATCTGATATGAATTTAGAGGGAGCGAAAGCGGTTGCAGAAGCAATCACTGCTAATGGTGGGACTGCATTTGCTATCGATACAAATGTAACAAAAGATGATGATCTTGCTCGTCTGTTTGACGAAACGGTTAAAACGTATGGCAAGTTAGACATTTTAGTAAATAACGCTGGAATTATGGATGGCATGGAGCCAGTAAATGAAATTTCAGATGCACGCTGGGATATGGTATTTGCGGTAAATACTACAGCAACGATGAAAACAATGCGTATTGCAACTGACCTTTTCTTAAAACAAGGAAGCGGTGTAATTGTAAACAACATTTCTGCTGGTGGTCTTTATGGAGGACGTGCTGGGGCAGCGTATACAGCTTCTAAGCATGCAGTTGTTGGCTTAACGAAAAACACAGCATTCATGTTTGCTGACAAAGGAATCCGTTGTAACGGAATTGCACCAGGTGCAGTAATAACAAATATCTCTTCCACTATGAACAACGTGAGCCCATACGGAGCTGGAAAACAACAGCTAGGCATGCCATTAAACCCACGTGCTGGACAACCGGAAGAAATTGCGAAGCTTGCTATTTTCTTAGGCTCTGAAGATGCTAGCTTCATCAACGGTGTAGTAGTAACAGCTGATGGCGGTTGGACTACTTACTAACAGGTAAAACATTCTCGACCACTGAGGTTACTTTTAACTTCAGTGGTTTTTTGTATTTGTATATAGGATGAAACCTTTGGCTGCATGTTCTCGTATAAAAGATATAACTCATAGGTAAGGCAGCTTAAAATAGCTCCAATTTAAAATGGCGATAAGAACAGAAATCCCTTACAGTTGTAGGAGTTATATCCAATTGTTAAACTATAATATATAACTAATAAGGGAGAGTGTGTAATGGAAATATTAAGAAGATTCCGTGACATTATGTCGAGTAACATCAATGCTTTATTGGATAAGGCAGAGGATCCAGAAAAAATGATTGACCAATACTTACGCGACCTAAATAGAGATCTTGGTAAAGTAAAATCCGAAACAGCAACAATTATGGCTGCTGAAAAACGTGCGACACGCGAGCTAGAGGAGTGTCAAAAAGATATAGCAAATATGCAAAAGTATGCAATAAAGGCATTAGAAGCTGGTAATGAAGAGGATGCAAGGAAATTCCTAAGTAAAAAGGCAGAATACACGGCGAAGGAAACCGATTTAAAAACGGCAAAAGAATTAGCCTCCGCGAATACGGTCCAAATGAGACAAATGCACGATAAGCTAGTAGATGATATTGGTGAACTGGAATCTAGAAGATCCATTCTTAAAGGAAAAGCTTCTGTAGCCAAGACTCAGAAGAGGGTTAACGAATTTGCGACTTCCGTGGGAGGGGCAACTCGTTCCATGTCTGCATTTGATAAAATGGAAGCTAGAATAAACCAAGAGCTAGATGAAGCAAATGCAATGGCTGAACTAAACAAAGGCACAGGTGAAAACATTGAGGATCTTGCTTCTAAATACAATACAGATTCAAATGTGGAAAACGAACTTTCTGCACTGAAGGCTCAATTAAACGTAGATGATGAGCTGGCAGCTTTAAAGGAACAGCTACAAACGAAAGAAGAATAGAGTAGACACAATCAATAGGCTGTGGCATACGCTACAGCCTATTTAAAAAACAGTACGAAAAGGCGAGGAGCGAAAAGATGGTTATCCATTATAAATGTCCAAACTGTGGATCCGATATGGAATTTGACAGCACTTCAGGTATGTTGTCCTGTAACAGCTGTGGTAGAAAGGATAACATAGAGGACTTCTCAGATGAGTATATTACGACGACATTTGAGGAGGACGAAGCGAAGCAATACAATTGCAATAACTGTGGAGCTGTCATCATCACGGAGGCAGATACAACAGCCACTAGCTGCAGTTTTTGTGGAGCGGCTGTAGTATTAGGGGACAGATTGTCCGGTGATCTTGCTCCTGCTAAGGTTATTCCCTTTACCATTAATAAGGAACAGGCGATGGAAGCATTTCGTAAATGGTGTAAGAACGGTCGGCTAACACCAGCTGGATTTATGACTGCGGATAGAGTAAAAGGGATCACTGGAATCTATGTGCCCTTTTGGCTGTATGATTTAGATACAAAGGCAAAAGTCGATGCAGTTGGTACAAAGGTGAGAACCTATACAAGAGGAGACTATATTTATACAGAAACTAAGTTCTATGATGTATATCGAGATTTAGATCTTAGGTATGTAAAGGTGCCTGTGGATGCATCCG
Source organism: Psychrobacillus sp. FSL W7-1493 (assembly GCF_038004905.1). Classification (NCBI taxonomy): domain Bacteria; kingdom Bacillati; phylum Bacillota; class Bacilli; order Caryophanales; family Bacillaceae; genus Psychrobacillus; species Psychrobacillus sp. FSL W7-1493. The sequence continues at coordinate 3,415,543 of NZ_JBBOSB010000001.1, read as the reverse complement.
AAAAGCTGGACGATGAGCTAATGGATAAGCTGGAGCCGTATGACTACAGTAATTTAAAGGATTTTAAAACTCCTTATTTAGCAGGCTATATAGCGGAGAAATACAACTATACAGACCAGGAACTATTCTCTAGAGTTAAAACGAAGGTACAGCCCTACATAGACAATTATATTAGTTCTACAGTCGCTGGTTACTCCTCTGTTCAATATAAAAATAAACAAATTAATACAAATAAGAAAACGGCACACTATGTCCTTTTACCAGTTTGGATGGTTTATTATGATTTTGGCAATAAAGAGCATATTTTTGCTATGAATGGCCAGACAGGAAAAGTAGTAGGAAAGCCACCACTTAGTATGGGCAAGGTTGCTGGCTGGTTTAGTGGTATAGCTGCCGCGTCCTTTATTATACTGAAGGGTATTTCCTTTGCAGTTGGTGGTGTTCTATGGTGAAAAAGTATTCTATTTTATTCATTGCACTATTCCTATTATTGCTTCCTATAGGACTAACTGAGGCAGCCGACACAAAGCAACGCGTTTTTGATGAGGCAGGTGTGTTGTCTGCGAGTGAAGTGGAAGCACTGGAGAAACTGTCATCCGAATATAGCGAGAAAAACGAAACAGATTTTGTATTTCTTACTACTGATGGAGCAGATGATAAGGGTTTAGATACTTACGTAGAAGACTTTGCAGATCGTACAGGAATTGGCTATGGTAAACACAATGGCAGTGCTGCCATAGTAGGAATAGATATGGTCAACAGAGATGTTGTATTAAGGGGCTTCGATAAAGCTAAAAAATACCTTGATGATCAAAGAATGGACCTGCTCAGAGATAAAATTACGCCTGCGTTAGCTGCAGGAAGCTATTACGATGCATTTAGTGATTTTATCCTTACTGCGGATAAATATATGGAATATAATCCTGGGGTAAATCCTGAAAGTATCCTTTTCAAATGGTGGTTCCAGCTTGGAGCTTCTCTATCTCTTGGCGGTATAATTGTTGGTATGATGGCATTTAACTCGGGAGGTAGGGTAACAGTAAATAGTAGAACCTACTTTGAAGAAAATAATTCAAGAATAAACAGTAAGCGTGATGTTTTCGTCAATCAAACAGTTTCCAAAGTAAAGAAGCCTACGAACAATAATAATGGTGGAGGAAGCAGTGGTGGCGGAGTTACAAGTGGTGGTAGATCATTTAGCGGAAGCAGCGGCAAATTTTAACGGTTAAAGCTTACTTAGTCATGAAAGGAATGAGGATATGTCTTTTTTTAGAAATCAATTTTCAGATGTGGTGGAATGGCGAGAATTCAGAGAAGATATGATTTTTTGGAAGTGGAGCAATGAAGAGATTAAGAAAGGTAGTAAGCTAATCATTCGACCTGGACAGGACGCTGTATTTTTCAATGGAGGACGCATCGAAGGAGTCTTTGAGGACGACGGCGAATATGATATTGAGTCTCAAATCATACCGTTTCTTTCTACGTTAAAAGGATTTAGATTTGGATTTAACAGTGGGATGCGCGTGGAGGTTCTTTTCGTCAATACGAAGGAATTTACTGTAAAATGGGGAACACAGAATCCAATTAATATTCCAACGCCTCAGATGCCAGGAGGAATGCCGATTCGAGCTAACGGAACATTCAACTTTAAAGTAAATGACTACATGGCTCTGATCGACAAGATTGCTGGCGTTCGCACAAGCTATCTAGTAGAGGATATTAAAATTCGTATTACCTCTGTTTTAGATCAGCTATTAATGAAATGGATTAGCAAAGAAGGCAAGGATATGTTCAACCTTCAAGCTAATGCCTCAGATATAGCTAGCGGTATTAAAGACGATTTAGACATGCAAATCATGGATATGGGGATGAAAATCACTGGCTTCCATATTATGAGCTTCAATTATCCTAAGGAGATTCAAGATATCATTACCAAAAATGCTTCTCATGGCATGATTGGAGATCTCTCTAAATATCAGCAGGTTTCTGTTACAGATGCAATGGCCTCTGGAAAGCTTTCTGGATCAGGCGCAGCTTCAGATATGGCAGGAATGATGATGGGTATGAACATGGCAAATGAAATGATGAAAAACATGAACCAAAGTAACCCTAGCCAAGGTCAAAGTCAGTCTTCATCACAAAATAACCAATCGAGCAGTGGAAACTCAAGCAATGGTCAAATTCCAAATTTCTGTCCAAACTGTGGACAAAAAACAACAGGTGCCAACTTCTGTCCGAACTGTGGACAAAAGCTAGTTTAATCAAAAGGGATAATCAACCTGTGTAGGGTAGATTATCCCTTTATTGTGGATTAGTTATAATATAGGGATTGGGGAGAAACTCGTGGAAAATGTAAAGGTGGTTTATGTACTTCTTTTTAATGAAAGTGGTAAGCAGGTTTTAATGGTAAAAAACACAGGAGACCATGGCTCTTACTATACGCTGCCAGGAGGAAGAGTAGAAAAAGGAGAAACTCTAAAGGAAGCAGCAATTAGAGAGGCTAAAGAGGAGACAGGACTAGACATAGAGATTGATGGGATTATTTCTGTAAATGAAGCGTTTTTTGAAGATATAAAACACCATACACTTTTTATCACCTTTAAAGGGAAACTTATAGGAGGAGAGATTACTCTTTCCCGTCCAGACGAGATTGAGGAAATTGTATGGATGGACGTTGCTTCAGCTGAAAAGATTATACATATACCTAAGGAGTTAGAAGGGTTATTGATTAAACAGTCTACGGTACCATATTTTAATAGAGGTAAGGTAACTCACAAATACTGAAAATATATAAATAATGGGGATTATAGTAGATTTTCTTCCATCCATTTCTAAGGGACCCAAAATGAATTAGACAAACGTCGATCACGATATGATACCGGTGATAAATCTCGATGAGCGGTGATAAAACTGCGCGAACGGTGATAAGTCTCGCTAAGCGGTGATAAAACTGCTACGAACGGTGATAAAACCAAGTAACGTAAGAGTAAAGTGTGTTCATATCTAGCGCTGCTAACTGAATCTAATGAAAACCTATGCTATATTATTCATAGGGATTTACGAAAGGATGTTTGGAATGGCAAAACGCTTAGTATTAGCAGAAAAACCATCTGTGGCAAGAGATATTGCAAGAGTACTTAAATGTGATAAAAAAGGAAATGGCTATATAGAGGGTAAAGATTATGTAGTGACTTGGGCTCTAGGGCACCTAGTAACATTAGCGGACCCAGAAAGCTATGATGTTAAATATAAAACATGGAATTTAGAAGATTTGCCGATGTTACCAGAAAGCCTTAAACTGACTGTGATTAAACAATCCGGCAAACAATATAATGCAGTTAAATCGCAGCTTACACGTGGTGATATTAATGAAATTATTATTGCTACCGACGCTGGACGAGAAGGTGAGCTAGTTGCACGCTGGATTATCGCTAAAGCAAAGGTAAATAAGCCAGTTAAACGTCTTTGGATTTCATCTGTAACAGATAAAGCAATCAAGGATGGCTTTGCAAACTTAAAACCAGGTAAAGCCTATGAAAACCTTTATGCTTCTGCAGTAGCCCGTTCTGAGGCAGATTGGTACATTGGGCTTAATGCCAGCCGTGCACTATCTACCAAATTCAATGCACAGCTTAATTGTGGAAGAGTTCAGACTCCAGTAGTGGCGATTATTGCAAAGCGGGAGGATGAGATCAAACATTTTAAAGCTCAAACCTACTATGGAATTGAAGCACAAACAGTAGATAATTTAAAGCTTACTTGGCAGGATGCAAAAGGAAATGGTCGTAGCTTTGAAAAAGAAAAAGTGGACGCGATCGTGAAAAAGCTTGGTAAAGGTAACGCTACCGTAACAGAAATTGAGAAAAAGCTGAAGAAGTCATTCGCTCCTGGTCTGTATGATTTAACTGAGCTGCAACGTGATGCCAATAAAATCTTTGGCTACTCTGCAAAAGATACGTTGAATATTATGCAAAAGCTGTATGAGCAACACAAGGTATTAACTTATCCACGTACAGATTCGCGTTTTATCTCATCCGATATTGTGAGCACTCTCCCAGAACGTTTGAAAGCCTGCGCGGTGGGTGAATATCGACCATTAGCAAATAAAATCTTAAGCAAGCCTATAAAGGCCTCTAAATCATTTGTAGACGACAGCAAGGTATCGGATCACCATGCAATTATACCAACGGAAGGTTATGTAAACTTCTCTGCCTTCAATGATAAGGAACGTAAAATTTATGATTTAGTTGTAAAACGTTTCCTAGCGGTGATGTTCCCTGCATTTGAGTACGAACAATTAACGTTGCGTGCGAAAATTGGTGACGAGAACTTTGTTGCTAGAGGAAAAACGATTTTAGTGAGTGGTTGGAAAGAAGTTTATCAAAACCATATGGAAGATGAGTCAACGGAGGATTTAAAGGAACAGATTTTACCACGCATCGAAAAGGGAGATTCTTTAAATGTTAAGTTAATAGCTCAAACGTCTGGTCAAACAAAACCACCTGCACGTTTCAATGAAGCTACGTTACTAACTGCAATGGAAAACCCTACAAAATATATGGAAACGCAAGATAAACAGCTCGCGGACACGTTAAAATCGACGGGTGGATTAGGGACAGTTGCAACTCGTGCGGATATCATCGATAAGCTATTCAACTCATTTTTAATTGAGAAGCGTGGGAAAGATATTCATATTACCTCAAAAGGCCGTCAGCTGCTTGACCTAGTACCTGAAGAGTTAAAGTCTCCGACGTTAACTGGTGAGTGGGAGCAAAAGCTGGAGGCAATCGCTAAAGGGAAATTGAAAAAAGAAGTATTCATAGCCGAAATGAAGAACTATACGAAGGAAATCGTTTCTGATATTAAGGGCAGTAATAAAAAATATAAGCACGACAATATATCCACTAAAACTTGTCCTGACTGTGGAAAACCTATGCTTGAAGTGAACGGCAAAAAAGGTAAGATGCTTGTGTGCCAAGATCGGGAATGTGGTCATCGTAAAAATGTGGCACGCGTTACTAACGCTCGTTGCCCGCAATGTAAGAAAAAGTTAGAGCTTCGCGGGGAAGGCGATGGTCAAATCTTCGTGTGTAAATGTGGTCACCGTGAGAAGCTATCTGCTTTTGAGGCTCGTCGTAAAAAAGAAGGCGGCGGTAAAGTAGATAAAAAATCAGTGCAGCAGTACTTGAAAAAGCAAAATAAAGAAGAAGAACCGATTAATAATGCATTTGCGGATTTATTGAAAGGTATAAAATTCGATAAATAATTATAAAAGATGAGTTGTGTCATATTTGACCAGCTCATTTTTGGTACATAGAAAATGCTCATTAAAACACAAAAAAGACCTTCTTCAAGGTCTAGTTATTTCAGTTCACTATTTACATGTTCACGAATGATAAGTAATTCAATAACATCTTGTGAGGAGTAGGAATAAGGTGCATTTTCAGGTATGAGTTCATTAAATTGTCTTACTAGGTCATTAAGGATGTCTACATAAAAATCGTTTAAGTTTATCATTTTGTTCTCCTTTTTCTTTTTTAGAAGCATGAACTATTCTATTTCATTTTATTCATCCGACTTCAATTTATTATTCTCGAAAATTTCAAATCATTTCATTTGCATACCCCTAAAGGGTATCATATAATGTAAATAAGAATAGGAGGTTGGTTACTTGGACAATGTAATAGAGGAAAATACAATATTACCAACTGATTTGTCCTGTAGGAAAAGTCACCATCCTGAGCATGTAAAAAAAGATTTAACCAATAGACTGAATCGGGTGGAAGGCCAAATCCGGGGTATTAAAGGAATGGTTGAGAAGGATATCTATTGTGATGATATTATCACTCAGCTATCGGCAACTCAGTCGGCTTTAAATAGTGTCGCTAAAGTTCTTTTGCAAGGGCATTTAAAAGGTTGCGTAGCTGAAAGGCTAGCAGAAGGCGATGAAGAAGTATTAGATGAATTACTTGTGACGATTCAAAAACTAATGAGAAAATAGGAGGAATGGAAATGTTAAATCAAGTTACTTTAGAAGTTAAAGGTATGTCATGTGGACATTGCGTTAAGTCAGTAGAAACGAGTTTAGGTAATCTTGATGGCGTAGAGCAAGTAAAAGTGTATTTGGAATCGGGCAAAGTAGATGTTTCCTATGAAGAAGATAAAGTTACTCTAGCTAAAATTAAAGATGCAATCGATGAGCAAGGTTACGATGTTCAATAATAGAAAGAGTGCTAATTAGCACTCTCTTTATTTAATCTGAATATACCCCCTAGTCGTATGTGAGGAGAGGTAATGAAATGGATAATAACATAAAGCAGACCAGCTATAAGATAACAGGGATGACCTGTGCAGCATGCTCTGCGAGAATTGAAAAGGTTATTAACAAAATGGACGGTGTAGAAGAAGCTAATGTTAATTTGGCACTAGAGAAATCTGTCATTAAATATGACCCGGAGAAAGTGACAGAGGAAGACTTTGAGAAAAAAATTGAGGCACTTGGTTATGGTGTGGTGAAAGAGAAAAAAGAATTTGCTATTACCGGCATGACTTGTGCAGCATGCTCAGCCCGTATTGAAAAAGGTTTAAATAGATTAGAAGGTGTAAGCTCTGCCAATGTGAACCTGGCGCTGGAACGAGCAACTGTAGAATTTAACCCTTCCGATCTTACGGTAAATGACATTATCGAAAAGGTAGAAAAGCTAGGGTATGGGGCAATTATAAAATCTGAGGATAAAGAGACGGTTGACTACCGAGAGGAAGCAATCAAGAAGCAAAAGACAAAGTTTATTATTGCAGCGATATTTTCCTTGCCACTTCTATGGACGATGGTCGGTCATTTTTCTTTTACAACGTTTCTATATGTACCTGAATTTTTGATGAACCCGTGGGTGCAAATGGCACTAGCAACACCAGTTCAATTTATCATTGGAGGACAGTTTTATATTAGTGCTTACAAAGCGCTGAAAAATGGTAGTGCTAATATGGATGTCCTTGTCGTGTTAGGGACATCAGCGGCTTATTTTTATAGTGTTTATCAAGCTATTATAACGGTCGGTGAACACCATTCCGCTCAGCTTTACTTTGAAACAAGTGCGGTTCTTATTACGCTTATTTTATTAGGGAAATTATTCGAAGCGAAGGCGAAGGGACGTTCATCAGAGGCCATCAAAAAATTAATGGGTCTTCAAGCGAAAACAGCATTGGTTCTAAGAGAAGGTACTGAGTTAATGATTCCCATAGAGGAAGTGCTAGTAGGTGACACGATCCTTGTGAAGCCAGGGGAAAAAATTCCGGTCGATGGAATAGTAGTAGATGGAAATAGTGCAGTTGATGAATCCATGCTAACCGGAGAGAGTATACCTGTTGATAAAGTACCTGGAGCTTCATTGTTTGGGTCAACTATCAATAAAAACGGATCCATTCAAATGCAGGCAACAAAAATCGGGAGAGACACCGCGCTTGCCCAAATTATTAAAGTAGTAGAGGACGCTCAAGGCTCAAAAGCTCCTATTCAGCGTTTGGCAGATAAAATCTCGGGGATTTTCGTTCCGATTGTAGTAGGAATTGCAATTGTTACATTTCTCATTTGGTTCTTCCTCGTCGATCCCGGAGAGATTACGCCAGCACTGGAAGCGTTAATAGCGGTACTCGTCATAGCTTGTCCATGTGCGTTAGGCCTTGCAACACCAACTTCGATAATGGCTGGCTCTGGTCGTGCTGCAGAGTTTGGAATATTGTTTAAGGGTGGCGAACATTTAGAAACGACACACCATATTGACACGGTGGTTGTAGATAAAACCGGCACAGTCACTTATGGGAAGCCGAAGCTAACAGATGTAATGGTGGCAGAGGGAATAAAAGAACTCGACTTTCTTTCATATATCGGGGCTGCTGAAAAACAGTCTGAACATCCTCTGGCAGAGGCGATTGTAGATGGCATAAAAGGACGTGAGATAACGCTGCAGCAAGTCACATCCTTCGAGGCAATTCCTGGTTTCGGTGTAAAAGCAGTGATCAATGAGCAGGAAGTACTGGTTGGAACTAAAAAATTAATGAATCAAAACAATGTCCAAATAGCGGCCATTCTTAATCAAATGGAAGAACTAGAGGCACAAGGAAAGACAGCTATGCTAGCAAGTATAAATGGGAAGTACGCTGGTATGATAGCTGTTGCTGATACCATTAAGGAATCTTCCATTCAGGCAATTCAACGATTGAAGGATATGAACATTGAGGTCATGATGATCACAGGGGATAATCAGCTAACAGCTGCGGCAATAGGAAAACAAGCTGGAATTGACCATGTTATAGCGGAGGTGCTTCCTGAAGGTAAGGCTGAGGAAATTAAAAACCTGCAATCCTTTGGGAAAAAAGTAGCGATGGTTGGAGACGGCATCAATGATGCACCAGCGTTAGCAGTTGCCGATATAGGAATGGCGATTGGCACAGGAACAGATGTAGCCATGGAGACAGCTGATATTACATTAATTCGCGGAGATTTAAACAGTATTGCGGATGCTATTATAATGAGTCGCAAAACAATGAGAAATATAAAGCAAAATCTTTTCTGGGCATTTGCTTATAATGTATTAGGTATCCCAATTGCAGCAGTTGGTTTGCTCGCACCATGGGTTGCTGGAGCTGCCATGGCATTTAGTTCTGTTTCGGTAGTTTTGAACGCTTTACGTTTACAACGAGTTAAATTGGATAAATAGAGTAATAAGGAAAACGGCTGCTGAGTGGCGGTCGTTTTCTTTACATAAGAAAAATACGATTAAATGTAAACTATGCATGAAGAGGAGAGAGATAGATGAAGAAAATAGCTATAACAGGGTTATGCTCGTTAATTTTACTGGCAGGCTGTGGTGATGATAGTAAAGAAACTGCAAAAGACACGAATACAGAGCAGGAGCATGCTCATATGAATCATATGGACGACGGTGGAGTAATTCCGGAGGGCTTGGCTGAGGCGGAGAACCCTAAATTTGAAGTAGGAAGCAAGGCCATAATCGAAGCAGATCATATGGAAGGCATGAACGGTGCAGAGGCTACTATTGTTGGTGCCTTCGATACAACTGTATATGCGGTTACTTACGAGTCTACAACGGATGGGGAAAAAGTAGAGAACCATAAATGGGTAATACATGAGGAATTAGAAGCTACGGATGGCAAGGGAATAGTTGGCTCTAATGTGATGCTGAATGCTAAACACATGGAGGGAATGGACGGAGCAGAAGCTATCATTGAATCGTCTGAGGACACGACAGTTTACATGATTGATTACGTTTCGACTACCGATGGGACTGAGGTTAAGAATCATAAATGGGTTACAGAGGATGAATTATCAGAAGCTAAATGACCGAAAGTTCTCTTGTTTAAATCCTAACTGTTAGGGAAAAATAGTAACAGATATTTAAACAAGAGGAGGACTTATGATGAATACGAAGTATGAAGAATGTATAAAGGCGTGTTTAGAATGCCTAGAGGCTTGCAATCATTGTTATGACGCTTGTCTCAAGGAAGATCATGTAAAAATGATGGCAGGTTGCATACGTTTAGATCGTGAATGTGCAGATATTTGTGCATATGCAGTCCAGGCTATGACAAGAAATAGCCCGTTTGTGCAGGAAATTTGTAAGCTTTGTGCTCAAATTTGTGATGCATGTGGTGAAGAGTGTGCCAAACACGATCATGAACACTGTCAGAAATGTGCAGAATCTTGTCGTAAATGTGCTGAAATTTGTCGTCAGATGGTCGCGTAAAAAAAGGAAAAATTAACAGACAGCTATTTCTTTTTATAGCTGTCTTATTTTATTTAGTAAAATTAGGTATTTTATACTAATTGATAGGAAAATACATAAATTTTTAATTGATTATTATGCCTCATATCAACTTATGACTAAAGGTTATTTAATTATTTTGACAAATTAGTTAAACTTTAAAGAACAATAAGGTATGGAAGGGATGGTGATTAGGGATGAGCTTAGTTAAAGCAACTGGCAATGGGATGTCTAACTTTATGTCTAGTATAAAGGCAGTACAAAGTAAAGATGCAGGCCAGGCATATAGAAGGCATGCAGAGTATTTCCTGCCAAAAACTCCCTCTTTAAATGATTTAGAAGATCTTTTACTGGGGAATAAAGAAAAAGAGAAAGAAACACCAGAGCTTTCTGCTGCTATTCGTGAATTTCAGCAAATGGAAAAGCAAGCTATAATGGATATAAAGGGTCCGGGTATTCCCATACAAAGCATAGGAGGACCGACACCTGAAAAGACAATAGAACTATTGGAAAAGGTTCGCAGTCAAGCTTTTGCAGAAACACCTGCAACGCCACAGCATTTATTGGTCGCTGCAAGTGCAACCTCGAAAATTAGACAAGAGCAAGCTCAGCTTACGTTAAATGAAATGGCGAATAGACAAATCAAGATAGAGGTTCAACGACAAAAGGATATAGAGTCTGAAGTGTTTAATCGCTCTATGCAGGTAGATTTTCAAACACCAAAGGTTTTGGAGGATGATTTGCAAAATCTACAAGCAAAGCGATTAAAGGAGCAGGCAATTGCCAAATATTCTTATCAGGTTCACTTAAAAATGTATGGCTTTTCTGATCAACAACCGAGCTTTTTCCAGATAGCATAGGAGTAATAGAATGGCTAAAAAACAAAAAACCAATGCTGTCCGCATGCTGGAGCAGCAAAAAATACCATTTGAATTAATTGAGTATGAGCTGACTGGCGATCAAGTGGATGGGGTAACTGTAGCAAATAAAATAGGCTACCCCGTTTTTGTCGTGTATAAAACACTACTTGTGACAGCTGGACCAAACAAATATTATGTCTGCATTATCCCTGTGGACCAGGAGTTAAATCTCAAAAGAGTGGCAAAGGAGGTTGGAGAGAAAAAGGTGGAGTTGCTACATCTAAAGGATCTCCTCCCAACGACTGGATACATACGAGGAGGCTGCTCTCCAATCGGAATGAAAAAGTTATTTCCAACCATTGTGGCCAGTAGCGCAGAAAATAATGACTATATTATTGTTAGTGGAGGCAGGATAGGGCTTCAGGTGAAGCTGACACTAGCTGACTTACTTCACATGACGAATGGCAAAACGGCTTTAATTACCAATTCTAAAATGGACTAGCATTCTTCCTTCAAGCGATTATAATAGATATAGTTAGAAATGATTCCATTCCAACTGTTTAGTTGAGAATGGTTTTTTCGTTAAAGGAAAGTAGGACTAAATTATGAAGGAACTTGTTTTGCGTTGGGCCTTTTTTATAGTGGGCATAACGATTATGTCATTAGGAATTTCGATGACTATTAAAGGATACTTGTTTGGTATAGGTCCTTGGGATGTTTTACACGTTGGTCTGTTTAATCATCTAGGGTTATCCATTGGCACATGGGCTATTTTGACAGGCATTATAATCGTTTTAATTACAATGATCAGCACTAAAAAAATTCCTGCATTAGGTACATGGCTTAATATCTTGTTTGTAGGATCATTCATCGATATGTTTAATTGGCTTTTGCCTAATCCGACAGAATTCTTGGGTCAGGCAGTGATATTTATATTAGGGGTAATAGTTATGAGCATCGGGATCGGGATTTATGTATCACCGAATCTTGGCGCTGGACCACGCGATTCTTTAATGCTTTTTATAATGGACAAGACAGGCTGGAGCTTAAAGAAGGTGCGGACAGGCATTGAAGTTATCGTAGCTATTGCCGGTTGGATGCTTGGTGGACCGGTGGGAATTGGGACTATCCTTATTGCGTTTGGTCTTGGCCAGCTCGTGCATTACACATTACCTGCCTCACAAAAATATTTACAAAAGATAAGTGGCTATACACTACCCTTCATGAACAAAAGCGCTGAGAAGCATATATGATTCTCAGCGCTTTTTCATATTTTAAATTACCGTAGCATACATTATCTATTGAATGAACCATAGAAAGGATGACTATTTGAACGGAACAATTACGCACTTTATGGGCAAATCTTATACAGGACAAGGTGTTAAAAACTTCTATAAGGAGATCATTCAAGAAGCAAAAAAGGTATATTTTTTTAAAGGGCCAGCAAGCTCTAGACTCTCAGATACGTTGAAGGAAATTGGATACGCGGCGATACGGAGAGGCAATGATATGGAATGGTTTTTAGATCCGCTAGATGAGGACGCAGTAGAGGCTGTTTATATTGTGGATACAAAAACACTTTACCTTCAAACAAATACCATTGATCCCTTCTTCTATGGGGCTGGTCATGAATGGGTAACTTACTATGACGCCTATCAACCGGACAGACTTCGTGATGTGGGACTAGTTGTCCGCGATAAGCACCTTGAGGGAGAGGCTTGGCTAGCGAAGGGCTTGCAAGCACTGTCAAGAGCTAAGCTCATCCATGATGATTGGGAGCAACTCATCCAGCCGGGGATGGATTGGAAGGGCATTAATTCTTTATTAGAGGACCTTCAAAAGAAGCATATAGGATTCGTAAAGCTCCAAAAAAAACCTAAGCTGACTCATCGTTTAATGGGTTCACTTACACCTTTAGGAGCAAAGGATACGTTTGCTTCCATTTCCAAAAATTTAAAAACCCGCTTGTATATAAAGGGACTGCCCGGGAGCGGAAAGTCCTCCTTTATGAAAAAGTTTGGAGAAGAAGCGAAATCGCACGGACTAGATGTTCAATACATTTGGTGCGGACTCGATGCTAATAGTATTGACGGGGTTGTGGTTCCAGAGCTTCAGTTGAGCATTGTCGATGCAACAAGTCCTCATGTCTACGATCCAGAACGCGAGGGTGATGACATTGTTGATTTCTTCCCATATATTGACCAAACAAAATGGGATGAAGAAGAATTGACGAAAATTCGAGAGACTTATACAGGTGAAATGGAGCTTGCTACAGATTACATCAGTACCTATTTTGCAGAGGCGAAGCTTATTAAATCACTTTACGATTCTGCAATAGATGAGGAAAAATGGAGAGAGATTCACAATAGAATGCTAGAAACAGTTGAGTGAGTAGGGTTTCCTACTCGCTTTTCTTTATTTACGGGGAACTCGGATTTTTCAAAGGGACATATCTTAGTCTTTCTTCTACAACAATGGTAAAATAAAGTGGAATATTTGTGTGAAAGGAAGATGAACTTGTCTAAAGTATTAAATAGTTTTCTGACAGAAAACCTAGAGCAACTAAAGAGTCAAGGTCTATATAACGAAATCGATCCAGTAGAGGGAGCGAACGGACCAACAATTATAGTTGGCGGTAACGAGCTAATCAATCTATCCTCAAACAATTACCTAGGACTAGCTACAAATGATGAGTTGAAGCGTATTGCAAAAGAAACGATAGATAAATATGGAGTAGGAGCAGGAGCGGTACGTACGATTAACGGCACGCTAGACCTACACGTAAAGCTAGAAGAAAAGCTTGCTGAATTCAAGGGAACAGAAGCAGCAATTTCTTATCAATCTGGTTTTAACTGCAACATGGCTGCTATCTCCGCAGTAATGGATAAAAATGATGCGATTCTTTCTGATCAGTTAAACCATGCATCCATTATCGATGGTTGCCGACTTTCAAAAGCTAAAATCATCCCATTTAATCACTCCGACATGGAGGATCTTCGCAAGAAAGCAAAAGAAGCTACAGAATCTGGACAATACAACAAAGTAATGGTCATTACTGATGGTGTTTTCTCTATGGATGGTGACATCGCGAAGCTTCCAGAAATCGTAGAAATAGCAAAAGAGTTTGACCTAATCACCTATGTGGATGATGCACATGGCTCTGGTGTGACAGGTAAAGGTAAAGGAACAGTGAAGCACTTTGGCCTAGAAAAAGAAATCGATTTCCAAATCGGTACTCTTTCTAAAGCAATCGGAGTCGTTGGCGGATATGTTGCAGGGAAGAAGGACTTAATCGACTGGTTAAAGGTTCGTTCACGTCCATTCCTATTCTCTACAGCCTTACCACCTGGCGATGTAGCAGCAATCACTGCAGCAGTCCAAATGATTATCGATTCTACAGAGCTTCATGACAAGCTATGGGAAAATGGAGACTATCTTAAAGCTGGCCTATCGAAGCTTGGATTTAACATCGGTGACTCTGAAACACCAATCACTCCATGCATCATCGGAGACGAAAAGCTAACGCAACAATTCTCTAAACGACTGTTTGAAGAAGGTGTCTACGCGAAATCCATCGTGTTCCCAACAGTACCTAAAGGAACCGGCCGAGTTCGCAACATGCCAACAGCAGCCCATACAAAAGAAATGCTAGACGAAGCCATCGCTACCTATGAAAAAGTAGGAAAAGAGCTAGGCGTAATTAAATAAGAATGAATAACGGCTACCAATTAATTTGGTAGCTTTTTTTGTGGGGTGGTGTGGGGTGGCAGCTGGAATAAAAGAATGGGCGAGTTATAGGGTAAGGAGCTCAGGTGGAATGTTGGTGAACCGCCAATAAACATGTGGTAGGGGCCCGTAAATAGGTTAGAAGTGTCCTATAAAAAGACGAAAATGTCCCATAAAGAGTAGAAGCGCCCATAAACCCCGAAAAGTGTCCCATAAATGAGCGAAAGGCGCCCGTAAATAGGTTAGAAGAGTCGCATAAAAGGATGAAAATGACCCATAAAGAGTAGAAGCGCCCGTAAACTCCAAAAAGTGTCCCATAAATGAGCGAAAGGCGCCCGTAAATAGGTTAGAAGTGTCCTATAAAAGGATGAAAATGACCCATAAAGAGTAGAAGCGCCCGTAAACTCCAAAAAGTGTCCCATAAATGAGCGAAAGGCGCCCGTAAATAGGTTAGAAGTGTCCTATAAAAACGCGAAATTGACCCATAAAAAGTAGGAGCGCCCATAAACCTCGAAAAGTGTCCCATAAATGAGCGAAAGGTGCCCATAAATAGGTTAGTAGTGTCCCATAAATGGATGAAAGTGTCCCATAAAAAGTAGGAGCGCCCATAAACCCCGAAAAGTGTCCCATAAACCAGAGCTAGTTGCACCTAAATGAGTGTGAAGTGCTACATAAAATAGAGAAATTGTCACCTAAAGAGTGGGTCTGCACCTAAAAGTGAGAGAGGGGTCAACGTAATATACGAAAAAGCCCGCCAAGGCGGGCTTTTTTATTGGAATCGGTCGGTTTTTACTCATAATCGGTCGGTTCGATTCAAAAATCGGTCGCTTTTCTCAAATAATCGGTTGGTTCTGGTCCATAATCGGTCGGTTTCCCTGAATAATCGGTCGGTCAACACTCACTCAACAACTTCCCTCAATATGTATCCAATTGAAAAGAGTAATAGAGACTATATTTTTGAACGCCTGTTGCTAGGTCGATGCATATGTTTACTTCTTTCTCAAAGAGATCGATGTTGTCTTGTTGTTTAGCTATGACAGCTGCAATTGCGTGCTGCATCCATTCTTTTGGTAGTTGATTTTTTAGAGTATTGGCCTCGTCGAAATTTCCTTTAAGTGCTTCTGCGTATGCTATGTAATAAGTACGAAGTGGTTCTTTGCTTATTTGTTTGGCTAGCTGCTCAAATTTGGAGACGTTGTTTTCAAAAAGTGCCAACATGGTTTTATATACTTCCTGCATATAGGGTTGTTTGTGTCTTTTCAAAATCTCCTCTATGGAGCGAACAATTTGTTCTTGATCACCAGTTTTTAAAGCTAGCGGGTAAGCAAATATGGGTTTTCGTTTATTCTTTTCCAAGTATTGTTCTATTTTATTTAGGTTCTTGGATTTATAAACGGTATACATTTGTGGGGCGACTAACAAAAGTAAATAAATTACTACAACTGATACATAAATGAACCAGAACGGTAACTCTAGAAACATCATAGCTGTTGCCAATATTACCCCTAATACAAAGATGAGTGCGTACTTTATTATTTTCATAAATACCTCCTAATCTAATTATTATACCAAAAATCGAAAATGTATATAGTTGTATTTCACGAATGAACACGATATAATTAATTCCTGACAAACATAGTCGTATCAAGGTATTTTATTAATATAATGTACTTCCCAAAAATACAAATGTTTTTGAAAGGGAGAAATAAAGATGAAAAAAATAATGGTTACCGGAGCATTAGGACAAATTGGCTCGGAGCTAGTGACGAAATTACGAAAAGAATATGGTTCAAATAATATTTTGGCAACAGATATCAGACATATAGTATCTCCAGTAACGGAAAGTGGTCCCTTTGATATTTTAGATGTAACAGATGGTGAAAAAATGTATCAGCTGGCGAAGGAATTCCAAGCAGATACAATGGTTCATATGGCAGCATTACTTTCTGCAACAGCAGAAGCAAAGCCACTTTTAGCATGGAATTTAAATATGGGTGGTTTAGTAAATGCTTTGGAAGCTTCACGTGAGCTAGGGATGCAATTCTTTACACCGAGTTCTATAGGCGCTTTTGGGCCATCAACTCCTAAGAAAGACACGCCACAGGATACATTACAGCGTCCAACTACAATGTATGGAGTAAACAAAGTATCTGGAGAATTGTTATGTGATTACTACTTCCATAAATTTGGATTGGATACTAGAGGAGTGCGTTTCCCAGGGTTGATTTCAAACGAGACATTACCAGGCGGGGGAACAACTGACTATGCTGTAGACATTTACTATAAAGCATTAGAGGATGGCGCTTACACTTCTTATATCGCAGAAGGAACATTTATGGATATGATGTATATGCCGGATGCACTTCAAGCAATTGTCGATTTAATGGAGGCAGATCCATCAAAATTGATTCATCGAAATGCATTTAATGTAACAGCAATGAGCTTTGAACCGGAACAAATTGCAGCCTCTATCCGAAAGGAAATACCAAACTTCCAGATGAGCTATGATGTGGATCCAGTGCGCCAAGCGATTGCTAACAGCTGGCCAGATAATATTGATGCGACAGCAGCGAAAGAAGAGTGGGGCTTCTCGTATAAATATGATTTAGACGCTATGACAAAAGATATGCTACAAACATTAAAAATTAAAAAAACTGCAGGCTCCTTATAAAGGGCCTGTTTTTTTGTGTATGGCTTAAATTATTAATAGCTTTTTTCTTCAAGACAGTTCCATTTATTCATAAACATGCCTTTTAATGCAATACTAAGTAGAATATATTTCATGCCAAATCTTTAACAAAGTTTTTAGAGAATAATAAATTTAACTAAAAGGGTTGAAATTTATCTAAAAAACGAATAATATGATTAATGTTGTTAAAATCGTTCGTGTTTAAGGAAGAAGGTAATAAGATGTTTCGTTTGAAGGAACACGGTACCAATGTGAAGACAGAGCTTATAGCAGGAATGACCACATTCCTTACTATGGTATATATTGTAGTGGTAAATCCAATTATTCTATCGGATGCAGGTGTACCACTGGACCAAGTATTTATGGCAACAATTATTTCTGCTGTTATCGGCACATTATGGATGGCGATTTGCGCCAACTATCCAATTGCTATAGCTCCTGGAATGGGGTTAAACGCATATTTCACTTATGCAGTTGTATTAGCATCAGATGGTAAAATTGATTATTTAACAGCATTTGCAGCTGTTTTTGTAGCGGGTATAATTTTTATTATTTTATCTTTAACACCTTTACGCGAGAAGCTAATAACCGCTATTCCCTCTAATTTGAAGTATGCCATTACTGCAGGGATCGGTTTGTTTATTGCTTTCTTAGGCTTACGTATGTCAAAGGTAGTTGTTGCTAGTGATAGCAATTTGGTGATGTTAGGAGATTTAACTTCTCCAGGTGTTTTGCTGACGTTATTTGGTTTAATAATCACAGTCATTTTGATGGTGCGTAATATAAATGGTGCATTATTTATCGGTATGGTCGTTACTGGTATTGTAGCTGCGCTTACTGGACAATTACATATTGAAAAAGTGGTAGCTCTTCCTCATCTACCAGAAGGTATTTTAATTTGGAATCCAATAGAGGCAATTGGACAGGTTATTTCTTACGGTTTATATGGAGTAGTATTTTCCTTTATTTTAGTTACGCTTTTCGATACAACAGGTACGATGGTTGGTGTTGCTAAGCAAGCTGGCTTGATGAAAGATGATAAGCTTCCACGAGCACGCCAAGCGCTATTAGCAGATTCAGTAGCTACTACTGTTGGATCAATGTTCGGAACTAGTCCAACAACAGCATTTGTTGAGTCTTCCTCTGGTGTAGCTGTTGGTGGTCGTACTGGTTTAACTAGCTTAACTGTAGCTGTGCTTTTCATCGTTGCATCATTCTTCGGACCTTTAGTAGGTGCGCTGTCTGGTGTTGCAGCTATTACCTCGCCAACCTTAATCATTGTTGGCGCATTGATGATTGGATCTGTAAAAGAGATTGAGTGGAGTAAATTTGACGAAGCATTCCCAGCATTTTTAATTATCTTGATTATGCCCCTTACATCAAGCATTTCAACAGGTATTGCTTTTGGGTTTATCGTTTATCCGCTGTTGAAA
This sequence comes from Psychrobacillus sp. FSL W7-1493, assembly GCF_038004905.1. Taxonomy (NCBI): domain Bacteria; kingdom Bacillati; phylum Bacillota; class Bacilli; order Caryophanales; family Bacillaceae; genus Psychrobacillus; species Psychrobacillus sp. FSL W7-1493. The sequence goes on along the minus strand of NZ_JBBOSB010000001.1, from coordinate 3,397,053 downwards.
TTAATTAAAGGGGAAGCGAAAAAGGTTAATATCATGCTTTATATCTTCGCTATCCTATTTGCATTTCAATTAATTTTTTTGCCACACTAATAAATATAAATAAAGGTTGAGATAAAATCTCCTCCAAATAAAAAGACTCAAAAAATCTACGGACTGGTAAAGTTTTCGGTGCTTCTATTCAAATTCCTGTAGTTGTTTTCCGTTACAGCGGACGCTTTCCGGGGGCACGGCTTCAATCTCCTCGTCACTTTGCTCCTGTGGGGCTTTCAGCTCGCGCTGTTCCCCCAGGAGTCGCCGCTTCCTCTCCAAACAAGTAGAATGGAAACAAGAAATTACCTAACTTAAAAAACAAGAAAAACATGAAATCAAGTTATCGATTTCATGTTTTTTTATTTATTGCTATGTAATTTCTACATGGCAATATAGGAATTCAACAAAAACTGTCGGTTTATTAAATAAAAAAGCTTTGTTGAAGTTATTTGTGGATTTTGACTAACAATTCTTTTTTATAGTGACTGTCAGCAATATTAAAAGGACATTCAAATTACTATTAAAATCATAAATAGATGATGAAAATTGGGATTGGGTACAGTTTTTCGGCTTTATTTATGCGAGTAAATTTATAAGCAATTTATCGATGCATCAAAGATGTTCCTATTTATTGATTGTAGCGACAGACGGCGACTCCAGCGGGATGACATAGCTATCAAGTTAAGAAGTTTATAAAAACCCTCGAGGTTGGTATAGAAAACTAACCAACAGGAGGTGCTTCACATGAAAAAAACAGATTTAGACGAATGGAAACTCTTAATGGAACAATTGTATAAACTATTTTCCCCAGATAAGTTGGATTGTTGGGCCAAAGAATCAGGATGGATCAAACGAAAACGAAAGCTTGATGCGTATTCATTTCTCCACATCCTTCTTTATCATTGCGGAAACCTGGCCGGCAGTTCGCTACGCGAGCTCAGCCTGTCATTAGAAGAAACCTGTCATATTTCTATGACTCCAGAGGCAATAAACCAACGTTTAAATAAAGAATTAATCGTATTTCTAAAAAAGTGTTTGGAACATTTTATACAAGTGGAGTTAAATTATCAGTTGCCGATCAGTGACGAACTACGAAAATTTTGTGAGAGGATCCGTATAATAGACGCGACCATCCATTCCCTTCCTTCGGATTTGAAGGAGACTTTTCCTGGCGTCTATCGAGCCGAATTAAAATGCCAACTGGAGTATGAATTCCTGACAGGACAGTTCATATTGGCTGACTGGATGAACGGAAAGGAAAACGATTCTCTATATGGGAAGAATCGATTAGAGACGGTCTCACCTGGCGATTTATTTCTACAAGACTTGGGTTATTTCCATCTACCCACCTTCCAAAAAATTGATGAGTCCGGGGGCTATTTCGTCTCTAGAGTTCGACCAGATTGTTCTATCTATACAGGGAATCCCAACCCTCGTTACCATGCCGATGGCAGGGTCGTCAAATCCTCTTTTTATCAGAAGGAATCTTTGGCAGAGCACCTGGAACAAATGGAGCGTGGCTCCGTAAGGGAATGGGAGGAAGTTTATGTGGGGTATGACTATAAATTCCCTACCCGTTTAATTTTGTATCGCCATACAGAGGAACAAGATAAAAGTGATCAGTATAAACGTAAACATTCACGTTACCAGACAAAGGAGCACGTAAGAGCGCTAGATGGGGCGACGATTATTATGACAAACCTCCCGGATACTATCCCAGCTGAGAAAGTGATGGACCTTTACCGATTGCGCTGGCAGATCGAGTTATTGTTTAAAGGATGGAAATCTAATTTCCCGACCACTTTTTATAAACAGATAAAGGAAGAACGTGTCCTATGTCATTTTTTCGCTCATTTATTATTGTTTCTAATCACAACTACAACAACTTATCAGGCACGTTTATTCTTGCTAGAGAAATCTAGAATAGAGATAAGCATTCAAAAGGGCATCTCAGTTGCACTACGCTTTATTCGCTTGATGTTTGAAAGCATAAAAAAATACACCAAGCTTACCAATGGGGTACTGAAAAGGTTTCATGGTGCTCTTTGTAAACATGCATTGAAAACAAAAGGGCCACCTGAAAAGGATCCATTGATTATACTCGGTGCAAATTACAGTTAGTATTCTATGCCCTGTATAGAAAGAAATTAAACTTACATTTTTTGGTTAAACCAAAAAGTGTTAATTTCATATGGTCTAATTTTCAAAAATACCAGTTCATATGAGAGTGAATGACGTAAATTTTTCTTAACTTGATAGCTATGCAGCGGGATGAGTGAGACAGATAAGACGTCACAACCACGTGCGATAGCGATGGTTGATGGCTTATCGCTCACCCCGCGAAAAAGCGTCCGGCTGGTGCGAAAAATCAATTCTACTCTATGGTTTAAAGATTTCTTTGCTTTATAAATCAACCCTACCCTTTAACATAGCCAATAAAAAAGCCTAACTGGAAGATCCTCGAGTAGATGAGGAGTTAGTTAGACGTTCCATTAAAATAAGAGCTATTTTCTTTAGTATTGCTTTTATCTTAATAACTCTGGTGACCTTCGTTAGTTGATTTCTAACACTATAGAAAAAACGCTTGGAGTTTTCCAAGCGTTTTCCTTTTAAAATAGTATATGTGCAACTGCTGCTATGATTGGGAATGAAATCAGCGTACGTAATAAGAAAATAACGATTAAGTCTTTAAAGTTAACCGGTATTTTAGAGCCGAGTAATAATCCGCCAACCTCAGACATGTAGATCAACTGAGTAACTGACATAGTTGCTATAAAGAATCTTGTAAGCTCAGAGTCAATTGATGCACCTAAAATAGTAGGCAGGAACATATCGGCAAAGCCAACTACCATTGTTTGTGCAGCCTCAGCAGCCTCAGGTATTCCGAATAATAGAAGCAGTGGCTCAAATGGTTTACCTAATATAGTGAAGAAAGGGGTATACTCTGCGAGCATTAATGCAATAGTTCCAAATGCTAATACTACTGGAGCAACACCAATATACATATCGATAACATTCTTAATTCCATCAGAGAAGAACTTCGTAATAGAGCGATTTTTATCTGCTGTTTTTAAGGCATTTTCTAAACCATGTGTGACAGCATTATAATTTTCAGGAAATTTCTCTGCATCCAAGTCTAATGGGCGACCATCAATATGCACATCTTCTTTGCCAGCTAAAGGATAAATACGAGGCATGATAAATGCCAGGACAACACCACATAGTAGTACGGTTAAGTAATAAGGAGCAAAGTATTTCTCTAAACCAACTTGTTCCAATACAACGATACAGAAGGTTATAGATACAACGGAAAAAGTGGAGCCAATAATTGCAGCTTCTTTTTTTGTATAATAGCCTTCTTCATATTGTCTGCTCGTCAACAAGACTCCTATTGTTCCATCTCCAACCCAGGATGTAAGTGCATCAACTGCTGATCGTCCTGGAAGCTTAAATAGAGGGCGCATGATTTTAACCATCATCGTGCCGAAAAATTCCAATAGCCCAAAATTCAATAGGAGTGGCAGTAATAAGCCAGCAAATAAGAAAATGGTAAATAGGAAGGAAACTAATCCATCAGGAGCTAACAAAAGCCCTCCTGTATCCTCATTCCAAATAGCCTCTGGGCCAATTTGGAAAATGATTAAGACAGAAAAAATTGCACCGACTACTCTTGTGATTGTCCAAAATATAGAAACCTTAAAAAGATTGTTAATAAATGATTCGTTCTTTGGTATAAATAAAAATATTAGAGAACCAATAGCCGCAAGAAATAAGGTAATTAAAGCAATCCAATGAACAATAGGTTCAAGTACACCAGATAATAGACTTGCAAACCATGCGATAGGAATCTTTATTTCTCCTCCGATTGGTAGCGGGATCATGAAAAGGATGACACCAGCTATAGAAGGGAGAAGAAAGAGAAGCCAAGTAAATAAGCTGAATTTTTTCAAGTGAAGGCCAACTTTCTTTTTGAATAATTATGCATGAAATAGATGTTTTACACATGATAATTCATTAGAGAAGCTAAGTCTATAGCTATGAGCAATGTTCTATTATTCGAAATCTTTATTAAAATCGTATGTGTAGAAGCGTTCAAAGTGTAACCAGTTTTCTGCTTCTGGTTCTCCGTCTGCTAGACGTTTTTCCATTTCTTCTAGCATCCAAGCCGTTTGAGAAATGTGGGCACGCATAGAACCCATTTTTTCTTCACTCGATTCAGAAATGTTATGGATGATGTCTGGTTCTCCTAATACCTCTTTCGAATCATTCGAAAAAGCTAGTGCATAAACTTTTGGACGTTGATCCTTTGGCATTCTGCGTACAGCACGAATCATCGCTCTACCGGTAGCATCATGGTCAGGATGCACAGCGTAGTTAGGATAGAAGGTAATAACTAAAGAAGGATTCGTATCAGCGATTAAATCCTCCATCATTTGGACCATTTTTTCATCATCTTCAAATTCTACTGTTTTGTCACGAAGACCCATCATTCTTAAATCGGTAACACCCATAGACTTTGCAGAAGCAAGCAACTCTTGCTTTCTAACTTGTGGCAGTGTCTCGCGAGTTGCAAAAGGAGGGTTTCCAAGATTGCGACCCATTTCCCCTAGAGTCAAGCATGCATATGTAACAGGGATTCCTTGTTTTACATAAGTAGCTATTGTTCCAGAAACTCCAAAAGCCTCGTCATCAGGGTGAGGGAATACGACCAACACGGATCGTTCCATTGGTAAAGTCATTTTTCTTCCTCCTTAATATGTAAACGGTGTTTTGCTGATTTCAAGTGCTACCGCAAGCTTTCCACTTTGATCGTGGCCAGCCATTAATAATCTTCCATGCTCATCTAATTCATAATGTGTAATACCTTGAGCATATACCCATCCGTGAGGGAGCTTTAAACCTACACGATGAGGAGCTTCTCCAGCTACCTTACCAAGCTCGTAGCGAATCACCACATTACGAATAAATGCACCAGCATTAAATACGTTTTCGTTGAAATGAGTGGCATAAGCACCATTTGTTGTTTCTAAATGAATGTATACATCTTCATTTGCAAAGCTATTTAATAGCTCTTGTAATTGTTCCTTATTCACTATTTCCATACTTTCATTGCCTCCTAGCATACTGTCTGTTAATAGTATAATGAAAAATAGTTCAGCAAGCGAATGATTGAGCCGCCGTTCTGATGGCAATTTACCATACAAGTAAAAACTCGCAAAGCCCTGTTAGACTTTGCGAGTAAGGGGTTTATTAGACTGTAGTTGTTGTCACTTCTGGAGCACCGAATTTTCCTTTAGCGCCATGAAGTACAGGTCCTACGTATTGGTTTAACTTCCAGCCGTGAGCGATTGCAGAAGAAACAAATTCTTTAGCCTCAAGTACAGACTCAGCAACAGAAAGACCATTTGCTAGGTTTGCTGTAATCGCAGCAGCAAATGTACAGCCAGCACCATGGTTATAAGTCGTTTCCGTTTTTTCTGTTTCTAATAATGTGTGAGTTTGTCCATCATAGAAAAGGTCAACTGCTTTATCGTGGGCCAATTGTTTACCGCCCTTGATCACTACGTTTTTTGCCCCAAGCGCATGAATTTTTTCGGCAGCTGCCTTCATGTCTTCGATTGATTTAAGTATTCCTAGTCCTGAAAGCTGACCAGCTTCAAATAGATTTGGAGTAACAACAAGTGCACGTGGCAATAAATGAGTGATCATGGAGTCTACAGTACCTGGGTTCAATACCTCATCTTCACCCTTACAAACCATGACAGGATCGATTACGATACTAGTCACACCGGACTCTTCAATAATTTTACCTGCTGCTTCGATTATATCCTCCGTACTTAGCATACCGGTTTTAATAGCATCTACATTAGTGGATAGAGCTGTTTTCGCTTGACGTTTAATTTCATCCACAGGAAGGGAAAACACATGGTGACTCCAATTATTATCCGGGTCCATTGTAGCGATGACGGTGAGAACATTCATACCATAGGTTCCATGCTCTTGGAATGTTTTTAAATCTGCTTGTATACCAGCACCGCCAGAAGTATCAGAACCTGCAATTGTTAACGTTTTTTTAATAGACATGTAAAAGTTCTCCTTTTGCGTGAAAGTTATTTCATTAATTGTATCAGATAGATATGAAAATTCAATTACGGCAGCTTTGGAGCAGTCCAAAGCTTGAACACTATAAAAGCAAATGTGATTGAAACGAAAAGAGTTATCGTCCCGCCAATATAAATTTTATTTATATAAAGTGAGATAGTTAAGTAAACAAGGATTCCTATAAAAAATATAGTTCCTAGTAAAAAGCAACCGAAACCCATACTCGTTGCTTTTGGTGGAACATCGTTTTTTACAGCAGCATTCTCCAGTTTTTTTAGTTTTTCTCGAAATTCAAAATTTGCCATATGCATTTCCCCTTTTTACCATCGTATCATTGGGCGGAATAGTTGTTAATAGGGAAACTTTTCGATACTGTAAACGTAGTAGTTTAATAGAAGGAGAGGGATGAAGATGAAACAAGGTGACAAGATTCGGGAAATGGAAAAGCTATTAAAAGAATTGAAAGCTCAAAATGAGGAAAGTGCTGCTACCATCGTAGAAGATTCTCCAAGGCGAGGAGGGTTAAGCCTCTGGAAGATGCCATTATTTTTATCTAGATTCAAATATAAATCAATTCTAATCATCTCTGTCCTAGCTTTTTTACTTCTTGCAGCGTTACCGTTTGCCGCATTTTGGGCAATTCAAGGGAGTACCTTTACCGAATCAAAGAGCATCTTTGTTGAAAGAGTACAAGGTCTAAATGAGCTAACAACTGCACAAGCATATACGAAGGTAATTTTAAAAGAAGAAGATAATAAAGTATTTGGAAAAGAGATTGGATTAGACTTGCCAGGAACCAAAAGGCAACTTTTAGTAGTAGTTCCCGGGTCCGTGAAGGCAGGGGTTAATTTTTCAGAGGTAACCGAATCAGATATTAAGGTTAATGAAGAAAACAAGACTGCTATTTTAACATTGCCAAAACCAGAATTTCTAGGAGGTCCCGAAATATTTTTTGACCAAGTAGAGGTGTTATCTTCTGAGGGGTTATTTCGAGAAAAGGCAGACATAGAAGAAGCATATGAACTAGCTGCAACTGCCAAAGAAATGATGATTGAAGAATCTACCGGACAAGGTATTCTGGAGCTTGCAGAAGAAAATGCCGTAAAATCCGTACAGGAAATGTTCCAGCTCATTGAATATGACGTGCAAGTGGAGTTTAAGGAGTGATTAAATGCCAAATTGGAAAGAAATATTAGGCGTCGAATGGGATAAGCCTTACTTTAAGGAGCTACAGTCCTTTCTAGATAAGGAATATGCTGAACACACGATCTATCCACCACGAGAAGAGGTGGGAAGTGCGTTTCGTTTAACACCATACGATGCTGTAAAGGTGGTTATACTAGGTCAAGACCCATATCATGGTCCAGGACAGGCCCATGGCTTAAGTTTCTCAGTAAAGCCAGGAGTTAAAATTCCACCAAGCTTGCGTAACATGCTAAAAGAGCTAGAGGAGGATTTAGGATGTTCTATTCCTTCTCACGGTTATCTAGAAAAATGGGCGAAGCAGGGTGTTTTGCTGTTAAATACGGTTTTAACTGTCAGAGCAGGTGAGGCAAATTCGCATAAAGGCATGGGCTGGGAGCGATTCACAGATACCGTTATACAAAAACTCTCTGAACACGAAAAGCCGATTATTTTTGTTTTATGGGGTAAGCCTGCACAAGCTAAGTTAAAGCTGATCGACACGACCAAACACCACATCATTCAATCAACTCACCCAAGCCCTCTAAGTGCTCACCGAGGATTCTTGGGAAGCAGACCCTATTCTCAAATAAATGAACAGTTAGTGTCAATGAATGAAAAGCCAATCGATTTTTGCCTCTAATTATGCTAGGATAACGATAGAAAGTAGGGAGAGAAATTGGCTGTAAATTGTTTTAAGTGTCGACATTTTTTTACCACCTGGGATGCGAATCATCCACGTGGCTGTAGGGCTTACCAATTTAAAACAAAGGAGCTTCCTTCTGCGTTAGTCAAAAGATCCTCAGGCGTGGAGTGCTTAAAATTTGAACCAAAGCAACTGGAGGGGCATAACAAGTGATTTCGAACAGACAGATTTTAATGCAAATAGAAAAACAGCTTCAAGAGGCAAAGACTGCGTCGGGGGAACAATCCATCCGGGAAAGTCTAGCTGCTATAAAGGCTTTATGTGACGTAGCTCTAACTGTGCCACTAACAGAAAGTCCAACAGTACTTCAAACGCCCTCCGTGAAGACAGCGACCTTAACAGCGCCTTCTGCACCCTTGAAGGAAGACGATGCAAACGGAGAGTCATTATTTGATTTTTAATAAAAGAAAGTAGGGAACAACTTGAAATTTTTTATCATCGCAGGTGCTATTAATGGCTTCTTATCCGTAGCCCTTGGAGCATTCGGAGCACATTTATTAGAAGGTCGGGTTGCTGACAAGTATTTAGCGACATGGGAAACAGCGGTTCAATATCAAATGTTTCATGCGCTTGCATTAGTTGCCATTGGTATTTTAATGAGCAGTAAGCTATTAGGACCAGTGTCACAGTTAAACGTAGCAGGCTATTTAATCCTTGCGGGTATCGTTATTTTCTCTGGAAGTCTGTACGTACTTAGCTTAACGGGAATTAGTATTTTAGGAGCAATCACACCAATCGGTGGAGTGGCATTCCTAATCGGCTGGGTTATGCTAATCGTTGCAGCCGTAAAATATGCAAATTAATCCTCTTTGAAAAAGTAATCTCTAGAGTTTCTTAACTGTCCCGTAGATGTAGACATCAGTCTATCATTTGCGGGTTTTTTATTATGTGATTTATGCATTTTCGTATATCACTATCTAAATGATTAGGAAAGTTACTTACTTTTTAATGATGATCTTTTGTCGCAACAATATTGTAAGTTGCCTTGTAGGAATTTAGGTTAAGGGATTACTTGGTTTAACTCATGTGATGGTTAACTTCCTTAGCTTTATTATGGAAAGGTGTTTTTCCTAGTAGGAAGATACTAGTTAATTGGAGTGGAAGGCTGCGGAAAGCGTCCGGCAGGAACGGAAATTAGGGATTCTTATCTTTTATACAAAGTGTCTATTATTAAGCCTTTACTGTCTATGTATTTATTAAAAGCAGAAATCGACAATCTCTTAGTCCTGCTTTTTGTCACTAGAAATCCTATAAAAATAGAAAAAGGCTTACTCCAAAAGAATAAGCCTTGCCTATGGTTAATAGTAATTTATTTCTTCATCGAACGTCGCATAATCAAAGTAAATCATTAACATTAAGTATCGTTTCCCATTTTGATCACTAATAATCACATGATCGCGTCCAGCAGCTTCTACATATCCGTTCAGGACTACATTGTTTCGTGTTGCATTGTTTTCAAAAGTAAAATAAAAAGTTCCTAGTTTTCCTTTGTTGGCTCTTAAAATGTTCTCCACATAGGATTCTTCTGCTGACCGTCCACCAGCAGGTATTTGGATCCCAGGAGTATATTGCTGTTGGGGCGGTTGTTGCCCCGGAACCTGTTGCCCTTGCGAGTACTGTTGGTTTGGATAGCCACCTGGATACCAATAATACTGAACCATTTATACATCCTCTCTTTTTTTAAATCTCTGGACATTCTTCTTCGGTAGGCGAAAAGAAACAGTGTGCTTTAAAGCGTCCGGTATTCCATTGACCATACCATTGTGCAGGACATGGAGTACTCTCGCCTGGATCAAAAAACCATAATGATCTGGTAGCAGGATGAAAACGCTCACCGTTAACTACACGTTGTGCTAGTTTTAGATCACTATCTCTTGCACGCTGGTAAAAGTATGGCTTAGTAGTTGCCTCAAAGCCACCGGGACGTTGAAAAACCATTTGCTCGAGGTTTCGTATATCTGTAAAATCTAAACAAGCTGTACGAACTCGATTTACACCTACATTACCAACCATTAGCATTCCTAGTTCGCCTTCGCCCTCTGCTTCTGCTCGCATTAGCCTTGCTAGTAGATCGATGTCTTTCGAAGTCGCACGAACTACCGCCAATGCATCACCTCCTACATTAAACTATGTTAAGAAATGACCTATCATGACAAATTTTGCATATAAAAAAGACTACCCAAAGGCAGTCTCAGATTGTAGACAAAAGGTGTAGAAACAATTTCGATTTCTTCCCCTTTTCCGGGGAATCCAGGTTAAGTCTGTGATATGGACTGAGTAGCCCACGGTTTGCCTCTCCGTCATTTAATAAGAAACATTATTGAGATTGGAGCGCAGCGAGGGAAGCGGCTGAAGCCGTGCCCGCGGAAAGCGTCCGCTCGAAGCGGCATTAACAAGCTTTATCTCCATCTTAAGAAAAAGACTGTAGGCAAACACCAAAATTCATGGGGTTTGTGCTACAGTCTGAGACTACTAAAAGGCAGCCTTTTATATATTCATATTAAAGATTGAAAAATGTAGAGCGTTTTTCGCCTTCTAAAATAGTACCAACGAAGAACGAACCGAACTCGCCATAGCGAGCGCTTACTTCATCAAAGCGCATTTCATATACTAATTTTTTAAATTGAAGTACATCATCTGAGAATAAAGTTACTCCCCATTCAAAATCGTCAAAGCCGACAGAACCTGAGATAATCTGTTTCACTTTTCCTGCATAGCTGCGACCGATCATTCCATGGCTACGCATTAACTCTTTGCGTTGCTCCATAGGAAGCATATACCAGTTATCGTTGCCATCACGACGCTTGTCCATTGGGTAGAAGCAAACGTATTGAGAGCGTTGAAGTTGTGGATATAGACGTGAGCGCACATGTGGATTTTGATATGGATCTTCATTTGACTCACCAGACAGGTAGTTAGATAATTCTACTACTGATACGTATGAATAAGCAGGAATCGTAAAGTCAGCAATTGTTAACTTGTTGAATCTCGCTTCTAGCTCTTGCAATTCATCCATAGTTGGACGTAACGTCATTAACATAAAGTCTGCTTTTTGGCCCACAATAGTATAGAAAGCGTGAGCTCCAGTTTTTGCATCGTCTGCTTGTTGTAATTCATCTAAAAAGGCAACGAACTCATCTGTTGCTTGTTTACGAAGTTCAGGATCGACTTGTTTCCATGACGCCCAATCCATTTGGCGGAAATCATGTAAAACGTACCAACCATCTAATGTAATAGCTGCTTCATTCATTATATAAGACACTCCCTTTAATAAATATTTCGCATATTTAGTTTACCATACCAGCTTTTAGAATTCCCCTTTTAGCCCCACTTTTACATGACAATCTGTGACAAACTCGTGTATGCTTAAAGTACAAATATATCCTAATGGGGGCGTTATTATGGCTGATTTATTTACAGAAATAAAAGGCAAGCTGCAAAGTAAAAATGTAACCATTATATTACCAGAGGGAAACGATCCAAGAATAATTGAGGCAGCATTAAAATTGCATGAAGAGGGAGTAATTCAGCCCATTGTCATAGGAAATGAGAGCGATATTCCAAGTGGCTTACAGGTGTTGAATCCGGCAACCTATGAACATATGGACGAACTAGTAAATGCTTTTGTGGAAAGACGCAACGGTAAAGTAACTATAGAAGAGGCAAGAGAGATCTTAAAGGATGTTAACTATTTTGGCACAATGCTTGTTTATACAAAAAAAGCGGACGGTCTAGTAAGTGGAGCAGCACATACAACGGCGGAGACTGTGCGACCGGCCCTACAAATTATCAAAACAAAGCCTGGAATTACAAAGACTAGTGGGGCATTTCTAATGGTAAAGAATGATACACGATATATTTTTGCCGACTGTGCCATTACAATCGCTCCGACAAGTGATGACTTGGCAGAAATTGCAGTGGAGGGAGCTAAGACAGCTGCTGCATTTGGTATAGAGCCAAAGGTGGCAATGCTATCTTTTTCTACTAAAGGTTCCGCAAAATCGGAGGAGACGGACAAAGTCGTTCAAGCAACAAGACTTGCAAGAGAACGAGCACCTCAGCTGGTGATAGAAGGGGAGCTTCAATTCGATGCAAGTATTGTTCCGTCCATTGCGGATAAAAAAGCACCAGGTGCAACAGTGAGAGGAAATGCAAATGTTTTTGTTTTTCCTTCTTTGGAGGCAGGCAATATAGGATATAAAATAGCAGAGCGTCTTGGAGGATTTGAAGCAATTGGGCCGATACTACAGGGATTAAATGCCCCAGTAAATGACTTATCACGAGGCTGCAATGCGGAGGATGTATACAAGCTTGCTTATATTACAGCAGCTCAAGCACTAGATTAAGGAGAATAGGGATGTCAGAAATAGATGTTTTATTGGAGCAACAAACATGGCGTTTTTGGGACCAGTCACTGAGCGGAAAAAGCCGCTCTGCATTGGAATCCTTTGCAGCTGACGATTTACTTTGTCATGTAGTCGGTCAGGGGCAGTCCCCAGCAACCGTAAGAACGTGGGTACATGATCAAACCGTAGTAATGGGGATTCAGGATCATAGATTGCCTTTTGTAGAAGAGGCTCAAGATTTCTTGCGTACGCGAGGCTACAATCCTATCGTTCGAAATTCAGGAGGACTTGCGGTTGTATTAGATGAAGGCGTCCTAAATATATCAATTGTGTTGTCTGAAAGAGAGAATTCCATAGACATACCTACTGGCTACGAGGTGATGTTAGCTTTCGTCCAGCAACTTTTCCCAGAGGCTGAGGGGAAAATAGAAGCTTATGAAATAGTAGGCTCATATTGCCCCGGATCCTATGATTTAAGTATTGGAGGCAAAAAATTTGCTGGGATTTCTCAACGAAGATTGAGACAAGGCATAGCCGTCCAGGTGTACCTTTGCGTTGAAGGAAGCGGAAGCGAAAGAGCTCGCCTTATTCAAGAGTTTTATGAAATAGGGGTTCAGGGAGAGGTTACTAAATTTAGTTACCCTAGTATAAAACCTGAGGTCATGGCTTCACTTAATGAGCTTCTGCAAGCGACCTATACGGTGCAGGATGTAGTCATTCGAATCCAACAACTACTGCATCAGAGGTCCGATCAAGTGGTCTCTCAATCACTTATTCAGGAAGAAGCGGAACTTTATCGGTTCTACTTAGAAAGAGTACTAAAACGAAATCAAAAAATGCTAGAAGGATAACCATACCATACGCATAAAAAAAGTGTTTTTTCGCACATTGAGCTTGTCTATCTAACTACAACGGAATGCTGACATAATCAGAAAAAAACCACCAATCCATTAAACGGTTGGTGGTTCTTTTGTTACTAGGTTGCCGTTTTTCTCCATTTGAAATACTGGTACTGCTGGCATTTCTTCGTCGTTTAATGTTACTAGTCGACGGGCACGGTTCATGATTTGTACGAATTGCTCGTAATCTTGTTTAATAGCAGCATTTTCTTTTTCGAGTTTGGCAAGTTCGCTTTCTAACTTACGAATCTTTTCATTTGAAATCGTTGCCATGTGACGGTATCTAGAAATATCTGAATCACTATGCTGCAGTCGTACTAGATAAGCAATGATTATATCTATCGATAATGCAGAAACCGGAATAGATTGAGTGCGTTCTCCCTCTTCCTGAGGTTTCGCTAGGTAGATTCCATTTCCTCTACGTCTGTAATCTTTTCCTAAAATACGAAGCTTTTCTTTGCGTTCTTTCTTTGCTTCTTTTAGCTCTGTTTCATATTGATGGCGAACTACTGCATTCCATCTAAATCCACAAGCTGCTGCAGTACGGTTTAACTCGTCACCAGCTTCCTCAAATGCGTTTAACTGGGTGCTACCTTCGCGAACGTGTCTTAACACCAATTCAGCTAACAATTCATCGTTTTCTCTCATCCATGCGTCTTGTCTTATTTTTACCATGTTTGTCCTCCTACCATGTTCATAGTTTCGTTGTTCTATTAACATCATGGACAACATATCGCTCTTTTATTCACGTAATTTACACTTGATAGCAATATAAACTTTAAGATACAATGACGTGTAGACAATATCTATTTATAGAAAGGGTTGTGTACTATGGCAAACCATTTTCGAGTTTGCGATGAGTGTCAGGCCGTTAATTTAAAAACATTAATTCCAAAGCTAAAAGCAATCGATCCAGAGGCAGAGGTTGAGATTAAAGAATGTCAGTCCTACTGCGGTCCAGGGCGTAAAAAGACGTTTGCTTTTATAAATAATCGTCCAGTGGCAGCTTTAACTGAGGACGAATTAATGGAGAAAGTACGCGCCAAGCTGGAATCATAATAATAGACATTCCTTGCAAGAAGGTTATCCTATATGTAACGAACTATTGCCGCCTTTCCATAAGCGGCTTTTTTCTTTATACTTTATAGTTAATAGGAAGTGAGCTACATTTTTAAAAGACATGGAGGGTGAGATATGAGCTATGCTACGCAAAAGCTAGCAGAAGAAAAAGTATTTAAGGATCCAGTCCATCGCTATATTCATGTTCGAGATCAAGTGATTTGGGACGTGATTGGGGCAAAGGAATTTCAACGGCTTCGTCGCATTAAACAGCTGGGTACTACTTATCTAGTCTTTCATGGGGCAGAACATAGCAGATTTAATCACTCGTTAGGTGTATATGAAATCGTCCGTCGAATCGTAGATGATAGTTTTGAAGGAAGACCAGAATGGGACCCTTCTGAAAGACTGGTAGTATTATGTGCAGCATTGCTACACGATTTGGGACATGGACCATTTTCTCACGCCTTTGAAAATGTATTTGGATTGGACCATGAGGAATTTACAAAGCAAATCTTACTTGGAAATACAGAGGTTAATGAGGTACTTAAAAGAGTCAGTCCTGATTTCCCTCAAAAAGTTGCCGATGTAATAGGGAAAACCTATCCTAACAAGCAAGTAGTAAGTCTTATTTCAAGCCAAATAGATGCAGACCGTATGGATTATTTACAAAGAGACGCTTATTTTACTGGGGTGAGCTACGGTCATTTTGACATGGAACGTATTTTACGAGTGATGAGACCGCTCGATGACCAGGTAGTTATTAAATCTACTGGGATGCATGCGGTAGAGGATTATATTATGAGCCGTTACCAAATGTATTGGCAAGTATACTTCCACCCAGTTTCACGAAGTGCAGAGGTCATTCTTACGAAAATTTTGCACAGAGCAAAAGCATTGAGTGAAAACGGATATGCTTTTGAACAGCGGCCTACTCATTTTGCTCGTTTTTTTGACAAGACCTTTACTCTGAATGATTATTTGGCTTTAGATGAAGGGGTATTGCTAACATATTTTCAGCTGTGGATGAATGAAAAGGATGCCATTTTATCTGATTTATGTAATCGTTTTGTTAACCGTAAGCTATTTCAATATATTGAATTTGACTTGGCAAAAGACTATGTGAAAATGAAGGAATTAGAGCAGCTATTTAAGAGAGTTGGAATTGATCCAGAATATTATTTGGTGTTTGACTCGTCATCAGACTTGCCTTACGATTTTTATCGACCAGGAGAAGAGGGAGAGCGTATCCCGATACACCTACAAATGCCAAATGGGGAAATACGTGAACTTTCTCGCCAATCTGAAGTGGTAGAAGCTATTTCGGGTAAGCGACGAACAGATCACAAATTATACTTTCCAGAGGACTTTTTGACAGCAGACGGCAAGAAGAAGGCTTTGAAGAAACAAATACTTGATTTACTAAAATAGAGGTGGGTTTGTATTGTTAGAGGAACATGCAAAAATTGTACAATTTATCGGAGCAGCAGACGGGATCACGGGAAGAAAAAAATTACAAAAAATGGTCTATATCGCAAAGAAACTACAATTTCCATATAAAGAGAAATATGATTTCCATATATATGGCCCATACTCTGAAGAGCTAACCTTACGTGTAGAGGAACTTTGTAATATGGGATTTTTGCAGGAGGAGCGTCAGGATAAAGGCTCTTACGTCCAATATAAATATCAAATGACCGATGCAGGGGAACACTTTACTCAAATGGCTCAGATTTCTGAACCTAGTGCCGCATTAAATTCCTGCATTAAACAAATGAAGGAGAAAAGCTCACGGTTTTTAGAGCTAGTATCTACATTGCTTTACTTTGAGAACTTTCCAAAGGAAGAACAAATTGAAAAAGTACGTGTTGTAAAAGGAAAGTTGAATTACAGTGATGATGAAATCGAGGAAGCTTTTTCGTTTGTGATGAACTTGATGAATGAAAAAGCTATTCACTAGGAATAGCTTTGGTTAACTTTATTTATCGCTAAGAAGTGTTCCAGCTACCGCATAGTGGTTTTTAGGCATTTCTTCGATAAAAACGACAACATTCTCAACTGGAGCATTAGTCGTTTCTGCAACCACTGCAGTAACCTTTTCCACTAGCTCTCTTTTTTGTTCATCTGAACGGCCTTCTAACATTTTTACTGTTACATATGGCATTTTGTTACCTCCTTTGTAAAAATAATCAGTATACTTAACATCATAACAGAAGAAAAGGAGCATACGCATGACAAATGAAGAAAAACCGAAACAAAAAGTAGGATTTACCATTATTAAAAACGATCCAACTGATGGTCACAAGGGATATGGGATCGGTTCTCTTTCACTTGAGAACGTTTCTCCAGTCATTATCGATATAGAAGAAGGCACTGCCAAAGTTGAAATTGGTGCAATGCATGCAAGAAGCGATACTGAAAGAGGTATTAAATTTACTACCAATCGTGAGGATTCTGCTGGAGGAAAGCCATATTGGTTAGTTTGGGTAACAATCGATTACAAACAGGATGGCCCTTATTACGCCGGCGTAGCTGCTTGTGAGATGGTAGTAAATCGAGAGAAGCGACGGGGTTATAAGATTTTGGCTGACCATGTAAATCGAATGGATAAGTCCATGAAGCGCCAAATTTTAGTTGATTTTATGGACGATCGTTCAAAAGGAATCTTGAAGGAATTTTTACAATCTCACAATCCTCAAATGTGGGAACAAAGCGAACAAAAGCTGCATCAAGATTTAGGAATATAATATTAAAATAACTTTAGAATGAATTAATTACAACATAGTCCGATTAGACGGTTGAATTAATTGAAAAAAGAAAGTACAATTTACTTAAAGCTTACTTCACAGTAATGCTAGGACACTTAGTTAAATGAGTATGAGATGGGCTGGAAGGTTTGTGAAACCCAATCCAAATCTTTCCAACTTTAAACAGAAAATTATACTAAGAAAAGGCTTTTCGTCTCTTTAGGGAGATGAAAAGCCTTTTAAATTTTAGGCTATGGTTAAGGTAGAGATTATTAATATTGTGTAATCAATTTCATAATTTCTGCTATTCTTATGGAAAACACGAAAAGTTTAAATTGGATATGGAGGATTCCAATGCTTTTTTAGTAATAAAGTAGAATTGATTTCCGCTCTGGCGGACGCTTTCCGTGGGGTGAGCGATAAGCCATCACCCATCGCTAACGCGCGTGGCTGTGATGTCTTATCTGTCTCACTCATCCCACAGGAGTCGCCGCCTGCCGCTACAATCAATCTTATAAATTGTTCGTGTTTTAATTGGTTAATTGCTATTTATGAAATTGATAACTTTAAAAAAATTGAGCTAGGGAGAATAACCCCAAGCTCAATTTACTCTTATATTATTTTTACAGAAGGACTAGTTATTAAGTCACTGATCATTTTAACTCTTTAAAGCAGTTGATATCTTGTAAAAAAAATCTCTCCATTGTAGTTGTTTGGAGAGGAGGCGGCGACTCCTGGGGGAACAGCACGAGCTGAAAGCCCCGCAGGAGCAAAGCGACGAGGAGATTGAAGCCGTGCCCCCGGAAAGCGTCCGCCGAAACGGAAAACAACTCCATTTTCTTTAGAAGATAGTCTTGACCCAGCCTTTTAACTGTCTTAAATGCTTAGTTTCCGAAGAAGTTGAATGGGAAGATGGACCAGGACTCTTCTTCTTTTTGTTCTTCCGATAAATCCTCGAATGTGTGCTGTTTTAGTCTTGGATCTGTACAAAGCTTAGTTGGGATATCCTTTTCCTTCAGATAAACAAGGCGTTGCTTTTCACAATCAGAAGTTGCAAGTCCTCCTGTTTCTATATCTACGATAACCCCGCGTACACCTGCAGGAGCGATAAATGGCTCCTCGGGTAGTCCTCGATGCACTTGCTCCATGAATTCAATCCATACTTGCTTCGTTACCTGCTTC
Organism: Psychrobacillus sp. FSL W7-1493; assembly: GCF_038004905.1. Taxonomy (NCBI): domain Bacteria; kingdom Bacillati; phylum Bacillota; class Bacilli; order Caryophanales; family Bacillaceae; genus Psychrobacillus; species Psychrobacillus sp. FSL W7-1493. The sequence goes on along the minus strand of NZ_JBBOSB010000001.1, from coordinate 3,378,800 downwards.
GCTTCTGCATCACTCACTGCCTTGCCTTGGTCATAGCCATTCCAAACTCCAGCTGTTAGCTGTGGAGAAAAGCCTATTAGGTACTGATCTGTATTCGTTGTGCCCGATTTTGCTGCGTAAGGACGTGTTTGCTTTGCCCGTATGCTAATACCAGTGGCAGGAGAGTAGTCATTAAACGTAGGATCAAATGTTCCAGTCATCAAATGGGATAATAAGAAAGCATCTTCTTCTAACAATACTTTCTTGCCTTTTCGTTTCTCCTCACTGATGTCATATATAACTTTCCCCTCATTGTCTGAGATTTTTGTAATATACGTTGGTTTCATTTGCATTCCTTTATCTGATATCGTATTGTATGCCTTCGTCATATCTAGTAAGGACGCCTCTGGTGTACCTAACGCGGTAGCAGGTGTTTGATCGACCTTCATGTTGATATTAAAGCGTTCCACCAGTTGTTCAAAAGGTTTATAGCCTATATGCTCCAATGTTTTCACTGCATATATATTGTCGGAGATTGCTAAGGCCTGCGCCATGGAGATTGGATGATTAGCAAACTCTCCATTTACATTTTTAGGCTCATATTCTCTCCGTCCGTTGTCATAAGTGAAAATCGTTCGCTCACTTTTTAAGTAAGTAAGAGGAGAGAAGCCATTTTCTAGAGCGGCTGCGAACAGTAAAGGCTTGATTGTTGAGCCGGTTTGTCTTTTTGCTTGTGTAACTCGGTTAAAGGGACTTTCGGTAAAGCTTCTTCCTCCAACCATAGCTGTTATATAACCTGTTTTGGGCTCCATACTAACGAACCCGATTTGCAACTCCCCTTTAGGCATCCACTTTTCAATAGTTTCTTCTGCTACCTGCTGATGCTGTTTATTTAACGTAGTAGTAATCGTCCATCCACCATCTTCAATGCGACGTCCTTTGCTCTCTACTATTTTTGTAGCTTCCTTCCAAACTTCCTCTAAGAAATAAGGTGCTGTCTTTTTGGCTACTCTTGATTCTTCTGTCTTTAGAGCTAAATGCTCTAGGTTTGCACGTTCCTTTTGTTCTGAAGTAATGAATTGCTGGTTATTCATTAACTGCAATATTAGCTTTTGACGATTAACGGCCTTTTCTTCGTTCACAATTGGAGAATAGTGGGTCGGTCCTTTTGGAATACCCATTAAAAGAGCTGATTCTCCTAAAGTTAAAGACTTAGCGCTTTTCCCAAAATAATACTGACTTGCAGCCTCTACTCCGTACATACCATGTCCAAAATAGACAGTGTTCAAGTACCCCTCTAGAAGCTCATCCTTTTCATAAAAAATTTCTAAGCGATAAGCGTACAAAGCTTCATTTATTTTTCTTGTCCATGTTTTATCGTGGGTTAAAAACACATTACGTGCATATTGCTGAGTAATAGTGCTGGCACCTTCAACTTTTTTTCCTGCCTTTACGTCCTTTAGTAGAGCGGAAGCAATTCGAGAGTAGTCAAAACCATTATGCTCGTAAAATTCCTGGTCTTCCACGGAAATAGTTGCTTGTGGAATGAAGGGAGACATTTCATCTAGTGATATCCAGTACCTACGTTGCTCATTAAAACGATCTCCGATGACGTTACCTTGATTGTCTAAATATACAGAGGAAATTGGAACCTGAATAATCGGTGCGCCAACTATTTGCGCATATATTCGAAGAGTGACTATGGCACTTAAAAATGCACAGCTAGCAGCTATTCCGATTAGGAGAACTCTTTTTAATCTTTTATTTCGAGTAGTCTTCTTTTTATATTGCGCGCGCTTCAAAAAATCAACCCCGTTCTCACCTGTGTTTTTAACAGTATGAGAACTATAGAAACAAATTAAACCGAGAATTAAAAAACTATTGCACTTTTGCCAAAAACCACTATACTTTCTTTGTATTTACTTTTTAGGTAAAGTAAAAGAATCATATATTGGAAGGAGATAGATAAATGGCTGGATTTTGGTTTACAGAAAAGCAAACCGAGAACTTTGGCATCACAATGAAGGTGAAACGCACACTTCATACAGAACAAACGGATTTTCAACTGTTGGAAATGGCCGAAACAGAGGAATGGGGTAACATGCTCTTTTTAGATGGCATGGTTATGACTTCCCAAAAGGACGAGTTTGTTTATCATGAAATGGTTGCACACGTTCCTTTATTCACGCACCCTAACCCAGAAAATGTATTAGTGGTTGGTGGGGGAGACGGTGGAGTAATTCGTGAGATTATGAAGCATCCGAAGGTTAAAAAAGCGACATTAGTTGATATAGATGGAAAAGTAATTGAGTACTCAAAAAAATATTTACCAGAGATTGCATGTGAATTAGAAAACCCAAGAGTAGATGTACAAGTTGGAGACGGGTTTATGCATATTGCTGAGTCTGAAAATGAGTACGATGTCATTATGGTAGATTCAACAGAACCAGTAGGACCTGCAGTAAATCTATTTACGAAGGGCTTTTATGCTGGAATCTCTAAAGCTTTAAAAGAAGACGGATTGTTCGTTGCACAATCGGACAACCCTTGGTTTAAAGCAGATTTAATCCGCCAAGTACAAAAAGATGTGAAGGAAATATTCCCAATTACAAATATGTATTTGGCTAATATCCCAACGTATCCAAGTGGTTTATGGTGCTTTACAATTGGGTCTAAAAAATATGACCCACTACAAGTTCCAGACGAGCAATTCTTCGATATAGACACGAAATATTACACAAAAGAACTTCACAAAGCAGCGTTCGTTTTACCGAAATTTGTGAAAGACCTTGCAGGAGAGTAAGCCAATGAGATTCGATGAAGCATACTCAGGTAATGTTTTTATTAAAAGCAAGCAAAATTATGATGAAGCACAGGCAGTCATTTATGGAATGCCGATGGATTGGACAGTAAGTTACCGTCCTGGATCCCGCTTCGGTCCCCAGCGTATTCGTGAAGTATCTATTGGTCTAGAGGAATATTCTCCTTATCTTGATAGAGAACTAGATGATGTAAACTATTTTGATGCAGGAGATATTCCGCTTCCATTTGGAAACGCTGGTAAAAGTCTAGAATTAATTGAAGAATTCATTCATCAGTTATTGAAGGATGGAAAAATACCGGTCGGCATGGGTGGAGAGCATTTAGTCTCTTGGCCAGTGATGAAGGCTGTATCGAACAAATACGATAACCTGGCGATCATTCACATGGATGCACACACAGACTTACGCGTGGAGTACGAGGGAGAGCCCCTTTCCCATTCCACTCCGATACGTAAAATTGCAGAACATATAGGTCCTAAAAATGTCTACTCATTTGGAATTCGTTCTGGAATGAAGGAAGAGTTCGATTGGGCGAAAGAAAATGGTATGCAAATTGCTAAATTTGAAGTGCTAGAGCCATTAAAAGAGGTACTTCCAACACTTGAGGGTCGTCCAGTGTACGTAACCATTGATATTGACGTACTCGACCCAGCGCATGCACCTGGTACAGGAACAGTAGACTGCGGAGGAATCACAAGCCGCGAACTACTAGCCTCAATCCACGCAATCGCAAACTCAGGCGTAAACGTAGTAGGCTTCGACCTAGTAGAAGTAGCCCCAATCTACGACCAATCGGAGCAAACCGCAAACACTGCGTCGAAGTTGCTGAGAGAAATGATATTAGGCTTTTTAAAGTAGAAAGCAGTCTCTAGTGTTCTGCGAAGCTGAACGAAGTGAAGCGGAAGCCAAACCGCAAACACTGCGTCGAAGCTCATACGCGAAATGCTACTAGGATGGGTTAAATAGAAAGCAGTCACTAATGTTCTGCGGAGCTGAACGAAGTGAAGCGGAAGCACAACCGCTAATACCGCGTCGAAGTTACTGAGAGAAATGATCTTAGGCTGGATAAAGTAGAAAGCAGTCACTAAATGTTACTGCGACGAGCAGTGCGCAGGAGCAAACCGCAAATACAGCATCGAAGTTGCTGAGAGAAATGATCTTAGGCTTTTTAAAGTAGAAAGCAGTCTCTAGTGTTCTGCGGAGCTGAACGAAGTGAAGCGGAAGCCAAACCGCAAACACTGCGTCGAAGCTCATACGCGAAATGCTACTAGGATGGGTTAAATAGAGAGTCATCTATAACTAAGGCCTCTAGAACTTTACGTACAGTAAAGTTTTAGGGGCCTTTATTTTCTATTACATACACAACTGTGAAGTAGGAGAAAGAGTTAAATGTATGGAAAATACTGTTTATTTTTATTTTTAACTTCTCTATAATTAGAGAAAAGAAGGGAAAAGGAATGATAGCTTGAGAAGTAAAATGAATCAATTATTTGAAAGCAGGAAGAATGTCCATGTGCTTTATTCTTATTTGGAAATGGAAAATTACTTGGAACAGGTAGCGAGCTTTATTGAAAATGGCATTAAGGCAGGGGAATACACTATCCTTGTTGAGAATGATAGACTTTATCCTTTTATTAAAAATGAATTGAGCTTGAGAGTATCGAAAGTTCAAATGAAATACGTTCATTTTGTAAACAGCTTATCCTTTTATTATTCAAGTGGTAGTTATCATCCTCCAGCAATAGCTGCTTACTTCAATGAAATGATCAAGCCATATGTGGAAAACGATGTCTCTTTTCGGTCATGGGCACACGTCGAATGGAGCTCTATGGAAGAGCCATTATATCTCATTAGAGATTTCGAGGAAATTGTAGATAAAGCGGTTAACGAAGTAGAGTTTCCATTAATCTGTGCCTATTCAGGAATAAGGATGCCAGAATACCTTAAGGACATTTTGTTGGAAACCCACCCATATGTTTTAGTGGAAGATGACTTATTAGTTTCGGAAAAATATAAACGTTAATCGTTCATCTCCTCTAGCGGATTGCGGCAGGTGTAACGCAAAATAATTACATGTATTGCAATAGTAGCCTCTAAAATTTACCAGGTGTAAAATTTTGAGGCTTTTATTTTGAGAAGAGTGTGTCCCAACCTTTACATACTAAAGCATTTCAGTTTAATAAGTTCTTTTTACTTGTTCTTTTTTCGATGGGACCTGCGTGTTAAGGTTCTTCTCTACTATACCTATTATATAATAGTTGGATTATTCTCTTTTTAGCCAATCTGAGCTGAATGTTGGATTTGCAACAATTCGATAAAACTGTTGGTTTGTATAGTTAATAAATCATTTTATACTAATCACACAACAGATGTTGCAAATCTTAAAGAATTAGAGGGGAAAATTATGACTAAGTTATTATTTATTACAGCAAACCCAAATGATGAAAATCATTCATTTAGTATGGCAGCAGGAAAGGCATTCATTGAAGCATATACAGCAACAAATCCAAAGGATGAAATTGTGACTGTAGATTTATTTAAGCAAGAAATCGCTAATTTAGATGCAGATGTGTTTAGTGGTTGGAGAAAACTTCGTGCAGGACAATCCATGGATGCTCTTTCTAAAGAGGAATTAGTGAAAGTGAGTCGCCTAAACGAAATTCTTGATCAATTTGTTTCAGCAGATAAAATGGTATTCGTAACCCCATTATGGAATTACTTATTCCCAGCAGTACTTAAAGCATACATTGATGCTGTAGCAGTGCCTGGTAAAACGTTTAGATATACAGAAAAAGGTTCTGTAGGCTTACTTCAAGGTAAGAAAGTGCTTCACATTCAAGCTCGTGGTGATTTTTATTCAGAAGGTCATCCTTTAGCAGACTTAGAGCTAGGCAATCGCTATTTAAAACAATTGATGGCTGTCATGGGTATTTCTGAATTTGAAGGTTTATTTATTGAGGGTCATGATGCAATGCGAGATAAAGCTGAGGAAATTAAACTAGCAGGCATTGAACGTGCAAAGCAATTAGCAAAAAAATTCTAATCATTTATTATCTAAATATTGCAATTTGTGGTCTGTTTTGTATGGACCACGAATTGCTTATTTTTTTCCCAGAAATTTTTCTGTTATAATTTAGTCATTCATTTAATTTAACAAGCGTTCAAAATAATACAGTTTCGAGAAGGTAGGTTCGAATGAAAAAACAAGATCCAAGGATCCAACGGACAAGACAAAATATCATGAATGGTTTTTTGAAACTAATTAAACAAAAAGATTTTAGTGATATTTCAATTTCTGATATTACACAAGAAGCAAAGATTAACCGTTCAACGTTTTACTATCATTTTATGGATAAATACGATTTAATCGATGTAATTCAAAAAGAGGTTCTCACGAAAGAAATTTTTAAAGAAGTAGCATTACAAGAAGTGATCGACGAACAAACGATTATTATGTCCCTACAAGCTATTATAAGTTCTCAGACAAATTTAGCCTTACATTGTCAACGAGCAGTTAAAGAATTTAAACCGAAAATGGACTATGAAATAAAACAGCGCTTGACGGAAAATCTGCATACATTATTAGATAAAGAGCACGGTATAAAAGAAGAACATTATTTTCTTGCTACATTTTGGAGTTGGGGCATCTATGGAGTTGCAATGGCATGTGTAGAGGGAAAAGAAACCTTGCATACGGCGGTAAACCGTTTGAAAAGCATCATTTTAGGCTAGTACAAGCATCCATTATAAATCCTTTGTATCAACTAAACAGAACTAAACTGCTTCAATCGTTTATGTGTAAATTCATAAACAAGACCACCTCTCGAAAAATAAACCATATCCTCTAACAGAGATAAATAAGAAAAGCTTAGTGATGATCTCCACACTCTTTTGGGTGTATTTAAACAAGCTTTTTTTTAGAAAAAAGTGTATTTTACGATTAGTTGTAACTTAGATGAAATTTAAGCTATAATATGAAGGTTATATTTTTACATAAATAAATTATTATAAAATGCTTTAAAGGATGAAGTCCATGTCTGAACTATTAAAAAAAGAAGTTGCTGTTCGTTTACGATCAACAATCCAACACCCGAAGTCTAAAAAAGAATCTTTTGATATTCATACATCTGGCGTTCTAACCTTAAAGGGAGAGCAGCCTTATTTAGTTTATGAAGAAGTACAGAACGAAAAGTTAGTTCGAACAACTGTAAAACTTAATGCTGAATCTGCGCTAATACTTAGAAGTGGTGGTGTCAAAATGCGCCTGCCATTTCAAAGAGGAGAACAGCAGACCGGTAGCTATGACACAGGCTACGGCACATTCATGATTACAACCAATACAAAGAAATTGCAATTCACAGATGGTCAATTCCTAGTACATTATGAGCTTATAGTGGACGAAGAAGTGGTCGGTACATATAAATTAGAACTAACATATACGGAGGCGGAATAAAATGAATGCAGTAGAAAAAGTCCAACAATCCATTAAGGAAGCTTTGCAGCAAGCAATCCTTAAAGCAGAACTTGTAACCGAGGAGCAACTGCCATCAGTTCATCTTGAGACACCAAAAGATAAAGCGAATGGTGACTATGCAACAAACATTGCTATGCAATTAACTAAAATTGCGAAGAAAAACCCTCGTCAAATCGCAGAGGCAATTATTGAAAACCTTAATATGGACGGAACAATGATGGAGAAAGTAGAAATTGCTGGACCAGGCTTCATGAACATCACGGTACGTAAAGATTACCTACAAGACGTGGTGAAGGCAGTACTAACAGAAAAAGAAAATTACGGCCGCACAACATCTGGTGGTAACGAAAAAATTCAAGTAGAATTCGTTTCTGCCAACCCAACAGGTGATTTACATTTAGGACATGCACGAGGTGCTTCTGTGGGAGATTCCTTATGTAACGTATTAGACTTTGCAGGCTATGATGTTTCTCGTGAATATTATATAAACGATGCAGGAAATCAAATCAATAACTTAGCCGTTTCTATTGAAGTGCGTTATTTTGAAGCATTAGGTATGGAAAAGGAAATGCCTGAAGACGGATACCGTGGTCAAGATATTATTGATATTGCTGCTGACATTGCAAAAGAGCATGGAGACAAATTTGTTCATATGTCTGATGAGGAGCGTTTCCAAGCATTCCGTACTCACGGTTTGAAGGTAGAATTGGCGAAGCTTCAAAAGGATTTAGCAGACTTCCGTGTTAACTTTGATAACTGGTTCTCTGAAACTTCCTTATATGAAGGCGGTAAAATTGATATTGCGTTAAACAAATTACGTGAAAATGGGCATATTTTTGAAGAAGAGGGGGCAACTTGGTTACGCTCTACTACATTCGGAGATGATAAAGACCGCGTGCTTATTAAAAGTGATGGCTCATTCACATACTTATTACCAGACATCGCTTACCATGAGAATAAGCTAGCTCGTGGCTTCGATCAGCTCATTAATATTTGGGGAGCAGATCATCATGGGTATATCCCACGTATGAAGGCTGCTTTTGAAGCACTTGGATATGAGCGTGAAAAACTAGAAGTATCTGTTATTCAAATGGTACAACTATATAAAGACGGCGAAAAGATGAAGATGAGTAAGCGTACAGGTAAGGCTGTAACGATGCGTGAGCTTGTAGAAGAAGTAGGACTAGACGCAGTACGTTATTTCTTCGGTATGCGTTCAGGCGATTCTCACATGGACTTCGATTTAGATTTAGCTGTTTCACAATCAAATGAAAACCCAGTATATTATGCACAATACGCACATGCTCGCATTTGCTCTATTTTACGATCAGCAGAAACACAAGGTATGAAGGCTACTACTGATTCCTTGGATTTACTGCAAAGTGAAAAAGAATTAGATTTATTGAAAAAAATTGGTGACTTCCCACAAGTGGTAGCAGACGCTGCAAAACTTCGTGCCCCTCACCGTGTTGCAACCTATATTCAGGAGCTTGCTGCAACATTCCATAGCTTCTACAATGCAGACAAAGTATTAAATGCGGACAACATGCCACTTTCAGAGGCACGTCTAGCATTAGTGACATCTGCACGTCAAACGATTGCAAATTCATTAAAATTAATTGGAGTATCTGCACCAGAAAAAATGTAAAATAAATTTAAAGACATCGAGAATTCTATTCTTGATGTCTTTTTTAGGCTTCTTTAAAGTAATGGTTAATACTGAAAAAATAAGATTGGAGATACATGTCCAAGCTCAATTTTTGCTAACGGACCAGTTAGCAAAAATATACGGAGTAAAAATTTATTAGTCATTACTATTAGCTCTGTGTTGGATTTACAGCTATGTAAGTATTGCTATAAAGAAGCATATGAATACTCTTTACATTCCATAGTTTCTTAAACTCCTCAATCGGAACTTTTCGATTATAGCTCTTGTGATCAATACAATTTACCAGATGCCTTAATGATTCTGAAAGGTAAATATACTCCCTGTCATAGCCTACGACAGGGACAAAATGTAAAATATTACTATCCTTCTGTACTTTAATAAAAACAATTATGGGAATTCCTTTACTGACTTCGTACTTTAATGTATCTATATTTCCTTTATAATAATTTGTTTTAAAGCCCTTTTTTCTTAACACCGTACGGATTCCCTTAGGATATACATTTCCCGCGCGCGTTTTACTAGGGAAATGCGTATATAACTCTTCACCCTCAGCTTCCATGCCAAAATGACGTAACAGATACGCGGTTGAAAATGCAGCACATTCCGTATTGTTTTGATAATCTATACGATTGTTTAGTTCAATAAGATAGTTTGCTGGATAATTTCTTTTTCGTAAGACAGGTATGGGTAGGGTCATTAAATATGCATTAATGATAGTTGATATAATAATCCATAAAATAACTGTCCTAACTATAAACATACTACTTCCTCCATTTTTAGCGCTTATATCAAAACAATATTCTGAATTCTATTTGTAATGACCTGTTATTTTAAGTGGAAGTCTTCACAATTTTTTTGTTTTATCCCATAATAATTGAGCCAGGGGATACACTCTGAGTCCATTTAAGAAACTGGTTTAAACCTCGTAAAAATGCTTATACCTTTCCTCCAGATTAGGCTTCCTTTGGTTGACGGATAGAATTTGTACTTTATTCTTTAGTAGCCACTCCAAATATTCTTCTACATCATGATTTTGATCTGTAATAATTCGGTTTTCCCACACCTGATAAGGTAATGGACTGTCGGTCATCAGCTTTTCTAACACGGTATCCTTGGGAACTAAAACTTCAATTTGATAAGGGAGATTTACTACTAATGTTTTGTCGTCTTTAAACAATGTTCCGTCTTTGATAAACCATATTTTTTTCGTCAGATCCTCCAAAATATCCAGGTTATGTGTGGAAATGAGAAAGCTAATTCCTTGCGCATGTAAGGTGCGAATCAGCTCCTTCAATTCGATCGTACTTGTAGGGTCCAGTCCATTAAAAGGTTCATCCATTAAAATGACAGAAGGCTTTGTTAGAATGCATAATGCAATAAGTAAATGCTGTCTCATCCCGTACGAGTAGGATTTTACGGGCTGGTCGACATAGGATCGGATTCCAATTTGCTCAATAACTTCTTCAATTTGCGTTTTTTCCAACCTATAGATGTTTGCAACAAATGCTAAATGGTCGAATCCAGTTAGCTGCATATATAAATAGTTATCGCTCGGTAAAAAGGTAACGTGTTTATAAAAGTCAGGACTCTGATTAGAGACGTTTTTGACCTTCACCGTTCCATATTCAAACTCTTCAATTGCTAGAATGGATCGTAAAAGAGTGGATTTACCTGCTCCATTTGGGCCTACTAGACCTATAACATCACCTTCATGAATCTCAAATGAAATATCTCGCAAAACAAGTTTTTCCCCATACTTTTTTCTAAGCTGACGAACTTCTAATACTGACATCATGACACCCTCTTTCTTCTTGGTATGAAGCCTATTAGGAACAATAGCAAACCACTAAGTAACAGAATCATCCACCCATTACGGAAATTGACGGAGGACGAGCTCGCTAATACGGATTTCCAGCCATCTACAATGTTCCATGTATCAAAATAAACAAATGGATTAAGATACATAAAGGAAGTAGTAATGTATTGATTTGCGAAGTAATAACCCAATACGGAAACTAATAATGTGATAACTAAAGAAACATAATGGTTTTTAATCCATCTCCCAATTAAACTAAATAAGCTGTTCAGAAAGAAAATTTGGGCAACGATAAGAAATCCACTTTTAACGAGTAACACTAGTAAACTCTCAAAGTAAAAATGACTATTATCGACAGGAGAAAAAAACGTATTTTCGCTCGCATTTTTAAGAGCATAGACTAAAATCGGATAGTCTGGTTCACCGAATCCACCTATAATTGAACTGACAATAAATGTAATTCCTCCACTAATTAGAATTGCCCCATAAGCAATTAATAGATTGTAGGCCCATTTGCTTGCATAGATAGATTGGAGAGTAATGGGCTTGGTAGCCAAAAAATGAATGGATGGTGTTGGTCGCTGTTCCTCGGAAAGACATGTCCATAGCAGAAGTATAAACACACATAAGACCACCAACATTATGTTCCAATCTAAAAATTTATACATAGTGAACAAGCTACTATTTCCATATTTCGTGTTTCTTTCTTGAGATGATTTTAGTAAGGTGTAGTGTTCGTTACCTAAAGCATAACTAGGATCATTGAAATGAGAAATCCACTGATACCCGATCGGCCATGGTGTAATATTTTTCTTATCTAATATATGCTGTTGCTCCTCAGAAGCCATTACAGTAACATTCCACATGGGTGAATCTAATTCTCTATAGGATTGGTCGGGCCTCGTAATCTCATTATATTTTTGGGCGAAATCTTTCGAACCAATATTATATTTTAACTCATCCAATACGTTGTATTCGTTTTCAGCGTGTCTAATCATCATGGAGAATGGGTTTTCCTCGGGAAAGTCTATAGTCCCATCTACTGAATCCTCCGAAATACGATTCGCTTCAACTTCTCTATTAAAATCCTCTTCATGGACTCTCCACTGTACTTGTTCTTCAATAAGGAGGTTTTGTAAATCTTCCATAACATTCAAGTATATGGTTGGCAGCTTTTGATAGGTTTGATTGACGATAATAAATGTACTACCGATAATCCCAGTTAACAGAATAATGGTAAGCAACACATGACCTTTGCGCTTCTTTTTAATATGTTCAAATTGAAGCAACTGCATCCTCCCCTCGAGTTTCGGATAAAATCGCTTGCGAGCATAAGCAGGGAGGGGGGAGGTGAATCCCACATTCTTCGATTTAAATACCGGAAAGCTTGCTAGTATACCTAGAATGAGCAAGAGGAGCATTCCAGTTAAATACGTTACGAAACGATTGGTAGGTAGTAAGTACATTTCATAAGAAGCAATAAGATGGATAGGATTAAACATATGAAATCCAAATAGAACAGAATAAATATAGCCACACAGGACCGGGACGGCAATGATTGCTAAAAGTACATTAAATGAAAGCCTCTGTTTAAACAAACATATTGCAATCGTCAGCATAAGTGCCACAAAAATTGCCCAACCAATTGGAAGGAAGAGTAGCCATTTCCATACTGGCACCATAACTGTTTCTGCACCAATAAGCATATCTATTGGATAGTATATCGTCTCTAAATTCCCAGTCAAAAGAGGTGGTAATAACGTAAAGAATGCTGCTAAAATCGTATATACAATCACAAGCATTAAAAAAGGTATGAGATACCCGTAATAGATTGCTGTATTTGAAAGTGAGTTAACTTTAAAGAACTCGAAAGTCCTATTTTGTTCATCCGAAATAATTTTATAAATGAAGATAAGAAAAAATAGAAATGCAGTAAAGGGACTGAATAATAGTTGGAATAATTGCTTAGAAAATAGTGCTGTATTAAAGGGGGTCTCTTGTTCTGTATAAGATAGATCTTGTTTCGCTATTGTAGCAGCTTTTTGTTGCTCAACATCTAAAACCTCAGGATTTATATAACTTATAAAGTCATAGCTCTCATACTCTCTATATGCTTTGATGTAGGCGAGGTTTTCGTTGGAAATATTTAAATCTCCTCGATCCAGCTTAGTTGATATTTCTTTTAAATACACTTCTTGGAGGAGTAAACTGTCTAGTGCTAGTTGTTGTTCCTCGGTTAAGCCTAAATCCTTTTTTTTATTTAATAGGCTACCAATGATAAAATTAATGGTTTCCTTTCGATCATTAAATGTGTCTTGTAGCTCCTGTTGAGTTGTTCCAGATTCATTACTATTAATAGCCATCAAAGAAACGATAAATAGAATGATAATAAAAGGTACCAATAATATGTATTTACTTTTTAAGATTCCTTTCATAACGAAACTTATAACTTCTCTCATGAGTTCCCCCCTGAAAAACAGACGTAGATTGTTCCACTTCCTCTTTATATATGATTATATGCTTGTAGAATCGAGCATATTTTCTAGAAAAAGAAAACATCCCTTTAAATAGTGAAACTTACAGAAAACTGCAGAGTTAAACAACTACGTAAAGGGATGATTTCTAAGAAAGCCTTTATTTTAACTATTCTATCTTCCTATTTATCAAGTTCAAGTGATACTGGTGCGTAAGGACCTGTTTTAATGTATCCTGAGAAAAATGAGTAGTTTCCAGAGCCGTCTGCAAAACCTCTATTATAAATATACCCAGAATACGTTTTACCATTTCTAGTTTCAGTTACCCACATAGATTGATCTCTAGTAAAACGAACGGTTCTTGAAACAAAAATTTGTTCTGAAGCTACATCAACTTTTGTTTCTTTACTTTCAGTGGCTTGTACATTTTCTGCTTGGGCTGTGAATCCAAAACTTAAAGCAATTACAAAACTTAACAATAATGTTTTAAATTTCTTCATAAAGTATATTCCTCCGTATCAAATTTTATTTTTTTAGAAAACAAAATACTTAGGAAGAAAATCGGCCGATTATTCTTACAATTCAATCTTTTCATATTATGATAACCTTGTCCAGCTCTTTCTGTTACACACTTTCTTAGAGAAAATGCCCATTTTTAGTATGTTTTCAAGAGTAACTTGTGTAAGTAATTATAAATAATTTTTGAAATTTTCAAATGTGAGATCAGTCCACATTGCCATTTAAAAGACGAAATTAGTTTAAAATCCATAATTCTATAATGCAGACAAAGTGCTAAATGCAGCAAATGGATCTCTTTCTGGAATAAAGACATTTAATAACTTCCATAATTCTATTCTGGTTCTTTTGTTATCCTAGAGTATTAATATTTTTTATTTACAATAGTATTTATTCTAAAACAATCAAATATGTAATATAATGTAAATTATTAATAGGGGAGGTACTTTTATGGAAAAAGGAATTCTATTGTTTTTAAAGTTAGCTATTGTTTTAATGGGAATCCCAGTTCTTGCTTTATGTATATTTCTAGTACCTGAAATAGCAAGCTTTGTAGTAGAATTATATCCTGAATATGCTTATTTGAAATACCTAGTTTATATCGATTTGTATGCAACAGCTATTCCTTTTTACTTTGCCCTATACCAAGCACTAAAGCTTTTAAATTATATAGGTCATCATAATACCTTCTCTGCACCTTCAGTAAGAGCCTTGAAGAAAATAAAATACTGTGGATTAGCTATTAGCTCTTTATACGTTTTAGGTATGCCAATATTCTTTCTTATGGCAGATAAGGATGATGCGCCTGGAATCATAGGCATCGGACTAGGCATGATTTTTGCTTCCCTTGTAATTGCAGCCTTTGCATCTGTTCTACAAAGACTTTTACAAGAAGCAATGACACGAATGGAACGTAACAAATGAAAAGTAGAGGCTTAATTATTGGAATGACTATAATCAGTATTGCTTTCCTTACTTTTTTTCTTTTAAATAGAGCTGATTACCATGGCAAAGTAGGGGATATAACGGATAATAACTTTACCTTATATCCTCTGGAAGTTAACCCTGAATACGAGCATTTTACTCCTAAAGTTCATATCTCTAATTTCACCAAAATAACAGGGGAAATAAATAGCATGCGGAGCTTAAAAGAAGGACAAGAGCTGAAAATATGGACTGAGGAAAAGGAAGGAAAGATAGTTGCAAAAAAAATTAAAGTGTTGAAAGACTCGTAAAAATTATGTTAAAACAGTTCAAGGAGAAAATATAATGTCATGGTACTTAGAGAGTGTTTATAAAAGAAATAAAGAAGCGCCCTATACTTTTTATATTCCTAGCCAGGAAGTAATTGATATTTTAAGAATAGGAGATATGGTCAAATTAATTTTCGAATTCGAGACTAGAGCAGACGGGTATGCAGGTGAAAGGATGTGGGTGAAAATTACCCATAGGGATATGGAAAACTTTAAGGGAGTTCTTTCAAACGACCCAATCAATATAAGTGAATTAAAAATTGGACAAGAAATTTCATTTCGTGCAGTACATATATGTGACACTGAGTATAACGATCCAAATGCTTCTAAATGGGATTATTATTTTGATACGAAAATAATTGTAAGCAACGATGTTTTAGAGAGAAATGAATTTAATTTTATGTTAAAAGATGATCCAAAAGATGCTCAAGATTCTGGTTGGTCTGTTTTAAGTGGTTACGAAGATGATAGATTTTTAAGTAATTCTGATAATTTTCAGTATATATCCATAGGTGTAATTTTAAATATAGATGACTCTGTTCTATCTTTTATTGATGAGCCACCTCTATGTGCATATGAAAGAAATGACCACGGTGTCTTCTATAAAATAGAAGATTACGATTGGGAGTCTTACTTAGCTTAGGAAGGGATTTATATGAACATTGCTCAATTAAAAGAAGTACTATTTAAGCAAGCTACCATTTTTGATACGGGTGGACATCAACCAACAGAAGAATTAGGTGAGAGCTGGATTGGAAAGGTCATGTGGGGAAAAGAAGAAAATATATCTTCCCAGTATGAGCCTTTAAGTACAATCTTTTTAAGCAATCTCCCTTACGTACCGGAGGAATTAAAAAACATTCAATTAATCACTATTTATATGGACTTTAATGTATATGATCATTTAAACAATGATAATTTAGCGTCTTTTTTTATGATTAATTGCTATACAAGCCTCAACGAATTACATAAAATAAACGATCAATCTGCAAGGACGAAACCTTTTCCATTAAAACCGAAACTAGTTGAGAATGATGCTCCCGCCTGGGACTCTGATGATATACCACCAGAAATTGTAGACGAGATTTTACGCATTGAATTAGAGGATGCGATCGAATATTACGATGATATCGTGGAAGATATCTATCCTATGCATAAGGTTGGAGGATATCCTTCCTTTACCCAGAGCGGAGTCTCCTATGGTGACGAATATCCCTTTGTCTTTCAGATAAGCTCTGATGCGAAAGCGCAATTCAACATAGTAGACAGTGGTAGCTTCTATTTTTTCTATAATCAAGACAAACAAGAGTGGATTGTGTACTGTGATTTTTATTAATAGCATTAGGGGTGAGTATCTCTCGAATATTTTCTAATAGGAGATGGACATTTTTTACTTAAGCTACAAAAATGCTACTCCCCTAGCTTTATAGAAGGTCAGAAAGTGAAACGTGAAATGATTTCGATAATATGAATGTAAAAATTTCACTGAAATCACCTTTAATCAATTACTACTGTTTTTTTACCTCGCTTGAGCTGGAGAAGATTCATTTCTCAAAATAGTTAAACACGAACCTTTTCTAAAATTGATTGTAGCGGCAGGCGGTGGCACAAGTAGGGATGAGTGAGACAGCTCAGACATCACAACCTTGCGCGTAAGCGACAGGTGATGACTTATCGCTCCCCCCCTCGAAAGATCGTCCGAGATATGAGCGAAAATCAATTCTACTTTCCACATATAAAAGTATATAAACTTGAATATTCTTTATTAATTGTTCGTATTTTTGAAATTATGAAACGGATGCCTTTCTCAAATCCCGACATCATCTCGACAACATCTAAATATAAGGTATAATAAATGCAAGAAACAATAGAATAACATTTGCGTAAAGGTGCTCTAGTTATTGGATACTAGAGTTAAAAGGGAAGCTGGTTAGAGTCCAGCGCGGTCCCGCCACTGTAAGTGATGCATGTGCATCATAAGCCAGAAAACCTGCCTTTATGTGCACACCCATTACCTACGCGGATAGGTCTGGTGTAGGTCCGCTTTCGGTATTTTTGGCAGATTTATACCTATCTATCTCTCATCCTAGGATGGGGGATTTTTTATTGTTTAAAATTAGGAGGAATGAAGGATGAAAAAGTTTTGGTTATTAATTGGGATAGCACTGTTTGTATTGGCTGGGTGCAATGATTCCGAAACACTTCCGTTAGAAAAAGAAGATAGTGTAGAGGTTGGTAGCTCGGAAACAGCATTTCCGCTGACTCTCACTGATGCAGTAGGACAAGAGATTACGCTAGAGGAAGCCCCAACATCAATTATATCTATGATTCCAAGCAATACCGAAATTCTATTTGCTTTAGGGCTAGATGAAGAAATTATCGGTGTGAATGATTATGAGAGCTACCCTAAGGAAGCCTTAGAAAAAGAAAAAATTGGTGGCATGGAGTATAACATTGAAAAAATAATCTCTTTAAGTCCGGATATCGTATTCGCTCATGAATCCATTGTTTCAATGGCAGAGTCAGGATTACAGCAGCTTCGAGATGCTGGTGTAAAGGTATTTGTGGTACAGGATGCAAAGGATTTTAACTTAACCTATAAAACTATTGAACAAATTGGCCGAGCAACGGGGAAATATGAGGAAGCACAAGCCGTTATAGAGGATATGAAGGCAAAGGTTGATGAAATTCAAGAAAAAGTTGCAAAAGTAGAGACAAAGAAAACAGTATTCGTAGAAACTTCCGATGTACCAGAAATTTATACTCCTGGTAATGGGACATTTATGCAAGAAATTTTAACGATGGTCAATGCAGAAAATATTATGGCCGATCAAGATGGCTGGTTTCAAGTTAACCCAGAGGAAATAGTAAGCCGTAACCCAGATGTTATGTTAATCACCTATGACTACGTAGAAGGAATTGTAGAAAAGGTGAAACGGCGTGATGGTTTTGACACAGTGACTGCCATTCAAAATGATGAGGTGGTACAAGTGGATGAGGATGCAACGAGTCGTCCAGGTCCACGTTTAGTAGAAGGCCTAGAGGAAGTGGCTAAGGCTATTTATCCGGAGGCATTT
Organism: Psychrobacillus sp. FSL W7-1493; assembly: GCF_038004905.1. NCBI lineage: Bacteria > Bacillati > Bacillota > Bacilli > Caryophanales > Bacillaceae > Psychrobacillus > Psychrobacillus sp. FSL W7-1493. The sequence continues at coordinate 3,360,720 of NZ_JBBOSB010000001.1, read as the reverse complement.
AGTGAGTAAATCAATGATCGGTTATATCTTGTCACTGGCTACGTTAATCGTAGCCATTTGGCTAGGTGTGTCGGTCGGATCTGTAAAGGTACCGATCAGTACTTTATGGGATACGGGTACAGATGCGATTGCAACAAATATCGTCTGGAAGATTCGCATGCCGCGAGTTATACTCGCAGGATTAGTCGGAGCATCCCTGGCAATAGCGGGAGCAGCTTTTCAAAGTCTGCTTAAAAATCCGCTAGCTGATCCTTATACATTGGGAGTGTCGTCCGGAGCATCGGTTGGTGCAGTGGCTACACTCTTTTTTGGAATATCGGTACCTTTTTTAGGAATGTTCACCTTGCCTGTTTTCAGTATGTTAGGAGCTCTTGCAACGATGCTCACCGTAATCACCTTCGCGAAGCTTGTTGATCGAGCGATGAAAATGGAAACGATTATTTTAACAGGTATTATCTTTAGCTCGTTTCTCGGCTCTGTTATTTCCTTAATGATTGCATTAACAGGGGAAGAGCTAAGGCAAATAATTGGTTGGCTCCTTGGAAGCGTCTCTATGCGTGGCTGGAGCTATGTTCAAATGGCATTACCTTTTATAATAATTGGTTCACTTTTATTATGGTTAAACCGTAGGGAGCTAAATGCAATGCTGTTTGGAGAAGAACGAGCACAGCATTTAGGTGTGGAAGTAAAGAAACGTAAAATGATGATACTAATAGGTGGGTCTATGCTTACTGGGACGGCTGTAGCTGTATCGGGAACCATTGGATTTGTCGGACTCGTAGTGCCTCATATGACGAGGCTGTTATTTGGCTCCGATAACCGACACGTCCTTCCGTTAAGCTTCATAAACGGAGCATCGTTATTAATTATTTGTGATCTCGTATCACGTACGATTATATCTCCAACAGAGCTTCCTATTGGAGTTATCACAGCCTTTATAGGTGCACCAGTTTTTGCATTTATCTTCTTCCGACAACGTAAAAAAGGAGCTGCTTAACATGCTAGAGATAAAAAAGCTTTCTGGTGGCTACAATCAAAAGCTTATAGTGCATGACGTCTCCTTTCAGGTATCTAAAGGAGAAATGCTAGGGATATTAGGTCCAAATGGTAGTGGGAAATCCACTCTTTTAAAATTGATGAGTGGCATACTTACACCTTCATCGGGAGAAGTACTAATTGAAGGTAAGCCACTGAAATCCTATTCCTCAAAGGAGCTGGCAAAAAGGCTGGCAGTTTTGCCGCAACTGCACAATCAGGCTTTTTCACATACTGTTTTTGATACAGTTTCACTAGGACGATATCCTCATCAATCCGGCTGGTTTTCTACATGGTCGCCAGAGGATGAAATGGCGACACAGGAGGCAATGAGGCTGACTGCTATCGATCAATATGAAAAGCATTTACTAGAGTTACTATCAGGAGGAGAACAGCAGCGAGTTTTTGTAGCGCAGGCTTTAGCTCAGCAAGCTCCAATATTGCTGTTAGACGAGCCGACCAATCACTTGGATATTGCTCATCAAAAACAACTTCTAGATACGATTAAGACACAAGCAATTGAGAATGGTATTACGGTTATAAGCATTTTTCATGATATTAACCTTGCATCGCTTTACTGTGACAGGCTTCTATTGATGGACCAAGGGAGCATTAAAGTAATTGGAGAACCGCATGAGGTAGTAAAAAAGAGTTTAGTGGAAACGGTTTATGAAGCCAGAGTTAGTACTAATCCTCATCCGGAACGCCCTAAACCACAAATAACCATTTTGCCAGATGTAAATGAAAAACAAGACGATAAACAAATCACAGCGTCCAATTTTCAAGTAACGGATGATTATGTTCTTTTCCGAGCAGAAAATCAATTAAAGACGTGGTCATCTGCAGTCATTAATGCAGGAAGTGGCTGGTATAGAAATTTTGTCAATCGAAGAGTGGATGCGAGCTACCATTGTGATAATGTTCAGGAGGAAATGATAGAATACCTTGCTGCTGAAGGGTTATCAGAGGCAGATACGGTAGGTATGATGACAGCGGTCAAAACTACGGACGCTATCATTAAAGAGTACAAAACACCTCTTGGTAATCTAGTCGTAATGGTAACTGCGGGGGTTGGAAATGCAGTGGATGTCTCTAGAGCGCATGAGGTTGAAATGTTTCCTTCTGTAGGTACGATCAATACATGGATTGTTATTAATGGAGAGCTAGCAGAGGAGGCATTTATTCAATCTGTTATCACTGCAACGGAGGCTAAAACGAAAGCGATGGCTCACGAACAAGTAATGGATCCTAGGACTGGTACGCTTGCAACTGGCACCTCGACAGATAGTGTACTAATAGCTGCAACACAAAAAGGCTCTTATATCAAATACGCAGGTCCAATAACAGAAATCGGTAAAAAGATTGGTCAAGGTGTATTTGAATGTACAGTGGAGGCTATTCAGGTATACAAAAAGGCAAAGGGCTGGGTGTAAGATGGCATCTCACATGATAGCAATAGCAATTGGTCTTATGCTTGACCGATTAATAGGAGACCCTCCTAATTGGCCTCATCCAGTCCGCTGGATCGGCACGCTTATTTCAAGGCTAACCAAGCAATTAAACAAAGGTAGTAAGAGGAAGCTTAAAGGGCTGATCCTAGTCCTAGTTATAGTAGGCATATCATTTAGCATTGCTCTAGTGCTTGTAACCGTTGCTTATTCCATTCATATTGTTTTAGGAATTGCGCTAGAAAGTATACTTATTGCCTCTGGCCTCGCGCAAAAAAGCTTAAAGAACGCTGCAATGGATGTATACAAACCTTTGATAGAGGGGGATTTACCTAATGCAAGGGTAAAGCTTTCATGGATTGTAGGAAGAGACACGGAGTATTTGGACGAGGAGGAAATAACTAGAGGGGTAGTAGAAACCGTCTCTGAGAATATAAGTGATGGAGTTACTGCACCACTATTTTTTGCCTTCCTATTTGGGGCTCCTGGTCTGTGGGCATATAAAGCAATCAATACTTTAGATTCCATGGTAGGCTATAAAAATGTACAGTACGAGGAGTTTGGTTATACAGCGGCAAAGCTAGATGATGTTGCAAATTATATCCCGAGCCGATTAACTGGGTTGGCCATTATGCTTGGAGGAAGAAAGGAAGCTGACATTCCCTTGAAGGAGAGAATGAAGGGCTGGTGGATGGATGCTAAGAAGCATCCGAGTCCCAATAGTGGCTTTTTAGAAGCAGCCACTGCCTATCAATTAGGCATACAGTTAGGCGGAAGAAATACATATAAAGGAGTCGTTTCAAATCGTGCATTGATGGGAATTCGTAAGGTTCCTTTAAGTGCAAGACATATATTAGGAGCGATTTCACATTTACACACAGCCGTCTTTCTTTTCTGGTTTGGAATGACGGGGATAGGAGGTTTAATACTTGTCGTTACCTAGCCACGGAGCAAATGCTCATCAGTTATATCAGCGTCTAAACATTCCAATACCTGAGATGGTCATTGATTTTAGCGAAAATGTGAATCCACTAGGTCCTCCAGATTTTGTGAGGGAACAGTGGGAATCCTATGCAAATTTAATAACGAAATACCCAGATCCCTATGGAGAGCCATTCGTAAGCGCAGCTGTAATGTATCACGAGGTAAGCTCTGAACAAATACTGATTGGAAATGGTGCGGCAGAGATCTTTGCAAGCTTAGCTATACGCTATCAGCAAAAAAAAGCCGTGGTTATTCACCCTACCTTCTCGGAATATGAGGCCACGCTCAAACCATATAAGGCAATCGTTACAGAGATAATAGCTATAGGTAAGCTTCAGATGAACGAGGTATTCGGCGAGGTAGAAAAGGCAGATGTTATATATATTTGTAGGCCGAACAATCCAACTGGCTACCTGATTCCGTTAGAGGAAATTCTGCAGATAGCGGAGCATGCAAAAAGGCATAATTGTGATTTAGTGTTGGATGAGGCTTTCTTAGATTTTATAGATGAAAAGGAATCCTTCATTCCTTATTTAAATGATTTCCCTAATGTAATCGTTGTCCGTTCGATGACTAAGATGTATGCAATTCCAGGGCTACGACTTGGCTATGCAGTAGCGGGAAAAGAAACAATAGATGATATTCGTTCAAGGCTGCCTCATTGGAATAGTAATGCATTGGCAACAGCGATTGGTGCCCAGTGCTTCAAGGAAGAGGAGTATAGACAGCATGCTATTCATTTTGCGCGAAAGGCACGAGCGGACTTCACCCAATTTTTAGAAGGACTCAATTGTAGGGTGCTACCATCTCATACAAATTTTCTTTGCTTTCAGCTTCCCGACCCTGTTCAGTCGAAGGATTTTTTTGAATATTTACTAGCTAAAGGCTGCGTGCTACGACATACGGAAAACTTTAAAGGACTAGACGGTAATTGGTTTAGAGTAGGGATGAAAAAAGAAGATGACATGCAGTACTTGAAAAAGGAGTTGACCACATGGTTCAAGGAAAGCTTGTCTTTATAACAGGGGGAGTGCGGAGTGGTAAAAGCCACTTTGCGGAGCAGTACCTGATGAACGAGCGGGCTCCTCGCAATATATACGTTGCTTCAGGTGTAGCAACAGACAGGGAAATGGAACAAAGAATTGCGTATCACCAGAGAGATCGAGAAAGTTATACGGCAAATTGGGTTACTATTGAGCAACCGAGATATTTTGAGGAACTAGTACCAGCCATAAAAGCTACAGATGGTATCCTTTGGGACTGTGTCACGACTTGGCTAGCAAACGAGCTTTATGTTAGTGACATAGAAGAGGTTGAAAAGAAGCTATTTCTAACAATTGATCAGTTGCTAGAAAAGGTAGAGGTAATGGTCGTTGTATCAAATGAAGTGCTCGATGAACAGGTTTCCAGTTATGATAGTGTACTTCTTTATCAGCAATGGATTGGTCGCATTCATCAAAAGTTAGTTGCTAAAGCTGATGAGGCATACGAAATGGAGTATGGATTAGGACATCAGTGGAAATGAGGTGGAATGATGAATAGCCTGTTATTGGCACTTCAATTCTTTACCATTATTCCGGTTAAAAAAAATCTACCGATGGAAAAAAGACAAATAACTGGGATGTACACTGTTTTTCCTTTGGTAGGAGCTGGCATTGGAGCAGTGGCTAGTTTGGCTCTCTATTTTGAATGGAGCCCCTTAATGACTGCATTTGTGATTGTCAGTCTCGGAATCTTACTGTCAGGCGGACTCCATATGGACGGCTTTATCGATACTTCAGATGCTTTTTTTTCTTATAGAGATTTAAAAAAGCGAATGGAAATTTTAGACGACCCTCGAGTTGGTGCTTTTGGTGTGATGGCCATTGTTTTATTGATTGTAGGTAAAGTAATCATCATAGCCGAGGTGTTGTCTTCTGAAAGTTTTCATTGGATATTTATAGTGATTATTCCTGTTTTATCACGAATAGTTCTTGTGACGCTATTTAGTACTACCGTAAATGCTAAAGAGAGCGGTCTTGCCCATTTCTTTAAGCAAAGGATTCATATTCCACTACTATTACCGTTAACAGCATGCTCATTGTTTGTAGCCATTTGTTTCATTGGTCTAACGACGTATTGGCTTATTGCGATTACAATCTTAAGCGTGTTAGTCGTATTTAGCTGTGTATATCGTAGCTGGACGTTAAAGAATTTCGGGGGCATTACGGGTGACTTACTCGGTGCCAGCCTAGAGCTGACGGAGGTTATTCTATGGATCACGATTATACTGTTACTCTCATAAGACATCTTCCGACGAAAGGGAATACTGATAGAAAGTATATTGGATGGACAGATGAGCCCGTTATTACTGGTCTAAAGACCGTTAATAAGATAGGAGAAGCAACACAAGTGTTTGGGAGTGATTTACTGCGATGCCGCCAAACTGCCGATATAATTTTTGGAGATATTCCATATATTGAAAGTGCTAAGCTCAGAGAGTGCTCCTTTGGTAGTTGGGAAGAAAAAACATACGAGGAATTAAAGCATGAAGCAAAGTACCAGGCGTGGCTAGACGATTATGAATGTATTGCCCCACCAGGAGGGGAATCTCTAAGACAGCTAGAAGTAAGGGTAACAAGTGGGTTTTGTGAAGTTATTACTAACTCTAATCATCCTATTATAATTACTCACGGTGGGCCTATTCGAGCATTGTTAAGAAAATTTGTCAATGACTCTAAAAAGTTTTGGGATTGGGATGTGCCCCATGGAAGCATGTATACACTGTGTTGGAAAGATAGACAAGAAGTACTGGAGGGAAAGCATTGCACGTCATATTCGGTGGAGCATTTAATGGAAAAAGAGCTTTTGTAGAAAAAAAGCTAGCTGGACGTCATGTTCAATGGATTGACGCAGGGGATGAACTCCCTACTACATTATTTCCCGATAAAGAAATACTGGTGATAACAGGATTTGAGACCCTGCAACAAGATCAGCTAAATATATGGTATACGCATTTAAAGAAATGGGATGTGGAAAAAGAGGTTTATGTGATTGCTACTGAAATCGGAAGAGGGATTGTTCCGATGGAGGCTAGTATGCGGAAGCTTAGGGATGATGTGGGAAGATTTTATCAGCAGCTTTTTGCTGTAGCAGAGAGTGTTACACGTATTTGGTATGGTATTCCACAAACTATAAAGGGAGATGTTCACAATGAAAATTTATACAAAAACAGGTGATAAGGGACAAACAGGATTAATCGGAGGCAGAACAGATAAAGACGATATTCGAGTAGAGGCATACGGAACAATTGACGAAGTAAACTCATTTATAGGAAAAGCAGTGACAGAGTTAGACCCATCTAAATTTGCAGATCTTCTAGAGGATTTGGAAACGATTCAGCACGAGCTATTTGACTGTGGTGGTGATTTAGCAAACGTATCTAATCGCAGAATCTATAAAATGACCGATGACGCAATCGAGGCAATGGAAAAACGCATTGATGTATTAGTAGAAGAAGGTCCAGTATTAGAGCGATTTATCCTTCCAGGAGGAACTCCAGCTGCGGCGACTCTTCATATTGCGCGTACCATTACACGTCGTGCAGAGCGATTAACTGTGACGTTATCTAAAACGCAAGAGGATGTGCCTTCCGTTGTACAGCGTTATTTAAATCGTTTATCGGATTATTTATTTGCAGCAGCTCGTGTGGCAAACGTGCGGGAAAACGTAAGTGACGTTGAATACGTAAGAAGCGCAAAAGTCTTTAAAAACGTTGGAAGCGAGAAAAAAGAAGGGGAGTAATCTATATGAAGCTTCGACTATTAACACTTGCAGCCATGTTCGCAGCTCTTTGTGCAATTGGAGCGTTGATCAAGATTCCAGTGGGGATTGGAAGTGCGGCACTAGATACAGTGCCTGCACTTATTTCCGCTCTTTTTTTACCGCCAATGTATGCAGGAGCGGCTTCTTTAGTAGGTCATTTAGTCTCTTCCTTATCAGCTGGGTTCCCACTAGGTCCATTACATATCATCATAGCCCTGGAGATGTTTGTCATTCTATTTGTTTTTACAAAGCTCCATCAAAAGGGATATCACTTTTGGAAATGGGTTTTCTTTATCTTTGCAAATAGTGTACTAGCAACTTTACCTTTCTACTGGATTATTTCACCTGCGTTCTTCATAGGTGCTTTACCGGGTATCACGCTGGCAACTATACTTAATGCTTCCATTGCTATGATTGTTTCTCCTGTTGTTGAAAAGGTAATGGAACGAGTGAAGACACATGCGTAATGCTATATTATTGCCAAATGGGATAGTACTAACCACTGATAATTCGGCAGCAATAGGTGAAAAGGAAAACGATGTGGTGTCTATATCAGATGAGGTAGTTGCCTACTTTGCCACTCGAGTCTCCATTTTGGAGCAATGGGCAGCTAGTGCCTACCCACAAACGATAGTGGTTCATAATTTTTCAGGGAATGACAGCTGGAACAAGTATATAAAAGGAATAAAGAAATTGTTTAATGAGATTGCAGAGGAATGTCCAACCATTACAGGTAGCAGCGAAACGAATATAGAAACCATGCAATCTGCCGTGGCTATTACGATGCTTGGTCAGCAACAGCTAAAACAAGATCAAGATGTTCAATGGTATGCCTATGGAAAGCCATGTGTAGGGGAAGAGGTTATTAAAGAAGCAAACAAAATTGCAGACTTAAAAAAAGTTTGGGAGGCAATGAGGTCTGGATTGGTTCATGCTGTTTGGCCGGTCGGCTCTAAAGGAATAGCAGGTGAATGTAAGCAACTAAAGCTCGAGTGCAATATGAAAGGCTGGGAAGTTCAAAAATCTGCAGGTCCAGCAACGACGGTACTAGTAGGTATTAATAGTTCGAGACAGCAGGAAGCGAAACTATACTTTGGCGAATACTTTCAAGCTATCATTTAGCATACTTAGCCTTATAAAAAGCAGTCCATTTCCTAGTTGGAACAGACTGCTTTTTTAGTGATTATAATATTACCCCTGAGAAACTTCCTTTTAGCACTACAGTGGTATGTTGATTGTGGCATCTAAAGGATGCAACGATAGAAGTTCTTTTCTCTATCGGTTCTAATTGATCAATCGTGACCTCACAAGTTATTGTATCTCCCGTATAGACTGGTTTTAGAAATTCAAAGTCCATATGACGAGCCAATACGTTGTTATCTCCACCCACTTTAATCGGTAATGTTGCAGTCAGTAATCCTTGAATTACAACTCTCCCTTGTTCATCTGGATTCATATGATGAATGCCTTCATCCCCTGAGATTTTTATAAATAATTCCCATCATTTAATGTAAAGTTCTTTCAAACCTAACTATATCTCCAGCCTTTAAAGACATATAATCTCCCCCTTAAAAGAATATTATATTTTTCCTATTTACTTGTATAGCCAAGTCTTACTGGATGGTACAACTCATAAAATCTAATGGAAATGAAGCTATTTTTCTCGTCTTGCGATACTCGTATCTTTATCACTCCCAATTGAGGTATATTAATTGACCGGTATCACCTTCAAAAGAAAGTTTCCGTAGAGCTTCGAGATGAGTTAATTTGTAGTACTCACTGCCGATAAAAGGAGGGTGATTACTATAGAGACATGGATTTTACGTTTATAGACACGAAAATGTAAAGGGAGATAAATTGAATGTTTGAAAATTATTTGGAAGAGGATATGGTCGTCATTCAAGGTGACTATGCTACTTCTGTTGTTATATTGTCCATTTTAATAGCCGTAATAGCCTCATATTCAGCCTTGACGATGAATGGAAGAGCGCAGAGGATTGGTTTTTTTCATCGAAATCTATGGTTAATGTTTGCTTCTATTGCTATGGGATTTGGAATATGGTCTATGCATTTTGTTGGGATGAGTGCCTTCTCCTTGCCTGTCCATATGACATACAATGTTACACTGACTGTTTTATCTATTGTGCCAGCAATGGTAGCATCGTTTATAGCCTTTTATTTATCTAACCTACCGAAAAGAGGGCTTTGGGTTTATATCCTAGCTGGAGTTTCGATGGGAGCTGGTATCTCTACCATGCATTATATGGGAATGTATGCCATGAAAATGGATATCTCTTATTCTTATAACTACTTAATATTTATAGTTTCTATTGGTATATCAGTGGCAATCTCGATGTTAGCCGTCTATATTTTTTCAAACCTGCAACTTTATATGAAAAATCGTTGGATTCAATTATTTACTGCTCTAATTATGGGTTTAGCAGTGTCTAGTATGCATTATACGGGTATGTCAGCAGTCACTTTTTATGTGCCAAGTGATTTTCATGCACACGCACTAGCACATGACATGGGGAATATAGGTGGTTTAGTTATCATTGTCACTGCAGGAATGGCGTTACTGCTTGGTATACTTTTTTTATTGGGTCAAATAGACCGTTATGTGGCGTACCACACGAATTTTTTTGATTCCTTTACAAAACTACCAAATCGACGACTATTTGAGCAAGATCTTCGAAAGCATTTATTTCCGGAATACTTAATCATATGGCAACTTCATGGATTAGAGGAGCTCAATAAAGAATATAGTTATCAGTTCGTTGATGAAGTGATTAAGCTAACAGCTCAAAGATTTCAAACAATGCGACCTCCATCCTCTGAACTATATAGAATTGAAGAGAACCGCTTCGCTTTTTTGATGAAGGATGTTAAGGAAAGCTCACATGTAAAAGAAGCTATGCAGAGAATTTCTGAATATCTACAAACGCCACTCTTTATTGATGGGGAAAAAACGTATCTTTCTTCCGTTTGTGCGGTTGCAGAAGCTAACAATAAAACCGAGGCAGCAACCTTGTATGCTAACGCTTTAGCTGTTATCCGCCACTCCTCTACTAAATTTGAAAACGAGGTAATTTTCTTTGATCCAGCAATTCACACACATGCTTTTGAGCGTGAGATAGTGGATGGAATTGGTCGTGCCATTAAAATGGGGGAACTTTTCATAGTCTATCAGCCGAAAGTTTCTCTTAAAGGGAATCAGGTGGAAGGTTTAGAAACCTTACTCAGATGGAAACACCCCATTCATGGACTACTATCTCCGGCCTTGTTTATACCTATACTCGAATCACATAATCGAATGGAGAGAGTTACGGACTGGATAATTGAACAGGTCTGTAAACAAATCGCAAGTTGGAGGGAAGAGGGTATCTCTTTTGAACAAATTTCTATTAATATACCTGGAGACTATGTAACCTCACCAAAACTTCTCCAAGTACTACAAGCTAATATGCGGAATTATGAGGTGTCAGCCTCTCAGCTGGAGCTTGAAATAACGGAAACGAGCTTTGTTAGAAACATAGAAAAAGCAATCCAAGCCGTCATCGCTTTTCGAAAGGAAGGGCTATCCGTAGCTTTAGATGACTTTGGCACAGGAGTTTCTTCTTTGTCCTATTTAAAAAAAATGCCTATTTCCACGTTAAAGATAGACAAATCTTTTATAGATGAAATTCCAGCATCTGAAAAGGATTCGTCCATATTGGAAGCAATGATTGGGCTTGGTCAATCGCTAAAACTGACGATTGTGTTTGAAGGTGTAGAAACGAAGGAGCAAATAGAGTTCCTACGAAACACGTGCATTAAACCGGTTGTACAAGGATATTATTACTCAAAGCCACAATCTAGTGAAGAAATAGTGTTGTGGAATCAATTCCATTTAGCGACATCTAAAGGGTTGGCATAGAAAGCATCGAGTGAGACTCGATGCTTTTTTCAAATTAGGAAAAGATAAGTCTCAGTGGCTAACCAATTCCGCTTTAAAAAGAGGAGAGTTATTTCTGAGAAAGGCTAGTTTTTATTAACACGTCCTGGATATTAGAAAAGCTATCAATAATATAATCCGCATGGATCAGCTCAGCTTCCTGTGAAAAATCAAATCGTACACCAATAGAGAGTAGATTGTTATCTGAAGCAGCCTTAATATCTGAGGAACGGTCCCCAACTACATACCCTCGCTTTACTCCATTCTCTTTCATGACTAATGATACTAATTCAGATTTATTGCCTGATTCAACTAAATCAATGCTATACATATCTTTTATCCATCTAGTTAAATGATAATGCTCCATAATTGCCTCTAGATATGCAGTTTGTCCATTACTTGCAATATACATGGGAAAGTCCTTTGCAAGCTCCGCTAGAGTAGATTCTACACCCTCATATAATGCGCCTTGACTGTTTTGAATTTGTTCGATAAGTGCCTTTTGAAAAAGTTGATTACTCTCCTCACGAACTACATCACTATGAGCTGGACATAGAGTTTCCCAAACAACGGGTAAAGGTACCCCCATGATCTCTCTGTAAGTGTCAATCGGAGTCTCTCCGCTCCATAGGCCTTTATATCGCAGTTGCTCAAAAGTAGCCTCAAGAGCAGGCTCTAATATTAGGTTTGTTTGAAACAATGTTCCATCCATATCAAAAATAATTGCTGTCTCCATTGGAACACATCCTTCCATTAAAATTTAGTATTGATTACTTATCACTATCATTTCACCTTTATAATGACGCCGTTTCGCATTGCCAAGATACTTAATAGGTTAAGGTCACCTTAAGCGTTATATTCGGCGTATCGCCTTTAAGTAATACACTATTAAGATTAAATCTAATTGATGTGAGGGGAGTCCTCTTTTATGGGTAGGTTTTGTGAGGTTATGGGCCATCTCAAGACTTTTATGGGTCACTTCTTCTAGATTTATGGGACGTTTCTTTTATGATTATGGGGCATATTATACCTTTTACGGGCGTTTTCCGAGTTTAGGTCACATTACTACTCTTTAATATTGCAGCATGCTTTTTGATTGAAGCGACAGGCGGCGACTCCTAGGGGAACAGCACGAGGGAGAGACTACAGGCTCGACCCGCGCCCCCAGGAAAGCGCCCTCCGAAAGCGGAAATCTGTGATTTCTAAATCGCCTTAATGATGTAGAGCTTATTATGAATTAATTAATCTATATAACATTCGATTCCAATATCTGGAACTCCTTTCCCCATCCTATATGATTGAAGCGACAGGCGGCGACTCCTAGGGGAACAGCACGAGGGAGAGACTACAGGCTCGACCCGTGCCCCAGGAAAGCGTCCGCCGAAAGCGGAAATCTGGATTTCTAATTCTACTTAACAATGCGAGATTCATTAATAAATTTATATCTATAATTCCTAAATACCATGTGCTATTAATATAATACCTTTAAAGCAATGCCTAGAAGATTAAATTATTTTAAAAAAATAACATTTTTGAAAAGAATATATATTTCCCTATTGACTGAATGCTCATTCAGTTTTAATATTGTATTAATTCATATAATTCTTTTATAATGTTATTCTATTAGTAATTAGGCACATCTTAGAGGGGGAAAAGGGATGAATCCATTGTTAATCGCAAACTGGGTGTTATTCATAGGTGTTGTACTGTATGCGGTATATCTATTTGTATATCTACTACGAACGAGATACGCATACATTAAATTGGGGAAAAAAGTTGAGTTTGAAGATAATGTGAAGGAAAGACTTCGCAAAATCTGGGTGTATGTATTTGGACAAAAGAAATTATTAAAGGACAAGAAGAGTGGAGCTATTCACGTCATGTTCTTCTATGGCTTTATCTTAGTACAATTTGGAGCAATCGATTTTATCTGGAAGGGACTAGCACCTGATTCACATTTACCGCTAGGACCATTATATCCAGCATTTACATTCTTCCAAGAAATCGTAACATTAGTTATTTTAGTAGCAGTAATCTGGGCATTCTACCGTCGTTACGTAGAAAAGCTAGTTCGTTTAAAACGTGGATGGAAAAATGGTTTAGTACTGATTTTCATCGGTGGACTAATGGTATCTGTATTAGTCGGTAACGGTATGGGAATGATCTGGCATGGCCATGAGGCAACCTGGAGTGAGCCTGTGGCATCTGCTGTTGCAACCGTTTTCCAAGGGATACCTGAGGCAGCCGCAATCACTGTGTTCTTTGTTATGTGGTGGATTCACTTATTGTTCCTATTATCTTTCTTAGTTTATATACCACAATCTAAGCATTTCCATTTAATCACTGGTCCTGCGAATGTATATTTTCACCGTCTAGATAAAGTAGGTAGACTACGTCCGATTAACTTTGAAGAAGAAGAGGACGAAGAAGCAGATGAAGAGGAAATGCCAGTCTTTGGTGTAGGTCGAGTTCAAGACTTTACACAAGCACAAATGATAGACTTCTACGCATGTGTAGAATGTGGTCGTTGTACGAATATGTGTCCAGCTACAGGAACGGGTAAAATGCTTTCTCCAATGGACTTAATCGTGAAGCTTCGTGATCACTTAACATTTACTGGAGCAGTAGAAACGAAACAAAAACCATGGGTACCTTCATTAGCGTTCCAAGGAACCAAAGGAAATCAGCTAGCAATGGCAGCTGGTGCAGAAGGTGCCGTTATTGAAGACATTTACAGTCCTTCCTTAATCGGTGATGTTATCACAGAAGAAGAGATTTGGGCTTGTACGACTTGCCGTAACTGTGAAGACCAATGTCCAGTTATGAACGAGCACGTAGATAAAATTATAGACCTTCGTCGTTATTTAGTAATGACAGAAGGCAAAGTAAACCCGGATGCTCAACGTGCGATGACAAACATTGAACGTCAGGGTAATCCTTGGGGTCTTAACCGTAAAGAAAAAGAAAACTGGAGAGATGCTCGTCCAGAACTTCATATTCCAACTGTCAAAGAAGCGTCTAAAGCAGGGGAAGAGATTGAATACCTATTCTGGGTTGGGTCGATGGGATCCTTCGACAACCGTTCGCAAAAAATTGCTCTATCGTTTGCTCATCTGATGAATGAAGCAGGAGTGAAATTCGCAATTTTAGGTAACAAGGAAAAGAATTCTGGGGACACACCGCGACGTCTAGGAAACGAATTTATGTTCCAAGAATTAGCTGCAGCAAATATTAAAGAATTTGAAAAAGCAGAGATAACAAAAATAGTTACAATCGATCCTCATGCATATAATATTTTCAAAAATGAATATGGCGATTTTGGTTGGAATGGAGAAGTTCTTCACCATACAGAGTTATTATACGACTTAGTAATGGCTGGTCGCTTAAAACCTAAGCATGCGGTAAATGAAACAATTACCTTCCATGATTCCTGCTACTTGGGACGTTATAACGATGTATACGATGCACCTCGTGAAATATTAAAATCAATCCCAGGAGTTCAGCTAGTAGAAATGGCGCGTAACCGTGAAAACGGAATGTGCTGTGGCGCTGGTGGAGGCTTGATGTGGATGGAAGAGCATGTTGGTAACCGCGTAAACGTTGCTCGTACAGAACAAGCGTTAGAAGTAAAACCAACAGTCATCTCTTCTGGATGTCCGTACTGCTTAACGATGCTATCAGATGGTACGAAAGCGAAAGAAGTAGAAGATACAGTAGGGACATATGATATTGCTGAGCTTCTAGAAAAATCCATCTTCGGTGAGTCAGTGACTGAAATAGAAGAGGTAAACGAAGAACAGAATGTTCAATAATAATTGCAATCACAAATTACTTTAAGTAAACTTAAACTAATGAGGAAGGGAGTGGAAATACTCCCTTTTCTTAACAGAATTAATCGAGCGAGCGTTCAGTCAGTGATATTTTATTTAAATAATCTTGAAAGCGTATACAAATCAAAGGGGTGACTGTATTGACGAAAACAGTAATTTTGGATGGGGCACGTACAGCTTTTGGTAAGTTCGGTGGAGCACTTAGTAACTTAACAGCTTCCGATTTGGGGGGAGTTGCTATAAAAGAAGCACTTGCAAAAGCA
The DNA here is from genome assembly GCF_038004905.1 of Psychrobacillus sp. FSL W7-1493. Lineage (NCBI taxonomy): Bacteria > Bacillati > Bacillota > Bacilli > Caryophanales > Bacillaceae > Psychrobacillus > Psychrobacillus sp. FSL W7-1493. The sequence goes on along the minus strand of NZ_JBBOSB010000001.1, from coordinate 3,345,422 downwards.
GGTGTAAATCCTGAGCAGGTAGATGAAGTGATTATGGGGACGGTTCTACAAGCCGGGCAAGGTCAAATTCCTTCTAGACAGGCAGCTAACAAGGCAGGTATTCCTTGGAATGTTCAAACAGAAACGATTAACAAAGTATGTGCTTCTGGGATGCGAAGCGTAACGATGGCAGACCAAATTATTCGTTTAGGGGACGAAGAGGTAATCGTTGCTGGGGGAATGGAGTCTATGTCCAACGCTCCATACTATTTGCCGAAAGGTAGATTTGGTTTAAGAATGGGCGATGGCCAAATGGTCGACGGAATGATTTACGATGGTCTTTCTTGTTCATTCCATCCAAAGCGTGTTCATATGGGAACTTACGGAAATTCAACAGCTGAGACGTTTGAGTTATCACGTGAAAAGCAAGATGAATGGTCATACAGAAGTCACAGCCTTGCGTTGAAAGCGATTGAATCTGGAATATTTGCAGAAGAAATTGTTCCTGTTGAAATTCCCCAACGGAAAGGTGATCCTATTGTGGTAAATCAGGATGAGGCTCCTCGAGCGGACACTTCTGTTGAATCACTTGGCAAGCTAAAGCCTGCGTTTGGAAAAGAAGGTTCTATTACAGCAGGTAACGCACCTGGAGTAAACGATGGTGCCTGCGCACTTATACTGACGAATGAAGAAAAAGCAAAGGAACTTGGAAAAGAGCCACTAGCATATATAGTTGGCCACACTGCCATTGCAATTGAGCCAGAAAACTTTCCACAAACTCCGGGGCTTGTTATTAACAAGCTACTTGAGAAAACAGGGAAATCTATTGACGACATTGATTTGTTTGAGATCAACGAGGCTTTTGCGGCAGTTGCGTTAGTGAGCAGCCAAATTGCTGGTTTATCAGAGGACAAAGTGAACGTGAACGGTGGGGCTGTTGCATTAGGTCATCCAATTGGAGCATCTGGTGCACGAATTATACTTACTCTTGCGTATGAATTGAAGCGTAGAGGGGGAGGCATCGGAATAGCTGCCATCTGTTCAGGTGGAGGCCAAGGAGATGCCATCATGATTGAAGTTCCAAAAACAGGGGGAAATCTAGCATGAACATTCAAAAGGTAATGGTAATAGGCGCAGGACAAATGGGATCGGGAATTGCACAAGTCTGTGCACAGGCAGGCTATGAAGTGAAGCTAAATGACCGAGAAGAAAAATTCTTTGAGCGAGGCTTTCAAACAATCTCCAAAAATCTTTCTAGAAATGTAGAAAAGGGAAGAATGACCGAGGACGACAAACAAGCGGTTTTAAATAAAATCAGTAAGTCACTATCTATTGACGATGCAAATGACGTAGATCTTGTCATCGAAGCAGCTGTTGAAAACATGGAAATCAAACAATCTATTTTTAAACAACTAGATGCTATTGCACCAGCTCATGCTATTTTAGCAACGAATACGTCATCACTTCCAATCACAGAAATTGCAGCAGCTACCAATCGTCCAGAACAAGTTATTGGCATGCATTTTATGAATCCAGTACCCGTGATGAAGCTCGTTGAAATTATTAGAGGTCTTGCAACTAATGATGAAGTTTATGCGGCGATAGAGGAAATGACGAAAAAGTTAAGTAAGGTTCCTGTTGAAGTAAATGACTTCCCAGGATTTGTTGCAAATCGTGTATTAATGCCAATGATCAATGAGGCAATTTATACATTATACGAAGGGGTAGCAACGAAAGAAGCAATCGATGATGTCATGAAGATGGGCATGAATCATCCAATGGGACCACTGCAGCTAGCAGACTTTATCGGTTTAGATACTTGCTTGTATATTATGGAAGTGCTTCATGAAGGATTTGGTGACAGCAAGTATAGACCGTGTCCGTTATTGCGTAAATACGTGAAGGCTGGATGGCTAGGGAAGAAAACTGGAAGAGGCTTCTATATCTACGAATAACCAACAAAGGGGATTTATTAATGGAGTTAACATTCACTGAAGAACAGCTAATGATGCGCAGCATGGTTCGTGATTTTGCAAAAGCCGAAATAGAGCCTTTTATTGAACGGATGGAGCAAGGGGAGTTCCCTCGTGAAATTATAAAAAAAATGGGTGAGCTAGGTTTAATGGGGATTACGATACCAGAGAAGTACGGTGGATCGGAGATGGACTTTACTAGCTATGTGATTGCCATCAATGAATTATCCAAGGTAAGTGCGGTTGTAGGGGTTATCCTTTCTGTACATACATCCGTAGGGACGAATCCAATTCTTTACTTTGGTAATGAAGATCAAAAACAGAAGTACATCCCAAAGCTTGCATCTGGCGAGTATCTTGGAGCATTTTGTTTAACAGAGCCGTCTGCTGGGTCGGATGCAGGTGCTCTTAAAACGAAAGCAGTCAAAAAAGACGATCAGTATGTGCTTAATGGAGCCAAGGTCTTTATAACAAATGGTGGAGAGGCAGATGTTTACATCGTATTTGCTTCGACGGATGCTTCGCAGGGCTCTCGTGGAATTTCCGCATTTATCGTGGAGAAGGACACACCAGGTTTTATCATTGGAAAAGACGAACACAAGATGGGCTTGCATGGATCGAGAACAGTCCAAATCACCTTCGAGGATATGAAAATCCCAGTAGAGAACCTACTTGGAGAAGAGGGCGAGGGCTTTAAGATTGCTATGGCCAACTTAAACACTGGACGTATCGGAATTGCAACTCAAGCTCTAGGCATTGCCGAAGCAGCTTTCGAAGCAGCGGTAGGATATGCAAAGGAGCGCGTCCAATTTGGTAAGCCGATTGCTGCAAACCAAGGAGTCGGATTCAAGCTTGCAGACATGGGGACAGCAGTTGAGGCAGCTAGATTACTAGTTTACCGAGCAGCCAATATGCGAGATAGAGGGCTTCCTTGTGGGAAAGAAGCATCGATGGCTAAGCTATTCGCTTCTAAAACAGCTGTAGACGTAGCAATTGAGGCGGTTCAGGTATTTGGCGGCTATGGTTACACAGAGGATTATCCTGTAGAACGCTACTTCCGCGATGCAAAGATTACCGAAATTTACGAGGGTACAAGTGAAATCCAACGAATCGTTATTAGCAAACATTTGATGAATTGAGAAATCACTGAATAGAAAACTAGATGAAGGTTACCATTCTCGACCATCCATACCTTGCAGCTTTAACAAATATTGAATGTAGCAGGTTAATAATTAAAAGTTAGGTAGGATGTTATGTATCGAAAGTTAAGTAATATCGATTTTAGCTATTTTATTGGTCAGAAGGTTGAAGAAGTAAATACAGAAAAGAATATAGTTTTTGGAATGGATTTTGAATCAGGATTTTTAACAATTGAATGTCCTTGGAGAATCCGATTTGCTAATGAAGTTGCGATTGGTTACTCCGATGTTCTCCATTCACCCGGGAAGTTTTCACACAAAGATGCTAAACAAATATTACTGGGAAAGAGAATCGTGAATATATTTCACTTCGAACATGTATCTGACCTAATTGTGGAATTTGAAAACAGTATTTATCTTGAAATATTCCACGACAGTTCTTATTACGAAGGATGGCAGTTAGGTACCGAGAAGGGATTATATTTGTTTACTTTGCCTGGAGGCTCTTACAGCGATTAATAAATAGACTAGGTGAACCACCAACAACCATCTGAAAATCACAAAAAAACATAGAAAAAGGCGGAGTGTACAATGAATTTTCAACTAACAGAAGAGCATGAAATGATTCGTAAAATGGTACGTGACTTTGCAGTAAATGAAGTTGCACCAACAGCAGCTGAACGTGATGAAGAGGAGCGCTTTGATCGTGAGATTTTCGACAAAATGGCGGAGCTTGGATTAACAGGAATTCCATGGCCTGAGGAGTACGGCGGAATTGGATCAGATTATTTAGCCTACTGTATCGCAGTAGAAGAGCTATCACGAGTTTGTGCATCTACAGGAGTAACGCTTTCTGCACACACATCTTTAGCTGGATGGCCAATATTCAAATATGGAAATGAAGAGCAAAAGCAAAAATATCTTCGTCCAATGGCAGAAGGAACAAAAATTGGTGGTTACGGATTAACAGAAGCAGGTTCTGGTTCCGATGCAGGTGGCATGAGAACAACTGCTAAATTAGATGGAGATCATTATGTGCTAAATGGCTCTAAAATCTTTATTACGAACGGCGGGATTGCAGACATTTATGTAGTGTTTGCTGTTACAGATCCAGAATCTAAACATAAAGGAACAAGTGCATTTATCGTAGAAGCTGGTTTTGAAGGATTCTCAGTTGGGAAAAAAGAGAAAAAGCTAGGAATACGTTCATCGCCTACAACAGAAATCATCTTTGAAAACTGCCGTGTGCCTAAGGAAAATCTATTAGGTCAGGAAGGTGAAGGATTCATCATCGCTATGAAAACGTTAGATGGCGGTCGTAACGGTATCGCTGCTCAAGCGGTTGGTATTGCTCAAGGTGCTTTAGATGCTTCCGTTAGCTATGCGAAAGAGCGTGTACAGTTTGGCAAGCCAATTGCTGCGAACCAAGGAGTTTCCTTTAAGCTAGCAGACATGGCAACATCAATTGAAGCTTCACGGTTACTTACTTATCAAGCTGCTTGGTTAGAATCTAATGGACTTTCCTACGGGAAGGAATCTGCAATGGCGAAGCTAATGGCTGGAGATACAGCTATGAAAGTAACAACAGAAGCGGTGCAGGTATATGGTGGATACGGATATACGAAGGACTATCCAGTAGAACGTTTTATGCGTGATGCTAAAATAACTCAAATTTATGAGGGTACACAAGAAATTCAACGTCTTGTTATCTCTCGTATGCTTACTAAGTAACATGGACAAAAAACACGAAGTATTGACCTCTGTAAAGGACGGAAACTTAATTGAAAAAAGACGTCAGCAAATGATTCGAGCAGCTGTCACTTTATTCAAACAAAAGGGCTTTCACCGGACTACTACAAGAGAGATTGCGAAGGAAGCGGGCTTTAGTATAGGCACGCTTTATGAATATATCCGTACCAAGGAGGATGTACTCTATTTAGTTTGCGATAGTATTTATCATGAGGTTCATGGAAGACTTTCAGAATTTCAGCCTGAAAAAGGCACGACGATGGAGGACTTGAAGAATGCAATATATCACTATTATGGGGTAATAGATGATATGTCAGATGAGTTTGTCGTCATGTACCAGGAATCCAAGTCGTTACCGAAAAAAGCACTCGAATATGTATTAACTAAAGAGCTAGAAATGGTGGATATATTCCATAAAATCATGGTTGGCTGTATTGAGGCTGGGGAGCTAAAGCTAACTGCGGAGCAGGCTAAACTATATGCTCATACCTTGGCTGTCCAAGGGCAAATGTGGGCATTTAGAAGATGGGCCTTACGCAAGGAATTTACCATCGAGCAATTTACAGATCTACAAGTGCAGTTATTACTCAGTGGGATGGGTAAAGCGAAGGACGTTCTTTAAATTAGTCCAGGGTTTGGAATAAATGTTCACACAAACAAGGAGGAACAACATGTCTAAGGTAGAAGTATATCGTCCAAAAAATCATGTTCGTTTTGTAACGGCGTCGAGTCTTTTTGACGGTCATGATGCATCCATCAATATTATGCGCCGCATTTTACAGGCGAGCGGAGCAGAGGTAATCCACCTAGGCCACAATCGTTCGGTTGAAGAGGTTGTTAATGCTGCTATACAAGAGGATGTTCAAGGGATTGCCATCTCTTCCTATCAAGGAGGACATGTCGAGTATTTTAAATATATGAAGGACTTACTTGCCGAAAGGGGAGCACCTCATATTCGTATATATGGTGGTGGCGGTGGAGTAATTATCCCAAAAGAAATTAAAGAACTGCAGGAATATGGTATTTCCGGAATATTTTCACCTGAAGACGGTCGAAAGCTCGGACTGCAAGGGATGATCAACAAAATGCTAATGGAGTGCGATGTTCCAACAGAGCCTTCAGGAGCAAAGGAAACAATCGAGAAAGTTACAACTGAAAATCCGGAGGTACTCGCTCATCTGATTACACTAGCAGAAGAGGCACATCACACCAAGGATTCCGAAACGAAGAGTATGCTTGAGCTGGCACAAGGCTTGTCTAAGAATACTCCAGTGCTAGGGATCACGGGTACAGGTGGTGCAGGGAAAAGCTCATTAACGGATGAACTGATCCGTCGCTTTCTTCAGGAATTGCCAGATAAAAAAATAGCAGTTTTATCGATTGATCCTACAAAGCAAAAAACTGGTGGGGCTCTGCTTGGAGACCGTATCCGTATGAATGCTATTTTCAATAAACGAGTATTTATGAGAAGCTTAGCTACTCGTGGATCACGAACAGAATTATCAGGCGCAATAGCAGATGTATTAGATGTTGTGAAGGTTGCCGGCTATGATCTGATTGTCGTAGAGACAAGTGGAATCGGTCAAGGGGATGCTGAAATTACGAATGTTTCTGACCTCTCTATGTACGTCATGACTAGTGAGTTTGGAGCACCGTCTCAACTAGAAAAAATTGATATGATTGACTATGCAGACTTAATCGTTATCAATAAATTCGAACGAAAAGGCTCTGAGGATGCATTAAGACAGGTGCAAAAGCAGTATCAACGCAGCCGTGAGCTATGGGATGTGGAGCTGGACAAAATGCCAGTTTACGGTACAATTGCTAGCCAGTTCAATGACAAAGGGACTAACTCATTATTTGCGGCATTAATCGATACGTTGAATAAAAAGTTGGGCACAGATTGGGCAACATCTTATGATCAGTTTGTGAAAACACAAAAGCAAAATGTCATTATCCCTAACGATCGCAGGTACTACCTTCGTGAAATTACGGACACAGTTAGAGGCTATCATAATAAATCTCAAGAGCAGGTAGAGTTTGCTAGACGATTGTTCCAACTAGAGGGTGCAATTGACGAGGTTAAGAAAAAAACTGCAGACGATGCTTTAATTCATTCATTAGAATCCCTAGCCGAGGGCATAAAAGATGAATTAACGGCAGAATCAAAACGTATTTTAGACAACTGGCAGGCACTAAAAGATGCGTATGCAGGCGATGAGTTTGTCACAAAGATTCGTGATAAAGAAATTCGTACAATTCTACGTACGGAAAGCTTGTCTGGCTTGAAAATCCCTAAGGTCGCTCTACCGAAATTTGTCGATTACGGGGAGATTTTGAAATGGGTTTATAAAGAAAATGTACCAGGATCGTTCCCTTATACTGCAGGGGTATTTCCTTTCCGTAGAGAAGGAGAGGATCCTAAGCGTCAGTTTGCAGGAGAAGGAACCCCAGAGCGTACTAACCGTCGTTTCCATTATTTATCTAAGGATGATGATGCAAAGCGATTGTCTACAGCGTTTGACTCCGTAACGCTTTACGGAGAAGATCCAGATTATCGCCCAGATATTTACGGCAAGGTCGGGGAATCTGGTGTTAGTATATGTACATTAGAGGATATGAAAAAGCTTTATGCTGGCTTTGACTTATGTGCGCCATCCACGTCTGTGTCGATGACCATCAACGGGCCAGCTCCGATTATTTTGGCAATGTTTATGAACACGGCAATTGACCAGCAGGTTCGCCTAAAGGAAGAAGAGCTAGGTAGAACATTGACGGTAGAAGAATTCACTCATGTGAAGGAAGCAACATTGCAAGTCGTTCGCGGTACCGTGCAGGCAGACATTCTAAAAGAAGATCAAGGACAAAATACGTGTATCTTCTCGACAGAATTCGCACTTCGAATGATGGGGGACATCCAACAATACTTTATCGACCATAAGGTTAGAAATTACTATTCTGTATCTATTTCTGGTTACCATATTGCAGAGGCAGGGGCAAATCCTATTTCCCAGCTGGCATTTACTATGGCAAACGGTTTTACGTACGTAGAGTATTATTTAAGCCGTGGGATGAATATTGATGAATTTGCACCTAATCTATCATTCTTCTTCTCAAACGGGCTAGATCCAGAATACACGGTGATTGGTCGCGTTGCCCGTCGTATATGGGCTGTGGTTATGCGTGAAAAGTATGGTGCAAATGAGAGAAGCCAGAAGTTAAAGTACCATGTGCAAACATCGGGGAGAAGTCTCCATGCCCAAGAGATAGATTTCAATGATATACGTACAACGCTTCAGGCCTTGATGGCATTGCAAGATAACTGTAACTCGCTCCATACAAACGCGTATGACGAGGCAATCACCACTCCTACAGAGGAATCTGTACGTCGTGCCATGGCTATCCAGATGATTATTACAAAAGAGCATGGTTTATCGAAAAACGAAAACTCTTTACAAGGCTCCTATGTAGTGGAAGAGCTGACGGACCTTGTAGAAGAAGCAGTTCTAACGGAATTTGATCGTATCAATGACCGTGGCGGTGTTCTTGGAGCCATGGAAACTCAGTATCAGCGTGGTAAAATTCAAGAAGAGTCTATGTATTATGAGATGAAGAAGCATACAGGGGAACTTCCGATTATAGGGGTTAACACCTACTTAAATCCAAACCCTGCTTCTGAAGATGATATAGACAATATGGAACTTGCTCGTGCATCCAAAGAGGAAAAAGAAACTCAAATAAATAATTTAAGAGACTTCCAAGCTAAGCATGAAGCTAAAGTGGAGCATGCATTAGAGCGCTTGAAGCAAGTTGCAATGAGTGGTGGCAATATCTTCGAAGAGCTGATGAGCACAGTCCAAATGGCTAGCTTAGGTCAAATTACTAACGCTCTTTATGAGGTCGGCGGTCAATATCGAAGAAATATGTAAAAATATTAGTGTCTCTAAGTATATTAGAGGCACTTTTTTATTATATTTTTTGTATAATGTATATATAAAGTCGTAGAGGAGAAGTGTGATGAAAAAGCCTGTTCAAATTATGGTTATAATTGTTCTCCTTTTAACGACAGTTTGGTTGTATAATAAAAGACTCGCTTCCATACCGTTACTCTTGCTTTCTTTTTATTTATTTTCTATAGTTGGTAGGAAAATATCTCTTTTCAAAAAGAATAAATGAATGTAGCATATAACTTAATTGTTTGTATATAATGGAAAGTATGCAAGCGGACATAGAAAGGACGTGCACGATTTGAATTTTCGTGAAATGACAACAGCACAATTACAAGAAGAATCACTAATAGATATTGGATTTGCAATACTAGAAGATAAGAAAAATTCTTTAACATTAACAGAATTATTTGATGAGATTCAAAAGTTGAACGGCTTTACAGATGAAGAGATGGCAGCTCGTAAGCCTCAATTCTATACAGACATGAATATTGATGGACGTTTCTTAGCAATCGCTGAAAACCAATGGGGTCTTAGAGAATGGTATCCAGTGGAACAAATTGAAGAAGAAACTGCTCCAACTGTAAAAGTACGTAAGAAGAAAACAAAAGCAGTAGATGATTTAGACGACTTGGATGATTTGGATGAGGATGAAATTATCTTCGAAGAAGAATTCGATGAATTTATTGAAGATGACGACGAAGACGATGATGACGACGAAGACGATGATGTAGTAGCAATCGATTTCGTGGAAGCGGAAATTGATGAAGTAGACGTAATCGAGGAAGATTTAATCGACGAAGACGACGAAGACTTTGAAATCATTGATGATGAAGATCTAGATGATGAAGAATTAGACGAGGAAGAATAATTCTTGACTTCTACTAGCAAACGCTATAAGATTTTATTGGGCTCTTTTTGAAGAGACATACTCATGTGCATACGCGCTCCCCTGCTAAAACCAGCAGGAGGAGCGCTTTTTATTATTGGAACACGATAAATAGGAGGAACGACAATGACTAAATTTATTTTTGTTACTGGTGGGGTTGTATCTTCGCTTGGTAAAGGTATTACAGCTGCGTCTCTTGGACGTTTATTAAAAAATAGAGGATTGAAAGTAACTATTCAAAAATTCGATCCTTACATCAATCTAGACCCTGGAACAATGAGTCCATATCAACATGGGGAAGTTTTCGTAACAGACGATGGCGCAGAAACAGACTTAGATTTAGGTCACTATGAGCGCTTCATCGACATCAATCTGAACAAATACTCTAACATCACAACAGGTAAAGTGTATTCGTCAGTTTTAAGAAAAGAACGTCGTGGAGATTATAACGGAGGAACTGTACAAGTCATTCCTCATATTACAAATGAAATAAAAGAAAGATTATTCCTTGCTGCGAGAGAAACTCAAGCTGACATCGTGATTACGGAGATTGGTGGAACGGTAGGAGATATAGAATCCCTTCCTTTCCTAGAAACAATCCGCCAAATGAAGCGTGATGTTGGAAGTAATAATGTAATGTACATCCACTGTACATTAGTACCATTTATCAAAGCTGCTGGTGAGATGAAAACAAAACCAACTCAGCACAGTGTTAAAGAGCTTAGAAGCTTAGGTATTCAACCAAATGTCATTGTTGTTCGCTCTGAAATGCCTGTACCACAAGATATGAAAGATAAAATCGCGTTATTCTGTGATATTAAACCAGAAGAAGTAATTGAATGTATCGATGCAGATTCTTTATATGAAATTCCTTTAAACCTACAAGCTCAGCATTTAGACCAAATCGTTGTAGATCACTTCCAGCTTACTACGCCAGAAGCAGATATGACGGACTGGATAGGATTAGTAGATCAAGTAAAATCATTATCGAAAAAAGTTCGTATTGCTCTAGTAGGTAAATACGTAGAGCTTCAAGATGCATACATTTCTGTCGTAGAAGCAATGAAACATGCTGGATATGCATTTGATGCAGATGTTGAGATTAAATGGGTAAATGCAGAGCACGTAAGCAATGAAAATGTTGCTGAAATTCTTTCTGACGTAGATGGTATCCTTGTCCCTGGTGGATTTGGAGATCGCGGAGTAGAAGGTAAAATTGCAGCGATTAAATTTGCTCGAGAAAACAAAGTACCTTTCTTCGGTATCTGTCTAGGTATGCAATTAGCAACAGTTGAATATGCTCGTAACGTGTTAAACCTAGAAGGAGCACACTCAACTGAGTTAGATCCAAGTACACCACACTCTATTATTGATCTATTGCCAGAACAAAAAGACGTAGAGGACCTTGGTGGTACACTTCGTCTAGGGTTATATCCATGTAAACTAACACCTGGCTCTAAAGCGCAAGAAGCATACGGCGAAGAGCTTGTATATGAGCGTCACCGTCACCGCTATGAATTCAACAATGAGTTCCGTGAGCAATTCGAGGCTGCTGGATTTATGTTCTCTGGGACAAGCCCAAATGGTCGTTTAATCGAAATCGTTGAGCTTCCTGAGCATCCTTTCTTCGTAGCATCTCAGTTCCATCCGGAATTTGTGTCTCGCCCGCAGCGTCCACAACCATTATTCCGTGAATTCATTAAAGCTTCCGTTGGAGAATAATTTAAGATAGAAAAATGAAAGCATCGAGCACTTTACTCTTTTGTAAAATGTTCGATGCTTTTTTGTACTTAAAAGTGATAATTTCACATAAACAGTAATGTAATTATTATACAGTATAGGTTATAATAGGATTAGTGGGGTAGGGAAGGAAGAGTCAAATAGAAATTCTATTATAAATCATATAAATTTCAAATATTCCAATTACATATGAAACTTTGATGTAAGATAATAAGTCTACTATACATAAAGAGTTTTTTGGTGAAAGCGAGTTAGCAGGCAAGGGATTGTAGTAAAAAGTGGGCTCATTGTCGTAAAATAGCCGGTGATTGTAGTAAAATACCTTTCTATTGTCGTAAAACTAGTCAGAGCGAACTAACGGAAGAAAGATTATTTCAGAAACAAACAACCGTTCAAGTCATGAGGCAGGCACCAATTCTAGTGAATAATGTTTGTATATTTTTATCATTAAAAAAGGCTAGCTTTTGGCAGCTAGCCTTTTATACCTAATATTTATTCCTCACTTTTAAGTATTTCGTCGATTTGTAATTTAACAGCCTCATATACGAACAATCCAGCGAGAGCGTGTGGGAAAACTACTCTAGAGCCATCTTCAGCAGGAAGTAGCCCTTTAGAAATCTTTAAGGATATATATGTATATGCAAGATCAAATAACACATTATCGTCCCCAGCTGGCTCGCTAGTTAGGACGCCAAAAGGGATAAACTGCTCACTTAAGCTTTTAGCAAGCGTAATTGCCTCATCATTAAGAGCGGAGCGAGTAATGATCCAAACTCTGTCTGCGCTAGTAAACGCTACGTCAGGACTCCATCTTTCCATTTTTGGAAAAGGCTCAGTAGCATATTGTGCATTTATCGCAATGCTATGCATTTCATCAAAAGTTGCAAAATAGATTTTCCCTTCCCCTGCCGCTGCTTGTGCAAGGAGGCGAGCGGTTTCTTCTATGCTTTCTTCCTCAGAGCTAGCAATTCTTTGGAGCAGCCCGGATAGTTGTGTTGTTAACATTTTCATTCTTTTCACCTCCAAATTATTATATAAGAATTTGGATAATCATTGTAGTAACTTGTATAGCAATCATAAAATAGTTTCTATTTTTAGGAAATTTTATCCTTTTTATCATAATATTTTCAACGGTAAAAGGAGGAAAGAGGAATGTTTGTAGCGAATATTACATTACTAGAAAATACGGTAAAAAGGGGTCTTCCTTCATGAAACAGTTACTAATTGTAGATGATCAACTTGGGATACGGATGCTCTTAAAAGAAGTTTTCGCTCAAGAGGGGTATGAGATTAGCCTAGCTTCAAATGGTTATGAGGCATTGAAGCAATTAGAAGAAAAGCCGATTGCTGGTGTATTATTAGACATGAAAATACCAGGTATGGATGGGATTCAAATTTTAAAAAAAATAAAAGAACAATCACCTGAGTTACCAGTGATGATGATGACCGCTTATGGTGAGTTAAATCTCATTCAAGAGGCGATGGGCTTAGGCGCATCTCTCTATTTTACAAAGCCCTTTGACATTTTTGAAGTAAGGGATGCTGTGAACAATTTACTAAAATAATGAGGGTATGAGCAGGCAGTGGAAAACATCGCCTGTTTTTGTTATGATTGTGTAGGAAATGAGTAGGCTAACTCTAAACAGTTTATTTGGACAAAATATAGGGTATTTTATAATGTGGAACGTTTAGATGGGTGTCCTGCTTAAGCATTTGCTTAATTATTTGAGATGTACCAATTAAAATATAGGAGGTCCTTTTAAATGGCTTTAGTTTCTATGAAAGAAATGCTTGAAAAAGGTAAAAAAGAAGGCTATGCAGTTGGACAATTCAACATTAATAACTTGGAATTCACGCAGGCTATTTTACAAGCAGCTGAAGAAGAAAAGTCACCAGTTATTTTAGGTGTTTCTGAAGGCGCTGCAAAATACATGGGCGGATTTACAACAGTTGTACATATGGTTAAAGGATTAATGGCGGACTATAATATTACAGTTCCGGTAGCAATTCATTTAGATCATGGTTCAAGCTTTGATAAATGTAAGGCTGCAATTGATGCCGGATTTACTTCTGTCATGATTGACGCATCACACCATCCTTTCGAAGAAAATGTAGAAATTACTTCAAAAGTGGTAGAGTATGCTCATGCTCACAGTGTTTCCGTAGAAGCAGAGCTAGGGACTGTTGGCGGTCAAGAAGACGATGTAATAGCAGATGGCGTTATTTATGCTGACCCAGCAGAATGTGCGGAGCTTGTAAAACGCACTGCGATTGATTGTCTTGCCCCTGCGCTTGGATCAGTTCATGGTCCATATAAAGGTGAACCAAACTTAGGTTTTGAAGAGATGGAAGAAATATCTAAATTGGCTGATTTACCATTAGTACTACATGGTGGAACTGGTATCCCAACAAAAGACATTACAAGAGCTATTTCGTTAGGGACAGCTAAGATTAATGTAAATACAGAAAACCAAATTGCTGCAACAAGAGCAATTCGTGAATACCTAGCAGCTAACGAAGAACAATACGATCCACGTAAGTATTTAATCCCAGCACGTGATGCAATAAAAGCAACTGTGATTGGAAAAATGCGTGAATTCGGAAGTTCTAATAAAGCATAAGTAATATAAATAGCTATAAAGGAGAAGTGCTCTTTGGCTCTTAAGTAGAGTGACAAGAGGGACTTCTCCTGTTTTTCCATCAAGAGGAGGATATTATTAATATGAAATTTTTTATCGATACAGCAAACTTTGACGAAATAAAAGAAGCACACTCATGGGGAGTAATCTCAGGTGTTACTACAAATCCATCTTTAGTAGCAAAAGAGAATATTTCTTTTCACGATCGTTTACGTGAAATCACAGCTTTAGTAGATGGTTCAGTAAGTGCAGAGGTTATAGCTTTAGATGCAGAAGGTATGATTAAAGAAGGTAGAGAGCTAGCTGCAATTGCACCAAACATCACAGTGAAGCTTCCAATGACACCAGAAGGCTTAAAAGCATGTTCGGTTTTCCGTGCAGAAGGTATTAAAACTAACGTAACTCTAATCTTCAGTGCAAACCAAGCATTAATGGCAGCACGTGCTGGTGCTACATATGTTTCTCCTTTCTTAGGACGTTTAGACGATATTGGCCATGATGGTATGGAATTGATTGCTAAAATCTCAACTATATTCTCTATCCATAACATTGACACAGAAATTATTGCTGCTTCAATCAGACATCCACAGCATATTACTGATGCGGCATTAAATGGTGCACATATTTCTACTACTCCATTTAAAGTTTTAAAACAATTATTCAATCATCCTTTAACTGATAAAGGAATTGAAGGTTTCCTAGCGGATTGGAACAATAGAAAAAGCGAGTAACCAACACGAAGGAGAACGGTATGGAAGTTTATAAAATAAAAGGAGGAAACACCCTCCGTGGCACGATTAAAGTAAGTGGGGCAAAAAATAGTGCAGTAGCTCTTATTCCCGCTTCGTTGATGGCTAATTCTCCCGTTACAATAGAAGGCTTACCTGAAATATTGGATGTTTTCACCCTAAAGGAAATTTTAGAAGAGGTTGGTGCAAAAGTAACCTTCTCTGAGGGGACTATGGTGATAGATCCGACAAATGTTGTAGATATGCCTATGCCTAATGGTAATATTAAAAAGTTACGAGCATCTTATTACTTAATGGGTGTTATGCTAGGGAAATTCAAAAAAGCAGCTATTGGGCTGCCGGGCGGCTGTCATTTAGGCCCTCGACCAATTGACCAGCATATTAAAGGGTTTGAAGCGTTAGGTGCAGAAGTGAGCAATGAGCACGGAGCAATCTATTTGAGAGCAGACGAGCTAGTTGGATCAAAAATATATCTAGATGTTGTAAGTGTGGGCGCCACAATTAACATCATGCTTGCTGCCGTCCTAGCAAAAGGTAGAACTATTATCGAAAATGCTGCAAAAGAGCCAGAAATCATTGATGTGGCAACGTTACTTTCAAATATGGGAGCTAATATTAAAGGTGCAGGAACAAACGTGATTCGTATTGATGGGGTAGAAGAACTGCACGGTACGAAGCACACGATTATTCCGGACCGTATAGAGGCTGGCACTTTTATGATTATGGCTGCGCTTGCCGGTGATGGAGTAACCATTGATAATGTCATTCCATTTCACGTTGAAGCTTTAACTGCAAAGCTTCGAGAAATGGGAGTAGCTGTAGAAGAGTTTGAAGAGAAGGTATTTATTCCTAAAACGACAAATTTACAAGCTGTTGACGTTAAGACACTTGTTTATCCTGGATTTGCCACGGATCTTCAGCAACCTTTTTCTGTTTTATTGACACAAGCTACCGGAACTTCGGTCATTACTGATTCTATCTATTCAGCACGGTTTAAACATATTGATGAGTTACGCCGCATGAATGCAAATGGAAGAGTAGATGGTAGAACTGCTGTGCTAACTGGACCCGTTAAGCTAGAGGCTGCAACCGTTCGAGCGAGTGATCTTCGCGCAGGAGCTGCTCTAGTACTGGCAGGCTTAATAGCAGACGGTGAAACCGAAATTCAAGATATCTACCACATAGACCGAGGATATAGCTCATTAATCGAGAAGCTACAAGGTATAGGTGCAGATATTAGAAGAGTGGAAGTCCTGGAAATCGAACAAAATAATAGCTAGAAAAATGGAGGTTGTTTTACTCCATTTTTTTAGAAATTAGACAAAACTTAAGTAATTTCTGTCGGGGCAGACATAGGCGATTGCGCTTTTCTATCTGTCTAGCTCCATCGCCTTGCCCCTCGGGGTCAAATGGGAAAAGCTGCGGTGGCTGAGGAGCTGCCTCCTCGCTTTTCCCCATTTGCCTGTCGGTGCAGACATAGGCGATTGCGCTTTTCTTATTTGACAAATATGCTACAATGATATCGGAAGAAACAAATTCGTATGTATTTATATACAATCCGTAATACGGGAGGCACAAACGAAATGGAACGTAGTTTATCAATGGAATTAGTCCGAGTGACTGAAGCAGCCGCTATTGCATCTGCTCGCTGGATGGGACGAGGATTAAAAAATGAAGCAGATGATGCAGCAACTACTGCGATGCGTACAGTATTTGACACTATCCCTATGGAGGGTGTTGTAGTAATTGGGGAAGGTGAAATGGACGAGGCACCGATGCTATATATCGGAGAAAAGCTTGGCCATGGCACAGGAGGTCCTCAAGTAGATGTAGCAGTAGACCCTTTAGAAGGTACTAATATTGTAGCTTCTGGTGGCTGGAATGCATTAGCAGTTCTAGCAATTGCAGATCGCGGAAATTTACTTCATGCACCAGATATGTATATGGAAAAACTGGCAGTAGGACCTGAATCCGTTGGCCAAGTGGACATAAATGCATCTGTACTTGATAATTTACGTGCTGTTGCTCGTGCAAAAAACAAAGATATTGAAGACGTTGTTGCGACTATCCTAGGTCGTCAGCGCCATGAAAAAATTATCGAAGAAATTAGAGCAGCAGGAGCTCGTATCAAGCTAATTACCGATGGCGATGTAGCTGGTGCGATTAACACTGCTTTTGATAATACTGGTGTTGATATTTTATTCGGCATGGGTGGAGCTCCAGAAGGAGTTATCTCAGCAGTTGGATTAAAATGCTTAGGTGGAGAAATTCAAGGGAAGCTTGTTCCTCAGGATGAGGCAGAACTTGAAAGATGTAAAAAGATGGGGCTAGATGTTTCCAAGGTATTGCGTATGACTGACCTTGTAAAAGGCGATGATGCCATCTTTGCAGCAACTGGAGTTACTGATGGAGAGCTCCTACGTGGAGTGCAGTTCAAAGGCGCTTTTGGTTCCACGCATTCTATCGTAATGCGCGCCAAATCCGGAACTATTCGTTTCGTAGAAGGTCGTCACAGCTTAAACAAAAAACCGAATTTAGTACTATAAAACTAAACTTCTTTGTATACCCGATAGTTCTCTATCGGGTATCCTCTAATAAAACTTCTTTCCTTTTATCCAGTTTCAATAAGTAAACAACAAAATATAGTAAAGAGTGGTGCGTGCTAATGACACAAACAACGATCAATGAGCTAGAGAATATGACCTTAAAAGAGCTCTATACTCTTGCGCGCAAGTATAAAATAGCTGCTTATAGTAAATTATCAAAAAAAGAACTTATTTTTGCAATCTTAAAATCTCGTGCAGAGCAAGAAGGCTTTTTCTTTATGGAAGGTGTTTTAGAGATCATTCAGCAGGAGGGCTTTGGCTTCCTACGACCGATTAACTATTCTCCTAGCTCCGAAGATATTTATATTTCCGCGTCACAAATTAGAAGATTTGATTTGCGTAACGGAGACAAAGTAACTGGGAAAGTACGACCACCAAAGGAAAGCGAACGTTATTACGGTCTTCTGCACGTAGAGCTAGTAAATGGAGAAGATCCTGAAATTGCTAAAGAGCGAGTTCATTTTCCAGGACTAACACCTTTGTATCCAGATCGCCATATTAAATTGGAGACTGTTCCAGAGAAGCTATCTACTAGAATTATGGATTTAGTAGCTCCAGTAGGTTATGGTCAGCGTGGATTGATAGTTGCTCCACCGAAGGCTGGTAAAACATTATTAATAAAAGAAATTGCTAACGCTATTACTACGAACCATCCGAATGCAGAGCTAATTGTATTATTAATAGATGAACGCCCGGAGGAAGTAACAGATATCGAGCGTTCTGTGAAGGCAGATGTAGTAAGCTCCACATTTGATGAGGTACCAGAAAATCACGTTAAGGTAGCAGAGCTTGTCTTGGAAAGAGCTATGCGCCTTGTGGAGCATAAGCGTGATGTTATTATTCTAATGGATTCTATCACTCGTTTAGCACGTGCTTACAATCTTGTTATACCGCCAAGTGGACGTACTTTATCAGGTGGTATTGATCCTGCTGCATTCCATCGTCCAAAACGCTTCTTCGGTGCTGCGCGTAATATCGAAGAGGGTGGAAGCTTAACTATTTTAGCCACTGCTTTAGTTGATACTGGATCACGAATGGATGAAGTTATTTACGAAGAATTCAAAGGTACAGGAAACCTAGAGCTTCACCTAGACCGTAGTCTAGCAGAGCGTCGTATCTTCCCGGCCATTGACATCCGTCGTTCAGGAACAAGAAAAGAAGAATTGTTAATTCCTAAAGACCAATTGGATAAACTATGGGCTATTCGTAAAACCTTCTCTGACTCTCACGATTTTGGAGAGCGTTTCTTGAAAAAACTTCGTCTAACGAAAACAAACGAAGGTTTCTTTGAGCAATTAAGCGAAGAAATGAAAGCACATCGCAGTGGTAAAGTATCATTGTAAATTGAACTAATAATTTCATAAATAGAAGGAGACTCAAGGCAATAGTCATGAGTCTCCTTTTTTGATGTTTTTAAATAATAATTTTATAAACGAAAACTTTTTTAACTGCACGCTCGTCTAATGTGCTAAAGGGGGGACAACGGTGGAGCGAATGTTAATGGGGGATACTAAATCTGAGAATTATGAGCAGCTCATCGATGAACTGATGAGTACACATGGTCAAGATATATTGCAGCTAGTCTATGCTTACGTACATAACGAAACGATTGCTGAGGATTTAACACAAGAGATTTTTGTGAAGTGCTACAAAGGGTTACCGAGCTATAGAGGACGATCATCTATTAAAACATGGTTATGGCGCATTGCCATCAATCATGCAAAAGACTATTTAAAAAGCTGGTATAACCAAAATGTCAAGATAACAGAAGATACTATTCTAAATAGAACTACATTGTCTTCAAGCGTAGAACAAATCGTTGTCCAGCAAGATGAGGATACCGAGCTTGCAGCAGCTGTCATGAGCTTGCCTATTAAATACCGCGAAGTGATCTACTTAGTTTATTTTGAAGAACTGACTATGAAGGAAGCAGCGACCGTTTTACAGCTAAATGAAAATACCATTAAGACGAGGCTGCGCAAAGGAAAACTTCTTTTAAAGAATATATTGGAGGGATCTGAATGGAAGAGCGATTGAAGGGCTTAAAAAAAGCTATGAAAAATACTACATTTGAGCATCTGCAATTTTCAGAGGTACATCGCCAAAAAGTAAATGACCAAATTAAACAAATCTCACCAGTTGCTTTAACAGAAGAGATTTTACCTCTTTTAGTAGAATCCAAGACGGGTAGTGAGTTAGTAGAGCTTCTGCATGTTAGAGGAGAAAAATCTATTAGATTTAATGAAGGAGCTGTATATACCTCACTTCATCTAGCGGAACAAAACGGTGAGCTAGAATCCTTTTGGACTGAAGGAGAAAAATACTATAGATTATCGAAAAAGGGACTTAAGCTATTACAGAAAAAGCATCCTTCTACAGCAGCTCGTTTCTCGCTAAGGCAGTTATTTCACGAGGTGACTACAGATGAGTATTAAAGAGTATTTACAGTCAGTAATTGCACATATTCGCTCCAAAGAGGCAAAAAGTTATATAGAAGCTGAGCTAGCTAATCATATGGAACACTCGAAGATGTCTTGGATGACAAAAGGATATACGGAAAAGGAGGCAGAGGGTAAAGCTGCTTTCGAAATGGGCAGTCCTACCGTGCTTGGTAAATCATTAAATGAAATCCATAAGCCTAAAATAGATTGGCTGCTTCTCTCCTTACTCATTGGAATATTATTACTGAGCTTTTTGCCAATTGTGGCTTTGAATCAACCGCATTATGAGTACAGATATGGTCATATGATTCCTGCGTTTTTATCTAATCATGTAATTCATATTATCTTAGGCTTTGTCGTAGCTCTTGGGTTAATGTTTTTGGATTATCGAAAGTTTGCACAATTGGGTTATGTTTTTTTCGGCATTGCTTCCGTATTTATTATATTTTTATATGGTTTTTACAATGTACAAATAAACGGAAAAGTAATGATCCAAATTGGGTTTATTAGTTTGAAGGTTTGGATGGCGATCCCACTTTACTGTATTGCCTGGGCAGCTTTGTTTTCAAAAAAGAACTTTGCCTTATGGAAAGCGTTTGTACTAGTTGGACTTTCATTTATTTTATTTAGTATGAATGCCGACTTGTCAATTTTATTAATTTACGGAGCTCTTGTTGGAGTATTATTCATGAAAAGTAAGTTTTCTAAAAAGCAAAAAAGTATAGTTTTTGGAGCTGTGGCAGCTTTAATCATTAGCTTTATTATATTTACGTGGTTCAGCTATCAAAATGGAAGCATCGCAAAATACCAGATAGACCGTCTATTGGGCTTCTTAAATCCAGCAGGTTACGCTGAAGGTGCAGGATATATGAATGTATTGCTTACAGATTTACTACAAGGAGCTAAATGGTTTGGGGCAGGAACTACCTATAAACTACCTGAAGCACATACAGATTTAGTGTTTGGACATCTAATTCAATACTATGGTTTAGCTGTGGCGATTGGAATATTTATAATACTAAGCTTAGTGATTATGCGCTTTTTACACATTACTTCTTCCGTGAAGGACTCCTTTGGAAGATTAATCATTACAGGATGTATTACAATTTTCTCAACACAATTCATCTATGCCATTGGAATGACAGTTGGGTTAGTTCCAATTGTATCGATATCACTACCGTTTTTTAGCTATGGATTTATGCCAACCGTCCTCAATGCTTTGTTAATAGGCTTAGTTCTTAGCGTGTATAGACGAAAACACTTTGTACAGACACTCCAGGTTCCCAAAATAACTTCTAAGACAAGTCATTAAACAAAAACTAATGACTTGTCTAGAACGTAAAGACATGTTATTATATGAAACGTAAGTTTATACATTTCTGCTACATATGCGATTGACATCAATCGGATCGTGTAAGGTATCAGTTTCATAACCAACTCTGTTCCAGATGGTTCAGGGCGAGAGGAGAGATAGAGATGAAAGCAGGAATTCATCCCGATTACAAAGAAGCAACAGTATCATGTTCATGTGGTAACTCATTCACAACTGGTTCTGTAAAATCAGACATTAAAGTCGAGTTCTGTAACGAATGTCACCCATTCTATACTGGACGTCAAAAATTCGCAGCTGCGGATGGCCGTGTTGATCGCTTCAACAAAAAATACGGAATTAAAGAAGAAACTCAAGACTAATAACAAAATACCTGCAGAGCACTTAGTGCTTTGCAGGTATTTTTGTTTATGGTTTAGGAAATTATAAAATTCGGAACCTGTGGATTAATTGGTGTCTAGCTCCACCGCCTTGCCCCTCGGGGTCAAATGGATAAAAGCTGCTCCTGCGCAAGCTCGTCGCAAACAAGAGCGTTTGCGGTGGCTGAGGAACTGCCTCCTCGCTTTTCTCCATTTGCCTGTCGGGGCAGGGATAGGCGCTTGCGCTTTTCTTATGACAATTCCTTTAAAATAGTTTCGGGGAATACACCCGTATGATATAAATAGATAGAAGCAAAATACATAGTCGATAAGTAAGGAGATATATCATGGCTCAACTATTTTTTAAGCATGGCGCGATGAACAGTGGAAAATCAATTGAAATTCTAAAGGTAGCACATAATTATGAAGAACAAAACAAACCAGTCGTAATTTTCACCCCTGGTATTGATACTCGTGATGAGGTGGGACACGTCTCTAGCCGAATTGGCTTGAAGAGAAAGGCCACTGCAATTTATGATGAAACGAACTTATATGAAGTAGTAAAAGAAATAGATCCGAAACCATATTGTGTGTTAATCGATGAGGTGCAATTCTTAAAAAAAGAGCATGTTCTTCAGCTTACACAAATTGTAGATGAACTAAATATCCCTGTCATGGGCTTTGGCTTAAAGAATGACTTCCAAAACGAAATGTTCGAGGGCAGTAAATATATGTTGATCTATGCGGATAAAATCGAAGAAATGAAAACGATATGCTGGTTCTGTCATCGCAAAGCAATCATGAACTTACGAGTGGATGAGAGCGGTCAACCAGTATATACAGGAGAACAAATTCAAATCGGTGGAAATGACTCCTATTATCCAGTTTGCCGCAAATGCCACTCCAATCCTCCGCTTACTCAGTGAACAGAAGTAGGTATTTCTAATAAAATATAGAGAACCTTGCGGAGACGGCGATGAACCTTGCAGAGATAGGGATAAACCTTGCGGAAATGAGAAAGAACCTTGCAGAAAGCCAAAAACCTTGCGGAGACGGCGATGAACCTTGCAGAGACGGGCATAAACCTTGCGGAAATGAGCAAGAACCTTGCAGAAAGCCAAAAACTCTGCGGAGACGAAGCGAAGCCTTGAACAAACGGTTCCCACCTGTGCAGTTGAGCTATCAATCCGTAAACCAGCAGATGGCGAGCGAAATTGCATCTTCGCGAGCGCTTTACTTAATAGAATAGGTATATATTCTTTCATTAGCATAAAGGCCCTTTAAAATAGAAAAAGTAGCAAGCGCTACGCTTTTTCTTTATAATAGTACTATTAGACATATAAATGAACGAGGTGAGCACGATGTTTGATCGATTACAATCGGTAGAAGACCGTTATAATAATTTAAATGAATTGCTTAGTGATCCAGATGTAGTGAATGATACGAACAAGCTAAGAGAGTATTCAAAGGAACAATCGAATCTACAGGCGACAGTGGATGCGTATAGAGAATATAAGGATGTTAAAAGCCAATACCAGGATGCAAAGCAAATGCTTGATGAGAAGCTAGATGCAGATATGCGTGAAATGGTGAAGGAAGAAGTGAACGAGCTAGAAGGGCAGATTGCTGAGCTAGAAGAGCGTTTACGTATTTTGTTGATCCCGAAAGATCCGAACGATGACAAAAACGTTATTATGGAGATCCGTGGGGCTGCGGGTGGAGATGAGGCAGCATTATTTGCAGGGAATCTTTTCCGTATGTACAGCAGATTTGCGGAAACACAAGGCTGGAAAATCGAGGTTATGGAATCGAATCCAACGGGTTTAGGCGGATATAAAGAAATCATCTTTATGATTAATGGTAATAATGCCTATTCTAAGATGAAATACGAAAATGGTGCACACCGCGTGCAGCGTGTTCCAGAAACTGAGTCAGGTGGCCGTATTCATACCTCGACTGCAACAGTTGCAGTTCTTCCAGAAGCGGAAGAAGTAGACGTAGAGATTCACGAAAAAGAAGTTCGTGTAGATACTTTTGCATCATCAGGTGCTGGTGGACAATCGGTTAACACGACTATGTCAGCTGTTCGTATGACCCATTTACCTACAGGAATCACTGTTTCCATGCAGGATGAAAAATCTCAGATTAAAAACAGAGAAAAAGCAATGAAAATTCTTCGTGCACGTGTAGCGGATAAGTTCCGTCAAGAAGCGCAAGCAGAGTATGATGCTGTTCGTAAATCAGCGGTAGGGACTGGTGACCGTTCGGAACGAATTCGCACATACAATTATCCACAAAATCGAGTGACGGACCACCGTATCGGTTTAACTATTCAAAAGCTAGACCAAATTTTAGAAGGCAAGCTAAATGAAGTGGTAGATGCACTGATATTAGAGGATCAAGCTGAAAAATTAGAAAGAATGAATGATACAAATGTCTAAGACCATTTATGAGGCCCTGAACCGGGCTTCTTCTTTTTTAGAGGAGAATAACCGTGAAAAAGAAGTAGCTCGTTATATTTTACAATTTGTCCTAGGGAAAAATTACTCTGCGCTTATGATGGCCATGTATGAAGAGATATCAACAGATTCTTTTAATACCTTCTGGAGCTATGTGGAGGAGCATGCAACCGGTAGACCGTATCAATATATAATTGGTCAGGAAACCTTTTATGATCGAGAATTTTTAGTGAACGAGTCTGTTTTAATTCCCCGACCTGAAACCGAGGAACTAATAGAAGAGGTAAGAAAGCGTGCACCACATCTATTTAAGGGTAAAAACCCGTTAAATGTTGCAGATATTGGTACAGGAAGTGGAGCCATTGCGATTACTATTCAAAAGGAACTGCCAAATGCAAAGGTGACTGCTACAGATATATCTGAGAATGCATTACAGGTAGCAACTCAAAATGCAGAAAGACTGTCAGCGATTATCGACTTTAAACAAGGAGATTTGGCGGAGCCTATATCACATGAAAAATGGGATATTGTTTTATCGAATCCACCTTATATTGCACATTCAGAGGCGCCAAGCTTATCAGATACAGTGATAGATTATGAACCGCATTTGGCTTTATTTGCAGATGAGGATGGTCTTTTACTTTATCGTAAATTAGCAGAGCAGCTACCTTCCTTGATGAATTCAACTAGTTTAATAGGTTTTGAGATTGGCTATGAGCAGGGGCCAGCTGTTGCTGATATGCTTCAAAAAGCCTTTCCTAAAGGGAATGTAGAGGTCATTCAAGACATTAATGGAAAAAATCGTTTTGTTTTTTGTACAAATGCTGAATAAGATATGAATCTATTGGTAACAATGTTCCTAAGGGAGGAATGTTACATGTTACCAGATTACGAGATAAAAAGAGCAGGTAAAGTAGGACAAAAAATAGATGCAGTTATTCTCTTTGTATGGATGCTATTGGTTATTCAAACGATATTATTTGTTTTCATTCATAATGCGGAACAAACGGAGGCGATGCGCTTTCGATTAGTTGCTAACAGCAACACCGCTTATGATCAGCAGGTGAAAATGGAAGTACAGGATAAAATAGCGCCAATCTTAGTCAATTATGAAAAGGATCCAGACGCTACGATAAAAGAATTAGAGAAGACAGTCCTGAGCCTATCAAGTAGCTTGCAGGAGAAGATGACAATCACACAAGGGCAAACGATCTTTCCGCCAAAGGAATGGGAAAGTGGAATTGCAGCTCAGACGCAGGTGGAGGCGATTGTAGTTTCTATCGGTAGTGGAAGAGGAGATAATTGGTGGTGTGGTCTATTTCCTAAAGCATGCTATAAAGAAGAAGTAAAAGAAGAAAAGCCTAAATTCTTTGTTTGGGAATGGTTAAAAAAGAAATTTTCCACATAGTTTTCCACAATTGTCTGAAAGTTATTAACATTTTGTGGATAAGGTTCTAAAAAAGGAGAAGTTACGTATGAATACAAAAATTTTATCTGTGGGTAACTTATCCACAGAAGGAATAAGTTATACAGAGGCCGTCCATTTATTACATTCGGGTGAAGTGGTAGCTTTCCCAACGGAAACTGTTTACGGCTTAGGAGCCATCGCAACGAATGAAAAAGCGGTAGCGAAAATTTTTGAAGCAAAAGGCAGACCCCAGGATAATCCTCTTATTGTGCATATTGGATCTAAGGATGAAATTAGTGATTTCATCTCTCACATCCCGGAAAATGCACAGCTATGTATGGATGCATTTTGGCCAGGACCATTAACGTTAATACTACCGCTGAAGGAAACTGTTTTGGCTTCCAATGTTAGCGCAGGCTTGGATACAGTCGGGGTAAGAATGCCTAATCATCCCGTGGCTTTAAAACTTTTACGTGAACTAAAACTTCCGGTTGCTGCTCCGAGCGCAAATCGAAGTGGAAAACCTAGCCCAACTAAAGCAAGACACGTGTACAAGGATTTAAATGGTAGAATCCCTGCTATAATTGATGGCGGAGCAACTGGGATGGGGCTTGAATCGACGGTGCTTGACTGTACTAGTGAGATTCCAACTATTCTACGACCAGGTGGAGTAACAAAGGAAATGCTTGAACAAGTTATTGGCCAGATCAATGAAACAAAGCTTGTAGATAAATCAGAAGCTCCAAGAGCACCTGGCATGAAATATGCTCACTATGCCCCAAATGCACCTGTCTATTTAATAGAGGCATCAGTACACTCGATACAAGAAGCTATCGCTAGTATACATAAGGAAGATAAAAAAGTTGCCCTCATTGCAACGGATCAATTGAAAGTAGTAGATGCCAACTATTATTTTTCACTTGGTAACCATGAACAAGTAAAAGAAGCTGCTCATTTGTTATATGAGGCACTTAGAAGCTGCGACGATACAGATGCAGATATCGTGCTTGCCCCTGTTTTCCGAAAGGATGGCGTTGGAGCAGCAATTATGAATCGTTTAGAAAAAGCAGCGGATGGCAAATGGTTTTTCGAAAAGTAAAACAAGTAAAAAAAGGTTGTCTATATTTTGTATTCTCTCCCGTCCATTTGCATACATTTAATTATGCAAATAGACGGGAGAGATTTTTTTGTGGACAGAAATATTAGCAGGATTCTTAATGTCGGTAGATGTACTTATCTTATTTTCTCTTGTATCATATAGAAAACAGGTTTTGACTCTAGCTGCTTGGGTCGCATCCTTACATATGCTCTTCCCCTTAATAGGTTATTATGCAGGTGTTTTGGTACAAACCTATTTACAGCAGGCAAGCCCTTATTTATCAGGAGTCCTGCTAACCTTGGTAGGTCTTCAAATGGTATTATCAAAATCTCCAAAAGAAATACCGATGATGCCACCATATATCTTGGCTATAGTAGCGAGTCTAGATACCTTCTCGGTCAGTATTTCCTTTGGTATGCTCCAAATAGAAAAGTTCATTTTTATTCTAAGTGCAGGCATCTTTGCTTTTGTTGGAGTACTTGTTGCACAGAAAATTATATATAAAAACACTGTTATGAACAGAGGCATGATCATGAAACTGGCCGGTGGAGTTTTATTAGTCATGGGCTTGCTTACTCTTCAAAATCTATAACAAAATAGATAGCCGATACACATTAACATAAAGGAATGATTAGTATGAATATTTTATTTGTCTGTACAGGTAATACTTGTAGAAGCCCGATGGCAGAGGCCATTTTAAAAGCAAAGAACTTAGCTGATGTAAATGTGAAGTCAGCAGGTATTTATGCAATGGATGGGGAAAAAATGTCTTTAAATAGTCAAAAAGTTCTAATAGACAACAACATTCCTTTTACCCATAAATCCTCCTCCCTACGGCCGTCTATTGTGGAGTGGGCAGATCTAATTTTAACGATGACTGCTGCTCACAAACAGGCCCTTATTTTTGCTTTTCCCGAAGCAATTTCTAAGATTTATATGTATAAAGAATTTGTAACTCCGGACGATATACAGGATGTAATGGATCCTTTTGGAGGAAACCTGGGTATATACGAACGGACTTATGAAGAACTTAGTATGCTAACAGAGGGATTAGTCAAGAAGCTATAGGGGGAAAAGGGATGAAAGAGAAAAGAAAAAGGCACGCTTTTGGATTTCAAAAGAAAATTGTGCTTTTTGTAACGGTTCTTGCTTTAATTACTTATTCAACAAGTGCATTTTTTATCAATTATGTACAGCCTTATTTACAATCAATCGATATAAATATAGGTTCGCTCCCATTTGAAATTCTTACATATGCTTTAGGTATATTCTGGTCAGGCCTTCTTGCTTACTTTTTCAGTGGGTTAATCATCAAGCCTCTGTTTAACTTAGAGAAGGTTGCAACACTTGCCTCAGAAGGTAAAATTGGTGTGGATGTAGAAGTTCCAAACTCTAAAGATGAGATTCAATCCGTAGCTATTGCCTTCCAAACGATGTTAGAAAACCTTCGTGAAATGGTCCAAGGAATAGAAGAAAACTTTGATAAAACAAACAACAGTGTACAAAAGCTTGCAGAAGAAGCTTCCGTTGCATCTGATCAGGCAGAGGCAATCGCCTCTACTATAGCTCAGATTTCCGAAGGAGCAGAGCAATCCGCTATGGCTGTTCAAGAAACAGCTGAGTCAGTGGAGGATGTTAGAGTACTTGCTTCAGAGGTAAATAAGCGTGCTGAAAAATCGTCTGCACAGTCAAAAGAAATGATTACCGAGCTATCAGAAACTACTAAGGTCATACAATCTTTAGTGAGTGGCATACAAAAAATTGCCTCTGGCAGTGAATCTGCTTTAGGGAACGTTCATCAGTTAGAAGAGAATGCCAGCAAGGTTGAAAGTATCATTCAGTTAGTTGGAGACATAGCAGCACAAACTAATCTGCTAGCACTGAATGCTTCTATAGAAGCTGCACGTGCAGGAGAGCATGGTAAAGGCTTCGCGGTAGTAGCAGAGGAAGTACGTAAACTTGCAGATGAAAGTGCGAAGGCAGTGCAAGGTATTTCTACCCTTATTCTAGCGATACAAAGTGATGTTCAAACAGTAGTTCAACAGATGACGAACCAAGTAAGCTTTGCAGTTGGGGAAGCAAAACGTGTATCTGAAACGAATGCAGCAGTAGAAGGTATGTCGACAAAAGTTCATGAAATGGCTGAATCAGTAGTAGAGATTTCTTCTCTTGTAGAAAAACAGCTATCTAATATAGAAAGCACCGCTCGACAATCTCAGGATGTGGCAGCGATTGCAGAGGAAACTTCAGCGGGAGCAGAGGAAGTAAGAAGTGCTACGGATGAACAAGCTCGCTCTATTGAACAAGTTGATATTTTAACAGAAGACTTGAAACGTCAGTCCGAAGATCTGTTCCAGGTGATCTCTCAGTTTGACCGTACTACCCGATAATGTTATAAAATGAATATGTCAAAAACTGATACAGCTCAAACGATTTGAGTTGTATTTTTTTGCTCAAAAAGATGGTATGATGAATTTGAGTACTAAACAGAAAAGAGGGAACAAGATGAAAATTGCAATTTCTTCTGATCACGGAGGCAATAACCTTCGTAAAGAAATTATTCAACAGCTTGAAGAACTCGGACTTTCCTATAAGGACTTTGGTCCACAGACAAATGATTCTGTCGATTACCCTGACTATGCAGCACCGGTAACAGAAGGTGTAGCAAGTGGAGAGTATGATCGTGGAATTTTAATTTGTGGGACGGGTATTGGAATGTCCATCGCTGCCAACAAGATTAAAGGAATTCGTTGTGCTTTAGTGCATGATGTTTTTTCTGCTAAAGCAACACGTTGTCATAATGACTCTAACGTTCTTGCAATGGGAGAGCGAGTAATTGGTCCAGGCCTTGCACGAGAAATCGTGGCAACTTGGTTAGCTCAAGAATTTGAAGGTGGTCGTCACGAACGCCGTATTGAAAAAATTTCAGCTTTAGAAAAATAACTTTGAATAGAGGGATTTCAGATGGAAGCAAAAAATTTGTGGCAACAGCAAATGGAACAGCTTCTCCTGGAAGTGGAGCAGCAAATAACTTTTCATGAAAATGATTTGTTCGTTGTAGGATGCTCTACCTCTGAAGTAATCGGGAAAAAGATAGGAACTGCCGGTGGGTTAGAGGTAGCAGAGGTTTTATTTGAACCGATTCGAGCATTTGCGGAGCGCAATAAAATACTTCTGGCCTTTCAAGGCTGTGAACATATCAATCGTGCATTAACGATGGAAAGAGCCTCACAGCAGCTATATAGACTGCCGGAGGTTTCAGTTATTCCAGTTGTTCGTGCAGGAGGCTCTATGTCCGCCTACGCATATACCCAATTCCAGGACCCTGTAGTGGTTGAGCATGTGCAGGCTAAAGCAGGACTTGATATTGGTCAAACAATGATTGGCATGCAGCTGCAACCAGTTGCTGTACCGATACGTGTATCCACCAAAATGGTAGGGGAAGCGATTATAACGATCGCTAATACTAGACCAAAACTTATTGGCGGGGTACGAGCATTTTACGGATGAATTTAGAGGAGGAACTAGAAGTGAAAAAGATTCAATCACAAGATCCAGCAGTATTTGAGGCAATGTTATCAGAGAAAAAACGTCAACAATCAAACATCGAACTTATTGCATCAGAAAACTTTGTATCAGAAGCTGTAATGGAAGCACAGGGTTCTGTTCTGACAAATAAATATGCAGAGGGCTATCCTGGCAAACGCTATTACGGTGGCTGTGAGCATGTAGACGTAGTAGAGAATATTGCTCGCGATCGCTTAAAAGAAATTTTTGGAGCAGAGCATGCAAATGTGCAACCACATTCTGGTTCTCAGGCTAATATGGCCGTTTATATGACAGCTTTACAGCCAGGTGACACTATTTTAGGGATGAACTTATCCCACGGCGGGCATTTAACGCATGGTTCTCCTGTAAACTTTAGTGGAATTCAATATAATTTCATTGAGTATGGTGTAAACAAAGAAACAGAAATGATAGATTACGAGGAAATTCGCTCTATCGCTCTAGAACACAAGCCTAAAATGATTGTTGCTGGTGCAAGTGCATATTCACGTACAATTGACTTCGCTAAATTCCGTGAAATTGCTGATGAAATTGGAGCATACTTATTCGTAGATATGGCTCATATAGCAGGCTTAGTAGCTGCAGGTCTTCATCCAAACCCAGTACCACACGCTCATTTTGTGACTTCTACAACGCACAAAACGTTACGTGGACCACGTGGTGGATTGATCTTAACTACTGAGGAATTCGCTAAGAAAATTGATAAAACTATTTTCCCAGGTATTCAAGGTGGGCCATTAATGCATGTAATTGCTGCAAAAGCGGTTGCTTTCGGTGAAGCACTTCAACCTGAGTTTAAAGAATATCAACAGCAAGTGGTTGCAAATGCTAAGGTATTAGCTGATAGCTTAACAGCAGAAGGAGTTCGTATTGTTTCTGGTGGTACGGATAACCACGTTATGCTATTAGATGTTTCTGCACTAGGCTTAACTGGTAAAGTAGCAGAGCATGTACTAGATGAAGTAGGAATTACTGCTAACAAAAATACAATTCCTTTCGATACTTCTAGCCCATTCATTACTTCAGGAGTTCGTGTAGGAACACCAGCGGTATCTTCACGTGGCTTCAAAGAAGAAGAAATGAAAGAAATTGCTTCTATTATTGCTAAACTTTTAAAGAATCATGAGGATGCTACAGTAATTGCTGAAGCGAAAGAAAGAGTGCAAGCTCTAACTAATCAATTCCCTCTATATAATTAACTGTTGTGTGGGAGGCCTATGACTGTGTCATAAGCCTCCCTTATCTATGGCCAAAAGTAATTCTCCAATCATCGAGTGTGGTACAAGATTAAAGAAGCGCGCTATCGGGGAAGATACTATTGGAGGTTGGGTAGATTAACTATTCAAAAAATCATTTTAAGATGAATGAGCTGAATGAACCTCTTTGGTCAAACAATAAAGACAGCTCTTGTCTGTGAACCAATTTATTTGTGTAAAAAGACTTTTAAGTTAAGCAACAGATAATTGTTCAACTGCATGAAATAGACGCAATATTAAGTCCTTGTGATTACTAGTATGAATACTACCGTTTTTGTTATAATGGCAAAGATGAAAAAAAACAAGAAGGAGAGATGTAATATGGCAAAAGTATACGTATTTGATCATCCACTGATTCAACATAAACTTACATATATCCGTGATGTGAAAACTGGTACGAAAGAATTCCGTGAATTAGTAGATGAGGTAGCGACATTAATGGCCTTTGAAATTACACGTGACTTACCTTTAGAAGAGGTGGAAGTAGAAACTCCTGTTCAGGTTACAAAATCGAAAGTAATTGCAGGAAAGAAATTAGGACTAGTACCAATTCTTCGTGCGGGTATAGGCATGATCGATGGTATGCTAAATCTTATTCCAGCTGCAAAAGTGGGACATATCGGACTATATCGTGATCCAGAAACATTAAAACCGGTTGAATATTACGTGAAGCTTCCTGCAGATGTTGCTGATCGTGACTTTATCCTAGTAGATCCAATGCTTGCAACTGGCGGTTCTGCCATAGAAGCAGTTAACTCTCTGAAAAAGCGTGGCGCAATGAGCATTAAGTTTATGTGTCTAATCGCTGCTCCTGAAGGTGTAAAAGCACTTCAAGATGCTCACCCAGATGTTGATATTTATATTGCTGCATTAGATGAAAAGCTAAACGACCACGGTTATATAGTTCCTGGTCTTGGAGACGCAGGAGACCGTTTGTTCGGAACGAAGTAAGGGAAGTAAGTTCTCTATTTGAGTAAAAATTAGTTAATTAGGTAATGCTTGCAGTAAGTTGGCCTTCTTTCTACGTAAGGTCAACGTACTGCATAAATGTATGGTAAGATTGTAAAGGTGTGACTAAGCGGATTAAGTATTTAATAGAAGAATGCCCCTATTATTAAAAGTTGCGAAATTTTCTTTTAAATTTGTCGATAAATTGTCAATCTAGTCATCTACGTGAAGTTTTTCACTGATAGCAATTGACATCAAATAGACCCTATTGTATGCTTACAAAGGATAAATCATGATAGGGGTTTCATGCGTGAAACGCTTGATGTATCAACTTTCTACTAGATTCACAGTTTTTACTTATATTAGGGGAAACGTGAGTACACTTTTATGCGTCATTTTGACGTCCGTTACAAGGGATAGCTCTATTTTTAGCGATTCTCTCACAGCTTGTAGGTTCTATAGACGATACGTTCACATTTTAGTGAATTGATCATACTTTTGGAACCACTCCAATCTTTTAGTGATTTGTTTATGCCTAGTTTTTATAACGAAAGCAACGAGAATCACTACCATTCGAAAATACGATTCAGGAGATTAGACCAATGCTAGAAATGCAACGTATTTTTACGAGGCAAAAGAAGTACATAATTTTTTTGCTTGCGATCTGTGTTCTTGGATGGGCATTTACGCCGTATTCTGCTATTTTTGCGGGCTTAGCAGTAGGTTCCTTATTCGGTCTGTACAATTTCTGGATACTAGTACGTAGAATGGAAAAATTTGATCGTGTGATGTTAGGTGAAAAGGGACGAGCAGGCTTAGGGACAAGCTTTCGGTTTGCCTCAGGTATTGCTGCAGTTGCAATTGCACTTATTTTCCCAGATGATATACATCTAATTAGTACGGTTATCGGATTAATGATTCCCTATGTTCTACTTATTGTAGAACGAATTTTGTTAGTTAGAAATCAGCCATGAGTATGTGAAAGAGAGGTGAAAGAATCGTGGGACACTCAAATCCAGAATTTGTGCTTTGGGGTATGACGGGGAACTGGTCAAACATCCTTATGTTGTTTGTAACTTCTCTGATCGTTTTCTTAATTGCATTTTTTGCAACGAGAAGCTTAAAGCTTAAACCAACTGGGATGCAAAATTTCATGGAGTGGATTATGGACTTCGTGAAAGGAATTATTAAAAGTAATTTCGACTGGAAAACAGGCGGAAGATTCCATATTCTAGGAATTACATTAATCATGTTTATCGCAATAGCCAACTTATTAGGTTTACCGTTTGCAATTACGTATGACGGAGTGCTTTGGTGGAAATCACCGACAGCAGATCCAACAGTTGCTATGACACTATCAGTGATGATTATTGTTTTAACTCACTATTACGGTATTAAGATGAAAGGTTTCAAACAGTACAATATTGATACTTACTTGAAGCCAATGCCACTATTATTCCCATTGAAAGTTATAGAAGAATTCGCAAATACGTTGACACTCGGTCTACGTCTTTACGGTAATATCTATGCGGGGGAAGTATTATTAGGCTTAATCGCAGGTTTAGCAACATCTAGTATTTTTGGCTTTTTCGGAGCAATCGTTCCGGCAATGGCTTGGCAAGGGTTCTCTATCTTTATCGGTGGAATCCAAGCATTCATTTTCGTTATGTTAACAATGGTTTATATGTCACATAAAGTGTCAGCAGACCATTAATATAACTGTTTAGGAAACTAGGCAGAAAATAAAAAAAAAACAACATTCCAAGGAGGAAATTAAACAATGGTAGGTTCAGTTGGTCTTTTAGCAGCAGCTATAGCAGTTGGTTTAGGTGCACTTGGTGCAGGTATTGGTAATGGTCTAATCGTTTCAAAAACAGTAGAAGGTATCGCTCGTCAACCAGAAGCACGTGGAGCTTTACAAACAGTTATGTTCATCGGGGTAGCGTTAGTTGAAGCCGTGCCGATTATCGCAGTAGTTATCGCGTTTATCGTATTAAACCAATAGTATTTATATTTAAGTCTATAATGGCGGAAACTAACTCCGCCATTCTCTTTATGAAAAAACATGAATTAGAAAATAATAAACACAAGTTTAAACATTATAGAAGCAAGATCTCTTAATAGCGTTTGAAAGGAGTGAAACAATCGTGTCTTTTGAATACCTAGTACTTGGTGCTGGTGATACTCATAATGGGTTAAATGTTTGGGATATCGCAGCTACATTATTCTTCTTCATCTTATTGATGATCTTATTGAAGAAAGTGGCTTGGGGTCCTTTAATGGGAATCATGACACAGCGTGAAGAGTTGATCGCGAGCGAAATCGAAGCAGCTGAAACTAGCCGTCAAGAATCTCAGCGTCTACTTGAAGAACAACGTGACTTACTAAAAGAAGCACGCACAGAAGCGTTAGCGATTGTAGAAAATGCGAAGAAGCAAGGGGAAGCATCACGTGAAGAAATTATCACTACTGCTCGCTCAGAAGCTGCGCGTTTGAAAGAATCTGCTATCCGTGAAATCGATACAGAAAAAGAAAGAGCGATTGCAGCGGTACGACAAGAAGTCGTTTCACTATCTGTACTTGCAGCAGCTAAAGTTCTTGAAAAAGAAGTTTCGGAAGAAGATAACCGTGCGCTAATCGAGGCAACGATTGCGAAGGCAGGCGAAGTTAATTGAGTAATTCAACTGCAGCAAAACGCTATGCCATCGCATTGTTCGATCTAGCACAACAAAAAAACGAAATTCAAGCAGTAGAAAATGATTTACGTGAGCTTAATGTAGTCTGGAAAGGCAATAAAGATTTGAAAACATTGTTTACATCTCCTAAGCTTTCTATAGATAAGAAAAAAGAGCTAGTACGTCAAATTTTCTCAAACGCTAATCCAATCGTCATCAATACACTTCTAGTGCTTATTGACAAGAAAAGATTAAGCGAAGTTACAAACATCATTGAAGAGTTTATGACCCTTTCTAATGAAGCACAAGGTGTTGCAGATGCAAAGGTGTATACAACTCGTGAGCTTACAGAAGTAGAGCGTGCAAACGTTTCTACGGTATTTGCTAAAAACGTAGGTAAACAATCATTACGTATTCAAAACATCGTTGATCCATCTATTATTGGTGGTATCCGCGTTCAAATCGGAAACCGCATTTACGACAGCACTCTAAGTACAAAGTTAGATCGCTTAAAACGTAACTTGATCGGTTAATATTATGAATTATGAGAGGTGACATACATGAGCATCAAAGCTGAAGAAATCAGTGTCTTGATTAAACAGCAGATTGAGAGTTATGAATCTGAGATGAAAGTTAGCGACGTTGGTACGGTTATTACAATTGGTGACGGTATCGCGCGTGCTCATGGCCTCGACAACGTCATGGCTGGAGAGCTTTTAGAATTCTCGACTGGTGTATTAGGTATGGCACAAAACTTGGAAGCGAATAACGTTGGTATCGTTATCCTTGGGCCATACACAGACATCAAAGAAGGCGATGAAGTACGTCGTACAGGCCGTATTATGGAAGTTCCTGTTGGTAAAGAATTGATTGGCCGTGTAGTTAATCCACTTGGTCAACCACTTGACGGACAAGGCCCTATTGCAACAACAAAATCACGTCCAATCGAAAGTCCTGCACAAGGGGTTATGGCACGTAAATCTGTACATGAACCACTTCAAACAGGTATTAAAGCGATTGACGCTCTTGTACCAATCGGACGTGGTCAACGTGAGTTAATCATCGGTGACCGTCAAACAGGTAAAACATCTGTTGCGATTGATACAATCCTTAACCAAGCAGACCAAGATATGATTTGTATCTATGTTGCTATCGGTCAAAAAGAATCGACTGTTCGTAACGTAGTAGAAACACTTCGTAAAAAAGGTGCTTTAGATTACACAATCGTTGTAACTGCATCTGCATCTGC
Organism: Psychrobacillus sp. FSL W7-1493; assembly: GCF_038004905.1. Taxonomy (NCBI): domain Bacteria; kingdom Bacillati; phylum Bacillota; class Bacilli; order Caryophanales; family Bacillaceae; genus Psychrobacillus; species Psychrobacillus sp. FSL W7-1493. The sequence continues at coordinate 3,309,221 of NZ_JBBOSB010000001.1, read as the reverse complement.
TCCAGCTCCATTATTATACTTAGCTCCTTATGCTGGTGTAACTATGGCAGAAGAATTTATGTTCGATGGTAAGCACGTATTAATCGTTTATGATGATTTATCTAAACAAGCTGCTGCATACCGTGAGCTTTCATTACTTCTTAAACGTCCTCCAGGTCGTGAAGCATATCCAGGGGATGTATTCTACTTACACAGCCGTCTACTTGAGCGTGCTGCGAAGTTAAACGAAACATTAGGTGCAGGTTCAATCACTGCATTACCATTCGTTGAAACACAAGCTGGGGATATCTCTGCTTACATTCCAACAAACGTAATCTCAATTACGGATGGTCAAATTTTCTTACAATCTGATTTATTCTTCTCTGGTGTACGTCCAGCTATCAACGCTGGTTTATCAGTATCCCGTGTTGGTGGATCAGCTCAAATTAAAGCAATGAAAAAAGTTGCGGGTACACTTCGTCTTGACTTAGCTGCATACCGTGAGCTTGAAGCATTCTCTCAATTCGGATCAGATTTAGATGCTGCAACACAAGCGAAACTTAATCGCGGTGTTCGTACAGTAGAAGTACTAAAACAAGACTTGAACTCTCCTATTAAAGTAGAAAAACAAGTTATTATTTTATACGCTCTTACTCGCGGTCATTTAGATGATGTTCCAGTTAAAGATATCTCTCGCTTCGAAGCAGAGCTTAGCAGCTGGTTAGATACAAACCACACAAACGTTTTAGATCATATTCGCACGACAAAAGATCTTCCTTCAGAAGAGGATTTAAACAATGCAATTTCTGCATTCAAAAAAACTTTTGCTAAATCTGAATAATATCTTTGTCTAAGTGAAAAAAACAATAAGGTGGTGAAATACCAGTGGCATCTTTACGCGACATTAAAAATAAAATTACGTCAACTAAGAAAACGAGTCAAATCACAAAAGCTATGCAAATGGTTTCTGCTTCTAAGTTGAACCGTGCGGAGGAAAATGCGAAAGCATATGTTCCTTACATGGGTAAAATTCAAGAGGTAGTAGGTGCAATTGCTTCAGGTACGAGTGACAGTGGACATCCAATGTTAATAAACCGTCCTGTAAAAAAGACTGCATATCTTGTAATCACTTCTGATCGTGGGTTAGCAGGAGCATACAACAGTAACGTTATACGTGCTGTTGCAAATGCAATCGCTAGTCGTCATGCATCAAAGGATGAGTATGTTGTTTTAGCAATTGGTCGTATGGGACGTGACTTCTTCGTAAAACGTGGTTCTAATGTAATCGGAGAAGTTATCGGTTTACCTGACCAACCAGCTTTTTCTGATATTAAAGAAATTGCTCGCAAAGCTGTTGGTATGTTCACGGATGGTACATATGATGAACTTTATATGTACTATAACCACTTTGTCAGTGCCATCTCTAGTGAAGTTACAGAGAAAAAGGTACTGCCACTTACGGATATTGCACAAGAAACTGGCGCAGCTACAACTGCTTCATATGAGTTCGAGCCTTCAAGTGAAGCAATCCTTGAAGTGTTACTTCCTCAATATGCAGAAAGCCTAATTTTCGGTGCATTACTCGACGGTAAAGCAAGTGAACATGCTTCGCGTATGTCTGCGATGAAATCTGCAACAGATAACGCATCTGATTTGATTAGTAACTTAACATTAGTATACAACCGAGCACGTCAAGCAGCGATTACGCAAGAGATTACGGAAATCGTCGGCGGAGCATCGGCTCTAGAATAGGAAGAAAGTAAGACAGGAGGGAACAGTAGTGAACAAAGGACAAGTACTACAAGTAATGGGTCCAGTTGTTGACGTAAAGTTTGACAACGGCCACTTACCAGCTATCTATAATGCATTAACTGTAGCTATTGAACGTCCAAACGAAGCTCCTACTACGTTAACGTTAGAAGTAGCTTTACACTTAGGTGATGATTCTGTTCGCACAATTGCGATGTCATCTACTGATGGACTTAAACGTGGTGCAGAGGTAATAGATGCGGGTGCAGCAATTTCTGTTCCAGTTGGTAATGTAACTCTAGGACGTGTATTCAACGTTCTTGGTGATATTATTGACTTAGGAGAAGAAATTCCTACTACAGAGCGTCGTGATCCAATTCACCGTCAAGCACCAACATTTGAAAACCTTTCAACGGAAGTTGAAATTCTTGAAACAGGTATTAAAGTAGTAGACCTTTTAGCCCCATATATTAAAGGTGGTAAAATCGGTCTATTCGGTGGTGCCGGAGTAGGGAAAACAGTTCTTATCCAAGAACTTATCAATAACATTGCTCAAGAGCATGGCGGTATCTCGGTATTCGCTGGTGTTGGAGAGCGTACGCGTGAAGGAAATGACTTATTCCATGAGATGAGCGATTCAGGCGTTATCAAGAAAACAGCAATGGTATTCGGACAAATGAACGAGCCACCTGGAGCACGTATGCGTGTTGCCTTGACTGGTTTAACAATGGCTGAATATTTCCGTGATGAGCAAGGTGCAGACGTACTTCTATTCATCGATAATATCTTCCGTTTCACACAAGCAGGTTCTGAGGTATCAGCACTTTTAGGTCGTATGCCATCAGCAGCTGGTTACCAACCAACACTTGCTACAGAAATGGGTCAATTACAAGAGCGTATCACGTCAACTAACACTGGTTCTGTAACATCTATCCAAGCGATTTATGTACCAGCCGATGACTATACGGATCCAGCTCCAGCTACAACTTTCGCTCACTTAGATGCGACAACAAACTTAGAGCGTAAATTATCTGAGATGGGTATCTACCCAGCGGTTGATCCTTTAGCTTCTTCTTCACGTGCACTTTCACCAGAAGTAGTTGGTCAAGAGCATTACGAAGTAGCACGTCAAGTGCAATATACGTTACAACGTTATAGAGAGCTTCAAGATATCATCGCAATCTTAGGTATGGATGAATTAGGAGACGAAGACAAGCTTGTAGTAAACCGTGCTCGTCGTATTCAGTTCTACCTATCTCAAAACTTCCATGTTGCAGAACAATTTACAGGTCAAAAAGGTTCTTACGTTCCAGTTAAAGAAACTGTTGCAGGATTCAAACAGATTCTTGAAGGGAAATATGACCATTTACCAGAGGATGCATTCCGTCTAGTTGGACGCATTGAAGAAGTTGTTGAAAAAGCGAAAAGCATGGGCGTAGAAGTATAATAAATCGGACCAGGAGGTAAAAATATGAAGACACTTATAGTCAATATTGTCACTCCCGACGGCCCGGTATACGATTCTGAAGTAGACATGATTATCGCTAATACAGCATCGGGTGAAATTGGTATTTTACCTGGCCATATTCCAATGGTTGCACCTCTTCGTATTGGTGCAGTTAAATTGAAAAAAGATGGTAAATCTCAATATGTATCAGTAAGTGGTGGATTTGTTGAAGTACGTCCTGAAAAGGTAACGATTTTAGCTCAATCTGCTGAGGTTGCCGATACAATTGATGTAGCTCGTGCAAAAGAAGCGATGAAACGTGCAGAATCACTACTTCAAAGTAAACAAGACACGACAGACTATGTTCGTGCTGAACTTGCTTTGAAGCGTGCGATGAATCGTATCAACGTTTATGAGGGTAACATTTAATTTGGACGAAACATAAAACGGGCAGATTTATTTCTGTCCGTTTTTTTTCTTGCAAATCAGCTATAATTTACGAACTCAAGTGGATAATACAGATTATTCGTCATAAAATAAGGTATAAAAAGAAATGTTTATTTAGAAGACAGGAGAGCATTTTTAGCAAGAATTTTGTTTAACTACATTGGAACTGTAATCTTCTGAGCGATTGAATGAACAGAAAGAAAATCTTTTGATCATTTATACTTTTTTATAGACTATACATGTATTATTTACATTTTGATCAAATGACAAACATGGAAGAATTTGATGAACATTCTTCTTAAAAGTATAAAAGAAAGATTTAGCTAAAGTGGAGGGGAAATATGGGTCTTTTAAATTCAGAGCAAGCATTAATTGCCATTCTTGCTAATATCTTTTTTATTGGTATTTCTTTTTATGCTTTACAAGCTCTTATGGTGGACAAATTTATTAAAAAGAATCATGTATTTCAAGCCCAGCTTTTCTTTATTTTGGCAAGCATTATGTTAGGTTCGACGGTAGCAAACTTTTTCTTAAATTTAACTTCCTGGTCTAACCAGTTACAGTACTTATTTTAGTAGAGATCCTACATGCTCATGCAAATTATGGACAAGTTTGTATGAGCATGTAGAATCTCCTCATATTTCCTGGGAAATATGCTGTCGAAGATGTTTATTACTAAACATGTAGGGTAATTTATAAATATCTACACGAAAAGACTGGGTACTACGTATAATAGACTAAGAAAATTTACCAAAAGAGGACATGAAAATAGGGTTTTCGGTGCTTGTATATAGTCGAAATACGTTGTATGATGATATTGTTTTGAAATAATAAACAACACCATACATATTTTTCTTTTATATATTAGCTAAAGAGGATTATGAACGCGGAGGGAACTAAGTGGATAAAATTGTTGTTAAAGGCGGCCAAAGGTTAACAGGTAACGTACGGGTCGAAGGTGCTAAAAATGCAGTATTACCTGTATTAGCAGCAGCTCTACTCGCGACAAAGGGTAAGAACGTAATTAAAGATGTACCAACACTTGCAGATGTTTTGACGATAAATGAAGTACTAAAAAGTTTAAATACAGAAATTTCATATAGCCCCGAATTAAACGAAGTAATAATTGACTCTCAACAAAAATTATCAAGTGAAGCACAGTTTGAGTATGTGCGTAAAATGAGAGCATCCATTCTTGTAATGGGACCAATTCTTGCTCGTAATGGTTTTGCTCGAGTAGCATTGCCGGGTGGTTGTGCTATTGGCTCTAGACCAATTGACCAACATTTAAAAGGCTTTGAAGCAATGGGTGCGGAAATTTCATTTGGACATGGATTTGTCGAAGCTAAAACTGAAGGACGTTTAAAAGGTGCTAAAATCTATCTAGACGTACCAAGTGTTGGAGCGACAGAAAACATCATGACTGCAGCAGCTCTAGCTGAAGGAATTACAGTTATTGAAAACGCTGCGAAAGAACCAGAAATTGTTGATTTAGCAAACTTTATCAATGAAATGGGCGGTAAAGTTAAAGGTGCAGGTACAGATACAATCCGTATCGAGGGTGTAGAAGAATTGCACGGTACTGAGCATCACATTATTCCAGACCGTATTGAAGCAGGAACTTTTATGGTTGCTGCAGCAATTACAAAAGGCGATGTATTAATTGAAAATGCTGTTCCTGAACATATGACAGCTCTTATTTCTAAAATGCAGGAAATGGGCATTGAGATTAAAGAAGAAGGCCAAGGTCTTCGTGTGCGCTCTAATGGAAACTTAAAATCAGTGGATGTTAAAACAATGCCACACCCTGGATTCCCAACAGATATGCAATCACAAATGATGGCATTGATGATGACAGCTCACGGTACAGGTATTATTACTGAAACAGTTTTTGAAAATCGTTTTATGCACGTAGAAGAATTTAGACGTATGAATGGTAATATGAAAATTGAGGGACGTTCTGTGATGATGGATTCTCCATCTAACCTACAAGGTGCAGAGGTGGCGGCTACGGATCTTCGTGCAGCTGCAGCTCTAATTATTGCAGGTTTAGTGGCAGAGGGCGTAACTCGAGTAACACAGCTTTATCATTTAGATCGCGGTTATGTTAATTTTGACAAAAAGTTAGCTGCTTTAGGCGCTGACATTGAGCGTATTGGAACAGAAAATACCGAAAAAGCGGCTCAGCTCGTTTAATCATATGAAAGGCACAATGCATTTATTCCTGCATTGTGCTTTTTTTGTGGATTTTTTACATTAAATCAAGAGTGGTTTTAGGGAGTCTAAGTTTTACGGGACAATAGAAAGTAAGCAAGAATATCACTAACGAATAGCGGGTAGCTCGCGAAATTGTATCTTCGCGAGCTGTTTTATGAATAGAAGAACTATTTATTCTTTCATTAGCTAAAATGTTTTAAATGTATAAAGCATTAGGAAAACTTGTTTAATTCCCTTATTAGTGTTTTAAGCCGTTTTGAGAAGAGTAATACTTTTTAAGATATTTTCCCTCAACTAATTATTAAAAGTAGGTTCTAGACCCCTTAAAATGAGTTTAAATGGGTATTTATCTTGTAGACTACTATTCTTTTAGGGAGATGCATAGAAGCTTGTCCGTCATGAGATAGTTTTGTACTGCATATAGTAATCCTATGAAACAATACATTCTCTTAATAATCCTTTGCATCGGTCTAATGATTTTGCCTTTTCTTATGATTAAAGACAAAGTGAAAGAAAAGGCTGTACCAGAAGTCGTACTTGAAATTGAAGTTGACTGTCCAATACTAATTGAGGTGAAAGGGGTAAAGGAGAAAATTCCTCTTGAAACGTATGTATTAGGGGTAGTTGCTGCAGAGATGCCAATCACATTCCATGAAGAAGCATTAAAAGCACAGTCGATTGCTGCGAGAACTTATGTTTTAAGAGAAACTGATTATGGATCAAAGTCAATTGATAAGACAGTACAAAAGCAAGTGTATGTAGGTCCAGAAGAAAGGAAAAAACGCTGGGGTGATTCCTTTAAGGAATACGAGGACAAGCTTCAACGAGTCGTCGCTTCTACGGAAGGTGAAATTATTGTCTACCAGGATCAGCTCATAACTGCAATGTTCTTTTCTACGAGCAATGGTCAAACAGAAAGCGCCGAAAACTATAGTGGGTATGCAATACCTTATTTGGTATCCGTACCGAGTCAGAAAGAAGAAGAGTATTCAAAGAAGGTGCAACAAACGTTTGAGTTCACTCATAAAGAGTGGGCAGACGCGTTTGATATGAAGTGGTCTAAGAATATCGTAGGTAATGTAAAAATAAGCCGAACTGATTCAAATCGAGTAAAGACTATAGAAATGAACGGTAAAAGTTGGACAGGCAGAGAGGTTAGAACATTACTTGGCTTGCCTTCTACTGATTTCAAGGTAGCTTTCCAAAATGATAAAGTGATAGTGGAAACTACTGGTTACGGGCACGGAGTAGGGATGAGCCAATACGGTGCCGAGGTTTTAGCAAACGATTCCAAAAAAGCACATGACATATTATTGCATTACTATACAGGAACAAAAATAAAAAGTTTTTCTCCATGTTTAAAATCTCCTTAATATGCCAACAATGCAATTAGAGGTGATGAAAATGAGAGAAGAACAATCTAAAAAGCCTTCTCAGCAGAAGAGTAAGAACCCGAAAAAACCTTGGTTTTGGCCACTAGTATATACAGGTTTTTCGGTAGCGTTTGTCGGAATGATTTGGGGTTATAATGTGTATGTCAGCGATGATTCTGCAGAAGAATCTGAATGGACGGACGCAAGTAATCCAGACAAAGTTGCAATTGAAACGAATGCAAAAGCTGAATCTATGAAATATCCTTTTAAGGAAGCTATGCTAGATAACGTGGAAATTGTACAGCACTATTATGATTTAGAGGCAGACGAAGCGACTCGTGAGAAATCACTGCTTGTGTTTGACCAAACTTACGTAGCAAGCACTGGAGTATCTTTAACAATGAACAATGAGCCATTTGAAGTTGTAGCTGCATTAAGCGGTAAAGTGGAAGCAGTAAATGTAGACCCATTCGTAGGAGACGAAATCGTAATCTCTCATGCAAATGGTATGCAAACAAAATATCGTTCTGTCACTGGCATTCTAGTAAAAGCAGGAGACGAGGTTGAACAAGGCCAAGCTCTTGGAACTGCAGCTGAAAATGAATGGAATCCTACTGCAGGTATCCACCTTCAATTTGAAGTACTTGAAAATGGAGTCCTTGTTAACCCGGAATCATTACTAGCATTTTAATTCATAATAGCCCACTCGTATGCATAAAATGGTGAAAAGTTCCTTTACTAACGAAAGGAAGAGTTGGTGCACGAAACGATTCGTCATAGATGCATACGATTGGGTGAAATGGTAATTGAAACAAAGAAAACAGTTCGCGCCATCGCGAGCAAAACAGGTCATTCCAAAAGCACCGTACACAAAGACTTAACGGAAAGACTTCATCTGGTAGATCCAGTCCTGGCTAAGGAGGTCAAGGAAATTCTTGCCTACCATAAGTCAGTCAGGCATCTGCGAGGCGGAGAAGCTACGAAACAGAAATGGAAGACCAAAAAAGATGATAGGTAAGGTCGTGAAATATTATATTTCACGGCCTTTTCTTATGACTAAATGTATTCTATGTATCGGTAGTATGGATGGATAAAATAAGATTATACATATGAAAAAGAAAAATATACTTTCCAAAATTAGTAATTAAAAGCTAAAATATTTAAAAGGGGTGTGGAGTTGAAAAGGAATTATATTCTTAGTGGCGTTATATTGATATTGTTAGTCGGAGGCATTCTTTTATACAATTATTTTTCCAAGGAACTTACAGTAGGAGACGTTTTAGAAGAAAACAACTTTAGTAAAGAGGCAGCAATATCCGTTCAAAAGCTAAAAGACGGAAAAATAATACCCATTCAAGTTTCCGATGATAAACAGAAGGATTTAGTGAGGTTATTCGAGGATTTAAAGCTAATTAAATCAGACGAAAGATATCCCGTCCTCGATGCAGATTATATAATTGCTCCTAAATCAAATTACTCGCAAAAATTGTACGTATTCCTCGATGAAAATGTAATAGTCTTCAGCGAAAAAACAAGTGATAGTTATGTAATCCAAAATAAAGATTTTACGCAAACGATCAAACGATTACTTGATTAATCACATATTTTCTAAAGTGGCTTCAGCAGCTGGCTAATTGAGGTGCTTTTTACTTTGCTCAATTGACGAATATAACATATTCATATGCAAACTTACGCATACTAAATTTAGGATGCAGAGTAGTTTCCGCAACACTTTAAGTGGTAAGCGCAACACTTTGATCAAAAGGCGCAACACTTTCTAGATTCCCGCAACACTTCAGGCCATATGCGCAACACTTTCGAGATTCCCGCAACACTTCAGGGCATAAGCGCAACACTTTTCGAAATTGCAACACTTCAAGTGGTAAGTGCAACACTTCGAACAAAAGGCGCAACACTTTCGAGATTCCCGCAACACTTCAGGCCATATGCGCAACACTTTCCAATTTTCCTGCAACACTCTCAAAAACTCCATTTCAAGCCATCCTCGTGTATATAAAACTCCCCTATGTGTATTTTTTAAAGAACCCCCTATTTAATTTAAACCTAAAGTCCCGATATAAGGGTAAGAACACTTGCCTAGACAGGAATAGTGATAATAGTTTCTAATTCGTCAAAAATTTCTATTTTTTTATACTTTTTTGTCCAAAATGCTATTTAAAAAAACTGTTATTCTGACAAAACTATGATAAAATTAGATGTTAGATACATTACGGAGTTTACATATAAAAGTTTTAGTGAGGAAGGGGAAACACTAGTAATGTTTGCAAAAGATATAGGAATTGATTTAGGGACAGCAAATGTGTTAATTCACGTGAAGGGTAAAGGAATTGTATTAAACGAGCCTTCCGTGGTTGCTTTAGATAGAAATACGAATAAAGTACTAGCAGTTGGAGAAGAAGCTCGACAAATGCTAGGTAGAACCCCAGGAAATATTGTAGCGATTCGTCCATTAAAGGATGGAGTAATTGCTGATTTTGATGTGACAGAAGCGATGCTTAAGCATTTTATCAATAAATTAAATGTAAAGGGCTTTTTATCGAAGCCACGTATTTTAATATGCTGTCCTACAAACATTACAAGTGTTGAACAAAAGGCCATTCGTGAAGCAGCAGAAAAGTCTGGCGGGAAAAAGGTTTATTTAGAAGAGGAGCCAAAAGTTGCGGCGATTGGAGCAGGTATGGATATCTTCCAACCTAGCGGGAATATGGTCGTGGACATTGGTGGGGGAACTACTGATATCGCGGTACTTTCTATGGGTGATATTGTTACCTCTGAATCCATCAAAGTTGCTGGAGATGTTTTTGATAATGATATCCTTCAATATATTAAAAAAGAGTACAAGCTGCTGATCGGAGAACGAACTGCAGAAAATATAAAAATTGCGGTTGGAACAGTTTTTCCAGACAGTCGTCATGAGGAAATGGATATTCGCGGACGTGACATGGTAAGTGGTTTACCAAGAACGATTACGATCAAGTCCGATGAAATTGAACATGCACTTAGAGAGTCTGTATCGGTTATTGTACAATCGGCTAAAAATGTGCTAGAAAAGACTCCACCAGAGCTATCTGCAGATATTATTGACCGTGGTGTAATTATTACTGGTGGTGGTGCATTATTGCATGGAATGGATACTTTATTGATGGAAGAATTAAAGGTTCCTGTGTTTACTGCAGAAAGACCGATGGATTGTGTTGCGATTGGCACTGGAATTATGCTTGATAATATCGATAAAATAAGTAGAAGATAAGAGTGGAGGCTTCATCATGTTTCGAGGATTTAATACAGTAGCATCTGGAATGATTGCCCAACAGCGAAGAACCGAGCTATTAACCAATAATATGGCAAATGCGAATACACCAGGCTTTAAAGCAGATCAATCAACGATTCGTTCGTTTCCTGATATGTTAATGTCACGTTTAGGGCCGACTAAAATTCCAACAGAGAATCCGATAAGCGGGAAATCTCTTTCTACAGTTGGTGGAATTAGTACAGGCGTGTATATGTCTGAGATTGTTGCCTTGCAAACCCAAGGACAGCTGCAGCAAACGGATTTGAATACAGATCTTGCTTTAATAGATGGTGGGCTTCCAGTGGATGCTGAAACAGGAAAAGCTGGTGCATTATTTTTCCGTCTCGAGCATCCTGCAGGTGGAGAGGCATACACTAGAAACGGTAACTTTACGTTAGACGCAGCAGGCTTTCTGACGAATGCTCAAGGGTTATATGTATTAAATTCTTCCGGACAACGCATTCAAATGCAAAATGATGACTTCCGCGTAGGCGATGATGGACAGATTTATGTGGATAACGAGTCTGTTTCTCAAATTGGCGTTTCATTTGCAGCAACACCTGATCGTTTAGTTAAACAAGACAATGGTTTATTTAGAACCGAAGATGGCAATGGGCTACCTTCCGCATATGACAATGGAGAAGTAAGCTTTGCGATGCAGCAGGGCTATATTGAAGGGTCTAACGTGGATAGCGCAAAGACGATGACAGAACTCATGTCTGCGTATAGAACGTTTGAGGCAAATCAAAAAATACTTCAAGCATACGATCAAAGTATGCAAAAAACAGTCAACGAGGTTGGCCGAGTTTAACTAATGAAGGAGGTGCGGTAAATGCTACGTACTATGATTACAGCAACCAACACGATGTCCCAACTACAAAACCAATTAGATATTATAGGGAATAACCTTTCCAATTCTAATACGCATGGTTATAAATCAAAAGAGGTTAAGTTTCAGGAATTACTGTATCAGCAATTCAACAATGATAAGTTAGATAAAGCCGACAGACAGTCACCTGTAGGTATTCGTTATGGGGTTGGAGCAGCGCTTGCTCAGTCGCAGATGAATTGGAAGCAAGGGAGTATCCAATCTACTGGTAGAGACCTAGATTTTGCTTTCCAGGAGCCTAAGCAATACTTTCAGGTTATTATGCCAGACGGCCAAAATGGTGAAAAAACAGCTTATACTCGTCAAGGAGCGTTTTATGTTTCTCCAATAGAGAATGGTCAGCTGATGCTCGTTAACGGGGAAGGATATCCAGTAGCCGACGCACAAGGACAAGCGATTACCTTACGAGAAGGTGTTTCCAGATTCTCTGTCAATGAATCCGGAGTCTTAGTAGCGGAGTATCCAGATGGCACAACTGAGCAAAGAGAATTAGCAGTTTCTGTACTGCAAAAACCTCAATTCATGGAACACTTGTCTGCTGCGTATATTGTTATACCAGAGAATTTAGATGAACTAGGTGCAAATGCTGAGGATGTTATGGTAGATTTACAAGGAGCGGCCAGAGGAGAAATTTCTTTAAGCAACCAAGTGTTAGAAATGTCTAATGTGGATGTTTCCAAAGAGATGACAGACTTAATGACCACTCAACGGCAGTATCAGTTTAGTGCACGTTCCATTTCCATTGCAGATCAAATGATGGGCTTAATTAATGGGATACGCTAGTAAGGAGTAATTTGTATGACAGAAGAAGTAAAATCTTCTAGCAGACAACAACGTAGGCTAGAAAAAGCACAAGGGCAAGCAAATAAGAAAGAACCAGCAAATGATTCAACAGAGCAAACGAAACAAACCAAATGGGTTCAAATTCGTATGTTTCCAATTTGGTTGCGTATCCTAATTGTTGCGGCTCTTATAGCAGTGGCAGTAGCTGCTGGACTTATGGTCGGCTACGGAGTAATAGGCGAAGGCGAGCCAAAGGATGCGCTCAAATGGGAAACGTACCAGCATATATTTGACATTAAAGACGGTAAATAATTGGAGGGCGATTCCATGCTAACAACGGAGCAAATACAAGCTATTCTACCTCATCGATATCCATTTTTAATGGTAGATCGTATTTTGGAAATAGAAGAGGGTAAACGAGCGGTAGGATTAAAAAATGTAACGATTAATGAAGAATTCTTTAATGGTCACTTTCCTGGATATCCGGTAATGCCAGGCGTTCTTATTGTGGAAGCGCTAGCCCAAGTTGGAGCAGTGGCAGTATTACAAATTCCTGAAAACAAAGGAAGACTCGCTTTCTTTACAGGAATAGATAACTGTCGTTTCAAACGCCAAGTGAAGCCAGGCGATCAACTGAAACTTGAAGTGGAGCTGACTAAGCTTCGCGGGCCGATGGGTAAAGGCCACGGTATTGCGACAGTAGATGGCGAGCTTGTTTGTGAAACAGATATCCTGTTTGCACTAGGACCTGTTCAAAATAACATTTAATCGTAATATTCCACCTCTAGATAAGTATATACAATTTCATTTTTGTTGAAAAAAGAGGTAATAATGCCATAGGATAGTTCCTTCTTCTCTTGGATAACCTATCGTAAGTCACATGAAGATGTGATGACGATATCAAGAAAGGAGGAATTTTTTTATGTGGAAAAAAGCTGTTCCTACTATTGCATTATGTTCGTTTTTATTGGTTGGATGTAATAACGATGAAGCAGTACCATCAAACAACGAAACACCAATGGGAGAGTTAAACAATGGTAATCGTGTGATCACCCCTTCACCAGGTGGAGATACTGGTAACGGTGTTGGAGGTAATGGCGGTGGAGCTGGTACTGGCACAACTGATGGTATGAACGAAGGTAACGGACGTAGTGGCGATTATGATGGCAACCGTGGAATAAATAACGATGATAATAACGGTACAATGGGCGGAAATAATGGTAATGGAAACTCTACATTAGACATGGACAAAGGTACATGGGTAGACGAACCTACTGTTGATGGCAATGGCCGATAAAAAAATTCTTCACATAAAGAAAAGCTGATTCCAATTGGAGTCAGCTTTCTTTATCTTTCTTTAGGGAAGGTCTTGTTTTCATATCCTTTTCGAATTGTGTTAATAATTCTTCTCCAATTAATCCATCCTCGATTAGCTCTGCCAGTAATGATTCGGCATATTTTCTACGTACACGCTTTAACGTTCCGCGAAGCAGGACGGAAAGATGATCACCGATTTTTTTCACGGAGTATGTCGCTACTTCAAAATGAGCGGGTTCATTTTCCGGGTAAGAGATGACAACCTTGGCGTTAAACAATTCATTCGATGCTTTTAATTCATTAAAGAAATCCTCGTGTTTTTGGTCGATAAATAACTCTAAAATCCAAGAACGACTGGTATTCTCTTGGTTAATAACAATACCATCCTCTAATAGAATCGGCAGTTCTTCATTATTACGAATAAGGGATACGGAAATCATTTTAAAAGTTTTCATGGACAATCCACCTTTAGTCTGGCTAATTATTCTCCATTATAGCATAGGGATTCTATGGAAAAAAATAATTATAAAACTAGCAAATTTCTATTTTTGATTTTTAGGAATGAGAAGGAGAAAGGGATTGTCGAAAAAGAGGTTTTCAATTTTGAATTTTAGTCTGGAATAACGCCCCAAAACGCTAAAATGCGACTTTGCCAATAATGCTTGTAAAGCTTATGATATGGCTAATGAAGGAGGTGACAGATTGAATACAGTTTCGATAATTGGAAGAATGACGAAGGCTCCACAGCTGAAACACTTATCCGAGGGGAGAGTACAAACAGGATTTGTAGTTGCTGTAAGCAAAGGCTATAAGAGCGAAGAAGCAAATTTTGTCCTTTGCACGATTTGGGGGAAGCTAGCTGAAACAACTGTGAAGTACTGTGGAAAGGGCTCCTTGGTAGGAATTACTGGCCGCTTAAATACGAGATCTTATGAAAAAGGCGAGGGCATAAGAGTATTCGTTACGGAGGTTATAGTGGAGGATATCCGATTTTTAGCTACCAAAAATCGTGACGAAACAGAACAAAGTAAAGAAGAAAATAAGCAAGTAGAAAGTGATTTTGAATTTCCAGCAGAACAAATAAAAAAACTTCCAGTGTAAAAATTTGAATGGCCGCAACCAAATCAAATGATACAAGAGAGAAAAAAACCTGACCAATCGCTGGCCAGGTTTTTGCTAAAAAATTTTAAATAGAAAGGGTGAGTAAATCCTTCAAGTCTGCGTCAGACATTTCCGTGATCCATTGACTAGAATGAATCAGTTCCTCAGATAATGCCTGCTTCTCTTCAAGTAGCTTATCAATTTTTTCTTCAATGGTACCAATTGTTATAAACTTATGAACATGAACAAAATTCGTTTGTCCGATTCGATAAGCTCTATCTGTCGCTTGGTTTTCAACCGCAGGATTCCACCAGCGATCAGCATGAAGGACATGGCTAGCAGCTGTAAGATTCAGTCCTGTTCCCCCTGCCTTCAATGATAGAAGGAAAACTGGGAATTCCTTGGCCTGAAATGCTTCAACTAAATGGTCACGCTGATTTTTTGGCATACTTCCTGTTAGGAAAGGAGCGTCAATTTGGAACAGCTCCGTCAAGCAATGCTGTAGTAAATGGCCCATTCCAATGTATTGGGTGAAGATGAGACATTGCTCGCCTCGGGCAGCGATTTCACCAGCCAGCGTCACAATTCGTGCTAGCTTTTCAGAGCGTTCAAGCATGTCATCTGCGTCATCAAAAGGCTCCTTCAAGTATAGGGCAGGGTGGTTACATAGTTGCTTTAACTTACTAAGCATTTTTAAGATGAGTCCTTTTTTTTCAAAGCCGGAAAGCGTATCCAGCTTACTGACCGTCTCTTGTATGAGAGACTCATACAAAGCCGCTTGCTCGGTTGTGAGGCCACAGTATTCTCGCTGCTCCAGCTTTTCTGGTAGGTTAAGCAATAATTCAGGATCCTGCTTCGTTCTTCTAAGTAGGAAGGGCTGGATTTTGACACGTAGCTTATGCTTCACAGAGTCCGAATTATCTCGCTCAATTGGTGCTATATAGTTTTCCTGGAACTTACGGAAAGAGCCTAAATATCCCTTATGGATAAAGTCGAAGATGGACCATAGCTCGGATAGTCTGTTTTCAACCGGTGTTCCAGTTAAAGCGATATGATGCTTACCAATTAGCTTACGAATGGCACGTGATTGTTTGGTATGCATGTTCTTTATATTCTGAGCCTCATCGAGTGTAATACTAGACCATTCGATTTCCTGTAATGCTTCAATATCCTGCATTGCAGTACCGAAAGTAGTAATGACAACATCTGCTTCTTTGTCTATTTCCCGTGTTCGTGCTGTCCCATAATGAGTTTGAACAGTTAACGATGGAGCAAATTTAGCAAGCTCCTTCTGCCAGTTTCCAAGAACAGAGGTCGGACAAATAATTAAAGATGGTGTCTTTTGTTCACCGCTTTCATGAACATGGAGCAGATAGGCGATTAATTGAACAGTTTTTCCAAGCCCCATGTCATCTGCAAGACAGGCACCAAACTTTTCATTGCGCATAAAGACAAGCCAGTCTAATCCTAGCTGCTGATATGGGCGTAGTGAGGTTAATAGGTTGGGTGATACATCAACCGTAGGATAACCTTTTTTCTCTGAAAGTTGTTCCATTAACACCTTAAGAGATTGCTGCATTTCAAATTGAAATAGTGGATCCTCATCAGACTGCTCGTCATCATCAATGGCTAAAGCAATTTCTTCAGGAATCTCACGGAACAATAGCTCCTTAACCGTCCAATTTTCATCCTCGGACTGCTTCATCAATTTTCGGATTTGTTGCATCCATGCAGCGTCAATTCGGAACCATTCATTTCCTGCTTGAATATAAGAACGATTTTCATTGACCATTTTTTGAAATTCATCTGCAGAAATTTCGTGACCGTTTAAAGAAAAGTTCCAGTTAAACTGAAGAATTTCATTTAAACCAGCAGCTGTCTTATACGTATTAGCAGTCTTTGCGATTGTTTTTACCTTCATTTTGGATTCCTTGAGGCTCTTCAGCCAGCTCGGAAGGACAACCTCAAACCCAAGAGCCTGTAATTTGATCAAGTCATCACGTAAAAAAACACGCACTTCTTCATCAGTTAACGGTGAAGAGAAAAAGGTAGATAATTCTACAGCATCAATGGAGGAAACAAGGGAAAATATTTTATCCTGAGTTTCCTCGATGTAGGTGCTATGATCTCTCCATTTGTCTGGCAGTGCTTCCTTAATAGGTGATGTCTTTTTACGATAGGCAGGCGTCCAATAGACACTGCTTTTCTTACCGCGAACAACTGTCTCTATTAACCAAGTGTCATCTGCTTCATCTGGCTCGGATAGACGTAAGGCAACCAATAGATTCGGATGTGTCGATTGGGACTTTATCGGCCAGCCGCCCTGCTGGAAGAAAGGTATTAAGGCAGGTAAATCCTCCATCGTCAGCCCGGCCTGGAACAGCTTCTGCTGAATGGCATGCTGGACAAGCTGTTTTCCTCGTTCTTCAAGCGGAGCCGAAACCTCTAAGTTATTCTCCTTTAGCTCGACTGTGTTCCAAAGGTCAGGTGAACTCCAAACGCCTCCAGCTTCTTTAAACGTCGTTAGCCATTCTTGAGCAGACTCATTTGCCGCAGAAAAGGTGATAAAGGGATGCCCTTCGGAAGAAAAAATCTCCATTACCTCTACTGGAGAAGCTACTAATACGTTATCCTCAATTTGTGCATTGAGTCCAAAAAAGCTTTCACGATGATTTAAGTAGAGAGCCTCCACCCATTCTTGAATAGAAGCTGCATTTGTAGATAAAAGAAAGCTTCCATTTGCTGCTTGTTCGATATACAGAGAAAATTCTTTTGTAATAGATAAAGGCTTATTCATAATGGCAGGTTTCCTTTCTCTATTTCTTGTTGCAAGGCGCGAAGTCGGCGATATTTTTCACGAACACTTTCTACGTAAGCATTCCAATAGTCAATTTCGTTTGCTTTCTTCGCCACCTGTTTCATTTTCTTCCAAACGCGAACAGCTTGCTTGTAGCTGTATCTGTTTTTTTCTTGGATATAACGCATGGCATAATGATGATAAAGTGGAAGAAGTACTTCAGGAGCCTCCTCTCTTACAACCGCTAAACCACAGGACTCCGTATACTCTAGTGAAGAGTTGGTAGCCTGGTGAAGCGCCATCCATTCTTTATACCGCTTCTGTTCGATTAGTAAACCGGAGTATGCCTGGATCCCGTATAAACCAAAAGATAAATATAGCTTCTCCAGTTCCTCTGTTGTTAAGTCCACTTGGTTGAATAGTATTTGCAGTCTTCTAATGAGCATAACCTTTGCTGGATGTTGAATGACTTCCGTTAAATAATAGGAGATATGAGGCAATAGCTTTCTACTCAGCTCATTTACTAAATCCTTGTTGGACGCATGTAGAGCCTTTTCACTAACCTCTACCCACTCTAGTAGTTGGTTTCTATCCATATTCTCCGCTGCTTCCAAAAGCTCATCAATCATAGATAGGGTAAGATAGAAATATGGAAGCACCATATTTAACATGAGTCCATCTTCTTCTATAGTAAGCTCCTGCAGGTGTTTAACCTCTTGCATACGAGTAGCCTTATCCGTTACTAGGGCATCCCAGAAAGCCAAGTATATGTGCTTTCGGTAATAGATCAGCCCTTCCTCCTCATAGTAAAAGGAACGTATAATTTCCATCATTCGATCGTAAAACGGATCTGCTGCGAACATTCTAGGTTTTGCAGCTAGCTGGGACAGACTCTCATCTAAATCCTCCGTATAGTTTGTTAAAAACTGATACACTCGGTTGCGCATATTAGTTTCGGCATATTCATTAAAATAAAACCAGGCACGTTGCAGAATACCTAGCTTGACATACACATCAAAAATAGGTTGCCATTCTCGCTCAAATGGTCGAGATTTTCGAACCTGAGCCTCAAGGTCATGGATTGCAAATTCTAACAAATAGAAGCTTGTTGGCGGGTAACTTGAGATAAACTTCCGGAAAAAATTATCGATAATTAAATCCCAGTTTTTCGGATTTCTTTCATTGGAAAGTAACGATAGTTGTAGATGCTCCGAGTTGGATTTCCAATTAGAAACCCAATCCGATAAGGAAAAGTTTTGTTGATATAGATAAAAAACGGCTGCAACAATATGTCTACATGGCTTTTGCATTTGGCAAGGACAATGAATGAGGTCTACCATCGGCAAATATTTAACCTCAATATTTGTTACGTCCCGGATAACAAAATCTACCCGGTTTTCGGATAGGGAATAATTTGATATGGATACCGCACCATTACGTACAAAAAAGGTTGCTCTTCTTACGAGTTCCTCATCTTCTGTGACTGTCGGATTTAATTTCTCTTCTATATTTCTCATCGATGTATCTATATATTCTTTATAATGACGAGCTAATTTTTGATACGAAGTTAGGTTCAAACAAATCTCTCCTAATAAAAAAGGCTTTCCTTCCATTATACGTTTAAACCTGCTCGAATAAAAGCCAAAGGGAGAGCAAAACTGTTTCCGAGGAAAAAAAGCAAAATAAAAAGCCTCACTAGTATTGAAAAAAGTGAGGACCTTACTCTGTTTTTAATTTCTTTATATACCGCTTAAGCTCTTTGTCGTCGTTAGAATGTGATTTAATATCCATCACTAACTCACGGAACTCTTTCAGATGCTGTAGTGGTACGATGTTTTCCTCGTAAAAGGACTCTAAGTATCTTGCTCGACTTTCTCGCGCCTCTAGCCCAGGGTTCTTACTTTTAGAAGGCTTGCCCATCAGCATATGTAAAAAATCATCCTTAGGTATGGCATAAACCTCCTGGATTGTTCCCAGTAAGGTGATAGGGATTGCTAAATCACCTTTTTCGTACTTAGACAAAGCAGAATGATCAATGCCCATTCTTTTCGCAGCTTCCATTTGTGTAATATCTAATTGTTCACGGTACGCTCGGATATGCTCGTAAAAGGCCATATAATTCCTCCTCTACAATGCCACAAGAATAACGAAAAGAGAGAAGGTTAGATTAAAAATCGCCAAATTGGAGATTAATGTAATTATTTTGATGTAATGCAGTATAAAAGTAGTATAGGACAATTTACTTAAGAGAGGAGAGGAAAGTAGTAGAAAGAATCCAAGTATTTATCCCTTTGTTGTTTGATTCTTTAGATGGTTATTCGAAGAATGGTTTAAATCATGTGAAGCTAATTGGAGTAAAAAAGCAAAATGTA
Source organism: Psychrobacillus sp. FSL W7-1493 (assembly GCF_038004905.1). Taxonomy (NCBI): domain Bacteria; kingdom Bacillati; phylum Bacillota; class Bacilli; order Caryophanales; family Bacillaceae; genus Psychrobacillus; species Psychrobacillus sp. FSL W7-1493. The sequence continues at coordinate 3,289,437 of NZ_JBBOSB010000001.1, read as the reverse complement.
CAATACATTGTAGAAAGTCCTAAAAAAGATATGAGGCATATACCCTTAATCGTCTCGGAATATTTCAGCATCTATGATCTTCAGCTGGACTTTAACCGAAATATGCTTCTGTTCTATATAAATTGTGTGAAAGAGGTATCAAGAGAGGAAGTCCTACAAAGGATTTTTGATGCTATTTTAGTAGAATATAGTGCGGAAAGATATGGTTTTTTTATATGCCCTAGAGGAAAAAGGAAGATAGAGAGTGCATTGTAAATTAAATAGAAATATTTTAAAAGCGAATGCATTTAGCGTTCGCTTTTTTGGCTAAATACACTACACGAAAAAAAGATATTATGATATACTACAATAAATCAGAAAATTCAAAAAGGATAGGAGGGGATGGAATGTTACTTGTACAATTAATGAAGCCTTTTTATACTCAGCTGGAAGGGGATAGGATCAAGCTGGTCTTCGCCTATCAATACTTTTCCTTGCGTAAGGACGATGAGCTTTTTGACTTCATACCTGTAGAAGGAAAAGAGATCATAGTTAACGCTAACTCGTTACAAGTCGAGAACCTGTCCGAAGTATTTGTCTTCCAAAAAGGAAATCGTTTTATTCGACTTCCTCTATACCAACTCCTATTAGTCTCTGATATTCATGTACACCTTCAAACCATTATTAATGCAAACAATGTAGACGAGTCTAGCTCGATGCTATTAGAAGGAACACAGGAAATTATAGACCATTTAGAAAAAGAAAATTTTGATAGAATGATAGATTATGCCTTACTCCATAAAGATGCAACTCTATTTAGAGAACTACAACAATACAAAGACACGTACGGAGGACATCATGTCGACTAATTTCATACCTTGAAAACACCTTGCAAAAGTTTATCTGCTGCTAAGGTGTTTTTTTTATGGCTAAATTACTGAAAGGATGAAAATAAATGAAAAAGAATAACAAATGTACTTGAACCTACTATTCCAAACAAAATATCCTCCCAATTAAAACCCAACTTAGCCATATACATAAACCTCCCACGCTTTGTGTGTTACGGGTGCCTGGCACCTGCAATAAATCTGTAATGCATGTGTAATATATACCCAATGTTTAGGAGGTTAGACAGTGTTTTAAAAATTTTTTTGTTGTTTAGGAAGGCGTTAATTTTCATAGTATCAATTGTTGGCTAGCTACACCGCCTTGCCCCTCGGGGTCAAATGGATAAAAGCTCCGGTGGCTGAGGAACCGCCTCCTCGCTTTTCTCCATTTGCCTGTCGGGGCAGAGATAGGCGGTTGCGCTTTTCTTTTTTTTTGTTGATATTCTAGGTGGGTGGGTCGATATAAAGGTTAGTAGAGTGAATGGGGGGTTAGGGGATGCTAGGTAAGTGGAATGCTATGGGGTTATCTATTCTTCGCAATATGAATCAGCATTGGTCGGTTGCTAATCGGTCGATGGAACGTCTTTCCTCTGGTTATCGGATTAACCGAGCTGCGGATGACCCGGCTGGTCTTGCTATTTCGGAGAAGATGAGGGCGCAGATTAGAGGTCTTGGTCAGGCGGCTCGTAATATTCAGGATGGTATTTCGTTGTTGCAAACAGCTGAGGGAGCACTTAATGAGACACATGCTATACTCCAACGTATGCGTGAGCTAGGAGTGCAGGCTGCGACCGATACTTTAACGGATGAGGATCGCAGCTTACTTAATATTGAGTTTGAGGAATTGAAAAAAGAGGTTACTAGAATCTCCAAGGATACTAATTTCAATACGAAAACCATGCTTGATGGCACTAACACCTCCATTAACATTCAGGCAGGGGCAAATGCAGGACAGTCTATTGAGCTCCTCTTTGGAGATATGTCAGGAGGAAGCCTTGGCTTGAATGATCTGTCGATTTCCTCAAGAGCTGATGCAGAAGATTCAATCGGTGGGTTAGACGATGCTATTAACAAGGTTTCTCGGGAAAGATCTCGGATGGGGGCATACTCGAATCGATTGGAGCACGCCTACAATAACGCAGTTAACATGGAAGAAAACTTAACTGCAGCGGAATCTCGTATACGTGACGCAGATATGGCAAAGGAAATGATGGCATTAGTGAAAGCTAATATACTAATGCAGGCCAGTCAATACGTACTAAGCATGCATATGCAACAGGCTCAATCCGTATTGCAGCTATTAAATTCGCACAAACAATCGTGACGCATTGTTCACGGTTGTTTTATTGTTTTGGAAATCATAAAATTCTGAACCTGTGGGTAAATTGATGTCTAGCTCCAGCACCTTGCCCCTCGGGGTCAAATGGGAAAATCTGCTCCTGCGCAAGCTCGTCGCAAACAAGAGCGTTTGCGGTGGCTGAGGAATTGCCTCCTCGCATTTTCCCATTTTCCTGTCGGGGCAGAGATAGGTGCCTGCGCTTTTCTTATTTTGCTGTCTACTTTGTTCTAAAATAGAAGCTTTGTAACCAAATATATACAAGAAATTTTAGCCATTCACAATTATTTACGTTAAGATAGGTTTATAGATTATAGAAAGAGGGAAAAAGGTATGAGGAAGGTCTCGGGATTAACTACATTTGTATTCCTATTAACATTATTACTTGCACCCATGTACACATGGGCAGCTCCAATTGATGAAGTCAGGCAACTGGTCAAGGAATATTACAAAGGAGAGCTCCAGTCTAACATAACAGAACTGGATTCCATAGAGTCCATAGTGGGGCAGTTAGATCCTTACTCTACCTACTTTACAAAGGAAGAGTTTGAAAGATACACAGATTCGATAAACAATAAACCCACTGGTATCGGGATCTCAATTGAAGAACATGAAAAAGGCATCCAAATAGTGAGCACGTTTGACGGTGCTCCAGCAAAGGAGGCTGGCATCGAGCCGGGAGACATTATTCTTTCTGTGGATGGGAATTCTACAGAGCGCATGTCTGTGCAGCAGGCTTCCTCACTAATCACAGGAAAAGCCGGTACAAAGGTTAACATAGAAGTGCTAAAGATTACAGGACAAAAACAGTCATACATATTAACAAGAAAAAGCTTTCAGGTTCCAGTTGTTTCTACTGAAATGTTATATGGAAACGTTGGCTATATAAGCATCAACTCCTTTTCAGAGGATGGCGCTTCCTTAGTCATTGCAGGAAAGGAGCGACTTGCAAAGAAAGGTGCAACCTCTTATATTTTAGACCTGCGCAATAATGGCGGGGGCTACGTAAACACTGCGGAGGAGCTAATTGGTTTATTTCCAAATAGTCCTCATGCGTATATGCTAATGCTGAAAAATCAGGTAGGTTTAGTAAAATCGATACCGCAAAAGGATTTATTTCCTACTAATACAAAGGTACTGATTAATGGCTATAGTGCGAGTGCATCTGAAATGACTGCGGCTGCACTATTAGATCACAAATCAGCTACTCTTTACGGACAACGAACTTATGGGAAGGGCTCCATGCAGTCGTTTTATCCATTGTCGGATGGGTCTTACCTAAAACTGACGGTGGCCGAATTTGCAGGTCCTAAAGGCACCGTTGTGAATAAAACAGGGGTACAGCCACAGGTGGTGACCAAAGAGGGAATGGAGCTTGAGAAGGCCCATTTAGATACGATTTTAGAAAGCTATCCATCTTATAAAAGATTATCTAAACTAGAAAATGTAGCGCAGACAAAACAATTCACGGTTACATTTTCAGAAGCTGTTCAGCTGAATAAAAAAGAGGGAATCGAATTGATCGCATTAGGTGATGCCAAGAAAATCCCTTTGAAAGTAGAACAAAAATCTACCAATCAAATTAAAGCAATACCGACAAAACTAGAAAAAGGAGCAGCCTACTTACTACTGATCCACCCTACCTTCCAATCTTCGAAAGACATTCAGATGGAACAAGGTGCTTACGTCGAGGTAACTGTTCAACAATAAGAGGGGGAACACTTGGTGTTTTTTGAATTTAGATTTTGGAAATATCTTTTCCATCAGCAAGACTTGGCGAATTCATTAAAGGATGCGACATTGCGCGATTTTAAGGGACGTGTATGGATGGTCGCTTTGTTAGGCGTGCTTCTTTTTGCACTTCGCGATATCTGGGGGATGCACACAGAAGGACTTACGACTTTATTTGCAAAGGGATTTGGAGAAACCTATTTTATTGCTAGAATTGTCTCCTTAATAGGAGCTATTCTTTGGTCGCTTGTCTACATGGCATTTTATTTTTTCCTCATTTCTTACGTGCTTCATAAGCTAACGAACGTAGACTTATCTAAAGTTGCAGTGCTGCAACTATTTGTAGTCGGACTTCTTTTATTGGAAAAGGCATTTGTCTTTGTTTTATACGCAATCGTTGGTTATACAACAGACTTTTCAGTACTATCGTTTGGACCACTAGCAGCGGTGTTTTTAGATAATGATTTTTTTGTTTACTTCTTTAATGAATTAAGTCTAATTACTGGCTTAATCATTGCGATTCAGTTTCAGTTCCTGCGTAACTACACAGAATTGTCTACTCGAAATCTAATCATTATCTTAATAGCAATTCCTATAGTATTGGCATTACTTGTGGCAGGCTTTGAAGTTCTTCCTATTGAAACATGGATTGAAGGGGGGCAAGCCGTATGAATAAATGGTTAGTAATAGGAGTTTCTATTATTGTTTCTACGTTTATAGCAGCAAACGCAATTCTGCTGTTCGAGGAAAATAGTGAGATTGCGAGAACGTACTACTTAAAGGATCATGAAACTGTTCAAACGAATACATATTCCAAGGAGCTAGAAAAAGAATCGGTTGTAGTCCCAACGGATGCAGTGATGGTGACTGTCGATGTGGAACGAGTAAGTAATTTAGCGGTCTCAGAAGGTGAAGAAATAGGTGCTGATACCGAACTGGCCCAGCTAAAGCCAGATTTTGCTGAAGAGCAACGAGGCATATGGGAAACCGAGGTACAGGCCTATAGACAGGAACAAATGCAGTTAAATCAAATTATAAGTGACCTAGAATATGAAAAATCGAATACAGAAGGGTCTTACACGGATACAGACACAGCTACTAGTAATACGAACGATGAGGTAACAGATGTCAATGTCCAGGTGGATGTTCAGCTTTCCCAAGACGGAAGCTATTCACAGGCTATCGGAGCAGCAAAGCAAAAGCTTGCGGAGATAGACCGTCAGCTACAAATCATGGAAGCTCAGCTAAACCAGGAGCCAGGCGCAATGTCACTGCTTAGCCCAATCGCAGGAACCGTTGGGTCGATTGAGAATAAAGACGGCAAATACTTTATAGAAATATACTCCGTGGAGAAATCCTTGCTTACCTTCGTGCCTGAGAAAGAATGGCATAAGCTAGAAGCAGGAATGCTAGTGCGAAATTATTCCTCACATAGCGAGTCCATGGCAGAGGGAACGATTGCTGCAATCACACAAGTACCTGCAAATGGCTCTCCTTGGCTTTCGGCATATAAACAATATGACGCGCAATCAGAGGAGCCACTTTACGAGGTAATGATCCAACTAAACGAGCAGCCAGAACAGTTACCGTTTGCCGCAAACATGAACTCTGCAATCACGACACAGCAAGCAGAGAACGCAGTAACGATAAAAAGAGAATGGCTTTTAAACCCGTCAAAGGAACAAGCCGAGCTTTACGTGTTAACTCCTGAAGGGAAGATTACACGAACTGCAGTAAATACTCCATTCCAATTAAACAAGCATGCTGTCGTATCAACAGGACTTGAAAATGGCATGATCGTCCTAGACGATAAACCAAAAGCAGAGATGGCCCCAGCCTTCCTACCGTTCCCGTTGGAGACACCGTCATGGACGAGCATCAAGGCAGTTAGCTGGAAGGATTACGTTAAATATCTGACGTATAAATAATGGTATTCTATTAAACTAGAAAGAGGATGTATGTTCACTAGGTGGGCATACATCCTCTTTTTTTGATTAAAAGTGGTTGACCCGTTGCGGGATTATTACAAGTGCCTGGCACCTGTAATAATTTATTGGGTGATTGTAGTAATTGATGGCTTGATTGTCGTAAAGTAGCGATGGATTGTAGGAAACTACCCTCGAATTGTCGTAAATTTTTCTCGTCCGACCGATGCTTGGGTTTGATTGCTATCTTAATCTATCAAAAACGATTACTAATACTTAACATATTAATATTACTTCGCTATACTAAAGATTAATCTAAATTGAAAGTAAGGCGAATAACTATATGAACAACCAGTGGAAAATTTACGGTATACTCGTACTCGTTATGTTAATATGGGGCGCTAATCTTCCGATGCTTAAATATTTGATCGCAGAGGTATCCCCAGTAACCCTGACCGCCTTCCGTATTTTTACAGCTGGTGTTACAGTTTTTCTTATTTTATGGAAAATGAAAATGATTCGAAAGCCTTCGAAGCAGGAATGGAAATATATTGCGATAGGGTCTTTGACTAACGTAGTAATCCATCACTATTTCCTGAATATTGGGCTCTCGGTTACAAGTGGAACACACGGAGCACTGATCCTAGGGACAGGGCCAATGCTTACAGCGATAGCAGGAGCATTTATCCTAAGGTATTTTCCTTCTTTGATTCAATGGCTAGGTCTGGTATTAGGGATAATTGGGGTAAGCCTTTCTGTAGTAGGCGGTGGTGACTTAGGGGGCTCTGCCATCGGAGACTTCTTTGTATTCCTTGCTATACTTGCACAGGTCATGAGCTATATGGTGATAAGTAAGGCTGCAAGAACATTGGATCCAAGACTGCTGACAGCATATATGCTTGTAATCGGCTCATTTATATTAATGATTATCAGCTTTATACAGGAGCCAGGAGCAATTGTTCAATTTACAGAAGTAGATCCAGTATTCTGGTTGATTTTCTTTGCCTCTGCGATCCTAGGCACAGCAGTTGGTCACATGCTATACAACTACTCGATAGGTCAAGCGGGTGCAACTAAATCAGCGATATTCATGAATCTAAACACTATTTTCTCATTAGTATTCTCTGCCATTTTCTTAAACGAGGTGCTAGGGTGGAATCATCTGGCCAGCCTAATCTTCATCATAGCCGGGGTAATACTCGGCTCAGGAGCAGCAGAGGATCTATGGAAAAAGCATAAAAAGAAAAAAGCAGCTGCCTAATATTCGGTAGCTGCTTTTTCATTGTTGCGTGAGTATTACAGGTGCCTGGCACCCGTAATGTGTTTGAAACATGATGACAAGTGCCAGGCACCTGTAATAATAAAAAAATAAAAATAAAAAAATTTTAAAACGACCCCCACAAAAATGGTTCAGCTTTCGAATAACTAGGTGTCCGATAAAGATTGGGCAAAATATTATTCGAGGTGATTATATGCAGAATTGGAAGAAGACTGGTGCTGCTCTATTAGTGGCAACTTTGACAGTATCAGGCGCAGGCTATGCTTGGGCAAACAGTAATTACGACACCGTAAACATTAATGACGTAAAGAAAAACACACAGGAAACATCGTCAGCTTCTGAGACAGCACAGGTAACGCCGACTCAAGCGGTTGCAGCAACATCAACGACTGCAGCAACAGCACAAACGACTACAAACAAGGATCTTCCCGTGGAATTGGCAACCGAAAAGCTAGTTGGATTGGTGAAGGCATATGAAACTGCTAGTAATGATGACGCAAAAGCAGCAATCTTGAACGTGATTAATCGAGTTATTGCAGAGTATGAAACGACTCAAAAAGATATCTACCAAAAGAAAGCTCCAGAGCTTACGGCTGCAATCGATCGATTAATCGTGTTATTCAAAGACTATCAGCAAGCGCCTAATGCAGACAAAAAAGCAGCAATTATCGCTCAGGTAAAAACTGTAGTTACGGAGCTGCAAAATTATTTAGCTAAACAAGAGGAACCTAAAGAAAATACGCCACCAGTCATTGTTCCTCCTATTAAAGACAAAGACAAAGACAAAGCAGACAGAGATAAGAAAAAAGCAGAGCTAGAAAAGAAAAAGGCTGAAGAAAAAGCAGCTAAGGAAGCAGCAAAAGCAGCGGCTGAAGCAAAAAGAGCACAAGAAAAAGCAGAACGCGAAGCAGCAAAAGCTGCAAAGCAAGCTGAAATAGAAGCGGCGAAAAAAGCGAAAGCCGCTGAATTGGCTGCAAAAAAAGCAGCTCACGAACAAAAGAAAGCTGAACAGAAACCAAAGCATCCTAATGGTAAAGATGAAAACCGTCATAACAAGGGACCAAAGCACAATCAACAACCAAAACATGATAAGCATGAAAAACATAAAGATCAACATAACAAACATGACCACAAACATGGTCATCATGGGCAAGGAAAAAATGATAGAAATTGATCATATTTCAGATTACCGCTTTTCATTTCCCGGATAGACAGATACAATACAAGTTTATACGGAACTAATGGGAACGGAGGGTATATATGCTTTTGTCCATAATTCATGGCCTCTTCAAATCAAAACAGAATAAAAGAAAGCTAGAATTAAGGACAATTGCTAGCGATGAGGAGGCAATCAATGACCTTCTCTTAGCCAATACCTCCTTTATAAAGAAAACTGCAGCTTACATTTGCAAGCGGTCGATCGATGAACAGGATGAAGAGTATAGTATCGCGCTTAATGGATTTCATGAAGCGGTCCTTGCATTCAATCCTGAAGAAAATGCATCCTTACAAACACTTGCACATCTTATTATAAAAAGACGACTTGTTGATTTTATTCGAAAGGAAGCTACCCGCAAGGAAAAGGTGCTTCTACTCCAAACGGGAGCTACCGAGGATAGAATAGACGAGCAGCATTATATATGGAACGAGCAATCCATTGAATCATATACAGAAGAACAGCGAGCGGAAGCCAGGAGAGAGGAACTGATCCGTTATGGGGAGCTGCTAGCAGAGTATAATTTATCATTTGATGAATTGACCGCTTCAGCACCGAAGCACAAGGATACACGGAAGACAGCATTCTTAGTTGCGCAAATTATTTCCGAATCCGAGGAGCTTTATGATTCCTTTATCCAGCATAAAAGACTTCCGCTCAAGAATATCGAAGCACTGGTTGATGTATCACGCAAAACGTTGGAACGGCATCGCAAGTATATGATTGCCGTAGTGCTGCTTTTGAACAGTGACTTCGTTTATATAAAAGATTATGTGAAAGGAGAAATCATATGATGCGCACGTATAGAGGCGTTGTCTGTGAGAAGAAAGACACTTACTATGTTTTTCTTACAAGTGAGGGCGAATTTTTGCGCGGCACCCCATTGGCTGATGACCCAATGATTGGTGACGAAGCAGAGTTTCAATTGCTAGAAGCAGGTAATCCATTTTTACTGACAAAAATAAAACCGAAAGTTCTAGCACCAATACTTGTCGCGGCAATAGTTCTCATATTCTGCGTCGCTTCTTTGATTCCTCAGCAAACGAAAGCGTATGCCTATTTACAATTAGAAGGTGAGCATGCTGTTGAAATCGGTGTAGATGAGGATGGGCAGGTTATATCGCTCCGTTCTCTCGATGACGACACTCCCGTAAACTTAGATAATTGGGAGAACCTAGCGCTTGCTGCTGTCTTAGTCCACGCAGTAAAGCAGGTAGGAGCAGCTCAGGATGAACTAGTAATCACAACCGTTTATGAGAATGAAAACAATCAACACGTGAAAGCTCAAGTAGACAAAGCGGTGAACGAAGTAAAATCAGTACAACCAGAGCACCAGATTAATGTCACAGAAAGCTCTGCAGAAGAACGTGACAAAGCAAACGAAAAAAACACATCGATTCAAAAGTACAAGCAAAAAGAACAACAACCAGTTAAAGAAAATAAAACCAGTGTAGATCAACAAAATAATTCCAGTGAAAATCAAAAACAAAAAACCAGTGTAGATCAACAAAAAAAATCCAGTGAAGATAAGCAACAAAAAAACAGTGTAGAAAAGCAACGACCAGTCGTTCCATCTCCAGCTGACACCCAGAAGCCGGAGAAAAAGGAACACCAAAACAAACATGAAAATGAACCAAAAAATAAAACTCATAATCCCGAAAACAAACCGAACCCTAAGCAGTCAAAAGATGAGCCGAAACATCCAAATGACCGTAATGACAAGGATGAAAAACATAAACAGTCTAATAATACTGGTCCTAGAGGTAAAGATATTAACAACGGGTACGATAAATCGAAAAATACGAGTAACAAAGAACGAAATAAGGATAATCACGGCAAAAACAATCATGGTAAAAACCATAATGATAAGGGTCATAACAATAAGCCCTAAGCTCCTAATAAATGCTTTGTCCCTGAGGGGCAAAGCATTTTTTGTTCTATGATGAGAGAATCGGACGGTTTTCTCAAATAATCGGTCGGTTCAGCGAAATAATCGGACGGTTTTCTCAAATAATCGGTCGGTCAACCCCAATAATCGGTCGCAAACTCGATAAACAGTCCTCTAACAGATATTTTCATTTATTCATAGCAAATATGAAGCGCAAGAATGTTGTTAAAACAACGTTCTTGTGCTTTTTATTCTGCATACTAATTAGCTCATCTCTTTCATAATGATTTTCTTCATCTAAGGAAAGGGGTTGCTCATTAAAAAGGAAACTTTTTTTATTGGCATAAAAATATTTAGTGGAGCTTGGAATAATTGATTTTGGATTTCATACAATGATTATTAGCCTAGGAGGTTTATCACATGAATGTAGCTAGGAAATATATCTTTGTTTTGGGTGTGTTATACATACTCTTTTTTTTATTTACTTCATCAGCTATTGCAGAAGGCTTAGAGGGAAAAATTTATTATGTATCACAAAAAGGTAACAATAATCATTTGGGCACGAAAGAGAAGCCATGGAAGACAATCCAGCATGCTGCAAATAATATGGAATCCGGTGATACCGTGTTTGTTCGAGGAGGCATTTACTCTGAATTTGTACGTATAACGAAGTCTGGATCTAAAGCAGATGGTGACATTACCTTTCAAGCTTTTGCAGGAGAGGTTCCTATCCTCGATGGGAAAAAAATTAAATTATCATCAGCTAATAGAGCCTTCTTTTTTATAGAAGATGCAAGTTACATACGAATAGAAGGGTTCGAATTAAGAAATTTAAAAACGAGGGACGCTGATCTTTATCCTGCTGGAATACTTGTGAAAGGTGGAAGTAACCATATCACACTTTCCAACAATAATATTCACCATATTGAAAATAACTCTAAAAAAGGAAATGCACATGGGATATTGTTTTACGGAAATAGCCCTCATGCAATGAGCAACATCACTATTAACAACAATGAAATTCATCATCTTAAACTGGGAAACAGTGAGGCACTCACGCTTAGTGGAAATGTAAAGGAATTTTCCATTACTCATAATAAAGTCCATCATAACAACAATATTGGAATAGATATTGCTGGACATTATAAGGCATGTGAAGTGGCCGGGTGTATAGATCAAGCAAGAAATGGGACAATTTCTAACAACACAGTCTTTCAAAATAGTTCAAAAAGAAATGTCGCTTACAAGGAGTATTCTGCAGCAGGAATTTATGCAGATGGTTCTACTCAACTCACCATAGAAAATAACATCGTATCTCAAAATGATTTTGGAATCGAGCTAGCAAGTGAAAATGGAAAAAAGGCTACAAGTACAATAGATGTGATTAGTAATATAATTCACTCCAATAAAGGGGCTGGCATTATAACAGGAGGAGCGGAGCAAACGAATGGAGGTGCAATTGGCAACAAAATAGCCAACAATATTCTTCTCTTTAATGATCAATCAAAGGAAGGCTATGGAGAAATAGTAATGCAATGGAACACTAAGGAAAATCAAATTTTAAATAATATGATTTATAGCAAGGAAAAGGACGAATTTATTCAGCATAATAGTGAAAATGCGATAGATAACGTATATATGAACAACACTATTTATTCATTTGAAGAAAAACCTTCATTCTTTACTAGAGTTAAAGATTTCTTTAACAACTTACGTTAGTAAGTATATTTAATAACTAGTATCACCCGGGTTAAACACGGGACGGACTTTATCTAATTTGATTGTAGCAACGGTTAGTGAATCGAGTGAGATGTGCGAGACAGAAGAAATATCATACGGTGCGAGAAGTGTAGCGATATGAACGGAAATCAGTTAATATTCTCTTTTGAAAATTAGAGATATCACTGTTCTCTTCGCGAATTTTGGGAAGACAGGAATGATGAAATTGTCCTAAACAAGAATTGTATAGTTAATCCTGGCGGAAAATCTTTTCTAAAAATGGATAAAGGGGAATGTCATCTAGTTGAGAGTTTTAATAACAGGTGGATATGGTTTTATTGGTTCTCATGTAGCAGATCGATATTTTAAAGAAGGCTATGATGTTTTTATACTGGATGATTTATCTACAGGTCAAAAAGAGAATATAACATTCAAGCATAAGGGTTATATTCTTTCGGTGGAGGACTCAAAATGCGAAGAAATCTTCCGTGCCTATCATTTCGATGTGGTCGTTCATTTGGCTGCACAGGTCAGTGTATCAAAATCGCTTATCAATCCAAAGCGAGACACTGAGATTAACGCTGTAGGATTAGTCAATATTTTATCTTTATCTCAAAAATATCATGCGGGCAAATTTATATTTGCATCCTCAGCTGCTGTATATGGAATGAACGAGCAGATACCACTGCAAGAAAGTGATTTATGCAATCCTATCTCACCTTATGGAATAAGTAAATGGCTAGGAGAATCATATTGTGAAAAATGGCGAGAACTTTATAGCTATGAAAGTGTAGTCTTGCGATTTTCTAATGTGTATGGTCCCCGCCAAAGCGACAAAGGGGAAGGTGGGGTAATCTCTATTTTCTTAGATAGAGCATTAGAGGGAGAAAATTTAGAAATATTTGGTGATGGTGAACAAACAAGAGATTTCATCTATGTTGGAGATGTGGCAGATGCGATTTATCGAGTAGCTAACTCCCATTTAAATGGAATCTATAATTTATCTACAAATAGTGAAATTAGTATAAATGAGCTGGTAGATTTGATGAAGGAGCTTCATGGGGAAATGGAAGTCACCTATGGATCAGCAAAGGATGGCGACATTTATCGTTCATCGTTATGTAATGAAAAGCTAGTGAACGCTTTAGACTGGAGTCCTATGTATAGCATGAGACGGGGATTAGAACAGACATATGAGTGGATGGAAGATAAAAAAATAAAGCAGAAAACAGAAAATGCAAGCTTATCCCCTAAGAAATTTAGTGGTTTTTACAAAAAGTTCCAACCATATATAGAAAATGGATTAGTATTCTTTTTAATCGCGTGGTTAACTCTTACTAATCAGGTCAGTGTTTTGAATATAGCAGACTTTTCCCTGTTTTATATTATGATCATCGGCGTTATTTATGGGAACAGGCAGTCTATTATAGCTGTGTGCCTCTCTATCGGTCTCCTTATCTTTGAAAAATTATTAGAAGGAAGGGAGATAATTTCTTTAACCTACGATACCTCTTTCCTCTTCCAAGTAGCACTCTTTTTATCCATGGGACTAATAGTAGGCTATTCAATTGAACGAAAGAATAATTTAATAAAAAAACAAAAAAGTCTTTTGGACGATCAGGAATCTCGCTATTCCTTTTTAAATGACATGCACACTGAGTTGAGAGAGGTAAAAAAGGAATTACAGCTACGTATATTGAACACAGGAGACGGCCTCGGAAAAATGCATTATCTCCTGAAAGAGCTTGATACATTGGATTCAGAAAAAATATATGTCAATAGTATTAGTGTGCTACAAAAAATGTTGAAAGCTAAGTCAGTGTCTATCTATAAGTTTTCAAATGATAAATCCTCCTTAAGATTAGTTACTCATTTAAATTCTTTTGAACTACCAACGACCCTAAATGTGCATGAGGAAGACTATGTGCAGCAAGTAATAGGTAAGCAAAATATCTTTGTAAATAAAAAACTCCTTCCGCAAACTCCCTTAATGGCTGCGTGCCTTTCAGATGGAGAAGAAAAACTAGCACTTATTACAATTGATGGAATAGACTTTGAGCATATTTCTCTTTATCATGAAAACCTCTTTAAAATTGTGACAGAAATAATTGAAACTGCATTAATAAAGGCAAAGCGTTTTCAAGAGCTTACAGAGGATGATCGTTTTGTTTCGCAAACCTCTGTATTAATAGAACATATTTTTGAAGAAATTTTAAAAGCTAAAAAAGTAGCCTTTTCAAAATATCAAGTTCCTTATCTCCTTCTAGAAGTGCTTGCTGATGAGGAATCCTTCATTTCATATGCAAATGAAATATCAAAAGAAATAGAGGAAACAGACTATATAGGGGCAAGCAAGGACCATGGTTTATTCGTTCTGCTTTCTAACACGACTAAGCAAGCAGGTCAGCATGTATTATCAAGGTTGAGTGAAAAAGGAATTGTATGGAAGTTAGTTGAGGGAGAGCTTTAATATGATTTACACATATTTGGTTTACGTTATTTTGTCAGCAATAGCTCTCTTTTTTCTCACTAAGAAAAATAGGAAGGAATGGTTGTTAAAACTAACTCTTGTTAGCTTCCTTCCTATTATAGGTTGGCTATTGCCAATTCAATGGCCTAAAAGAGCGATAGAGAATAAGGGAACAGAATTCAGTGATTATATCGATAATCTAAACGAGGATATTGCCTTAAACATATCATCTTTTCAAGAAATAATAGATAGAGAAAAGATATTAGATATTGTCCCAATCGAAGACGCCTTAGTAATAAGTGATTATGCAGCTAGAAGGAAAGTGATGATCAATGTTTTAAAAGAAGACCCCCTGGAGCATATAGAAGTTATTAAAACCGCAGTGCTGAATGAGGATACAGAAACCTCTCATTATGCGGTTACCGCTGTGATGGAAGTCAAACGAAAGCTATCTATCTCTATTTTTGAGTTGGCAGAGATTTATAACAGTAATAAGCAGGACTTCCTCACTAGCACATTCTATAAAAAGGCGATTAAAGCATATATGAATACTGGATTTTTGGATGATCTGACACTAGGAAAATATAAGTATTTATATATTGAGGTGTTAGACCAACTAATTCTTAATCATGTTGCAAATGAACAAATATACAAGGAAAAATTTAAAGCAGAGCTACAGATGCAGGAATATAGCGCTGCAGAAAAAACATGTAAAGATTATTTAAAAAAATTCTCAACATCTGAAGAGCCTTATATTTGTCTCATTGAATTATATTACACGACAAAATCTACAAGGAAATTGCAGGAAACCTTAGTTCGTTTAAAAAACACGACTATCCCATTTTCAAATAGGGGACTCACCATTGTCAGGTATTGGTCGGAAGGATTTGAATATGAAACCAGAACAAAACTTCTCTAAAAAAATATATGCCATTTTCTTGGTAGTTTTACTATTTGGTTTAATGCTCCAATTCGCACATTCCAAGTTCATCTTACAATTTCAACAGAATCAAACTCTTATAAAGGAAAAAGAAGAGATATTGAAGAACAGGTCTGCCCAACAACGGCCTGCATATAGTGGAAATACTTATTGTGTTATATATGATGCAGCTGATAATTATAGCAATAAATTAAAGGACAATGCAGTTCGATCTCTGGAATATATGAAAAAGAAAACAGTAGTAGTAAGTGTAGATGATAAACCAGAAGAATTAACGAATTGTGATGTAGTAATTTTGGCAACTGATAAAATACGACATTTAGGTAGTGTAGAAGAAGTAGAGGAGTATGTTGAGAAGGGTGGCTATATTCTTTTCATGTCAGTTCTAGAGCCAGATAACAATTACAAAATTTTATATCGGAAATTTGGTGTTGCCTCTTTTGCTAATTATACAAACACAAAGGGTATTAAGCTAACCTCAAATGTGTTGATAGGAGAGAAGAATCTTACTATAAATGATGGTTTCATTTCTAATACCTCTTTGAGCATATCGCTGGATGATGAAGCAGAACTGTTAGCTAAAAGCTATGAGGATGTTCCGTTGCTCTGGAGGACGAATTATGGTGAAGGGGCATTTATGAGTTTTAACGGAACCCTGCTTCAGGAAAAGATAAATCGTGGATTTTTTGTTGGGGCATTGAGCTTGCTGGAACCTGATTTTATTTATCCTATTTTTAATCTTAAAGTATTTTTTATCGATGACTTTCCAGCCCCAATTGTTAGAGGAACCACCGATGTTATCTATGATGAATATAAAACCGACATTCCTACTTTTTATCAGGAAATATGGTGGCCTGATATGTTGAAGACAGCAAGAGATTATAACCTCAAATATACCGGGGCGATTATTGAAACCTACAACGATCGAGTAGAACCTCCGTTTGACAATATAGATGATAAGGACACACATTATTTAATATCCTATGGACGGGAGCTGTTAGACGGTGGAGGAGAATTAGGGTTTCATGGCTATAATCATCAATCTTTAGTGATGGATAAAGATATTTCTAAAATATACGGATATAAGGAATGGAAAAAGAAATCAGACATGATTAAATCCATACAGGAGCTTGTTACCTATACTAAAACTGCTTTTCCCGAATATACAGTTACCTCCTATGTCCCTCCCTCCAATACACTTTCCCCTGAAGGGAGAGAGGCTCTGAAGGTTGGTTGGAAAGACTTAACGGTTATCTCTTCCTTATATCCACAGGATGGGGAAGGAGTAGCATATGTACAAGAATTTGAGATAGCAGAAGATGGAATAATTGAGATGCCACGAGCAACCTCTGGTTATTTCGAAAAGATTTATGATCGGTGGGCAGAAGCAAATACAATGACAGGAGTAGGGGTGTTTTCTCACTTTGTTCATCCAGATGATGTGATTAGCGAGGATCGTAGTAACAATATGGGGTGGGAACAAAACTATGAGCTTTTTAAGGAGTACATGAGTCGGGTTCAGCAAACCTATCCATGGATTAGAGCCTTGCCTGCAACAGAGGCGGCGTTAGATATGGCGAAGAGTATTTACTCTAATGTTACTTGGAGTCAAAGTAATTCTAGTATAGAAGGCCATGTCTCCAATTACCGTTCCGAAACCTTTTACGTATTCAGGACGACAAGTGAAATAGGGAGCTTAACTAACTGCACCGTTTCAGAAATTGACGAACACACATATTTAGTTACAGCTAAAGCTGCTAATTTCAAAATAGAACTGGAGGGAGCTTAAACATGAGAATATGTCTGATAGCCGAAGGGTCATATCCTTATGTAAATGGAGGGGTATCTAGCTGGATTCATAGTCTCATCACAGAGATGCAGGAGCATGAATTTATCATTTATGCCATTGGAGCAGAGATGAAACAAAAAGGGAAATATAAATACACTCTCCCTCCTAATTTAATAGAGGTCAAAGAAGTTTTTTTAGACGAGTATGTGTATGAGGATAAAAAATGGGGGAAAAGCTACAAGCTTTCGATGGAAGAAAAGAATAATTTAGTTTCTCTTATTAGTGGAAGCAAAGATTTGAATTGGGGTAAATTATTTGATTTGCTCAGTAGTAAAAAATTTGAGAACGTCGGGCAGTTTCTTTCCAGTAAGGACTACTTCGATTTAATTGAATTTTTAGCAGAGGACCAGTATAGTCGTGTTCCTTTTACCGAGTTATTTTGGACTGTGAGATCCATGATCCTGCCATTGTTTTTAACTATTCGTCATGACATTCCAGAGGCGGACTTATATCATGCAGTATCAACAGGCTACGCAGGAGTCATTGGTACGTTAGCGAAGCATACTTACCAAAAGCCTCTCTTGCTTACAGAGCACGGCATTTATTCGCGAGAAAGAGAAGAAGAAATTATTAAAGCAGATTGGGTAAAGGGATACTTCAAGGATTTATGGATTAATCATTTTTATACATTATCTAACTCCATTTACGAGGCGTCTGACCAGGTCATTACATTATTCGATCGCAACAAGGAAATAGAAGTGGAGCTAGGATGTCCGGAAGAAAAGATACGGATTATCCCAAATGGAGTAGAAATATCTAACTATAGTAATCTTCAGCCAGCAGTAAATGACAATGTCCTCCGAATAGGGGCAATAGTCCGTTTAGTGCCAATTAAAGACATCAAGACAATGATTCAAAGCTTTGGACTAGTTGAGAAGGAACTATCTAATGTGGAGTTATTTATCCTAGGGCCTACCGATGAGGATGAAATCTATTATAAGGAATGTCTTCAAATGGTGAGTGCATCAGGTATTAAAAGAATCACCTTCACGGGCATGGTAGATGTGAAAGAGTATTTAGGGAAAATGGATATTATGCTATTAACAAGCATAAGCGAGGGGCAGCCGCTAGCCATTTTAGAGGGATTAGCAAGTAAAAAGCCATTCGTTGTAACGAATGTCGGAGGCTGCAAGGAATTAATAGTAGGCGGTAGGGGAGACACCTACGGCCAAGCCGGCTTTATAGCATCAGTGATGAATTATGAAGAAATAGCCAGCTATATTCTGCAGCTTTGTAAGAACAAGAGATTGAGAGAAACAATGGGGGCGAATGGCTTTAACCGAGTTCAAAACAAATACAAGCGAAGCAGCTTTATCGCAGGCTACCGAGATTTATATCTGTCAGTAGGAGGGAGTGCTACATGGCAGGCATAGGATTTGAGCTAAGAAAGCTATTTAAAGAGGAAGGTATTGTTCAAAATATTAAAGCCTATGGGTATTCCTCCTTTACTACAATTGGACCCATGATTCTTTGTATTATTTTAGTGTTCATTCAGCAAAATATGATCACGAAAAGCGGTGGTAAGTCGTTCGACAATGAATTGTTCATCTCTACGATGACCTACTGTTTTATCTTTTCAATTCTAGTGACATCTGGATTTTCTATGGTGTTAACTAGATTCATAGCAGATAGAATCTATGAACGGAAGCTAAGTGATATAATTTCGTCTTTTTATGGAGCGCTTATTATTATGTTACCGGTAGGGGGAATTATTGCAGCTGTATTCCTTTACGGAGTATCAGCAGGTCTGGGATATAAAATAGCGGCCTATTTATTTTTTGTAGAACTGGTCATTGTTTGGGTGCTGGGTGTATATCTCTCTGCCTTAAAGGATTATAAGCGAATTGTTAGGAGCTTTACTATTGCAATTCTCACATCCATTGCCGTTAGTTATTTGCTTTTCGTTTTCACGGAGATCAACACAACAACCACTGCATTAATCGGAATGGATATAGGCTTTGGTATTTTAGTAGGAATGTCTATGTACCATTTTGAACAGGTGTTTCCAAGAGATGAGGAGAATAACTATTTTTACTTTCTATCCTATTTTAAAAAGTTCCCGGCTGTTTTTTTCAGTGGAATCTTCTTATATTCCAGTGTATATATTCATAATATTATTTATTGGATTTTTTCAGATAGTCGTATATTGATAGCGGATAAGTTTCTATTAATGCCTTTTTATGATTTACCTGTATTTTATGCATATTTAACGGTGGTACCTTCCCTAATCATGTTTGTCGTTATTGTAGAAACAGATTTTTATGAAAAATTCTTAAGTTTTTATAAAAATATTATAGATGGTGGGACTTATAAAAGTATCCATCTATCGAAAAAAGAGATGCAGGATGTATTGTATTTAAGAATTGGATTTGTAGTAGAGGTACAGCTTGTATTTTCGGCGTTGTCTATTGCGCTAGGATTAATCTATCTTCCAAGGATAGGATTTTCTATGGAGCAGCTAGATTTGTTTATCTTTTTATGCTTAAGCTATTTCTTTTACATGATTGGCTTCATTGTAATACATGCGCTCATGTATTTTGATGATCGTAGGGGTGTATTATGGATCAGCGCTATATTGTTCTTCTCCAATGCTATCCTCACATTTTTCTCGTTGAACTTAGGGATAGATGGATTAGGGATATTTATCGCTGCGTTTGTGACGCTTGTGGTCGGACTTTTGAGGCTACGCTATGTTCTTTCTAATCTTTATTATTACACGTTTTGCTCTCAGCCTTTAACCTTAGAGAATAAAAAGCCTAAAGTGTCCAAAAGTATTGTAATGATGCTACTGAGTGTTTCCATTATATTAGCAGGCTGCACGGCTACAGAGGGTGAACAAGTAGAGGTAAATGTTGAACAAACTCCTACATTAGCTCAGACCAACATAGAGAATCCAAAGCTAGTAGAAGATAAGAGGCTGTATGAAAGAGATACAGATAACTCTATTAAATCTCTGTATATAACCGTTTTGCCGGAGGATAAGTCGAAAGAAGATATAGTGGACTGGTATAGTTTAAATAGGATAAGGGACCGGTACAGTGAAGAAAAATTAGATATTATCTTTGCAGAAGGAACAGAAGACGGAGAAGGATCGAAGGAAGGAATGTTCGGACACGGCACAGCAGAGGCCAATGGAAATATCAGTTTAAGAGGGAATACAGCGAGATACTCCGCTCAGAAATCCTATAAAATTAAACTATACGATAATGCTGGTTTATGGCAAGACCAGCGTATTATCAATTTAAATAAGCATGTTTTGGATCCGAGTCGCTTAAGAAATAAATTGAGCTTTGATTTGATGGAACAAATACCCAATTTAACTAGCCTTCGCACCCAATTTGTACGTCTATATGTGAAGGACCTAACAGCAGGGAAAAATGCTACATACAAGGACTACGGCTTATATACACATGTGGAACAGCCAAATGAGATGTTTTTAAAAAACCATTGGCTAGATCCAAATGGTCAGCTATACAAAGTTAATTTCTTTGAATTTGGGCAATATCCACAACAAATTAAGTCACAGAATGACCCAGACTATGACAAAAAAGCGTTTGAAACAATATTGGAGATAAAAGGAAGAGAAGAGCATGACAAATTAATTAAAATGTTAAATGACGTGAATAATACGAATATCCCGATAGAAGAAACGATGGAGAAGCACTTTGATTTGGACAATTTTTTAACCTGGACCGCAGTAAATATTTTAATGGACAATATGGATACCGATGCTAACAACTTCTATTTATATTCCCCTTTAAACTCGGAGAAGTGGTACCTACTTCCATGGGATTACGACGGAGCCTGGGAGTTTCAAAGAGAAAATAATTATATAAGACCTTATCAGGCCGGTATCAGTAATTTTTGGGGAATAACCTTGCATAATCGCTATTTCCGAACAGAAAAGAACGTGCAACAGCTTACCGATAAGTTGGAGGAACTTTCGATGGTTATTAATGAGAAAACTGTGGAAAAGCAAATAAATGAATATGCAGATTTAGTAAAGCCTTTTTTATACAGAGATCCGGACATAAAATTTCTCCCTGAACTAAATACTAGCTTTGAAGAGGAACTTATGAAGATAAGGGAAACACCAGAAAGGTCTATGGAAAGATATTTAGAAGACCTGCAGAAACCAAAACCCTTTTTTATGAACGAAGTAGAAACGACAAACTCAGAGCTGTTGTTCTCCTGGCAAATATCATATGACCTTCAAATGGATGACCTCTTCTATAAAGTTACTGTAGCAAAAGACCCCAATTTTACAGAAATTGTAGAAGTAAAAGATAATATTCGTGAAAACTTTTATACAATGAAAAAACCAGAAGATGGACTTTACTTTTGGGAGGTAACAGCTTCAGATTCAAAAGGGAACGTTCAGAGCTCTTTTGAAATGTATATAGATCCAGAAGGAAATGAGTATTTTGGGTTTAGAGAATTCGAGGTGGACTAATGGCTATTGCAAACAAGAGATTTCGACATGAGATGAAGTACTATTTAAACGTATTCGATTATCTGGCCCTTCGACAGAAGGTATCATCGATTCTTTCACTTGATAAAAATTCAATCAGTCCTAATGGTTATGGAATACGGAGCTTATATTTTGATGGGATCCATAATCACTCCCTCTACGATAAAAACAATGGAGTTTTTAATAGAGAGAAGTATCGTATAAGAATTTACAACGAAAGCAAGGAAAAAATCAGCCTGGAAAGAAAGAGCAAGTATGGTGATTTCATATGTAAAGAATCGGCACCTCTTTCACTACGAGAATATGAGGCAATTCTAGCTGGCGAAGTAGACGTACTTGCCAATAAGGACAATGCACTGTTAAAGGATTTTTATATGGCATTGAAATACAGAGGATTTAGAGCAAACGCCATCGTAGATTATATTCGTGAGGCATATGTGTACGAGCCAGGAAATGTGCGGATAACATTCGACAAAAGACTTGCAGCAGGCGTGAACACGGTTGATCTATTTGACCCTAATATCATTTTAGAGGAGCCTCTACACCCGGAGCAAACCATTTTAGAAGTGAAATTCGATCATTTTCTCCCGGACAACATCCGCCAGCTAGTACAGCCAGAAAGATTCGTCCGCTCCGCTATATCCAAATATGTCATTTGTAGAGAAGTAAACTTTTTGCATTTTAAGTAGTAAAAATTAAGAATAATCTCCACTAGCATAGCTCGAGCAGGTTGTTTTCTGCTCAGGCTAATGCAATATTTTATATCAATTAAAATAAGTAGCCGAGGAGTAGAATGATGAATGATACTGTAAATTTTCAAGACGTTATAAAAAAGAGCGTTCTTCATCTCGAATCATTTCGTAGTGTTTCCTATATTGATATTTTTCTAGGCCTAGCCTGTTCTTTTGTTATTGGCATGTTCATCTACTGGATATATAAGAAATTTTTTCGAGGTGTCGTATATAGCTATAACTACAATGTCTCTTTTGTTTTAATGACGATGATTACCTCTCTAATTATCATGACAATTAGTACTAACATTATTCTATCGCTCGGAATGGTAGGGGCACTAAGCATAGTCCGTTTCAGAACAGCCGTAAAAGATCCTTTAGATATTGTCTATATGTTTTGGGCGATAGCTGCAGGAATTGCAACAGGAGCAAAAATGTACCCATTAGCGATTATAGGTTCCCTAGCATTTGGTATCACCATCGCATGGCTTTCCAAAAAGAAAGTAAGGCACCAAGCATATTTACTAGTCATTAGGTACACAGACGACGCAACCTATCAGATCCGTGCAGAGCTAAAAAGCTTAGGAGCTAAACTCAAATCCAAATCCGTCCGCAATAACTTCACCGAACAAACAGTAGAAATCAATCTAAAAGACGACAACACAGCCTTCATGAAAACCATAGGGGACATAGAAGGCGTCATCGAATGCTCCTTAGTCAACTACACCGGAGACTATGCACAATAATTAGTACAGACTTGTTTTTTATGAGTTTTGTTTTGTTACAGGTGCCTGGCACCTGTAACAAAACTCCACAACCTATTATCTGTACAAACTAGCCAATCTAAGTGGAAACACTCCAACTAGATTGGCTTTTTTCAATAACGAAGGTGTTACTGGTGCCAGGCACCTGTAACAATATGTATATAATAATTCACCCATAAAAACTACTAAAAACAAATAAAAATACAATTGACTTTATATTTATACATAGTTATAATATTGCTAACAAATGGTAAGAGGTGAGTGCATGAAGGTAGGTATTATTGGAGCAACAGGGTACGGTGGGCTTGAGTTAGTTCGTTTCTTACATAATCATCCTGAAGTGGAAGTCGTTGATCTGTTCTCTTCATCCGAACAGGGTATACATTTTTCGGATAAATATTCACATTTAATGAATATTCATGATCAGCCCCTTCTAGAAATTGAGTCTGATAGATTAGCAGAGTACGATGTTTTGTTTACGAGTACACCCTCAGGGGTCTCCTCAACTCTGTTACCACAGCTTATCGGTAAAAAGCCGAAGCTGATCGATCTATCAGGTGATTTTCGTCTAAAGGATTTAGCTGCATACGAGCAATGGTATAAAAAATCTCCAGCTCCCGCTGCTGCAGTAGAACAAAGCGTATACGGATTAACCGAATGGAATACACCAGCCATTGCAGAAGCACAGCTTATCGCCAACCCCGGATGCTATCCGACAGCTGTCCTGCTTTCTTTACTACCGCTTATCAAAGGAAATCTGATCGACGCAAATCATCTCATCATTGACGCAAAAAGCGGGATTTCTGGAGCAGGCAACAAGCCGAGCCAGATGACGCATTACAGCGAGACAAATGAAAATACAGCGATCTACAAGCTGCACGGGCATCAGCATATCCCAGAAATCGAGCAGGCGATTCAAATGTTCGCAAACCAATCGGCACCAATCACCTTCACTACGCACCTTGTACCGATGACGAGAGGAATCCTCGCAACAAGCTATGCACCGGTAAACGCTGGCATCACAGAGGCAGACCTAGTCAACGCCCTACAGGAGACATATGCCGGCCATCCATTCGTACGAATCATAAAAGAAA
The DNA here is from genome assembly GCF_038004905.1 of Psychrobacillus sp. FSL W7-1493. Lineage (NCBI taxonomy): Bacteria > Bacillati > Bacillota > Bacilli > Caryophanales > Bacillaceae > Psychrobacillus > Psychrobacillus sp. FSL W7-1493. The sequence goes on along the minus strand of NZ_JBBOSB010000001.1, from coordinate 3,265,158 downwards.
CCAATAAATTCGGCACAAACCAAGTGTATGGATCTAACTATTGTGATATTCACGTAAAAGTAGACTCGCGCACGAACCGAGCAACAATCGTCTCGGTCATCGACAATCTAGTCAAGGGTGCAGCCGGGCAGGCTATTCAAAACATGAACGTCCAATTCAATCTCAACCAAACGACCGGACTATCGCTCGTTCCATTATTCATTTAAAAGGAGGAAACCCCATGTTGACAGAAACAATGACGATGAAGCGCATCACCTACAAGAACATCGCTTCACCAAAAGGTTTCAAGGCGACCGGCATCCACTGCGGCGTTAAGCACAAGAAAAAAGACTTAGCCCTACTCACAAGTGAGGTGCCCGCAAGTGTTGCTGGGGTTTTCACAACGAACGCAGTCCAAGGAGCGCCACTCATCGTCACGAAAGAAGTCGTATACACCACACAGAAAATGCAAGCACTCATCGTGAACTCAGGAATCGCAAACTCCTGCACAGGAAAGCAAGGCTTAATCGATGCCTACACGATGCAGGAAAAAACAGCGGAAAAGCTTGGCATTAACCCAAACCTAGTCGGAGTTGCCTCCACTGGCGTCATCGGTGAAATGATGAAAATGGAGCCGGTCCTAGCGGGAATCAAACACCTCGAGCCAATCGACGAGCTAGAAGGGGCTATCAATTTCTCCCAGGCGATCATGACAACCGATACAGTCACTAAGGACACTTCCTACAAAACCGTCATCGATGGCAAGGAAGTCATTATAGCAGGGACTGCCAAGGGCTCAGGTATGATCGAGCCTAACATGGCGACTATGTTTGCGTTCATTACGACAGACGCCAATATCGAATCAACCCACCTGCAGGATGCACTAAAATCCATCACAGATGTTACTTTCAACTCCATAACAGTAGACGGCGACACATCCACGAACGATATGGTAGTAGTAATGGCGAACGGCTTAGCGGAAAACAATCCATTGACTCCACTTCATCCAGACTGGGATAACTTCGTCCAAACGCTTCATACCGTGGCATTGGATTTAGCTAAAATGATTGCAAAAGACGGAGAAGGAGCTACCAAATTGATTGAGGTAGAAGTTAAGGGTGCGGTCAACGATGAGGAGGCGCGTAAAATTGCCAAGACGGTCGTAGGCTCACCGCTAGTTAAAACTGCGGTTTTCGGCAGTGATGCCAACTGGGGCAGATTGATTTGTGCAGTTGGTTACAGTGGTGCAACGATAGATCCGAACGCTATTAAGATTTCAATCGGTCCAACACCGGTTGTAGAAAATGGGGAGCCTGTCCCATTCTCTGAAGAAGTAACGATGCTTTATTTAAAGCAAGCAGAAGTGAAATTTTTAATCGAACTGAACCAAGGGGAAGGCCAAGGAACTGCATGGGGGTGTGATTTGACTTATGACTACGTTCAAATCAATGCAACCTATCGTTCCTGATCGCATCGTTATTAAGCTTGGAGGCAGTATGCTGGAAGGGTTAAATGAACAGTTTTTCAAAAACTTCAAAAAGCTACAAGCTGAGGGCAATGAAATCATAATCGTCCACGGCGGTGGTCCAGCTATCAACAAAGCACTAGCAGACAAGGCAGTAGCTTCCACTACTATTAATGGCTTCCGAGTAACTTCCGAGGAAGCGGTAGACATTGTCCAATGCACACTCGTCGGCAAGGTCAATCCAGCCCTAGTGCTCCAGCTCAATCAAAACGGGATAGCAGCTGTAGGCTTGAGCGGCTATGATGGCAATCTACTCGAATGCGACTTCTTAGACAAGGAGACTTACGGCTTCGTCGGGGAAATAAAAAAAGTAAACACCGGTATACTGGAAACACTGCTTGTAAACGGTATTACACCAATCATTTCCTGTATTGGCTGCCTACCAGACGCAACACCACTCAATATAAATGCAGACACAGTAGCAAGTAAGATTGCTTTAGCAATCAAAGCAGATTGCCTGCTGCTCGTAACAGATACACCAGGTATCAAAATCAACGGAGAAGTCCAAGAGGTCGTGCAAACACCCTCTATCAAGGAATGGATAGCATCCGAAGACATATATGGCGGGATGATTCCTAAAGTGACTGCAGCTATGGAATGTCTAAAAGAAGGCATTCCGTCCGTCAAAATTGTAGATGAAAAGCTAAACGGCACAACGATAGTTCATCAGGAGGTTTTTGCATGAGTTCTCTTTTTCCAAACTACGCCCGACGCCCCGTACATTTAATAGAAGGAAAGGGCACAATCGTCACTGATGATCAGGGCAAAAAATACTTGGATTTCACTAGTGGCATAGCGGTGCTCAGCCTAGGGCATGCGCACCCTGCCATTGTAAAAGCAATCCAAGAGCAAAGCGAAAAGCTTTGGCACACATCCAATTTATTCGAAAGTAAAAAGCAAGAGCAGCTTGCTAGCACTCTAATAGAAGGAACTCACTTTTCCCATGCTTTTTTCTGCAATAGTGGAGCCGAGGCAAACGAAGCTGCCATCAAGCTAGCCCGTAAGCATACAGGCAAGCACACGATCATTACCTTCGAGAACTCTTTCCACGGCAGAACATTTGGAGCAATGTCCGCAACTGGTCAGGAAAAAGTACGTCAGGGCTTCGGTCCAGTGCTAGAGACATTCAAAACTGTGCCATTCAATAATGTGGAGCAGTTAGAGGCTTCTATCGATGAAGAGGTCGGTGCGATCATGCTGGAGGTTATCCAAGGAGAAGGGGGAGTCAACAAAGTTACCCCTGAATTCGCCGAAGCAATCTCTAATATATGTGAATCCAAGGGAATACTATTGATTGTAGATGAGGTCCAAACAGGCATCGGCCGAACAGGTACCCGCTACGCCTACGAGCAAACCGTCTTAAAGCCTGATATTATGACACTGGCAAAAGGTCTTGGCGGTGGTTTTCCAATCGGCGCTATGGTAGGAACAAGTGAACTAGGAGAAACATTTAGTCCAGGAACACATGGCACAACGTTCGGAGGCAACCCATTAGCAGTCACAGTTGCACAAGCAGTCCTAGAAAATGTATTTGAATTGAAGTTTTTAGACGAGGTTAATAAAAAGTCGGAGTATCTTATGCATAAACTAAACGAAACTCAGCCAGCCTACGAGATAGTTGGTGCTGGCTTATTACTAGGACTCGTCTGTGAAGACGAAGCGGCACCATACATAACCAAAGCAGAAAAAGCCGGACTTCTATTAGTAGGAGCAGGACCAAACGTCATTCGTCTGCTACCACCTTTAACAGTAACTCGTGACGAAATCGATCAAGCAGTAGAAATCCTATCTAGCATCCTAAACTAAATAAACTTGAATTAAAGCGCTCAGCGAACCGCTATTCACAAATCATGGACCACTCTTTAATAGAGGGGTTCTTTTTGTGTTTCCACCTTTATATAGAAGAAAAGCTAGATTTCAATAGTATTACAGGTGTCTAGCCCTTGTAATAATTACTAAATATAAAGGAGCTTACTATATAAATAAAGCAATATCGTTTGGAATCTTACCAAATTGATAAATCTTTCATACTAAGTCTAACATCCTACTATTTCAAGTATTTTACAGGTGTTTTACAAGAAGAAGAGCTATATTACAATGGAATAAGAGTCTCGTTTTCCATTATAAGTAATTAATTGATATCTATTATACTATCCAATTGAATCATATAATTATTAATCTAATATAGGGATTATGGTTAAAAATGGTTTAAATATAGAAAACTACTAAAGGTCATCGCACAAAAAGATAACCAGAAAATAGAAAAGCATCGACCCAATATGAGGTCGATGCTTCTTTTTAGAATGGAAATTATATTTGTCTCATAAAATAAGAAAAGAAGCATCCGAAGATCAGATGCTTCTTTTCTTGAGCGATAAAACGAAGGAAGTAGAAGGCTGCACACTAATCAATGTACAAACAAGTTTACGGCGTTACACATCTATAAGTAACCTTCTATACTGTACATCATAACATATATTTGGAAAAATGCACGCCTTTTTCTAAAAAATATAAAATTATTTTTTTAATCAGACTTATCCTAATAAATGGGAGGTAACAGAAATCTATCAAACTATATTGTAAAAAGAAAAAATTCTAAAAAAGACTAGCATAAATGGTAATGTTACTGTATTATGGAAAGTGTAATGAAGTCACTGGTGCTTTCATAACATCATTCTTTAAAAAAACTGGTAAACTTTCTATATTATTGGTTGATTTTAGTATAAGAGTTGGGTATACTCATATATTGTTAGGGTGATGATAATGGACGCGATCAGGCGACCGCATTTACACACTACAAAAAAAGCAACACACAAGCGAAGGGAGATCACAAGTTTATGAAGAAAAAAGCTATTAAAATTGCAGCTTCAACTGCAGTAGCAGCTTCAGCATTCGTTGCAGCAGCACCAGCTCAACAAGCAGATGCAGCAACAAACGTAAATCAATTAATCACAGACGCACAAAATGCAGGTACAGTTCTTAAGTGGGCTATTTCAGTAGAGGGTTCTGCTAACTTTGTAGATCGTCCATACGATCACTACAATGCAGCTAAAAAAGCAATTGCTAATGCAGAAAAAGCTGCTGCAAAACTTTCTGGATCTGAAAAATTAAGCACTGACGCAAAACTTGTTGAACCAAAACTACAAGTTAAACGCGCTGGAGCTTACATTGATGCAATCACTTCAAGTGAAAAAATTAAAACTTTAACAGCTGGCTTAGATGCAGCTATTAAAACTAACGATATCGAAAAAGTAGAAGCAGCTTACCATACTGCAACTGCAGAGTACCGTAAACAAGCAGCTCTTTTAGATCGCGTATACGGACAATCCACACGTGATGAAATCCGTAACAAAGTAAAACCATCTATCGAAAAATTAGTTGCAGACGTGAAAAATGATGTTACTGTTAACATGCTTGCAAAATCTGCAGCATTAGATGTTAAAGCTTCAAAATTTGAAGAAGCATCTAAAAAATTAGCTGATGCACAAGCAATCTTAGATGCTAATATCCTTAAATGGGAAACTTCTCTTCAAAAATCTGTTGAGGATGTAGCAACTTCTATGCCATTACAAGTTTTAACTGTTTCTCGTGTAAACGACACGAAAGTAACAGTTAATTTTACTAAAGCAGTTGACACAGCGGTTGCAACTAGTGACTTCGTATTTGATAATAGCTTAGTGGTAACTGAGGCAGTTTTATCATCTGATAAAAAGTCTGCAGTTTTAACAACTACTAAACAAGTTGCCTCTAAAACTTACAAATTAACTTATCGTGGAGCGGAAACTGGTAAATCATTTACTACTCCAGCATCTCCAACTGAGAATAATTTAGTAGTAGACGCTAAAGATACAGTTGATTTAGAAAAAGGTTCTACTCGTACTTATACTGTATCCGTTAAAGATGCAAACGGTCGTCCGTACACAGGTAATGTAAACATACAATTGTTTACAAAAGAAGATGGTACTGGTGCAGTGACTGCTGGTAATTCATACATTTCAAATATTGATGGTGCAAACAAGGCTGCTGATACTGGTCATTCGGCTGTTCCAGTAACAGTTGGTGCAGATGGCAAGGTAGTGTTTGTAGTAACAGCTGCTAACGCGTCTGGCTTATCAAATGTAGTATATCCTGTAATTACACGTACAGATGATGATTTTGATATTATCGCTGGTGGTACTATTTCTCATGTAGCAGCTACTGATGCTCAGTATTCTTTTGTATTTGGTGATGGAGACTTTGACGCACTAAACAAAACAAATGACTTTGTTGTTGCTAATACATCAGCTACTACAGATTTTAAATTAAACTACGATGCTAATGATCAATTCTTTATTGAAGGTAAGCCAGCTACGCTTGAAGAGTTTGAAGCTGCTCTAAATGCAGAAGATCAAGTAGAAGTAGATTATAAAGCTACAAAAGCTTCAACTTCTGTTTGGAGCATTATTGAAGATGCAAATGTTGCTAATTCATTAACAGTAGATAAATTCGGTGGTACAAAAGCTTATACAGTTGATAGTAATTCAGTTCTATTAACAGGTAAAGGTCAACCAGGAAGTAAAGTATATGTATTCGAAAGTGCAGACTCTACTTATGACTTTAATGCTGACGCGGTTGTAGCTGGACCAGTTACTGTTAAACCTGATGGCACTTGGTCAACAAATGTTGCGACAGTAACTCAAAATGCTAGTAACAACTTTATAGTTGCTCAAGTAGTTGCAGGTTCTAAGTTGTCCGATCTTGATGGTGGTGTTGATGCAGATGCTCATATAGAATATACTTCTGCAATTAATTATGGACTATTTACAGCATCTAAAATTGAGATTACAGATAACGGTAATGATCAATTAGGAATCAATGATACTTTAACATTCACATTTAATAATGCTGCCTTTAACCATGATTTTAAATCTCCAACAAAAGCTACTATTGTTGTAGATGATACAACTGGAGACACGGCTACATTAACTGTAGAACGTACTGCAGCAGGTGTCCTAACTATCACAGATATTAAGAAAACAGCTGGTTTTGATGGAACTGTTACAGGTGGAGAATTTATTATTAAATCTGTATCTGGTTTAGTAAACCAAGATGGATTAACATTCAAAACTGCAGATAAAACTCAAACTACAGTAGTAAATTATTTAGCTGAATAATACAGTTATATTCCTAAATAATATAAACTGTAATTTTTAACAAAAAACTCTTGATTATATTATAATCAAGAGTTTTTTTGTACGACTACTTGGCAGAGTAAAAAGTGTAGCCAAAGGCTAGAGTATTAATATGATAGAGAACTATTACGATGAAATTTGGAATATTTTAAAATACTTGATTTAAGTGCATATGGTTTAAATTTCACTAATTTAATAAATGTAAACTGTAATCAATATTAAAAAGGAGAAATATTCATGCAAAATAAAATAGCAAAATTATTGATACCAAGCTTGATAGTCGTTTCTTTAATTCTGGCATTGCCACCTAACAAGTCAAAAGCAGCTAGTAACATTGATCAACTAATGACGAACGTTCAAAATTCAAGTACTGTTTTAAAATGGGCAATCTCAATAGAAGGTTCGGCTGATGGGGTCACTCAGCCGTGGAGTCAATATAATGAAGCAAAAGCTGCTATCGCAAATGCAGAGAAAGAAATAAAAAAGCTAAGCTTTTCCGAACAGTTGAAATATGATCTTAGATTGACAGAAGCAAAAACACAATTAAAAAGAGCGCAGGGATACTTAGATGCCATTACTGCTAGCACCAAAATTAACGATAAAACAATTGCACTTTCAGCAGCTGTTTCAGCAAATAATCTTGGTTTAGTGGAAAAGTCATATCATGAAATGACTGCAGAATTTCGCAAACAAACGATTTTATTAGATCGAGTTTATGGACAATCTACTCGTGATAGAATTCGAAACGTAGTTAAGGGTCCTGCCGAGAAGCTGATTAATGAATTGAAAAATGATGTAACCGTTCATATGCTAACTAAAGGAGCTGCTGAAGATATTAGATTATCTAGACAAGCAGAAGCAGCTAGAAAAATATATGAAGCTCAAGCGATATTAGATGCCAATGTTCTGAAATGGGAAAGTAGACTGCAAAGTAGCTTAACCTCCGTGACAAATGCATTGCCTATCGAAATTACCTCCATCACTAGAATAGATAATACAACACTTAATTTAAAGTTGAATAGAGCTATTTCATCAGTTAGAAATTCAGAATTTACTGCCGATAATTCTTTGTTAATCACTAATGCTACTTTAAGCAGAGATGGGTTGACGGTAACCTTAACCACATCTGCTCAAACCCCTAGTGTGATGTATTCAGTAAAGTATAAGGGAAGTACAGTTAGCTTTATTGCACCGGGAACCATCATTCCAATTCAAATGGGTAATTCAACAATTCAACATAGAGACACTACAGAAGTATTAGCATTAACTGGCACATTTTCTGGTTATGGATATAGTACAGTTAAAGTTGATATCCCCACTGGATTAAAAGTACTTACAATTAACGGGATAGAAAATAACATTACTGGAGCTAAAAGTGTAAACGTAATACCTGATAAAAATGGTACTATTAACATTACCTTTACAGCGGGCAACGTAAATACACCAGCATTAGACAAAGTAATTATCTTTAATAGATTAGAAAATAATAGAGTAGCTGACACACAAACATCACCTACTTTAAACTTCTATGCACCTGCCAAAACAGGTACTATATCAAATAAAGCAGTTCGTTATATAGACTATACTAATAATTACTTTGTAACCTCAGACGGCTTAAAATATATTTTGAAGGGTTACACAGATACTTATAAAAATGAAGATGTAGCGGTATCTTTAGATACTTTTAAAGCTGCATTGAATATTGAAGATATTGTAAACGGTAATTATCAAACAAATTCATCATCTTCTTTCAATATATCGGTAAATCACTACTCAGTACCGTTAATGTTGGATACTAAATTTGTTTCTAAAAATTCCTCTGGCTACCGCATGATAGGTAATCAAATTGAATTGTCTGGGACAGGTCAGCCTAACTATGAGGTATTCTTCTTTAAGAGTACAGGTGCATTCCTTGGTAAGGTGAAAATGGGTTCTGCGGGAACTTGGAAATACAATACTAGTATTGAGCAGAGTGCTATAAATGATATATATATAGTTCAACAGCCGGCAGGGAAAACAACTCCAACTTTTAATAGTGGAATGTTATTCAGAGTAATTGAAGGACCTTTTAATCTACAGTCGGTCTCTGAGGGCAAAACAGAGAACGGAAATATTACTGATGAAGAATTGGAGTTTACAGTTGCACCAATCTCTCGTAATAATTCAATAGTTTTTAGAGACAACGCTGTAATAGCTAGCTCAGCATATATTACTTTAAAAGACGAAGATGGAACAACCGTTCAATACAGTAATAGTAATAATAAGAACGGTAACTTATTCTCCAAAACTACTAACGGTTTCAAAGTGAAAATTGGAGCAACAGAAGAGGATAAGTCAGCTGGTGAAGTTATTAATGAAGGAACAGAATCAGGCTTACAAGGACCTTTAGAAGTAGTTGCAGTCGGTGGTGTATCGAATTCCTATGATTTCGAAATAAAAATGCCTTCAAAATTAATAATAACTAAATATTAAAAAATCAACGCCTCCAAAGATAATAATCTTTGGAGTTTTTTTATATTCGCAGAGCTACTTATTTTTCTTCAATGAATATTAGTTGATAACATTAAATTAGAATTCATTATTTTTCAACAAAATAAAACATTGTTCTTCATATCCAGACAAAATATGATATAGTTATATAGAATTACTTAAGTTTACCATTTTTATATGTTAATGGTTTTATTGGTAACTTTAAAATTATATCTAAAGACATGCTAATAGATGAGTCTTAAGTAAGAATATATAAATAATCTAGGAGGAAAAGATGAAAAATTGTTTAGAATGTGGCACAAGCCAGGAAACAGGTAAATTTTGTGGAAAATGCGGGTCATTATTGGGGGTATCAGTCTCCAATGAACAAGTATCAGCTACTTCGGAAACAGTCAGTCAGGAAGGACCTTCCTTTTCACAACCAGTCGCTCCACAGGTGCAACCAAGCGCACATGTAGAAAAAGTGAAGGCACAATCAAAAGCTTATTGGTCTTATTTTCTTAATTTTATTAAAAACCCATCAAAAGTCTTTATTGCTGGGAATAAAGAATTTATAAATGGAATGATTTCAATAGTCATCCTTGCAGCTATCATAGGGTTAGCGATATATGGATTTGTTCAAAGTATCACATCATCTATTTTTGGAAGTGTAGGAAGTTTATTTGAAAATGAATATGTAGGTCCATCTTTCTTATCTATTTTTAGCAGTATAGTCTTTTTTATTTTATTTACCGTACTTATCGTTCTATTAAGTATGTTCATCGTGGGAAAGGCCTTTGGATCCGGCGACTCTTGGAAAGAGTTAATCAGTTATTATGGAGCACATATTTTATCCGTTATTTTACTATCCTTATTTGGATTATTTTTAATGTTAATAAAGTCATATTTATATGGAAATATTATTTTGGTCATTTCTTTCCTTATAATTCTTATAGTCATTCCACTTTATATTATGTCAAGGTTACTTTCTAATAGTCCGAAGGGCATTGACTCCTATTATGGATATCTTCTATATATCGTTCTTGTTTGTATTCTATACAGCATCTTTATTTCTGTCATTGCAGATTCAACAATTGGTCAATATTTAAATTACTTTACAGACTATTAGACATATTTGAAAGAGGGTTCGTATGGATAGGTTTTGCCAAGAATGTGGTCATAAAATAGGAAATAATGATTTTGCTTGTACAAATTGCGGTACAAGATTTTCGGATCAACAAGAAAAGAAAATAATAACAAAGAAACAGATGGTTATAAGAAGTATGATTGGTGCCGTACTAGTTATACTTGTTGGGTTTTCTCTTTGGGCATCAAACTACTATTCAGAGAAGTCCACTATAAAGCGTTATACGGAAGCATTATCTGAAGAAAAGGTAGATAGATTAATAGATTTAACTGTTCATGAGGATGGTTCTTCTATTAAAAAAGGGGAAGCAAAAGCATTGCTTGCATTAGTGAAAAAAGAGGGAAAAGATATAATTGACCCATTAACGTCGATTGAACCTAGTGGGAAATTTTTAGGTGTGTTCCAACAGTATCGCTTTAAACTTAAGGATCAGTTTGTTTATACGGGAGAGATTATTGAAGGACTCCATTTCGAGTTTAACCAAATGGAAGTTCCAATTAAGGAAGATAGTGAAGGGGTTATTTTTGGTCCTCTAACTCCCGGCATTTATACTGTATCGACCAATTTGAATAACGATTTTGGTAAATCTTCTAGTAAACAAGAGCTTTACTTGACAAGTGATATGTCTAACCCTAGCTTTTTGGAATCTAACTTACCAGTTTCGCACGCGGTAATAGCTGTAGAGAATTACGATGCTAAGATGATGAAGGATATTCAAATTGTCATCAATAATAATTCATATTCAGTAAATGAGAACGGCATCACTGAACCATTTGGGCCTCTTATTTTAGATGGTTATATAAAAGCAAAGATAATTGCTCAGTTTCCTTGGGGGGAATCGACTACAGAAGCATTTCCAATTGATCGAGATTACATTGAAGTGAAAGTAGCCCCTGTTTCTGGCAAACAAAGAGAAATTATTTCTTCCACCTTACTCTCACTCGGAGAAGAAATAGCAAATGCAAAGGCAAGTAAAACAACTACTGTATTGACCACTGCTTCTACGAATTTTAAAAAGGATTTTCAAGAAGGAGAAATTGATTACTTAATTGATGATCAACGGTATTACAAGGGGAAGCTTAATCAATTAGATATCAACTGGAATTCCCTTGGCTTAATAGAAAATGAGACTATTATATCTTTAGATATCGCTTATAGCTTTGATGAATCCCTATATTCATTGGAGGAAGTCCCTAGTCTAGAGAATAAAATTTACCCCCAAAAAGTTTATCTTAGCTATGATTCAAAAGAACAGAAATGGAATGTACATTCCCTAGAAAATACTTGGTCAGAAATAATCTCTACTGAAACACTATTAGGATCAGAAACTATTTATGAGCCTAATAAAGAAATGTTTCAAACAGAGAAGCTTGCATCCGTCAAAGAAGAGCTACAAGATTTCATGGAGGATTATGCCTACTATGGAGTGGCTGCCATCAATAATCGTAATATAGAGTTTGTCGAGGATTATTTGTCAAAGGATGGTCCTAAGCTACAGGAATCTATTGATTATATTTTTGAGTTAGAGAAAAAAGGAATTAAGGAAGACTACATATCTTCAGTCGTAACGAATGTAGTTGATAAAGGCGATAATACATATGAGGTTACGACGACTGAAGCGTTTACAATTTATTATCCAGACAGTCAGCAGGATAAGAAATACAATACAGTTACCCTTGTAAAAAAAGTGGATAATCGTTGGCTTGTGCACCAGCTAGTCTCTACAAAGGAAATTTAAATAAGGCATATTTTTAGGGCAGTCAGTACGTGGTATTGGCTGCTTCTTGTATAGGAGGGGAAATGAGTGAAGAACTGTATAAACTGCGGAACACATATAAGTGGGGAAGAAAGATTTTGTTTAAATTGTGGTGCAAAGCTAGAATCAGTAGAAATGACTCAACCATTGAAGAAGGAATTGACACCAAAGCAGCGCAATAGACGTAGATTAAGTTATGCTTCTGTTCTGGTGATCGCTGTCGCGCTAATTGGAGGACACTACTTTTTACAATGGAAGTATGATGCGTCCAGGCACCTTTCAGAGATGAACAAAGCATTTTTAAAAGGTGAGAAGGAAGAATTTTTATCTTATTTTACGTTTTCAGATGAAGTAGTGAGTGATCCAGAGGGTTTTTATTCGTATGTAGAGACTGAAGGATGGGAGGGCTTACGTGAAAAACTCCTTGAAGAAGTAACTATTCTAGAAAATGATGAATTATCCAATATAATAGATGACTCCATGGGTAATAAATTCTTGTCTGTCACAAATGACTCCATCCTTTTTGGGATTTATGACAGCATATCATTTAATCTAAAACCGATTGAGGTTCATGTAGAGCTACCTTTAGATAAAACTTCTCTAGCAGTAAGAGACTTAGATGTTTCAGGTAAGCAAGGAGAGGTTAAAAGTCTAGGTAAATTTTTGCCAGGTATTTACGCTTGGAAAGCTACTGTACCAAGTGAATATGCAGTGATTGAGGATTCAGGTGATATGGCGGTAATAGGAGAAGGGGATAATACATACAGATTTATTCCTCCACTAAAAGCCGGGATGGTCTCTCTTACATCCGATGTAGAAGAGGCTGTATTATCGATTAATAACATAACCACAGAAAAATTAATAAAAGACACAAATACTATTGGACCATTTCCTTTTGATGGTACTATCCAGCTTTCGGCAGAAATAAAAGGATCAGATGGAAACGTCCTAAAGGGAACACCAGTTAAGGTCACATCAGATAATACTCATATTGAATTCGCGCATGTACAAGAAAAGCTACAAATTGACCGTGCAAATCAACTAGCAACAGAAGAAAAGAAACAACTTGTAGACATGTATGCTGAAACGGCTGCAGAGTATATTGATTCATTTAGGAATGAATTTGAATATGCTTTAAATTATGCAGATTACTCCTATATCTCATCCTTTTTCCCGGCAGGAAGTGAAGCGCAAACTATTTATATGAAGGAAATAGAAAACCACGGTAAAATCGATGGCTATTATAAGTATCAGTTTCAGTCTAATACAGCTACGGGAGTAGAGGCAGTAGATGCCCAAACACTCTATGTAAAAACAGCAGAAGTATTTTATTTTTACTCGGATGAAGATAATTACATCTATAAGAAAACAAAGGGATATACAGTAAAAGTTATAGATGGTGAGATGTATATATTAAATATTGAGCAATTAACGACGGATAAAGAGATTATCGATTAGTGTCTGTCCCTGTGTCACACACAATTTCCACACAATTCATTAAAAAGGAAGCAGCCGGTATATGCCAGGCTGCTTTTTTGTATATACCTATTTGACCAGTCAGTATTTAAGAATTGTTCCCAATTATAGATAGCGATAAATTTTCGTATTCATATTATCTAATAGAGGCTATAAAATTAACAGTCCTATAAAAAACTTTCCTCGCTTTTTTTACAGAATAATACATAAGTTGCTGTCGAGAACAATCGAATATAGAGGAATTTTCAACTAAGAGAATGCAAATGAAGTTAATTGTCGGAATAATGTGATTTATTTATTCTTGAAATATTTGTATATTTTAATAGGGGTATTAGGAATAAAGATTTACTGTTGACGCATGGCATTTAACCGAAAGTTCCTGTCAGAATTGGCCTAAATCAAAAACTGCAGTAGGCATGAGACGCAACTAGATGTAGTAACAATGAAAAACAAAAATAATAGTGTTCTAGATTTTTGTACAGAGTTGATTGGAGGTGAAGAGGAATGCAGTAATTACTTCATGACATGCAACACATATAACACTGCTCAACGTGGGACAAAATTTAGATACAAGTTCATATATCAAAGCTACAAAAATGTATTCTTTTATCCAAGTTGCAATTTAGGTTGCCTCTGGTAAAGCTATGCCAAATGCTAGTCAATAATCCAAAAAAGTGATCATTTTCTTATCCCCACGTCATACTAAATTCAAAACTCATATGTAAAATTTTTCATAAAAAGATAACTAATTTTTCATATTCTAAATCATATAAATAGAGGCTAGCACATAGATTGGTAGGTATTAAATTTTACATTTGATACTTATTTTAATAGGAAGGGTGCGATCCTCATTCTAAGACATTAGCTGAACGATTGTCACAAATACGCTTTAAAGGAAATAACATTTGTACTTAATAGGGGGAAACTAAGTGAAGAAAAAACTAGTCTATAAGTTTTTTAAAGTGTTTTTGGTACTAGCTATGGTCTTAACGATGTTCAGTCCAATGATGACTGCATCTGCAAATGGGGAGAAAAAACAGTTCAAACCAAACGTACCAAGTGAAAGTACAATGGAGTTAAAGGCGGCAATAGCAGAGCAGGAAAGTTTGTCGCTTGGTGGACCGAAGCTTCACAGAGATTTACAAAACCTTTCGGGTAATCAGGAAGTTGCTGTTATTATACATCTATCCGAGAAACCTGTTGCTCTTGAAAAGGGGATCAGTGAGCTAAAAGGAAGAGCATTCTCTGCTGCACAGGAAACTAAGATTAGAAACAATGTACGTGCCCAACAAACAGCTGTAAAAAAAGAAATTAATCTAAAGAAGATAACAATGAAACAAGGGTATACATTTGATACTGTTTTGAATGGCTTTGCAGCTGTAGTGAAAGCTGAAGACCTTCCAAAACTATTAGAAGTTAAGGGTGTAACGCTAGTAGAGCCAGATGCAATCGTTTATGCGTCAGAAGCACCTCAAAAAACGAAAACGGTAAAATCTTCTTCTATTAAAAAAGAAGGAAAAATAGATGCGAAGATGAACACAAGTATTTCATTCCTAGGCATTGAGAGGCTTTGGGATGAGGGAATAGAAGGACAAGGTATTAAGGTTGCCGTACTTGATACGGGTATTGATGCGGACCATCCAGAGTTTGCTAACATCTACAAGGGCGGAAAGAATTTCATACCTAATTCATCTACCTATACAAGACCTCGTGCAGACAATGATGCGTCGGAAACTTTACCTTCCGAACGTCCTGCTGGAACTCCTGAATTTAATGCGAATGGAAGCTCATTCTATACATCTCATGGTACACATGTTGCTGGTACAATCGCAGCGATCGGGGCTAATGAGTTTGGAATCAAGGGAATTGCACCAAAAGTAGATTTATATGCTTACCGTGTATTAGGTGCCTACGGAAGTGGATCTACTTCAGGTATCATTAAAGCTATTGATACTGCGGTAGTGGAAAAAATGGATGTTATTAACCTTTCTCTTGGTGGGGGAGCTAACTCTGAAACAGATAGTGGATCTTTTGCGATTAATAATGCAATGATGGCAGGTACTATTTCCGTAATTGCTACAGGAAATTCAGGTCCTAACCGTGGGACTATGGGAACTCCTGCTACTGCTCGATTAGGAATTGCTGTTGGTAACACTACTAATCCAGAAACAATGCATAATGGACAAGTGAACGTTACGGTTGGTGAATATAATTTAACAAAGCAATTACAACTGATGGGCACAACTTTTGGTACAGATGTTTCTACTCAGCTTCAAGGTGAATTTGATTTAGTTGCTGTACCTGGAAATGGGGAAGCAAAAGATTACAATGGACTAGATGTTCAAGGTAAAGTTGTTCTTGTTTCTCGTGGTGGGATTGCATTTGTCGATAAAATTGCATATGCAAAGCAAAACGGGGCGAAGGGAGCAATTATTCATAACTTTGCGGGAGGTACCAATGCACCAAATGCCTCTGGAACATTCTTAGGAGACTCTTTTGACTTTATCCCAACGTTTGATATGTCTCAAACAGACGGGGACGCAATTCGTGCAGCGTTAGTAAACGGAACAGGGAAAGTTTCATTCGGGAACTTTGGATCTGAACAAACTACTGGGGATGAAGTGAACAGCTCAAGCTCACGTGGGCCTTCCACTCCTAACTTTGATATTAAGCCTGATGTGAGTGCACCTGGTACAAACATTATGTCTACAATACCTATGTACAAAACAGACTTCCCGGAAGCTGTGTATGGTGAAGCTTATGATCGTAAAACAGGAACGTCTATGGCAACTCCTCATATCGCAGGGATTGCAGCTCTTGTTAAACAAGCAAATCCAACATGGAATGCTTTCGATGTAAAGGTTGCTCTTTCCAATACAGCTAAAATTCTAGACAAGACTAAATTTGATGTGTTTTCACAAGGCGCTGGCCGTGTAGATGCGTATGCCGCTGCTCATCCAAATGTACTTGCTTATGCAATTGACACAGCTGTATTAGATGGAAGTGGAGCAGTTGTTGAAAACTTGAAAGGGACGGTCACATTTGGTCCGCAATCTTTGAAGGACAAAAACCTTTCTGTTACAAAACAAATTCTAGTAAAAGATTTAAAGAATACAGGTGGAAACTATAATGTAGCTGTAGATGTTACAAAGACATTTGCGGATGCTAAAGTTACGGTTGATAAACCGACATTTACATTAGCAGGTGAGCAGTTGTTAAATGTCACGTTGACTGCTTCTAAAGTAGCAACAGCACCAAAGGGATCTGAAATTCTAGGTTATATCCGTATTAACGGTGGAGGTTCAGAGGTTTCATTACCATTTGCTGCAGACTTTTCTACTGTTACAGCACCTGCTACAGAAATTAAAGATATGTCTATTACAGAAACAGACCTTTCCTTTAATGGAGATGGTGTGAAGGACACAGCTAACCTTTCATTCACATTAACTGGTCCTGTGACAACAAACTATATCGAACTTTGGGATATTATGAACCCTGAAGGCGGGGAGTATGGAGACGGTTACATCGGTTATTTACATGCAGGTACTTCACTTGCAGCAGGTAAATGGACGCTACCGATTACTGGTGAGTACAAACCTTGGGGTACTGCACCTGCAACAACTATTCCAGACGGTCTGTACACAATTGACTTTACTGGTCAAACAACAACAGGAGCAATCATTGGTGATTATGTAGGCCCTATCGTTGTTAAGACGACCAAACCAGCAATCGCTGGCTCTGTGAAGGACGGAGTGGCAACCGGGAAAGTAACGGACAAGTATATTACGTATAACGAAGAATTATATTTATACGGATTAGAATATGATTTGAATACAAAATTAAATGCAACCTATGTTGCAACGGTGAACGGTGTACCTGCTGCGCCTGTAAAATTCAATTTAGCACAGGACGGGTCATTCACATTCCCAGTGGCAACAGGAACTAACTCTATCAAAGTAGTTGTCCAAGATGCTGCAGGTAATGTAGGAGAAGCATTAATCTATGAAAATAACAATCCTGATCCAGAACCAGAACCAGTAGTAACACTAGCTGTTAATCCATCTAAACTTGATTTAGAAACTGGAAAAACAGCTCAGGTTACAGTAACAGAAACTTCTACTCCAGCAGAAGGAACAGCAACTGATAAGGATGTAACTGCAGAAGCTACTTACACAGTAGCGGATGAAGGTGTAGTAAAAGTTTCCAAAGGACTAGTAACAGCTGTTGCTAAAGGATCTACAACAATCACTATTACTCATGGTACAAATACAGTGACTGTAGAAGTTACTGTCAAAGATTCAGTGGTTATTGTTCCAGGAGTAAAGCTTGTTGCAAACAAAACGCAAGTTGATTTGGAGCCTAAAAAAGAATTCCAATTGAATATTAAAGAGGTAACAACAACTGCTGATGGTAAAACAAAACAACAAGATGTAACGAAGGCTGCAACATACAAGGTAGCAGATACTAAAGTTGTTACTGTTAAGAATGGTTTGATTACAGCTAAAAATGCAGGAAGTACAACAATTACCGTTAAGTATGGTAAAAACGAGCTGACTATTAATGTAAATGTAATAGAACCAGTCGTGACATTGACTGCTAACAAAACTGAGCTTAATTTAGAGCCAGGAAAAGAAGCTCGACTAACGATTAAAGAAGTAACTACAGGAGCAGACGGAAAAACAAAAACAGTTGACGTAACGAAGGCTGCTACGTATAAAGTTGCGGACAATAAAGTGGTTTCTGCGAAAGAAGGATTAGTAATTGCTAAAAATCCAGGAAGTACAACGATTGCAGTTAAATACGGTAAAAATGAGTTAAATGTGAATGTTACAGTTACAGAGCCAGGAGTGACATTGACAACAAACAAAACACAAATCGATCTAGAGCCAGGCAAAGAATCACAACTAGTTATTAAAGAAGTTACAACAGGTGCTGACGGAAAAACAAAGCAGAAGGATGTAACAAAATCTGCAACGTATCAAGTAGCAAACGGTAATGTAGCTTCTGTTAGCAATGGCTTAGTAATAGCGAAAAGTGCAGGAGAAACAACAATCACAGTTAAGTATGGTAAAAATGAATTAAAGGTAAATGTCACAGTTACAGAACCAATCATCACTCTGACTACAAACAAATCAGAGGTTAATCTGGAACCAGGCAAGGAATCTCAACTGAAGATCAAACAAGTAACAACTTCAGCAGATGGAAAAACAAAAGAGGTTGATGTAACAAGCTTTGCAACGTATAAAACTGCCAATAACAAAGTGGCAACGGTAAGCGGTGGCTTAATCAAGGCTAAAGGTGCGGGCACTACAACCATTACAGTAAAATACGGTAAAAATGAATTAACTGTAAATGTATCAGTTACCGAGCCAGAAGTAACATTAACTGTTGATAAAACAGAAGTTAGTCTAGGGTCAGGAAAAGAAGTGCAATTAAAAGTGAAGGAAATTACAACAACAGCAGATGGAAAAACAACAGAAAAAAATGTTTCTGCATCTGCAAAATATAAAGTAGCAGATACTAAAGTTGCTACGGTAACTAATGGTTTGGTAAGAGGAAAAGCAGCAGGAAATACTACAATTAAAATTACGTACGGCAAAAACGAACTTACAGTAAATGTGACGGTCATTGAACCAAAAATCACACTAAGTGTAGACAATAACCAAGTAAATTTAGAAAAAGGAAAAGAAGCTCAGCTGACTGTTAAAGAAGTAACAACAACGGCAGATGGGGAAACAACAGAAAGAGACGTAACATCTTCTGCAAAATATAAAGTAGCAGATGGTACAGTCGTTTCAGTTAGCGGTGGTTTAATAAAAGCAAAATCTGCAGGAGATACGATTATAACTGTTGGATATGGTAAAAATGAGCAAACAGTAAATGTATCTGTTACAGAACCAGTCGTAACTATTAAAGCTGATAAAACGCAAGTGGTATTAAAGCCAGGCAAAGAATCACAGCTAACTATTACAGAAGTTACGACATCAGCAGATGGGCAAACAACAGAAAGAGATGTAACGGTAGCTGCTAAGTACACTACAGATAACAAAAATGTAGCCTCTGTCACTAGTGGACTAGTAAGAGCAAAAGATATTGGAGAAACAATAATCACTGTTAAGTATGGTAAGCACACAATTACTATTAGCGTAGTAGTTTCTGAACAAGGGAAATTGGGCATTGAATCGGTTAATAGCGAATTGTTCCTACTTCCTGAAGTCCCTACTTCTACGATAGAAGAAAAACTTGCTAGTTAAGAAAGTTAAAAAGAAGCAGCAGACGTGTAACCGTCTTGCTGCTTCTTTTTTTGGTAGGGAGCGTTGTGTCTGTCCCTGTGTCACACACAACTTCCACACAATTAGCTTCGTACTGGGGGCCATTTGGATATTTGATACCGACTTGGAGGAATTTTTAAATATATCACCGTTCGTAGAAATATATCACCGGTTGATGAAATCTATATCCCTGAGAGAGTTGTGTCTATCCCTGTGTCAGACACAATTCATTTTAATAAAGTAGCCAAGGAGAAACCTGGCTATTAATACTAGTAATCTAGGGATTTTATCTTTAATACATGGTAAGCATCGACCTGAGTCTATAAACTTTGTTATGATAAAAAGAAAAAGGTGTGATTTCGATGACGGTAGGTCGCAATGATCCTTGCCCGTGTGGGAGCGGGAAAAAGTATAAGAAATGCCACGGCGCGAAGGATGTAGTGTCGATTGAAAAAGTGGTGGAGGATGAATTACGGCAAATAGTAGAATCCTATTACGCCGAGTATCCACAACAAAAAGATATGTTCGAGTTAAATATGATGATGAACACATGGGCTTCCAGGTTAAGAGGTATTTGGGATGAGGAGCAAATCGAGCTACTTGCATTAGACTATTATTTATTAATAAAGAAAGAAGAACAATGGAAAAGCTATATAGAGAAACAAATGAAAAAGTCATCGAGAGCATCTGTCACGGAAGTACTGAAAGAGTGGACAAGTCCTATTATACTTATTGGGAAAGTGACGAACGTTAAAGATGAAATGGTACTGGTGCAGGATATGGTCAGTGGAATTGTTCATGAAATGGAAAGATTAAAGGGAATAGATCTTGACATGATGTCATATATCATGGGGGTAGTATTTCCTGACCATCGAAAAGGCTCTAACGGAATAAGTGTTGCTACTGGCGTTCTTATTATTCAAGATATGCTTGATGGAGAAATGAAAAGAATTAGGGAACTTGCTAAAAAGAGTAAGCTAAAACCTCAAGAATTTCTTAAAGAACAACTTTTGGAATGCTTTGAGATTCTACATGAAGGTGAGGACGTTGAGCCTGAGATTTCACCTGCACATCTAGAAATACTAGAAATATTAGAAGAATTTTTAGAGGAAAATGAACTGACTGATGAGTTGCTTACACCTCTTTTGGCTGCATACTTAATGGCTTATTCCCCGAATCCAAGAAAAAAAGAAGCTGTTGTTGCGGGGGCTATACGTTTTGCGAATGAGTATCTTAGCTTTAATGTTGATTGGACGAACAAAGATATTGCTGAAATGTTTGATGTCTCCCCTTCTACTGTCAAAAAGTACTTTGAAGAAATAGAGGAATTCTATTTTACTGTTGGGGAAGAGTTGGAAGAAGAAACGAGCGTAAGTCAAAGATCGGGGAATTTTGGATTTGAGGTAGGAACATATCCTCGTCTGTCTGAATATCGAAACTGGGAGTTACTGATGCACATGAATAGTGTTGAAATTGAAAGTGAAGAAGAGATGCAAGGATTAGTATCTCAATTGATGAATAAACCTTATAAACCTAAAAATAATTTGGAAAAGGCTCAATTAAACGCATATGAAGGTTATTTTGCAGAAACAGAGCAGCTTCGAAATAATTATTGGAAGATTGCTAAATTATCAGATGCGAACAATCCAGATGTCCTACTGCACCAGGCCGAATTAGCAAAAACTGAAAAAGTTGCAAGAGATTTTTATAAAAAAGCCATTAAAGAAGCTTACAAACAGTTCGATTCATCATTTGATGTGGCGTGGGGTTACGTGCCTAATCGTCCATATTTACGTGCCCTGTTTGCATATGGAGTTTGGGAATTTGAGCTTGGTAATTTCGAGGCTGCGCTGGATCAGTTCCTACAAGTAATGGAGCTAAACCCAAATGATAATCAAGGTGCCCGATACTTGTTAGTAAGCACCATGCTACACCTCGGATCACCGGAAGAAGCGGAGGCAGTTTTAGCGATGTACCCGGATCCTGATGATGCAACCTACGAATTCTTAAGCTTCCAAACGAAGAAAATGTTGCGTAAATCCCAAGGTAAGCCGCTAAGTGAAAAGGAATTAGAGCCTATAATGGAGAAACTAGCAAAGCTGAACCCTTTAGCACTCTACTTACTTGCAATGGATCAAATTCCTCCAAAACCTTATCCTAAATCAGCTGTCATAACAGCAAAAAGCGAAGAAGAAGCACAGATCATTCATACGCTTATGGAAGGATTTGATATGCGAGAGTTGTGAAAAGGAATTGTGTCTGTCCCTGTGTCAGACACAATTCATTGCAGAAGGAATGTGTCCCTACCAGCAGTTGTACTCGCTTTAAATCAGCTAGAAGATTGTTCATAAAAGTTAGAGATATAGGGTAATGCCACACTATGTAAAAGGATTGCAATAATAGGGGGTGCAGATGATGGATAATCAATACTTCGTAGGCTGGGGGACATTGGCGTTGATAAATGCTGGCCTTGCACAAGGAAAGAATAGAACGGGATTAAATTGGTTTTTCCTTTCTCTTATATTAGGTCCATTGGCAACATTAATTTTGTTGTTTGTTGAAAAGAGACCGTAGTTTAATTAATAAATGTAAGCCGTCAATTTCAATTATTGTTCGGCTTATTTTTTACTTTCACATTACTAACGAACAGAAAAGCTTAGTACCGGTTTCAACAAAAAAACAGCATTCCAAAAGAATTTGAAATGCTGTCTGAAGGCTTATTTTGTTAGCGTTATTAGTTCATGGCTTAATGTATGAAGTTTTGCTGTTACTTCACCAATGGATTCTAGTAATTTATTTTCTTCAAAGATGGAAGAAACAATCTCTTCTGTTGCTGCACTGTTTTGCTGGGATGCTGCCGAAAGCATATCAACTTCCCCTAATAATTGTGTGAACT
This sequence comes from Psychrobacillus sp. FSL W7-1493, assembly GCF_038004905.1. Lineage (NCBI taxonomy): Bacteria > Bacillati > Bacillota > Bacilli > Caryophanales > Bacillaceae > Psychrobacillus > Psychrobacillus sp. FSL W7-1493. Next base: position 3,242,467 of record NZ_JBBOSB010000001.1, on the reverse strand, counting down.
GATCATTCACTTTATCGATTGCCAGTACACTCTGCTTCACATTTGTATGTGAAATGTCACTTGATACCTTGACGTTGTTAAATGCTGCTGATATATTAGCTAATAATTTGTGTCCTTCCATAGCTGCTGTTTGTCCATGAAGTGATTGCTCTTGAGCAGCAGCTGATTTGGTGAAAAGCAGGGTTGTAACTTCTGTAATTTTAGATGCTGTTACTGCACTTTCTTCTGCTAACTTTCTAACCTCATCTGCCACTACTGCAAAGCCTTTCCCATGTTCACCTGCACGAGCTGCTTCGATAGCTGCATTCAGTGCCAATAAGTTCGTTTGGTCAGCAACGCTTTTAATGCCCTCTAGTAAATCATTCACCCTCTGTAAGCTATGTTGTAATTCATCCATTGTAGTAACCGTCATACTCATGGAATCGCTTAATACACCCATGTGCTTCGTCACCTGTTCCACACTTTGCGTATTTCTTGATAATTGCTCGTTTACTTTTTGTGAATGTTCCATTGCCTCTTGGGATAATTCCACAGTTTGCGAAAGCTCTGATTTCGAATCATGCATTACATTATGCATTGCAAAAATCATTTCTGCCTCACTTTGAATAGACTCGGCAATTTGTTGTGTGGAGTCTAAAATTGTATTACTCACAGAGGCTAACGAATTTGATGTATTTTTGACTTCTCCTGTTTCCGCTTCTAATGTATGAGCGCTTTTTTCGATCATTATTACTAATTGCTTTGTTTCTTCTAGTAGCTTATTTGCCTCTAGCTCACCCTTTTGCGATTCGGTAACTAATTCGCCACCCCACTCATTTAATTTATTTAACATATATAAAATTCCGTTAAAAATAAAGAATGTGGTTAGGAAATAAGCGAACGTGTTGTTTACGCCTAAAAATTTATCGGGCACTAAAACGTAAAGTAATATGAGATAAACGTTAAAAATAAGCCCATAGACAATTAATACTTTTCGTTCAAAATAAACGGCTGCCATCACAATTGTTATGAAAAGTAAGTAATGCTTGGTTATTCCATAGCCATCTAGTATAAATAAGGCAAATACTACTGTTCCATTTAAGGTTGCAAATAAAATTGCCTTCATCAAATGGGGGAGCTTCAAAAAATAATTTAAGCATGCCAACGCAATAACAATGACACCGGTAATCATATATTTTTTTGAATCTACAAAACCATGATTAGAGAGTATGGGAAGTAAGACCAGTATGACCAAGAAACATGTAATTTTTAAGTTTAACTGATGAACCTTTTGAAGATTAAACGAGAAAGGTGCTCTTTGCATTGAGATTTTCCTCCATTTGTTATATATAGTATTTTGAAAATTTTAATATATCACAATAATATCATAAATAGGTAAAAATTCATGGTGTTTTAGTACTATTTATTTGTATAATTTCAATTATTTCTGGTTATATAGTTAGTAGTAGGTTTCCGGTAGATACAATTGTGTCTGTCCCTGTGTGTCTGTCCCTGTGTCAGGCACAATTCCCACACAATTCGCTTCGTACTTGGTGACCGCTTGCATATTTGAATTTGAGAGAGTTTTTGAAAATATCACCGTTCACGGGGATTTATCACCGCTAGGATGAAATTTTTCCCTTTGTAGCGTAAAGCAAAGTAGTTCAAAGTGTTGAATAAAGAGAGTAGGTATGCATGTAGCAAGGACAACGTAAAGTGTTGCGCGAAAGTGATTAAGTGTTGCAGAGAGAGTTGTGTGTCCCTGTGTCACACACAACTCCCACACAATTTAATTTCAACCTAAAAAGTAGCCAGCAACCACTGTGGCTGCTTTTTTATTTACAGTCCTATTAACTTCATGTCATTAAATGACATAAAAATCCGCAGCTGTTGCAGAGAGAGTTGTGTGTGTCCCTGTGTCACACACAACTCCCACACAATTCAATCCAACCTAAGAAGTAGCCAGCATCCCACTGACTGCTTCTTTTTTATTTACAGTCCTATTAACGTCATGTCATTAAATATCATTATACGTTAATATAAAAACATATAATTCAGAAAAATCAGCAGAAGGGGGATTTCTATGAACGAAGGGGCAAAGATTGGGGTTGCTGGTAAGGCGAAGACTGGGAGAAAGAGTATTTTTAGCTATTTGGGGCCAGCGTTAATTACTTCTGCTTTGGTGCTTGGGCCGGGGAGTGTGACGTTGTCGTCTAAGATTGGGGCGATTTATGGGTCGCAGCTTGTTTGGACGTTGGTTTTAGCTGTTGTGCTGATGATGGTGTATACCGAGATGAGCACAAGAATTGGGATTGCGGCCAAAGGTAGCTTTATTGGTGTGATGAAGGAAAAGTGGGGGTTCTGGTCTGGGCTGCTGATTGGGATCGGGGCATTTTTGGTTACGGCTTCGTTTCAGGCGGGGAATGCGATAGGCACGGGGATTGCAATATCCACGGTAACTAATATGGAGCCGACTGTTTGGATTATTGTGTTTACGCTTATTTCTATAGGGCTTTTATTTGCGAAGCAGTTTTATCAGATTCTAGAGAAGCTGATGCTTGTGCTGGTAGTAGTGATGCTATTGGCATTTCTTAGTACCGTTATTGTAGTGAAGCCGTCGATTGGGGAGATTTTTCAAGGATTTGTTCCTGTTATTCCGGATGGAAGTATGGGGTTGATTATCGCTTTATTTGCTACTAGCTTTTCGATAGTTGGGGCGCTCTATCAGTCTTATTTGGTTAAGGAAAAAGGCTGGACTTTGACGGATGCTGCTAGTGGGAAGAGGGAGTCTTTCTTAGGCATTTTTCTGCTTGGATTTATTTCCTTCCTCATCATGATTACAGCAGCAACGATCCTCAAACCACAAGGACTGGTTGTGAATGATGCATCGGAAATGGGCTTGGCGCTCGAGCCGTTGTTTGGTAGCTGGTCGACGGTTGTATTTATGCTCGGGTTGTTTGGGGCTTCGTTTTCGTCATTGATGGGGAATGCGACGATTGGTGGGTCACTGCTTGCGGATGGATTTGGGGTAGGGAATAATCTTTCTAATATGAAGGTGAAGCTTTTCATTATATTAGTGATTTTGTTCGGCTCGGTTATTGGAATTGTGTTTGGTTCTGCGCCGCTCAATTTAATCGTTTTTGCGCAGGCCGTTACGATATTTGTTGTTCCGTTTATTGCGATTGCCATTTTAGTCGTAGCGAATGACAAGCGAGTGATGGGTGAGCTGAAAAATAAATGGCTTAGCAATTCGCTCGGCATAATAGGGTTACTTGTATTAATTTATTTGGCATATAACAACGCAAACAATATCTTTTTTTCTTAAAAAGGAATGGGGGACATTATGAAAACAGTAGAAGAGTTAGAGAATTTGATGACGCAGCCATCCACTGCATTGATCGATGATATGGTGAAGCTAGACGGCAATATTATGATATTAGGGATTGGTGGAAAGATGGGACCGACGCTTGCTGTGATGGCGAAGCGTGCGATTGATGAGGCCGGCTTGGACAAAAAGGTGATTGGGGTTTCACGTTTTTCGAATGGCACGCTGCAGGCGGAGCTAGAAAGTGCAGGGGTTGAAACGCTTGCCTGTGATCTATTAAACGAGGACGAACTAAAGAAGCTGCCTGTTGAAAAGAACATTATTTACATGGCTGGCAATAAATTCGGGACGACTGGCAACGAGCATTTCACATGGGCGATGAACACCTATTTGCCTGGTCGAGTGGCAGAGCATTTTAAGGGATCTAATATTGTGTCATTCTCTACGGGAAATGTGTATCCGTTAGTGCCTGTGATTGGGAGCGGCTGCGATGAGAACCACCAGGTTGCACCGGTTGGAGAGTATGGGCAATCCTCTTTAGGAAGAGAGCGTGTGTTTACATATTTCTCAGAAAGAGACAATACGCCTCTTGCCATTTTCCGCTTAAATTACGCAATCGATATGCGTTACGGGGTTTTATTGGAGATTGCAAAGTCTGTGTTCAATGAAACACCGTTAGACCTTTCGATGGGGCACGTCAATGTCATCTGGCAAGGAGATGCAAATGAGTATGCAATCCGTTCGTTGCTTCACGCGAGCACGCCTCCAACAGTTATAAACGTTACTGGACCAGAGACGCTTTCTGTTCGCTGGCTGGCAAATGAGTTTGGGCGTTTGTTTAATAAGAAGCCAGTATTTGTAGGCTCTGAGCAGGAAAATGCGTTGCTTAACAATGCAAGCAAGGCTCACAAGCTGTTCGGCTACCCGCGTGTATCGATCCGTGAAATGATTGAATGGATTGCAGACTGGGTCGCAAATGACGGAGAAACGATCAATAAACCTACTCACTTCCAGGAGAGGAAGGGTGAGTTTTAAATGAAAGAAGAGTTAAAAAAGCATTTACATGCCGGGGCGTTCATTCCGGCGCATCCTCTTGCGATCACGCAAGACAAAAAACTCGACGAAGAGGCACAACGCCGTTTAACTCGATATTATTTGGAGGCAGGCGTTGGGGGGGTCGCGGTTGGCGTGCATACCACACAATTTGAGATTCGAGATCCTCAGTTTGATTTGTATGAAACGGTATTAAAGCTTGCGATGGAGGAAATCAACAACGCAAAGCTGAATCGTCCTTTCCTAAAAATCGCTGGTGCTTGTGGTAAAACAGAGCAGGCAATAAAAGAGGCAGAAATCGCTAAAAGTTTTGGCTATGATATGGTACTATTAAGTAACGGTGGATTAAATGAATATTCCGAAAAAGAGCTGATTGAGCGTACGAAAGAGGTCGCTGCTATTATTCCAGTGTTCGGCTTTTATCTTCAGCCAGCAGTAGGTGGACGGGTATTTAGCTATGAATTTTGGGAGCAGTTCGCTGCAATCGACAATGTATTCGGTATTAAAATGGCTCCGTTTGACCGTTACTTAACGTTAGATGTGATTCGCGCAGTGAACGCCTCTCCGAGAAGAGACGAGATTGCGCTTTATACCGGCAATGATGACAACATCGTAGTGGATTTGTTCACCAATTATAATGACAAGCAAATCGTCGGCGGCTTGCTAGGTCACTGGTCTGTGTGGACACATAAGGCAGTGGAGCTTTTTGAGCAAATAAAAGAAGCAAGGGCACACGGTCAGATTGATCCAAAGTGGTTCAGCATTGCCCAGCACGTCACGGATGCCAATGCAGCATTCTTTGATTCGAGGAACGACTTTAAGGGAAGTATTGCGGGTATCAATGAGGTGCTCAGAAGACAGGGGCTTATGCAAGGGAATTGGTGCCTAATGGATCACGAGGTATTGAGTGAGGGCCAGCTAGAGGAAATCAATCGTGTGTACTACGCGTATCCAGAGCTGAACGACGATACATTTGTAAAGGCTTTTTTGGAAAAGGAAAGTGTAGTAAACGGGTAAGCAATGGAGGCACATCGATTAGGTGTGTCTTTTCTTCTATTTCAAAGGGGGGAGAGGTATGGAGACAAACATAAAGGTGGGAGTTATAGGGCCGCAATGGATTCGAGAGACGATGGTTAGATGCTTTGGACTTTTTCCGAATATCCAACCGATTTTCCGTTTATCCGATGAAATAAAAGATGCAAGGAAGCTGACAACTGAGCTATTGGACAAGGTGGATTGCTTGTTTTATTCGGGAAGAATCCCTTATTTAGTTGCAAAGGAAGACATACCGATAGAGACACCTGCCTACTATATTCCACTGAAGGGAGCAGGGCTCTATCAATCTCTGTACAAGCTAAAGAGCAAGCAAGATTTCACGAACATTAGCCTAGACGGCATACAAGACAATTACATGGAGCTCATTAAAAACAATTTAGAGGAAACGTTTACGTATCAAAATTTCCAAGAAATCGTTTATATGGAAAACAAAGATGACGTGGTGAATTTCCATCTACGGAATGTGGAAGAGAACCCTAATACGGTTGTCATTACTAGTCTCAAGCTAGTTAGTGAGCAGCTATCCGAGATGAATATTATAAACGAATGGCTAAAGCCTACGGACCAGGACATTATTGTGGCAATTGAACGAATGCTACTCGCAACCAATCAACGAAAGCAAAAAGAGATGCAAATAATAGTAGGTCGAATCTTTATCGAAAATTCCAGTGATGCGAGTGAATTTATGTCCGAGCAGCAGGTACATACTCGAAATCATGCCATACACCGTATGCTTCTTCAATTTGCCGATCAAATAAATGGTTATCTGATTGCCCTTAGCAGCAGTGAGTATGTATTTATCACGAATCGAGGGATTTTCGAGCGGATTACAGAGGGCTATAAATACTTGCCAATTGTTGATGAGATGAAGAAAAAGCTGGAGGTGTCTTTATCAATAGGAGTCGGCTTCGGTTTTTCAGCGCTCGAGGCAGGATCGCATGCAAGGGTGGCACTCATTCAGGCACAGGAGCATGGAGGGGGCTGCTGTTTTATCGTTCGAGAGGATCGAAGCGTCTTTGGACCAATCGATTTGATTGTCCCGATGAAATATCCACTCACAGTGACGGATCAGCTGTTAATAAATAAAGCAGAGCATATCGGCATGAGTGCAGCAAACATCCAAAAGACAATGGCCGTCATCAAGCGAAAGAAGGAAAATGAATTCACGGCGCATGAGCTTTCTTCTATTTTAGGCATTACACCTAGAAGCGCCCACCGAATTATCCAATCCTGGCTGGACGCAGAGCTCATCAAAATTATCGGGATGGAGAAAATATCAAAGCGCGGTAGACCAAGACAAGTATTCGCACTCGTAACAACCGAAAGCTAGGAGGGACTCTATGAAAATAGGATTGATAGGACTAGACACTTCACATAGTGAAATATTCACTAGATTATTGAATAACCAAGATGATCCCCATCATGTACAAGGGGCAACCATCACCCACGTTATCCCAACATTCTCGGAGGATTTAGCAATTAGCTCAAGCAGATTTACTGACTTCTATCAAATTGTCATCAAGAAATACGGTGTAGCAGAGGTAGATACAGTTGAGGAATTAATGGGTGAGGTAGACGCCGTCATTATAGGGACAGTTGATGGGCGTAATCATCTAGAATGGTTCAAGGAAATTGTGCCTTATGGTAAGCCGGTGTTTATCGATAAGCCAGTCGTCATGAGCAGTAAGGAAATGGCAGAGGTGATTAGACTGAGTCAAAATCATGGAACACCTGTCATGAGCTCCTCTGCTTTACGTTTTTCGGAGTCGGTTATGGCGGTCAAAGGGTCAGTAGACTGGAGCAGTGGCTATTTCTATGGTCCAACCCCGATGCAGGAGCAGCTAACCGGATACTTCTGGTACGGTATCCACCTCGTCGAAATGGCGGTTACTCTTTTCGGGACAGGCGTGGAAAATGTAGAGGTAGAGCATAAACCAGATTGCCACCATGTTCATCTAACATACAAGGATGGTCGACATCTCATCATTCGAGGAGAAACCGAATGGCACAGCCGTTTCGGTGCAGTATTGCATTCCGCAGATGATGTACAAACATTGAAGCTGTGGGAAGAAGAGAAACCTTTTTACGCTGGCTTGGTCGAGCATATAGTAGAATTTTTTGAGACAGGAAAGGCAGCCGTATCTTTAGAGGAGACGGCAGAGATTGTAAGGATTATTGAGGAGATAAATAAGGGATTATAGAGATGATGAAACCATTCGAGCTTGTGCTTGAGTGGTTTTTTTGTGAGGTTTAAATACTAGGTGGTTAATTAAAAAGCATATAAAATTTATTTTTTTGTACTAATCGTTCGTGTTTTCAACTTAAAAAAAGTTGAATTTTATTAGAAAAATAGTATTCTTACGATTATTCCGAATGATATAATAAAAAAGTTATAATAAATGAACTTTAACAAGGGGGAGAAAATTTGTTTAGTGGGAAAAGGATTGTAGCAAGTTTTTTAGTTGTGGTTTTATTATTAGGGAATGGAATGTTTCTAAAACAACTTCCTGTACATGCAGAAGAGAAGGATATTAATATTACCCTTCTTGCAACTTCAGATATTCATGGGCGATTTATGCCATGGGATTATGCGATAGATGGACCGAATGTAAGCGGGAGTCTAACGCAGTTATATACCATTATCAAGCAAGTTCGAGCAGAGAATCCAAACACCATTTTATTGGATAATGGGGATTTGATACAGGATAATTCTGCAGAGCTATTCAATGATCAGCCATTATCTCCTATGACTCAAGCAATTAATGCCATGGGCTATGAGGCATGGACTTTTGGTAACCATGAATTTAACTTTGGTTTAGATGTGTTAGACAAGGTTTCTAGTCAATTCAAAGGACCTAGACTTGCAGGTAATGTATACAAGGAAGATGGGGAACGTTTTTTGCCTGCTTATACTATTATCGAGCGTGATGGAGTAAAGGTTGGAGTAATAGGGATGGTCACTCCATTAATAACTCAATATGAAAAAGGTACGGATCATCTAGAGGGTCTAGTCGTCAAGGATCCTGTAGAGGAAACGAAAAAAGCAGTGAAAGAGCTAGAAGGTAAAGTAGATGTAATGATTGGTCTTTTACATATGGGTCTTGAAAATGAAAATGGTAATCCTGGAACAGGCGTAATGGACATTGCAAATGCAGTGCCAGAGCTAGCTGGTATTTTTGCAGGGCATAACCATGTGCTGATTAACAATGAAAATGTAAATGGCGTTGTAATTACAGAGCCTGCAAAATATGGCACACATATTTCAAGAATTGACTTAACCTTTACCAAGGATGGGGAAAAGTTAACACTGAAGGATAAGGGTGCTTCCACAATTCCAGTGAAAGCGGCAGACGGAACCACTGTTAAGTCGGATGAAGAGCTGGAAAAATTATTGCAGCCTTACCATGAGTTCGCTCGTGCAGATGCAAATGTGGTGGTCGCACAATTAAAAGGGACAAACCTTGTTCCTCCTAATGAAATAGAGGGTATCCCAGCAGTACAAGTCCAAGAAACACCGTTGTCGGACTTTTTCCATGAGGTGATGCTTCATTATAGTAATGCAGATGTAGTAGCTCATCAGATTGACAATGACAAAGCGTCCTTAAATGTTGGACCTATCAAGAAAAAAGACATTGCTTACAACTACCAGTTTGCTGGAGGAGAAGTTTCTGTCTATGAAGTAACAGGAAAAGATTTAAAGGATTATATGGAGTGGGCAGTTGGCTATTTTAATAGCACTCGTGATGGAGACGTGACAGTAAGCTTTGATAAAACTCGTCGTGCTTCCAAATACAGTACAAATGACTTTTTCGGAAATGTGAAATACGATATCGACTTATCCGAGGCACCAGGAAAACGTATTAAAAACCTTAGAAAGCTAGATGGAACTCCGATTAAAGCAGAGGATCACTTAACATTAGGGATGAATGCATATAGAATGGACTTTCTTCTATCTAAAGGACAAGCGTTAGAAGGGCGTAAGTTTAATATGACCTGGTCCTCGAAGGATGAAAGTGCCTATGGTGAAACTGGCGGTACCATTCGCAATCTTGCCATTAGATACTTAAAGGAAGAGATGAAGGGCGAATATAAACCAACCATTCAAAGCAACTGGAAAATCGTCGGTGTAGATACAAAATCTCCAGCACGAAAAGCAGTTGTAGAACTAGTCAATAAAGGAATTCTAACAGTACCTACAACGGAAGATGGAAAGTACACGAATATCGCATCCATCAATGTTAAGGATGCAATTACACAGCAGGAAATAAAAGAGCTATCAGCAAAAGCTAAAGTGGACTCCGCCCAATTTGCAAAAGTAAAAACAACAGGAGAATTCTATTTAGCTTTAGCCAAAGCATTGAATAAACCAGAACCACCAAAGGATAAAGATAAACCAGTTAAATCAGCTAAACCAGTAAAGCCAACACCTCAAGATAATAAAAAACCAGCTGTAACTAAGCCAGAAGCACCAAAAGGAAAAGTAACAGCTTACCATTTGAATGTCCGTGCTCAAGCAGCAAACAGTGGAAAAGTGCTAGGAACCATTGCTAAAAACAAAGAAGTAGAAGTGCTTGGCAATGAAAAAGGCTGGTATGTCATTTCCTACAAAGGTAAAAAAGGATATGTGTACAGTCGATATATTGACTTACTGAAATAATTGATCTAACACTCATTCGGGAATCCCGGATGAGTGTTTTTAAGATGGGACGGGGGAGAACCTTGCGGAGACGAGAGAGAACCTTGCAGAAACGAAGGGGAACCTTGCAGAGACGGGGTAGAACCTTGCAGAAACGAAGGGGAACCTTGCACAAACAGAATAGAACCTTGCACAAAGGAACGAACCCCTAACACACAAAAAGCCCCCATGCCAACAACCGGCATAGGGGCTAACCTAAATAAATCTACTCCATCGATAAATCCAGAACGAATTAAATCCCTCCAAAGGCTATCTACAAGGTCGTAACGTCATTACCCATATATTGTTGTAGCTGTTGCTGATATTTATGAATTCGGTTGGAAGTGCTAGCTATTGGATTCATAAGATATGTGTCATTTAGTAGGTTGTCGTAGTTTGGATATTTGTATCCGGGCTGCTTAAGAGTACTTGTTATATCGATTTTACTAGCCACACAAAAATTCACATATACGATCTTTGCGAAATGCTCTTCAAAATAGAATGACTTTCGTAAAAAGGTGGAGTCATTAGCCCCAAATAAGTCATCCAGTATAATATTTAATTTCTCTCGAGCCACTATAGCCTTGTTCATACTGGTAGCCCATTGATTAGAATATGTTTCGGTTAAAAGTTCTAAGAAAAAATCTGCTCTTGCACGGTTAAAAGAAACAAACCCTATCCACATAATATCTGTCGCTGAACTTTCCAAAGCCTGGTCAAAGGCTTGCTGGGCTTCCTCCAGGTACATAATAGCTATCTGCTTGGATTCAGAATTGATTCCACTTATATTTCCTCGAATTTCCTCTAAACTTGTTATTTCTAATAAATCCTTTGTAGAAAGGTTTAACTCTTTCGAAATGATATCCATTGCCTTTTGGCGATAGTACAGCCCTAGGTAATTATTGTAAATAGTTTTAGACACAGGATTTTTTAATAAACTTCCTCTTATCTCTAATATAGAAGCAGGGATATTATTGTTTTCGGTATTCACTAGCTTTTGATATTTCATTACATATTTTAAAAGCTGTATAGTTTCTTCAACCAATAAAAGATTTCCTGTGCTTATTGTCATTAAAGACTTTAAACGTTTATCGATTAATTTCAAAATCTCATCCATTTTCTTCGCATTTTCTTTATGATTTGCATTGGAATCAGTAAACAAGGAAGGAAAGAACATAATTAGATCAATAAAATATTGTAGGTTATTAGCAAACTCAATCGCAGATTTGGATTGCTTCTTATATAGAACGGTTAAATCTCCATATATTGCTTTGGATACGTCAGTAGCATTGGATTGTGAATATTTTTTCATTAAAGAAGGAATAGAGGTAACATAATCCGGATTTTCAAGAACATTGCCTTGCATTTTATTAATGGCGTTAACGCTATCAATAGATACATAGGTTTTAAGTGCAAAATGGAAAGCAAGAATAGATACGACAATAGAAATTAATGTTATAGAGAAATCCACGAAGTCAGCCGTATCCTTCATTTTAGAAATGCGAATGGCACTGTACACACATACAATAGATATAAGAAGAAAGAAGATATAAATATGTCGAAGCTGTAGTTTTATCACAAAAATCTTCCTTTTAATGTTTTATCCCAATTATATCAGGAATGGTAAAACAGGGTAGATGGTTTTTTTATTAGGTGAAAAATAAAACCAAATAATAAAAATCCCCATGCCACCAACTGGCACAGGGACTAACCAAAAACAAATCTACTCTACAATCTCTCCATCAAAAGCTGCTCGATAAATCGCAGCAATCTCTTTTTCACCTAGCTCCAGCGGACTGCGAGCCAAAATGCGCTTCTGTTTTGTTGCGTCTTCCGTCAAGCTTTCTAGGGCACTTTCTGGAATCTCGAAGCCTTGAAGGGTAGAAGGGATTCCTACGTCTTCTACTAATCTCTTTAGCTCAGCCACGCATTTATAGGATGCTTCTTCCTGAGACAGATTACTAGAGCTGAAGCCCATTGCTTCGTAAATATCTTTCATACGTTTCTCGCAGCTTTTGCGTATGTATCCCATAACATAAGGGAGTAGGACGGCGTTGGAATCTCCGTGGGCGATATGGAACTGACCGCCAAGCGGATAGGCGAGTGCATGAACACCAGCAACTCCTGCGTTGAAGAAAGCAAGTCCTGCTAAATAGCTGCCGTAGCTCATATCAGTACGAGCTTGTTTGTCTTCACCGTTCGATACAGCGGTACGAATGGAATTGCTGATTAAACGAATGGCTTGCAATGCCAACGCGTCTGATACAGGACTAGCATTTTTCGAGATATACGCCTCAACTGCATGAGTTAGTGCATCAACGCCAGTAGCAGCAGTAACCTTTGAAGGCAATGAAACAGTCAATGCTGGATCGACAATTGCTACGTCTGCCAATAAATAATCATGCGTCACAACGTCCTTAGTAGTCTCTAAAGATAGCACCGATATATTAGTAACCTCAGATCCTGTCCCAGAAGTAGTAGGGATTAAAATGGTCGGTAATCCTTTATGAGTAATTTGCTTAGAGCCAGTTAAGTTTAAATAATCCGCCACATTGCCTTCATGAGAGGCAATTACTCCTGCAAGCTTCGATAAATCGAGCGCACTGCCGCCACCTACACCGATGACCATGTCAAAGGCATGCTCACGAGTATAGGAAACTAGCTTTTCGCCGATTGCTAAAGGGGGCTCAGGCACAACATCTGTATAAATATCAACCGTGTAGCCGGCTGACTCTAGCGGCTCTGAGACTTGATTCGTCAAGCCGATATCCTTTAAAAATGGATCGGTGACAATCAGTATTTTCTTTACTTTAAAGCGCTCCACTTCAGCTAGGAGATGGGATAGTGCATCCCATCCTGTATAGCTGATTGGTGTGAACGTAATTTTTTCTGACATACTGCTCACTCCTTATTGGTTATTCCAAACAACAAGCTTCGTTTCCGTCATTTCGTGGATTGCGTATTTGATACCTTCCTTACCGGTACCGCTATCCTTCACACCACCGTATGGCATTTGGTCCACACGATACGTAGGAATGTCATTGATCATGACACCGCCAACCTCTAGAAGCTTAGCTGCCTTAAAGGCTGTCTTAATATCGTTTGTGAAAATACCTGCCTGAAGACCGAAGCTTGAATCATTGATTGCTTCAATTCCTTCTTCAATAGAAGAAATGCGACTCACGCCAACAATCGGAGCAAATACCTCCTGGCAAGAAACCTTCGAAATTGCATTCACATTTTTCAAAATCGTAGGCTGGAACACATCATTTTCAATCTTCCCACCAGTGATAATCTCCGCACCATGACCGACTGCCTCCTCGACCCATTCCAAAGCACGTTCCGATTCAGAAGTAGCGATCATTGCGGATATATCTGTAGCTGGATCGAAGGGGCTTCCAACGACAAGCTTTTTCGTCATCTCACTAAATTGTTCAATAAACTCATCGAAGATTTCATCCATCACATACGTACGCTGTAAGGAAATACATACTTGGCCTTGATTGGAAAAGGCACCCATCACACATTTTTGCACGACATTAGCAAGGTCCACATTTTTATCGATGATCAAGCCTGCATTTGAGCCAAGCTCCAGTGCTACCTTCTTCAAGCCAGCCTTGTTACGGATTCCCTTACCTACAGCGGGACTACCAGTGAACGTAATCATCTTCACTTTGTCACTTTCTACTAAAGCATCGCCAACCTCGCGACCGCTACCAGTCACCACATTAAAAGCACCTTTTGGTAGAGCAGTTTGTTCAATCAATTCAGCTAAAAACAGAGCAGACAGCGGAGTCTGTGACGCAGGCTTCAATACAATCGTATTCCCGGCCGCGATCGCAGGTCCCACTTTATGAGCTACTAAATTTTGTGGGAAGTTGAACGGAGTAATGGCACCGATGACACCAATAGGCTCCTCAATCGTATAGCCAAATCGATCAGCCCCGTTTTTTGCAGCGTCCATTGGAATCATCTCGCCGGTTAAACGCTTCGCTTCCTCGGCAGCAAACTTATACGTTTCAATCGTACGGTCAATTTCTCCATACGCATATTTCAGTGGCTTCGAAGCCTCTAACGAAATAATTTTTGCAGCCTCTTCACGATGAACGGCGAACAGCTGAGCAATTTGCTCCAAAATAGCAGAGCGCTCGAATGCTGTTAAAGCCGCAATTTTTTCTCGTGCACCATGTGCCACTTCAATTGCTTCATCCACTTCCTCACGAGTTGCCTGTGGAATTTTCGCAATCAGCTCTTTTGTATGTGGGGAGAAAAGCTCCGCATATCTTTCAGAAGATTTCCATTCACCGTTTACATAATAGTTTTTTTCCATGTCGATCATCCTTTCATTCGTTACAGTTGTAACAATATTTTACCATGCGAGGATGCCATATATGTTTAGTCCGCCTTCTGATCCTTCATGAAGGTGTTGTCGACCTCACCTCTAAAGAAATGCTTACCGTAGATTAATAAACAAAGAATGATTCCTACAGCAAACGCCCAAGCAGCACCCTTTATGCAAAGTACGGCACCAATAATACCAGCGATACCTAGGTCACGTTGACTGCGTGATTCTAAAATACCGACCTTAACACTAACATACCCTTGAATGAGTAAAGTTAAAGCCAAAGCTACCCCTAAAATTGGTTCTACTAAACTAACAATTGGAAGTAATAGTAAACCAGTATTAGTACCCCAACGGAATGAGCCAACTCCGCCAAAGATCGAATCCATTGCTTTTCGTCCTTTTTTAAAACGTTCGATCATCACGACCTGCATAGCTGACCATAATGGACCACACATCGTTACGTCTGGACCTAATATACTCATCGCGCTATTACGAATTCCGAAGATTAAGTGAGCACGACTAGGATTGTATTCTACTTTTTCATCAGGACGTGCCGCAGCCCCTTCTTCAACTAATGCTTTCGTTTGTAGCACATCTCCGAACAACACGATATACGCTGCTAGAACGGTAGGTAAACCAGTAAGGAACATCATCAGTGGTGGGAACCCTAAACCAAATATTGTATATTCGTTCCACAGTGTGACAAAATCAGGAGTTGAAAAGCCCCATTGAAGTGTTGGCCATGGTGCTTCTCCAAAAATCGGAGCAATCACGACCGCCAAAATAATTACAGGGAATATCCCGAGCTTAGCTATCGTTCCCCAAAATGGATTTCTATTTTGGAAAGTAGCAAAATGGTTAGAGAATAATAGATAGAAAGCTATTCCAATTGCAATTGTAATGGTCCATGGGAAGGACTCAAATCTTCCTCCGATTTGGAAAACAGAGATAACAGCTGCAAAACCTGCCCCAAGGATAACCCCTGATTTAATGGCAGGTGGGATTAGCTTAACAACCTTAGATGCGAGACCGGTTGAACCGAGCAGCAAGGAAAGAATCCCTAGCGTCATCTGGAAGGCAATCAAGGCATGAACCCGTTCGGCACCTTCAGGGAACTGCTGGCAATACAGCATAATCAGCGGTATAGCTGGAGTAATCCATCCCGGAACTGCTGGGTCACCAAGTAAATGATGTAACAAATAAAAGATTCCGTTTAATAATACGATTGCCATAGCAACCTCAAATGGCATTCCCAGCAACTCGATTAAAAGTGGAATAGCAGACAAATCGACTGCACACATGAGCAAGCCTTGCACATAATCTGGC
Organism: Psychrobacillus sp. FSL W7-1493; assembly: GCF_038004905.1. NCBI lineage: Bacteria > Bacillati > Bacillota > Bacilli > Caryophanales > Bacillaceae > Psychrobacillus > Psychrobacillus sp. FSL W7-1493. The sequence continues at coordinate 3,226,708 of NZ_JBBOSB010000001.1, read as the reverse complement.
CATTCAAAACGGTAGTGAATAAAAGGTAAGCGGATCTTAAAAGGGCCCGCTGGTATGTACGGGGATTCCTCTCCATACTTTCGGTTTTTCCATAACATAAACTAAATCTCCTCCCAATTTTTAATGTAACCCCTTACATAAAACCCCTTTTGAATACGTAACCATTTTATTGGAAAGTAAAATGGTTACGTATTCATTGTTAGAGAAAAAATAAAACAAACCTGGCTTCATTAGTTTGTTTTAAGTGCTCTCGTCGTGCTTCTTTTAAATACTTTAACAGACTCCGTAATTTGTGTGCAACTATTTTTTTTATTTTCAATCATTTCTATTAATTCCTGAATAGCTAAAAATCCTAGATTCTCTTCAGAGATGCTACCCACTGTTGTAAGCTGAATCGACCCGTGCATACTCATATCCACGTTATCAATTCCTATAATACTCAAGTCATTTGGGATTGATAGCCCGTGCTGAAAAGCTTCGTCCATTAAAAACAACGCGAGCGAATCCGAGCCCCCGCAAATCGCAGTAGGACGATCCTCTAAATTCTTCAGCTTTTCAAAAGCCAAGGCAATATCCTGTTTGGAAGTATCCGTATTAAAAATATACCTCTCAGATACATGTAGCTCATAATCCTCCATAGCCTTCTTGTAACCAAGATAACGATTACGGAAGGTACTAACAGACAATGGACCACCAACCCACGCAATCCTTGTATGACCCAGCTCCACCATATGTTTGACTGCTAAATAACCAGCTTGAAAATTATCGATTTCCACAAAATACTCATTGTTTTTATGCTTGCGGTTATAGGTGATAAAAGGAATGTTCATCCGCTTGAGCTTATCAAAAATAGGGTCATCCAATAAAATACAAGATAAAATAATGCCGTCAATTTTATGCTCAAATGCAGTCGCATATGCTTCACTAAGCTTTTCATCGTTTACAAACTGTACGCTTACACGATATCCCATTTCATTGGCATAATTGACGATAGCAGTAGTACTGTCCACAAAAAATGGATTATGTAGCGGTCCAGATAGAAGGGCAATCGACCCTGTCTTATTTTGAACTAAAGAGCGCGCATGAAGATTCGGCATATAGTTTAACTCATCAATCGCCTTCATTACTTTTTCAAGAGTGGGTTTCTTAACTAACTCCGGTGTATTTAAAACACGAGATACTGTCGTTTGGGAAACACCCGCATGCTTTGCAACGTCTTTTGATGATACCAAGACAAAACCTCCTTTTAGGTCTATTCTATATCGTTTCTCCCAGAAAAAGAAGGATTATAAATACGCTTGTGGAAATAAAGGAAGGAGGGGAGAGGAAGAAATGTTCCAAACTATAATAGAACCAAGAGTCTCAGAAACCGATGGAGTAGGGCATATCAACAACACCACCATTCCTATATGGCTAGAGGGTGGCAGAAACCAATTATTTACCCTCTTCAACCCGGATTTAAGCTTTCAAAATTGGAAAATGATTATCCTAAAAACAACCGTAGAATATAAAGCGCAAATCTATTACGGAAAACAAGTAGAAATCAAATGCTGGATCAAACGAATCGGTAACTCCAGCCTCGAGCTATACGAGGAAATCTGGCAGGAAGGAAAGCTAACTGTCCAAGCCACCACCATTTACGTAAATTACAATGTACAAGAGAATAAAAGCGAGGCAATCCCAGACGATATTCGAAGAGAGCTAGAGAAGCATATGTATGTGAAAGATTAAAGAAAATTGATCAGCATCAAACTCTTTAAAATCTAATTGGTGCATTCGAGCAAACTCGAATGGCATTTCAATCTTGTTTCTTAATCTATATATGGGGCACTCCATTTCGAATCCATATAATGTATTACATAAATATCCCTGCAATACTACTTAATAGATACATAGGAATGACCTAGTATTATCAGAGTAGTCTTTGTGATATAATGTCTATATAGTTCGAATTTTGAAGGGAATGTTTTCATGTTTAAACCAAACCAACCAAAGACATCCAATAGATTAAAAACAATACTAGAGTTCAGTGACCTATGGGAATTAGATCAACAGGAGCGCTATGTTTTCCAATACTATCACAATAAGCTAAAGGGATTAGACCCGAACCAAATTAACATCCATGGTGTGGCATTGCATAAAAATGATAACGGGTTTATTATGACTGCAATCATTCGTCACTCCCTACAAAAAACATTGAATATGGAAGTCATTAGATTAGTAGTTAGAGATGAGGATGGCAAAGATATAGCCCGTAAGGAGTTCAATATGGAGGTATTCGGTCTATTAAACTCTTTAAGAGCACGTCCTTGGATTTTTGAATTCGACAAGAATTCCTTGCTAGTGCCAGAGGAAGAAATCAAAGACAAAATGGAATTTGAAGTACTGTTTGAATACCAGCAGCCGGTTGTATCTGACTTTACATTACAATTAGATGAAAACTGGTCCAATGGACTATCGGCAGAGCAGATTGCTTCGCTAGAGGCTTCTTTAACTGCCATGGAGGCAGTTGAAGAAAACTCCTTATCAGTTAATGCCTTTCACTTTGCAGAAGTTGAAGACGGCGTTCATGTATACGTAGTACTACGCAACGGATACAAAGAAGAAATCACAATCAGCAACCTTCCAGTTCAACTATTAGACGCGGCAGGCGATGTAGTTGCAAAACTAGGCTTCCCATTAGAACAATTTGCTGTAGGATCTCATCAGGCTAGACCAGTAAGTCTTCACTTCCCGAAAAACGTATTCCAAAAAGAATCACCAGATTTCAGTAGCTGGAACGTTCAGCTAATACCACAAAACTAATTCAAGAACTCCTCACCAATCGATGGTGGGGAGTTTTTTTTGCTACAAGAAAACTCCTTAACTTGAAAATATTACATGGGAAATTTTCATGATATAATTTCTTTATTGAGGACAATCGCAATCCAGTCGAATTCGCCAAGTCGAGCCCGATTTACGATAATCAAGGCAAAATTTACGACAATGGCCACTTAGATTACAACAATCAAGCGATATTTTACAACAATCAAGTCCCAGCTCTCCAAGTGGAGCCCGATTTACGACAATCAAGGCAAAATTTACGCCAATGGTCACTTAGATTACAACAATCAAGCGTTATTTTATTACAATCAAGTCCCAGCTCTCCAAGTCGAGCCCGATTTACGCCAATCAAGGCAAAATTTACGCCAATGGTCACTTAGATTACAACAATCAAGCGTTATTTTATTACAATCAAGTCCCAGCTCTCCAAGTCGAGCCCGATTTACGCCAATCAAGGCAAAATTTACGACAATAGGCAGCTAGCTGGATTACTACAATCGAGAGCTACTTTACTACAATCCAGCATTACTTTACTACAATCACGAGCAAACACGAAAAGAAGCTCTTCAACTAAGTGCTACTACTAAAAGTGATGCTCTTCAAGAGACAACCCCAATGAGGAGGACGACCATGACACACATTTTATACATAGAAGACGAAATAGATATAGGTACCTGGGTGACGAAGGATTTAACAGAAAGAGGATATGAGGTGACGTGGCTGAAGTCTGGGGAGGATGCGGAAAAGTATGTTTCGCAGGTGGATCTTGCTATTTTGGATGTGATGATTCCAGGGCTCGATGGCTTTTCGATTGGAAGGCGGATGAAGAAGGAGAAGGGGGACCTGCCTATTTTAATGCTTTCGGCGCGGACGGCGGTGGAGGATAAGATAGAGGGGCTTCATTTTGCGGATGATTATTTGACGAAGCCGTTTCATCCGGATGAGCTGGCTGCTCGTGTCGAGGTCCTTTTACGGAGATACCAAAAGAATGACGATGTATTGAAGCTTCAGCATCTGACCATACATACTAAGGATATGCGCATCGTGGACAATGAGACGAATGAAGAAATCCAGTTAACTGGCAAGCAGTATCATCTGCTACAATTTTTTATTCGGCATCTCAATCAAATCCTAACGAAGGAGCAGCTGTATGAAGGGGTCTGGGGAGAACGATATATCGAGGGAGATAAGACGCTGATGGTTCATATTCGTTACTTGCGGGAAAGAATTGAGCGGAACCCGGCGAAGCCGACCATCATTGAAACGATCCGTGGAATTGGGTACAGGGTAAAGCTATGAAGAGATTATTTCAATCCTTATTAGCGAAGTATATGCTACTGATTTTGTTAGCGATGTTTATCGTTCAGGCTGCATACTTGATTATTGCCTTGTTTGTGTTTGGGGTTTCCTATAATTCTGGGGAAACACAAAATAAAGGTGCGGTTGAGGAAAGTGCAGTAGAGGACAAATGGCATCAGGAAGCAAACGCAATGCAAAACGCCACGTCCGAATCCGTTCAACAGGTTTTTGAACGTTGGAAGGAGCAGTATCCACGAGCAACCATGTTTTGGGTGGATGGACAAGGGAAACTTGCGAGCCAAAAGGACGTACAGGAGCAGCTCCCTACTGAGTGGTCGCCCGCCTATACTGCAAAGTTTATCAAACAGCGTTATGGAGGGAACCCTTTTACAGTTATTGCGTTTGTTGGACAAGATGAGACGAACGGCTTCGTTGTACTCGAGCTGCCAAGGTCCGAGTTTGATCCGCCACTTGCCAATATGTATGACAGATATGGACTCATTTTCATAACAGGTGTTATGGTTATCATTTTCCTGTTCCTGTTCATGTCCTTTCTATTCTTTAGAAGCATTCGAAAGCGGTTATTGCATTTACAGGAGGCAATGGAAATACGTGATGTAGACGGGCTGCCAATTGGGATTCCGGTGAAAAAGAAGGACGAAATTGGACAGCTTGAAAAGACATTCAATCAAATGGTAGGCGAGCTGAGGGAGAGCAAGCAACGCGAACAGAAGGAGGAGCAGCTACGTCGAGAGCTGATCGCCAATCTGTCTCATGATTTGCGAACTCCGTTAACGAAAATAAGAGCACAAGCCTACTCGATCGCAAAAGAGGATTTATCAGACGAAGGAAAGAAAGCAATCCAATCGCTCGAGTCATCGGTTGTGAATGTGGACAGGCTCATTGAAAATCTTATGTCTTACACGCTACTCATGGCGAGTAAATATAAATTTGAATCGAAGGATATGGATGTTGTCCGCTATGTAAAGGAATGTCTAGCTTTATGGTATCCCGTATTCGAAAAGGAAGGGTTTGAAGTGGACGTCCACTTGGTCCCTTTTGAACAAAATAACTGGAGGATCGACCCGATTTGGTTAGGGAGCATACTAGATAATTTATTGCAAAACGTGCTTCGCCATGCAAAGAATGGGGTTTACGTTTGCGTCAAAACAGAATCTACCGACCAATACGATGCTATCGTTATTTCCGACAGAGGAAATGGAATGAAAAATGAATCCGATGAAGCTGGAGCAGGAATCGGCTTGTCCATCGTGGATATGATGGTGAAGGGCATGAAGCTGGACTGGGATATGGAGTCTAGTGAAAATGGAACGACGATAAAAATTAAGAAGTATAAGTAATGGATATATTTTACGATTAACCGATTAGGTTGATGGGAAGAAAACGAATAAATTCAACTGAAAAAAGCAAATAAAAACGCATAGATGATTACGTTAATGGGTTCGGTTTAGGAGTACAAAACATAAAAAAATGTTAAAAAAGGACCCTTATTGGTTTAGATTTGACATTGTAATTTGTAAGGTAATTAACAAGGAAAATAACACAATAAGGAGCTTGGATAACCAAGCTCCCTTTTCTATGAATTGTAATGACATTTTCTTAAACTAAAGCGCCTGTTAACTAAATAAGAATTTTTTTCTATTTATCATTTTTACGTTGAATCTCTGCTAAAATAAATCCCCCCATAATTGCAAGAGGAATACTGTTTGCAAAGATTGGTGGTTCTAAAAAGCTTTCTAAAAAACTTCCGAAAATTCCACCCAAAATCGTTAATATAATTGCAATTATAATTCTACCCATATAATTACCTCCCCTATCCAACTACTACCCCGTTAGTTAAAGAACGCCATTTCAAAATCTCTTTATTTATTTTAACACAAAAATTTCCATATACCTTCAACCTGGTAATTAACAGACTAACCTTATATACAATTACCACCAGTTTTAGCACTAATATTAACCATACGGCATAAATTTATGTTGTGCTACTAATTAACCTGCTAAAACAATTGCTAATTATTATGTTAATATCAATAAAATATTGATTTGACAATAAAAAGAGAGACACCAATTCACATAAGAATCGTGTCTCTAAAATGTGTTCTAATTATTATTTTGTCCTCGAAAACCGAACCCGTTATCATTACGTCTATGCGTTTTATTCGTGACCTTTGTTCAGATATAGCCAACTATTACTATACTAAAGAGTATGCAAAAGGTTCCAAGATCGACAAGGGTGATCATATATTGTCTTTCTTCTCGTTCGTATTTATATGATACAAAAGCCCGGTGACACAATAAAACAACGAGAACAGCCATTAGTAAATAGACAAATACCCAATCCTCCATAATCAAAAAAAGAACAAAGAGAACACTGCCTAAAACAATTAAGATTATTTCTATCCATTTTTGTGTAGTATTCACAAATAACCTTTGATGAGTAGAAATGTTATATTTCTGTCTTATGGAGTACCGCAGCACAATATAGATAACCAGTAATAAAAAGATTAAAGCAATATACATATCGACAGTCATCATTCAACACCCCTTTCTACCTGTACCGTTCATTTCTATATAATATTTTAACACAATAAATATTGTAATATTCAAATACTTCCAACATCATTGTACAGCACCCCATTTCCACCGCCATTTTTTAAACAAAATTTAACCTTTCCTCTTACGTTCTTTTAACCTTTCATCTTTAACATAGATAAAGAGGTGAGGGAAATGGAATATGTAGTACAGACAAACAATTTATCAAAACGTTTTGGAAAGGAAGTCGCCGTAGAGGGGCTGAATATGAAAATACGTAAGGGAGAGATTTACGGATTTTTAGGACCTAACGGAGCGGGGAAGACGACGACCATCCGAATGCTGTTAGGGCTGATGAAGGCGTCTTCCGGCACAATTCAAATCTTTGAAAAGGATTTACATAAAGACAGGATAGACATTTTAAAAAGAGTGGGCTCCCTAGTAGAGAACCCGTCGTACTATCCTCATTTAACGGCGTATGAAAATTTAGAGGCATTACGAAAGATTCTAGGGGTACCGAAAACAAGAATCCACGAGGTTTTAGAGATTGTCCGATTATCTGAGGTGGCCAATAAAAAGGTTAAAGGATTCTCACTAGGAATGAAGCAACGCTTAGGAATAGCTGCTTCCCTTTTAAACAGTCCGGAGCTATTAATATTAGATGAGCCGACTAACGGATTGGACCCATCCGGCATTATCGAGATTCGCAATCTGATCAAACAACTACCCGCTGAAACTGGGATGACCATCTTAATCTCCAGTCATTTATTGTCCGAGATCGACCAAATGGCGACGACCGTTGGAATCGTGACAAAAGGAAAAATGATTTACCAGGATTCCATCGAGGCTCTTCGCATGCATGCCAAGCAAAAGATTTTACTGAAGGTGAGCAATAGTGAACAGGCATGGCGTTCGCTATTAGGGAACGGCATAAAAGCAGAGTGGCAGGACGGCATCATTCTACTGTCTGAGCATTCCGATGGAAAAGTAGCGAAGGCAATCCATACCCTCGTGCTCGGAGGCTACTCCATTTACCGAGTGGAAGAGGAAAAAAGATCGTTAGAAGATACGTTCCTTCAAATGACCGCAGAGGAGAAGGTCGTATGATTGGCAAACTGATAAAGGCAGACTTTTTGAAAATAAAACGAAAAGGGTTATGGTTTCTAGCATTTTTAGGTCCGTTCGGAGTGATTGCACTGCAAATGGTCAACTATGGAGTTCGAAAAGATTATTTACTAAAGCAGAGTGACGATGATTGGGGATATTATTTAGCTAACGTACACTCGTTTACCCCGTTAGCACTTGTGTTAGGAATCGCCATTTTGACTTCATTTATAGCAAGTATAGAAAATGAGACGAATGCTTGGAAGCAGCTGATTTCATTGCCGGTCTCCAAAATGGGTGTGTATTTATCGAAGTTCACGGTTCTCGCAAGCCTGCTATTTGTATCCTCCTTGCTTGTAGGAATATTTTCTTTAGTATATGGCATTTTTCTGAGCTTGGGAGATGACATTCCTTACTTGGAGGTTTTGAAATATAGCTTTTATCCTTATTTGGCAGCTCTACCAGTACTAGCGTTACAGCTATGGATTGCGTCCGTCAGCCAAAACCAAGGCATTCCCATTACGACAGGAGTGTTAGGTGTCATTTTTGCCTATTCTGCCTATGTATTGCCGGACTGGATGATATGGAAATGGCCTTCTTTGATGAATGAGTGGGATGAGCCAATCATCAATGTCCTGCTTGGGGTTGGGGTAGGGCTTGTACTGTATATCGCAGGAATGCTCGACTTTATGAGAAGGGACGTGAAATAAATGCTGTCGATTTTACAATCAGAATGGTTTAAGTTTAGACATTCCAAAATTTTGTTCATGATCTTGACCGTACCGCTTGTAGGTATTTTTCTTGGATTGACTAACGGATTTTCAGATGACCGTATGAATGAATGGTATCTGTCCTTGCTAACGATGAATTTTACGTATGGCCTACTATTTTTACCTTTGTTAACTGGAGTTTTAGCAAGTGTGATTTGTAGATACGAGCACCAGGCAGGGGGCTGGAAGCAGCTGCTGGCATTGCCAGTGACAAGAGGTAAAGTATTTGCGGCGAAGTATATATTGTTAATATTGCTAGTGCTGGTCATTCAATTATTATTTTTTGCTTCCCTTTACGTAGTAGGTATCATGCAAGGGTTCACCGATCCATTCCCCATGCAAATTGTATGGAAAAGCTTAGTGGGGGGATGGGTGGCAACATTGCCGCTAGTCGCATTACAGCTATGGATGGCCATTATGTTCAAAAGCTTTGCAGCACCCTTTGCCGTTAATGTGATCTTAACATTGCCTACGATACTAGTTGTAAATTCCGAGCGCCTTGGCTCCTTCTATCCGTGGGCACAGCCATTTTTGATGATGTATATTGGTGGAGATGCCGAGGACATCTTTTTTGTTCCATGGGATCAATTATTGACGGTCGTAGGCGGAAGCTTTTTGTTATTTTTTATCTCAGGATATATATATTTTCAAAGGAAGGCGGTTTAAAAAATGGAACGAAATTTTATAGTAGTGATTGCGATTTTGCTCTCGGTTTTATTGGTAGGGTGCAGCAGTAAAGCAGCTGATAACGCGGAATCATTTATTTCAACCGTGGAAGCGATGAATATTCCAGACGGTGTGAAGGTCATCGGCTTAGGGGAGGCGACACATGGGAATGTGGAGTTTCAAGAGCTGAAAAAAGATGTATTTGAATCGCTAATCAAAAATGAAAACGTTCGAGTATTCGTCATCGAGGGTGACTTTGGTGGCGGCCAGCAAATAAACGATTTCATCTTAAATGGAACGGGCACAGCTGAAGAAGCAGTAAACACGCTGGACTACGCCATTTATAAAACAGAGCAAATGGTCAATCTCGTACAATGGATGCATGATTATAACGTAACCGCAAGCGAGGAAGAGAAGATTTACTTTTACGGAAACGATATGCAGCGCTATGACTATAGCAAAAAAGGTGTGCTGGACTATTACCAAACGGTTAACGAAAATGCGTTCACTGACTATGAATCAAAGCTGGAGCGCGTTTCTAATGAAAGCATGCGTGAGCTAACAACTGAACAATTAAATGATATCAATCAAACAATAGAAGAGATTATTCAAGATTTACAAACTAATGAAGCAGCTTATATAGAAAAATCTAATAAAGAAGCTCATACTCTTGCGCTACAATACGCTCAAATCATGAAGCAGCGAACCCAGCTATTCTTAAATGAAAAGGATTATATGCAGCTGCGAGATGAATACCTGGCTCAAAATCTGCAATGGATCATGGAGTTCGAGGCAGGAAGAGGCAATGAGAAGGTATTCTTTAACGGTCATAACGGACACGTGGAAAAAACGTCTGCATCGTTAGCCGGCTACAAATCGATGGGGCATTATTTAGACGAGCAATATGGGGAAGCTTACTTTGCAATTGGTACGGACTTCACCGAGAGCAAGTTTCAGTCCAAGAATGGCAGTGGAGAGCGTAAAAACTATAAAGTAAAAAATAACAATGACTTGACCGATGCCTTTAGCAAGGTAGAGTCCAACATTTTCTATGTGGATTTTGAAAAAGCAGGAGAGTCGGATGTATTAAAGGATATAATCTCGAAGGAGCAAAAGATGGCTAATATCGGGGATGACTTCCGTTACTGGTACAAGTTTTTGAAGATGTTTTACACAATCGAAATGGTGCCAAATGAAGCATATGACGGTGTCATTATCGTAAAGGAAGCAACACCGACAAGTGTAAATGAATAGAAACAGCAAGAATCCATTAGAATGGATTCTTTCTTTCTATTGAACGACGATGGAAAAAGCATAATGACCGTCTCCTTTGTTCCAGTTAGCTGTCACATAATAGACGTAGACCCCTTTTTCCGTTGGTGCAACGAGTGCATTGTCTTTCATTTTTATAGGATGGACATGATCCTCATCAATCCATTGCTCGACCTTCAATGATTGAGCAATAGGACTTGTTCTAAAATCGATGGTAACCTCTTCACCTGGTGAAACAGGCGTGGGTGCATGCTTTTTGGGCAAAATTTGTTCTACACATTTAGTAGACAAGATTCCACTCCAACAATAGGAACCTTGGGTAGTAGATACTTTTGTGTTGTTTACCATTACAGCAGGTAAGGGAGGCTCGGTACGAAAAGGCTCGAACACGAGCAACCCCATGATAATTAATCCAATCATACTAATTACAGTGAATATCTCTCTAATTGCAATCGCCTCATTATCTACAGTCTAAGTTTATTTATCTATCACATTAGTTTATTGGGCAATAACCTTTGCAGGCTCGATGTCTTCAAAATGTACTGCACCGCTTCTAGTTAATTTATTCCAGTTGGTTCTGCTTCCGAAAAAGTATAAAATAGTGCCGTAAGTAAAGAAAAATGTATCCAAAAAGCGATAGGTGATAGATTCCCACATCGTGAATAGGATGATACGAAGCCAGTGTAAAATAGAAAATTTATAGCCGTAATATCCTGCCCGTTGAACTGCCACTAAACGGAGTATAAATTCACTAAACCAAGCGATAGCCATTAACAAAAATGTAATGCCGGATACGTTTCCGAGTATGATGGAGATTGGGAATATGACCAGTGCTACTGTCCCCACTATACTAAGCGTGATGGATTCAAATAAGAGAAAACTAGAAAACTTCTTACCCAAGTTAATGAAAAAGTCTTTCTTATATAGATTAATGCAATCGATGAATCCTTTTTGCCAGCGAATACGCTGATGCATGAGGGATGCAAAATTTTCTGGAACCTCTGTGTAACAGACAGCCTCCGGTATAAAAATCATTTTTTCTCCCAAATTTCTATTGTGCATATATTTTTGAAGTCGGAAGGTGATCTCCATATCCTCACCAAGCGTATCCCGATAACCACCAATTTGTTGAAGAACATCTCTTCTAAATGCCCCGAAGGCCCCAGACACTACATTTAACACATTTAGTTTCGCTTGTGTGACCTTCCTTACGTAAAAGGATGAAAGATAACCTGAAACCTGATACTTTATAATCCAATTTTTAGTGTAATGAATAAGGCCTTGTTTATTTATTTGCTGTCCGACGTGGACCATCCCGCCACCGGCTATCACCTTTGAATCAACAAATGCTTCATTGATCTTGTTTAAGCTATTCTTTTCTAGTATAGAGTCAGCATCCAAGGTGATGACAATTTCACCCGTCGCTATAGATATTCCTGTGTTTAAGGCTGCTGATTTCCCGCCGTTATACTGATCCACAACTAGAATATCAGGATATTTTTTACTTAGGTAAACATTTTTAATTCCCCTAGGGTTTAAGGGGACAGTAGAGTCTCTAGGCGTCACTTCTAAATCGAGCATTTCCTGTAATACGTGTAAGGTGGCATCCGTCGACCCGTCATTTATAAATATGGCCTCTTTATTCGTATAATCCAACCTAAACCAGCTATCTAAGCATTGTTTTAAAACGAGTTCCTCATTGTAGGCAGGTATTAACACAGAAATCTTTTTCTCTGGCAAAATAAGAAGCTTCGTTTTAGTTGTGTTCAGAGAGCTGTATATATACTTTAATTGTAGGAGCAAATAAAGTATAAAAATTATGATTAAGCCAATAGATAGTAAATCCAAATAAATCCTTCTTTCTCTATTTTATTATTTTTGATAAATTCTTACGTAATCCACTTCCATATAGGCTGGAAATTGCGTTGTTGCGTTCGGGTCACCAACCCAAGTACCACCCACTGTCACGTTCATTAGTAGATACATGCTTGTATGAGAGATATTGCTTGTTCGAAAGGTTATTTCACCGTCAATATAAAAAATCAACTCATCCGGTGACCAATCGAGCGTATAGGTATGCCACTCAGACCCATCTATTTGTTCGTTCAGATGAAATGCTCGATTACCTTCCTCCTGGTGAGCGACATGCCACAGTTCATTTGGCAATTGGCCTAGCATTTCCACTATGTCAATTTCTGGATAAGAAGAATGGTCAGTGGGGAGCAGCCAGATTGCAGGGAATAGCCCTTGACCTTTTGGAAATTTAGCCCTTATTTCAAACTTTCCATACATTTGCTCGTGTAAGCCTTGTGTCGTCACAGCTCCGGAGCGATAAGGATAACTTTGATAGGGGGAATCGCTAACCTCTAGCTTTAGAACACCAGAATCGGAGGTTACCTGTTCTGGTAAGTAGTGATGTAATCTACCATGTGCTTTGTAGCCAGTATTTAAGAGATTCCATTTAGAAGCAGAGACGTGATCCTGATCAAATTCATCACGAAAGGTAACTTCCCAACCATTTACTGTGTGATGATCTTCATGGGGAATTTCTACGATTGTTGGTTCTGTTGGATGTTTTATAATTCTCATCTCTTCTTCCTTTTCATATACTTCTTTTACCTCTTCCTTAGTTATTTGATTATTGCTGACCGGGTCACTATTACAACTGCATAATAAAATTATGAAAACAATAAAAAATGCCCTGATTAGTTGCCCCTCCTCAATGAGAAGTGAATTCATAAAAATGGTTTTTAAGGATTTCTAAGAGTACAAAATGGCAAATGAATACTAAATAAAATATTGCTATTTCTTAAGTACTTACTAATATTAAAATAGTTTTTAATTTACTAAAACTGAGTTTTGTTAAGAGTTTTTCAATTAATATATTGAGTAATGTTAAGGTACAAGCCATAATCGGATAAAAAGAGCACTCCAATCGGAGTGCTCTTTTTAGTATTTTAAAATAATAAATTTAATGGGATATATAATCGGAATATAGTATATTTTGTAGATTTTTGACTACTCTTTTTAGCGAGATATGCGTATTTTGCTGAAAAACAGCCTGTCACTAGAGGGGAAGGTAATTAAATAGCGAAAGATTGAAAAACATAAAAAACCCTCCACAAAAGTGAAGGGTCTAAAAGTGTTAATTATTAATCCAAATATCTCTGTGCACCTGCATAATTTGTTTTAAAAGTCCCATTATTCATCGACTCAATTCTTACTTTGGAGGATGAGCTAGGGGCGTGAAGCATTTTACCGTCGCCCACATATAGCCCTACATGATATACCTTTCCTTTGCCACGGTTACCAGCAAAGAATACTAGATCTCCCGGCTGCAGGTTAGCTTTTTTTACCGCTTTTCCTTTTGTTGCTTGAACAAAGGAATCCCTTGGAATGATGATTCCGTGGTTTTTGTAAACAGAGTAGATGATACCTGAGCAATCATAGCCGTAAGAAGAAGTACCAGCCCATAAGTATGGGAGGTTTAGAAACATTTTAGCGCTGTTGACGATATCCTTTTGAGTCGGCTTCGGGATAGATTTGTAGTTTTTGAAAACCTTTGCATCTTTCTTATGCATATACTTCACACCATTTTGAGGAGTCTGTACATGTAGCCAATCGCCTTCCTCTTTTACTACTGGAAGGATAGTAGAGTAGCTAATGCTGATGTATTTATTCTTTTTAGCTGTGTCGCTATAGAGTGTTGTGCTTTTTGCATTTACAACGGCAATGGCACAATCGGAATAACCCTTTGTAGTTTCATAAATATGTGATTTTGGAACCCATCCTGGATAGCCTTCCTTTTGGTGAGGGACATATTGATCCTTGATGGCGATTTTGACCCAGTTGCCACTCTTCTTTAAAATCGTTACCTCATCACCAAACAATGCTTGGGTATCAACTTTATTTACTAGCCACCATTTTTCCTTGATGCTCATATTTTTTGTCCATTTATGGATATCCACTGGAGCAGAAATAGACGGCTTATCTACTGCACGATATGCGTTTGGCGTCTTCCAAAGGGAGGTTACCTGCACATTTACCTTCACTATTTTCTTATTACTTGGCTTCTCGCAAGATTTTGCAGGAGGGACGGGTTGGGCTGGTGGAGCAGTGACCTTACGTAAGTTTGGCTCCATACTGCGAGCTAACCAAACGACGAAATCTCCTTTTGTCACGTTTTCGAGTGGTCGAAATGTATTGTTGGTAGTCGAGCTTATAATGTTTTGGGATTGAAGAGTTTTAATGGCATCCGATACCCAATACTCCGGTAATACATCTTGAAAAGTTTTCGAAACCGTTCCAGTCAAACCAAAGCCTTGAACAAGAAAGACGGCAGCCTCTCCACGAGTAAATGGCTGATCTCTATTAAAGGCGCTATCTCCATCGAGACTCATCATTCCCTTTTCAACTACAGCAGCTACAATCGGATAACTAGGATGGTCTCGATCAAAATCTGATATGAGTACATCAAATTGCTTTGCTGTATCTATATCTAATGCTTCGACAAGTAGCTCGGCAGCCTCTAATCGAGTTATTTCCTTGGTGACTCCAAAATTACTAGTGGCGTTAGTGATAATAAGACCCTTTGTAGCTAGAAAATCGTAGGCGACTTTGTCTGGATGGGAGTCATCCACATCCTTGAACAATGCAGCGGCAGAGGCGGTAGTGAAGGTAGACAACAGTAAAATAAACAAGGTGACAATCATGGTGAGTTTTTTCAAAATATTGCTCCTCTTCAGTTTTACAACCTCTTCAATTATATGGTTTAAATTGGTAAAAAGGAATGTTTTTTATCCCTAAAAGTTAAAGTGAAATAATTTTAAAAAGCTTGTTAAAGTTATTGGTGGATTTTGACTAATAATTCTTTTTTATATTGACTGTAAACATTAAAAAAGGAACTTTCAAATGGCTATTAAAACATAAAAAGATCATGATATTGAGGTTTCTGACAGTTATTATCTTTGTTTATGCGAGTAAATTTATTAGTCCTTTATCGATGCTCTAGCTCTTTCCATGTATTGAATTGGAGCACCAAACGCCGACTCCAGCGGGATGAGTGAGACAGATAAGCCATCACAACCACGCGCGATAGCGATGGGTGATGGCTTATCGCTCACCCCGCGAAAAAGCGTCCGGCTGGTGCGGAAATCAATTCTACTCTCTGATTTAAAGTTTTCTTTGCATTATAAATCAACCCTACCCTTTAACATGGCTTTTAAAATTACATATCCTACTAATTACTAAAATTAAATTTATATATCCTAATCATATAGAAGTAAAATTAACCCTATAAATGAATTTTAAAATAAGGATAAAAGGACTAAAAAATAATTAATTGTACATATAAATGGTATTAAAATTGTGAAATTATGGAGTTTTTGTTTGAATTTTGTCGAAACGGATAGTAGGATGAAGTTGTTGAAATATATTGGTAATTCTCAACGAAATTTTACTATTAGTTAAGAGGAGGAGTAATATGACAAGGAGATTTTGGAAACAAACAGCAGCAGCAGTATTGTTAACATCTTCAGTTCTATCATTTTCATCCATTGCTTATGGGGATACATCGAAGGTGAATCGATCCTTTGAGGCAACAAAAGCTGAATTGAATCGCAGCACTACACATTATGTCTATCCAGCTTTAGAAAACAAATTAGTAACAAGTCAAGCGTTATACTCGTCGCTAAATAGTGCAAAGAAGAATTATCAGCAAACTAGGAATCTGATAAATTCATCTACTTATTCTTCTTCTCAAAAGCAAAGTTATCTAAGAGACTTAGATGCGCTCTACAATGAAAAAGTTTCAAAAGGATTAGTTCCATATATTGATGCTTATAATTATGCGACAAAATATCTCGATCCGATTATGAATAATATTACTAGTGCTCAATCTAGGAATGATTTTGCCGCAGTTGAAAAAGAATATCATAAATTATCCTACCAATTAAAAGGTAGAACAGCTATTTTATATAGATTTTCCGGTAAAGCGGCTCGCGATTTATTATTAGAGCAATATAAAAAGCCAGCTGATGCTAAAAGAGCAGAGCTAATGATCCCTGTGACGATTTATATGGAAATTGTCAAAATCAAGGATTTTTTAAATGCAGGTAAACTTGAAGAGGCTCAAGCTTCGTACAATGAAATTAATGCTCTATTAAGTAGCCTGCCATCTGCAACGAGTAATCCGTTTATAGCGGCTTTGTTAGAGGAGGTTGCTAAAGTCAAAAATGCAATTGATAATACAGCTAACCCTATTCAGCAAGAGATACTTAACTCTAAAATTGCTAACTTAGTGACTACTCTAAATGCTGCTCAAAGTAATATTGCTACAATTGAATCAACTGGACTCAATGCTATATCTGTTGCAGTGAAAGCAGATGCAAAACCAGAGGATATAGCGAATTATTTAGGGGTAGATCTATTTAATAATGTGGTTAGTCAATTAGGTGTAACTCATGTTAATGGTTTCACTCCTCTTTCACCAGAGGGACTAGCTTACATTAAAGCACAGGTTCCCGGAGCAGATTCATTGGATGATGTAAAAGGAAAGACAGTTTCACTTCCTTTAACAGTAAACAATGGTGTGCCGATGAATGTGGATTTTACCATTACTTTTAAATAAGTTGCTAATCTATTAGACCCACCACGTATAAAAAGTGGTGGGTTTTTATACATAATGTTGCTACTTTATGTACTATTAAAATATTTATCATGCTAAACTAAGGTTACTTTTTGGGAGGGATTTATTATGAGGAAATTTAAAATTTTTGCTATTATTGTCCTTGTTCTAATTATTGCAGGCGGCAGTTACTTACTGTATATGTTTAAATTTAAAGAATATGATGTTGCAGACGAGGAAGTAAAACAGATTGTAGAAAAAGAACCATATAAAGTAGATTTACCGGGCGGTGGTACTATTTTTATGGATGAGAACGGTGAAGTAGTAGAAGAAGAGGGGATATCTACAAATGGAGAGAGTGGTAGCGAAGCTGTTGCTGATGGAAACAGTGAAACTAAGAATGGCAATGGTGAGAGCTCCAATTCTAATAATGTAAAGAATGATACTAATAAGTCTTCTGAAACAGATGCTAGTACTGGGAGCACTACTGCCTCCAATGAAATGACGGTAACTACAATAAAGGAAAAGTATAGACCAGCTCTAGAAGGATTAGAGGAACAAGCGGATGTTAAAGTAAACGCATTAATTGTTAGAGCTAAAAAAGAATACGTAGAGAAGCAGGCTAACGGTGAAAAGATCGATCTTGGTTACTTTTACAACAAGTATATGGCTGCTGCTAAGGATTTGGAAAGTAATACTGACAAAGTATTTGATGCAGTTTTAGGTGCGGTAGAAAAGGATTTAGCAGCAAATGGCTTTGACAAGGCTGAAGCTAAAGCTATGGAAGAAGAATATGAAGCGAAAAAGAAAGCACGACGAGATAGCATAATGAAAAGAGTGGTAGGAAGTTAAAAGAGACCATTAGTAATTTGGTAAATCCCATTATTTTGGGGAAATGATATTAGTAGTTATCTCAAGTCTGTATATGATAGAATAATAGAAACTTTTTAGCAGTACCTAAATTAGTAATAAAAAGATAGAAGGAGTTATCAATTTGAATGAAAGAAACAATAACAATTCAAGATATTTTTAAAACAATTAAGAAACGATTATCATTAATTGTTATATTGACGATAATTGCCTTAGCTATTAGTGCAATCGTAAGCTATGTTGTTTTAACCCCTATATACCAATCATCAACACAGATTTTAGTGAGTCAAGAAAAAACAGAAGTGAATTCGTTTAGCTCACAAGATATTGAAACGAATCTTCAACTTATTAATACATATAATGTAATCATCAAAAGTCCAGCAATCTTGTCACTAGTGATTGATGAATTGGAATTAAATACTACTGCTGCAGCCTTAACCAATAAGATTACAGTAAGCAATGCAGAGGATTCGCAAGTAGTTAATATTACAGTTCAGGATCCTGATCCTCAAAAAGCAGTTGATATTGCAAACAAAACTGCAGAGGTTTTCCAAGCACAAATAAAAACGCTCATGCAAGTAAACAATGTTAGTGTATTAACCCCTGCTGTTCTTGGGGATAATCCTACTCCAGTTAAGCCTGATCCGATGTTGAATATGGCCATAGCAGCGGTAATTGGAATGATGCTAGGGGTAGGACTGGCATTTTTATTAGAGTATCTAGATACAACTGTCAAAACAGAGGAAGATATAGAGGAACTATTACAATTACCTGTTTTAGGTTTAATTAGTAATATTTCCGAAAAAGATCTTCAAAGCACCAAACTAGAAGTAATCGATAGACGAAAGAGGTTGTGAAATGTCCAATAATAAAAAGAAAAATAAAACTTTATTGACTGCTGCTAGAAAGCTAATTACCACAGCCAATTCGAAAGCAATCGTTTCCGAACAATTTAAAACGCTTCGAACAAATATCAATTTTTCTATGCCTGATAGGGAAACGAAAACTATGCTGTTTACTTCTGCCTCTCCTAGTGAGGGGAAATCTACAGTGGCTGCAAATAGTGCAGTGGTTTTTGCTCAGGAAGGAAAGCGAGTGCTTTTAATTGATGGGGATATGCGTAAGCCGACAGTCCATTATACCTTTCATCTGACTAATACTTCAGGTCTCTCCAATTTACTTACAGGTCAAGCTCATCTAGAGGGAGTGATTAAGCATCATGAAATAGAAAATCTAGATATTGTAACTTGTGGTCCAATACCTCCGAATCCAGCAGAATTGCTAGGTTCTAATAGGATGGAAAAGATAATTGGAGATTTGAAAGAAAAATACGATATGATTATTTTCGACGCTCCTCCGGTATTGTCGGTTACTGATGCACAAATATTATCTAATTTATGCGATGGGACAGTTATTGTATTAAGTGCAGGGAAAACACAAAAGGATGCATTGTTAAAAGCCAAGGAAGCATTGATTGCTTCAAAGGCTAATATTTTGGGAGTAGTATTAAATAATTATGTACTTCAAAAAGATCATTATTACTATCAATATTATGGAGTTGAAGAGTGATTGGGAATTGTCCTAATCACTCATTTTTCTATTAAAAAATGGAGGTTAGATTATGGTAGATATCCACGGACATATACTTCCGGGAGTTGATGACGGTCCTGAGTCTATGGTGGAATCGCTTGGTCTTTTACATCAAGCAGAGAAAGAAGGAATTACGGATATTGTTGTGACACCACATGCTTACCACCCCCAATATAACGTAAGGAAAGACCTAGTGATAGAGAAATACAATAATGTTAAGGAGGAATTAGCAAAATTAGATTTGCAAATAAATTTACATTTAGGACAAGAGATAAGAATTGGAGACTCAATTGTAGAACAAATAAAAGAGGGGAAGGCATTGACCTTAGCCAACTCGAAATATGTTTTGTTAGAGCTGCCTTCATCAAATGTCCCTAACTATACTATAGCTATTATTCAAGAATTACTAGGTTTGGGGAAAGTACCGGTTATTGCACATCCGGAAAGAAACAAGGCTATTGCAGAAAAACCGAGTAGACTGCTAAAACTTATAACTCATGGAGCGATCTCTCAGATAACCGCAGGCAGCTTAGCTGGACACTTTGGAAAAAGTATTCAAAAAACCTCCATGCAACTAATAGATTGTAATCTGATCCATACGTATGGTTCTGATGTACATAGTAGGAAAACTAGGCCTTTTTTATTTGATGCGGGTCTATGTTATTTGGAGAAACATAAAAAACAGGATACAGTAGATATCTTTTTAGAAAATAACGCTAGAATTATCGAAAATAAAGAAGTCATTATTTTAGAACCAATAGAGCCACCAAGCTCTAAAAAATGGTGGAGTTTTATCGGCTAATTTAAAAGTATGAAGGTATATTCATTTATAATGTGGCCTTTTAAAAAGCGAGCAAAAAGTCAACTCGATTTGACTTTTTGCTCGTTTTTTTTATAGGAACACGTTGTTAATATTTTCCGGTCTGTAAGTAATTGAAATCAGTAACCAATTTATTCTATTAAAATACTAATGATAATACCCTTATTTTCCGTAAAGTAAACGTATAAATATTCTAAAAAAATTTAGAATCAAATGAACTATCGAGTGCAAATATGTATTTAGGTAATTTAATTTTATTACGAAATGCAGTAATAAATAATTTTAAAAATGGATTTATAAGTAAACAAACAGGGATTTATTTGACTGAATTAAAAGTAAGAAATACCTAGATAACAGTTATATTTCAATTGCATTACAATAAAATTACAACAAATTTATATCTAAAGTGCTATAATTGTGACCAGCTGGAATGGAATTATACATAAGTAAAAGAAATAGCTTACATAGGAAAAGAATAGGAGAGTGACACGATGTCATTAAAGCGAAGAATGTCGATGCTGATATTAGTCGATTCTTGTATAGTGTTGTTTTCAATATACATTGGCTACTTTCTGCTACATCCGATCGATAATCCATTTACGGATGTATTGTTATTGATTAGTTCGCTTGCGATATTTGTAGCGCATCACAGTTTTGCAATGTATTACGGGCTGTATCGGAAGGTATGGGAGTATGCATCCGTGAAGGAATTATTGTCGATATTCAAGGCTGTAACTTTCTCTATATTGATTGTTGCTCTTATCCAAGCAATTGTAACGGGAGGAGTACTTGGTAGAGCACTATTTGTTACTTGGATGTTGCATATGTTGCTCATAGGAGGTACTAGATTATCCTGGAGAGTGCTAAGGGATACGTTCATAAGTGAGAAGAATTCTAAAGGGTCAAAAAAAAGGACACTTATAATTGGAGCTGGGGCAGCTGGAACAATGATTGCTCGACAATTGTTAAAGAATACAAACTCACCACTTCAACCAATAGCTTTTTTAGATGATGATTTAGCTAAAAAGGGATTGGACATCTTTAATATGAGGGTGTTGGGAGGTACAGACATAATAGAGGATGTTGTGTTGGATCAAAACATTGAGCATATCATAATTGCTATACCTTCAATGGAAAAGACCAGACGGGCAAGGCTTTTACAACAATGTCTAGATACTGGTATACGTACACAAACGATGCCTCTGATAGAGGACTTGCTAACTGGAAAGGTATCGATCAATGAAATAAGAGATGTAAAGATTGAAGACTTGCTTGGTCGAGACGAAGTAGAGTTAGACTTAGAAATAATTTCTTCAAAACTAACAAATAAAACAATACTTGTGACAGGAGCGGGTGGCTCTATTGGTTCAGAGATTTGTAGACAGGTGGCTAGGTTTAATCCAAAGGCAGTAATTCTACTCGGGCACGGAGAAAATTCTATTTATACTATAGACATGGAACTTAGACAAAAGGTTTCAAGAGATACAAAATTAATACCAATTATTGCAGACGTTCAGGATCGAGGTCGTATTTTTGACATTGTATCCGAATATAAACCGGATGTAATTTATCATGCAGCTGCGCATAAGCATGTTCCATTGATGGAATATAATCCAATGGAGGCTGTAAAGAACAATATATTTGGTACGAAGAATGTTGCTGAGGCAGCTGATGTATTCGGAGTAGAATACTTCGTTATGATTTCTACTGATAAAGCAGTAAACCCACCAAATATCATGGGGGCGACAAAACGCTTTGCAGAAATGGTGGTTCAAAATCTTGCAAAAGAAAGCAAAACTAAATTTGCTGCGGTTCGTTTTGGTAATGTTCTTGGTTCACGTGGAAGTGTAGTACCACTTTTCAAAAAGCAAATAGCTATTGGTGGACCAATAACAGTTACGGATCCAGAAATGACAAGATATTTTATGACAATACCCGAAGCTTCAAGACTTGTTCTTCAAGCAGGTAGCTTAGCAAGCGGGGGTGAGGTATTTGTTTTAGATATGGGAGAGCCGGTTAAAATAGTTGACCTTGCAAAAAATTTAATAAAACTTTCTGGGTACAGAGAAGACGAGATAGGTATAGAGTTTTCAGGTATAAGACCAGGGGAGAAATTATATGAGGAACTCTTAAGTGAAAATGAAATTCAAAGTAGGTTTGTATTTCCGAAAATCCATATAGGTAAGGCGAATCCAATCAGTCAATCTGAGCTAAAATATGTGATGGAGAAGCTTCCTCATATGAATAATGTAACGCTAAAAGAAACATTAATAGGATTGGCAAATCATAAGTTTGTCGACTCACAAATTAAGGAAAAAGTTTGATACGTTAAACTAACTTTAATTAAGATTCAAAATGAAATTATTATAATTTCTAACCATGCTATTTAAATAGGAAGGAAGTCTAGTAAATGAAAGAAAGAATTTTCCTTTCATCCCCTCATATGAGTGAGGAAGGATATGAAATGCAATATGTGAAAGAAGCTTTTGATACTAACTGGATAGCTCCATTAGGTAAAAACGTAAATGAATTTGAAAAAGAGCTTGCTCTAAAGGTAGGATCAAAGGCAGCAGCAGCTCTATCAGCTGGAACTGCTGCACTACACCTAGCGCTTAAAGCAGCTGAAGTGGGGGCGGGGGATATTGTATTTTGTCCAACCCTAACTTTTTCTGCAACGGCCAATCCTATTATTTATCAAAATGCTACACCTGTCTTTATAGATAGTGACTATGAAACGTGGAATATGTGTCCAAAAGCTTTAGAAGAGGCTTTTGAAAAGTTCCCTCAAGTGAAAGCTGTTATAGTTGTTCACTTGTATGGTTTATCAGCCGATATGGATAAAATAGTTGCGCTTTGTAAAAAGTATAAGGTTACTTTAATAGAAGATGCTGCTGAGTCTCTCGGAACATATTATAAAGGTCAGCATACAGGAACTTTTGGAGATTACGGTATATTTTCTTTTAATGGAAATAAAATTATCACCACTTCAGGTGGAGGTATGTTGGTGTCTAACAATGTAGAAAGAATCGAAAAAGCAAGATTTTGGGCCACACAGTCTAGAGATCAAGCTAGACACTATCAGCATAGTGAGCTTGGTTACAATTATCGAATGAGCAACGTGGTTGCTGGAATAGGTAGAGGCCAGCTAAAAGTTTTGGATAAGAGAGTAGACAAGAAAAACTACATATATAATTTTTATAAACGGGAGCTTGGGAATCTAGAGGGTATTGAATTTATGCCTAATAACGAATGGGATAGACCAAACTATTGGTTAAGCGTTATAACGTTGAACGGTAAAATAAGACCTATTGATATAATGCAAGCTCTCGAAAAAGAAAATATAGAATCAAGACCAGTCTGGAAGCCAATGCATCTACAACCATTTTTCGAGAAGTATGACTACATCGGTAATCATGTATCAGAAGACTTATTTAATAATGGAGTTTGCTTACCATCTGACTCGAAGATGACAGATTCCGAACTAGAGAGAGTTACTAAGACTATTAAGGGAATATGGGAGGCATAAATCATGAGGCAAAAAGATGGGATGTATAAAAAACTCATTAAAAGACCATTAGATTTTATCGTTTCCCTTACGATGCTTATCATTCTTAGTCCTTTGTTGTTAGTTGTAGCAGTTTTTGTAAAAAATAAATTAGGGAGCCCAATTTTATTTAAACAAAATAGACCGGGCTTAAATGAAAAGATTTTTACAATGTATAAATTTAGAACGATGACAGATCAAAGAGATGAACATGGAGAGCCATTACCTGATCATGTAAGACTCACGCGTTTCGGAAAGCTCCTGCGTTCTACTTCGATTGATGAATTACCAGAGCTATTAAATATATTAAAAGGAGATATGTCCTTTATTGGTCCTCGCCCTCTATTAGTAGAATATCTAAAATTTTATAATGAAGAGCAAAGAAAAAGGCATAATGTCCGACCAGGTTTGTCTGGTCTTGCTCAGGTGAGTGGTCGAAATTCACTTAGTTGGGAAGAAAAATTTGAGTTAGATGTTAAGTATGTTGATAATATATCCTTTCTAGAGGATGTAAAGATTCTATTTTTGACTATAAAAAAAGTATTTGTAAAAGAAGGTATAAACTTCGACAATACTAAAAAGAACAATAGATTTCAAGGAACCAGTAATAATCCAAAATGACCCATATTTGAATTTGAGGGATACATATGAAAAAGGTTTTTATAATAGGTAGTGGTGGTTTTAGCAAGCAGGTTATAGAAATTGTTGAAAAACTAAACAAGAATGAAAATAAATATAAGCTTATGGGCCTGATTGATGATAATGAAAGTCTTGTTGGTAGTAAAGTAATGGGTTATGAAATTCTCGGAAATACTGACTATCTAAGAGAATATTCAGAGGAGAATCAAGTTTTTGGTGTAATTGCTATAGCTAATTGGAAAGTGAGAAAATTGTTAGAAACGAAACTAACAGCAGTTAATTGGTTAAACCTAGTTCATCCAAGCGCTATAGTAAGTAATTATATTCAAATGGGAGAAGGTAATGTTATTTGTGCTGGTGTGGTGATAAATCCAGATTGTCGAATTGGAAGTCATTGCCACATTAATATAGGTACGACCATGGGGCATGATATAGACATGCGAAACTTCGTAACAGTTATGCCTGGCAGTAGAATATCAGGGAATGTCACTTTAATGGATTGCTCAATGATAGGAACTGGATCCACTATTTTGCAAGGGTTGACTGTCGAAGAAAATGTAATAGTTGGGGCTGGTGCAGTCGTAACCAAAAATACGAGTCCTAATGGTTTATATTTGGGTGTACCGGCTAATAAAAAATAGATATAAATAAGAAGCGAATTAAATGAAGGGTGATTATAATGGCAAGAAAGACTCTTAGAGGAACTGTGTTTTGGGGAGTAGATGCATTAAAAGGTAAAACGATTAAACAACACTATCAACATATAAAACAAATAATGGAAAGTAATACTTCGAATAACAAACAACTACTGTCCATTTGTAGTCATGCTTGTAATACCGTTCCTTTCTATAATTCCTTTAAATCATCCAACTTTAATGATTTACCTGTTGTCACAAAAAAACATTATAAAGAAATGTATTCATCCTTTCAATCTGAAATACATTTGAATAATGTATTTCATCAAATGTCCACTAGCGGTTCTACTGGTACACCCTTTACTGTCAACCAAGACAAAGCAAAACGTGAAAGAACGATGGCAGAGGTAATCTATTTTAATGAAATAGAAGGACAGACACTTGGTCAAAAATATATGTACTTTAAAGCTTGGCCAGAAAAGAAGACTAAATTAGAAAAGCTTAAACAAAATCTAGTTCCTGTCGACGTATTACGATTAGATGAAGAGGCATTAGAGAGTATTAGAGATACATTAAAAAAGGATAAACAAATTAATAGTTGTTTAGCTTATGCTTCTTCCTATGAAATTCTAAGTAATTATATATATAACAAAGGTGACACTCCGGATATGTATAATTTAAAGGTTA
Organism: Psychrobacillus sp. FSL W7-1493; assembly: GCF_038004905.1. Lineage (NCBI taxonomy): Bacteria > Bacillati > Bacillota > Bacilli > Caryophanales > Bacillaceae > Psychrobacillus > Psychrobacillus sp. FSL W7-1493. The sequence goes on along the minus strand of NZ_JBBOSB010000001.1, from coordinate 3,200,808 downwards.
TCTTTTCTAGTTCCTCGTTATTAAAGGAAGAAACGAGAGAAAAGCTAGAGAAGATTTTTGGTTGCCCTATTATTGATAGATACTCCAATCAGGAAAATGGCATTTTAGCACAGACAAAATCTAACGACAAAGTATTTAAAGTAAATCGTGCAAGCTACCATATTGAATTATTAAGGTTAGATAGTGATGAACCAGCTAAACCGGGCGAGCTAGGTAGAATAGTGGTCACAGATTTATATAATCATGCGATGCCTGTTATACGCTATGACACAGGAGATCTTGCAATATCAGATGATTTAGATCGTCAAAATATCTTTACTTTAAGAAGCATTCAAGGAAGAAGAATTGATATGGTATATGATACGCAAGGAAATGTTCTAACTCCTCATACTATAAGTGTACATATGAAAAAATATAAGCAGTTAAAACAATGGCAATTTATTCAAGAGGATAAAAATTACTATATTTTAAAGGTTAATGGAGCAGAGGGTATTTATATGAAAGATGATTTTGTAGATTCATTTAAGAAAATTTTAGGTGAAGATGCCCTCGTAGAAGTGATGTATGTAAATGAAATCCCTGTTTTATCTTCAGGTAAATTTAAGAACACTATATGTAATTATAAAATTCCAGAAAAAATAAAATAATTACAACGAACAGAAGAGGACATGACAATGCAAAAAAAAACAGTATGGATTTTCAATCATTATGCTCACGGTACATTCTTTAATAAGGGTGGGCGACATTATTGGTTTGCTAAAAATCTTATAAACAAAGGTTATGAGCCTACTATTTTTTGTGCTAGTACTAAACATAATAGTGATTCTTATATACCAATACAAAATGGAAGTTACGAATTAAAGTCAGTAGAGAAAATACCGTATGTCTTTGTGAAGACTACTAGATATAAAAATGGGATAGAACGTCTACAAAATATGTGGAACTTTTACCGAAACCTTTTCCCCTCTAGTAAGCAGTATAGTAAAAAGTATGGTAAACCAGATGTAATCATAGCTTCTAGTGTGCACCCACTAACTCTACTAGCGGGGATTAAAATAGCTAAAAAATTTAATGTCCCATGTATTTGTGAGATTAGAGATTTATGGCCAGAGACAATTGTCCAGTACGGAACTCTAAAAAAGAATAGCTTTGTGGCAAAGCTTTTGTATAAGGGTGAAAAATGGTTATACAAGAAAGCAGACAAGCTTATTTTTACTATTCCAGGAGGAAAGGATTACGTTGAGGAAATTGGACTGGACTCATCAAAGGTTAGGTACATTAATAATGGTGTTGATTTAGAAGAGTACAATACAAACAAAAAAGAGCTCATATACTCTGATGAGCATCTAGATGATCCTTCTACATTTAAAATTCTTTATACAGGCACCATGGGTGTTGCTAACGAATTAACTTATTTAATTAAAGCAGCAGAGGAAATACAAAGAAAAGGTATTCATGATATTCAATTCATCTTATTTGGTAACGGTAGTCAAAGAGAAAAGTTAGAGCAGTATACAGTTAGTAAAGGATTAACTAATATCGTTTTTAAAGGTAAGGTAGATAAAAAACTAATCCCAAACATTTTAAGTAAGTCTAATTTAAACGTTTTCACTGGAAAACATATCCCATTGTATAAGTATGGTCTGAGTCTAAACAAGCTCTTTGACTATCTGGCATCTGGAAAACCTACCTTATCTAATATGGAAAACGGCTACGATATTCTAACTAAATATAATTGCGGGAAAACCGTAAAGGGTGGCTCAGTGGACGCTTTAGTTCAAGGGATTTTAGAATTTTATCATATGGATGACCAAGAATACAATCAGTATTGTCTTAACTCCTTATCTACCATACAGGAATATGATTTTAAAACGTTAACTGACAAATTAGAGAATATTATTATTGAAAGCTAATAAAATGTTTTCATTTTGAGGAGTAAATAAGGAGGGAGTAAATATGCAAATTTTACATATAAATTCATATTACGGTGGCGGAATGCTTTATAAAAATATTTACGATCGCCAAGTAAAAAATGGCATTCCTATTGATGTTTATGTCCCCACTCCTTTTACTACGGATTTATCTCACTTGCAGCTAGGAGATTATACAACCGTTAGAAAAAATCATCATAAATTCGATCGTTACTTGTTTTATGTGAAGCATCAGAAAATCTATAGGGATTTAGTAAAAAATTTCGAAATACAGAAATATTCAATAGCCCATGCACATACTCTTTTCTCTAATGGGTATATTGCTTTACAGACAAAGAAAAATTTCGGCATCCCATATGTAGTAGCAGTTAGAAATACAGACGTAAATCAGTTTTTCAAAAAAAGAGTTTTTCTTCGTAAACTAGGTGTTGAAATATTAAAGGAAGCTGAATCTATTATTTTTCTATCTGATCCGTATAAAAATATTGTGATGGAAAAGTATATCCCACAGAAAGATAGAGAAACGATAATCAAAAAGTCTATCATTATTCCTAATGGTATAGATGAATTTTGGTTTAATAATTTAGGGAAGCCAAAAAGTCTATCTCAACCTCTGTGCATAAATGCTGTTTTCGTAGGGGCTGTAAACAATAATAAGAATCTTTTAACCTCGGCAAAAGCATTAGAAACTTTACAAGGTAGGGGCTTTAACGTTAATTTTACTGTTGTTGGGAAAATTAGTAATGAGCAGGTATTTGAAGAGCTAATGAAGTTTTCGTTCGTAAATTATTTAAAGCCACTGCCAAAAGAGAGGTTAATAGAAATATATCGTTCCAATGATATTTTTATTATGCCCTCTTTAACTGAAACTTTTGGGCTCGTGTATCCAGAAGCAATGAGTCAAGGCTTACCGCTAATTTATTCAAAGGGACAAGGATTTGATGGTCAATTTGATGAAGGGAAAGTTGGATATCACGTGGATGCTCACGACCCTACTATGATAGCGGATCGAATAATAGATATCATGAAAAATTATGAGGATATATCTAAAAATTGCTTGGAGTTAGTAGACATCTTTAATTGGGATAGATTGTTGACTCAATATGATGATGTGTATGCTAAAGCATTAAAGAATGAATCCAAACGATAAGAGGAATGTGAATAATTTATGGTAAAAAATAAATCAGATGATCAAAAAATAAGCATAGCAATAATGGCGTCCTTTATAGTCCTGACTATTCAATATTTTCTTCTGATTTATTTTAATCTTATTGGTACGGGTATCGGCTCAGGAATACAACTGTTTTCTAAAATAATGGTTGGAGTATTATTTTTGTATGCACTACCTGCTGTGTTAAAAAGAAGTTTAGGGAAGTTTATCGGAGTATATTTTGTTGCTATTCTAATTTTCCTTATAAATTATCTGTTTTTCCCACAGAATCATCTCTACTTAAAACAATTAATTTTTCCATTGTTTGGTATGTGCTTGCCCGCGTTCATATATACAATGAGCCTAAGAGATTTAGATGTTTTTAAAAGAGTTATGGTTAAGGCGAGCTATCTAGTTTTCTTTTTTGGTGCATTACTAGGAATCATCATTGTTACTGGAAATGCTAGTGCCGGGTCTTATAGTATGGCTCTATCCTATTATATGCTACTCCCAGCTATTCTATTTTTAGATAGCCTAATAAATAAATATTCAAATAGGGCACTACTTTTTTCTCTAATCTCTATTTTTGTAATACTAGCCCTTGGTTCTCGGGGCGCCATATTATGTATTGTTGTGTTCATTGCATTAAAAATGATTCGTTTAATCTTTCAGGTTTCCTATTCCAAAGTATTTTACAATCTTTTAGTAGTTGTAGGTTTAGTTTTTATAAGTCTAAACTTAGATAAGTTATTTAATATGCTTTATGAAATATTAAACAAATACGACATCAATAGTAGAAGTATAAAATTATTTTTGAGCGGGGAAGTTCATCTAAGTGGAAGAGATTACATATATGAAAATCTTATAAAAGCTGTAATGAACAATCCCTTCCTAGGACTTGGTTTAGGAGCAGATCGTCGAATTATTGGTAAAGAGGGAGGATATGCACATAATTTCTTTCTTGAGATAGTTGTTAACTTTGGCGTAATCGCTGGAGGAATAGCAATTTTGATTATCTTGTTTTTATTAATAAGAAGTCTCTTATCCCAAAATTTAAATAATTATTATTTAATAATTATTTGGATATGTTTAGGGTTCATCCATTTGATGATAAGTAGTTCCTATATTACAGATATCAAGTTTTGGATTTTATTAGGGTTGCTTATCAAACTAAATATAGAAAACGGTGAGAGATTAACATGAAAAAAAAACAATTTCTCGTGGATTCCCTGCTAAATATTATATCAGCTGCATTACCACTGCTTATTCTTCAGCTAGTTTCCTATCCTTTAATCGCCAGGGCACTAGGAGGGGAAGAATACGGGTTAATAATAACCTTGATTAGTGTGTTTACCGTTGTCAGTTTTCCACTAGGGAATGTATTGAATAATATTCGTTTATTGAGGGACAAAGAATATAAAAACGAAAACTTAGAAGGAGATTTTAATCCTCTATTAGTAGGGTCTTCTTTTATAAGTATTCTTCTAATTATCATTATTTCCTTTTATATCGATTCTAGCTTAAGTATTCTGGATTACCTATTATTATGTTTGATCACGGTTGGGTCTATTTGGAAGGAATATTTAGTAGTAACTTTCCGGTTGGTATTGAATTATAAGGGGATTCTTTTAAATAACATATATATGAGTGTAGGTTATTTAATAGGTTCAATCATATTTTTGTATTTAGAATACTGGCAGATTATCTATTTCGTAGGATTGTTATTTAGCTTAATCTATATTATCCGTCATACTAGCTTACATAAGGAAAAGTATAAATTATCTACATTATTTAAGGATACAGCTTCAAATGGGGTATCATTGTATATCGCAAACCTATTGAAAAATGTTCTTTCCTATGCGGACAAATTAATTTTACTACCTTTGCTTGGACCTGTGAGTGTTGCTATATATTATAGCTCTACTATTTTGGGGAAAATTATATCGATGATGATTAACCCAGTAAACTCTGTCATTTTAAGTTATTTAGTTAAAGTAGATAATATAAGCATAAAAAAAGTAGTGAAAATGTTTAGTGTTTCTTTAGTATTAGGTGCGGTAGGCTATATCACTACTATTTGGATTAGCCCGTACTTCTTAGGATTTTTCTATAATGATTGGGCCGAAGAGTCGTTAGAGCTAGTTTATATAACTACAGCTACAGCCATTATAAGTGTACTGTCTACAGTAGTTCAGCCCTTCAACCTTCGATTTAACAAAATTAGCTGGCAAATTTACATGAGTGGTCTTCATTTGTTCGTATATGTTGCAGCGGCGTTCTACTTTTATAAAATTGATGGATTAAAAGGATTTACATTTGGCGTTCTCGTAGCTGCAGTATTTAAACTAATTATGCAGTTAGGTGTATTTATGCTTAATTATCGAAGAAGCCAAACAGTGAAAGGTTCCAAAGGGGGGTAAGTCCTGTTCACCAGGCTTTCCTAATTTGGCACTTAATAATTTACATAAAAATAAAAACGATAGAAGAAAGTAGGACATATAAGATGAAAACAAAAATATTAAATAAAATTGAAAATAAACAAATAACAGTAGGTGTAATCGGACTAGGATATGTTGGACTTCCATTAGCGGTTGAAAAAGCGAAAGCTGGCTTTAAAACAATAGGCTTTGATGTACAACAAGAAAAAGTAGATATGGTTAATAAAGGGCAAAATTATATTGGGGATGTAGTCGAGACAGAATTATCAAGTATAGTCGAGAGTGGTTTGCTGTCAGCAACTATAGACTTCAGCTTTATTAAAGAAGTAGACTTCATCGCTATTTGTGTGCCAACTCCTTTAGATGAATATCAACAACCAGATGTGAGTTATCTTGAGAGCTCTTCAAAAGAAATAGCGAAGTATCTTACAAAAGAGACGATGGTAGTCCTTGAATCTACAACTTACCCTGGGACAACAGAGGAATTAATTAAACCAATTTTAGAAGAAGGTTCGGGCTTAGTGTGTGGAACTGATTTCTACTTAGGGTTTTCTCCAGAACGTGTAGATCCAGGGAATTTAGTCTATAAAACAAATAATACACCTAAAGTTGTTGGTGCTATTGGTGAAGAGGCTACAGAAGTAATTGCAGAAATGTACCGTGCTGTTTTACAAGGAGAAGTAATAACTGTTTCCTCTCCAGCAATAGCTGAAATGGAAAAAATTCTGGAAAATACATATAGAAACGTTAATATTGGGCTTATTAATGAGCTTGCAATGTTAAGTAATAAAATGGGAATCAATCTATGGGAAGTAATAGACGCAGCTAAGTCAAAGCCTTATGGTTTCCAAGCATTTTATCCAGGTCCAGGATTAGGTGGACATTGTATTCCTCTTGACCCTTACTATTTATCTTGGAAAGCACGTGAATTTGGATTCCATACATCTATGATTGAATCTTCCATGATGGTTAATGATCGTATGCCTGAATATTGTACAGAGCGAGCAAGTAAAATATTGAATAGAGATAAAAAACCAATGAATGGTTCTAGAGTTTTAGTTTTAGGTGTTGCTTATAAACAAGATATAGAAGACTTCAGAGAAAGTCCTGCTATTCGAGTAATTGAAGAATTAGAGAAAGAAGGAGCAGATGTAGTGTACTTTGATCCTTTTGTTCCTGAATATCGCGAGAATGGAATAGTGAAAAAAGGAGAACCTGAGTTAACTGCAGAATTATTAGGTAGTGCAGATTTAGTAATTATAACAACCGCTCACTCAACTGTTGATTATGAATTTGTTCAGAAACATTCAAAATCCATTTTTGATACGAAGAACGCAATGAAATCAATTACTAATAGAGATAATGTGGAATTGTTATAGTCTGCAAGATAGGACGGAGGTTTGTTCATGAATTTTTTTGTACATGAAAGCAGCTACGTAGACGAAGGTGTGGAAATAGGTTCTGATACGAAAATTTGGCATTTTAGCCATATCCAAAAAGGTGCAAGAATCGGTGAAAAGTGTTCTATTGGTCAAAATGTAAATATTTCTAATAACGTTCAAATAGGTAATGGCGTGAAAATCCAAAATAATGTCTCCATATATGAAGGAGTAGTGTTAGAGGATTACGTCTTTTGCGGACCATCTATGGTTTTTACAAATGATTTAACTCCTAGAAGTAAGTATCCTAAAGGGACTGAAGGATATAAAAAGACGCTAGTAAAATACGGAGCATCCATCGGAGCAAATGCAACAATCGTTTGTGGTAATTCAATTGGTCGTTGGGCCATGATTGCTTCAGGTGCTGTAGTAACTAAGGATGTTCCAGACCATGCTTTGATGGCAGGGGTACCTGCCAAACAAAAAGGCTGGGTCTGTGAGTGTGGTCATGTGCTAAAGGAACAATTGAAATGTAGTGAATGTGAAAGAGAATATAATCTTTCTAACGGAGTACTATCAGAAACTCTATAGTTTAATTAACTAAAAAGTATAGAAAGCTGGGTTATCATGGAATTTAGAGATTTAAAAACTCAATATGAAACATACAAAAATGAAATTGATTCGGCTATACAGAAGGTTTTAACTAACACGAACTTCATTGGAGGCAATGAAGTAAAAGAATTAGAAGAACAATTATCAAATTATACAGGAGTAAAGCATACTATTACATGTGCTAATGGAACAGAGGCGTTATCTCTTGTATTAATGGCATGGGGTATTAAAGAGGGAGATGCAGTCTTTTTACCTGACTTTACTTTCTTTTCAACAGGTGAAGTAGTTTCATTTGTTGGAGCAACTCCCATTTTTGTCGATGTAGACAGAAACACATTTAATATAGACACCCAAAAATTAGAACAAGCAATCGTTCAAACAATTGAGGAAGGAAAATTAACTCCTAAAGTCATCATTCCTGTCGATCTATTTGGACTTCCAGCCGATTATCCTGAAATCGAAAAGATTGCACAAAAATATAAGTTATTAGTACTGGAAGATGGAGCTCAAGGCTTTGGTGGTAACATTGGCGGTAAACGGGCATGTAGTTTTGGTGATGCGGCAACTACATCGTTCTTTCCCGCGAAACCATTAGGAGGCTATGGTGATGGAGGGGCTATCTTTACGGATGACGATAATTTAGCAGAATTGTTGAGATCCCTAAAAGTACACGGAAAAGGTAGTAATAAATATGACAATGTTAGAATTGGTGTGAACTCGAGGTTAGATACCATTCAGGCTGCCATCCTTCAAGTGAAACTAAAGGCCTTTGCTAATCATGAGGTTACAGATGTCAATCGAGTAGCTGGTCATTACAATGAACGCTTAAAGGATGTCGTTGAAATTCCTTATATGCCAGAAGGCTATATTTCTAGCTTTGCTCAATACACGATTAAACTTAAGAACAAAGCAGAAAGAGATAATCTTCAAACCAAGCTAAAAGAAGAAAATATCCCAAGCATGGTCTATTACGTCAAACCGATGCATAAACAAGAAGCATTTAAAGACCTTGGTTATAATGAGAATGATTGTCCGGTGACCAATGAGTTATGTGATACAGTACTATCATTACCAATGCATCCTTATTTGAGTGAGGAAGAGATCGAACAAGTTTGCAAAGTAATCAAAGAATTTATGAACTAAAATTATGAGCAGTCGATGTAATAACTCGACTGCTTTTCTATACCTGAGAGTTTTTCAGATATAAAGTGGTTACTATTTTTATACAAAAAGGTGGAAGTGCTTTCATGATAAAAGATAAGGCTATGAATGTATATCGTCAGGCGAATATTTATCGGACGTTTATTAGAAAAAACTTAAAATCATCCGTTAATAAAGGAGTTAGCAAAAAAATTTCTAACTCGAGGTTAGGTTTCTTAAGTGAGTCAGAAATAATTTATAATTTTAAGGAAAATAATCCTCAAGAATACTTATCTGATATACAAAGACTAAATACAAGATATTTAAATAGCCCATATAGTTTTGTTTTAGATGAAAAGCTAGTATTTGAATCCATGTATAAGCAATATATCAACGTTCCTAAGAATTTGAGTTTAATTGAAGCAGGGAAGTTTTTATGTTTGGAAGAAGTAGAAAAGATTGATTCTCCTATGAAAATTTTAAAATACTTAGACAGACATTCAGCATGCGTTATTAAACCAATACGTAACGGTGGAGGTTATGGGATACTTGTTTTGAAGAAGACAGAAGGAAATTACTTTCTAAATGGAACGCAGATAGATGAAGCTGGACTCGAAAAAGTAACTTCCAAGCTAAATAATTATATAGTTAATGAGTTTGTTGAACAAAGTAATTTTAGTAAAGACTTTTATCCGAAGACAACGAATACGATTAGAATTTTAACTATGATAGATCCTCTTACGAACAAACCTTTTATACCTATAGCTGTCCAAAGAATGGGGAATTTAACATCTATACCTGCTGACAATTGGACGCAGGGAGGATTAAGTGCCGAAATTGATTTAGAGACTGGAGAGTTAGGAAAAGGTGTATCCTATCCTAAAAATGGGAAACTACAATGGTATAGTGAACATCCAGAAACAAAATCACCAATTGAAGGAAAGTTAGTTCCGAATTGGAATGAAATGAAAGAAAGTATACTAAATGCTGCCTCTCTCTATCCATATATTAAATACGTAGGGTGGGATATTGTTATTACTAATGGAGGATTTTCTGTTCTAGAAGGAAATAATTTTAGTGATGTGAATTTATTGCAGGTACATAGACCCTTACTTAGAGATGAAAGAGTGAAAAGGTTTTATAAACATCATAGAATCATCTAGACCTTCTTAAAAAATGTACTTATGAAGTAATAAATAGAAGATAATCCGCTAGACAGTTACATAAGATATTCACATTACTGTCTCTTAGTCCTTAGTATAAAAGAAAGAATTGAAGAAAGAAGCAGTGTTATTAGCAGATTTAGCTGCTTCTTTTACTTTTATGTTAATGAATTAAAATCAAATCGTTTTATATAATTACACCCTTCACAAGCCATACCTATTTGTTTATTTGTTTCAGGGTCAATAAAATAAAACTCATTATAACCACAAATCTCACACTCTTTTACATGTAAAATTCTACGTGGTCCTATTTCTTTGTCTAACTTAGTACTAAAGTCTGACAACACTTCCTACACCCCATCACATAAGATTCTTTTACTCCCTTTAACTTCGACAGAATTCTTAAATATTTTATAATAAATACATAATGGAGAAAGAAAAAGCGTCTTTTCACCATCATTGATATGCAAACAAGTAATTGTAGTCTTTTTACGTTATTAATTAATGTAATTAAATTGTAAAACCCATTTTTATGATATTAAATAGTAAAAAAGTTTTTCTAATTTAGGTGAAAGGTAAAAAGAAATAGTTCAAAAAAATTAATTACAATAAAAGTATAAATCGAAAGGTCTAAAGGGTCAATCATATTCTTTTTGTATTTAGATTTAAATTTAAACATAAAATAAGAGGAATTTATAAATAATGGAGTTTCTAGAAAGGTATTTAAAGGTATTTTAATAAATAAATAGAATTACTCATTAGTAATCATATTTTACTAAGGGGGAATACGATGATAAGTGGAAAGATATTAAACGAACAGTTCGTCGTCATGGCTAAATTTGAATATAGACAGTTTGAAGTACACCAGGTTTTAATTAGATCAGAGGCTCGTATTTTAAGGAGGGGCACACAAATACCAGAAGATTTATCTAATAGGAAAGCTAATGCATTAATAGTTATGCAAAACCCCGGAAGTTGTTTACCGAAAGAAGAATTAAAAGATGAATGGCAGGAAAGTATTCCAGATAAAACACAATACCAGCTTATGCGCTTGATGGAGAGGATGAATTGGGATGAACTAATTATAGTGAATCTATCCGATATGTGTGAGGGAGACTCCTTTGAATTCAAGCGATTGCTGAAAATTTGTGAGCTACAAAATGTTCCAAACTCACGCTATGCCAAAAACATTCAGGATTTTATAGATATGACAGAACTAGTGGATTATGTTATATACGGTTGGGGATCAAGGCCAGAGGCAAAGCGGCTTGCTATGGAACATGGTTTTTTACCGATTGAAGGTCTGAAATTGAATGGAAAAGAACCAAAGGCATACTGGAATAAAAGTAGAGATTATCCAAGGCATCCATTCCCGTATCTGCCTAATAGATGCGAGGAGTGGTTGAATGAAATGACTGCCGTTTTAAAAGAACCCAAAGAAGTGAGCATTGGCGAGGCATAATAGAGTAACGGTCTAGTTTAAACAAAAGGAGCAGTTGTTCGAACGACCGGTTAACTGCTTCCTTTATTAACAAAGGGAGGAATACATAGATGGCTAATAAGAATTATCCCGAATTAGATGAGTCGTTACATGGGGCATTTGTAGGAGCTAGCAAATGGGAGTATTATTCCCGAAAGTGGAATCACGGGCTATCATGGAATTGGGCGGCATTTTTTCTTTCGTTCTTTTGGTTAGGCTACCGGAAAATGTATGCGTATATTTTTACCATATTTGGTCTTTTTCTTTTATACGATATCATCATTGTTCTCAGTGGGTTAGATTTTGGACCAGATGAAACAATCGGTATTACAGCAGGAGTGGTCTGCGGAATCTTAGGGAACAATTTATATCTGATGCATGCGAATAGGCAGATCAAGCGAGTAACAGAGCAGCAACATGGCAGTGAGGAATTCGTGCAGTCAGAGCTTCAACTGCGCGGGGGTACTAGCTGGCTAGGAGTGTTAGCGGCCTTTGGTTTACTCATTCTTTATGGAGTTCTTGCGGGGTTGATTTATGGGTTTGGGGGATAAGAGGATAATAGGAAGTGGTTGGCCGTCCCTGTGTCAGACACAATTCTTTTGGCTGAAACCTTGTGGTAGGCGGGTTTCTGGTGGAATTGTGTTTGTCCCTGTGTCGCACACAATTCGCTACAATTCGGAGAGTTGACTTCATCCCTGTGTCAGACACAATTCTTTTGGGTGAACCCCTTTGGTAAGTGGGTTTTTCGGGGAAATGTGTTTGTCCCTGTGTTACACACAATTCTCTACAATTCTTGCGATTAGAAAATTTCCATGGCATCTTGATTATAAGATGCTTTTTTTATTTGTCCTTGTGATTTTATTAGCAAAAATCGTTTGTGTTATAACAAAAGTACTAATGATATTAAACTATTAAGTTAAAATATAACTATTTTTCTGAATGTTGAAATATATACTACCATACAAGTATACAATTATGGTAATATGACTTTAGTAAAGGGGTGAGTATTCTGCTAGCAGATAATTTTAATAAAAGAAAGAATGTCTCTACTCGAGATCATGTGTATGAGACGTTAAAGGAAAGCATTATTAAACTGGATTTGAAACCGGGGCAGAGTGTCTCGGAAAAAGAGATTTCGGAGTTGCTTAGTGTCAGCCGTACGCCTGTTAGAGAAGCGTTTGTGAAGCTTGCGCAGGAAGAGCTGTTGGAGGTTTATCCTCAGCGTGGCACGTTTATCTCTTTAATAGATTTAGAGCATGTGGAAGAGGTCCGATTTATACGGGAGTTGTTAGAAAGAGCGTCCGCTAAGCTTGCTGCGGAACGTCCAGAAAACGTGGACTTCGTTTCTTTGAGAGAAAATTTACAGAGGCAGCGGTATTGTATAGAAGAAAAAAACTATACGAAGCTTTTTGAACTGGATGAAGAGTTCCACTATATCATTTCGATTGGTGCTGAAAAGCCGAGGATTTGGTCCGTGCTCCAAAATTTTAATTCCCATCTTAATAGAATTAGAATGTTGAGCCTGGCAGCTAACTATAATTGGGAACAAATATTGTCTCAGCATATGGTGATTGCTAACGCAATAGAGAATGGGGATCCCCAGCTTGCAGATGAGGCAATGGGAGAGCACTTGAGGAAATTACGATTTGAACTTGATTCATTAAAAGAGGAATATCCGGATTATTTTAAGTAATTTTTTTAAAGAGAAATGTAAGCGCTTTATTCAAAAAAACAAGGGGGCTTTTCAATGAAAGGGAAAAAGTATTTACTATTAAGTTTGGTTTTCATGGTTTTCACATTGCTTGCAGCATGCTCGGATGGCGAAGATGGTAAGACAACGGCTAGTGCGGATAAGGTTTATACACTCAAGATTAATACTGCATTGGCTTCAACTGACCCAATTTATCAAGGAATAGAAGCTTTTAAAGATCGGGTTGCAGAAAGAACAGATGATAAAGTGATCGTTGAAATTTATGGGAATGGTTCACTTGGTGATGATAGCGATGTATTGGAGCAAGCGAAGGTAGGAGCGAATGTAGCTGTGCTAGTAGACTCTGGTCGTTTAGCGGAAATGGTTCCTGAGATCGGTATTCTTTCGGCGCCGTATATTGTAGACAGCTATGATGAGGCTAACAAGGTAGCTCAGTCAGACCTATTTAAAGGATGGGAAGAGAAGCTTGCAAGTGAACATAATTTACAAATTTTATCGTTTAACTGGTATCAAGGAGATCGACACTTTTTAACGAACAAAAAAATTGAAAAGCCATCTGATTTGAAGGGCTTAAAAATTAGAACACCGGGAGCTACTGTATGGACAGAAACTATTTCTGCAATGGGAGCTAGTCCTGCTGGTATGGCATTCTCCGAGGTTTACCCAGGAATTCAACAAGGGGTTATCGACGGAGCTGAGGCACAACATCCAGCGTCGTACGGTGCAAACTTACATGAGGTTGTAAAGTATATTGCAAAGACTGGTCATTTCCAGTTGATCACTGGTATTGTAGCTGGAGCTGATTGGATGGCTGAGCTACCAGAGGACTATCAGGCAATCGTTTACGAAGAGGCTCAAAAGGCTGGAGAAGAAGCTTCTGAAAATACAATCGGACAGCTAGCTGACTTTGAAGAAAAGATGAAAGAGGCTGGCGTGGAGATTAACGAAGTAGATATCGAGGCATTTAAAAAAGCTACAGAGGTTGTGTATGAAAAGATAGATGGCTATGCAGATTTGAAGGATGAAGTGAACAAAATTCTAGGGAAGTAGTGATTGCAATGATCAATAAAGTTGCAGGAGTATATGTGAAGTTCGAAAACTTTCTGACAAACCTTTTAATGATTGGAATTGTGTTCTTTGTCTTTTTAGCTGCGGTTATGAGATGGGCTGGATGGCCCCTCTCATGGTCAGTTGAATTTGCTCAATTGCTCTTTGTCTGGGCAATATTCTTAGGCGCAAATCGCACATTAAGAGAACGAAAACACATTACGGTAGATGTATTTGTAAAGGCCTTGCCTCAAAAAGCTAAAAACATTATTGAACTCTTTACGAAGATTCTTGTTTTGGCATTTTTGTTTTTTTTAACAAAGTATGGTTTCCAATTAAGTATGGAGAATTCATCTCGTCAGATTAGCAACCTTCCAGTAAGTTATTCCTTTATAACTTTAGCTGTACCTGTAGGAAGCGTTTTGATGATATTAACAATTCTTAGTCAAATCAGGGAAGAAGTTATTGGCTTTAAGTCATCATTATCAAACGAGTTGAAATCATAAGGAGGGAATCATTTGTTAGTAGTTGCAGTCGTATTTTTTATTTTACTTTTTCTTAATATGCCAGTTGCTTTTGCTATAGGGATTGCCAGCCTTATGTATTTTTTAGTAGGTTCAGATTTACCTATTGAAATTACCACCCAACGGATGGTGGCTGGAACGCAGTCTTTTCCGCTTCTAGCTGTTCCTTTCTTTATACTTGCAGGGAATTTGATGAATGCATCAGGTATTACAGATCGTCTAATTCGTTTTTCAAATGCTTTAACGGGACATTTGAAAGGAAGCCTTGCACATGTATCTATTGTTTTGAGTACTGTTATGGGCGGTGTATCCGGTTCAGCCAATGCCGATGCAGCTATGCAGAGCCGTATCCTAGGTCATAAAATGATTGCCCGTGGATATTCAGGGGGGTATTCTGCTTCTGTTATAGCGATTAGTTCCTTAATCACCGCTACTATACCGCCTAGTATCGGACTTATCCTTTACGGATATGTCGGGCAGGTTTCCATTGGGAAACTTTTCTTGGCTGGTATTATCCCTGGTCTTTTAATGATGGTCTTTTTGATGGTCATCTCCTATGTTATAGCTAAAAAGCGTAACTATGATAGTAATGTTGTACAAAAAAGAGCAACTTTTAAAGAGATTATGATCACCTTAAAAGAAAGTATTTGGGCGCTTATGTTCCCAGTCATATTAGTAGTGGGTATTCGCTTTGGAATATTCACAGCCTCTGAAGCGGGAGCATTCGCAGTAGTTTATGCCCTAATAATTGGTTTCTTCATTTACAAAGAGTTAAACTGGAAAAACTTTAAAGAAGCACTTTCTCAATCAGTGACAGATAATGCATCTATATTATTAATCATTTCCGTTTCTTCTATTCTAGGATTCCTAATTACATATGATCGCTTACCACAAAATGCGGCTGACTTTTTAATAGGTTTAACTACGAACGGAAATCTGATGATTATTTTAATATTGATTTTCTTAGTGATTGCGGGAATGTTCATCGAGTCTACCGTATTGGTTCTGTTACTGACGCCTATTTTCCTACCAATTGTTCAGCAAGTAGGAGTAGATCCAGTACATTTTGGAATCTTGATGATGACGATCGTTACGTTTGGAGGAATGACTCCGCCCGTTGGCGTTACGATGTATACTACTACCTCGATTATGAAGGTGCCATTAGAGGATTATGTGAAAGAGTCGATTCCTTTTATATTAGGTGTATTCGCATTGGTTCTTTTATTAACCTTTGTTCCTTCTATTGTAATGTTCTTACCAGATCTATTTATGTAAGAGAATAATATGGTTGGAGGGGGTATCTCATGTATTCATTTACAGACAAGGTTGTATGGGTGACAGGTAGCAGCACGGGAATTGGCAGCTCTATCGCTAAAGCGTTTGCGGAAGCTGGTGCAAAGCTAGTGGTTCATGGCAATTCGAATGTGGACGCAGCAAAGGAAACAGTGAACGCCGTGCAGGCATTGGGTGCAGAGGCTTTACTAGTGACTGGTGATGTGACAAAGCCACTTCACATACAGGAAATGGTGGAGCAAATAAACGCTCGGTTTGGACGTTTAGACGTTTTAGTCAACAATGCAGGAACGATGGTAAAGCGTTCTAAAATAGAGGATCTCGATCATGACACATGGAATAACATCTTTGATATTAATGTATCCTCTGTCTTTCATGTAACAAAGGCAGCCCTTCATCTTCTAAAGAAGTCTGCAAATGGAAATATCATTAATATCACCTCTATTGCAGCGAGAAATGGAGGAGGCGGTGGTGCAGTGGCCTATGCATCGGCGAAAGGTGCAGTGAGCACATTGACTAGGGGGCTTGCCAAGGAACTGCTAGAATACAATATTCGTGTCAATGGCATTGCCCCTGGAGTTATAGAAACACCATTCCATGAAAGATATTCATCTCAGGAGCTACTGGATAAGATGACAGCACAAATTCCATTGGGAAGAACGGGAACACCAGACGATATTGCAGGGGTAGCGCTTTTTCTAGCATCCGATTATTCTAGCTATCTAGTAGGAGAAATAGTGGAGGCTAACGGCGGAATGCTAATGGACTAAGGGAGGATGCGTATGAAAGCATTTATGGATGAGCAGTTTTTATTGAAAACAGAGACAGCTCAGAAGCTATATCACGAGTATGCGAAGGATATGCCAATCATCGATTATCATTGTCATCTATCTGCCAAGGAAATAGCAGAGGATAAAGCTTTTGCAAATTTATATGAGATTTGGCTGGAAGGCGACCATTATAAGTGGAGGGCACTTCGAGCAAATGGAATAGAGGAGCGCTTTATAACAGGTGATGCAACCCACAAGGAGAAGTTTGATAAGTGGGCAGCCACTGTTCCTTATACACTCGGTAATCCGTTGTATCATTGGACTTCGTTAGAATTAAAACGGTATTTCGAGTTAGATAAGCCGCTGAACAAGGAAACGGCTGATGAGATTTGGGAGCATTGCAACAAGCTTTTACAAACGAAAGAGTTCACGGCACGTTCCCTTATTCAAAAGTCGAATGTGCAAGTGATTTGCACGACAGACGATCCAATAGATGATTTGCAATATCATAAGGCAATCCAAATGGATGATAGCTTTCCAGTAAAGGTGCTTCCAACCTTTCGACCAGATGGTGCGCTTGGGATAGAACTGGATACTTTTTCAGAGTGGGTTCAAAAGCTAGAAAAAGCAAGTGGGCAGACGGTCCATACCTTTAGTGATTTTTTATCCGGGTTACATAAACGTGTTGAATTTTTTCATGAGGCTGGCTGTCGCTTGTCAGACCATGGGCTCGACAGTGCTTTTTATAGAGATTTTCAGCAAGCTGATTTAGAGACTATCTTTCAAAAGGGTTTAAACAATTCTCCTTTGTCAGAGGAGGAGGTCGTTCAGTTTAAAACTGCAACGATGATCGAGCTTGGGAAGATGTACGCTCAACAAGGCTGGGCGATGCAGCTGCATATAGGGGCTATTCGAAATAACAATAAAAGGATGCTTGGGGTTGCAGGACCTAATACCGGCTTTGATTCGATAAATGATTTTTCCTATGCTTCCGATTTGTCTAATCTATTGAATGCTCTAGATTATACGGGTGAGCTGCCAAAAACGATTATCTACAACTTAAATCCAAGGGACAATTATATGGTAGGAACTATGGTTGGGAATTTCCAAGGGGATGTGCCTGGAAAGATCCAGTTTGGGACTGCCTGGTGGTTTGGTGACCAACGGGACGGTATGCTGGAGCAATTAAAGGTGCTTTCTAACACAGGATTATTAGCACGTTTTATCGGGATGCTGACTGATTCCAGAAGCTTTCTTTCCTATATCCGTCATGAATATTTTCGGAGAATTTTATGTGACTTGATTGGGGATTGGGTGGAAACAGGCGAATATCCACCAGACTTTGAATTATTAGGTCAGATTGTAAAAGATATTTGCTATAACAATGTTCAAAACTATTTAGAAATATAAGGATTGTTAGGTGATATAAATGGAAATGGTTTTTAGATGGTTTGGTGAAGAAAATGATCATGTGAAGTTAGAGCATATTCGACAGATCCCTGGTGTCAAAGGCATCGTATGGTCATTGCATCATGTGGCAGCAGGGGAAAGATGGTCCATTGAAGAGATAAAAGTGGAGCAACAGAAGGTAGAGTCTCATGGCTTGCACATAGAGGTAGTAGAAAGTGTGAACATCCATGAAGATATAAAGCTAGGCTTGCCGACTCGCGATCAATATATAGAGCATTATATTGAGACGATGCAGGAGCTTGCAAAGGTAGGAGTAAAGGTCATTTGCTATAACTTTATGCCCGTGTTTGATTGGATTCGAACGGATTTAAAAAAGGAACTAGAGGATGGCTCTACTGCATTATTCTATGAAAAAAAGCTTATTGAAGGCATCGAGCCATCTGAGCTGGTGAATCGAGTATTACAGGATAGCAGCTTTACGCTTCCAGGCTGGGAGCCAGAAAGATTGGAGCAGTTGAAGGAAATATTGGCTGCGTATAAGGAAGTAAATGAAGAAAAGCTGTGGGAGAATTTAAAGTATTTCCTAGAGGCGGTTGTTCCTGCTGCTGAAAAATGTGGAATTAAGCTAGCTATTCATCCGGATGATCCACCATGGCCGGTTTTCGGACTTCCTAGAATTATTGTGAATGAAGAGAATCTTGGTAGATTAATAGGGTTAGTAGACAGCCCTTCTAATGGTCTGACCTTCTGCAGTGGTTCTTTAGGAGCAAATCCAGCAAATGATTTACCAGCTATTATTCGTACATATGGTGACCGAATTCACTTCGCGCATGTACGTAATTTAAAGCGTTATGAGAATGGAGACTTTATCGAGACATCTCATAAAATGTCTGAAGGTTCTGTTGATATGGTAGGTGTTATGAAAGCTTTCCGAGATATCGGCTATACAGGCTATATTCGACCAGACCATGGGAGAGACATATGGGGCGAGGTAGGCAGACCAGGCTATGGCTTATACGACCGAGCACTTGGCGTCATGTACTTATGGGGTCTGTGGGATGCCTTGAAATCTACTGGAGGTGAAGAAAATGCTTGAGGTGCATGAAAATTTATCGGGTAAGGTGGTCGTCATTACAGGCGGCAGTGGCGTGTTATGTAGTGCGATGGCAAGAGAAATGGGACGCCAGGGCGCGAAGGTGGCAATCTTAAACCGGAAGCTAGAAAAAGGAGAAGCGGTTGCAGAGGATATACGTAGTGAAGGCGGGGAGGCACTTGCGCTTTCTTGTAATGTTCTAGATAAGGAATCGATTATGGAAGCGAAGAAACAGGTGAACGAGGCGTTTGGTTTCTGTGACATTTTGATCAACGGAGCTGGCGGTAATCATCCTAAAGGAATTACAACGAAGGAGATTTTTGCTCAAGATGATTTGCAGAATGATTCTATTCAAACATTTTTTGATTTAACAAAAGAAGGTTTTGGGTTTGTATTCGACCTTAATATTATGGGGACGTTGCTGCCGACTCAAGTTTTTGCAGCCGATATGATTAATAAAGAACACCCGACAGTTATTAATATGTCCTCGATGAGCGCCCCATCTCCTATGACGAAGGTTCCTGCCTATAGTGCGGCGAAGGCTGGTATTGAAAATTTAACTAAATGGTTAGCGGTCCATTTTGCAGATGTAGGTATTCGTGTGAATGCGATTGCACCAGGGTTCTTTTTAACCGAGCAAAATAAAAATCTTTTAACGAATGAGGACGGCTCTCTAACGGAGCGCTCGAACAAAATTATTACCCATACGCCGATGCGTCGCTTTGGGAAACCAGAGGACCTGCTTGGAACGCTGTTATGGCTTGCAGATGAAAAGATGTCTGGGTTTGTAACGGGCATAACTGTACCAGTAGATGGTGGTTTTATGGCTTATTCTGGAGTGTAGGGGGTAGTGATGATGGATGTAGTGACGATAGGCGAGTCGATGGTTTTATTTACACCGGAATCAGTAGGCTCCATGACATATGCAGCTAAATTTAACAAAACGATTGGCGGTGCTGAATCTAACGTGGCAATCGCCCTTTCGCGACTTGGTCATCAGGTAGGGTGGATTTCGTTGCTCGGACAGGATGATTTTGGAATCTATTTAAGAAACACGATTCGGGGTGAAGGTGTCGATACGTCGGAGGTTAAGTTTCTAAGTGATTGTCCTACTGCTGTCTTCTTTAAGGAACGAAAGATGGAAGGTGAGCCTAAGGTTTATTATTACCGAAAAGGCTCTGCCGCTTCGAAATTGACGCCTAATGATATACGTGAGGATTATATCAAGCAGGCGAAGTACTTACATATAACAGGTATTACTCCTGCTCTCAGTGCCTCCTGTTTGGAGACAGTGCATCATAGTATTGATATTGCTAGAAAACATGGTGTCCAGGTAGTCTTTGATCCGAATATTCGTTTGAAGCTGTGGACAAAGGAAGAGGCGGCTCCAGTGCTTCGGGATATCGCTAGCAAGTGTGATATTGTCCTGCCTGGTGTTGAAGAAGGAACAATGCTCACAGGAGAGACTAATCCAGAGGCTATCGCTAAAGCGTTTTTGTCTGACGTGACGACAACGGTAGTAGTGAAATTGGGGAAAAGTGGCGCTTACTATGGGACTGCGAGTGAGTCCGGGTATGTGGAAGGGTTTGTAGTAGAGAAAGTAGTCGATCCGATTGGTGCTGGCGACGGCTTTGCAGCAGGCTTTTTATCAGGGATGCTGCGAGGCTATCCAGTAGCGGAGTCTGTGAAACTAGCTAACCGTGTAGCTTCGTTTGCTTTAACGGTACCGGGTGATGCAGAAGGGTACCCGTATGAAAACCAGATAGATCCAAGTTTTGTAGAAGTTCAACGATGAGTGAAGGGGGAGAGGCTTGTGAGTGTCTTGGACCAGTTAAAGGATTGTCCTATAATACCTGTACTTAGAAAGATTCCTTATGAGAAGAGTGCTGGTATCATACAGGCGCTATACGATGGTGGGATTAGAGCAGTAGAAATTACGATGGATAGCGAGAACGCAGAAGCTATGATCCGGGAAGCGTTGGATCGTTTTACGGGGAAGCTGCTTGTTGGAGCGGGGACAGTTCTAACGATAGCAGATTGTGATCTTGCTATGGATGCAGGCGCACAGTTTCTTGTAGCACCAAATTTCAATTCTGACGTGTTGGCTTACTCCGTAGAGAAAAACGTTCCTTTTATACCTGGAGTGTTTACACCAAGCGAAATGGTTCTGGCAGATCAGGCAGGAGCAGCTATGGTCAAGTTATTCCCAGCATCTACACTTGGTCCAGGCTTTATCAAGGACGTGAAGGGGCCACTTGGTCATATTGATATTCTGACGACTGGTGGGATTACGAAGGAAACAGTGAGGGCCTATTTGGATGCCGGGGCAGTTTCGGTTGGAGCCGGTAGTGCACTTGTGCGGAAAGAGTTTGTGGAGCGTGAGGACTGGGCTGGGTTGAGTGCGGAGGTTCGGGGGTGGCTTGGGGGGTAGTGTTTGGGTGTTGGAGTGTTTTGTGCGCGTCCCTGTGTCAGACACAATTCGAATGGTTGACTCGATCCCTGTGTCAGACACAATTCTTTTAGGTGAGACCTGTGGTAGGTGGGTTTCTGGAAGAATTGTGTTTGTCCCTGTGTGAGACACAATTCTCTACAATTCGAAGGCGAGTCTATATGTTCATCCCTGGATTACTTCTATCAAAAGTAGATTTAATATTTTGAAAACTGTGTATTAGTAGTTTATAATGGATTTGTAGAACAAATTTATTAGGAAGTAGGGATGACTATAAGTGGTGAGATATTTATTTGGCAGATATGCCGATGTGCAGTTTAGTGGTTTACTTTCCCCCTCGATTTTTCTCAGTATGGTTAATACCTCGCGTGACTCTCTTCTATCTGTATATTTTTTTCCCGCAATTCTCTTTTGTCGGCGCTTGCTTGGTTTGGCAGGGTGAGGTGAAATGACAAGGAGACGAAATTTTAATCCCCATTCGTATTATCATGTAATTATGCGAGGTAATAATCGTGAGGCTATTTTTAAGTCGCACGAGGATATGGTGGAGCTTATGCGTGCTGTTTTGCATGTGTATGATAGGTATCCATTTACGGTTCTTGCGTATTGTTTTATGAGTAATCATTATCATATTTTGATTAAACCGACTAAGGATCCGCTTAGTAAGATTATGGCTCTTATTAATAGGAGGTATAGTGATTCTTATTCTAAGCGTTATAATCATGTTGGCAGAATTTATCAGAAGCGATATTTTGCAAAAGAGGTGAGATCTCGAAAAGGTTTGCTTGTAGTGAGCAGTTATATTCATCGTAATCCAATTAATACTAAGAAGCCTATGGTTGATCGATTAGAAGCCTACCCTTATAGCTCCTATCCCTTTTATTTCCACGAAATTAAAGAATCTCCTCAATTTCTTGATCAAAACTTCTTAAAAGATTTGCTACCTCCTCCTATGGAAAAGACTAATCAAGCGTATTGTCAGTACTGTTTAGAATCTCGTGAGCTGGTGGAAGAAGATATTAAGTAGCGTTTATTCTTTTACTGTGTTTTTTATTTAACTGAAAATTTTATAAATTCATTTAAATTATAGTAGAATTATGATAGCCTTTTTATATAGATAGATTGATAAGGAGGAAGACTATGAACGTTCAAACAGCAAAAGTCCATCATTTTCCGGAGGATATTGTGCATTACGCGTGGGAGAAGGATCCGAAGCCGGTCTTGACGATTGAAAGTGGGGACACGGTCATATTTAAGACGAGAGAGGTAACGGACAACCAGTTTTCGATTGATTCTACTACTGAATCTATTGCTAGCTTAGATTGGGACAAGGTTTACCCACTTGCAGGTCCAGTGGCCATTAAGGGGGCAGAGCCGGGAGATATGCTGGAGGTGGAAATTGTAAATTTAGAGACAGGAAGCTGGGGGTGGACGGCTATTTTGCCTGGACTTGGATTGCTGCCAGAGGAGTTTCCAGATGCGTATTTAAGAACCTTTGATTTGACCGATGGGGAGTTTATTCATTTCCGCGAGGATATTAAGATTCCAATCGAGCCGTTTTTAGGGACGATGGGAGTTAGTCCTAAGGATGCAAGTGGACAGCCGATTATGCCCCCGGGAACGTTTGGAGGAAATATGGATGTCCGCCAGCTGACGATTGGGACAAAGTTGTATTTACCTGTCCAGGTGGCTGGGGCATTGTTTAGCTGTGGGGATGCCCATGCAGCTCAAGGAGATGGGGAGGTTTGTGTTTCCGCTTTAGAATGTCCGATGACCGCTACCTTAAAGTTCAATCTTATTAAAGGCAAAACGATTCCTTCGCCTCAGTTTTTGACGAGTGGTGAGCTTACTCCAAAGGTGAACCATAAGGGATTCTTCGGCACCACTGGCGTTGGTCCAGATTTGATGAAGGCTTCGCAGGATGCGCTTCGTGCGATGGTAGATCACATTTCAACTACGTATGAAATGGAGCCAAAGGATGCCTATTTGTTGTCTAGCCTTTGTGTGGATTTAAAAATCTCAGAGATTGTAGACGCGGGACAATATATCGTTAGTGCAGTATTGCCGATGGCAGTGTTTGAGGATTAATGGAGATTATAATATAGGAAAGTTATTCGACAAATATATGGGAAACTTTTCTTGACTAAAGAAATTATCTAAACTAATATAAAAATAATAGTCAGAAAATAGAATTATTTCATAATATTATGCCGAAATATAGTGAAGAGGAGGATTACATGAAAGAAACAGTAGTAGAAGAGAACGTCTTACTTAAGGAAGCCTTAGACATAAAGGATAATTTAATACAGTGGCGCAGACATCTTCACGTGAATCCAGAACTATCATTTGAAGAATATGAAACTTCCAAGTTTGTTTTAGAAAACTTAAAGGATCTTGGTTATGAGATTCAAGCACCGGTTGCGAAAACTGGAATTGTGGCTCTTCTAAGAGGCACTGAGCCAGGTCCGACAGTTGCATTAAGAGCAGACATGGATGCACTTCCTATACAAGATGAGAAATCTGTCTCATACGCCTCGTCGGTTCCTGGTGTTGCACATTTATGCGGACATGATGCCCATACTTCGATGCTGCTGGGAGCAGCGAAAATACTAAGCAAGCATAGACCGACAAAGGGAAATATCAAGTTGATATTTCAACCAGCAGAGGAAGGGTTAGCAGGCGCCTTACATATGGTTCAGGAAGGGGTTCTTCAAAATCCCGATGTGGCTGTGATTGCTGGCTTGCATGTACATCCTACAGCACATACAGGTTTTATAACGGTTGCGAAAGATGTCGCAATGGCATGTGCGGATTCTTTTGATATAGAAGTGATTGGAGAGGGGGGACATGCGGCTCATCCACATATGTCTATCGACTCCATAACGGTGGCAGCGGAAGTAATCTCTTCATTACAACAAATTGTGAGCCGTTCAATTGATCCTTTAAAGCCAGCTGTTTTGACAATAGGGAAAATTGAAGGTGGCTTTAAACGAAATGTCATCGCACCGTCCGTTCGACTCGAAGGAACGGTTAGAGTGTTAGATCCTTCACTGCGAGAGGTCATTTCCAAAAGAATGGAGCAATATATTAAAGGCGTTTGCGAAGGGATGGGGGCTACTTATAAGTTCGATTATCAATTTGGCTATCCTTCCGTGAAAAATGATAATCGATTGATTCCATTATTAGATTCAGTTGCTGAAAAAATATTGGGAGCCGATACATTATCGATTATTAATCCGAGCATGGGAGGAGAGGACTTTGCTTACTATGCTGAGAAGGTGCCAGGGATCTTCTTCCGATTAGGTACTTACAATGAGACGAAGGATTGTATCTATCCCAATCACCATCCGAAATTCGATATTGATGAAGATGCGCTGCCATATGGCTCGGCTTTATTGGCCCAGTTCGCTCTTGATTACATAGAGAGTAATACGAACGAATAATAAGTATAGGTTCAATGAAATTATATATATAAAGGGGAATGACTATGAGGAAATGGGTAGGATTAGCAAGTTCTGTACTTTTGACAGTAGGATTGCTGGTAGCTTGTAGTGGAGATGATTCATCTACTTCTACGACCAAAAAAGAGGACGACAGGACATTGACGATTGCGATGGGAACGGACATGGTAACATTTGACGTTCATAACCATGTTAATACTTCTACAGAAGCAATTCACGTGAATATGTTTAACTATCTTTTTAAGCGTGATAATGAGACTGGCGAGATTTTACCAGACTTAGCAGAGGGGTACGAAAAAATAGACGATAAGACTTGGGAAGTGAAATTAAAAGAAGGAGTTACTTTCCATAACGGCGAGGCGTTAGATTCGGAGGATGTTAAATTCTCACTTGAACGTGTTGCGCATGATTCCACGTTACTAGACCACATAAACTATAACTCTATTAAAGAGGTACAAGTTGTGGATGACTTAACGTTACGTATCGTTACAAATGAGCCAGACCCGGCTTTATTAAATAGAATTTCAAGGATTGCTTCTAGTATCCTTCCTTCTGAATATATTGAAGAAAACGGAATGGATCACTTCTTGGAAAATCCAGTTGGGACAGGACCATTTAAATTTTCGAAGTGGGTACGTGACGATCGTATCGTGCTAGAAGTCTATGATGATTATTTTGACGGTAAAAATGAAGAATGGGATGAGGTTGTATTCCGTGTCATTCCAGAAAACTCTACACGTGTATCTGAGCTATTAACAGGTGGAGTGGATATTGCAACAAACATGCCACCAAGTGAGTGGAAACGTATTGATGAAAACGAGGGTACGCATTTATCTCAAGGTACCTCTAACCGAACGATGATGATATTTGTACGTTCAACAGAAGGATATCCAACCTCTGATCCTAGAGTTAGAAAAGCTTTGGACTTGGCTATTGATAACAAGGCGATAACCGATAACCTGTTAAATGGAGCAGGTATACCAACGATTACACGTGTCGCACCAGGGAACTTTGGTTTTGCAGAAGATCTTTATGACACGTATAACTATGACGTGGAAGAAGCAAAGAAATTATTGGCAGAAGCAGGATATCCAGATGGTTTTGAAATGACCTTCCATTCTCCAAAAGGGCGTTATTTACAAGATGCTGAAATAGCGGAGATGGTTGCGGGAATGTGGAGTGCAATTGGGGTAAAAGCAAACGTAGAATTCATGGAGTGGAGTAATTTCGTTGAACTTCGTAATTCAGGAAAAAATAAGGATGCTTATTTACTAGCTCTAGGTAACTCTATGTTTGACGCTGCGAACGCATTAGATTGGTATAACTATGAGAGATTCAAAGGTCAAATTGATTATCATAACGAAGAGGTAGAAGAACTATTAGCAGCAGCTGCTCAAAATATGGACCCAGAAGAAAGAGCAGAACAATATATTAAAGCACAGCATTTATTAGCTGAAGACACGGCTCATATCGTATTACACCAAGAATCTATTAACGTAGGTGTAAGTGATGCAATTGATTATACTCCTACAATGGATGAAATCATTTACGTAGAATCTATCAATAAAAAGTAAATATGGTGATTGGTAGGGAGAGCTTGCTCTTCCTTCCTTTACTATATAGGTAGAAAATTTAGTTGGTTTGTTCAAGTTCATAGAAGATTGTAGCGGAAGGTGGCGACTCCAGCGGGATGAGTGAGACAGATAAGACATCACAACCACGCGCGTAAGCGATGGGTGATGGCTTATCGCTCCCCCCGCGGAAAGCGCCCACCTGAAGCGGAAATCCATACTACTTTCTTATTTTAAAAGGATATTTTTATAGGAAAAACTATGAAATTAATAGTTAATTCAATTTCTTAAAATAATGTTTAACTGATTAGACATGACCATTATCTTCGTATGGATTGTAGCGGAAGGTGGCGACTCCAGTGGGATGAGTGAGACAGATAAGACATCGCAACCGCGCTTGTTGTGCTGTGGGTGATGGCTTATCGCTCCCCCCGCGGAAAGCGTCCACCTGAAGCGGAAATCCATACTACTTTCTTATTCTAAAAAGATAAAAAGGACTATGAAATTAATTCAGTCTACAAATCATTTCAAAATATGTGTGAGGTGACAATTAATGAACAATTACTTCGTTAGGCGAATACTACAAATAATACCCGTATTATTAATCATTTCATTTATTGTCTTTGCACTAGTCTTTATAGCAGGAGATCCAGTGGCATTAATGCTACCAGATGACGCTTCTCAGGAAGATGTAGAGCTATTAAGAGAATCCTTAGGCTTAAATGAATCCTTTATCGTTCAATACACTACATACATTATGAATCTTGTACAAGGTGACTTTGGAGAATCGTATCGTTATGGGCAGGATGCGATGTCCATCGTCTTAGAGCGTCTCCCCGCAACACTTGAACTAGGTATTGCAGCACTTCTAATAGCAATTGTTGTTTCGATTCCACTTGGTATTTGGTCAGCTACAAAACAAAACTCTAGTCTAGACTTAGTGGCGACAGGAGCGGCGGTATTAGGGAAAGCGATGCCTAACTTTTGGCTAGGGATCATGCTAGTTTTATTATTTTCCGTTACGTTAAGCTTCTTCCCTGTTTCAGGGAGAGGGACGCTTATGCACTTGGTTCTCCCTGCCATCACTCTTGCTACTGGGATAGCGGCGGAAATGACGAGACTCATCCGGTCGAGCATGATTGAAACCTTAAACCAGGATTACGTACGAACAGCAAAGAGTAAAGGTTTAAAGGATAGAATCGTAGTTTATAAGCATGCTTTCCGAAACTCACTTATTCCGGTTATCACAATTACTGCACTGCAAACCTCTACTGTGGTAGGTGGCGCATTGATAACTGAAACTGTATTTTCGTGGCCGGGTTTAGGTCAACTATTAATACAGGCAGTAAATACACGTGATATGGCAATTGTTCAAGCCAGTGTTTTTGTTATCGCAATACTCGTAATTCTTATGAATCTAGTAGCAGATATTCTTTACCGACTATTAGATCCGCGGATTAAATATAGCTAGGGGGGAAGTTAAGTTGACCCAATCACAGACAGTAAGCATTACACAAAACAAACCCTCTTCTTTTAAAAGGTGGAGTAGATTACTACTTAGAAGCAAGACAGGTACCGTAGGATTCTTTATCGTATTATTTGTTGGTATAGTGTCCATTCTTGCGCCATTACTAGCACCGCATGATCCTGCTGCTATAAATGCAGCTAATATGCTAAAGCCTCCTTTCTGGATGGAGGGTGGTAGTACTGCAAATCTATTGGGAACGGATAATCTTGGTAGAGATATTCTTAGTCGAATTATATATGGTTCTCAAATTTCTTTATTAGTAGGTATTACATCTGTAGTTGTTGCCGGAATTATCGGTGTGACGATTGGTTTAATCGCAGGGTATTACGGAGGTTTTATCGACAATGTACTGATGCGCCTTGTAGACTCCTTCCTTGCAATCCCTACTATTCTTTTTGCGCTAGTAATACTTAGTGTTTTTGGCCCTAGTGTGATTACGCTTATCTTCGTTCTCGGTGCTACGAACTGGGTAAATTATGCACGGCTTGTTCGTGGAGAAGTGTTAACTATAAAGGAACGTGATTTCGTAAGAGCTGCTCGTTCCATTGGAGTGAAAAACCATAAGATAATTACTCGTCATTTATTGCCAAATGTTATTTCCTCTTTTATCGTAATTTCCACGTTAAGTGTGGCAACAACGATCATTCTAGAAGCGTCACTTAGCTTTTTGGGACTTGGTGTTCAACCACCTACTGTTTCATGGGGATCTATTTTGAGTGACGGAAGAGATTATTTAGCGACTAGCTGGTGGCTGGCAACTTTTCCGGGTCTAGCCATTACGGTAACAGTGCTTGGAATCATATTCTTGGGTGATTGGTTAAGAGATGTTCTTGATCCACGCTCTATCAAAAAGTAATCTAAAGGAGGAATCCCAATGGCGGAAGAAGTACTGAATGTAAAAAACCTCAAAACTTATTTCCATACTGAAAATGGGGTTGTTCCCTCAGTCGATGACGTTTCTATAAGGATAAATAAAGGCGAAACAGTAGCGATAGTAGGTGAATCGGGCTCAGGGAAGAGCGTAACATCTCTATCCATTATGCGTTTAATCGAATCGCCAGGAAGAATTGAAGATGGACAAATTTTGTTTAAAGGAAGAGATATTGTACCAATCTCGATGAAAGAGATGCGTCATCTTCGTGGTAATGAAATTGCGATGATTTTCCAAGAGCCTCTTACTTCCTTGAACCCTGTTTTCACAATAGGAAATCAAATGGCAGAATCGATTATGCTGCACCAAAAGAAGAATAAGAAGGAAGCACGTCAGATAAGTATTGAAATGCTGAAAAAGGTTGGAATACCAAGGGCTGAGAAGGTCATTGACTCCTTTCCCCATTCCTTAAGTGGAGGGATGAGACAGCGTGTCATGATTGCGATGGCACTCTCCTGCAATCCGGAATTGTTGATTGCAGATGAACCAACTACTGCTCTAGATGTAACGATTCAGGCTCAAATTCTTAAATTGATGAAGGGCTTAATCACGGAGTTTGATACATCTATTTTGCTAATCACCCATGACTTGGGCGTCGTGGCTGAAATGGCAGATCGTGTAGTAGTGATGTATGCAGGTCAGGTAGTAGAAGAAACGGATGTATTTACATTGTTTAGAGAACCTAGACACCCATACACGAAAGGTCTGATGGATAGTACTCCTAAAATCCATGAATTAAAGGATGAACTAACCTCTATACCGGGTACTGTCCCAAGTCCGTTAAATTATCCAACTGGTTGTCGGTTTATGGATCGCTGTCCATACGCCATGCAAAAATGTGCTGAGGCTCAACCAAAGCTTGAAGAAATTCTGACAAATCACAAGGTCAGATGCTGGCTCCATGAAGAAAAGGTGGTTGATTTGTATGAAACAAAATCATTTGCTGGAAGTTAAAGGGCTGAAAAAAGCTTTTGATATATCTGAAGGTTTCTTAAAAAGAAAAAAACAGTTTCTTTATGCAGTCGACGGCTTGGACTTTTATGTAGACGAGGGAGAAACACTAGGGATAGTTGGAGAGTCAGGATGTGGGAAGTCGACTACTGGGAACCTGATAGGTCAGCTATTGGATGCCACGGAAGGAGAAATTTTATTTGAGGGAGAAGATTTGACGAAGCTAAAAGGAGAGGTGTTAAGAAAGAAACGAGCCGATATCCAAATGGTATTTCAAGACCCTTTCTCATCCTTGAATCCACGTATGCGCGTGTTTGATTTGATAGCTGAGCCTTTAAGAACTCATAAATCTCTCCATAAAAAAGAGCTCACTGAACGAGTAATGGAGCTGATGGACCTAGTTGGTTTGAATCGTGCTTATGTCAATCGATATCCACATGAATTTAGTGGAGGGCAAAGACAACGAATTGGAATTGCTCGTGCTATTTCCTTAAATCCCAAGCTCATCATATGTGATGAGCCGGTTTCGGCACTAGATGTATCGATTCAGTCCCAAATATTAAACTTACTGGCTAAGCTACAAAAGGAACTCAATCTAACGTTCATTTTTATTGGACATGGATTGCCGGCAGTAAAGCATATCAGTGACAGAATTGCCGTGATGTATCTTGGTAAAATCGTGGAGCTGACGACAAAGGAAAAGTTGTTTTTACATCCTATGCATCCTTATACAGAGGGTTTATTGTCCGCTGTGCCAGTTCCCGATCCCACTCAACGGAACATCGAGGGAAGACAGCTTTTAGAAGGCGACATCCCGAGTCCGGCAAATCCACCACCTGGCTGTAATTTCCATACAAGATGCCCTTATGCTCAGGACATATGCAGTAAAACGGAGCCTGTATTTGAGGAAAAAGCGTCAGGTCAATTTGTAGCTTGTCATTTCCCGCTTGAAAATGGTAAAGGAATTATCAATGAAGAGAAAGTGAAGGTAGATGCGTGATGGACTATCTGAGGAGAAACCTTGAGCCCATGCTTGAGCTCATAGAAAAGCTAGTGAATATAGATAGTGGTTCAACGTGTAAAACGGGAGTAGATAAAATAGGGGAAATCCTAATAGATGAATATAAACAAATGGACCTCTCTATTGAAATTAAAGAAAATGAGGAATTTGGTAATAACATTGTCATCAAACATAAAGAAGCCTTGAAGCCTGAAATACTGCTAATCGCTCATATGGATACGGTGTTTCCAATTGGAACGGCAGCAGAAAGACCGTTTACCATTAAAGATGGCCTTGCATTTGGTCCAGGAGTAGCGGATATGAAGGCAAGTCAGGTAACCTTATTGTATGCTATGAAGTATTTGTACGAGAAACACGATGCTGCTTTGAAAAATGTCATCATTATTTTAAATAGTGATGAGGAAATAGGTTCTCCAACATCAAGGGAACTCATTGAGGAAATTTCAAAGGATGTTAAATATGCCTTGGTGATGGAGCCTGCCCGTAAGGATGGATCGATTGTGTCCTCACGAAGAGGGGGCGGCAGATATACGCTACATGTACATGGAAGATCTGCACACTCCGGAGTAGCGCCAGAAGAAGGCAGAAGTGCTATTGAAGAGCTTGCATATAAAACGATAAAGCTCAATCATTTAACTGACCATGAACAAGGGATATCAGTAAGTGTAGGGATAGTGGAAGGCGGAGACGCGGTAAATATGATCCCAGACAGCGCCACTGGATATGTAGATGTACGCATCGAAAGTGATGAGCAAAGCTTAGAAATTGCTAAGCAAATCGAAAATATTTGCTCCGTACCAGATGTACCAGGAACCACAATCGACCTAGAAGGCGGCATCACCCGTCCACCAATGGAGCTTGATGATAAGAATCAGAAACTCCTAGAAATCGTGAAGGAAGTCGGAAACTCCTTTGGCCTAAAAGTAACCGATTCTCATACCGGTGGAGGATCAGATGCATCCTTTCCATCTCACCTAGGCGTAGCCACCATTGACGGTGTAGGACCAATCGGTGGAAAGCTGCACAATGAAGGAGAATATCTCGAAATAGAATCACTGACGGAAAGGTGCTTTTTGTTGGCTGAAACGGTGTCGAGGTTGTCGGGAACTGGTGGGTAGGGGATGCTGGTGTGTCCCTGTGTCAGACACTATTCTGACAATTAACTACAATTCTCGGTAATTGTGTGAGCGTCCCTGTGTCAGAAACAATTCTAAACTATTCTGACAATTTACTACAATTCTCGGTAATTGCATCCCTTTGTCATACATAATCGGCAGTGAGCAGTTGGATTCAAAGCCTCGGAAGCGTGTAGGCCCAAGGAGACTGGTTGTTGTTTAAGAAGGATAAATTAGAGGTCACTCATTATTGAGTGGCTTTTTTTATGTAAATAGGAAAAGCCGCGAAACTATAAAAAGCAGGATTTTTTCGTGTCTATTGCGAATGAATAACGAAGGATGTTAGGAGGGGCATGTATGAACAATATCAAAGTATAGAAGTAAAGGAGAATATATATATGATTAAGCTTAGAGAAATGAATGACCATGAATTTAATAACTACTTAAGTTTTATGATACCGGATTATGCGAAAGATATTTCGGACAACTATAATCTTCCGATAGATAAAGCTATGGAAGAATCAGAAATGATGATGAAGGATTTGCTTCCAGATGGTTTATCCACCGAGGGACAATATTTATACAACCTTTATGATCCTGTAATAGCTAAGGAAGTAGGAATAATCTGGTTTAGTATAAATATGGAAATTAATCGCGCCTATCTTTACCACCTTTATATTAAAGAAGCATACAGGCAAAAGGGTTACGCAACAAAAGCCTTAGAGGAATTACAAGATAGAGTAAGAGGGCGTGGAATAGATTCAATTGCCTTGAGCGTATTCGGAAATAATGAGCATGCGTATCGACTATATACAAAGCTGGGGTTTACTTCATCTGCTATTTCAATGCACAAACTGTTATAATCTTTTGCAGATTATTAGGATAAATACTTACATAAAGTTAGTGTTTTTCTGAAACGAGATGGGGGCAAGCTTTCTGCTTCTAAACTAACATAAAAAAAGTTTTAAAAAAATTTATAAAAGATGTTTAACCATTATTAAGCGGGGTATATAAATAGTACAAGGCGGAACTACCGAAGGAAAGGACTGGTAAACAATGTGTTTACAAGAAACTCCAAAGGATGATTTGCACAGCCTTGGCGGAAGATTTGCTTTACTGACGAAAGGTACTCTCGTCGGGAACCGATATATTTAGGTTTCGATTCAGCGTATTTTAGCAAGTGAAAGAAAAGTTTTTTGTTTTAAGTGCACCTAAATGTCTGGTTCATTAACAGACGGATTGTCAGTTACGATTTACAACGCAACATGAAGTAAATTTTCCGAGTGTATTCCCGGTTCTATAGGGAAAGAAGAAGCGTAATCCGAAATTTGGATTACGCTTTTTTCTTGTTTGTGTCTCTGTGTTAGACACGATTCATTCCGATAGTTTATAAAATAACCCGAAGGAACCGTGATTCTTGTTCCTTCGGGTTATTTTAATTGAGTCGAATATATTTATTAGATTATCTGTTAATAAAAGCCAATCATAAAGAATACATTGTTTGAAAGGGAATTTATTTTCTAATGAATAGACAGAGGAGGACAAGTGTTGAAGAAGAGCATAGTTTTGAGCATAGTGGCTTTATTAGTTATGAGCTTAATTGCGGGTTGTGGGTTTGGTGAGGACAAGGTATTAGATCGTATGGAAAAAACAAAAGTGCTGAATGTTGCATTTGAGGGAACGTATCCGCCATTTAACTATTTAGATGACAATGGTGATTTAACAGGCTTTGATGTTGATATTTCAAATGAGCTTGCTAAGAGATTAGGTGTAAAGGCTAATTTTATCACATCCAAGTGGGAAGGTTTAATAGGTGGCTTAAAGGCTGATAAGTTCGATATTATTATTGGCCAGATGACTGTGACAGAGGAAAGGAAAAAAAGTGTAGATTTTACTGACCCATATGTTATTACAGGCTCTGTGTTAATCACCCGTGAGGAAACAAATGATATTAATAAACTGGAAGATATTAAGGGGAAAAAAGTTGGTGTTGGCGGTGGAACGACTTTTGAAGAAATCGCAAACAGTGTAGAAGGCGCAGATGTGAAGCTGTATAAAGCTTTTACCGATTACCTAGAAGATCTTAAAAATGAAAGATTAGATGTAATTATAAATGACCAATTGTTAATGAGCTATAACATAAAAGAAAATAAGCTGCCGATTAAAGTTGCGAGTGACATTTTGAAGGTGGATGAAGTAGGAATGGCTGTCAATAAAGGTAACGAAGACTTCATTGAGAAGGTAAACGAGGCTTTACGCGACATGAGAGAAGATGGAACCTATAACGAGATATATAAAAAGTGGTTTGGATCAGACCCGGTAGAACAATAAAGAAAAGTAGAAGCATTAGGAGGTAGAGTAAACTTGCATATCATAGTTTTAGGCACAGGGATGATAGGGACAACTGTCGTAAGCGAACTAGCAAAATTTACGGAGATAGACTTAATAACTGCGGTTGATGTACGACAAGAAAGTGTCGATAAATGTTTAGAGGTTTCCAATAGTCCTAAAGTAGTTGGAAGGGTTACCTCCTTAGAAACAATAGAAGATATAGCTGAGGTATTGAAGGGTGCCGATGTGGCCGTTGCTTGTCTTCCTCATTCCTTGAGTCTAGTTGCTATAAAAGCTGCGATAGAGTCTGGTTGTCATTTAGTAGACTTAGTTGGGTCTTTATTCAAAGAAAAAGTAGAACTGATGGAAGCCGCCAAAAATGCAGGAGTCATTATCGTTCCAGGCTGTGGAGTAGCTCCTGGAATAACAAATTTTTTGGCCGCTCAAGGAATTGAAATGCTAGACGAAGCCGAAGAAGCAATTATGACTTGTGGAGGGATTCCGAGACATCCAGTCCCACCATTGTGGTATCAGGTTGTTTTTAGACTGGAGAGTGTGCTAGGTCTATATACAAAACCAGCAATAGCGGTTGAACATGGACAGCTTATAGAACTAGCTCCTTTATCAGGATTAGAAAAGATGACATTCCCTCAGCCTGTAGGTAATTGTGAAGCAGTTATTACGGATGCACATAGCACTGCTTATATTTTAAAAGATAAAGTAAAAAATTTATACGAAAAAACGGTTAGGTATCCGGGACATTGGGGCAAGATGAACGTTTTAGGAGAGCTAGGATTTCTAGATAACACTCCTATTAAGGTAGCAGGGGTTACTATAACACCACGGGCATTTGCAGAACAAGTTCTTGCACCTAAAATGATTGGTGCCTCTCATGAGGATGTAACCGTCTTAAGAGTGGAAGTTAGTGGCACCAAGGATGGTAAATCTACCAAACTTACATGGGAAATGGTTGATTTGTATGATCATGAGCGAAATATTACGTCAATGGCTAAAACTACTGCCATTCCTGCAGCAATTATGGCGAAATGGATAGCTAATAAAAAGATTAGAGAGACAGGTGTTGTTCCGATAGAAATTTTAATCATTAACGAGAGATTTCAGCCATTTATGGACGAGTTATTTAATTTAGGAATTCAAATAGAATTTAGTGAAGAGATTATATTTTAAGTCCGGCATTAAAAAGTTACGAAAGGAGGGGAATGTATGGATGTTACGATCATTATTGATTCGTTGCCATCCTTACTCAAGGCAACTTTAATGACTATTTTGTTGGCGGCAATATCTATTGTAATAGCACTCGTTATTGGATTTTTTGCTGCAATCATAAGAATATTAAAAGTAAGAGTATTAAACGGAATTGCAACAGCATATGTTTCGATTATTCGTGGAACTCCTCTTCTTGTTCAGATTTTTGTCATTTACTATGGTTTACCGCAAATCGGTATCTCTTTAGACCCGATTTCTTCTGGAATTGTGGCATTAAGCTTAAATGCTGGTGCTTACTTATCAGAGTCCTTTAGAGCTTCTATTCTTGCAGTGGATCATGGTCAAATGGAAGCATCCCTAGCTTTGGGAATGACGTATTCCCAAGCATTAAGAAGAATTATTCTCCCGCAAAGTCTTCGCATATCTATTCCTACCTTATCAAACACATTTATTGTGTTGATCAAAGATACTTCCTTAGTATCGGTTATAACCGTAACTGAGCTATTGCAAATGTCGAGTTTAATCATTGCAAAAACTTTTGAACCACTCACAATTTACTTACTAGCAGCGGCCATTTACTGGATATTAATAACGTTCTTCACAACCAATTTAGATAAATTAGAAGTGCGTACATCAAAATACTTGGTTCGATAAATACGAATGATAGGAGATGTCTATGAGTATCATTCAAATTAACAATTTGAAAAAAACATTTGGAACAAATGAGGTATTAAAAGGGATAGACTTAACGATTGATAAAAGTGAAGTAGTTGTCATTATGGGCCCAAGTGGCTCTGGAAAATCCACCTTTTTGCGTTGTTTGAATTTCCTAGAAGAGCCCACCGAGGGTCTTATTCGCTTAGGTGACTATCAAGTAGATGCAGGTGGCAAAGCAAATCGCAAGCGAAAAAAGGAAATAAGGGAACTACGAAAGAGAACAGGCTTTGTATTTCAATCGTTCAATCTATTTCCGCATAAGACAGCCATCGAAAATGTGATGGAGGGACCAATAATAATACATGGGACCCCATCAGAAGAGGCTAGAATATTAGCGAAGGCCCTCCTTACAAAAGTTGGCCTTGGGGATAGATGTGATTACTACCCAGCTCAATTATCAGGTGGACAGCAACAAAGAGTAGCAATTGCACGGTCATTAGCATTAAATCCAATGGTCATGCTCTATGATGAGCCTACCTCAGCGTTAGACCCAGAGCTTGTGAAAGAAGTGCTACAGGTCATTAAAGACTTAGCACGAGAAGGAATGACTATGATCATCGTGACCCATGAAATGAGCTTTGCAAAAGATGTGGCGGATAGAGTCATTTTTATGGATAAGGGAGTAATAGTGGAAGAAGGAACATCAGAGGAAATATTTATTAACCCAAAAGAAGAGAGAACCAGACAGTTCTTGTCGATTTTGTAGGGGAAATTGTGTCTGTCCCTGTGTCAGACACAATTCACTACTGGTTCCCGCTAACAATAAAAGGATGGAGTGACTGACGTCGCTCCATCCTTTTATTAATATAGTTTTCCTTGTCGATACAGGACTGTAGACAATCGAATTACCGCATGGATAAAGCAGTTTTGGCGAAGCGGTAATGGGTCGCTGAAGTATAGTGGGAGCAGCGTGTCCATCGTATGTTTCATTTTATCGAGAAGCTGGTTGTAGACTTCTTCCTCGGAGTAAAATTGGGTTTCGCGTCCTTGTAGCCATTCTAGATAGGATACGATTACCCCACCGGCATTGGCTAAAATGTCGGGTATGATGATGACACCCTTTTGGCTCAAGTATTGATCTGCATCCTTTGTCGTTGGGGCATTTGCGCCTTCTACAATAATCCGGGCTTTAATCTCGGCTTTGTTCGTTGCGTTTAATTGATTTTCTAAAGCAGCCAGGAATAAAACATCCACATCCATCGTAAGAATTTCTTCTCTACTCAAGATAGTCGCTGTGACTCCAGCTTCTTTTAGCTGTTGCTCTGACGTTGGTAGGTCACCCTTGTTCCCGGCAGAGAATTGGACAAGTGACTGGATATCTAAGCCTTCTTTATTAAAGAGTGTTACATTTCTATCGCTTACAGCAACGACTTTATTTTGTAAATGCTCGCATTTAGCTGCCTCGAGTGCTGTGACTGAGCCAACGTTACCAAACCCTTGAACAGCTACATTTAGTGGCCGGTTGGCGTGTTCCATTAAAGTTTTCGCGTAAGGATTATCGGAGCTGGCTAGTGTTTGCTCGTGTTCCTTTGCATAATTGCCTAGCATATAGCGGAAGGTGAAATAAACACCCTTACCTGTGGCTTCACGTCTACCTAATGATCCACCATTCGCAACACTCTTACCCGTAAAGCTACCGAGATAAGGCTGCCCTTGGTTAATCTTTTTGTACTCAGCCATCATCCAGTCCATTTCACGCTCACCGGAACCAACATCTGGTGCTGGAATATCACGGTCAGGACCAAGTACATGATTAAAATAACGAACGTATTTCGTACAAATACGATGTAGCTCCTTATCGGTGAAGTTTTTAGGATCGATAACGATTCCGCCTTTTCCTCCACCAAATGGCACATCATGCAGGGCGTTTTTTAGAGTCATTAAAAACGCTAAGTTAATAACCTCTTCTTCATTAACCGACTCATGAAAACGGATCCCACCCTTATACGGACCAAGCGCATCATTATGATGCACCCGATAAGAAGGAATTCGAACTACCTCTCCACTTTCAAGCGGGACACGCAGGAAGGACTTATGTATCTGATTCGGCGTTGATAAAATCGCATTCAACGAAGTAAAGGCCTTAATCCGCATTTCACCCTGTAACTCTGGCAAAAACGTCTCGTTCTCCAATAATGCATTCAGTGACTGCTTTACAATAGATATCGTTTGCTCTTCCACTAATTCCAGCACCTCCAATAAATTGTTCATCGTTGTTAGTTATACCCTAAAAGTTTGGGAAAAAACGTTGGAAATTTAATTAATGATCTAGCTTTCATAACTATTTTTGAGAGCAATTTATTGGTATGATTTGTTTTAATTAGACTAATAAAAAGGAGCCTTACTAATGAATCTAAATAACTTTCAAGAAAGAATGGACCAAGAAATTTTGATGCGAGGCTTTGACTATTATAGAGAAGATAGGGTCATAAAGAGCTATAAGCAGGATGAATATACGTATAATTTTATTGTACAGGGTAGTGGAGATTACGGAGTTATTGTCATGATAGAAGAGAACGGAGAAATATCTTATTCCTCCTGTGGTTGTCCATATGATTATGGGCCTGTTTGCAAGCATGAAGCTGCTGTTTATTTTAAAATACTGGAAGATGAATTTGATGGTGAAATGGTGGGGAAGAAAAAGCCTGCTGTCTTTGAGGTATTGAATGATTTATCTAAAGACAAATTGGTGGAAATATTAATGGAAATGGTAGAACAGGATTCAAAGTTTGGGGAAAAGTTGGTTTTTAAATATGCAAAAACGAATGAAACTAATTTGTTAGATCAGTGTAAAAAGTTACTTTCTTCTATTGTTAAAGAGCATAAAGGTAGAGAAGGCTATATCTCTCGTCGAAATGCTTATGCATTTGTAATGGACTTCGAAGAACTGTTGGAGAAGATTAAAGAAACGGAAGATACATTAATAGCTATTAATATTGGATTACTCGTGCTAGATGAAGGTATGAAGGCACTCCAATATGCAGATGATTCGGACGGAGATATAGGGTCACTTATAGACGAAACATTAGGGCTTATTGGCGAGCGAGCAATGGATTGCGATCCTTTAGACGTGAAATTACGAATAGACATATTTAATAAACTAATGAAGCATGTGGATCGACGCATATTTGATGGATGGTCCAATTTTAAATTGAATATATTAGAAATCTGCGAGGAGTTTGCGGATATAGAAGTCTTGAGGAATAAGTATAGAGCCAAATTGGAAAAGATGATAAAAGAGGAGTCAGACGATGCGTACTCGAATTATTATAAGGAAAGTCTTCTTCAGTTATTATGGAATTTAATAGTAAAATACGATTCTGACGAGGAAAAGGCTTCTTTTATTGAAGGAAATATACATTATAAATTCTTTCGACAGCTATTGATAAATCAGCATATGGAGAAGAAAAATTATGAGCGAGTGATAGAGCTTGCTTTGGAGGGAGAAAAGCAGGACCAAAAGCTCCGAGGTTTAGTGATACATTGGAAGAAGGAGCGATACGTAGCCTATAAAGAGCTTTCACTTCAAGAAGAGCAGAAGAAGCTTGCGAAAGAGCTATTGCTGTCCGGTGACTTTGAATATTATAAAGAGTTAAAAGAGCTTGCCCAAGATGACACATTTTATAATTCTCTAATCAATGAATTAAAAGTTTCCGAAGGGTGGAATGCAAGGGAAGTATACTTGAAAATTATCCTCGAAGAAAACGATTTAGAGGAGCTTTTGCATTATGTGAAAGGATATCCAAGTCAGCTAGAAAGCTATGCTGATCAGCTAGTGGAAAAATATCCAGAGGACATTATAGAAATGTATCAAAATTATATACACTCCACCGCAAAATCAGCCACGGACAGAAAGCGATACAAAGGCGTATGTAAAATAATTAAGAGATACAAAACGTATGCTGGTGAGGAAAAACAAGCAGAGCTAATCCAGCAATTGAACACACAGTATGCAAGACGACCCGCTTTTATAGATGAGCTCGGCAAGCTATAAGCAACAATAAGTCGATGAAAGAGAATCATTCTCTTACATCGGCTTTTTTATTGAGTTGAATTTTGTCCTCCTTCTATTATACATATGACCACTAGTTGAAGACCAAACTACGCGAAACAGCTTTATGATTGATTCCTGTTTATTTGTGCTTTTAGCGTAATAGACTTTTTGTAACAAAACAACTGGATTAATGGGCGCTTTCTCCTTGGTTAATGGGACATTTTTTGATTTTTGTGTGGTCGATTTAGTTAATGGGTCACTTTCTTCATTTTATGGGACATTTCTACTTGATTAATGGGCGCTTTCCGCATAGTTAATGGGACACTTCTTAACTGTTATGTACCACTGTCACAATTTTAGGTGAC
Organism: Psychrobacillus sp. FSL W7-1493; assembly: GCF_038004905.1. Classification (NCBI taxonomy): domain Bacteria; kingdom Bacillati; phylum Bacillota; class Bacilli; order Caryophanales; family Bacillaceae; genus Psychrobacillus; species Psychrobacillus sp. FSL W7-1493. Next base: position 3,160,006 of record NZ_JBBOSB010000001.1, on the reverse strand, counting down.
AGATAGCTCCTGTTTAGGTGCGGTTACCGCTGATTTAGGTGTTACTTTTTAATTTTTACGTGCGCATCTCCGGTTTAGGTGACACTTTCTCAATTTTAGGTGACATCTAGCTCCGTTTAGGTGCGGTTATCACTGATTTAGGTGTCACTTTTTAATTTTTATGTGCGCAGCTCCGGTTTAGGTGACGCTTTCTCAAATTTAGGTGACATCTAGCTCCGTTTAGGTGCGGTTATCGCTGATTTAGGTGTCACTTTTTAATTTTTATGTGCGCAGCTCCAGTTTACTTGACACTTTCTCAAATTTAGGTGACAAATAGCTCCGTTTAGGTGCGGTTATCCTGACACTTCAACAATTTTAACCGTCCCCAAATCTCTCTATTCACACCATATCTTTTTACCGATTTTTCATTAAATTCACAATATATTTAATTCATTTTTAGAAAGTTTACAATACCTTTACATTCAGTTAATAGAAGGTTAAGAAATTAGCCTTATGATGGATAGTAGATAGAAGTCTATAACTTTTGGAGGTTGTCCATGTTATTTAAAAAAGCGATTGTTTCTCTCGTGATTCCGTTTGCGTTGTTAGCTGGCTGTGGAGGTAATGATTCGGGGCAGGGTAATGGCGATAAGCAGACGATTTCTATATCTGGGTCTACTTCGGTTGGACCTTTGACAGAGAAGCTGGCGATGAAGTATGAGGAAACGGAATCAGTCAAAATAGAGGTAAACCAGATTGGTTCGTCAGCTGGTATTACCAATGCAACAAATGGTGTTTCGGAAATTGGGATGAGCTCTCGTGATTTAAAGGATGAGGAAGCGGCTCAATTAGAAGAAATTATCATTGCTTATGATGGGATTGTTATTGTGACGCACCCATCAAATAAGGTGGAAAACTTAACGATGGAACAGGTGAAGCAGATTTTCACTGGTAAGGTGAAGAACTGGAAGGAGCTTGGCGGGGAAGACTTAGAAATCGTAGTTGTTTCGCGTGAGGACGGCTCTGGTTCTCGTGATGCGTTCCAGGAAATTGTCGGCTATTCCTCTGGGGAATTGATTCGAAATGCGATTGTTGCTAGTGGGAACGGTAATATCAAGACAACAGTGGCAACAAATAAGCACGCAGTTGGCTTTATTTCCTTTGAATATATCGATGAAACGATCTACCCGATGAAGATTAATGGCATAGAGCCGACCGCACAAAACGTGCTGGACGAAAAGTACAGTCTTTCAAGACCATTCTTATTCGTTTATAAGGAAGGCGAACTAACAGCGGCTGGTCAGCAATTTATCGATTATATTTTAAATCCTGAAGGACAGGAAATAGTTTCGGAGGCTGGGGCTATCCCTATTCTTCAATAAAATCCGTTGAAATTACATAATGGGAGGAACTTGCGTGACTACACCACCAAACGAAAAGCAAACCGTTGAAATAGAAAAAGCGAACAAACGCAAGTATTTTCTAGAAGGTTTATCTGCAAAGGTTTTCCTTGCTTGCGCCTTATTATCGGTAATCAGTTTAGCGTTAATAGTAGGTTTTGTATTTTATAAAGGATCCTATCCGTTTATAGCAGAGGGCTATAGCTTTATAGACTTTATATTCGGCTCGGACTGGGTTCCTAGTGAGGATAAATTCGGTATTTTCCCAATGATCGTGGCTTCTCTATTCGCGACAATTGGTGCATTAATCATTGGAGTTCCAATTGGCTTGTTCACCGCGATTTTCTTAGCAGAGATCGCACCTAAATGGCTAGCTAAATTAATTTCTCCAGCTATTCAGCTTTTAGCTGGGATCCCTTCCGTATTATACGGGGTATTTGGACTGGCGATTATCGTTCCATTTTTACAGGACAATTTTGGCTTAGCGAGAGGGCAAAGCTTGCTAGCTGTCATTCTTGTGCTAGCCATTATGATGCTTCCTACGATTGTAACGGTAGCAGAGACTTCAATACGTGCTGTACCTAAGGCATACACAGAGGGCTCTTTAGCGCTTGGTGTATCTCATATTGGGACAATTTTTAAAGTAATTGTTCCTGCTGCAAAGTCTGGAATTATGGCAGCGATCGTCCTTGGATTAGGACGAGCTATCGGAGAGACGATGGCGGTTATATTGGTTGCGGGGAACAGCTTGATCATCCCTACAAGCCTTACAGACAGTGTTCGACCGTTGACTACGAATATTGCTTTAGAGATGGGATATGCGTTTGGAACTCATCAGGAAATGTTATTTGCAACGGGGATCGTTTTATTCTCCTTCATTCTAATTTTAAATTTCGTACTAGCTAGAATTACAGCAAGAGGAGGCAACTGATATGAATAGGGTAAAGGATAATGTTTTACGTGGCCTCTTATGGTTTTCCGCTTTTATATCGGTTGCCATTCTCGTTGTCATTGTTGGTTATATTTTTTATAAAGGCTTTCGATTAATCAGTTTCGATTTTATATTCGGCGATTACTCTCCAACTGAGGGCGGGGGCATCTGGCCGATGATCGTCACGACGATTTATTCGATTATTATCTCACTGGCTATTGCTACACCAATTGGTATTTTAGCAGCCGTGTATTTACACGAATATGCAAAGCAAGGTCGACTAGTGAAAATTATTCGCTATGCAACTGAAAGTTTAACAGGGATTCCCTCTATCATTTATGGATTGTTTGGTGCGGTATTCTTTGTGGCAACGTTAAAGCTTGGTATGTCTATTATCGCGGCATCCCTGACATTAACGATTATCGTTTTACCAGTCATTATCCGAACGACGGAAGAGGCATTAAAGACGGTACCTAACACGTATCGAGAAGGCTCTCTAGCACTCGGGACGACGAAGCTACAAACGCTTTATAAAATTATTTTGCCAAGTGCGATGCCAGGGATTTTGTCAGGTATTATTCTTTCCATCGGACGTATCGTGGGAGAATCAGCAGCAATCTTCTTAACAGCAGGAACAGTTGCGGCGATGCCAGATAGTATTTTCTCTTCAGCACGAACGTTAACAGTACATTCGTACTTAGTTACACAGGAAACGGGAAATATTGAATTGGCAGCAGCCATTGGTATTGTCCTTATCGTGATCATCTTAGTCCTTAACTTGTCTGCAACGTATATATCGAAGAAATTCAATAAGGCAAATCATTAAACGAAGGAGACCAATATGAAGAAAATACTTTCTAAATCTACCGCTGAAAGCTATGGTGCAATTACAACTACGGAGCAATCAAAAATTAATGTGTACGACCTGAATTTATTCTACGGGGAGAAGCAGGCGTTATATGGTGTTTCCTTAGGTATCCAGGAGAAAGAAGTAACTGCATTGATTGGCCCTTCCGGCTGTGGTAAATCCACATTCCTACGTACGTTAAATCGTATGAATGATTTAATCGATGGAGTGAAAATCACTGGGAGAATTGTTATTGACGAGGAAGATATATATGCAAGTCAGGACGTTATCAAGCTACGCACAAAGGTAGGAATGGTGTTCCAGAAGCCGAACCTGTTCCCGATGAGCATTTTTGATAATGTAGCTTATGGACCACGTATGCAAGGCATTAAAAGCAAGAAGGATTTAAATGAGATCGTCGAAGAAAGTCTTCGTGGGGCTGCGATTTGGGACGAAGTGAAGGACAGATTAAAAACGTCTGCTTTAGGACTTTCCGGTGGACAGCAGCAGCGTGTGTGTATCGCCCGTGCGATTGCCATGAAGCCAGATGTGATTTTAATGGACGAGCCAACTTCTGCACTAGATCCAATTTCAACGCTTAAGGTAGAAGAGCTTATCACACAAATGAAAAAAGATTACACGATTGTGATTGTGACACATAATATGCAGCAGGCAGCTAGAATCTCTGATAAAACAGCATTTTTCTTAAATGGGGAAGTCATCGAGTACGATCAAACAGACATTATCTTTTCAACACCAAGTGACTCTCGAACAGAAGATTATATTACTGGTCGTTTCGGATAATAAGATGGGAGACGGAAAATGATACGCGAAAACTTTGAAAATAACATGCAGGAGCTAGAAAACAAGCTAGCTGAAATGGTAAGAATTACAGAGGAGCAGCTAGAATGCTCCTATCAAGCATTAGAAACGCAGGACATCGAGCTTGCTTTAAAGACAATTGAAAAAGACAATACGATCGATGACATGGAAAAGGAAATAAACCAGATGGCTATTTGGTTTATCTCCAAAGAACAGCCGCTTGCTCGTGACTTACGCCGAATTATTGGCGTGCTGAAAATATCAAGCGACATCGAGCGCATCGCTGACTTTGCAGTTAACATCTCCAAGGCAACTATTAAAATTGGAGAGCGCGAATCCCTGTTACACATGACAAAGCTTGAGCCGATGAAGACTGTATCCATTACTATGCTACAAAAATCGTTGAAGTCGTTTGTTGATGAAGACATTGCGCTTGCTAAGGAAGTAGCCGACCTTGATGACCAGGTTGATGCAAATAGCAGAGCTAACTACCAAAATCTCATTCAATATTTAAGCGAACATCCCGAGGACACAGCCCAGCTTGTCCAGCTCCTATTCATCAACCGTTTCTTAGAACGCACAGCCGATCACATCACCAACATAGCAGAAAGCACCGCTTATCTGATTAAAGGTCGGATGTATGATTTTAACTAACATTGTATCGCCTCCGAAAATTGCTTCGGAGGCTTTCTTGTAAAAGTAATCCGTTTTCAATTAGTAAGAGCATTTCTGGAGACGGTTTTGAAAGTTATCACCGTTCACAGAGATTTATCACCGTTCAGCGAGAGTTTATCACCGTTCGCAGAGATTTATCACCGTTCGTGAGACATTTATCACCGGTAGGAAGAAATAAGGTAGCTCGCAGGAATAAAAAATGAACAAAAAGAAACATTTAGTAGAAAATGCACGTCCTTTTAATTAGTAAAAGCGCTTGTTAGATCACGTGCAGGTTTTATTTCCAAAATGAAGAGTTTAACTTTTAGTTGATAAAACTATAGATTGGAATATGATATAATAGTGTAGGCTTTATGTGAGGATATTCACTAAGAGTACAACTTTAAGTGTTTGGATAACATAAGAGCATATAGATTTTGGATATTACAAAGGAGGAAGACGTAAGTGAGTTTAAAATATGCAATTATCGGGTGTGGACGAATCTCTCCTAATCATGTTGCTGCAGCTATAGAAAATAATTTAAATATTGTGGCTTTATGTGATGTGGACGAGAGCAAAATGGATGCAACTATTTCCATGTTTGAGCTACCAGAAACAGTGAAGAAATATACGGATTACAAGGAAATGCTTCAGCAGGAATCTCCTGAGCTAATCGGGATTTGTACAGAAAGCGGAAAGCATGCACAAATCGCTTTAGATTGTATCGAGCATGGTAGCAATCTAATTATCGAGAAGCCAATCGCTTTATCTTTAGAGGAAGCAGATCAAATCATCGCTTTAGCTAAAGAGAAAAACGTTAAAGTAAGTGCTTGTCACCAAAACCGCTTTAACAAATCTGTTCAAAAAATGAGAGAAGCTGTGGAAGAAGGTCGCTTTGGTCGATTACTTCACGGTACTGCTCATATCCGTTGGAACCGTGGGGAAGATTACTATACACAAGCTCCATGGCGCGGTACTTGGGAGCAAGATGGCGGCGCGTTGATGAACCAATGTATACATAATATTGACTTGTTACGTTGGATGATGGGCGACGAAATCGTAGAGGTTGTTGGAATGACGGACAATCTAATGCACGGCTTCATCGAGGCGGAAGACCTTGGTATGGCGCTAGTTCGCTTTAAAAATGGAAGCTACGGAATTATCGAAGGTACAACGAATATCTTCCCTAAAAACCTAGAAGAAACACTTTATGTGTTTGGTGAAGAAGGTACTGTTAAAATCGGTGGTAAGTCTGTTAACATCATTGAAGAGTGGATGTTTGCTGATGACAAAGATAACTCTGAAGAAGTAAAAGCAAAATACTACGAAAATCCACCATCCGTTTATGGATTTGGACACAACCCACTATATACAGATGTGATCGATGCGATTAAAAACGACAGAGATCCTTATGTAACAGCAGTGGACGGTAGAAATGCACTTGAGTTAGTATTAGCTATTTATAAATCAGCTGCAGAAGGTAAAAGTGTTAAGCTTCCATTGGAAAAATGTAGCACAATGGACTTTGCAGGAAGATTTTCAAAATAAATATATTTAAGCAGCCGGAGTTTAACTTCGGTTGCTTTTTTTAATTAAAAATAGAATAAAATACCTTTTTTCCACCGAAACATTTATAATAGAGATATTATTGTTTAGACAGAAAGAAGGGGAGCCTTTGTCTTCTATTAATGAGCAACTATACGATTATTTAATTGAAAATTCTCCATATATTACACAGCAATGGCTGGAGGAAAAAAGAAATTTTACAGATCCTTTTTATTCTAATAACTCTAATCCTCTACAAGACGAATTATTGAGGGAACAAAATGCCCTAACTATTAGGACAGTCGCTACCGCGTTTTGGAATGAGAATTCCTTCTCCGATCTTTTAAAAACTTGGGCTGAAACAGTTGCCAAAAATAGAGTGGAAAATGATATAGCCATTCATCATGTTATAGAAGCACTTAACAAAACGAGAGAGATCATTTGGAGCTATGTCGAACGTTTTGTCCATGCAAAAGAGAAGGAAATTTCCAATGCAAATATAATCAAATGGAGCACGACGTATAATCAATCGTTTGACCGTTTGATTTTTGAGTTCTCCAAGCGCTATTATTATCTTTTTACTACTCGGTTCAATGCTCAACAAACATTAATCCGTGAATTGAGCAGCCCAATTATACCTATATTAGAAAAGGTTGGTGTATTGCCAATCGTTGGGGACGTGGATACATATCGAGCAAAGGCTCTAACTGATGAAATTCCACAAAAGTGTATAGAACTTGGATTAGATAAGCTATTTATTGATATTTCTGGAGTTTCAATAATTGACACAATGGTTGCCAATGAACTGTATAAGTTTATGGAGGTTTTAAGCTTACTAGGAATTCGTCCTTATATTTCGGGCATCCGCCCAGAGGTTGCGCATACATCTGTTCAGCTAGGGCTGGACTTCGGTAAAATTTCTACTTTTAGCTCGTTAAAGCAAGCATTGCTTCGTACGGGCGTCTATAAAAATATGTAAGATTAATAGCAGCTAGAGCTATGGCTTTAGTTGCTTTTTTGATAAGAAAAGCTTTAAAGGTGAGGTTATATGTCGAAAATTTGGTCGTATTTAGCAGTGGTTTTATGGATGGGGTTAATCTTCTTTTTCTCCAGTCAACCAGCTGATGACTCAAAGGAATTAAGCACAGGGGTAACAGAGGTAATTTTATCAGTGGTGGAAGCTGTTGCTCCGGAGTCGGATTTATTTGTTGATAATTTACATCATTTCGTACGAAAGAATGCACATTTTCTTATTTATTTTGTATTGGGAATATTGGTTGTCCGAGCTTTCCGGGTAAGTGAGATTCGCGGTAAAAAAAGTATGTTATTAGCCTTGGCCACTTGCATTGTATATGCCGTTAGTGACGAGATTCATCAGTTGTTCGTACCTGGAAGGGGAGCGCAGGTAAAGGATGTTATGATCGATAGTACTGGCGCTTTTGCTGGAATCATAATATATAGTTGGCTAAAGGGTTTGCAGAGGAGTTCAAAAGCATAGGATTTGGGGTGGTTAATATTTCACAGGGAAAAGTTGAAATTCAAAAATACATAGATTCTCCAGAGGAAATACAGCGACTATATAAAAGAACGCTGTGGATTGTCGTTTTGTCACAGGTTTTTGGAGGAGCGGGGTTGGCAGCTGGGATAACCGTGGGGGCGTTGATCGCCCAGGATATGCTAGGGACTGATAGCTATGCAGGTATACCTACTGCCTTGTTCACGTTAGGGTCAGCTGGAGCGGCGTTGATGGTTGGAAGAATGTCACAGCGTTATGGTAGAAGGTATGGCTTGTCAGGAGGATTTATAGTCGGTGGTATTGGTGCCATTGGGGTGGTTGCTGCTGCTATGACTGACAGTATCATTTTGCTGTTTGCCTCCTTGTTAATATATGGTGCAGGGTCAGCGACAAATTTGCAGGCAAGATATGCCGGGACAGATTTAGCCACTGCCAAGCAACGAGGTACAGCAATTAGTATTGCGATGGTATCGACCACATTAGGGGCGTTTGCGGGTCCAAATTTAGTAGGGGTTATGGGAGAGTTTGCTGAGTCTATCGGGGTTCCATCTCTTGCTGGGCCATTTATATTGGCGGCAGCTGCCTATTTATTGGCTGGAACAATTCTTTGGGTTTTATTGCGACCAGATCCGTTAGTAATTTCGACTGCTATTAATAAGCAGGTGGAACAGGATACTTCAAGTGTGGAAGAGGAAATAGAGGATAGGAGAGGTATTTTCATCGGGGCTGCCGTTATGGTCATCACTCAGGTCGTGATGGTTTCCATTATGACAATGACTCCCGTGCATATGAGGCATCATGGACATGACTTGAACGCAGTCGGTCTTGTCATTGGCTTTCATGTGGCTGCGATGTATTTACCCTCACTTGTTACTGGGATCCTAGTTGATCGTTTTGGTCGTGTGGCAATCGCGGTTGCTTCTGGATTTACACTGCTGGGTGCAGGGTTAGTGGCAGCATTTGCACCAGGTGACTCGTTGGGCATGCTTATTGTGGCGCTTGCTTTACTCGGGCTAGGCTGGAATTTCGGTTTGATCAGCAGTACAGCTTTGATTGTCGACTCCACCGTACCTGCGACGCGGGCGAAGAGACAAGGGTCGATTGACGTGTGGGTAGCGCTCGCTGGAGTTTCGGGTGGCGGCTTGTCAGGTGTGATTGCGGCTCAAACTAGCTATATGACGCTATCGTTAGTAGCCGGGATTTTGTCGTTCCTACTCATAGTTGGCTTATGTAAGGTTCCGGGTAGAGCCTGGAGATTTTCTTGGAAGAACTGAATGGGTAATTGAGCTGTCTTGTTAGGTGAGTTTTACACCTAGGGAGGCAGTTTTTTTGTGTTTTACGACAATCAGAGTGTAGATTACGACAATGACGGGCTAATTTACGACAATCACCGAGTATTTTACGACAATCGAGCTCTAGTTTACGACAATCACCCCGTAGATTACTACAATCCCCATAAACATAAATCCTCACGCTTCCCATAGCCCGATATTACTTGGTCCATTACTTTTTGATTCATCTATTTATTATGAGATGCCCAAAAATTCGACTTGTTTTGTAGAAAGAATCCTATTTGGTTGTACATCCTATTTAAAATCTCCCTTTACTCTATATTGTTTCTGTTTAACAAAAAAAGAACGGAAGCGTGGGTGATATGAGCGGACAGAGAAAAGTATATGGTTTTCCATTTTCTTTTAATCGTTCGTGCTTTCTATAAAAGTGATTAATGTAAATCTAATTTTACAAAACGTTAATGAATGGCTGATTGTTCTTAATACGTAAGATTGCTATATTTGCCAGGAACATTGGAATGATGAATATTACTTTTGTCTAGTGACTAAAAATATGGAGGGAAATCATGAACAACAAGATGAAGAAATCTGTCATGGCAGCAGTACTCACAACTTCTCTGCTAGTTTCAAGCAATACAGGTTATGCTAATAGTTCACTTCAATCGATGGTGGATCAGGCAAGAAAAGACATGAAGGAGGCTGCATATGCTTATGTAGTTCCTGCTCAGAACGGTCAGGTAGCAACTAGCGCAGAATTATATCCGGCATTAAACTTGGCAAAGAAGAATTATCAAAAGGCAAGAAGTGCTATACAAAAATCGAACGCTTCAAACAAGGCTGCTATGTTGAGAGATTTGGATGCATTATACGAGGAGCGTGTTACTAAAGGGATCATACCTTATATTGATGCTTATAATTACGCGGACAAGTATTTAAATCCTATAATGGCTGATATTAAAAAAGCGGAAAGTGCAAAGGATTGGGAAAAGGTTGAATCACTTTATCACAAGCTTTCAGTTCAGCTAAAAAATAGAACAGTTATCCTTTACCGTTTTTCTGGTAAGGCAGCTAGAGATCTATTACTAGATCAGTATAAGGAGCCTGCAAATCAAAAACGAGATCAGTTAATGATACCTGTCACTATTTACATGAAAGTGAAGGAAGCGGATAAATTACTTGCTGCAGGTAAAAAGGCAGAAGCTATTAAGATATTAGAATCTATTAAACCATTAGTTAATCGTTTACCTTCTCCTAGTGCTTTACCTATGGTGAAGGAGCTTATCGACAAGGTGACGGAGGTATCTAAAAAAGCTGGAATGGATATTATTATACCGACACCAATGCCTACACCTGTTCCAACACCACCATCCATACCAAGCCCACCACCATCGTCCGGTGGCGGAGGAGGAGGGAGTAATCCAGCTCCTAACTTCAAATTATCTATTATGCATACAAACGATACACATGCTCAATTAGATAATGTGGCAAAGCGCGTGACAGCTGTAAAAGATTTTCGTAAGGAAAAGCCATCAGCCCTTCTCATTGACGCTGGAGATGTATTTTCTGGAACTTTATATTTTAATGAATTTCAAGGACAAGCAGATTTAGAATTTATGAATTTAATGAAATATGATGTGATGACAATTGGTAATCATGAATTTGACCTAGGTTCGAGTTCGGAAGGGCATCAAGCTTTAGCAGAATTTATTAAGAAATCTAAATTCCCTATTGTAAGCTCCAATGTCGATTTTTCAGAGGATGTAGATCTTCAAGGATTGTTTAATGTAAAAGTAGCAAGCAGTGCGAAAGACGGTCAAATCTACAGTGGAATTATCAAAGTAGTCAATGGGCAAAAGATAGGATTATTCGGTTTAACGACAGAGGAAACAAAAGATATATCTAGTCCAGAAAAAGTAACTTTTACGGATTATATAAAAGCAGCAGAGACAATGGTAGCGGAGTTCAAAAAGCAAGGTGTCAACAAGGTTATTGCGGTGTCTCACCTAGGCTATGATGATAATCCGGCATACGACAATGATTTAGAGCTAGCTGCAAGAGTTTCAGGAATTGATATTATAGTCGGAGGACATAGCCATACAAAACTAGAAGCCCCAGTAGTGGTCACTAAAGACAAAAACGGTAAAGCCAAGGATCCGACTGTTATTGTACAAGCCTATCAGTATAGTGAGTTTTTAGGTACTTTGGATGTAGAATTTGATAACAACGGTAGAATTGTAAAGAATGCTGGAAAGCTAATCAGTGTAAATGATAAAAAAGAAGATGAAGAAGCAGCAAATTTATTAAAAAAATACTCGAATAAAATTAAAGAAATAAAAGAGATGGAAACGGGAGCGACTGCTGTTAAAGCATTAGAAAATCCACGGGCTACTGCAGATAACCCAGCTAGTGTACGAAGCAATGAAACTCCACTTGGTAATTTAATAACAGATGGCATGTTAAATAAGGCAAGAGTGTATAACAAAGATGTAATTATGGCATTCCAAAATGGTGGGGGTATTCGAGCTGCTATTAATCAGGGACCGATCACAGTTGGAGAAGTAATCTCCGTACTTCCATTCGGTAATACTTTAGCGACGATGAAGCTTTCAGGTGCAGAGATAAAAGCCGCATTTGAGATTAGCTTTAAAGAGTCTCCAAAGGAAAATGGAGGTTTTCTTCATGTATCAGGAGCAAAGGTTGTCTATGATTCTTCAAAACCAGTTGGTCAACGAGTAGTTTCTATTCAATATAAGGATGCTGCAGGTAAGTATGTTTCGCTAGAAAATGGACAAGAATACATGATTGCGACAAACGCGTTTACTGCTAAAGGTGGAGACGGTTACGATGTGCTCAAAAAAGCATATGAACAAGGCCGTGTAACTGATTTAGGTCTTTCTGACTGGGAAAACCTACGGGAGCATATTGCAGCTCTTAAAACTGTAGATCCTCAAGTGGAAGGAAGAATTGTGAATGTTGCTGGTCAAGGTGACACTGAAATTCCTGGCGGAAATATCCCTGCCGATGACTTCTCAGGAACTAAAGAGGAGCCTAAAGTATATAAAGGCGATGTAACCGTATCATTATCAGATATAAGTAAGCTCGAACATGCAGTAATAAAAGGAAATCTAACATTAGTTGGTAGCCCATCAGGAAGTGTATCCTTCTTCAATATTACAGTTGAGGGCGATGCAGACTTTTCAGAGTTAGATAGTGATAGCTACACCTTAGACGGAATAACGGTCTTAGGAAATATCATTCTATAGCTTTTATTAATACTAAAATCCCTAACTAAAAGGAGAAATATAGAGATGATAAAAAGGAACTGGAAAAAGCATTTGAATGTGCTTTTGTCTGCAACACTTATGGCTGGACTAGTTTTACCAGCGTTACCTTCCAAGGCAGTTGCGGCAACTAATGCCACGGATTTAATCATATCGGAGTACGTAGAGGGAACTAGCAATAACAAGGCAATCGAGCTCTATAATGGGACTGGCTCCGACTTAGACCTTTCTAACTATTCGATAGAACTTTATGCGAATGGTAAAACAAGTGGACCAGCTGCTCTAAAATTGTCAGGCACGTTAGCTAACGGTAAAACTTACGTAATTTATAATAATCAAGCGAATGCAGCCCTTAAAAACAAAGGGGATTTGCAAAATAGTACTGTGACTGCCTTTAACGGAGACGATGTTCTACTGTTAAAGAAATCCACAGAGGTTGTTGATTCCTTTGGTCAACTAGGAAGCACAACAAAATGGGGAGAAAATGTCACGCTAGTGAAAAAGGCATCTGTTCTTTCTGGAGATTCAAATCCTAATGATGTATACGATGTAACTGTTCAATGGGACTCGTATCCAATAGACACATTCGATCATCTAGGCTCTCATACAATGGGTGGAACAACTCCAGTGGAACCAGACCCAGAGGAGCCAGAGGAACCAACATCTATCACAGTTGCTGAAGCTCGATCAGGAAAAATAGGAGACACAGTAACTATTAAGGCAATTGTAGCTGCTAACCTGAAAAACAGCATTTCTGTACAAGATGGGACGGCGGGGATTGCGGTTCGACCTGCAAGCCTGCCAGCAACGATCGGTGATGAAGTTATAGTATCAGGTAAACTAGCAGAATATCTTGGACTTTTACAATTGGACAATGCAACTATAGTTGATAAGCAAGAACAGGTAGGTGCTCCAGCTCCTAAGGTTGTAACAGGTGCAGAGGTGAATGAAGCAAATGAATCACTTCTCGTGCAGGCGAGAGATATTACATTAACTGCAGTGAACGCAAATAACTTTACTGCCACTGATGGAACAAATAGCTTTATCGTCCGTGATGAAAAAGGAATATTAAATCTAAAAGTTGGTAATGTCTATGAATCTATCACAGGAATTGTTCAACAATTTAATAATGACTATCAAATTATTCCACGATTTGCTTCAGATATCGTAGAGGATAGTTCTATTCTACAGTCGGTTGTTGCTACACCAGGTAGCGGGACATATGTAGGGGGGACCACGGTTACTCTTTCTACTACGACATCCGGTGCTGAAATTTATTACACGATAGATGGCACAGATCCTACTGTGGAAAGCATAAAATATACTGCACCAATCGATGTTCAAACGAATATGACAGTAAAGACGATAGCAGTAACGGCTGATGGAGTCTCAGAGATAAAAACCTTTGAGTATATCATTACAGACAGTCTGCAAATCCACGATATTCAAGGTGAAGGACATACTACGTCTTTTGTAAATCAAACGGTGGAAGGAATCCAAGGTGTTGTCACGTATTCTTTTGTTCTAAACGGTTCAACTTATTATACGATTCAGACGCCAGATGAGTTTGTTGATGACAATTCGAATACTTCAGAAGCAATCCTACTTTACAGCGGAACTAAGGCTTGGCCAATTAAAGTTGGAGATTTAGTTGAGGTTACTGGGAAAGTTAGTGAGTATGCCTATGATGGATATTCCGATGCTAACGCAACTGATTTGAAAACAACTCAAATTAATGTAAGAAATGACCAAGGCGGGAAAGTTACTGTGGTGAAGAGCAATGTGTCTTTACCAGAGCCAATTATCATCGATGAGTCAAAGATGAATTTAGAAGCAATTGATAGCGATCACTTGCAAGTTTTTAACCCAACAGTAGATGCAATTGATTTTTGGGAAAGTATAGAAGGAATGCGTGTGCAGGTTGGTAATGTGAAGGCTGTATCCCCTCAGGAACACGGAGATTTGATTACCGTATTAGAAAGTGCACCTACCAATTCTCTTCATGGTGGAGTTCTTTTCGAGGAAGGTAACCAAAATCCAAATCGTATTCAATTCCGATTGGAGCCAAATGGAGCGGCACGTAATTTTGAGGTTGCTACAGGAGACAAGTTTAATGGCCCGATTGTTGGGGTTGTAGGGTACTCGTATCAAAACTTTAAAATTTATGTTTCTTTAAATGAAATGCAAGCAGCACATACAAAAGGTACTGCTTCTCCAGAGAAAACTACAATTGTAAAAGCAGAAGACAAACTGACAATCGCTTCCTACAATTTAGAGAATTTCTCTAATAATAAATCGTCTACTTCAGACGACAAAGCTAGAAAATTAGCTAGAGCTATAGCTAATGATATGCAAAGTCCAGATATCGTTGGAGTAACAGAGGTTCAAGATAATAATGGAGAATCTACAGGAGATTCAAAAGCAAATCAAAGCTACGAGCGCCTAATAACAGCGATTAAGGCTGCCGGCGGAGTGGAATATGAATATGTGAATATCGATCCTGTCAACAATGCGGATGGTGGAGCACCTAATGCTAATATTCGTGTTGGATTTCTTTACAACCCTGAGCGTGTGTCGTTAACCAAAGGAATGCCAGTAGGTGGAGCAACCACTAAAGTTGGTTATGAAAATGGTAAGCTAACGCATAACCCAGGTCGTATCGACCCAACCAATAGTGCATTTAATAGCAGTCGTAAACCTTTGGCAGCTCAATTCGACTTCCAAGGTGAGAATGTAATCGTGATTGCGAATCACTGGAATTCTAAATCTGGAGATACTCCTTTGTTTGGAGCTATTCAACCACCAGTTTATAAAAGTGAAGCACAGCGCCATCAAATTGCAAACATAGTTTATGGATTTATAAAAGATGTTCACACGAAAAATCCAGAAGCAAATATCGTTTCATTGGGAGACTTTAACGACTATCAATTCTCTCAATCGTTAAAAATTCATGAAGGTCAATTAATGAAAAATATGATCAATAAAGTGGAAGCTTCGGATAGATACACGTATTTATACCAAGGAAATTCACAAGTTTTAGATCATATTTTAGTTACGAATAACCTTGCTAACAAAACTAAAATTGATGTTTTGCATATCAATGCTGACTTCACAGATATGGCAGGACGTGCTTCTGACCATGATCCTGTAATGGTTCAAATTGACTTGCTTGCAGAGGACGAAGTGACACCAATTGTTGCAGAAAAACAATATAGCTTGAAAAATGTTCAATCAAACAGAGTGACCATTACTAAACCAAGCGTTTCCATCGAATTGGATGCTCAATCTGAAATAACAGAGGGGATTTTCTTTACCGGTGCATATGCAGAATTTAAAGGAGAAGGCTTTGCAGAGCATTCTGTTACCCTTGTCCCGGCAAAGGATGGAGCAATCACAGATTTTAAAGGTACACACGTGCTTAAGGTCGTTGTGGATGGTACACATGTTAAGGAAATAAAAGGCGCAGAAAACATTCAAGAATTTGATTTTATTAACGGAGCAACAAGAGATTCTATCAAGATTACCAATTCAAAAGGGGAACCCATTGTGGTTCCTTCTTTACCTGGAGAAAACCGAGCACCAATCGCTTCAACTATACCTGCTATGAGTGTAAAAGCAGGTCAAACAAAATCCATTGAATTAATGGATTATTTCTCTGATCCAGATGCGGATGAACTAACGTTTACTTCCACATTTGGAAAGATTAAAGGTTCGGTACTAACCCTTGACTTGGAAGAGGGCACTTATTTAGTAGGAGTTACCGGATCAGACGGCGATAAAGAAGTAACGACTCGGTTCAGTGTATCTGTCTCATCGGCAAGCTCACCGACAGATAATTATTATAAGGATGCTCTTGGTAAAGAAGGCGCTGCACTAAAAGTAGCTCTTCATGAGATTATCGACGGCCATACACAGCTTAGCTATGATCAAGCATGGGCTGCATTACGGGAAACAGATGAGGATCCAAATAATAAAAATAATGTTATCTTGTTTTATTCGGGGAAATCCCGTTCTAAAACTGCTAACGGAGGAAATGTAGGGCAATGGAACCGCGAGCATACGTGGGCTAAGTCACATGGGGATTTTGGTACAAGTAAAGGGCCAGGAACAGACATCCATCACCTACGTCCAACTGATGTTCAAGTGAATAGTGCGAGAGGCAACCTAGACTTTGATAATGGCGGGTCACCAGTTAGTGGCTGTGACGGCTGTTATAAGACAAAAAATTCCTTTGAGCCACCTGATAGAGTCAAGGGGGATGTTGCTCGTATTCTTTTTTATATGGCTACACGTTATGAAGCAGGAGATAGAGTAGATTTAGAGCTTAACGAAAAGCTGAATAATGGCTCTGCTCCTTTTCATGGAAAGCTTTCTGTTTTGCTAGAATGGCATGAGCAAGATCCAGTAGATGAATTTGAACTTAACCGAAACAATGTTATCCAGGAGTGGCAGGGGAATCGCAATCCATTTATCGATCATCCTGAATGGGTGGAGTTAATATGGGGAGAAGCAGGTTCTTCAAGCCTTCCTAAAGCTTCATAAGCCATAGTAAAAGACTGGACCCCTTCAAACAGGGGGTCCAGTCTTTTGGTTACTGGAAATTATCGATACATTTTGCATGGGTAGCTAGAGGTGGTTAAGTTTAACATCTAATTTTAGGTGGTTTACGACGATCATGGCTTAGATTACGATAATTCCGCTCCTGAATGCGATAATGAGCGCCTGTATTACTACAATCAAGCTCAAGTTTACGACAATCGCCCCGAAGATTACGACAATCCCAAAACTGCTCACCGGTCTAAGCACTTTTACAACAATGCGCGCCTGGATTACTACAATCAAGCTTAGGTTTACGACAATCGCCCCGAAGATTACGATAATCCCAAAACCACTCACCGGTCAAAGCGACTTTTACAACAATGAGCGCCCAGATTACTACAATCAAGCTCAAATTTACGACAATCGCCCCGTAAATTACGATAATCCCAAAACCACTCACCGGTCAAAGCGACTTTTACAACAATGAGCGTCCAGATTACTACAATCAAGCTCAAATTTACGACAATCGCCCCGAAGATTACGACAATCGCAAAACTGCTCACCAGTCAAAGCTAACTTCACAACAATCCACCCTATCCTACAATTAAAAAACCTGGACCCCTATAAAGGAGGTCCAGGTTTTCATTATTTACGTTTTGTTAAGCGACCAGCTAGGAATGCAGCTGCTGCTAGTCCAATTACTGTATTTGTTTTTTTATTGAATACTTGTTTGGTAACAAGTGCTAAGTTTTGTGGTCGTTCAGCTAGACGGCGCATGAAGTATCCATACCAGTCACTACCAAAAGGTACGTATGTACAGAAGTTATACCCTTCTTTAGCAAGTTGGAGCTGCATGTCCTTACGGAAGCCGTACAGCATTTGGAATTCGAATTTATCGTTAGGAATATCATTGATTTTAACAAATTGCTTCACATGATCAATCACGTTATGGTCGTGTGTCGCAATGGAGGTGAACTTGCCGTTAAGCAAATGATACTCAATCAATTGGATAAACTTGCGATCAATCTCTGCTTTATCCTGATATGCGATGTTAGCTGGCTCTTTATAAGCCCCTTTTACTATTCTTAAACGATAGTTTTTATATTTCTCAATATTTTCATCAGACTCATGGAAGTAGGCTTGAATTACTGTGCCGATGTTGTCGTGCTGTTCACTTAGTTCCTCCATTAGCTCAAAGGAAGGATGCAGTCGACCGTAGTCTTCCATATCGAAGTTAACAAAAATATCGTATTCGTCCGCCAAGGCAACAATCTCTTTTAAATTTTCATAACAAAAATCACGATCTATATCTAGTCCTAGCTGTGAAGGTTTTAAAGAGATATGTGCATCCACACCATGTTCATGTATTGCTGTAATAACCTCTAAGATTTGCTTCTTAGCAGCAGTAGCCTCTGATTTTTCGAACACGAACTCACCTAAATTATCAACCGTACAGGAGATTCCCTGTTGGTTTAGTTCTTTAATGCTCTCAATCGTTTCTTGAATATTAGTTCCTGCAACAACACTTTGTGCACCCATTTTTAAACCATATTTTTGAGCTGCACTGTTAAGTGTACGGTTTTCAGATAAAGCGATAAAAAAGTCACGTAATGCCATCTAATATCTCTCCCTCATGTTCATCAATCAATTTCTCAAGCATTATAACATATATTTTAAAATTGTGATAAATTTATCTTTTTTTAATATAAATATATTTTTGCGCAAATCCCTGTATGGCGGGGTTTATTATTAGAAAATAACAAAAAAATAAAATTATATGAATGCAATATACTTTTCAAAACATATTAAATATTATATGTTTTAAGTTAAAGAAGAAATTAATAGAAAGTGAGGACAAGTATGGATCAGTATATTTTAAGTTTAGAAACAATAGATACACATACGATGGGAGAGGCAACACGTATAGTTATCAACGGCTTTCCAGATATTGTTGGAGAGACGATGATGGAGAAAAAGGAGTATGTCAAAGAAAATTACGACCACCTTCGTAAGCTATTAATGAACGAGCCAAGAGGGCATAAAGATATGTTTGGCTCCATTTTAACTGAACCATGTAATGAAAAATGTGATATAGGAATAATTTTCATGGACAGTGGCTCCTATTTGAACATGTGTGGTCATGGTACTATTGGCACTGTTACGATGTGTTTAACTAAAGGGATTATTCCTAAAAAAGAGCTTATCTATGTAGACACGCCTTCTGGAGTTATAGAATGCAGAGCTTATTTTAAGGGAGATCAGGTGGAGAGTATCGAATTTACGAATGTCCCTGCGTTTATCTTACATAAAGGATTATCTATCAAGTTAAATGACATAGGTGATGTATCCGTAGATATTGCATTTGGAGGAAGTTTTTTTGGGATAATCAATTCCTCTGATTTAGGGGTCAATATTGACCTATCGGACAAACAAAGAATATTAGAACTTGCTACTGAGGCAAGGGATTATATCAATCACCATATCAATATTGAGCACCCGACTATTCCGAACATCCGAACGGTGGATTTGATCGAAATTACTAATAAGATTAGTGACAATCATTATAAAAATGTAGTTGTATTTGGAGACGGTCAGATTGATCGCTCACCTTGTGGAACTGGAACGTGCGCTAAAATGGCTGCCCTCGAATTAGAACCAGGAGCTTCCATTATTCAAGAAAGTATTATTGGTTCAACTTTTGAAGGAAAGGTATTAGGCAAAACAAAAATCGCAGAAATAGACGCTATTATCCCAGCTATCAAGGGGTCTGCTTGGATTACTGGAGAGCACAGATTTATTCTTCAGGAAGCAGATATTTATGCGGAGGGTTTCGCGATTTAAAGAAGGTTTTTATTTAAAGGGGGCAAAAAAAATGGAAAAAAAATTATCGTTTTTTCAAATTGTAGCCATTGGGTTTATGTTATTTGCCATGTTCTTAGGAGCTGGTAATGTGATTTTTGCTCCAGTTTTAGGGCAGCAGGCAGGGACCAATACACCGATTGCCATGGCAGGATTCTTAGTAACTGGAGTAGGCTTAGTTTTACTAGCAATAATTGCACTGACTAAAGGTGGAGGAACTGTGGAAAAGCTGGCAAGTAGGGTTTCCCCTAAATTTGCTGTTGTTTTCTCTGTTTTGTTGTTTTTAACGCTAGGACCAATCTACGTTATTCCCAGGACTACCTCGGTAGTTTATGAGATTGCTATTAAACAGCTGATTACGGACAATAGTATGATAGGTTTATTTTTACTTGTTTTTTCTATCATTTTTATCGCTTTGACGGTTTACCTATCATGGGAGACTACTAAATTTGTTGATCGATTAGGAAAGTTAATCACGCCTGTCTTTGCAACGCTTTTAGTGATCATCGTTGCTAAATCTATTTTCACTCCGATGGGCTCTGTATATGGACCTATGGATGGAATGGGTTACGAAACTGCCAGTGAGGCTTTTTTAAAGGGGTTCACGCAAGGGTACTTTACGATGGACGTGTTAGCTGCGTTTGTCTTTGGTGGGATCTTTATAAAATCAATTGATGCTTTAGGTATTCGCTCTAAAAAGGAAGTATCCAAGGTGTTTATCAAGGCCGGTCTTATCACAGTAGTTGGACTAGTTCTGTTGCAGGTTTCGATGTCTTGGATCGGGGCAACTAGTATAGATGCTGTTGGCTATACAACAAACGGCGGAGAGCTGATTGCACTTGCTTCTAAAGCGTTATTTGGCCCAATTGGAATTTATTTAATTGGAATTGTTATTTTCTTAACTGGTATTACGACGAATGTAGCTTGTTTAGCTGCTGTAGCAGAATACTTTGAGCGGATTATTCCAAGGGTGTCCTACAAGAAATGGTTAATCATCTTCTCACTAGGAAGCTTGGTTATCACTAACTTCGGATTAACTAAAATCTTGACTATGGCATCACCAATACTAATGCTGCTGTACCCAATTGCTATTGCACTAATTATCTTGATTTTTACGGATAGCTGGTTCAAGGGTTCACGTGCGGTATATGTTGGCACTATTATCGGTGTAAGTATAGTTGCTATCATGGATGCGCTAAAAGATGCGAACATCGCGGTGGAAACGCTTAACAATATATTTGGCTTTATCCCGTTGTTCTCAAACGGAGCAGGGTGGATTGTTACTGGTCTGATTGGTGCGATCATCGGCTTTTTCTTTAAAAAGGAGAAGCAGGAAGAGACCGGGGAACTGCGGGAGGCTTAGTATGTGTCCCTGTGTCAGACACAATTCATTTGGGCGGAACATTGAGATAGGTTGGTTTCGGGGGAAGTTGCGTGTGTCCCTGTGTCAGACATAATTCGCCTAGGCTTACGAGAATCTTTTTGAAACGATGAAAAAGCTCCCATATTAGGGAGCTTTTTTAGTTGTTTAGGAAATTATAAAGTTCTCATTTGCCTGTCGGGGCAGTGACAGGCGATTCCGCTTTTCTTGATGTCTAGCTTCATCGCCTTGCCCCTCGGGGTCAAATGGATAAAAGCTCCGGTGGCTGAGGAACTGCCTCCTCGCTTTTTCCCATTTGCCTGTCGGGGCAGTGATAGGCGATTCCGCTTTTCTTGATGTCTAGCTTCATCGCCTTGCCCCTCGGGGTCAAATGGATAAAAGCTCCGGTGGCTGAGGAACTGCCTCCTCACTTTTTCCCATTTGCCTGTCGGGGCAGTGACAGGCGATTCCGCTTTTCTTGTGTTTATAAGAATTTTTGGTTGTATAGCAGGATTGCTTTGGCTCTTGATTTCACGCCTAGCTTGCTGTATATCGTTGTCAGGTAAACGCGGATGG
The DNA here is from genome assembly GCF_038004905.1 of Psychrobacillus sp. FSL W7-1493. Lineage (NCBI taxonomy): Bacteria > Bacillati > Bacillota > Bacilli > Caryophanales > Bacillaceae > Psychrobacillus > Psychrobacillus sp. FSL W7-1493. The sequence continues at coordinate 3,138,405 of NZ_JBBOSB010000001.1, read as the reverse complement.
TTCCTTCGGATAGAAATAGTTTTTGTGCGATTTCCTTGTTGGTTGCACCATCTACAAGTAGTTGGAAAACTTCCAGCTCTCGAGGTGTTAGTTGGTCTAGTATGCTGCTCTCCGCTTGGCTGCTGCTTTCTATGAGCCGTTCTACGTAGCTTAACGGCACCGAATTCCAGCCTGTCTTTTTATGTTTTTGTCGTTCTTTGCTATAGGCTTTTAATAATTTAATACTACCTTCCTCATCTAGGAAGGTTCGGACGTAGTCATAAGTAGAGCCGTAGCTTAATGCTTCATGCAATGCGTTCAAAGCGCTGTCCTTATGGTCCATTTCCATTTCACAAATTGCTTCTAACAAGGAAGCTTCTACGATTGTAGATACTTGATCTTCCTCTATGGCTTTAGTTTTCACTTGAATCACAGTCTTTAAGGCTTCTTCTACTTTTGCAGTTGCTAGCAATAATCGAGCATGGACGAGTAACCAAAAAGGTTGTCTCGATTCCGCTTTTCGTAGCTCTGCTTCTGCTCTTAACGTATTACCTTCTAATAAAAAGCAACGAGCTTTCATCGTGAGTAAAATATTTTGCCAATGCTTATCATTTATTGAATCTAGTACGTTATCTAATAATGCATGAGCTGCTACAAAGTTTTTATTTAAGGCATAAATTTGAGACTTTAAAACATACATGGGAATAAATAATCCAGGATCTTTTAGACTATGGCCATACTTTAAAGCAATTTCTAATTCTCCAATGGCAGCATCGATATAGTTTCTTTCATACAATGTTTCTGCGGACGCACCATAGCTAAAAAGAGTCATATTTTTTTCCTTAAATTCTGTTTCACGGAATAGCTTTGCAAACGGAATAGCTTTTTCTAACGACATAAACCTACCCTTGGATCCAATGCTAGTTCGAGTAATCTTATGTTCAAATAAGTTGAACCTTATCGGTATTCCATCCCACCTAGAACTAACATATCCTTGGTCTACTTGCCTTTGAATTATTTCTATCGCTTTCTCAATCCCTGTCCCCATACTAATAAGCGCATATACTTGCAGTGTTGTAAAAATATCAGCTATTCCTTTGTTCTCCTCTTTATCCATCCATTGTTCTAATTGTTGCTTTAGCTCTAACTCATAAATGATTAGACCAGCCTCTTCTATTTGAAGGGCAGATATTAAGGTAATGGTGTACATCACTAGTATTTCATAATTAACTGGGTAATCGTTTCTTCTTAAAGTTTGGATCCAACCTAAAAAAGTGGAGGTTTCTCCATTTTTGAATATTTCTACTAAATGTTCTGTTATCCACGACTCCGCTAGTGTAAAGGCGCCTTCTTGTAATGCCAGGTCAATCGCACTGTTGATATCACCTTTTAAGTAAAGCAGCTTCGCGGTTTCCAAGATGATGGATGAAACAAATTCCTTTGGATAACGGTTTTTAAGTTCGATTTGTAAAGCTTCTGCGAATAAATGATGATAACGAAACATCGGTTGGGCATTGTTTAAACGAACAGTGAAAATTCCCTTGTTTTCTAGTTCTAGAAGCATTGCATAGCTATCACTTCGGTTCGTTAGGCTATTACAAATTTCTGGTTCTAAAGATTGTAAAAAAGACGTCTTCAGAAGAAAATCTTGAATAGATGACGGAAGTGTATCTAGTATCTCTTGTAGTAAAAAATCAGTGATCAAGGGCTGTAAAGGGTTCATCTTTTCTAATGTTAATGCATTATTGGAGTTGGACCTCATTGAAATACTCGTTAATTGGATGCCGGCTGGCCAGCCTTCTGTGGTGTTTAATACGTGATGTAGTAGCTTCTCTTCGAGGTTTTTCTTTTCGTAAAATTGTTCAATCTCCTCAAATGTAAAGCACAGTTGTTCCGTGCTTATCTCATTGAGCCAGGATTTAACTCGCCACTTGGCGATTGGAAGGGGTAGATTCTCACGACTAGTTACGTAGACGTGTACGTTGTCAGGTAGATATTCGATTAGTTGGGTAAGCATTTGATGAATCACTTTATTGTCAATTAGATGATAGTCTTCCAACACAATACTGAGAGGACGTTCTATTAAACTCATTTCGTTTAAGAAAGAATCAATCAAAAATTCCAACGTGGAAGGATCCTGTGATTGGAACAATGAGGCGAGCGTGTTATACATATTACTTTCCGTGACATTAGATGTCGTGTGAATAACATATTTCCAAAATCGAATTGGATCATTGTCAGATGTATTCAGGGAAATCCATGTAACGGTGTCATTCGTTTGGTTAAACCATTGGCTTAATAGCGTAGTTTTACCGTAGCCTGCTGGTGCTTGAATAATGGTGATTCTCTTAGAATGGTTTTTCTTAAATAATTCATATAATCTATTTCTATCTAGTGCTTCTACTGTAGCTTTAGGTACCGTTGTTTTGGAACTCAACCAGACCATTTGCATCCTCTTTTACCTCCATGGGTTGCTTAGACTTTAAAAGACATAAGAATAAATAACTAGTCTCCTTGTAAATCTATTATACTATTAATCTGTAACTTTTTATTCAAAAAATTAAAATAATTAACATTCCTCAATATTTTCTGAAAGTCATTTCGTATAAGCTTAAGTGGTATGTGTTTTTAAGGGTTTTTGCGAATGAGAAATGGTTTCTTAAAGTAGGTAGGGGGGATACTTGATAAATTATAGTATATTAATGATTTTTTAAATAATGCATTATGAATTGAAATAAAAAATGGAGCAATTTATTAGGAGGAATAGTTTTGAGGAATAAAGGATGGAAGACAGCAACAGCGGTAGCCTTATTAACAAGTTCGGTTTTAGCCTTTTCACCAATTGCGTATGGTAAATCATTTTCAGTGGAGCAATCGGTAGCCACGGTGAAAAGTGATTTACACAAGGCGACTACAATATACGTATCTCCGGCGCTTGATGGGAAATTAATCCCAAGTGACTCGCTTTATACAACGTTAAATAGTGTGAAGAAAAATTATGAGATCACAAAAAGTGTAATTACCTCATCCAAATTATCTGCAACTGAGATAGAAGGTACGTTGAAGGAAATGGATGCCATTTACAATGAAAAAGTAACTAAGGGATTAGTTTCTTATATTGATGCGTATAATTACGCAACAAAGTATTTAGAACCTCTAATGAGGGAAATTAGCCAAGCGGAAGCAAAAAGTGATTTTGCAGGGGTAGCTGCTGGTTATCATAAGCTATCGTATCAATTAAAGGATAGATCCTCTATTTTATATCGCTTTTCTGGTAAAGCTGCACGGGACTTACTACTAGAAAAGTATAAAAAGCCTGCTGATGCAAAGCGTGACGAACTAATGCTACCAGTCACCATTTATATGAAATTAGTAGATTTAAACAGCTTATATACGGCTGGGAAACAAGCGGAAGCTTTAAAAGTATATGCAGAAATAAATGGATTAATGGAAGGGTTGCCGAAAACAAGTAAGTATTCGCCTAATCTATTGGCTGAAGTAGCTAAAATTAAAGCGATAGTGGAAGGACTTCCTAACCAATCCACAGAACAGCAGGTACTTGATGCAAAGGTGGAAGGCTTCGTGAAGGCAGTAAATGCTAGTCAAAAAAATGTTCTTTTATCGTCTAGCTCGTCCAATTCTTTAACGATAACAGTTCAGGAAGATATCAGTATGTTAGACTTTTTGAGTAAAGGATTTTATCCGACCCTCATTAGTAGCTTAGGTGTATCTAAGGTGAATGGAAACGACCCATTGTCAGAGGCTGCTATGAATGAATTAAAGGCTTTGTTTCCTACAGATGCAAAAGTGCTATCGGATTTAAAAGGCAAGTCATTTAATCTTCCAGTAACAGTTAATAATGGTACCTTGGATGTCGTATTTACACTAGTTTTTAACTAAACAAAAAAAGACCATGTAAAAGTTTAACTTTTACGTGGTCTTTTTTTGTTCATGAATGTTCATTTTGAAAACTGAAGGTTTTTACATAATTGCACCCTTCACAAGCGAGGCCTATCTGTTCTTGGGTATCGGGGTGCTGATAGTAAATTTCATCGTACCCACAAATGTAACACTCCATGACATGAAAAATGAGACGAGGACCAATGACGTTGTCTAACAGCTGATTAAAATCGGACTGCATATTCTACATCTCCCTCTGCTTTTGTATCAATATAGCAAGTTAAAACCATATTATTCGTCGAAAGCCGGCAGAAATTTGGAATTGATTTCGACTATTTTCTGTTAATAGATTATATGGAGGGAGCGTGTTCTATTATGAACATTTTTTTAGGAGGAACATACTAAAGGTTAGGTCTATTTGTAATCTTTTATTCATAGTAATTGAACTCTATTTTCAATTAAAAAGTACGATTTTTATTCGACGGTGGATTGTTTGTCGGAAAGAAAGGGAAATGAGGGAAAACGGTTAGAAAGATAGATTCATGCTCTGTGGGAGACAGTCAGAATCTCATGTACCTCTTTTTACGTTGTGGTAGAATAGAGGCATTTTACCCACTTTTTGGAGGCATTTAATCTGATTTGTCGTATTATGGAGGGGAAAGAAGACACTTGAGGTTGTAAGAAATGAGGAATGTAAAATGATAGAACTCCGGGATGTACGAAAAAAATATCGTTCAGGGACAAAGCACATGGAGATATTGCGCGGAATGAATCTTCGTGTGGAACAGGGAGAGTACGTGGCAATCATGGGGAAGTCGGGTTCAGGTAAGAGCACGATGCTCAATTTGTTAGGAACCCTGGATTTGTTAGATAAAGGGAGTTACGAGCTAGCTGGAAAATCCGTACATAAAATGGGGAAGGCCAGTCGAGCAAGACTCCGTAACGAAGAGATTGGTTTTGTGTTCCAGCATTTTCAACTTATTCCTAATTTATCGGTTTATCAAAATGTACTGCTCCCATTAACCTATGGGAAAAAAAGGTTTAAAAGAAAGAAATCTCGAGTGCTTGCCATGCTAGATGAGATGGGAATCTTAGACAAGAAAAAACAAAAGCCAGATCAATTATCTGGTGGAGAAAAGCAACGCGTTGCAATTGCAAGAGCCTTGGTCAATGAACCATCTCTTATACTAGCTGATGAGCCTACCGGGAGTTTAGATGAAGAAACGACGGAAAGTATTTTAAAGCTATTTGACCGTGTACATGCAAAGGGTGCTACTCTTATTGTGATCACACATGATATGGAAGTAGCTTCTCGTGCTCAGCGTATTTTAACGTTACAGAACGGGGTGCTTATATGAAGCTATTTACATCATTTAAATTGGCTTGCTTTGGCTTATGGTCGAATCGCCTTCGCGTATTATCGGCGATGACCGGTGTGATAATTGGCATGTTTGCGGTCATTGTGTTATCTTCGATTGCCATAGGGGTAAAAGATACACTGATGAAGCAGATGGGGAGCCTCGGAGCAGAGCAAATTCTCGTAATGCCAGGGAGGCTATTAGATACGACAACTGGAGAAAAGGATTTGCTTAGTGGATTGACTAGCGTACCTAGTACACTTACATATGATGATGCTGAAGTGGTAGAAGAATTAGAAGAAGTGAAAACAGTTACTCCTATACTCGAAACTATTAATGTAGTGAAACATGAAGGAAAAAGTGCTCAGTCTTCCATGGTCGGTACCACGGATCAATTCTTGCGAGTTCAGCACGCGGAGCTTTCGGAAGGTCGTTTTTTTACACAAGCGGAACAGGATGCCAAGGCAAGGGTAATCGTGTTAGGAAATAACATACATGAAACTCTTCTTGGAAGTAAGGAAATAGCCGATGATGAGGGAAAGAGTTCTGAAAGACCCACAGTGGAGCCGGAACCTTGGTGGAAGCGGATTATGAACAAACTTCTTGGAGAAAGTGCTTCAGCTGCTGGTCTTTCTACATTAGTTGGTCAAACTGTAACGATTAATGAAGAAACGTATGAGGTCATTGGAGTACTCGCACCAAATGCTACCCTGGGATCTAGTACAGACAATAATGTCATCATTCCAATTAAGACGGCTCTAGAAACAACAGATATGAAAAACCTTACAAAAATGATTGTAGAAGCTAATAGTATAGAAGCTGTCGATCAAGTTGATGGAGCTGTGTTTGGAGCAATTAAGACTAATCACTCTGAAATAGATTTTAGTGTGGTGAAGCAGGAGCAAATGCTTGGAGCTTTAGGCAAGGTTACTTCTATATTGCAGGTGATGTTATTTGGGATTACAGCTACGGCCCTAGTCATTAGTGGTATGGGAATTATGAATGTCATGGTGATGTCAGTTAGAGAAAGAACGAAGGAAATAGGTATAAGAAAGGCACTTGGTGCAACAACCTTCGAAATTTTAATGCAGTTCTTCTTCGAAACGTTGCTGCTATGTATGATTGGTGGAGCTGCCGGGATTGGTTTTGGATATTTGTTTATAGAGTTTTGGAACAATAATGTGGATATATTCTCCTTGGTGTTGCCATTATGGGCAGTGAAGCTTGCGCTTTATACGTCCTTTGGGATTGGTAGCCTGTTCGGTATTTATCCGGCATGGAAGGCTGCTCGGATGAATCCAAGTGAGGCTTTGCGATTTGAATAATTTTGATTAGCAGAAGCAAATAGGATTATTATAGGAATATTATTACAGGTGCCTGGCACCTGTAATAATTGTTTTGCTATTTGATTTTTGGGAAGCTTGTACTTTTTTTATTTACCTAAAGGTTTTTTGTTGTGATTTAGGGAATAAGATAAGATATAGAGTTTCGTAGAAGGGGGAAAAATAGTGAAACAAAAGGTACAAATATTATTAGCTTTATGTTTGTTTGTCTTTAGTGTAAATATGCCAGCAGCTTTTGCGGCGAATGAAAAAATAGATTACGTGGCGTTGGGAGATTCCATCGCTAGTGGTCAAACGCCATATGGAGAAAGAGTTGGACGTGGATTTACAGACATCATTAGCGAGAAGCTTGAGAAGGAAGGACGTTTAGGCTCCTTTACGAAGGAATTTGCTAAATCCGGAGAAACGACGGATGGACTTTTAGAGAAGCTGAAGCGAGAAGATGTTCAAAAGGCGTTGAAGGAAGCTGAATTAGTAACAATCGTCAGTGGTGCTAATGATTTTATCCAGGCCTTTTATGACCCTAAGGATGAAAGTGTGAATGTCGACCTTACAGCTGCAACTTTAATATTGAGTAAGGTGTCGGAGAATCTAACGACTGCGGTTAAACAAGTGAAGGCTATTAATCCAGATGCTGAAATCTATTTGTTCGGCTACTTTTTTCCGTTTCCACATATGACGGATATTGCTACGAGACAGCAGCTACAAATGGCATTCAATATTGTTAATAATCGAATAGCGGCTATTGCAGAAAGTGAAGGGGTACATTTTGTTAATGTAGCGCCAGCGTTTGATGCAAAGGGAACGGTCTATTTGGAAAATCCAAAGGATATTCACCCAAACGAAGCTGGCTACCAAGTAATAGCTGACCAATTTTTCTTAAAAACACTGCCTGAGCTACCACTTGGATGGGGCAGAGTGATGGAGAAAAATATACCCGTGGCCTCTGATAAAAAATGGACAATTACGTTAAGCAAGGATGTAGACATTGCAAGTTTGAATCAATCCATTTTTGTCATGAAGGATGGTTCAATGGCAATACCAGTTGATAAAGCTGTGTCTAAGGCAAACGGAAAGCAAGTAGAAGTTTTCGCTCCAAAAGGTGGATATAAACCAGGTTCCTACGAGCTAATGATCACCAATGAGCTGAAGGGGACAGATGGAAAACCCTTAACGGAAAGTGTGTTAGTGAAATTTGTAGTGAAGTAGAAGTTAGCTTTTGGGAAACTAATGGTTTTTAGTTGATCTGAGTTTCCCAAAGTAGTTGGTAGTTGGGAAAGAAGAAAAAGCCTATTTCATCTTTAAGAGATGAAATAGGCTTTTTCTATGTTATTTGAAGACGGTTACGTAAGAAAAATGGTTGAGTTTTATTATCTGGATATTATTACAGGTGCCTGGCACCTGTAATAATATCCAAATAATAATGGGGGTAATATGGGGCGAATATGGTGGGATATGTAGGGTATAATGGCTGCTTGGGTAAATAGTTAGAAAAGTGACTAAATTTTCTGTTAGTATGTTATTTAAATATATTAATGATGTGGGTGGTGATTGGTTTGGTTTCAGTTGAGCAGTTGGCTTGTAGGCTAGAGAAGTATGGGATTCTTTTGGTTGGTGGGGAGAAAGGGCAGGGAAGAGGGATAGATTATATTAATATTCAGGAGCTTCCGTTAAGGAGTGAGCGTGTTCATCCTTTTGGGTTTATTTTGACTACTTTTGCGGCTTTTGAGGGTGAGCAGGGAATCGTTTCGCATGTGGATTGGCTGATTTCACGAAAGATATCAGCACTAGGTATTCATGCTGCTGGTTGTGCGGTGGTTCCAGAAAGCTTGTTGGAGCTAGCTAATACGCATTCGCTGCCTATTTTTACAATACCAATTGATTTGTCTTATAAGGAGATTTTTAAAGAGTTTAATGAGCTGCTTTTAGGTGAGAATGATGCTCTTCGTGTTCGAATTGAGGAGATGAATCTTCAATTGTTAGAGGCAGTTGCCCAAGATAAGGGAGTTAGTTATATCGTTGCAACGTTAGGGAAGTATCTTGCTTCGCCAATTGTTTTTCTGGATCAAAGCTTAAACATTGTTTCTATTTGGACTAACAATACATACAATCGAGAGGAATATAGCCTTACAGTTAAAGCGGTTTTAGAGCAAGAAAAGGATTGGTTATACAAGGGAAAATACATGGAGGTAGAAAAGGTATTGACCGAGTCGTTTTCTACACAGCATGATTTGACATTTTCTGTTCTCCCTATTATGGAGCATACAGAAAATCACGGATTCTTAATCATATGCAATAACGGGGTAGAGGATTTGATGGTTAACTCTGCCATTCAGTATGGGAGGACGGCATTACTCCTGGATGCCGTAAAAAGAAAATCGTTAGAGCGTTTCTTGAAAAACCAAGAGATACGAACATTGGAAACGATTATTGAAAATAAACGCCGAGAATCTAGTCGCTCTTCTAGCCTTTCTTCTTCTTTAAAAAAAATGCCTTACCTGTATGTATTTCGTTTTGATAATGAAGATTTAATCAACTATGGATTTACCGTCATTTACGATAAGCTGGGTGGAATAAGTTCGGATAATATTATTTGGATATATGAACAGGAGGTTATCTGCCTCACTTCCATTCCGTATGAAACACAACATTTGAAGGAGCTATTATCAGCTTTGCAAGGAGTTCATTGTGGGGGCAGTGATGGTAGACCTATCAGGGTTGAGGCAGATCTTTCGCTTAAGTATAAACAAGCGAAGCGTTGTCTAGAGCTTACAGATCAATGGAATAGCAATCTAATTTTATTTCAGAACATAGGTGTGGAAAGATTTTTATTTTTAATTAAAGAGGAGAGCTCTATGCAGGAGGCAGCAAGGGGATTGCTTAAGCCTTTATTAGAATTCGATGAATGTAACCATGCAGAATTAACAAAAACATTGGATGTCTATTTGAAGAATTTTTTTAGTCTGAAAAAAAGTGCAGAGGAATTATTTGTCCACCGTAATACTGTGAGCTATCGACTAGAAAAAATTCAAGATCTTTACCCGGGTATCAGCTTTGAAAACCAAAATCATTACTTACTATTTACGATTGCTTTAAAGTTAATCAACTAATTTTGTTTAGAGGCTATAAAATAGTCTCTTTTTTTTGTGCTCCTTAACTAATGAAAAATTTATTGGAAAAATCTAAAATTTCTATTAACTAAAGAGAGGACGGGGATATTGATGCAGACTATTTTGTATAACTGTTCGTTAATTGACGGACTAAATAAAGATATAAAGGAAAACTCGTATCTGATAATAGAGGATAAAAAAATAGTAGAGGTTGGCACTGGAAAAGTGGAACAGACAGAATCTGCAAATTTAGTGGACGTAAAAGGAAAAATTGTAATGCCAGGGTTAATTGATTGTCATGTGCATTTAGTGTGGGATGGAACGGAAGATCCGCAAAAGAAGATAGAGCATCTAGACGAATCGAAGGTTGCCCTGCAGGCTTACTCGCATGCACTACTAACGATAAAGGAGGGGATCACCACAGTTCGAGACGTTGCCTCTCCAGGGAAAAGTGTTTTAAATTTACGAGATGTGATAAACAACGGAGGTCTAATTGGCCCGACAATTGTTGCGTCTGGTCCAGCCGTTTGTATGACAGGGGGACATGTCCATTACTTAGGTAAAGAAGCGGATGGTCCCGATGCCGTACGTCGAGCTACCCGTGAGGTAATGAAGGAAGGCGCAGATCTGATCAAGCTTATGGCAACTGGAGGTATTTATACATTTGGAGAGGAGCCAGGTTCTCCGCAGTTAAATGTGGAGGAAATGAAGGCAGCTGTCGAGGAGGCACATAAGAAGAATAAGAAAGTAGCAGCACATGCTGAAGGCTTGATAGGAATTCACAATTGTATAGAGGCAGGAGTGGACACAATTGAGCATGCCATTTATGCAGATGAAAGTGCACTCAAAAAAATGAAGGTGAATGACACTTATTTAGTGCCCACGATGATTGTAATGAAAAGATTGGCTACGGATGAGCATATACCAGCGTGGGCATTAGAAAAGGCAAAGCATGTAGTGGAACCACATGAAAATATGCTAAAGCAGGCTGTACAGCTTGGAGTAAAGATAGCAACTGGGACAGATTGTGGTTCACCGGTGACTCCACCAAGCTACTATTTCGATGAATTATTAATAATGGAAGATGCGGGAATGTCTAGGTTGGAAGTTCTTCAAGCATCTACTCGAGTAGCTGCAGAATGTTTAGGGCTTAATGATAGAGGTTTATTAAAGGAAGGAATGTACGCAGACCTATTAATTTTGGAGGATAACCCATTAGACGATTTGTCTATTTTGAAAGGTAACAAAAGGATTATGAAGGATGGACACTTTATTAATTAAGAAAGGGGATAAGCATATGAATTTGGAAAAGAGGGTTCATCAGCTACGCCAGGTAATGGATGACAAGGAGCTGACATGTTCAGTTATTTTAAACTTTGAAAACCAATATTATTTTAGTGGATTAAAGGCAATCACATATTCTAGGCCGATCGTTTTGTTTGTAGATCAACAACATACAAAGCTTGTAGTGCCATCTTTAGAAGAAAATCATGCTAAGGAAAAGTCTATAGCAGACCAGCTACTTGTTTATTATGAAACTCCTTTACATCAAACACAGGCTAATTCTTATATAGAACTATTTGAAGAAGTGATTGCTTCTTATCCGAAAAATTCTAAGATTGGAGTCGAGTTTGCATCTCTCCCAGTTGAATTAGGAAAGAGGTTGAGAGATAAGGGATTTGATTTAGTTAGCATAGATGATGAGATTATCCATATGAGAGCTATTAAAGAGGAAGCAGAGATAGAACAAATTATAGAATCAGGTAATTTGGTCAGCCTGGCATTAAAGGAGTCGCTAGAGCATGCAACACCTGAAATGACTGAAATGGAGATAGATCAATTTGGAAATACAGCTCTATTTCTAGAGGTAGCAAAGAGGCATCCTAATTCGACGTTAGATTACTTCGTTATGTCACCATCTGGAATAGAACGTACGAATATGCCGCATGTCTTCTCTAATACAAGGCAGCTAAATAAGAATGATCTTGTGATTCACAGCAGACAGGTTGGTATAAATGGATACCGAGCAGAATGTGAACGTACTTTTTTTGTTGGTAATCCTTCATTAGAACAGGAGGAAGCATTTAAGCTGGCTCAAGAAGCGCAACAGGCTGCATTAGACTTTATACGTGTGGGCGTAACAGCAGCAGAGGTAAACGAGGTTGCTTTACAGGTTTTCCGAGATGCCAATATGGAGCAATATGTGAGACATCGGACTGGTCATGGTATAGGGATAGGTCTTCATGAGGAGCCGTCATTAAAGTATTCTAATGATCTTGTATTACAGGAAAATATGGTGTTTTGTGTGGAGCCTGGGCTATACATACCTGGTGTTGGAGGCTTTAGGCATTCAGATACAGTCATTTTAAGGGGGGAGGGCACACAGTTAATTACTCATTATCCAAGTAAGCTGGAGGATTTAATTTTTTAACTAATTAGGGGAGGGAAAGGGATGAGTATTTATTTAATAGCCGTCGTTATTTATTTAGCTGTAATGGCCTTGATGGGGGTTTACTTTAGTAGAAAATCAATTGAGACTAGCAAAGATTTTATGGCAGCAGGCAGAACACTCCCCTTATGGGTTATGACAGGAACTCTGTTAGCTACCTTTGTAGGTTCAGGAACGGTAGTGGGTGGAGCAAGCTTCATTTATCAATATGGTCCATGGGCAGCCATTTTCAATCTATCGGGTGGGATCTTCGGTATTATCGTACTTTATTTTATCGCAGGTAGGGTTCGAAAAGGGGAAGCTTTTACTGTTCCAGAAATTATTGAAAAGCGTTTCGGAAGTCAGGCTAGACTAGTTGCCAGTATTTTAATACTTCTGGCGTATGTAGGAATTACGGCTTACCAGTTTACTGGTGGAGCATATGTTTTACAAATTACAACGGGCTTACCTATACAGACAGGCGCTATTATCATCGCCATACTTGTTATTTTCCTTACAGTGAGCGGTGGGTTATTCTCGGTTGCATACACTGACGCGTTAAGTGCACTTTTAATTGTTTTTGGGTTTTTAATAGGGTTGCCTTTCGTGTTAAATGGAGTTGGAGGCTTGGAGGGATTGTCTCTAAATCTTCCAGAGCAGACAAAGCAATGGAATGGCGGGCTTAGTAACTTGCAATTATTAGGATATTTCTTACCTTTGTTTTTATTGATACTTGGTGATCAAAACATGTATCAGCGATTTGCTGCAGCAAAGGATGAAAAAACTGCAAGAAATTCTACAATAGGTTTTTTTGTAGGAAGCGTTCTGGTAATTGGATTAACGATAACTTTTGCAACTGCGGCAATTGTGATGTTCCCTAATATTACTCCTGATACTGCAGTATTGAATATGGCGATCAATGGATTGCCCTTAGGAATCGGGTTGGTCGTTCTCTGTGCGTGCGTTGCCTTCATCATCACCACGGGAACGTCGTATTTACTCTCGGCTTCAGGAAACATTGTGTATGATATGTACAAAAGGTATAGCAAAAAAGATATTCCCGATAAAAAATTATTAAAGATGAACCGCTATGTTGTAATAGGGTTAGGTTTACTAGCATATGTGCTAGCAATGTACTTCCCATCAGTTCTAGCTATTCAAATGTACTCGTATACGATGTACGGAGCAGCAGTTACCCCTGCACTGCTTGCGACGATTTTGTGGAAGCGCGCCACTAAGCCCGGGATATTAAGCTCCATGGTAGTTGGTGGATTGAGCACAATTTTATGGGAAGTAGTGCTGAGTAAACCATTTGAGCTAAATAGCGTATTATTCGCATTGCCAATGGCCGTCCTCACTTTAATAATTGTCAGCCTACTCACCCAGCCAAGAGTAAGCGTAACGGGAAGCTTGGCGAAAAACTAGAGGTGTGAAATGTTGAATGCGATGAGTTATGTTACAAGTGCCTGGCACCCGTAATACTATGATAAAAATTATGAATGGAAACCCCTTGCTCGGATCTTAGTGGAGCGAGGGGTTTTTCTATGGTTTTAGTGTGAAATGTTATAGAAGTATTATTACAGGTGCCAGGCACCTGTAATATACTACCTCTATAATATAATAGACAGTAAAAGTATATGTTTATTTACAAGTAATTTGGTTTTCATTTATGTATTTAGTTTTATTTTGTATAGTCTTCGCAGAGTGCGTATTGTTTTAGTGATAATAATTGATTATCTTTAAAGAGTAATTAATTATTCTATTTTTAAAAAATAGATATACTAGTTAGATAATAAAAGAAATTAGAAACAGGAGTGGGATTGTGAAAAAGGATTCTATAAAAAAATCGGTAGTCGCTGCTGCACTAGCGACTTCATTGTTTGCCTCAGCAAATGTAACTTTTGCGAGTAGTTCGACACAACAAATTGTAGACCAAGCTCGTATGGACATGAAAAATGCAGCGTATGCTTACGTTGTGCCAGCTCAAAAAGGTAAAATTGCTACTTCTAAAGAATTATATCCCGCTTTAAACAAGGCTAAAGCAAGTTATGCAAAAGCCAGAACTGTTATTACTAAATCGAACGCTAAAAACAAAGCTTCTATGCTAAAAGATTTGGATACTTTGTATTATGAGAAAGTAACAAAAGGAATTATTCCTTATATCGATGCTTATAATTATGCGGATAAATATTTGAACCCGATTATGGAGGATATTGAAGAGGCGGAAGCTGCCCGTAACGTTATCCAAATTGAAAAGTCTTATCATGCGTTATCTGCACAGTTAAAATCTAGAACAGCTATCATGTATCGTTTTTCTGGTAAAGCTGCACGTGATTTATTGTTAAAAGAATATAAGGATCCTGCTAATGCGAAACGTGACGAGTTACAGATTCCCGTAACTATTTTCATGGGAATAGTAGAAGCGGATAAATTAGTACAAGAAGGTAAAAAAGAAGAAGCCACTGCAGCCCTACTTAAAGTTTACCCATTGATAGATAAGGTTCCTGATTCTAATGCATTCCCAGGATTTAAACAATTCCTAAGAGACTTATATAATCAGAAAATAGGTGAAGAAGTAGTTGGGAAGGATACTGTTTCTTTACGTATCTTAGGAACTTCTGATATTCACACTAATATCGTAAACTATGATTATTATAAAGACACAGCTTCTAATAGCTTAGGTCTTGCTAAAACAGCTACATTAATTAAAAATGCACGTACGGAAAATAGTAACTCATTGTTATTCGATAACGGAGATTCTATTCAAGGGACTCCGCTAGGCTCTTATAAATCGTCAGTGGACAAGCTAGTGGATGGAGAAGAACATCCTTCTATTACAGCAATGGAGCTTTTAGACTATGATGGTGCAACATTCGGTAATCACGAGTTTAACTATGGCCTTGATTTCTTAGATGAGGTAATGGATGATGCAGACTTCCCTTATGTAAATGCAAACGTTCGTGATGCAGCTACTGGTAAGTTAGCTTATACACCATACGTATTAATCGACAAAGAAGTGGTTGATGCAGCTGGAAATAAAACAACTGTAAAAGTAGGGGTAACAGGTATTGTACCTCCACAAATCCTAAAATGGGATAAATCTCATTTAACAGGAAAAGTGACAGTGGATGATTCAGTTCAAGCTATCGAAAAAGTTGTTCCTGAAATGAAAAAAGCAGGAGCAGATGTAGTAGTCGTTCTTTCTCACTCAGGTATGGGTGATGCAACACATGAGGTTGGCGAAGAGGATGTAACTTATTTATTAACTAAAGTTAAGGATGTAAATGCAATTATCACAGGTCACGCGCACCAAGTGTTCCCAGGTAAAGTGGATGCTTCCCTAACAAATGTTGATATCGACAAGGGAACTATGAATGGCGTGCCAGTTGTAATGCCTGGTAAGTTTGGTAGTCATTTAGGTGTAATTGATTTAACGCTTGAAAAAGACGGTAAAGGCTGGAAAGTTGCTTCTTCTAAAGCAGAAGTTCGTACAATTGCTAAGGATGCATCTGATGTAGACCAAACAATTGTAAATGCAGTTAAAGAAGCGCATGAAGGAACTATTAGCTATGTTCGCCAAGCAGTAGGTACAACTACAGCGGATATTCATAGCTACTTCTCTCAAGTGCAAGATGATCCATCAATCCAAATCGTTACAGATGCACAAACAGAATATGTAAAATCTAAGCTAAAAGGAACTGCAAATGAGAACATTCCAGTCCTATCTGCAGGTGCTCCATTTAAAGCAGGAACAAGAAGTGACTCAGAATATTACACATATATCCCTACAGGTCAGTTAGCGATTAAAAACGTTGCGGATCTATACTTGTACGACAACACACTTTCTTATGTGAAAGTAACTGGGGCAGACGTCAAAGACTGGTTAGAGATGTCTGCAGGGCAATTCAATCAAATTGATGCAAACAAAACAGGTGAACAACAGTTAATCAATACAGATTTCCGTTCATATAACTATGATGTAATCGATGGAGTAACATATGAAATTGATGTAACAAAACCAGCGAAATATGATCCAGATGGTAATCTAGTGAATAAAGATGCTTCACGTATTGTTAACCTACAATTTGATGGCAAGCCTATCGATTTAAAGCAACAATTCATTGTAGCAACAAATAATTACCGTGCAAACGGAACATTCCCAGGTGTGCGTAATGCAACCGAAACAGAAGTATATCCTGATGAAAACCGTCAAGCAATCATTGACTACATCTTAGAAAAGAAAACAATCGACCCTTCTGCAGATGGAAACTGGAAATTTGCACCTCTTCCAGCAACTGCAAAAATCGTATTCGAATCTTCGAAAAATGCTGCAAAAGTAATTCCAACTGATGGCAACATCCAATTCATGGGTGAAGGCACAGACGGATTTGGTAAGTATTCTATTAAGTAAATAAAAAGATAGTGTTGTATGTAGCTAGAAAAAGATGACTTCGGCAAATAGCCGTAGTCATCTTTTTAATGTGGATAAAAATTAACTCTAGAATGTAAGAGTTATTAAAAGTGTTATTGAGAGGTAAAATAAAAAGCCCCAAATAGGTACACTTTTGAAAGTGGTTACTATCTGGGGGTAAATGGTTATTATCTAATAATTTCATACTTCTTAACATAATTACAATGTTCACATGCTACTCCATTTTGCGTTCTAGTTTCAGGATCTTGGTAGTAGATTAAATCAAATCCACATATTTCGCACTCCATGTGATGAAAAATAGTGCGTGGTCCTATGACAGTGTCAAGTAAATTGATGAATTCCATATGCTGCATAATTCGAACTCCTTATAATTTTGTATGTATACTTAGGCGAAAATGTTATTCATATTTCGTCGGAATTTTTATGTGAGTAAAAAGTTTAGAGAATTTATTTAGTACTTGGGTTACAGGAGGACATAACAGTAGAAAAGTATCCCACATTTTTTCTTGCAGGCTCTAAGTTCCATTCTCCTTTAGTTTTTGCAAAATTAAAATGGCAATCAAACTGATTTTGTAATCCTTCGATATTACTCCATTTCTCATTGGTTTTATGTATTTCAACAAGTTTATTCCATGCATCTAACCTCTTTAACGTTGAAATTTCATAATTAGCAGACGCTAACAAATAGGTGCTAGGTTTCATGCTGACAGAATGGAGGTTGCCCCTTTTAATCCAGTCATTATTATCAAAGTATGTGTCAATATCTGGACTAGTAATTTCAATAGTAATAGTTACTGGTTCTAATAGTTTCTTTGTTTCTATTTTCAATTCTAGTATATTCTTATCTCGAACATTTGTAGTCAACTGTAACTTATTTTGAATTTTTTCTGTGGAGATAAAAAATAATCCGAGAGACTCATTTTTATTATTGGAAATATGTCCTGCATTAAATTTCTTTCCAGAGGGATCCTTATAAAGGGTTATATACTCTTTGTTAGAGAATTTAAAGGGAAGTTCTAAGCTAATGCTAGTTGTTGAAGGCAGGACCGTGAAAGATTGTGTCCAAGTTGAATCTTCCTTTTCTTTTATAATCTCTTTTGAGAAATAAATATAAGGTGAATTTTTCAAGACGTTTGTTGGTCCAAAACTAATATCACCTCCATTTTTGCTAGTTATAAAGGCCTTGTTGTTTATTACACTAGCAGAAGCAGTACTTCCGAATAAAGTTAAATAAATAATAAATATTAGTAAAATAGTAATGTTTGATTTCATAGTATAAATGACTCCTTGTTGTATTATGAAGTTCATTATAACAGGACTTATTTCATAATAAAAGAGCTATTTATTGAAAAAAAGAAAAATATTTTTATTTAAAATAGAATAATGGTTATAAAGACATGTCTGTTCTATTTGGTAAGTATACAAAGATATTTTATTAGGTAAAAAGAATTATTGTTTCATATTTATGACAAGTGCCTGGCACCCGTCATAAATATGAAACTAGTGAAAGTATTTTTCTATTTTTCTTTAAGTGTGGTATTCTGAATAATAGGAATAATTATCAAGTTAATGGAGGCTAGTGCGAATGAAGTTAAAAAGGTATGTGGCTTTGTTTGTTATAACAGTTTCGTTATTTTTAGTTAATAGTGTGTATGCTGAAGCCAAGATAAAAGTAATGTGGGGAAAAACAGAGCTAAAGGTTGGTCAAATTGGAAAAGTAACGGTCCAATCCGATACAACTCTTTGGAAACTAGAGGCTGATCAATCTTTAACAAAGGTACGAAGCTTGAAAAAGGGTGAGGAATACCGTGTATATCGCTATATTAGTTCCCATAATGGTCTTTATGGTGTAGGAGGAGGGAACTTTGTGAAAAAGGATATATCTATTAAGTACGAAACTCCATCTAAAGCTAAGCTAAGATTATTAAACGGTGATAAACCAGATGTAGTCGAAACGCCGGCTAATCCAAAACCAGGAGATACGCTTCCAGTTGAGCCTCCTAAAAAAGATAATCTAACTGTAATCTCTGTTGAGTAGCCTAATTCTGTCCCATCATTGAGTTGATGGGACATTTTATGTGTGTAGATTTGGAAAATATTGAAACAAATAATTAAAAATTTCCTAAATTTAGAAATATTTTTACCGTAATTTACATGTTATGATTAATATAAAAGGAAGGGAGCTCCATATGGGAAAGTCTAAAACGTTCAAAATTTCCGTAGCAGCCTCAGCAATTATAGCAGCTACGCCATTAACCCAAGCTAACGCTGCAACAAATGTGAATCAGCTTGTAATAAATGCGCAAAACGCAAGCACCATATTAAAGTGGGCCATTTCTGTAGAAGGGTTCGCAGATTTCAAAACAAAGCCATATGAAGAATATAATACAGCGATAAAATACATAGAAGCAGCAGAAAAAGCGGCTGCCAGTCTCTCGAGCTCTAAACGATTAAGTGTACAGGCCTCACTGGTAGACGCAAAGGTCCAAGTAAAGCGAGCACAGGCATACATAGATGCAATTACTTCAAGTGAAAAAATAAAAGCCCTAACGTCTAATGTTCAACTAGCAATATCTTCTGGAAATTTAGATGATATAGAGACTGCCTACCACGTGGCTTCTGAAGAATATCGTAAGCAAGCCAAGCTACTGGATAGAGTCTATGGGCAGTCCACTAGAGACGGAATTCGAAACTCAGTAAAGCCCACTTTTGAACATCTCATACAAAGTATTCGATACGATGTAACCGTACATATGCATATAAAAAAGGCAGAACAACTTTCGAAGGAAGATAAATACATAGAAGCTGATTTAGAGCTGATGAAGGCTCATCAATACTTACAGGATTTCAAGAATACTCACAGATTTCACTCCAAGCTAGTAAACAATTATGAGGCTGTGCAGGATGCCATTCCTATGTTACCTCTTTTTGCCACGCCTGAAGGCCAACATACAGTAACCTTGAAATTGTCAAAAGCAATGGAAAACAATATTAATCATTTAGAACCTGGTCAGTTTATTATTCCGGGGGAAATAATTCAGCAGGCAAAGCTTTCAGATGATCGAAAGTCTATTAAATTATCAACTTCAGAATTAGAATCAGCTACGGACTATACCCTGAGATGGAAAGGGCATTCCGTGCAATTTACGACACCTTCAGTTGAGGACACATCAGGTATTTCATTAACCGATCTAATAGATCAATACCTTGAAACGACGGATACTCGTGTGTATATAGCGAAGTTTACAAATAGCGATGGTTCTCCTTATAACGGCCGAGTAAAAATAAACCTGGCTCAAACCAATGGAGAAGCTACTACAGCTATTATTACTTCCTTTAATGGACAAGTTAATACTGGAAGTCAGGAATGGAGCCATTATGCCGACCAGAATGGTCATGTAGTTTTTACGGTAAAGGCTTCTTCAAGTGAGACAACCAGCGTTCAACCAACCATTCAAAAGCTTGATGGCAATCAAACAAGCAAAAAAGCTGCAATTACTTATTTCTACCAGCTGCAAACTAATGCAGGTGAATATAATTTGAAGCTAGAAAATGCACCTATTCATAAGGATTCAAATTTCATAGTAGTTAACGGGGTTAAATACAAATGGGATACGAATGACTTATTTTTTATTCATGGTCAGATTGTTTCCGTAGAGGAATTTATAGTAGCTTTAACTGAGGGAGACATGCTGACGGTTGGGTATAATCTTAATCCAAAAGATATATCAACGTGGAATATTACTTCAGATCTCACTCGTTATGCCCCTGTTACTATTAAGAATCCGGTTAAATCTTCTGTGACTTTTGATGGCTCATATTACGAGATAAGTGGAACAGCTGAACCAGGAAATAAAGTGAAGGTTTATCGTAATGGTGCTTATGTTGGTATGGTAACTGTGGACAAGGAAGGAAATTGGACAGTTGGAACCGTTAGTTTGCTTCAAAACATAGAAAATGCATTTGTTGCGTATCAGTATGGTCCCGGACAGGATGGTATCGATGGCACAGGCTCGGTGGATCAGGCCAATGCTACGATAAAGGAGGGAGCTTTTGCCTCTACATCTATCACTTACCATGATGAAGGCTCTAAAGGAATTTCTATAATGGATACGCTTGATTTCCAATTTATAAATCCTTCATTTAATCACAGCTTTAAGCCAAAGACTTCTGGGACCATCACTATAAATGATGGGTTTGGTAGGTCAGTGGAAGTACGAGTAGATTATGTGGATGAAGATACTTTAAAGATCGTTGATTTTGTTTCAAGAGATGACCATTTTAATTTTGATGCATCCGTTTTTGTTATAACTTCGACCTCTGGCATAGTCAATCAAGACCAGCTAGAATACAGTGTGAAATCCTCGGAATTGGACGGAACAATTCTTCGGGATTCTTCAAAATAATCAATAAAGGCTATTCTTCGATATATTTCCCGGGGAATAGCTTTTATTTTTTATAAATTTATGAAAAAAAATATAGATTCTCGCCTAGTTTCGACAATCTTTTCAGTTTTGTTCTTATAGAATATAAAGTAACATTATTCTTTTTACAAACGAGGTGATGAAGTGCTAAAAGTAAATATCATTTTGGGTAAAACGTCCTTTACACAGTACATGATAAATAAACTACAAGAGGATCGCAAAAATATAGTAATTGTCATGGACTATAATCATTCGGACGATAAAGAACCATTTGTAGAGAAGGGAGCTATGTATTGCTCTCCAAACCAAGCCAAAACTTACATAGAAATTGCAGGAGATGTACTATTCCACCGCTTTGGTTATGTAAAGCCAAGGTTGAACCACTAAGCTGATAGAAAACAGGGTGTTTGAAGATCTACATCTTCGGACAACCTGTTTTTTAGTTTGGGAGAGGGAATTTGGTTTGGGAAAGAGAATGTTTGTGCGGGATTTGACGTAAATAAATAGATCATTGTCGTAAATTTGGCTGGAGTGGGAGATTCGGCTAGTGATTGTAGTAATTTATGAGTTGATTGTCGTAAAGTGATGCAGGATTGTAGTAAAGTAGCCAATCATTGTCGTATATTTGGCTGGAGTAGGAGATACGGCGAGTGACTGTAGTAATTTATGAGTTGATTGTCGTAAAGCAATGCAGGATTGTAGTAAAGTAGCCAATCATTGTCGTAAATTTGGCTGGAGTGGGAGGTCGGCAAGGACTACAAGCCTATTCTCGCATATCGAACACTCCATTAGCTGACGGATAAATGAGTTCCTTCTATATAAATAGCTAAAACTTTCATAAACGTGAACATAAAGCTTTATGAAACGGGTAAACTAGTTGTAATTATTCGCAGGAAATATTGGTGTGATTTGGAGGAGATTTGGATGAAGATTCGCATTGAGTGGACTTATACAACACCTAGAGGGGCGGAGACGTTTTTTCGGTCAGATGAAATGCCTGTTGCTAAAGCGCTGCTTATTGCAGAAGATATTCAGAAAACAGGTAGAGTAAAACAGATAGATTTTATTGATCAGTATGATAGCTCGTGGCTTTTAAAGGAGTTAAAGAGCTACCTGAAAAGTATTGAAACAGAGCCTCATAATGTGCGTGTTTACTTTGATGGAGGCTTTGATATTCAAACAAAGATGTCGGGTATGGGGTGTGTAATTTATTATGAGCAGAGTGGTAAGGCGTATCGCCTTCGGAGTAATGCTCCCTCCGCACATTTAATATCTAATAATGAGGCGGAGTATGCTGCACTACATATGTGTTTGAAGGAATTGGAGCTGCTTGGTGTTCACCATTTGCCTGTGACGTTTATTGGAGATTCGCAGGTTGTCATTAACCAATTGAGTGGGGAGTGGGCAGTTATTGAGCCGAGTCTTTCGGGATGGGCCGATCGCATAGAAGCGAAGATGAAAAAACTTGGGCTTGATCCGACCTATGAGTTAGTGCCGCGTAAGGAAAATGGTGAGGCAGACAGGTTAGCTACCCAGGCATTGAACGGCATTGAGATAATAGCTAACAGTGAATTGCTATAAAAAAAGCCACTTCCTTTAGGAAGTGGACTCTACCTTCTTATCGAACATTCATCTCATTTGGGTGGGAGCCTTTACGTCGATCAATGTTCAGGCTGTTGATTTGTTCCATTTCATCGTTAGTTAATTCAAAGTCAAACACCTGGAAGTTTTCTTCGATTCTTGATGGAGTAACTGATTTTGGAATTACGATGGTATTGTTCTGTAAATGCCAGCGTAAAACGGTTTGTGCTGGTGATTTGCCATGCGAGTCTGCAATTTTTTGAATGATGGAATCTTGCAGTACCTCTCCACCTTGGTCTAGAGGACTCCATGCTTCTACAAAAATATTATGCTTGGCACAGAATTCCTTTAGTTTACTTTGATCTAAGTAAGGATGACATTCTACTTGGTTTAATACCGGTGGGATTTCACATTCCTCTAAAATGCGCTCTAAGTGTTCTATTTCAAAATTGCAAACACCGATCGCCTTTACTCGTCCATCTTTGTATAGCTTTTCCATAGCTTTATATGTTTCGACATAACTATCAAATTGAGGGGTTGGCCAGTGAATTAAATATAAGTCAACATAGTCAAGACCTAGACGTTCAAGGCTTTCTTCGTATGCGCGTAAGGTATTTTCGTAGCCTTGGTCGCTATTCCAAACCTTTGTAGTGATAAATAAATCTTCGCGAGCTACATTGGCATTTTTTAATGCCTCCCCGACGCCTTCTTCGTTTTTATAAATCATTGCTGTATCAATGGAACGATATCCAGCTTCAATTGCTTTAGAAACTGCTTTAGTAGCTTCCTCACTTGGTACTTGCCAAACTCCAAATCCAAGCTGGGGCATTTTTAAACCATTATTTAAGGTAATATAATTCATTCTAGCATTACTCCCATCTCTCATATATTTTGCATACAATTACCATTTTAGTTTAATAGAAAATAATAATTTTTGCATTTAATTGGAACTCCATTCAAGGAAATCAAGGAAAAAAACCTGTACTTTAAGTACAGGTTTCTAATTACTCAGGATTATTTCTTTTTGTGTTTTCTTGCTTCGCTGGAGAATCATTGTTGGATTCTTCTAGAGATTCCTTTGTAACAGGTGTTTGTTTTTTATGTGATTTAGGATATTTGTTTTTACCAGCTTTATCTTGAGCATTTTCATTAAAATATTGAATGCTTGTCATTGCACCTTCTTCAATCATACGGTTATCATCTGGATCCCCTGGATCAGAAAACCCTGTTTTCGTCACGTATGTTGGTGAGTTTTTGCGTGAGTCCATATAAGAGTCCATTTTTGCTTTCGTATTTTTTAAAGCGACCTTAGCTTTACTACGATTTTCTGCTTTATATAAATAAGTAATGGCGAAGGCTGCGACACTTCCGATGAGTAATGCTTGTTTGTTAACTTTTGACATTCTTATCACTCCCTTTTGAGTCTTACTTAAATAATACCCACTTCAAATCTTAACCAAACACCTCCAAATAAAATCAAAAAATATATTTATCCTCTACCCATCAAGCTCCTCATTTTACATAGTAGTCGTTCTCTTCTCTTTTTAATTCCAGAAACGGTTATTCCATACCTTGTAGCAGCTTGTTTGAGAGAGGTCTCCTCCACAAATAGCCAGCGTAATAATTCTTTTTCGTCGACCGATAATTGTTTTATAGCATTGGACAATTGGTCATGTTCAATAGTGGGGAGCTTGTCATTCTCTAGTAGGTTGCTCAATTGTTCTTCTTCTATAACTTGAAAACGTTCTTCGTTGAGATGTTCTTTTTTTAATTCATCGAGTAATGCTCCATAGATCGTCCGATAAGCAAAGGGAGTAAAGTCACCTTTGGTAGCATCATACTTTAACCAAGCTTTCCATAGTGCGATAAATCCAGCCTGTTTAAAGGTATCGTGGTTTTTATAAATATTTAATTTTCTTATGCAGGCAGAGATCATTGGCTTATAGGCATCCAAAATATCTTCAAAACGCTCCATATAATTTCCATTCCATCATGCATGACTATTTTTTTCCTAGGTATTCCATAGCATAACGAGAAGTCTCGCGATATTCGAATGTGGAAATATGAAGAATTGACATACATACGTTATATTTGTTTTGCAAATTTTAATGAAATACGACAAAATAAATTAAAATCCATATTATATTAATAATTACAATTATTCAGTTAATTCAGACTATACAAAGGAGAGGGTATTTAGTATTATTTATTTAAGGGGAAACAGGGGAGTGAAAAAACTGCTGTATAACGATTCTTTATTGATAACGAGATATACACTTATGATTCAATCAGCATTTTGTGGGGGATATAAATCCATTATCACTACAACACATGGAGTTTTCAGATCTTCCTTATCCGTCAATCAACTACTGAATTTAGCATGTATTCGCCATGCTTCTACATTAGAAGGTCGAATGGAGGCAACTAAGAAAATGATGAATTATGCAAACAAGTCACCCATTTTAATAGCTGAAAAAATTGGTGCTTTTCCAACAAGGTCTTATAAAGACTTAGAATGCATATGGATATTTAATCACTTGTTTCAAATAGAGAATCAGGGAAGGGGTTTATGTAAGCTTACGTTTTACGACAAAATAAGCGTGGACGTAGCTGCTTCTAAGTATACATTGATGAAGCAACAGGAACGATTACACACAACAATGAATTCATTCAGTATGTTAAGTGAGAAGGTAGACTTGTTTGATTTCCAATCTTCAAACAAGATGTAAAGAAAAAGAAAAATAGTTTCTCCTTAATAAAACGGCTGTTTACTCCATAATCAGTCGCTTTTTTATATGTAATATATAGTTATTTATACCTATATTAATGATACATTTTATCTATTACAATTAATTAAAAAAGTATGGAATCAAATTTTTGGTAAAAAGAATGTAAAATTTTGATGTGAAATGGATTGAATATATGGAGGGAATAGTATGGATGTAACTAATGTTTATGTTGACTTTAAAATTGCAGTTGAGGAGGGTACCTCGTTTTTTAGAGTTCTTGCCCAGTGTTTCATCTATAAAGATTCTCATGATGATCCAATACAAATAGGGGAAGCCTCCTTACATTTGTTTAATCCAGTAAAAAACTCTTATCTGGATCTTTGTGGAGAAGCAGACTGCTTGTCAGATAGGCTATCATACTCACTAATAACTTTAGAGAAATTTTGTGAAATAGATAAGATCAATAGTATAGTAGCTGTTTTTCACACATTAAATCTCAAAGAACCTTGGGATGAAAGGGAGCTAAGCATTGCCATCTATAAAAAGCTGGAAGAGCAATTATCATTATTAAATGTTGAATTGATTGTAATTTCAAATAGCCGCCATCAAGTAAAAAATAACATAACCGGATTATCACTGTACTTTAATGAGTTAGGGTTTACATCTTTCCAAAAAGAGAAAGAACCTATCATCATGTATAAAAAAATTTCTAATACATATGCTGAAATAAAATAAACGTAGGCAGCCAATTGTGTAATGATTGGCTGTCTACGTTTATATGTCCTCTAAATAAAGTTGATATACTTTTTTTGGTCGTCCTCTTAATTTTTTTTGCTGCTGTGTTGTTACCTTTGCAGCTCCTTTTTCCTCTAGTTTTTTCAGAATACGATTTGCTGCTCTTTCTGTAATCCCTAAGTGGACACTTAGATCCTCCGCTGAAAGGATATTCGTTTGAAGCTTACTCATAACTGCGATTATTTTCTTCAGTTGAAGGGAGGTCGTGTTTAGTTTAGCACTTAACTTTTCCATTGCTGAATCGTATTGAGTATCTACTTGAATATGTTCTTCGTTCCCAAGAGGTCCAATGAGCATTGCCTCTTTCGTTAATATATAGGACTGCGTTTCAATAGTTGTACATAAGTGAGCTGCTTTTTCTGCGTTTAACTGTGCCGCTTGGATTGAGTTGCCGATACCCCACCCAATTTTCACGATAAATGGTAGCTCTGTGGAAAGGTAGCTGACTAGTTTGCAGCTCGCCATGTCATTTGTTATTAGCTTGAAGTCGCTATAGTTCGTTATAATTTCATAAAAAAATGTATTTTGATGAATGATAAATTTCATATTATTTCTTCGGCTAAAGTCGAGAATAGCTTTATATAAGGACATTTGTTTATATTCCAAATCTCTAAAATTCTCTCGAGTGATAGATAGCTCTAAATGTGCTATTACTACTTGGTTTTCAATAAGCTGGAGTATTTGGATTTCTTTTAGTAGCTCATTTACTTTTTCGACCATGCTTCTCTGGGAAGGTACAACCAAAATTAAGTTTACTCCGTATGGCTTCAATATGTCAGGGAGGCGACTCAGTCTTGTCATGCTTACATCTATCTTGCCTTCCTTCCAAAGCTTCACATGGTAGTTTGTCATTTTTTCATATACTTGGTGATCTGCATAGGACTGCATGGTTGCATCAAAGATATAAGGGAAGTCCTCTTTCTCAGTCCATTCCTTCACTCCAAGATAGTTATTTTCCTCATATAAAAAGTCTATCAAGCAACGTTTCATCTGAAAGTCTCGGTTTGTATACATATATTCAGATAATGAACGATAGAAGTCCGTTTGGGTAACATCAAAATGTAACATCGGAATGTCAATATCGGGGAAGTGTTGCTGGACAAAAAAGTGTGGGATTTGTCCGCTAAATAGAACTCCGTCGACTAATCGAATCTGCTCTAAAAAAATATCCTTTAAATGCTCTAATGATTGGTACACCACAAAACTATACTCACATGGTTCTACTGGTAATGTTTCTACCTGCTTAACCCATTCTAGTGAATTCTCGGTAGTCAATATTAAAATGCGAGGCATAATTATAATGTTCTCCTTTTTCTAAAAATTTGTTGAATTTTGTCTAATTATAGTTTACCCTATTCTTTAAAGACATGTACAAAAAGTGTCTTTTAATAAAAAAAGGGGTGATTATTATTACAACCAACAGTGTTGAGGTGAAAGATAACGGCAAGTTTTCCAAGTTTCTTTCTTTAGTTGAACGGATAGGAAATAAACTACCGGATCCATTTATTCTCTTTTTCTATCTTACTTTAGCATTAATGATTGTTTCAGCGATTTTAAATTTACTTGGTGCCGAGGTTATCCACCCGAATACCGAGGAAACAGTCGTAGTTAAAAGTATACTCTCGGGGGAAGGTCTCCAGTTTATATTAGCTAATACTCTTACCAATTTCACAAGCTTTGCGCCACTTGGTCTCGTACTGA
The DNA here is from genome assembly GCF_038004905.1 of Psychrobacillus sp. FSL W7-1493. Taxonomy (NCBI): domain Bacteria; kingdom Bacillati; phylum Bacillota; class Bacilli; order Caryophanales; family Bacillaceae; genus Psychrobacillus; species Psychrobacillus sp. FSL W7-1493. The sequence continues at coordinate 3,110,625 of NZ_JBBOSB010000001.1, read as the reverse complement.
CAATTATGTTAGGGATCGGATTAGCGGAAAAAGTAGGTTTATTGGAAATGCTTATGAAGCGTGCAATTGTAAAAACACCTACTAAGATTATTACTTTTACTGTATTCTTCATTGGTATTTTAGGAAATATCGCTTCGGACGCTGCTTTTGTAGTAATTCCACCTTTAGCCGCTCTAGTCTTTTTATCGGTTGGTAGACATCCTCTTGCAGGTTTAGCTGTTGGGGTAGCTAGTACAGGTATTGGTTTTACAGCAAATATTCTTATTGCAGGAACGGATGCTTTGCTTTCGGGTATTTCTACGGAAATTGCTAAGGGCATCAATCCAGATGTAATTGTAACACCGCTAGACAACTGGTTCTTTATGAGTGCCTCTACGTTTTTACTTGCAGCTGTAGGTACAATTATTACAGAAAAGTACGTGGAGCCACGTCTTGGTACATATATAGGAGAGCAACAAGCGTTTTCAAAAGACATTAGTCTGTTAGAAAAGAAAGGATTACGTAATACGTTAATAGCTGCAATTATATTTGTTGCGATCGTAGTTATTGGTATGCTAATTCCTAATTCTCCCCTTTTAAATGAGGATGGCACTATTTTACGTTCACCGTTTCTTTCTGGGATTGTTCCTGTTTTATTTTTGTTCTTTGTAACTATCGGTATCGTGTACGGAGTTACCACGAAAAAAATTCAGTCTACTGCTGACGTTCCAAAAATTATGACAGAGGCGATTGGAAGCTTGTCTGGCTATATCGTTTTAATCTTTATGATCGCTCAGTTTGTTGCCTATTTTAACTGGTCGAATATAGCTATTTGGCTAGCCGTAAACTGTGCAGATCTTTTAACTAAGTTTAATATGACGAATATTTTCGTTATCGTGTTATTTGTCTTTTTAGTAGCGTTTTTGAGTTTATTTATCATTAGTGGATCGGCATTATGGGCATTAGTAGGTCCAGTGTTTATCCCAATCTTTATGCTACTAGGGTATCACCCAGCATTTATCCAGCTAGCATATCGCATAGGAGAGTCGTCTACAAACATGGTAACGCCATTGAATCCTTATTTTGCGATTATCTTATCATTCATGCACCTTTACGATAAAAAAGCAGGTATTGGTACGCTTATGTCACTGATGATTCCGTATACTATTGTCTTCCTAATCGTGTGGATTGCTCTAATGTTAGTTTTTGCATTTTTCGGAATTCCAATCGGGCCAGGAGTATCGCTGTATTTAAACTAAATGAATAAGGAGTGAACGTAATTGAGCTTATTTACAATCCCTTCTAATTCAACGAACCAAATGAATGCATGGAGAAGAGATTTTCATCAATACCCTGAGGTAGGGTGGACAGAATTTCGAACAGCTTCTATTATCGCAAATGAGCTAAAAAATCTTGGTTTTCAAGTGCAGGTTGGTAAAGAAGTAGTATCAGAGAATCGTATGGGAGTGCCGTCAGAGGAGATCCTAACGAAAGTTTATGAAAGTGCCGTGGAAACCGGGGGACATATCGAATACTTAGAAAAAATGGTCGGTGGATATACTGGGGTTGTAGGAACTATAGAAGGCTCCAAGCCAGGACCGACTATTGGTTTTCGTTTCGATATGGATGCTTTAGATATTTTAGAATCAAAAGAGTTTAATCATCTACCGATAGCGGAAGAGTTTGTATCTAAATATGAAGGCAGGATGCATGCTTGTGGTCACGATGCTCATAGCTCGATTGGTTTAGGACTAGCTACTATTCTCTCGCAAAATAAAAAGAATATTGAGGGAGTCATCAAGATTATATTCCAGCCCGCAGAGGAAGGCGTGCGAGGAGCAAAGTCCATGGTCGATGCTGGTGTAGTAGATGACGTCGATTACTTTCTCAGCATGCATGTCGGTACAGGATCACCTTTAAGCACGGTAATAGGAGGTTCGAATGGGTTTTTAGCTACTTCTAAAATAGATGCAACCTTCACTGGAAAGGCCGCTCACGCTGGTGCTGAGCCTGAAAAGGGAACGAATGCATTATTAGCAGCAGCCTCTGCCATTCTTGGTCTTCACTCCATTTCGAGGCATAGTGGTGGAGCTTCTCGTATTAACGTGGGTACGTGCATAGCCGGGGATGGACGGAATATTATTCCCTCTCATGCATCGTTAAAGCTTGAGACACGTGGAGAAAACAGTGAGGTGCATACCTATGTGCATGAGCAGGCTATTTCCGTATTGGAAGGAGCAGCTAAAATGCACGGGGCAGAACTGTCCTATGAAATTGTAGGTGAGGCAAGAACGTGCTCTTCCTCCAATGAATTGGCGGAACTTGTGATTAAGGCAGCAAAGGAAGTGACTGGTGTAAATGAAGTTATACCGATCGCTGATTTTGCAGCTGGTTCAGAAGATGCAACATTCATGATGGAACGAGTTCAACAGAATGGTGGTTTATCTACCTATTCCATTTTCGGAACAACACTAGCATCTGGTCATCATCATGAAAGATTTGATATCGATGAAGCGGTGCTACCTATTGCATTGCAAACTTGGTTAGCTACGATCGAACAAATTTATCAACATGAAAGGTGAGTGCTAATGATTAAAATAGAAGATCAAATAACTAGTTTACTAGAATCATACGAAGAGGAAATTATCCAACTTAGTGATCGTATATGGGATATACCAGAAACAAGATTTCAGGAGTTCGAATCTTTTAAGATATTGAGTGATTTTTTAGAGGAAAAGGGCTTCATAGTGGAGCGAGGCGTAGGCGATATTGAGACGGCCTTTACTGCTACCTTTGGCCAAGGTGGGCCGATTATCGGTATTTTAGGTGAATTCGATGCATTGTCCGGTTTAAGTCAAAGAGCTGGAAGTCCAGTCAGAGAGCCGATTATTGAAAATGGTAATGGACATGGCTGTGGACATAATCTATTAGGTACGGCAGGGATAGCTGCTGCTCTTGCGGTGAAAGATTTGATCGAACAAGGCAAAATTAATGGAACCATCAAATATTTTGGGTGCCCTGGAGAAGAAGGCGGGTCAGGTAAAACCTATATGGTCAGAGACGGCGTATTTGACGGCATTGATGCTGCCCTTACCTGGCATCCAAATTCTTATACGGGAATCTTTTCTTTTTCTTCGCTTGCAAATTATCAGGTATATTTCTCGTTTGAAGGAAAGGCGGCTCATGCAGCTAACTCTCCACATTTAGGGAGAAGTGCGTTAGATGCTGTTGAGCTGATGAATGTAGGAGTTAACTATTTAAGAGAGCATATTATTTCTGAGGCAAAGGTTCATTATGCTATTACCAATTCTGGAGGGGCGTCCCCTAATGTCGTTCAGTCAGATGCAGAAGTGTTGTATTTAATCCGAGCTCCCCATTTAAAAGACGTAGATGCAATCTATCAGCGAGTAGTTAATATTGCGGAAGGTGCCGCGTTAATGACGGGTACAAAGCTCACGGTGAAATTTAATAAAGCCTGCTCAAACTATATCCCAAATCATACACTGAACGTGTTGGTGGATGAAAAGCTTCAGCAATTTGGATTGCCTTCCTATAACGAGGAAGAAATGGAATACGCTAAGGCGATGGCTAAAACTCTTACTCCTGAAGAAGTGGAGGCTGCGGTAATTGATGCAGAGAAGCTTTCTGCATATACAGTTTCGGAAGAGTTTTATTCGGCAGATTCTCCATTCTTTACGGAAATTATTCCTTATGTGAAAAATCGTGAGGTTATGCAGGGCTCGACCGATGTAGGCGATGTCAGCTGGGTCGTACCAACTGCTCAGTTTTTCACGACTTGTTTTGTAGCGGGAACACCGTTACACACATGGCAGCTCGTATCTCAAGGGAAAACATCATTAGCACATAAAGGATTGATCTATGCAAGTAAGGTAATAGCTGCAAGTGCAGTAGATTTGTTTGATAATCCACAGCTAATTGAGGATGCAAAAGCAGAATTATTGAAGCAAGTGGGAGATGGATACCAAAATCCACTGCCAGCAGATTTAAGCCCAAGTGCTATGTAATATGAAGACTAAATATTAATCGAAACTAAAAAACAGACCAAAAAGAATGATTCTTCTTGGTCTGTTTTTATCATATTTTGATAAGGGTTAAGTGAAGAAAAATGATACGTTAATCGCAATGCCTACTTAATCAACTAACTATTTTATAGCTAGACTCTTAATTAATTCTTTGTATCTAACATTTCCTTGAATTATGAAACAGTTTATAGCTGTCGGCAAGCTCTACTATCAACTACTCTAAACTAGAATTCTTCTACACGTTTTACTTCCAAGGGTTTGTCCGAAGCAGACGTATTTTTAATCTCGCGCTTTGCCCAATAGGTTGCAAGGAATGTACCGGTAATAACCTGCCAAGCAGAAGAAAATGCACTTGGCAAGGCAGCTAATGGAGAGAAGTAACTATTAGCCAATGACACTCCAAGTCCAGCATTTTGCATACCTACTTCGATAGATATTGCACGTTGGTCCTGCTTAGATAATTTAAATAGTTTTGCTGCAAAGTAACCGAGAAGTAGACCAAACGCATTATGCAGTAACACAGCAACAAAGACTAAAAATCCAGCTGTTGCGATATTCTCCTTATTACCTGCAACGATAGCGGAAATAATAATAGTGATTGCTACGATTGAAACAAGTGGTAGAATCGGAATACTTTTTTCTGTAACAGTCGGTAGAAACTTGCTTACAACTAACCCTAAAATAATCGGTATGATAATAACTTGGATAATAGACATAAACATGGACATCGGATCAACTGGAAGCCATTGCCCGGCAAATATGAGCAGTAGCAAGGGAGTCATCACGGGTGCAAGTAATGTAGAAACACTTGTCATGGTAATAGATAAGGGTACATTTCCTTTTGCTAAGAAGACCATAACGTTAGATGAGGTGCCTCCAGGAACACTTCCGAGTAATACCAATCCTGCTGCAAGTTGTGGGGGAAGATTTAATAGATATGCTATTACGAAAGCAATTGTTGGCATAATGGAAAATTGAGCAACCACCCCTATTAATACAGGAATAGGATTTGTAAAAACGAGTTTAAAATCAGAGGCTTTAAGCGTAAGCCCCATTCCAAACATGACAATACCGAGTAAAATCGTTATGTATGCAGAAAACATGGTGAACATACTTGGCACCATAAATGCTAGTACGGAAAACAAGATTACGATAAAGGCGAAATACTTACCTGCGAAGTTACTGATTGATTGAAGCGTTTTCATTTCTTTCCTCCTTATTCACCTGTTGGTGTCATAATATAATATTGATTATATTATATTTTAATATATAAACAACTAGTTTTTATAATTTTTTGATTATTTTAATTATTAATTTTATCCCCTCAGTTTCTATAGAGGAACATATTTTTATTTTCACTTAATACTTTTCTATGAAGTGACACGTGCTTGTTGTAATATCCTATCTATCCCACTTATCTTAATGAAGTCGCTAAGAGCTAAAGTATTTAATGAAAAAAGATATTGATAAAGCAATATAAAAGTAATGAAATCACATTTAAAATTATTTGATAATTTTAAATTATTTGTTAAAAACTTTACCAGACTATTATTTAAATGATAATATAATCTTATTAATTTAATAGAAATAGAGGTGGGGATGTAATCATGATACATAAAATTGCTTGTATTCCAGGAGACGGTATAGGGCCTGAGGTGATGGCTGAGGCACAAAAAGTGCTTCAGCTTGTGGAAGATATACACGGAGGTGTTACTTTTGAGGTTAATCCTTATGAATGGAATTGTGACTACTATTTAAAGCACGGTAAAATGATGCCGGCAGATGGCCTGTCTATATTAAAAGACTATGAGGCAATTTTGTTTGGGGCAGTAGGAGATCCTAAAGTGCCTGACCATATCTCAGTATGGGAGTTAATCTTACCGATTAGGCGAGAGTTTCAACAATATATTAATCTAAGACCAATCAAGCTATTAAAAGGAATTCAAAGCCCCTTAGTCGGCAAGGGTGTGGAGGACATAGATTTTGTTGTTGTTCGAGAAAATACAGAGGGTGAGTATTCAAACAGTGGTGGTCGCTTGCATGCGGGCACTCCTTATGAAGTTGTAGTTCAAAATAGTGTTTTTACGCGCATGGGTAGTGAGCGAGTGATCAAATACGCGTATGAGCTTGCACAAAAAAGAGGTTCAAAGCATTTATCAGTTGCAACTAAATCTAATGCCATCAACTTTTCTATGCCTTTTTGGGATGAAATTGCAAAGGAAATTGGGGTAGGTTATCCGGAGATAGAACCAAAATTCTATCATATCGATGCACTTGTTGCTTTCTTCGTATCTAAGCCGGAAATTTTTGATGTAGTTGTAGGTAGTAATTTATTTGGAGATATATTAACGGATCTAGGGGCAGCTATTTCAGGTGGTCTAGGTATCACTCCATCAGGGAATATCAATCCAGAAAAACAGTATCCTTCTATGTTCGAGGCCATTCATGGATCTGCTCCCGACATCGCAGGCAAGGGGATAGCCAACCCGATTGCTCAAATATGGAGCACTTCTTTAATGCTTGAGCATTTAGGCTACTCAGATCTAGCTAACGTAATCGTGGACGGAATTGAGGAAACATTAGTGGAAGGTAAAGTTAGAACCCCTGACTTAGGGGGGAATGCTAATACTACGGAGTTTACTGAGGAAATTATGAAACACATTAAATCGTATACATAGGAGAGATGAGAAATGGGTGTAGTTGAAAACAAAGTAATCGTAGTTACAGGCGCTGGTGGAGGAATGGGCCTTCAAGTAGTTCAAGATTTATTAGAGAAAGGAGCAATTGTGGTTGCTTTAGATATTAACACCGATGCTGTAGGTGGGGTGGAACATACAAATTTACGAGTGAAACAGGTTGACCTGTTAAATGAAGATAGTATACAGTCCACTTTTAAAGAGATTAATGATGAGTTTCATAGAATTGATGGCTTGGTGAACATCGCTGGTATTGCACAGGCTGCTAAATCAATTGTAGATGTAGAACTAACCGAATGGCATAGGCTTATCAATATCAATGCAACAGCGACTTTCTTAACATGTAAGGAAGGAATTCGCTACATGAGGGAGGCTAAAAACGGATCAATTATCAACATTGGGTCAGTTTCTGTCACGCGACCACGACCAGGTCTTCAAAGCTATGTAGCATCAAAAGGGGCTGTCGAGGCATTCTCTAAGGCGCTTGCGTTAGAAGCTGCTTCTTATAACGTACGAGTAAATGTAATACATCCTGGTCCTGCTGATACTCAAATGCTAGGACAGTTTTCTTCTCAAGAGGGGGAAGTAGTGCTGAATAAAGATATATTTGCAGAAAGTGTTCCATTAGGTAGATTGATTAAACCGTCTGACATTTCTGCAACAGTTGTGCATTTATTGTCCGATGCAGCTCAAATCATTACAGGTTCAGTGATCCATGTGGACGGCGGTAGAAATATTTAAAGGAGGTGAAAGCTTCTCATGGAAAAAATTAGTATGCTAATTAATGGAGAGTGGGTCAGTGGCAACCAGTGGATTGATGTACGAGATCCCGCTACAAGTGATGTAATCGCTCAAATCGTTCGTGGTAATGAAACGCATGTGCACGATGCTGTGGCAGCAGCAAGACTTGCATTGAAGAGCAAAGAATGGAAGGCCTTCAAGCCTTTTCAAAGAGGACAATTATTAGTGGAGCTAGCTAGCTACGTAAGATTACATGCTGAGGAACTTGCAGCGCTTGAGTCTCTCGACGTTGGAAAACCGATGAATCAAGCCCGAGCCGATGTAGAGGCAGCAGCCCGATACTTCGAGTTTTACGGAGGTATTGCTGATAAAGTGTTCGGTGATACGATCCCAATTGAAGAGAATTTGTTAAATGTAACAGTAGTGGAGCCTATCGGCGTGACAGTACATATTGTCCCTTGGAATTACCCGATTCAAATTACTGCTCGAAGTGTAGGAGCGGCACTTGCAACCGGAAATGTAGTAATTGTAAAAAGTTCAGAGGATACTCCTTTGTCCACAAATTTTCTAGCACAATGGTTTCATGAAAAGCTTCCAAAGGGAGTTTTTCAGCATTTAACTGGATATGGGGCCGAGGTTGGAGCAGCATTAAGCTCACATAAAGGAATCAACCAAATTACTTTTACCGGATCTATACAGACCGGAATATCGGTCATGCAATCTGCAGCAGCGAACATTGTACCTGTAACGCTAGAGTTAGGTGGTAAATCACCCAATATTGTGTTTCAGGATGCCGATCTGGACCGTGCAATCCCTGCCATTGTCAACTCCATTACGCAAAATGCGGGTCAAACGTGCTCTGCAGGTTCACGCCTGCTAGTGCAGGATACAATCGCTGATGAGCTACTAGAGCAGCTTGTTGTCAGGTTTGGAGAGTTATCCATAGGACCAGCATCCATTAATGCAGATGTCGGGCCAATTATTAACCAAAAGCAATACGAACGAATTTTAGATATTTTAGATGAAGCAAGTAAGCACGGTAATGTGCTAGTTGGAGGGAAAGGTGTAGAGGTAAGAGACTATGAGAATGGATTTTATATTTCCCCTACAATCATCGAAGCAAATAGTCACGAAGAGAGCTATGTTCAGGAGGAAATATTTGGTCCAGTATTGAGCGTTGTCCGCTTTCATTCAGTTGAAGAAGCAATTGAGCTAGCAAACGAAACCGAATATGGTCTTGTTGCTGGAGTGTGGTCAAAGGATATTGACGTTGCTCATTATGTAGCTGCTCGTATCGAAGCGGGTCAAGTTTTTATCAACACTTACGGAGCAGCTGGAGGCGTGCAAATGCCTTTTGGTGGATATAAGAAGAGTGGGATTGGACGAGAAAAAAGTCATTTAGCCGTTCAAAACTATGTACAAATTAAAAACCTAGCTATTCAGGTTAAAATTTAGTGGTAAAAGACAACCGTTTCTAAAAGGGATGGTTGTCTTTTTCTATGAATACGTGGAGCTGACAGAATGCCTCACACCGTGAACAAGAAGTCTCTTTTTTAGTGAGAATAGTGTCTTTTTGCCTAACTAAACGGATAGGTTACGATATTTCACCTATTTAGATATAAAACCAAATAGTGTAAAATGTTTCATGCTTTCTCGATACATAAGAAAAGGAGAATTAATAGCATGACAGGAAACACACATATTATAGGCGGTCTTGCAGCAAGTCTTGCTATTTCACAAATGACCGATTATGACCCGGTATTGCTGGTCGTAGGAGGAGTGGCAGGTGCGATTCTACCGGATATTTGCCACGGTGGAAGTATGATAGGGAGATGTTTTCCACTCATATCCAAAGTTATTAACAAAGTGTTTGGACATAGATCCTTTACGCATAGTCTATTGTTCATTCTTCTATTAGTTGCATTGATGAATTATTTTAGCTGGGACAAGTCAATTATGATGGGAGTTTCAGTTGGGGTAGCAAGTCATCTTCTTTTAGACATGGCTACGAAAAATGGAGTTAAATTATTCTTTCCAATGCCTGTGACAGTTCGTTTTCCTATCACTACGAGAACTGGGGGAACAGTCGAGAGTATCGTGTTTGGTATATTATCAGTTCTTACCGTTTATTTTGGATACGGGGCTTTCACTACATATTTTTAATCAGTTATAATGGTATTAATATCCAGTAGAGGGGTGGAAGTTTGAAGAAGGTATTGGTTTTAGGTGGAACTCGTTTTTTTGGTGTTCATTTGGTGGAGGCACTTTTAAATGAAGGAATAGAAGTAACTGTCGCAACCAGAGGAAATACAGCACATGTTTTTTCTAAAAAAGTGAATCATATGGTTATAGATCGATCCAGTTTGTTGGCTGACAAAGAGAAGCTTCAATCAGAAAAATGGGATGTTGTTTTTGATCAAATCTGTTATGCCTCTAGAGATGCGTTAGACGCGGTTGAAGTGTTTAAGGGACATACGAAAAAGTATGTTCTTACTTCTTCAAAGTCTGTTTATGAAGGAAAAGAGCTATCTAAAGAGGAAGGTTTTATTCCAGAAAAGCATTCCATAGTCATGGGAACGAAAGAGAACTTTACCTATGCGGAAGGAAAACGCCAAGCGGAGGCTGTCTTTTTTCAGCACGCGGAGTTTCCAGTAGCTGCTGTTCGACCACCAATCGTCATTGGGGAACATGATTACACCGAACGATTGAAATATTATGTTGGGAAAATTATGAGCGGAGAAGAATTTCATCTAGTAAACTCGGAAGCCTATATAGATTTTATCTCGGAGGAAGAGATTGGACAGTTCCTTGCGTGGATTGGACTCTCTACATTTACCGGAGCTGTGAATGCGACCAGCAATGGTAAGATTAAGCTGAAGGATTTAGTTCATTTAATCGAAACTGAGGTGGGTAAAGAGGCGAGTATTAGTTTAAATCCCATTGAGGGAGAAGATTCACCTTACAATCTATCAAAAACTTGGCTGATTAGTAATGAACGTGCTAGAAGCTTAGGATATTCTTTTCAAGATTTGCATGACTACTTGCCAAAACTGCTAAAAAAATTGTAAATCTATCACTCTGTTTAAAGCTATTAAGCTTGGGCAGAGTTTTTTTGTTGTTTAGGAAACTATAAAGTTTTGAATCTGTGGATAAATTGATGTCTAGCTCCACCGCCTTGCCCCTCGGGTCAAATGGATAAAAGCTCCGGTGGCTTAGGAACTGCCTCCTCGCTTTTCCCCATTTGCCTGTCGGGGCAGTGACAGGCGATTCCGCTTTTCTTGATGTCTAGCTCCACCGCCTTGCCCCTCGGGGTCAAATGGATAAAAGCTCCGGTGGCTTAGGAACTGCCTCCTCGCTTTTCCCCATTTGCCTGTCGGGGCAGACACAGGCGCTTGCGCTTTTCTTGTTGCATCGTTGTTACAAATCTCTCTTATTCTCATAAGTTTATATGTCTTGAACATATACTGGCTTGAGCGATAAACGATAGGAGGGAGAGTAATATAATGAATAAAAGTGGAAAGCTGATTGTATCCACATTAGTAGCGACTTCAGCGATAATTGCGGTGTCTCCAGGGTCTCAGGCTGAAGCCACATCAAACTTAAACCAGTTAGTTGTGGATGCACAAAATGCTGGAAATGTGTTGAAGTGGGCAATTTCGGTGGAGGGGTCGGCAGATGGGGTCACTCAGCCGTGGGAACAATTCAATAATGCGAAGCAAGCAATTGGGAAGGTCGAGGCTGCGCTTGCAAAGGCTAGCTTTTCGGAGAAATTAAAGTACGAGTCTTTATTGATAGAGCCTAAAACTCAGCTACAGCGTGCACAGGGCTATCTAGATGCTATTACAGCAAGCAGTAAAATTCATGCGAAGACAAATGCACTAGCCTTAGCGGTACAGGCAAATAATTTAGATCAAGTGGAAAAGGCTTATCATGAAATGACAGCAGAATTTCGAAAGCAGACGATTCTATTAGACCGTGTATATGGTCAATCAACACGAGATCGGATTAGAGGAGCAGTAAAAGGCCCCGCTGAAAAGCTAATAGCAGAGCTCAAAAATGATGTGACGGTTCATATGCTTGCCAAGGGTGCCCAAGAGGACTTGACAAGGGGACGATACAAAGAGGCTTCTGCTAAAGTATATGAGGCACAGGCGATTTTAACCGCTGAAACATTAAAGTGGGAAAAGAGCCTACAAGCAGCAATTAATAATATTAACAATGCTTTGCCGATGAATGCAGTATCTGCAACCCGTATCGATAATACTACAGTACTTGTTAAGCTAAATAGATCTGTTTCTTCCGTAAAAGCTTCAGATTTTACAGCCAATAATGGGATGACTATTAGTAGTGCATCCCTGAGTAGTGATGATGGACTTAACGTTACATTAAAAACATCAGTACAGGTACCTGGAACGACCTATACGATTAAATATAAAAATGGTTCGGTTAGCTTTGCAGTTCCAGGAAATATATCACCTGTTTATATTGGGGATAAAAATGTTCAGCACAAAGAAACGACAGAGGTTTTGTCACTCTCGACTGTCTTTAAAAACACGAGTAATCAAGCAGTTCGAATTGATATACCAGCTGGTGTCAAGCTAATTTCGGTAAATGGAGTAGCTAACAATAATGCAGGTGCTAAATCGGTTAATGCCCAGACGGATAAGAATGGCGCAATACAAATTGTTTTCACAGCCAATAATTCCAATCAAGCTGCGTTAGATAAAACTATTGCTATTCATAAGATCGTTAAAAATAAGGCTGTAGAAACGCAAACTTCTGGAGTGTTTAATCTTTATGCTCCTCCAAAAGAAGGTGCGATTGGGAATAAAACAGTGAGATTTATCGATAGTAAAAACAATTATTTTGTGACCACAGAGGGAGTTAAGTATAGTTGGAAGATCTATAATGACATCTTTCAAAATGAAGGAATAAATGTCTCGTTGGATAGCTTTAAAAGCGGACTGGATATTGGAGATACTATTAATGGCGAGTACCACCAAGTCTCCACCTCGTTATTTAATATATCAAAGAATGCATCGATAGCAGCGGTCAAGCTAGACACGAAATTTGCGGTCAAGGCAGGCACGCCCGGTTATCGCATCCATGGGAACAAAGTGGAGCTAAAAGGCACAGCAGAACCCAACTATGAATTGTTTTTCTTCAAAAACAATAGCACATCTATCGGTAAGGCAAAGGCCGATAGTAAAGGGAACTGGACCTTTGTAGCTGAAGTAGATACAAATGCCGTAACCGATTTCTCTATCTTTCAACAAACTGCAGGTAAAGCTATACCGGCTTACGTAGGATGGGGAGAAACAACATTGAGGGTAGTCGAAGGTCCATTTGCAGTGGGGAGTATAACAGAAGGAACGAGCAAGGACGATGACCTATCCAACGAAAAAATTACCTTCACCATTTCGCCAGTCCAATATGCCAATGGCGCAGTAATCGCACAAGACCAAGCGATCATTACTAAACAGGCTTCTATTATCGTAGTAGATGGAGACGGCACGAAGGTTAAATACACCAACAACCAAAACAAAACCATCTTCTCCCAAACTAAAGGTGCCTTCTCGATAGACTTCGGTCTGCTCAGCACAAGAAAAAGCGATGGTCAACTCATAGACCAAGGAAAAGACCACAAGCTGACAGGTCCACTTACTATCGTCTCGATAGAAGGAATAACAAACGAATACGGCCTAAAAATCCAAACCAAATCAACAGACCAAATCAAAAACTACTAACATTATGACAGGTGCCTGGTTATTACAGGTGTCTGGGGTTATTACAGGTGCCTGGCACTTGTAAAATATCTCAGTATAACAATTCACGCCGATTGAAACAATGTGAAAAACTATACCAATATTATTACGAGAGCATTGCAGGTGCCAGGCACCTGTAATGATGCTCTCGTAATGCTCTCGATTTAATAACTGTGTTTAATAGACAAAACTGCACCCCCAGAGTTGGGGGTGCAGTTTTGTTGTTTTATAGATTATTTATGGTAGTTATATTTTAAATAATAATAATAATAATAATAATTTTACTTATGATTACGTTTAGCCAAATTTGTAGAGTGGATGTTATTGTACGCGAGCGAAACCGAATCCTGAAGCGTAGTCGTCTCCAGTTGCTGCTCCGTAACCGCCTTTAATATCTACTGCTTTAGCTCTATTTTGTAAGTTTGTGCGAAGTTGAGTATGAGACCAAGATGGGTTTTGTGCCCAAATTTTAGCAGCTAGTCCAGCAACGTGTGGAGATGCCATAGATGTTCCACTGATTGTGTTGTATCCACCATTGTACCAAGTAGAGTAGATAGAAGCTCCAGGTGCAGAGATTTCTACATCCCCTTGTTGAATTACATAATCACCGTCTGTAGAAGCATAGCCACGAGAAGAGAAGTTTGCTACACGATAAGTCCCATTTTCTTGTACATTTTCAAGTGCCGCTACAGCAACAGCGTTTACTAATGCTCCTGGATATCCGATTGTTCCTTGCGCGTAACCGGAGTTTCCAGCCGCTGCAACTATTAATACACCTTTACTATACGCATAGTTAACTGCACTTGATATTAAACTATTATTTGCAGAAGATCCTAATGACATATTAATAACTGTTTTTGTTCCTGTAGAAACAGCTTGATCTGCAGCGTGTCTAATAGCTGCTGCAATATCATCTGAGCTACCTGAGCCACTATCACTTAACACCTTATATGCCCAAAGATCTGCTGCAGGCGCTACACCATAAACTCCAGACTTGTCACTGCCACCATCTGCAAGGGCTGTCCCAGCAACGTGAGTACCATGTCCATTTCCATCAGAACAACTATTGTTGATAACCGTAGTAGAGCCTGTGAAGTTTTTACATTGTTCTACTCTATTTACTAAATCCGTATGATTTCTATTTACTCCCGTATCCAATACCGCGATATTAATGCCATTTCCACCTGAAGTGGAGGTTAAACTACTATTATTGTAAATTGCTTTAATGCCCCAAGGAGTTTGCTGAGATGCGTTTGCTGCAGTCTCGTAATCTGCTGGTTGTATAGTAGAATCTTCTGCTGGCAGATCAAGCGTAACAGTTGGAACCTTTGTTACGGTAATATTCTTATTTTTTTGAAGAGCTTGGAACTGCTTTTCATTCATATCTGTAGAGAACCCATTTTCCGAAAGCTCCCATCTTACTTCGTACTGATTTGCCAAGGACGCTTTGTTCGCCTTGTTATTGGCTTCTACATACACCCGAAACTTTTCTACCCCGACATTAGAATTTCTGTCCTCTACTGAGGATGGTGTTTCTTCCGGTGAGCTTGCTTGGACCGGTGCTGCAAGTGAACCTACAATCAATAGGCTTGCTAGTGCGATTTTAAATTTGCTCATCTGTTAAAACTCCTTTTCGGTTTAGTTTTGTAGTACAATATTAAAACTAACACATTTTGAAAATTTTGTTTATTGGGAAAAAATATTTTACAATAATTAGGAGGGATATTATGAGGATTGGCTCGCTAATAAAATTTTATAGAACAAAAAGAGGGTTAACGCAAACAAGTCTTGCTAATGGAATATGTTCTGTGCCTCATCTCAGCAAAATTGAAAATAACAGTAAAGAAGCAAATGTTGAGACAATCCGTTTGTTGCTGGAGCGTTTAAAAATTGACTTGCAGGATGTACAGGCAAATGAAAAACAAATTTTCGAATTAATAAAGGATTTCTTATGTCATATTCATTATTTAGAAGAGGAAAAGGCGACAGAAGTTTTCAAAACGTTAGAGGGCTATCATGAGCTTATTGTGTTTACGGATCATATTTATTTATATGAACTTTATAAACTACGCTATTATCTATTAATAAATAATAGAGATGCTGCAGAATATCAGCTAAAATGGCTACATGCTCAGAAACAAAATTTTTCCCAATATGAGAAGTATTTACTTTTATACATGGGTGCTTTAATTTTAATGTTAAGGGGGAGATTTGAAGAGGCGGATAAGCAACTTACTCGAATTATTCACGATCAAGCTGAGTTAGGATCCTTTACCGGAGAGCTTCACTATCATCTAGCAGTTGTAAAGGGACATTTAGAAGAGTCTAGTTTAGCAATCATTTACGGTAAGCAGGCATTGCAATTTTATAGTAACCAATACAACTTCAAACGAATCCTTCATACACTTATGTCGCTTGCGTTAAACTACTCACGGGCAAAGATTTTCAATGAAGCATTAAATACGTATACCCACTTGTTAAGAAGCATAGAATTGCTTAACCAGCAGCATCTCCTTCCAAAAATCTATCACAATATAGGTGACTTACATCTGCGGATGGGAGATTATTTGCAAGCTTTAGAGTACTTTCAAAAAAGTAAAGCCATTATCCCTGTGAATTCCGATAATTATCTCTTGTGCCTATATAATTTGGCGCAAACCCAGTTCCGCTTGGAGCAATGGGAAGCATGTAAGGAAAGCTTTACTTTGTTGAAGTCCGAGGCTAAAAAGCAGCAAATCATACATTATCGATTGTTTTCTAGCTTTTATTTATTTTTGTTGGAGGGTGAGAGGGAAAAGGCGATGACCTTTTTAGAGGAAAAATTAGTTCCCTACACAGCTAGAGGAGAAAACCTTAAAGAGATTCACCATCAATTCCTGGTCATTTTAACGGACTATTACCGCCAAGAAGGTAAATTCGAGAAAGTCGTTCTACTAACTAATCAATAGAGGAGAGTGTCCATGATGAAAAAATCTACAAAAGCTCTAATTTTAGCTACATTAGCAGGTGTTGCAATCGCTTTTATTCCTATCCATCCACCAATCGGATCTAGTGCGAGCGGCGAAGTAAATTCTATCCCGATCCACCCACCGATTGGCTCAAGCACAAACACTATCCCAATACACCCACCAATTGGCTAAATCAAAAAGAGAAATCCTTCGGGGTTTCTTTTTTTGTTGTTTAGGAAATTATAAAATACTGAACCTGTGGATAAATTGATGTCTAGCTCCATCGCCTTGCCCCTCGGGGTCAAATGGATAAAAGCTGCTCCTGCGTAAGCTCGTCGCAAACAAAAGCGTTTGCGGTGGCTGAGGAACTGCCTCCTCGCTTTTCCCCATTTGCCTGTCGGGGCAGTGACAGGCGCTTGCACTTTTCTTGTTTCATAGAATTTTGCAGAGAAGGGGGAGAACCTTGCAAAAGAAAAAGCAGAACCTTGCAGAAACGTGAGTAAACCTTGCGGAGACGGCGTTGAACCTTGCAGAGATGAGTGAAAACCTTGCGGAAACGAATCAAAACCTTGCAGAGATTAACAAGAACCTTGCGGAAACTAGCAAACCTAGAAAAGCAAAAATAAAGAACCGTCATCAACATGACGGTCCACGGCCTTATACTCACTTAAACAAATAAGTTAGATTTTGTACATAACTGTTAATCGTTAGGTTGCCGATCATCATTGTAATCATGAGTAAGAGTGCAAAGTAAAGAACGATATATAAGAGAAAGCCATATAGTGGCTCGAAGTTTTCTTGTTTGCTCGTAAGTATAGCACTGATGACATAAAGCGGGATGAAGAAAACAGCTAATAATAAACACACCGTTAGCATTCCATTCCCGAAGGCGAAAGACTTTAAAGACATAAGGATGACAGAAAGAGCAGTACCAATGATTACAATCGGTAGCTGTCCTGCATAGAAGCTAATAATGCTTTTAAAAGAGTGCTGTGGTCCAAAAATAGTATTTATAAAAAAGATGGATAGGATTGCGATTAATGTTAAAACAAACGTGACGAAGAAAACTTCCATAAATGTTGATAAAAAGCTGGGTGGATTGCTCCAGTACTGGTTAACTGCAAAAAGATAAATCGAGAAGGAGAAAAGAGCTGTAAATAGAACAATACTTACAGTAGCATTCGGGAACTCGCTTTCTCCCTTGCTATACGTTGACGACGGACTTTTAAGCTGGCGCATAAAATAATTGGAATACTGCTTTGCGTGATTTTTCAAAGTTGCCAAGTGGTCTTTTACTGCAATGGGTGCCTCTGTTGCAATAGCAGCTTCCTTAATAATCTCTCTTTGATGCCTCAGTAAATAGTTTCCACAATCTGAGCAATAATTTCCTGATACTTGATCATGATTGCAATTTGGACATTGCATCTTTTTTCCTCCTTTTTTGTTCTAGCCTATAAATCTAGCAAGCTCTTCATTAAACTTTTCTTTTTCTTCATAAAACAAACCGTGCCCACTATATTCAAAAGGAACTAACATAGAATTTTGAATTTGCACGTACATAAGCTCTCCTAGTTCATAGGGACAGATTAAATCCCATTTGCCGTGGAGGATAAGTGTAGGAGTATGAATGCGGGTAAGGTCACTTCGGAGGTCTTCATCACGCAGCGTTTCTAAGCATTGCGCCGTTGCATGGCCAGACGCAGCAAGACAAAGATTTTGGAACCAGTGCTGAAAACTTTCGCTCAGGTGACGGTGATAGAATAGATTGCCGAAATCCTGCACCATTTTTGGTCGGTCATTATACGTATCGCTTATTAATTCGTTTACTACAGTTATAGGGGTGCCATAATGAAAATCGTCCTGCATCGTAAACATTGGAGCAGCTGCACCAGCTAGGGCCAGCTTATCTACCTGATGACCGTTGTAACGAGACATATATCGGATGGCAACTGCCCCACCCATCGAATGACCTAAAAGCGTAATGTTCTCCAGCTGTAGCGTGTCTATAATAACTCGGATATCGTCAGCCATTCTGTTGTAGGAGTAGCTTTCCCAAGGGTTAGAGGATTTTCCAAAGCCACGCAAATCAAGACCTATACAGCGGTAGCCAAGCGCGGGCAGCTGATTGAATTGATACTCAAACATTTGGTGGTTAGCTGGCCAGCCATGAATAAATAAAATCGTCTTGTCGGCTGATGGGTTTATATCCTCTATGTATATATTCACACCTTTTTCGACCTTTACATAATATCCCATATAAGCCCTCCCATATTATCCGATATATCAATATATGAGGAAATACATAAGGTTATTCTTTAGTGACAGTTAGGATTGGAGACTGATAGACCATGATGCTCAGCATAAACAAATTTTTGGAAAAAACGATGGCTTATTTTATTCCGGTCAGTGTAGTAATCGGGGTATTAGTATCTGATTACATTGTTGATTTTGCATGGCTAATACCATGGATTTTTGCGTTTATGACCTTTGCTGGTAGCCTAAATTCAAATTTCGCTTCTTTCAAGGATGCTGTTTTACATCCACTTCCAATCTTCGTGACGTTCACCATTTTGCATATTATTATGCCCTTGCTGTCGCTTGGAATCGGACACCTCGTGTTTCCAGGAGAAATGCTAACGATTACAGGACTAGTACTTGCTATGGCTATACCTACAGGGATTACTAGCTTTGTATGGGTTGCAGTGGCAAAAGGAAATAATGTGCTGGCACTTACAATTATTTTATTAGGAGCGCTTCTTTCTCCCATAATTGTTCCTTTAACACTTCATCTTCTAGTAGGTGAAACAGTAGAGATTGATGCACTAGGTATGATGATCGGACTTCTTTGGACGATTGTTATTCCTTCCATTGTAGGAATGATTTTGAATCAGATGACGAAGGGCAAGGTAGTCGATATTTTAAGTGCTAGGCTTTCTCCGTTTTCTAAGGTAGGCATGGGAATAGTAGTAATGTTAAATGGGGCAGTAGTTGCTCCGTTTTTATTAGAGGAAGGCTTTACTTTAATAGGGCTTGGAATTGTTGTAATCATCATCGCTTTTTTAGGCTATGTTCTTTCTTTTTCAGCGGGGAGATTGTTGAAGCAGGGGAAGGAAACAGTAATTGCGATGGTCTTTACTGGAGGGATGCGCAATATAAGCGCGGGAGTTGTTCTAGCAACTGCATACTTCCCGCCAGCAGTTGCTATTCCTGTTGTTCTTGGCATGCTTTTTCAACAAGTGCTTGCTTCCTTGTTTAACTCCTTTATTGAACGTTACTACAGAAAAATGTAATTATTTTTATTTTCAAATAATTACGACTTTTGGCAGTTCAATTATGCTAAAATATTTTCATGATAATAAAGGGGGATAAGAAATGGTAAATAACATAGAGATGATGGGGCAATTCGAGCAATATGCAAAGGATCTTATAAAAGAACACAAAATCCCTGGGGTAGGTATTGCTTTTAATCAAAACAATGAACGAATCTATGAAAAAGCTTTCGGGTATCGAAATGTGGGAAAACAGCTTCCTATCGATGCAGACACGATTTTCGGCATAGCCTCCATGACGAAGTCCTTTACGTGTGTAGCCATTATGCAGCTTCAGGAGACTGGAAAACTGTCTGTCCATGACGAGGTGATTAAGTATTTACCAGATTTTCGAACGCAGGACGAAGAAAAATCCAAGAGGATTACAATACATCATTTGATGACTCATACATCAGGTCTTCCGCCAATTGCAACTCATGTCTATGCAAGGAAGCGTAGTATCGATCAGGATCCATCCGCAAAGGATTATGGTCTAGACCTAATGAACAATCCTGAGCCGGCGATTGACACATATGAGGAGTTACTTCATTACATTGCAAAACAAGACTTCGACTTGCTTGGTGAACCAGGTGAGGAGTTCAGCTATTCCAATGACTGCTACGGAATTCTAGGAATAATTATTGACCGAGTGAGTGGTCAATCCTATGAAGATTATGTAATGGATCATATTTTAAAGCCAATCCAAATGAATAATAGCTTTTTTGATTTGGAGGAATTAAAGAAGAAAGAAAATAATACGACCACACTTTATATGTCACGCTACTCTGCAGAGGGGGTGGACGTATATGAGGCTCCACTTTGGTGGGATGCACCTTCCATGAGAGCAGCAGGTTATTTAAAATCCACCATAAATGACATTCTGAAGTATTTGGCTATGTTTTTAAATGAAGGAATGGCTGGAGAGAATAGAATTCTACAAGCAGAAAGTGTACAGCAGATGGTCTCTCCACATGTAGAGTTCGAAAAGGGACGCTTTTACGGGTACGGTCTAAGAATCATTCCCGATTATTTTGGGACTACCTTTATTAACCATGGTGGCGGCTTGAAGGGAGTGTCTTCGTTTATGGGAATTTTACCTGAGAAAGGAATCTCTGGAGTGCTATTAAGCAGTCTCGCAGATGTTCCATCCGACAAGCTGTTCCTTGGTGCTCTTAATGGCATAGAGGGTCGAGAGCCAGCTGCCAAACACATGCATTTTCAAACACACGATGTGCCAGTAGAGAAGCTTTCCAAATTTAAAGGAACCTTTATTTCTGGAGAGGGGATGAAGGTAAGAGTGGATATAGTGGATGGACGTCTAGCCATTCTAACAGCAAGTGGTCCCAACCCATTAAAATGTGTAGAAGGTAATTTGTTTATCGGAACTTTAGAGGATCAAGAAAATCTAATTGAGTTTCTAAGTGGCGCAGACGGCAACATAAATCGTATTTTTTATAGCTCCCGTCAAATATTAAAAAGCTCGGATCAGGTGTAGCACTCATAGTAGACCATTATCCAGCTAGACCGATTGATTAAGTGGGGTGACCGACCGATTATGTGGCAGAACCGACCGATTATTCGGGGTGACCGACCGATTATGTGGCAAAACCGACCGATTATTCGGGGCGACCGACCGATTATGTGGCAAAACCGACCGATTAGCTAAATGAACCGACAACTCGGGCTGAATACTAGCAAGGTTTATCTTCCCAATTAGACACAGAGCAACGTGATTACGATAAGAAGGAGTGAAAATTAATTGAAAATAGTAGATACGCATTGTGATGCGCTTTTGAAGCTACAGCTAGCTAAACAAGGAAGAATATACAAGGTAAATCCATTAAGCTTTGTTGATGCACCGGAGTTGGAAACGAATATGGTGCGGTTGATAGAGGGCGATGTTCTTGTGCAGTTTTTTGCAGTTTTTATTTTTCCCAACGTGCCGGATGACCAAAAATGGTTATATGCCTTGGAGCAAATAGACTTGTTTTATACAGAGGTGTTGGGAAAAAATCCGAGAATGAAGCATATAAAGAAATGGGAGGATTTAAAAAGTTTAAAGGATGGTGAAATTGGGGCGGTTTTGGCATTGGAGGGTGCTGATGCATTTGGAAATGATCTGATGAAGCTTCGTCAGCTTTACAGGTTAGGTGTGCTATCAATAGGGCTTACATGGAATAATGCTAATTTATGTGCAGATGGAGCAGGTGAGCCGAGAGGTGGAGGGCTTACGCTTTTTGGTAAGGAGGTAGTGCTTTTAAATAATGAGTATGGTGTTTTGACGGATGTCTCTCATTTAAGTGAGAAAGGATTTTGGGATGTGATGAATCTTGCGGAATATCCTTTTGCTTCGCATTCCAATGCTGCAGCGATATGTGAGCACCCAAGAAATTTGAATGATGACCAAGTTAAAGCGATGTTTGCACGTGGTGGGCATATCCATGCAGTTTTTTACCCTCCTTTTATTAACGGGAACCAGACTGCTGAAATTCCAGAGCTTATTAAGCATATAGATCATCTTTGTTCTTTAGGCGGCGTAAAGCAAATTGGGCTTGGGTCTGATTTTGATGGCATGGACTTTTACACGAATGGCCTTCATAATTCCTCCGATTTTCCAGTCTTGATCAATGAGCTATTAAAAAGCTTTTCAGAGGATGAGGTGAAAGGGTTCGCTTACCAAAACTTCTTAAATATGCGAGCAATCCAATAAGATTAAAATTTCATATTATTTACTAAATTCAAAATTAATTGTATAATACAGGAAAAGTTAAGGAGGTTTCTATGAAACCAATTATCGGTGTTTCATCTAATTTAACGGAGCTTGTACTTTCCGTCCCTACAGATAACATTCATGCGGTAACAAGATTTGGAGGCGTTCCAATCGTATTGCCGAATATGGAGATTGAATTGATAGATTCTATCGCAAACTTAATAGATGGTTTACTTTTAACAGGTGGAGGAGATATTGACCCTACACTTTTCGGCGAAGAACCACATAGAAGTCTCGGAAGTATTGTCCCAGAGCGAGATGAATTTGAAGTGGAGCTTATTAAAAAAATGCTAGAGCAAAATAAACCAATTTTAGGTCTATGCCGAGGTGCTCAGATTATGAGTATTGCAGCCGGTGGAGATATGTATCAGGATATTTATGGTCAAATCGAAACAACCTTACTTCAGCATGATCAAAAAGCTCCACGTACTCATGCTTCTCATTTTGTGCAACTCGGAGAAGGAACTGTGTTAAAGCATATTATTGGAAAGGACCGCATTAAAGTAAATAGTTTTCATCATCAGGCGGTGCGCAAAATTCCACAGGGCTATCAAATTTCGGGTATTGCAAGCGACGGAATTATTGAAGCATTTGAAAGTCAAAATCATTCCTTTGTTATTGGTATTCAATGGCATCCAGAGTGCTTAGTCACAACTGGAGATGATTCATCCGAGGCAATATTTAAAGGATTTATTGAAGCATGTAAAAATTCAAGTAAACGACTGTCTTTTCAATAGGCGGTCGTTTTTATTTTGCTCAAAAGCTTAATTATCATTCATGATTTTGATTCGTTTGGGAAAACTAACGAAAGAATTAAAAAGGAGGTAAATCATTCATGCGCTTGCTTATTAAAATAATGTCTGTCGGCTTTCTATGTCTATTTTTTGCCTCCGAGGCTTCGGCTGCCGAAGAGCTTACGCGCGAGCAAATTCTTGATAAGCGGATGGATTACTATATAAAGTACTCCACGGATACATTACCATGGTATTACTTGGCTGCGGTGGACCAATATGAGCGGAATATACAGGAGGTAAGGAAAGATCTGCCTGAGCGAGATGGTGTTGTTGCCGTACAATTTGAGGATGATTTTTGGGTAGGGCCGCTTAATCCGCTTGGGGACGACACTAATCTGACAACCATTTCTTATTTTGAAGGTCAAGGAAGAGATGGCAATAATGATGGAATTGCGGATCGTCAAAATGATGAGGATGTCATGTTTACGCTTGTTCAATATTTAAGCCCTCAAGTTCATTCAGAGAAGGATTTTGAAAAAGCTTTAAAGCGCTATTATGACAAAGATCTAACGGTGAAACAAATATTGACGAATGCAAAGATCTATAAGACCTATGAAGTATTAAATCTGGATAAGCGGGCGTTTGTGCTTGCCATCAGCCACAATTACAGTTATCGCAGTACTTGGGGAGATAAGCGTGGGTGGGGTGGACGACGAATGCATGAGGGCACTGATCTTTTTGCCTATAGCGGCGTTCCAGTAAAATCGGCAACATACGGTATCGTGGAAACCAAGGGCTGGAATGATTACGGTGGCTGGCGAATTGGTATTAGAGATGTGAACAATACGTATCATTATTATGCTCATCTTTCAGGGTTTGCCAAAGGAATCGAGGAAGGGAAAATTGTTGAACCTGGGACAGTCATTGGTTATGTAGGCAGCTCTGGATATGGAAAAAAAGGAACTGCTGGTAAGTTTGCTCCACATCTTCATTATGGAATGTACAAATACAATGGTCGCACAGAATGGGCGTATGATCCTTTTCCTTTATTACAAAAATGGGAAAGAGAAGAGAAAACTCGCTATAAGTTAAATCCAGCAGCTAGATAGTTGCTGGATTTTTCAAGCAATGAAGAGTGCATATATCCAATAAATATGCTTGAACAAGACGAAGGCATATAGGAATAGTGCTCCCGCTATAAGTAACTGTAAAAAGGCATTTGGCTTCAATTTTGTAATTATCAATACGAATAAAATCGGTAAGAGAATTTTAATCGAAAAAAAACCAAGGATGCTCGTTTCATACATATAACGCATCAGTGGATTGGCTTCTTCTATATAACCATTGCTTAAACCAAAATGGGTGATTAAGCTATCACAAATAGCTAACAATAAAAGAAGGATGGCTGTGTAAAGCCATCTATTTTGTTCTGTTACTTCACTTTTAATTTTTGTGTCCAAAAGACCAGCTTCCTTTCTTTAGTTAACTGATATAAGTATGAGGACGTTCGAATCTTATTAACCCTTTTTATGGAATAAAATTTAAAAAATACAACTAATGTTAACTATTTTTAAAATTTAAAAATTAAAAATATGACTTATAAAATAAGAATTTGTTATTTCTTGTAGAATTAGAAAATAAAATAGGAGGACTATAGAATCATAAACTACTATTTAATAAACTAAATTTTCTTGAAATTAAATAGACTGATAGATAGAATTGAACATAATATGTATATCTTTGGAAAATATTGTGGCTGAATTGAAATGGTTTAGCAGCAAAATATTTTTAAAAGATCTATATAAAAATAGGGGGAATCGGAAGCATATGAAAAAATTAGTTGTGGCAATCGTATTAGTAATATCACTTCTTTCGAATTCGTTTGTGGGGGCAGCTTATGCATCTCCACTTGAAACGGTTGAAAAGGCTCAGATCCAAATAGAAAATGCGAAAAAGACTTCTATTAAATCTCCTTTTTTAAGTTCAATCATTGATCAAACTGTCGCTAAATTATTTATGGCGATGCTTTATGTAGTACCGCCAGCTTCAAAGGTGAAGGAAAGTGATGAAAAAGTGATCAAGGTAGTTCGTGCCACTTATGAAAAGCTAACAGCAAAACAGAAGAAGCTAGTAGATATAACTAGATTAGTGGATGCAGAGAATGCTTTAATCGCGTTAAAAGCAGCTAAGGAAGATAAGAAAATTGCTGCAAAAGTTGTAGAATTAATTGATCAAATTAATAAAGAATCTAGTGCAAAACAGTATAAACAAGCAGTTACCGTTGCACTAACTGAATATAATAAACTAACGGACAAGCAGAAGGCATTGGTTACTAATTCTGCGAATCTGACGAAAGAAGCAGCTGATTTAAAAGCAGCTGAACAGGAAGCTGCTAAAATTACGCCGTCAGCAATTGGAAATCTAGTTGAAGGAGATATTTTAGTTGAAAAAATTTCTGCTTTAATTAGCGAGGATTATACAGTGACTTTATTGTCTACGCCTGAGGGAATGGTAGTAGATGGGCAAATTGTACAGCCTGAAATTGGGCAAGCGGATAAGTCAGGGACAGTAGTGTTGCTACTTACAAGAACGGACGGCACAAAGGTAGAACATTCTATAGAGCTTACTGTTAAAGCTAAAGTCAATTTGGACAAGGGACTTTCACAAATTAGCTTATTCAAGGACAGTACCTCATCTACAAACAAGATTGACTTTACGACCATTTCGAATTTTGCTTTGAAAAATAAAGAAACGAACAAAGTTTATAACGTAGGAACTACACCGAACAATCAAAAGAATGTGTATCAGATGAAGGATCTTCCGACTGGATCGTATACGATTGAGCTAACTACACCAGACGTGTTCCAAGTCGACAGCATTCAACTTGGGGAATCGTATAAGGAAACGATATATGATCCTGCTAATAATCCGTTAGTCATTACAAAGAACAAAACAACATATGTAAAAATTGTATTAAAATCAGATATTACTTTACAGGAAATTAAACCGTTGGAAAGCTTAACAGTACCTTACGATATTTCTTATGATGATTTTGTAGTTGCACTTCCAAAGCAAGGTAAAATTGTAGATTCAAGAGGACAGGAGCATACAGTTCCATTGAAATGGGATGTGCGCCCATTCCAGTTTGAAAATTACACGAAGCCAGGAACTAGAACTTTATCTAGTGAATTCTTTGATTTACCTTTAGAGGTATCTAATAGTACGCCAGCACAACGTCTGGAAATGACTATTCAAGTGATATTTCCAGAGCCAGAAAAAAGCAACTCACATATTAGCTTATTCAAAGATAGTACATCCTCTATGAATAAGATGGATTTTACAAACATTAGTAATTTTAGCTTGAAGAATAAAAAGACGAATAAAGTGTATCAAGTAGGCACTACACCGAGTAATCAAAAACATGTGTATCAAATGAAGGATATTCCTGAAGGCTCTTATACCATTCATTTTGATACATTAGATTCAATGAGTGTTAGTCAGATTGAGCTTGGGGAATCCTATAAAGAAACAATTTATAACGCAGATACTAATCCATTGGTGATTACGAAAGGGAAAACTGCATACGTGAAAATTGTTGTATCGTCTGAGGTAACTCTCGAAACAATTAGTCGATTAGAGACTTTAACCGTTCCTGCAGATATTACGTATGATGATTTTCTTGCTCAATTGCCGAAGCAAACAACTATTATTGATTCGGATGGGGAAGTGCATACAGTAGCGATTACATGGGATGTGCGTCCATTCCAGTTCACTAGCTACAAAAAGCCTGGAACCGTTTCGTTAACTAGCCAGTTCTTTAAGCTGCCAATTGAAGTATCCAACAGCACTCCAGCCCAGCGCTTAGAGGTAGGCTTGCAAGTGATTTTCGCTGCACCGAATGCACCTGACGCAGTAGAGGAAGAGGAACAATAATATAATTTGAATGAAAGAATCTCTTTAGGACCACGTGGTCTTAAAGAGATTTTTTTATTATTTGGGTGTAAAGGCGTGATTTTATTAGAATAGGGAAACTTCGTCAATGGAATAAGTGTTTACTTAAAGAAAGGAAGGTTATTATGCTAGTTATTGGGTATTTTAATAAGGTATATTTAATTGGACAAAATACATAGAACAATGGAGGTAGAAGATGGCTAAGATGAATAAAGGGATTATAACGGCGTTATCAGCAATTGGATTGGCTCAAGGATTAAAGGTGTTTACCCATAAAAAAATAACTGGAGAATGGGATTTAAAACAAGCTTTTACAACTGGTGGAATGCCAAGCTCTCATTCAGCAGGTGTTGCAGCTCTAGCTTCATATGTAGCAGCAAACAGAGGCACCCGCCACACGGAAACAGCTTTAGCAGTTGTGTTTGGAGCAATCGTTATGTACGATGCACAAGGTATTAGACGCCATACAGGAGAAATCGCTCAGCTAGTGAACGATTTAGAAGAAAACGTTGTAGCTCTATCTGGTAATTTCCCTAGCTTTGAGGTTGTAAAAAGAGAAGAGGAACTAAAGGAATTACTAGGTCACCAACCAGTAGAAGTACTAGCAGGAGCAACACTGGGCACAGTGTTTGGAATACTTTGCGCCAGACTTGAAGATCGATAACGTGGGACAAGTGTGGATGAAATGTTACTGATGTCTTAAATGTTAGTGGTGTCAGAAATGTTACAGGTGCCTGGCACCTGTAACATTTAAGAGGAAATAAAAAATGGCCAAGGCGATCAGTTAAATCGCTTTGGCCTTTAGTGTTTTAGTTGACTGCGTAATTTTTTGTTTCACCATCATCATATTGGATGTCTAAGTTAAATGCAGTGAAGTCTTCTACTTCAAATGCTTTTGAAACCTCTTCTACTACATCCTCCGTATTCATTTCTTTCGTTAAATTTAAGTCTTTAAAGATAGGATCAAGTGTTTCTGCTGCTCCTTCACCTTCTGTGTTTACAGCCGTGTGCATATTTTTATAAACTGCTGAAGATGAGTCCAACTTATACTCAACAATGACAGCATCTTCGTTGTCTGGAGTATCGATAATCATAGTAAATTCCTGGAAGCCATAGTCTGTTTCAGGATTAGTAACAACTTGTGCAGAATCATCAACTGGGTTTGGCTCAACTACATCAGATTTCATTACATTTTCATCATTCTCATCGTTGTTATCATTGCAAGCTCCTAATAAGAATGTAGTTGAAAGAATGGAGGTAATTATTAACGCTCTTTTTTTATTTATCATCATGTTGCTCCTTCCTTGATGTTCTCGTACTTACTCTTTTAATATCCAAATATAATATACATTAAACAAATATTTTCCTAAAAGTGGGATAAAACTACTTTTAGAAGCTAGGACAGTGTCTATCAATTATTACAGGTGCCTGGCACCTGTAATAATAGTAAGTAATATTGGTTTAATGGGTAGTATATAGGGTATGGAGAATGATGAAAGGGTAGGGTGATTTTTGTGACGAGTTATAAGGAAATTACGAGTGTTGATGAATGGAAAGATGTATTAAAGCTATCTGATGCCCAGAAGATTTTGGTTTTAAAACACAGTACTACTTGCCCAATTAGTGCGAGGGCTTTTCGAGAATTTGAATCATTTGACACGCCATTAGAGAAGTATTTAGTTAAGGTGAGGGAGAGCAGACCGGTTTCAAATGAAATGGAGAGTGATTTGGGCGTTAAGCATGAGTCGCCACAGGTCTTTTTGGTCGGAGACGGAAAAGCTGTTTGGAATGCATCTCATCAGCAAATCAATCGAACAGAATTAGCAGTCGCCACTAAATCTTCTTAAAAGGTGTGTAAATAAATGAATGAAATTTTTACAGTAAGTGATTACCTTGTAAAAAATGCAGAAACTATTGGAGAAGAGCTAACCAAACGTGTAGTTGCAGAAGCGCAAAGCATTGACGAAAATTTAAATATAGAACCATATATAGCAACAAAACAAAGAAATCAAGAACTTATATCTATTTTAGGAGCAGCACTTAATAAACCTAAAAATATTGCTGAAGAGGAATTAGCTGATTGGATCAATGAAGTACGAAGTGATGAGATAGCTAATTTCTCAAGCTTTTCTGCTCATATCGCGACTACTGTTAAAAGTAGAACTATTTTTTTAGAATATCTCAATGAAATTTGTTTGTCTTTAAATATTACTTCAGAAAGCATTGTAAGTATAAACAGTCAAATTAGTTATTTGTTTGATGTGTGGATGGTTAATAAAATGCACGTCTATGAGGATCACAGAGAACAAATGATAATAGAGCATCAAAGAGCAATCAATGATTTAAGCGCTCCTATCGTACCAATTCAACATGGTGTAGCAGTTCTTCCTCTTGTTGGGTCTATAGATTATATTAGAGTGCAGCATTTGTTGACCTATGTATTGCCTACCATTCCTGACATGGACATTGATTTTTTAATCATTGATTTTTCAGGTATTCTAACGATTGACGAGGAAATTGCTCAGCATATTTTCACCATTCATAATGTATTAGAGCTGCTTGGCATACATGTGTTGTTCACCGGCATCCGACCTAATCTTTCCATGGTTATCGTCCAGGCAGGAATCGATTTTAGTTCCTTCCAAACCTATGGTAGTGTAAAGCAAGCGATAGAAAGTATAAATAATAAGTAAGTCGTAATATAACTTTAGCTTCTTTCATAGAGCTGTGGTGGCATAGAGCTACTACAGTTTTTATTTATGCAAAAATAGGATTGTAGAAAAAAGTACAAAGGAATTTCTCAAATAAAATAGCGCATAGCGAGCGAAATTGAATCTTCGCGAGCTTAATGACAATTAGAATAGCTATTTTTTCTTTTATTGGTAAAGGTGCAAGTGAAATTTGGCGAATCGAAGGACCTAAAAATAGGGAGTATATAGGATATTTGATTTGCATGTGTCAGGTTGAATATTCCCCTTTTGATAAATTCTTTAGTTTAGAAGAATCGTAGGAGGGGTAGATGGAGGTTGGGAACATTTATAAAACAAAGGAGGACATGGAATGTTTGATGAATTATATTGGAGGAACACCCTTCACTTTTTACCAGAGCTTTTATTAGCATTATTGGTCTTATTAATAGGTTTTTTTGTAGCTAAGCTACTAGAAAATGCTACGTTTAAGCTTTTAAGGAAGTACCGTGTCAATGAAAGACTTGGAAATATTAAGGGTGAGTGGTCAGTAGAGAAAATTCTTAGTAAGGTAGTTTTCTTTATTGTATTGATCTTTGCATTTATCCTGTTCTTTTCTATTTTAAATATGGGTAATTTAGTATCTCCATTTGTCTCTATGTATTCAGGGATTACAGGTGGTGTGCTCAACATTTTGAAAGCTGGTCTCATCTTACTGTTTGCATGGGTTCTAGCTACGCTTGTTAAAAAAGTCATTAAGATGACTGGGAATAGATTTAGTCTAAATAAATACATTATGAAAACTGGAGGAGATCCTTCCAAGGTAGACCAAGTAAAATGGACAGATACTGCTGCAAATGTGGCATATTATTTAATCTTCCTTTTATTCATTCCAGCAGTACTAAACGCACTTGGAATTGATGGATTAAGTGGACCTTTTGAAGGTATGCTTGCTAGCTTCTTTAATTTCATACCTAAGTTAGTGTCAGCTGCAATCGTGTTTGCAATCGGTTGGTTTGTAGCTAAGCTTGTACGTACATTAGTAGAGAAGTTTCTACAGGCTGCAGGTGCAGATAAGCTTGCAGATAAAATGAAGCTTTCTAGTTTCATAGAAGGAACGAGCCTTTCTAAGATTGTAGGGATCGTTGTATTCGTATTAATTATTATTCCAGTTTCTATTACTGCATTGGAAATTTTAGATTTACAAGGTATTTCACAACCGGCAATTGCAATGTTAAATAATATTCTAGCCATGCTGCCTAAGATTTTCGTAGCAATTGTACTAGTGCTTGTAGGTATCGTTGTTGCTAAGTGGGTCAAAGATGTGGTTGTTACTTTACTCCAAAACCTTGGCATCAACTCGATATTTGGTAAGATGGGCTTCGCTTCAACTGGAGGATCCGCTCCTTCCTTTGCAGCAATAATTGGTACTATCGTTCAAGTGTTTATTATTTTATTGTTCGTAGTGGAAGCTCTACAAGTGTTAGAGCTTGAGTTTATGGTTACTCTTGGAACAGCGATATTTGCTTATTTACCACATGTCCTTGCGGCAGTTGTTATATTGGCAGTAGGATTCTGGTTAGCAAGTCTAGTAGAGAAATTAGTAGGAAGCGTAATGAAGCATTCCTCAGGAACTCCTCATTTCCTACGCTATGTTGCTAAGTACGCAATTTTAGCATTTGCCTTCTTCATGGCATTGAGTCAATTAGGCATTGCAGCAGCTATTATTAACTCTGCATTTATCCTCATTTTAGGTGGAGTTGCTTTAGCGTTCGGTCTAGCGTTTGGTTTAGGTGGACGTGAGCACGCAGCTCGCTATTTAAGTAAAATGGAAAAAAGCATTGAGGATGCAGACGTTTCAAAGGAAAGATATAAAGCGGAAGCTAAGGGAATGAAAGAATCATTCAAAGAAAATTTCCGTGATCCTTCAGAAGCAGAAAAAAGTTTAAGAAGAGGAAAAGGGCCACATATCGATGAGGTTAAACCAGTTGGAGATTTCGAACCACAAAATGGTGTAGATACTCCTACAGAAAACCCTATGGATGCAGCTCATGAAGAGGATTCACCGAGCACTGGATATAACATTCCATCAACAGATGATTTACATCCATATGATGATCTTTCTTCAAATGACGACGATAATAGAAATAAATAATAATAGGAAATGCCCCAGCCTTCATGTGTGCTGGGGCATTTTTATGTCTAACAGTTATCAATCAACGACTATATGTTGAGGTAATTATTACAGGTGCCAGGCACCTGTAATAATTACCTCAACATTAAAAATTTAAACGGCGTTCAATTTTTAGTTTTATTTTGTTTGTTTGGATTGTATAATTGTTAATAGTAACAATTTTCTGAATTAATTAAAGGGGGGATGAAGGTGAAGGCTGCGTTTTTGACAGAGGAGCATGAGCTATTTCGGAAGTCTTTAAGGAGAATGCTTGATAAGGAGGCATATCCTTTTTATGAGGAGTGGGAGGCGAAGCGCGAGATTCCTCGTTCGTTTTGGCTGAAGATGGGGGAGAATGGCTTTTTGTGTCCATGGGTTGATGAGGCTTATGGAGGTTTAGGGTTAGATTTCTCGTATTCTATGGTTTTAACGGAGGAGCTGGAGCGTGTTGGTCAAGGTTTGGCTAGTGGTATGTGTCTTCACTCGGATATTGTAAGCCCTTACATTGCGGAGCTTGGGACAGAGGAACAAAAGCAAAGGTGGCTGCCACGTTGTGTTACTGGGGAGCTTATCAATGCTATTGGTATGACGGAACCGGGTGCAGGCTCTGATTTGGCGGGTATTAAAACGACTGCTCGTCGTGATGGTGACCATTATATTTTAAATGGAGAAAAGACGTTTATAACGAATGGGACGATTGCTGATTTTGCAATTATCGTTTGTAAGACGGACCCATCGGCACAGCCGGCGCATAGAGGCATCAGCTTGCTTGTCGTGGAAAAAGGCATGGAAGGATTCAAGCATGGGAAGAAGCTCGATAAAATCGGTATTCATAGCGGTGATACTGGTGAGTTGATATTTGAGGACGTTCGAGTCCCCATGGATAATTTACTAGGGGAAGAAGGTAAGGGGTTTTATTATTTAATGCAAAACCTTCAGCAGGAACGACTGATTGTAGCTATTCAATGTCAGGTGGAAGCTGAGGAAATGCTTCGAATCACACTAGATTACATAAAGAATAGAAAAGCATTTGGTCAGTCTATCAGTAAATTTCAAAATACTCAGTTTAAAATTGCTGAAATGGCAACGGAAATTGATATAGGGAGAACTTATATTAACTCATTAACTGCTCGCCACATCGCTGGAGAGGATTTAGTGAAGGAAGTGGCGATGGCCAAATGGTGGATAAGTGAAATGGCGAAGCGAGTGGCTGCGGAATGCTTACATTTGCATGGGGGCTATGGGTATATGGAAGAGTACGAGATTGCTAGAAGATATCGGGACATTCCCGTAGCAAGTATATACGCAGGTACCACTGAGATTATGAAGACGATTATTGCTAAAAAGCTAGATTTGTAAATGCGCAAGGAGGTAATCCTTTTGGCAATCTCACCAAATAAAACTACGAAAAAGAAAGAGGAAATTATTCTTTCTGCAGTGAAAATCATGAATGAAAAGGGACATCAGCGAGCGACGATGGAAGAAATCGCAGCAGAGCTTCAAATGACGAAGGGGTCACTCTACTATTATTTTAGGAATAAGGAGGACTTGATCTTCCGATGTCATGAGCTTGTGCTGGAGCAGGCAATTGACGAGCTTCGGGAGGCTTTTCATTCCAATGTTTCAAATGTAGTAAGGCTTCAGCAAATGATTGCTATTCATGTGAAATATGCAGTAAAGGAAAAGGAATCCTTTAACATGATCATTAAGCCGGATGAAACATTTTCAACGGATCACCTTCACCCCATCTTAAAGAAAAGAAATGAGTACGAGGGCTGGTTCGACCGAGTAATTCTTGCTGGTATAGAATGTGGGGAATTCAATATTAATGAACCTAAAATTGTACGCATGATACTATTGGGTGCTCTAAATTGGATTCAGCAATGGTATAAGAAGGCTGGAGATAAATCTCTAGAAGAATTGCAACAAATTTATAGTGATTATTTATTGAAGGTAATGAAGTGAGTTTAATCAATTAAAAAGGGGATTGGTTATTATGTTAATTACTGAACAATTGGCATCACATGTAAAAGAGCGACCTAATCACATTATTACGCAATTCAATGGAAGAGAGCTTACTTATTCCGCATTTTATGAAAAAGCAAAACGGCTTGCTGGCTTTTTTCAAGCAAAGGGCTATCAACAAGAGGATGTGATCGCCCTATATTTAAATAACTCGGATTACTTTTTAATCTGTTATTATGCATGTCAGCTTGGCGGTTTTACAGTTATGCCCGTCAATACAAAGCTTGCTGCACCTGAGATTGAATATATATTCAAGCATTCGGAGGCGAAGGCACTCGTTTATGATGTTCGATTGGAACCTGTATTGCATGAAATACCGGAGACATTTGAAGGGTTTTTACACACTATACAGGTTGGTGGGGATAACACACTAGAGGCTATATTTGCAGATTCAAGCTTAGTAATGAATGAAGTCGCTATAAATGAACAACAGACAAGTGTCATTTTTTATACGTCTGGCACAACTGGGAAGCCAAAAGGGGTCATGCTTTCTGCTCAAAATGTATATGCGACCGCACAAATATGGGGAGAAGCAATGGATCTGAATGAAAGAGATCGAATGCAGATTGTCGCACCGTTATTTCATTGCGCAGCGAGTCATGTGTTTAGTATTCCAGTAATTTATGTGGGAGGGACAATTGTCATAGAGGAGGTATTTTCTCCGGAGCAGGCGTTGACTACAATGGAGCAAGAGAAAATTACTATATTTTTTGGAGTACCTGCGATGTACAGTATTTTACTGAACACATCAAAAATTAAACAAATAGAGCTTCCAAGTTTGAGGCTATTGACGTATGGTGCTGCTCCAATGCCTTATGAGCTCGTTCGAAAGGTGAAATCTTTATT
This sequence comes from Psychrobacillus sp. FSL W7-1493, assembly GCF_038004905.1. Lineage (NCBI taxonomy): Bacteria > Bacillati > Bacillota > Bacilli > Caryophanales > Bacillaceae > Psychrobacillus > Psychrobacillus sp. FSL W7-1493. The sequence goes on along the minus strand of NZ_JBBOSB010000001.1, from coordinate 3,075,959 downwards.
CCCAAATGTAAAGGTTCAAAATCTCTATGGGCAAACAGAGAATTCTCCTGCAGCAACAACCTTAAAGGACCATTTTGCACTGGATAAGGTCGGGTCTGTAGGAGAACCACTACCGAAGACAGAAGTTCAAGTGGTGGATGAGTTTGGAGATCCTTTACCACATGGCCAGGTAGGAGAAATTGTCGTGAAGGGTCCTCAGGTGATGAAAGGTTATTTAAAGAACGAGGAGGAAACGAATCGGGCAATCCAAAATGGTTGGTTATATAGCGGGGATTTAGGTAGGTTTGATGAAGATGGTCTGCTTTATATTGTTGATCGAAAGAAGGATATGATTATCCGAGGCGGAGAGAATGTTTATCCCGTGGAGGTGGAAGAAGTTCTCTATCAAGTTCCCGAGCTGCTAGAGGCGGCAGTTGTTGGAGTTCCTCATACAGTGTATGGGGAAGTGCCTAAGGCGTTTGTTGTTTTAAAAGATGGATATGAGATAACGGAGGAAGAAATATTGGCATTTTGTTCTAAACGCTTGGCAAAATTTAAAGTGCCAGTAGAGGTCGACTTTATGGAAAGCCTTCCTAGAAATGCGAGTGGAAAGGTTTTAAAGAATTCTCTTCGAAACAGTTAGGAGGAACAGTGGATGAAAACAGTATATTTAATAGATGGAGCAAGGACAGCATTTACGAGCTTTGGAGGATCCTTTGCTCAAGTTAAAGCGGATGATTTAGGTGCAGCTACAGCAAGAGAAGCAATGAAACGATCGGAAGTCGGGCCAGACCAAATCGATCATGTCATATATGGAAACGTCATTCATTCTAGTACGAACGCAGCTTTCCTTTCACGTCATATCGGATTGAAGGCAGGCATACCAGTAGAGGTTCCAGCGATGAATGTGAATCGCTTATGTGGCTCAGGCTGTCAATCAATTGTATCGGGTGCTCAAATGATCTTGTTAGGCGAAGCGAATATTATTCTCGCAGGTGGTGCTGAAAATATGTCGATGTCTCCCTATGCAAATTTTACGTCTAGATTTGGTGCTAGTAAGATGGGGACAATGAAGTATGAGGATATGGTGCTTAGCACTTTAACGGATGAGTATATTGGAAGTGGCATGGGGATGACTGCTGAGAAGCTAGCAGAGCAATATAGCTCACCTCGAGAAGAGCAAGACGAGTTTGCCTTACTTAGCCAAAAACGAGCAGCTCATGCACAGGAATCGGGCAGATTTGCAGAGGAAATAGTAGCTGTAGAGGTTCCTTCTAGGAAAGGAACTGTAATGGTGGATCAGGATGAGCATATTAAGGGTGAAGTTACACAGGAAAAGTTAGCATCCCTTAAGCCTTCCTTTTTGCAAAATGGAACCGTGACGGCGGGTAATGCTAGTGGTATTAATGATGGAGCGGCCTCGGTTATTATAGCAAGCGGTGAGGCCGTAGAGAAGCATGAGCTTAAGCCTTTAGCTAAGATTATCTCGTGGGGGATAGCGGGGGTTGATCCATCCATTATGGGAATTGGCCCAGTACCGGCAATTAAACAAGCACTTGCTCGTGCAGAAATGACGTTAGAGGAAATAGATTTAATAGAAGTAAATGAAGCCTTTGCCTCTCAGTATTTAGCAGTAGAAAAGGAGTTAGGATTAGATAGAGACAAAACGAATGTCAATGGAGGAGCAATTGCACTAGGTCACCCAGTTGGCGCAAGTGGGACTCGGGTCTTCCTTTCTTTAGCATATGAGCTTAAGAGAAGAGGATTAAAATATGGAGTCGCAAGTCTTTGTATCGGTGGTGGCCAGGGAATAGCCGTCATTATAGAGAATGTAAATTAATTTAGTATAGGACTTTTACTTTTTTAAGTAGAAGTCTTTTTTAGAGCTATTTGATTGGATTATTAAGGTAGAAGTTTTGATATGTTTTATTGAGGGATAGTGTTCGTCTATTATGAGGCTAATTTAAGTAGTTATTTATACTCGGGACCAACCAATTTTACTTTTAAACCATAATTTACATGTTTCTCTAGATAACTAATGGAATAGGAAGTATAATGTTATTATTAGATAATATTCTGATAATTGAAGCTAGATATGTGTCAAAAAGAATAAAGAGGGAATAAGGATTACAAAGAACATCTAAGAGTTTTTAGGAGGTTATCATGATGAAAATTGGTGTATTAGGTGCAGGTACCATGGGAAATGGCATTGCACAAGTAATGGCTTCTGCGGGACATGAGGTCACGCTTTGTGATATTGATAACGAAATACTAAGAACAGCGGCATCTACAATCGATGCTAATTTATGGAGGCTTTATAAGAAGGAAAACAAAGAGTTTAGTGAGATCGGGTGGGTACTAAGCAGAATTACGTTCACTACTGATAAAACCAAACTAGCAGGACTTGATATAGTAATAGAGGCTATATTAGAAAATCGTGATATTAAGAAAAGAGTCTTTGCTGAACTGGATGCAATTTGTGATCCAAAAACCATACTAGCTTCAAATACCTCTGGTTTAAGTATTACGGAAATAGGATCCGCAACTGGGAGGCCTGACCGTGTCATTGGGATGCACTTCTTTAATCCTGTGCCAGTCATGAAATTAGTAGAAATCATAAAAGGCTCTGAAACTAGTGATGAAACATATGATACCGTAAAAAAACTAGTAGAAGACAGCGGAAAAGAAAGCATTACTATATTAGATGCTCCGTTATTCGTTGTAAATCGTATATTAGTTCCAATGATCAATGAAGCTATCTTTGTTCTAGGAGAAGGCATTGCTTCTGCTGAAGATATAGATAAAGGGATGGTGCTAGGAACAAACCAACCAATTGGTCCACTAGCCCTAGCTGATCTTATCGGCTTGGACACACTTTTATCAGTAGCAGAGACATTGTTTGAAGAAACTGGAGACACCAAATATCGAGTTGCACCACTCTTAAGAAAATACGTTAGAGCCGGTAAGCTAGGTAGAAAAACAGGGAGAGGCTTCTATACGTATTAAAATACAAAACCACATCCAGCATGGATTGTGGTTTTTTATGTGCCAAGTATGTTACAGGTGCCTGGCACCTGTAACATACTTGGCCCATATAACACAGCATCTGAACAAATAAAAATGGTATTTATAATATGGTTTTTCATGTTTTCTGTAATGTTTTTGTAATGGAATGGAGAGTTAGAAGAAAATTATGATGGAAGTTATTATGAGTTCAAGTATCTTCGAACTAAGATATTTGACAGATGCAATGTTACAAAAGATGGGTCGAAATAATTGGTTTATGTTAAGAATGATAAAATATTGATATTTCAGTTTGAATAATAAATCATCTAGAGTAAAAATATATTATTAAATTTAAAATATTAAATTAACGGGACGAAAGTCTATGAGCGTTTAGTTCTAAGGTTATTTTTTGATTTTTTTGGATGCTTTGACTACTTAGTTTGAGAATGTTATTTATTATATTAGGCAATGGACTTAAACTCCTTTTAATCTCTAAAAAAATATAAGGTAAGAGGTTTAGAGATTACAAAATAGGGGGATATGGCTATAGTAAATGGTTTTTTTAGTAAATTAAATAGTTAGAAGTATATTAAAAGTAAAAAATATCCATTAACAAATATTTTCTGTAAAATATTTGTAATCTATTTGGTAAAAGAAGTAAAGTGTATTGGAAGTATCTGTGAAGGAACGGCAAGTTCATCTTGTAGTTAGCTCTCACAGTTATTTTATAAATTCATCAAAATACTAAACAAAAGGGAGATGTATGAAATGTCAGGAATTATTCGCGTAACACCAGCTGAGTTGGATGCAATGGCATCACGTTACAGTCATGAGTCAAGTGAGGTTGCTTCTCAAATCGGTCGTTTGGACGGTATGATCGGTGAATTGCAATCTATGTGGGAAGGTGCTTCTAGTGCAGCCTTTGCTGAACAATATGAAAGACTTAAGCCACATTTCAATGATATGCGTGAGCTATTAAGCGAAGTTAGCGTGCAGTTAAGCCGCACTGGTCAAGCTCTGCAAGATGCAGATCAACAAATTGCAAGCCAAATCAGAGGGTAACTTGGAGTATTGTTCAGGATGTAATATATAGAGCGTCATTCCATATTGGAAGGCGCTTTTCCTTCATTTTCAACTATTTTAAGCAAGCTTACACTCTTTAGGAGAGGTGTTACATTTTGTATATAGAAATTACAGTTGACCTTTCAAAGTATAACGGGAAAGTTATTGACCTCCGACTATCTGATTACTACACGATGAAAAAGATGATTGATATTGCGTGGCAGGCTGCTTCCATTTCCAACCCAAAGCGTGAGGGTCATTGGATACGCGTGGTAAACAAGGATAAATTATTCCCTGGGCATTTAACAATGTCTGAATGCGGCATTACGACCGGCGATCGAATTGAAATCATTTGAAGGAGAAATGGACATGGCCCCTAAACAGAAAGATATGAGCAAAACAAAAACCAAACTTAAAAATAGACCATATACATATTTGAAAAATCGTACGGGTGCGGAAATTAATGAGGAAGCCAATAAAACCACCTTTGTATTTCAAAAGGAAAGAGTTGCTTTTAAGCGTACCGAGGAAATAATCTTCCTAAAAGAAGTTAACCCAAAGATCTCTAAGGAGATTGTTATTACTGACGACGAATTAATCGTTCAAGCCGAGATTCCAAAAGACCATATGCGTTTTAGAGACATTCATCGAGAGGAAGAAAAATCTAGGTGGATGCTAGGTTATCAGCTTGTAGAAAAGGTTTACTCTCACCCTTATCCCCGACTAAACCTAATAGTATGCCCGGAAAATATAATCTTTAGCAAGGCTTTGGATCCAATGTTTCTTTACTATGGTGTATTAGGAAGTTTACCTCCGTATGAAACAGATGAAGATAGGCTCTGGCTTGAAACAAAAGCAGTGGTAGCAGCAGCAATAGACAATTCATTCACCTTTGAAGAGTACTTAAAGTACTCCGAAATATTAGAGCTCAAGGAAGTTGGAGCTACCATCATGGGTATGAAGGATAGCCAAGCTCTATTGGACTATATTACAGAAAAAATGGAACAGCTTGAAATCGTAGAAATGGGCAATATCAAGCTACCAAGAAAGAAATGGAAGTGGACTAAATACTTAGCAATCGGACTTGGCATTCTAATTCTTCCTGCAATCATATTTACTATCATTTATTTTGTACATGAAAAGCCAAAGAACGAAGCTTATACCCTTAGCCATGAATACTTTCTAGGACAAAATTATAGTCAGGTAGTGACCTTATTGGAGCCTTATTCTGTGAAAGGGATGCCCTACATTGTTCTGTATGAGTTAGCGTACGCATCGGTTACTAATGAAAGATTAGACGAAGAACAAAAGAAAAATGTGTTATCTAATATAACCCTTCAAACAGATGCAGAGTACCTGAAATATTGGATTCACCTAGGTCGAGGTGAGGCAGAAGATGCTGTTGACATTGCAAGAGCGATGGAGGACGGAGAGCTTATTACCTTTGGGTTACTAAAAAGACGCGAGGAAGTTAAAGCAGACAAAGACCTTACTGGCGAAGAAATGCAAATTCTTCTGAATGAAATTGACCAAGAGGTAGAGGAATTTGAAAAGCTAATGCTAGAAGCTGAGGAAGCTGAAAGAGAGGCAGAGGAAGAAGCACAGAAAATAGAAATAGAAAAAGAAGCAAAAAATGAAACAGCAGAACCGGAGGCAGCACCAGTACCAGAAACCGCACCAGCAGAAACACCAGCACCAGCGACTCCGGAAACTCCAGCTGCAACCGAAGCACCACCAGCTGCACCAGAAACACCAGCAGCTGAAGAAAACGCAGCAAATTAATGTTAGAAACTACTCACTTATTATTTGGCTATTTTATTAAACTATCAGGGTTTGAAAGAGGGTGTTCAGGTTGTTACAGCTATGGGTATTTTATGGAGAAGATTATCAACGATTAGAGATAAAACAAAGAGAGTTTACAACACTAACCATTGGCCCTGCTATAGAGCATGATGTAACCGTCCAAAGTTTCCCTTTTCTTTTTGGAGAAATAAGGATTGAAAATAAGGAAAATCAATTAGTCCTTCACGATGGGGCACAGGAATTGGGAGTGTTGACAGAAGAAAGTGGTCTTGCAATTGAGCAGAGAGATAAGATCTTAAAAGTGTTCGTATCTTCTTTACCGGTTCAGACAAAAACTTATTTTATCGATTATACAAACGAAGTGTCATTCGACAGTCAAGAGGAACAAGCAACCTTTCATCGTACGAATATTATGTTCCCTGAAGTGGAGACTGGTCATTTCTCTTTCAATAAAATCAATGATGGCTGGATTATCAAAAAGGATTTTGCATGTCCTTTATATCTAAACGGAAAACGTTGCGGTACTAATCAAATTATTCAGCTGGGTGATGTACTACAATGGGCATTTATGGAGATTAAACTGGTTCAAAGAGATTTAATCGAAATAGTGACAAACAAGGAGTATATAAGCCCGCTACCTGAAATAGAATTACCTAAAACGGAAAGATATGCTATGTACCCAGAATATAGAAGGACACCTCGTATGATTTATGACTTACCAGAGGATAAGGTATCTATCTCCTTTCCTGCTCAGGAAAGTGATGCAACAGGTCGAGGATTATTGATGACGATTGCACTACCGCTTGTCATGTTAATCGCGATTGGAACGATTACCATTTTTGTTCCACGAGGGGTATTTGTCATCATATCTATCACGATGTTCATGGCTGTACTTGTTACATCTACGATTAACTTCTTTAAGGAACGAAAAAAGAGAAAAGAGTACGAAGCCAAGCGAAGAAGAGTTTATACGGCCTATATGGCCAACTTACGAGAAGAGCTGGATGGCTTATCGGAAAAGCAAAAGTTTGTGCTCGAGTATCATTATCCTTCCTTTGAAAAAATGAAAATAATGACAGAGGAGTTATCCGGACGTATTTGGGAGAAGAGTTTAGAAAGCCATGACTTTCTACAATTTAGATTAGGCATTGGTGATGTTCCTTCAAGTTACGAAATAAAGCTTAGCTCTGGTGATTTAGCAAACAGAGAAGTGGACGACCTACTAGAAGAGGCGCAAAGGATGGAAAAGGTATATCAAACCATCCAATCTGCACCAATAACAACGGATTTGCATCAGGGTATTTTAGGATTAATCGGTAAGGAAAATGTGGTCAAACGGGAGCTTCAACAAATAATTGGACAGTTAGCCTTTGCTCATAGCTATCATGATATTCGTGTGATTAATATTTTTAATCACAAAGAATACAAGGATTATGAATGGATGAAGTGGCTCCCTCACTCCACACTTCCAAACATGCATGCGAAAGGCTTAATCCACAATGAGGAAACTCGTGATCAGTTGTTGTCCTCACTTTACGAAATAATTCGTGAAAGAGATGTGGATGAGATGAAAGGGAAAGTGAGATTTGCCCCTCATCTAGTGTTTATCATTTCGGATACATCTTTAATAGCAGAGCACGTCATCATGGAATACTTAGAGAAAAAGAATACAAAGGAATTAGGATTCTCGGTAATCTTTGCTGAATCTGCTGAGGAACGGATGACCGAGAACGTTCATACACTCGTTCGATATGTAAACGATCGTGAAGGAGATATTTTAATAGAGGAAGGTAAGGCTGTAAACAGGCCCTTCTATTTGGATGACTACGATGCTACAACTAATGAGCGATTCTCTCGGATGTTGCGAACATTGAATCACCAAATAGGTATGAAAAATTCGATTCCCAATTCAGTTAGCTTTTTAGAGATGTTTGAAGTAAAAGATGTGGAAGATGTTCCTATTCAACAATATTGGAAAACAAATGAATCAGCTAAATCTCTTGCAGTTCCGATAGGGCTCAAAGGGAAAAAAGAGCTTGTTCACTTAAATCTACATGAAAAAGCACATGGCCCTCATGGATTGCTGGCTGGTACAACTGGATCAGGGAAAAGTGAATTTCTTCAAACATATATTTTATCACTTGCGGTTCATTTTCATCCGCATGAAGTTGCATTTTTACTTATCGATTATAAAGGAGGGGGAATGGCACAGCCGTTCAAGAAAATCCCTCATCTGTTAGGAACGATAACGAATATTGAAGGTAGTAAAAACTTTAGTATGCGTGCCTTAACATCTATCAATAGCGAGCTTAAACGTAGACAGCGCTTATTTGACCGGTATGAGGTTGCTCATATCGATGACTATACAACGCTGTATAAAAACGGTCTTTCTCTTGAACCACTTCCGCATCTTTTTCTTATCTCTGATGAGTTCGCAGAGCTAAAGAGTGAGGAGCCAGAATTTATACGGGAGCTAGTAAGTACTGCTCGTATTGGACGAAGCTTAGGAGTGCACCTAATCCTTGCTACTCAAAAACCTGGGGGAATTATCGATGAACAAATTTGGAGTAATGCCCGCTTCCGAGTAGCGCTGAAGGTCCAGGATGCGAATGATAGTAAGGAAATCCTCAAAAATAGTGATGCAGCTTCAATTACCGTGACAGGTAGAGGATATTTGCAGGTAGGAAATAATGAGGTCTACGAGCTGTTCCAATCTGCTTGGAGTGGTGCGCCGTATATGGAAGAAACGTTAGAAGGAGAAGAGGACATTGCAATTGTCACTGATTTAGGTCTAGTTCCACTAACGGGGATTGAAACAAAGGTAAGTAAGAAAAAGAGTAAGATGACAGAAATTGAGGCAGTGACTGCTAAAATTGCTCAAACCCAAGAAGAAATGGCTATCCAAAAGCTCCAAAGTCCATGGCTGCCACCTTTGGCTTTAAGGATTACCCAGTCCAAGCATATAGAAGAAATGGAGGATGCCTTCCTCCTGGGAATGATAGATGAACCAGAAAAACAGGCGCAAAATCCAATTTATTACGAATGGAAGAAGGACGGGAATGTAGGAATCTTTGGTTCTTCAGGTTATGGGAAATCTTATACATTATTAAGACTCCTACTTGGTATAGCAGACAATCTAAGCCCTGCCGAGGCTCACTTTTACATTTTAGATTATGGAAATGGATCTCTTCTTCCTATGAGGCAGCTGCCACATACAGCTGATTACTTTACGATGGATGAGGAGTTAAAACGAGATAAGCTTATAAAGCTAATAAAGGATGAGATATCTAACAGAAAGATAGCCTTCCAATTGGCAGAAGTGAGTAATATCCATATGTACAATAAAGTATCAGAGTCTCCATTACCTCTTATTTACATTGTAGTGGATAACTATGATATTGTACGGGAGGAAATGGAAGAGCTAGAGGCACAGCTGATACAGTTTGGGCGCGATGGACAATCATTAGGTATTCATCTGCTTGTTTCTGCAACAAGAGTACAGTCCATTAGACAATCACTCATGAACAATTTAAAAACTAAAATAGTCCATTATTTAATGGATAGCACAGAGTCATATGGTGTCATTGGAAGAGTCCCATTTGACTTAGAGCCTTTCCCAGGTAGAGCGATTATTAAAAAAGAAGAAGCGAAGTTTGCACAATTATTCCTACCAGCACATGGAGTAGACGATTTCGAGATTTTAGAATCTATTAAGTCGAAAGTACGAGCATTGAAGAGTGCTTATGCAGAAATGCCTGCACCAAAGCCAATTCCAATGTTGCCGCTTGAGTTAAACAGCGACAACTTCCAAAACTATTTAGAGGATGACATAATGCCTGGAATAGTACAGCTTGGCTTGGATGAAGAAACAGTTAGAACGATACCAATTAACTTTAATAAAAATCGTCATCTAATGCTGATTGGTCCGGTTCAAAGAGGTAAAACGAATACGATTAAGTGGTTATTACATCAATTATTAGAAATGGAGAATGGCTTTATTGCTATCTTTGATTCATTTGATCGAGGTCTTGCAGCATTCTCAGACGAACCAAAAGTAGACTACTTAGAAACGAAAGATCGATTGGTAGATTGGATTACCAACGTGGAGCAACATTATGTAGAAGTGGAAAGTAGCTATCTAGAAAGCTTGCAAAACGGACAATCACCAACAATCGTCCCTGCCTATTTCTTCATTGATGGCTATACGAGATTTTTACAGCTCGCAGATGTAGGCATTCAGGATCGTCTATCTAAGCTAATGAAAAAATATACTCATCTAGGCTTTAATGTGATTGTATCGGCTAACAACTCAGAAATTACAAAAGGCTTCGATGCATTTACGAATGAATTGAAGCTCGTAAGACAAGGATTAGTATTTATGAAAAAATCAGAGCAAACGCTGTATACAGTACCTTATGAAAGAAAAGAGGCAGAACTGCCTTTAGGCTATGCGCATTACGTATTCAACGGAAACGCCACAAAGGTTTTAATTCCGTTATGTAAGATGGAGAGGAAGATCACCCAATGAAAAATTTAAAGGGAACGGGATTATGGAAAATAGTTGCTGGGATTGTTCTAATATTAGCTCTCCCTATTTTGTTCTTCCAGCTGATGGGGGTCAGCATATTAGATTTAGACAATCCAAATAAAAGGGTTATTGCCATTGTCAATGAGGATCAGGGAATTACAAAAGGTCAGGAAAGTATTGACATGGGGGTAGAGGTAGTGACAATTCTTGCTACCGATTCACCATATGAATGGAAGGTAGTCGGCAGAGGGGCTGCTGAAAATGGTCTTAAGTCCAATCAGTATGAGGCAATCGTCTATATCCCTTCTAACTTTTCTTCTAATGTAATGTCTTATGATCAGCAAAATCCAGAAAGAGCAGAATTCTCTTATAAGGTGCATTCACAAAAAGCTGGGCTACGAAAAGAGAGAGTGCTCCATGAGATTGAGTCAGCTACCAATCGTGTAAATGAAAAGGTGTCTACTCTTTATTGGACATACGTAGCACAGGAAATGGATCATATTAAAAAGGAATTTGCTAATATTTTAGGTAAGGAAACAGAATTTCTATCGACGATGTCAGCATACTATAAGCCAGAATCTGAAACACTTGCTGAAGAAATGAAACGACAAAAGGAACAGATGGCTGGATTGCTTTCGACAATGAGCTCAGCTAATAATTCCCATGCTGCAAGGATTGAAAATGCGGAAACCTTCGGGAACCAAATGACTGGATTTATCAGCTACGTCCAGCAATATAAAACGTTCCAGGATAGTCAAAAAGAAATTTTAAGACAAGTCCAAGATGACAGTCTTGCAAAGATAAAGGTTGCTGCCGCTTCTCAAGCAGAGCATTTCAATAAAACCGTTCAGCAGCTAGAAGATAGCAACGAAAAGTTAAATGATGAAATTTACAAAGTGAACAATATTATAGATGCCAACCAGGAGAAGTTCAATGCATTGTCTGAGCTCCGAAAAAGTGAGGTAGATCGCCAGCTTAATGACTTACTTGTCGTTCAAAAAACTGCAATCGATCGCTATAACTATTCGGTGCTTACAAGCTTAGAAAAAGGAATTGAGGCAAGAAAGAACGGTACTGCTGTATTAGGGATAATGGATGTTGGAACAGATCCACAGCAACTAGTTACTATCGGTACAGAAATGGAACAAAAGGCTGCAGCAAAAACCGGAACACTTCTTCCTACTTTAGAGGAGGAGCGTACAAAGGTTAATGAAATCCTTACAGCTCTTCAGTCTTTAAAAACAAAAATATCGGAAACAGATCCAGAGTCTACATTGTTAACTGATTTGGATCAGCTACAAGGTGAATTGACAAATGTCACCGCGCTTATTTCTCAAAAAGAAAACATGTGGAGCAGTTCCAATCAAGAAGGAACAAATGATTATGCCACTGCCGCAAAGGAATATACAAGTCTTTTAACAGATTATCAGGCCGTATATAGGGAATATCAATCCGTGCAGCAAATTATAGACACCTACCCGGCTGATACGGTAAGGATAGGGTTGGAGATTAGTCAAAAAGAAGAAGTCTTACTGACTCATCCGAATCTAACAGCTGAACAGAAAACTAGATTACAGGAGTTATTTGGTAAAAGAGTTACCAATACAGAGCTAAGCTCTTTATTGTCCTATTATGCAACTTTAGAGCAGTTTGAATATACGTTGAATGAAGGAGGGGAAAGCACCAACAAGGATGCCCTGCTAGAAGACGAAATTTTAACAGCTTTACTAAAAAATGTGGTAGACGTTAATGAACTAGAATTAGAAGGCTGGACTGCAGTAGAAGAAAGTATACCGGAAACTCAATTGGGAATGACCGATTTAAGTACAACCTTTGCTGCTATTATGTCCGGTCAAAGAGAAACAGTGGAAGGGCAGCATTTATCCTTACTAAATGATTTAGATACGATCGATAAGCAGGCGAATTTATTGCTGCAGCAAATTCAAAACCCAGCTACTATGTTAGGTGCAGAACCACAGCAAACAGTAGGTGAGGGAGAAGTTGCATCCAGTCAACAAAATGTAAGTAATCAGCTAGTGTCTCTTAGTCAAATGATGAATACGTTATCGGACCGTCAGAATAACTTGGTAAATTACGCAAATGAATTGCACGCAAAAGCAGATAACATTAAAACTACATCTGATGAGTTTAGTAACAAATGGGAGACAAACGTGGATGCTATGTCTGATTTTGATGGAGATATACAAAGCTTCCTAGCAAACACTTACGTAGATGGACAGGAAAATGGATATGCATTTAACCATTTTGTGAATCCACTAGGAGTAAAAGGAGCAACTGCTGTCTCAGAGGAAGGACAAAAGGTTCCACCAGTTATCTTATTTATCGTCCTACTAATTAGTAGTCTACTAATAGGTTACTTTACGTATCACTTAAAGGATGGGGCAGTTGGGCTTCGTATAGCAATGACAATCATCTTATCTCTTTTAGTTGGGATTATTATTAGCCTATACAGTATTAACATGTACATCTTAAATGACGATCGTGCCATTCAGTGGACGATATTTACGGTGCTATTACTATTAGCAAGTGCTTCCATTGTTCGAGCAGCGTTAGAGTTTGGTCAGGCAGCCGGGTGGCTAGCTGGAATAGTACTTATGTGTATTTACATTATTCCGCTGTTGATTTTAGCGGTGCCAGATGTGAACGTACCTGATATTTTATCCAACGTGTATCTTTCAATAAAATATGAGGCGGAGACAAACTTTACGATAGGAGTAATCATTACAGGCGTTATAGCAATAATAATGCTAGTAGTATCCTATTTTGTAAGCAAGAATAATGGCCAAAACGCTACGACAGTAGATGAAGCATATGAAGGCTAAAAAGGTCATTTTAGTTGTCCTCTGTACAGCGCTACTCTGTTTTCCTAAAAGTGGAGTAGTGCTAGCAGATGAAAATAAAACAATCGATGAATTAGAGCCATTGTTATATGAAAAGCTAGAATTTAAAAAAAATACCGATTATCTACATGATGTGAAGAAAACAGAAATGAAAAACACGATTCCTATTAAGCAGTTTGATATATATTTTGACGGTAGGAAGAAGCTGCCTAATCGTAATGACTCATCTTTCCTTTTCCAAAGTGATGAAAGAGGTGAGAATAGCACGGTGGCAGCACGCTCCGTAGAATTAAAGCTTTTCACTTCTGGGGAGAAAGAGACAAACACAAAAGGGAACTTCTCACAGCAACAGCAAGAAGGAAGTTCAAATGGAAACCTTCTTACACTTGTTTTCCTATTGATTATAGCCAGTGGGATTATTATTCTCTTTGTAGTATTTTTGCCAAAGCTCGCACAAACGTCAAACGGTACTCCAAAAAAGAAGAAGGGTATAAGGGAGGGTGAATTAATTTGATTATGTATTGGTATATGAAGCTAGCAGAAGTTAAGGCGAAGATAACTAGGTTAAATGCGTGTCAAGCTTCTCTCGCAGGGAAGCAGGGAGAATTTCAGTCCAATGAGCCTAAATGTATGGACCCGGAGCTTACTCCAACTACTTGGCATGGAACACTTGCGACAGCCTTTGATGAGATTCGTGAAGCAGGAATACATCAACCTTATTTAGAGATTATAGGAACTCAATTTGGTGCTGTATTTGCAGCAATTGCGGCAAAAATTGCTGAACTTCAAGCAGAGATAGTTAGTATCCAAGCGACTATTGATCGGCTATTAGCTGAGGAAGCTGCCAACAATATGAAATAATAGCGGGGGTGTATGTATATGTCAGAGGAAATAAAAATTGTTTATGCGGATGTAGAGAACCAATTAGAGCAAATGACAGCCTCCAATGAAGCGTTAAATCCCACAAAAGAGGCGCCAATTGAAGGAAATGTGCTAGACGTGGCTACTAAGTTAAATGAGCTCTCCGTAAATCTAGAAACTTTGTTAATTAAATATCAACAGCTATTAGGAGAAAATATCCTTACAACTAAGGAATCTGTCACATTTATGAAAGAGACGGATGAAACCATATCAACGGGTATTAATAGCTCTGGTGGCCATAGGATGTTGGCTCAATGAAGGTATTGGATGTAGATTTACTTCAGACAGGAATAAAAAATAACGTGGATATGTTGTCGCGTTTAGAGGAAGAAATGAAGGTAATTGAAACTTCTATAACTGGTTTAGTGGAGTTGGATCACTCATTAACTGGGGAGGGGGGAGCGGCTATCCGATCATTTTACAACGATTGCCATCTCCCTTTCCATAAATACTTTTTAGAATTTAATCAAAATTTCAAAATAAAGCTAAACCAAATAAAATCTGCTCTGGATTCGTTGGAGCCTGATTACGCTGGTCATATTCAAGAGAGCTTTCTGGAAGGAGAGGTTGAAGAAGGACTGGTAGTAATATCTAACACTACTAGTAATTTAACTGAGGAGTCAAATGCCATAATAGATGGGGTTGCTGATATAGTAGCATTGCCTCATCTAGATGATAGTGAGGTACAGCAAGGTGTAACAGACTCTCGTAAAAAGAAGGATGTTACGGTTGAAAACTTACATGAGTTTGATACAACCCAGACTTCCGCACTTGTAGCCGTTGAGTCAACTTTAAATGCTCTTAATAAATGGCTAATGGAGATAGAAGGAATGATGAGTGCAGGACTAACTGATACTCATTTTCCTGCAAAAGCATGGGCGGAATTTACAGCTTGTACTCCAATCCTGAGTGAGCTATCCGGTAATGTAAATGACCCTGGATCAGTGGCGGATAAAGATGCTTCTGGTGAAGCTGGTAAAGTTTCTGAAGATAATAGATTTGATCAAGTTAATGATTCTCTCGGGTACTATGGTAATGCTACTACTATTGTGAAGGATGCTGAATCAGGGTTTCTTATGTGGATGGCTACTAGGAATGGGGAACTGTCTTCTGATCTTAGATTTTATGTTCCTCAAAAAGGTGGCACTTCTTATCGAATTTATGCTAGTCCACTGGCTATGGGAGTTTTGGGCTTTCCAAATCAGAGTGGTGGGATGCTAAAATATGCTGGAAAGAAGCAAGGGCAGTCTGGCTGGTCACCGCAAGGAGAAATGGTGTTAGAGAAACATCCTCATCTTAGGTATTGGGGAGAGAATACTACTTTAGCGGAAAAGGGTAAAACTATTGGTTCCGCAACTCTGAGGGGGACAGCAGAAGGTTTTAAGGATGTATTCGATTTAAGAGGAATTGCACAAAATGGGTTAGTAAAAGGAGCCACTAGAGCTGTTGCTCCTATTACCGCTGGTTTAAGCTACTATGATAATTATAGTACTGCCAAGGAGAATGGATCGAGTGAAGGTGCAGCACATGCAAGAGCAGTTGGAGAAACTGCTGCAGATGTTGCAATCGGTAGCGCCATTCAGGTTGGCTTAACTGCAGCGGGTACTGCCTTAATACCGATCCCAGGACTAGGCACTTTTTTAGGTGCAGCAGCAGGTGTTGGTGTCAATATGTTACTAAACGCCAAAGGTAAAGATGGTGAATCCGCAATGGATAAACTAAAAGGAATCTTCCGTTAAGAAAGAGGAGAGACATTTGGTAAGTAAGTTGAAGGAAGAAGACTTTGAGGTTTTAAGAATACCTTTAGAGTCTGGAAGACAAGGACCATCTCAATTGGCAACAGCCTTAATATTAGGGGCAATATTCATGCCTATGATTTATGCATTAGAATACTACGTGGCAGCTTACGATTCTATTTTCCCGTATAAACAGAAAATTTTAGAGGTGCACTTTTGGTTTACTGGTGTATTGGTTATTCTCTCAATTGTTTATGCTATTCCATTTATATATCGTAGAAGCCAAAGAGTCCAATATTTATTGACCATATTAGTCTCTCAAAATCTTTTTACTTTTCCTTTATTTATTTGTGCATTGTTTTTTATAGGAAAAGAAGGGGAAGGGATGAAGGCTACGCCAGATTCTCTTCTAAATTTTACATACATTTTATTATTTATTGGTTTACTTGTTTTTCTCATAACATTTGTTCGATTTTATACTTTGTTACGAAAAGGACAGTATAGAAAAGGATCTAGCAAGGAGATCCTTCGGATAAAATTTGAAAAAAAATCGTTGTTACCTACAGCTATAATAGTTGGAATTGGATTAGTATTGGTTCTTCAATATATTGTTAGAAATTCTGCTATACATGACATAAATATGTACGGTGTAGTTCTTATTGGTATAACACTGTTTTATGTGATGCTATTTGTTTTACCTGAGCAGCTAGTAATCTTATATTGTAAAATTCGATTTAAAAGTTTTAATTTTAATGAGCATGGTTACTTGAATAGTTTGGAATCTGAATAGAGAAGGTGAAACTGATGGGAATTGAATTATGTGCACTAATGTTCGAAAACTTGCTAGTTTATAAAACAGAGGGTAAAAAAGAAAGCTGGCAGGAAGGTATTTATTATTTGGACGATATTGCTTTAAGTAAAGATGTATATAGAAATGGACCACTATTTTTCTCTTACAAAGGGAACGACACTGATCAAACATTAGGGGAATTTACATATTATTTGCCAATAAGTAGTCCAGTCGAGGTAACAGAGGACTCTGACTTTACTTTTCAAAAGGATTTTAAACTAGATCGAGCGTTATTATTAAGGCAGGCTGACGAAAAGCTTGATATCAATATTGCATTTGCTGAAGTACAAGCATTTTCTAATGAAAATAATTTAGAGATTGAAGATTACTTTTATTGTATTCTTTTAAATGTGTATGGAGAATATATAGTCGATTTATATGCTCCATTAAAAAGTCAGGGTGATGAAGAATGATCGTAGAAAATCATCAAATTGCTTCTCGTCATGTAGCTTCTAAACTATACAATTTTGTCCCTGAAGAAATTGAATTAGCTTTCCAAGATTTCGTGCAGATATTATCTGAATACAATTATACACCTACAGGAGTGGTATTTTATTCGATTATTGGTGAGTCCTCAGAAGGGGTTATGACAGCTGAGATATTTATACAAATAAGTGAAACTTCTATAGCTATACCTCGTGAGGAAGCAGTGAAGTTTACGAGCTATTTTTGTGTAGATCATTTACTTATGACACGAGTGCAGGGTGATTTTGACATGAAATCTCAAGAAAAATATCAAGAATTATCTACCTATATGGAGCAGAAAAACTATATTCAGAAAACCCCACTATTTGTTCAAATCAAAAAAATGCATACAACCGATTCTTCTTATGTGGAAATGAGTATAGGTGTTTTATAATTTATAAATAATGACAATCAAAAACTTAGCCTATGCCATTGTTGGTATGGGCTTGGTGCTATTTTGGGGTCATACAAAAGTTTAGGTAGATGAGCAATGAATATTTTGTGATTGCAAAGGGTGGTAGTAGAGGAATGTTTCTAAATTAACTCGTGTATGGAGTTTAGCTGAAAAGACACTCCGTTCAAATTAAGGGGTGATTTAATTGAGATTAGTAGAGGAAGATTTTGAAGTATTAAGAGAACCGTTAGAATCTGGCAGACAAAGTCGAGAAAGTCTCAGTGCTTCTTTAATCCTTGGCATCTTTATACAAGCTTTAATGTTTTCTTTAAATTATTTTATGATTGGGGATATCACTACTTTTCCATATAATGAGGAGATAATAAATATTCATTTTTGGATTACTGCAAGTTTGATAGGATTAAGTTTGCTTTATTCTATTCCGTTTGTTTACAAAAGAAGTGAAAGAATACAATATTTGCTTGTCATTGTTGTTTCACATAATATGTCTTCGATTCCTCTCTTAATTATGTCTCTGTTTTTAATAGGTTTGAAAGATGAAGGCATGACTACAAACGAAGGTACTTTATTGAAAATCGCAACTATTACTTTAGGAATAGGACTATTTTTATTTGTTGCTACTTTTGTTCGATTTTATATCTTACTAAAAAAAGGTCAATATCGAAAAGGTTCCAAAAAAGAAGAACAAAGAAGTGAATTAGCAACTATGGCTTTTTTTCCAAGAGTTGCATTACTATGCGGAATTGGATTAGTTTTGATTACTAAGTATATCTCTAAAAACTCCAATTACTATGACAGCAATTCTGCTTTACTTATTGTTGGTGGCATATTTTTATTTTTTGTAATGATAGTCATATTACCCGAGCAACTCGTTATTTTATATTGTAAGTATAAATACAAGAGTTTCAATTTTAATGAGCGAGGTTATTTGTATTCTAGTGAGAATCAAAACGATGGATAGGAGTTTAATAAATGAACGGAGTTGAATAGAAAAACAATGGGCACATTAAGGGAGGAAGATTTTGAAGTACTAAGAGAACCGTTAGAATCTGGTCGCCAAAGTAGGGAAAGTATAAGTGTTGTATTAATACTAGGTATTTTTTTACAAGCATTGATGTTTGCTATAAATTATTATTTAGCAGCACCTTACTCTCTTTTTCCGTTTAAAGAGGAGATAATTAACATACATTTTTGGTTAACTGTTACTATAATCGGATTAAGTATTGTATACTCTATCCCGTTTGTTTATAAAAGAAGTGAAAGGATACAGTACGCACTTTCCATTTTGGTTTCCCATAATGTCGGTTCCATTTCATTCCTGATTATTTCCCTATTTACAATAGGGTTGGAGGATGAGGGTTTGACTAACAATGAGTATGCCTTATTGCAAATCACCTACGTTATTTTAGCAGTAGCACTTTTTTTATTTATCCTTATAATGGCACGTTATTATATACTGCTTAAAAAAGGTGACTACCGAAAAGGCACTCAAAAGGAAGAACAACGAAACGAACTAGCAAATATGTCGTTTGTTCCTAAAGTCGTACTAATAGGGGGAGCTGTATTTATACTTATAACGAAGTGGATCTCTCATAACTCTAATTACTATGACAGTAGTACTCCGGGTATCCTTGTTTTGGGCATGATTGTATTTTACGCAATGATAGCAGTCTTACCGGAGCAGCTAATCATTTTATATTGTAAGTGTAAGTATAAGAGCTTTAACTTTAATGAACGAGGCTACTTATATTCTATTGGAAAACAAGAGGTTAAGAGAAAACAACGGGTAGAAGCATAGACACAATGTTACAGGTGCCTGGCACTTGTAATATTTCATAAAAAAGTATATAAAAAACGCATCCGTTTTAAATAGGGGTGCGTTTTGCTTTTTAAGGGAAATGTATTTTATTTTGAGGATTGATTTTATAAAACTAATAATAATTAGGACCGAGGAACGCTGCTTCATTATCGTTGTTTTTTTACTTGAATTCGTGCTACTTGATTTAAATTGATTGTGTATTTATTTTCAGTTTGCACAAACATTCCACCATTTATGTATTCGCGCTCTGCTGTTCTAATGTCTGTGTCTGTTTCAAATAGTAGTTGATGGCCATCGTGAAAGGACAATAAAAATTTATATTTTTTTATTTCATCGACGTTTTTCAACCAATCACCTCCTTTTGGAAATTGTATCATTTATATATATTAATTACAATATAATTGGTAATTATACAGTATTATTTAATTGCTTTTGAGGTGGAAATATAAAAAATAGGTTTTAATGAGCACATAGTATATAATTAATGGACAAACATAATGTGTTTTAGATGAAATTTAAAGGAGTATGAATTGATTGAGTAAAAAGTCTATAAAAAATGAGTTACCTGAAAACTATGAGGATCTTAAAAAAGCAGCTAACCGTACTGGAAGCTGGAGAACTCGTTTAAGTGCCGTTGAAGAGTTGGGAAATTATAATACAAGCCAAGTGATTGATATACTAAAAGTAAGATTAGACCATGACCCAGTTTTTCAAATTCAAGAAGAAGCATATCGCTCATTGCTTGAGTTAGGGGAAGATGTCGTGTTACCAAAGCGTAAAAAATTCGAATTGGTAAAAGGAGCAAATAAAGTATTTGTTCGCGTGAAAAAGAGCTTACCAAAAGATCATACGTTTGACGACTATTTAACTAAGCTAAAAAGAATGCGTATCGATGTATATGATGCGTATGAAGGTGAAAAAGGCTTAGAATGGCTAGAAGAAGAATGGAAAAAATTATAAGGAATTCTGGAAAAGGTCAATTTGTATTGACCTTTTTTTGTATATTTATGGATGAAATATTACAGGTGCCAGGCACTTGAAATAATGTAAAATAAACTATATAAATATAAAAAAGATTTTGTTAGGAGGATTAGTATGAATAAGCTTTTATGGGATACGTCAGATCGACTTCGTGAATTATTGTGTGAGCTTGTGAGCTGGAATAGTATTACGTTAACAGATGGAGAAAGGGAGTTTGCTCCTAAGTTAATAGAAAAGATTCGAGAGCTTGAGTATTTTCAAACCCATCCGAGTCAGCTCCAGCTTCATGATGCTGGCTTGGGAAGACAGGTAGTGACAGCTTTATATAAGCATCCTTCTGCAACAGAAACGGTTGTTCTTATTAGTCATTTCGATACTGTGCAGACAGAAGAATATGGTACTTTGGAGCCTTTAGCTTATTTTCCGGAGGAGTTAACTAGAAAGTTAATGGAGAATCCTAGTGAGTTACCGGAAGATGCTCAAGAAGATTTGGCAACCGGCAAGTATTTGTTTGGCCGTGGAACGATGGATATGAAGATGGGATTAGCCTTACATATGCAGTTGATTGAAAAAGCTACTGTGGAAGAATGGCCAATTAATTTAATTCTCACAAGTGTACCTGACGAAGAGGTAAACTCTGCTGGTATGCGTGCGGCTGTTACTCAGTTAGTTCGAATTCGTGAAGAGTTTAATTTATCATATAAGCTGTTTTTAAATAGTGAGCCTTCATTTTCACAGGTGCCAAAGGATATTGACGAGTATATCTACTCTGGTACGATAGGTAAAATTATGCCCGCTGCACTATTTTATGGAAAGGAAACTCATGTAGGAGAGCCGATGAAAGGGATGACGGCTAACTATATTGCTTCTTTCTTAACACAGCGTATGGAATATAACCCTATATTTACAGAGCATGACCTTGGGGAAAGTACTCCGTTGCCAGTTTCTTTACAGCAAAAGGATTTGAAAATGTCTTATTCAACGCAAACACCGTACCGAGCAGTTGCTTTGTACAACGTGTTTTTATTAAGAAGAACTGCTTCTGACATTATGGATCTGTTTGAACAGGTTGCAAATGAGGCAATGGACGCTTTGAATAAAACCTATCAACAAATTTGTGAAAGGGAGCAGGTCCAAGGAATAGGACAGGTCAGAGTTTTGAAATATGACGAGCTGCTTGCGTATGCCAATAAAAAATTAGGGATAGAGGAAGTTCAAAGACTTAAGCAAGAAGTACTTGCTGAAGAGGAATGGGACGATCGTGAAAAATCACTTCGAATAGTAGATAGTCTTATGATTCAATGTCAGGAGCTCTCACCAGCTACTGTCTTGCTCTTTGCCCCACCATATTATCCAGCGGTTAACACATCCAAGGATCCACTGATTATAGAAGCGGTGGAGCTAATGAAGCAATCTGCACAATCCTTTAATAATACAGTAAAACAAATACATTATTTTAATGGGATATGCGATTTGAGCTATGTAAACTATGAAGACGATGGAAACGGCTGGACAGCATTTGAAAGCAATACACCAGTATGGGGAGATACTTATGATATCCCATTTGAAGATATGGCAAAATTAAAGGGGCCAGTACTGAACGTAGGACCCTTCGGCAAGGATGCTCACCAAAAAACAGAAAGACTACATATAGACAGTGCTTTTGTTGAAATGCCAGTAATGCTAGAAACCCTTATTAAAAGCCTATACAAATAAAAAATAGACGCCCCCTGTAACGTGGGCGTCTATTTTTGTGTCTTCTGAAAATATTATTACAGGTGCCAGGCACTTGTAATAATATAGGTGATCGTTAGAGTTTAAATTTGTTTATGAGGTTATGAAGTTGTTGTGCTACTTCGGATGTTTCAGCGGAATGCTGTGAAATCTCGTCTATAGAGGCAGAGGTTTCTTCTGTTACAGCTGAAATGGTGGTAGTCACTTGTTCAATTTCTCTTATAGATTCTGTTAGATTTTCGATAAGATCTACTACTTGCTTAGAGTTAGCAGCTTCTTCGGTTGTCATTGTAGAAATCCTTGAGATTTCCTCTGCTGTCTTACCGACAGCTGTAGAGATATTCTGTAAGGATTGAGAAGTTTGCAGAACGGTTACATTTCCAGTTTCGATTAGTTTGGTGCTGGTGTCCGTAGAGGTTACTACGTGTGAGATGTTTTCCGTTATCTCTTTTACGATTTCTTCTACTTGTTTAACCTCTAGATTAGACTGTTCTGCTAGCTTGCGAACTTCTTCTGCTACAACTGCAAATCCTTTTCCATGCTCACCAGCACGAGCTGCTTCTATAGAGGCATTAAGTGCTAGTAGATTTGTTTGAGCTGCTATGCCCGCGATGGACCCAGTAATGTGCTGTATTTTATTAGTTGCTTCATCAAGCTTAACAATCATTGCGCTAGTTTCAATGGAGGCATTTCTTATTTTGTTCATGTCTCGACTAGTTTCTTCGGCTTTTTTGAGTCCTTCTTGAGCAATCTGCATAGTGGTCATTGATTGTACCGAGCACTGGTCCGCAGTTTCCTTTGAATGCTGTAGGCCGGTCGCTAAATTGTTTAAGATAACAGTTGAGCTTTCAGCAGATGCTGTTCCAGTTGATATAGATGCAACGTTTTCGCTCATATTATTGGCAATCTGATGAGCTGCTTCCTTCATTTCATTCAAAGAGGCTGTAGTTTCTTCTGCATTTTTCATTAGTTGGGAGGAAGTATCTTGTATCGTTCCAATGATCGTGCGTAGGTTACAAGCTAGCGTATTAAGCGTCCTACTTAAATTGCCAACCTCATCCTTACTTGTAAACTTTGTGTCTTTAACAGCTAAGTTTCCATTTGCGATCTCTTCTGCATGCGCAATCAAAACAGATAATGGCTTTGTTTTTCTTCTAATTAAAAGAAGAGTAACTATAGAAGCTAACAATAAAGGAAAAATGCTTAATAATAATCCTTTACTAACTACATCCCATGTTCTTTCAGAGACGATGTCCGCATTAAAATCTATTACACTAATAGCAATAATTTCTTTAGAAGGGTCATGATCCTCGAAGATTGGAGCATAGCCAGACAAACGATTCATCCCAGCGTACTCATAGCTTTCTGAGTAGGTAGGGTGCCCCATCTCGACAAGCATATCAACTGCTTCTTTATCTATGTAGAATTGATCTCCTGCTTTAAAGCCAGTTTCTTTTAAGTTATCATCCGTAGCTAAGATGGTTCCTTCCAAGTCAATAATATACTGGGTTTCAAATATATCTTTATGTGCCGTAGTCCAGTTGAGCTGTTCGCCTACGCTTTTAATAGCAGCAGCGTCTCCAGTTAGAATTTTATTCATATCTTCAGGTGTAATTAAACCGGTAGTAATATTAGCACAACCATATGCTTCAATCCCAGCTGCTTTGTAAAGTTCCCCATAGGCAGTTTTATAAGTAGCTACAGAAGTAATCGTAAGCATAACAATCATTACCCCGACGATAATTGTACCGAGATGTAGAGTAAGTGTATTTTTCCATTTCAGTTTCACAATAGTAATCTCCTATTCTTTTTGGCAAATAATAGTTAACCATCTATTTATAACACATATATCCTAATGATAGATAGAGGAAAATAACAATAATATTATAATTCATGCTAATAAATTAGGCATATTGTACTTATTTGTTCAAATTTAAAACGGGAGGAGAGTCTTAGTATACTTTTTGGCTTGTAATCTGATTGTTACACAACTGTAAAATCACTAATGTTTAAACCATGTTAGTATGGGTATAGAGAAATTTTTAACGAGAAAAAATAGAGAAATTTTTCAATACTTCTTTGGGGGAACATCAAAATTGACTTCTTTGTTTAAAAAACTTATCACGATCTTAACACTAACTCTAGTTTTAGCCATGGGAACATTTGCGGGAAGTACAGAAGCAGCTAGCTCTGTAAAATCCAACGAAATAGTATCAAGTGCGAAAAGTCTAATAGGAACTAAATATCGTTATGGTGGCACAACGAAGGCAGGATTTGATTGCTCTGGATTTATTGGGTACGTGTACAAAGGTAAAGGTGTCTCTCTTCCGAGAACTGCTGCTGGAATGTACAGTAAAGGAACGCCAGTAAATAAAGCTAAACTAGCAGTTGGGGATTTAGTATTCTTCAATACGACTGGTAAAGGTGTATCACATGTTGGGATGTTTATCGGGAATGGTCAATTCATTCATGCTTCATCATCAAAAGGTGTAAGAATCGATAAAATTAATGATCCTTATTATTGGGGTAAAAAATACGTAGGCGCTAAAAAAGTTGCTAACGTTCAAGTAGCTAAAAAATAATACAAATAAATAATATAACCGTTTCGGCTAATGAGCTGAAACGGTTTTTTCGTTTAAACGTAAATTTCTAGTTTTTTAAAGCTATGTTAAAGTTATTGGTCAATTTTGATTAACAATTCTTTTTTATAGTGACTGTAAACATAAACAAAGGAATTTTCAAATGGCTATTAAGAACATAAATAGATGATGAAATTGGGGTTGGTGACAGTTTTTCAGCTTTGTTTATGCGAGTAAATTTATTAGCGCTTTATCGATGCTAAAGCTGTTCCCGTTTATTGATTGGAGTGCCAGACGGCGACTCCAGTGAGATGTGTGAGACAGATAAGACATCACAACCACGCGCGCAAGCGTTGGGTGGTGGCTTATCGCTCCCCCGCGGAAAGCGTCCTGCTGTGGCGAAAAATCAATTCTACTCTCTGATTTAAGATTTCTTTGCATCATAAATCAACCCTACTCTTTAACATAGTCTTTTTTAATAACAAAGCTAACTGGAGTGCTAATGCATCCTGAAAGTTAGTAGGATTATAACCTGTTACTTGTGCTATTTTGTTTAGACGGTAGGTGAGGGTATGGCGATGAATCCCGAGTTCCTCAGCACAAATAGAGAGCTGAAGACTGCAATCAAAATATTTCTGCAAGGTAGTTTGTAGTTTAATATCCAATGGCTCTAGTATTTTTTTTGTATAGGTTTGAACCTCAAAGGATTCTTTATTTTTAAACAGAGAGTAAATTTCTACCTCCTCGA
Organism: Psychrobacillus sp. FSL W7-1493; assembly: GCF_038004905.1. NCBI lineage: Bacteria > Bacillati > Bacillota > Bacilli > Caryophanales > Bacillaceae > Psychrobacillus > Psychrobacillus sp. FSL W7-1493. The sequence goes on along the minus strand of NZ_JBBOSB010000001.1, from coordinate 3,050,472 downwards.
AGGAAATGACTGGTTTGTTAGGATTTCCGTATTGAAGAGCGAGCTTGGCTGTTCGGTAAGCATAATGGACTTGCTCTAATAATTGAACTTCTCTACCTAGCCCAATGGAAAGAGAATAATATTTCATTAGTTTTTCTGCTAATAAGGTAACTTTGCGAGTGAATGTTGTTTTATCCAAGCCAGAAATTAAAATAAAATGCTCGCTCGCTTGGTAATGACCGACCAAAATAGAATCTGTTTCTAGATAGTATTCTATTTCCTGAATAATATTTTGATAAGAGGAAGACTCTGGATCTACCTCAAGCATCATTGCATAAAATGGGGCTTTGTTTTGAAACCCTATTTTGTTGAGCCTTTCCTGTAAATATTTCTGGATTGGCTGTCCACTCATTAATTCTTCGAAGACGAGCTCTTGTATTTTCCGCTTCCACTCTCTCTCAGAGACTATTAATGCTTGATGTACCATCATTTCAGTTGTTAACTGAAGAAGTGTTGCTATCTCCTCCATGTCGGTAGGTTCACCTGTTACTCCAATGATCCCGACTATTTCATTTTGATAAAATATAGGTAAATTAATGCCACACTTTGTTCGGGGAAAAAGGTGATTATTATCCTTTGTAATCCTTAGCGGCGACTTAGTTTTAGCTACTTCAATAGCACCTTCATGTATATGATTTACTCTTAGCTCATCGCCAGAGGCAAGTATGACTCCATTTGTCTGCATAACGTTAATATTTCGATGAAGACGAAGCATAGTTTGCTGTACTATCTGTTCGGCTAATTGCTTGGTTATCAATTGAATCACCTCAATGTATAAAAAACTAGCTGTTATAATACAGGAAAATTATACATTAAGTATAATGTAATCATTTTTTCTTTGCAATATAATCTTTGTAAGCGCTTTAATCGGAGGAGAGAATATATGAAAATTGTAATTAGTCCTGACTCTTACAAGGGTTCATTGTCAGCAACTGAGGTTGCTAGGGCTGTTTCCAACGCGATTCATGAGGTTGATCCATCTATTGAAACTGTATTACTACCTGTAGCAGATGGTGGGGAAGGAACGCTAGAACCCCTTGTCATTGCAACTGGTGGAAGATTTGTAACAGCAAACGTTCAAGACCCATTAGGAAAACAAATAGAGGCGGTTTATGGGGTGTTAGGAGACAAAGAGACTTGTGTCATTGAAATGGCGAGAGCTTCTGGTTTGACTCTATTGTCGCAAGATGAAAGAAATCCGCTAATGACATCAACGTTTGGTACAGGTGAACTGATTCGTCACGCACTCGATCAAGGATTCCGAAAGTTTATTGTTGGAATAGGGGGGAGTGCAACGAATGATGGCGGGGCAGGGATGCTACGTGCATTAGGAGTTGAATTTAGGAATAAGGTAAAAGAAGAAATACAAGCTGGGGGAGGCTCTCTTGTAAATCTTGAAGAGATAGATATCAGTCGAATGGATAAGCGAATTCAACGTTCACAGTTCATATTAGCTTGTGATGTGGATAATCCCTTATTAGGCAAAAATGGTGCTACGGCTGTGTTTGGTCCACAAAAAGGGGTAACTCCACAAATGGAGGAACTGCTAGAGAATGGTTTAAAGAATCTTGCAAATAAAATAGCGGAAGTGAAAGGTATTAGGGTGCATCAGATGCCAGGTGCTGGTGCAGCTGGAGGACTTGGAGGTGCTTTTCTTGCTTTATTTCCTGTCCAATTAAAGCCAGGCATAGAAGTTGTCATGGAGGCCATTCAATTTGAAAAGCACTTAGAGGATGCAGACTTCGTCATTACAGGAGAAGGTAAAACGGACAGACAAACTCTCTCTGGTAAAGCTCCGATGGGAGTTGCTGTTGCTGCAAATAAAAAAGGGATTCCCGTTATATTGCTCTCTGGCTTTATAGAGAAAGAAAGCAAAGTAGACTTGTCTACCTATTTTTCTAAGCTTGTTAGTATAGTAGACCATTCAGTGAGTGTGGAAGAATCCATAAAAGACCCGGTTCATTATTTAAGTGTAAGAACTAAGGAAACAATGCAAGCCATTCTAAAGGAAGAGGTGTAAGGTCATGTTGTTTTTAGTTATTTTGTTAGGAGTTGTTTTTGTTGTAGTGGCAACAGCAGTGTTCAAGCTACATCCCTTTTTGGCTCTATTAATCAGTGCCTTCTTTGTAGGTATTGCTTCTGGTATGCCACTGCTAACTGTTGTAGAGAATGTTAACTCTGGCTTTGGCGGTTTAATGACGAGTATCGGAATTGTAATTGTTGCGGGAACAATTATAGGGGTTATTCTTGAAAAGTCTGGTGGAGCTTACCGAATGGCAGAGGTTGTCCTTCGTATTCTAGGTGAAAAAAGACCGCAGCTTGCCATGTCCATCATAGGTTTTATCGTATCAATACCTGTATTTTGTGATTCTGGATTTATTATTTTATCAAGTTTACAAAAATCATTAGCAAAACGTGCGAAGGTCAAGGTAGCATCTATGGCAGTAGCTTTGTCTACAGGGCTTTATGCAACACACACATTAGTGCCTCCAACTCCTGGACCAATCGCAGCAGCCGGAAATATTGGAGCAACAGATTATCTTGGAACCATTATTTTAGTTGGTTTGTTTGTAGCCATACCTGCCACTATCGTAGGTTATTTATGGGCCGTGAAGGTTGGGACTAAAATCGACGTGCCAGCGGATCAGGAAGATGCACTGGATTACGAAGAGGTTATTAAATCCTTTGGAAAAATGCCATCTACCTTTAAAGCATTTTTACCAATCGTACTACCAATTTTATTAATCGGAATAGGTTCGGTAGCTGCATTAGTAGGCGATGAATCAGGATTAACGAACTTCTTAAGATTCCTTGGTTCTCCAACTGTGGCACTATTGTTCGGTGTATTAGCTTCCTTCTTTTTGCTACCTGAAATTAGTGAAAAAACGTTGTCTGGTTGGATTGGTGAAAGCCTTAAGGAAGCAGCACCAATTTTATTAATCACCGGTGCAGGAGGAGCTTTTGGGACAGTAATTAAAAACTCTGGAGTAGCAGAGCTTCTACAGGAAATGGACTTAGGGGTATTGGCTAATGGAGCATTATTCCTACTAGTGCCATTCCTTATTGCGGCAGCACTTAAAACAGCACAAGGCTCCTCAACAGCTGCACTAGTTATTACTTCATCACTGGTAGCACCAATGTTACCAACTCTAGGCATAGAGGGTGCATTACCGTTAGCGCTAGTTGTTATGGCGGTAGGAGCAGGAGCGATGACAGTGAGCCATGTAAATGACAGCTATTTCTGGGTAGTAACTCAATTTAGTGGCATGAAGGTTACAGACGCGTACAAAGCCCAAACAATGGCAACTCTACTCCAAGGTATTACAACAATCATCGTTACAGCAATCCTTTGGTTTATATTTGTTTAATGATATAGGAGCTATGTTTTGGTGCTTATGTTACAGGTGCCAGGCACCTGTAACATAAGCGATGCCAGTAAATATAAGTAACCTTGAAACATAAACGCCTTGATGAAGTTAAAAACCCCATCTAGAACCGGTGCATTCGCCGGTGTTTAGATGGGGTTTTGAGTTTAGTTGAAATTAATCATGTCATCGCGATAGTTTTGTTTTAGGTCAGATTCAAGGAAGTTCATATATCTAACAAGTAGCTGTGATGCTTTTCCTCTTGTAAGGACTTCGTTAGGATTGATACGATTTTTTCTGTCTGGATTGATTAAGCCTAGTTCACTTGCTACATAGATGCTATCTTTTGCTGATTTTGGTATTTTGTTGTCGTCAATGAACTTCGTTGTGTAACCAGGAGTCGGTGCACGTCCCTCTAATCCAAGAGAACGAATAATAATGGTTACTGCCTCTGCTCTAGTGATAGATTTATTTGCTCCAAATATGTCAGCATTCACTGGAGTTACAATTTCTTTATTTAGTGCGCTTTCAATATACACATAGTTCGAATTTATAATATCTAAAAATTAACGGTTTATTTAAAGGGATATTAAGATATAATTCCTTTAAATTTACAAAAATGAAAAGTAGAGTTAAAAATACACAAAATTTTTAGAAAATTTTCTAAAAAGGTGTTTTCAATTTTGAGAAAAGGAGTATAATTGCATATAATATATTGCACATTTATAAAAGTTGCAATTTACTAAATAATTAAATTGATAGGGGTAATACAACATGAATAGTGTGAAAATCAAGGTTACAGAAAATGAAATCAAAAATGAGAAAACACCTGCCGGCCAACTTGCCTTTGGTACTAAATTTACAGATCATATGTTTATTGCGGACTATACAACAGGTATTGGATGGCATGATCATCGGATTGTCCCTTATCAACCGATTACGTTAGACCCTTCTGCAACTATATTACATTATGGGCAAACGGTATTTGAAGGCATGAAAGCGTATTTGTCTAAGGATGGCGTAGTTCGTTTATTTCGACCAGAACAAAACATGAAACGTATGAATATTTCCTGCGATCGACTCAGTATGCCTCAAATAGATGAAGAGTTTGCTATAGAAGCATTGAAAGAGCTGCTTGAGATTGATAAGGAATGGATTCCAAATGAACCGGGAACATCTCTATATATCCGACCATTTATGATTGGGACTGAAGCACATTTAGGTGTTTCTCCATCTAAGACTTATAGCTTTATGATTATTATGTCGCCCGTTGGCTCTTATTATAAAGAAGGTATCCATCCTGTAAAAATATTAGTAGAAAGTGAATACGTTCGTGCAGTGGCGGGTGGTACAGGAATGGCTAAAACAGCTGGTAATTATGCTTCTAGTTTAAAGGCACAGGAAGTGGCTGATAAAGAGGGTTACTCGCAAGTATTATGGCTAGATGGAATTGAACGAAAGTATATTGAAGAAGTAGGAAGCATGAATGTGTTCTTTAAAATAGATGGAGAGGTTGTTACTCCAGCCTTAAACGGTTCTATTCTAGATGGCATTACTAGAAAATCCATTATCGAGCTATTAAAATATTGGGGTGTGCCGGTAGCGGAACGCAAGGTGTCAATGGAGGAAATTAGAGAAGCTTATTTAAACGGTAAGCTGGAAGAAGCATTTGGAACAGGAACTGCTGCAGTTATTTCTCCAATTGGTGAGCTTCGCTGGAAAGGCGAGCTATTCTATGTAAATAACGGAGAAACTGGTGAGTTATCTAAGAAATTATATGATACATTGACTGGCATTCAAAGTGGAACAGTGGAAGATCCTTTTGGCTGGGTTACAGAACTAAAATAAAAGTGTGAATCGCTCCTAGGTTAAGAAAAGGAGCGGTTCTTTTCTTTGAAAAATGAATTAATGTTATGAATTTGTTGCAATTTACAGCTCGTTTAATGAAGGACATGAGATGGATCTTGCAAGAAATCATGTCTTTACAGGTTGTGCAACTGTCTCCATTATTCACACGCTGTACATCCAATTAATTTAATTAGTAGGAATCTCGTAGTCAAAATGTATATCTTGTTTAATCCGAAAATTTTCACAATAGGCTACGTAGGTTCTTTCTTTAATATCTGGGTAATTTTTTATTAAATTGGGAAGCAACTCGGTGTTTACAAAAGGATAGTCACTTTTCTTATCGAAAAAATAATATTGAAACGAACTATAAGGATAGTATTCCATCTTATTGGTCATAGCCTTGGAAGTCGTTAAAGGGTTTTGATGAATGTAACTACTGACATTTAATAAGCCTATAGGGTCGGAAACCATACTGGAAAAAAATCTAGTTTCATAGAGTTGTCCAAAATAATTATATTTACGTTTGAAGTATTCTGAGTAAGTCTTGTTGATGGATAACATCACTTCCGAAAGTGGTGTCTCAGGGGAGCGGATTAAAAGGTGGTAATGATTATTCATAATACAGTAAGCAATAATTATGAAATTCGATTTTTTATATGTACGTTGTAAAGCACGGAAAAAGAGAGAAACATCTCCTTCGTTCAAGAAAATATTCTGTCGATTATTGCCTCTCATTGTCACGTGATAATAAATCTCTGGCTGCCAAATCCTCCGCATTCTCCCCATTTTGCTAACCTCCATCTATTCTTTTAACAAACATACTATAAACCTATAAAATGTACAATAATGGAAATTATGCAATATTCACAATAATTTGATTTTTATAGATATTATTCGATGAAATTCTTGTTTTATCGCTTAAAATCGTGTTGAAAATAAAATTAAAGCGCTTTGTTATAGGTACTTTACAGGTGCCAGGCACCTGTAATGATTCTGTAATGTGTATAATTTGGTCGGTATATTGTGTTAAAATAGCCATAAAGAGGGGGATTCCGTATGAAAGAGCAGATATTAATTATAGAGGATGAGGAAAATATTGCTCGTGTTCTACAATTAGAGCTGGAATTCGAGGGGTATTCTGTCGAGATTGCTTATACAGGTACAGATGGCCTTATTAAATATAGAGAAAAGCCGTGGGATCTTGTGCTGCTAGATTTGATGCTGCCAGGGTTAAATGGGTTAGATGTATTAAGGAGAATTAGAGCGACAGAGGCTAAAACTCCAGTTATTTTATTGACTGCAAAGAGCGGGCTGGAGGACAAGGTGAAGGGGTTGGATCTAGGGGCAAACGATTATGTGACGAAGCCGTTTGAAATTGAAGAGCTTCTTGCTCGTGTACGTTCAGCCATTCGTTTCAATAAATACTCTGCTTCAGTATCAGATCAAGTAGACAATGTTCATGTTTTCCATTCTATTACTTTAAATGAGCAAACGAGAGAGATTACTAATGATGGGGAACAAGTCAATTTGACACCACGAGAGTATGATTTACTACTTTACTTAATAAAGCATCCTAACCAAGTGTTATCAAGGGAGCAGCTTTTAGACGCTGTGTGGGGCTTTGATTATTATGGGGATACAAATATTGTGGACGTTTACATAAGATATGTACGAAAAAAATTAGAGGAGAAAAATTGTTCTTCTTTCATTCAAACCGTAAGAGGCGTGGGATATGTTTTGAAGGAGCTAAAAAATGAAGCTTAAAGCAAAAATTCATCTTTTCTCTACATTTTTAACGCTAGTAATTTTAGGATTAATGAATATAGGTATCTATTTTATATTTGAGTCAATGGCTTTTGATACCGAGTACAATCAGTTGAATAATGAAGTAGACGAGCTGATTGGCGCTCTCAGTAAAATGGGAGCGGATGACGATCCAGCTACTATTTTACGTGCTTTTATCCCTCCTAATGGAGGAATTAGAGTGATCAACGCCAAGGGTGAATCTATCGTCTTTGTAGAGTCAATCGAAGAGATGAAAGATTATAAACCGGAGTTAGAGAATGGAGAGCGATATACCTCAGGTTATTTTCGAGGTGTCCCCGTCCTAACTATAACAAAGCCAGTCATATGGCAAAATGGCGAAGTTGTTGAAATCCATACGCTTAAACAGCTTGTTGAGGTAGATAAAAATTTAAAATTCCTTCGTTGGACCTTAATAGGGGTAACTATAATAGGGATGCTCCTTATGACAATTTCAAGTGTCACTTTAGGTAATATCATTACTAAACCTATAAATAAATTAATTAAAACCATGTCCCAAAGCAGGATGTCAGGAAAATATCAAAAAATAGAGTTAAGTAAAAATCGTAAAGATGAAATGACTCAGATGGGAATAGCGTTTAATGAAATGATGGAGCAGCTAGAGGAAAACTACAATAAGCAGGAACAGTTTGTTTCTGATGCTTCACATGAATTAAAAACGCCACTCACTGTCATCGAAAGCTATGCAAAGCTATTGTCTCGTCATGGCTTCAAAGATAAAGCAATAGCAGAGGAATCAGTAAATGCAATCATTCATGAGACGGCAAGAATGAAAGAGATGATTTCTCAAATGTTGTTACTGGCCAAAGGGAATGGACAGCACACTCAAAAGTCGGAAACAATTGAATTGTATGAGCTGGTGGAAAATACCTTGCAATCTATGCGCACTGCTTATAATCGTAAATTTATATTAAAAGGTGATGGCCCTGTCTACGTGAATACAGATATGGAGCAGCTAACACAGCTTCTTTTTATTATTCTAGATAATGCGAGGAAATACAGCGAAAAAGAAATTAAGACGACGATTACCGAGGAAGAAAATCATACAGTAGTCGCAATTTTAGACTATGGGAACGGTATTCCTAAAAAAGATATTGATCATATCTTTGACCGATTTTATCGTGTCGACGAGGATCGAAATAGGAAAACAGGTGGAACTGGTCTTGGATTGTCCATTGCAAAAGAGATTGCCAACCGTTTATCTCTCGAACTGGAAATAGATAGCACAATTGGGTTTGGTACTACTATTTATATTTTTATTCCAAAAACTCCAATTCTCATCAATTTTTAATGTTTATCTTTTAAAATAGAATTGGGGGGAGGGAAGCATGAATGAAATTTACTAAAATCAAAAAATATACATTGATTTTTGTGTCAGTGATCGTCATTGTAGGCACTGGGTTTTTGTTTAATGTTACCCAAACGAACAGGCAATTTATGTCAGAGAATGATGTTCGTTCCCAGCTAGAGCAATTGTATGATGCAGAAGTAACTGATATAACGTTAAAAGAAAATGTATACAAGGCTGTTATTACAAAAGGTGGCTCTGTTTATTTAGTAGAGGTTAACTCTACAAATGGAGATATTTACACAATGGAGCAGACGAATGAATATATGTTAACAGGTATTTCTCAGCCTGTTGAGCAATCGGAATTCGCCACATATAGTGATACTTTTGAAGTTAGGGAATATCCATTAACTAGTAATATACGTAAGAAAGAAACAAACAATAACATTGTAGTAGAAATGAGTCCCATTACGCAAATACAGGTAAAAGAGGACACAATGAGCATGGTTAATAAAGTAGAAACCGCTCAAGCGACTGAAATGAAGTTGATTAAGTCTAGTATTTCAGCCACTTCTTCAATCCAAGAAAAGTTAAGTGATTCTAAAGTAGACAAGCCAATTACAGAAGTAATTAAAAATGCAATAAAGGATGTCTTGAAAACTGAGCCTGTGAAAACAGAGGAAGTTAAAAAGGAACCAGTCAAAGTGGAGGTTGCCAAGTCCGATGAGGGCAAGGCTGATGCTAAGGCAGAGGCTGCAACTGATTCTATAGAAGGTATTAAAACAGACTCTTCTAAAACAGAACCAACCAAAACAGATATAAGCAAGACGGAAACTACTAAAAATGAAACCTCCAAAGTGGAGTCTGTAAAGGTAGAATCTACTAAGGTAGAGACTAGCAAGACAGAAGAACCGAAAAAAGAGGAAGCTAAAAAGGAAGAGCCAGACGCTAGCTCTACTAGTACCAATAAAACACAAACTGAAACCAAAAAACCTGAAGAAGCGAAGCAGGAAAGTACTGCTACCGTGTTAATTACTCCGGAGCAAGCAACTAAAATAGCCCAACAACAATACAAGGGAACCGTAGATAGTAATTCCTTTATAAAAACAAATGAAGGTGGCTACTATTTAATAGTGATGCAAACCGCAGATGGTAACTCGAAGGATAGTAAGGATAAAAAAACAAAAGCGACGATCCAGGTACATGCAATCTCTGGAAAAATATTATCAGTAACATGGGAATAAAAATTCTCATCAATTTCTAATAAAACTCTCTGTGTATTCTCATTTAGTTCAGATATGATGAATATATAGAAAAATTATCTTTAATGTTGTTGAACGAGTTTTGAAGGAGCTCTTTCTCCAACTTAGTATAATCGGGGATATCTAACACACGAGCGATAAAACGATGTGGAAGTACGAAGGCAAAAAATTTACGGCGTATTAAATATACCTTGAGCGATAACAAGGAAAAAACACCTCATTCTACCATCCCCGTAGAATGAGGTGTTTTTATTTACATTTTAACTTTTTTGGAAAATAGTATATCCTTTATTTAATCGATGAAACAGAGCTATATTTCATAGTTTACAATACTCTAATAGAGGTGATTACACATATGTATGACGTGGTAGCATTAGGTGAGATATTAATCGACTTTACACCCTATGGGCAATCCGACAATAAAAATACATTATTTGAAAGAAATCCGGGTGGAGCCCCAGCGAACGTATTGGTTATGCTTAGTAAATTAGGGCTAAAAACATCCTTTATCGGTAAAGTAGGGGCAGATGACTTTGGGACGTTTCTTAAGGAAACTTTAGTATCTAATCATGTAGATACGACTGGTATAGTGACAACTGGGCAAGTCAACACGACCTTGGCTTTTATTCATCTCCATCCGGATGGAGACCGTTCTTTTAGTTTTTACCGTAAACCAGGTGCTGATATTACTTTAGAGGAAAAAGAAGTGAACTATGAATTAATCGACAAAGCAAAGTTATTTCATTTTGGCTCCGTTTCCATGACTAGTGAACCTGCGAGACAAGCTACTCTTAGTGCAGTTCAATATGCCAAAAACAAAGGAATACTAATTTCATACGACCCTAATTTACGTGAAAGTCTATGGGACGATTTAAGTGAAGCGAAGAAAGTCATTACCGATAGTTTGAATTTTGCGGATATATTAAAGGTATCTGAAGAAGAGCTTCACTTTTTAACTGACACAATGGACTATGCAAATGGAACTGAAATATTAAGTAGAAACTATGGGATTCCATTGATTTTGGTGACTTTGGGCGAGAAGGGATGCTTTTTTAGATATAGGGATACCACAGAAATGATTCCACCTTACGTAGTAGAAGCAATTGATACAACTGGATCAGGAGATGCTTTTTGTGGGGCTTTACTATACAAAATTTTAGCAGAGTCTAATATGGAGAATTTGAATATAGACAAGCTAAAATCTAGTGTGCTCTTTGCTAATGCAGCAGGAGCATTAGCTGCTACAAAAAGAGGTGGAATACCTGCTCTTCCTGAATTGAAGGATATTTATCAGTTACAGGAGGGCAGTCGTAACGAAGTCTAATATTGGCTTTAAATAAAAAACGTGAAATCAAGTCACTGATTTCACGTTTTTTATTTATTACTAGTATGTCCTGTGTAGTATTATTTTTTTCTTTTTGTCAATCTTCCTAGCGCAAATGCACCTGCTGCAAGACCGATCATAGTGTTCGTTTTTTTGTTAAACACTTGTTTTACGACAAGGTTCATGTTTGCAGGTCGTTCAGCAAGACGTCTCATGAAGTAACCATACCAGTCTTTTCCGAATGGTACATATGTGCAGAAGTTAAAGCCTTCTTTTGCTAGTTGTAACTGCATATCAGTACGGAAACCATATAGCATTTGGAACTCAAATTTATCATGTGAAATATTATTATCAACTATAAATTGCTTGATATGATTGATGACATTATGATCGTGTGTTGCGATAGAAGTAAATTTACCATTTAATAAGTGCCATTCAATTAGCTCTATATAATTTTGGTCAATTTCCTCTTTTGTTTGATAAGCTACGTCTGCAGGTTCTTTGTAAGCACCTTTTACAATACGTAGACGGAAGTTTTTATACTTTTGAATATCTTCAGCTGCTCTAAAGAAGTATGCTTGGATAACTGTTCCAACTTGATCATATTCCTTAGATAGCTCGTCCAATATGTCAAAGGAAGGCTGTAAATGTTTGTTAGATTCCATATCGATATTAATAAATGTATTATATTTTTTTGCGACTGCAATAATATCTTTTAAATTTTGTAAAGCAAAATCATAATCTATATCCAATCCTAATTGGGATGGTTTTAATGAGATATGAGCATCAACTTGATGTTCCTCTATTGCTTCGATCACTGCGATAATTTGAGCTTTGGCTTCTAAAGCCTCTTCTTTTTCAAAGACAAATTCGCCTAAATTATCTACCGTACAAGAGATACCTTGAGCATTAAGCTTTTTAATACTTTCCATCGTTTCTTCGATATTAGTCCCAGCTACAACATGTTGGGCACCCATTTTTAAACCATACTTTTTAGCGGCCCCATTTAATACTTGGTTTTCTGATAATGTCATAAAAATATCTTTTAACATGATGATACTCCTATCTCTATTGTGATAATTAATTATAGCATATAACACCTTTTTTCGTGCAAGTAGGACAAATAACCTCATACACCAAATGCAAATAATCACTATTTTTACCTTTTTTTAAATAATTAGAAAATGTCTTGCGTAAATAGTCGAATTGAGATAACTTTTAGTAGTATATGAATCTATTAGTAGGAGCATTTATACATATTATATTAGGAGGTAAGACATGAGAAACAAAAAAATTAAACAGACCGCAGTAGCGGCAATAGTGGCTACATCATTATTCTCAGCTTCAAGCATTTCCTTCGCAAGTACACCTTTTCAACAGGTAGTAGATAATGCCAGAAAAGACATCAAACAAGCATCCTATTCTTACAATACACCTGCTCAAGCTGGGAAATTAGCAACGAGCAAAGAGTTGTATCCTATTTTAAATAAAGCTAAAACAAATTATCAAAAGGCAAGAAACGAAATTAATAAATCGAATGTAAAAAATAAAGCTGCTCTTCTAAAAAGTCTAGATGAATTATATACGGAACGAGTGACAAAAGGACTTATTCCTTATATCGACGCATATAACTATGCAGACAAATACTTAACACCAATCATGAAAGAAATAGAAGCTGCTGAAGCTAGTAATGATTGGGCTAAAATCGAAAAAGGGTACCACAAGTTATCTGCCCAATTAAAAACAAGAACAGCAATCCTATATCGTTTTACGGGAAGAGATGCTCGTCATCTATTGCTAACTCAATACAAGGATCCAGCTAATGAAGTAAGAAACGAATTGATGGTTCCGGTGACCGTTTATATGAAGGTCAAGCAAGCGCAGGCATTACTGACTGCAGATAAAACAGAGGAAGCAAATAAAGTAATTGAAACAATCCAGCCACTTCTTGACAGACTACCAAGTGACAAGGACCTTCCTGCAGTTAAACAGCTTTTAGAGATGGTTCATGCATTAGCTGATCATGTAGATGCAGACTTCACTCTATCTGTTATGCATGTCAATGATACACATGGCCACGTAGAAAAAGGGCCAAAACGTGTCACGGCAGTGAAAGAATATAGAACGTTGCATCCAGATGCGCTACTTGTAGATGCAGGAGATGTATTGACTGGTACACTATATTTTAACGAATTCAAGGGACAAGCAGACGTAGAAATGATGAATCTCATGAACTATGATGTGATGACGTTTGGTAACCACGAATTTGATTTAGGGTCTTCTCCTGAGGGACATAAAGCTTTAAAAGAGTTTATCGAGAAATCCAATTTCCCATTTGTTAGCTCCAACGTAGACTTCTCTCAAGATGATTTATTCAATGGGCTATTTAATGTAAAAGTATCATCGGACCCTAAAAATGGACAAATCTACAGCGGTATCGTAAAGGAAATTAACGGTCAAAAAGTTGGTATCTTTGGTTTAACGACTGCTGAAACAGAAGGAATTTCAAGTCCAGAAAAAGTGAAATTTACAGACTACATTAAAGCAGCTCAAACGATGGTAGATGAGTTTGAAAAACAAGGAATTAACAAAGTAATGGCAGTTACTCATATTGGTTACGATGACAACCCCGCAGTAGATAATGATTTGATGCTAGCAGCCGCTGTCACAGGAATCGATGTAATTGTTGGTGGACACAGTCATACACAGCTGGACAAGCCTGTGATTGTTAATAAAGACAGTAAGGGTGTTGAGAAAGATCCTACCGTGATTGTGCAAGCATATCAATATAGCGAATTCCTAGGCACTTTAGAGGTAGACTTCGATAAAGATGGTAAAGTAATAGCTCATGAAGGTGCTTTAATACCGATAAAAGATCAAAAAGATGATGAGGAAGCCCTTAAGCTTATCGAAAAGTACTCCACGAAAGTTAAAGAAGTTGAATCAAAAGAAATTGGAGTAACTACAGATAAAGATTTAGAAAATCTTCGCCTAAGTGGTGATGATTCACAGTCAAGCGTACGTAAAAATGAAACGATACTCGGCAATATAATTACAGATGGAATGTTAGCAAAAGCTAAAAAGTATGATGCCAAAGTAATCATGGCACTTCAAAATGGTGGAGGAATTCGTTCAGATATTAAAGCAGGACCAATCACTGTTGGTGACGTAATTACGGTACTTCCTTTCGGTAATACATTAGCGACAATGGAAATCAGTGGTGCTGACCTGAAGGCTGCATTTGAGATCAGCTTTAAATCATATCCAAAGGAAAATGGAGGATTCTTACACGTTGCTGGAGGTAAGGTAGAATTTGACTCATCGAAGCCAGCGGGTGAAAGAGTTGTTTCTATTAAATACTTTGGTGCTGATGGTAAATTAGTAGACGTGAAGGATACAGAGACTTATGTAATTGCTACCAATGCGTTTACAGCTAAGGGTGGAGACAGCTACGATGTTTTCGAGAAAATTTATAAAGCTGGTAAAGTAACTGACTTAGGTCTTTCTGATTGGGAGAATTTAAGAGAACAGTTTGAATCCCTTGATAAAATACCTACAGAAATAGAAGGTAGAATTGTAGATGTAAAAAAATAGTCTTAACTTTTTTCAGGAGGCTGGGACGTAACTAGTCTATAAATTAAAAAACATGAAACGGAAACTCGATTTCATGTTTTTACTTCATTTTAAAGGTCCGCACAATTTCTTGTAAGAAACCTTTCAATTTTAGTTGTTTGAAGTGGAGGTGGCGACTCCTGGGGGAACAGCACGAGCTGAAAGCCCCGCAGGAGCGAAGCGACGAGGAGATTGAAGCCGTGCCCCCGGAAAGCGTCCACTGTAACGGAAAACAACTACAGGTATATTTGAATAGAAGCCTCGAAAAATTTACAAGGTCGTAAAATTTTCGAGGCTTTTTATTTTTGAGTAGAGTTTTGTCCCACCCTCTTTTTAGATGAGAATAAGTAGGAGGGAACAAGTATACGTAATATTCTTTAAAAAGGATTGACACATGACAATAGGGCTGTAAGTGTAGTTTGCACTTACAACCCTTTTTTAAATGAAGATATTTTCTAGGCTTTAAATTCCCACAGATTCTCCGTGAATTTTTTAATTGATTCTAAATTCGGCTCATAGCCTATCCCATAGCCTGTCGGCACTGTAATATATCCATCCTTGGCAACGACTTCAGGAGTAATAATATCCTCCTCCCAATAACGGGATGAACTCGATGTGTCTCCCGGAAACGTAAAGTTAGGTAACGAGGCAAGTGCAATATTATGTGCACGACCAATACCAGCTTCCAGCATTCCACCACACCAAACTGGTATATTTTTTTCTAAGCAATAGTCATGAATTTTTTTTGCTTCTGTAAGTCCCCCGACGCGACTTATTTTTATATTAATAACTTTAGCGCTACCTAATTCTATGGCTTTTTTTACATCTTCAAGTGACAGGATACTTTCGTCTAAGCAAATAGGTGTTTTAATTTCTCGTTGAAGTTTTGAGTGGTCAACTATATCATCGTAACCTAAAGGCTGCTCAATCATTAAAAGATTATATTGATCAAGCTGCCTAAATATTTCTATGTCATCTAAGGTATAGGCTGAATTAGCATCTGCCATTAAAGGTAATTCGGGAAACGCTTCTCTTAGAGCAGAGATTAAAGAAATATCGCTTCCGGGTTTGATTTTCACTTTAATACGTTTATACCCTGCCTGTACGTAATTCTTTACGACACTTATAAGTTCATCAGAACTCTTTTGTAAGCCAATGCTGACTCCCACTTCGATATTTTTGAAGGTCCCACCAAGTGCTTCAGATAAAGGAAGACTATTTCTTTTTGCGTAAAGATCCCAAATAGCACCTTCTATCGCAGCCTTAGCCATATTGTTTTTACGAATAGGGGAAAATATAGCAGACACTTCATCTGGATGATTTATATCCTTATTTAATAGTAACGGGATTAAGAAATCCTTAATAATATGTAAATTAGTTTGAAAGGTTTCCTCGTTATACCAAGGGGCATGAAAGGCGGTAGACTCACCCCAGCCGGTATTTCCACTTTCGTCCATAACTTCGACTAACAAAAAAGGCTTCTCCTGTACACTGCCAAAGCTTGTTACAAACGAATTTTTCATCGTCATATTTAGATGATGTAATTTTACTTTTTTAATAATCATTTTTATAGAACTCCTTAATTGGGAGGTTATTTCATCTTTTTTATAAACTGATAATAATTCACCGGTTCCTTAGTTTTACGAACAGCAATTATGGAATAATTTTCAATGAATAGAGTTTGTATGATTTTTCTAATCTGAAGGTCCCATTTTAATGCTAGATCAGGCTCTGTGACCCGCATTTCTTGAATCAGTTGAGGAATTGGCACTTCATAAGCTTCCTCAGTCGGTACAAATATGCGTGGCTCGATTAAGACAGGATAATTATTTTCTGTAAAGTCAATGTGAAAAGGCTGTGTAAACTTTGTATTCTCCGGCATCGATTATCCTCCGCTTTCTTACTCTTAATCTACCACTTTTTATACTTAATTTCATTGATATCCTACTAAAATTAAGAATTTTCATCGGCACCTTCAAAAAGAAAATGACTTGGGATACTTTGATACATCAGCTGTCTATTTTTAAAGGCATCCTTTTGTTCCACTATTAACCCTGAAACAATGGCATTCATAAAAGAAAACAAAGGTGCAACGGCATCAAAGGTTGACTTGTTTTGTGTAGATACAGGGAATAACACGTCGCTATATTCATGTATAGGGGCAAGCATAGAATCACTTATGCCAATAATATAAGCCTTTTGTTTTCTAACTAATTCTGCAATTTGAAGCGTTTCTTTCAAATAACGGTGAAACGATATAATAATTACTACCGAATTTGAATTCATGCTAGCAATGGTCCTAATCACATCTTCTGTGTCCGGTCTTATAAAGTGAACATTTTCTTTTACTAAACCAATTGAAAAGGAAAGCCAATTGGCGGCAGGGTAGGAGGTACGAAGGCCTAATACATATATTGATTTTGCCTTTGAAAGTCTTTGTACGGCTGCGTAATAAGATGCGGCATCGATTTGATCCATAGTAGCTTGAATAGATTGAATATCTTTTTCCATGACTTGTCTATGAAAGCTTTCTTCCTTAGATAATTCAATTTCTGTGTATTGGTAAGGACTTGTTGAGGATTCGTTGATAAAATAATGTTCACGCATAAGCTTTTGAAGTTCTACATAGCCGGAAAAGCCAAGTGTATAGGAAAATCGAATAACAGTGGATTCACTAATTCCTATTCTTCCTCCTAATTCGGCAGCTGAACAAAGCGCTATATCCCGAGGATGATCTAATACATAAGTAGCCATTTTTTTTTGGCTTTTAGACATAGTAACAAAATTTTCACGAATAAGATTTTGTAATTGCACGGGGTTCTCCTTTTGAAGTTAAGGCGTTATTTTTTATGTCGTTTGAAGGTTAAGCTTCAATTTCTGATAATGCTTAATTTATCATAATATTCCATTCATTACAATTACTTTTTTTAGATAGGGGTTTTAAATAGTATATATCAATGTATATATATAAAATCCTTTTTTTATAAAGGACACAAACAATAAGGTACAGAATGTTCTTATTTATAGGTGAAAGTTAATTGATTTATGTTTTAGGTCAACGGTTTTAGCTAATCCAATCAAGTTCATAAAAATTTCACAACTGCATTTTCGCGCAACCCAATAAAAAACCCCACGTATGGTGGGGGATAGTTATTTATTCTCTTTTTTCTCCTGAACTATTTTTTCTTCTTCGTCAAAAAATGGACAGCCTTCTCCAATCATATTAAGGGAGGCAATTTCATCTAGATCTTGCCTTCTTTTCATTTCATTAGAATCAACAGGATTTGAATTTGAGCTCAACCAATATCCCCTCTCAACTTTTACTTCAATATATTCTAGCGGAAAAGAAAAAAGTCCAAAAAAAAAATTTCATTCCGTAAATTGAGGCTAAAATTCTATTATTTATGCGTATATCATCGCATTATGTCATAATCACGATATATATTTAATTCTGAAAATTGCAGAAAAAAGTAGATAGAGTAAAATAATAAAAAAGAAGGAGGTCTATTAATGTCGGTTCAACATTTTGTAGATGGAATGAATAAAAGTATAATTCATGTGGAAAAGTCAGTAGAACAAATGGTGCATCAAACTAGCATGACAAAAATCGACCAGCAACAAATAATGCGAGCTTTAATTGAATTGAGTGAAAAAGTAAAGCTGATTGAGATGTATATTCACATACCAAAAAAAGAAGACCACTCTTGATGTCTTCTCCATGGAATTTATTTAAGTTATTTCTTTAATGACTTTTTCTATATCTTTAAGTGGTGCATGGCAACTATTATTTTGACAAATTTCTACCGACAAGGTTTCTAAAGGCGCTGTGGTTGACCAAATATCAAACGGTCTATATGTTGTCTGAAGCACCTTTAAGATATCGCTTATTGGGTTACCAATTAACTTAATTTCTCTTCCTTTGCTATTTAACGATTGGAATGCCATTAGCGAAGACAATAGAGAGGTAGGATAAAGTGTAATTTCCTCAGCAAAAGTGGAAATAGTATTTTCAGCTAGTTGAAGCATATCTGGATTGTCGGTAATTTTAGCTAACCTCCAAAACTGCCAAGCGATTGTCCCGTTCCCAGCAGGAATAATTTGATCCATAATTATTTTTTCTCGAACAATTAGTTTTTCTCCACGCGTACTCGTAAAATAAAATCCACCATTTACTTCATCTTTAAAGTTGTCCATGATCTCTGAGGCTATCTGTTTTGCCTTCTCTAAATACTCTTCCTCATCCGTTGCTTCATAAAGCTCAACAAATGCCCACAACAAATTTGCATAATCATCCAAATAAGCAACGTTCTTCGCTTCACCATCTCTATAAGTTGCGTATAAAACATTTTCCTTAATAAGATGATTTTCAATAAATTGCACAGCTCTTTTTGCAGAGCTTATAAAGTGAGGATTCGTAAAAGCTGCTCCAGCTTTGGCAAGAGCGGCAATCATTAAAGCATTCCATGAGGTAATTATTTTGTCGTCAATATGTGGGTAAGCCCTATTCTGACGATGCTCTAATAGAATAGCTTTAGAAGCATCTAATCGTTCTTCCAATTCATCCTCCGATATATTAAATTCCTCTAGAATAGAAGCAATATCAGTATAGATTAAATTAGGTATATTTCTTCCATCAAAATTACCTTCTTCTGTAATATCATAGGATCTTGCAAAAAGTGTACCTTCATCCTCACCCAAGACTTGTATTACTTCCTGAAAAGACCAAACATAATAAGTTCCTTCTTCACCTTCACTGTCCGCATCAATTGCTGAATAGAATGGACCTTCGGGATGAGTCATTTCTCGTTCAACAAATTTAACAGTGTTGTATACAACTTCTTCATACTGAGGGATTCTAGTAATTTGATAAGCCTCCGTATATGCCATTAAAAGTAATGCCTGGTCATAGAGCATTTTCTCAAAATGTGGAGTAAGCCACATTTCATCCGTTGAGTATCTAGCAAATCCACCACCAAGATGATCGGAAATTCCACCACGAGCAATACCGTCCAATGTAATTTCAACCATATGAAGGGCATCATCCTCATCAGTTTCATGATAATACCTCATTAAAAAGAGCAACTGTAGAGGGGAGGGAAACTTAGGTTCTTTACCGAAGCCTCCGTGCTGAGAATCGAACATACCAGCTAACTGATGAAAGGCAGTTTCTATTATATTTGGCTCTATAGCTGTATGGTTGTTAGTTGTAGTAGTTACTTGAAAGGCTTCTATTAATTTTTCACTTACTTCTTCTAGTTGATCAAATTCATTTTCATATGCTTTATGTAAGCGAGGCAATAAATCTAACAGTCCAGGTTTCCCATATTTTTGTTCCTTTGGAAAATAGGTTCCCGCGTAAAAAGGCTTTTGGTCAGGCGTTAGAAAAACATGGAGTGGCCAGCCGCTTTCTCCAGTTAGCATTTGACAAATAGTCATATATATCGAGTCAATATCCGGTCTTTCTTCACGATCTACTTTAATCGATATGAAATGCTTATTTAATATGTCAGCGACCTCTTGATCCTCGAACGATTCTCTTTCCATTACGTGACACCAGTGGCATGTACTATAGCCAATGCTTACAAACAGAGGTTTGTTTTCCTTGTGTGCTTTTTCAAAAGCTTCCTCTCCCCATGGAAACCAATCAACAGGATTATTGGCATGCTGAAGTAAATAGGGAGATTTTTCTTTGGATAATCTATTGTGACATTGTGACGACATGAACATCCCACTTTCTGTCTTTAAATGTTATTAAATACTTTACCCTTACTGCTAATTAGTTACTCTTTATTTCTTGAAAATATCTCTAGTATAGCTGAATTTTAGTGGCATCAATTTCATGATTTTTCTATGTAAATAAAGCGAAACTTTAATAGAAAATAAAATGACTAAAGTTCTTTTAATAACACACAGGAGCTAAGTTTTATTGATGAAGAAAAAAAGAATCCTGTTTACGCTTAGGTAAACAGGATTCTTTACAATTGCTAAATACTTACGCCGAGTGACACAAGTAAATAGTTGAGGGAAACGATTGCTACAGATATGTGCAATAAAACCGTTAACCAGTTTTTTTGTGTCCCTTGAAAGTCTTGTACTAGCATAGCCACTGACCATATAAAAATAAATAGGTAAGCAAACTGTAATAGTATAGCTGGCAACATAATAAAAACCTCCTCTCTCTTAACATATGAAATAGATTAGTAATGGATTCCGCTCGTGCCTGTCTACAAAATAATTTCTTAATTCACACGAGTAGGCACTATTTTATTTACTGGTTAGTTATAAACCTTTTTATTTACTATATAACGCTCCTTCACGTTATTTTCATGCCATTTCATACAAATGCTTCTATGTCTTCGTTCCTAATATTCATGTTTTTCTCTAAAAGTCTTTGACAAGAGTGGAGAAATCATGTAAATTATCAAATGGGCGAACAATTACCTTTGTTTTTAATATAAATATTCGTGTTTGGGAGTGTTGAGGCGTGGAAAACGTATTTGATTATGAGGATATTCAATTAATTCCTGCGAAATGTGTGGTTAACAGTCGTTCGGAATGTGATACAACAGTTTCGTTAGGTGGGTATAAATTTAAATTACCGGTAGTCCCTGCAAACATGCAAACAATTATAGATGAAAAAATAGCTTTGTATTTAGCTGAAAAAGGATATTTTTATATCATGCACCGATTTCAGCCAGAAAAGCGTATAGATTTTATTAAGGATATGCAATCTAAAGGCTTGATTGCTTCGATAAGTGTTGGTGTCAAAGAGGAAGAATATCATTTCATAGAGGAATTAGCGAACAAGTCATTAGTACCTGAATTTATTACAATAGATATTGCACATGGTCATTCTAATGCCGTGATTAATATGATTAAGCATATTAAAAGTTATTTGCCAAAAAGCTTTGTGATTGCAGGAAATGTAGGAACTCCAGAGGCTGTACGGGAGTTAGAAAATGCAGGAGCAGACGCTACTAAAGTTGGGATTGGACCAGGGAAGGTTTGTATTACAAAGATTAAAACAGGCTTTGGAACTGGTGGATGGCAGTTAGCTGCGTTACGCTGGTGTGCAAAAGCTGCTAGTAAACCAATCATAGCGGATGGCGGTATTCGTACACATGGCGATATAGCTAAGTCTGTTCGATTTGGTGCATCCATGGTAATGGTCGGTTCACTTTTTGCTGGTCATGAGGAATCTCCTGGAGTGACGATTGAAAAAGATGGAAAACGTTTTAAAGAATACTTCGGATCTGCTTCTGAGTTTCAAAAAGGGGAAAAGAAAAACGTTGAAGGCAAAAAAATGTTCGTCGAGCATAAAGGACATCTTGAGGATACTTTAAGAGAAATGGAGCAGGATTTACAATCTTCCATTTCGTATGCAGGCGGAAACAAATTGGACGCTATTCGTAATGTAGATTATGTCGTTGTGAAAAACTCCATTTTCAATGGAGATAAGGTATATTAATTTTAAAAAAAGGACTGCACAGTGAATTAAACTGCGCAGTCCTTTTGAATATACACGAAAGCGTATATATTACTACTTTCTACTAATTATTCGTGCTATTACATAAAAATACGAATAATTAAATAAATATTTTCCCAGGGTTTAAAATTCCATTCGGATCAAATAATAATTTAATAGACTTCATTAGCTCCACTGCCTCACCATGCTCCTTAAGCTGGTATTTCATTTTACCGACTCCAACTCCGTGCTCCCCTGTACAACTGCCACCCAAGTCGATCGCTTTTAAAGCAATCTGGTCATTTGTATACTTGGCTTTTGCTACTTCTGTTGGATCGTTAGGGTCGTACATGACCATCGTATGGAAATTACCATCACCCACATGTCCGAACACGCCACCTAGAAGACCACTTTCCTCTATTAGCATGCGACCAAATACGACCATTTCTGCTAACTTGGAAATAGGTACACAAGCATCGGCCCCAGTGTTATCTTTTCCTTTAATATGCTTATAGGCATAAGAAAGTTCATGACGAGCCTTCCAAATGTCAGCTCGGTCTTTTGGGGAATTGGCGCGCTCCCAATTGTTGCAGTCTAAATCTTTCATTAATTCTTCTACCACGGTTGCTTCCTCTTCCACGATATTGGGAGTACCTGCAAATTCAAAGAATAGAGAGTGCTCTTCTGGGAATCCATAATCCCCATATACATTTACTTGTTTTATACTTTCAGCATCTACTAATTCCATTCTAAGTACCGGAATCCCACACGATAAAACTGCTTGAGCAGCTTCAGCACATTTTCCAGGTGACTCAAACGTACAACGAGCAGCTATCACTTTTTCTGGAATGCCATGAAGCTTTAAAGTAACCTTTGTAATTACTCCTAACGTTCCTTCTGATCCAGCCATAATTCCATTCAAGTTATAGCCCGAGGAAGATTTTTTTGCCTTGGATCCTGTATGGATAACGGTACCGTTTGCTAAAACAACTTCTAAATCTAAAATTTGATCTCTCATTGAGCCGTATCGTACAGCGGTCGTTCCACTTGCATTATTTGCAACCATTCCTCCAATGGAGGCATCAGCACCAGGATCAATTGGAAAGTATAGACCGTGCTTATTGACAAAATGGTTTAGCTGTAGACGAGTGATACCTGGCTCCACAGTAACCATCATATCCTCAGGATTAAATTCTATTATTTTTTTCATATTATCAAAACTAATAGAAATCCCCTTGTGAATTGGAATAGCTTGACCTTCAAGGCCAGAACCAGCGCCATATGGAGTAACAGGTACTTTATGTTCATTAGCTATTTTAAGAACGGTCACAATGTCCTCTACACTATCCGGGAACAATACAAAATCTGGCTCCACAAAAGGGTGGGAGGATTCATCTCGACTATGTCTATATAATTCTGATTCACTTTTACTTATTTTCTCTTTTCCTAGTACTTCTTCAAATTGGTCAAATAGATGTGCTTCCATAAATGACAATCCTCCTGTATATCTAAAAATTCAAAATATTTATTTACAATAATATTAACATAATATATTATTCATGTATACAGTATACAGGAAGGAGAAATTATTTTGAAAAAGCTTTCTCCAAAAGAATCTTTAGCTGATCAAGCGTTTAATGCTTTAAAGGACGCTATCATTAGTGGAAAACTAGCACAGCAGGAAGAATTACCGGAAGAAAAGCTAGCGTTAGATTTAGGGATTAGTCGAACTCCCCTGCGTGAAGCTTTAAAAAGATTAGCAGCTGAGGGTCTAGTTGAAGTAAATAAGGCTAAACCGGCAATTGTAGCAACTTTTACAAAAGAAGACGGGCTACACTATATGGAAATACGTAGATTATTAGAAATATATAATATTGACCAAAATGCAAATTATATTTCCGAGGAAGTATTGTGTGCACTAGAAGAAAATCTTGTGGAGCAATTAACTTCCATTAAAGAAGAAAGATACAACACGTTTAACGACTTAGATCAACAGTTTCATTTGCTGATTGGAAGTATAGGACCCAACAGAAAGCTGGGTGAACTGATAAATGATGCTAACGCTGGAAGTAATCGTGCTTTTCTGATTCTTTCCAATACATTAGAGGTCAGCGCAGAGGAGGCTTATTATGAGCATGAAGAGATAGTACGTGCCCTGCGGGTACAAGATAACGATTTGGCTAAACAACTTATGGCAATTCACCTAGATAATGTAGAAAGAAGATTTTTATTATATTTCAATGAGGAGGAAAAGAAATGAAAAAATTATTAGCTATACTACTGATCACTTTACTTACGTTAAGCGCATGTGGAAGGCCATCAACAAGTACGTCAACATCTAGCTCAGGGGAGGAACAAGAGCAATATACACTTCGAATTGCATACTTAGTATCTGAAGAGCAATCTACTCATCTAGCAGCTAAGTCTTTTAAAGAAAAGTTAGAGGAAGAATCGGATGGACGTTTAAAAGTTGAACTATATCCAAATGGACAATTATATGCATCCGATCGTGAAGGAATTGAAGCTGTACAGTTAGGTAATATTGAAATGACTATTCCAGCAGTAGCACCATTAGCTTCTTTCAATAAAAAGTTTATGGTTTTTGACTTACCATTTTTGTTTAATGACCATGATGCAGCATATCGTGCGCTCGATGGAGAATTAGGAGATAAGCTGCTTGCTGAATTAGAGAGCAATGATATGAAGGGACTTGTTTTTGCGGAGAATGGATTCCGTCATATGTCTAATAACGAGGGACCAATAGAGGGAATAGAAGATTTAAAGGGCTTAAAATATCGAACATTAGAAAACCCGGTACATACAGACACATTTAAAGCTTTTGGTGCCAATGCCTCACCTTTTGCTTTTGGGGAATTATACACGGCACTGCAACAAAATACATATGAAGCAATGGAATCACCCATTTCTTTATATTATACAAACAAGTTTTACGAGGTTCAGGAATATCTAACTTTAACTAGCCACGTCTATGCTGCAACTATTTTGTTGATGAACAATGACTTCTTTAATAGTTTACCAGACGATTTGCAGGAGTTAGTGCAAACTGCATCTGAAGAGTATCGAACAGAGCAACGTGAAATTGCTCAAAAGCAAGATGTAGAATTTCTTGAGAAATTAAAAGAAGAGGGCATGCAAGTAAATGAGCTGACTGATGAGCAACGGGACGAGTTCAAGGCCGCAACTCAATCCGTATATGACAAATACGTGGCTGAAATAGGAGAAGATTTAGTTAATATGGCAGAAGAAGCAAACAATCAATAATAGAGCAGGGGTGAAACGTATATGCTAAAGAAATTTGCAAGGTTCGAAGAGATATTGCTAGTACTTTCCCTTGGTTTAATGGTTGCACTTATTTTTGGTCAAGTAATAGGCAGATATGTTTTTTCCTCTGCACCAAGCTGGACAGAGGAAATGGCGAGATATATTCATATTTTCCAAGTATGGATTGGGGCAAGCTATGCAGTTAAATTAAGACAGCACATTCGCGTGGAAGCATTTATCACCCGCTTCCACGGGGTGTTTCGTCAGGTGCTTGAGATTTTATCCATAGTAATTTGGTTTGTAATGGCACTGTTTTTAGCTGTGTTTGGTACAGAGCTTGTTTTAAGTAGTATTAATCATGGACAACTGGCTCCAGCTATGCAAATACCAATTTGGATTCCGTATTTAGCTATACCACTTGGTGGGATTGGGATGGCTATTCGGTTAGTCATTCAAGTAAAAGAAGTGATACGTGGCAATTACGAAAAACCTAAGGAAGAGGAGATTATGCTATGACAGTAGCTCTTTTGTTCGGTACACTGTTTATTTGCCTTTTAATTGGAGTTCCTATTGCTATCTCTTTAGGTGTTTCCGCACTAGTTGCCATTTATTTTGGTTCTAATCTTCCACTCGGTATTATAGCCCAAAAAGCATTTACATCCTTGGATTCATTCCCGCTATTAGCAATTCCTTTCTTTATGCTGGCTGGAGTACTAATGAGTAAAGGCGGAGTTTCTAAAAGATTGCTGGACGTAGCTACTGCTTTAGTAGGTTGGATAGTAGGGGGATTGTCTCTAGTAACCATAGTAGCATCCATGTTTTTTGCGGCTATTTCGGGATCAGGACCTGCAACTGTAGCTGCAATTGGCGGTTTTATGATTCCAGAAATGAAAAACAAAAAGTATGACGGAGGATATGCAGCGGCTGTATCCGCTTCAGCAGGATCTATAGGCGTCATTATTCCACCTAGTATTCCATTTGTGTTGTATGGGGTAATAGGAAGCGTATCTGTAGGAAGCATGTTCCTAGCAGGGATATTACCAGGTATTATCATTGGTATTGGTCTGATGATCACCGCGTATTTTATTGCTAAAAAACGAGGCTATAAGTCCGAGGGAACTGCCCGCTTTTCATTTAAGGATGTGTTAAAAGCTATATACGATGCCAAGTGGGCATTGCTTATCCCAGTTATTATTTTGGGTGGGATTTATGGAGGCTTCTTTTCGCCAACGGAAGCTGCTGTCGTAGCAGTGGTCTATGCTTTAATTATCGGCTTGTTTGTTTATAAGGAGCTTACATGGAAATCCGTATTTGAATGCTTCCGCGAAGCGGTTGTTATTAATGCTACTACGATGATTATTATCGGTCTTTCCGTTTCTTTTGCATATTTCATGACTTTAGAACAGGTGCCTAATGATATTTCTTCTTTCTTGACTGAATTATCTACCAATCCAATTGTCATTTTACTAGCTATTAATGTCATACTATTAATAGTAGGAATGTTTATCGATACAATATCTGCGTTAGTCATTCTAACACCGATTCTTTTGCCGATTGTTATTGCAGTCGGTGTCGATCCCATTCATTTTGGGGTAATATTAGTTACTAACTTAGCTATTGGTTTTATCACACCACCTCTTGGAGTAAACCTATTTGTAGCTTCTAGTGTTGGTAATGTGAAGTTTGAAAGAATCATAATGGCCATTATCCCATTTTTGTTCAGCATGATTGTTTGCTTAATCCTCATCACCTTCTTACCGAGTTTATCTTTATGGCTTCCAAGTATTCTAAGTAATAAATAATTGTGAAAGAAGGATAATTATATGTCTTTACAACTTAACCCACGTGCGATAGCACTTGAACAACCTGGTATTCGTCAGTTCTCGAATCAGCTCGTTAATTTCCCAAATGCAGTTAATCTAACAATAGGACAACCAGATTTCCCTACTCCGCAGGCAGTGAAGGATGCGGGAATACACGCTATTCAAAATGATTTAACTGGTTATTCTCACAATGCTGGGTTAATAGAGTTAAGAGAAGCTGTTAATAATTTTTTTACAGATAAATATGGTTTTTCCTACAACCCAACTAAAGAAATTGTCATCACAAACGGTGCGAGTGAAGCTATCGATACAGTTTTTCGAACTATTTTAGAAGAAGGCGACGAGGTTATATTGCCGGCTCCGATATACTCGGGCTATGAACCTGTTATTAAATTTTGTGGCGCTAAGATCGTTTATTTAGATACAACTAATACTGGTCTACAGCCTTCAGCAGATGAATTAGAGAAGCTTATTACAGATAAAACGAAGGCTATTTTGTTTAATAATCCTTCAAACCCTACTGGCATGGTTATTGAAAAGCAGGTAATGGATCAGCTAGTGGAAATGCTAAAGGATAAAGAGGTTTATATTGTCTCCGATGAAATTTATAGTGAGAATACATTTTTAGGAGAGCATGTTTCGTTTGCTTCCTATCCGGAGCTGCGAGACAAATTATTTTATATCCATGGGGTTTCTAAGTCGCATTCGATGACTGGCTGGAGGATTGGATTCATATTAGGTCCTGAGAAAATTATGGAGCATGTGTTAAAAGTACATCTTTACAATTCTATTTGTGCTTCTTTGCCATCACAGTACGGTGCACTAGAGGCATTAACCAATTCCAAGGACATCCCAAGCGCAATGAATATGGAGTATGTAACAAGACGTGACTATGTATATGATCGCTTGTTAAAGATGGGTCTTCCTGTCATTAAGCCGAATGGTGCATTTTATATTTTTCCTTCCATAGAACGTTTAGGTATGAAGTCTTTTGATTTTGCAACGAAGCTACTACATGAAGGTGGAGTAGCAGTAGTTCCTGGCAGTACCTTTACACCTTATGGAGAGGGCTATATTCGAATTTCCTATGCTTATTCCATGGCCGTATTAGAAGAGGGTTTAAATCGTTTAGAACGTTTTATAGAAAAAATTCAGTCCCAATGAATTCTATTACATGACGAAATGGAGAATACAATGAAAAAAGTAATTACGTATTCACTTGCACTTGGAATTTTTAGTAGTGTTATACTCGCTCCCGTAGCGAATGTACAGGCAGCGTCATTAACAAAAGCGGAAGCACTAGTTCAGAGAGCGGAGAAAGAAGCAACGGCTTTAAAATGGCAAATTTCTATTGAACATACCCAGTCTATTAAAACTCCAGATATGAAGGTATTCAATTCGACTAAATCTGCTTATCTAACGGCACAAAAAGAGATTTCCTCGATAAGTGATCCAGCTAAAAGGGCAGAATTAGAAAAAAAATTAGAGGAAACAGCCGGGATTCATTATAAACGCTCCATGGGATATGTGGATGCTATTACGTCTGGCAATAAAATTCAAAAGCTGGCTAACACTCTTCAACAAGAGTATAGAAAGGATCCAAGCTCTAAGCTTACGGAAACTGCTTATCATGCTTTATCCGAGGAAATTAGAAAGCAAGGAAAGCTTTTATATAGAGTTTATGGTAAGTCAACACGCGACGCTTTTATTACTCAATATAAGAGTCCTGCCGAACAGATGCTACTTAATGTAAAATCTGCAAAGCTAGCGAAAGGCTTAATAACTAAGCTGGACCAGGCTATCCAAAAGAAAACCAAGCAAGACTCCATTCTAAACGAATTGTTTTTAACTTTAGAATCCATAAAAGATGATACGATGTATTATCGACTATTTGAAGAATACAGCAAGGTCATGCGAAAGGACATAAATTTTGTTGCACAAGAAAAAGACTTCAACATTTATTTTGGTCAAATGAACCAACTGATCAATAAAAAAGATGTAACGGGAGTTTTCTCGTTATACGGTAAGGATTTTCCTGACTATGAATTTTTAAAAGAGGATATTCAAACTTCCTTCAATGAAAATGATACAAAGTTCGAACTGGTAAACGTTTATGTCTACTCCATCATTAGTGGCTATGCCTATGTGGAAGTTGAGGACCTTGCTACTACAGGAAATAAGAAGGAATCTATTTTAAATGTATATCTATTGAAAAAAGAAAATAAGGAATGGAAAATTGTCGATATTTTTACTCCTTACTAACTATTTTCTTCAAACAACCAACGAGAGAAAACTTGTTGGTTGTTATTTTTTGCTCCAAGAATGTTAAACTAAATGATATGAAAATTCAATTAAATTAATAGAGTCAATAGGAGGAGTAGAATGAAAACATTGTTATTAACAGGATTTGAACCGTTTTTACAGCTTACTGTCAATCCAACTATGAAAATTGTGGAACAGTTAAATGGTTTAGAGATTAATGGTCATAGGATTGTTGGTAAGATCCTACCGGTAGATTTTCGTGCCTCTGGTAAGGAGCTACTTCAATTACTGGAAGCAGAAAAGCCAGACGTACACATATCTTTAGGCTTAGCAGCTGGCAGGTATAAAATTACTCCTGAGAGAGTTGCTATCAATGTACAAGATGGGGATGTAGACAACAAAGGAAATAGGCCCGTTGATGAAGTGATCCAGGCAAACGGAGAACCGGGTTATTTCTCTACGTTGCCAATTCGAAAAATGGTGGAAAAGCTAATCCAAAATGGTTTTCCTGCTGAAATTTCTAATACAGCAGGAACCTACCTTTGTAATAATGTCATGTATGAAGCACTACATTATGCACAGAAGTCCAATAATAAACTGATTTCGGGGTTCATCCATATTCCGGCATCTCATGAACTAGCGATTGCACATGGGAAAATTCCGAGCTGGTCTCATGAGGACTTGAAAAATAGTATTATCACTTGTATTGGTGCGTTAGAACATCATGACAATTGAAATGCCAACTTTTTTTAGAACAGGGGAGAGGACTTTACGTTTTAGTTTTAAAGAGACTATAAGTCAAGAAGTATGGAGTCAAGTACATTTCTTTGCTGAAATGGTTTCATTAGAATGGAATCATCTTATAGAGGAAGTGGTGCCAAGCTATCATACAATTACGGTGTTTTTTATTGATTCGTCGGCATTAGACAAAGTCGATATTAATGAATTCTTATTCCAATGGCAGCATAAAAATTTAGCTTTAGAAAAAATGCCAACTAGATTAGTACATATTCCCGTTTGTTACGAGGAGCCGTATTCGTTAGATATGGATAGAATAGCTTCTTTAAATGGTCTTTCTTCCAAACAGATTATTCAGCTTCACACACAACCATTATATACCGTATATATGATTGGATTTTTACCCGGTTTTCCTTATTTAGGAGAGTTACATAAAAGCCTTTGCATTTCTCGCCTAGACAAGCCTAGAAGTATAGTACCAAAAGGCTCTGTTGGAATTGGAGGAAATCAAACAGGCATTTATCCCTTAGAATCACCAGGAGGATGGAACATTATTGGAAGAACACCTTTGGAGCTCTATTCGGCTTTTAGAAATGACCATTTTCTATTAAGAGCAAGAGATTTAATTAGATTTTTTCCCATTTCAATACATGAATATGAAGAGATAGCTAGTGAGTTAAAACAAGATTCTCTTGCTATGAAACGTTTTGTAGAGGAGTTGTCTAAATGATAACAATTGATATAAATGCGGATGTAGGGGAAAGCTTTGGAGCCTTTAGCGTAGGGGAAGACCAGGAATTATTTAAAGTGATTACTTCAGCTAATATTGCTTGTGGATTCCACGCGGGAGATTTTTCGGTAATGAACCGAACAGTAAAGGAAGCTAAGAAAAATAATTTATCCATTGGTGCTCACCCAGGTTTTCCAGACCTGCAAGGATTTGGACGTAGGAATATGATAATGTCACCCGAAGAAATCTATGAGATGGTTATCTATCAAGTTGGGGCCTTAAAGGCTTTCTGTCAGCTTCATCATGTACGACTTAGGCATGTAAAGCCACATGGTGCTCTTTACAATATGGCTGCAAAAGATTCCTCTGTTGCTAAAGCAATTGCGCAGGCGACGTTTGATATGGAACCAGACTTGATTTTATATGGGTTATGCAACAGTGAACTAATAGATGCGGGAAAAATGATAGGTCTTCAAACTGCACAGGAGGCTTTTGCCGATCGCCTTTATGATGAGGATGGGCAGCTAGTTAACCGAACAGAGCCAAATGCTATTTTGACTACTGATGAAGATATCGTTACGCAGGTTTTACGAATCGTAAAAGATCGACAAGTAAAGACCAAGTCTGGGGATAGTATAAGAATCCATGCTAATAC
Source organism: Psychrobacillus sp. FSL W7-1493 (assembly GCF_038004905.1). Lineage (NCBI taxonomy): Bacteria > Bacillati > Bacillota > Bacilli > Caryophanales > Bacillaceae > Psychrobacillus > Psychrobacillus sp. FSL W7-1493. The sequence continues at coordinate 3,018,955 of NZ_JBBOSB010000001.1, read as the reverse complement.
CTTGTGCTTTCATGGCGATGGCAAAAATGTCTCGGCAGTCGTTAGGAAAGTTAGAAAAGTCCTAGAGGAAAACAATGTGAGGATTGCACCTTTGGAGTTGGGAATATGAAGGCGCTTTTTAAAGTTATAAAAGAGGGGGTTTACGCATCCTATCAGGATTTAGGCAGACCAGGGTATCGGAAATTTGGGATGCCTGTTGCTGGACCGATGGATAAATATGCTTTTCAAATGGGGAATAAAATTGTATCCAACTCTCCAAACTCCTTAGCATTAGAACTATTTTTAGGTGGCTTATCACTGGAAGTTTTAGATACTCATAAATTAGTTATCAGTGGGGCGAATCTGGAAGCTACGCTAGATGGAAACCCCGTGGAGCTATGGACATCATTTCTAGTCATCAAAGGTCAAATCCTATCCTTTAATAGTCCAAGTAAAGGAAGTATTGCTTACATAATTCCACAAGGAGGATTTTGTGCGGACGAGGTGATGAACAGTAGTTCAGCATATCCAAGAGCAGATATTGGATATGTACTGAAGCCAAACATGATTTTATATGGGAGGGATACTTCGTTTACAAAAAGACGTTCTCGATTAATACCGTCTCTTATTCCTGTTTATGAAAATGAAGTGACTGTTAATGTTTGGAAAAGTCCTCATTTGGCTTTATTTGAAACGAGCAGTATCGATACTTTTTTTAGTTCGATTTATACATATAAATCCGGGAATCGGATGGGATATTATTTAGATGGCCCTGAGCTAAAGTTCGTCTCTAAAGGCGATATTCTATCGGAGGCAACCCAGTTTGGTACTATTCAAATTACTAATAATGGTCAGCCGGTTGTTTTAATGGCAGATGCACATACGGTTGGTGGATATGCAACTATAGGAAAAGTTGCAGATGATGATTTGTGGAAGTTTTCACAGTTAAGGATAGGTGGAAAGGTCAGCTTTCAAGGGATATAGTGATGAGGATTGACATAATTACACTTAGCAGTTGTGTGTTTTATGACAATCCTTTTAAGAGTATGCATGAATCAATTTCATAAATAGTCCTTACAGATTGAACACGAACATTTTCTATTTATTGATTGAATCGGCAGGCGGCGACTCCGGTGGGATGAGTGAGATAGATAAGACATCACAACCACGCGCGTTAGTGATGGGTGAAGGCTTATCGCTCACCCCACGGAAAGCGTCCGACAAAGCGTAAATCAATTCTAATCTATCCCTTAAAAACAGGTTAATATTCTTGATCTTTTATTAATTGTTCGTATTTTTACATATTAAAAGGAATTATGAAATTGATACGCATATATATTGTTAAAGGAAGTTTCAATGCATTTCTAAATGTAGTTTTATTTCCTCGGAAATTTTTTTTAATTCATTCTCGTTCATCATATAATACCAAATTCCATCCTTTAGTTCTCCAGCACCCTCTTCAAAGGTTAAAGTTTCAATCGTATTTATACTTTTTTTATAATCTTTTTGTATATCTAGCATCTGCTCGAAGGTCATATTGGTTTGTATATTTTCTTCAATAATTAGGAGGAGTTCCTTATGCCTTAGGAGTAGATTGAAGTTTGCGCCCTTTTTTAGAAGAGATTGAATTACTTGTTTTTGACGATGTTGTCTTCCAAAATCTCCTTGTGGATCATCTTTGCGCATTCTCACATAATCTAGCGCCTGCTCTCCCTGTAATCTAATTTTTCCCTCAAGAAAGGTATGGCCAAACACTTCAAAGGTCGTTTCATTTACAACATCTACTCCACCTACAAAGTCCACGATGTCTTGGAAACCTTCCATATCAATTTTGACGACATAATCAATTGGGACGTGCAGTAGATTTTCTACTGTATTCACTGTCATTTCTATATCCCCAAATGCATAAGCATGATTGATTTTGTCATGTATACCTAACCCTATAATTTCTGTATAAGTATCGCGAGGAATACTCACCATTTTAATAGATTCACTAGTAGGGTTTACTGTTAGAAGAAGAAGTGTATCTGACCGTCCTTTATCACCATCTCTTTTATCCACACCCAATATCAATAGAGAAAAAGGAGTCTTCTGCTGTAACTCAATTTTTTCCTTTCGAAGGGTGGAAACTTCTCTTAATTCAGGTTCGTGTATTTCTTGTAGAGTTGTCGTAATATCCTTGTGAATATTTTGTACATAGAAAAATAGAGCAACTCCAATACAGAGTAAAAAAAATACAATGGACAAAATAATATTTTTTTTGGACATGAAAAACTTCTCCTTGCTCCTAAATAAATTTCTTCATGTAACAATATATGAGATAAGACTTTGTTCATTCCCTTTTTATTATTTTATCATTTATTAATGATATTTATATGCTTAAATGTGATAATTATCACATTTTAATTAAAATATTATAGGTATAATTAATCAAAAAGGGAGTGTTATTATATGCGTGGTTCTGTGAAAAGTAAACTTTTAGTCCTAGCTTTAATCGTTATATTACTACCTTTATCAATACTAGGTCTCAAGAATTATTTGTTAGCTAAAAAAGAATTTGATGAATTAGGGAAAATGGGGATTCAAAATGGTACCTATGCAATATTGGATTTAATTGATGAGTTGAATAAAGAGGTAGAAAAAGGCGTTATAACAATTGAAGAAGCAAAAGCACGAGTTGCAGATAAAATTATCGGTCCTTTAAAGGAGGACAATAAACGTTCTATCACTAATCCGGCAAGCTACGGGAAGAATTTCTATTATTATGTTATGGATGATAAAGGCAACTTATTAGTACACCCCAACCTGGAAGGGGAAAATATATATGATAACCAGTCGGAGGATGGTCAGTATTTTATAAGGGATATTATAAAAAAAGCATTAAATGGTGGGGGATATGTGTCTTATAAATGGCCACTTCCTAGTGACGAAGCGCAAGTGGAACCCAAAATTACATATAGTATAGAAGATCCTAATTGGGGTTGGGTAATTGTAGCAGGTACATATGAAATGGACTTTAATAAAGCTGCACATACCATGTTATTTACAACCATTGCGACCATTTTTATAGCCCTCCCGTTAGGGTTAGGAGTATTTTGGTATTTTGCTAGAAAAATGACATCTTACTTAAAGAAGATAATGGTTTTGACCATGGATATATCTGATGGAAAGCTTAGTGGAAATGAGATACCAATAGAAACAAGGGATGAGTTAGGTCAGCTTGCATTAAATGTGAATACTATGAAGAATAGTTTAGAGGAAATGGTGAGTCAAACAAAATTATCTTCAGACCATATGAAAGGCTCCTCTGAAATGCTGAGTGCTGTAATAGAAGAAACTACGGCAGCTGCAGATGAAATTTCACATGTTATTACAGAAATCTCTAAAGGGGCAGTTATACAAGCAGAGGAAGCAGAAGTAGCTTCTGATAAAGTAAATGATTTGTCTACAGTTATTGAGAAAACACTTAAGCAATATAATGAAATTATTGTAGGGGTTAGTCAAATGACAAGCGTACAAGAAAATGGTTTATCGAACATAAACGCCTTGACTACAAATACTGATAGACTGCAAGCAGTTATGGATGTCCTCCAGTCTACTTTTACTCAACTTACTGATCGTATGGGACAGATATCTCAAATTGTTCAGAGTATTAATGATATATCTGCCCAAACCAATCTACTTGCTTTGAATGCAAGTATCGAAGCTGCCAGAGCAGGAGAGCATGGAAAAGGGTTTGCGGTAGTAGCAGAGGAGGTAAGAAAGCTATCGGAAGGTACCCAAGTAGCTACAGATAGTGTACGTAATCTTTTAAAGCAAATTGAGCAGGACACACGTTTAGCAGAAGTTCAAATGACTGAAACTCAATCTATTTCAAATGAACAAATGGATTCAGTTGAGTATACAAAACAATCATTCGTTGAGCTGACTAAATCCATACAACAAATAAAAGAAGATCTTATCTATTTAAATGAAGAGATGAATATCATGTATTCTAATAGAGAAGTGGTTGTAGGGGCAATATCTAATATTGCAGCCGTTGCAGAGGAATCAGCAGCAGCAACAGAGCAAATGAATGCCTCAATTGAAGAGCAGAACAATGCTATTAATTCTATTATGAATTCAGCCCTTCAACTTCAACAGGAAGCTGAAAACATGCATGACTTGGTATCGAGATTTAAGTAAGAGATAAATGTGTTAGTATATATTCCATGTATACAAGGATAATGGGGCTACAACAGTACCTGTTATCTTTGTTTTTTTATCGAAAGAAAACGGGAATAACACCTTTAAATGAGCTATCTCTTTCTAGTTTTATTACTAGGTAAATGTTGAATCAAAAGAACAATAAAAAACTGCAGCAAGCTCAGGGGTATAACTTGAGCTTAACTGCAGTCTTAGGATGAAACTTTATCTTTACGATTCTTCCACTCTAGCACTTGCGCTATTTACTTGTAAGAAATATCTGCTGATATCTCGGAAAAAGGAGTTAAGCATATTATTGAACATGTCTAATGCATCAAAGGAATATAGTCTATAAGGATCTTCTTGTCCGTAGCCGCGAACGGAAATACCTTCTCTCAAATGGTGTAAGTTTCCTAAATGGGAAATCCAGTATCTATCTAGTGTTTCAATGTAGATGCTTTGGATGTCACTCCAAGTATCTAGATCCACATCCTTCTCTAGCACATCTAGCGCCATTCGGTAAACAACATTAAGTTCCTTTTGTAATTGTTCCTTACTTTCCACAGTGAAGTTAGAGTAATCGACTGGCTCCTTGGCAGCAAGCGTGCCGATAATTTTAATTTCATCAATTACTTCCTGATGCAAAGCAGTTTCCCCAGCTGTATCCATTTCTAAAAGATCTTTTAAGAAGTAATTTAAGCGTTCTTGAATAGCGATTTGAATTAGTGATTGCATATTTTCAATCTTTAATGCTTTTTCACGATAATTATAAATCACTTTTTGCTGATCATTGTTGACATCGTCTAATTTAAGTAAGTGTGATCTACCTGAGAAATGCATTCCTTCAATAACCTTTTGTACGTTATAGACGAATTTAGTAGGGTTAGGGGAAAGTATTAAACCATTCTCATCTGTTTTTACTTTTTTCTTATACTTTGCAAATTCTTCTTCATCATAATAGTAGAAAAGTTCGTCATCTAAGGAAACAATAAATTGTGTGCTACCAGGGTCACCTTGTCGACCACCACGGCCTCGTAGTTGCATATCGATACGAGCGCTACTATGAAGCTCAGTTCCGATAATATGTAGACCACCTAGTTCTGCCACACCTTCACCTAAAAGAATATCTGTTCCGCGGCCTGCCATATTAGTAGCTAGCATAATTTTATTCATTTGACCTGCGTTAGAAATAATCTCCGCTTCATCTTCCTCGGTCTTCGCATTTAACATGTTGTGCTTTAAGCCTTCCTCTTTAAAATAATTAGAAAGTTTCTCAGATTGTTCTATAGAGGTGGTCCCAATTAAAACAGGGCGTCCTATTTCGTGGTGTTTCTTTGTTTCTGCAATAATTTTCTTCATTTTATCTTCAGTCGATAAATAGACAACTGTCTCCATATCTATTCGCTTGTTTGGTTTGTTCGTAGGAATCTCTGTAACTCTTAAATTATACGTCTCCCAAAATTCATCACGGGATGGCATAGCACTTCCAGTCATTCCAGAGATGTGACTATACAGACGGAAATAATGTTGAATTGTAACAGAAGCCTGTGTATTGTTCTCTTCTTTGATGGAGACCTTTTCTTTAGCTTCTATCGCTTGGTGAAGACCGTCGCTATAGGTTCTTCCTTCCATTATACGTCCTGTATACTGGTCAACGATCTGTATTTTGTCGTCCTTCACAATATAATCAACATCTTTTCTCATAACTACTTTTGCACGAAGCGTCTGCATCGCTATATGTAGAAACTCTCTATGTTCGCGATCATATACATTGTCAATCCCAAAAGCCTCTTCTAAACGATCTGCACCTTCATCTAACAATACAATTTGTTTTGTTTCTGGGTAATAATCGTATTCTCTTTTGTCCTCAAACGATTCTACGACCATCTGCATAACCGGGAAGAGGTTTAAGCTTGCGTTAGACTTACCTGCAATGATTAAAGGTGTCCTTGCTTCGTCTATTAAAATACTATCTACTTCATCTATTAACGCATAGAAAAGTGGTCTTTGTACAAGCTCATCTTCTCGCTGAATCATATGGTCTCTTAAATAGTCGAATCCAAATTCTGTACCCGTTCCGTAAGTAATATCGCAATTGTATGCGGCTTGCTTTTCATCTTTTTCTAGACCAGCTACGTTAAGTCCAACGGAAAGACCAAGGAATTCAAAAAGTGGCTTCATTTGTTCGTAATCTCGAGTAGCTAAATATTCGTTTGCCGTAATAATATGGGTTCCTTTTCCGTATGCTGCCATTACGTAAGCAGGTAGTGTAGCCACTAACGTTTTACCTTCTCCTGTTTGCATCTGTGCAATTTGGGATTGTGTTAGAACAGCTCCACCCATTAGCTGAGAATCATAATGTCTCATTCCAAGCACTCGTTTGGAGGCTTCTCGAACGACAGCAAATGCTTCAATAATTAGTTCTTCTGGTGAAATCCCCTCGTTTAGCTGCTCGCGAAAAGTACTTGTATACGCTTGTAGCTCAGTGTCATTTTTTTGAGTGAATGAATCTTCTAGGGCATTTATTTTATTTACAATTTTTTTTAGCTGGTTTAACTCTATAACTTCTCCTGAAATCATTTTCTTAATAGATTGTAACATGTCTAATCTCCTATCTTTTATTTCCAATACTATTATATCATGAAACATAAGTGGTAGCATTTACTATATAAATAGCTATGATTACAATTTAGTTACATGATTATATTTAAAAAGTTTCCATATCATGTTAAAGTTAGAATAGATATGAAAGGGGTTAGAATGTTGAAAAAAATTAGTACAGCAATGCTTGCTATGGTTTTAGCAGCGCCGATGAGTAGTGTTCACGCAGAAGAGACAGTAAAAAAGCCAATGGTTGAAGTAACTGAGCAACAAGGATTAGAAGAAGCAAAAGAAGTTGTCGAAGAAAATTTAGAAGTCGATAACTCGGAAGAATGGCTAGACGACATTATAGAAGAAAAGCCAGTGGAAGAAGTAATTGAGGAAGGCTATGAAAATTTAGGTCCAATGATTTTTAAAGCTTCAGCTGTATCTTCTAAAATTGCAGCAAATAACGAGGGCGACTATTTTATTTACTACATCATGCATGGCTCTCCAGCGGCACTAGTTGTCGTAGACTATTCGTCAAAAGAAATCTTACATACGTTTACGTTAGAAGATTCGAAAAGTGCATGGGGCTTGGATGTAGATGAAAATGGAAAGCTTTGGATTGGTGGGTCGGTGTCGAGTGTTCTTTATAGCTATGACCCAAATGAGGAAGTGTTTGAAAAGCATGGAGCCATTTTTTCAAATAAAAGCGACACATCTATTCAAGATTTAATCGTTTCTGGTAATAAGGTATATGCAGGATCCGCATATGGTGGGTCATTAGTGGCTTTTGACACAGAAACAAAGGAAATAGAGGAATTTGGCCAAATTCGTAAGCGTAAAGAATTTGTAAAAGCTATCGTTGCTGATGAAGAAAAAGATGAAATTTACGTATCTATTGGATCACCAATGGATTTACTAGTAAAAAAGCCGAACACAAAAAATTTCACTTCCTTTTTGCCAGCAAAATACATGTCTGAAAAGTATGCACAAGACTTAGTTTTGACAGATGACTATATCATTGCTAGATTACACCCATCAAATATGGCTGTTATTTTTGACCGTAAAACTTTAAAAATAGTAGACGAATTTGAATTGAGCTCAAAAACAGTGTCCGTAGTCTCTCCAAATGGAGAAGGTATTTACTATACTAAGGGACAACAATTGATTAAATATGAGTTTGAGACAAAGCTCCATACAGAACTTGGTGTTTATCTGCCGAAAGGTACCGAAGCTATTAATCTAGATTTCATCGTAAAGAATCCTGGGGTTCCTAAAGAAGATGGGGTAGATAACGAGGTAGAAAATCTACTTCCAGGTACAGATACTCCACTTAAAGTAGAATCTGGTGTGAAAAATACAGAGGTTATAGTGTCTAAACCCGTTGTGCCGGTAAAAGATCCTTCTATTAAAGAAGAAAAAGGGTCAAATGGTGATCAGGTTATAGTTCCCGAAGAGCCAGTAGAAGAACCAAAAGAATGGATTCTATCAGGGATGGTTGATAATCTAGGTCAAATTTTCGAGTACAATCCACGAACTGGAGATTTACAATACCATAACTTTAATTTACCAGAACAGCCTGTAGAGCTTTACACACTTGCTTCTAGCTCAGATGGGAAACATATTTATGCAAATGGTTATATGTCAGGTGGCCTTGGCGTATACAACGTAGCAACAGGGAACAAGGAATTATACCGTAACATTAGCCAAGTAGAATCTATGTTTGAGATTAATAACAAGCTTTATATTGGTGCCTATCCATTAGCGAGATTATTAGTATATGATCGTGCCATTCCATGGGGAACTGGAAATCCAGCTGAAGTAATTAGAATGAGTTCTCATGGTCAAGAGCGTTCAACAGCTGTAGCAGCATACAATGGTGGAAAAGAAATCATTCTTGGAACTCTTCCGGACACGAGTGTAGGAGGAGGTGCGTTAGTCTTTTACGATACGACTAACAAAGAAACCGATATTTACGAGAATTATATTTATAACCAAAGCATCGTTTCATTAGTTAGCAGAGGAACTCAAGTATTTGGTGGAACTTCTATACACGCAAACCAACAAGTGAATCCTAGGGGAGCAAGGTTATTCTATTTTGACCGATTCGATCCTGAAGCTAAGAAATATATCCATCTACCATTTAGCTCAAGTATGATTACTAGTTTAATAGTAGATAAAGAGAATTTTGTCTGGGGAATGGCTGATGGAAAGCTCTTTAAATATAAGGATGAATGGACAGATATTAAGACAGCAGAGCTATTACCTTTGATATCAGGTCGATTCCGTAATGCTCAAATTTTAGAGGGTGTAGATGGTTACATTTACGGAAGTGTGGAAGGTAAGCTATTCCGTGCAACGAAAGACACTTTACAGGTTGAATGGTTAAAGGATAAAGGTGTTTATGGACTGGAGCAGGACTTAAACGGAAACCTATATTATTACGATGGAAGCAATCTATGGAGATACACGATTGAAAAAAATCGTGGAAAACAAGCTGAAACAGCTGGGAAATGAAGGAGAATTTAATAAAAATGAAACGAAAATTGCTATACCTTTTTGTCGTTTTTGCAGTGGTCACGAGTTCACTATTCCAACCAAGTCAAGTAGAAGCGCAAGCAACGAAAGTGTATTGGGACGGTATTTTAATGGTTCCAGGTCAAGTGGGAAAAATTAAAGTAGTAAAACCGATCAACCTATGGAAACGCACATCTAGTGGTCTAGTGTTTGAAAAAGTTCTGAAGCCAGGTGAACAATACCGTGTCTATCGATATGATGATTTATACGGTGGACAATATGGGCTTGGTGGAGGAATGTATATTACTAAAATGGCGGGATATGTGGAATATAAAACACCGTCTAAAGCTAAGCTTAGAGAATTAGAGAATGCGCAAGGTGGGGCACCAGTTAGCCCCCCTGTAGGAAATCCTACTTCTAACTTATTTCCAAAAGAAGCTATACCTACACTTTCTATCGGTAAGGTAGCTGCCCAGGCAATTACTCAAATAGCTCCAGGGGTAAGGAAAAAACTGATAGACATTGATGGGGCACTAGGAGCTCAAAAGCTTTTTGTTATTGATTACGATGGGAAAACTTCCAACATTCAAATGAAAGCAGAGCTTGCGAAGGATCAAATAGTTGGGTTTGAAACAACTTCCTCACAAGCAAATAGTGTTCCGCAAAATGATTCTTATCATGTTGTAGCAGGAGTTAACGGTGATTATTTTGATAAAACAGGTCAACCGGTGGATTTAATGATGATTGATGGATCTATAGTAGCTACACCGCAAACAGCGTTAAGCGATTTAGCTGTACTTGGCATTACTTCTAATAAGAAAGCTATCATTGGTGCACCTCAAGTTTCTATGAACCTTTCAGTAAATGGGACATCCTATCCTATTAATTCGGTTAATAGAAAAAGATTAGCAGATCATCTCGTTGTCTATACTAGAGACTTTGCTCCAACAACAAGCACTAATGAGCTTGGCACCGAAGTTCGTGTGAAAATCGACTCAGGTAAGCTAAACGGTGGTGAAACACTTGCTGGTACGGTTACCGAAGTGATATCTAGTGTTGGAAATGCTGCTTTAAATACGAATGAAATTATTTTGTCAGGTCATCATTTTGCTAGCGATTTCTTAAAGGGAATTAATGTAGGTGACCAAATTGAAATATCTACTAAATTTACTCCAGCCGAATGGAATGATGTTCGAGAGGCTGTAAGTGGTAGATATCATTTAGTTAAAAATGGAGCACTACAAACGATTAAAGTAGCAGGTATTGCACCAAGGACAGCGGTTGGAGTTCGAAAAGATGGTAGTCTATTCACTGCTGTAATTGATGGAAGAACTACTCAAAGTAAAGGTCTTTCCCTACAAAATACTGCAAAGCTGATGAAAGATCTTGGAGCTAACTATGCTATGACCTTTGATGGAGGTGGTTCCTCTACGGTAGTAGTAAGAGAGCTTGGTAACACGAAAGTGACTGTAGCCAATACTCCTTCCGATGGATACGAGCGATCAGTAGCTAACTCGCTTCTCTTTGTGAGTACGTATAAAACAGGTCCTGCGGTAACTATTTCACCAGCATCTAACGTACTTGAAGTATTCCAAGGGGCGTCTTATACGAATCTATCAGTTCCTGTAAAGGGACTTGACCAATATATGAACCCAGTCGCAATTTCAGGAAATGGAAAAGTTACTTCTACTATATTGTCCACTGTAAATGGTAAGCAGGTTGTCAATGCAAAACCAGGGTCTTATGCAGGAATGGTTACTTATGAAGGTAAGACTACTAATATACAGTTAAGAGTAACAAACACTATAGACAGTATTAAAGCAACTGAAAATTATTTGCAATTAGCGAAAGGTCAGGCCGTTCAGCTTTCCGTAAGTGGGATTAAAAATGGACAAGCAGTTTTAACGGATGCTAGTGCATTTACATTTAGTAGTACTGTAGGTACTGTTCAAGCGAATGGTAAGTACACAGCACCAAACAAAGATGGAATCGGAACGATTACTGTAAAGTACGGAAATAAGTCTTTAACTATTCCTGTTATTGTAGGTGAGGTCGCACCAACTATTTTAGAGTCGTTTAACAAAGGTATCTTTAACTATGAAGCTACTAGCGATAAAGCTAAAAGTGTTTCCGTAACGTCCGTCGCTAATGATAGAGATGGGTCAAAGGCTATCAAGTTAACTTATGATTTTAAAGACACTACTGGTACTTCAGGAGCTTATATTAATGCTAAAACGCACCTTACAATCAGCACACCGTTAAAGAAAATAGGAATGTGGGTCAAAGGTGACGGTAAAGGTAACTGGTTAAGATCTCAAGTAGTTGATGCTACTGGTAAAACGGTTCAATTGGACTTTGATAAAAATGTAACTTGGACCGATTGGAGATTTGTTACAGCTAATGTTCCTGCTGGACTTTCTTATCCATTGAAAATGGATCTTCCTGTCCGTTATATGCAAACAGAGAATGCTAAAAAAACAAATGGTGAAATCATCATCGATGACATTCAAGCTATATATAAAGACTAAAAATGAGTATATAGTAGTAGGTGTTGCGAAGCATTTTAATGTATGATAACGTATTAAGTATGGATTTTGGTAAACTTTGGAGGGAAGTACATGGCTGCAGAAGAAAAAGGGAAAGAGAATAATATTGTAGGAAATGCTCAGAAAGTAATAGGGTTTTATAAGAGACAGGCTTGGGCAGCAAAGGTTTTTGAGAAAATTGAACAGGACTCCATAGTTCAAGACGGCAAAGATATTGTGCTAGCATCCTCTATTATTCAATCAAATAATAATTTATATTTTCCGGCTTTTATGCGTATTAACATGAAGGAAAATGGTAAGGTAGTAGGAGCTTATATGATTCAAGAGGAAGAAGATAGTTTTAGCCTATTACCTTTAGAGATCTTGTTAGAGGAACCAGAAATGCAAGAAATGCTTCCCTTCAAGTATCGGACACTAGAAAAAATCGAGGGAGACAGTTTACAAGTCAACTGGCCTGAGTTCTCGTAATATAGTACTAGAAAAAATAAAGCTTTTTACAAGAATAGAAAGGACTGATTTTTGCTCATACTAAAGCGAAAAGTCAGTCTTTTCTTTCTTTATATTAAATTTGGTTACTAAGCTAGTTTTATAGTATAATCATTAATTGAAGAAACTTTCATGTCGTTAGTTCGTCTATTTTGTAGAACCTAGCGGCTAAAAAGAAAATAAAAAAACAAGGATGATATTTTTGGATATAAAATTACTTCTTGCTTTTATCATATCTATGGCCACGGCAATCGCAGTTACCCCTTTAGTAATTAAGTTTGCACACATAATTGGGGCTGTGGATAAACCTTCTGAAAGAAAAGTTCATCAAAAAGTGATGCCTCGCTTAGGCGGACTTGCAATTTTTATAGCAGTAACAGTTGGTTATTTCGTTGCGGGATTGTATGAAGCAAAGATTACTGGGATTATTGTAGGTGCACTGATTATTATCGTGCTTGGTATTATAGACGATAAATATGAGATCTCTGCAAAAATTAAGTTATTAGGTCAAATATTAGCAGCTTGCGCTGTTATGGGTAGCGGGTTAACAATTGAAGTTTTAAATATTCCTTTTTTAGGTGTATTTGAACTTGGTATTTTCTCTTATATAGTAACACTGTTTTGGATTCTAGCTATTACGAACGCTATCAACTTAATTGATGGATTAGATGGCTTATCAGCTGGGATATCATCAATCGTATTTGCAAGTATCGCATTTTTAGCATTTTCTGCTGATAAAATGTTAATACTTACATTGTCACTTATCTTACTAGGTAGTACGCTTGGGTTTTTATTTCATAATTTCCACCCAGCAAAAATCTTTATGGGTGATACAGGGTCTATGTTCCTTGGATACGCTATTGCTGTCCTTTCGTTATTAGGACTTTTCAAAAGCGTTACATTATTTAGTTTTGTCGTTCCTATTCTAATCTTAGGAGTACCAATTTTTGATACTTCCTTCGCTATAATTCGACGGTTAGTTAATCGTAAGCCGATATCGGTGGCAGATAAGTCTCATTTGCATCATAGATTGCTTGCACTTGGCTTGTCTCATCGTGATACCGTATTAGTAATATATGGTTTCGGTTTGATATTTAGTATATCAGCGATTACATTTGAGACACTAACTTTACGTTGGGCAATTTTTATTATTTTATTTATATTAATTGCATTTGAAATTGTTGCTGAGAAAATTGGGTTAGTGAATGATGAATATCGACCAATTATTTCTGCTTTTCAAAAAGTTGTTGGGTATAAGCGTAATTAGCCCTCTAGTAGGTAGATAAAAACTATCTAGACCACTTTAAAAAGTGGGTTGCGCTTTTCATATATTAAATAATTCATATAGGGTTGGTGTAAACAAATGAAAGTACCAATGTTAGATTTATCGGAACAATATGCATCGCTAAAAACAGAAGTTTTAGAAGCGTTAGACGGAGTTATGAGTAGCTCTGTTTTCATTCTAGGAAGCAATGTTAAAAAACTAGAAGCGGATATTGCCGAATATAGCCATGTGGCACATGGGATTGGTTGTGGGAATGGTAGTGATGCAATTCATATTGCATTACAAGCAGCAGGTATAGGTGCTGGAGATGAAGTAATTACAACTCCATTTACATTCTTTGCTACTGGTGGAGCAATCGTCAGAGCCGGTGCAACACCTGTTTATTGTGATATCGACCCTGTTTCTTTCAATATAGATCCAGCTGAGATAGAAAAGCATATTACGGACAAAACGAAGGCTATTATTCCAGTTCACCTATATGGTCAAATGGCTGATATGGTGAGCATTCGTAAAATTGCAGACAAGCATAACCTAATTGTGATTGAGGATGCTGCACAAGCAATTGGAGCTAAACAAGGTAACTTTACTGTTGGTGAATTAGGAGATGCAGCAACTTATAGCTTCTTCCCGACTAAAAACCTTGGAGCTTACGGTGATGGGGGTATGGTTGTTACCAATAATGATGATATTGCTGAGAAATCTCGCGTTATTCGTGTACACGGTAGTAAACCAAAATATTACCATGCTGTGCTTGGTTATAATAGCCGTCTGGACGAGCTTCAAGCAGCAGTATTAAATGTTAAGTTCCCTCATTTAGACACTTGGAGTGAGCAACGTAGAGCTCATGCAGATTTTTACACTCAATTGTTGAATGAAAAGGTTGGAGAATACATTAAGACACCTGTAAAGGTAGAAGGTTTCCATCATGTATTCCACCAATATACTATTTTGACAGAGCGTCGAGATGAGCTTCAAGCTTATTTAAAAGAAAATGGAGTAGATACAATGATTTATTATCCACTGCCATTACATATCCAACCGGTATTTGAAAGCTTAGGGTATAAACTAGGAGATTTCCCGAATGCAGAAAAAGCTGCAAACGAGGCACTTTCTTTACCAATGTTCCCTGAGTTAAAAGAAGAGCAACAGCAATTTGTTGTTGAAAAGATTGCTGCTTTCTTTTCTGGAAAATAATGATGTAAAAAGTAAAGGGAGACGTTTTTACGTTTCCCTTTAACTACCTTATGAATAGAATTAAAGGAGAAAAGATATGTCAGAAAATAGATCGTTTCGATTATATGATTCTCTAGAGTTTTTCTGGAGGAAAAAGATTTGGTTCATCATCATACCAGTCATTGCAGCTTTAATAGGCTACGGTGCGTCTTTCCTAGTACCAACCAACGGTAAGTATGTAGGGAAAAGTACAGTCTTCACTGGATCTGTAAAGATAGAGGCATTAACTAACCCTGATCATATTATGACTCAGTATGGTAAACATTTTACAGGGAAAACAGAAGTCTTTGTTCCAACTAGAAGTTACATAAAAACAGAGACCTATGGAGATACTGAAGAACAAGTAACGAAAGAATTAAATCAGTTTAATGAGCAACTATTAGCTGGATTAATGAACCAGCATGACAAAGTAATCGGTGGTACTGAAAAATATGCAAGCATTCAAGCAGAGCGTATTGAAACATTAAAAACCACAATAGAAGATTATAAAAAAATATTAATTGAATCTGATAATGTTACAGTAATTAACAACTTTACTACCTTATTATCTGCAGCTGAAATGGATTTAACAAATGCTTTGGCTACGGAACAAAGAGTAAGAAATGACGTCATTGCTTATGAAAAACCAAGCATTGCTGGAGAAACCAGAGTAGGACAAACAGAAACATACGGAACACAAGGAGCTATTGCAGGGTTCATCCTAGGAATCCTATTAGCAATCCTTTCCCTATCGATGTGGAAGTATCTAATCGATGCAAGAAACTATAGAAAAGCGTAAGCACCTATGTCTGCCCCGACAGGCAAATGGGGAAATACGAGGAGGCAGTTTTTCAGCCACCGCTTGTCCCCTTTGCGCTCGGGGGAAAGAAAATTTAAGTACCCAAACATGAAACATTTATTGATAAGATGGTGTCTTTACTAGAGTAAAACGGCACCAATTAAAAGGAGAGTATAAAATGTCTACATATTATGAAGAATTATTAGCAAAAATTGAAAACCACACTGCAGTTATTGGGGTAGTTGGTTTAGGTTATGTTGGTTTACCACTTGCGGTTGAAAAAGCTAAAGCTGGCTATAAAGTAATTGGATTTGATGTACAAGAATCTAAAGTTCAACAAGTAAATGAAGGAATTAACTATATTGGTGACGTAGTAGATGTTGACTTAAAACAAATGGTTGAGTCAGGACATTTAACTGCCTCTACAGATTATGGTTCAATTAGTGCAGTAGATGCAGTTGCTATTTGTGTACCGACTCCATTAGACATTTATCAACAGCCAGATACTTCTTATGTTGAAAGCTCAGTAAATGAAATTGCTAAATATGCTAAAAAAGGTACCCTAGTTGTACTTGAATCAACAACTTATCCAGGTACAACGGAAGAGATTATTAAAAAAGCATTAGAAGATAAAGGATTTGTTACAGGAGAAGATATTTTCATCGCTTACTCACCTGAACGAATTGATCCAGGTAATAAAAGCTTCAATACAAAAAATACACCAAAAGTAGTTGGTGGGATCACAGAAAAATGTACAACAGTAGCTGCTGCAATGTATAGCAATGTATTAGAAGGTGACGTGCATAAAGTTTCTAGTCCGGCTATCGCTGAGATGGAGAAAATTTTCGAAAACACTTTCCGTCACATTAACATCGCTCTAGCTAACGAAATGGCTATTCTTTGTGAAAAAATGGGAATTGACGTTTGGGAAGTAATCGATGCTGCTAAAACAAAACCATACGGCTTTATGGCATTCTACCCAGGCCCAGGATTAGGCGGTCACTGTATTCCAATCGACCCATTCTACTTAACTTGGAAAGCTAGAGAATACAATTACCACACTCGCTTAATCGAGCTTGCTGGTGAGATTAACAATACGATGCCTGAGTATGTAATTACTCGTGCAATGCAGATTTTAAATGATGAAGGTAAAGCTTTAAGAAATGCAAATGTTGTACTTTTAGGTGTAGCTTACAAAAAAGATATCGATGATATGCGCGAATCTCCATCTTTAAAATTAGTAGAACTATTAATGCAACAAGGTGCTAATTTCAAAACGGTTGATCCTCATGTAACTACATTTAGAGTTGCTGGTGAAACACATGAAACTGTAGAATTAACAGACGAGTTGTTAGATTCAGCTGACCTAGTTATCCTAGCTACTGATCATACTGGCTTTGACTATGCTCATATTGCACAAAAATCAAAAGTTATTTTTGATACTCGTAACGCGTTTAAAGGAATTGACACTCCAAATCGCTATATTAAATTATAAGGGCGGGATATAAGATGAATTTTATACATGAAACTGCTGAGTTAGGCGAGAATACGACAGTTGGACACTTTTCTGTTATAGAAGAAGGAGCAAAGATTGGCGATAACGTTCGCATAGGCAATCGTGTAACAATTCACGCTGGTACCATCATTGGTGATGGTACCACCATCGATGATGGTGCCGTAGTAGGCAAACAGCCTAAGCCTGCCAAAACAAGCACAATGCAAATTACGAAAGAAATCCCTCCTTTAGAGCTTGGCAAGGAATGTACAATTGGAGCTAATACAATTGTGTATAGAGGAGCAAAAGTCGGAGAGAGTACGTTAATTGCTGATTTAGCAACGGTTCGAGAAGATGTTGAAATTGGCTCTTTTGTTATCATTGGTCGCAATGTTACAGTTGAGAACTTTGTAACGATCGGGAACCGTACTAAAATCCAATCGAATTCATATATCACTGCTCATTCTATTTTAGAAGATCATGTATTTATCGCACCATGTGTGACAACTACAAATGATAACTATATGGGTAGAACGGAAGCACGCTTCGATAAGATTAAAGGAGCTATTGTTAAACGTGGAGCTCGTGTAGGTGGAGCGTCTATTATTCTACCTGGTATAACAATAGCAGAAGAAACATTTGTAGCAGCTGGAGCAATTGTAACGAAGGATACAGAAGAGAAAACTGTAATTAAAGGTTTCCCAGCAAAATTCTTGAAAAATGTACCTGAGGAGGAGCTTCTTTAAGTGTTCTCTCAGTTAAAACGTTTAGGAGCGGATTCGCTCCTTTATGCATTTATGAACGTAGGTACTAAACTAATCGCATTTATACTATTCCCTTTATATGCACATTATCTTGAAAAAGAATCGCTAGTGGGAATGCTACAGATGGTAGATACTACTGTATCTATGCTTACTTTCCTTGTAATATTTGGTACTGATTCCGCTTTAGCTTATTATTACTTTGAATATAAAGATAAAGAAACACGGGAAAAGTATGTTCGCTCGGTTATGACGTTCCGCTTATCAATAGTTATCTTGTTATTTGCAGTATTTTTAATCGGCGGAGATTGGCTGTCTGCTCTTATATTAGAATCAGCGGGCTATTCTCAACTATTTTATATTGCACTAGGTACGTTATGCTTAGATACCATTATTACACTAGTCTTAACTATTTTAAGATATGAGTTCCATACGAAGAGAGTAGTCTTTACTACTATAGGTAAAATGCTATTAATAGCAGTAGTTTCAGTCCTTTTCTTAATGTTTGTATGGACTTCATTAGAAGGGATACTAGTAGCTCGCTTAGTCAGTGTAGCTATTATCGTCTTAGTGTTAATAAAGCCTGTTAGGGTTTATTTGAAGCCACTGTACGATAAAGCTATTTTAAAGAAAATCTTAGTTTACGCTGCTCCCCTAGTTCCTGCCTCTTTAGCCTTTTGGATCATAGCTAATGCCAACAACTTTTTTATACGGGCATATGGAACATTAGATGATGTAGGTATTTATGGGACCGCTATTAAGTTTGCAACCTTTATAACTCTATTGACGAGCGGTATACAACTAGCGTGGAGACCATTCTCTATGACTTTAAAAGACAAAAAGGATAGTCCCCAATTATTTGCCACATTATATGCGGCATTTTTAATCATTGGTAGCTTTGGAGTTTTAGCTTTAGCGACATTTATGCCATGGATTATTTTAGTAATGCCAGATAACTTTAGAATTGCATTTCAATATGTTGCACCTATTTCAATCGCAACATTTTTAAGCTTTTACTATATGATTGTTTCTACTGGAATATTTTATTCTAAACAAACAAAACATATTTCTATAGCATTTGGGATAGCTGCAATTGTATCAGTTGCATTGAATTTTGTTTTTGTGCCGTACCTCAATATATGGGGAACTGTTATTTCGTATATAGCAGCCTATTGTATCGCTTTATTTATGGTATTCCGTAAAAGTCAAAAGCTATATTATGTACCTTTCTCAGGTGTGAAAATGGGTTGGACAATCTTTTGGCTAATAGCTGCAACTCTTGGAATTGTATATATTCAATTACACGATTTAAATAGCTGGCTAATCATAGGAGTATGGATTGTATTCATTCTTCTAGTCCTACTAGTTCGTATGGATAAGTATTTTGTAAAAAGAAAGTAATGGGGGATAGGCATGTCAAAAAAATGTATAACAAACCTTAGGCATAAAGATTTTCATACTATAAAAGGTGTCGGGTATGAAGGATTTTTCAGAGGATACTTCTATTATGAAAATCAATATGTCACCCATGAAAACTTCGCTAGCATTATAAATGAAGAAATTTTAACATCTAATGACTTTGCCAAATGGAATGGGGAATATGCGTTAATCTATACAACTCCAGTCGAAACAAAACTGGTAACTGATATGAAGCGTTCTATTCCATTATTTTATATGGAGGATCAGTCAGGCAACTGGCTTGTCCAAGATTATATACAGCCTCAGGAAGGCTTAAATATGGATCCAGAGGCAGAGGAAGAGTTCCTAATCACAGGATTTGTTTTTAGAGAGAAGACGTTATTTAAGGAATGGAAACAGGTTCCTGCAGTTTCTTATGTTACGTTGCAGGAAAAGGCTGTCCATGATTACTACTATTCGTATGTTCTTCCAAAAGAAACAGAGCAAATCGATACATTTGCAGCCGAGTTAAAGACAGTATTTCATGACTTATTTGATGATCTTGCAAGTCGTTTAAAGGATCGCCAAATCGTCATTCCGCTTAGTGGTGGATATGACTCTCGATTAATCGCATTGGCCTTGGTGGAACGTGGTTTAAAGGATAATATTATTGCATTTACATACGGAAGACCAGGGAACGGAGAGTCAACTGTTAGTAAACAGATTGCTGATAAGCTAGGCTTAAAATGGAAATACTTTGCCTATGATAAAAAGATGTGGGAGGATATGTACAAGTCTGACGAATGGAAGGACTATGTGGTGTATTCTAGTAATGCTGTTTCGGTAGCACATCTTCAAGATTTTCCAAGCACTAAGCTGCTGGTTGAGCAAGAAGGGTTACAAGACGCAGTGTTTTTACCAGGTCATTCCTTAGATTATCTGGCAGGGGGACATTTACCTTATGAGTCGATTGTTGACAAGCAATTTGAAAAGAGTGAAATTCAAACCTTTATAATGAACAAGCATTTTCGATTATGGGAGCTAGCTGGTAAAGACAGCTATGCAGAAAC
The DNA here is from genome assembly GCF_038004905.1 of Psychrobacillus sp. FSL W7-1493. Lineage (NCBI taxonomy): Bacteria > Bacillati > Bacillota > Bacilli > Caryophanales > Bacillaceae > Psychrobacillus > Psychrobacillus sp. FSL W7-1493. Next base: position 2,998,636 of record NZ_JBBOSB010000001.1, on the reverse strand, counting down.
AGATATCGGTAAAGGATTGTATCAGGATATTGAAGCGTATTCCAATTATACCAATGAACGTGTCACTTCTTTAATTGATGAATGGAATTGGCGAGAACGACAAGCGAAATTTATCATTAATTCTGTTCGTGTATACGAATATTTTGGACAAGGCTGGTCCATTCCGTTATGGGATGATCGTTTAATCCACTTTTTCAGTAAAATCCCTGCGGATTTAAAGTATAAAAAATATTTATATGATTACACATTGCATCAAATGTATCCGGAATACTATCCATTGCCTCAAAAGCCAGGACCAGAAAATTCACTTAAAAATAAATATGGTATTCTCTATCCTTTACTACGCAAAATATATAGAAAGAAAAATCTATATCGTAAATATTTTGATGAGCCAATGGAGTGGTACGGAATCTATCCGACTTACAAGCAGTATGTACAGTCTCTTACTTTTAAAAGAAATGGTCAAAAGTATGAGCATCCGTACAATATCAATTCGTTTATCGTAAAAGACATGATTGAAATGATGAAGGAGATTACAAAATGAAGGTTCTAACTATTTTAGGAGCAAGACCTCAGTTTATAAAAGCAGCAGCAGTTTCACGTGTTATTCGTGAAGAAGTAACAGAGCTTATCGTTCATACTGGTCAGCATTATGATGCCAATATGTCAGATATATTCTTCGAAGAATTAAACATTCCAAAGCCTGACTATCATTTAGGAATCGGTTCAGGAAACCATGGTAAACAAACTGGTGAAATGCTAGCTAAAATCGAAGAAATAATTTTAAAAGAAAATCCTGATTTCTTATTAGTGTATGGTGATACAAATTCAACATTAGCAGGAGCACTTGCAGCTGCTAAACTGCATATTCCTATTGTTCATATCGAAGCAGGTCTTCGCAGCTTCAATATGAGAATGCCTGAAGAAGTTAACCGTATTTTAACGGACCATGTTTCCACGTTGTTACTTTGTCCAACGGAGACAGCTATCCAGAATTTAACGAACGAAAATATTAGCGCAGGCGTGTATAATATTGGTGACGTAATGTATGATGCAGTTCTATACAATAAAGAGCTAGCTAAGTCTACATCTACTATTTTAGAGACTGAAAAGCTCGCTCCAAAGGATTACTTACTAATTACGATTCATCGTGCGGAAAATACAGATGATGTTGACCGTATGAAGTCAATTTTAGATGCGTTCCGTCAAATCGAAGATAAAAAGGTTTGGCCAATCCATCCAAGAACAAAGAAAAAATTAGAGGATTACGGCTTTAAGCTAGATGAAATTCCTAATTTACAAGTTATAGATCCAGTTGGTTATTTGGATATGCTTTCCTTAGAAACAAACGCAAGAAAAATCGTAACAGATTCTGGTGGCGTTCAAAAAGAAGCATACTTTGCAGAAGTACCTTGTGTCACTGTTCGCGATCAAACGGAATGGGTAGAGACATTAATAGAGGATGCAAATATCTTAACTGGAACAGATACAAATAAAATCGTAGACGCAGTTAAAAAAGAAGTAACTCCTTCTTATACTCCTGTTTTCGGTGATGGAAAAACATCGGAAAAAGTGTTAGCTTTACTAAAGGAATATTCAAGTAAATAAAGTAGGTGTGAGCATTGTTAATATTTAGCATATGGCTCTTTACTGTGGTGGCTTCCACATACCTTTTTAAAAAGGTTTCTGGAAGCCTTTCGCTTGTAAAGCCAAATATGATTTCTATTGTTTATTATTATTCTTTCCTTATCTCCAGTTATATTGGCGGATTGTTAATAGCTTTAGGAATAGATGATTATTATATGATCAAAAGAATGGACCATGAGGAATATCGAATAATTGGTTTTATTTTATTGACGCTATTAATGATTTTATTCCCACTAACTCAGTTAGTTGTAGGTAGAATTTTTGGGTTTAATGGGGAGCTAGAATTTAATAACTATCTGCAAAAACCCGTTCGTACAAGTGTAGATAAGAATGAGCGTATCTTTAGATTGGCTTTTGGTGCTTTATCCGCTATATCTGTTTTAGCAGTTGCTTATACCTTATTGAAGACAGCGAATGTTCCTTTATTGGAGCTTTTAAAGGGGAATACATCGGAGCTTGCAAAGCTTAGAATTGATGCGAGTAGAGGCTTCAGTGGGAATGTGTATATTCGGAATATATTCGGTATCGCATTGACTCCAGTCCTTTCTATTATTGCATTTGTATATACTACGAAATCGAGAGCATTATATTGGAAAGTATTGTTCTTTGTTTTATTCATTTCATCCGTCCTAATCTCTACCTATGATTTAGCTAAGTCTCCAATTTTCTTTTATATCATCATGCTGCTTCTAGCTGGTGTATATACACAAAAGCTAAAGCTCAATTGGAAGAGAATCAGCGGTTATATTTTGGCGGGAAGTGCCTTATTAATCGTTATGTATGTGGCGATTCAAGGGGTTACAGAGATTGAAAGCTTCTTGTCTCATAATTCTGGCCCAATTGGAAGGATTATACTGGCGCAAATTTCACCATTCTTTTTACATTTGGATACGTACTCACATTCTCTAAGCTTCTTAGAAGCGAAAGGCTTGCCTTCCTTTATTGCTGGAATTTTCGATATCGAGCAAGTACGATCAGCACGAATGGTAATGGAGAATGTGTTTCCTGAAAACGTAGACAAAGGTACTGGTGGTGTTCTTAATACCATTTTCCTTGGTGAAGCCTTTGCTTCGTTTGGATATCTAGGTGTTATTATATCTATTATTTATATTGCAGCAGTTATACAGGTGTTATATATCATCTTTTTACGCTTACCGAAAACACCAGTGGTTATAGCATTGTTTGTCTACTTTACGATTAATCTACCAAGAACACTTGTTGGAGGAGTAGCTGACTTTTTCTTTAACCCAGTGTGGATATTAATGACCGTAGTATTGGGTGGATTGTTTATTCTGGAACAGTATTTCCATATTATATGGACGTTCCTATTAAGCAAAGTACGAAAAAAAGGAGCACCACAATGAAAAATATTTTAATTTATTATCCTTTTACTCTTGCTACTAATCCGAAGAGTGGTTCAGCAATTCGCCCCGTTGAAATGATTAAGGCAATAGAAAAATATGCAACCGAAAATAATTTAGAAACTATTGTTATTTCAGGTACTTCTACTGAGAGACGTCAATTATGGAATAAGATGCTTGCTGAAAAGAAACAAGAGCAAACATTGTTTTGTTATTCAGAAAATCAAACGATTCCTTTATGGTTAACAGATCCGGGACATATTCCAAAAGACTGGATTATTGATAAGGATGTTTTTAAAACATTAAAGAGACTTCAAGTGCCTATAGGTGTTTTTTACCGAGATGTGTATTGGAAATTCGATGAATTATATCCTTTGAAGGGTATCAAAAAAACGGTTATGAAGACTATTTATAGGATGGAAGAAAGATTCTATGAGAAGTATGTTCATACACTGTTTCTTCCAAGTGATGCTATGGGAAAATACGTAGCTATCAATACGAACAAAATGGCTCTTCCACCGGGCGGTCGCTTTACCGAGTTGAATGACAACTATCGAGAAATGCAAAAGCCGTTTAAAGGTATTTATGTAGGTGGCATTAATAACGAGGATTATGGATTACCAACACTCGTCGATGCATATGCGCTTCTAAATAAGGACGAGACATTAGGAAACTTGGTCATTGTTTGCCGTGAGGAAGAGTATACTCAACTTAGCCAAGAAGAAAAAAATAAAATACAGCAGCCATACATCGAGCTAAAGCATGTGAGTGGGGCAGAGCTACAAGCATTATACGAGCAAGTAGACTTTGCATTTATCCCTCGTAAAAGATCCACTTACAACGACTTTGCAGTACCGATTAAATTAGTAGAATACTTAACGGCGAGCTTGCCTATTGTTGCAACGAATTGCTCTGCACAAGAAGACTTTATATTATCGGGACCATACGGCGTAATAGCCGAGGATGATGCTGAGGGACTTGTGAAAGGTATGCTAGCTATTCAACCTGAATATTTACAGTTCAAACAAAATATTAAAAAAAGCTTTTTACAGCAACATTCTTGGAATGCACGTGCCGAGCAGGCTGCACAAGCGCTTATAGGAGGTAATAAAAAATGAAAATAGCTGTATTAGCTCCAAGTAAGTCTATTCATACACATAAGTGGGCATTATTTTATCAATCGAAAGGTATAGACGTAAAAGTATTTACGTTCAAGGATCATTATTCGGAAGATAATGCCAAGCAAGTACCTACCGAAATTTTGCCGAAGGTGTTACCCGGTAAGGCATCTTATATTGCAGCAGCACCTGCCTTAAAGAAAATGCTAAAAGAATGGAATCCTGACATCTTGCATTCCCATTTTATCTCAAGCTATGGATTGCTAGGAGCGATTGTTGACTATAAGGTCCATTTTGTATCGGTATGGGGCAAGGATATCTTTGATTTTCCTAAGAAAAATAAATTAAATGAAAAGCTTGTCAGATTTACGTTAAGTAAAGCAACGGCTATCTGCTCAACAAGTCATATTATGGCGAAGGAAACGAATCTTTATACGAATCGTCCTGTATACGTAACGCCATTTGGAGTGGACTTGGAGAAGTTTTACCCTGAAGCCCATACAAATGAAAGTAATGACAAAATCATTGTTGGAACGGTAAAAGCATTAGAGGACAAGTATGGGATAGCTGATTTGGTAAAAGGCTTTGCTAAGTTTCATATAGAGTATCCAAATTCTGAGCTACTCATTACTGGGGATGGCCCTCAAAGAAAAGAATATGAGCAGCTGGCAGATGAGCTTGGTATATCCAACGTTACTACATTTACCGGAAAGGTACCAAATACAGAGGTTCCTGCTATTATTCGTAGCATGTCTATTTTCGCTGTTCCTTCCACAGAAGATAGCGAAAGCTTTGGAGTAGCCGCAGTAGAAGCGATGGCTTGTGGCGTTCCGGTCGTCGTGTCGAATGTCGGGGGATTACCGGAAGTAGTAGTGAAGGATGTCACGGGTATTGTCACTGATAAGGAAAGTCCAGATCAGCTGGCAGCTGCTTTTATAAAACTGGCCGGGAACAATGATTTAAGAGCTGGAATGGGTAAAGCAGGCATAGCTCATGTAAAGGACAATTATAGTTGGGTTGATAACGCTAATTACATGTTGTCATTATACGAAAAATATACAGAGGCTTAAAAGTTTAAATTGCCTCTAATAGAAGAAAAGGTGAATTATATGATTAAGAAAGCAGTCATTCCTGCAGCGGGCTTTGGTACAAGGTTTTTACCAGCTACAAAAGCATTGCCAAAAGAAATGCTTCCAATTGTAGACAAACCAAATTTACAATATATTATCGAAGAAGCTATAGCTTCAGGGATTGAAGATATTATCATCGTTACTGGACGAAACAAAAAATCTATGGAAGATCATTTTGATAAATCCATTGAACTGGAGTTATTGCTTAAAAATACGGGCAAGCTAGAGTTATTAGAACAAGTGGAGAACATCTCTAATTTGGTGGACATCCATTACATGAGACAAAAAGAACCACTTGGATTAGGACATGCCATTCTTTGCACTAAAAAATTCATAGGCAACGAACCATTCGCAGTATTGCTTCCAGATGACATCATCGATTCAGAAGTCCCAGCACTTCAACAAATGATTGCCAAGTATGAGGAAGTACATAGCAGTATTTTAGGCGTAAATGAAGTTCCAAGTGAAGATGTAAACAAATATGGAATTGTCGATTATAGTGCAGCGGAAAACGACTTATACTCAGTTAAACGACTAGTAGAGAAACCTGCTATTGAAGATGCTCCGTCCAATCAAGCTATAGTTGGACGCTATATTTTGACTCCTGGCATATTTGAAGAACTTGAAAAAGTACAGCCGGATGCAAAAGGTGAAATTCAGCTTACAGATGCTATTGATGCCTTACTGAAAAAAGAATCCATCTATTCTTATATGTTCGAAGGCAAGCGTTATGATGTTGGAGACAAGTTTGGGTTTTTGCAGGCAACATTTGACTTTGCATTAAAGCGTGACGATTTAAAGGAACCATTACTTGCTTACTTGAAGAATAAATTGAAAGATTAAACGGTGATTGCGATGCGTATTGTATATTTATGTCAACATTTTCCACCAGAAACAGGTGCACCTCAAATTCGTGTATATGAAGTTAGTAAGGAATTACTTGCTCAAGGACATGATATTCAGGTAGTTACCGCGTTTCCTCATCATCCACACGGAATTATTCCAGATGAATATAAAGGGAAAAAATATGAGTTTGAAAAATGGGATGACATCCCGGTTCACCGAACTTGGATTTATCCATCTAAAAAAGGGTCGTTTTGGAAACGCCTTGTTTCCTATTTTTCATTTACCTTTAGTTCGTTCTTTGGGTTAATGAAAACAGGGAAAGTGGACGTTATTATTGTCAATTCTCCACCGATCTTTCTAGGATTGACTGGGTTAATTGGGGCAAAACTAAAAGGAGCCAAGTTCGTTTTTAACGTAGCGGATGTTTGGCCAGAGTCGGCTGTTAAGCTTGGGCTTGTAAAAAATAAAATGTTTATTAAGCTTGCAGAAATTCTGGAATCCTTTCTTTATAAGCATTCTTGGAAAATCGCAACTGCCACGGATGGTATTAAGTCATACATCATTAACCACTCTCAGCCAGAGGAAAAAGTATTTGTATTACCTAATGGAGTTAATACAAAATTCTTCTATCCTCAGGAAAAGAATGAAGAGTATGTAGAAAAGTTTGGCTTACAGGGTAAGTTTGTTTTTGCCTACGGAGGAAACCTTGGATACGCTCAAGGGCTTGAGTTTATTTTGTATGCAGCGAAAAAAATGCAGGAAACCGTTCCACATGCTCACTTTCTTATTGCAGGAGCAGGACCAGAAGAAGAAAAGCTTCATAAATTGAAGGATGAGCTTGGTTTACAAAACACTACATTTTTAGGACATCTTCCTTTGAAGGAAATGCCAAAATTATTTTCAGTAACAGATGTAAGTATAGTTCCACTTCGTGACATACAATTATTTGAGGGCGCACGTCCATCGAAAATTTTCCCTGCAGCAGCATCTGGAGTACCAGTGCTATATTGTGGTAAAGGGGAAAGTGCAAAAATCATTACAGAAAATAATATAGGATTAGTAGCTCAACCAGAAAATGTTGACTCAATGTCTGAAAAAATGTTTGAATTTGTAGAAATGAAGGTAAATGATAGAAAAGCTATGGAAGAAAACGGTAGACGATTAGCAGAAGACGAATATAGCTGGACTACAATTGTAAATGACTTGTTACAAAATATTACTCAAAAGTAATATTCTTTACGATATACACCATCCGTTAAATTATGTATAATTGGTAAGATAAAATTTAAAAGTAAAGTAGGGAATTATTATGACTACTTCACGTCAAAACAAGAGAAAAAACAAGACGAGAAGAAAAATTTTATATACTGTACTGATCGTTGCGATGGTGTTATTGTCTGGAGTTATCGTATTTGCTACTAATTTGTCGTTTCAGACAAAGAACGCTGTTAACAAAATCTATGAGCCACTAGATCGTGAAAAGGAAGAACAAAACGAGGCAATAGAGAAGTTCGACAATGCGAAGGCAGAAGATTCAGCGTTTACTATTTTATTGGCCGGTATTGAGAATGAAGAAAAAGCTAAATATGGCCGTTCAGATGTGCTTTTAGTTGCAACAGTAAATCCTAAGACAAATAAGATATCCATGGTAAGTATACCACGTGATACAAGAGTTTATATTCCTGACCTAGGGTATAACGATAAGATAAACCATTCCTACGCGAATGGTGGTATTAACTATACGATCAATACAATTGAAGAGATGTTAGATATTCCGATAGATTACTATGTTTCGACAGACTTCCAAGGCTTTGAAGATATCGTTGATACGGTAGGTGGAATTGATGTAGAGGTGCCATTTACATTTAAAGCACAGTTAACAGGCAGCTTAAAGTGGAAAACGTACACAGAAGGCCCTATGGAACTTAACGGTAACGAAGCTCTTGCTTATGTACGTATGAGAAAAAGCGATCCGCAAGGTGACCTTGGTCGTAATAATAGACAAAAGCAAGTAATTAAAGAAATAATTGATAGAGGCACGAGCATATCAAATATTACTAAAATAGATGATATGATTGAAGATATAGGAAATAATGTGAAAACTAATATTCCTTCTTCCGAATATCTTGGTCTAATTAAGACATACCAAAAGATTAAGTCTTCACCAATCGAGCAGCTTCAGCTTAAAGGGGTAGATGATACACGTAGAGGCGTCTATTATTTCATACCAGATGAAGAAGGTTTAGAGGAACTTAGTGAGCAACTAAAACTAAACTTAAAAGATTTCGGTAATAATGCCCAAACTGATTCAAAAAAATCAACTAAAGTAACTGATTTAACAATTGGAGAGTAAAATGAGGAGTCCATATGGACTCCTCATTTTACTCTTTTTTCTATTCCTCGAGTATATTTCATGTCTATTAATACATTTGTTGGATTGTTTTATAGTAAAATTTGCATTAAAATGTAGAAAATACACGTTTTCAGGGAGGAAAAAATGAAAAAAGTAATCGCATCATCTGTTTTAGCAACTTCTGTCCTTTTGCCCATTAATCTTCTGACAAGTGATACAGTTTACACGTATGCTGCCTCGAACACAGCAATTGCGTCTACTCAACAATCTACTAAAGGCCTAATTACAAATAACAATGTCAATATTAGAAAAGGAGCTACTACTAGCTACAATAGCATTGGAAAAGTCCAAAATGGACAGCTAGTTACTATAATTGACCGCTTTACAAATGCTAGCGGTGAATTATGGTATAAAGTAAAGGCCGATTCTATGTCCGGTTGGGTAATAAGCGATTACGTAAAAGAGGTTTCAAATGCTGTAGGAGGAAACTCTACTACTAATGGAAATTCTTACGTTGGTTCTTCACAAAAAATAGGGAAATCTGCAGCTCATATGAGAAGCGGTGCAACTACTTCCTACAAAATATTGTCTACTGTTCCATCTGGAACTTCCTTGAAAATTTTAAGTAGTTTTACAAACGCTCAAAAAGAAGTTTGGTTTAATGTAGAATATCAGGGGAAAAAAGGGTGGGTTTTATCAGATCTATTTTTATTGAATGCTACTAATGGAGAGACTGGTACCTCTATGAAGGTAGTAAATCAATCGACGGTCCATAAAGGGGCAACTAAAAGCTATGCAACAGTTGCTACTGTCAAAGCCGGCACTACATTGACTGTTCATCAAGAGTTTACAAATGCTGCAAAAGAAAAGTGGATGCAAGTAACCTATGCAACTGGGAAAAAGGGTTGGATCCAAGCTACTGCTTTTGAAGAAGCAACAAGTGATTCTAAGACAGTTGTAAAAGCTTCTACTGTACATTCAGGGGCAACTAAAAGCTATAAAGTTGTTGCAACTATTAATGTAGGAACAAAGTTAGCAGTCCATCAGGAATTTACAAATGCTGCAAAAGAAAAGTGGTATCAAGTAACTTATGCAACGGGCAAAAAAGGCTGGATATCTGGGGAAGCATTCGATAGTGTTTCTACTTCACCAGAAGCACCACCAACTGAAACGCCAGATAGTGGACAAGTTATAGAACAAAATACAAATCTAGTAGTTTCTGTTTCCGTCGCTAATATGCGTTCAGGCCCTAATATGTCCTATGATGTTGTTACTCAATCTAGATTAAACGACTCTTTTATCTCTACCCATTATGCATTAGATACAAACAATGAAAAATGGTACAAGGTTGGCACAACTAGTGGAGAAGCATGGCTTCATGAATCTGTAGTAAACATAGTGGATAGCACAATAGAGCCCCCAGTAGTCACTCCAGGCAATGGAGAAACTGGAACTATTAAAAGATATAATGCTTTGGTATACGCAGATAGTAAATTTAACTCTGCCGTTTTACAGGGGCTTCCTAAAGATACAGCATTCACGGTATTAAATAAGATAAATGGTACAGACGGAACTAATTGGTTACATATTAAAGCAGGGGCAGTCGAAGGTTGGATTCCTGACTTTGAGGTAAGTGATAACATACCTACAAAATATGCAACAAAAGCGTCTACTGTATTCAGCAGTGCAAGTGCCACCTCTAAAAAGGTAGAGTCTGTCACAGCTAGCTCTCCTTTAAGAATCTTACGTACTTTAAACAGCTGGTTAAATGTTGAAACACAAAGTGGAAAACGTGGTTGGATTCAAGCTTCCTTAGTATCCGATGCATCACCAGTCTCTCTTATTAATGGAAGAACTGAAGTGCGTAACGGACAAAATTATTTAGTATGGACAAAACCTACTAATTTTAAGATAACTTATACAATGCCATCTGCAAATGTATTAAAAATTAATGGTAATCTATCTAGTATTAATACAATCGCTTCCGGCTTAAAGGGAGTAAAAAGCATGAAGGTAGATACAGTATCAGGAGGTACTTCGGTATTAACTGTTACATTTGATCCTAACTATACGTATACAATAAGAGATTACGATAAAGAGTTAACGATCAAGGTTGTTACCAAAGGCTTAGCTGGTAAGAAAATCATTATTGATGCAGGTCATGGAGCTAAGGATCCGGGAGCAGTAGGTCCTAAAGGCACTAGAGAGAAAGATGTTAACCTTGGCACTGCTAAATTCTTGAAGGCAGAGCTAGAGGCAGCAGGTGCGATTGTAACCTTAACACGTAGTACCGATGTATTTTTAGAACTAAAAGAGAGAACTGATATTTCTAATGCTTCTGATTATGATGCATTTATCAGTATCCATGCGGATTCATTCTCATCCACATCTAAAGGAACTACTACTTATTACAATACGTCAGTTAACTTTAACGGTCCAAAGAGTTTTACACTAGCGAAAAGCGTTCAAGCAAATCTAGTCAAAGAGGTTGGTACCTACAATAGAGGAGTAAAACAACAATCATTCTATGTTAACCGCATGAATGAGATTCCTTCTGTGTTAGTGGAGCTTGCATTTATCTCTAATCCATCGGAAGAGGCATTATTAGCCTCCGATTCCTTCCGCAAAAAAGCAGCGGTAGGTATTCGTAAAGGACTACAAGACTTCTTTAATCAATAATTGTTAAGTAATAGGAAATTATGCCGATAAATATCCTAGGAGTGATTCCTAGGACATATCGGCCATTTTTTTGAAAAAATTCTTTGTCGAAATATTGGGTCATTAGTCATTAGTCATTTCTAGCGATAAAACAATAAAAAGATAGGAAGGAAGACAAAAAATGAAAAAGAAAATACTTACAACGATTGGGGTTGTATTAGGTTTAAGCTTTCTAATTGCCATTAATACACCGACCACTACGAATGCAAATTCTAATCTACTATTAGCTTCAGTTGATTGGGTGCAATCTCAATTGAATCCGTTAAATTCAAAAGTAACAACTTTAGAAAAGAAAGTTGCTGAGCAGGACGCTATGATTAAACAACTGCAAAAAGCAGTTTCAGAGGGTGGCACAGTAATTCCGCCTATTCCATCAACACCTGACACACCTACACCTGGTACTTTACCTTCAGTTGTATACACAAATGCTAGCAGCGTGAAGGTTCATAGTGGAGCTACACGTAATTACAAGGTACTTGCAACATTTACAGCAAACAAATCATTAAATGTAATTGATCAGCACGGTACGGGAGCAAACCTATGGTACCGAGTAGAAGTATCTTCAACTGTAAAAGGGTGGGTTCACTCTGGAGACGTTACAACAACAAAGCCAAGTAATGTAACACCAAGCTCTGTTAGTGCAAAAGAAGCAGTGAACATCCGTAAAGGCGCTACAACTAGCTATGCTTCTATCGAACTAGTAGCAAAAGGAACTTCTTTAAAATACATAAGTTCTTTTAAAAATGCAAAAGGTGAAACGTGGTACAATGTTCAATCCCCAAAAGGAAACAAAGGTTGGGTACTAAGTACGTTAACTGAGGTGAGATAATTGAATAAAAAATTTGTAGCAGTATTAGCGGCTGTTTCATTAAGCTTTGCGTCAGCCAATACAGCACTTGCATATAAGCAGGAGACCTATTCGAAGCAAATACAAGTCGAGGTACACAATACTTTTACAACTTCCTTGTCTTTAAATGGGGTATATAAGTTAGAAAATCTTACAACTAAAGAAATGTTCTTTGCACTGCCTAATACACCTATAACATTTTCTCAGGTTAATGGGGAGGTTTCCATTTATCAAATGGGGGCAACTATGTACTCTTCCAAAGGCTATGCCTTACATGCACTTACAGGAAATGAAAAAATAGTTGTATTTCGAGCTCCTGTAGAAGGAAGAAAGGGTGCAACCGCTGATTATGGGGTTGTAAAATCCTATCAACCGTTCCAAGGGGCAAAATATGTAACGGAGTTTACGAATGGAAATGGAGAGCTTTGGTATTCCATTACGGATGAACAGGGGGTTTCCTCCTGGGTACCTGCCAAGGACGCAACTGTAGCGTCTGTTGTCTCTCAGCCACTCGGTAAGACACCAAACGGCTCGCAATATAGAGGAAGCTTCAATGTCGTGAAATCAGGAACTAACGTCCAAATTGTGAATAGACTAGATTTAGAAAACTACTTAAAGGGCGTTATTCCTAATGAGTCTTTTGCTTCCTGGCATCTTGAAGCATTAAAAGCTCAAACGATAGCAGCCCGTAGCTACACGCTAAGCAAAGCTGGCATCTTAAGCAATACCACTAAGGATCAAATGTATAAAGGCTATACATCTGAGCATAAAAACACAAATGCAGCAGTAGATGCTACTAAGGATTTAGTAGTTAAGTATAAAGGAAAACTTGTGGAAGCATTTTATTTTTCAACTAGTGGTGGGAAAACAGCAAATATTGGTGATGTATGGGATTCTACGCAGGTACCACAATTTATATCTGTGGATGATTCGATTGAGCAATCCCCATACAAAAACTGGTCTGTACAAATTCCGGTATCCAATATTTTAACGAAGTTTGGTTTTAGCCCGACTGATCAGCTATTGGATATTAAGCTGACAAAAGGTGGAGCAAATGGTGAAGTTACAGCAGTAACAGCTGTAACCTCTGCAGGAGAGAAAACTATTACAGGAAATGAAACAGTAATGCGTAATGTTTTCTTAGATGCAAGCAACAAATCCTTGAAGTCAAGCTGGTTTGACGTTGCATTTACAAAACCAACTGGTGGAGGAGTAAATGATATTACTGTTCAACAGGCTAATGGAACAACTCCTGTGGATTCGCTGACTGGTGTTTCCGTTCAAACAGCTAACGGTATTGTAACGATTCCAGAAGGATCGATAAGCATCCAAACTAGTAGCGGTACTGTGAACACAGATACTGTACAAACGGGCATTCAATCTGTGACGGTCAACGGAAAAGGCTACGGACATCGTATCGGTATGAGTCAATATGGTGCCAAAGCTCGAGCAGAAGCTGGCTGGACATACGATCGCATACTCAAGCATTACTATCAGAGTGTAACGATTGAAAAATATTAATAAAGCAAAAAGCAAAAAGCAAAAAGCAAAAAGCAAGAACGTTGAGGAATCAACGTTCTTGCTTTTTTATGTGCGCCCGGCATGCGCATGAACTATAGGGTGCAAGTCCCGAACCCCGAAGACAGAAGTAGAGGTTAGCCGAGAGCAAGGGTGTCCGTGGTGACGCGGAATCTGAAGGAAGCTGGAGGCAAATCACCGGTCCGAGGAACACGAATCTCATAGAAGGCTAGGTATGATTGAGTGAGTTTGCATAACAAAACAAAGCTCTTTCTGTCGAAGGTCATACCAAGTAAATGAGGCGGATAGATGGTGTGAAAGTGCATGCGCTTACCCGGGGAGGTCTGATGGAAACGTGAAGTACCCTTCATAACCCACTCCATGAGGAGTGGCTGAACCATCAGAAGTCAGCAGAGGTCATAGTACGAATGGGTCTAGAACCATTCGGAAGGACTGAACAATTAGGAGAGAATAACCCTTGGCTTTCCAACTTGGATGAATGAACACAGAAAACAAAGAAACCTCACGCTTAGAAAGTAGTGGTGAATCCCACGAGGGTATTTGCGGAGGGTGTAGTCCAGTTGGGCAAAAGAAGATAAGTTATTCACGGAAAGGAACGAAATGGCGATGTTGAATCAGATACTGGAACGGAAAAACATGATACAAGCGTTAAAGCGGGTAGAAGCGAATAAAGGAAGCCATGGAGTAGACATGATGCCCGTACAAACCTTACGACAGCACATCCTCGAAAATTGGGAAACCATTAAATCGCAGATTTTGAATGGAACCTATGAACCGCAGCCAGTACGTCGAGTCGAAATCCCGAAACCAGACGGTGGTGTGCGTCTATTAGGTATTCCAACCGTGACAGATCGTTTGATTCAACAAGCTATATCGCAGATATTATCTGAGGAATATGATAAAACATTTTCAGAATACAGCTATGGATTCCGACCAAATCGGAGTGCCCATGATGCCATTCGAGAAGCAAAGGGTTATATAAAAGAGGGTTATCGATGGGTCGTGGATATGGATTTAGAGAAATTCTTTGATAAGGTCAATCATGACCGACTAATGGCAACGTTAGCGAAACGAATTTCAGATAAACCTTTACTAAAACTCATCCGTAAATATCTCCAATCCGGTGTCATGATAAATGGAGTAGTTTCCAGTACAGAAGAAGGAACCCCGCAAGGTGGACCTCTAAGTCCACTCTTATCAAACATCGTATTAGACGAACTTGATAAAGAGTTAGAGAAACGTGGACATAAATTCGTTCGGTACGCAGACGACTGCAATATCTATGTGAAGAGTGAACGGGCAGGGATACGAACAATGGCGAGTATACAACGATTTATTGAAGGAAAACTTCGACTGAAAGTTAACGAAAAGAAATCGGCAGTGGACCGCCCTTGGAATCGAAAATTCTTGGCGTTTAGCTTTACTGCTCATAAAGAACCGAAGGTTCGTATTGCAAAAACAAGTCTACAACGAATGAAGAAGAAAATACGAGAAATTACCTCTAGAAAGATGCCATATTCCATGGAATATAGAATTGAAAAGTTAAATCAATATCTAGTGGGTTGGTGTGGATACTTCGCTTTAGCAGATACACCTACCATATTTAAAATATTGGATAGCTGGATTAAACGAAGATTACGTATGTGCCTTTGGAAGGATTGGAAGAAACCTCGAACAAGAGTCAGAAATCTTACTCGATTAAAAGTTCCTTATGGAAAAGCATACGAGTGGGGAAATACCCGTAAAGGGTACTGGCGCATTTCTAAAAGCCCCATATTACACAGAACCCTTGGCAATTCCTTTTGGGAAAGCCAAGGGCTGAAAAGTCTGCACGTTCGTTACGAAACTTTGCGTCATTCATCTTAATTGAACCGCCGTATACGGAACCGTACGTACGGTGGTGTGAGAGGTCGGGAGTTAATCACTCCCTCCTACTCGATTTCAAAATGAATAAGAATGAGACTATGCAACGCTTAGGGGTTGATTAAACTCGATGTTGGGGGGACAATACTATGCTAATTTGCCATATTATATAGAGTTTACCCCTGATATGACAACTTTAGATTTTGTAATCTCTAACATAAAAGTGTTATTTTCTTTAAGAATTTACTTATTCTTTGATTGTAGCGGCAGGCGGCGACTCCAACGGGATGAGTGAGACAGATAAGACATCACAACCACGCGCGAAAGCGATGGGTGATGGCTTATCGCTCACCCCGTGGAAAGCGTCCGCCTAAAGCGAAAATCGGCTATTTCTCATTTATGATTCTATAAATTATCCTACTGTTTCGGACAAGAAATATGATAAGAGTTTTATTAGTCTTCGCTTATATCTTTTTTATCCCACAAGCTAAACAATAAATATATTGCAGCTGTAGCAATAGCGAAAATTACAGCTCCCGTTACCGGTAAGTAGATGGAATCTAGGAAAAACGAAACGGTCATAATAAGTATAAATGATACAATCATATAACTAAAAAACTTATGGAATTTCTGATGATTATCCGACTTACCTTCAATCAATACATCAACTGCCATAATTATGACGAACTCAATAACTCCATAAATGATAATAAACCAAATTAGATTCGACCAATGATCATATTCAATGCCAACTAGCAATAGGACTCCAATTTCTGCTGCCATGGAGACAATAAGTGTGCCAAGAACACCAACAATTACTAGTAATATACCAAATGCGGTTCCTAAATTTTTCTTCATATAATTTCCCTCGTTATTCGTGATGTCATTTAAAAAGAGTGTAGACAAAGCCAAAATACGAGACTTTGTCTACACTCTACTAGTTATTAAGGTTTTATAAAATTTTGAGTGTAATAAGGAATGGAGCCATGTGTCCATTTCACAAAGTAGACACCCACTCCTACATGGGTGTAGGCAGTGTTTATTACATTTTTTCGATGGCCTAGTGAATTCATTAATGCTTCATGGGCAAAATATGGATCCGTGTATCCCATCGCAATATTTTCTCCGGCATTTCTAAATTGTACGCCACCTTTTTCTAAACGGTCAAAAGGTGATTCACCTTTAAGATTATTATGATTAAAATAATCGTTCTTGCCCATATCCGCACTATGCTTGCGCGCTACATCCGCTGCCTTTGGAGCCGATTGTAAAACTTGTACGCCATGAGCTTTTCTTTCTGCATTGATTAAATCAAATAAAAGATTCTCGTAACCTGTTTCTAGTGTTGTAGACTTTTTGGGATATAAATTTGGATTATTGTTTATTAGTTGGTAGTCTACTAAGTAAATAGCTGAGATTTTATTGTCGTTATGGACGTCTATGAAGAAGTTTGCTTCATATTTTGGTGTCGAGTAAGTGATAATCTCTACTGGGTACGTATTTCCACTTGTTTCATAGCTTTTACCAAATTTGTTCTCGAGCTGACTGATTGTATTGGAAACGGAAATTCCGTTAACTTGAAAGCTTTTATCCTTTGTATATAAAGAAGATATTTTATTGCTAAGTGTACTGATCGCATAAAATTTGTCGTAATTGTTATGGTAAATCCCAGTAATTGCTCCAAATTCGTTAGCGACTGTTTTCTTCGCAGCACCGAGCTTATTGGTGACTGTTGAAATGGAATCACCAATCATAAAAGAAGTTGTCGGAGCAGGTGTGCAATTTAATTGGCTAAGTTTAGATTTAGATGGTGTTTGATAAATAATCGATGTATCGTCCTTAATCACTAATCCGCCACCAAGGTGATAATATGTTGACTTGTTAGCATAGACTCGATAATTATCTCCAGGCTTTACTGTTCGGAATGGTTCAAAGTTGCCATTATTGTTTTTATAAATCGTTGTCGGCTGTTGGATAAGCACTCTACCAATCTGTCCTTTTTTCAGCTCAACGCCATCCCAAGTGACTTTATCTGGACAATCAGCTGCAAAAGTAATTGCAGGAGCAATACTTAAGCCGAATAGTAACACAAGTAAAATTGAGAATTTTTTCATCTTTTTCCATCACTCCTCTACCTAATTATAAATCAAACGACATCAAACTCCAAAAATACTTTTTCGACAATGTCGATTTTTGCTTGGCCGTTTGTTATTTCTGTTACCCACTCTAAAAATTTTAACTCATCTTCGGCTTTGGTGTATACATATATTTCCACTAAATCTGCGTAAGCAATTTCTTTTAGAGGATAGACGGAGTTTCTAATTTCATTTTCAACTTTACCTAGCCATGTATAGTCAATAGAAGCTTTCATTAAATGATGGAGCTGACATTCTACTTCGCCTGCTGCCTCGATGCCTTCCGTAGTCGCTTTACTATAAGCCCGAATAAGGCCCCCACCCCCAAGCTTAATACCTCCAAAGTACCGTGTAACTACTACGACAGTATCTTTTAGTGCTCTTTTCTTAAGGACTTCAAGCATCGGGACCCCAGCAGTACCACTTGGTTCGCCATCATCATTCGCTTTTTGAATGTGATCATGCTCGCCAATTATGTATGCAGAACAGTTATGATTAGCATCTTTATGCTTTTGTTTGATACTATTAATAAAATCTTGTGCTTCCTCTTCTGTCTCAGCTCGTTGTATATAAGTTATAAATCGGGACTTTTGAATAATAATTTCACTTTGTGCGTATCCCTTAATTGTTTGATAATTGTTTCTCATAATAAATTTCCCTCCTAAATGCTTTGAAACATACTTGTAAACTAATTTTAATTTAATTTTAGTTAATTAGTGCTATAATAGAATTTGTCAGTAAAAATGAATGAAGACTCATGTTAAATGTCTAAAGGAGAAAAAACAGATGACGAACAAGAATCTTGAATTGCAATCGTTAGATGTTATTTTCGATCGAATGGTCGAAGTAATGGATCATTCGAAAAAGGATATATTTATTATAAGCGAACAAAGTCGTCAAAGCTTCGAGGAAATGAAAGTTGAGTTAGAAATAATTCGTGGAAGCATTGAGGCCGTCATTCTGGAAGGAGACTCGCTTGAGGCAAAGTCGAGACTTGCTCGTAATAGATTAGCAGAGGTTTCGAAGAATTTTAACTCATACGATGAACCGCAAGTACGTAGCGCTTACGAAAATGCAAATGAGCTTCAAATTAATCTTTTAATCAAACGTAATGAAGAAAAACAACTGAGACAGCGTAGAGATGAACTAGAACGAAGGTTGCAAGGACTATTAGAAATGATAGAACGTGCAGACCAGCTTGTCAATCAAGTCAACATTGTCATCAACTATCTTACTTCAGATTTAAAGGAAGTGGGAGAAGCACTTGAAAACGCAAAAATTAAACAGGATTTTACACTGAAAATTATTGAAGCACAAGAAGAAGAAAGAAAACGCCTTTCACGAGAAATCCATGATGGTCCTGCCCAAATGCTAGCAAACGTCTTACTAAGAACTGATTTAATCAATCTTACGTATCAGCAGCGTGGTGGAGAAGAGGCCATGAAGGAAATTATCGAATTGAAGAGCACTGTGCGCGAAGCACTTTCGGAGGTACGTCGCATTATCTATGACTTACGCCCAATGGCCCTAGATGACCTAGGTTTAATCCCGACGCTCCGAAAATACATTGCCACTACGGGAGAATACAATCCCACAAAGAAAATACATTTTCAAACATATGGAGAAGAAATACGAATTCAGCCCAAATTTGAAGTAGCCATTTTCCGTTTAATCCAAGAATGTCTGACGAACGGACTAAAACACGGTCAGTTTTCAGAAGCATGGGTGAAGGTAGAATGGGTGAAACATAAGATGAACATTATCGTGAAGGATAATGGAGTCGGTTTTGATCCAAAAGTGGTAAAAGAAAAATCATTCGGCTTGATCGGTATGCAAGAGAGAGTCGATTTACTAGAGGGTTCGATGAAAATTTTATCGTCCCCAGGAGATGGAACTACTATTTTGTTTAGTATTCCAATAAATGAGGAATAGAAACTATAGCTGTTTTTTTAATAGGAGGAAATGACCAATGACAAAAATTATCATTATAGATGATCACCAACTTTTCCGTGAGGGAGTAAAGAGAATACTAGACTTTGAAGATTCATTTGAAGTAGTAGCAGAAGGTAGCGACGGCAATGACGTTCTACGCTTATATGAGCAAAACTTACCAGACGTAGTGTTAATGGACATTAACATGCCAACCAAAAACGGCGTAGATGCTACAGAAGAACTAATCGAAAAATTCCCAGAAGCAAAAGTAATCATGCTTTCTATCCATGATGATGAATCTTACGTATCTCACGCATTGAAAACTGGTGCATTAGGCTATATGTTAAAAGAAATGGATGCTGTGGCAATCGTTTCAGCAATCAAAGTAGTAGCTAAAGGTGGCTCTTACCTACACCCAAAAGTAACTCGTAATCTAGTATCAGAATTCCGTCGTCTAAGTGAACGCGAAAACAAAGGAAACTTCCACCAAACGGAAATCCGTCGCCCGTTCCACTTACTAACGAAGCGCGAATGCGAAGTACTACAATTACTAACTGACGGACAAAGCAACCGTACAATTGGAGAAACACTATTCATCTCCGAAAAAACAGTTAAAAACCATGTATCCAGCATTCTTCAAAAAATGAACGTAAACGACCGTACCCAAGCCGTAGTAACCGGCATCAAAAACGGTTGGGTTGAAGTTCGATAATACTATAATAGATTAATATAGTGCCCAATATGTATGCCCCTCCAGATTTTTTTCTGGAGGGGTTTTTGGTTTTGGAGAGAACCTTGCGGAGATGAGAGAGAACCTTGCAGAGACGAGTGCAAACCTTGCAGATATCGAGTCAAACCCTGCAGAGACGAGTACAAACCTTGCACAAACGAAAAACCTTGCGGAGACGTGTTAGAACCTTGCAGAGATGAGCGAGAACCTTGCAGAGACGAGTGAAAACCTTGCAGAGATCGAGTCAAACCTTGCAGAGACGAGTACAAACCTTGCACAAACGAAAAACCTTGCGGAGACGTGTTAGAACCTTGCAGAGATGAGCGAGAACCTTGCAGAGATGAGTGAAAACCTTGCAGAGATCGAGTCAAACCTTGGAGAGACGAGCACAAACCTTGCACAAACAAAAAACCTAGGTGATGCCCTAATAAGTTGCCCGCCCCCCCATCTTATTCTTTCCAAACAAAATATCTTTTCCGACCATTTTCATGGCCTTCTATATTTGCAAAACTATTTAATAACCGAGATGCCGTATAGGGAGAGTCTACTAGACAAAAATGTTGGAAATCCTTAACGGTCATTTTGGATTTCACAAGTAAAAAGAATTCTCTAATAGCTGCCTTATGCGCCGCACGATCCGTATCCCCACACTTCCTACATTTCCATGTAGAGTATTGTCGCTGCATCCCCAAAACTCCACAGCTTGGACACTCGACTCCACGCAGCAAGTCTCCCGGAGCGATTCGATAATACTCGCATAAAGGGGGCATGACATATGGTGATAGACTTCGCTCAATCAAAGAAACAATTTCCTCAAACTTCGCAGAGTCAATTGGCTCACTCAATCCATTACCATGCATTTGATAGATTCTCTCGATCATACTTTCTAGTTTGAAAATTGGATAGTTGGAGGGCTTTTCACGGATACGGCTGGATTTGGCGGTCATGATGATGGCACCGGTCACTTTCATGGTGGGGCACACGTTACGTAGAAATTCTTTTAGGAAGCGGATGTTTCGTGTTAATTGAAAGTAGGGGTTTGGGTAGGCAGTTTCTATGCCGTCTACTTCTTTATAAAACTCTTCGTCTTTAAAATACAGATTGCCGTTCATGTTTTTGGATTCGATTACCATACAGCAGCGGTCACTCACTATTAAACAATCAATCTGTATTTTCCATTCATCCAACAACAAACCTACATTGGAAAATATATGATAGTTCCCATCCAATCTTAATTCCTCGAGCTTCCCGAGTAACCGATTTTCACCGCGTTCCCCGGCTTCACTTCGTCTTATATCCTCGGTGACGAACGTAAATTGCTCATGCTCCAACGACAATCTTTTTAATAAAATCTTCTGGGTTGGGTACAATAAATTTATTCACCTCCATTCTACATCTATCTTACTTCAAACGTCTGAAAATTTCATTATTTTGAATATCGAAACTTATTCGTTGAGTTTTCGTCCTAACTATGACAAAATAACCAACAGCAGGAGGGAAACAGATGAAACTTATAATACAAGGACTTTCTCTAGCAGCAATTATATTAGTACTTGCTGCTTGTAACGATAAAGAAGAAGTAAATTCAGAATCGGGATCAGTGAACGACTCAACGCCATCACAAACAGAATCTACCCTCGATCACGGTGTAAAGGATAAATCAGACGTAGGCTTCGAAATGTCTTCTGACGGAAATGTGGAAGAAGCAACGAATGTACCTGAAAAGGAAAAAACGGCAGTATTAAATGCATTCAACGAATATATAGAAGCATTTAACGCTGAGGATATCGACCGTTATTTGAGTGTAATCTCTAAAAAACCAGAGGGCTTCAACTATGAGGACGATAAAAAGATGGTAATCGAAACCTTCGAAAATTATGATACGGTACGTACAGCCGAAGATGTGACTATTATCGAATATAACGATAAAGAGGCGCAGGTTTACTCTAATCTTCATATTGCCCTTCATGAGCCCGGATCAGGTGCTAAGCTTGATCGAAATGGTCGCCAGGTGACTGTTTTTGCGAAGGAAGAAGGCAAGTGGTTGGTAACAAGTGTCTATTTCATAGGCGAAACATCTGAATAATGAACCACTTCCCCAACGTATATGATAAATATCATGGTTGGGGTCTTTTTATGCTTTCTTTTCCTATCCAGATTAAGTAAACTAGAGTTAGGAGAGTGATTTCTTATATGACGAAAACGGTAGTAGTAACGGATAGCACAGCGTATATCCCTGAAGAAATACGAGCAAGCTTGAATATTCAAATGGTTCCTCTAAGTGTCGTGATAGGAAACGAGACTTATAGAGAAGAAATAGATATTAATACAACAGAATTTTACGATAAAATCAGAAATGAAAAAGCACTTCCAAAAACCTCACAACCGTCTCTAGGAAACTTCGTAACCACCTTCGAAAATTTGGAGAAGGATTATGACTCCATCATTTCGGTTCATCTATCTAGTGGTATTAGCGGGACATTAGCTGGAGCAGAGCAAGCAGGTGGAATGGTAGATGGAATCGATGTCTACACATTCGATACAGAGATTTCCTGTATGGTACAAGGCTTCTACGTAATACGTGCTGCCGAAATGGCACAGGCAGGAGAAACGCCTGAAGCAATTCTCCAAGAGCTGAACAAAATGAAGCAGTCCATGCGTGCGTATTTCATGGTAGATAACCTGGATCACCTTCACCGCGGAGGTCGCCTAAATGGCTTTGAGCGTGTTATTGGTTCAGTTCTTCAAGTGAAACCAATCCTTCATTTTGAAAATAAAGTCATCGTTCCTTTTGAAAAAGTTCGTACACGCAAAAAAGCGATGAAGCGAATTGCAGACATGCTAGAAGAAGACTCTAAAAAATACGATAAAATCAAGGCAACTATCATTCATGCAAACAACGAAGAAGAGGCTAATGCATGGAAGATACTTCTCGAGGCTATTATGCCAAACGTTGAATTTACGATTAGCTACTTTGGACCGGTTATCGGAACGCACCTTGGAGAAGGATCCATGGGGCTAGGCTGGTACCACGTCGAGTCTTAATGATGAACGAGCAATTACAACAATTTCTCACTGGACGCATATGGCTTCGCGCGCACACACCATTTCCGCGCGAGGTCATTGACGACCATATCCGCACCGGTCACATTCACCTCAAGCCAGGAATTGAAACAATACAATCCCACTCAATATTCCAATCAAACAAGTACATCTGTAATCGATGCCACAACACAAACCCATTCCTATTTTACTCATTTCCATGTTCCCGTTGTAATCAAATCTGTACCTATTGTCGCCATTGCATCCGCATGGGACGAGTTAGTAACTGTTCTGAGCTAATTACGTGGGCAAAAGAGCCAGCAATCGGAACAACTAAAGACATTTTTGGTTGGAATGGTCAGCTGACACCACTACAGCAAAAGGCGAGCGAGGAACTTCTACGCAGTGTCCAAAACAACCAGTCTCACCTGCTGCATGCAGTTTGCGGAGCAGGTAAAACAGAGCTGCTCTTCCCATCGATCTATACCTCTCTACAGGCTGGTAAACGTGTATGTGTTGCTGCGCCAAGAACAGATGTCATTTTAGAGCTGTTCCCTCGATTTCAAAAGGTATTCCCTAAAACAATTATTCATGCCCTTTATGGAGGAGCTCCAGACCAGGAAGGCTTTGCCACATTAATTTTAGCAACAACTCATCAGCTATATCGCTTCGAGCATGCCTTTGACGTTGTCTTTGTAGATGAAGCGGATGCCTTTCCGTACTACGCAGACAAAACCCTTCAGCAAGCCGTTGTCAAAGCAGCAAAGCCAGATGCCGCCATTCACTACGTCACAGCCACACCAACAGACTCACTACAAACAACTAACCATTCCATTCTTTCTAAGCGATATCACGGACATCCATTGCCAGTCCCACGATTCGATAGTCTATGGGGCTACCAGAGACAATTAAACAAAGGTAAAGTACCAAAAAAGCTGCAGCAATGGATGGATGATAAAATCCAAAATAACCTCCCATTTCTCGTGTTTCTGCCAACTATTGAAATGCTTGAGCAATTCCCTGGAGACCTACCTAGGGTTCACGCCGAGCATCCTGAGCGAAAGGAACGGGTCATGCAGCTCCGTGAAAGGAAGATTCCTGGTCTATTAACAACGACGATTCTAGAAAGAGGAATCACGATAGAAAATGTTCATGTTGCGGTAGTGGGAGCAGAACAGGCCATTTTCACTGCTAGCGCACTAATTCAAATAAGCGGAAGAGTAGGGCGTTCCAGCTCTTACCCTGATGGGGACATTGTGTTCTTTCACCATGGGGTAAGTCACGCGATGGATGAGGCAAAAGAAGAGATTGAAAGGTGGAATGAACTATCGTTTGTTTAATTTGTGGAAGTAAGTTTACACGCCCTGCGACTTGGAGGAGGCTATTCCTCTATGAAACGGAGAGTGCTTGCTGTGACAGGTGCATGCAGAAATTTGAAAAGGCAGATACTGTGTTTGATTTCTCCGATTTTATTTGCACCAAATACGAAGGGGCCATCACCGAAGTTAGATCGCTTTATACGTACAATGAAGCGATGAAAGACTATCTTCACCAATATAAGTTTCTTCAGGATGTTGCACTTGCTAACGTTTTTGCAGGAGAAATAAAAGCACTACCTATGCATGGAATAGTAGTACCCATTCCAATGCACCCAGAGAAGTTAAAGGAAAGAACCTTTTCTCAAGTGGAGGAGTTATTAAACCATGCAGACATACCATTCCAGAATCTTCTTATCAAGTCTACTCCCAGCGAGCAAGGGAAAAAGTCGAAAAAGGAACGTTTGGGAGCAGAGAATTTATTCGAACTGATCCACCATGTCGAAGCAACGCACTATATTTTATTCGATGATATATACACTACTGGAGCTACCGTCCACCAGGCTGCGAAAATACTGAAGGACGCGGGTGCTAAGAGCGTGGAGGCCATCACTTTAATAAAAGGCTAATCTGCCGATATAATACATAACTAGCAGAAATAGTGGAGGTATGGTCATGGGAGAGCTAAAGAATTGCCCAACATGTGGCGAGTTTTTTAACTATACTGGGTTAAGAGAAGTATGTAATCCTTGTGCAATGAATGAGGAAAAGCAATACGAGATTGTTTATCGATTCCTAAGAAAACGAGAAAATCGAGCTGCTACCGTAGAACGTATTGTAGAAGCAACCGGAGTGGAAGAGTCACTTTTACATAAATGGGTTCGTAAAGGGAGACTACAGCCAGCAATGTTCCCGAATCTTGGGTATCCATGTGACAGCTGTGGTAAATTGACTCAGGTAGGAAAGCTTTGTGGGAAATGCACCCAGGAGCTTAAATCAGGTTTACGTCAGTTCGATGCTGCAAAAGAATTCCGAGATAAAGTAAATAACCAAGAAGCAGTCTATTATAAGGACCAGAAATAGAGGCTGAGACAAAACTATTGTCCAAATAAAAAGCTTCGTACATCGTAAATTTTTTCGAGCTTCTATCCAATCGCCTTTAGTTGTTTTCCGTTACGGCGGTCGCTTTCCGGGGGCACGGCTTCAATCTCCTCGTCGCTTCGCTCCTGTGGGGTTTTCAGCTCGCGCTGTTCCCCCAGGAGTCGCCGCCTTCTCTCCAAACAACTAAAATGGAGAAATGTCTTTAAAAAATTTGCAGCAAGAAAAGCGCAACCGCCTGTTGGGGCAAGGCAGTTGAGCTAGAAAAAAATTTATCCATAGGCCAGAATTTTATAATTTCCTAAGCAGTAAAAAACGTGAAATCATGTTGTCGATTTCATGTTTTTTTACTTATTAACTAGTTATATCCCAGCCTCTTTCCTTATAGTTTTATAGACCTACAAAAAGTTTATGATGCTCGTATAATAAGACTCTTTGCCTATTCCAATCATTTCCTTCAAAAGAACTCTAAACACTCGCGAAAATAAACCGAAATAAACAATAGACAATTTTATGAACGAAAGGGGAATGTATATGAAAATCACCAACCATGGTGTTAATCAAATCAATCCATACCAACGTAATCAAATGCAAGTAGGAAAAACTCAACAAACGATGAAGCAAGCCGCTGACCAACTAGAAATCTCATCTGCAGCAAAAAGTATGCAGACGAAATCACCTATAGAGGTCAATCAAGCAGAGCGCGTTGCAGCTCTTAAAGCAGAAATCGAGGCAGGCACTTACAAAGTGGATGCGAAGCAGCTAGCTACAAATATTTTAAAATATTATCAAATCTAAAGGAGACCCGAGCATGTCCATCGAAAATATTCTGCACTCTCTAACGAACTTAAATATGCTTCACAAAAGTTTATTAGACATTGCATACAAAAAAACAGAAGCAATCAAAACGGGGGACATGGACAGTCTTAACAAGCTGCTCAAGGATGAGCAAGCGCACGTAGCCGGTATTTCTCAGCTAGAGCAACAGCGTCAATTAGGGGTAACGGATTACCTTCGAGCAAAAGGAATTGCTCCAATCGACAACCCAACTGTAGCCCATGTCTTAGAAAACACCAACACCGAGAAAGAAAAGGAGCAGCTAAGTGCTGCACGAAACCAGCTTCTTCTCACATTAGGAACGCTTAAAGACCAAAACGACCTAAACCAAAAGCTAACATTCCAATCACTACAATTTGTCAACATAACATTAGATATGCTACGACCAAAGCCAGATCAAATAAATTATTCGAAGAACGAAGTAAAGGGTCCTTCCAAGGATAAATCATACTTCGATTCACAAGCTTAAGGAGGCTGACCCATGCGCTCCACATTTATGGGACTAGAAGCAAGTAAACGAGGGCTGTTCACACAGCAGTCCGCTCTTTATACAACAGGACACAATATTTCAAATGCAAACACGCTAGGTTACTCACGTCAGCGAGTGAATATGGAAGCTACACTTGGTTATCCGGGAACTGGCTTGAATGCTCCAAAAACAGCTGGACATATTGGAACAGGAGTTCAAGCACATTCAGTACAACGAATAAGAGACAATTTTATAGATCGACAATATCAACAAGAAACTACAAAGCTAGGTTATTGGGAATCACGTTCTAATGCAATTAGCCAAATAGAAGACATTGTAACAGAGCCTTCTGATTTTGGTTTAAATGCTGCGCTCGATCAATTTTGGAGCTCTTTACACGACTTAAGTGGTAGTCCCGAAAACGCCGCTACTCGTAAAGTTGTTATACAACGTGCTTTACATGTAGCAGATTCATTTAACTATACACATAAACAATTATCTGATATTCAAGGAAACGTAGGGAATGAAATTAAAGTATCTACTGATAAAATTAATTCTATGTTAAAACAAATTGCTTCTATTAATGAACAAATTCAAGCTATTGAACCAAATGGTTATATGCCAAATGACTTGTATGATGCAAGAGATACATTAATCGATGAGTTAGCCCAATATTTCCCTGTTGAAACTGAACGAGTAGCTTCAGGTGGTAACGCTTTAGCGATTGCCGAAGGAAGTTTGACAGTTAGTCTGAAATTAAAAGATGGTACTAAAGTAGAACTTGTAAAAGGTAAAGATTTTTCACAACTAGAAACTTTAGATACTTCTAATAAGAAATTGGATGGTACGGATTTAACTGCAGGATTTAAGGAGATTAAAATTACAGGTTTGGGCAGTCAAACAATTACTTATGAACAATTAGATCCGTCCAAAGGAAAACTAGTTTCTCTAATTGACTCATTTGGACATGGAAATCCTCCAACTGGTTATTTCCCAGAAACATTAGATAAATTAAATGATATGGCCAATGCTTTTATTAAGGAATTTAACGAGGTTCATAAAAAAGGATACACACTTGCTGAAGAAAATACGCTGAGTACCACTAATCAGGAGTTCTTTACAGGAGTAGGAGCTGCAGGTATAGATGTTCGTGAGGATATCATAAATAACCCTAATTTAATCGCTGCATCAGATGCAGTTGGAGAAGTAGGAAACGGAAAAAATGCAATTAAATTAGCAAACATGAAATTTAATAAGTTAACTGATTTGGATGGCGCAACGGTACAATCTTTTTATCAAGGAGTTATTGGTAAACTTGGGGTAGATGGTGAGCAAGCGAATCGTTTAACGACTAACGCCGGTACGATACTTTTAACGGTTGCAAATAATCGCGCTTCAGTAAGTTCAGTATCTCTTGATGAAGAAATGACTAATATGATTACATTCCAACAAGCGTACAATGCGAATGCACGTATGATTACGGTAATTGATGAGACTCTAGACAAAATAATAAACGGCATGGGTCGAGTAGGCTTGTAGAAAAGGGGATATTTAAATGCGTGTAACACAATCAATGCTTTCTAGTAATATGCTTCGTAATCTCTCCAACAGCTATTCCAAAATGGGGAAACTACAGGATCAAATTAATACGGGGTCAAAAATTAGCCGTCCTTCCGATGATCCAGTAGTAGCTGTAAAAGGAATAGGTTATCGAACAAATTTAAATAAAGTAGAACAATATAAGCGCAATATGGGGGAAGTAGAAAATTGGTTAGATACTTCCGATGATACCCTTGATCATGTTGGAATTGCTCTTCGTCGTGTTCAAGAGCTTGTAACCAATGCTGCAAATGATACGAACACAGACGAAGACCGGGAAAAACTAAAAAAAGAAATAGATCAAATTAAACTACAAATTCGTGATTTAGCAAACACCAAAGTTGGAGAAAAATATTTGTTTAGTGGAACAAATACTCTGAGTCCTGTTTTTGAAAATGGAAAATTTGCTGGTCAAACTTTTACAGAAGGTGACAGCCTAACTAATTTAGCTATTTCTGCTAACGCTGGTTTTAAAAACTCAGTAGAAATTGAAGTGTATGACGGAGTAAATTTAGATATTAATACTAAAGCTATTGATATGTTTGCTCAAATTGACGATATGCTAACAAGTATTCAAAAAGATTTAGCAGATCCTACTGGAACATTAGGAAGTAAAATTGGTGATCATTTAAGTACAATAAGTACTGTGCAAAATAAAGTGCTTGAAAATCGAGCTGATATCGGGGCTCGTCAAAATCGGGTAGATATGATGATCAATCGTCTTGCGACACAGGAAGTAGTTGTAACAAAGCAACTATCTGATAATGAGGACATTGATTATGAAAAAGTAATCACAGAAATGATTACTCAGGAATCAATTCATCAAGCTGCACTTTCAGTAGGTGCCAAAATCATTCAATCCACATTAGTAGATTTTATTAGATAATTCAAGGCGTTTGGACAACCTGTTCAAACGCCTTCTTTCGAGGTGAGACAAATGAATTTTCCACAGCTTCAAATACGGACCACAGATGCGAAGTTAGGTCTTAATATCGTTAATGCTAACCAAACAATTAAACAACCGAAGGCAACTCAACATATTGAACAACCTGCTGCAATTGTAGAAATAGACACAACTCGTGGTATTATGAGAATTGATGCTTCTCAAGCAAGAAGAGATATTGGATTAATAGGACCCCTCGAATCTGCTTCTAACTTTGCAGCAGAGGGTCGGAAAAAAGCAATGCAAGGGATTGCTAGACGAGTACGTGAAGGCAACCAAATGATGGATATTGCACATAACCAAAATGCAATAGTGTCTATTGCAAAACAAAACACATTTCCTAACAAAAAGCCTTTAGGAATAAATTTTATCCCATCCATAGACTCAGTGAAATTAGATTATGAGCCTGCTAAACTGGATATAAATGTTCAAACGCAAAAGCCTAAAATAAGCGCACAGATTAATAAACCAATTTACGACTATACACCAGGTAAAGTATCAGGATTTATGATACAAAATCCAACGATTGAAATTGACTTCATAGTCTAAAGGAGTAATGAATTATGAACATTGAAACAAAATTTTTAGGATCAATGGTAATAGATGAAAAAGAAATTATTCAATTCCCACATGGAATACCAGGGTTTGAAGAAATAAAGGAGTTTGTAATCTTACCCTTAGAAAAGGATTCACCTTTCGCAGTACTTCAATCAATTAAAGAACAGGAAATTGGCTTTGTTATTGCTTTCCCTTTTGCATTTAAAAATGATTATACATTTGATATTTCTGAGGACGATAAAGAGGACTTGCAAATAGAAAAAAGTGAAGACTTAATCACTTACTCCATTGTAACCTTAAGAGATCCATTCCATAGTTCCACAATAAATTTACAAGCCCCTTTGTTGATTAATACCAAAAATAGACTTGCTAAACAATTAGTATTACAGGATGCAACCACTTATCCGATTAGGTTTCCTATTGAAGGGAGTGCTTTATAATGCTTGTTCTTTCAAGAAAGAAAGACGAATCTATAATGATTGGCGACCAAATAGAACTGAAAATACTGAGTGTAGATGGTGACCAGGTAAAGCTGGGAATAGTAGCACCCAAAAATATAAAGGTATACCGATCAGAAGTATATGAAAGTATACAAAAGCAAAATAAAGAGGCGTTAAATATCTCCCAATCATTAATAGAACAAATTTCCAAAAAAAATATCTAATAAACTATTAAACTATCTTCAACTTGTACGATAATACTAATGTAAGGCAGAAATGGGGCGGCCGACCTTATACTGCCAAACAACTTCCACAAGGATGTGGAACTAAATAAACCAAAATTCAAGGAGGAATCTCACAATGAGAATTCAACACAATATTTCAGCTTTAAACACACACAGAAACTTAACAGCTAACCAAGGATCATCTGCTAAAAACTTAGAAAAATTATCTTCAGGTTTCAAAATCAACCGCGCTGGAGACGACGCTGCTGGTCTTGCAATCTCTGAAAAAATGCGTGGACAAATCCGCGGTTTAGATATGGCTACTAAAAACTCTCAAGATTCAATCTCTCTAATCCAAACTGCTGAGGGTGCTCTTAACGAAACGCATTCAATTCTACAACGTATGCGTGAATTAGCAGTTCAATCTTCAAATGATACTAATACTACTTCTGACCGTGGAGAATTACAAAAAGAAGTTAAAGAATTAATCACTGAAATTGGACGTATTGCTAGCGATACAGAATTCAATACAAAGAAATTATTAAATGGTTCTGCTTCTGCACTTAACTTCCATATTGGAGCTAACGAAGGACAAAGTATTACACTAGCTATTTCTGATATGAGAGCAACTGCTTTAAGTGTAGATGCTATTTCTATCTCTTCACAAGCAGATGCGGATGGTGCTATTACAACTATTCAAGCTGCTATTGACCTAGTTTCTGCTGAACGTGCAAAACTTGGTGCTAACCAAAACCGTCTAGAACACACAATCAACAACCTTGGAACTTCATCAGAGAACTTGACTGCAGCTGAATCTCGTATCCGTGACGTAGATATGGCTAAAGAAATGATGAACTTCACTAAAAATAATATCTTGACTCAAGCAGCTCAATCTATGCTTGCTCAAGCTAACCAACAACCACAAGGTGTACTTCAATTATTACAATAATCGTAAATGAAAAACCGAATTCCTTTTTGGAATTCGGTTTTTTTTATTGATATTTATTTATTCTCGCCGATATAGAACAAGAGGTGGAATTTGTGAATCTTGAAATAGAAAATATTAAAACTAAAACAAATGGATTTACTTTGAGAATAAACGAATATTTTTTGCATAGTAAATATAATCCAGTTAAAGAAGCCGAACAATTAGCCATTAATCATTTTAAAAAAAATCATATCCATATACTGTTTGGTAATGGACTGGGGTATATAACAGAAGCTTTACTTTCGATAATGGACGCTAAAAGTACATTATTGGTAGTGGATCCGTTAGTAGATGAATTATATAAATATAGTAAAAATACAAATAAAGCAACTATTATAAAGCAACTTACAAACGAAAACTTTGGAACTTATTTGGGAGCAAGCCTTGATAATTATAATAGAAATGTCACTATTTTTTCTTCACCAAATTACGATAAGTTATTCCCAAAAGAGTACAAAGAACTATTAAAATTAGTCAAAAATAAATTAAATTTAAATATCATAAATGAAAATACAGTTCGTTTTTTTGCTGACACTTGGCAGAAAAATTATATTAATAATCTCTTCTTGGCTCAGAAGGATTACTCAGTGAAAATATTAAATAAAAAATTTAATTGTCCCGTTATCATAGCATCAGGTGGACCATCATTAACAAAACAAATTCCTATGTTAAAAGAAAAATTGGAAAATGTCTTGTTAATTGCAGCGGGTTCAACTGTAAATACTTTGCTTTCACATGGAATTGAACCGGATTTTGTAATTTCAGTTGATGGTGGAATAGAGAATTACAATCATTTTCAAGAATTAAAGTTAAAAAAGCCACATCTTATATATAGTATGACAAATCATTATAAAATTAGAGACTCATTTCATTCTAAGTGTTTCTTTTTCGTTTCAAATGAATTTGTGAACTCAAAGGATAATATTGAGTATACTTTAAATAGGGAAGTTCCAATCATATTTGGTGGAGGCTCTGTAGCAAACTATGCATTTTCCATAGCAAGTTACATCTCAAATGGACCTATAGCATTGATAGGTCAAGACCTGGCATATACTTCCAATAAAACACATGCCGAGCATAATAAACACTATAAGATAATTGATGATCAATATAGAGAAGAAAGAGGGATGTTTTACGTTAAGGGTTATAATAACGAAGATGTCCTTACTGATTATGCATTTTTGTCAATGAAAGACACTTTTGAAAGACTTGTGAGTATAGTAAAACATGAAAATTCTATCTATAATTGTACAGAAGGTGGTGTGTTTATAGAAGGATTTAAACATGATACCTTTAGTAATTTCTGCAGAATACACGTAGGGAACAAAATTAAAAAGGATATTTTATTTCCTAATGAAATTAATGATTATAATGGATTTACAGAAAAAATTAAAGAAGAAATGACAAATTATAATAAAATTATTAGTTTTTTAAATTTAGGTTTACAGGAATTGAATAATAATAAAAACAATGTAGCTTTTTCAAATAATAGTTTAAGGAAATTGAAAAATGTGGATGAGGAAATAGGAAGGTTGTTCTCTAAAGTGTCTATGAGCACAATAATAAATCCTATTACAATAGATATTTTAAAAAAATTTCAAGAAAAAGAAGGTGAAACAACAAGTGAAACCTTCAATCGAATTTATAGCCAAAATAAAGAACTTTATTCTAGATTACTAGAAGCTGCAATAATATCAAAAAAATATACAGAGAACTTAGTAAAAAAAATAGAGAGTTGAAGAGGATGAAATTAATGAGCGATTTATTAAAAGATACAGTAGAGAGTTACAATAATTATTTAGTAAGATTGCCTATAGGTTGCCAAGAAATTTCGGACTTACTTAGAAAAGATCATATTATGGATGCCATGAATTTAATTACTAATTTTAGTGAAGGAGTTATATGGTTAACAACTGCTAACGACTTTTTTTTAAAGAGTAACTTACAAAGTGAATTAAATGCTAAAAAAATTCATGAGTTTTTATACGAAGTAAATAGTGGATTAGAAATTCAAGATTATATTCTTATTGCTGATATGTTTGAATACGAAATAAAACCTTTTTTTGACGAATGTCCAGCAATAGAATTTACAAACTGATTATGGAATTTAAGGTTGAGGTTGCCAAAAGTGGGGAAAACACCTTACTCTATAATGGGAAATATATTTATAGCAAATATCATCCTTCCAAAGATGCCGAAAAGTTTATTGAGAATGAAGTAGACTTTGATGCAAAAGGGTATTTATTGGTTGGTTTAGGATTAGGTTATCATTTAGAAAGTTTATTAAATCTTGCTCCCAATAAAAATATATTGCTATTATTGTTAGACATAGAAGAAATGAATATTTTTAAAAAACATTCAAGAGACAAGCAAATAATTTGTCAGAAAAATGTTAAGCTTATTAAAGCAGGAGATAAAATTCAAGAGTATTTAGACTATCAAGTGATTTTACCGAATGTCTGGTTAAAAGCAATTTCTGAAAACCATCCATATTTCACAATTTTAGAGGATATTAAAATTAGACAAATGAGTTATAACTCTACAGCGCAACTTTTAAAAAGTAACTTTTTAAGTAATATTCAAAATAGTAACTTGTATGTTAATGGATTAAAAAATTCTTTTGAAAATAAAAGTGCCTGTCTGGTATCAGGTGGCCCATCTTTAAATGAGACTGTGAAATGGCTTCAAAAAGCAAAAAACAAAACTTTCATTTTAAGTGTAGGTTCTTCATTGAAAACATTATTAATGCATGGTGTTGTTCCTGATGCAATTATCATCACGGATCCGTCAATAAATGTTGTAAAACAAATAGAAGATAGTCGATATAAAGGCCATTTGTTTTATTTATCAACAGCTAATAATGAAATGTCAAAGATACATGATGGTCCTAAAATATTGTTATTTCAGCAGGGATATTTTCTGGCAGAGCAATATGTATTAAAAAACGAAAGTCCACTAATGGAGACTGGTGGGTCTGTTGCAACAACTGCAATTTCGCTTATTGAATATTTAGGCTTTAAAAAACTTTTTTTATTTGGTCAAGATTTAGGGTTTAAGGGTAAGAGAACACATTCTACTACATCCACTTCTGGGATTGAAATAGCAGAGAGATTTAACTTTAGAAAGATACTTTCTAACAACGGGGAAATGATTAATACAACTCCTAATTTAAGTACCTATCATCGTTGGATAGAAAGAAAGGCAAGAAATTCAAATATGACAATTTATAACACAGCGAAAGATGGAGCTAAAATTGAGAATGTTCCAATGATTAAACAAGATATTTTTGTAGAATATATCCAAACTCTTTCAGATTGTCAGTTTAAACAAATATTAGAAAATAAGTTGAAAAACTAAAAAAGGTGAAATCAATGCAAAATAAGACATTATCTAAAAAAACGATACTAGTAACTGGTGGAACGGGATCATTCGGGAAAAAAATTATACGTAAATTACTAGAAATTGATGTAAAAAAAGTTATTGTTTTCAGTAGAGATGAGTTAAAACAATATGAGATGGCACAGGAATTTCATGATAATAGGATTAGGTTCTTTATAGGTGATGTTAGAGATAAAGATAGACTTTATCGTGCTTTTGATGGAGTAGATATTGTCATCCATGCTGCAGCAATGAAGCATGTTGAAGCATGTGAGTACAATCCATTTGAAGCTGTAAAGACGAATATTCATGGTGCGCAAAATATTATAGAAGCTGCAATAGACCGTGGTGTAGAGAAAGTCATAGCTCTTAGTACAGATAAAGCATGTAGCCCAGTGAATCTATACGGAGCGACTAAACTAGCATCGGACAAATTATTTGTTGCGGGAAATTCTTACGTTGGTGAAAAGAAAACTCGTTTTTCTGTTGTTAGATACGGAAATGTCGTTGGTAGTCGAGGAAGTGTAGTACCATTCTTTAAAAAGTTAAAGGAGACAGGTACGTTGCCTATTACTGATGAGCGTATGACACGATTTTGGATTACTCTTGATCAAGGGGTTCAATTTGTTTTAGATAATTTAGAGCGAATGCATGGTGGAGAGATTTTCATTCCTAAAATTCCAAGTATGAAAGTTACAGATTTAGCAATTGCAATAGCGCCTGAATGTGAAACTAAAATTGTAGGGATTCGTGCAGGAGAAAAATTACACGAAGCTATGATTACCGAAGATGACGCACGTCATACTGTTGAATTTGATGATTATTTTATCATACAACCTGAATTTTCTTGGTGGTCCAAAGAATTTGCTACGGGAGGAAAGCTTCTTCCAGAAGGCTTTAAATATGCAAGTGATATTAATGATGAATGGTTATCTATTGAACAATTAAAAGAATTAGTGGGAGAGATTTAGGCACCGTCTAAGCATTTTCATATCTGATTATTTTTTGAAAGAAAGCGAAGAGTGACATTTTATGAAAATAGTAGCGATAATTCAAGCTAGAATGACTTCCACACGTCTACCAGGAAAAGTTTTAATGCAAGTAATGAATAAGCCGTTACTAGCATATCAGTTAGAACGTGTGAAGTTATCAAAATTTATTGATGAGATTGTTGTAGCAACAACTTTAAATGATACCGATATACCCATCGTCGAATTATGTGAGCAGTTAAGTATATCATGTTATCGCGGTTCCGAATTGGATGTTCTCTCAAGATACTACGAAGCAGCAATAGAACATAAAGCGGACATAGTAGTAAGACTTACTTCAGATTGTCCACTTATAGATCCTGAAATAATAGATCAAGTAATTAATTATTATCTTAATAATAATTATGATTATGTTTCTAATACACAAGTGAGAAGCTTCCCTAGAGGAATGGATACAGAAGTATTCTCTCTTGAAAATTTAGAATTAGCTTTTAATAATGGTAACAAAGACTATGAAAGAGAACATGTTACCCCTTATTTTTATTTGAATAAGGAGCTTTTTTCAATTGGGCAAGTGATACATGAAGCTGATAATAGCAACTTTCGCCTTACAGTAGATACAAGAGAGGACTTAGAGTTAATTACAATCTTATTAAAAAAATTGTATCTTAAAAATGGGGATTTTTGTTTAAATAATATTATTGAAGAGTTAGAAAAAGATACAAGTCTTGCTAAAATTAATGCTCATATCGAGCAAAAAAAACTGGGTGAGTAATTTTAATGAAAATTATATTAATTGGTTCAACAGGAATGCTTGGGCAAGAGTTGTATAAAAAGTTCTCGCAAAAGGATTTTGAAATCTTGACCATATCACGTTCAAACAGTACAAATAATGTTGATTTATTAATAGATTCTAAAAAGGTAACAGATTTAATTACTCAAGAAAAACCAAATATCGTAGTGAATTGTGCAGCAATGATAAATTTAAAAGAATGTGAAAAAAACGTTGATAATGCATATATGTTAAATGCTAGGTTACCATCCATTATTGCAAGAGCTTGTAGTGAAATTAACTGTTATTTTATTCAAATTTCTACTGATCATTACTATGAAAATGATAAGAATCTACAACACTCTGAAAATGATACTGTTGTTTTATTGAATGAGTATGCTCGAACAAAGTATGCAGGCGAATTCTTTGCACTAACAAATAACAACTCTCTTGTCGTAAGAACAAACATAGTAGGATTCAGAAATAAAAAGGATGAACCAACTTTTATTGAATGGGTTATTAAGTCATTAGTACAAGAACAAACTATTGTAGGTTTTGAAGATTTTTATACATCAAGTATTGATATTTATAGTTTTTCAAATATTTTAATAGAACTAATTGAGCTAAAATATACAGGTATCATTAATATAGGTGCTAAAGATGTATATAGTAAGTATGATTTTATTTATGAACTTGCAAAGAAATTTGGAAAAGAAGGAAATGTAGTTAGAGGGAAATTAAACGATTTTCAAGAAATTAAAAGAGCAAATTCATTAGGTTTAGACATTTCTAAATTACAAAAAGTTCTTCATAAACAACAGGTTCCTTCAAGTAAAGAGGTTATCAACCGATTATACGAAAAATTTAAAGAAGGTGAATTTCATGAATTATCATAGTGAGATTAATATAGGTAGCCAAAAAATCTCTATAAATGATCCAACTTATTTTATTGCAGATGTTGCTTCTAATCATGATGGAGATTTAGCTCGTGCTAAAGAATTGATTTGGTTATCGAAGGAAGCTGGGGCAGATGCAGTAAAATTTCAGCATTTTCATGCTAATAAAATAGTAAGTGATCAAGGATTTAAGAGTCTTGGAAGACAAAGTAGTCATCAATCGAAATGGGATAAAAGTGTATACGATGTTTTTAAAAAATATGAGCTAAACAGAGATTGGAATCTAGAATTAGTTAAAGAAGCCCAAAAAGCAAAAATTGAATTTCTTACAACACCATATGATATTGATGCTGTTGATGAAATAAATAATCATTTGTCTGCATTCAAAATTGGTTCTGGTGATATTTCATGGATTGAATTTATTAAATATATAGCACAAAAAGGTAAGCCGACTTTATTAGCAACTGGGGCATCAGATTTTTCTGATGTAAAGCGTGCGGTCAATGCAATAACGAATATTAATCCTAAGATTGTACTAATGCAGTGCAATACAAATTATACGGGAAGTTTAGAAAATTTTAAATATATTAATCTATATGTATTAAAAACTTATTCTTTAATGTATCCAAATATGATTTTGGGTTTGTCTGATCATACACCAGGCCACTCTACTGTTTTAGGAGCCATAGCACTGGGGGCAAGAGTAATAGAGAAGCATTTCACAGATGATAATAACCGTACTGGACCAGATCATCCATTTTCTATGAACCCATCTAGTTGGTGTGAAATGGTGAATAGGACAAGAGAATTAGAAAATGCCCTTGGTGACGGGGTTAAAGTAATAGAAGAAAACGAAAAGGAAACAGTTATTGTTCAACAAAGAGGAATCTATTTAAAAGAGAATGTGACTAAAGGACATTTCCTTACTATAAAAGATTTTGATTTTTTAAGGCCAGCACTTAAGAATGGATATCTTCCTTATGAGGCAGAAGAACTTGTTGGAATGGAAATGAAATATGAAAAGAAGGTAGGAGAGCCTTTAATTAAAGGAGATTTACAATGATAAAGGGTAAGTTTACTGGACTTAGAGCAATTGAAAGAACAGATTTGCCCATTCTCTTAGAATGGAGGAATAAACCTGAATTTCGTATTTTTTTTAGAGAACATAAAGAACTAAATATGGAAAATCAACAATCTTGGTTTGATAATTATGTAATACTTGATTCTAATACTAGAATGTTTGCAATTATTGAACTAAGCACACAAGAGTTGATTGGCGCTTGTGGTCTTTGCTATATTGATTGGGTAAATAGAAGCGCCGATTTCTCAATATATATAGGAAAAAATGATTTATATATTGATGATATATTGTCAATAGATGCTGCTCTTTCAATGGAGAAATATGCATTTGAAGAATTAAATCTTCATAGACTCTGGGCTGAAATCTACTCAATTGATGAAAAGAAAATAAAGTTTTTTAATAAATTGCAATTTGAACAGGAAGGTCACTTAAAAGAGACTCATTGGACAACAGGACGTTGGGTAGATTCATTATATTTTGGGAAAATAAATAAAAATTATTGAGTTAAAATCTATACTCATTTTTAATCGTTTGAAAATAGATTTGTAAATTTAGTGGAATTTGTTAATGTTTTTTTATTGTTTTTTTTGAATTGATTTTGTTAAAAGATAATATAGATAATTAGTATTTAAAGGTCGAAAATAAATGAAAGAAAGAAGTACTTATTATCTCCTTAGAATATTATAATTCAGTTAAAGTTAGGTGTTGAGAGTAATTGCCTGAAAATCAAAGCATCAAAATCCCTGCACATCATAACATCTATACTGGTTATTCAAATAGAGAGTTAAGAATTGACTTTTCGGTTCCTGAAAAAGGAACAAATGAGAACACTGGTATTCTATTGTTAGCTCCAGGTTTTGGGGGGAATATTGATTCAAATGTGTATAAGAAAATGAGAGAAACATTTGCTGAAAAATATAAT
The DNA here is from genome assembly GCF_038004905.1 of Psychrobacillus sp. FSL W7-1493. Taxonomy (NCBI): domain Bacteria; kingdom Bacillati; phylum Bacillota; class Bacilli; order Caryophanales; family Bacillaceae; genus Psychrobacillus; species Psychrobacillus sp. FSL W7-1493. The sequence goes on along the minus strand of NZ_JBBOSB010000001.1, from coordinate 2,958,865 downwards.
TTAGTTACGGTACAATGTGAGTATTTTGGCAGTGAATTTATGCAAAGTACTACATCATTTAAACTAAAAAATAATCTGGAACAATTATTAATTTCTCTATCTCCAGAGGAAAGAAATACAATAGGGAATGACACAGCTAAACTATTTGATATATTATCTAATAAAAAAATAAATCTTCCTGTAATGGCAGATATAAAAGAAACAAATGATGACTTTAATGATATGGGCTATATGCAAGCAATTGATATTATTACGTCAATTGAAGCTATACGAATTATATTAAAAGACAATAATTTTATATTTAACGAAAAAAAAATAATAGGATATGGTCATTCTCATGGTGCTTATCTAATTCATTTAAGTAACCGTTTAGCACCTCATCTTTTTTCTCATATTATAGATAACTCTGCATGGATTGAACCAGTTTATTTAACTGCTAATCGCTATTTATTTCAGAAGTATGGGGAAATGATATTACAAATTGAATTTGATTACTTTGCAAAAGAAATTATAGAAGATAAACAATCACTTAATTTATTCACTGTGTATAATGACTTTAATAACGTGGCAAAAATTATTTCATTTCAAGGAAATAATGATAATTTAATTAACTATTTGGAAAAAGAAAAATTAATCAAAAGTATACCTGATACAAAGTTTATTTTAGTTGATGAAAAAAGAGTAGATGGGCAAATATTTAAATCTAATCAACATGGATTAGATGCTGATTTTTTGAGAATGTTTGACTGTGGACTTAAAGAATTAGGAGTACATCTTAATGATACAGACCTATCAACTAAATATGGAATTACATTATCAAATACAATGATTCAGGTTGACTACTCTCGGGGACTTCCGATTTTTAATAGAAGGTTATTGTAGGTATAAATAAAAAAGACTAGAAACCTTAAAATGGTTTCCTAGTCTTTTTTTATTTTAACTAAATAATCTCAGTACATCATTAACATTCTGATTCGTATGCTTAATTAGCATTTCATCGCCCTTTTGGCGTATTCCTTGTTTAACAAATTCCATCATTTCATAAGCCAAATCTGGATCTCGAATAAGAGATTCTGACTTTTGAAGACTTGCCTCGGTATTCGACACGTTATCCTTATGGTGAGTTAGTGCTTCGTAGTCTGCTCCAGTATTTGCAAGGTGACTAGAAATAATACCTTGGGCTTTATCCACGTTTGTTATTAAATCCTCTGCTTTTTCGCGTGTAGAAAGCTCAGCGATTGCTATACCTAAAGAAGCCGTACTCACATTTACTGTATCAATACGAAGTGCCTGTCCAGAGTTAGCACCCACGTGTATGTACAATGGTCGGACGTCACCGAGAATAGTTTGAGTGTTAAACTCCATTTTGTCGGCAGTATCATCAATTGATTGGAGAAGCTGGTCTAATTCCTTTTGGGCTGCTCCTCTGTCTTCATCTGAAACAGTATCAGTAGATGTTTGTACTGCTAATTCCCTTATCCGTTGTAATACACCGCTAACATGTTGAAGACCTGCATCCGTTGTCTCAAGTACAGAGAGCCCATCCTGCATATTAAGCTGAGCCCTTGCAAGTCCACGAATTTGCCCACGCATTGTTTCCGAGATGGACAAACCTGAAGCATTATCTGCAGCACGAGTCAATTTGTCGCCACCTGAAAGTTTTTCTAATGTTCTAGTTATTGCATTGTCATTTTTCTGATAACGATTGATAGAGAAGGCTATCCCTGCTTGGTTTTGTATTTTCAATTCATTCACCTCCATGTGAATTATTTTACTACTCTATTATTATCGTCAGCTTAAATGGAAATTTTGCTAACAACTGAAAATTAATATTAAATTGCCGATAATGAATATAAGAACATTGTTAGCATAGGGGGAGAGCCTAGTATGCGTCTATCAGCACAGGCACAGTCAAAAGATGTTGCAATTACATCTCAGCTAAAAAAAGAAGTAGTGGGAGATATAACAAAATCAAATGTAACAGAAAATTCTCTAAGACAAATTATGCAAGCTGAGCAAAAAGCAAATGAAAAGGAATTAATTCCAAAAGAAAAAGTACAAAAGGCAATAGATGCATTAAATGAGTTTATGACTATCCAAAACAGAAACTCCAAATTTGTTATGCATGATGGTTTAGATCGCTACTATGTAGAAGTTATAGACGCAGAGACGGAAGAGGTAATAAGAGAAGTTCCACCTCGAAAGCTATTGGATGCATTTTACACGATGCAAAAATTTTTAGGCATGATAATTGACGAAAAAATTTAGGGGGTTATAAAATGGCAGGTTTAAGAGTTGGTGGATTAGCATCGGGAATGGATATTGATCAAATTGTTGGAGATTTGATGAAGGCAGAGAGAATACCATTAGATAAATTATTTCAAAAGAAAACAACAACGGAATGGCAAAGAGATTCTTATCGTTCTATAAATACAAAATTAAAAACCTTTAGTGATTACTTACTTGATAATTTCACATTGTCCAGAAACTTTAACAAAAAAACTGTACAGAGCTCTAATTCAAGTCTAGTAACTGCAACTGCAAATTCCTCTGCTTCAAGTGCTTTATCTCTTGAAGGGGTATCCCAATTGGCTACTGCAGCGAGACAGATTGGAAATACTATCTCTACTACAAGCGGGGGAACAGTATCTGGTACTACTCAAATGAGCGAGCTTGGTGTTGGGGACACGACAATTTCTTTGAAGGCTATCCAAGCAGATGGCAATCTTGCAGCAAAAGCAACAGAGATAGAAATAAGTTCTACGGATACTATTGCTCAAGTAGTATCTAAAATAAACAATAGTAATGCGGGAGTATCAGCATTATTTGAGAATGGTAAGCTATCTATTACTGCAAAAAATACAGGTGATGTAAAGGGCGGAGCTGAAGTCCAAGTAGTTGCAGGGAATGATGTATTTTCAAAATTAGGCATGGCAGATTCTACTAATTTAGCATCTGGAGGAACTAATGCTGTTTTCCAAGTGAACGGTATTACAACGGAAAGATCTTCTAACACTTTCAATATCTCAGGATATACAGTGACATTAAATTCTACATTTAATGTTAAAAATACTTTGCAAGAACAAGTGGCACGATTAGAGATAGCAAAAAAACAAGCAGAGCAAGATGTGAAGAATGCTACAGCAGCTATACCAGTTGCAGAAAATGCTGAAAATGAAGCTAAAACTAACTACGATTTTGCTTTGGAAGGCTTAGGAGGATTAAAAGAAAGCTATACTAATTTAACTAATGGAAGCTCTAAGATCAAGAATACAATTGCTAAGTTAAGTGAAGAAGACTTTGCTAAGTTTAAACAAGGTGTAGAAGATCCTCCAATATCAAATGAAGGGAAAGTATTATTAAACAGTTTAAGTGAAGATGAAAAAACAAATTTAAAAAGTGTAACCGAATCAAATTTTTCATCCTTTAAAAATGTTGCGGAGCTAGACATTAAATTGGAATCAGCAACTACAAATTCAGAAAATGCTAGGAATGATTTGGTAGCTAAACAAATGAAAAGTACTCAGTTGAATGATGATTATAATGATGCAGTTGCTAAAAATAATGCTACATCACCTGATACAACTGTAGCTCCTGTTCAACTTACAGCTAGTGCTGATATAGACTCCATGGTAGATAAAGTAAAAGAGTTTGTTGCAAAGTATAACGAGTTAATTACTGGTATGAATGATTCTTTAAAAGAAAAAAAATATCGTGATTTCCCTCCTTTAACAGACGAACAGCGCAAAGATATGTCTGATAAAGAGCAAGAATTATGGGATGAAAAAGCTAAAAGTGGACTTCTTCGCAGTGATTCAATAGTTAGTAGTGGTTTATCTAGTATGCGTAATGCAATTTATGGTAGAGTAGATGGTATTGGTGATGATTTAATTGATACTCTTGCTGAAATGGGTATCACAACTTCTAGTGTTTACTCAGATGGTGGTAAACTTGTAATCAATGAGGATAAACTGCGTAAATCTCTAACTGAAAATCCCGATAAAGTAGTACAAACTTTAACTCAATCAGGAGAAAAAACTGCAACAGGAGACACCCGTGGTATTGTCAATAGGCTTCGTGATTCTATGAAGGAATTAACTGCAAAAATTGAAGCTAAGGCAGGGAAGGCTACCGCCACTGATCAGCAGTATACTCTTGGTAAAAGCTTAATAGACATGAATACTCGTATTTCTAACTTCCAACGTAGATTAGAAGATATCGAAACTCGTTATTGGAAACAATTCACTGCTATGGAGCAGGCGATTAGCAAAGCCAATTCACAATCAGGCTATCTATCACAATTTGGCCAAAGCTAAATAAAATTATATTTTCAACAAAAGGAGTTGTAAGATTTGTCAGCACAATCGGTCCACCAAGCTTATAAAAATAATAGTGTGAGTACTGCATCACCAGGTGAATTGACTTTGATGTTATACAATGGTTGTTTAAAATTTTTAGGTAAAGCAAAAATTGCGGTAACAGAAAAGAATATTCAAGAGAAAAATACAAACTTGCAGAAAGCACAGAAAATTATTCAAGAGCTTATGATGACCTTAAATATGGATATTGAAGTTTCTAAGTCAATGATGCAAATGTATGAATATATGAACCACCGCTTAATTGAAGCAAATATGAAGAATGACACTGCTATTATTGAGGAAGTGGAAGTATATGTCCTTGATTTCCGCGATACATGGAAGCAAGTCATCCAGATTAATCGTCAAAAGCAATTTACTACTGGCGGTCAAGCGTAATGGCTAGTGTCGAACAATTTTTAGCAGTCTCTGAAGAGCTTTACAACCATCTTTTGAAGAAAACAACTGATGATGAACGTACAGAATTTATAGAAGAAATTAATGAGTTACTGGATGTTCGTGAACAAGTATTGAAAACTATAGATGTAGAAGAAATATCTAAGTTGTCCATTTATAGTAAATTAATAGAGTTGGATTATGGAATTAATAAACAGTTAACTACTGTGATGACTCTTGTTAAGAAAGATATTAAGGAACTTCAGCAAAAGAAACGTCATGAAGGTTCTTATACCAATCCTTACGCCGCTACTCAAACAATTGATGGTATGTATTTTGATAATAAGAAGTAATAAAAAAACGACTTTCATAGCGAAAGTCGTTTTTTATTACGCTTGAAAATTATACTCCTTCAACAACCCCTCCAGCTTCAAAGCAAAACCAATACTCCCATCAACCTTCAGCTTCCCGAACATAAAGGCAGAAGTACTGTTCAAATCCCCATTAATCAGCTTTACAAAATCCTTTGAGCTTAATTTTAATGTGCAATCAGCCTTAGTAGAAGTGTCGTCTGTCACAAATGCTCTACCGTCTGCGATGACCAATTGTTTAACGGATGGCTCGTCGCCAGATAGGTGGAACTCGTAGCGGACGTTTTGGTTTTGGATTGGTGTTGGATTGTTGTTCATTGTGTTTTCGATTTGTGTCCATGTTTCATTCATAGTCATATCCCCTTTGTCTAAATGAATGGTTATTCATTTATGATTATGACATATTTTCTGATAACTTACGAGTGTTTATTTCCCAGGTAATATTTTGTTGAAAGTTGTGGATGTTACGAAAGTTTTACCGATATAAACAGAAAGGGGGTTTAAAGTATGAGAAAGAAAGTGCTGATTATAGCTTTTATGCTGTTTTTTATTACAGAAAATGCAAGTGCAAGTACGCTTTATGAGGTGAAGAAGGGAGATAGCCTTACAAAGATTGCTAAATTACATAAAGTAACGGTCGCTGATTTACGTACTTGGAACAAGCTGACGAAGGATAATATTTATATTAAGCAAAAGCTTGTTGTACAAAAACCAGCGACAGTTAAAAGTGCCACAAAGGTTGTCCCAGCTAAGGCGGCATCCGTTGTGACGCAGCCTGTTCAAACGGTAGCTGCTCCAGTAGCGACACCAGCTCCAGCACCTATTATTTCAGGTGAAGGACATGCCTATTACCCACTAATCATGGATTTTGCTAAACGTTTGGAAGGTATTCCTTATCTGTATGCTGGTAATACGATGGCTGGGTTTGATTGCAGTGGGTTTATTTACTTCCTACATAATCAGGCTGGAGTGAAAATAGAACGTAAAAGCAGTGAGTCTTATTATTTGGATAGTGTTGTGGTGACTAATCCGGTCCCTGGAGATTTAGTGTTTTTTCAAAATACATATAAAGAAGGAATCTCTCATATGGGAATCTTTTTAGGGGATAATCAATTCATCCATGCAGGATCTAAGGGAGTAGAAATTACTAAGCTCGATAATGTGTACTGGGATGAGCACTTTGTATCCTTTAATCGATTTGTTCAAAAGTAATTAAGACAGGAGAATGATTATGAAGTGGACCATTACAAAAAAAATGTGGTTGGGCTTCTCTGCAATTATCCTAGTGATGGTTGTTATTTCTTACTTTAGCAGCCTAGCATCGCAAACTACCACGAGTCAATACAGGGAAATCCTAGAGGTTGATAGTGTTAACGTGAGAATTATCCAGGACATTAAGATGGCTCAAAATGAGACTACAGAAAACCTTTATGATTTTTTATTGACGAAAACGGATGCTTCTAGAAAGAACGTGCGTGTTCATTTGGAGGATGAAAAGAAGCTGATGGAAGACCTTAAAAAAGGACTGAAATCTGATGAGTCGCTACCGTACATTGAGGACTATGAAAGAAAATACAAGATGTTTGTGGAAGCAAATGAAAAGCTAATTTCCAATCAAGTACTCATTGATCCATCTCAAATAAACACGTTAACAAAAGATGTTAAAACGATTAATGATAATATGATTTCTTTGCTAGATAAAATTGATGAGCAGGTTCAGCAGGATATGAATGCTACTGTTGGTGAGCTTTTGGATTACGAGCGCATTGCTATCATTTTTGTTATGTCTATTACAATTGTTGGAGCTGTCCTTGGAATAATCATTGCACTTTTAATCGGAAGAAGTGTTGCACGTCCGATTAAGCGTGTGACTTCCGGTCTGACAGAAATTGCAGGGGGCAATCTACATGTAGAGCCAATTCTTATTAAAAACAAAGATGAGGCTGGGGAAATGGCCACGGCATTTAACAAAATGTCAGCGGACCTCCGTATGATTGTTTCGAATGTACAGGAAACGTCTATGCAGCTTGCAGCTAATGCGGAAGAATTATCAGCCAGTTCAGAGGAAAGTTTAGCGAGCTCACAAATGGTAGCAAGCTCAGCTCATGAGCAAATGGCTAGCAGTGAACAGCAGGTACTCCATATGACAACTTCTATGGAAGGGATGTCGGAGCTTTCACAAGGAGTGAATGAAATTGCCTCTAGTAATGGCGAGATGCTTAATTCTGCTAATAATGTTGGAATGCTTGTAAAACAGGGATCTGATGTGATTGAGGCGGTGGCACAACAGATGAGCACTATTCATGAGACGTTTAATGAAACAGCAACCAATATGAGAGATATGGAGAAGCATTCTAATGATATTCAAGGTATTACTACTCTTATTACACAAATCTCAGAGCAAACAAATCTGCTTGCATTAAACGCTGCGATTGAAGCAGCTCGAGCTGGAGAATATGGAAAAGGATTCGCGGTCGTTGCAGACGAGGTACGAAAGCTTGCAGAGCAATCCAAAAATGCTGCATCTGAAATTGCTGAAATGGTTGGAGTCATCCAGGGAGCTACTGGAAATGCAGTAGTGGCCATCACTGCGGGAGAAGGCAAGGTTAAAGAAGGATTAGCGAAAACAAAAGAGTCCTTACGTGTGTTTGAGAATATTGAATCGGCCGTAGTAGAGGTAGGTTTTAAAGTGGAAACAGTTTCAGCTTCAATTGAGCAAATACAGGCAATTGCCCGAACGGTAACCGAGGGTTCAAGAGAGGTGCAAAGGCTTGCGGAGATCGTAGCTCAAGGGGCAACAGATACAAGCTCCGCTACAGAGCAGCAGCTTGCATCTAATAGTGAAATTACGTCTAATGCTCAATCTCTAGCAAATTTAGCAGAAAAATTACAAGATAATATAAGTCATTTTAAAATGTAGGTATAAAGGTTCTATACTTAATTTAAAAAGTGTAGAACTTTTTTATGCCATTAGGAATAAATATGTACATTTATCTATGTCAAAATACCTTATAAAGAGTATAATTATAGAGGTGCATTTTACTCATGTATGAAAATAATTACGGAAAAGGAGTTCCAAAATGAAATTATCAATTTCTAAAAAAATGTGGTTCGGGTTTTCATTTGTTTTACTTTTATTAGTTTTAATAAGTGTTATTTCTATTTTTACTTCTTATGACCTTGCAAATAAGTATAAAGATATTATTGATAAGGATATTGAAAAGATTAATTTAGTATCAGAAATTGAAGTAATTCAAAAGGATATGGCCACTGCTATTCTAGAGTTCGTTATGTTCGGTTCAGATGAGGCTGTCCAAAAATTTGATCAAGAAATAGAAAAGGGATCAGTCGCAGCTCGTGCTTTAATAGAATCTGTAAAGGATGAAGAGTCACAAAAGTTATTAAAGGACCTTCAAACAGAGACTGTACAGCTTTTTGAATCAAATGATAAAATAATCAAATTGAAAAAAAGTAATCAACCTTTTGAACAATATGCAGCAAAGTCAAGCGAACTTAACGGCAATGCTTTGGCAATTTTGGGTGAGTTAAAACAAATTCAACAAGATAATATGCTAAAAACTAGAGAAGAGTTAAATACATATAATGATAAAATTAATATATTTATAATTATATTGGCAATAGCAAGTATTATTATAGGTATACTCGTTTCTTATTTCATCAGTAAAGGTATTTCTAACCCAATTCGCAAGGTGACAGAAGGATTAGAGGAAATTGCAAGTGGTAACCTGAAAGTAGAACCAATTGTTATTAAAAATAAAGACGAAGTTGGGGCAATGGCAACTACCTTTAATAAAATGACAAGTGATTTACAGCGTATCGTTTCTAATGTTCGTGATTCGTCTATGCAGCTTGCTGCTAATGCGGAAGAGTTGTCTGCAAGCTCGGAGGAAAGCCTAGCCTCTTCTCAAATGGTTGCTAAATCGGCTGAGGAGCAAATGGCAGCAAGTGAAGAGCAAGTAAAGCATGTAGAAGACTCTGTGAGATCTATGTCCGAAATGCAACAAGGCGTCTCAGACATCTCACAAAACAACAAAGAGATGCTGGAAGCAACAGATGGTGTGAAAAAGCTGGTAACCAAAGGCTCTACAGTGGTATCTGGAGTAGCGAGTCAAATGAATACGATTCATGAAACATTCAAAGAAACAACAGAAATTATGAATAACATGGCTAAGCATTCCAATGAAATACAGTCCATTACAGCTTTAATCACGGATATCTCAGAGCAAACGAATTTACTAGCGCTAAACGCTGCGATTGAAGCAGCCCGTGCAGGGGAATATGGAAAAGGCTTCGCAGTAGTTGCAGAGGAAGTACGCAAGCTTGCTGAGCAATCCAAAAACTCTGCTTCTGAGATCGAATCTATGGTTAAACTCATCCAGTCCGCATCATCTGAGGCAGTTAAAGCAATCACAACAGGTGGAGACAAGGTAGAGGATGGTCTTTCTAAGACAACTGAATCATTAGACGTGTTCAATGAAATTGAGTCCAGTGTAGAAGAAGTTGCAGTGAAAGTTGCAACAGTTACTACCGCAATTGAACATATTAAGGAAATGAGTAGCTCAGTAACAGCAAGCGCACAACAGGTAGAAAACTTGGCAAACCATGCAGCAGAGGGAGCAAGTGATACGAGTGCAGCTACCGAGCAGCAATTAGCAGCAACCGAAGAAATTTCAACAAACGCACAAACATTGGCGACTCTTGCAGAAAAACTGCAAAGTGAAGTAAGCCATTTTAAAATCTAATAAATCGGGTTAACCCATAAAGAAGGCATTGTCACATATTGTGACGATGTCTTTTTTTGTAGAAATAAAAATTGGAGAAGGGATATAGAGAAGTCGCCAAGTGTAGGGTCTATGGCGGAAGTTCTACACTGATCGGGTGATATGTTGCGGGAAATAGGGAAAGAGTTGCGGAAATCAGTTGAAGTGTTGCGGAAATCGGGCAAAGTGTTGCGCCAACGGGAGAAAGTATTGCGGGAAATAAAAGTGTTGCGGGAAATAGGGAAAGAGTTGCGGAAATCAGTTGAAGTGTTGCGGAAATCGGACAAAGTGTTGCACCAATGGGAGGAAGTATTGCGGGAAATAAAAGTGTTGCAGGAAATAGGGGAAGAGTTGCGCAAATCAGCGAAGTGTTGCAGCAATCGGACAAAATGTTATTGCGCCAACGTAAGTAAGTGTTGCAGGAGAAAGAGCCACTGGCAAGTTAGGGAATGTTACATAGAAGTAAAGTAATTACAGTGTTACTTAATAGGAAAAATATTTTTTATCTCCCCTCTTCTTTTATCAAATCCCCACCCATATGCCTCTCACAATCATGTTATGTATAAACAAATTTCAAAATAATTTTTCCTTATACAAAATGCGATATATCGCTATTGTAAGCGATTACAATATAAATGAATATTCGAAACTAACAGAAAATTTAAAGAAATACGGTTGACTCTAAGGTTTATAGGGGTTATGATATCTTCAATATATTAAATATTGCAAGAAAACTCACATAGTAATTTTAACAGGTATTTACGATTTTTGCATAGGCAAACGCGTTGAAGCGGTAAAGTATAGGGGCGATAAAATATGAGAAGTGACATGATTAAAAAGGGTGTAGATCGAGCCCCACATCGTAGCTTACTTTACGCTACGGGGGTAAAAACAAGAGACTTGGATAAGCCGTTTATCGGTGTGTGTAACTCGTATATCGATATTATTCCTGGCCATATGCATCTAAATAAGTTTGCAGAGGTTGTAAAGGATGCCATTCGAGAGGCGGGAGGTATTCCATTCGAATTCAACACGATTGGTGTAGATGATGGAATCGCAATGGGGCATATTGGAATGCGATATTCGCTTCCAAGTCGAGAGCTAATAGCCGATTCAGCAGAAACGGTTATCAATGCCCACTGGTTTGACGGAGTCTTTTATATTCCGAACTGTGACAAGATAACCCCAGGAATGCTAATGGCAGCTGTAAGAACGAATGTCCCATCGGTTTTCGTGTCAGGCGGACCAATGGAGGCGGGTGTTTCTGCAGATGGTAAGCAGCTTTCCCTTACTTCCGTCTTTGAAGGAGTCGGCTCGTATAAGTCGGGCTCGATGACTGCAGAACAGCTGTTAGACATCGAACAAAACGCTTGTCCCACCTGTGGCTCATGCTCCGGGATGTTCACGGCAAACTCTATGAACTCTTTAATGGAAATGCTAGGTGTTACGCTACCGGGCAATGGAACGATTGTTGCTACATCGGATGAGAGACACCAACTGATTCGAGAGGCGGCAAAGCATCTTGTCCGGATGGTCAAGGAGGATGTGAAGCCTCGAGATTTGATTACGAAGGAAACGATCGATGATGCATTTGCACTTGATATGGCAATGGGCGGATCGACAAATACAGTGTTACATACGTTAGCAATCGCTCACGAGGCAGAAATCGAGTATAACGTAAGTGAAATAAATGAAGTAGCTAAGCGAATTCCATATTTATCGAAAATCATGCCGGCATCTGATTACTCCATGCATGATGTCCACTTAGCTGGAGGAGTCAGCGCGATTATAAAAGAGCTTTGTGAAATACCTGGAGCGGTTCATCCAGATCGTCTAACGATTACCGGTAAATCACTCTATGAAAATGTGAAAGACTGCGAGATTAAAAATGAGCAGGTGATTCGAAGAAAAGAAAATCCTTATAGTCCTGTTGGCGGTCTGTCTGTCTTATTTGGAAACATTGCCCCAGAAGGCGGTGTCATAAAGGTTGGTGCAGTTGATCCATCTATAAAGGAGTTTACTGGAGAGGCAATCGTCTTTGATTCGCAGGAGGCTTCCCAGGAAGCAATTGATAATGGAACGGTCAGAGAAGGTCACGTAGTCGTTATTCGCTACGAGGGTCCAAGAGGTGGTCCGGGAATGCCAGAAATGCTGGCACCGACATCGGCGATTCAAGGTCGAGGCTTAGGCACAAAGGTTGCCCTCATTACAGATGGAAGGTTCTCAGGTGCTTCCCGAGGAATTTCTATCGGACATATCTCTCCAGAGGCTGCTGATGGAGGACCGATTGCTTTAGTAGAAAATGGCGACATAATCGCGATTGATCTTATTAATAGAACGATAGAGTTACAGGTGAGTGAGGAAGAGCTCGTTAGAAGAAGAGCAGATTTACAACCATTTGAACCAAAGATTAAAAAAGGATATTTAGCAAGGTATTCCAAGCTCGTTACATCTGCAAGTACAGGTGGCGTGATGAAAATATAAATATTGCTGTAAATCTATGATGAGGTAAAAGTTAAAGGAATTTTGTATTCACAGAGAGCCGGTAGTGCTGGGAGCCGGCAATACAACCTTTAGCGACATCCCCTCGGAGTGAGGTGTTGAACGGGATTATCCCTTTTAGATACTTCCGGGTGTAGTAATAAGCTACTCTCGTTAAAAATGGACGTTCGATGCTATGTCGTTTGTCTGCGAGGTAGCGGTTGCGCTACGAATTAGGGTGGTACCATGAAAAGAATTTCATCCCTATACAAAAGAACGATGGTTTCTTTGTGTGGGAGGAAATTCTTTTCTTTTTTATTAGATAAAAACTGGACGATTTGAGGAAGAGGAGGAATGATGATGAAGTTAACTGTAGAAGCGGAGCAATTGTTAGAGGAGCCGGCGACCAGTATAGCTGTCCCGGAAAAGAATGGTGCAGACGTGTTTATCGAGACGCTAAAAAAGCACCAGGTGGAAGTAGTATTTGGATATCCAGGTGGTGCCGTCTTACCAATTTATGATGCACTTCATAAAAACCCGATTAAGCATATTCTTGCCCGTCATGAGCAAGGAGCAATACATGCAGCAGAAGGATATGCACGAGTGTCTGGGAAAGTCGGAGTGGTGATTGCAACCTCTGGCCCTGGTGCTACAAACGTGGTGACAGGGATTGCAGATGCAATGATGGATTCGATTCCATTAGTCGTATTTACTGGCCAGGTCGCCACAACCGTTATCGGAACAGATGCCTTCCAGGAGGCAGACATCATTGGAATCACACAACCAATTACGAAACACAATTATCAAGTAAAGGATGTAGCGGATTTCCCAAGAATTATGAATGAAGCATTTCACATTGCTTCCACAGGTCGTCCAGGACCAGTAGTCGTCGATATACCTAAAAATATAGCAACAGGTATTTTCACCCCAAGGGAAGGGGAAACGGAAGCAGTTAATTTACCAGGCTATCAGCCAACTACTACGCCGAACTTCCTGCAAATTCAGAAGGCTGCTCAGGCAATCTCTACCGCAAAGCAACCATTAATACTAGCGGGAGCAGGAGTGCTGTTTGCAAACGCCTCAGAACAATTGAAGGACCTAGCGGAAAAATACCAAATACCGATTACAAATACGCTACTAGGGCTAGGTAGTATCGAGGGAACACATCCTTTGTTTCTAGGAATGGCCGGTATGCACGGGACATACACAGCGAATATGGCCATCCAAACATGCGACCTACTCATTAATATAGGAGCAAGATTCGATGACCGTTTAACAGGGAATTTAAATTACTTTGCTCCAAACGCTAAAGTAATTCATATCGATATAGATCCAGCGGAAATCGGTAAAAACGTACCAACCGAAATACCGATTGTGGCAGACGCAAAAGAGGCATTAGAGGCCCTGCTCCACCAAAATGCACCAAATGGCAACACGGCAGCTTGGCTAGAGAGCTTAAAGGTCAATCAAGAGCAATACCCATTACACTATGATGCAAGTGGAGAGAGGGGTCTGCTTCCTCAGCAGGTTTTAGAACTAGTGCAGGAATACACAAATGGAGAGGCAGTTGTGACAACTGATGTCGGGCAGCATCAAATGTGGACAGCGCAGTATTACAAGTTCCAAAAGCCGCACAATTGGGTGACCTCAGGTGGTCTAGGGACAATGGGATTTGGCTTCCCAGCAGCGATTGGAGCTCAAATAGCTAAGCCGGATGCGAAGGTGGTATCCATCGTTGGAGATGCTGGATTCCAAATGACACTTCAGGAGCTCTCGTTACTCCAAGAAATGCGTATACCGGTAAAGGTCATTATTTTAAACAATCAGGCACTCGGTATGGTTCGACAGTGGCAGGAGACTTTTCACGGAGAACGTTATTCTCACTCCTTAATCCCGGTACAGCCAGATTTTATCAAGCTCGCAGCTGCCTACGATATTAAGGGATATAGAATCGAGACATATGAAGAGGCAAAGGTGCAATTAAAAGAAGCACTTGAGTCGGATGAGCCAGTGTTGATCGATTGCCGAGTAGTCCAAAAGGAAAGTGTCCTTCCAATGGTTGTCCCGGGCACAGCATTACACGAAATGATCGGGGTGAAGCCAGAATGAAACGAATCATTACTGTCACGGTCATCAATCAAAGTGGAGTGCTTAATCGCGTGACTGGTCTCCTGATGAAGCGTCAATTCAATATTGAGAGCATCACAGTAGGTCACACCGAACAGCCCCAAATTTCTAAAATGACCTTTGTCGTTAACGTAGAAGATGAACAGAAGCTTGAACAGCTGTTAAAGCAGCTTCAAAAACAAGTAGACGTGCTGAAGGTAAATGATATTACAGAAAAATCAATAGTAGTAAGAGAGCTCGCGTTAGTAAAGGTCGTATCTCCACCGTCTGGAAGAGCAGAAATCAATAGTTTAGTAGAGCCATTCCGAGCATCTACCATTGATACAGGAAAAAATGTAGTGACATTTCAGGTTACTGGAAACCCAGAAAAAATAGATGCGTTCATCGAGCTCGTCAAGCCTTATGGCATTAAAGAATTAACAAGAACCGGTGTTACAGCCTTTGTAAGAGAAACACAAAAGGCCGCAAATGCACCTTATCTTTCTATATTGCAATAACAAAACAAACAATTTGAGGAGGAAATGAAAATGGCGAAAATGTATTATAACGGGGATATCAATGAAGGATCTTTAAAGGAAAAAACAATTGCAATCATCGGGTACGGATCACAAGGTCATGCACATGCACAAAACTTAAAGGATTCAGGCTTTAACGTTATTGTAGGAATTCGTGCTGGAAAATCATTTGACCAGGCAAAAGAAGATGGGCAAGACGTTTACTCTGTACAAGAGGCTGCAGAAAAAGCAGACGTAATCATGATTTTATTGCCAGATGAACGACAAAAAGCAGTGTATGAGGCAGAAATTGAAGCTGCTTTAACAGCGGGCAAGGCGTTAGTATTCGCTCACGGCTTTAATATTCACTTCGACCAAATCGTTCCTCCATCAGACGTGGATGTATTTTTAGTAGCTCCAAAGGGACCAGGGCATTTAGTACGCCGTACATTTGAGTCTGGAGCAGGTGTACCTGGATTATTTGCGGTATATCAAGATGCAACTGGGCAAGCAAAAGATTTAGCTTTGGCTTATGCAAAAGGTATTGGAGCTGCTCGTGCTGGAGTATTAGAAACAACTTTCAAGGAAGAAACAGAAACAGATCTATTCGGAGAGCAAGCAGTGCTTTGCGGCAGTACAACAGCAATCGTAAAAGCAGGCTTCGAAACATTAGTAGAAGCAGGCTACCAGCCAGAACTTGCTTACTTTGAAACGTTACATGAGTTAAAGCTTATCGTTGACCTTATGTACGAGGGAGGAATGGCAACGATGCGCTCTTCCATTTCTGACACAGCGGAGTGGGGAGATTTCGTTTCCGGTCCACGCATCATTGATTCGTCCGTAAAGGATCGCATGAAGGAAGTTTTAACTGATATTCAAAATGGTAAGTTCGCTAAGGAATGGATTGAAGAAAATGAAACAGGCCGTCCAAAATACAATGCCATCAAACAAGCAGAGGCAGAGCACCCAATCGAAACGGTAGGTGCACAGCTAAGAGAAATGATGCCATTTATCAATGAAGGAAAAAAAGCGAAGAAGGAAGTGGTGACGAGTGGCCAAAATTGATATTTTCGACACTACGCTAAGAGACGGGGAACAGTCTGCGGGCATTAACTTAAACACTCATGAAAAGCTGGAGATTGCTCGTCAATTAGAAAAGTACGGCGTTTCAATTATCGAGGCAGGCTTTCCTGCTTCGTCACCTGGTGACTTCAATGCAGTTCAGCAAATAGCGAACACCGTTAAAAACTCAGTCGTAACAGGTCTCGCTCGTTCGATCAAAAGCGATATT
This sequence comes from Psychrobacillus sp. FSL W7-1493, assembly GCF_038004905.1. Taxonomy (NCBI): domain Bacteria; kingdom Bacillati; phylum Bacillota; class Bacilli; order Caryophanales; family Bacillaceae; genus Psychrobacillus; species Psychrobacillus sp. FSL W7-1493. The sequence goes on along the minus strand of NZ_JBBOSB010000001.1, from coordinate 2,942,569 downwards.
GAAACGTCCTGGGAGGCATTAAGAGGAGGGGTTCAGCCTCATCTTCATACATTTATCGCTACATCGCCAATCCATATGCAATACAAGCTCAACAAAACACCGGAGCAGGTTATAGAAATCGCAGTAGAGTCAGTGAAGCTAGCACGTAAATACTTTCCATTAGTGCAATGGTCTGCAGAGGATGCAACACGATCTGACAAGGATTTTCTAGTTCGTATTATCAATGAAGTCATTAAAGCCGGAGCTACAACGATCAATATCCCAGATACAGTAGGCTATGCAACACCGATTGAATATGGTGCTTTATTTAGATATTTGTCTGAGAACGTAACTGGTATTGAGAAAGTTAAGCTTTCTGCACATTGTCATGATGATCTAGGTCTTGCCGTTTCGAACACACTTGCAGCTATTGAAAATGGAGCGACACAGGTAGAGGGCACGATCAATGGAATCGGTGAACGTGCAGGAAACGCGGCCTTAGAAGAGGTCGCAGTCGCATTGCATATTCGAAGCGATTATTACCAAGCGGAATCAGGCATCGTTCTGAAGGAAACTAAGCGTACGAGTCAGCTAGTAAGTAAGCTTACAGGAGTCGTCATTCAGCCGAACAAAGCAGTCGTCGGAAAAAATGCCTTTGCTCATGAATCCGGCATTCATCAGGATGGGATGCTCAAAAACCCTGAAACATATGAAATCATTACTCCAGAGCTAATTGGAGATGTCGCAACCGAGCTAGTGCTTGGTAAGCATTCCGGTCGTCACGCTTTCTTTAGTCGTGCAGTGCAAATGGGCTTCCAGTTAAGCGATGAAAAGCTAAATGCAGCCTTTAATGCATTTAAGAAGCTAGCGGATCGTAAAAAGGAAATATCCGATGAGGATCTATTTGTTTTATTGACAGATCAGCAAGTAAGCAGTGGAGAAGTTGAGGTTTACGAATTAGAGGAACTAGTCATTAACTACGAAAACAATGTACCGACTGCATCCATCACAGTGAAGATGCCAACTGGTGAGAGTAGGACCTCAAAAGGCAACGGCTCTGGTGCGGTAGAGGCCATCTTTAACACATTAGAAAAGCTAGTAAATGGAGAGGTAAGAATTTTGGATTATCGGGTTTCCTCTGTTTCAAAAGGGCGAGATGCTCTAGGTGAGGCAGTGATCAATCTATCGTATAACGGAGCAACCTCTTCCGGAAGAAATGCATCGCAGGATGTACTTAAGGCATCTGCGAGAGCGTATATCAATGCAGTCAATCGACAACTAATGAATGCACATTATAAAGAGCGTGTAGCAGTCATTCAATAAATAAAACAATGGGAGTGAATGGGATGGAAAAAACAATAACGGTATTACCTGGTGATGGAATCGGTCCTGAGGTTACGGAGGCAGCGGTAAAGGTGCTTCAAACAATTGCAAAGCGATATAATCATACATTTAATCTGCAATTTGCGTTAATCGGCGGAGCAGCAATTGATGCTTGTCAAAATCCACTGCCAGAAGAAACGATCAGCTTATGCAGTGATAGTGATGCCATCCTATTAGGTGCGGTAGGTGGACCTAAATGGGATCAAAACCCATCTCATTTACGCCCTGAAAAAGGTTTATTGGCAATCCGTAAGCACTTCGGACTTTATGCGAATATTCGTCCAGTGAAGGCTATTCCAGCTCTACTAGATTCTTCTCCACTTAAAAAGGAAATCGCTGAAAATGTTGACATGGTAATTGTTCGAGAGCTTACTGGCGGCTTATATTTTGCAGAGCCTCGTAAGAAAACGAAAGATTATGCATTGGACACTTTAGTCTACACTCGCTCTGAAATTGAGCGAATTGTAGACACGGCATTCCAGCTTGCCCGGAGCCGAAGAGGTAAGCTAGCCTCTGTAGACAAAGCAAATGTACTGGATTCCAGCAAACTATGGAGAGAGATTGTGGAAGAGAAAAAACAAGGCTATCCGGACGTTGAGGTAGAGCATATGCTAGTCGATTCAACTGCGATGAAGCTTATCACAAAGCCTGGTGCTTTTGATGTCATCGTAACGGAAAACATGTTTGGAGATATTTTAAGCGATGAAGCGTCTGTGATCACCGGCTCACTAGGAATGCTACCATCTGCGAGCACTCGTGGCGATGGCTTCGGTCTTTATGAACCGGTACATGGCTCTGCACCAGATATTGCAGGTCAAAACAAAGCGAACCCTGCTGCCTGCATCCTATCTGCTGCCATGATGATCCGTGAGGCTTTCCAAATGGAAACAGAGGCTGCAGCTATCGAAGAAGCGGTATTTAATGTACTAAACGACGGTTACTTTACAGGAGACTTGCAGACGAACGGGAAGCGAGTTCTATCCACAAGTGAATGGACTGACAAGGTGTTAGATGAATTAGACTCAGAATTTGTTTCAGAAAGCATTATGTATTCATACGTATAAAAGGAGAGGGACTAAATGGCAAAAACGATTATCGAGAAAATTTGGGATGAACATATTGTATACGAAGAAGAGGGGAAACCAGACCTTCTCTATATCGACCTTCATTTGCTTCACGAGGTAACGTCTCCCCAGGCGTTTGAGGGCTTGCGCTTAAATAATCGTAAAGTACGCCGCCCAGACCTTTGCTTCGCAACGATGGATCATAATGTGCCAACGAGAAATCAAAAAGAAATTAAAGATGAAATTGCTCGTAAACAAATTAATACGTTACAGCAAAACTGTGATGAGTTCGGAGTTCCTTTAGCAAATATCGGACATCCAGACCAAGGAATTGTTCACATTATCGGCCCAGAGCTAGGCTTAACGCAGCCCGGTAAAACAATCGTGTGTGGAGATAGTCATACCTCCACACACGGTGCCTTTGGTGCCATCGCATTTGGTATCGGTACAAGTGAGGTAGAGCATGTTTTATCGACTCAAACTCTTTGGCAGGCTAAACCAAAAACAATGCAAATTAAAGTGAATGGCGAGCTAGGCATAGGAGTAACAGCAAAAGATATTATCCTAGCTATCATCGCCAAGTTCGGAATTGATATGGGAACTGGCTACATCGTGGAATATACCGGAGAAGCTATTCGGAAACTCACGATGGAGGAGCGCATGACCATCTGTAATATGTCGATTGAAGCAGGAGCGAGAGCAGGTTTGATTAGCCCAGACGAGACAACAGTCGAGTTTTTACGAGGCAGAGAATACGTCCCAACAGGTGAAGCATTTGAACAGGAAGCTTCACGCTGGCTAGCCTTGGCGTCTGATCCAGAAGCTACTTACGACAAAACAGTGGAAATCGATGCAGATGAAATTGAGCCATTTGTCACTTGGGGAACAAACCCTTCGATGGGCTCTGGAGTGTCCCAAAGCATTCCGTATATAACAGACTTCCAAGATGCTTCCGATCAGCAGGCACATGAAAAAGCACTTACGTATATGGGACTGCAAGAAGGTATGCCATTGACGGATATTCGAATTAGTAATGTCTTTATCGGTTCTTGTACGAACGCTCGCTTAAGCGACCTGCGCAACGCAGCAAAAATAATAGAGGGGCGCACTGTTCATCCAAACGTCAAAGCTATAGTAGTACCAGGCTCGCAAACCGTGAAGAAGCAAGCGGAAGAGGAAGGCATCGACCAAATCTTCAAGGCAGCAGGCTTCGAATGGCGTGAATCCGGTTGTAGTATGTGTCTAGCGATGAATGATGACATCGTTCCCGCTGGAGAGCATTGTGCATCCACATCTAATCGTAACTTTGAAGGCAGACAAGGAGCAGGAGCGCGAACTCATCTTATGAGTCCAGCTATGGCAGCTGCTGCAGCTATCGAAGGACATATTGTAGACGTTCGAAAATTTCAACTAGTGCCTGCTTAAGGAGGAAAAAACATGGAGCCCATCAATGAAATTAATAGTATCGTTACACCTTTAAATAGAAAAAACGTTGACACAGACCAAATTATTTCCAAAGAGTTTCTTAAAAGAATCGAGCGCACAGGATTCGGAAAATATCTTTTCTACCATTGGCGCTTCGATGCAGAAGGAAACGAACGTCCAGATTTTATCCTAAATGACGAGCGTTATAAGGAATCCACTATTCTAGTGGCTCATGAAAACTTTGGATGCGGCTCCTCACGTGAGCATGCCCCATGGGCGATCCTGGACTATGGCTTCCGTGTCGTCATCGCACCAAGCTTTGCGGATATCTTCTACAACAACTGCATGAAAAACGGCATTCTTCCTATTAAATTATCAGTAGAGGAAGTGGAAGCCATCTTAAGTAAAGAAAATTACTCAATAGAAGTAAATTTAGAGGAGCAAACAATAGTGGGTGAGGATGGAGTCTCGTATTCATTCCCAATCGATCCCTACCAAAAGAAGATGCTTCTAAACGGCTGGGACGAAATCTCATTAACCTTCCAATACGAAGACCATATCAAAGCTTATGAGGAAAAGAAGTTTGCCGCTGTATAAATAGAAAGCCACTAATCGAAGCGGATTAGTGGCTTTTATAGTGTAAAGGATTAGGTACAGACTTGAGAAAGGAAGAATGCATTGTCAAAGCAATGGCAGTAGAAGTATATAGCCGAGCGGAGAGATTTATGACCGTTCAGAGAGAAGTATAACCGTTCGCGGAGATTTATGACCGTTCGGAGAAAAATATAACCGTTCGAGGAAGATTTATAACCGTTCACAGAAATATATGACCGGTAAGGAAGATACGAGTAGTATAACGTGGAGGTCATTCTCCAAAACTAATATCAGTGCAATGTTTTCCTACAATAAAGAGTAGTTGACTTAAGTAGGTAATTAAAATATAATTACTTACGAAAAGTAACTTAAAAAGAGGAGCTAATAAATTATGAAATTCCATCAAAAACCATCTACATATGTAGAACTAGTCGAGTTAAAAGTAACTGACCTAGAGCAATCACTTAAATTTTACGAAGAAGTAATAGGGTTTAAGGTATTAGATAGACAAGGGAATAAAGTATGGCTAACTGCTGATGGCAAAACAGCTTTGATATCTATTGAGCAGCCTGAAAATGTAATACCTAAGCAGCCAAAAACGACGGGACTTTATCATTTTGCATTATTATTGCCAAGTCGCGAGGATTTAGGAGCTGTATTAAGATTCTTTGCGGAAAATGGAATTCGAATTGGTGCAGGAGATCATCTAGTTAGTGAAGCACTGTATTTAAATGATCCAGATGGGAATGGGATTGAAATTTATAGTGATCGACCAGAAACAGAATGGAATTGGGAAAAGGGTGCAGTTGCCATGGACACTTTAGCAATTGATGCGCAAGCTATTTTAGCTGCGGGGGCAAACACCGAGTGGAATGGTTTACCGAAAGAAACAGTGATGGGGCATATACATTTACAAGTGGTGAATATAGAAGAAGCACAAGATTTTTATGAGCTATTGGGATTTGAAGTAGTTACTCCTTACCCTGGTGCATTATTTATGTCCACTGGAAAGTACCATCACCATATTGGCTTGAACACTTGGGCTGGAGCTGGAGCACACCCTGCATCTGAGGATATGTCAGGATTAGAGGCGTTCCATATTATTTATCCTTCTATAGAAGAAAGAGACACAGCGGTAAAGAATTTGCGTGAAAAAAATATTTCTGTTCTAGAAGAGAACGAGATCTTCTACACAAAAGACCCATCTGAAAATATAATAAAAATGGTAGTAAAATAAAGCTATATTAAAGATTAGGGTTGAGTCATAATGCATAATTCTCTAAGTCAGAAAGTAGAATTGATTTCCGCGCCAGCCGTACGCTTTCCGCGGGGTGAGCGATAAGCCATCACCCATCGCTAGCGCGCGTGGTTGTGATGGCTTATCTGTCTCACTCATCCTGCTGCATAGCTATCAAGTTAAGAAGTTTATAAAAACCCTCGAGGTTGGTATAGAAAACTAACCAACAGGAGGTGCTTCACATGAAAAAAACAGATTTAGACGAATGGAAACTCTTAATGGAACAATTGTATAAACTATTTTCCCCAGATAAGTTGGATTGTTGGGCCAAAGAATCAGGATGGATCAAACGAAAACGAAAGCTTGATGCGTATTCATTTCTCCACATCCTTCTTTATCATTGCGGAAACCTGGCCGGCAGTTCGCTACGCGAGCTCAGCCTGTCATTAGAAGAAACCTGTCATATTTCTATGACTCCAGAGGCAATAAACCAACGTTTAAATAAAGAATTAATCGTATTTCTAAAAAAGTGTTTGGAACATTTTATACAAGTGGAGTTAAATTATCAGTTGCCGATCAGTGACGAACTACGAAAATTTTGTGAGAGGATCCGTATAATAGACGCGACCATCCATTCCCTTCCTTCGGATTTGAAGGAGACTTTTCCTGGCGTCTATCGAGCCGAATTAAAATGCCAACTGGAGTATGAATTCCTGACAGGACAGTTCATATTGGCTGACTGGATGAACGGAAAGGAAAACGATTCTCTATATGGGAAGAATCGATTAGAGACGGTCTCACCTGGCGATTTATTTCTACAAGACTTGGGTTATTTCCATCTACCCACCTTCCAAAAAATTGATGAGTCCGGGGGCTATTTCGTCTCTAGAGTTCGACCAGATTGTTCTATCTATACAGGGAATCCCAACCCTCGTTACCATGCCGATGGCAGGGTCGTCAAATCCTCTTTTTATCAGAAGGAATCTTTGGCAGAGCACCTGGAACAAATGGAGCGTGGCTCCGTAAGGGAATGGGAGGAAGTTTATGTGGGGTATGACTATAAATTCCCTACCCGTTTAATTTTGTATCGCCATACAGAGGAACAAGATAAAAGTGATCAGTATAAACGTAAACATTCACGTTACCAGACAAAGGAGCACGTAAGAGCGCTAGATGGGGCGACGATTATTATGACAAACCTCCCGGATACTATCCCAGCTGAGAAAGTGATGGACCTTTACCGATTGCGCTGGCAGATCGAGTTATTGTTTAAAGGATGGAAATCTAATTTCCCGACCACTTTTTATAAACAGATAAAGGAAGAACGTGTCCTATGTCATTTTTTCGCTCATTTATTATTGTTTCTAATCACAACTACAACAACTTATCAGGCACGTTTATTCTTGCTAGAGAAATCTAGAATAGAGATAAGCATTCAAAAGGGCATCTCAGTTGCACTACGCTTTATTCGCTTGATGTTTGAAAGCATAAAAAAATACACCAAGCTTACCAATGGGGTACTGAAAAGGTTTCATGGTGCTCTTTGTAAACATGCATTGAAAACAAAAGGGCCACCTGAAAAGGATCCATTGATTATACTCGGTGCAAATTACAGTTAGTATTCTATGCCCTGTATAGAAAGAAATTAAACTTACATTTTTTGGTTAAACCAAAAAGTGTTAATTTCATATGGTCTAATTTTCAAAAATACCAGTTCATATGAGAGTGAATGACGTAAATTTTTCTTAACTTGATAGCTATGTCATCCTGCTGGAGTCGCCGTCTGTCGCTCCAATCAATAAATGGAGACGAATTTATTTTCATCTTCAAGCTCTATTTAGGAATAAAAAAATCGATAAAAATAACTCTAACCCATTTCATAATTTATTTATGTTCAGAATAGTCATTTGAATTATCCCATTCGTAATCTTTAGAGTCCCTTTTTAAAATAAATCTAAAAATCAACCCATAACTTTAACATAGTCTAAAACAAAGGAAATGCCTCCCATTCTTAGATGGAGGCATTTTTTCTTATGTTCCAAATGCAATAAAAAAAGACTGGAACAAACTCCAGTCTTCTTCCTCATTTTATAATGCCTTCAGCATTCCACCATCAATTACTAGGCTTTGGCCTGTCATATAAGTATTTGCCTCAGAGCATAAAAACGTGATGACTTTTGCAAATTCAGCAGGCTCTCCATATCTGCCCATCGGAATGATTTGTTTAAACCCTTCTCGAACCTCTTCTACGGTTATCTCACGCTTCTTTGCTGCAATTTCATCTAGCTCTGTTACGCGATCTGTTTGAATGCGCCCTGGTCCAACGGTATTAATCAAAATATTATCCTTGCCATATTCTCTTGCAATACTTTTAGACAAACCAACCATACCCAATCGGAAGGTATTCGACAAAATTAGACCATCTAATACTTCTTTAGTAGAAGACGACGAAATGTTTACTATTCTACCGAATTTTTGTGCTTGCATGAATGGAATAGCTTGTCGAATGGTACGTATATAGCTAAGGAGATTTTTTTCAAATGCATCCATCCAGTCTTGGTCGGTTACTTGTCCGAATCCTCCTGGAGATGGGCCACCAGCATTATTGACTAAAATGTCTACTCCACCAAGCTTAGTTTCTGCTTCTTTAAATAATTGAGCAATATCCTCTTCCTTCGTAACGTCACAAACGGTGTAGAAGATATTTGGATTGGAACTATGTTGTTTAATGTCCTCCATGGTTACCTTTAATTCTTCTTCATTGCGACTAGAGATAAGCACCTTTGCTCCTTCTTGTGCAAACTGTAAAGCGGTTGCTTTTCCTAAGCCCTTACTTGATGCCGTCACTATAACACGTTTATTTTGGAGGCCTAAGTCCATTGAAGCGCTCAACCCTTTCTTTTCTTATTTATAAGTATATCTTACATTTAATATTCAGATTTGTCAGTGTAAATGATTATCCTTCGATATGATCGTCATTATTTGTTTAAACAGCAGCCTCCAAAGAGAGATTTATACGCTGTTTTAATTTGTTAAATATTTTATTCCTCCTACTTTATAACTACCTATTTTTTTAGTATGCAGAGATGAATAAAATTATTCGTTTTGTCCTAAAAACAGATTAAGAGAAGATTTCACAGATTTTACATCTATATTTAGCGAAGAAACCATCGACAATTGTCGATGGTTTTTTATTGAAAACCTTATGTATCAAGGGTTGTCCCAAATTTAACAAGAAATTTCTTTGATTACATTAGACGTCTTTTGTAATGAAAATGTTACATAACTGTAAAATAAAAAAGGTTTAAAGAGTGATAAGATGAATATAGTTAAGTTTTCAGAAAATTTATGACGTCGGAGGAACTACATGAACTTGAAGTCTATATCGCAAAAAGTCATTGGTATAATTATTTTATCTATGCTTTTAGTCACAATTCCATATGCAGCTAATACTGAAGCTTCTAGCTCAATAGATTCATCTGAATTAGTATCCACTGCTAAAAACTTAATAGGCATTAAATATCGCGGAGGCGGAACTACTACTGCTGGATTTGATTGTTCAGGGTTTGTAGGTTACGTATTTGATGATTTAGGAGTTAATCTTCCAAGATCATCCGCAGGTATGTATGCAAAAGGATCAAAAGTAGAAAAGGACGATCTTTCATCAGGGGATCTAGTTTTCTTTAATACATCTGGTAAAGGCGTATCGCATGTTGGCATCTATATTGGAGACGGGAAATTTATTCACTCTTCAAGCTCAAAAGGTGTAAAGGTAGATAAGCTAAGCGATCCTTATTATTGGGGCAAACGTTTTGTTGGAGCTAAACGAGTAGCAGATGTAACGATGACTGCAAATAAATAAACATATAACAAGGTACCTTATCGGATTAGTCGATAAGGTATTTTTTTATAGCTTCATATAATAATAGTTTTAATCACAATAGGATGGTTTGCATTTAATATTCAGCGGTTTTCCTTTTCTAAGCCTTATGATTTTTTAAACGACTATGGCAACAACACACCCTTTAAAGGTTCTCTGACTTATGATTACCACTTATAACTCCAATATAAGCGGAATTATAGTATGGAATATCAAAGTGTTTAAAATACATAATTAGGGTATAAAAGTAATAGCAACATTATTTTCATATACCTCTAGCAGTCGAATAATTTCTTGTAAATAAATTCTTTATTAGGCATAATGAAGAAAAATAGAAGGTTATTATTGGTTCTTGTGGGAGGACATAGTATGCAATATAAAAGAAATGAATATTTTCGTTACACATTTGGTGAACCTACTGAAGCAACTTTTCGTCTAATAAAAGACTCGGGAGGTGACCAACCTGCTGAATTCTCTAATAAGGGGAACTGTCAAATCGTAGATATAAGCCCGAATGGCTTGCGAATAGTCACAGAGCTATCCATTGCTATCGAGCTAATAAAGCGAATTGAGATAAGTTTTATTATTGATGAGACCCCGCTGGATATGATAGGTGAGCTTGTTTGGTGCAAGAAGAGTGTGCATGGTTTCTTCGAATACGGAGTACGATTAGTTGGGGATCAGGACACGGAGCAAAGAATTGTTAATGAACTGAAAGCTCGCCGGCGAAAAGAAGTGGAAAACAAACCCAAAGATGTGACAAGATTCGACAAAAAATAATTATTTTATTTCTTAAAAAGAAGGATATTAAATAGGGATTGTAGAAATATTATATAGAGTTAAATTAAAGGAGGAGTTTACATGCTAAACTTTAACATTCGTGGAGAAAACCTTGAGGTGACTCCTGCAATTCGTGATTACGTTGAGGGCAAGATCGAAAAAGTTGGTCGATACTTTAACGAGGAAATCCAAGCGACTGCAAATGTCAACTTAAAGGTATACAATGACAAACAAACTAAGGTCGAAGTGACAATCCCGATGAAGAATTTAACTTTAAGAGCGGAAGAACGTCATACTGATATGTATGCCGCTATTGATTTAATCGTAGATAAATTAGAACGTCAAATTCGTAAATATAAAACAAAAGTAAATCGTAAAAGCCGTGAGCGTGAAGGGGTTGGAGCTTACTTCGCTGCAATCGATCCGCCAGATGCACCAGTTTCAAATACAGAAGAGGACGAATACAATATCGTCCGTACTAAACAATTTGATTTAAAACCAATGGACCAAGAAGAAGCAGTTTTACAAATGAACATGCTTGGTCACAACTTCTTCATCTTTACTGATGCAGACTCAATGGGTACTCATATTGTGTATAAACGTAGAGATGGGAAATACGGTTTAATCGAAACAAACTAATACAACACGAAAGCTAGTTGTATCATCGTAAAAAATACTTTCTAACGACAAAAAGTGACAAAACTCTTCTCTTACTTAGAGAAGAGTTTTTGTTATTGGTTAGGAAGTGTACCTGTGGATAAATTGATGTCTAGCTCCACCGCCTTGCCCCTCGGGGTCAAATGGATAAAAGCTCCGGTGGCTGAGGAGCTGCCTCCTCGCATTTCCCCATTTGCCTGTCGGGGCAGAGATAGGCGGTTGCGCTTTTCTTGATGTCTAGCTCCACCGCCTTGCCCCTCGGGGTCAAATGGATAAAAGCTCCGGTGGCTGAGGAGCTGCCTCCTCGCTTTTCCCATTTGCCTGTCGGGGCAGAGATAGGCGGTTGCGCTTTTCTTGATGTCTAGCTCCACCGCCTTGCCCCTCGGGGTCAAATGGATAAAAGCTCCGGTGGCTGAGGAGCTGCCTCCTCGCATTTCCCCATTTGCCTGTCGGGGCAGAGATAGGCGGTTGCGCTTTTCTTGTGTTACTCATTTGCGTGACTTTGTAACGAATGGTAAAATGGAGAGTAAGACTAAATGGGAAGTGAATATACTATGCTTAACGTTCTGAATAAAGTATTCGATTTAAATAAACGCGAGTTAAAACGATTAGAAAAAATCGCAGATAAAGTAGAAGCATTAGCAGGAGAGATGGAAGCTCTTTCTGACGAAGCATTAAGTGCAAAAACAGTTGAATTCCGTGAAAGACTTGTCGGTGGAGAGAAATTAGACCAGCTTCTACCAGAAGCATTTGCTGTTGCGCGAGAAGGGGCTAGACGAGTACTTGGTCTGTATCCTTTCCGAGTACAAATTATGGGTGCTGCTGCATTAAATGAGGGCAATATAGCAGAGATGAAAACCGGGGAAGGTAAAACACTTACCTCCACGATGTCTGTTTATTTAAATGCGTTAAGTGGACAAGGCGTACACGTAGTAACTGTCAATGAATATCTTTCTAGTCGTGATGCGGAAGAGATGGGTAAATTATATAATTTCTTAGGTTTAACGGTAGGATTGAATTTAAATTCTCTTTCTAAAGATGAAAAACGTGAAGCTTACGCTGCTGATGTAACTTATTCAACCAATAATGAGCTTGGCTTCGATTATCTTCGTGACAATATGGTGCTTTATAAAGAAGAAAAAGTACAACGTCCGCTTCATTATGCTGTAATTGATGAGGTCGATTCAATCTTGATCGATGAAGCAAGAACTCCTTTAATTATCTCAGGACAGGCTAACAAAGCTGCAGCTTTATATATGCAAGCCAATGCTTTTGTTCGTACGTTAACGAAGGAAGAAGATTACACGTACGAAGAATCAACAAAAGGTGTTACTTTGACTGATGTAGGTGTGGAAAAAGTTGAAAAGGCGTTCCGTATAGATAACTTGTTTGATTTAACCCATGTTCGCTTAAACCATGCGATTAATCAATCCTTAAAGGCGCATGTTTCTATGCATCTAGATGTAGATTATGTGGTGCAAGATGGGGACGTAGTAATTGTTGACTCCTTCACTGGACGTTTGATGAAAGGTCGTCGCTATAGTGATGGCTTGCATCAAGCTATTGAAGCAAAAGAAGGGTTAGAGGTTCAAAATGAATCTATGACGATGGCTACAATTACGTTCCAAAACTTTTTCCGTATGTATGACAAGCTGTCAGGGATGACTGGTACAGCTAAAACAGAGGAAGAGGAATTCCGTAACATTTATAATATGAATGTTATAGCGATACCAACGAATAAGCCAATTGCTAGAGATGATCGTGCCGATTTAATCTATGCATCTATGAATGGGAAATTTGAAGCGGTTGCTGCAGATATTGCTGAACGAAATAAAAAAGGGCAGCCAGTACTGATTGGTACTGTTGCCATTGAAACTTCTGAAATCATTTCCAAGCTGTTAACAAAGCATGGCATTAAGCATAATGTATTAAATGCAAAAAACCATGAGCATGAGGCAGAAATAATTGCAACAGCTGGACATCTTGGTTCTGTAACGATTGCCACTAACATGGCTGGACGTGGTACAGATATCAAACTTGGAGATGGAGTACTAGAAGTTGGCGGTTTAGCTGTCATTGGTACAGAGCGTCATGAATCTAGACGTATTGATAATCAGCTACGTGGTCGTTCAGGGCGTCAAGGAGATCCAGGGGTAACACAATTCTATCTTTCTATGGAAGATGAATTAATGCGTCGATTTGGTTCAGATAATATGCGTAATATGATGTCTAAGATGGGTATGGATGATTCACAGCCAATCCAATCTAAGATGGTGTCACGCGCGGTAGAATCTGCTCAAAAACGAGTAGAGGGTAACAACTTTGACTCTCGTAAGCGATTGCTGCAATATGATGATGTATTACGTCAGCAACGTGAAATCATCTACAAAGAGCGTAATGAAGTTCTGGAAACAGAAAACATGCGTGACTTAGTGGAAACCATGATTTTCGCTGTTATTGAGCGTCTTGTAACTACGCACACTAATGCAGAAAACAAAGCAGAGTGGAATTACAAAGCGATAGAGGATTATATTCAAGCGAATATGCTTCCAGAGGGTGTTATTACGCAAGAAACTTTAGAAAATCTTTCTCAAGAAGAAGTTATTGAGAAGATTAAAGAAGAAGTTATCTCCTTCTATGATGCAAAAGAAGAAGAAATGACAGCTGAACGTATGCGCGAATTTGAAAAAGTTGTACTGCTTCGTTCAATTGACTCGAAATGGATCGATCATATTGATGCAATGGATCAGCTTCGCCAAGGGATTCACTTACGTGCATATGGTCAAACAGATCCGCTTCGCGAATATCAAAGTGAAGGCTTTGCAATGTTCGAGGCAATGGTTGAGTCAGTCCAAGAAGATGTTGCTAAATATGCGATGAAAGCAGAAATTCGTAACAACTTAGAGCGTGAAGAGGTAGCAAAAGGGCAAGCTGTAAATCCAAAAGAAGAAGGCGGTCCTGTAAAGAAAAAACCTGCTCGCAAGCAAGCAACAGTGGGACGTAACGAACCATGCCCATGTGGTAGTGGAGAAAAGTTTAAAAATTGCCACGGAGCAGTTAGATAATAGAGATATTCGGAGGAAATAAAAAATGATAGAAATTTCAGTTGTAAGAAATGAATTAGACCGTACGGCGGGCAAGTTAAATGACTTTAGGGGGTCTCTTTGACTTAGAAAACAAAGAGGTTCGTATACAAGAGCTAGAGGAATTAATGACTTTCCCTGACTTTTGGGATGATTCCCAAGGAGCTCAAAAGGTCATCAATGAGTTAAACGCTTTAAAAGGCATAGTGGAGCAATACAACGACCTTATGTCTACACAAGAAAACTTAGAAATGACGTTAGAGTTATTGAAAGAAGTTCCTGATGAAGAATTGCAAGAGGAGCTTGGCAGTGAGCTGAAAGAGTTTACAGCTGCACTGGGAGAGTTTGAGCTTCAACTTCTTTTAAGTGAGGAATACGACAAGCACAATGCTATTTTAGAATTACATCCAGGTGCTGGTGGAACTGAATCCCAAGATTGGGGTTCAATTCTTTTACGTATGTATCAGCGTTGGGCAGACAAACGTGGCTTTAAAGTAGAAACAATCGATTACTTGCCAGGAGACGAAGCAGGTATTAAATCGGTTACGTTACTGATCAAAGGTCACAATGCCTATGGTTACTTAAAAGCAGAAAAGGGTGTACATCGTCTAGTACGTATTTCACCGTTCGATTCATCTGGTCGTCGCCATACGTCCTTCGTGTCGTGTGAGGTAATGCCTGAATTTACGGATGAGATTGAAATTGAAATCCGCACAGAAGATTTGAAAATTGATACGTATCGTGCAACAGGTGCAGGTGGTCAGCATATCAATACAACGGACTCCGCTGTCCGTATCACTCACTTACCAACTAACTCGGTTGTAACATGCCAATCAGAGCGTTCACAGATTAAAAACCGTGAGCACGCAATGAAGCTTTTAAAATCAAAGCTGTACCAATTAAAAATCGAAGAACAGGAAGCTCAGCTTGCTGAAATTCGTGGAGAACAAAAAGAAATTGGATGGGGAAGTCAGATTCGTTCCTATGTATTCCACCCATACTCCATGGTTAAGGATCACCGTACCAATGAGGAAAGTGGAAATGTCCATGCAGTCGTTGATGGGGAGATTGACCCATTTATTCATGCCTACTTACGTTCCAAAATAAATTAATAGACGGTAAAAAATCCCATGCTATAATAAAATAGTATGGGATTTTTACTATTTTATATGGGGATTGGGGAAAAGAATATGAACATGCATGAATTGAAAAAAAAGGATTTGCTAAGAAAAAATACAATCCTTTATTTGGCTTATGCCCTCGCAGTAGGATTAGGACTCTTAGTTCAAATTCTCATAAAGGCCGAATCAGCAATTATCTTTTCTATAGGTATACCATTTGCTATATCCATAATTTTTTATTTCCTTGCTAGAAAGTCAAAGTCAATTGAAATTGCTAAGATATTTCCTTACATAATTATATTATTTGGTGCGATTACTGCTAGCAGTACTGCATATTTTAATACAGTCAGTCTAGGAACCATTATTTTGGCATTTTTCGTTCTGGTATTAAGTAGTATCCATAATGACAAATTTATTTTTATTTATGGATATATTCTTTCCGCTTTTGCCTTATTTGTAAATGTTATAAATGATGAACCTAATGTATTTGATGGACAAACAGTGAACGTATTTTATATTCAATTTATAATGGCATTAGGTGTCTATTTACAGGTTATTCAAAGTAAATCTGTATTTAATAGAATGCAAGAACTAACAGAGGATGCAGCTATTAAAGCTCAGGAAGACAGTATCTTGAACGAAAAGTTGGAAAACGCAGTTCATGTAATTTCAAACAATTTAGAACAGATTCGCACAAGCACACAATCCGCTAACATTGCACAGCAGGAGATGCTATATGCAGTAGGAGAAGTGAGTGTCGGTGCTCAACGTCAGGCAGATCATGTGTCTGATATAGTACGAAATACGGAAGCAACTAGCAGCTCAGTAAAAGAAATGGCAAACAACTTAGAGTTAATCGTTCAAAAGGCAGAATCTGCTGGGCAAGATGCTTCAGATGGATCAAAAGTGATGGCAGAAATGACAAAAGATATTACCCAATTTACAATCTTTTTTGAAGAGTTAAATGAAACATTTCAAAACTTGTTCGAAAAAATTAATGAAACAAATCAATTTGCTAAAGATATTCGACAAATTACAGAGCAAACAAATTTATTAGCATTGAATGCCTCTATCGAAGCTGCCAGAGCCGGAGAGCATGGCAAAGGATTTTCTGTAGTAGCTGAAGAGATTCGAAAACTTGCAGGGGTAACTAATCAAACTGTAGAGAAAATAGATGATAATCTTAACAATGTCAATAAATTTAACGAGGCTGCTCTTCAAAAGCTGAAATTAGGGTTAGCACAAACGCACTCACAAGCCGAAACAGCGGAACAATCCAATGAGTCCTTCAAAGGTCTGTTTGAAACGATGAAGACGCTTCAGTTATCATTAACAAGCTATTTAAAAGAGATTGAAACAATTGCTGAAAACAGCGAATCCATCAATGTAAGTACAACAGAGTTTGCTGCAATCATTGAAGAAAGCACGGCTACTGTCGAGGAAATCAATGCAACTTTAGTCAATATCACAGAGGATCAGCTTGCGATTTCGGACTATATCGACGAAACCTATAAGGAAGCACAATCTATTAGTAAATAATTGTTGGTAATTAAAGTGTATCTAATTTATTTTAGATACGCTTTTTTATTTTGTGCAAGTAGCCTGTTAATACACCATCTTGCTAAAGTTCACAAAAATCTTTTCTGTTGTTATACTATTTCAGGTTGAATAAAAGAATTTACATGAAAGAGGAATAGTAATGACTACTACGACAAATAATAGAGTTCATAAAGAAATTTCTCCTTGGATGGCGAATGTTAGAGATTATTTATATGTCATCATTGGTGCTGCCATTATAGCACTTGGCTTTAACGTCTTTCTGTTGCCAAATCAGGTTGCTTCAGGTGGAGTAAGTGGGATAAGTACTATCTTAAAAGGAGTTTTTGGCTGGGAGCCTGGGCTTGTTCAATATGCTTTTAACATTCCTTTGTTTATCGCAGGCTTAATATTTCTTGGTGCAAAATTTGGGATTAAATCTTTTGTAGGAACCTTAGTTTTACCTGCAGTAGTTTTGCTAACTGCAAGCTGGGAACCATGGACGTATAATCCTTTGTTAGGTGCATTATTCGGTGGTATTACGGTTGGCCTAGGTTTAGGAATCGTTTTTAGAGGCGGCGCATCTACAGGCGGAACAGACTTAGCAGCTCAAATCATAACCAAATATACTGGCTTTTCTTTAGGGAGAAGTGTCTTGCTAATCGATGGCCTAATAGTGTTGAGCGCTGCCGTAGTATTTGATATTGAACAAGCTTTATACGCATTAATAGGTTTATTTGTAACTACTAAAACAATCGATATTGTGCAGCTAGGATTTAGCCAATCAAAAATGATTTATATCATTACGAATAAACAGGACGAAATTAGAGATGCTATCTATAAGGAGATTGATCGAGGGGTAACTAAACTACCTGCATATGGTGGATATACCAATGAAGAGAAATCTATCCTTATGGTGGTGGCGTATCAGACTGAGTTCACAAAGATGAAACAAGTGGTTCAAACCATTGACCCCACTGCATTTGTAATAGTTTCTGATGCCTATGAGGTATTAGGAGAAGGTTTCAAAAGGTACTAAATTTGGTATAATATGAGTGCATTCATAATGTTGAGGGAGGTTCATTAAATGAATAAAAAATTATTAGCTGTTATCTTTGGAGCAGGTCTTATGCTTGCTGCTTGTGGCGGTGGAGACGACGAAGCAAAAGATACTGGCACAACTGACACTGGTGCAACTGATTCAACTGAAACCGCGTCTGTAGATGCTGAAAAAATTGTAAATTCTAAATGTATTAGCTGTCATGGCGGAAATTTAGAAGGACAAGGTAATTTCCCAGCACTTGCTGATGTAGGTTCTCGCTTATCAGAAGATGAGATCTTAGATGTTATTTTAAATGGTCGAGGCGCAATGCCAGGTAAAATTATTGAAGGCGCAGATGCAGAAGCAGTTGCTGCATGGTTAGCGGAGAAGAAATAAGATAGTAGGACAAGCAGCTACTTTTATTGGTAGCTGTTTTTTTGTGGGAATGTGTCTATAGTGTAGGGGATGGTGTCCCAAAAATTAGAGGACGTGCCCCATAAATTAGATGAGAGCGCCCATAAAGTAAGTGAAGTTGTCCCGTAAATCTCAGGTATCCGCCCGTAAAGTTGAAAAGTGCCCATAGAATTGAGGGAAATGACCCATAAGTAAGAGGAAAGCGCCCATAAAGTAAGTGGATATGTCCCATAAATGCGAGTTATCCGCCCGTAAGGTTGAAAAGTGCCCATAGAGTTGAGGGAAATGACCCATAAGTAAGAGGAAAGCTCTCATAAAATATGTCGAAGTGTCCCATACATGCGGGGTATCCGCCCGTAAAGATGAAAAGTGCCCATAGAGTTGAGAGAAATGACCCATAAGTAAGAGGAAAGCGCCCATAAAATATGTCGAAGTGTCCTATACATGCGAGTTATCCGCCCGTAAGGTTGAAAAGTGCCCATAGAGTTGAGAGAAATGACCCATAAGTAAGAGGAAAGCGCCCATTAAGTAGGTGGATGTGTCCCATAAATCTCAGGTATCCGCCCGTAAAGATGAAAAGTGCCCATAGAGTTGAGGGAAGTGACCTATAAGTAAGAGGAAAGCGCCCATAAAGTAAGAGGATATGTCCCATAAATGCGAATTATCCGCCCGTAAAGATGAAAAGTGCCCATAGAGTTGAGGGAAGTGACCCATAAGTAAGAGGAAAGCGCCCATAAAATATGTCGAAGTGTCCTATACATGCGAGTTATCCGCCCGTAAGGTTGAAAAGTGCCCATAGAGTTGAGAGAAATGACCCATAAGTAAGAGGAAAGCGCCCATAAAATATGTCGAAGTGTCCTATAAATGCGAGGTATCCACCCATAAGGTTGAATTACTCTAATTAGTTTCTAGAGGTGTAACCAAAACTCAGCGAAACGCACATAAAGAGAGCAAAGTGTCACCTAAAACTCTGTAATCCGCACCTAACCCCGCCAAACACACCTAAATATAGAAAAGGTGTAACCTAAACCCTAGTAAAACGTACATAAAGAGAGCAAAGTGTCGCCTAAATCCCAGCAACACGCACCTATCATCATCCCATAAAACTTCAATATCCACTCAATACCGCCCAAAAAATACCATAAATATTACAAAACCCCTCACACCACACCACACCACACCACACCACACCCAAAATTAGCTCCAAGAAACTATCCAAGCTTCATAGCTTTATTTGTCGATTTTCACAGAATGTTAACTATATTGGAGAAATAAACCTGTAGTTGTAAATATTTTCTCTGGCAAGAAAATATAGCAGGAATTATGAAAGAATGTGTAGAAATAAAGGGTATAGTCCTTTTGTAACTGAGTAAAAAACACTAAAAAAACTGAAAAATCGCTAATATTTTAGTTTTTCTGACTAAATTTACCTACAAAATGAAATCTATTTGTAACATTAAGAAAGACATCAAGTGTTATAATAAGCATTGTTGTATTTAATAAAAGAAAGTAATTAGGTGGTATAAAATGATAGAAATGACTAACGTCTATAAAAAATATCCTAATGGTATTGTTGCAGCTAACGGGATCGACGTAAATATTAAGCAGGGCGAATTTGTGTACGTAGTTGGACCAAGTGGAGCAGGAAAATCGACATTTATCAAAATGATGTATCGAGAAGAGCGCCCAACGTCAGGTACGATCATAGTCAATGGTATGAATTTAGCAACCTTAAAAAACAAAAATGTACCTTACTTGAGAAGACAAATTGGCGTTGTCTTTCAAGACTTCAAACTACTTCCTCGACTAAACGTGTATGAAAACGTTGCTTTTGCTTTAGAAGTAATAGAGGAATCCCCTAAGGTGATCCGTAAAAAAGTAATGGACGTATTGGAGCTAGTAGGACTAAAAAATAAGGCAAGAATGTTCCCGACTGAGCTATCAGGTGGAGAACAACAACGTGTTTCCATAGCGCGCTCCATTGTTAATACTCCTAAACTAGTAATTGCAGATGAGCCGACCGGAAATTTAGACCCCGAAACTTCATGGGAAATTATGAACACATTTGAAGAGATTAATTCCCGAGGAACTACAATTGTTATGGCAACTCATAATAGAGAAATTGTAAATACAATTCGACACCGTGTTATTGTAGTTGAGGGTGGCTTAATCACTCGAGACGAGTACGGAGGAGATTACGGATATGAAGGCTAGAACAGCAGGACGACACTTTAGAGATAGCTTAAAAAGTATCAGCAGAAATGGTTGGATGACATTTGCATCCGTCAGTGCTGTTACCGTTACATTATTACTGGTAGGCGTGTTCGTCATGATTATGATGAATTTAAATAAAGTAGCAGACGACCTAGAAAAAGACGTGGAAATCAAAATCTACGTAGAGTTAACAGCAAGTGAAGAAGACATTGCTAAGCTACAAGAAGAAATTAAAAATATGCCGGGAGTTGCAGAGCTAGTATACGCAACTAAGGGAGAAGAATTAAAGAAACTTGTTATGGATTTTGGGGAAGACCTGGAATTATATGAGCAAGAAAACCCTTTACATAATGCTTTTTATGCAAAAGCTGTAGATCCTCAAGAAACTGAAGCGATTGCGAAGGAAATCGATAAGTTGGGTAACACATTTGAGGTTAGTTATGGAGAAGGAAAAATAGAACGATTATTTTCCGTGTTAAACATGGGTAGAAACGTGGGCGTAGTGTTAATCCTTGCTCTATTATTTACAGCTATGTTCTTAATCTCGAATACAATTCGAATAACGATTGTTGCTAGAAGAAGAGATATAGAGATTATGAAACTAGTTGGAGCTACAAACTGGTTTATCCGTATCCCATTCATATTAGAAGGAATGTGGCTTGGTATTTTAGGAGCGATTGTACCAATCACGTTAGTTACGGTGCTTTACTATAATCTTTATAATGCATTACAGCCGAAATTAGAGCTAGGAAATTTATTTAATTTACTAGAGTTTTCCCCATTTATTTATCAATTAAACGCATTAATTCTATTAATGGGAGTTTTAATCGGTATTTGGGGTAGTTTCATGTCAGTTAGAAAATTTTTACGAGTATAAGAAGGTATCTTGAAAGGAGCAATAAGATTTGAGAAGACAATCCAAATGGGTGTTGCGTATTGTCGCAATAGCTGCATCCGGAGCGCTACTATTTAACACACCAAGCGCTCTTGCCAATTCATTGAACGACCTTAAAAAAGAACAACAGAACATTCAAGAAAAGAAAAGTTCTATTCAATCGAATATTAAAGAAACTGAAACAAAAATTGATACTAATGAGTCTAAAATTGATCAAATAATGGCTCAAATCAAAAAGTTGGATAATGAAATCATGGCAACTGAAAAAAGTATTTCAGCGGTTTTAAGTGAGATTGAAAAGACTACAAGTGAAATCGAAGCATTAAAAGCTTCTATCGCTGAGTTGGAACAGAAAATTGCAGCTCGCGATGAATTGCTAAAAGAAAGAATACGAGCTGTTCAAGTTAGTGGCGGATCAGTCAATTATTTAGACGTATTACTTGGAGCTAATAGCTTCGTAGATTTTATTGACCGTTTTTCAGCAGTAAATACATTGATGGAAGCTGACCGTAAAATTCTAAAAGAACAGTCAGAAGATAAAAAAGAACTTGAAGAGCAAACTGCAAGCCTAGAGAAGAAACGTCAAGAGCAAGAAGCAAGTAAAGATCAGCTTCTTTCCTTAAAAGCTAATTTAGATGGCCAAAAATCTTCTAAGAGCACATTAGTAGATCAACTAGAAGTTGAACAAGCTAAACTTCTGGAAGACAAAGAACAAATGGAAACAGAATATGAAGAAGTTTTAAACCTAGATAAAGCGATTCAAGATAAAATTGTTGCAGAGCAAAAGCGTCAAGCAGAAATAGCTAGAAAAGCAGCAGAAGAGAAAAAGAAAAAAGCGGCTGCAGAACGTCAACGTCAGCAAGCTGCTAGCGGATCTTCAACTGCAATTCCTGCCGTTTCAGCTGGTAACTGGACTAAACCTGCATCAGGAAGCTTTACCTCTGGTTATGGATACAGAATGCATCCGATTTACGGTAAAGGAAAAATGCATTATGGTATAGATATTGCCAACAGTACTGGGACACCAGTATTATCGGCTGCTGATGGAGTCGTATCGTATGCATCACCTTTAAGCACATACGGTAATGTAATTATGGTGACTCATTCTATTGATGGTCAAACTTTCACTTCATTATATGCTCATTTAAGCAGTATAGGTGTAGGAGTTGGACAAGTTGTCTCTAAAGGTCAACGTATCGGAGCAATCGGAACTACAGGTAATTCCACTGGACCACATCTTCACTTTGAAATCCATTTAGGATATTGGGAAGGTATGGCTGGTAACTCAGTGAATCCATTGAGATACATTTCTCTATAAAATAACAGCAAAATGAGGCATTCAATTATTATATAATTGGATGCCTATTTTTTTAGAATGAGAGAATTTAATAGAAGTCTTTTTTTGTACACATTTGGAAAAAACATAAGCTATCGAATAGTATCTATTAGGATTTATGCATATAATTAAAATAATAATATTTTATAAGTAAAGTGGAGGTTAAGTGTGAAAAAAATAATTGGATTACTAGTTATAGGTTTCTTAATAGCGATTGCTACTATATCATTTGTAAAAAATAATATTGATGAAAAGGAAGATCCTTTTGAAGGTGAGCAAATGGGAACAGATATGGCTGAAAACCCAGCAAACAAAGGGACTGGTAAAGGAGATAGTGCGCCAGACTTCACTTTAACCACATTGGATGGTAAAGAAGTTTCGTTATCTGATTATAAAGGGAAAAAAGTAGTATTAAATTTTTGGACATCGTGGTGTCCACCTTGTAAAGCAGAAATGCCACATATGCAAAATTATTATGAAGATATGACCGAAGAAGATAATGTAGAAATCTTAGCAGTAAACCTCACTAACAAGGATAACGGATTAGACGAGGTGTCTTCCTTTATAGAAGATTATGGTCTAACATTTCCAATACCTATGGATGAAGAAGGGCAAGTGGGAAATGCTTATAAGATCATCTCTATTCCAACAACCTACATGATTGATACGAGTGGTATCATTCAAAATATAATAGTAGGTCCTATGGATGAGCAAATGATGATAGATTATGTCGATAAACTAAAATAAGAATCTGATTTTTGGGCAAGTATTAAACTTCGTTTTCCTCACATATATTAGTGGAAAACTAGGAGGTTGAACTTGCGCAAAAATCGGATTATTTTATTTGGATTCATTTTAGCCATTGTGTTGGTATTAGGGTATTTATGGATGTCTGGAAAATCGTCAGAGTCCGAGAAAAGTAACGTTAGTAGTAGTCAAGTGATTGATGAAGCGTATCAGTTAATAAAAAAAGAGGCAGTTTTCTCGAAGAATGAAAAGTTATTAGTAGAGGGTGCAATTAGAGGCATGGCTGAAGCTTTAGAAGATCCACATTCTTCGTATTTAACGAAAGAGGAAGCGGAGACGCAAGAATCTTCTTTAGCTGAGGAACGGGTTGGTATTGGTGTAGAAATTATGAATTCTGGCGGTAAGTTTATTGTTGTGGCTCCCATTAAAGACTCTCCAGCTTACAAAGCAGGTTTGAAGCCTCAGGATGAAATCGTGCGGGTGAACAGTGAACGAGTAGATGGGAAATCTATGGCTGAATTAGTTCGATTATTAAGTGGTGACAAAGGCAGTAGTCTTAAAATGACGATATATCGTCCAAGCGAAAATCGTCATGTAGAGTTACATATGAAACGAGAGACAATCGCGTTGCATACTGTTTCCAGTGAAGTACTAGAGGTTGATGGAAAATCTATCGGTATTGTTACTATCACAATTTTCGGAGAGAAAACGGCAGAAGAGTGGGAAAAACAAACAAAAGCGTTAGTCGAGCGAGGAATAAACGGACTAGTTGTGGATGTCCGAGGTAATCCTGGAGGTTATTTATTTAGCGTTTCTTCTATTATAGGAACCCTTCTACAAAATGGAAGTACATTTGCTTACATGCAAGATGCTAAAGGTGTTTTAGAAACGTTGAATACGGTAAATAAGGATACCCCTTATCTGAACAAGCTACCAGTTGTTTTATTGCAAAATGGAGGTAGCGCATCTGCAAGTGAAGTTTTGGCCGGAGCATTAAAAGATAATAATCGTGCCATGATCGTAGGAGAAACAAGCTTTGGTAAAGGTACTGTTCAAGAAACCCATCCTTTGTCTAATGGCGGAAAGTTAAAAATCTCTACCCATAAGTGGTTAACTCCAAAGCAACAATGGATTCATCATAAGGGGATAGAGGCAGATTTGAAGGTAGAGCAGGATGAGTTATTCAATACAGATATTAAATATTATCATGGTGAGTTCCACCAAGGAGATTATGGAGATGAAATTAAGTACGTACAACAAATTCTTAGTGGATTAGGCTACAACATATCACGCAAGGACGGTTATTTTGATGAAGCTACTGTTGAAGCCATAGATAAATATAGAGAGCAAAATAAACTAGAAATTAATTCGAAGCTAGATGAGACGTTCTTTCAGGATTTAACGAACACAATTAATGAGTATAAGGCGCGCAAAGAGAATGATCAGCAGCTTCAAATGGGTGTAAGTTATATAATTCACACCTTAAATAAGTAACTTGAGACAATAAACCTATACGGAAGTTCTCCTCGTTTGTTACAATAATAGGAAGACTATGTTGTAAGCGAGGAGGATTCGTATGGTACAAGAAATATTAATAGAATTGGCAAAAGGGATTGGACGTTTCTTCCTTCATCCAGCTGTTTATATAACACTTCTTTTTTCTGTATTAATCGGATACTTTCGGGTGAAGAGAGAGAGAAAACAATTTCGAGCGAGAATACTTTGGGGTTGGACAGAGGCCAAGCATTTTTTGCTAGATGGTTATGTATGGGCAATTATTATATCTGTAATTAGTGTGGCGGTTGGATTGGTTATACCGTCCAGTTGGTTAATGGTTTATAGTGTATGGATGATTTTATTTGTTCTACTCTTTATGTATCAGGCCGGTTCTGCAATTTATGCAATTGCCTTAGCGGTAGCTACTTTTTATATCATGTTTTTCTATGATTGGTCTTATGAAATATTTTCATGGGAGATTGTTGGACAAGATATAGATGGACAAGTCATTGTTCCAATTGCTATTTTAGCAGGTTTATTGCTGATAGCAGAGGGTTATATTATCCAAAAGCATGGAGCGACAAATGCTTCGCCTAGATTGGTTAAAACGGCAAGAGGCAGCGAGGCAATGGAATATGTTACTAAACGACTTTGGTTGTTACCGATTCTATTAGTCATACCTGGAGATGTTATACATACATATCTACCGTTTTGGCCACAGTTTACTTTAGGAGAGTCTACATTTTCTTTAATATTGTTCCCTTTTGTAATAGGCTTTCAACAAAAAAGCAGACATTCGCTGGCAGAGAATTTTTTCCCTATGTACGGAAAAAAGGTGTGGCAATTAGGAATAATCGTGACAGTTGTAGCAGCGGTAGGCTATATAGAACCACTTATCAGTCTAATAGCTTTGGCGTTGGGAGTAATAGGAAGACTAGTAATATCCTTTGTTGAGTATAGAAGAGAGCGTAATGGCTCCTTTGCTGTGTCTCCGCAATCAAATGGGGTAATGATTGCTGGTGTGCTTTCCGACTCTCCAGCAGAAAAGATGGGCTTAAAAATTGGAGAATGTATAGTTAAAGTAAACGGACAAAAAGTAACAGATGAGCAAGAGCTTTATGAAGCTGTTCAAATCAATGCAGCCCATTGTAGATTAGAAGTATTGGATCATAATGGAGAGCTTCGATTGAGACAGCATGTTTTGTTTAGACATGACCATTACAGACTAGGATTAATCTTAGTAAGGTAGGAGAAACAATGGAAACTTTATCTATACCAACACAAGTGATACTTGCGATTGTTGCACCTGCTTTGTTAGTTGTGCTATTTACTCGAATTACCTTTAATCGATATGTGGCCTTGCTACTAACAGTCGCTCTCTTCGCAGCATCTGTGTATGCAGGCTATACTCATCGTTGGTGGATTTATATATTAGATGCTGCATCTCTGACATTTGGATTTTGGTATGCTAGCTATATGAAAGCGCGCGACAAAAAATCCGCCCCATAAAGGGCGGATTTTTTTTTACCTATCGACTGATGGAAATTAATAGTTTAGTAGACTTCCTCAAACAGGGGGGGGCAAGAGGAAGTCAATTGGTAAAGTGAGATACTTGGATTGGTGCAACACTTCAAGCCGTAAGTGCAACACTTTCCCATTTAGCGCAACACTTCGGGTAAAATGCGCAACACTTGAAGTCATTCCCGCAACACTTTGCCCATGTACAATACTTTCAGCGGCTACTGCAACACTTCTACCCAAATGCCAAAACTTCACCATTTAACCATAGGCTATCATTCAGCGAATCAGGTATTCATCTCAATCTTGCTTCTTAGCTAGCGCTTCTTCATATTCCTTTCGTACGTTGTGAAGCAGTTCAGCATCAGTTAGGATGCGATAGCCGGTATTGGCTAGAGCCTTAGCTCCCTTAATTAGTGCTTCGTCGCCAAGCTGGGATTTGGCAGCTTCACGGAACTCGATGGTGTGACCTACTAAATCATCTGGACCAATTTTAATATGTGGATGGGCAGTAGGGACAGCATAGCTGATGTTGCCAGCGTCTGTTGATCCTTTGCCTTTTCGTTTTTCTGTATGGACAAACTCTCCTACTGCCTCAAGCTCTTCATGAAGAATTTCATCTAATTTAGAATTTAATACAAAGTCCTGAACCTCGTTTTGGAATCGCTCAATTCGTACGGAGGCTCCTGTTGCAAGTGCTGCGCCATTTGCAATAGCATGGACTTTTTCTGCTACTTCCTCTGTTTTCTTCCAGCTTTCTGCTCGGATATAGAAGCGAGCAGAAGCGTAGTCAGGAATAATGTTTGGAGCATCTCCACCGTGGGTGATGATTCCGTGGATACGTACATTGCTTGGAAGCTGCTGACGAAGGGCATTAATGCCATTGAATAAAAGAATGACAGCGTCTAAAGCGTTTATTCCTTTCTCTGGAGATCCAGATGCATGTGCTGCTTTCCCATGAAAATGAAAATCTAATGGATCCACAGCCAGTGTTTCACCAGTTAAAGAAGTCTTACCAGAAGGGTGAATCATTAGTGCAACATCAACATCCTTAAGGAAACCGTGTTTTACAAAACTTCCTTTTGCACTTCCATTTGGTCCACCTTCCTCAGCGGGAGTCCCAAGAACGACTACGTTTCCTCCTGTAAGAGGGAGGGCCTCTGCTAAGGCAATTCCAGCTGCAACGCTCGTTGTTCCGATAATATTATGCCCGCATGCGTGACCTAGTCCTGGAAGGGCATCATACTCTGCAAGGTAAGCTACGGTTGGCCCTTCTTTTGCTCCCTTTTTTATAGCGTAGAAGGATGTTTCATGGCCTGCAACGGAAGTAGTTACCTCGAAGCCGGCGTCACGTAGTAGCTTTACATGTTTTGCACTAGCGAAGAACTCCTGGTTGCCGATTTCAGGATTATTATGGATTTCCTGACTGACCTGCACGTATAATTCTTTGTTTTCCTCAATTGACTTTAACAATAATTCCTTTGGTTCTTTTACAATACTCATCTGTATTCCTCCTATTTTTATTTGATTAGATCTTCAAATGTTTTATCTAGTTGTTCTTGCGTTAAAATAACTAAAGCGGATCCGCCTTTTGTATCCTCGGTGATAACTTTTTGGATATCTTCTTCTTGATATAATTCGACAATACGTGTGTATGTTTCGTTATTTTTATCTTCTCCACGGGCTACTATTGTGTTGACATAAGGATAGATGGATTCATCCTTTCCTTCTTCTTTATATATAGGGTCCTCACCAGGTGAGAAGCCAGCCTGACCAGCAACGCCGTTATTGATGATAGAAGCAGTAACGTCCGGCAACACTCGTGGTGTTTGTTGGGCAACCATCGGAATAATATCTAAGTTCAATGGGTTTTCGACAATGCCGCTTGGATCTCCAAAAAGCCCGAAGCTATCTGAAAGGGTGATTAAATCAGCAGACTCTAACAAACGAAGTGCACGAGCCTGGTTAGATGGGTCATCTGGAATAGCAATTTTATCGCCTTTTTTGATTTCACTAATGTCTTTAATTTTTTCCGAATAAACGCCAAGAGGAGCAAACATGGTTGAACCAATTGGAACAAGGTCATTTCCACTTTCCTTTACGTATTGGGATAGGAAGGAAATATGTTGGAAGGCATTTAAATCGATATCTCCCTGTGCTAAGGCATTATTGGGTAAAGTGTAGTCTGCAAACTCTATTAACTCGATTTCAATACCTTCATTTGCTGCTTTCTCCTTTAATATTGGCCACTGGGCACCATCTGAGCCATTCACACCAATTTTCACTTTAACTGTATCTTTGTCTGAAGCAGCTGAAGAGTCGTTACAAGCTGCTAAGACTATTGCTGCCAAAAGAGCAATTACTAATAAACTAATTTTTTTCATATCTATTCTCCTTATCGTCTGATGAATTTTTTTGATAATGCATTACCTAACCACTGGGCAAGCTGAACTAATACGATGAGTATAACGACGGTTACGAGCATGACACTTCCATCGAAACGCTGATATCCATAGGTCATTGCTATATGGCCTAGTCCGCCTCCACCGACTGTTCCTGCCACAGCAGAAAAGTCTATTAAGCTAACAGTTATAAAGGTTAAGCCGAGAATAAGAGGTCCTAGAGCTTCAGGTATTAAAACGGTAAATATAATTCGTAATGGACTTGCACCCATCGCTTGCGCTGCTTCTATCACCCCGGGATCAATGCTAACTAAGTTATTTTCCACAACTCGAGCTATAGAAAAGCTGGCGACAATGGTCATTGGGAAAATGGCGGCTGCAGTTCCAATAGTTGTTCCCATTACAAATCTAGTGAGCTGAGAGATGGCCACTAAAAAGATGATAAAGGGGATTGGTCGAATAATATTGATTAATATGTTCAACACTTGAAAAACAATTTTGTTTTCTAAAATGTTTCTTTCTCGTGTTACGAATAATAGAAGACCAATCGTTATTCCTAAAATAGAACCAAATACTAAAGTGGCAATAACCATAATAATGGTTTCCCCAGTAGCTTCTACAATCCTTGGCCAGAAAGTACTCCAATCAACTTTCATGCTTTGCCACCTCCTGAATGTCAACGATTGTCTCTAGCTCATTAATGGCACTTTGTATTGCCACCGTGTCGCCTTCAAAAGACACGATTAAATCTCCAAAAAGCCTTTCCTGTAACTCTCGTATAGAACCATAAACAATATTGAAATGAATGCGATGCTTCTGAGTTATTTGAGATAAAATGGCTTTATTTGTTACGTCGCCCTTGAAGATTACTCGATAAAAGCCGTTGCCTCCTCGAGAACGCCAATCCTCTAAAATTTGTGGAGAAGGTAGATCCTGTTGTACAGATCGTATAAAGCGCTGAGAGGTAAGATGCTGTGGATCAGTAAATACATCGAATACGTCTCCTGATTCAATAACCTCTCCATTTTCCATTACAGCTACTCGATCGCAAATGGACTGAATGACGTGCATTTCATGTGTGATTAACAAAATGGTAATTCCAAATTCCTTATTCACCTTTTTAAGTAAGCGAAGAATTTCTGCAGTAGTTTCGGGATCCAATGCAGAAGTTGCTTCATCGCAAATGAGAATATCAGGTGATGTTGCAAGAGCTCGAGCAATGCCAACGCGCTGTTTTTGTCCACCAGACAACTGGCTTGGATAATCTTTCTCTTTATCAGAAAGCCCGACAAAGCTAAGAAGTTCATTCACCCTTTTTGTAATTTCATTTTTACTCAAGCCCGCTAGCTTTAGAGGGTAAGCTATATTTCCGCCAACTGTTCGAGAGTGGAACAAGTTAAAGTTTTGAAAAATCATTCCAATATTTCTTCGTCTTGCTCGTAACTGTTTGGAAGTCAATGATTTAACATCGATATTCTGAATAAATACAGAGCCTGCAGAAGGACGTTCCAGCATATTAACTAGTCGGAGCAGCGTACTCTTTCCCGCACCACTAAATCCTATGATGCCAAATATCTCACCTTCTTTTATTTTTAGAGAAACATCTTTTACTGCATGCACCTCCCGCTTGCCAAGACGAAAGGTCTTGGAAACATTTTTAAACTCGATCATTCAAATTACCTCCTCATACATCATTGGTTCGTTACAGACAAAAGATAGTCATCTACCTTTCTATCACGAGAAAAAGAGAGCTTCCTTGTTCTTATCTAAAAATGATAAGAAAAAGAAAGCTCTCCAGAATTTACGAAAAAGCCAACTTTTCTCATCTTTCAAGCATTGCGCTTGCAGGAGTTGGCACAGTATTCAAAGATTTGAACCTGTTGCCGAAACGTCATAGGGCCTGATCCCTCGGTTTCTCTAGATAAGAAAGTGATGTGCTATTTAATTGTTGTAAGAATTGTTTTAAACTTTAAACAATAAAAACATAACAGTCAAGAGGTTTTCAAAATTAGGGTAATTTGAACTATAATATGCAATATTTAAATTACAAATTTATTAAAGTCACGGACAATTAAGAGAGAATTATTAAAAATATAAAGTTTTGTACTCTACGAGGAGGCATTCGTCGGTGAACGATAAGCTATCAGACGTCGCTGCCACTCTATCATAATTCGTAAAATGCATGTTTAATAAAATGAATTTTTTGAAGAAATTAACCCCTTTATATAAAGAGGCTATAAACTGCTAAAAAACCAACTGTTCCAAGGACTACTACCATCACATTTTGAAATAAAAAGGCGAGAGTAAAAGCAATGATTGCACCTATAAAACCAAATAAAATATCGCCTTCTTGTATGTATAAAACTGCTGGAAATATTAATGCCCCTAAAACAGCAAAAGGGATATTACGTAATATACCTGAAATAACAGGTGGCAGTTCCTTGCCTTCTAAAAATGTTAAAGGAAATGCTCGAGGAATGTAAGTAACAACTGCCATACCAAAAAGCATCCACCAATACCAACTACCCAATTTATAACACTCCTTTTGGCAAGCTTTTTTGTTTTCTTGCATAGATGATTTCAACTAGAATAGAAGAAGCAAGTGTTGCGACTAATATAGCCCATCCAGTAGAAAGTAAGCTAGTCCAGTAAAAAAAAGCATTAATCACAGCAGAAATGAGGGCTAGCATGACTACTTTTCGGTTATCCTTCATAGACGGGACTAGTAATCCTATGAACATGGCATATAAAGCTATAGCCATCGCTGCTTTTAAAAAAGCAGGGAGGTTTGCACCAATCGCATGACCAATTGCAGTGAAGACAACCCAGCTACTATAGGCAATAATCACGACACCAAATGCAAACGGGGTGGAAATTTTCTCGCCTTTTTTAGTAGCAAGAACCGAAAAGGCTTCGTCCGTTATCCCAAATGCATAAATTCCTTTTATCCATCGTTTCTCGCTTTGCATCTTTTCATTGAGTGATGCCGTCATAAGAAAGTGACGGATATTTACTACAAAAGTATTTAATACAATTAATATAGGGTCTACCCCTTTTGTAATAAGCGTTAAGGACATATATTGGGCTGCTCCAGCGTAGACAAATATGCTCATGGCGGTTGCCTCCAGAAGAGACAATCCTGAGGTTTTTGCTAATAGGCCAAAGGTGAGAGCTACGGGAAAATAACCAATAGCGATACTTAGTCCATCCCGCATCCCGCTAGCGAAAGATCTATTCACAAAATATTCACATCCTTTTTACATAATGAAAAAATTATACTATAAGAATATAGTTTTATGTATACAATAAAAGGGGAAAGTATAAATATACATAGGCGGAGGAGAGAGACATGCCAGATTGGTTATCGTTTGAGACACTTACTGATTTAACAAAAGAATATCGGACACTTGGCCCGATTATCGGCATTTTTCTGCCCTTTCTGGAAGCCTTTCTGCCATTTTTACCATTAGTGGTTTTTATCGTTGCTAATGTAGCTGCTTATGGTTTATTGTTTGGATTTTTATTATCATGGGTTGGTTCCTTTGTTGGAGCTTATACTGTATTTTTAGTTATTCGTAAATATGGACGGGCCAGAGTTTTAGGTTTTATAACTAGGCATGAAAGAATACAAAAATTAATATTATGGGTAGAGAGGAATGGTTTTGGACCACTATTCCTATTGATCTGTTTCCCTTTTACTCCATCTGCTCTGGTTAATATCGTAGCAGGGTTATCGAATATAAAAAAACATACGTATTTATGGACTGTAGCCTCAGGAAAGCTCATTATGATTTTTGTCGTTAGCTTTATCGGCTCAGATCTTAAAGCGCTTGTTACACAACCGGTTCGAACTGCAATTGTTATCCTAATTATTGCTATCTTATGGTTTATTGGAAAGCGTGTGGAAAAAAGAATTGAAAAGAGAGTAGAAGAAGACATAAGTGGGGTCAATATAAAAAGAAAGAGAAAAAGAGGAGAGACATTTGAGTAAATTTAAGCAGGAGACAATGGAATGGGTCATTGCCATAACTATCGCTATAGCTATTGTAGTCGTAGTTAGAATGTTTCTTGTAACAAATTATGAAGTTAGTGGTAAGTCGATGATGCCAACCCTTGCGGATAAGGATAGGGTATTAATTAGTAAAATCTCTCCAATCAACCGTATGGACGTCATCATTTTTAACAATGGAGAGGAAGACTTTGTAAAGCGTGTCATTGGGTTGCCGGGAGACACAATCCGGTATGAAAATGATGAGCTATTTGTGAACGAAAAACAGATAAAGGAGCCATTTCTAGAAAGTAATCTTGCTTATAAAAATCCAGATGAACATTTTACCGAAGACTTTAATTTACTTGAATTAACTGGCAGTAATACGGTACCGAAAGGCAAGCTTTTTGTACTTGGAGATAATCGAATTGCCAGTCTAGACAGTCGGTATTTTCATTTTATAGATAAAGATGAAGTTATTGGAGAGGTTAAATTCAAATACCTTCCATTGGCAGATGCCACCTTCAATTTTACGTCCGAATAATTTCCCTCACTTGACTATGTTTTGTACAATAGAGAGTAGGAGATTATTCGTTTTTTTTATGGAAAGGAGCTTGTTTAGCTTGTCATTACGAATTATTAGTGGTCGGTCTGGATCCGGTAAGACAAAGTTTATACAACAAGAAATTGTTCAATCAGTAGATGCGGCTCCATTCGGAGATCCGATTTTTTATATAGTACCTGACCAAATGTCATTTTCCAGTGAATATGACATGGCCGCTGATTCAGGGGTAACTGGAATTATTCGCGCCCAAGTGAGTACATTTAAACGGCTTGCTTGGCGTGTTCTTCAAGAAACAGGTGGTATAGCTAAAGAAGAAATTAGTGGCTTTGGCTATCGTATGCTTATTCGTAGCTTATTAGAGGACAACAAGGACGAATTTACTTTGTTTAAGCGTGCATCTACTAAACGGGGGTTCACTGACCAAATAGAAGTGCTATTGAAGGAATTTAGTCGTTATTGTGTGGACTCCTCTTCGATGAGCAATGCCTTTAGCAGCTTAAAGGCTGTCGATGCCCCTCAAACATTATTAGATAAATCCTCGGATATTATGATGATGCTTGATTTAATCGAACAAAGGCTAGGGACAAGCTATGTAGACGGAGAAGGGTATTTAACAATACTCGCAAATAATATTAAGGACTCCTATCTATTGGAAACCTCAGAAATTTATATTGATGGGTTCACCTCCTTTACTGCTCGAGAGCTAGAAATTATTCAAGCATTGATGAAAAAGGTGAAGAGACTATCTATTGCACTGCCGATGGAGAGTCTTTCAGATGCCTATGATGAGCAATCTCTTTTCTTCCAGCCTGCTAATACAGCTGCTAGATTAATTGAAATGGCTCAGACTGAACACGTTCAGGTAGAGGAAACGATGCATTTTAAAGATCAAAGACGGTTCGTAGCAGAAGAGCTTGCTCATATTGAAGCTAATTTCGATCAAATACCAGCTTCTCAAATTATGTCTAACGGAGCACTAAGGCTAACGGAGGCAATGAATAGACGCGCCGAGATTCATGCGGTTGCTAGACAAATTAGAGATTTAGCTCATTTTAAAAATGTCCGCTATAACGAAATGGCAATATTACACCGGGATACTGAAAGTTATGAAGGGCTAATAGAGACAACCTTTCCCCAATATGAAATCCCATTTTTCATAAGTAAAAAGAAATCTATGCTTCACCATCCTCTGATCGAGCTCAGCAGAACAGTTTTAGAAATTATTCAATCTGATTGGAAATATGAGCCGATGTTCCGAGCGATTAAAACGGATCTTTTCTTCCCGATCGATGCACCTAAAACGATGTGGAGAGAGCGAGCAGATCGTTTAGAGAATTTCGTACTGTCCTTTGGTATATACGGGGATAGATGGTTTGATAGTCGAAGATGGGTGTACAAAAAGTATAGAGGCCTAGAATTCTATTCAAAGGTACAAACGGATGAAGAGCTTAGTATTCAGGCTGATATTCATGCTGCGAGAGATATTCTTATCCAGCCGATAAAGAATCTGGCAGATGCCCTGGAGGAATGTAATACAGGAAAAGATATAGCTATTGCGCTCTATACCTTTATGGAATCATTACAGGTGTACGAAAAACTGCAAAATCTTAAAGAAGTGGAGGAGGAAAGCGGACAGCTGTTGCTGGCTACAGAGCATGACCAAGCATGGAATGAATGGGTCGATGTGCTAGACCAATTTGTTCTAATGTTCGGAGAGAAGGAAATGTCTCTCGAAGAGACTATGAAAATCCTTGACGAGGGCTATGACCAGTTAGAGTTTTCTCGCATTCCTCCATCGATTGATCAGGTGATTGTTGGAAACGTGGATACTGCGCGTCTGACAAATATAAAAGCGGTTTTTGTAGTTGGAGTGAACGATGGTGTGTTTCCAAAAAGAATCGATCACGAGGGCTTGCTGTCGGATACGGAGCGTGAGTGGTTCGCACAAGTAGGCTTCGAGCTAGCACCGACTTCTCGAATGAGATTGCTCGATGAAAATTACTTGACGTATAAAGCCTTTGCTACGCCTTCTCACTATTTGTATGTTTCCTATGCTATTGCCGATAGTGAAGGGAAGGCTCAGTTGCCTTCCATGTATATTAGTAAACTCCAACAGCTTGTAGGAGGGGTACCACTAGAAATAGCGGTAATCGACCCTTCTGATATAAAGGACCCTAGCTTTAGTATGACGTTAATCAGCCACCCGAGAACGACTCTTGCTTACCTGTCGATGCAGTTACGACAGGCTTTACAGTCTGGAGAGTTGTCAGATGAATGGCAGGCTGTGTATCAGTATTATATGGAGGATCCTTATTGGTCAACGCTTATTAAGCGAATTATTCGCCCAATGCTGCGTGGAAACAAAACAGACCTTCTATCCTCGAATATAACGGCTGCTTTATACGGAGAAACGATTAATTCCAGTGTTTCAAGGGTTGAAAAGTATTATAGCTGTCCGTTTGCCCACTTTGCTGGTTATGGGTTAAAGCTAGAGGAGCGTTCAGAATATCGCTTAGAGGCACCGGCTATGGGAGATCTTTTTCATGCTGCAATGAAATGGATTTCAGATGAAACCTCTCGCTTAGATTTAACGTGGGGACAGTTGACTAGAGCACAATGCATGCAGCTTGCCAAGCAGGCAGTCGACCATATCGTACCAATTTTTGTACACCAACTATTGTTGAGTACAAATCGTTATCGTTATATTCAAAGAAAATTAGAGCAAATCGTTGGAAATACGTTAGTGGCATTAAGCAGACATTCCAAAGTATCTGGCTTCGTACCAATTGCTATCGAGGCAGGCTTTGGTCCAGGCGAACAATTGCCACCTCTAGAGATACCATTAAAACATAGACGTAAGATGCAATTGCGTGGAAGAATTGACCGAGTGGACGCAGCGAATGTAAATGGCAATATGTTCATGCGTATCATTGACTATAAGTCCTCCAAAAAGGGTCTTGATCTCAATGAAGTGTATCACGGTATTTCCTTACAATTGTTAACGTACTTAGACGTTGCTGTAGAAAATGCTAAAATATGGCTCCAGGAAGAAGCAGAGCCTGCTGGTGTACTTTATGTTCATATGCATAATCCGTTTATTCAAAGCGAGAAGGAATTAGAGGATGAGGAGCTACAGGATTCCATATATAAATCCTATAAAATGAATGGACTGTTGTTATCGGATCCAGAAGTGATTACAGAGATGGACGAGCAAATAGATGGATTTTCGAAGGTAATTCCTGTCCGGATGAATAAGGACGGCAGCCTTTCCAAATCCTCCTCAAAAGTTGTAGAACCAAATCAAATGAAACTTCTTCAAACCTTTGTCCGTAAAAAGCATGAACAGGCTGGGAACGGCATGAACGCAGGTGACACGAGAGTATATCCATATGTCATGAAGGATAAGATGCCTTGCCAATTTTGCTCATATAGGAGCGTTTGTCAATTTGACCCGCAGGATCCGGAGCAAAAGGTGCGAGTGTTAAAAGTAGATAAACCAGATATTATAGCGGACAAGATACAAAAGGAGATGAGTACAAATGAAGATTCCTAAGATGCCTGATGACTTAACTTGGACACCAGCGCAGTGGAAGGCAATCTGGGCAACTGGTTCAGATGTGCTCGTAGCTGCCGCTGCAGGTTCTGGTAAAACAGCTGTGCTCATCGATCGACTTATACAAAAAGTGATTGCAAAGGAAAATCCAATAAACGTAGATGAATTGCTAGTCGTTACATTCACAAATGCTTCAGCAGCAGAAATGCGTCATCGAATGAGAGAGGCATTGGAAAAAGCGATTGCCTTGGACCCTAACTCAAATCATTTAAGAAAGCAGCTGACGTTGTTAAACAAAGCACAGATTTCCACCTTGCACTCCTTTTGTTTAAACATTGTGCGTCAGTATTCCTATATGCTTACAATCGATCCGGGCTTTCGAATAGCAGATGACACAGAGGCAGCTCTTCTGCGCGACGATGTACTTGCAGACATCCTAGAAGAAGCGTACCAGACAGAAAATCCAGAAGCTATGTATCTATTATCCGACAGCTTCACCTCCGATCGAGATGATCAATCGATTGAAGTGATGATCGATAAGTTATATACGTATGCTCGTGTGCATCCAGAGCCAAAGAAATGGCTACTAGCTATCCCGGAAGCTTATGAGCTAGACAGTGACATGACGATAGATGAACTGCCATTCATCGACCCATTAAAGCTCGCAATAATTTATCAGCTGGAGGAAGCGATGGCGCTGGCAGAGGATATTCGAAAGCTTGCGAATCTTCCTGATGGCCCTGCTCCACTCGAAGACACGGCTAAAAATGATCAACAACTTATACAAGAAGCCATACGCTTACTGAAGATGGGGAGCTGGCAGGACGCGTACTATTACTTCCAAGGTTTAAAATGGGGGAAAGCTGCCTCCATCCGAAAGGATTCCTGTGATGAAGAGCTGAAAAAGAAGGCTACGACTAAGAGAAATAAGGCTAAAAAGGTAGTCAACGATCTCAAGGATAAATATTTTACGCGCACACCTGAACGACTTTTAGAAGAGATGAGATTAATGGCTCCTCACTTAAAAACATTAGTAAATCTTGCTATTTCTTATGGAGAAAGATACACTGCAGCAAAAAATGATAGAGGGCTAGTAGACTTTTCTGACCTCGAGCATTATGCCTTAGAGATACTCACTGATCATGATGAGGACGGAAATTTAGTACCTTCAGCTATCGCAAAGGAATATCAGGAGCGATTTAAAGAAGTGCTCGTGGATGAATACCAGGATACTAATAATCTCCAAGAAACTATTCTTCAATTAGTTAAAAGCGGTGATGAATTAACTGGGAACATGTTCATGGTTGGAGATGTAAAGCAATCTATTTACAGATTCAGACTTGCCGAGCCTATGCTTTTTCTTGGAAAGTATCGCGTATTTAATGAAGAGCCATTAGAATCTGGAGTGAAAATTGATTTAAATGCAAACTTCAGAAGTCGTCAAGAAGTGCTCCATGGAACGAACTATATTTTCCAACAAATTATGGGTAAAAATGTTGGAGAAATAGATTATGATGATGCTGCTTCCTTAAAGCCTCAAGCTCCATATGATGACAAAGACGCAGCGGTAGAGCTTGCTTTGTTATATGAAGTGGAAGATGGAAGTGCCGAGGTAGATTCAGATGAGGAGGATTTTTCATCTGTTGATGCCGAGGAGGAATTAAAAAAATCTCAAGCAGAGGCACGTTATATTATTTCAAAAATAAAAGAAATGATATCGAGCGGACATTCAGTGTATGATCCATGGAAAAAGAAAGAACGACCAGTACAATATAGCGATATGGTTATTCTCATGCGGTCTATGACCTGGTCACAGGAAGTCAATGAACAGTTTAAAGAGGCTGGGATTCCTTTATATGCAGAGCTTTCCAAAGGCTACTTTGAAGCGATAGAAGTTCTCATCATGCTACATACCCTACGTACCATTGATAATCCTTACCAGGATATTTCATTAGCTTCTGTTCTTCGAGCACCTTTCGTTGGTTTAACCGAAT
Organism: Psychrobacillus sp. FSL W7-1493; assembly: GCF_038004905.1. Classification (NCBI taxonomy): domain Bacteria; kingdom Bacillati; phylum Bacillota; class Bacilli; order Caryophanales; family Bacillaceae; genus Psychrobacillus; species Psychrobacillus sp. FSL W7-1493. The sequence goes on along the minus strand of NZ_JBBOSB010000001.1, from coordinate 2,903,665 downwards.
CAGAGCTTGCCCTTATCCGATTAGCTGCACCGAAGGAATCCTTTTATGAAGCGTTGAAGCTATTTGTCTCAAGTGGTGGAGCAGGCTTATCCTCTGAGACGGCAGAGAAGCTCCAAAGATTCCTGCTACAATTTGAGGATTGGAGAGATCTTAGTAGAAGAGGCTCTTTAGCAGACTTAATATGGCAAATCTATTTGGACACCCATTATTATGAAATTGTTGGCTCTATGCCCAACGGAAAGCAGCGCCAAGCGAACCTACGTGTGTTACATGACCGAGCAGTTGCTTATGAAAAGACATCCTTCCGTGGATTGTTCCGTTTCTTACGATTTATTGATCGGATGAGAAAGCGTGGAGACGATTTAGGTGCAGCTAGATCTATTAGTGAAAAAGAAAATGTTGTTCGCTTAATGACCATCCATTCCTCTAAAGGTCTGGAATTTCCTGTAGTGTTCCTCGCAGGTATGGGAAGACCATTTAACCAAATGGACTTTAATGAGTCATATTTATTTGACCAAAACTTTGGACTTGCCGTAAAGGCAATAGACCCTATCAAACGTATTTCCTTTACATCGCTTCCATTCCTAGCGGTAAAAGAAAAGAAACAAATGGAACTAAAAGCAGAGGAAATGCGAGTTCTCTATGTGGCGATGACTCGTGCCAAAGAGCACTTATTCTTAGTAGCAACTATAAAGGACTTAGCAAAAACCCTAGATAAATGGGAGGATTCTCAAACACTTATGAGTGATGAGATGATCCCAGATTATAAAAGGGCGAAAGCGAAAGGATATTTGGATTGGATAGGTCCTGCTCTTGCTCGACACCGGGATTATAGTCAGCTATCTCAAATAAACGAGGCAAACATAGTGGAGGGTCCCTCCAAGTGGAATATAGTTGCTAAGCATATAGATGAACTTAAAGTTCACCAGGAGGAAGAGAAAAAAGAGGAAACTTCGCTTCAAGGACTTCTGCAGCTAGAAAATACTGCGGTACTAGACGATATAAAGAAAATTTTTGATACGCGTTACGAATTCGAGGGGTCCACTCATAAACGTTCTAAGCAGTCAGTGAGCGAGATGAAGCGACTACAATTATTGTCCGAGCGCCATGATGAAGAGTTCTTTGGCCCTACTACTACTCCTTTAAAAAGTAAAGTGGCTAAGCGTCCTTTCTTTTTACAGGAAGGAACGAAGTTGACGGGAGCAGAAGCAGGTACTGCTGTCCATGCATTTATGCAGCATGTAGATTTATCTGAACGAAAGACCGAAGAACAAGTACTGGCATTTGCAGAGAGGCTAAAAGAACGAGAAATCATTACTAATGCTGAAAAAGAAGCGATTAATCCACAAAAGATGGTCCCTTTCTTTCATTCCGAAATGGCCGAACGTTTGAGAGTTGCTAAAAAAGTAATGAGAGAATTTCCTTTTACCTATGCTTTAGTTGATCAAGATGGCGATAAGCAGATTGTCCAAGGGGTTGTAGACTGTTTATTCCAAGAAGATGATGGTCAGTGGGTGCTGCTAGATTATAAAACAGATAAAGTAAAGCATTTACAAAACAACGAGAATCTTTTACTACAAGAGATGAAAAACAGATATGCAATACAGCTTTCGTTATATGAAAAGGCTATCGAAGACATCTTGAAGGTCGATATAAAAGAGAAAGTATTATATCTATTTGATATAAATAAAACAGTAGTTATTTAGGGGGAAGTTTGGTGATTTTACCTACGCAAGAAAAAGAAAGAATCATTTCTATCGATGTAATGAGAGGCTGTGCTTTACTAGGGATCTTTGTAGTAAATATGCTATTTTTTCATGGCCCGTATATTTATGTGAATCCATATGACTGGTATCAAACTCCAGCTGATCAAGAAGCCTATAAGTGGATTGATATTTTCGTACAAGGCAGTGTCTATCCACTGTTTGCGATGCTATTCGGATACGGATTAGCAATGCAATTTATGAAGTCTGAGTCAAAGGGTACCTCCTTTTCTCGCCTCGCAGTAAGTAGGCTATTGATACTACTAGGAATTGGGTGTATTCATGCGTTTCTGATCTGGTCTGGTGACATTTTGATTACCTATGCATTAGCCGGATTGTGTTTAATAGTGTTAATGAAGTTAAAGCCTCTATGGTTAATGCTAATTGCAGCTTTATTGTATTTACTACCTAATGGCTTGTTAACTGGATTGGTCTACTTCATGACAAAATTAGCTCCTGACCAGTCCGTTCTTTATACAGCAATTCAAAAGGTAGAGGAATCGGCCGTAGCCTATTCACAAGGATCATGGTTTGATGTATTTGGACAAAGGTTAGCTGATTGGCTATACATGCAAGGCTATGGTCTAAATGTTGTACTTATTCTTTGTACGATATTGCCGCTTTTAATGCTTGGTTCGGCTGCTGCAAAGCTAAGACTAATCGAGCGAGCGAGAGAGCTGAAGCTATTTTGGATCATTACAGTAATTATTGCGATGACAGCAGGAACTGCTATTAAGTGGTTACCGTTTAGTCAAGGTGATGATTTATTTACAATGACTGCACAAGACACTTTTGGTGGGCCTCTTCAAGCCATTGCTTACGGTGGTTTCCTTGCATTGATTTGTACAATTCCTATAGTAGGAAAACTATTATCCCCAATTGCTAAAGCTGGAAGAATGTCTATGACCATTTATTTAATGCAATCTATTCTTGCAACTACTATATTCTATGGTTATGGCTTTGGTTTATACGGTAAGGTCGACATAGCGACAGGAACATGGATGGCAGTAGGTATCTTTGTGATACAATTGATTTTTGCAGAAATCTGGTTTACTAAGTTCAAACAAGGGCCCGTCGAATTATTGTGGAGAAAACTGACTTATTCGAAAATATGATCGAAAAAGATGAAATTAAACAAAGTTTGTAATAGACTATATTAATAGATTCAAATTTCTTTAGAGGAGTGTTTATAGATGAAGCTATTGTCATACCGATTAAACGATAAAATTTATTTTGGTCCAAAAGTAAAAAAAGAAGAAGCAGTATGGGATGTACTTACTATTCAAGAAGAATTACAAGTGCTACCTAATTTTCCTGCAACTATCGTCCAAGGTGTCAGCTTCGGGATGGATTTTATTGAACAAATACGTGTTTTAATAGAAACAGCTTTAAAAGAAGAGGATCCAAATCGTTTTAAACGCTCATTTACAGAAATTGAATGGCTATCACCGATACCTCGCACACCAAAAAATGTAATGGCAATTGGTAAAAACTATGCGGATCATGCAAAGGAAATGGGTGGGGTAGCGGAGGACTTTGTTGTATTTACAAAGGCTCCAACAACTATTGCAGCAGATGAACAAACATTACCAGTTCACTCAGAGGTTACTACTTCCTTAGATTACGAGGGAGAGCTTGCCATTGTTATAGGAAAAGAAGGGAAAAACATTCCATCCAAACTTGCGTATGATTATATCTTTGGATATACAATTGCCAATGATATAACAGCACGAGACCTACAAAAGAAACACCAACAGTTCTTTTTAGGAAAAAGTTTAGATTGGTCATGTCCGATGGGACCTTATGTCGTGACGAAGGATGAGATTCCAAACCCGCAGGACTTAACGATCGTTACAAAAGTTAACGATGAAATACGTCAAAATGGAGTTACCTCCGATATGATTTATTCAGTTGAGAATATTATTTGTGAAATATCCAAAGTTGTAACCTTGGAGCCTGGAGATATCATTTTAACAGGCACACCTGCTGGAGTAGGTAAAGGGTTTAATCCTCCAAAATTCTTGAAATCAGGCGATATTGTGAAAGTTTCTATAGAAGGAATCGGAACGCTTGTAAACAAGTTTGAGTAATGGTAGTTTAAAAGTGGTATAGTAAAGATATATTAAAATTAACGTTGAGGTGAAACAATGGATTTCTTAGCAAGTACGCACTTACACATAACAACTTGGGTAGTAGCATTAATTTTATTTTTTGTTGCTCTAGCAATGTCTAATTCAAAGGTTGTTCATATGATCTTACGTTTAGATTATTTGCTAATCATCCTTACAGGAGTTGCTTTATTCATCAAAGGGATGGATTATGGAGAAGGCATGCTGTATGGCTTGAAGTTTATAGCTGGTATTCTTGTAATTGGTATGATGGAAATGACTTTAGTTAAAAAAGCAAAAGGTAAACCATATACGACGTTCCTTGTATTAGTATTTGTGTTCTTCTTTATTGCTTTATTCTTAGGATTCAAGCTTCCAATGGGTATTAATTTCTTAGCGTAATTATTAAAACTCTCATGTTTACATGGGAGTTTTTTTGTATTTAAATAAAAAGTTTATACCCATTGTAATACAGGGAAGAGCGATGGTAGATTTTTGCTTCGGTAGACGCTATCCTTATGGTGAGCTAGAAGCTATTACCCATATCTGAAGTGATGATTTATATAGTCCCTTTAAGAAGCTATGGTGAAAATGAAGGTTGATTTAAGATTCAACCCTCTAGAGCAATAATAAAAAGATGATAATATTGATTATAGTCATTCATTTTTCCAAAAGGGAGGTTAACCCATATGATCTATCTGAAAAGCTTCAAGCTTTCTCCTCATACAGTCAATAATCCAAATGCATATCCATACAATGTGTTAAAAAAAATAACTGGAGAAGTGTTAGTCTTTCATAACATTACAGTAGTGTATGGTAACAATGGTTCCGGTAAGTCCACACTATTAAATTTAATGGCAAACAAGCTTAAAATTACAGGGGCTGAGGAAATAACAAATAATAGCCATAACATGTACCCGTTAGATTACATATCAGAATGTTCATACGCGCTAGGTGAAAATAAGAGTGACGGAGAGTCAGATCAACTACCGTATAATAGTTTGTACATCAAAAGCGAAGATATTTTATATGAGATCAAGAAGATTCAGCAGGAGGCAGTTCTTAAGGAAGGTTACCTGTACCAACACTCTAGGTTGGGATATACTAAGGAACATTTGGAAGAGTTGAAACATTCTTCACAGATGTACAAACAAATGAAGATTATGAATTTTTCTAATGAGAAGTATTCTAACGGTGAGACATCCATGCAAATATTTGATGAATATCTTGTCCCAAACGGATTATACTTGCTCGATGAACCTGAAACCTCTCTTTCTCCTACAAACCAAATTCAGTTGGCAGAAGAAATCAATAAACTCGTAAGGTTTTTTGACTGTCAATTTATTATAGCGACACATTCTCCATTTATGTTGGGAACACTAGATGCTAAGATTTATAACCTTGACGCACCCCTTTTGACAACAAATAGATGGACTGAGCTTGAAAACGTAAGATTTTTCTACGACTTTTTCAATAATCGGAAGAATGAATTTGAATAATCTGCAGAAACATCTGCCGGTTCTTCAGAACGCATATAATAGCCAGCCAAACTAGCCACTTAATGGTTGAATAAATAAAGCAATATACTTCTAATAACTTTTCGAAAAAAATAAGTAAGTGAATCAATTTCATAATTCCTATTTTTATAGAAGAATATGAACATTAAAGATAAACCAATTAAAATCATGTGCTTATTAAAGAGTAAAGTAGAATTGATTTTCGCTCTAGGCGGACGCTTTCCGTGGGGTGAGCGATAAGCCATCACCCATCGCTAACGCGCATGGTTGTGATGTCTTATCTGTCTCACTCATCCCACAGGAGTCGCCGCCTGCCGCTGCAATCAATACAGAGATAATATTCGTGTTTCATTGTTGAAACGCTATTTATAAAATTAACTCAAGTATGACTCTTTTAAAAAAAGGCATAGAGCTCGCGAAATTACATCTTCGCGAGCTACTTGACCAATAGAGAAGTTATTTATTCCTTTATTAGCTAAAACGCATTTATTCCGTTTCTAATAGTTGTAGGGAGGCGACGGAGAGAATTAAGCCATAAGATTACCGAAAGTAGAGTGTTGTCGTGACGGTAGTCACGACAACACTCCTAAAACTTCTCCGATAATGATATGGCCAAAGTCTATCCCAAAGCCGACCGGAAACGAATAGGCACCAGCTTAAGGTTTTTATACCTCAAAATAGGAAGTAAAGATTTAATGGTTTATCATTAAAGATATACATATCCTTCTTATTAGCCCTTTCAAAAAATAAGTAAGAATTATTCTTTAAAAAAGCGAAGAGCTCGCGAAATTACATCTTCGCGAGCTACTTGACCAATAGAGAAGTTATTTATTCCTTCATTAGCTAAAATCCTTTATTCCGTTTCTAATAGTTGTAGGGAGGCGACGGAGAGAATTAAGCCATAAGATTACCGAAATTAGAGTGTTGTCGTGACGGTAGTCACGACAACACTCCTGAAATTTATCCGATAATGATATGGCCAAAGTCTATCCCAAAGCCGACCGGAAACGAATAGATTCCGACTTGGTTTTATATCTTGTTGTCAAAGGAAGAATAGAACAACTTAGTATATGACACAGTTTGGACGAATACTTTTTTATTTTCTACCGATTTCTGTTTAAAACATAGCGAATGAAACGTAGCTTTGTTAAAATTAACGATGATAAGTCTTGTTTTAGGGTATAAATAAACAAGACAATTTTATGTTTACCCGATGTAGAGGAGGATTACCTTGAAATTTAAAAAATGGCTTGTTTGTATTGTACTTTTCAGCAGCCTATGGATGACAACTGCTTTTAGTGCTCAAGCAGAAGCTGATTCATCTATACAAAATGAAAGTATTTATGACTTATATGTTGATCGATATTTTAATAGCACTGTTGCTAATGACTACAATGTTAATACGAAAGATCATCTTGCTTTCGCTGGTGGAGACTTTAAAGGAATCATGGATAAAATGGATCATATACGTGATTTAGGCTTCACGATTTTATCGATTGGTCCAGTTTTCTCAACGGAATCCTATGATGGTAAAGCAATTTTAGATTTTAATGAAATTGAAAAACATTTTGGAACAGCTGATGAATTAGAGGCTTTGATTGAGAAAACACATACTCAAAAGATGAAACTAATGATAGAATTTCCATTGAATAACTATAGTACGCAGCATACTTGGGCAAGTGAAGAGGACAAGCAAGATTGGATTATATCCAAAGACGGTGTACTACAACTAGATTTAGAAAATTCAGAAGTACAAACAGAACTTATAGACACGATTGTAGCTTTTGCTAATAAGTACAAAATTGATGCAGTGAAGCTTTCTGAAATAGAAGGCGCACCTACAGAATTTATAAACGAAATGATTACAGCATTAAAAGAAGTAAGGAATCCAATGTACGTTATAGCATTAGAGGAAAGCGATGCGAATTTTGATGTCAACTATTCAGAACAACGCATGGTCGAACTAAGAGATGCGTTCAAAAACACGGATTACCCTTCAGATGTTATTAGTTCTGTTGAATCCAATGATTTACTCTTAATTGATAATTTAGTATCAGAACGTTTTACTTACCATAGTGCTTTGGAAAACATGTTCCCTCCGACGCGTATTCGCACTGCTATTGGAACCCTACTGACATTACCTGGAGTTCCTTATATGACATATGGAACGGAAATTGCGATGAACGGTCAGGTACCAGAAGAAAGCCATCAAATCATGAATTTTCGTGTGGATGAAGAATTAATCGAATATATCCAAGACGTTAACTCCATTCGCAATAAATCGGCTGCACTTAGATCTGGTGACATAGAAGTACTAAAAAATGAAAATGGTTATGCAGTATATAAGCGTGAATCAGGTGAAGAAACGTTTATCATAGTCGTAAATAATACTAGTGCTACTCAACGTATTGATCTTTCAAGTAAAGTGATCGGCGAAGACAAGGAAGTTAGAGGGATTTTTGAATCCGATTTAATTAGAAGCACGGATGACGGCTCCTACCGCATAGTTATAGATCGCGAAATTGTGGAAGTCTTTCAAGTAACAGACCGCAAAGGTTTAAATACAGCTTATATAATCGCTATGGTAATCTCTTATTTGTTGTTTATCGTATTCCTCGTAATTGTTTGGAAAAAAGGAAAACAAAGAAGAAGAGACGATGAAAACAAAGCGAAATAATTAAAAAAACTATCTCTTGAGTGCCAAGAGGTAGTTTTTTATTAGTTAGAAAATTATTAAATTACGAATCTTTAGATGAATTGTTGTCTAGCTCCATCGCCTTGTCCCTCGGGGGCAAATGAATAAAAGGGACTCGTTGCAAAACAAGAAAGTTTGCGGTAGCAGAGGAACTGCCTCTTCGCTTTTCTCCATTTTCCGGGGCAGACCTAGGCGCTTGCGCTTTTCTTGTTAGCTATGATCTGTATGAAGTGGAGGTAGGATTAACCAACCTTTTTCCTTCGTTAACTGCAATAATTTTGCACCTAATTGAGCTTTTTTCATATGGAATTGACCATACATTGTAGCTATGTCTTCTCTTGTAGAAATACCCATTGCCTTACTGCAGGCTACTAATCCTGCTGCACCATCGATTGCTAACGCAGCTGCAATTTCAGGATCATTGAATTTTGCACCTGGTGGGATATTTTCCACTTGAGCTACAGGACGCTCAGGAGGGGCAGGTGGAAGTCCAATGCCATTTTCCTTGAGAATTCTTTCCAAATACTTGTTTTCATCCTTCATGGCATCCACGGAATCTTCAAGAATTTTTTTAAAATCTGTATCTCCTGCGTGATTATAAAAGGTTTGGTGTGCAGCAATTAATCCTTGGTTGGTTGTTAAATTAGTCCAAATAGCAAAAACTTCACCACAGTGTAATGGTTGCTCTTTTTGATTCCCAGATAAAATACCCATTTTTTCACTCCATTTCGTCTTAAGTCGACATGATTTTTTCAGGTCGACCTTATTATGTGACAACATGGAGGAACTATTCTAGTTCCAATAAAAAAGACAAATCTGCTGGAAGATTTGTCTTTTAATCTATTAAAAGTTTTATGCTTCTTTGTTCAAAAAGAAGACAGAGATTGCTCCAGGTCCAGTGTGGGCACCAATTGTGGAACCAATCATATGAATTTCTACATCTGTAGGCTGCATTTTTTCTAATATCATTTCTTTTAGTTCTTGTGCTCGATCTAATACGTCTGCATGACTAATAGCAATTACTTGTCCTTCTAGATTTCCTCCGCGTTCCTCGACTAATTCTACTATACGCTTCATTACTTTTTTAGTGCCGCGAATTTTTTCAATCGGTACAAGTTTGCCCTCTTCTACATGTAGTACAGGCTTGATGTTTAATAGGCCACCGATAAATGCACTTGCTTTTGATACTCGTCCACCGCGGGCCATATAATCTAAGTCATCTACAGTGAAAAGATGCTCCATATGCTTAGCATTATATCTAATTTTCTCTTCTATTTCTGTATGGCTTAGTCCTTCATCTCTTAGCTTTACCGCTTCTTTTACAAGCAGTCCATATCCAAGGGAAGCACATTTTGAATCAATGATCGTTAGCTTCATCTCGGGATATGTCTCTATTAATTGTTCCTTCATCATGACAGCTGTGCTATAAGTTCCTGAAAGCTCAGAAGAGAAAGCGATGTAAATACCCGGTTCTCCCGATTTAGCAAGGTCCTCAAAAATACGTAGGAAATGTTCAGGAGAAGTTTGAGAAGTTTTAGGTTGCTTACCGTTTCTTATCTCGGCGTATACCTCTGTTGAATTAATATCGTTTATGTCTTCATATTCTTTATCGTCAATATGAACACGAAGTGGTGCTAACTCGACTTGATTTGTTTCAAAAAATAATTTTGGTAAGTCACTTGCACTGTCGGCAAATATTCTCATTTTTGTCCTCCTAAAATTTGTGAATTATATTAATTCAATTTTAATCTTTCTTTTAAGAATTCTGCAATACCATCTTCATTATTTGTTGCAGTAATTTCATTTGCGATATTTTGCAAAGGGGAAATAGCATTACCCATTGCGACACCAACGCCAGCATATTCAATCATTTCTAAATCATTGTCCTCGTCTCCAAATGCAATAATTCTATCTTTAGGGATATTTAAATATTTGGATACATGGTCTAGACCTACTGCCTTATTTAGACCGTGTCTAACAATTTCAATAACATCCCAAGGTGCTCCCCAACGGCGGTGGTCAATAACTTCTGCATGTACTTCTTTCAGATGCTTGCGAACATCGTCTATTGAATTTTCTTCAGCATGTATGAGAAGACTAGTAGGATCCGCTTGTAAAAATTGACGAAGGTCACCAGTAGTTATATTGGGATTTCCTTGTACTAAAGCGGAGATCATTTGTTCATCATGATAATGTAAGTATACGTCATCTAGGACTTCTGCGAGCATATTTTTTATCGAATAGCTTTGGACGGCCTCAACTACTTCTTTTACAACTTTCAAGCTAATTGGTTTATGTATCATTTGCCATGAACGATTTCTTGGATGATGTACGAATGCCCCATTGAAGTTGACAATAGGTGTAGTTAGCCCAAGTTCATGATAATACATTTCACTTGCGCGATAGGGTCTACCCGTTGCAATCATTACTTCATGCCCTTCATCCTTAGCCTTTAATAAAATTCTTTTAGTGTTATCAGAAATAACCTTTTGGTCGGTTAATAAAGTTCCATCTAAGTCTAATACGATTAAGTGTCGTTCCATGTGCATATTCCCCCTCATCTTATTAAAGTTTATCTTGTTCCAGATGTTCCGTCAAAATGTATTAGTTCGCGATTTTGTAAAAAAACTTTTACTTTGCTAAAATAGTAATATAACGAATAAGGGGTGTATATTCAATGATTACTAATTTAGAAAATTGGGGAGACATCCCTGTGCTACATATATCAGAAGAAAACTTTACAAATAATGCTCCCGTAGTCTTTTTCCTTCATGGTTTTGAGAGTGCAAAAGAGCATAACCTTCACTATGCGTATCAGTTAGTCCAAAAGGGTTGCAGAGTAATTATGCCTGATGCCCATTTACATGGAGAACGTGATATACATCTTGACCAAATACAGATCAGCCTTCGTTTTTGGGAAATTGTTTTAACATCAATCGAAGAGCTAGGTAAACTAAAAAAAGAATTAAACACACGCGGATATGACAACGGACAAAAAATAGGTTTGGCTGGAACCTCTATGGGCGGTATTACTACACTGGGCTGTTTAACGGCCTACCCCTGGATCGATGCAGCTGCTATTATGATGGGAACCCCGGGATATGTAAACCTTGCTAAAGATCAAATGACTTTAGTTGAGCAAAGAGGATTTAAGATTCCAATGAATGAAGAAGAAAAGAAAAAAATGTTTGATACACTTTCTATATTTGATGCTTCTAAGCAATTAGAGAAACTAGAAAATAAGCCATTATTTTTCTGGCATGGCATGAAGGATGAAGTAGTGCCTTTCGCACCTACTGCCAAATTTGTTGAAGAATTGATTGAAAAATATAGTGATTCTCAGATTGAGTTTATGAAAGAGAAAAGCGTTGGTCATGCAGTTTCAAGAAAAGGTATGCTTCGTGCAACGGAATGGTTAGCTAACCGTTTGGCATAATTGATATATCTTTGTTATGATGAATGAAAGATGTAAGGAGGTATTAGTATGGATCAAGATATGAAAGATAGTATGATGGCTGCCCTGGAAAATGTTATTGACCCAGAGCTTGGCGTAGATATTGTTAATTTAGGTTTAGTATACGATGTGGATCTAACTGATGAGGGACAAGCAACAGTTACGATGACATTAACTTCTATAGGATGCCCGATGGGTCCAATGATAGTAGATCAGGTTAAAACAGCACTAGCTGAGCTACCTGAGGTTAAAGACACTGAGGTTAATATTGTCTGGAACCCGCCATGGTCAAAAGATAATATGTCTCGATATGCAAAAATTGCATTAGGTATTCGATAATTATAATAACTTCTCTATTCATAAGAGAAGACATTTAAAACAAAAACAAGGCATCTTCTGTTCAAGTCGAACAGGAAGTGCCTTGTTTGATTATACGCGTTTTTTTGTGAATTATAAGAGTCGTTTTCCTGAGCTGCTTAGGATTTGAGACTGAATGCAGCGAGGGAAAATCCTGGAGTCGTGCCCACGAAAAGCGTCCGCAAATGGAAATCAACATTATAAACAAGTGAGTAAACGAACGACAATCGTTCACTTACTCTAATTAATCTATCCGACAAACGCAAAGAGGACAGCTTTCGCACTGGTTTTCTCTTCTTAATAACTCTAAATCGTTTATCGTAATAATACCTTTATGAAACGAAATTAGACCCTCGCTTTTCATATCATTTAACATTCGATTAACTACTTCCCTACTCATCGAGCAAAGGTTAGCTATCTCCTGATTAGTAAGTGAGAAATTAATTTTAATCTTACCATCAGACAATGGTTCACCATACGTGTTACACAAGCGTATTAAAGTAGAATATAGAGCGCCTTTTTTACCATAAAGCATCAAATCACGAAACCTTGTCTGGTTTTTTAAGTAAATAAGCTGTATATATTTTGTCCATTCCACCATTAACTGAGTAGAATTAACAAGAAAATTTTCTAATTTATTTTTTGGTAGCACTAATAGCTGTGTAGTCTCCAACGTAAGAGCAGAAAAGCTATGATGAGTATTATCTGCGAAAACACCAGATTCACCTATACAGTTTTCGGGACCTACTATTCTTAAAGTGAGTAATTTGCCACCCTCTGTATCTTTATTAATCGCAATAGAACCGCTTACGATAAAATATACGTCTTGTGCTAGTTCGCCTTCTACATAAACCGAACGATCCTTCTCTAATTTTATAATAGAACCGTATTGTTTAAATAATAACCTAATATCTGGGGATACTAAAGTATGATCCACCTCAACACCACCTTTATATGTACCTATAAATATAGCATATATTCCGTTACATAAAGCTTAATACTTTACAAATTATGCTACAAGGATTTATATTTATAATAGTCAATAAAGGTCAAAGTTTTGTGAAATGGAGCTGTTAATTATGCAAATGAACCAACAAGATCAAAAAAGTCCTTTAGAAACGTACGGACGTAATTTAGTAAATGCAGTAAAAGACGGCAAAATGGACCCGGTTATCGGTAGAGATCAGGAAATTCGAAATGTCATTCGTATTTTATCAAGAAAGACTAAAAATAATCCTGTTCTGATCGGAGAGCCAGGGGTTGGTAAGACCGCTATTGTAGAAGGATTGGCACAAAGAATTGTAAAAAAAGATGTACCAGAGGGCTTGAAGGATAAAGAGATATTCGAATTAGATATGAGCTCGCTAATCGCAGGAGCAAAGTATCGTGGGGAATTCGAAGAAAGGCTTCAAGCAGTACTTAAGCAAATCAAAGAGAGCGAAGGAAAAATCATTTTATTTATTGATGAAATCCACACAATAGTTGGTGCTGGGAAATCAGATGGTGCCATGGATGCGGGGAATATGTTAAAGCCAATGCTCGCACGAGGAGAACTGCACTGTATTGGAGCGACTACTCTTGATGAATATCGTATGTATATTGAAAAGGACCCAGCTTTAGAGCGCCGTTTTCAGCAAGTATTAGTAAGAGAACCCTCCGTAGAGGATACAGTATCCATCCTTCGCGGTTTAAAGGAACGCTTTGAATTACATCATGGTGTACGTATACACGATCGAGCAATTGTAGCAGCATCTCAGCTTTCCAACCGCTATATTACAGAACGTTTTCTTCCTGACAAGGCAATAGACTTAATAGATGAAGCATGTGCCATGATTCGTACGGAAATAGATTCAATGCCTCAAGAGCTGGATGAAGTAACAAGAAGAATGATGCAGCTCCAAATTGAGGAGCAAGCGCTGATGAAAGAAAAGGATTCAGCTAGCAAAAAGAGATTAGAACAATTGCGTCAGGAATTAGAGGAGTTAGACAAGTCCTCAGCAGATATGCGTAAAAAATGGGAATCAGAGAAAGAGTCCATTCAAGTAGTTCAAAAAAAGAGAGAGCTGTTAGACCGCTATCGTAGAGAGTTAGAGGAAGCAGAAAATAAATACGATTTAAATAAAGCAGCAGAGCTACGTCATGGTAAAATACCACCTTTAGAAAAGGAACTTCAATCATACGAAGATGAGATAAACAATGATTATGATTCACGTTTACTTCGTGAAGAGGTAACTGCTGATGAAATAGCCCATATTATTTCAAGGTGGACGGGTATACCTGTAACTAAGCTGGTAGAAGGAGAAAGAGAAAAACTTCTCCGTCTCAAAGAAACATTAGGAGAGCGTGTAGTTGGTCAAGATCAGGCAGTACAATTAGTGACAGAGGCTGTTTGGCGCGCACGAGCAGGCATAAAAGATCCAAATAAACCAATTGGCTCGTTTCTCTTCTTGGGGCCAACTGGTGTAGGTAAAACAGAACTAGCTAAATCTTTAGCCGCAAACCTGTTTGACTCAGAAGAACATTTCATTCGTATAGACATGTCCGAATATATGGAAAAGCATAGCGTATCTCGATTAGTCGGTGCACCTCCAGGATATATAGGCTATGAGGAAGGTGGTCAACTTACAGAGGCTGTGCGAAGAAATCCATATTCTGTAGTGCTATTAGATGAAATAGAAAAGGCTCATCCAGATGTTGCTAATATTTTGTTACAGCTGATGGATGATGGAAGGATTACAGATAGCCAGGGAAGAATCGTCAATTTTACAAATACGGTTGTCATTTTGACTTCCAATATAGGCTCCCAATATTTATCCAATACCACAGGGGAAGTTTCAGAAACGGACGAGGAACTGGTAATGACTGCTCTTCGCGCACACTTCAAGCCAGAGTTATTAAACCGTATGGACGACATTATAATGTTCCACTCCTTAACGACTCATCACTTTGAATTGATTGCGAAAAAGTATGTAAAACAACTACAGAATCGTTTGTTGGAGCAGGAAGTTACATTAGAGGTAGAGGAAAATGTCTATACGTGGATCGTGGAAGAGGGAACAGATGCAGCTTATGGTGCTAGACCGCTCAGAAGATTTATTCAACGATATCTCGAAACAGCAGTTGCAAAAATGCTAATTGGAGGGAATGTCCTGCCTGGTAGCACAATTGTAGCGAGCCTGGAGGATGGCCAGCTAATGGTGAAATAGTATCGCTATACAGCTATCAAATAAAAAAACTCCCTTTTGAAGGGAGTTTTTTTTATTAATGATGTTTAGCTTCTACAGGCTCATCCGGAATTACTTTAGTAATTAGTATAATTATAATAGCTGCTGGGATAGCCATATATAAACCATGGAAAAAGTTAAATTCTTCTACGCCATTAACTGATCCTACTACGTAATTTAACATCGTAACCAAGATAAGTGTCCAAATTACTGTCATAACATATTGCATATAATTTCACCTCAAAAAAATTAATTTATCTATAGCTATCATAACATAGGGTTGTCCTATACAAAAGAATTATTCTTAACATCCAACAACTATGTTGAAAAATGTTCATATATTCGCTATTATTAATACCAGGTACTAATAATAGATTACAAGAAAAGAGGAATTTCATGAATGCAGGAATTATAGGTTTAGGAACTTATGCACCTGAGAAGATTTTAACCAATGAAGACCTTGAAAAAAGAATAGATACATCGGATGAATGGATAAAAACAATGACTGGTATAGAGGAGCGTCGAATAGCTGCTCCTGGAGAAGAAAGTTCACATATGGCTGTAAAGGCAGCTAAGGAAGCAATAGAGGATGCAGGAATTTCTCCGGAACAAATAGGACTAATTTTGGTAGCAACAGTAACCCCGGATCGCCCTTTTCCTAGTGTCTCCACGATGCTTCAGGAGCAATTAGGGGCTACTAATGCAGCTGCAATGGATATATCCGCAGCATGCGCAGGGTTTATGTATGGTGTCGTTACTGCAAAGCAATTTGTAGAATCTAAAACGTATTCTCATGTGTTAGTAATTGGTGTGGAAAAGCTGTCTAAAATTACAGACTGGGAAGATCGAAATACTGCTGTCCTCTTTGGGGATGGAGCAGGGGCTGTAGTTATTGGAGAAGTCTCAGAAGGCAGAGGCATATTGTCCTTTGAGCTCGGAGCCAATGGTAGTGGAGGAAAGTATTTATTGCAGGACGGACCTTACATTACGATGAATGGTAGAGAGGTATTTAAATTTGCGGTTCGCCAAATGGGTGAATCTGCTATTAATGTTATCGAAAAAGCAGGATTGCAAAAAACAGATATTGATTTGTTAATCCCTCATCAAGCAAATATTCGTATTATGGAGGCATCTAGAGAACGATTAGAGTTGCCTGCTGAAAAAATGGCAAAAACCATTCATAAATACGGCAATACATCATCTTCATCTATTCCACTAGCATTAAAAGAAGAAGTAAAAAATGGAAAAGTGAAAGATGATGATATTATTGTAATGGTAGGTTTTGGTGGAGGTTTGACTTGGGGAGCAATAGCGCTAAAATGGGGAAAATAATTTAATTTGTCGAAGGGACGGACATACATGACGAAACGTAGGGTTGTAGTAACAGGATTAGGTGCCGTAACACCACTAGGTAATGATGTAGAAACTACTTGGGCTGGTATTAAGGAAGGTAAATCAGGTGTTGGAATGTTAACAAGACTTGACGCATCTTTGTTTCCAGCGAAAGTGGCCGCAGAGGTAAAAGATTTTGACATAGAGAAGTATATTGAAAAGAAAGATGCACGAAAAATGGACCGTTTTACTCATTATGCTTTAGCTTCTGCAATTATGGCAGTAGAGGACGCCAATTTAACAATCACAGAAGAGCTAGGTCTACGAACGGGCGTTTGGATTGGTTCAGGTATTGGTGGAATGGAGACATACGAGAATCAGTTCCGAGTATTTTTAGAAAAAGGAACGAGACGCGTAAGTCCATTCTTCGTGCCAATGATGATTCCTGATATGGCTGCAGGTCAGGTGTCAATTCATTTTGGGGCAAAGGCGATTAATTCATGTACGGTAACGGCTTGTGCATCCGGCACTAACTCTATAGGGGATGCTTTTAAAGTAATCGAACGAGGAGATGCAGATGTGATGATTACCGGCGGAGCAGAGTCTCCGATTACGCATATGTCTGTAGCTGGTTTTTGCTCCAATACGGCACTTTCTTTAAATACAGATCCTAATACCGCATCGAAACCTTTTGATGCTAATCGAGACGGATTTGTTATTGGTGAAGGAGCTGGAATTCTTATATTAGAAGAATATGAGCACGCTGTTGCTCGTGGTGCTAAAATCTATGCAGAAATAATAGGTTATGGTTCTACAGGAGATGCCCACCATATTACTGCACCAGCTCCAGAAGGAGAAGGGGCAGCTAGAGCGATGAAGCAAGCATTAGACGATGCAGGAGTGTCTCCGGAGAAAATCGATTATATTAATGCGCACGGTACTAGTACGCCTTATAATGATCAGTTTGAAACAATGGCTGTAAAATCCGTATTTGGTGAGCATGCGTACAATCTGGCTATGAGTTCCACTAAATCTATGACTGGTCACTTGCTCGGTGCGGCAGGAGGGGTAGAGGCAATATTCAGTGTATTAGCTCTCCATGAAGGCATCTTACCGCCTACCACAAATCTGGAAACGCCTGATCCGTTATGCGATTTAGACTATGTTCCAAATGAGGCAAGAAAAGAAGAAATTGACTATGCTATGAGTAATTCATTAGGTTTTGGTGGTCATAATGCAAGTATATTATTTAAAAAAATCAAATAAACAACAAAAAATCCACGTTCTTGTGAACGTGGATTTTTTTGTATATTATAGTTCTTTTAGAACAAATATATATTAAAAAGTATTAAGAAATAAGTGTATATTTAATTTATTTTCATAACAATTTTCCATTATTTAGACTAATTAAAACCTTGATATTCCAATGTTTATAATAATTTTGTATGGTTCAGAATATATTAAATAAACAAAATATATAAAAAATTTGTATTGCGCTTGTAATCATCCTGTAATAGACTTTACAAAAGGAATCAAATAACAGAAAAGTTTTAATCTTTAATTATTTGGAAAAAATCAGACCGAACATAAAGTTGCGTGAGAGGAGAATTAGTTTGAACAACTCAGAACAGCTATTAACCATAAACAATTTACATACCGGATTCAGAATAAAAGATACATATTATGATGCCGTGGATGGGGTATCCATTTCGCTAAAGAGAAATGAAATTCTGGCAATCGTAGGAGAATCAGGTTGTGGGAAATCTACTTTAGCAACGTCCATTATTGGGTTACATGACCACAACAAAACAAGAGTGGAAGGCGAAATTATATACAATGGTATCAATCTTGCTAAATTGAATGATGAAAACTTTAATGCTGTTCGAGGAGAAGAAATAGGGATGATTTTCCAAGATCCCTTATCTGCATTAAACCCGTTGATGAAGATTCAAGACCAAATTGAAGAAAGCCTTGCCTTTCATACAAAGCTGAGTAAGTCTGAAAGAAAAAAAAGAGTATTAGAGTTATTAAAACAAGTAGGTATCCCAAATCCAGAGCGAACTGCAAAACAATTCCCACATCAATTGTCTGGAGGGATGAGACAGCGGGTTATCATTGCGATTGCAATCTCTTGTAAGCCTAAAGTAATCATTGCAGATGAACCAACTACTGCATTGGACGTAACCATTCAAGCTCAAATATTGGACTTACTTATTGACTTACAAAAAGAAACAGGTTCGGGAATTATATTAATAACACATGACTTAGGCGTAGTAGCTGAAGTAGCAGACCGGGTTGCAGTAATGTACGCAGGACAAATTATTGAAGAGGCTCCTGTAGAGGAACTATTTTCTAATCCGTTACACCCTTATACTCGTTCATTATTTAACTCTATACCACAGATGAATAGTGAGAATGATAGGCTTGAAGTTATTCAAGGAATTGTACCTTCTTTAGCCAAATTACCTCGAGAAGGATGTAGATTTTCTGCCAGAATCCCTTGGATCAGTGAAGAGACACATGAAAAAAATCCAGTATTGCATGAAGTTTCTCCAGGACACCTTGTCAGATGCACATGTTGGCAGCATTTTCATTTTGAGGGTGAGAAAGGGGAAGTAACCAATGAGTTTTATGCAAATTAAGGACTTACATGTTCATTATCCTATCAGGGGTGGATTTTTTAATACAGTGGTTGATCGTGTGCATGCAGTAGATGGAATCTCGTTAGAAATTGAAAAAGGGAAAACGTATGGATTGGTAGGAGAATCTGGCTGTGGAAAGTCTACTACTGGTAAATCTATTATTGGACTTGAAAAAATAACATCTGGACAAATCATATACGAAGGACAGGATGTTACAAATAGCCGTCGTAGTCCATCTTCTTCCTATAATCGAGATATTCAAATGATATTTCAAGACGCTCACTCAAGTTTAAATCCTAGAAAACGAGTTCAAGATATCATAGCAGAACCTATTAGAAATTTTTTGAAACTGTCTCCTACCGAAGAAAAAAGAAAAATTAATGAACTGTTAGAAATAGTGGGAATGAGCGAGGATGTCAAGGTAAAGTATCCTCATGAGTTTTCAGGCGGTCAGAAACAAAGGATTGGCATTGCTCGTGCTATTGCAACAAATCCTAAATTGATCATAGCAGATGAACCAGTATCAGCACTAGATTTATCGGTTCAAGCACAAGTGTTGAATTTTATGAAAGATATACAAAGAGAATTTGGATTAAGTTACTTATTTATATCCCACGATTTGGGTGTAGTTAAACATATGTGTGATGAAATTTCTATTATGTACAAAGGTAAATTTGTAGAAACTGGAAGTAGGGAAGATATTTATACAAATCCTCAACATATCTATACAAGGAGATTGCTATCGGCTATACCTGACGTAAATCCAAAAGGTAGAGAAGCAAGAAAAAGAGAAAGAATTGAAGTAGAAAAAAATTATGTAACTGATCATCAGAAATACTTTGATAAGGATGGGAAAGTATTAGATTTAGTACCAATCTCAACTACTCATCAAGTAGCAATGGCCACTAGAAGCAAGGAGGTCATCTAATATGTGGAAAACAATATTGAGAAGAGTTTTAGCCATGATTCCACAGCTTTTTGTCTTAAGCCTACTAATATTTATATTAGCTAAGCAAATGCCTGGAGACCCATTCACAGGCCTAATAACACCAGAATCCGATCCTAATCGATTAGAAGAAATGAGAGTGTTAGCAGGATTTTATGATCCTTGGTATGTACAATACTACAATTGGATAACGAATGCAATTCAAGGGGATTTTGGTAAGAGTTATACGTATAGCATGCCTGTTGCGGATTTAATAGGATTTCGGGCGATGAACACACTGTGGCTATCCTTGCTCAGCGTTGTTCTTCTATACTTAATAGCTATTCCGTTAGGAGTATTGGCGGGGCGCTTTCAAGATACATTCCTAGATAAAACAATCGTACTATACTCTTTTGTGACCTATGCGATCCCAACATTCGTACTTGGCTTGCTAGCATTATTCTTTTTCGGTTATCATCTTGGATGGTTTCCGACAGCCGGTACGGTGGACATAAAGTACGAGGAAGGTACCCTTGGGTATGTATGGAACCGAATTTATCATATGCTATTGCCTGCAATGACCTATGCAATCCTTGGAACGACCGCAGTAATTCAGTACCTAAGATCTGAAATTATAGATGCAAAGTCGATGGATTATGTCCGTACAGCAAGAAGTAAGGGAATTCCTATTAAAAAAGTATACAGTAGACACATTTTCCGAAACTCATTATTGCCAATTGCAGCTTTTCTAGGGTTTACAATTACTGGGTTACTAGGTGGCTCCATATTTATAGAAACCATTTTTGGATATCAAGGCATGGGGCAATTGTTTATACAATCTATATCCTCCAGGGATTATAGCGTTATTACCGCTTTAGTATTGCTTTTTGGCTTCTTAACTTTATTAGGTAGTCTATTGTCTGATATCATCATGAGCATTGTAGATCCACGTATTAGAATAGATTGACCCAAAATATAAGGTTAAGGAGAGAGTATGATGAGTGAACAAATACTTAATACAGAAATTCTAGAAAAAAACACACAAAGCTCTCCGCCTACAGGTTTTCAAGTGCTAGTAAGAGAGTTTAAAAAAGATAAGTTAGCAATGTTCTCGCTATTTTGTTTAGTCATTGGAATAATAGCTATCTATATCTCAGCAGCAATGATCAATCAAGAAGAATTAATGAATGTAAGTTTAAGAGACAAATTTTCAGAACCTGGCGAAAAGTTTATTCTGGGAGCTGATCAGGGTGGACGTTCCATTTTAGGACAGTTAATCATCGGAGCTAGAAACTCCATTACTATAGCATTATCGGTGACAATTATAACAGGTATTGTAGGTGTGGCCATTGGTATGATTACAGGCTACTTTGGTGGTTTAATAGACAATATATTTATGAGAATTATTGACTTTTTCATCACTATTCCAACTTTAATGATCATCATTGTGTTTGTAACAATTATTCCGAAATACTCTATATTTGAGTTCGTTCTTATTATGAGTACTTTTTTATGGGTGTCAACGGCCCGACTGGTTAGAAGTAAGTCATTAACTGAGAGTAGAAGAGATTATATAAATGCCTCTAAAACATTAGGAACTGGCAATGGCAGAATTATCTTTACAGGTGTTATGCCTAATCTTAGCTCTATTCTAATCGTTGAACTGACGTTAAGTTTTGCAGGAAATGTAGGTTTAGAAACAGGATTATCTTATTTAGGCTTTGGCTTACCGCAAAGTGTACCTAGCTTGGGAACTCTTGTGAGTTATGCGAATAATCCGTTAATTTTAGAGGACAAATGGTGGGTATGGCTACCAGCTTCCTTGCTAATTTTGTTATTAATGCTTTCCATCAATTATGTAGGGCAAGCGCTACGTCGCTCGGCAGACGCAAGACAAAGGCAAGGATAATGAATATGGTATTAAACGATTTCTGTTTGATATATAAAGATATATAAAAAGGAGGAAAAAGGATGAATAAGAAGCTTTGGACATTATTAGCTGTACTAATAGCATTTATGCTTGTGTTAGGCGCATGTAACAACGACGAAGAATCTTCAGGCTCAAATACTGAAGGAACAACAGAACCGGCAAAGACTGAGGAAGATAAGGATAAAGAAGAAGATAAAGAGGAAGAACCTGCTGCAGAAGAAGGTACTTCAGAATTTTCTCAAAAGGTTGAGCATGAGGGAGATGCAATTGATGGCGGAATTTTAAAGGTTGCATTAGGAACAGATACTCCTTTTGAAGGGATCTTCTCTCTAGTATTATATCAAAATGGTGTAGATGCAGATATTTTAGATTACGCTAGTAATTCCATTTTCTCTGTAGATGGTGACTTTTTAATTGATGACAGAGGTATTGCTACACTTGAAGCAGACCCTAATACAAACAAAGCAACAATTAAAATCCGTGAAGGTGTAAAATGGTCAGATGGCGAGCCTTTGAAAATTGAAGATGTTATGCTTCCATATTTAATCATTGGACACCCAGACTATCAAGGTATTCGTTATGACGGAGATTTTAAAAATATCATTGGTGCAGAAGAGTATAATGCAGGAACTGCTGATACAATTTCTGGATTAAAAAAGGTTGACGAAACTACATTAGAAATTTCCTTTAAAAAATTATCTCCAGCAATTTATTCAGGTGGAGATGGTCTATGGGGTTCTGCTGAACCAAGTCATATTTTAAAAGATATTCCAGTAGGACAATTGTTAGAATCTGACCCAGTTCGTAAAAACCCATTATCTTTAGGTGCATTTAAATTTGAAAAAATTATTCCTGGTGAATCTGTTCAATTCGTAAAAAATGAGCATTACTTTAAAGGTGAGCCTAAGTTGGATGGAGTACTTTTAAAAGTAGTACCTTCTAGCTCTATCTCAAAAGCTTTAGAAACTGGTGAATACCACATGACAGCTGGATCATTACCAGCAACGAAATATGCGGAAGTAAAAGAATTTAAAAATGCTTCAATACTTGTACAACCAGAGCTATCTTATTCTTACCTTGGATTTAAATTAGGAAAGTTTGATACTAAAGCTAAATTAAGTACGATGGATCCAAATGCCAAGATGGCTAACTTAAACTTACGTATGGCAATGGGTTATGCTTTAGACGTAGAGTCTGTAAATGAGGCATACTACGATAATTTACGTACTCGTGCTACTGGTTTAATACCACCAGCATTTGCTTCTTTCTATGATGACACTTTAGAAGGCATTAAGTATGATCCAGCAAAAGCAGAGCAATTATTAGATGAAGCTGGTTATAAAGATATCGATGGAGACGGATTCCGTGAAACTCCAGAAGGCGAAAAATTAGAGATTAATTATGCAGGTATGTCAGGAGACGTTACAGCTGAAGAAATGGCTGCATATTGGATTCAAAACTGGAGAGACGTTGGTCTAAAAGTGGTTTTAACAACTGGCCGTTTAATCGAAATGAACTCTTTCTATGATAAAGTAGAAGCAGATGATCCTGAAATTGATATTTACATGGGAGCTTGGGGAACAGGTACAAACCCATCACCACTAGGCTTATATGGAAAAGACTCAGCATTTAACTATAGCCGCTTTACTTCACCTGAATTAGATGAATTATTAGCAGCTATCGATTCACCGGATGCATTTGACTCTGCAAAACGTGCGCAAGCATTCCGTGATTTCCAAGTATACATGTCAGAGCAAGTTCCAGTAATTCCTACTCAATTCCGTAGCGCAATTTATGTAGTAAACAAAGCAGTGAAAAACTATGATGTAACTTATGGAACTGACTTTGGATTACATGAACTTCAACTAGTATCAGAAGAGCCATTAAAATAATCTTCAAAAAAACCGTTCCTAGACGAAAGTTTAGGGACGGTTTTTCATATGTTTTATGAAGGACGTGATACTAATGAGACTACTAATTTTTCTAATAAGCTACGGAATAGCAATTATCAGCTGCTCCCATTTAGTACTATATTTAAATTTCTTATCTTTAGGATATTCATGGAAATCTGTGTTGATGTATATGCTAAACTCAAAAGACTTTATTGTATTTTGTCTATCTATTTTAGGATTAACGATTAGTGTCTTCTACCGAGACCCATTGCGGCTTCCATCTTAACTAGTGTTTCATTTGCTAATTGGTTAGCTTTTTCTGCACCGCGATCTAGAATGGAATCTAGTTCTGATGAGTTTAATAATTCCTCGTATCTCTGTTGAATAGGTGCTAGATGATTAATAATAGCTTCTGCAACAGATGCTTTAAAATCTCCATAACCTTTTCCTTCATATTTAGCTACTAATTCTGGAATAGGTGTACCCGTCAAAGCAGATTCTATTGTTAATAGATTAGAGACACCTGGTTTGTTTTCAGTATCAAATGCTACGATTCCTTCTGAATCAGTAACAGAGCTTTTGATTTTCTTTTCTATTTGCTTTGGCGTATCTAAAATACGAATAGTTGCTTTTTGATTAGGGTCTGACTTACTCATTTTTTTCGTTGGATCCTGCAGGGATTTGATACGTGCGCCGTGCTTAGGAAGCTGGATTTCAGGCATAGTTAATACATTACCGTATCTTTTATTGAAACGTTCTGCCAAGTCACGAGTTAGCTCTATATGTTGTTTTTGATCATCGCCAACAGGTACGATGTTTGTTTGGTAGAGAAGTATATCAGCGGCCATAAGTGGTGGGTAAGTCAATAATCCAGCAGTCACAGCATCTTTCCCATCTGATTTATCTTTGAACTGCGTCATTCTTTCCAGTTCTCCAATGTGAGAAATACATTGCATCATCCATCCTGCTTTTGCATGGGCTGGAACCTCTGATTGGACAAACAAAATCGACTTCTCTGGATCTATTCCTACCGCTAGATATAAGGCTGCCAACGAACGAATATGATTTTGAAGTTCTTGGGGGTCTTGAGCTACAGTAATAGCATGCTGATCTACGATGCAAAAAATACAATCGTTATCATTTTGTAGGTCTATAAACTGTCTAAATGCGCCGATATAATTTCCCAAAGTAATTGTACCGGTAGGCTGGACGCCCGAAAAAAGTGTTTTCATAAAATTTTCCTCCTTAGAATATAAAAAAACATCATGCATCCCTAAAAAAGGGACGAATGATGTAATATCCGTGGTACCACCCAGCTTGCTAAAATAAATAGCCACTCTTCTTCATAACGCGAAGGAAACGGTATAAGCTACTTGACCTTTCACTTATACTGCTCAGAAGCCCATTCCATTTATCGTATGATCTGCTTGCAGCATCCGCAGACTCTCTAAACATACTCTATAAATGTACTTTCTTCATCAAAGCTCTTTATTTAGTTTTGATTATTATATATAGAAGAAACTCAAAAATCAAGGGACAAATTTATCCATAATAAAAAAGTAACGCTATACATGTACAAGCTAAAATCGATAACCCTAAAGCAAATAGTGGTTTAGGGGAGAAAGAAAAAACTTCGGAAGGAAGTCGCATATTCTCTATTTCTTCTCTCAAATGCTTCCGCGTGAAAAATTTTCTAGAGCTTGATACATATAAGTCAAAAAATCCTCCTGATACAACATATGTAACTAACCCTACAAATGTAACAAGCCCTCCTATATAGAAGGAAACATTAATATATGCTTCCAAATCGATACGTATAGACGTTAATAGCATCACTAAAACTATTATAATTTGAGCACTAAAAAAATAGATAAGCTTCTTTTTCATAATTCACCTCTAATAATTTAAATTATAGAAGATTTGCTTGAAATAATCAAAACTAATAAAAAAATATGGCTATGTTAAAGTTCGGGGGTGATTTATGATGCAAAGAAATATTTAAATCAGAAAGTAGAATTGATTTTCGCGCCAGCCGGACGCTTTCCACGGGGTGAGCGATAAGCCATCACCCATCGCTTACGCGCGTGGTTGTGAGGTCTTATCTGTCTCCCTCATCCCGTAGGAGTCGCCGTCTGGCGCTGCAATCAATAAATGGGAACAGCTTTAATGCATCGATAAGTGCTTATAAATTTACTCGCATAAACACAGCTAAAAACTGCACCAACCCAATTTCATAATCTAGTTTATGTTCTTAATAGCCATTTGAAAGTTCCTTTTTTAATTATTACAGTCACTATAAAAAAGAATTGTTAATCAAAATCAACCAATAACTTTAACAAAGCTAAAAATATAAAAGATAATTAACAAAATAGTTAAGAATCTTCCTAATTCGTTAGGACAATGTAATGATTTTGTTACATGATTGTAAAAATATTTAAAAAAAGGTATGTACAACTCTCTTATAAAATGTATAATAATAAATGTAATGAATTTTTCTGAATATTAGGGAGGTTATTTTTGTGAAGAATAGTAAATTAGTATGGCTTCTTAGCCTACTGTTAGTTGTAGGTCTATTCCTAGCTGCATGTGGCGGCGACGATGAGGCTAAAGAAACACCAGCTAACGAACCAGCAACTGAAACAGATGGAGAAAAAGAAGACGATGGTGCTGAAGAAGCAACATTAGACGAAGAGCAAGTATTAAACTTAATCATGGGTTCTGAAATTCCAACTCTTGATTCTGCTTTAGTAACTGACTCAGTAGGTTTCGATCTACTAAACAACGTAAATGAAGGTCTTTACCGTTTGAATCAAGAAAATGTAGCTGTACCAGCAATTTCTGATGGAGAGCCAACAGTTTCTGAAGATGGATTAGTTTATACGTTCAAATTACGTGACGCTAATTGGTCTGATGGTACACCAGTTACTGCAAATGACTTTGAATTCGCTTGGAAACGTGCTATGAACCCAGATACTGCTTCTGAATACGGTCCATATATGATGGAAGGCGTAATCGCAAATGCATCTAAAATTGTAGCTGGAGAAGTTGAGTATACTGAATTAGGTGTTAAAGCTCTAGATGAGAAAACATTAGAAGTTACTCTTGAAAAACCAGTTCCTTACTTCTTATCATTAATGTCATTTGGTACATTCTTACCACAAAAAGAAGAATTCGTTACAACTCAAGGTGAAAATTACTCTAAAAACTCTGAAGCACTTTTATACAACGGACCATTCGCTTTACAAGATTGGGATGGAACAGGCTTAAGCTGGAAACTAGTTAAAAATGATCAATATTGGGATAAAGATACTGTGAAACTTACTGAAATTAACTATGATGTAGTTAAAGAAGTAGCTACAGCGGTTAACCTTTACACTAATGGTGAAAAAGACCGTACTGGTCTATCTGGTGAGTATGCAATGCAATATGCTAATGATCCAGAACTAGTAACAGAAATGGAAACATCAGTATTCTATTTCAAATACAATCAAGAACGTAATGGAGAACCTACTCCACTTGCTAACGTAAATATTCGTGAAGCAGTTTCAAAAGCTATCAACAAAGAAGATTTAGTTAAAGTAGTTTTAGCTAATGGTTCTGTACCTGCTCATTACCTAGTACCACAAGGATTCACTTTTGACGAAGATGCTAATGATTTCCGCGAAGTTAATGGAGATATGTCTACATTTAACGTAGAAGAAGCAAAAGCAGCTTGGGACAAAGGCTTAAAAGAACTAGGAGTTACTGAGCTTACTCTAGAAATTCTTGGCGGAGACTCTGATCTTTCTAAGAAGATGGATGAGTATTTCAAAAATCAATTAGAAACAAACTTACCAGGTTTAACTGTTACTCTTAAAGAAGTACCATTTGCAGTGCGCTTAGATCTTGATACAAACCAAGACTATGACATTCAAGTTGCTGGATGGGGACCAGATTACCAAGATCCTTACACATTCATGAGCTTATGGTTAACTGATGGTGGTAACAACCAAATGTCTTATTCTAACCCGAAATATGATGAGTTAGTAACTTCTGCTAACAATGAATTAGCATTAGATACAGAAGCTCGTTGGCAAGCACTTGCTGATGCTGAAAAACTTCTAATTGCTGAAGACTATGCTATTGGACCAATTTACCAACGTGGTCTTATGCAACTTCAAAAACCATATGTTAAAGGTATCGTTGCTCACCCATTCGGTGGAGACTATAGCTACAAATGGGCATATATCGAAGGTAAAAACTAAGATAGTTTAAAGTTTTAAAAATCTCATAAAATGAGAGTATATGTATTCCTTTCGGAACATATACTCTCTTTTTAAATGAGTCGAAATATACGCAATATTTTTACTATAAAATATGATTTTGACAAATTACTATTTTTTTTGTTTAATATATAGATTAGTAAAATTATAATTTATTAAATAATTTAGGAGGTGCAAAGATGGCGAAATATATTTTGCGTCGTGTTTTTTATATGTTTATCACGCTTTTCCTGATTGCGACAGCTACATTCTTCTTAATGAAGACGCTACCAGGATCCCCTATAAGCTCTGCTTCAAAACTATCCCCGTCTCAACTTGAAATAGTGGAAGCGAAATATGGATTAAATGATCCAGTTCCCGTCCAGTATGTAAATTACATGCTTAACTTAGTTCAAGGTGATTTAGGTAACTCGTTTCAGTTCAAAAATGCTGAAGTTACTGATTTGATTTTAAGTCGTATTGGACCATCGTTCCAAATTGGTGCCCAAGGTCTTATTGCCGGAGTACTAGTAGGTATTCTTTTAGGAATGATTGCTGCATTAAAACAAAATACATTTTGGGACTATGGAAGTACCATCATAGCCATTATTGGTATCTCTATACCATCGTTCGTGTTTGCCACAGTATTACAATATTGGTTAGGTGTAAAGTGGGGAATTCTACCGGTAGCTTTATGGAAAGATGGATGGGCCTCAAGTATTATGCCTTCCATTGCATTAGCACTGGGACCACTGGCTACTGCAGCTCGTTTTATAAGAACCGAGATGGTAGAAGTTTTAAGCTCTGATTATATAACATTAGCAAAGTCTAAAGGAGCCAATGGTACTGAAATAGCATTTAAACATGCTTTGCGAAATGCTTTGATTCCGTTAGTGACTGTACTTGGTCCGATGGCAGCAGGATTGTTAACTGGGTCATTAGTAATTGAACAAATCTTTGCTATCCCAGGAATCGGAGAACAATTTGTAAAATCTATTAATGTAAATGACTATTCTATTATTATGGGTACTACGATTTTCTTCTCTGTATTCTTAATTGTTGTAATATTCATTATAGATTTACTTTATGGAATCATTGATCCACGTATTCGTTTGTCAGGAGGTAAAAACTAATGAGTCAAGACTTGAAAAAATTACCTGCTGATTCATTTGATAGAATCCATGTAGATAGCAGTCAAGCGGAGAGAATTTCTAAACCGAGCGTAAGCTTTTGGAAAGATGCTTGGTATCGTATAAGAAAAAATAAAGCTGCTATAGTCAGTGTTTTTATACTAGTATTTATTATTCTTATGTCATTGATTGGTCCATACATTGGCCCTCATGATGCAGAAACACAAACAATTACACATGCTAACTTGCCACCAAAAGTTCCAGGAATCGAAAAGCTTGGAATTATGGACGGATATGGAAACTTGGCAGGTAAAGAAGTCAATTTATATGAATTAAAAAATGTAGATACTTATTATTGGTTTGGAACAGATGGTCTAGGTCGTGATATGTTTGCTCGAGTATGGGAAGGAACTCAGGTGTCACTTTTCATCGCATTCATGGCAGCGCTAATTGACATGGTTATTGGAGTGGCCTATGGAGGTATCTCGGGTTACTACGGTGGACGTGTAGATGATGTTATGCAGCGTATAGTAGAGATTCTAATTGGTATTCCGAATCTAGTAATTGTTATTCTCATGATTATGTTTATGGATCCTGGTATCACGGCAATTATTATTGCCATTACGATAACTGGATGGATAGGTATGTCTCGCGTTGTTCGAGCTCAGGTTTTGAAATATAAAAACCAAGAATTTGTTTTAGCTTCTCGTACGTTAGGTGCTTCAAATAACAGAATCATAACAAAACATATTCTACCAAACGTTTTAAGTATTATTGTTATTAACACGATGTTTACTATACCTGGTGCGATTTTCTTCGAAGCTTTCTTAAGCTTTATCGGGTTAGGATTACAACCGCCTGCAGCTTCTTTAGGTACACTAATTAATGATGGAGTTAAATTACTAAAATTCCAGCCACATATTTTAGTATTCCCAGCTGTAATTATAAGCTTACTAATGCTGTCCTTTAACCTTCTTGGTGATGGTTTAAGAGATGCGCTAGATCCAAAAATGAAAGACTAAAGGAGGAAAGCAAGGATGGATAAAATATTGGAAGTTAAAGATCTAGAGCTTTCCTTCCATACTTTTGCAGGTGAAGTTAAAGCTATTCGTGGTGTTAACTTCGATCTTTTAAAAGGTGAAACACTTGCAATCGTAGGGGAGTCTGGTTCTGGTAAGTCAGTTACAACTAAGGCGATTATGCGTTTATTACCGGAATCAAGCTCTGAATTTAAAAATGGACAGATTCTTTTTAATGGTAAAGATTTAACAAAGCTTACGGATAGAGAAATGCAAAAGATTCGCGGAAAAGATATCTCTATGATTTTCCAAGATCCAATGACTTCTTTAAACCCAACAATGACAATAGGTAAACAAATTATGGAGCCTATTTTAAAGCATCGTAAAGTAAGTAAGGCAGAGGCAAGAAAAATAGCGGTGGATTTATTGCGTCTAGTTGGTATGCCAAAGCCGGAAGCTCGTATAAAACAATATCCTCATCAATTCTCTGGTGGACAGCGTCAACGTATTGTTATAGCTATTGCCCTAGCTTGTAATCCACAGATTCTGATTGCGGATGAACCAACAACGGCATTGGATGTAACAATTCAAGCGCAAATTTTAGAATTAATGAAAGACTTACAAAAGAAAATTGATACATCCATCATCTTTATTACGCATGATTTAGGAGTAGTAGCTAATGTTGCGGACAGAGTAGCTGTAATGTATGGTGGTAAGATTGTGGAAACTGGGACGGTAGATGAAATATTCTATAACCCTCAGCATCCATATACATGGGGCTTGTTAAGCTCTATGCCTTCATTAGATACTGCTGAAGAAAAGCTCTATGCAATTCCAGGAACACCACCCGATTTGTTAAGCCCTCCTAAAGGAGACGCTTTTGCTCTTCGTAGTGACTATGCGATGAAAATAGATATGGAGCAATCTCCTCCATTCTTTAAGGTTAGTGATACGCATTACGCTGCTACATGGTTATTGCATCCCGATGCACCAAAAGTAGAGCCACCTGCTTCTATTGTTGAACGTATGAAAAATTTCCCTGGAAGTCGTTACTACGAAGGGAGTACTAACTAATGGCTGAAAAATTACTAGAAATTAAAAATTTAAAGCAATATTTTAACGAAGGTAAAGAAAATGAAGTTCGTGCAGTAGACGACATTAGCTTTGATATCTATAAAGGTGAAACTTTGGGTTTAGTAGGTGAATCCGGATGTGGTAAGTCTACAACTGGACGAACTATTATTCGACTTTATGATGCTACTGACGGAAAAGTTATTTATGATGGTGTAAACGTACATGATAAAAAATCAAAAAAAGATTTAAAAATCTTTAACCGTAAAATGCAAATGATCTTCCAAGATCCTTACGCATCTTTAAATCCGCGTATGAAAGTTTTGGATATCATAGCAGAAGGTTTAGATATTCATGGCTTAGTTAAAAATCAGACTGAACGTAAGGCGCGAGTAATTGAATTGCTGGAAACAGTGGGTCTTAATAAAGAGCATGCTGAACGTTATCCTCATGAATTCTCTGGTGGTCAGCGTCAACGTTTAGGTATAGCTAGAGCGTTAGCTGTAGATCCTGAATTCATTATTGCGGATGAACCAATATCAGCTTTAGATGTATCTATCCAAGCCCAAGTAGTTAACTTATTAAAAGAATTGCAGGAAGAAAAGGGTTTAACATATCTTTTCATCGCGCATGACCTTTCCATGGTTAAATACATTTCAGATAGAATTGGTGTAATGTATTTCGGTAAATTAGTAGAGCTTGCACCTGCCGAAGAATTATACTCAAATCCATTACATCCATATACGCAGTCTCTATTATCTGCTATCCCGCTTCCAGATCCTAACTATGAGCGTACTCGTGTACGTAAGTCTTATGATCCTTCTTCGCACAAATATACGGATGGGGAAGAAATTGCAATGCGTGAAGTTACACCGGGTCACTTTGTATTTTGTTCTGAAAAGGAATTTAAAGAACTAAAAGCTATATCCCAATCACGTATTTAATAAACCATTAAAAGTAGGCTAATCGAAGAAATTCGAATTAGCCTACTTTTTTTGTCAGAATATATTTTCAAAGTTAAAGCTAAAAATAAGTTATACAAAATTTCTATGCTTATGGAGTAAAAGGGTGAAAAAGAAATAATGATATAGCTGAACATTTAGATTAATTATAATTTTTATTGTAATATTAGACGTATGTACTCTTTTCATCGTACGATATAGTTGTTAGAATGTTAGACGTAAAGAAAGGGAGACGGTTATGAAACAAAAATTATTAACAGTAATTTCTGGTATTATGCTAGGTGTTTTAATGATGACACCATTCGAAGTTTCAGCTGAAACAAAAGCTTTCTCGAAGGATTTTACATCGAAGGAATTTGGCTTTAATTCAATAGAGGAAACGTTAGTATCCTCTTCTAAGCTATTTGTCTATGACTCCGGACTTACTTTTAACTATCCTGATGCGGTAAGAGGAGTGTACGTGACGGGTCACTCAGCAGGCGGTTCAAGGTTTAATCAATTAGTAGAGCTAATGGATAATACTGAGTTAAACGCTATGGTCATCGATATTAAAGATGATTTTGGGAACCTAACTTATAAGCCTAAAGAGGATTCACCTTTGTTCAAGTATGAAATTGGAAAACCATACATAAAAGATCTTAGAGGAATTCTAGAAGTGATGGAGAAAAAAGAGATTTATCCGATTGCCCGCGTTGTTGTTTTTAAAGACACGGAACTAGCGGAAAGAAAGCCAGAATTATCATTTGTTGAAAATGGTTCCGTTTGGAAGAATGGAAGAGGCGAAGCTTTTGTTAATCCATTTATGCAAGAAGTATGGGATTACAATGTAGAAGTTGCAATTGAAGCAGCGAAAATGGGATTTAAGGAAGTTCAGTTTGACTATGTACGCTTTCCAGAAGGATTTGAAAAAAGAGACACTACATTAGAATATGGTAAGGGAAAATATGAGGCATCTGAGTTGGACTCAACCCAGCGTAGAGTTTCAGCAGTAACTGACTTTGTTGCTTATGCTAGAGAAAAATTAAAGCCATATGGTGTACAAGTGTCTGTTGATATATTTGGATACTCCGCAACACTACCAGAAGCTCCAGGTATCGGACAAAATTTCTCGAAGATATCGGAAAATGTAGATGTCATTTCATCCATGATTTATCCAAGTCATTGGACATCTTATTTTGGGATTGCGAAACCGGATTTAGAACCATACCGTCTTGTCCAAGAATACGCTAAGGTTGAGAATGCCAAGCTAGGAGAGCTAGAAAACCCTCCAGTGTCCAGACCTTGGTTACAAGATTTTACTGCTTCTTATCTAGGTAAGGGGAATTACTTAGTATATGGTAAGACCGAGGTAGAGGCTCAAATAAAGGCATTAAACGAAGCCGGTATTAACGAATTCTTATTATGGAATGCCGGGAATAAATATACACCAGGTGTAGATTATACACCAGTTAACTAATGTGACAAGTGTCTAGGATTAAAAGCTCCCAAGATTTTACGAAAGTAAAATTTAGGGAGCTTTTGCTTTTTTACTATCTGCTATTTTGATAGGATACTTCCATACAGTTGCTTAAAGCGACAACAATGGGGGAAATTAAAACTATAGATGTACGTGATATCCAATCCAACTGACTATTCGATCATTTTACTTAAAAAATGAGCAAACGCGCCTTAATTACAACATAAAATGAAACTTTTTTTCATGAAAAACGTACTATATAGTGTAACAGTTGTTTTCATTAAAGAACTGCTAATTGAGAATGAATATTTTTTAGAAAATATGGTTTAAATGCTTTTAAAAAAGGGTATCATTGTATTAAAGAAACATTATTATTCTAAAAATGTATCAGGTTGTTCATTATATGGACAAATTGTAAATACTCTTTATAAGTGAGAAAATTTCTGGAAAAATGTATTTTAAATACTTATTAATTAGTGTATACTATAAAAGTGCTAAACTACATTAAATTAATTATAATCTACTTTATATAACACAAGTAACAATCGAGAGGAAGTGTTTTTTAATATGATGGTTACATTATTTACTTCTCCAAGCTGTACTTCATGTAGAAAAGCAAAAGCCTGGTTAGAAGAGCATGACATTCCTTACACAGAAAGAAATATCTTTTCTGAACCATTAAGTATCAGTGAAATTAAAGAAATACTACGTATGACCGAAGACGGTACAGACGAAATAATATCTACTCGTTCAAAAATATTCCAAAAATTAAACGTTGATGTGGAGAGCCTACCACTTCAAAGGTTATATGAATTAATTCAAGAATATCCAGGTTTACTTCGTAGACCTATCATATTAGACGAAAAACGTTTACAAGTTGGATACAATGAAGATGAAATTCGAAGATTTTTACCTAGAAAAGTTCGTGCGTATCAATTACTAGAAGCGCAAAGACTTGTGAATTAGTTCAGGATTAAGCTGATGATTTTCAAAGAAATTTTGAAAATCATCAGCTTTTCTTTATTAGTTTTTCTTGCCTCATGTTATAATTTTTAAAAACATAAAAAGTTGTATTAATATTTTTAAAAGTGAAGCTGGAATCCTTTTCTTTTTTTATTAAACAACATACAATAGTAATAGACACTACAATAATGAGGCGGAAGAAGCGAAAGGAGATGTGTTAAATGGATATCGAGCGCATCAATGACAACACTTTCAAAGTATACATTTCATACATCGACATTGAAGAAAGAGGCTTCAGCCGAGATGAAATATGGTTTAATAAAGATAAGAGCGAGCAGCTTTTTTGGGAAATGATGGATGAGGTTCATGATGATGATCATTTTGAGGAGTTAGATGGTCCCTTATGGATACAAGTTCATGCGATGGAAAAAGGTTTAGAAGTGATTGTCACTCGAACGGAAATGGCAAAAGATGAACGATCAGACGATAGCTTAAGTGCAGAGGATTTATCAAACAAGATATTTAAAAGTGCTGTCTCCAATTCCATGGGGCCACATGAGTTTGATGATTTTTCAAATTATATGGATGACTTAGATGAAATACCCGCAGAATATACTTTTATATTCGAAAATTTTGAAGATGTTATTGGATTGTCCAAAAAACTTGATGATTTAGATCTTGACACTTCTTTATATCATTATAATGAAAAATATTACTTACACGTAATTTTTGATATGGATATGGTGGAGTTAGAAGTTATTTTAAATACGTTGAGTGTTATTTCAGAGTTTGGGCAAAGCACAAAAACAACAATTCACATAATACAAGAGTATGGCAAAGAAATTATAGCAGCCAATGTGATGGAAGAATTAAATAAACATTTTTAAAACCTTCTGAAAAGAAGGTTTTTTTGTTTTAAAAATTTGGCTATGTTAAAGGGTAGGGTTGATTTATAATCCAAAGAAATCTTAGATCAGAGAGTAGAATTGATTTCCGCCCCAGCCGGACGCTTTCCGTGGGGTGAGCGATAAGCCATAACCCGTCGCTAACGCGCGCGGTTGTGATGTCTTATCTGTCTCACTCATCCCACTGGAGTCGCCGTCTGTCGCTCCAATCAATAAATAGGAACAGCTTTAGCATTAATAAAGAACTAATAAATTTACTCGCATAAACAAAGCTAAAAAACTGTCACCAACCCCATTTTCATCATCTATTTATGTTCTTAATAGCCATTTGAAAGTTCAATTGTTTATGTTTACAGTCACTATAAAAAAAAGAATTGTTAGTCAAAATCAACTAGTAACTTTAACGAAGCTAAAAATTTTAACCTCATACCATTATGATTTTGATTATTGTGTTTTATTTCTTTTATTTGTATATTAAGAATGGAGGTGATTATCATATTAACAGCCCTAACAAAGGACGGCGAAATCTTCATACCAGCTCATTATTCAAGAGACAGTTTAAAAATGATGAGACAAAATGTCTATAATTGTGCTGAATGTAAAGAGACGCTTATTTTAAAAGTCGGCAACATCAAAATTCCTCATTTTGCTCATCAACATAATACCGTTTGTGCACAGTCATTTTCAGAAGGGGAAAGTGAAGATCATCTGAGAGGGAAAATTCAACTGTACGATTTTTTGCAAAGTAAAAAAGTACCTTGTAATTTGGAACCATTTATTTTAGATATTAAGCAAAGGCCGGATATTTTAATCTTTACAGACAATATAAAGGTTGCACTGGAGTATCAGTGTAGTAAAATACCCACTAGCATCATACGAAAGCGTAATAAAGGCTATATGCAGGTCCATATCAAACCACTTTGGGTTTTAAAAACCCCTAACCCACTGGATTTTCCCCTTCAGCAAATTGGTTCCATGAAGATTTCTGCTTTTCAAACAGAACTTTTATATCATAGTATGAATGGTAAAGTTCTAATCACGTACTGTCCTCAAACCAAATCCTTTTCCTATATTTCTAATCTCCTTTATCTATATTCCAATCATTTTATCGTAAAAATTAATAGGCTACCCATTACTATGCAAACATGGCCTTTAGCTATGGTTAAAACAATTACTGAGCACGAGTTTCAGACTTATTTAAAACTCTACCAAGATAAGAGAATGAAACGTTTAAAAAATTTATATCTATATAACCGTAAAGGTATTCAATCTTCCTTTTTACAGGTGTGCTATAAGTGGAGAATAAATCCTATAAATCTTCCTTTGTTTATTGGGGTACCGTCTTATGGGGCTGATGCGTTTGATGAGCATGCCTGTGAATGGCAGCTGCAGTGGATCGATTTTTTACTAGGCAATAGTCTGATGTTAGACACGATTACCGACCAACACTATCGCTATTTCTTACTGGTTCATCGTTGGAAGGATCCCAATCGATTAGTAATGCGGATAAAGGCTTTAAAAGCGTATGTAGCGATTCTCTTGGAATGCTTAGATATACCGAAACAACTTCACCTAGAGAGTACATGCAACTATACCAAAATGCATAAATTACTTTATAACCAATTCCTTGCAAAAGGAGCTGAAAATTGAGAAAATAGAATTGGTTCGTAGTTCGAAACAATAGGAGGAGAGAGTATTTTGACAGCAGATACAAAAAATAAAATCTTAACAAGAAGTGAAGTAGATGAACGTCTTACT
Organism: Psychrobacillus sp. FSL W7-1493; assembly: GCF_038004905.1. Lineage (NCBI taxonomy): Bacteria > Bacillati > Bacillota > Bacilli > Caryophanales > Bacillaceae > Psychrobacillus > Psychrobacillus sp. FSL W7-1493. The sequence continues at coordinate 2,866,321 of NZ_JBBOSB010000001.1, read as the reverse complement.
TGGAAGTTGGAGGATATATTTTCTACTGAAGCGGATTGGGAAAAAGAATTTAAGGAAGTAGCGGAGTTAGCTAAAAAAGCCTCTTCTTATCAAGGAACAATAAGTTCTGGACCAGAAGCATTATTAGAAGTTTTAACATATCGTGACGAGCTAACTAGCCGATTACGTAAGCTATATACTTATGCTCATATGCGTAATGATCAAGATACTTCAAATAGTAAATACCAGGCTTTAGATAGCCGTATAAAGTCTTTATACGTAAAAGTTTCCACAGAGCTTTCGTTTTTAGTACCTGAAATATTGTCTTTAGATGAAACGGTACTAGGAAATTATCTAAAAGAAAACAACGACCTTCAAGTATATAAACAAATGCTAGAAGAGATAAACAAAGAACGTCCACATGTACTTCCAAAAGAGCAAGAGGCACTACTTGCTCAGTTTTCTGAAGTGACCGGGGCATCAGCAGATACTTTCGGTAAGTTAAACAATGCAGATTTGGAATTCCCCTTCATTAAGGATGAGAATGGCAATGAAGTACAACTTACACATGGTCGCTATAGTAGATTTTTAGAAAGTGAAGATCGACGAGTGCGTGAGGATGCATTTAAGGGTATGTACGAAACCTATGGTAAATTTAAAAATACATTTGCGTCTACTTTGAGTGGGAATATCAAAGCAGATAATGTTAATGCAAAGATCAGAAACTATTCATCTGCTAGAGAAGCTGCTTTATCAGCTAACCACATCCCTGAATCGGTTTATGATAACTTAGTGGAAACGGTTAACAAAAATGTACATTTACTTCATCGATATGTCAGTCTTCGTAAAAAAGTTCTAGGTGTAGATGAGTTACATATGTATGATTTGTACACACCACTTGTCAAAGAATTGAAAATGGAGTATACGTATGAAGAGGCTTGTGCTGTAATGCTAGAGAGCTTTAAACCATTAGGTGAGGAATATGTATCTATCGTTAAAAAAGGTCTTGAGAGCCGTTGGGTAGATGTTGTAGAGACGAAAGGAAAGCGTTCTGGTGCCTATTCATCCGGTACTTATGGAACTAATCCTTATATTTTAATGAACTGGCAAGATAACGTAAATAACTTATTTACACTTACTCATGAGTTTGGACATAGTATTCATAGCTATTATACTAGGGAAAATCAACCGTATGTGTATGGGGACTATTCTATATTCGTTGCAGAGGTAGCGTCAACTTGTAACGAGGCTTTGTTAAATGATCATTTACTAAAAACAATAGAAGATCCTAAGAAACGTATTTATTTACTAAACCATTGGCTTGAAGGGTTTAGAGGGACAGTATTTAGACAAACCATGTTTGCGGAGTTTGAGCATATCATTCATCAATTAGACCAAGATGGAGAAGCATTAACAGCTGATAAGTTTACAGAGGTGTATTACGAGCTAAACAAGAAATATTTTGGTGACGATATTGTTATAGATGAGCAAATTGGTTTAGAATGGTCTAGAATTCCTCACTTCTATTACAATTACTATGTATATCAATATGCAACTGGCCTAAGTGCCGCTACTGCACTGAGCAATCAAATCTTGTCTGAAGGACAGCCAGCGGTTGATCGTTATATTAATGAGTTCCTTAAAGCTGGGTGCTCAGATTATCCAATCGAAGTTTTGAAAAAAGCTGGAGTAGATATGAACACAGCTTCTCCAATTGAAGAGGCTTGTAAAGTATTTGAAGAAAAACTAAATGAATTAGAGCAGTTACTGAGCTAATTAGACAAAGCCATCTCTTAATAGAAGAGGTGGCTTTTACTCGAATGGAAAAATATAAATTCTAGGATAATGTTTGACGAATTTGTGAAAGTGAAGTACAAGGAGTTGTTTTTATTACTGGAGCATGCTAAAGTAAGAGTGTGAAATAAATCACAAGATAACATACACCCCTTTGTTTGAACGTGAACATTTCTCCCATCCCCTTTGTAAAAAACCCTTTCCTAATTGAGGAAAGGGTTTTTTCTTTTGGCTATGTTAAAGTTATTGGTTAATTTTGATTAACAATTCTTTTTTATAGTGACTGTAAACATAAACAAAGGAACTTTCAAATGGCTATTAAGAACTTAAATAGATGATGAAATTGGGGTTGGTGACAGTTTTTCAGCTTTGTTTATGCGAGTAAATTTATTAGCGCTTTATCGATGCTAAAGCTGTTCCGGTTTATTGATTGGAGCCCCAGACGGCGACTCCAGTGAGATGTGTGAACAGATAAGCCATCACAACCTCATGCGTAAGCGATGGGTGATACGCGGAAAGCGTCCAGTTGGAGTGGAAACCAATTTACTTTCCGATTTAGAAATTTATTTGCATCATAGATCAAGCCTAGCCTTTTCTTTATATAAAATCTAAAGCAGTATATGGCAATAGCTATGGCTCATTAACCGAGGGGAAAAGCTCTTTTATTACATAATAAAAGGCTGTAAACAAGTGTTTACAGCCGATGAATAATCTATTTATCTATTTTTTAAACGCCAAACTACTAGATTTGGAAGTACGATTCTTTCAACCTCTTGACGCAATAAAAGCTTTTTTAATTCACATTCAGCTTGTTGCATCGTTAAACCGTAGTAATCAGCTATTTCCTTAGTAGTCAATGAATGAAATCGATTTAATAATTTATCAAGTCCGGGTGGATCTTGTCTTTTGGGAGAAGCATTTAACATCTCCTGTAAAATTTGTACATATATATCATAAGGATAAGTGCCAGAAATTTTGATGCCTTCATCTTCAATGTTTTCATTAAAAAATACAACCGTTGGGAACGTATCAACTTCCATTTCACAAGTGATGGATAAATCACTTTGGAAGGAGCGTAAACATTCCTGAGACTGGAAGTCACGTGTAAATTCCTCTACATCAATTTTCGCTTCATATGCAAGCTCCTGTAATACCGAAAAAGAAGTTACATTTTTTGTTTGAAGGAATAGATATTCCTGTATTTTATTAAAAAAACGAAGTCCAGCTTTTTTTCCTTGAAATTCTGCTGCTTTTACTGCAATAGAAGGCAATACAGAATGCTGAATATATGGATAGTTGATATCATCTTCAACTGTTCCTTTGGAAAAAACGCAGGCAGTATTTAAATTGTTTAGTCTTGTACTAAGCACTGTTCGAATAGTAAAGTACTGCCCATACTCCACTTGTAATTTTCTAATAATCGGTTGCAAATCCCAACAAGCAGAACAAAGCGGATCTAAAAACATATACATTTCAAGTGGCTTGTTTGTAATAGGAGCATTGATCGGCTCAACAGGAATTTGTATTCTTGTCACATCTTTTCCTCCTCATGACTCATTTGATTGACCATGTGGTTGGCAGTAAGTACAAGTCTTCTATATAAATCATGACGCACCTTTCCATCAAGTTCGACTTCGTCCATTGCATCTGACATACAGCTGAGCCAAGCTTCTGCACGTTCTGGTGTGATAGAGAAAGGGTTATGGCGCATCTTTAGCATGGGATGGCCATGTTCTTCTGAATATATGTTTGGTCCCCCAAGGTATTGGGTTAAAAATTGTTTTTGTTTACGCGCTGTTTCCGTTAAATCTTCAGGAAATATTGGCTTTAGCTTTGGATGTTTTGCTACTTTGCTATAAAACGTATCAACAAGGAGTGATAATTTATCTGCACCTATCTCGTCATATGGTAAAATCGGCTTCTGGGTCATAGTTGTTTACTCCTTTGCTTTAGCACTAAATACATTTTAGCAATCAAATACGAATATCTCAAACAATTAGACTGTAATCAGAAACAATATAGAAAAAACGACCAATTTTGGCGGTCGTTTATACGTCAAGCTAAGAAATTATTTAGAACTTTTTTCACATAATTTTCTGTTTCCTTATAGGGAGGAATTCCGTCGAATTTTTTAACTGATCCTGGTCCGGCATTATAAGCGGCCAGCGCTTTTTCTATATTACCATCAAATTGCTCTAACATCTGTTTCAGGTATTTTGTTCCACCCATGATGTTTTGCTCTGGATCCAGAATGTTTTGTACACCTAAATACTTAGCTGTGCCTGGCATAAGTTGCATTAAGCCAGATGCCCCAGCAGAGCTAATTGCACTAGGATTAAAATTCGACTCTTGTTTGATGACAGAAGAAATTAATTTTGCTGGCACATTATATGCGTCAGAAGCTTTGTTTATGATTTCTTCTATTGATGAGGGGTTACCTACAGAAACTTTCATAGACTGGTAGGAATTATTTATACCGTTTTCGGGTATATAAACAGGTGAGTCACCACTATAGAAAAGGGAATCGAAAGTAGTTGTGGGACCCCCAATAGATGTTTCTTGTAGAACCTGTCCAAGCATTTCTGAAAAAAGGGAAGAAGCGTTGTTAGTTTGAGAACTTTGGACACTTCCCAATGTTTGCATAGCATTAATATCCATTAACGTTTTTAGTGACTTTATATCTATAAAGCATCAACCTTTCAAAGAATTCATAGCCTTTACAAGACGTGCAATCTTTTTATCGGTCGAACGAAGGGGGATTTGATGTTTTTTCAATAATTCATAAAAGAATTTTTGCCCTTTTTCGACATCTTTACTTTCATATTCTACCTCATAATCTTCAGTATGACTATATGAGGAGTGGTCTAAGAAAAGTATGCCTTCCTCCAGCTTCAATTGAGCACGATTAGTCTCTATACTACCAAAGCAAGAAAGGGATTTAGAAGCAATCAGCTCATCAATGAAAGCGATAGAAGGAAAAATTGCTTGGTTAATGATTAAATCTCTTTGCTCATCCGTTACTAAAATTGTTTGCTCATTCATCACGTGCTTTTTTACTGGTGATTTTAGGGTAAGTTCATTTCGATCTTCCAACACTCTTAAGCGAAAGCCCATATGATTATTTTTAAAATATTGGTCAGGTGTATCAAAATAATAGTTTATTTGACTTTGAAAATGCTTAGGCTCGATATGGAAAAAGTCTGTCAAACTCATGAATTCTTCTTTCGTTAATAAGTTTTTAAATTCAATCTCTTGTTCAGATAACATAGTCTCACACCTTTCATATTATTTCATTATAGACGGTTTCCAATGAGTTTCAATATGTTAAAATAGTTACAGAATAGACAGAAGGGAACGATGTGTTTTGCCTATTACATTTCAAGTACAAAGTGGCGTGCAACTAGAAAATGATATTCGGTTTACTTTAGAGGATGTGCCTAAAGGGTTAAATATAAAAGCTGGCGGACAAATGATTACAGATTCTGATTCTTTAGCTTTCGTATATTTATTAGAAGGAGATAGCGAATATCACTATCTTAAATTTGGTCAGGATGTATGGCCATTACTAGTTAATACTTTAAAAGCTACCGAGGATCCTATTTTACAAATTGGAGACCAAAGGGTCGTTTTAGTGAAGTTTAAAGAAGAGTTAGAGATGCTAATTTTCAATATAGAAGGCAATGATAACTACGGAGCAGAATTTGCTCAAGCCGTTGAAAATGCTTTTAAAGAAATTTTAAAAGCATAATAAGTGTTCAAAGTGGAGGTTTAGTAGTATGGGCCAATGGGAACGTTTTTTAGAGCCGTATAAGCAGGCAGTTGATGAGTTAAAAGTTAAAATGAAAGGTATGCGGACTCAATTTGATATTGAGAATACTAACTCCCCTATTGAATTTGTAACTGGTCGGGTTAAACCACTGGCTAGTATATATGATAAGTCATTAGAAAAGGGAATTGTATTTGAACCTTCTGCAACACTTGCAAGAGAAATCCCAGACATTGCTGGACTTCGAATGATGTGTCAATTCGTAGATGATATAGAAACCGTTATCCAATTACTCCGTAGTAGAAAAGATATGACTATTATTGAAGAAAGAGATTATGTTAGTCATAAAAAGCAAAGTGGCTATCGATCCTTTCATGTCATCATTGAATACCCTGTACAGACAATTCACGGTGAGGTTACTATATTAGCGGAAATTCAAATTCGTACATTAGCAATGAATTTTTGGGCATCCATAGAGCATTCGCTAAACTACAAATATAAAGGTGTGTTTCCAGAAGAAATTAAAACCAGGCTGCAATATGCCGCAGAGGCCGCATTTCGTTTAGATGAAGAGATGTCACTTATTCGAGGTGAGATTCAGGAAGCACAAAAATATTTTAGTGAGAACAAGGAACAATCCCCACCTCACATAAAAGAAGAAAAAATATAAAAGAGAGGCCGTGGTACAATGAATTTCTTTATACAGTCTCGAAATGATGAACTATCCAATCAATTAATGGAAACTGCTAAAATGTACCTTACAGATTTTGGACTAACTTTAAATGAAGAGAATCCTGATATCGTTCTTTCCATCGGTGGTGACGGGACATTATTGCATGCTTTTCATAAGTACAAGCATATGACAGATTCTGTTGCATTTGTTGGTATTCACACAGGGCATCTTGGTTTTTATGCGGATTGGAAACCTTCAGAAATAGAAAAACTAGTTATTAGTATTGCCAAAAAAGAATTTAAAGTTATCGAATATCCATTACTTGAAGTAACGATTAACTATAAGCATGGAGAAGATAGCTCTGTTTATTTGGCATTAAACGAATCGACAGTGAAATCTCCAGACGTTACCCTTGTGATGGATGTGGAGCTAAACGGTAGCTTATTCGAGCGATTTAGAGGAGATGGCTTATGTATGTCCACTCCATCAGGAAGTACTGCTTACAATAAAGCACTAGGAGGAGCAATAGTACATCCTTCTTTAGAGGCTATGCAGCTAGCTGAAATTGCTTCCATTAATAATCGAGTGTTCCGTACGGTTGGTTCTTCTTTAGTGTTGCCTAAGCATCATACCTGTTTACTAAGACCAGTGAATGGTCCAGATTTTATGGTGACTGTCGATCATCTACACCTGCTACATAAGGACGTTGCCTCTATTGAATATAAGGTCGCAGAAGAAAAAGTTCGTTTTGCTAGATTCCGTGCCTTTCCTTTTTGGACTAGAGTGCATGACAGCTTTATAGATAGTGACTTAAAATAATGATGGAAAATAGAATACAGCTTTCCTTCACTGTGGACAAATCACTTCTACTAAGAGAAGCGATTAGCCAATATGGCATATCAAAAAAAGCCCTTACTAGTATTAAGTTTGAAGGTGGTCAAATTATAGTAAATGGGGAAGAAAAAACAGTTAGACATACACTTGAAAAAGGTGACCTCGTAACTATTGTGTTTCCTAAAGAGAAAAAAAGCGAAGGCTTAATAGCCGAGGAAATGTATTTTCCTATATTATTTGAAGATGAACATTTACTTGTTATATCTAAAAAGGATGGGATAAGTACAATTCCTTCTCGTGAGCATCCTACGGGAACAATAGCAAATGGGATTGCTGGTTACCTTGAAAAGAATTCATCTGTTTCCACCGTACATATCGTGACTAGGCTGGACAAGGATACGTCGGGCATTGTCTGTATTGCAAAACATCGTCATGCTCATCACTTAATGAGTGAAATGCAAAAGGCTGGATCTATTTATAGAACCTATGAGGCAATTGTTCATGGCAGTGTAGAACAAGATTCTTTCCTTATCGATGCCCCAATAGGCCGAAAGGATACCAGCATTATTGAGCGAAGGATTGACCCAGAAGGTAAGCAAGCTAAGACGTCTGTAGAAGTAATAAAAAGATTTACTGTTAATGGTGAAAATCTGACTCATGTAAGGTTGAAGCTTTTTACCGGTAGGACTCACCAAATAAGAGTACATATGATGTCAGTGGGGCACCCATTAATAGGTGACGATCTGTATGGAGGAAGTTTGGCTATAATGACTCGTCAGGCATTACATGCTAAGCAACTAAAATTGGTGCATCCATTTACAAAACAAGCTTTAACGATAGAAGATGAATATCCTATGGATATGGCGGCGGTTTTGGAAAAAGCTACGATAGATAAATGAGTAAATAAACTCAAAATAAATACTGGATGAAAACAAGGGGGGGTGAATCAAATCGCTGCCCTTGTTTCATTTGATAGGTAGTGTTCGTCTTGTTGTGACATCGATACAGAACAACTTTATACATTGTACTAATGTAGGGTTAAGTAGTGAATTCTTTTACATTTAGTTTTAGTATGATTTCCCGGGGAATAATATATTGATGTAACTTTTTTGCCAAATTAAGAAAGCAGTTGCTTAATAAAAATTGTGGTCTTACAATAGTAAAGGATAAATGCCGAAGGGAGGGAAAGATATGAGAGAAGAAAAGATGGATTTATTAGAATTAGAAGAATCAAATTTAATTCATTTTTTACTTGCAGATTCTATGGATGAATTTAGAGAAATTTTTATGGAGCTACATCCATACGATCAATCATTATTTTTTGAGAAGGTAGAGCCAGAGCTGCGACAGAAAATCTTTCATTATCTTTCTCCAAAAGAGATGGCAGAGCTTTTTGAAGCAAATAAGTTTGATGAAGAACTGTATGAATTTTACTTAAAAGAAATGGATACGACATACGCAGCTGATATGCTTTCCTATATGTTTGCTGATAACGCAGTAGACGTCTTAAACGAGCTTGAGGATGCCCAGGTTGCTAGCTACTTAAATATTATGGATAAGGAATCTGCTCAGGAAATAAAAGACTTGCTACATTACGAGGAATATACTGCTGGGTCTATTATGACTACGGAATATGTAGCAATTCCAGAAAATTCAACCTGTCGTTCTGCAATGACCATTTTAAGAAATGCAGCTCCTGATGCAGAGACCATTTATTATTTATTTGTAGTAGACGAAGCTCATCGACTTTCTGGAGTAATATCCTTAAGGGATTTAATAGTAGCGGATGAAGATACCCTGATAAAAGATATTATGAATGAACGTGTTGTTAGTGTACTAGTAAACGAGGACCAAGAAGAGGTTGCTCGAATGATCAAAGATTATAATTTTTTAGCTGTTCCTGTTCTAGATTTTGAAAACCATCTACTTGGAATTGTAACTGTAGATGATATTATCGATGTATTAGATGAAGAAGCTTCTGATGATTATTCTAAGCTTGCGGCGGTTTCTGACATGGATACTTTCGATAAAGGGCCATTTTCTGCTGCAAGAAAAAGATTGCCGTGGCTAGTTATACTTCTTTTCTTAGGTATGATGACAGCAAATCTTATGAGTATTTTCGAACAAACACTAGATAAGGTAGCTCTGCTTGCTGTGTTTATTCCTTTAATTGCCGGGATGGCTGGTAACAGTGGAACTCAAGCTCTCGCTGTAGCAGTTCGAGGAATTGCAACAGGTGATATTGAGGAACAAAGTAAAACGAAGCTATTATTTCGTGAAGCAGGAACAGGTCTAATAACAGGGTTAATATGTGGCTTACTAGTTATAGGGGTCATTTACTTCTGGAAACAGGATCTGTTAATTGGAATGCTTGTAGGAGCAGCAATTTTTGGCTCTATATTTTTTGCAACGCTTGGAGGATCTTTTATACCCTTACTTATTCATCGGTTGAAAATCGATCCTGCGGTAGCTTCAGGGCCATTTATAACGACTATTAATGACCTAGTTAGTATTTTAATTTATTTGGGCTTAGCAACCCTGTTTATATCTTCTTTATAGATTCACCAATCCAAACTTTTTGGCATAAAGTAAAGGAAAAAAGGATGTGCCCATGAGCTCTTTAAATGATCCTATACTTTATATATCCGGTCCCCCTGTTTTTCATCTACCTCCACAGATACGCGCCAAGGAGGAAGTAGAAATAGTAGTAGATGAGACCATCATAGAAGAAGAAAGTACTTCTATTTATGAGATGAAGAATAAGATATCAGAGAAGAATATTGCTGTATTTGAAAAACTGAAATTTTTATCTAAACCATTTCAACGGAAAGTTTATCGCCCGCTAAGTTTTCACATGGTTGATGGTAGTATTATTCAAGGCGAAGTGCAAGAAGTGACTGATGATCAGGTAATAATTTGTACCAATGGCGAGAATTTAGAGAACTATCCCATACATCAAGTAAACAAAATATTTTGGCGTGGAAGTATATTGAAATAGTTTGAGGCTACCTTATATAGGTAGTCTTTTTTGTTTACCACGATAAGTATATGGCATTGTTTACAGAGGTTAACGAGTGCAGGGACTATGCAAGAGAAAATTATACTTTGACATATGAAAAAAACCCGTTCGGTGAGTAACCGAACGGAAAAGACACTACAATATTGGAAGACGATCAGTCACACACATCTAAGAATACATCTGCTACACATTCAATTCCACAGAAACAATTTAAATCTACAGTTACACAGCTACCAGTTAAATCGAAATTACGGACTTTACAAATTTGTTTTAGATCAATCTTAGTACCATCACCATTCAATAGATTGATCCCTTTCCTATGAGCATCAAGTGGTTCTAAAACTCTTAAGGTAGCACAGCAATCATCAAAAATATCTTCTACACGGAAAAATACTGATACACAATCATTATCATTTGGTCTAGGTGTTAAATCACGGAAGAAGGCTTTGAAAGGATCACCATCTTTTGTCAATAACATAAAAACACGTGTATCTGCTTGATTTCTTGATGGACTTACAAGTCCTCCAAGTGGCTCTAAAAAGCAACTAGTTGGACATGGACCGCAATTATTTTCTGCTTGATCTTGTATATCCTTGATAGCTCGAACTACATCACATACGCAACGTTTAGTTCTATCATGACCATTAAAGTCATCTACATTTCCACAACCCATTTTGTTTCACCTCCTTTGCTTCTTTCTTTAGTAATTTATGTTGAGGGTTCTAATTGAACAAGGGCAAATAGCTCAGTTCCATTTGTATATTTACAAAGTCTGCGTACATACTAACCTAAAAAAAGAGGAGCAAATAGCCAAATGCGCAAAATAGTGTATATTCTACTGTTGTCTTTATTATTGACGGCTTGTTCTAGCTCTAAAGATCAGGTGTATTCGGACAGAGATACCTCAAAACTTGAGCAAGTCCTTAAGGAGCAGGATAAGATTGCCGGATATCAAAGTGTAATTGATAACAATGATGTGGTTGTTGCAATAGATATTCCGAGGTTCAAACGTTTCCAAAAAGTTAAAATAGAAGATGAAGTAAAAAAAGCAATTGAAAAAGAGTTTCCAGATAAAGAAGTAATCGTTACAGGAGATATAAAAATTAAATGGGAAATTGAAAAAATAGTAGACAAGAAGAAGAAAAATGACGAATTAAAAAAGTCAATTAGTGACATTAAATCCCTATCGAAGGAAGAGACATGATGGATCAAAAACAATATCAAAAAATTGTCGATAAGCAAACTCCTAAGGCCCCATTATTTATGAGCTGTTTTAAAGCATTTCTAGTAGGTGGAATATTTTGCACAGTTGGACAACTAATTACTTTTTTCTATATACGTTTTTTCAATTTTACCGAAAAGACTGCTGGTAATCCCACAGTAGCAACGATGATTTTTATTGCCATGATTTTAACGGGGACAGGTTTATACAAAAAAATCTCTCAGTTTGGAGGGGCAGGATCAGCGGTCCCTGTTACTGGGTTTGGTAATGCTGTAATTTCAGCGTCCATCGAGCATAAGACAGAAGGATACGTTTTAGGTGTAGGTGGCAATATGTTTAAGCTTGCAGGATCTGTTATTGTGTTTGGTGTACTTTCCGCTTTTTTAGTGGCTTTAATTAAAACTATTTTAGTTAAATTGGGAGTGGTTTCGTGGTAAATACCGGTGGAACGATTTCATTTACGCAACGACCTAGTATTGCAAGTGCCGGAGTAATCGTTGGTCCGGTTGAAAAATCAAGTCCATTTGCCGAGGGCTTTGATGAAATACTAGAAACTGAAAAAGAAACTAATGAAACATATGAGCAGGCAGCAAGTCGATTTATTGAAAAGGCCTGTTCTACGGCAGTAAAAAAAGCACATGAAAAAATGGATAATATTGACTTGTTAATTGGAGGGGACTTAGTAAATCAAATGTCACCTTCTAACTTTGCTGCAAGAAAGCTTGCTATTCCTTATTTCGGTGTTTTTTCTGCATGTGCGAGTTCAATGGAGGCAGTTATCATTGGATCGCTTATATTAGAATCCGGAAATGCTAAGAATGTCCTTGCCGGGGCATCGAGTCACCACCCTTCTGTGGAAAGACAGTTTAGATATCCCTTAGAATACGGAGCTCAGAAACCAAAAACAGCTCAATGGACAGTAACTGCAGCTGCTTTTGCATTATTACAAAGTAAGGCTAAAAATGCTCCTTATATTACTCATGCTACTATGGGCAGAGTTGTGGATGGCCAGCAATCGGACCCTCTTCATATGGGAGCTGCAATGGCACCTGCTGCGAGAGATACGATTGAAAGGCATCTGAAAAACACGAATAGCAAAATGACTGACTATGATTTAATTATGACTGGCGATCTTGGGAAAATAGGTCTTTCTATATTAAAGGAAATGTTCCAAGACGAGAATAGTGGAGTTATTTTACAGGATGCTGGTGCTCAATATTATGGAGACAACCAATTTTTTAATGCTGGAGCGAGTGGTCCTGGTTGCTCCGCCTCTGTATTCTTTAGCCATATTTATAGTCAACTTAAAAAAGGAACGTTTAACCGAGTATTGTTAGTAGCTACAGGGGCTCTATTGTCCCCTTTAACTTATCAACAAGGGGAAACAATCCCTTGTATAGCACATGCCATAGAATGTCGAATGGAGAAGAAGGGATAATATGATATCATCATTAATTACAGCTTTTGTAGTAGGTGGATTAATATGTGTAGTTGGGCAAATCTTAATGGATGCATTTAAGCTTACGCCAGCCCATACGTTAAGTGGATTAGTTGTTACAGGATCGATTCTAGATGGGTTTGGTTTATATGAGCCTCTCATCGATTTTGCTGGAGCTGGTGCAACTATACCAATTACCTCTTTTGGAAACTCATTAACTCATGGAGCGTTGGCCGAAGCAGAGAAGCACGGATTAGTTGGAGTAATAACAGGAATGTTTGAAGTAACTAGTTCAGGTATTAGCGCAGCAATCTTATTTGGTATCATTGGAGCCTTTATATTTCAGAAACGGAAAACCACCTACTAATTAAAATGCCCTACTTCCTCTTACCCCTTTGCATACTATAAGTTGAAAGGAAGGGGGGAAAGATATGTACGGCTATTGTGGTGGCGAAAGTTTTTGCTATGGTGGTGGTTACGGCTATGGCTATGGCGGAGGTTATGATGGTGGAGGATACGGTGGTTTTCAAGGTTCTAACGCATTTGTTCTGCTTGTAGTGTTATTCATTCTTTTAATAATAGTAGGAAGCACCTTTCTCCCTTAACACCTGGATATAAATAATGCGAGGGGGAAAATACATGCAAAATTCTTTTTTTAGAGCGATTGAGAATAAAACTGGCGTATCAATGGATCAGCTTTTTACATTAGCTAACGCTATTTCAAATGCGGATTTTACTGATGAACATCAAGTTAGAAAAATCGTAAGAAAAGTAGGTAGGGTAGCTAACAAACCTGTTTCTGAAGAATTAGAAGATCAGCTGACGAACTCTATCCTCCAAAAAGGAAGTTCCATCAGTTTAACTGATATTGAAAAAATGTTGTAATTTTTTTAAAAAAGAGGTTTAAGGTAATTTCAAATGGGGTAAAGAGCATAGAGTTTATAATGGAGGTGGATAAGAATGGGGTATATTATTCCAGTTCAACCTTTGCAGTCACAAATTTATGCTAATCGAATGCAAATGGAAGAATATAATTTTGCTCAAATCAGCAATGTTCAAACAGTTAAAATGAAATCACTTTTTGATAATCACTTAACAAACCTTCAACAAAATGAAGACGTAGAACAAAAAGAAGAGAAGCAATTATCGGGTAATAAGGAACTTTCTAGCTTGCCATTATACAAAGGCTTTATCCAACCTAACCCCGTCAATTTATCACCTATTATTGCAGAAATATCAGGTAAAGGTCATTTTGTAAATACCTATATTTAAGCAAAAACAAAACCCGCTAACATACCGTTAGCGGGTTTTGCTTATGTAGGATTATAATTCTTTTTCCATAGCTCGGTGAGGAATATTTGCCTCCAGAAATTCTGGGGATGTAATAGTATACCCTCTTTTTTCATAGAAAGGTAGCGCCTGACTTTGAGCATTAAGCTTTAGCTTTTTAAATTGATGATCCATCGCATATTTCTCCATACAATCCATCATCAAGTTACCTAAATGCTTCCCTCTGTACTCTGGTAAGATACATACTCGCTCTACTTTACCGACATGGGGCTCTGCAATACGGATCCGGCCAGCTCCAAAAGGAGTGTCTCCATCATAGGCTACAAAATGCGTGGAATTCAGATCATATTCGTCTAACTCTAAATGTAGAGGAACGTCTTGTTCCTCTACGAACACTTTTCTTCTTATATGAATAGCATCCTCATATTCTTTCTCTGTTTCAACAATTTTTGCAAATACCAAGGTTACTCAGCTCCAGACAATCTAAATGTTTCATATACGGTCCATGAACCGTCTTCTAATTGGTACAACAGGTGAATTCGGTCAATTTCTTCCTCAAACTGTGCACCAATCATTTTTAATTGAGGTAAAATATCGTCGTGTTCACTTCCACTAAGTTTTTGTGCAATAGTAATATGAGGAACAAACGAATACGTTTCATCATCATGAAATTCAATAGAATTTAAATCCTCATGAAGCTTCTCTAGCTCTGGAGTTGATTGAACATTAAAATAGATAGCATTTGTTACAGGTGCAAAAGAACTTACCTTTGTAGTTTTCATAGTAAAAGGTTTATGTTTTTTAGCTATATCATTAATATGGTTAGCTATTGTTTTAATTTGGGCTTCATCTGCCTCAAAAACTCCCTTCAATGTCATATGAGGAGTAATTAGGGCATAATGGGGATCATAACGCTTTCTATAAGAGTTTGCAAAATCTTGTACCTTTTTTGATGGAAAAGCAACAATACCGTATTTCATAATCATGACCTCCTTATAATTATCTTACAATATATTTCTATTATATCAAAAATACCCTACAGACTGAAATTGTTTAGCAGTGATCTTTTAATATCTGGCTGCCAAAGCTTCCATGTATGGTCTCCATTTAATTCGTCGTAAAAGGTAGAAACTCCTTTATTTTTTAGCAAATCATGAAGTTGTCGATTAGGTGTAAGGAAATCGGTGAGTAGTCCGTCTCCTGTTTTAACTGCCGTTTCTTCATTTCCTATTACTTGATAAATGGAAAAAGCACTTACCTCTTTATGATTTTCCACCTTTTCTAATATTTCTTCATTAACCAAAGGGGAGTGAAGGATGACCTTGCCGAAGGTGTTTGGGTATCTCAGAGCAGTAAGCAAAGAAATTGTTCCTGCCAGTGAATCACCTATTAGAGCTCTTCCCATTCCAATTTGATAAGTGGGATAATTTTCATCAATATAAGGAACAAGCTCTTGTGCTATAAACCTTGAATACGCAAGCTGTTGTTCTCCCTCTGGATGATATTTACTTCGGCGATCTTTTACATTTTTATAAGGCACGCCCACAATGATTAAGTTTTCTATTTCCCGGTTTTCATATAACTCATCTGCAATCCTGGATATTCTGCCAAGCTGAAAGTAGTCTTTTCCGTCTGATGCGATTAAAACACTATATTTGTATAATGGTGAATAATTGGGAGGTAAATAAATTAATAACTGGATCTCTTCATCTAACGCTTTACTGTAAATTGTTATGTCTTGTAATGTGCCTCGATTCATATTTACACCTCGTTGTCATGTTATATAGAAATTGTATCATATACTGGTAAAGAGGTATAATAAGAGGAGTTCACAAGGATTGTTTTACATTGTTAGATTAGGATATGTTAAACGGTGGGTTGATTTAGGGTGCAAAGAAATCTTAGATCAGAGAGTAGAATTGATTTTTCGCACCAGCCGGACGCTTTCCACGGGGTGAGCGATAAGCCATCACCCATCGCTTACGCGCGTGGTTGTGATGTCTTATCTGTCTCACTCATCCCGTAGGAGTCGCCGTCTGGCGCTCCAATCAATAAATGGAACAGCTTTAGCATCGATAAAGCAATCAATTTACTCGCATAAACAAAGCTGAAAAACTGTCACCAACCCCCATTTCATCATCTATTTATGAATAGCCATTTGAAAGTTCCTTTGTGTATGTTTACAGTCGCTATAAAAAAGAATTGTTAGTCAAAATCAACCAATAACTTTAACAAAGCTTTAGATTATAAGGAGGTTATTTTTTTGGAAAATGAATCATTAAGAGTGCATTCGAGAACAGTAGAGCAAGCCACGTTAGATGCCTTAAAACGTAGAGGGGTTACCATCGAAGAGGTTGCTAAAATAGTATATGAAATGCAGTTTCCTTATAATAAAGGATTAACAATTGAACATTGTATTGAGTCGATCAAGAGCGTCATGAAAAAAAGAGAAATGCAGCATGCCATTTTAGTTGGTATTGAATTAGATGAGCTTGCTGAGAAGAAGATGCTTTCCGCTCCTCTTCAGCAAATTGTAGAAGCAGATGAAGGTTTGTTCGGAGTAGATGAAACAATCGCATTAGGCGCTGTATTTACATATGGAAGTATAGCCGTCACCACGTTTGGGCATCTTGACAAGAATAAAATAGGTATTATATCAAAACTAGATACAAAGAAGGGTGGAAGTATTCATACCTTTTTAGATGATTTAGTTGCAAGTATCGCTGCTAGCGCAGCATCTCGTCTCGCTCACCGAACGAGAGACTTAGAAGAAGCAAATGAAACCTTTGAAGATATAACACCAGAAGAAACAGCTCCAGAAACTAAAATTAAAGGTGCAACAACATAATATAATATATAATCGTATTAAAGTCTGTGGACAAACTGAAATTGAAGTTTGTTTGCAGTCTTTTTAGTTAAATGAATTTATTAGTACAATTTATTTCGCCTATCAATTGGTAATTTCCAATGAGTGGAGGCGAAGTTATTATCCCTCTTTTCCATTCACATAAATATAATGATTTTGAGTTTATATTTTATCAATTAACATGATTAGGTACATTATTTCTAAAGTATTGTAAAGAATAAAATATATAAGAGCGTTGATCTCCATATTAAAAGGAGGAGAATCTTCGGACTCTCCTCCTACATGTTCTAAGTAACTACGATATATTACTAATTCAAAATAAAAAAACTGACTTTTAGAAAATAATCTATTCGATTGTAGTTGGCTCGGTTATAGTAGAGTCACTTTGTTGGAAATATAAAAAAGTTTCCTCTTCTAGTTCATTTTGTAAACGTTCTTTGTTTAAACCTATGGACATTGGTCCTTGAAAAATAGGTTCCCACCATGTTTGAGTTTCAGTCATTATATTTCCTCTCCTTTTTAAAAGCTTTTAAATAATTCATTTGATTTTTATATACCCCAATTTGTTGCACCATCAAACACTAATTACGAAATTAAAACTTTTCATAAGACAGGACTGGTTAAAGAACGGTTAAAAAGATTACTTTATAACTCATCCTTTAAAAGTAGTATGCCATTTTTGAATCATTTAATGTACTAGTTAGAAAATCCAATTTCTTTCGTCTACTTGAAAAAAATAGTATGCTTTAGCAAGAAGGTCTTTTAGCACTAAAGAAGTTTTACTACAAAACAAAGTCGATGAGGAGATGATTTATGTGAAATTTAATTCACAGCAGTTGGATATTATGTTAGAGGAGCATCATGCTTTTTACTACTCAGGCATAACAAAATCCGCGAAGTTTCGAATCGAACAATTAGAAGTGTTGAAAAAAACGATTAAGAAGTATGAAACTGAAGTAATTGAAGCTCTTTATAAGGACTTGAGAAAGAGTGAGTTTGAGTCATATACGACAGAAATAGGCTTAATATATGAAAGTATTTCAAACATGAACAAAAATTTGGAGCACTGGATGCAACCTAAACAGGTAAAGACTCCAATGGCCTTAATGCCATCTAAAAGTCAGATTATTAGTGACCCCTATGGAACTGTATTAATTATTGCCCCATTTAACTATCCTTTTCAATTAGTAATGGAACCGTTAATTGGTGCAATTGCTGGCGGTAATTGTGCCATGATTAAACCTTCAGAAACTACTCCTTACACTACTAATATAGTGAAAAAGATTGTTACAGAGGCATTTCATCCGCATTATATAAGAGTTGTGGAAGGAGAGAAAGAAGAAACTTCCCTTTTAATCCAT
Source organism: Psychrobacillus sp. FSL W7-1493 (assembly GCF_038004905.1). NCBI lineage: Bacteria > Bacillati > Bacillota > Bacilli > Caryophanales > Bacillaceae > Psychrobacillus > Psychrobacillus sp. FSL W7-1493. Next base: position 2,848,079 of record NZ_JBBOSB010000001.1, on the reverse strand, counting down.
GCTCCATTTGATTTTATTTTCTTTACAGGTAGTGTAAATGTAGGGAAGGTAGTAATGGAAGCAGCTTCTAAAAGACTCACTCCTATTGCTTTAGAATTAGGTGGGAAAAGCCCGGCTATTGTCGATCATACAGCTAACTTAGATTTAGCCGCTAAACGTATTATTTGGGGGAAATTAGTGAACGCCGGACAAACTTGTATTGCACCTGATTATTTACTAGTAGAAGAGCAGGTAAAAGACAAGCTAATTGAAAAATTACAGGAAGCAATTCATCATTTTTATGGAGAAAATGTACAAGAAAGTCCAGACTACGGCAGGATAGTTAATACCAATCACTTTAAACGACTACAAAAAATGATTGTACAAGAAAAGGACCAGATTATTTTTGGTGGAAAATCAGACAAGGAAGATTTATATATAGAGCCTACAATTCTAGATGGTGTGCAATTTTCTAGTCCATCTATGCAGGAGGAAATCTTCGGACCAATTTTACCTGTAATCACTTACAAAGAGTTACCTGATATTATTCGTCAGATTAGAAAATTTCCTAAACCTTTAGCTGCCTATATGTTTAGTGAGCATGAGGGGGCTCAAAACTATTTCCTAGAAGAGCTTTCATTTGGAGGCGGTTGTATAAATGATACTATCATGCATGCAGGTAGTGCACATTTACCTTTTGGTGGGGTAGGAAACTCTGGAATGGGTGCATATCATGGGCTAGCGAGCTTTGAATTATTTACTCATCAGAAATCTATTGTGAAGAAGAGCACAACTATACCTCTTAATGTAGCATTCCCGCCTTATAAGAACAAAATAAAGCTAGTAAGAAGTTTATTAAAATAATAGTATTTTTTGGAGGTGCGATGATATAAAATTGTCGCACCTTTAGTGCGTTATAATTAACTAATGTCCAAATGGTGACAATGAATAATCCTATTATATCAATGCAATATTGACATTTTGTATCTTTTTTACTAATATTTGAAGTGAAGCGGTTAGGTTTTTACGATAAATTAAAATTGGAGGACAAATTATGGAGTCCATATTTGGAACAGGTTCCGAAGATTTATTGCTCACAGTAAAAGAAGCTTTACATAAAGAGTCATTGTCAGATATTAACCTTTTGGGAGAAAAACTTGAAGATACATTATATAAAATGAATCTGATGAGCTATGCAGTAAATAAAACAATGATTATAGCTTTAACTAATCGTGCAGGAAAAATATTATATGTAAATGACAAATTTACAGAGATATCTGGTTACTCTCGTGAAGAATTAATCGGAAAAACTCATCGAATTATTAATTCCTTCACCCACCCGTCTGGTTTTTTTGAAGAATTGTGGAAAACTATTCTTCATGGTCAAACATGGGTAGGTGAAATATGTAACAAACGTAAAAATGGAGAATTGTATTGGGTAAAGACTTATATTTTGCCTATTAATACGATTGACCAAGGTACATACTTTTTAAGTATTCGAACAGATATAACGCCTGAAAAAGAAAATGAGCTACGTTTAAAGACTAATATCATTAATTCCTTTGATACTGTAGTGAGGCATGTAAACAACTTAATTTTTAGATTAGATAAAGAGTTGAATTTTACCCTACTAACCGGAAAGATAGCAACAGAGTATTTTTTGGAAAGAGGAATTCCGATGATTCACCCTTCCAATGAACTGTTTGCGGAACAAACATCTCAATCCTTCAGTCAGACGATGGATTATTTCCCTAAAGAAATATCTGATAGATTTAAGGAGAATATTTCAAAGGTCTTTTTAGGGAAGGAAGTTTCTTATAAAGAGTGGTTTGGGCCGAAATGCATTCATATCACCATCTCACCTATTGAAAAAGAAGGTGAAATAATGGGCGCTATAGGAATAGGAAATGATATTACGGAAATAGAAAACACTAGAAGGAAGCTATCAGAGCTAGCGTACGAGGATCACTTAACAAATACATACAATACTGCAGCGTTAAATAGGGATATCCAGCTTAAGATAAAATTAAAGGAAAAGTTTAGTTTTCTATATATTGATTTAGACCGATTTAAAAATATTAATGACTCATTAGGTCATGTTACAGGGGACTTGCTATTACAAAAGGTTTCTAAAAGAATGAAGAAATTCTATAACAAAGGCGCCAAGATATATAGGATGGGCGGGGATGAGTTTGTTATCCTTTTGGAGGATGACTATTTTTCTTGTAGAGACTCATTAAGTAATGCCCAACTTTTATTAAAAGAAATTGAAAGGCCGTTTAGCATTCATGAAATGGAGTTATACATTTCATGCTCTATTGGAATTTCCTGCTTTCCTGAACACGGCGATAGTTATACCGCTTTACATAGAGCTGCAGATTTAGCGTTAAATGAATCGAAAGATAAAGGGAAGAGAACAGCAGTCTTGTATACATCTGAATACGAAAAAGGATATATAGATAAATTGTCTTTAGAGAGTGATATTCGAAAGGGACTTAAAAAGAACGAATTCTTTCTAGTCTACCAACCGAAATTAAACATAACTACCAACAAGGTTCAAGGCTATGAAGCTCTTATTAGATGGAATAGAAAGGGGGGAAATATTATTCCTCCGAATGAGTATATTCCATTTGCAGAAGAGACAGGGCTAATTATTCCGATTGGTAGGTATGTTCTTAAGGAAGCATGTAAGCAAGCTACACAATGGTTAAAAGAGGGATTGTCTTTTAGTACAATATCTGTGAATATAAGTCCAGTTGAGTTAGATCAAAATGACTTTACAACCAATGTAAAATATATTCTTCATGAGACGGGGCTTCCAGCACATTATCTAGAATTGGAAATTACGGAAAACATTCTAATGAAAAATATAAGCAAGCTGTCTAGTATATTGGATGATTTAAAACAACACGGTGTTCGAATTGCAATGGATGATTTTGGCTCCGGCTTTTCAAATTTCCGTTATTTAAAGGAACTCCCTATTCACACTTTAAAAATAGACCAAGTCTTTATGAATCAGATCATAGAAAAAAGAGACGAAGTAATAGTGTCCTCTATTATAAAAATAGGCAAAAGTCTTGGTTTAGAAGTAGTAGCAGAAGGTGTGGAAACAGAGGAAGTCATCCAGTTTTTAAAGCTGCATAATTGTGAAATTGTCCAAGGCTTCTATTATTCTAAGCCTCTTCGTGTGGAAGACGTTCCGGGATTTAAGCTATTGGCTTCGCAAATATAAAATTATATGGGGATCTTTTAATCTTTTAAATTGGATGATAACTACCTTTTCATTTTTGAGAATTAGCGAACTCCTACTAAAGTAAAAATACCTTGAGATTCACTTCTCAAGGTATTTTTACTTAGTATATGGAGGATGTAAGTCTTTGATGCAATGGATATAAAAAGAAGAGACTAGCCCGTAGCCTCTGTGTTTGAAGTGTAAGGTAACTGAATAGTTACCGTAGTTCCTTGTCCTTTTTGGCTTTCAATGGCAATCGTTCCACCATGTTCAGTAATAATTTTTTCGGAAATCATCATTCCAAGGCCTGTCCCGTTAATCTTAGTAGAGAAAAATGGATCGAAAATTTTCTCTACAATCTGCTTGTCCATTCCTACTCCATTGTCTCTAATTTTAATAAGGATGATATCCTGGGGATCGATGGAACAGCTAATATGGATTTTGCCATTGTCAGAAATTGCCTCTATCGCATTTTTCACTAGATTAATAAGTACTTGCTTCATCTGACCTTCCTCACCATAAAGGTGTATTGGACCTTTTATAATATCAGTAGTCAAAAATATCCCATTCAAGTTAATCTCGGGTTGAAACAAAACGAGAAGGTCATCTAATGTTTGAGTTAAATCATATTTCTTTGGCAATTTTGCGTGTGGCTTTGCTAAAACTAGGAATTCACTAATAATGTAATTGATTCTTTCAATTTCGTTTTCAATTACTTTCGTGTAACGGTAATAGGGCTGAGTAGGGTCCCCATTCATAATCTGCATAAAGCCAGATATAACTGTTATAGGATTTCGAATCTCATGAGCTACTCCAGCAGCCATTTCCCCAGCAACTTTTAACTTTTCTGATTGTAGTAATAAATTCTCAGTTTCTTTTTTAAAGCTAACGTCCCTACTAATTATAGAAAGAGCAATGAGCTCGTTTTGGTAATCATAAATAGGAGAAAAAGTGATTTGGGCATCAAAATAAGTTCCATCTTTTTTTCGATCAGTTGTTTCGAGAAAATGATAGCTGGCCCCTTTTAATACCTCTTGTTTTCTTGCTTCATCTAGCTGATATTGTGGGGATAAAATAGAAACACTTTTTCCTATTACTTCTTCCCTTTTCCAACCATATAAATCCTCAAATGCAGGATTTACCTCTATTATTTTATTGTCTTTATCAAATACGGTAATACTATCCTTCGCATTGTCAAAAAAAAGCTGTAAATAACTTTCTCGCGAATATTGCTCTTTTCTCATAGAAGTATTTAGTTCAGAAATCTTATTCCAATATTTACGGTCAAAGTATGTATTTAAGATGGAAGTGAAAATAAGTATAGCTAAAAGTAGTATAAAAGCAATTAAATCTTCTGAGGACAAAATATATGTATAGTCATCATATTTATAATAGATGAGACCAAGAATTTCAATGATAGTTAGAAAGAATAATAATATTCTAGGAACGATGTTGGAATAGATGACTGCGATGTATATTGGGTAAATAAAAAATACTATCATTACTACGCTGTCACTGTATATATTCAAGATTAATAGATAAAGATTGAGTGTTGTAAACAAAATGTATTGGATAATTGGGTTCTCTGAGTTTACCCAACATAACAACGATAATATGAGTAGGTATACAATCCCAGCGTACAGATAAATTAATAGGTCCTTGTTATGTAAAAGTGTTGCAAGAATAATATGGCATACGGTAAAACAGGAAAAAATAATGAAAAACAATTTATTTTTATCTTTCGTAATATTAATATATTCCATTTTTCCCACCTCCTATCAAATTAGATACTTCTTATATTAGCCTATTTAGAGGTATCTGAAAATACAAGATTTTGATAAGATGGAGTAAGAATAAAGGAGGAGTCATTATGTCATACAAATTCCAAGAGCAAGAGACTGTCTCTTTGCTAAAACAATTAGTGGAAATTCCTAGTCCTTCCGGTTATACAAAGGACATCATGGACTTTATGGAGCAGTTTTTAAAGGATATTGATGTGAATTATATTAGAACTAACAAGGGAGCGCTTATTGGCACCATTACAGGTGAAAATGATACTAAACATCGTTTACTGACAGCACACACCGATACTTTGGGAGCTATGGTAAAGGAAGTGAAGTCTTCTGGCAGATTGAAGCTTGCAATGGTAGGTGGCTTTAACTGGAACGCAGTAGAAGGTGAGTATTGTACAATCCATACTGCAGATGGAAGAAAAATACGGGGCACCATTCTCATGCATCAAACAACAGTACATGTATATAAAAATGCGACTACGCTCGCTCGTGATGAGCAAAACATTGAGGTACGAGTGGATGAGAAAGTAAAAAATGCTAGTGAAACAAGAGAGTTAGGTATAGAGGTCGGGGATTTTGTTTCATTTGATCCTCGATTTGAGCAAACGGAATCTGGCTTTATCAAGTCACGTCATTTAGATGACAAAGCAAGTACTGCCCTTTTACTCCAACTAATGAAGGCTATTAAAGAAAATAAATGGACGATTCCTTATACAACACACTTTTATATTTCTAATAATGAGGAAATTGGATTTGGGGGCAATTCTAACATTCCAGAACAAACAGTGGAATATATAGCAGTAGATATGGGTGCAATAGGCGATGGACAAGCCTCGGATGAGTATACTGTTTCCATTTGTGCAAAAGATTCCTCTGGGCCGTATCATTATGAATTAACCCGAAACTTAGTAGAACTAGCTAAGGCAGAAGGAATCGATTATAAGTTAGACATCTATCCATACTATGGTTCTGATGCTTCTGCTGCAATAAGAGCAGGTTTTGATGTCAAGCATGCATTGTTTGGACCAGGAATCGAAGCGTCGCATGCATATGAAAGAACGCATATTGAATCATTAGAAAATACAGCGAAGCTATTGTATTCTTATATACAATCTGAAATTCTGTAATGGATACTAGTAGACATTTTTACGATTAATTTGTAAAATTGTCTGCTAGTTCTTTTTTTACTTGTATTTTTGCTAGTAAATCCATATGATAAAAAAGTGAATAAGAAGGAGATATACAAATATGGACAAACAATTACAAGAAGAAATACTTAAGAGAAGAACCTTTGCAATAATTTCCCACCCAGATGCTGGTAAAACGACTATAACGGAAAAGCTTTTATATTTTGGAGGAGCTATTCGTGATGCAGGTACAGTGAAGGGGAAAAAATCTGGGAAATTTGCAACTTCAGACTGGATGGAAATTGAAAAGCAACGTGGGATTTCTGTAACATCCTCTGTTATGCAATTTGACTTTAATAATTGTCGTATAAATATATTAGATACACCTGGACATCAGGATTTTAGTGAAGACACTTATAGAACATTGATGGCTGTGGATAGTGCAGTGATGATTGTAGATGCTGCCAAAGGGATAGAGGCTCAAACATTAAAACTATTTAAGGTTTGTCGCATGCGCGGTATTCCTATCTTTACTTTCATTAACAAACTAGACCGACAAGGTAAAGAACCTCTTGAATTAATGGAGGAGCTAGAAGAAGTACTTGGAATTCAATCCTATGCAATGAATTGGCCTATTGGTATGGGAAAAGAATTTTTAGGGATTTACGATCGCTACAATCATAGAATTGAGCAATTCCGCACAGAGGAATCTGAAAGATATCTTCCTTTAGATGATGAAGGAGAATTAGCTGTCGATCATTCTATGAAAGAAACATCTTATTATACGCAAGCTATGGAAGATATTATGTTGTTAAATGAAGCAGGGAATGATTTTGATAAGGAAAAAGTACTTTCTGGTGATTTAACACCTGTATTTTTTGGTAGTGCATTAACTAACTTTGGTGTGCAAACCTTCTTAGAAACATATCTTCAGTTTGCTCCAACTCCACAGCCGAGAATGACAGATGTTGAAGAAGAAGTAAATCCTTTGAACGAAGATTTTTCCGGTTTTATCTTTAAGATTCAAGCGAATATGAATCCTGCTCACCGAGATCGAATAGCATTTGTACGTATCGTTTCGGGGAAATTTGAACGTGGAATGACTGTTACTCTGGCACGTACTGGAAAAACGTTTAAAGTCACTCAGTCTACTCAATTTTTAGCTGATGACCGTGAGACAGTTGAAACTGCAGTAGCAGGAGATATTATTGGTCTTTATGATGTAGGAAATTATCAGATTGGCGATACGGTTGTTGGAGGGAAAAAAGCATTTAATTATGAAAAGCTTCCTCAATTTACGCCAGAAATGTTTGTAAAGGTTACTGCTAAAAATGTATTAAAATCTAAGCATTTCCATAAAGGTATCATGCAGCTTGTACAAGAAGGTGCAATTCAATTTTACAAAACACTTCATACAGAAGAAGTAATTCTTGGCGCAGTTGGACAGCTTCAATTTGAAGTATTCGAGCATCGTATGAAAAACGAATATAATGTAGAAGTTCGTATGGAGCCAATTGGATCGAAGGTAGCTCGTTGGATTGAAAACGAAGAAGATGTAAAAGAATCGATGACAGGTCCAAGAAGCATGCTAGTAAAAGATCGTTATGATCACTATGTATTCTTATTTGAAAATGAATTTGCAACTCGCTGGTTCCAAGACAAATATGAGCATATAAAGCTATATAACTTACTATAAGGTATAGATCCCTACCAAATAGGGAATTGTAAATAAAGGTAATCGGAAGAATGCTCGCATTCTTTTGGTTACTTTTTTTATTAGGCTATGTTAAAGAGTAGGGTTGATTTATGATACAAAGAAATCTTAGATCAGAGAGTAGAATTGATTTCCGCACCAGCCGGACGCTTTCCGCGGGGGGAGCGATAAGCCACCACCCATCGCTGACGCGCGTGGTTGTGATGTCTTATCTGTCTCCCTCCTCCCGCTGGAGTCGCCGTCTGGCGCTCCAATCAATAAATGGGAACAGTTTTAGCATCGATAAAGCGCTAATCAATTTACTCGCATAAACAAAGCTGAAAAACTGTCCAACCCCAATTTCATAATTTATTTATGATTACAATAGTCATTTGAAAGTCACTTACATAATGTTTACAGTCACTATAAAAAGAATTGTTAGTCAAAATCAACCAATAACTTTAACAAAGCTTTTTATTATAAAAAACGAGAGAATTTGATTTCTATATGGAGCAGAAAGAATAAATTAAAGAAGTACATTTTCCATTGAGGTGAGTGAAATCGTGGTATTTTTAACTTATATAACTGGAGAGCTACCCGTTCTAACCATCATCGGCTGTGTATGAAAGGGGAAGTAGTTCGTAATTAACGTTATTAGTTGTTTCTGCACATTTCTACGGCATAGAAAAAAGTTATACAATTGTTATATTCTCTTTATTTATCTATCCCTAAGCAATAATAAAATTTGAACTCTTACGTCATAGAGCATATGATATAAATAGCGAAAGTAAAGGTGGTTCCCTGTATATGAAAATTAGTGGTTTCTCTATAAAAAGACCTGTATTTACTACTGTAATTATGTTTTTAGTAGTTATATTAGGAGCTGTTTCTTTTTTTAAAATTCCAATCACATTGATCCCAGAGTTAAATCCTCCAATCGGCGTTGTTGTAACTAACTATCCTGGTGCTGGGCCAATAGAGGTAGATGAAAAAATAACCAAACCATTAGAAACTTCTTTAAGTACCTTACCTGGTATTAAGTCAATCAGTAGTACCTCTCAAGAAAGCGCTAATTTTATTTTATTAGAATTTGATTGGTCTACAGATATGGATGATGTTCAATTGGACATCATGCAACGAATAGATTTAGTGCCCGTACCTACTGGAGCAGATAAACCAAGATTTTTAAAATTTGATCCTGCACAGTTTCCAGTCATTCAGTTATCACTAAGAGCTGCTGATGATGGACAAGATATTCGATTGATAGCAAAAGAGCTAGAAAAAGAATTAATCAGCACAGAGGGTGTTGCAAGTGTTAATATATCTGGCTCACTTGTCGAAGAAGTGCAGATATTATTAGATCAAAACAAATTAATTCAAAATGGACTAACTCAAAGTGATATTGTCCAGTTAATTCAAGCGAATAATATTTCTCTTCCTGGAGATCCAATAGAAACAGAGGAAAAGATGTCCTTAACTACTCGAATTATGAGCTCATTAACCTCTGTTGAAGAAATACAAAATTTAATTATTACTGTTAACCCAATTGATGGTTCGAAAATAACTATTTCCGATGTTGCAACAGTTCAGTTAGCCGAACAAGAAACAAATAGTGAAACAAGAGCCAATGAAGAGCCGGCTGTTCTCTTGTCTGTGCTCCAAGAATCTAGTGCAAATACTGCACAAGTATCTACAGCCTTTCAAGAAGCTTTGGACAAGCAGCTAGAGAAAGAGGAATATAAGGGAGTTACAGCGGATATTCTTTTTGATCAAGGGGATTACGTAAAGCTGGCCATTAACAATATTGGAACCACTTTAGTAACAGGTGGTTTATTGGCAATGGTAGTTTTGTTCGTGTTCTTAAAAGGGATTAGAAGTCCAATTATTATTGGTGTAGCAATTCCATATTCTGTTATTGTGACATTTTTACTGATGTACTTTGCAGGTTTTTCTTTAAATATAATGACGCTCGGGGCACTTGCATTGGGAATTGGGATGCTAGTTGATAATTCGATTGTTGTTATTGAGAATATCGAAAGGCATCTCGGTTTAGGAAAAGACCCTAAAGCTGCAGCTTTAATAGGCACAAAAGAAGTAAGTGGTGCAATTACGGCCTCTACTTTAACAACTGTAGCAGTATTTATACCTGTAATTTTCCTTTCAGGTCTTATAGGGCAGATATTTACCGAATTTGCGTTAACTATTTCCTTTAGTCTTATTGCCTCACTTTTTGTTGCACTCACTGTGATACCTATGATGGCTAGTCGAATGTTAAAAAAACCAAAAGGAGATTTAGAGGCGAGAAGACGAAGATCGAAGGCTTACAACAATTTGGAGAAGTCAGTTAAGTGGTCTTTAGGTCACCGAGCTTTAGTTCTTACTATGACATTAGCTTTACTAATTATTTCTGTATTTGGTATTTTCCGTGTAGGTACTGAATTTTTACCTCCTACGGATGAGGGCTTTGCTTCTATTAGTGTAAGGCTACCAAATGGTTCATCGTTTACATCTACAAATGAAGTAGTAGACGAGATAGAGAATATATTGCAGGAACAGAAGGATGTAGATGTCTATGTAAGCTTTGTAGGCGGAAGTCAAGAGGGCATGTCTCGAGGTACTTCTAGATCTAACATCGCAGAAATCTCTGTGAAACTAATACCGCTTGATGAACGAAGTCAATCTACTTTTGAATTTGTAGATAAAGTACAGCCTAAAATAGCACAAGCAATAGGAGAAAGAGCAGAGATAAACTTTAATGTTCAAACAGCATCAGGCTCCTCACCTAATGTGGTATCTTTCAATATTTCCTCTGCTGATAAAGATATATTAAACCAAGCCGTTGCTGATTTGCAGGCTGATTTAGAAAAAATAAAAGGCGTAACTAAGGTCAACAATGACATTATTTCTACCGTAGAGGAAGTGCAAATGATTGTTAAGCGAGATGCAGCAACTGAACTAGGTCTCGCTCCTGCACAAGTAGCTCAAATGGTTAACAATGTAACGAGAGGTGTGTTGGCTTCCCAAATAATCTCGGAAGACAATGAAGTTTACGGAGTTTACGTTAAATATAACGAATCAGACCGGGAAAATATTGAAACCTTAAAGCAATTAAAACTGCGTACTCCATCAGGTCAATTTGTAAACCTTGAGGATGTTGCAAGTATAGAGGTTGCTGAGGGACCAGTAGCTATACGAAGCTTAAACCAGGCTAGTGCGGTTGCATTTTCTGTTAAGTATGAGTCAGAAAATACACTAGGGGATATGTCCGAACAAATTGATCAAGTAATAGAGAAACAAAACTTTAATGATAAAGTGCAGGTCAATTTTGGTGGCGACAGAGAGTTGATGGATAATGCCAAAAATGATATGATTTTGGCTGTTTTATTGGCGGTAGTCTTAGTGTTTATCGTAATGGCGGCTCAGTTTGAATCTTATAAATATCCGTTTGTAATCATGTTTACTGTACCGTTAATCGTGATAGGAATTGGAATTGTCTTATTCCTTACAAGTACTCCTATTAGCGTTTCAGCTGTGATTGGAATATTAATACTTGTTGGAATTGTTGTGAATAATGGGATAGTCTTAGTAGATTACATTAACCAGCGTAAAGCAGATGGCTATTCATCCTACGAGGCAATTACGACTTCCGTACGAGATAGAGTACGTCCGATACTAATGACAGCTCTAACGACAATATTAGGTTTAATTCCATTAGCCCTTGGAATTGGAGAGGGAACAGAAATAAATCAACCAATGGCTTTAACTGTAATTGGTGGTTTAGTTGCTTCGACTTTACTAACATTGTTTGTAGTGCCAATCATCTATAGTTTAGTGGACAAAGAGACAAGGAAAATAAAATCATCTTAAATATGAAAAGCTCCGAACATTTACGTACTGTAAAATTTCGGAGCTTTATTTTTGTATATATTGTTTTGGTTTAAGGCACTAGACCTAATAGTATCGTGTAACACCTTTTCCGATTAAAGTTTATGTATGCGCATTTAGAGGTCTTTAGTATAATCAAAAAAAGGGGATGATTACCAATATGTCTAATGCATTGATTACAGGATTTCCAGGGTTTTTGTCGAAAAATATCATAAAGGAACTACGTCATCAAAATCGATATTCCGCTATTTATGTTCTTGTTCTTCCTAATCTAGTTCAAAAAGCTGAACAGGTAATAAATGAAATTTACGAGGACGGAATAACTAATCAATCGATTATTGTGGTAAAGGGGGATATTACACTTTCAAATGCCGGACTTGATAATGAAACAATTAACAACTTGAAGCAAGAAATAAATGATGTATGGCATTTAGCAGCTATTTATGACTTAGCTGTTCCAAAAGAAATTGCCTGGAAGGTTAATGTTGAAGGAACCAAATTATTTAATGAATTAGTTCTTAAACTTCCCAACTTAAAAAGATACATGTATTTTAGCACGGCTTATGTGGCGGGAAAAAGAGAAGGTAAGCTACTGGAGACGGAACTTATTAAACCCCCTGGATTTAAAAATCATTATGAGGAAACAAAATACGAGGCAGAAGTACTTGTAAACAACTTAAAGAGCCAACTGCCAATTACCATTATTAGACCAGGGATTGTAAGGGGACATTCCATCACAGGAGAAACGATTAAGTTTGATGGGCCATACTTTTTTATAAACATGATTAACAGATTGAAACGATTACCAATAATACCTTATCTCGGTAAGTCAAATTCTTTTATTAATGTAGTACCATCTGATTACATAACGAAAGCCTCGATATATTGCTGTTTTGATGAAGAAGCAGAAGGTAAGACTATTCATTTAACTGATCCAAAGCCTTATCCTGTTGAAGAGGTATATAGAGCTTTTGTTAGAGAAGTTACAGGGAAATACCCAAAGGGGAGAATACCATTAGTATTAGCAAAGGGATCTGTTAGCTTATTACCTATAAGAAAGTTCCTGCAGGTGGAAAAAGAGACTTTAGATTATCTCACTTGGAATTCTTCTTTTGATACAACAAATGCTGAAAAAATTCTTCGAAAAGGTGAAATATATTGTCCAGATTTTATAGAGTCGGTACCTTCTATGGTTCGATTTTACAATAAACATAAGGACGACCCAACATATCACATTCTTATTAAATAAAGCTTTGTTAAAGTTATTGGTTTACTTTGACTAACAATTCTTTTTTATAGTGACTGTAAACATTATAAAGGTGTCATTCAAATGATTATTAAGATGAAAAATAAATTATGAAATTGGAGTTGCCGACAGTTTTTCGGCTTAGTTTATGCGAGTAAATTTATAAGCAATTTATCAATGGATTAAAGCTGTTCCCATTTATTGATTGGAGCGCCAGACGGCGAATCCTACGGGATGAGTGAGACAGATAAGACATCACAACCACGCGCGTAAGCGATGGGTGATGGCTTATCGCTCACCCCGAGGAAAGCGTCCGGCTGGCGCGGAAATCAATTCTACTCTCGGATTTAAAGATTTCTTTTTCTATCTATCGTAAATCAACCCTACTTTTAACGAAACCTGAAATAATTATGCTTTACTAATCACTTAAATATTGTTATTATAGACATATAAATAAATAGACTCTTGACGTTCGTCAAAGGGGAGTAGCTATAGGGAAACCTATTTCATAGTCGTCATTACATGGCTTTTGCCATCGGTTATGATAGCACATTAATTTTTAATTTGCTTAGCAAGACCTTTGCCTTTTTTAGGCAGGGGTCTTTTTATATTTCAAAGGAGGATTTTTATGGATTATGGAATTTTGTTAGAGTATGGATGGGTTTTACTTGTCCTAGTAGGACTGGAAGGCTTGCTAGCTGCCGATAACGCAGTAGTAATGGCAGTAATGGTTAAGCACTTACCAAAGGCCCAGCAAAAAAAGGCTCTGTTTTACGGTCTATTAGGAGCTTTTGTTTTTAGATTTGCCGCTTTATTTATGATTACGTTTTTAGTCAACATTTGGCAGGTGCAAGCACTAGGTGCTGCTTATCTGTTATTTATCTCGATTAAACATATTTACGATCAACGTAAAAAACCAGGTCCACATATTGAAACAGATGGTATAGAGAAGGAAGCAAAAGGTTCAGGATTCTGGATGACTGTATTAAAAGTAGAATTAGCAGATATCGCGTTTGCAATTGACTCTATGTTAGCTGCAGTTGCGATTGCAGTAACATTACCATATTGGGGAGACTTTGAAATTGGTGGAATTAACGGTGGACAATTTGCAGTAATGTTCATCGGTGGTGTTATTGGGCTAGTTATTATGCGTTTTGCCGCACATAAATTTGTTCAATTACTTGAAAAATATCCTACACTAGAAACGGCTGCATTTTTAATAGTAGGTTGGGTAGGGGTTAAGTTAACAGTACTAACACTATCTCATCCAAGTGTAGCTATACTTGATGAGCATTTCCCACATTCAACTGGATGGAAATTGACTTTCTGGGTTGTTTTACTAGTAATCGCTATTGGTGGATATTTACTTGGTGTAGCCAAAAACAAAAAGACTGCTTAATTTTAGTAAATATATAATGATTTAGTTAAAAGTATGAAAAGATAGTATTGTTACTGCTATCTTTTTATACTTTTTTTTTTTACAATGATTTAATAGGCTCTCTTTAACTTGAAAGGAACATATTAAATGAAAAACTATACATTTAAAGCGAAATATAAAATGACACCGGCTCAAATAATTGTTTCTTATTATTTTATTGCCATTGCTATTTCAGTTATTCTACTTCGCTTACCCGGAGTTCATAGGCCAGGTGTGAAAGTAGACTTTATTGATAGCTTGTTTACAGCAGTTAGCGCCGTCAGTGTAACAGGGCTCACCACTATAAGCATTGTAGATACATATACTATTTTTGGGTATATCATGCTTATTCTAATTCTCCAGCTTGGAGGAATTGGAATAATGTCCTTAGGAACATTTATTTGGCTTGTGGTTGGTAGAAGAATTGGTTTAAGGGAAAGGCAGTTAATCATGGTTGACCACAACCAGTCTAAAATGTCGGGTGCTGTAATGCTTATAAAGGAAATTATTAAAATTCTCTTATTCATTCAATTGCTCGGATCAATTATACTGACAGTTTACTTTACGCAATACTACGATACGTTTAAACAAGCATTGTTACATGGAGTGTTTACTTCTGTTTCTGCTACTACTAATGCCGGTTTTGATATTACAGGTGAATCCTTAGTTCCTTATCATCATGATTACTTTGTTTTAATCATCACTAGTATAATGATTGTATTTGGTGCGATTGGCTTTCCTGTTTTAATTGAGGTAAAAGAATTTCTTTCCAATAAAAACAAAAGTTTTAGATTTTCATTATTTACGAAGCTCACTACTTTAACGTATGGGGCCCTATTAGTTATAGGAACAGTGATGATTTTTTTACTTGAATTATTTAATACTCTTAAGGATCTCCCTTGGCATGAGAAATTCTTCACTGCTTTTTTTCATTCAGTATCAACTCGGTCTGCGGGGCTAACTACTGTGGACATCAATATGTTTAACGAAGGAACTAATCTTTTTATGAGTGCACTCATGTTTATTGGTGCTTCTCCTAGCTCAGTAGGTGGAGGAATACGGACAACTACCTTTGCCCTTGCAATCTTGTTTCTAATAAACTTTTCTAGAGGTAAAGAAAATATACAAATATTTAATCGGGAAATTCATTTGCTCGATATTTATAGGGCCTTTGCAGTATTTGTTTTAGCTATCCTGATGGTCTTTGCTGCAACAATTATATTGTCGGTTTCGGAACCGGGTGTTCCAGTAGCATCCCTACTATTTGAAATAACCTCTGCGTTTGGTACATGTGGTATGTCGCTTGGGGTGACAGAGAACCTATCTTCCTTTGGTAAGCTAGTAATCATGCTCCTCATGTTTATAGGAAGAGTTGGTTTAATATCTTTCCTATTTACACTAGGAGGTAAGCGAAAAATTACCAAGTACCATTATCCAAAGGAACGTGTAATTATTGGGTAATTAAAACTGCTTTTGAATAACCGCTAGTTATTCTTACAGAACACAGTGACTAAGCTTGTGGAAAGAGATAACCAATCAATAACCCTCTTGTGAAACAAAGTGGAAACAAAAGCTATGAGGAAACAACAGAAGCCCCAGAATTTACCGAATGGTAAAATTTCTGGGGCTTTTGAAATTTTAAAGCGGGTAAATCAGCCTTCTACTAATTTCTGGGATGAAATTTGGTGATTATTAATTCGTTACTGTTATATTTTCTTTTGTTTGCAAAAAGAAGAATTGTGGAGCTTCTCCGTTTTGGAATGCAGTCAGTAAGAACCCATTATCTTCTTTGATGATTCCTTGCTTAAACAAATCCACATTAACAGTAATCGGTGTGATAAATGTCTGCTTGTACAATTCTCGTTCTGACAAATTTAAGTGTGAAAAGTCTACTCCACCAATCGAGGGATCCTCTATTAGTAGCTTATAGATCGCAGACTGAGTTTCTTTGTTTAAATCATTATTCCACCAAGGCTTCCGTGGTTGGAATTTTTGTTTTGATAAATAATCTAGTTTCATAACAGATTTAATAGTTGCTAAAGGAATATTTTCTAATTGTTCTAGGAAAGCAAAAAGACGAGTATATAGGTCCTCTAGCTGATGACCAATTCTAGACCAATTTCTTTCTTCCCAATAGGTACCGAATTGTTGGAAAAAGTCGAAAGGTGTTTCAAATACATGCTCAAATAGAAATTCTAACGTTTGGTCCATTCTATGTGCATTCCAATACTTTTCAAGAACGTCTTCCACTTGCTTAATACGTAAAATATCATGAAAGCTTAATACATTATTAGAGAAAATTTCATATGGCGCTTGGTCTACATACACATAACCATACTTTTCCGCTTCAACTCTCAATCCTGTACCTCTTAAAAGCTTCAAAAACCCTAGTTGTAATTCTTCGGGACGCATTTCGAAAACTTCATTGAAAGTATTTCGGAAGGAATGATAATCCTCTTCTGGTAGCCCAGCGATTAAATCTAAATGCTGATCGATTTTTCCACCGCTTTTAACCATAGTAACTGTCCTTTTCAACTTTTCAAAGTTCTGTCTGCGTTTAACTAACTCATTAGTCAAATCGTTGGTAGATTGAACACCAATTTCGAAACGGAAAAGACCAGCTGGAGCATTTTCATTTAAAAATTGAATAACTTCTGGTCGCATAATATCAGCTGTTATTTCAAATTGAAAAACAACTCCCGGTAAATGTTCATCGATTAGAAATTGAAACATTTCCATAGCATAACTTCTACTAATATTGAAGGTACGATCGACGAATTTTATAGTTTTTGCACCATTTTGCATTAAATATCGGATATCCTCTTTAACTTTTTCACGATTGAAATATCGAACACCAACTTCAATAGAAGAGAGGCAGAATTGACAAGAAAAAGGACACCCTCTACTAGTCTCAACGTAAACAATACGTTTAGAAAGATTGGGTAAATCTTCTTCGAAACGATACGGAGAAGGAGATTCACGTAAATCTAATTTTGGAGGTAGCGGATTTAGAATAAATTTGTCGTTTTGTACATATGCTAGTCCAGGTACTTCTTTTAGCTCTTTCTTTTTGGAAAGGAAGTCTAAGGTTTCCTTGAAAGTCTGTTCGCCTTCTCCAACTACGATATAGTCAATTTCTGGCACTTTACGGAGCCAAACATTCGTGTCATAGGAAACTTCGGGACCGCCTAAAATAATAGTTATGGAAGGATCTACTGTTTTTAACATCTTGACTACTTTAATGGTTTCTTCAATGTTCCAAATGTAACAGCTAAAGCCAACTACATTCGGTTTTTTTTGGTACAAATCAGCTACTATATTAAAAGTTGGATCTTTTATAGTATATTCAACAATAAGGGGGGAATAGTCAGGTGCTGCTGCAGCCTTTAAACAACGTAATGCCAAATTCGTATGGATAAACTTTGCATTTAATGTGGTTAATATTATATTCATTTTCTTAACTCCTTTAGTTTTGCATAACTATTGTAACAGTGAATATTCATGTCGACAATATGGTCAAAAATAACCATATCCAGAATTATAAAAGTGTGGAATAATCAGAATTAATCAATAATTTAAAAATTTGAATTGTTTATTCTCAGATTCTTATGAGAGGTTGGGTGCAAAATGTTAGCAGAATACGAGTACAAACAAAGGTTTGAACAGGTTTTCCAACTCTTTTCTAGTGGATTAATATTTATAAGCGATGAAGGAGAAGTATTAGACGCTAATCCATATATAGAAAAAGTCTTAGAGATAGAACGAGAAAAATTGCTTAAAATGAACTCTAATACACTTTTAAATATGTTCTCCCTCACAGGAGCTTCTAGGAAGACATTTCTACAGAATTTAGCTTCAAAAGGACAAGCAGAATTTTTTAGTGAATTTCAAACATATATGGGTGACAATAGGTATCTACATTTGATTGTATCTAAACAGAGTGAATCGAATTTATTTCTCATGGAAATACATGATGAATCAGAAAAGATGTTTATGAAGAAGCGCCTCAATCATAACGAATCGTTAAGTACTCTAGGACAACTTGCGGCAAGTATCGCTCATGAAATACGTAATCCCATGACATCTTTAAAGGGATTCACACAGTTGTTACTGAAAACTGCTAATGAAGACGGAAAAAGATACTTGGATGTTATTGATCATGAGATACAAAGAATGGAAGAAATATTGACAGAATTTCTTCAAGTTTCAAAGCCGAGCAACAAAGAGTACACCTACTTCGAAATTGACCAGCTCATAACAGAGGTAGCTAGTTTCATGACTCCTCAATCTCTAATGAAAGCAATTGAAATCAATATTACTAATGAATTATATCCGAACATTAGAGTATTGGGAAATAGAAACCTTTTAAAACAGGTTTTTATAAATGTCATAAAAAATGCTATTGAATCTATGGTAAAAAGTGGTAAAATAGATATTAGATTATCTTTGTCTTGTGATGGATTTATAAGTATTAAAGTAAAAGATGAGGGGAATGGAATTGGAGAAGAAGAGTTAGCTAATATTTTCAAGCCATTCTTCACGACTAAATCGACAGGGACTGGGCTTGGATTATCTCATGCCTATGAAGTTATGGAGGCTCATGGCGGTAAAATAGAGGTTGAGAGTATGGTAGGAAACGGAACGATCTTTAATTTTCTACTTCCCTTACAAATAGCTTCCTAAGCTATTTTGACAATCTATTAGTCTGACCTATATAATGATTGTTAATGTAATTTAATATAGGTGAGGATGACGACAATGACCAATGACTTATCGAGTAGTGCTTTGAAATTATTTATAGTACTTTCCCGTGCTCATAAAGTAATACATGAATGTACAAATCATTTCTTTCAACAAAATGGGTTAAATCCAACTGAATTTGCGGTATTAGAGCTTTTGTTCCATAAAGGAAAGCAACCCTTGCAACAAATAGGAAATAAGATATTACTCGCTAGTGGGTCTATAACTTATGTAGTAGATAAGCTTGAGGGGCGTGGCTTTATAAAGCGGGTTTCCAGCGATACAGATCGAAGAGTTACCTATGCGGAAATTACAGAAGAAGGTTCAGAGTTCATGAAAGAATTATTTCCACGTCATGAGCAGCAGTTAGTACAATTAATGAGTAGCTTGACAGAAGATGAAAAAAAAGATGCTATAGAATTAATAAAGAAGCTTGGTCTGTCCATTAAAAAATTATCTTAAGAACTTCGAGCCATAGTACGGCCCGAAGTTTTTATTTTAATTGATTTTAATAGTATTTGCCATTTTTATGAAATCTTCAATAGCAGGCGATTCTGCTGTATCAAAAACCGTTAATTTTACTCCTAAGCCATCTTGTAGGAATGTGTAGCCATAAACATTATTGCCATCTGGAATTTCTGCTTTGTACGACTTAACATCTTCTATTTGTTTCCCAGAAGGGACAATTGATTTATCAGTGATTTCTGTTACGTTGCCTTCTGAATTAGATGCTTTTACCGTCTCTACTAGCTCATTGGTTACATCTGCCATATTAACCTCAGAGGCATTATAGACTTCTATACGCATAGATTGCTCTTCATTTTCTTTATTGAATAGCAGGTCTTTATTTGGTTCTTCTGCGGTTAATTCATAGCCATCTAGTACGGATATGGAGTATTCCTGATTATCACTATCTACAGAAGTTCCAGTTGCTTCAGAACTATTTTCTTTTTCCTCTGAACCGTTAGCTTCACTGCTGTTTGTAGAATCTGTTACTTGATCATCGTTAGATGTCTCTTTCTCTGAAGAACCACAAGCAGCAATCAAAAGTGTTAACAGTAGGACAGATAGTATTGAAATTACTTTTTTCATTTATTCAGCTCCCTTTCTAGTATTGTTATGGTTTACATAACTTTCATATTAGTGGTAGCACCAGGAATAGCATTAAAAGAAATATAATATGGGCTACAATATTAAGCGGCATACTTTTTTTCTTTTCGTAAAGCCATCCAAAAATGATTCCTACAATAATAGCAAAAAAAACACCAATGTAGAAACCACTCACTATAAAGGATGCTCCATATAAAATGGAACTAGTTAGTATAGCGAGAGTAGGAGAGAACCAATTCTTCACTGCATTTTGGATGAAGCCACGCCAGAAAAATTCTTCTCCAGGAATAATGATGAAGAACAATAAAATGTAATGCCATATAGCAGAAGGTGCAAATACACCAAAGAAACGTGAAACTTCTTTCGTCGCTTTAGACGGTAATAGCTCCAGTAGCTGAAAACCTAAAAAGCACAAGAAGTAAGTTCCTATACCATATACTATACCCCAAAATAAATAGTTAAACGTTTTCAGCTGGTCTTCTAATTTTGAAAAATAAAAAGAAGAAGCCGTTAAAAAAAGTGTTGTAAACGAATAGAAATACCAGAATACGTTTTCATTATTAAACGTAACCCAAGTAAAAACAAAAGCTAATACTAGTGATATTACTAGACCTATAAAAAGTTTTCGATTATTCATATATGCACATCCTTACCATAGTCACAAAAAAAGAGAAGTATAGAGTTTTATGACGGTCTAGGAAAAAGAATTGCCTGTTACTTAGAAATAAAACCGTTCATCTCATGGAGAGGAACGGCATGACGTTTAATCTTCATTGCTATATAATATCTTATAACGCTTATGGTTGATTACCGTTTTTTCTTCTAGTTCAAGCTCGTTAAAGTTTTCCATATAAGTTAAATCAACTATGACAGAATTCTCGTTAACTTTTTCTACTATACCTTGAAGACCATTTTTAAACTCAATAATGTTACCGACTTCAGCGATTTTCATAGATTGTCCCATCCCCTTAAGAACATAATATAATACAGTTTGCCCTAAAAAAAGATGTACGTAAAGTATTTTTATCAAAAGTTTTAAAACTATACATTTTGACTGATATTAAAATACTACTTTTCAATAATACATGAGTAATTCAGTTTAGGAGGCATTCTATGATTGTTGTTTTTCGAAGGAATAGTAAACACCATATTTAAAATATAAGGAGATTTAAAAATATGCAATCGATAGATGAACAACTTAATGCGCTAAAAAGTGGGATGGTAGATCAAATTCACGTCTCTAAGGAAGAGTTTTTAGCATTTAGAGAAGTACTTGTAAAAAGAGAAGATTTTAAACACTTTAGTGGTAATGCGATGCAAGGTGGAGATATAATATATACTTATCTAACGCATCCAAGAAGTTAATGTGCTGAAGTACATTACTTTACACTAAATTGTCGGTATATTCTGATTAGTATAAGTGGTTTATGTATAGATAGTAGTGGGAAATATACAATTTTCAAAAGGAGAGTTTTCTAATGATGGAATCTATTCTAAAAAGGCTAGAATATACAAGAGAAAAGATGATTCAATCTGCGATAGAAAATGGTGTAACTAATAGGGAAACTATTCGATTAAGCGAAGAGCTAGATCATTTACTTAACGAGTTTCATTCCCAAGTTAAACAGCTAAGCACATCTAAACAAATCGACTAATAAATTGGAGAAGATATGAATGGATTCAGCTTTAATCAAACTAAAAAAAGAATTGAACCAATCCATTATAGGTAGAGAAAAAGAAATCGATTTTATGTTAATGGGTTTGTTAGTTCAAGGCCATGTGCTATTAGAAAGTGTACCGGGATCAGGAAAAACAATGATGGCTAAATCTTTTGCAGAAGCTATTCAAGGAGAGTTTAAACGAATACAATTTACTCCCGATGTTCTTCCTTCAGATGTAACAGGAATTAGTTACTTTCATCCTCAGAAGCAGGAATTTATTCTGCGGATAGGTCCAGTTATGAGTAATATTTTGCTTGCAGATGAAATTAATCGTGCCACTCCAAGAACTCAGTCCAGTCTTTTAGAGGCGATGGAAGAGAAACAAGTGTCAATAGATGGTGAAACTATTAAGCTACCTTATCCTTTTATGGTGATTGCTACACAAAACCCAATAGAATCACAGCAAGGTACCTTCCAGTTACCTGCTGCTCAGCTAGACCGCTTTCTATTTAAGCTTAATATTGGTTATCCAACCATGAAGGAAGAGAATTACATTTTAAAACATTTTGGTCAAGCTCCTGGAAAAGTTAAAACAAAGCAAGTTGTGTCTCTTGATAAAATTGAAGAATGGACTAAGCAAGTAAACAATATTCAAGTTCATGAAGACATTTTTACTTACATCATACAAATTGTACAAGGGACGAGAAAACACCCGTACATAGAACTAGGGTTAAGTAGTCGAGCTTCTTTAGCTATGCTACAGGCTTCTAAAGCCCACGCCTTCATTAATGGTAGGGAGTATGTGACACCTGACGACGTAAAGAACATCATAGACCCTGTTTGTTTGCATCGCCTAAGATTGTCCTCGCAAGGAATGCTAATCCATGAAATATCTAGCATTATGACAGAATTGATTAAAGAAATTGAAGCACCTGTAGAGGCCAATATATAATGACGTGGAAACGTAACGATGTAAACTATAAGTATATAAAAATATATAGGGATATATTGCTGATCAGTGCGGGATTTCTTTTTATCTTTGACCAGCATGTACTTTTCGTTATTATTATCTTTTTGTTATGTTTCGTGTTGATTCAACTGCTTTACTTTCAAAAAGTTGGTAGTGGACTTACTTTTGTAAACGAGAAAAAAAGAGTTAGATTAATGAAAGGGACTACCTCACATTTTGAGCTGACTTTTAAAAATAAAGGTATGCCGATTTGGAATGGCACCATTACATTAGCATTCCACGATTCAGTTGCTCCAGTTAGAGTCAATAATATTTCATCTTCAGGATTTTTTGAGGTGAATGTTCCTTTTTCTATTGGATACAATAAAACAGTTACGATACAAGTACCTATAGTTGGTAGTCGAAGAGGTCTTTCGAGGTTTAGAGGCATAGATATTAATATCCCTCATCCTTTAACGGAAGGTTCTATTATATTGAATTACCAACCATACATATTGTTGGATGCGATCGTTTATCCAACTATCTATCCAATTAAAGAAGAATTTCTTCCTACTCGACTTAAGCCTGGAGAGCTGGAGTTAAATTCTTCTTTGTTTGTTGACCCATTCTTCCCTGTTGGTACTAGAGAATATGAACAAGGTGATCAGTTTAATCATATTCATTGGAAAGCAAGTGCAAGGACACACCAGCTACAAACCAAAATTTTTACAAAAGTTACTAATGTATCGGTATTATTTTTAGTTAATCTTGCAGATGGGTATAGGATGGTTCATGATTTTGAGGATAAGATAGAGTGGCTTGCATCTAATGTGGAAGCTTGTTATAAGGCAAATGTTCCCTTTGGATTTGGCTTAAATATTCGAGCATCAGGAAAGAGACCATTCGTATTTGTTCCTTTAGGCTCTGGTGATGTACATAGACTAAATGCTTTAGAGTTACTTTCTATTTTATCGGTTAGCAATATCACTATACCATTTGAAAATATTATTAAATATATTGATAGTCATGAGGAAATGCCGGTGTCTGTTCGAGTTTTTTCTCATAATATAGAGAAGTATCATTCCATATTAACCCTATGGGAGCAGAAAGCGATTGTAACATATCTGACTGAGCAAGAGGAGGGAGATTATGTTAAATAACTCCACTCAAACTTTCCCTGTACAAAAATTGTCCTATGAAAAGTACCTGAAGGATATGTGGATTGTTAGCTTGTTCTTTGTTTTATTGTTAAATGAGACTTTGGTGAGTTTGCCGATTCTATGGATTGGTATCCAAATTTTAATCGGGATGATTGCCCAGTATACTTTTTCCAAGTTTGGGCCTAGTTTAATCATCGCATTTATTATTCCTACGGTGTCATTATTTTTCCTCTTTTTATTTGGAGGTCCCTTTTGGCTATATTGTATAGGGGTTCTAATATCTGTGTGTTGCTTACATTATAGATATAATGTCATTCAGTTGGACGAGGACAGTGATAATCCTTTTGCCTTACTGTCTTTAATGGTATTTTTCTCTGTCCACTTAGCTTGTTTTATGCTTATGATCGAAAATTATAAAGTCTCTTTATATAGTGTATTTATAGGAGGAGTTATTTTCTTTGTAGGGTTAAGGTTATTTAGTGTTTGGAGAAAAAGTTACAGTCATACAAAAGAATCGTTAAACCGATTTGCACTATACTATTTAGTTGGTTTGTCAGTTATCTTTCTTCTAACTTTCTTAACCTATTTAATTTTTAGCCCAATGAGACAACTTTTAAATGTGATCCTCCAGGGGTTGTTTACTATTGTGATGTTGCCTTTGACACCTTTGTTCATTTTACTTGAAGAATATTTGAGTAATTTATTCGGCGAACCTGCAGAGGAAAAAGAACATGATATTTTAGCAAATGACGACTTAATGGATGGTTTACTTGAAGATAAATCTGAAGCAATTACTTCTTCATTTCCAATAGAGTGGATTCTATTTGGGGCGTTAGGTATAGTAATACTTTTAATCGTTATTTATATAATCAAAAAGAAAATAGAATTTCCTGTGCAACAAGAAGGGAATAATTTTATTTATAAAAATGATAATTTGGCAATTGAGGAGGAAGAATTATTAAAGCAAAGTACCATTTATAAAGTTGAAGCTTCATTCCTGAGAGAGCTGTACTTAGAATTTGAAAAAGAGGCAATATCATTAGGGTACAAGAGAGAAATGAGTGAAACTGTTAGGGAATGGTTTAAAAGAATGTCATGGGAGGTAAAAGGTGAATTCTTTTCTACATATGAAGAAGTAAGATATGGTGGTCACATGGTAGGAGAAGAACAGGCCGATATTTTTATAGAAGAACTGGATAAAATAAAAAAAATAATTTTTTTTAAAAAAGAGGTTTAAATAAATGTGAGCAGGGCATATTAATAAAGAACACAGCAACATTCTCATTTCCCCCTTTTTAAGGATCATCCATTGGATGGTCCTCTTTTTTTGTCTAAATTTATCATTTGCGTATTCTTTATTGAAATAAAGTGCACTTTCCTGATATAAATATTTACATCTTTTAATTATGGATGTAGGGGCAGTTTGCTGATCCAGTAGGATGCATGGGACAGTGAAGAGACAAAACAGGTGATGATAGTTTATCGTTCGCCCGATGGAAAGGGACCTACTTCATTTCTGAAAAGAGATATAATATTTTTCTCTTTTCAATCGTCCCTGTCTTACATAAAAACCGAAATTATGAAATGGATTAATCATTAAAGTGAAATTTTAAATAAACTTGTTTTATTTTTCTGATAAACTGTATTTAATACAATTATATTGGAGGAGTTATTTATGTCGGAGCAACTAAAAATAGGTTTTATTGGCACAGGTGTAATGGGTAAAAGTATAGTTAAGCATTTACTGAAAGCAGGTCATGAGGTTAGTGTATACACAAGAACTAAGGAGAAAGCAGATGAGTTACTTACTTTAGGTGCAAGATGGGTCTCAAAGCCTAGTGAAGCTGCTAGCAGTGTACAATACCTCTTTACCATGGTTGGCTATCCACACGATGTAGAAGAAGTTTATTTTGGAGAAGAAGGAATTTTCTCAATAGAAAACAAAGGATTAACTGTCATCGATTTAACAACATCTACACCTACTTTAGCAAAAAAAATTAACGATCGTGCTAAGGAGCTAGAGATGCAATCCCTAGATGCTCCAGTGTCGGGTGGAGATATAGGTGCTCAATTAGGAAAGCTATCCATTATGTGTGGTGGAGAGAGGGAGACCTTTGATAGTTCTTTACCAGTACTGAAGCTATTTGGTGAGACCATTCTCCATGAGGGAACTGCGGGCGCTGGACAACATACTAAAATGTGTAACCAAATAACAATTGCATCTAATATGATAGGAGTCTGTGAGGCACTTACATACGGAAAGAAAGCTGGGTTGGAGTTAGAGCAAGTATTAAGAGCAATTTCTACTGGTGCAGCTGGTTCTTGGTCATTAAGCAATTTAGCACCGCGGATGATTAAAGGTGATTTAGAGCCGGGATTCTTTATCAAGCATTTTGTTAAAGATATGAAAATTGCTTTGGAAGAATCAGAAAGAATGAATTTGACATTACCTGGGTTAGAGTTAGCGAAGTCATTATATGACCAATTAATAAATGACGGATATGAGGATAAAGGTACTCAAGCACTAATAAAATTATACGAATGATATAGTAATATTTTACCTCTGTATGATACAATTGGTATAATCGTGAGCGTGGAAAGGAAGATTTTTTGTGAATGACCACAAAGGAATATTACTAGAAAGCGGAACCAATGAGTTGGAAATCGTAGAGTTTCAAGTAGGTACAAATAGTTTTGGCATTAATGTGATAAAAGTAAAGGAAATTATTCAACCTATCCCGGTTACTTTTATCCCTCTTTCACATCCGCATGTGGAAGGCATTATTCAATTACGAGGTGATGTTCTACCTGTGATAAATATGAGTAAAGTTTTAGGTTTGCCAATGCAATCAACAAGTGAGCAACAAAAATATGTTGTTGCGGAATTTAATAAACAAAAGGCTGTATTTCACGTAGACAATGTAACTCAAATACATCGTATATCATGGGATCAAATAGAAAAGCCTGGTTCCCTATATCAAGGAGGATCTTCCCACGTAATAGGAGTTATTAAAAGAGGCGAAGACATGCTCTTATTATTAGACTTTGAAAGAATTATTGTGGATATAAATCCTGAATCAGGAATGAGTATAGATTCGGTGAAGAAGTTAGGGCCAAGAGAAAGATCTAACAAAAAAATTGTAATTGCAGAAGATTCACCTCTATTAAGGAAATTATTGCATGATACTATGCATGAGGCAGGTTATGTGAACCTAGAGTTCTTTGAGAATGGGAAGGATACTTTAGCATACCTGGAGCAATTAGAGAAAGTCTCTCCAGATGTATCGGAACATGTTCAAATGATCGTAACCGATATTGAGATGCCACAGATGGATGGGCATGCTTTGACAAAATCTATTAAAACCAATAGTAATTTAGCCAAACTGCCAGTAGTCATTTTTTCAAGTCTGATTACAGACGACCTTAGACACAAAGGTGATTTAGTAGGAGCAGAAGATCAAGTAAGTAAACCAGAAATTACTGAACTAGTTTTAAAAATTGATAAATATATACTGTAACAAATATATAGGAATTAAAAGAGGGATTCTCATAGCTAATGCTATAAGAATCCCTCTCCATAATATTATATCGAATATACACTACTCAGCGTTAAAATAGGGTTAGGTAACTAGAACATTATAAGGAAGAAGAAATACACTTTTTTGACTTATAAAAGTGTTTGCTTCTACGAAATTTTATCGATCTAGGTAAGATTTCATCTTACTTGGGCGTCTATTGGAAACACGAGCAAACTTCGCAGTACAAGATGTAGAGTGATTAGTGGACTTGCTTTTAGTAGCTTTGGGAGGTCCTATATAATCGGTTAATAATTGTTTAGCCATTCTTATACTCATTTTCCTGATAGGGTTTCTATAAGTATCATCTAAATGACCGAGATGTGGTAAAGTTTTAAAATCTTCTTTAACCGGAAGAAGGTGGAAATAATAGTCAGCACACTGAACTAAAACGGAGGATTGCTGTTGGCTATTTCTAGGATTACGCACAAAATGAAGACCAATTTTACTAGCTTTTTTTTCTGTGATCATTTTTTGAATAGCTAATTTTTTCAGCTCATAAAGGGGCTTGTTGTCTATAGCAGTTTTTGCATGCCTATTAACTGTATATATCGCAGTCGCTAACTGCTTGTCTGATTCAGTAGTCATAATAAGTACACTCCTTTCTTTTACTCTTTCTATACATACTATCATACCAACTAATGACCTAATTGTGTACACAAATCAAAAAAATATTATATAAAAATATTTAATAGTATTTTTATTAAAAATTACCATTATTTGACGATACAAAAGAGAGTACAGTGTGTTGATTTTTGCAATATGTCTTATACGAGGCTACTGGAGGCTAACATGAACAATTACGAACAGCTTAAGATGGATGATTACTTAGCAGATATGATTCATGAACAACCCAACCTGATAACTTGCCTATTGCAAAAAAAGGAAGATGGTTCTCATGTAATTATTTATACAAATAAAAGTGCTAACAAATTTTTAATAAGTGCGATAAATTTAAATAATTTCACTCAAGAATTATGGATTCAATTAGAACCACTTTTTTTAGAAGAGGCGAAGCAGAAAGTCTACCATAACTTTGACATTTTATTAAACGACCAAGTTTATACGTTTGATATTACAATAGCTCCAATGGGAGAAAAAACAAGAGGGATATATGGTTTGATGATGGTTGATCAAACGGTAAAACCCCATTTTGATCCCTTATTAGAGGTTCAAGAAAAATACCATTCGTTAATAGAACACAATCTAGACACCATATTGGTTATTGACAAAGAAGGTAAAATTCAATACGCAAACAAAATAATAAACACAGTTTATGGATATAAGTCGAATGAGTTATTAAATATACCATTTGAAAAATTTGTAGGAGAAGAATCTCTGTGGAACTTCCGCAATATTATGAGCCATGTAAAGACAGGCAAAGCTACCGAAATGCAGAATTGCTTGATACAACATGAAAAAGGCCATTTTATAAGTACAGATTTAAAAGCAATTCCTATAGTAATTGGTGGAACTGTAAGTGGACTTCATATAGTTCTGCGAAATACAATCAGTGATACCGAGGAGCAGGAGCAATTATTCTATCTTGTTTACCACGATCATTTGACTGGCTTATGGAATAGAAGAGCATTAAAAGAACACTTACATGAAAATATTAAAGACGCTCAAAAAACAAATAGTGAAATATCTATTATACGAATTGACCTTGATCGATTTAAATTAATAAATGAATCATTGGGTTATACATATGGTGATGAGTTACTGAAAAAAATTGCAGATCGTTTAAGTTTATATATTGATAAGGCGAGTAATTTATATAGGCAAAGTGGAGATGAATTTGTTTTTTTATTAAAGGGGAAAACAAAGGAAGCTACTAGTGCTTTTGCGGAAAATATATTAACGGAACTAGCCAAACCGATTTATTTAGATCATCAAGAGTATTTTGGTACAGCCTCTATAGGAATATCGATGTTCCCTTATGATGGAGAAAAAAGAGATGAGTTATTGTTAAAGGCTGATCAGGCTTTATATGTGGCAAAAGATAGAGGCAGAGCTCATTATCGATATTTTCAGGAACAGATGAATTTATCTTTTCCAAATGCAGCATTAATGGAATCACACTTAAGAAGAGCAATTGAAAAAGACGAGTTGTCTATACATTATCAGCCACAGGTCAATCTATTGACTGGGGAGATAAATTCATTCGAGGCTTTGCTACGTTGGAATAATCGAAAGTTTGGATATGTCTCTCCTATGCAATTTATCCCTCTGGCAGAAAAGTCGGAAATTATTTTCAAGCTGGGAGATTGGGTTTTAGATGAGGTTTGTAGACAGTTAAAGCAATGGCAAGATAAGGGCTTCCGAATGGCGAGAGTGGCAGTCAACATTTCACCTCAACAATTTAAACAAGATAATTTTGCTTTCAAGATTAGAGATAAAATTAAGAAATTCAATATACTTGCCTCTTCTTTAGAGGTAGAAATTACAGAAAGTGCGATGACCGACTTGCAGAACACTTTCACTATTCTAAAAGAATTGAAAGATATTGGAGTCGTTATATCAATTGATGATTTTGGAACCGGTTATTCCTCACTGAGTTATTTAAGAAAGTATCCAATCGACATTATTAAGATTGATCAGTCCTTTATAAAAGACATGGAAACTGACGAAAAAAGCGCTGCTATTGCAACGACGATTATTCGTTTAGCTCATAGCTTAGGCATGGAAGTAATCGCTGAAGGAGTAGAAAAAAATACCCAGGTGGAAATCTTAAAAGCAGCGAACTGTCAAAAAGCTCAAGGCTTCTTTTTTAGTCGACCTATCCCGATAGAGGATATTAACAAATCATATATGAATTATCAATAATAATTGTAGACCCAGGAGAGAGCAAAAAGCACTTTTCTATGGGTCTTTTTTTATTAATATAGACTCTAACAAGCCATAGTGCTTTTCTTAGAAGGGTATGATAAAATATTGAGTGAATGTTCATTCAATTTTAAAAGGGGTGTGTTTCCAATGTTATTAAAGGGGAAAACGATTATTGTCACTGGTGGTTCTAATGGGATGGGGAAATATATGGCAATGGCTTTCGTAGCCGAAGGGGCAAATGTCGTCATTACTGGTAGGGACAAGGAAAAGCTAGATAATGCAAAATTAGAGATTGCACAGAATGGGGAACAAGTGGAAGTATTTCAAATGGATGTACGAGACCCTGAGCATGTTGCAGCAATGGTTGAGTTTACGGATAAGGCATTTGGTAGCATAGATGGCCTAGTTAATAACGCGGCAGGCAACTTTATTGTCGAGACCTCCAAGCTTTCTCCAAATGGTTGGAAGACCGTAATCGATATTGTCCTAAACGGTACTTTCTATTGTTCAAATGCTGTAGGTAACTATTGGATAAATAAAGGAACGAAGGGTTCTATTATTAATATGCTTGCAACCTATGCTTGGGGAGCAGGGGCTGGAGTAGCTCATTCTGCTGCAGCTAAAGCAGGAGTGATGTCCTTAACTAGAACACTAGCTGTGGAGTGGGGAAGTAAATATGGTATTCGAGTTAATGGAATTGCCCCAGGTCCAATTGAACGTACGGGTGGAGCGGGGAAGCTTTGGGAATCAGAAGAAGCTGCTAAAAGAACAATTCAAGCGGTTCCTCTAAAGCGTTTAGGTAAACCAGAAGAAATAGGTGATCTTGCAACATTCATCATGTCAGACAAAGCTGCTTATATGAATGGAGAAATAGTAACGCTAGACGGTGGACAATGGTTAAATCAATTTCCATTTTAAAATAAATGTTAACTTCATCTGAAATGGTGAATTCCATAAAAAATAATAGCGGGTATGTGAATGGATGGTAGTCACATACTTGCTTTTTTTATGGAGTAATAAAGTGTTGCGCCAAAGTCAGCAAGTGTTGCGGGAACCAATGAACCAATATGAAGTGTTGCACCTAATTCCTCTTATATCGAAAATTCTTTAGAGATGTTTAATGAGCGATGTCCTCATTTGAATTTAAAAATAATGAGATATTGTAAGCGATTTCATAGTTTTTTATTCCTTTCATATGCTATCATAGTTTTATAGGTTGTGTTTTCCAATTAGGAAAACAGACAAAGGAGTAGGATTCAATGATATTTGTAAGTAGTAAGGACTTTTTGCAAATTCCTATTAAGGATTACATTATTTCAGCGGATAAGGTTGCTCATGTGCAATTAGGAAATAATGCAGAACATGCATTGCTTGTGTTAACAAAGACAGGTTATTCTTCAATCCCAGTCCTAGACGTAAAGTATCGTCTGCAAGGACTTGTTAGTACTCAACAAATTACAGATGAAATACTTGGCCTTGAGCATATTGAATATGAACGATTACCTGATTTAAAGGTTGATCAAATTATGAAAAAGGATATTGCTTCTATTCACGTGAATGAAAAATTTCAAAAAGGTTTAGACCTCTTAGTCAATAACCCATATGTATGTGTTGTAGATGATGAGGGTACTTTTATCGGTATTTTAACGAGAAGAGTTATTTTAAAGCAGATGAAAAAGTATTTATACCAATCCCAGGAACCTCAAGAATGATTTAATATAAATAGCTAGCGTAATATTAAGACACTTACTGTGTGGGTTAACAGTAAGTGTCTTATTTTATGGGCAAAATAAATGGGGTATATAGATTTCCTTTAAATTTCTTAAGGCCTAGCCTGTAGCTACGATTAAAAGAAGAAAATACTCATGTTTGATATGTAAAAAAATTTTCCTATTTCTCTTTCCGTATGATTGTTATGACTTTAGAATTAAATTAGATTACTTAATAAAAGAAATAAAGTATACAATTAAGATGACTAAGTACTATAGCGATAAAGTAATCTCAATTGTAAGGAGTAACATGGAATAACTATGACGAGATGAATGAGAGAGATAAGTCCTGCAGTAAGTATAAATACATGCTTGTAAATTCTCGTGTGGAACATCAACCATTTGAAATAGTAACCAAACTTAAAGAAAGAGGGGCAATAAATGAATTCAGATTATCTTATTATCAAAACATTAGCTGAAGAACAAAATATGCGTAAGGCCGCAGAGCGACTTTTTCTTTCTCAACCAGCCTTATCCTTACGTCTGCAAACAATTGAAAAGGAATGGCAAACAAAATTATTTTTAAGATCTCAAAAGGGTTTAACAGCAACTCCTGAGGGAGAACTTGTTATTGAATTTGCTAACAGTATACTCCAGCAAAGAGAAGAACTTTTTGAGACCATTCAATCTTTAAGCTCTAAGGTGCATGGAACATTAAAAATTGCATGTGCCTCTATAGTAGGTCAAAATTGGCTCCCAAAGGTATTAAAGGATTTTGTCCAAACGTATCCAGAGGCTAAGGTTTCTTTGTTAACCGGTTGGAGTTCAGAAATAGTGAAGGCTATTTACGATGGAGAAGCCCAAATAGGTATTGTACGTGGACAAACAGATTGGAAAGGGAGCAAAATACATTTATTTAGAGATACTCTTTATTTAGTGGATAAAGAAATGACAAACATTGATGAAGTTTTAACAACGGAAAAGCCTTTTATCCAATTTAAAAGTGATTCGAATTATTATCAAGAAATTCAGCAATGGTGGCAAAAACACTTTTCTGTTAATCCGAAGCGTCAAATTATTGTAGATCAAATTGAAACATGTAAGCAGATGGCTTTAAATGGTATTGGGTATGCTATTTTGCCTTCCATCACACTGACAGGTCATGAGGATGTAAACAAGATTCCGTTAACTAATAATGAAGAAGAGTTTGAACTTACAAGGGATACTTGGTTAATAGGGTATGACAGCTCATTCGAACTTCCACAAGTTGAGGCATTTGTAAAAATTGTGAATGAGCATGCGAAGAAATTCCACTAAAGGAACTTTTTTGGGTGAGAAACGTACTAAAAGATATACATAATAGGAGGGAAATAATATGCAGATACGTAAGTTTGCTTGGGCGATCGTAGCACTTTTTATCATTTTTTGTATACAACCATTAGATGCCTTAGCAGCTCCAAGCTTAAAGGTCAAGACTACTCTAGGTTTTGACGGAAAGGCAAAGTATGGAGAGGGCCTTCCTATAACCATCACTGTAGAAAATTCAGGTGATGCTTTTTCAGGGGATATCGTGCTTGATATGTTCGAATCCTATAGTTTAGGGAATGGGCAGGCAATTCCATTTGAAATTGGTGCTAACGAAACAAAGACAGTTCAAATTGCCTCTTCGGGGTTAAGTGACGATTATTTATACTCTAACTCCAATATTCAGCTTGTACATTTTTATGAAGGCGGCTGGAAAAAAGGAAAATCCATTGAATATAAAGGCTCCAAGAATTTAAAGGCAAATTTTATGGACCCATCCTCGACCTTTTATTTGACAATGACTAACAGTGCCGACCGTTTAACTGTTTTAAATGGTTTAAAGCAATCGAATAGTCAGGTAATCCATTTGAGTCAACTAAGTGATTTCAGCTATCCTACTGAAGGTATAGCATGGCAAATGGCAGATTACATATTCATAGATGAATATGTTTTAGCTGACCTATCTAATAGTCAGCAACAGGCTTTAGTTGATTATGTTAGTTCAGGGGGATATATCCTTGCTGGGGCCTCCGATAATACGTCCGCAGAACTTGGATTATTAGCAGAACACTTACCGTTCAATTTGCAATCGACCACAAAAAGTCTTTCACCTGAAACTGTTAGCTCTATTACTGGAGAAAAGTTATTAACAAATGATTTAACAGTTTATGAAGCAACTCTAACTGAAGGTGCACAGCCTTTGATCAATTTAGATGGTACATTACTTGCTGGTCAAAAAAAGTTGGGCAAAGGTGCAATTATACAAACAAGCTTTTCTTTAGGTGATGCGCCTCTAGCAAAAGACGAAGCGTATCCAGAGTTAATGAAAAAAATTCTGAACCCTTTAAAAACGCAGGCTACTAACTATATGTATGGATATAACGTGAAGGATCAATTAGTACATGAAATTGGTAATACGAATTCACTTTTTGCTTCTTTTAAAGTCTCAACTCCTTTGATGATAGGAATTGTAATTGTTTATATGCTTTTAGTGGGACCTTTACTGTACTTTATATTGAAAAGAAAAGATAAAAGAGAATACGCTTGGGGAATTATTCCGCTTCTTGCTATTATAACTTCTGCTGCCATATTTGGTTATGGAGCAAAGGATCGCATTGCCAGACCACAAGTTCAGCAATCTTCATTTTTATATGTAAATGAAGATAGCAGCCTTAGTGGGTACTATGCGGAATCTATTTTGAGTAATAAAGGTGGAGAATTTGCTTTTACGTCTCCAACTAGTACTTCTATGGTAGCAAGTCGAGAATACAACTCCTTTACAGGCGATGTAGTTAATATTCATGAAAACGTAATACTTGAAAAGAGTGCTTCAAGCTCAGAACTAACCTACCGCGACCTTGGTTATTGGTCCGTTTCTTCATTTTATGGAGAAACATTTATTCCAGATATAGGTAAAATAGATTCGGATCTTCGAGTAGAGGCAAGTAAACTATCAGGTACTATAACGAATAGCTTCCCTTTTACCCTTAAAGAAGTTTCTATATGGTCGGGTTCCAAGATAATAAAACTGGGAGATTTAGAACCTGGTGAACAAATGGCTGTAAATAAGGATATAGGATCCATTATGCTAAGTCCAACCTCCAACCCTTATATTAATAGTGGGGGCAGCTATGGCCAAAATGCTGGAAATCAAGACGATTTAATAACTCAACGTAAAAAGTCACTGTATGCAACAAGTAAAACTATTGAGCAACAGACAACCAAACCTGCTATTACTGCATTTGTAGAAGATAATGTAATACCAATCGAGCTTAAAGATAAAAAGGTAGAAATGTCTGCACTTCATTTATTAATACAACCATTTGAGGCAGAGACAATTATATCAGGAGATTTTACACTTCCTTCCACTAGCTTTACGGTTAATGTTGAAACAAATGCATACGGAAAATACATGGAGCCAATGGAGAATAGTAACTTTGAGTGGTATTTAGATGACGGAGAATATATTACGTCATGGAAGCTACCAGAAACTTTATCAGTAGAAGGCGTGACTTATACACAATTGCAAATTGCGAATACGGATCGCAACTCACAAACGATCGAGCTATGGAATAATAAATCCGAAACATATGAACCAGTTGATGAAAGCAGATTTACGATAAAAGAAAATATTTCCGATTATATTAACCAAGATGGAGTAATTATATATAAATTGACGAAGGATTCTATAGACGGAAATTCTTATACACGACTTCCAGAGGTTCGGATGAAAGGGGAGGTTAAGTAATGATCGAGATTAAGGGATTAACCAAAAAGTATGGCTCTTTTTATGCTTTAAATGATTTAAATTTAACCTTACAAGAGGGAACTGTTTTTGGATTTGTCGGGGCAAATGGTGCCGGCAAATCTACGACTTTCTCTATTTTAGCTACATTGTTGCAGCCTACCTCCGGTGAAGCGTTCGTCAATGGAAAAAGTGTTAAGACGGAGCCTCATGAGGTAAGAAAACAAATCGGCTACATGCCTGACTTTTTTGGTGTCTATGATCAACTGAAGGCAAATGAGTATTTAGACTTCTATGGAGCTTCTTACGGTATTCCAGAAGCAGAGAGGGCTGTTTTAATACCCCAGTTATTAGAATTAGTGAATCTAACACATAAACGATATGAATATGTAGATCTCCTTTCTCGTGGGATGAAACAACGTTTGTGCTTAGCAAGGGCATTGATCCATGATCCAAAGGTATTGATATTAGATGAACCAGCATCTGGCCTAGATCCACGTGCACGTATTGAAATGAGAGATATATTAAGACAGTTGAAGGAAATGGGAAAAACTATTCTAATTTCTTCTCATATATTACCGGAGCTAGCTGAAATGTGTGACGAAATTGGAGTGATAGATGGAGGTAAACTGATTGCGCACGGTTCTGTTCAGGAAATTCAAGCACAGCTTGCTGGCGAGAGACATATAACCGTTAAAGTAAAAGGTTTACTTGAAAATGTAGCAACCTTCTTTGAAGAGGATCCTTTTGCTTCTAAAGTAGAGAGCGACCCTGTGAGAAACGTTATTAGGTTTAACTATAGGGGAACGGAAGAAGATCAGATTAATTTACTTAAAAAAGCAGTAGAGCAACACCTAAAAATTATATCTTTTGCAGAAACAGAAACAGATTTAGAAGACGTATTTATGGAAATTACGAAGGGGGCGAAGTAAGTTGAAACAAGCTTTAAATAATCCAGTACTTATCAAAGAGATAAAACTTCGCTTTCGCTCTCTGAAAAGCTTCACAGGTATTTTGTTTTATCTTATTGCCATGTCTATTTTTGTGTTTGGTTTTATACTATTAACAACATCTTTTACAGGCACAGGATATTTTAGACCAGAAGAAAGCTTCTTTATGTTTGTGATGCTTACCTATATTCAGCTCGGTCTTATTCTTTTCATCACACCTGGTCTAACAGCTGGAGCAATTAGCTCAGAGCGTGAGAAACAAACCTTGAATATATTGTTAACAACGTCTCAAACTTCTTTTCAAATTATTATAGGAAAGCTTTCTTCATCCATTGCTTTCTTATTGTTATTGTTAGTGGCAGGCTTACCTGTATATAGCTTTGTGTTCCTTTTTGGTGGGGTATCACCAGGACAGCTTGGGCTAATCTTTTTATTCTTTTTCTTAACCATGATGGCAATTGGCGGTATAGGCATTATGTATTCCACAATTATTAGGAAGACGATTGTTTCTATGATTGCTACCTACGGGACAATGATTTTTTTAGCTGGGGTAACTGGATTTATTTATCTAGTCCTTACTGGTATGAACAGTATGGCTACGGGAGCACTTGCAACTACTCCTCAGCCAATAGCTCATTTTTTTGCAACGATTAATCCGGTTGTCCTTATGTTAAATTTAACAATGTCCAGTTCGGAGAGCTTTATCGGCCAAACAACGAATATAGATTTTCCGATATGGGCGGGATATGCTATTTTTTACGTTTTACTAACGGTTCTAACAATCTTTATAGCAGTCAAAAAGTTACGAGTTAATATGAAAAAATCTAAGTGAGGAGGATTGTAAATGGAGGACAGAAACAGATTGATTCAGTGGATTAAAAAAGCTAGATATAGCCTAGCAATTGAGCACTATTTTAAAATGCTCCAAGGAGCACTATTTTACGCATTTCTTTCTGTTGCTGTGATTTTACTAATTTCTCGCTTATTTGTCTTACCATATTACACAATTTATGCCTGGTCATTAGCCATTATTGTTTTTGTCACTTTATTAGGATGGGCATTTTGGAAAAGGCCGAAGAAAGAAATTGCTCTTCAACAGTTAGATGCATATTTCCCAGATAATGTTCTAATGACTGCCGTGTCATTTATGCACAATAAAAACCCCCTCGCTCAAGGTATTTTGCGCAAAGCTGAAACTAGTGGGGGAGCAGCTTTTGAGGCATTTAAAAAAAGAAAAAAGAATTATTTTGAAGTAAAATGGATGGTCGGGTTTATAATCTCATGTGCAGCGATTCTTTTGTTATACACCTTTCCAGCGATTACTCAATTAGAGGCAAAAGATATTGAACAAGAAAAACAAATAATAAGTGAAATAAAGAAGGAAGTAGAGAAACTAGAGAAAAAAGATTTATCTAAGGCAGTAAAAAAAGATTTAGAGGAATTAAGGGAATCATTGAAGGATACAGAACTTGCTGAAGAAGCATTGAGAGAGCTTATAAAAAAACAAAAGGAGCTTGCTCTTAAGGAACAAAAATTAGAGGAAAAGAAAGATATGGCTAACTCAGATGGATCAGAGGGCTCCGCATTGAATGAGGAAGAGCTAAAAGAGCTTGCTTCCTTAAAGGAGTCCAACAGCGCATTGGCAAAAAGTTCAGCATCTGCCCACTCTACTCTAAGTAAAATGGGGAAAAAGCTTCCATTTTCCTCGAACAATGTAGCACAAGGTAATACAAATTCAAATAATAACAGTAACAATAACCAGCAAGGCCAAGGACAGCAAGGCCAAGGACAGCAAGGCCAAGGACAGCAAGGTCAAGGCCAAGGCCAAGGACAGGGTCAAGGACAAGGACAGGGTCAAGGACAGGGTCAAGGTCAAGGTCAGGGTCAAGGTCAAGGTCAAGGCCAAGGCCAAGGTCAAGGTCAAGGCCAAGGCCAAGGCCAAGGACAGGGTCAAGGGCAAGGACAAGGCCAAGGCCAAGGCCAGGGTCAAGGCCAGGGTCAAGGTTCAGGAGGGCAAGGAGCTGGTAAGGGTTCTGGAGGAAGGGACCTCCTTTCTATTCCATCTAGAATAGGTGGTACTGGAGATACGAGTGTGGACAGTGGAAGCCTTGGCGAGGGTGACTCTTCTAGTGAAGAACCCGCAGAAGCGCCGACAACTAGAGGTACGGTTAAATCTTACGAGGAAGTCATCAATGAATACACGGACTCCTATTTAAAGAGTTCGGACAGAATGCAGTTGCCTAGTGATTTGCAGAGGATTGTTCAGGATTATTTCTCATCCGTAGAAAATAACGATTAATGGAGGAAACTATGGAGTTAACAACTGAAGACTATATCAATATGAGTAA
Organism: Psychrobacillus sp. FSL W7-1493; assembly: GCF_038004905.1. Lineage (NCBI taxonomy): Bacteria > Bacillati > Bacillota > Bacilli > Caryophanales > Bacillaceae > Psychrobacillus > Psychrobacillus sp. FSL W7-1493. The sequence continues at coordinate 2,808,907 of NZ_JBBOSB010000001.1, read as the reverse complement.
ACGTTTAGAAACGGTACGCCAGGAAATTGGTCAATTTATTGTTGGCCAAAAAGAGGCAGTAGAATTTTCTATTTATTGTGTTTTAGCAGATGGCCATGCACTTTTAGAGGGATTGCCAGGACTTGGGAAGACTATGCTTATCCGTACAGTTTCTGAGGTACTTGACCTTTCCTTTTCACGTATTCAGTTTACCCCTGACCTCATGCCATCCGATATTACCGGGACTAGTATGATTGAACGATTAGAGAGTGGTAAACAACAATTTAGTTTTCAAAAAGGACCTATATTCAGTCAGATGGTTTTGGCAGATGAAATAAATCGTGCAACTCCTAAAACTCAAAGTGCCCTCTTAGAGGCGATGGGAGAGAAAACTGTTACGGTCCTCGGAGACACAAAGAAGATGGATCGACCATTTTTTGTATTAGCAACACAAAATCCGATTGAAATGGAAGGGACTTATCCATTGCCAGAAGCACAAATGGACCGATTTTTATGTAAGATAATTGTTTCCTATCCAACTAAAGAAGAGTTAATAGAAATTACAAAGAGAACTACGGGAAGCCAAGACATTCGTTTGAACAAAGTAATGAATGCAGAAGATCTGATTATTGCTCAACAAATGGTTAAGGAAGTATTGATTGCGGATGACATGTTAGAGTATGCAGTTGATCTTATTGCAGCTACTCACCCGGAATCTTCTGTCGTCCCAGAAGTTCAGCAATATGTTCAATATGGAAGCGGCCCTCGTGGTTTGCAAAGCCTTATTAAACTAGCAAAAGCAAGAGCCTTGGTTTCAGGACGTTATCACGTTTCGATAGCAGATATTAAAACCGTAGTAAAGCCTGTACTAAGACATCGTTTGTTGCTTAACTATGAGGGGGAAGCAGAAGGTAAAAGTACGGATGATTTAATAGAAATTATTTTACAAACAGTGAAGCAAGGACAAAGTGTATGAGTAAGGATTACTTGATCCCAAAAGACTGGGCTGGAAAACTAAGTCGATTGTCTATAGCAACCAAATCTAAACTACGTGGACAGCATAAAGGGTCTCATCGCTCCCAAAGATTCGGCGCTTCTCTAGACTTCTCTGATTTCAGGGAATACACGCCTGGAGATGATGTTCGTCAAATTGACTGGAATGTTTATGCTAGAACAGATAAGTATTTTATCAAACGTTTTTTAGATGAACAGGAAATGAGAGTACATATTCTACTAGACTCCTCAAAATCGATGGGAGAAAAAGTAAAGTGGAATTTTGCTAGGCAATTAGCAGCTTCCCTAGGTATCCTTGTACTTCAAAGAGATGATCGACTTACCTTTTCCATGGTTTCAAATGAAAAAGTTCCTCTTTTTAGAAGAAAAGGGGCAACCTACCGTAAAGCTTTTGCACAAGTAATAACCGATTTGAATCCGCCCTCCATGGCAGATTCCTTTGCTAAAAATGCAATCTCCTTTCTGCCAAAAGACAGTACTGTATTATTCCTTATTACGGATTGCTTGGAGGACATAGAGCATTTAAGAACTCTTATACAAAAACTACCTCGCTTTGCGGGTGATATACGACTGTTACAAATTGTTACGAATGATGAGTTAACCCCTTCTTTTTCTGGTGACATGCAGTTGGAGGATGTAGAAACCGCTCAACAATTAAATATATCTATGTCTTCCAGAGTAATAGATTCTTACAATGAGGAAAGAAAGCTGCATCAACTTGCTTTGGAAAAGTTATGTAGTAAATTCGGTATCAAACTAATACAGGTCAATGCAGATGAGGGCATTTCTCATGTCCTATTTCATCAATTACTAAGAGCAAATTGGGTGCAGTGAGGTGAGTACATTTGGGTTTTAGTCAATTACCATATTTATGGACAGCAATATTTCCAGTAGTTGTTCTCCTTTATTATTTCTTCCGAAAAAAATACAAGAAACAATCCGTTTCATCTACGCTTTTTTGGGAGGAAGTAATGAAAGAAACGAGAGCCTCTCCTTATTTACAGCACCTTCAAAAAAACGCCTTATTTTATCTTCAGATGTTAGCAATGATTTTACTTGTTCTTGCACTGATTCAGCCTTATTGGAAAAAAGAAGCACTTGCGGGAGAGCAGGTTATCTTTGTCTTAGATACATCCGCTAGTATGGAAGTAAATATTAATAATGCTAATTTATTTGACCTTCATAAACAAGAAATGCTTGATATGATTGAGCAGTTATCTGGTAAGCCATTCACCCTTATTACTACAGGAAATGAACCAACTGCTGTATTAAAACAAGAAACAAATATAAATCATATAAAAAATGAAATAAATAAATTAGAAGTGACATATGATGATGAGGCATTTTCCAAAACACTAGATTTTGCTCAATCTTTTTTTCAAACGAAAGATACTTCGGTTTATGTATTCACGGACATGCTTGATCGACAGACATTACCACTGCACTATGAAAATGTCAGCTGGAATGTTATTGGACAGCCAGTAGAAGTGGATAATATATCCATTAAACGTTTTGGGGCTACTAAGATGAAAAACGGAACTTCAGCATTGGTCCAAATTGACAATCAAACGAACGAAGAACAAAATGTCTCTTTAAAAGTATCGAATGGAGAGAAGGATGTTATAAAAGAAGCGGTTATTTTGCCACCTAGAGAAACGGTGACTCTTTCTTTTAATGAGTTGGAGGAGGCAAGCTTTCTTAAAGCTACTATTGATGTTTCTGATGATTATCTCCTAGATAATGAAATGGTTGTATTTATGCAAGACCAGCTTTCTAAGATTTACATAGATAGCTCGCTACATACATTGGTTCGTACAGCATTTCAATCACTAGGGATTGAAATGAGCAGTATACCATCAGAGCAGGTAAGCTTAGTAAAAGAAGAAGGTATTCTCGCTACCAATCAGTTTGGTTTGATAAATCAAATGGAAAGACCAGCCTTATTTATTGGAAGAAATGATGTGACGCCAATCGAAGTGAACGGTAATGTTCAAACTGTGGAGCACCCGTTATTTTCTTTTGCTGATTTATCGGATATTTATGTGAGCAGTGTATACCCAGGAGTAGATGGCTATTCTACAATTGCAACAGTCGATAATAAGCCCTTTATACAGGTATCACCCAAAGGCGATGTAGTCGTGCTTTCCGATATACAAATGACTGATTGGCCATTAAGTCCTTCCTTTCCATTATTTATGTGGAGCGTCAAAGAACAGCTATCCAATAGTAATCTATATTTAGGAACATTTACTCCAAATGAAAGAAAACCTCAATCGTTAGGCAGTACGACGAACGAATGGGAAATATATACGATGGAGGATTCTTATTTATATTCTATTGAAAATGGAGGAGCCTTTATGGCACCAAAGGAGCCCGGTGTGTATGTCATACGTTCAGGTGAAAAAGAAAAATACTTTACGGTAGCGTTATCACAAAAAGAAAAAGAAATTTCCAAAGGAGCTTCTTATTCCATTGGAGCTCAGAAAACAGATAAGCAATCCGAGAATCATGAACAATTTTCGCTAGTTCCATTTTTAATTGTTGTATTGCTCTTGTTGTTTGTTATTGAGTGGGAGGTGCAAAGACGTCGTGGATTTACGAGTTGATCAACCACTATTGCTATTAATATCACTACCTATTCTTATTTATTTTATATGGATTTGGAATAAAGACAGAAAGCACTGGAAGAAGGAAGGTCTTGTAGTGTTCTTTATCCGCTTGCTTGCTATTCTTTGTTTAATACTTGGTCTTACGAATCCTTATCTATTAATGCCGATCAAAGAGGAACAGGTAGTTTTCCTTATTGATCGTTCTGCCTCCGTTCAAGGTACGGAACAACAGGTTTCTGAGTGGATTGAAAAAAGCTTAGATGCTCAAACAGACAAGCATCTAGTTGGAGTTTATTCTTTCGCTGAAAATTTTCAGTCAGAGATAGCATTAACGAATGAGGATATAAAGCTTCCTGTATTGAGTCCAATGGATTTACCTGGTAATACAGATATAGCTAAAGCATTGCAATTATCTACTGGAATAATTGATCCCAACAAAGCTACACGAATTGTTCTCTTTACCGATGGAATTGAAACAAGTGGATCGGTGGCAGACGAACTCATGAAAATGACAGGTAGTAATGTAACTGTTGATGTGGTGGAGCTTGAGAGAATATCATCGGAGGATGTAGCGATTACTACTTTTGAGACTCCACCTGTAGCCTTTGAAGGAGAACAACAGCAGCTAAATGTGGAGTTAGAGGCTACCAAGGCAACTAATGCAGAGCTATTACTTTATCAAAACGATGAATTATTATCTAGAGAACAAGTATCCTTGGAACAGGGCTCCAATAGTTTTACATTCCGGAACACGTCTAAGGGTGAAGGTCTATTGAAATATGACGTACAGGTGATAGTTCAAGGGGATGCCCTAATCGAGAATAATAAGCTTACGAGTGTTACGAATGTAGAGAGCTCTCCAAGATTGCTGATTGTCACCAATGAGGATGCTACAACTAATATTACTCAAGTAATTGACCAAGAGGCAATTACTACAGATGTTATCTCTGCAAGTTCCTTACCATATGATTTATCAAATTATCTAGCCTATGATGCAATTATTTTTGATAATGTTCCAGGGCATCTTGTTGGAGAGCAAAAAATGAACGTCATCGAACAGGCAGTCAAAAATTTCGGTACTGGATTTATGATGGTTGGTGGACAAAATAGCTTTGGACTAGGTGGATATTTTAAAACACCTATAGAAAAGTTATTACCCGTTGAGATGGAAGTGAAGGGGAAGCAACAATTACCTTCCTTAGGACTTATTATAGTGATGGATAGGTCAGGAAGTATGGCTGGCTCTAAAATGGAGTATGCAAAAGAGGCAGCTGCTCGTTCGGTAGAAATGCTAAGAGACGATGATTATTTAGGCTTCATAGCCTTTGATGATCGACCATGGCAAATCATTGAGACAGAGCCACTTACAGACAGGGAAGACGCGGTTGAAAAGATCCTTTCTGTAGGCGCCGGGGGAGGAACTGAGATATATTCAAGCCTTGCGCAAGCATACGAGCAGTTACAACCATTGAAGCTACAACGAAAACATATCATCTTACTGACAGATGGCCAATCAAGCTCTTCTAATGACTATCAAACTTTAATAGAAGATGGAAAAGAGAACAATATAACTGTTTCCACTGTAGCGGTTGGTCAGGATGCAGATCGTGCTTTATTAGAAAGCCTTGCTGAAATGGGAGGCGGAACATTTTATGAAGTACAGGATGAATCTACCATTCCAGCGATTATGTCTACTGAAACGGCGATCATCTCCAGAACCTATATAGAGGATAATCCGTTTTATCCTACTATTTATGGAGACCCGACCTGGTCTAGTTTGTTTGTGGAAGGAGTTCCACAGATGAATGCATATATTGCAACCACTGCAAAACAAACTGCAAATGTTATTGCACAAAGTGAGAAGGAAGATCCAGTTTTAGCTGAATGGATGTATGGTTTGGGAAGAACACTTGCCTTTACTTCTGATTCTACTGGTGCCTGGAGTGGTGATTTTGCTCGTTGGAATAATTGGGGAGATTTTTGGAACACAGCAGTCTCTAGAATGCTCCCATCCTATAGTGAAGTGCCATATACGATTCAAAAAGCAAGTGATGGAAGCTATACGGTAACAGACCCATCTGGAAAATCATCCTTTATAGAAGTGGCAGCGGTCAATGAAAAAGGGGAAGAGCTAGAAGTAAGTTCAGAGCCATTGGCGCCTGGAAAATCACGTGTCACGGTTGAGAGCGAGCCAGGACTTGTATTTTTCCGAGTTTCCAATGAACAGGACGCTGTCTATCAAGCTGGAATATCTATTCCCTATAGTGAAGAATATAAGGTCCAACAGCCAGATGTCCAAAAACTACAGCTTATAACAAACAGAACTGGTGGAGAACTTTTAAGTGAACCAGCAGAGGCGTTTCGAGATATGGATGTCACTAGCTCCGAAAAACAGCCTATTAGACAGATGTTAATATTAATATCGATAATCCTTTTCTTTATCGATATAACAATCAGGAGATTTGGATTTAAACAGCTAATTTTACCATTTAAGAAACCTAAAAAAGTAATTACCCCTTCCACTACAACAAAGTCAAGTAATATGGAAAAGCTAGTGAGAGAAAAGAAAAAACGATAAAACGTAAAAAAGCGCAACAGAGGCTTGTATCCTCCGTTGCGCTTTTATCATAGAATGACAGGTTTCTTCCTTTTAACCCAAACAAGTGTAATGACCCAAGTGCAAAGTAAAATTACAGCACCTACTAAAAATGGTATGTTAATATTTACGTCAAATAATATACCAGCAAGTGCAGGGCCAATCATATTGCCTAAACTCATATAAGCATTATTCATACCAGCAGCAAACCCCTGCTCATTGCCAGCAAGCTTAGAAACGATAGTATTAACAGCTGGTCTAATCAATGTAGTAGCAATCGAGAAGACTGTTGCTAAAAATAAGATAAGCCAAAAGGAGTCTACTAAAAAGAATAGAACTAATGAGACGGCTCCCACAACTAAGTTGACAAGAATAACGTTTAATTCACCAAAACGTTTAAATAAGCGATCAATGACAACTGTTTGAATAACTACTCCCACAAATCCACCTACCGTTAAAATAGCAGCTATTCTTTGCGGACTATAATCGTATTTGTGATCTACATATAAAGAAAAGGTTGCCTGGAAGTTAGCGATTCCAAAAGAAAATACAAAAATGATAAATAACATCATAAAGTAAGGTGTATAAATCGAGCTTTTCATTTGAGAAAGAATATTTTCACGTTTTTTTATAGCTGGATTTAAATCAGTTATTACATTTTTAATATCAGGCAAAATGATCAAGGATACTATTGCGGAAAGAAAAGAAACTACCGCTGCCATGTAAAATGGAAAGGATAAACTAACTCCTGCTAAAAATCCTCCAATAGCCGGCCCAATCATAAAGCCTAGTGACATGGAAGCTCCAATGAACCCCATACCTTTCCCACGTTCTTCATAACTTGTTATGTCAGCGACAAAGGCCATCGTTGCAGGTACTAAAAACGCTCCTCCAACTCCACCCATAAATCTTGCAATATAGAGCATCCATTCTTGAGTAGCTATCCCAAACCATAATTGTGAAACAGCGAAGATGATCAAGCCAATAATAATCATTTTTTTTCTTCCATGTTTGTCAGATAGTTCACCCGCTAATGGGGAAAATATAAATTGTCCTAAGGCATAGGATGCGATAATAAAACCTAAGGCTTGCCCAGCAACTCCAAAAGTTTCTAAATAAGAAGGCATTACTGGAATAACAATTCCTATCCCTGACATTACAATAAACATATTGAACATCAGAATATATAATGCAAATTTATTTCTTTTCTCTGTCATAATGACTCCTGCTTTCTCTCGTACTATTATTCATCTATCGATAATATCATATTTTCTCATTAATACATACTTTCGTGTCCCGAAAAATTATACAATTTTTTTCAATTAGAGTACTGTGTAAAATAAATAATAATAATATAAAGCATTAATGAAATATGAGGTTTAAGCATATATAGAGGCCGCTTTCGAAGTAGGGTTAGTCCTATAATAAATCATTGTAAAAAAAAGGTTGTTTGATTATTTATGATTGTTTGTAACAGATTCCATTCGAAGGACATTAGTGGTGGATAATTATGTTAAAATCATTTGTAAGATTGTGGATAATGTTACTGGGTAGAAAGATTATAAGTGAGAGGAGGTAGTTGTTTGTATGAGAAAAAAAATAGTAGTAATCGTTGCTATTGTTATTGTATCTATTTTTGTTTTAGTGGATCTATTCATGGAGGACTTATGGGAGAGTAATGAAAATTTATTGAAAGAAGAAGCGTTGTCTATAGAGGAATCTGTAGAAAATATAAATTTTAACGAGTTAACGCCATTTGAATGGGATGTAGCTTATGCTTTTGACCCCTATACAACAAATGACACGATCTACGAAACAGTTGGATATAAGTGGGATAAAATTAGGGAGACGATAAATGAAGGTATGAACCAAATTGTGTTTCTAAAGGATGGAAAAGTAGTTTGTTATTTATATGGGTACCCTGAGAACAATGGTTATGGTATCTATTTTACGCAAGAAAATAGAACGGAACTATCCTCTGCTTCTGTGATTAATTCGAAGGATGATTTAGTTTTTCAAGTTGTACGAAGTAATAATGTTATATATTTAGAAAACAAGGTGCGTAAAAAGTAGTTAATTTCAAAAAAAGAGGGTCAGACGTAACAATCCTCGAAATAAAATGTAGTAGTTTTCCGTTATGACGGACGCTTTCTCTGGGCACGTCTTCCATCTCCTCATCGCTTGGCTATTGCATAAAAAAGTAAAAACGCGAAATCAAGTTGCAGATTTCACGTTTTTTTTATTTATTCTAGAAGAAATAATTAAGTTGTTGAAATTAATTATCTCCCATTTTAAATTTCAAGAATAATTCATTGTAATGGCCTAGCATTTCGAGACCAAGATTTTTGTAAACTTCTAAATTATCTCTAGCTTCTTCTGTAGGATAGAAACGCTCGTCTGCGATAACCTCTTCATCCATTATTTCCATCGCTGCAGTATTAGGAGTGGAATAACCAACGTAATCTGCATTTTGAGCAGCTACCTCTGAATCTAACATGAAGTTGATGAAAGCATGTGCACCATCCACGTTTGCTGAGGTTTTAGGGATTACCATATTATCAAACCATAAATTAGAGCCTTCTTCAGGAACAGAATAGTCTAGTTCTTCATTTTCCCACATCATGTCAGCAGCTTGTCCAGACCAAGTAAGGGCTACAGCTGCTTCTTCATTTACCATCAGCTGCGTTACTTCGTCACCAATAATTGCCTTTACATTTGGAGTCAAGCCTTGAAGCTTTTCAAGAGCACTTTGAAGCTCATTTTCATCTGTAGAGTTTAAGGAATAACCTAGGCTATTTAATCCCATTCCAATGACCTCACGTGCTCCATCTACTAATAATACCTTGCCTTCCAATGAGGGATCCCACAAATTATCCCAGCTTTCAAATGTTTGCCCCTCCAATAGGGAAGGATTATATACAATTCCTACTGTTCCCCAAAAATAGGGGATAGAAAACTCATTTTTAGGATCAAAAGGTAAATCTAAAAAGTAAGGATCAATGTTTTTTAAATTTGGTAACTTGGAAGGATCGATTGGCAAGAGTAAATCATTTTCCTTCATTTTTTCAATTGCATACTCTGAAGGGACAGCTATATCATAAGAAGTCCCGCCTTGTTCAATCTTAGTCATCATTGCTTCGTTTGAATCAAATGTTTCATAAACAACTCGATATCCAGTTTCTTCTTCAAACTGGTATATCAACTCAGGATCAATGTATTCTCCCCAGTTAAAGACAGTAACAGTATCACTACCAGCATTATTTGCATTTTTTCCTAAATAATCGTTTGTGATAAATAATACGATACATACAACTATAATGGCTACAGCTGCTCTTACAATTTCCTTCATTTACGTATCCCCATTCCTGTCAGGTTTTTACCGCCTCGCTGGCTAATGAAGTAGTAACCTACAACTAAGAACAATGTTACGATAAAAATAATACCTGAAAGTGCATTTATTGTTAAAGTAATTCCAGCTCGAGCCATGGAGTATATTTCAACAGATAGAGTACTAAAACCATTTCCTGTTACAAAAAAGGTCACTGCAAAATCATCTAAAGAATAGGTAAGTGCCATAAAGAAACCTGCGAAAATACCTGGCTTGATGAAAGGGATGATAACCCTTCTTAAAATGTCTCTTCTAGTTGCACCTAAGTCAGCTGCCGCATCGATTAATGAGCTGTTCATCTCTTGTAGCTTTGGAAGTACCATTAAAACAACAATAGGAATACTAAAAGCAATATGAGAAATAAGCACAGAGGCAAATCCTAGCTTAACGCCCACCATAGTGAATAGAATTAAAAATGACGCCCCAATGACAACGTCAGGACTTACGATTAACACGTTATTTAACGATAAAATCGAATTTCTCAAAGATTTGTTTCTAATATAAACTATTCCTAAGGAACCTAGAACTCCAATAGCCGTTGAAATTAAAGCCGATAGTAATGCGACTATAACTGTGTTTATAAGTATCATAATTAAGCGAGTATCAGAAAATACTGCTGCGTAATGCTCCCAAGTAAAGGAGTCAAATTCATTCATCGTACCGCCGCTGTTAAATGAATAGAATATCAAATAAAAAATAGGAGCATAAAGAATGACGAAAATAAGGACTAAATATATTTTTGCTGCCTTACTTGTGTTTCCCATTGGAAGTTGCCCCCTTATCTCTTTGCCCTGTAATAATCATTACGATTACCATGAAAATGATTAAGAATACAGCGATCGTTGAACCCATTCCCCAATTTTGAGTTACGAGGAATTGTTGCTCAATAGCTGTTCCTAAAGTAATTACTTTGTTACCAGCGATTAAGCGGGTAATCATAAATAGGGATAAAGAGGGAATAAATACTGCTTGAACTCCAGCCTTTACACCATTTGTTGTTAAAGGGAAGATAACCTTTCTAAAGGTTGTCCAACCAGAAGCCCCCAAATCTTTACTTGCATCAATAAGAGAAGGATTTAACTTATCAAGTGAGTTAAAGATTGGAAGAATCATAAATGGTATAAAAATATATACCGAAACGAAAATAAAACTGAAATCAGTAAATAGTATTTGTTGCTCTCCTATACCGAATACATTTAAGAAAGCATTAATTGGGCCATATAAGCCGAAAATACCAATAAAGGCATATGTTTTTAATAAAAGGTTTATCCATGATGGAATGATGATTAAAAGTAACCATAATTGCTTATGCTTTGTTTTAGTCAAAAGATAAGCTGTTGGATATGCGATTAACAATGAGAACAAAGTAATAAGGAACGCATACCAGAAAGAGCTAAGTGTTAGTTTTAAATAAACAGACGTAAAGAAATTTTGATAGTTATCTAAAGTAAAGTTTCCGCTTAAGTCGAAGAAGGAATAATAAGCGATTAATGCAATTGGAGCTATTACAAATAACAGTATCCAAGCATAGTAGGGTATTAGATAAAGTGCCCTAGCTTTTTTAGTTTCCATAAGCGTCTTCTCCGTAAGACTCTAGGCGTTTATCAAACTCTTCTTCCGTTTCATTCAGACGCATAACATGAATAGACTCAGGATCAAAATTCAAGCCAATCATTTCACCTACGGCTGCCTTTTTAGTTGAATGCACTAACCACTCATTTCCTTCTTCATCATAAGTGGAAAGTTCATAGTGAACTCCTCTAAACAATTGTGTATCTACTTTAACTTTCATTTTTCCTTTATCAATCGTTGTGATTTCTAAATCCTCTGGACGAATAACGATATCGACTTTTTCATTTGGGTTTAGACCTTGGTCTACACATTCAAATTCCTTGCCACCGATACGAACACGGAAATCAGCTACCATTGTTCCTTCGACGATATTAGACTCACCAATAAAGTCTGCAACAAAACGATTAATCGGTTCATCGTAAATATCCATAGGCGTACCACTTTGTTCAATGTTCCCAGCATTTAGGACAAATATTTCATCCGACATCGCAAGTGCTTCCTCTTGGTCGTGGGTAACAAAGATAAATGTTTTACCTAGACGTTGTTGTAGCTCACGAAGCTCGTATTGCATTTCGGATCGTAGTTTTAAGTCTAATGCTGAAAGTGGCTCATCTAGTAGTATAATTTCAGGGTCATTGACAATAGCTCTAGCAATAGCGACACGTTGTCTTTGTCCGCCAGACATCTCTGCTATCTCTCTATTTTCATAGCCGTTTAGGTTAACGAATTTTAACGCCTCTAACACTCGATCCTCTATCTCTTTCTTACCAAATTTTTTAATACGTAGCCCAAATGCCACATTTTCAAATACGTTTAAGTGAGGGAACAGGGCATAATCCTGAAACACCGTATTTACTTGACGTTGGTTGGCAGGCACGTTATTAATAAGTTTTCCGTTAAGATAAATACTGCCATTTGAAGGCTGCATGAAACCAGCTATTAAGCGAAGGATAGTTGTTTTCCCACAACCAGATGGGCCTAACAATGTATAAAACTTTCCACGCTCTAATTCAAAATTAATGTCTTTAAGAACTGTTGTGTCCTCATCATAAAATTTAGTAACATTTTCAAAGCGAATAATAGGTGTCTCTGACATAATAACCCTCCATTTTCATAAATAAGAATTCGTGACGACATAAATAACCTTGGAGATATCATCTGATGCATTTTTCAACAGATGATGATCTGCCGCTTCAAAATAGAGGGACTCTCCAGCCGAAGCAAAGTAGTGTTGTTTGCCAAGTTGTAACTCGACGCGACCTTGTAAAACGTATATAAAAGTTTGAGATAAGGAAGGTTCAAACTCTTTAAACTGACCGCCTTTATCAAAAGTGATCAATACTGGCTCCATATCGTTTTCATTGGATTCAGAAATAAGCCAGTGAAGCTTGTACTTTTTTTCTTCATCTATGTAAACAGTTTGCTCCTCTTCTTGGAAAACCACCTTAGTTCTACTATGTTCATCATCAAAGAAATCCTTAGGCTTACAACCTAAAACATTTAAAATAGAAAAAAGTGTCTCAATGGAAGGAGAATTTAGGTCTCTTTCCAGCTGGGATATGAAACCCTTGCTTAAGTCCGTTCTCTCGCCTAGTTCTTCCTGTGTTAGACCTTTTTTCAGTCTTAACTGTTTAATTTTTCTACCAATTTGCATGTAATTACGCTCCTTCTCTTTTGTAAAATAAAGAGCTTTTCCATAAAACAAAGTTTATTTTAACATAACTTTAAGTTTACTTTAACAACTTTTTAAAGATAATACAAAAAAAAAATTTTCCAACTATTAGATGCAACTATCTCTTAGTTGCATAGACTGAATATGGATGAAGGATAAAGGAGAGATATGGATGAATTTGAGAGAGGAGTTACCGGAGTTTCCTATTACAACTAAATGGTTAAACGGCTCATGGACAAAGGGACAGTTATTAGGTACAAAGCCTTTGCTTGTCTATTTTTGGTCTGTTAGCTGTGATGCCTGTAAGGTTGCTCCACCATTAATAAATAAATGGAAAGAGAAGTATGAAAATCAGTTTAATGTCATTGCTGTTCATATGCCTAGGTCTCCTGAAGATGCGAGTAAAAGCTTAGTGAAATCAACAGCTTCTGCAGCAGGAATTTTCGACTCTATTTGTCTAGATCATGATTTGGTGCTATCTGAAATGTTCCAGTGTAAGCTTGTACCAAATTTTTATTTGTTTGATAAAAAAGGCCGACTGCGACACAGGCAGGCTGGCGAGAGAGGGCTGCAAATGTTAGAAAAGCGACTTGTCCTCTTGGTAAAAGAGATTTAAATTTTTATAAAAAGCATGGGTTTAAAAAATGATGGAAATCTAGATAGCAGTAGAACCACTGTTGTGTTAAACTAATGGCAATTAGTTCTAGGAGGCGCAGCTATGCAGAAGGAATTTGTTGTTATTGGTTTAGGACGTTTTGGTGGAAGTATCGTTAAAGAGTTAATGGAGCAAGGCGCCGATGTTATGGCCATTGATAAGGTACAAGAAAGAGTTGATGAATTTGCCTCCATAGCAACCCAAGCAGTGATTGCGGATACGACAGACGAAGCAGTCTTAAAATCGCTTGGGATTAGAAACTTCGAACACGTTATTGTTGCAATAGGAGACGATATTCAGTCTAGTATTCTTACAACGCTTATGCTAAAAGAAATAGGTGTAAAGAAGATTACAGTAAAAGCTCAAAATGATTATCATGAGAAGGTGTTGCGTAAAATTGGAGCCGACCAAGTAGTCCATCCGGAGCGGGACATGGGGATACGAATTGCTCATAACATCCTGTCCAACAATGTTTTGGATTATTTGGAGCTTTCCGACGAGCATTCTATTATGGAAATCAAAGTAAATGAAAAAATTGCTGGCTTCTCTATAGTAGACTTGGATATTCGAGCTAGATATGGCATCAATATAGTTGCCGTAAAGAGGGGAAAAGAAATTATAGTATCTCCACAGGCACAAGATAAGATGCAGCTGAATGACGTTCTCATCATCATTGGAGCAGATGTGGATATCAATCGTTTCGAAAAGAAGGTTCTTTCTTAAATAAACGAAGTGTTCATTCTGTCCAAAAGTTAGTTGGCAGTTTTTTGCTGGATGAGCGATAAGCTATCAGCCTATCCATCTCGGGAAATTTTATTAGACTCGTTCATCCAGCTAGATTTAAGGACATCAATTCATAACCTGCAATCTCCCAAAAAGGGGTTGCTTTCCTATTTTCTTCCCTTACAATATTATTAGATAATTAAAACGGGGCATTAGCTCAGTTGGGAGAGCACAACACTGGCAGTGTTGGGGTCAGGGGTTCAAGTCCCCTATGTTCCATCCTCTAGAAACCTTGATATAAAGCGATTCTTTGCTAATGCAAAGAGTTGTTTTTTTATTTTTTTCTAGTCCAGTGTGACCGATTCCGAACTTCGTCTTTTTCTTCTGTATACATCTTACCAAAAGTGATGCTGGCAACTCAATCATCATCCTGATTAATCTGAGTATAAATATTTAAAGCAGTTTTAATAGCTCTATGTCCAAGTCGTTTTTGTATAATCTTCATATTAACTCCCTCACTAAATATGTAAGAGGCAGAGGAGTGCCTAAGACCATGAAATGAAACAGGGCGAAGGTTCTCCCTTTTAATAAATCTATTTCAAAACTGGGTAACAGAATCAGGTCGATAAGGCTTACCGTATTCATTAGAAAATAGCAGCAACACCTCTTTTCCTTCTTCATCTTTAAACCCTTCCAATAAGTTATCCATTTCATCTTGTAACTTTATTTTAAATTGATAATAGTAATATAGCTTGTCCATTAAATATTTAGGATAAGTTACATAACAATCCTCAACTGTCTTGGTCGACTTAAGACGAAATCCCATCTTCTTAGATAACTGTAAGTCTTTTTACATGTATCTGATTAGTATCCCAATAAATTACTTCTGGAGTGATGGCTAATACTTCGCCTCTTCTAAGACCACTAAACAAAGCTAAGGCAGATATGAGGTATTGATGTTCTAGTGAATTTTCCATTACTTTTAATAAGGTAGGTATTTCGTTCTTATCAAAAAATTTATTTGTTTCAACTTTCATTTTTTTACTTTTTGGTTTGCTAACTCCATGCATTGGATTGTTGCGTTCATCGATAATTTTCCAAAGAACCGCATGCTTAAATATTGACTTCAATAGTTTACATTTCTTTTCTAAATTTGCACTTTGTTCCTTTTCCCGGGTGAAAAATTGTACAATTTGAAATGTGGTAATCTCCTTTATTCGTTTTTGTTTTTTCCAAAGTGTTTTATTAAACTGTTCAGGCATAAGAATAGGTTTCAGCAGTAATGCTTCTAATTCAACATCTGCAAAGTTTTTATTCCATCTTATTGCGAAGTCCCCAAAAGAAGGATTGTCATTATCTAAATGCAAGCTTTCTTTTACTTCATGTTCAAATATCCTCAATAACTCTGCAGCATGAGGAAGCAGAGGCAGAGTTCCTTAAACGTCAGGTGACTATCGATGAAAAACTTGAATATCAGGAGAGGATGCGAGCATGAACAACATTCTCTTCGAAATACCAGGTGAACCAGTAGCGCAAGGAAGACCAAGGGCAGGGAAATCTTGGACAGGTAAAACTGTCCTCTATGATCCTGATAAGTCTAGGGACTTTAAGCAATATGTAAAGCTGGTAGTTGGTCAGTACGCTCTAAAAGAGCTCATAACAGGACCGATTGACTTAGCGATAGACATTTTATAGAGCAACCCCTAAGAAGTATCAGACAAAGCCAAAACAGGCTCTAATTGAACAAGGAGAACTAAGACCAACCACTAAGCCTGATGTAGATAACTACGTGAAGGGTGTTAAGGACGGCTTGAACAAAGTAATCTGGCAGGATGATAGCCAAGTGGTGAATTTAACAGCATGCAGCTGAGGGTGGTAGTGAGGGTTGCTTTTTGAAAAGACGTACTAAAATCACAATGTGAATTTATGTATGAGTTTAATTTATAAGTTTATTAATATCGGAGGCGAACCAGTACTCTTAACTGAGTATGGTTGCTTTTATTGAAAGTCGGTCAAGAAATTAACTGATTGAGGATCGTCTCTACAATTAATAAAATTAATTGTTTGAGAAATTTAATCAAAGTTTTTTTCCATTCTTTTCTCACGACTTTCACACCTCCTTACACGAACGAAGATGAGAATCTAATAATAGTTCTTCTAATCATTATTATCTTATTCAGATTTTCAAAAAGTGTTCTACGAAAGGAGTATGAAAATGGAACAACCACTAATAGTAAATCATGGGGAGTATGAATTTACAAGATTTGAGCGCGCTGTATCAGAACTTCAAGAGGAATACGGTTATGAAGGATTAGCTTGGGATATGGTCGTAACAAGTGGTGATTTTGATGTTCTGTGTGACTTTTTAAACGGTGACGGTTTAGATGCGGAACTAGATTAAATACGACACATTAGAACAAAAACTGTTCAATAAAGAGAAAGAAAAAAAGCAATGAAATCTCATTGCCCTAATTCGTTCTTACGTTTAAATATTAATTCAAAAAAACCAGGAGTCCCATAACCTTTTAAGCCTGGTGCAAAAATCTGTACTAATTCCCATCCTTCTTTTTCATGGTCATAAACAACTTGATGGTAACTTTCCTCAGCAGTACGTAGGAATGTAGATAATTGGATTTTCACGAATTTATGTTCGTACAAAAAAACAACCTCCTTTTTTATCTTTAATTTACGTTTTATATTAATGTAAGGTTTCAAAAATCTTAGGGAGTTGATGGACAGTTCGGAGATATTGCGAAGTAAAAAACCAATTAGAATATTCCAATCAGCTTTTGTTTTTTAGTTTTTTTCCTATTTCAACACCAACACCTAAAATAGCGAAAATCATTCCAAAGAAAAATAGTATTTGAACGAATCTAGCTGCTGCCCAATACCCTAAAAAATTCATGAAAACAACGATGATAATTAAAATTACTAAAACAATATTCGTATAGAAACGTAAATTACCAGACATTTTATACCTCCATTTTGTTCAAATATAATCACGCTTTAAGTTTAACATAAAATGGGTATTTAACCCGTTCTTATTACTGCACATTACGTAGAAACTACGTTGAACTAGAAATATATATTGCCATTGAGAGTAGGTGTTATAGAAGTGAAGGAGGCTTGGAAAATGTGCCTCTTCTTAATCTTTTAACTATTAGAGGCTTGAAATTAATAACATAGCTATTCCGAGCCAGATAAAACTAAGAGCCAATGATTTATTTGGTAAAAGAGAATTGAATTCTAGTGGACCAAGCGTTGTTCCAAGACCAGAAATGAAAAATAAGAAACCTAACCAAAATATGATTTTCCCAAATAAATTATGTGTTTTAATTGCCAAAACCTCCGGAATATATTTCTTAATATATGTATACATGATATTTTTTTCTGCATAAATGGTTTAAGTCAAAACACGTAGATAGTGTGTATTAGAAACCTATAACGTAATAAAAAAACATCTATTTCTTTAAGAAATAGACGTAAGTTATTTTTTTAAGGCTTACAGCAAAGGTTTCCTTCTCCTTTTTCAAGTGCAGATTTAAGACTACTTAATACACCAGACCATGCCATATCATGCCATTTAATAGCCTCTGCCCAATTTTCACCACTATTAAAACCAGAGTGGTGTAATGTAATCTTAGTAATATTATTATCTAAATTTAAAAAAACTACCTTTACAAGCGTTAGGGAATTCTCATCGTTCATGACACTTTCAAATTGGTCAGGCCCTTTCCAAGTAAATTGTAGCTCATTCTGTTCATCTAGTTTAGTTATCTTGCAACCTTTAGTATTCATGCCAGTTTTATTCCCAGGTATGAAATAAAGCTCATATGCTCCACCAACTTTAGGATTAATGATTGCTTCAGAAGCAAACCATTCAGAAACTCGTTCTGATATTGTCCAAGCATACCAAACTAAATCCATTGGAGTATTGATAGTGATTTCTTTGTTGATCTCAATACCTTCTAATAATTGTTTCATTCCAAAATCCTCCCTAGTTATTTACTGCTATTCAATACCGATTATATCAAATATTAAAATTATTTTGTATTTTTGTAGAAAATATATTGTATTGCTAACAACTAAGTCGTTATACGTAGAAAAAGTTTTGTATCGGTAGGAGAGAATGGAAGATGTATGGTTCTATGTTTATAAGATGATTCAAGAAGAGGGTCTGGATGGGCATTTTTATTAAGACCTGAATGATGACGAATTGTACGAGATGTATTTTAAGAAAAGAATTAAATAACGCATCTATCATACGATTTAAAAAATTGTCCAGTATAACACCCCTACTGCAGTGAAGTATTCTATTAAGTTAACTTCTCTATCAGTTTCAAGACTACTTTCTCGATTTGGATCCGTAATTAATTAACGATTCTACTTAGAAAGCATTTCATTAATCAAACATGAACATTTTCTCTATATTGAAGCGGCAGGCGGCGACACAAGTAGGGATGAGTGAGACAGATAAGACATCACAACCGCGCGCGTAAGCGATGGGTGATGGCTTATCTCTCCCCCCGCGGAAAGCGTCCGCCGAAAGCGAAAATCAATACTACTTTATTTATTTAAAAGCTTATAAATCTCCTAATTCTCTATCAATCGTTCGTGTTATCAAAATAACTTTTATTAAAAAAGACTGCAATCAAGCACGAAAACCTCGTGGATGACTACAGTCGAAGATACTTTTAAAAATACTAGATTAGATTATACTATTTACACTTCCATAATGATTGGTAAAATCATTGGACGGCGCTTAGTCTTTTCATATAAATAAGGGCTTAAAACATCTGTAATTTCATTTTTCAATTCAGACCACTCTATTGCTTTGTCTTGAATTGTAAACCTTAAGTGCTTATTTAGCATTTGCTGTGCTTCATTAATCATTGTGCCAGATTCACGCATATACACGAATCCTCTAGAAATAATATCCGGACCAGAAACAATTTTCTTTCTTTCCATATCCGCACTAACAACTACTATTACTAAGCCTTCTTCAGAAAGAATTCTACGATCTCTTAATACGATATTACCTATATCCCCAATACCGCTACCATCGATATAAACATCTCCTGATGGTATGCGACCAGCTACATGTGCTTCATTAGAACTTAATGCTAAAACTTGTCCATTTTCCATAATGAATGTGTTTTCAATAGGAACATCACAATCTGCTGCTAACTCTGTATGAATTTTTAACATACGGAATTCCCCGTGGATTGGCATAAAGAATTTAGGCTTCATTAAACGTAGCATAAGCTTTTGTTCTTCTTGAGAGCCATGCCCAGAAGTATGGACATTGTTCAAGGAACCATGAATAACTTCTGCACCCGCACGGAACAACAGATTAATCGTTCTATTAACGCTTGCTCTGTTACCTGGGATAGGAGAAGAAGAAAATACTACAGTATCTCCTGGTTGAATTTGAATTTGTCGGTGAGTACCATTAGCAATTCGAGAAAGAGCTGCCATTGGTTCCCCTTGACTACCTGTACAAAGGATTAAAACTTCGTTAGCAGGTAATCGGTTTAATGCGCTTGTATCAATGAACATTTCCTTAGGGGCTGTAATATAGCCTAGCTCTCGTCCAATTGTAATATTGTTGTCCATGCTTCTTCCGAAAACAGCAATTTTGCGATTATGATGAATCGCAGCGTCTATTACTTGTTGAAGTCTATGGATATTCGAAGCAAAGGTTGCAAAAATAATACGACCATTTACTTTACGGAAAATGGAATCCATACTTTCTCCAACTTTGCGTTCGGACATTGTGAAGTTAGGAACTTCAGCATTAGTACTATCTGAAAGAAGACAAAGAACGCCATCACGACCGATTTCTGCCATTTTCGTTAAGTTTGCAGGTTCGCCGACAGGAGTAAAGTCAAATTTGAAATCTCCTGTATGCACAATATTACCAGGTGGAGTTTTTACCACAATTCCAAAAGCATCAGGTATACTATGCGTAGTTCTAAAAAAGCTTACAGCTGTTTTTCTGAACTTAATCACATCGTCTTCTTCGATTACATTCATTTTCGTTTGACGTAGTAAGCCATGCTCTTCTAGCTTGTTTCGAAGCAGACCCAATGCTAGCTTACTTCCGTATACTGGGACATTGAGTTGCTTAAGTAAGTAAGGAATTCCACCAATATGGTCTTCATGTCCGTGGGTAATAAAAAGGCCTTTAATCTTGTCCACATTTTTGACTAAATAAGTATAGTCTGGGATCACATAATCGATTCCTAAAAGATCATCTTCTGGGAATTTAATACCCGCATCAATTAGAATAATTTCATCTTGAAATTGAACACCATACGTATTTTTGCCGATTTCACCTAGTCCGCCGAGGGCGAAAACAGCTGTTTGGTCATTTTTTACAAATTTCATGAATTACAGCTCTTCTACTTTGAAATTTGGACTTGCTTGTTCGTATTCCAAGTGGTTACCTTCAAGCAACTGGATAAGCTCAATGTTATACTTGCGGTCTATAAGAAGTGAACGAACCTCACGCTCTGATTCAGCCTCTACGTATAAGCTTTTAGTGTTTTCGCGAACTGGTACCTCTAGTGCATTTTCTTGATAATAAACTTTATAAATCATTTTTATACTCTCCTTTTTCACGTTCAAAATAAATCAATTCTCTTTATATTATCACGCTACTTATTTAAAATAAAGAAAAGCCCTTCAATTTTTGAAGGGCAAGACATTTGACTTAAGCAATCGTTTTGTTTCTGAGCATTCCGCCGAGTCGCCGCAACAGTTTTCTTTTCAAGCGTTTCAACATGGCAATCCACTCCTTATGACGTATTATATATGAAAATGTGGAGTTTGTAAAGGATTATAACAGAAAAGTCAAATAATTTAACTTGAAAAGGGAGAAAAAATAATGGAAAAAAAAGTATTGATTTTCGATATAGATGGAACCATTTTAGATTTTGAGAAAAATATTCCTGAAGGGGTAGAAGAAGCATTTAAACAAGCGAGAGAAAATGGACATATTACTGTAATTGCTACTGGAAGAGCACCATTTCTAGCTAAAGCAATCGTAGATCAACTTCAAATTGATTCTTATATAACTTATAATGGTCAAATTGTTCAATTTGAAGGCAAAACCATACATAAAGGTGTTATAGATAAGGAAGAGCTTAAAAAACTTTCGGAGTTTGCTGCTTTGAAAGACCAGCCTTTAGTATATATGGACAGCCATGAGATGGTTTCAAATGTACCCGATCATAAAGACGTGATTGAAAGTATTTCTACTTTAAAGGTCGGTTTTCCTAGACAGGCAGAAAATTTTTATTTAAATAATGATATTCATCAGGCGCTTGTCTTTTGCGAAAAAGATGTACAAGAGGAATATGAACGTGCATTTCCTAACTTGTCCTTTGTAAGATGGCACAGAGTATCTTGTGATGTGCTTCCTAAAGGCATGTCTAAAGCTGTTGGGATTGAGATACTTTTAGAATATTTAGGAGAAACTCGTCAAAATGCAGTTGCGTTCGGGGACGGATTAAATGATGTAGAAATGCTGAAGTTCGTAGGTACAGGTGTAGCTATGGGAAATGCTGTAGATGAACTAAAAAAACACGCCACAATCGTTACTGAACATGTCTCAGAAAATGGTCTAGTAAATGCAATGAGGCAATTAAAGCTAATTTAAAGGAGTATCACATGATAGAGCAAAGTAATAAGTACGTATTAGTATATGGCGATGCCTTTGTTGACTATATTTCAAAGGATCAGACAAATAAGAGCTTTAAAAAGTTTTTAGGAGGAGCCACTGTAAATGTAGCTGCAGGTATTGGCAGACTAGGTTCTTCCTCCTCTTTTATAACTATCATCGGAGAAGATGATACCTCTAAATTTGTGAAGAGGGAGCTAGAAGCAGAAGGGGTTGACCTTTCTTATATACAGGTCGACCCGGAAAAGTCTATAAGTGGAGTTTATGTGCACTTAACAGAAAATAACGATCGTCATTTTCATACTTATTTAGATGATACCCCTGACTTACAAGTAGATTTCTCTATGATAGACTTGAATGCTTTTAATCAAGCAAGTGCTTTCCATTTTTGCTCTGGGACATTATTTCATTCAATCGCTAGAGAGACTACTAAAAAAATAGTAGAACAAACAAAGAAATCTAGTGCGCTAATATCGTTTGATGCTAATATTCGCCCATTAAGATGGAATACTGAGCAGCAATGCAGAGAGACAATTTGTTCGTTTCTTCATGACGTAGATATATTTAAAATCACGGAAGAAGAACTTTTCTTTTTAACTCAAGCTAATACTCAATTAGAGGGGATTAATAGATTAGCGGAATATAATATTTCCGTAATCCTTGTAACAGTAGGAGCAAAAGGAACATACGCCATGATCGAAGGGGAACTGGTTCATATCCCGACTGAAAAAGTAATAGCTGTTGATACAACCGGTGCTGGAGATGCATTTATGGCAGGTATTCTATCTAAAATCCAGTCAGAAGGGAAGCCTAAAACTAGAGAAGAATGGATCAGATATATTGCTTTTGGGAATAAGCTCGGATCTATTTGTGCAACAAACTTTGGAGCGTTGTCTGCTATGCCAAAACTTTCCGATATCAACTAATGTGTAGTTGCTTTAGGAGAGGAGAGCGGAGCATTTATTATTAAAAGCTTTGCTAGGGGTTGGGTGAGGCTTATCGCTCACCCCGAGGAAAGCGTCCGGCTGGTGCGAAAAATCAATTCTACTCTCTGATTTAAGTTTTCTTTGCATCATAAACCAACCCTACCCATCAACATAGCCTTATTGAAAAAAGATTGGTCTCCGTAGAGGCCAATCTTTTTAATTATTTATTTTCGTAAGGAAATGCATCTGCTATTTCCGCATAAGGGTTTTGTGGATTGATATGGTCATAAAACATAATGCCATTCAAATGGTCTAATTCATGTTGGAAGGCGATAGCAGCCAGACCTTTTAGACGTTTCTTAAATGGAGTTCCATCCGGATAAAAGCCAGTTGCTGTAATTCTGGCATATCGCGGAACATACCCTTCAATAACTTCGTCTACAGATAGACAGCCTTCACCAGAAGGTATATATGTTTTTTCTACGGAATGGCTAATGATTTTAGGGTTAACTGCAACAAAGCTGATTTCCTGATCGTTCTCATCCATTAGGTGTAAGGCAAACATTCTTTTAGATTGGTTTACTTGTGGTGCAGCAATTCCAATTCCAGGACGAAGGTTGTATTTATTCACCATTTCATCATCTTGGCTATTTATAACGTACTCCAATAAATCATTTGCCAGAGCTTTTTCATCCTCAGTGAGTGGAAAGGTAAGCTCTTCCGTTTTCTTGCGTAGAGTAGGATGTCCATCTCTAATAATGTTAGGCATTAAAATCATCTTGATCGTCCTTTCAAATTTCATATTTCTATTATATCGAATTATGTCGTTTTACTAAACAAAAAGGTATATAAGTCAGTTGAATTTAGTAACTAGAACAATTATAGTTGAAAATGGGTATAGGAGGTTACGGAATGAAAAAATTAATATTCGTGGTTCCTTTCATGTCACTTTTACTATTGTCTGCCTGCTCTTTTGGAGAAAGCACTCAGGAAAAATTATCAAATGTTTTGACTGAAATCTATGAAGCAGAAGAAGGCTATAGAGAAGTTCAAACATCCTTGAAGGAAACAGAGTTAAAGGAACAGGGAAATTTTCAAAGCATGATGGAATTAACTCAGGACCAAAAAGAAGAGCTTAGTGCTCAAGTAGAGGCAACTGCTAATCTATTAGAAGAACGTATGACACTGGTAGAAAAAGAAAAGGATTCCATATCGAAGGCAAAGGAGAAGCTTACAGACCTAGAGTCAGTTATTTCTGATGCTAAAGAGGAATCCGAAAAGGAAAGTATCCGTTCAGTAGAAGATGCTTTTAAAAATCGATATGATTCTTATGATAATTTGGTTGAACAATACAACTCTCTTACAAGCTTACAAGACGCTCTTTATAATATGCTTTTAGATGAAGAAGCGGACGTATCTAAAATTCAAGAGCAGGTTGCAGAGGTTAATAAGCAGAATGAAGCTGTGCAACAAGCAGTTCAAGAATTCAATGACTTAACTACACAATTAAATGAAGTAAAAGATCAAGCTTTTTCTACTCTTCAAAACGAAGAATAAAATGTATATACACTTTATTTGAGGCTTGAACAAAACTAGTCAATATAATAAAAACGTGAAATCGGCAACTGGACTGCTCCCTGTCAAGTAGACAGTGGAAATAATAAAAATTGAACTAAGCGGCTTGAGCTCTGAATTCTAGAGGGCTCAGGCCGTTTAGTCGTTTTTGATAACGTTGATGATTGTAAAAGTAAATATACACATCAACTGCTTTTCTTAATTCCTCATACTGGAATTCCCGCAAATAATACATTTCTGACTTCAGTGTACCCCAAAAATTCTCGATTGGAGCGTTGTCCAAACAACGGCCAACTCGAGACATACTGTGCGTCATTTTAGCGCCATCTACGATGCGTTTAAATCCCTTCGAAGTATATTGAAAGCCACGATCACTATGAATCATCGGGAAGGCGCCAGCTGGCAATTGTTCTATCACTGGAATAATCGTGTCAAAAACTAAACGATTATTATTGGATTTACCTAGTTTATAACCAACAATTGACCCATCGTGTAAATCAATAATTGCACTTAAATATGCTTTTCTTCCGACACCATATTTGAATTCGGTAATATCTGTACACCATTTTTCATTTGGCTTAGAAGCCTTAAAATTGCGATTTAACAGATTTTCTGCAACGTGCTGTGGTGTAGATTTCTTATATCCTTTTCGTTTTCGACGAATGACAGATTGTATTAGATACATACGCATTAAACGGTAAATTCGTTTTTCATTGTACGTAGGTGAGCCTGCCACTTTACGATAACGATTGATCGTCAGCGTCATACGACGGTATCCATAGATTCCATCAACCTGGTCGTATAGTAGGCGAATCCCCTCTAATAAAGCTTCGTTTTCTTGTTCGCGCTTTGATGAGGTGCGCGCGCACCATTTATAATAGGCAGCACGTGAAATTTTAGCGATTTTACATAAGACGATAACCGGAATATGTTCCTCTGTATGTAGTTCTTGAATCGCTAGATAACGCTGTTGTAAGCGAATTTGACTGATTAACGCCTCCTCTCGATTTCCTCTAACTTTTTTAAGAATAAGTTTTCTGCACGCAAGCGTTCCATTTCACGTTCCATTTGTTGCATGCGTAATTTTAATTTCTCTTCTTCTGTTAATTCTTCCATTGATTTCGTGCGCCCACGACCGTCTTTTAATGCCATTACGCCTGCTGTTTCTAATTTCTTCACCCAGCTATACACTTGTTGATACGAAACCCCATATTTTTCTGCAGTTGCTTGATAATTTCGTTGAGTGTTAAAGCAATATTGTGCAATTTCAATGCGTTCCTCTACCGTTGTTGATCTCCATTTAGTCATAGTTTTACTCATTCCTTTTCTTGAGTCTTTTAATTCGCTATGGCTAGTATACTTGCGAATCCAACCATACAAAACAGAATCACTACTCACTTGAAATTTTGCGAGTATTTCATTCATGGTTAATCCATTAC
Source organism: Psychrobacillus sp. FSL W7-1493 (assembly GCF_038004905.1). Lineage (NCBI taxonomy): Bacteria > Bacillati > Bacillota > Bacilli > Caryophanales > Bacillaceae > Psychrobacillus > Psychrobacillus sp. FSL W7-1493. The sequence goes on along the minus strand of NZ_JBBOSB010000001.1, from coordinate 2,783,075 downwards.
GTGTATAATCTAGTACCGCAGCTTCCTTCAGTTCTTTTGAGTAAGGTTTCCAAGTGTGTGAATCCTTCAACCCCTCTAATCCTTCCGCTTTATATTTCGCTTGCCAACGGTAAAGTGTAGTATAGGTTAATTCATGCATTCTACAAATTTCTTCTAATGTATATTTTCCATCCTCAAACAGTTGGAGAACGGTTAGTTTTTGTTCAACTGTATGCTTACTTCGCGCCATAAAAAAATACCCCCCAACAGGTAAACAGATTTTTGTTTTTTCACCTGTCTACCTATTGGGGAGCATATCAAACTTGATTTCACGTTTTTATTTATTTTTAAAGCAAGCTGACTTATCGGAACTTTTTATTTTGAAGAGAGGTTTGCCTCAGACTTGTCTCTAAGTAATCGAGAGGATCACTAGACTTGGTGACGGTGATGTCCGATTAATTTTATATGGTTTCGGAAAAGCCATAGAATAATCATGTGTAAAAATGATTAGACGTGGTATGTATATCGAAAAGGCGTTTATCTATATCAATATAGGTATTTGGACGATAGGAAATGGGAAATGTATTAATGATGTATTTAATTTATCGATATCCCTTCGAACTGATATAATACAGATGAAATTAATGACTAGTACAGAATGTAATGTTTATAATATTCTAATATAAAAATGATAGAGTTCTAGATGATTGACCGAGCATTTATTCTTGAGTATACTTAGATGGAATTGATATTGTACCAATCAATGTGTAAATAAATTTTAATACAGAGAAAAAGGAGAGGTGCTTTATGGCTTCAAACAAAGAAACCCAGTTTGACCCAATGAAAACGCTTCATGAAATCGAAGAAAAGTTTGAAATGTTCCAGATTTTAAATGAAGACGGGGAAATCGTTAATGAACAAGCGAACCCTAATTTATCTGAAGAAGATTTAGTGGAATTAATGAGTCGCATGGTCTATACGAGAATATTAGATCAACGTTCTATTTCGTTAAACCGACAAGGACGTCTTGGCTTCTATGCACCAACAGCAGGGCAAGAGGCTTCCCAGCTTGCTTCCCATTTTGCGTGTGAAAAAGAAGATTTTATCTTACCAGGCTACCGTGATGTGCCACAAATAGTATGGCATGGTTTACCGTTATGGCAAGCATTCCTATTCTCACGTGGTCACTTTAGAGGCAATCAGATTCCTGAAGGTGTAAATGTATTTCCACCACAGATTATTATAGGCGCTCAATTCATTCAAGCTGCAGGAGTTGCATTAGGAATGCAAAAACGTGGCAAGAAATCAATCGCTATTACGTATACAGGAGATGGCGGTTCTTCTCAAGGAGATTTCTACGAAGGCATTAACTTTGCTGGAGCTTTCCGTGTACCAGCTGTATTTATTGTCCAAAATAACCAATATGCTATCTCTACTCCACGTGAGCTACAGACTGCAGCTAAAACAATTGCTCAAAAGGGGATTGCTGCTGGCTTACCAAGCATGTTAGTTGATGGAATGGATCCACTAGCTGTATATGTTGCAACAAAGGATGCTAGAGATCGTGCAATTAGAGGCGAAGGGCCAAGCTTAATCGAGACTGTTTGTTACCGATACGGTCCACATACAATGGCTGGTGATGATCCTACACGCTACCGTACATCAGAAACAGATTCTGAATGGGAGAAAAAAGATCCATTAGTACGCTTCCGTAAGTATTTGGAGAGCAAAGGTATTTGGAATGAAGAAAAAGAAGCAGAAGTAATTGAGAGAGCGAAAGAAGAAATTAAAGATGCAATCAAAAAAGCGGATGCTGCTCCAAAACAAAAAGTAACAGATTTAATAAATATTATGTATGAAGAAAATCCATATAACTTAGATGAGCAATTAGCTTACTATACAGAGAAGGAGTCGAAGTAACCGATGGCACAAATGACGATGATTCAAGCTATTACGGATGCTCTCCGTACTGAGCTTAAAAATGATGAAAATGTGTTAGTCTTCGGCGAAGACGTTGGTAATAACGGCGGAGTATTCCGTGCAACTGAAGGACTACAAAAAGAATTTGGGGAAGATCGTGTATTTGATACACCACTTGCAGAGTCAGGTATTGGTGGATTGGCAGTTGGTCTTTCATTACAAGGATTCCGTCCAGTTCCTGAAATCCAATTCTTTGGTTTCGTATATGAAGTGATGGATTCAATTAGTGGACAATTATCTCGTATGCGTTTCCGTACAGGTGGTGCTTTTAATGCGCCAGTAACTATACGTTCACCTTTTGGTGGAGGAGTTCATACACCAGAAATGCACGCAGATAGCTTGGAGCTTTTAATGACTTCAACTCCTGGTGTGAAAGTGGTTATTCCATCTACACCTTACGATGCAAAAGGTTTACTGATATCCGCTATTCGTGATAATGATCCAGTTATTTTCTTAGAACATATGAAATTGTATCGCTCTTTCCGCGGCGAAGTTCCTGAGGAAGAGTATACTATTCCTCTTGGAAAAGCAGACGTGAAACGTGAAGGTACTGATTTAACGATTATTACTTATGGTGCAATGGTTCAAGAAAGCTTGAAAGCAGCTGAGGAACTAGAAAAAGAAGGACACTCTGTTGAAGTTGTGGATCTTCGTACTGTACAACCATTAGATATCGAAACAATCATTGCTTCTGTAGAAAAAACAAACCGCGCAATTGTTGTACAAGAGGCGCAAAAACAAGCTGGTATTGCAGCAAACGTTGTTGCAGAAATTACAGAGAGAGCTATTCTAAGCCTAGAGGCTCCAGTTCTACGTGTGGCTGCACCAGATACTGTATTCCCATTCTCTCAAGCAGAAACAGTTTGGTTGCCAAACTCTAAAGATATAATGGAAACAGCAAAGAAAGTATTAAATTTCTAAAAGAAACGAACAATAGAAAGGGTGAGCACTTTGGCATTTGAATTCCGCCTACCGGATATTGGAGAAGGTATACATGAAGGAGAAATCGTTAAATGGTTTGTTAAAGCCGGTGACGAAGTTGATGAGGACGATATCCTTTGCGAAGTACAAAATGATAAAGCTGTAGTAGAAATTCCTTCACCTGTAAAAGGAAAAGTAACAGACGTGTTGGTAAGCGAAGGAACAGTTGCTGTAGTTGGCGACGTACTAGTTAAGTTGGATGCACCAGGCTATGAGGATCTTCAATTTAAAGGAGATCACAGTGGTGAAGAAAAAACAGAAGCTCAAATACAATCTACTTTAGAGGATGGTAAGGAAGTGGAGAAAGAAGCAGTTGATGCTTCTAAAAATCAGCAACCTTCTACACCTACTAAAGAAAAGACTGAAACTACAGAGGTTAAACCTAAAGGCGACACTCGTGTAATTGCGATGCCTTCTGTTCGTAAATTTGCTCGTGAAAATGAAGTGAATATTGCTGACGTAAATGGTACTGGTAAAAACGGTCGAATTCTAAAAGAGGACATTGAAGCATTCCTTTCTGGAGACCAATCAGTAGAAGAAACTAAATCTACAGCACCAGCTGCTGAACAGGAGAAGGCGCAAGAAACAAAATCTTCAGCTCCTGTTAGCCTAGAAGGAGACTTCCCTGAAACGCGTGAGAAGCTTTCACCAATGCGTAAGGCAATTGCAAAAGCTATGGTTAATTCTAAGCATACCGCTCCACACGTAACGCTTATGGACGAAGTTGATGTGACAGAGCTTGTTGCACATCGCAAGAAATTTAAAGAAATAGCTGCAGAGAAAAACATCAAGTTAACTTACTTACCTTATGTGGTAAAAGCATTAGTAAGTACTTTACGTGAATTCCCTGCTTTAAATACTTCGTATGATGATGATTCAAACGAAGTTATTCAAAAGCATTATTACAACATTGGGATTGCAGCTGATACAGATAAAGGTTTATTAGTACCTGTTATTAAAAATGCAGATCGTAAATCTGTATTTACTATCTCTGATGAAATTAATGCTTTAGCAACTAAAGCTCGAGATGGCAAATTAGCTCCTGCTGAGATGAAAGGTGCATCATGCTCAATCACTAATATTGGCTCTGCAGGAGGGCAATGGTTTACACCTGTTATCAACCATCCAGAAGTGGCAATCCTCGGAATTGGTCGAATTTCAGAAAAACCTGTAATAAAAAATAGTGAAATTGTAGCCGCTCCTGTGTTAGCATTATCATTGAGCTTTGATCATCGCATGATCGATGGTGCGACTGCCCAACATGCGTTGAACCATATAAAACGTTTATTAAGCAGTCCAGAATTATTATTAATGGAGGCGTAAAAAATGGTCGTAGGAGATTTCCCGATTGAAACAGATACTTTAGTAATAGGTTCAGGTCCTGGAGGTTATGTTGCTGCAATTCGTGCTGCACAAACAGGACAAAAGGTAGTAGTAGTAGAGAAAGAACATATCGGCGGAGTATGCTTAAACGTAGGGTGTATCCCTTCTAAAGCGCTTATCTCAGTTGGTCACCGTTTTGAACAAGCAAAACATTCAGATGACATGGGTATCACGGCATCTGATGTTAAAATTGACTTTTCAAAAGCACAAGCTTTCAAAGAAAGTGTTGTGAAAAAATTAACTAGCGGTGTTTCCGGATTATTAAAAGGTAACAATATTGAAGTGGTTTCTGGTGAAGCTTACTTTGTTGATGCAAATACAGTTCGTGTAATGGATGAGAAGTCTGCACAAACTTATACTTTTAAACATGCGATAATCGCTACTGGATCTCGTCCAGTAGAAATTCCAACATTTAAATATACAAAACGTGTTATTAACTCAACTGGTGCTTTAAATCTTCAAGAGGTACCTGAAAAATTAGTAGTAATTGGTGGAGGGTACATTGGAACTGAGTTAGGTTCTGCATATGCTAACCTAGGTTCACAAGTTACAATTATCGAAGGTGGAGACGATATTTTAGCTGGCTTCGAAAAACAAATGACTACTATTGTTAAAAAAGGCTTGAAGAAAAAAGGCGTAGATATGGTAGTAAAAGCATCTGCAAAAGGTGTTGAAGAGTCTGATACTGGCGTAGTTGTAACTTATGAAGTTGGTGGAGAAGAGAAAAAAGTGGAAGCTGACTATGTATTAGTAACAGTTGGCCGCCGCCCAAACACCGATGAAATTGGTTTAGAAGAGCTTGGTATTAAATTTGCAGAACGCGGATTAATCGAAGTAGATAAGCAATGTCGCACTAGCATTAGCAATATCTTTGCTATCGGTGATGTAGTAGCTGGTCCTCAGCTTGCTCACAAAGCATCTTATGAAGGTAAAGTAGCTGCAGAGGCGATTGCTGGTCAATCATCTGTTGTAGATTATCTTGCAATCCCAGCTGTTTGCTTCACAGATCCAGAGCTAGCTACAGTTGGTTTATCTGAAGCACAAGCAAAAGAACAAGGATTTGATGTAGCTGCTGGTAAGTTCCCATTCGGAGCTAACGGTCGTGCACTTGCTCTTAACGCGACAGAAGGCTTTGTAAAACTAGTTTCACGTAAAGAAGATGGTTTATTACTTGGCGCTCAAATCGTAGGTCAAGGTGCATCTGATATGATCGCTGAACTAGGTTTAGCAATTGAAGCTGGTATGACGGTTGAGGATATCGCTATGACTATTCATGCACATCCAACGCTTGGAGAAATTGCAATGGAAGCTGCAGAAGTAGTAATGGGTCACCCAATCCATATTCTATCTAAATAATAAGTAGGTCGATAAAACCGTGTAGAAATACTCTACACGGTTTTCTTTTTGACTGTTAGAATGGAAATAGAAGGGATATGGTGATTATATTGAAACTTACAACTTGGTTATTACCCGCAGCACTAACTTTTTTACTAGTAGGATGTAATGCAGAAACAACGGAAGTTCAAAAAGAACTTGGAGAAAAAAACGAAGTTAATAAAGAAACGGTAGAAACTAAGCCTGAAGAAACTGAAAAAGTGGAAGAAATAGAGCCTGTAGAGGAAGTTATAGAGGAAGAAGCTGTTTCGGAAATAAAGTATGAAATTAATGAGGCGAATTGGACGATAAAACCAATTGCAGATGCGAATCCTAAGGCTGTGCTTTTAACGATTGACGATGCTCCAGATAAATATGCTGTCGAAATGGCGAAAACATTAAAAGAACTTGACGCTCCAGCTATCTTTTTTGTGAATGGTCATTTCATAGATTCAGAGGAAGAACAAGCTAATCTAAAAGAAATATATGATTTAGGTTTTTCTATTGGAAATCACACTCAAACACACGCGAACTTAAAAAATAGCAGTGAAGAACAGCAACAAGAAGAAATAATTAAAGTAAACGAGACGGTAGAAGCAGTGATCGGTGAGAAGCCTAAATTTTTCCGAGCTCCTTTTGGTGTAAATACTGATTTTAGTAAGTCCTTGGTTCACCAAGAAGGGATGGTCTTGATGAATTGGACATATGGATACGATTGGGAGAAACAATATATGGAGGCTAATAGTTTAGCAGATATTATGGTTAATGCGGAGTATCTAGTAGACGGAGCAAATTTGCTAATGCATGATCGAGAATGGACCGCAGCAGCTCTTTCGAAAATTGTAGAAGGCTTACGAGCAAAAGGATACGACTTGATTGATCCGAAAACTATTAAAACTATAGAATAACTTTTCGCCTCTAGTTCTAGATGTGTTAAAGTATTGACAAAATACCTCGAGATATAAATCTTTTGAGGTATTTTGTTATTTGGAACGGCCTGTTTTCTAGTTTTTATATGCTTAGAGTTTCTCATATGAAAATACTAGTTGAATGGAGGTCTTGTCGGCGGAAAGCTTCCGCCTGGAACGAAATCATCCGATTCCTTCCAAACAAGCAAACTACTTTTCTACTCATGGACATACTAAAAGAGAAGGCGTAAAATTATTTCTATTATCAGCTTTTATGGAGGTGAAACTTTAAAAGAATAAACTTTTAAAGTACATAATGAACAAAATAAAAAAAGTAGGTCGAATAATTTTTCAAGTAATTATTCTTTATTTATTCTCTACTCTAGGATCTTTTATAGTGGAATTATTGCCATTTTCTTTTCCTGGAAGTATTGCTGGATTATTAATGCTATTAGCGTGCCTCCTGCTAAAAATAATTCCAGCCAATCTTATAAAAGATGGGGCTGGTTTTTTACTTGCATTTCTTGCCTTATTCTTTGTGCCGGCGACCGCAGGGATAATGGATTACCCTCAGTTAGCCTCGTTAAAAGGGATTTTTATAATAATCGCTTTAATAATTAGCACAATGTTTACTATTGTAGTAGCAGGAAAGGTATGTCAATACTTTGAAAGTAAAATAGTAGGGGAGGAATTGAAATGATTGCTCTAGCGATGGTAATTGGTACAATCATTATTTTTATAGGGATGACTTTTCTCTATAGAAGATTCACCTATCCTTTACTATTACCTATTTTAACTACTACGATTATCCTTGTAGTAGTATTAAGTTTTTCAGGAGTTTCTTACGATACATATATGTCAGGTGCCAAGTGGATTGATGCAATGCTTGGACCAGCGGTAGTAGGGATGGCTTACCCTTTATATATACAGCGAGAAAAAATTATGAAAAACAAGGTGACGATTATATTAGGTGTTACTGTAGCAATGCTTTCTGGACTCATTAGTATTGCTATAATAGCTAAACTTATGTCTTTTGAGGAGTTTCTTCAAAAATCCTTATTACCAAAGTCAATTACTTCTCCAATTGCGATGCCTATTAGTGAATCAATCGGGGGTATTCCAACTTTGACAGCAGTTTTTGTAATTTTAGCTGGTTTAATAGGAGCATTAGCTGGACCGTTTCTCTTTAAATTATTTCACATAGATACCGCAATCAGCAGGGGGATATCTATAGGTAGTGCATCTCATGGTATCGGCTTATCTAAGCTTTCCGAGTATGGGGAAGAGACGATGACGATGGGGTCAGTGGCGATGACTCTTAGTGCTATTTTAGGGGCTTTTATATGTCCAATATTTGCCTTTTTAATTTTTTGATGTTTTGATTCTATTAAAAAACAGACTTTGACGTTAGCAGTCAAGAGTCTGTTTTTGATTGGAGTGAAAGTATTAATATACTAAATGATAGCTTGATGCTCTTTAATAACGTGAATCATTTCTAATGTATCATCTTCTGGTCCTTGTACTGGAAGGCCAGCCTCTAAATTCATCAGAATATAGTCAATATTCCCTTGGGTGATTATTTCCCCGGGAATAAAAATAGGAATACCAGGAGGGTAGACCATCACGAATTCAGCAGAAATACGGCCGCTAGCTTCTAATAATGGAATAGATTCAGTTTCTGCGTAAAATGCATCTCGAGGTGACATAGCTAAACCAGGGATGTCTGGTAAGGTTACAGCTGATTCTACTATTGTTGCAGCAGATTCATAAGCAACGACCATTCTTGATAATGCATTAACTAGCATATCTACCTCTTTTTTTGTATCTCCCAACGTAATAAGGCAAAGAATATTATATAAATCAGAAAGCTCTACTTCGATATTTGCTTTTTCTCTAAGCCAAATTTCTGCTTCAAATCCAGTGATTCCTAAATTTTTAACGCTAATTAGTAGCTTGGTTGGATCCATATCGTAAGTAGCAGAGGTTTGTAATATTTCTCTTCCGACACAATGGATATGTTCAATTTCATTTATACGTTTCCGAGTTTCCTCAGCAATTTCAATTGCTTCGCCTATTAAATCCTCTCCATGTATAGCTAACTGTCTTCTAGCTGTATCTAGAGAAGCTAAAAGAGGATAGGATGTAGAAGTCGTTGTAAGCATGGAAAGGATAGATTGTACCCTTTTTGCTGAAACTAGTCCTTCTCTTACATTCAGGACGGAGCTTTGAGTCATAGATCCTCCAAGTTTGTGTACAGATGTTGCGGCCATATCAGCACCGGCAGACATTGCCGAAATAGGAAGGTCATTATGAAAGTGGATATGTACACCATGGGCTTCATCCACTACTACAGGGATACCGTGCGCATGAGAAATATCTACAATTCTCTTTAAATCGGCCGCTAGACCAAAATAAGTTGGGTTGATAACAAGTAAACCCTTTGCATCTGGATGTGCTTCTATTGCTTTTTCTACGGATTCCACAGAAATACCATGGGAAACACCAAGTTCTTTATCTACCTCGGGATGTATAAATACGGGTATAGCACCTGCAAATACAATGGCAGACATAATAGATTTATGAACATTTCGTGGAACAAGGATCTTATCCCCAGGTCCACAAATAGTAAGAATCATTGTCATAATAGCTCCACTCGTACCTTGAACAGAGAAAAAGGTTTCATCTGCTCCAAAAGCTTCTGCAGCTAGATGTTGAGCTTTTTTGATGGCTCCTTTTGGAGAATGTAGGTCATCTAATGGAGCTATATTGATTAAATCAATTGAAAGTACATTATCTCCAACAAACTCTCGAAATGCAGGGTCCATCCCTTTCCCTTTCTTATGACCAGGAATGTGGAACTGAATTGGATGACGATTTCGATGCTTCAATAAAGCATCGAAGATAGGAGTTTCTAATTGTGACAACGCTTATACCACCTCTAATTAAATTTTTGTGCATGTAACGATTCTAGTAATTATTAATAGAGACGTTGATGCAATTTTAAAAACAAAAGAATTATAGCATTTAAGGAAATTTATTACTATAAAAATAATTCAAAATTATTAAGATGCATTAATTTTGCTGGACAAATAGAAAAGAAATCGAGAGGTTTGCTTCTACAAGCATTTTAAAAGTCGTTTATTTTTAAAAGCATTTTATAATGAAGAACAGTTAACAAGCATTTAAGCCATAAACGATAACCTTATACAAGATTGTATGTTTTTTCTACCGGATATGTCTTGTTAGAGTCTTCTAATACATACATAACCTACTTTAAAGATTTAAAACGGCTCATTTAAAATTCTATCCTTTAATAGATCGATTGAATCCTAATTAAATTTTCTTTACACTACTATAAAGGGAGGGATTAGTTTGTCATTTCAAACAAGGGTTACAGATCTATTAGGAACAAAATATCCTATAGTACAAGGTGGACTAGCATATCTTGCGTATTCGGATCTATGCATTGCGGTGTCAGAAGCGGGTGGCTTAGGACAGATAACTGCTATGAGTCTCTCAACACCGGAGGAGCTTCGCCAAGAGATTGCTAAAGTGAGAGAACATACAAATAAACCTTTTGGCGTAAACTTTGCTATTGGGCAAACAGGTAGACCTTATGAACATATGCTTCAAGTCGCTATCGAAGAAAACGTTCCAGTAGTTTCAATGACTGGAGGCAATCCTGCACCAATTTTAGATGCCCTGGATAAGACGGATATTAAAAAGCTGGTTTTAGTCGCATCTAAGCGACAGGCTCTAAAAGCAGAACAGCTAGGGGCCGACGCTGTGATGGTTGTAGGGCAAGAGGGTGGCGGTCACTTAGGGAGAGATGATATCGGAACTATGGTACTTATCCCTCAAGTTGTGGATGCTGTTTCCTTACCTGTCATTGCATCTGGAGGCATTGGAGATGGGCGAGGCTGGATGGCTGCTCATGCTCTTGGAGCGGAAGGGATAGAAATGGGGACTCGTTTTATCGCAACAAAGGAATGTATCCATGCATCGAAAGCATATAAAAATGCCATATTATTAAAAGAGGAAACAGATACAGTTGTTATTAAAAAAGAGCTAGGGTCCCCAGCAAGGGCAATACGAAATAGTTGGACCGAAACTATTTTGGCTATGGAAAAGGAAAATCCTACATATGAGCATTTGAAGCATCATATTAGTGGAGAAGCCAACAAGCAATTTATTTATAACGGTTTCGAAGACCAAGGCTTTGCATGGGCCGGGCAAGTAATAGGCATGATTCATGACATTCCTACAACGAAAGAGCTCATCGACAGAATGGCAGCTGAGGCACTAGATATACGAAAAAAATGGAAATTATAGGAGAGTTGAAAATGGAATACACATACCCTTTTTCGTTAGATTGGTCTACAAAAGAGATAGTAGACGTAGTACAGTTTTTTGAAGCAATTGAAAATGCTTATGAAAAAGGCATAAAGCGAGAAGAACTGATGAATAAATATCGTCGCTTTAAAGAAATAGTTCCGTCTATAGCGGAAGAAAAAACATACTTTCGGGAGTTTGAAAAAGAAAGTGGATATGCAAGTTTCCCAATCATAAAAAAAATGAAAGAACAAACAAACGAAGCAATTATAAAGGGATAAAGTAATCCCTCCTTAAAAAGGAGGGAAAGCTTGTCTTATTTTATATTGGTCATAGTTTTGTAAATGGGGAGAAGTTTTTCAAAAGTATTTTCTACTAAGTCGAATAATTCTTTTTCTGTTAATTTAACAGCTTCTTCTTTAGGTATATGACGCCCAACTAAAAATTCACCCTTTTTAACGTCTCTCAGACGTGTTAGAAGCTCTTCTACACCCTCTTGATTAACTTTCCTTAAGGAAGAGGCCTCTGGCTTCATATGGTCCCCAGAAACGATAAAATCATCTGGTAGCTTTTTAAATAGACTCATCTGTTGCAGCAAACGCTCTGCAATTGCAACTTTATCTGGTGCTTCATAAATAACTGCTACTATGATAAATAAATGCGTACCCCATAAGCCAATTTGAAAATGAGGCAAAGCCTTGTAACCACGTTTGTAAGGAGCAAAAGCTACCCAACTATCCTTTGGAGGGTTAACTGATCGACGAGCGTGCTTAGCTACATGACTAAAAAACTCATCTCCAAGAACACCAGAAAAATAAAGGCTATATTGTTTACCAAGTTCTTCAAACTTAGGTCGAACATTCTCTATAAGAGCAGTCATTCTATTTTCTAATCCTTCAATTTGAAACACTTCAAAATCTTTTTCTTGCCAAAAAGTTTTACTCATATATTAACTCCTTTCAATTTCTATGTTTATTTTAGCGGATTTTTGGGTAAAAATCTTGTAAGCAGTATTTATTAACACAAATCGATTTGTAGCATAATGTAAGTATAAAGTTCTGAATATTAAGATAAAATGATTATGGAGAGGTGTTAACTATGAAACAGGTTGTGCATATAATTCGTAAATATGATATGGAAAAGGAAAAAATTCAAACATTGAAATTGGAAATGGATTATCAATTAGCTACTTTATACGATGCAATGCAGGATGGAGACCAAGAAGTAATTAGTGAAGCAAAGATGCGATTAACAGAGCTTCATCAGTCACTGGATGAACTAAATGCGTTTACTTAAGTTGTCATCACTAATAGCACCATGAAAAACACCAGCTAATCTTGAAAGACAGCCGGTGTTTTTTTCTTTATACTAAGACTAAGTATATGCAAAGCATGTATGACGGTCAGTTAACAGGAACATAGAAGGGGTGGTAACATGGACTTACATATGCTTGATAAGTATGCAAAATCATTGATTAAACAAGCTGCGATTCAAATAAGAAGCTCATTCTCAGAGGAGTTAATTATTGAATCTAAGTCGGAAGCGAATGACTTAGTTACTAATATTGATAAAGAAACAGAAAAGTTTTTTATTAGACATATTAAAAATGATTTTCCAAACCATCGTATATTTGGAGAGGAAGGGTTTGGAGATAAGATAGATAATTTAGATGGCTACGTTTGGATGCTTGATCCAATTGATGGGACTACTAACTTTATTCACTTCAAGAGAAACTTTGCTATATCGTTAGGTATTTACAAGGACGGCGAAGGAATACTTGGATATATTTATAATGTTATGGATGATGATTTACTAAGTGCTGCATTGGGACAAGGGGCATATCTAAACGACGTGAGGATCCCTCGGCTTGAGAGTACGACAGTAGAGAAATCAATTATAGGGGTGAATGCTAGTTGGGTTGTACCAAATCGAATGGTGCATCACGACGGAATGATAGAGCTCGTGCAAACGTCTAGAGGAACTAGATCCTTTGGGTCTGCTGCAATTGAGATTGCCTATGTAGCCACGGGAAGATTAGATGCATATCTGTCCATGAGACTCTCACCTTGGGATATAGCTGGAGGGATGGTAGTAGCAAACGAAGTGGGAGCAGTTGTTACTAACTTATCTAACGAGCCTATAAATCTGTTAAAACAAAATTCATTTATAGTCTCTAAGCCTAATCTTCATGAACAACTATTATCAAAATATATTATTTTAAAATAAATGAGTTTGTTTCATATATTTAAAATTAAATAATAGAATTTAATAAAATTATATTGTCGAAAACTATAAAAGTAATTTCCGTAGATTAGAAATAAGAATTTAAAAAAGAGGCTGGTTAGTGACGTTAGTCGCGACCAGCCTCTACTGAAGTAGAAAAAAACAGATAAACTACCCAGATATAATTATAAAAAACTCGGGTTGATTTAGATTTTCCTATTCTAATAACCCTTGTTCACGCATTTTCTTTTTTGTTTTAAAACCAAATCCCATTACAACAAATAACATTGCTAAAAACAATAATGCTAACGGAATATTACGTAAAGCAATAGCGACTCCTATTAATCCCATAGACAACATTGCGCCTAGAGAAAACAAGACAAAAACCCATTTAATGTTACTCAAAACAATTACCCCCAAGAAAATAATTAAAAATATTATAACTTTAGTTCTACTTGTGTTATAATAGCACAGTTATGGACATGAAAAAAGAATATGGAGTGGAAATATGACAAAATTACGTCAAGATTTAAGAAACATAGCTATTATAGCACACGTTGACCATGGAAAAACGACATTAGTCGATCAATTATTAAAACAATCAGGAACGTTCCGTTCAAATGAACACGTTGACGAAAGAGCAATGGATTCAAACGATATCGAACGCGAGCGTGGAATTACTATATTAGCAAAAAACACAGCTGTAAATTACGAAGACAAACGCATTAACATTTTGGATACACCTGGACATGCCGATTTTGGTGGAGAAGTAGAGCGTATCTTAAAAATGGTAGATGGTGTTTTACTTGTAGTAGACGCATATGAAGGTTGTATGCCTCAAACACGTTTTGTATTGAAGAAAGCATTAGAGCAAAAGTTAATACCAATAGTTGTAGTTAACAAAGTAGATAAAGATTCTGCTCGTCCACTAGAAGTAGTAGATGAAGTATTAGAACTTTTCATCGAGTTAGGTGCAGATGACGATCAATTAGACTTCCCAGTTGTTTATGCTTCAGGTGTTAATGGAACTGCTTCTTTAGACGCTGACCCAGCTAACCAAGAAGAAGATATGAAGTGTCTATTTGAAAAAATCATTGAATCTATTCCAGCGCCAATTGATAATTCGGATGAGCCGTTACAGTTCCAGGTTGCATTACTTGACTATAATGACTATGTAGGCCGTATCGGTATTGGTCGCGTATTCCGCGGTACAATTGAAGTAGGTCAACAAGTTTCTTTAATGAAATTAGATGGCAAAGTTAAAAATTACCGTGTTTCTAAATTGTTTGGTTTCTTCGGTTTAAAACGTGTAGAGATTGAATCTGCAAAAGCTGGAGATTTAATAGCAGTTTCTGGTATGGAAGAGATTAACGTAGGGGAAACGGTTTGTCCTACAGACCATCCTGACGCTTTAACTCCATTACGTATCGATGAGCCAACATTACAAATGACATTCTTAACAAACAATTCTCCGTTTGCTGGTCGTGAAGGTAAATGGGTAACATCTCGTAAAATTGAAGAGCGTCTTCGTTCTCAATTACAAACAGATGTTTCTTTACGAGTAGAAGATACTGATTCACCTGATGCTTGGGTTGTTTCTGGTCGTGGAGAGCTTCACTTATCTATATTAATAGAGAACATGCGTCGTGAAGGTTATGAGATTCAAGTATCTAAACCAGAAGTTATTATTCGTGAAATTGATGGCAAAAAATGTGAGCCGGTTGAACGCGTACAAATCGATGTACCAGAAGACTGTGTAGGTTCTATTATTGAGTCCATGGGTACACGTAAAGGCGAAATGGTAGACATGGTCAATAGTGGAAATGGACAAGTTCGTTTGATCTTCATGGTTCCTGCCCGTGGATTAATCGGATATTCAACTGAATTCATGTCCTTGACTAAAGGTTTCGGAATCATTAACCATACATTTGACAGCTACCAACCAGTAGTGGCAGGTCGCGTTGGTGGACGTCACCAAGGTGTGCTTGTTTCTATGGAAACAGGAAAAGCAACAACTTATGGTATGATGCAAATTGAAGACCGTGGAACTCTATTCGTAGAGCCAGGTACTGAAATTTATGAAGGTATGATTGTTGGTGAAAATACTCGTGATGCTGACATTACAGTAAATATAACTAAGATGAAACAAAAAACAAACATTCGTTCAGCAAACAAAGACCAAACAAATGTTATTAAACGCCCACGTATCTTAACTCTAGAAGAAGCATTAGAATTCCTTGGTGATGACGAATATCTAGAAGTAACACCAGAGTCTATTCGCTTACGTAAAAAAATTCTTGAGAAGAGCGAACGTGAACGTGTAACAAAGAAAAAGAAAAGTGCAGATCAGGAATAGGAACTGAAAGGGTGACAAGCCTTGGAGGAACAAGATCTAGTAATGGGTAGAATGTCTTCTATCGCTAGGTTTATATATGAAACAATGCCAAACTTTACTGTATCAGGCTATGTTTTATTTATCGTCATATTTTTATTGTCAGTGCTAGTGTACAAGCTTGGATTTGCAAAGAAATTAAAATTTAAGCAAAATATAGTTATCTATATTTTCCTATTGTTAGGTTGCTTAATGTTGACCTTCTTAGCATTTTTCCTTCCGGTAGTGGAAGCATTGTTAGTTGCTGCATTGATATTAATCATATATAAAATACGATTAAAGCTAGAAAAAAGAGGTTCGACTACTTAATTAGGCTACTTTAAATCTAAAAGCCGAGGCTGGGACAAAACCCACCTCAAAATTAAAAGCAGATCAAATTTTACGATGAGTAAAATTTGGTCTGCTTTCTTTTTATGACTAGGGTAGCCGTTGTTCTCCGTTACGGTGGAAACTTTCCTGGGGGCACGTGGCATGAGCCTGTAGTCTCTCCCACGCGCTTGTCCCCTAGGAGTCGTCACCTTCACTCCGAACAACTAATATTACTTCTGTTCAGATAATACCTATAAAATTTCTGTAAGTAAGCATTCGAGGATGACATTTCGTCAGACATTTTAAAAATATAAAGCAAAAAGAGAATTCCTCGTAGCAATTCTCTTTTTGCGTAAAATGAAACTAATTAAGTTCTAGCTTCGTTTTTTATTTATTCTCTTATAAGTAAAAAGTAGATAATAAAAAAGCCCTAAAAATTTGCTGTAATTAAAATTTTTAGGTCTTTTTGATTTGGAAGATAAGTATGGTCCTAGTCTTGATTAATTAAAACTCATTTTCAATTAATCGAGAACTTTTGTAGGAGATATACTTACCAGTAGCTAGGCGTTCCTTCGTTTTATACTCGATTCGATCATGACATTCTTCGCACATATAAGTGTGAATAGGTCGATTTCTTAGCTTTTTTGCTAGTGGTAAATCAGAAGAAATTTCATCAATTCGATCGCATATCACACATTGCACTTTCATATACAACACTCCTACTCTAATCGAAATGCAGTTACGTATCTAATCGGATCATTCAGGTTAGTTCCATCTTTTTTTATAATATGGACGGGACCATCTTCACGAAGTGGCTTGCCCTTGTGACTAAATTTAACTAGAATATCATCCATTTCATCTAAGGAGATAGTATGATTTCCTTCGCTTGTTTCAATTATTAGGTGCTTTGCCTCTTTTAATGGTTCAGCATTTTGGATAAATGGTTTTAACTCAATGCCATAAGTGTTAGAAAGCATTTTAGTCTTTTCATACTTCTTTTCTGATTTTAATGTAGGGGGATTTGTAGATCCCTCTATAATCTCACGAGACCAATGAGCTGAAGTGACCTTTGTGTATTCCTCGTCTAAATCTTTATACTCGTATTTTCCTTCAAAAAACTCATCTAGGTCAATTCTACGATCGTCAAAAATCCACACAGTGGGATCCAACGTTATATTAAATTTAACTGCTCCTGTAATAGGTATTATAAATTCCATGCAAATTGCCTCCTCTTAACTGTCTAATCTATATTAGTATACAGATAAAAGGAGAAATTTAAAAAGAATATTTCCTTTTCGATTAAACCTAAGCGAGAGAACACTTGCAATTTTTCCAATCAAAAGATACACTTTAGGGAGGTAAAGAACAAGAAATAATAATAATGGGGGCGTCCTCATGGATACTAATATAGAACTTTCCTATCAAGATAAAGCTTTAGTGCTCTTAAAAAAAGATGCAGAAAAAATTGCCCAATTGATAAAAGTGCAAATGGATAACTTAACAATGCCTCAATGCCCTCTTTATGAAGAGGTTTTAGACACGCAAATGTTTGGATTATCTCGTGAAATAGATTTCGCGGTAAAACTTGGACTTTTAGAAAAAAGTGAAGGTAAAGAGATTATTGCTTCACTTGAAAAAGAGTTGTCTGTTTTACACGAGATCCACACAGAAAAATAATGTTAAAACTCAAACAAGCAGACTGTTTGAGTTTTTTTCTATAAAGAAATTGAGGTCTTTCATATGAATACTTATATAAAACGTTTTATTAAAAACTTTGACTATCCTGTTTTCTTTGTTTACATCGCTCTTTGTTTATTCGGTCTAGTAATGATATATAGTGCGAGCATGGTTTGGTCCGTTGAAAGATATGGATGGACCCCAGATTATTTCTTCAACAAGCAAAAGCTTAATTTGTTATTATCTTTGCCTGTGTTTTTTTTAGCTGCGTTGTTTCCATACAAGCATTATAAGAGTCGATTTATGATGCAGTTGATGCTTGGAGTAATGTTTATCCTACTCATTCTCGTTCATTTTATTGGAGTAGGGGGAGAAAGTGGATCCCAAAGTTGGCTGAGTTTAGGTTTTGGTAATGTACAGCCATCAGAAATTGCTAAAATTGTAATAGTCTTATACTTTGCTAGTATCTTTACGAAAAAATATCAAAATGGCACGCTAGACAAGCTAAATGAGTCTGTAGGTCCGCCTTTGTTAGTTTTAACTTTTGTGTTTGTTCTCATTATGCTTGAAACTGATGTGGGTAATACAATGATTATAAGTTTTGTAGCCATTTCAGTTATTGCCGCAAGTGGCATTAAATTCAAATCATACTCCAAATTGATAGGATTAATCGGTATACTAATAGTTATTGCCTTAACTTTTATATATTTCTTAAAGGACTCTCTTCTTACAGAACGCAGGTTAGGTAGACTTGAAGCATTTTTCAATCCTTTTGATTATGAACAGGGCTTTGGATACCAAATAGTAAATGGATATATTGCTATTGGGTCAGGTGGTCTTACAGGCTTGGGTTTAGGAAATTCTAATCAAAAGTACGGATATTTACCAGAGCCACATACAGATTTTATCATGGCCATTATTGCTGAGGAGTTAGGCTTGGTAGGTGTTCTGATTGTGTTATGCGGTTTGTTCTTCCTAGTGTTTAAGGCGATAATGATTAGTATAAAAACTAGAGATCCTCAGGCTAGAATGATAGCTGCTGGAATCGCAAGCATCATAGGGTTTCAAACATTTGTCAACCTTGGCGGTATGCTTGGAATAATCCCGCTTACTGGTGTACCACTTCCTTTTATAAGTTACGGGGGGACCTCCATCATTATCTTATCTGCTGCCATTGGTATACTGATGAATGTGTCAATGTTTGTTAAACTTGAAAAGACTAAATCATAAGGAGTGTGCAATGGGATGAATAATATTAAAAAAATAGTAGTAGCAAATAGAGGCGAGATTGCTATTCGTATATTTCGTGCATGTACCGAGTTAAATTTGCGTACCGTAGCTATTTATTCAAAAGAAGATAGCGGTTCCTTCCACCGCTTTAAATCAGATGAGTCTTACTTGGTGGGTAAAGATAAAAAACCTATTGATGCTTATCTAGACATTGAAGATATTATTCGCATTGCAAAAGAAAGTAAGGCCGATGCTATACATCCAGGCTATGGTTTTCTATCAGAAAACGTAGAGTTCGCTAAAAGATGTGAAGAAGAAGGCATTATTTTTATTGGTCCAACATCTAAGCATTTAGATATGTTTGGAGATAAGGTAAAGGCACGTGAACAAGCTGTAAAAGCTGGAATTCCTGTTATACCGGGAAGTGATGGACCACTAGAAAACTTGGAATCCATTCGTGATTTTGGTAAAAAGCATGGCTACCCACTAATGATTAAAGCTTCTCTTGGTGGTGGTGGTCGTGGAATGCGAGTAGTACAAACTGAGGAAGATCTTGAGAGCGCTTACGATAGAGCAAAATCAGAAGCAAAAGCGGCTTTTGGCTCTGATGAGGTTTACGTAGAAAAGTGTGTATATGAGCCAAAGCATATTGAGGTGCAAATTTTAGGAGATAAAGAAGGAAACCTAATCCATCTATACGAGCGAGATTGTTCTATCCAACGTAGACATCAAAAGGTTGTAGAGATTGCTCCTTCCAATTCATTAAGTCCTAAGTTAAGAGATGAAATATGTCAGGCAGCTGTAAAATTGATGAATAATGTAGGTTATATAAATGCAGGAACTGTAGAATTTTTAGTGACGGATGATGAATATTATTTTATCGAAGTAAACCCACGCATCCAGGTAGAACATACGATTACAGAAATGATTACGGGAATAGATATTGTTCATGCTCAAATAAAAATAGCAGATGGGATCCCTTTAAATGCTCCTGAAATGGGTATACCTAACCAAGCTGACATTCCGTTATTTGGCTTTGCAATTCAATCGCGTGTAACTACTGAGGATCCTTTGAATAACTTTATGCCAGATACAGGTAAATTAGCCGTTTATCGTTCAGGTGGAGGATTTGGGGTCCGTCTAGATGCAGGTAATGGCTTCCAAGGTGCGATTATTTCTCCTTATTATGATTCTTTGCTAGTAAAAGTTTCCACATGGGGAATGTCATTTAAAGAAGCAGCAGCTAAAATGGATCGGAATTTACAAGAATTCAGGATCCGTGGTATTAAAACAAACATACCATTCCTAGAAAATGTGGTTAAACACCCTTCGTTCCTGTCAGGGAAATTTAATACAAGTTTCATAGATTCTACACCTGAATTGTTCCTGTTTCCTAAAAGAAAGGATAGAGGGACTAAACTATTAAATTACATTGGTAATGTAACGATTAATGGGTTTCCAGGTATAGAGAAAAAGATTAAACCAGAGTTCGGTTCTGTTAGAAAGCCAAGTTTCGATTTCTCTTCTAATCCACCAGCGGGAACAAAAGATATTTTAGAGCAGCGAGGCGTTGATGGTCTGATTCAGTGGGTAAAGGAGCAGAAGGATGTTCTATTGACAGATACGACATTCCGAGACGCCCACCAGTCTTTACTTGCAACTCGAGTGCGCTCTTTCGATATGTTTAATATTGCCAAAGAATCCGCACATGGTATGCATAATCTTTTCTCCTACGAAATGTGGGGAGGAGCAACGTTTGATGTAGCTTATCGCTTCTTGAAGGAAAATCCTTGGGACCGCTTGATCAAAATGCGTGAAATGATACCAAACACTTTATTTCAAATGCTATTCCGAGGAGCAAATGCAGTAGGCTATAAAAACTATCCTGATAATGTGATCCGGGAATTTATAGCAAAATCTGCTGAAGCAGGAGTAGACGTATTCCGAATATTTGATAGCCTTAACTGGATAAAAGGAATGGAAGTAGCGATTGATGCTACGCGTCAATCTGGTAAGATTGCAGAGGCAGCTATTTGTTACACTGGAGACATTTTAAATGATTCTAGAGACAAATATACTGTTCAATACTATAAAGACATGGCTAAAGAGTTAGAGGCTTTAGGGGCTCATATTTTAGCGATAAAGGATATGGCAGGATTATTAAAACCGGAAGCAGCCTATCGTTTAGTGTCAGAATTAAAAGAAAGCGTAGATATTCCAATCCATCTACATACACATGATACAAGTGGAAATGGTATTTATACTTATGCCAAAGCAATTGATGCTGGGGTAGATATTGTAGATACAGCTCTTGGAACAATGGCTGGGTTAACATCACAGCCTAGTGCTAGTAGCTTAAGCTATGCAATGCAGGGATCTGGTCGCAATGTTATTGGTAACGTCGAAGCATTTGAAAAACTTTCTAGTTACTGGGAAGATGTTCGTAAATATTATCAAGACTTTGAAAGTGGCATGATTAGCCCACATTCTGAAATATATGTCCATGAGATGCCTGGAGGTCAGTATAGCAATCTTCAGCAGCAAGCGAAGGCTGTAGGACTAGGAGATAGATGGGAAGAAGTAAAATCGATGTATTCACGAGTGAATCTTTTATTTGGAGACATCGTAAAGGTTACGCCTTCGTCTAAAATTGTTGGAGACATGGCTTTATTTATGGTTCAAAATAATCTAGATGAGCTATCCGTCGTAACGAGAGGGAAGAAAATTGACTTCCCAGACTCTGTTATCGAATTTTTTGAAGGATATATCGGACAACCACATGGTGGTTTCCCTGAAGAGCTTCAAAAAGTGGTTTTAAAGGATCGTGAACCTATTACAGTGAGACCAGGTGAACTATTAGAGCCAGTAGACTTTAATGCGGTTAAAGAGCTTCTATTCAACAAATTAGAGCGTCCAGTAAATAGTCAGGAAATACTAGCTTATACTTTATATCCAAAAGTGTTTGATGAGTACTGTGCAACTGAGAAAAACTTCGGTGACGTTTCGGTTCTTGATACGCCTACTTTCTTGTATGGAATGAGACTGGGTGAGGAGATTGAGGTAGAAATAGAAGTTGGTAAAACCTTGATCATTAAACTAGTTTCGATTAGTAAATCAGACAAAGAAGGAAATAGAATTATCTATTTCGAGCTCAACGGCCAGCCACGGGAAATAACAATCCAGGATATGAACATGGAAGTTAGTAGTTTTTCTAAGCTTAAAGCTGAACCGTCCAATGAAAGCCACATTGGCGCTACTATGCCAGGAACTGTTTTGAAAGTAGAGGTTGCTACGGGTGACCAAGTAAGACGCGGTCAGCATCTAATTATTACAGAAGCAATGAAAATGGAGACGACCGTCCAAGCACCATTTGATGGTATTGTAAAAGCTATCCATGTAGCAGCAGGAGAAGCAATTGCAACCGGTGATTTATTAATTGAAATGGAAAAATAATAAGTAAAATAGCTCGAAGGTATCAAAGGTAAAATTTATGATATCTAAGACTGTAGGCAAACACTGTGAATTATGGAGTTTGCCTACAGTCTCTTTTTTTAAGGAGTTAAAGTTGATTATCCGATGCGAGCGAATCTTATATAGGGTATTAAGCAAGCTGGTAAGCCATTGGATTCTCAGTCCAGATTATGTCTTTATTGAGTTGACCTATGAAAAAAATAAAACGTAAGCATGCTAGAAGGATACTAGTCTGCTTACGTTTTTTTAAAAGAAAAGAAGAATCTTATTGCTAAGTCTATTTTACTTCTGTATTTCTAGTTACTTGTTTTACTTCTCGATAACAATAATATGAGATAACATAACAAACCAAATAAAAGAGAAATAAATAAAGAATGTAGTAAGGCGATATAAAGATTTAATTTCGTTAATACTACAACCATACCTGTAACTACTTGGCAGGACACAAGTATGAGGGAAATAATCCAGCCCCAGTAGATTGCTCGTTGATCCTTATAATTCTTGATGACATGAATAGCAATGATTAAAATCCAAATAAAGATTAAACCGGCAGCTGCTCTGTGCCCCATTTGAACCCATTCATACAGATTGGTTGGTAAGGCAAAGCTATCATTGTTACATAGTGGCCAGTCATTACAGATTAAACTTGACTCGGTATGACGAACTAATGCCCCCGTGTATATAACAATGTAGGAATATAAGGCTACGCCAATGGTATGGAATCTCAGTGTCTTACCGATTTTAATCTTATCAGTATCAAATTTTCTATCTACCTCGAAAATTAGAAGTGTCAAAAGTAATACTGCTGCAAACGAAATTAGGGAAATCCCAAAATGAAGTGCGAGGATAAAGTCGCCCTGTCCCCATTTAACTTGAGCGGCTCCGATTAATGCTTGCAACACAAGGAAAAAGAAAGCCATAAAGGATAAGAACTTAGTCTCACGAACATGACCCAATGCGCGCCAAGCCCATACGGATAATGCTACAATTAATATTCCAACTGCCCCTGTTACTAGGCGATGTGAAAACTCAATTAAAACTTCAGCGGTAATTACATCTGGTATAAGCTGTCCATTACAGCCAGGCCAATGTCTACCACAACCCATGCCGCTGTCAGTCTTTGTAACAAGTGCGCCACCTAAAAGAATTAGGAGCATACCAATTGTTGAAGCTACAGCTAGCCATTTTAAATATTTGTTTATATGCAATACGTCACCTACTTTATGTATCTATTGCTCGCTTAATAAAAGCGGTATCTGCTACTAGATAATATCGAAACCTGAGCAAAAATACAATGTAAAACAACGAAACACTTAAATAAGACAAACTCTATTCACAAATTGTTCATAAAATCGTTAATTAGTATTCACACATAAGGGGGGCAAATGATTTACTATTGATATGTTCAGTTTAGAAACATAAATTACTAGTACTATTATGCGAAAATTCTATTCGGTGTAGAAATATGTTATAGTTTTCGCTATAGTATTAGATAGCGGAATATGCTTACAACTTTGAAAGGAGGGTGCAGCATGTCAAATGGTCATACTATAACCGCTACTACTGAAACGGAGAGAGATCCTGTAACTTCATCTTTTTTGAAAGACTTCCTTTCATTGATTAAAATTGGAATTGTCAATTCTAATTTAGTTACTACTTTTACAGGTTTATGGTTAGCTTTCCAGTTTACGAATACAAACTTTCTTCACGAGCTAGATTTATTGTTTTTCACGCTTTTTGGTTCCGCGTTAATAATTGCAGGTTCCGCTGCGATGAACAATTTTATCGATCGTGATATCGACCCAGTGATGAAGAGTAAGAAGGGTAGACCAACTGTCACAGGTAGATTTAACCCGACAGCCGTGCTCATTACTTCTTTCACGTTTTTAGTTGTAGGTGAGGTCTTCTTATTTATGGCATCTACTTCCGCGGGTATATGGGGATTAGCTGGTATAATCAGTTATGTCGTTTTGTACTCTATGTGGTCGAAAAGAAAGCATGTCAGTAATACTATTGTGGGTAGTATCTCTGGTGCAATCCCACCGGTAATCGGCTGGGCGGCTGTAGAGCCAGGTTTAAGTTTAGGAGCATTAGGCTTGTTCTTCATTATGTTTGCTTGGCAACCACCTCATTTCTACGCTTTGGCTATGAAACGTGTGGAAGAATACCGAGCAGCTAATATTCCAATGCTACCTGTAGTCAAAGGTTTCAAGCGTACAAAGGTTTCTATGCTACTGTGGGTAATTTTATTATTCCCACTTCCACTATTTTTGATGGAACTAGGAACAGCTTTTGTTGTACTTGCAACAGCGTTAAACATTGGATGGCTAGTTTTAGCTGTTAAAGGATTTAAAGTAGAAGACGATATTAAATGGGCGACTAAAATGTTCGTTTATTCATTGAACTATATGACAATTCTATTTGTATCAATGATTATCTTCTCTATGTTTGTTTAATTTTTGGGATTCTTTCTTAGTCAACAAGAATTCATATAAAAGAACCACAGTCCAAATGTACTTGAAAACAATAATGAAAGAGGGGTTTGATTTAGCTATGATGAAAGGGCTTAAAAAATGGCGACTTTTTTCACTGTTAGCAGCTCTTACGATATTTCTGTCGGGTTGTGGCGAAGAATATTTATCAACGCTATCACCTGCGGGAGAAGTCGGAAGAGATCAATTTAATCTATTACTACTAGCTTCAGCTATTATGGCATTAGTTATTATAGTAGTAGTGATAATTTATGTAATTGCTCTAACGAGATATAGTCGCAAAAAGGTTGGAGAAGATGTGATTCCTAAACAGGTTGAAGGAAGTCACACACTTGAAATTATTTGGACAGTTATTCCAATTATACTTTTAGTTATTCTTGCAATTCCAACAGTTTATTACACTTATAAGCACGCAGATGTTGCTGCTATGGATCAAGTGGATGAAGAAGGAAACAAAACAAACCTAACAGTAAATGTAACTGCAAAGTTATACTGGTGGGAATTTGAGTATCCGGACTTAGGAATCGTAACTGCACAAGAATTAGTAGTTCCTACAGATGAGCAAGTATTCTTCAATTTGAAGGCTGCTGATGTTAAACACTCATTCTGGATTCCATCAATCGGTGGTAAATTAGATACAAACGTTGAAAACGTAAATAAATTCTACTTAGTTTTCGATAAAGAATCTGCCGGCTTAGAAGATGGCGTATTCTACGGTAAATGTGCCGAGTTATGTGGACCATCTCATGCATTAATGGACTTTAAAGTAAAATCAATGAATCGTGAAGATTTCAATGAGTGGGCAGAAGCAATGAAAACCACTGTACATACTGCAGAAGGGGATCTTGCTAAACAAGGGGAGGAACTATTCCAATCCGCAAGCTGTATCGGATGTCACGCAACTGGCGGTGAAGGTATGTCTGGTCAAATGGGTCCAAGCTTAGCTACTTTTGGAGATCGTAACCGTGTTGCAGGCTTCATGGATCACACGAAAGAAAACGTGAAAAATTGGATCAAGGATCCTCAAGAGTACAAACCAGGCAATATAATGCCACAACCAGAACAATTAAATGGCGGTGAACCATTTACAGACGAGCAGTTAGATGCTCTTGCAGAATACTTAATGGGACTATCTATTGAAAAATAATTCCATAGATAAAAATGAGGGAGGTAAAAAGTTGTGAGTTCTATAGCTAAGAAAAAAGGCTTTGGCGCAACTTTATGGGACTATTTAACAACAGTAGACCATAAAAAGATTGCTGTCCTGTATCTCGCTGCCGGTGGTTTGTTTTTCGTAATCGGTGGTATAGAGGCAATGCTTATCCGTATTCAATTGGCTAAACCGGATAATGACTTTGTAAGTGCAGGTCTTTTCAATGAAATTATAACAATGCATGGTACGACGATGATTTTCCTTGCAGCCATGCCGATATTATTTGGTTATATGAATGCCGTTGTGCCACTTCAAATTGGTGCGCGTGACGTAGCATTCCCATTCTTAAACGCACTTGGTTTTTGGTTATTCTTATTTGGTGGTATCTTCCTAAACCTTTCTTGGTTCATGGGAGGAGCTCCTGATGCTGGTTGGACTTCTTATGCATCGCTGTCCTTAGCATCCCCTGGTCATGGTATTGACTTCTATGCACTCGGACTTCAAATATCCGGTGCTGGTACGTATATTGCTGGGATTAACTTCCTTGTAACGATTATTAATATGCGTGCACCTGGTATGACGTATATGCGTATGCCATTGTTCACTTGGACTACATTTGTAGCAAGTGCCTTAATTTTATTTGCATTCCCACCACTTACAATCGGTCTTTTCTTCCTAATCATTGACCGTATGTTTGGAGGGCAATTCTTCAATCATGAAATGGGAGGAAATACAATTATCTGGGAGCATTTATTCTGGATATTTGGACATCCTGAGGTATATATTCTGATTTTACCTGCTTTCGGTATTTTCTCAGAAATCTTCTCATTATTTGCTCGTAAACGTCTATTTGGATATTCATCCATGGTATTTGCGACAGTATTGATCGGATTCTTAGGATTCATGGTTTGGGCCCATCACATGTTTACAGTTGGATTAGGGCCAACAGCTAACGCAATTTTTGCAGTTGCAACAATGGCAATTGCTGTACCAACTGGTATGAAAATATTTAACTGGCTGCTTACAATTTGGGGAGGAAGTATTAAAGTTACAGTTCCGATGCTTTACGCATTAGGATTCATCCCTTCATTCGTAGCAGGTGGTGTAACTGGTGTCATGCAAGCTGCGGCTCCACTTGACTACCAAGTACATGATTCTTACTTTATCGTTGCCCATTTCCATTATGTAATCGTTGGTGGGGTAGTACTTGCTATCTTAGCTGCATTACATTTATATTGGCCTTTAATGTTCAACCAAATGTTAAGTGAAAAATTAGGTAAATGGACTTTCTGGTTCTTCTTTATTGGTTTCCATCTAACATTCTTTGTTCAGCATTTCTTAGGATTAATGGGTATGCCACGTCGTGTATTCACTTTTGGAGCAGATCAAGGTTGGGACTTATTCAACGCGATCAGTTCCGGTGGTGCCGTATTTATGGCAATCGGTGTAATTATCCTAGTAGTTAATATTGTTATAACAATTGTTAAAAATGAAAAAGTTGGAAATGACCCTTGGGAAGATGGACGTACATTGGAGTGGGCTATTCCACAACCAATTCCATTCTACAACTTTAAGCAAACTCCACTTGTTCGTGGTTTAGATACTTTCTGGATTGAAAAACAAGAAGGAAATAAAGAAGGTATGACATATGCAGAGCCAATTTCGGATATCCATATGCCTAACAATTCTTTCATTCCTTTCGTAATGACATTAGGTTTATTTATCGCAGCGTTCGGTGCACTTTACAATGGCGAAAAAGATTGGGCTGTTCCAGTATTAGTACTAGGACTTGCAATTACAGTTGCTTCTATGGCTGTTCGTTCATTGAAAGACGACCATGGATATCACATTCATAAAGAAGATTTAATGAATGACAAAGGGGGTAAATAAGATGGACGTGAATAAAAAGTACACCCCACAAACTTGGCCAGATCATCCAGAACAAGCAACAATGGAAGGTAAGAATAAATTCTTAGGTTTCTGGTTGTTCTTAGCCGGTGAAACTGTACTATTTTCTAGTTTGTTTGCTACTTATTTAGCCCTTAAAAATAAAGGGCCAGAGGGTATGGAATTCAGTACAAATACGTTATTTGAATTACCTCTAGTTTTTATCATGACAATGATTCTGTTAACTTCATCTTTAACAAGTGTTTATGCTATGTACCATATGAAAAACCATAATTTCCGCGGTACACAAACTTGGATGGCTATTACTGTATTTTTAGGTCTAGTTTTCCTAGGATTAGAAATTTATGAGTTCAATCACTATGTACATTTAGGATTCCATTATGGACAAAGTGCTTTCTCAACTGCATTCTTTACGTTAGTTGGTACTCACGGTCTTCACGTAGTTATTGGATTAGGATGGATCATCTTATTACTTCTACGTAATGCTAAACGTGGATTCAACTTATACAATGCACCAAAATATTATACTGCATCTTTATACTGGCACTTTATAGACGTTGTGTGGGTATTCATCTTTACAGTAGTATACTTGATGGGAGTGGTGAACTAATGTCTTCACATGACAATCATGTTTACGTTAGATCTCAAACTGAATTTGAATATTTGAAGCGAAAAAGAAGAGAGAATATGCGTACACAAGTAACGACATTCTCTATCATGATTTTCTTGACGTTAATTTCATTTACAGCAGTAGTAGCAGATTTCTCAAAATACTACATTATCCCAATCATTTTATTGTTAGCGGCAGTTCAAGTAGTGTTACAACTTTACTACTTCATGCATATGAGTGAAAAAAATCATAACATTCCTGCTTATTTCATCTATTTTGCAGCAATGGTTGGTTTTACATTCCTACTTACTTTCATAACAATCGTTTGGTGGTAATACTAAAAAGAGCTAAGATTTTTCTTAGCTCTTTTTTTTTTAGATAAAATAATTTCATGATTCCTGTTTTAATGTATAAATCCGAACTCAACTCAACTTCTGGGATACCTTTCACATGTGCACGTTATGATATATTATCTGCACCAATGGAGGCAACGCCTGCCTCTGAATCATTATTAGAACTGATCGTGCGATTAACCGGCAGAGAGGGATTCATGAAATTGGAATTCATTATAATCGCCTTTTTATCCAGATCAATGTGTGACAGTCTGTCACAAATTTTATAATAGTAATAATTGTCATAGTTCGTTCATTTGATGTTAATTGAACTGCCCTATATAATAGGGGTAGCAACTTAAAAAGGAGCGTATAGGTATGTCTATTAGCATATTCGGCTTCCAAGCTTTATGGAGTCCTATTCTTTTAGGATTATTAGTTTGTATAGCTATTTTATATTTCTTGATTACTGTCAAATGGAGAAATGACTTTAAAGTTTCCGAGCCACTAAAAAGAAAAGAAGCAATATATTTTATTTCTGGTTTAGTTCTTTTATATATTGTAAAAGGCTCTCCAATGGATTTGATGGCACATATCATGTTTACATTCCATATGGTTCAGATGGCACTTCTGTTATTACTAGTACCACCTTTACTTATGAAAGGAATTCCATGGTGGGTATGGAAAGTGGTCATTGAGTTACCAGTACTAAGAAAGGTTATTCCTTTCTTTACTAAGCCGCTGTTGTCACTAGTATTGTTTACTATGACATTCTCGTTATATCATATTCCTTTGGTGTTTGATGCTATTAAGATGAACGAGGTTCTTCATGGTACTTATACTTTAGTGCTATTCTTAACAGCAGTGTTTATGTGGTGGTCTATAGTTGATGTTATGGAGTCAGAAAAGAGACTTCATGGACTAAAGAAAATTGGTTTTATCGTTGCAAGTGCTATCTTGATCACCCCGGCCTGTGCATTGATTATTTTCTCAAATAACCCAATGTATGACACGTATACAGATTCAGACGTTTGGTTAAAGAACATGGAGCTATGTGTACCTACAGATACGTTAGCTGGTCTAAACTTATCTGGTCCTGAATTATTCTCTAACTTAGATCCACTAGAGGATCAACAGCTTGGTGGAATAGTAATGAAAATTATTCAAGAGATTATATACGCTGCATTCTTATTCTCCATATTCTTTGCATGGTATAAAAATGAGCAGGATAATGCAGATCAAATAACTCAAAAAGCATTAGACGACTTAAAGGTACAAGCTAAACTATAATTTTTATATACGAGGAGAATGAGAATGAGTGTTCCAGTATTACCTACAATCAGCACATTTTTTATTGTTTTAAGTGCTGTGCTTGTTGCGGTTGGTTGGATTTTAGTTAAGCAGAGAAAAATAGAAGCTCATAAAAAAACAATGTTTGCAGCCGCAATCTCAGCGCTTACGTTTTTCATAATTTATGTGTCTCGAACATTATTTATAGGAAATACAGCCTTTGGTGGGCCGGATGATATTAAAATTTACTATACGGTATTTTTAATATTCCATATTATTTTAGCCACTACTGGGGCAGTATTTGGATTAGTTACAATTTATTTAGGATATAAGAACAATATAAAGAAACACCGTAAGCTTGGACCTATTACTAGTGTTATATGGTTCTTTGTCGCAATCACAGGATTGGCTGTATATTCATTGCTTTATATATTCTATAAAGGCGGGGACACAACCTCCGTGTTCAAAGCAATTCTCGGTGGATAATAACTTATGTTCCCTATAGTAGACTCATTTCTAAGCTATGGAAATTCAATAAGAAGTAGAATGAAGAGGCTTAGGGTAAAATTAGTCTCTGCAACATTAAAAAGGTGAA
This sequence comes from Psychrobacillus sp. FSL W7-1493, assembly GCF_038004905.1. NCBI lineage: Bacteria > Bacillati > Bacillota > Bacilli > Caryophanales > Bacillaceae > Psychrobacillus > Psychrobacillus sp. FSL W7-1493. The sequence goes on along the minus strand of NZ_JBBOSB010000001.1, from coordinate 2,752,456 downwards.
ATTGCGACATGCAATTTCACCTTTTTATGTTGTATATTTGTAATCAAATTATATTTTAAAATTTAATCGAATCATGCCCGCTTCTCTGGCGGTTATAAATAATATGACTACCAGTGGACCGATTAGGAATCCAAGGAAGCCAAACAATTTAGCACCTATAAACATGGCGATAAGAATCGCTAAAGGTGATATACCCATGTGACTACCCATTAACTTTGGCTCCACAGCTCTTCTAATTATAAGTAAAATTATAGCAAGAACCGTTAGCTTTGTGGCGAATACAGTATCACCCACAAGGAACAAATATCCTGCCCACGGAGCTAATACAGCAATCGATCCTAAAATAGGAATTACATCTATTATCCAAATAACTAGAGACATTATGATGGCTATTTTAAATGGAACTATAAATAACAGACCAATTAGAGAAACCCCTAAAATGATGAAGCTAGCCAGAATTTGAGCCTTCATAAAGCCAATTGTTACTTTCTTAACGCTAGAAGTCATGACTCGAACCTTTTCAGCAGTCCCTTCCTTCAAAAAGAAAAAGAACTTTTGGCTTAGGTTTTCTAAGTCTAACATAAACAGAAATAGAGCAATTATAAATACAACGAAGTTTACGAGAAAGGTAGGAATATTGGTGAGTATGGCCGAAATATTTGAGTAGCTTAAAAGATCTAGAAGCGCATCCTTCATACTTGTTAAGGTAGCATTAAACTTATCTTGTATGGACTGTACTACTTCAAGAGGTAGTCCTTCGGTATACTGAAAGACGTTATTCTGAATATTTATCCATATCCCAGTCAAACTATTAAGATGGTAAGGGATTACTTTTGAAGTATATAGAAGTTGGCTTATAAGCTTAGTTACAATGAAATATAAGAGGGCCGAAATGATGGTTAGAAAAAAAATGAAGTTGGTAATAACTGCAGGTTTTCGTTTCCATTTAAATACCCTTTGAGTAAACTTTACAACTGGTTCAATAATTATCGCAGTAAGTAACGCTAAAATAATCGGAACTGACACTGGTAGGATAAAAATAGAAATTAACAGAATAAAAATAAATAGGATTATATACTTAATGTATTCTTTTTTAAACGCTTTGAAAACCATTCTATTTTGCTCCTTTATACATCGTTCCTTTAAGTATATACAAGGAATACCAGTTTTAACAGATAAAAAAACGTTAGAGAAATTTTTCTCTAACGTTTCATTAGTTAACCTTGGATAGCAAATTCATCTAATTCAGCTTTTAAAGCTGTTAGAGTAGTTACACAAGATTTAACTAAATGGTTCGGGAATACTTCACCTTCACCGTATTCTACACCATGCGGATAATAGTGTTTTCCTAAAACCGGTTTTAAAAGTGTAATGTTAGCTTCGTGTGCACCAACATCTCCTTCTTTTGTAAAACCGAATATACGAAGGTAGAAGATACCCTCTTTAATTTCGAATTTCTTATCGTAAGTCACACGTTCATAATCCCATTGTCCAGCGCGAATTAAACCATGTTTTTTCATTATGTCGTCTAATACATTTAAGTCTAAGACTTTGTCTTCTATACCTGTATTTTCAAAATACATCGAATTGTCCTCCTTCACATTGAAGTTATACTAAGAATCTGTTCTTATTAATATTAATTCAAATTCAAAAATGTTGCAATGACAACATTGTGTATTTGTACATATCCTTGATATACTAATGAAAATGAAGGAACTTCGAAGGAGCCAAAAAAGTTGAAAACTTTATTTCATATTTTAGTTGGCATGGCTATTATATTATTAATATTCATATATTTTGATTCACCAGTTCGAGAGAACGATCTAATAACAGGTTCTAATAATAACGGCCAGCTAATTCCAGTTGAAAGAGAAGAAGTTGTCGAAACCGTTAGTATATTCACAAGGCCGAAGGAGGGAATCTCCACTTTAATAGGAAAGTCAGTAAAGGAAGTGAGGACCCTTTATGGAAATCCAGCTAGAATTGACCCTTCCATTTATGGATATGAATGGTGGGTATATAATAAGTCTTTCTCCGACTATATGTTAATAGGAGTTAAAGAAGACAAAGTAACACAAGCATTTGCAATAGGAAATCATGTTGATACTTCCCCTTACAAAATTGGTCAGTCTCTTGAAGACATCTACCGGTTTACACTAGTACAATCCGAAGTAACGATGAATATTGGCGACAACACATATATATTTTCCTTAAACGAAAATGATATTAAAACTAGACTGCTGGTTCAATTTGATGATTTGTTCGCGATGCTCTATATTGATCAAAAGGATCAACAACTAGAGGCTGTAAGATTTAGTGACTCACAAACTCTCCTCCTGCATAAACCGTATGATATTTTATATAGTGGGGAAGTCATTGAATCTAAAACACCATCTTCTAATCTTCAAGTAAGGGCGGATAGAGCTACTGCTATCCAAGTTGTGGAGATAACAAATATTTTAAGGCTTCGACATGGGTTACGTGTTTTAGAATCAGACGTTAACCTCCAGAACTTGGCTGATATGCACAGTGAAGAGATGGCAAAGAATAATATTGTTACAAACGATAACTTTGAGATACCAAGGTTTAAAGATAAGCTTAAAGAAACCTCACTTGATTTTAATCGCGCTGGTGGTAATACTGCTGCTTTTTACTTTGATGCTGGAGAAGCTGTGAATGGTTGGTTGAATTCCCCAGACCATCGACAAACTTTATTAGGTAGGTCATATACTCATACCGGTGTAGGAGTCTACAGTAATTACTATACACAAAACTTTATAGAGAAAAAAGATAATCTAGAATAATTATAGATGAACAAAAGTACCATTCGTTTCTTCGTACAAAGAGCGAATATGAAGGGGTACACCATGAAGGGCAGCAAAATTTGCTGCTCTTTTTTGTATGACTTCTACAGGTTCATTTATTTTAAGCTGGAGCTCATCATACGTCATATGGGATATTAACTCCACTTCGCTATTAGTAGAAGGATCTGCTGACATAACTCCCGGCACATTCTTGTAAAATTCTACAACATCTGCTTTTAAATAATAGCCGTATATGACAGCAGTTAAATCACTTCCACCTCTTCCAAGGGTAGTAAAATTGTTACTACCTTCGGTGACCCCTTGAAACCCAGGAACTACGATACATGGACAGTCCTCAAATGTTTTTAAAATTTGTGAGGTATCTACATTATCTATATTAGCATTACCAAATTCTTCGTTAGTAATAATCCCAGCATTTTTACCATACAAAATTGTTGAACGAACACCATTTTGTTTCAATTCTGCTACTAATACAGATGCACTAATGAGCTCTCCACAAGCAGAAAGTAAATCAGTCTCTACACTGTGTGGCGAGCTTGGTATAAGGTCAAGCAATGTATCGGTAGAGTAATGCTGACCTCTTCTTCCCATGGCGGATACAACAACTAACACTTTCTTATGGGCAGTGATTGCTTTTTGGATTCTTTCGATGACTAATTGTCTATTCGAAGTATCCTGCATCGCAATTCCTCCATATTTTTGCACAATCATATTTTCAACCACTCTTTTCGTGACATTTCAAACACTCCGTTCATAAAATACAAGGAATTCATTTTACTGTATGCGATTTAACAAGAATGGTGTAGGGAGTGAGCTACTATTTATCCAATAAAAGAGCTATTAGAGGGTCTGGAATATAAGATATTTGGAGATTTAAATGGTATAAAGGTTCATCGTTTTATAGATCATTCCAAACAAATACAGCTAGGAGACGTATTTGTCTGGGAATCCAACAATCGTACCTTTGTAGAAGAAGCAATCCAAAGAGGGGCTAATCTAGTCATTACTCAGCATTATATTCCAGACTGTAGTGTTCCACAAATCGTTCTTCCATCTGATATGTTTTTACTAAAAGACAAGATTGCGTATTTAACCTATAAAAAATATGGACAAAAAATAAAGACAGTAGGCATTACAGGTACCAATGGTAAAACTACCGTTGCTTCTTTTATTGGGCAGCTATTGACTCAACAACAGAAGTCAGTATGTGTAATTGGTACTCTTGGGGTCTATGTGAATGGTGAAAAATTGGAAAGACAATTTAGAAACAATACCACTCTACCTTTTTATGATTTCATACAGGTAGTGAGGTATTGTTATGACCATGATGTGGAATACATCGTGTTAGAAGCCTCCTCTCAAGGCTTGTTGGATAATCGGTTAGGAAGTTATCCAATGGACGTGGCTGTATTTTTAAATATTGGAAAAGACCATCTAGAGTTTCATGGCGGGATGGTGCCATATAAAAAATCTAAGGAGCTACTCATTCCATTAGCGAGAAAGTTGGTAGTTAATAATAATGATGAATGGTGTCGTTCAGTTGCACAAAAAGCATATATACCAACAATACGATTCGGAAATCAGGAAGGTAATGATGTAATTTTTAGTAATGAAAAATATTTAAATGAAGAAGTTAAATATGAATATGAAGTGAATGGAAAAGAGACGTCTGTCCTCATGAGGAATAGTGGATATCATAATGGGATGAATTTAGCTGCTGCACTTGGTGCGATGTTAGGGCTAGGTCTCCCCTGTGATGTGATCTATCCAGTAAATTTACCGGCTGGAAGGCTACAAAGGGTACCGAATAATAAAGGGATTGAAGTATTGATAGACTACGCACATACACCTGATGCACTAGAAGCTTGTTTGTCTTCTATTACAGTTTATGCGAAGAAAAATATATTCGTTGTCTTTGGGTGTGGAGGAAATCGTGATAAGCAAAAGAGAAAATGGATGGGAGAGGTAGCTTCCAAATATGCTACTAAGGCAATTATCACTTCTGATAACCCACGAAATGAGGAACCAGAAGCAATTATCGCAGATATTATTCAAGGGATAGACCCTAGCAAGGTAATGGTGGAAGCTAATCGAAGAAATGCAATTCGCTTGGCATTAGCTACCGCTCAAGAAGGAGATGTCGTTTTAATAGCGGGAAAAGGGCATGAAAAAGAACAAATTATTAAAGAAGTTGTTTTACCCTTTTCTGATCTTGAAGTAGTTCAGTCTTATTTTGATGAAGGTGTAATAACAAAAAATGATCCGGTTGCATGAGCAATCTTTTTCCCATCCGGTTGAGTAACAGTACATTCCATTACTAGCGTTTGTCTTCCTTTATGTAAGTACGTAGATGTAGCAATCAGTTGCTTTTCGGATGAAGCTTTTATGTAGTTGATCGTCATATTAGTTGTAACGGCACCTTTTCCTTCTGGATGAAGGTCTTTGTTCACTAAAAATCCCATAGCATTATCGACTAGAGTTGCAATGACACCACCATGGGGCATATCAAAGCTGTTATGAATTAGTGGGGTAACAGGAAGTGTTACAATGCATTGGTTGTCCTCAAAACGAGTGTCCATTTGAAACGTCGCATTTAGGTATGTAGGTGCAAGTCCTTCTTGTTTCTTTTTTAATCCGGTAAGGAAGTCTGTCAGTAACCCTTTTTCCGTTTCTGAAGCCTCTTTTGTAACTTGTTCAAATAGAGTTTGTAAATTTTCCATAGAAATTCTCCTAACACTTAAGTTATTAGTTTAACAATTGTCTCCAGTTTTCTGTTATGATAGACAGGATTGGAGGTTTTATTTATGATTATGACTGATGAATGGGTGGATATTATGGATCACTCAGACCTATTATGTGCAATGATTTTATCCTCTGAACCATTTTACCTTTACTTAAATGCACATCGTGCTGTATATACAAAACCTGAACTCGTGCGGGAAATCAATAGCTTTACCCGACTGAAGGACCAATACGAAGAGGTTCAACGCTTTGGAAAATACCATCCAGATTACTCAAGAGTCATGAAAGACATTCGTGTAACTAAACGTAATCTTGATATGGTAGATGAAATAGCAGCTCTTAAGGTGGCTGAAAACGAGTTACAGGACCTGCTCGATGAGGTAAGCTTGATTATTGGTAAAACAGTCTCAGAAGGAGTCAAAGTACCTGTAAGTAATCCATTTTTCGCTTCTAGTGGTTCAAGCTGCGGTAGCGGCTGTGGAACCGGCGGATCATGCTCTTGCTCAGCTTAAGAAAAGCGCAAAATTAAAAGTCAGCTAAGCAGACAAATGGATAGCTGCACCATATAAATTAGGAAGGATGTGTACATAAATTGTGCACATCCTTTTTTTAGACTCATAAAATTCTAGTTCAACTTTAATACATCAATTGCTAGGTCAGGTCTATCCGTAATAATCCCTTTTGCTCCATTTTGAATAAGCTTTTTCATTACCTCTGGATCATTGATGGTCCAATAATGTACTGGGATATTTAAAGTAGATAAAAATTTTATAAATCCAGGACTGTCCAAAGAAACCATTTTGGCTCTTAACGGCAACTGAAAAATGTCCGCCTTCGGATGATATAAATGTCTAAATTGTGAAGTGTAAGCTGTGTATGCTTTTTTCACTTCTTTTTCACCGGCACCTAAAGCAACTCTGTTTTGAGCGTAGAGATTGAACCGATCAATTTGTTCATCAAAGAAGCTTGTTACCACTACCCGATCAAAGGCTTGTTTTTCTTCTATCAATCTCCATAGCTTAGATGGCATCAGACTACCTTCATAAGTAGCGGGGTTGTCCTTTATATCCATATTAATGAGCATTTGTGGATACGCATCGATTAACTCACCAAGTGTTACCACTCGTTCACCTTTGCCTCTATATGAAAAGCCATCTTTTATATCTTTAAAATGATACCCTATATCTGCATCTCTGAGCTCAGGCAACGTGTAGTCTGCAACCTTGCCTGTAAGGTCTGTTGTTCTTTCTAATGTTTCATCATGAAATACAATGATTTCTTCGTCTTTAGTTAATCTTAAATCAATTTCAAAGCCATGGACTCCTAATTTTGCAGCATTATCAAAAGCAGCCATAGAGCCTTCAGGAGCAAGGGCTAGTCCTCCTCGATGTGCAAGAATAATGGGATGTTCATACTTTAATGCTTCCTTTGAAGGGCGGCTATCCGGCTTTGATAAAGCTTTTGTACTAGCCCAAGCGGCACCTGCAGCAGCAGCAATTGCAAGAGCTACATTAGATTTTTTCCCCATATTTTAATCCCCCTTTTTGGACTTATTCAAATTGTAGAAAGATAATAGGATCTTAACCCACTTATGTTGACAATGATTTCTTTAATTATAGCCAATTGATATTTAGCTGTCAGCTAGTTGTTGTTGCTATCAAAATCCTCCATATGTTATTCTTGAAGGAAGAAATGAGGGGAAGCGTATGACAGAAAGACAAGGACTAATTGTCTATGTGCATCATTTAAAGCAGGCTAAATCTTTAAGAAAATACGGGCATGTCCATTATATTTCTAAAAAAATGAAATATGTCGTTTTATATTGTGATCAGGATCAGATAGAAGCGGCTAAACAAAAGATGAATAAACTTCCTTTTGTAAAAGAAATATTAGAGTCCTATCGTCCGTTTGTAAAAACAGAATTTGAAAATAGTAAACCAGATAAAGCTAAAGAGTATGATTATAAAATCGGTCTATAGCATTTTATTGGAATGGTGGTATATAATGGTTTAATCTTAGGATTCCAATGATATACTGATAAAATAAATGCGTATCTGCAAAAGTAGAGGAATGCTTAATAGATATTTGTATTGGTTCAACCTGTAACTCGTTTAAAGTTTCTTTAAATGTACTTAGTCTTTTGGATTCTGGCTGTGACTGGGGAATGCCCTCACGGCAAATATAAATTGGGAAAAATTTGGTATCATTTATGGGTTTTAGAGCAATTGCTATAGAAATATAGTCCTTCCCATTTTTTGGTGAAGAGAAGATAAATGCTCTGTAAATACGTTCTTTGTTTACACGTGCTAATTCACATAGCTCAAATGTATCTCCGTAACCTTCGCCAAGTTCTATAAAACGTTGGATCAATGAAAACACTTCCTTTCCAATTCATCTTACCACTATGTTGGAGGACAATTCCATGAAAATTATTGTAGGCTTTATATCTATGCTTTTAGTAGTAACAAATTGTGTTTTATTATTATTTCAATATGAGGTGTACTCCTCCAATATAGATGAAGAAGTACAGGATTTTTCATATGAGCAAGAAGTAGATGTCCAATTATTTGAAAATAGTATACAAGTAAATCATCACTTTTTTAACTTGCCAAAGGAGAAAGTCTCTATTTTATGGCCAATTGCTAGTGAAAATAGGAGCTGCTTAAACATTGCTGGAGACAGCTGTAAACGTTCTACAGAAGACTTGAGTAGCTTTCTTGAAGGTGAAAACTCCAGTCAAAGTGTATCCTATACTTTTCCTTTGCCAAATGGATTAAAAGAAGGAGTCGTTCTTTCTGATTTTCTCTTAAAGCTAGAAAATGGTGATGTAACCTATACAACATTACATATAACAGACTCTTTAAAAAGAGGTGGAATGTGGGTAAGTGGTCTACCTAAGATAGGTAACTCTTCTTTAGACTTAATTGACTACTCACTTTCTATTGGAGAAGGTACTGTACAAGAGTTATATTGGCAACAAGAAGCTTTACCGATTCAATACCAAAATGATCATTATTCTGTCTATTCCAAGGAGCCGGTAGCGGCTGGTCTACAAAAGCTTTTAGATGAATTACAATTACCTAACACTAGACATTCTTCTATTTTAGTTGAGGATAATACGAACAAAGTGAACGCATCCAATATTTTATTTTTGGGAAATGAGGACTTGCCTTCTATACAGAGAGATATAGCAGTTAAAAATATTCAGGATGGCTATAATTTACCGATTGAAAATCTTCTGCTAGCAGAAGTAGTAAGCAGCTTTCTAATGGAGTCTCCTGTGGGGGCTGAAAAGTCAATATGGATGTATGAGACCTTAACTAGTTATTTGACTAATAGTCAATTGTTAGAATGGAAGTCCTTGTTGGAAAATCAGAAGGAGTTAAGTGCGGAGAAGTTGGATAAGCTATTGTCATCTCTTTTGGACTCCAAAACTTCATTTTTCGAATGGAATGATCTGCAAAAGGACAAGTTCCCATTGTTGTTTGAAGATTCACGACCTGTATATATTAATGATGGCATACAAAAGGACATCGACGTCTTATTTAAGGATGGAAAGGTTTTGTATGCAGCAGAACCATTATTTGATGTGTTGGGCTATACGTATGACGACACAGATAAAGGTTTATACGTCCAAAATGAAACTAGGGCATTTAGATTTCCTATTCAAGAACCATTTTATGTTTATAATCAAAAAAGATATGATGCCATGTCCGAGCCCTTTGAAAAAATCGGTTCAAAATTTTATATAGAAGAGACGTGGATGATTCGTTTGTTTTTGTTGAACATAGATAAAGAGGACGGACGAATTCATTTACAAGAAGAAACGTCTAATTAATGCTGGGAGAAATAGTATGAGAGTTATTTCAGGAACTAGAAAAGGATTACCATTGAAGGCAGTACCAGGAACTAATACAAGACCTACTACAGATAAGGTGAAAGAGTCTATTTTTAATATGATTGGACCGTACTTTAATGGAGGAACGGCTGTGGACTTATTTGCAGGTAGCGGTGGACTAGGTATTGAGTCTTTAAGTAGAGGTATAGAAACCTGTATTTTTATTGAAAAAGATTATAAAGCGATTCAAACCATTAACGAAAATTTAAAAAAATGTCGCTTAGAAGATACAAGCGAGATATACAAAATAGATGCATCTCGTGCAGTAAAGGCATTTGAAAAAAGAGAGCTGAGTATAGAGCTATTATTCGTTGACCCTCCCTATAGTAAAACTCCTTTTTATAATCTGGTTGGGGATATAGTAGAAAAGGGTCTAATGTCTGAAACAGGAACAATCGTCTGTGAGCATGAAAAGATGGTGGATTTACCGGATGCTTATGGAGAGTTTCAGCTTTCACGCAGAGAAAATTATGGTGGGACGGTTATTTCCATTTATCGTTACCAAGAAGAAGAGGGGAATTCACATGAGTAAAATGGCAGTTGTTCCAGGAAGTTTCGATCCAATCACTTATGGACATCTTGATATTATTACTCGAGGATCTTCTATTTTTTCAGAGGTTTATGTAGTTGTTTTAAATAACTCCTCTAAAAATCCTCTATTCTCTGTAGAAGAACGAGTAAAGCTTATTCAGGAAGTAACCGCCCACTTGCCCAATGTAAAGGTAGAAACCTTCTCAGGTTTACTTATGGACTATGCTCAAAATGTAGGAGCAAGTGCAATCATTAGAGGTCTTAGAGCAGTCTCAGACTTTGAATATGAGATGCAAATTACCTCTATGAATCGGGTTTTGAATGATGAAATCGAAACATTTTTTATCATGACCAAAAATCAATATTCATTTTTAAGCTCTAGTATAGTAAAAGAAGTTGCTAAGTACGGAGGCAACATTGGAGAGCTAGTTCCACCCCAAGTGGAAACAGCACTTAAAGAAAAATATAAGCATCAACAATAACCTTGCCCTTGGGCAAGGTTATTTTTTACCTCCGATCAATATATGACAGAAGTGTTACTGGTGCCTGGCACCAGTAACATTTCTGTCATTTAGCCAAGTATGAAAAATAGTGGAATGATGAGCATGTTGAGCAAGCGGAACATGAGGTATTTCCGAATGGGTATGCCTGCTTTTTGAGCAAGAACTATTATTTGCATATGAATACTTAAACCGCTAAAAGCAATAATAAGAGCAATGGTAAAAGGAAGGTAGTAAGATCCTGATAGTATCTGTCCAGCAAGGCTAATCCCACCTGTCATTTCAAAAAGTGAGGATACAAAAACTAGGACAGTTGGTGAAATAGATGGGATGATTTCTTTTAATGATTCAAAAACGATATAGCTGATTGTAGTAAAAAAGATAACGGTCGTCCCAATAAGTAAAAGGATTTGATAGGTTTCTTTTATGCTCTCTTGGAAGGGAGAGGTGTTAGCTTCTTTTTTGTATGTATTCATTTGAATAGGCTTGGAGAAAATAATGAATACTAGTAGGAATATAAGGTTGACTACATGAATGATGATTAACAATTTAAGCCCCGCTATTTCTGCGTTAAATATTTCAATTCCCACAAATCCAATAACAAACATTGGGCTAGGTGCGTGGCAAATAGCTAATAGCCAGCTTGCATTCCGGGCGTTCAAGGTGCCTATCTCCTTTAAGGAGGATATAATGGCTGCTCCACTAGGGAAGCCACCAAGTGCTGTCAGGAGGTAAATATTAAAATAAAGTTTAAATTTGTTATTGGTAGTTAAAAATTTTTTCTGAGTGCGAATAAACATTTGAGTAATCACCAAATAAGGTAATAGGTAAGGCATGAGAGAAGTTGTGAAGATACGCATCCCTTCTAATGCACCTTTATGTGAAACTCCGGGCTGTAAAAATAAGAGAATAATAAGTGCCCAACTGCCAACTGTAACAATAATATGCATTATGCGTCATTCCTTATCTCTTAAAGGAAAACAGTTTTTCCTCAAAGTGTAGTTTTTGTAAGATTTCTTTCTTAATCAGAGTTATTCAATCTTTTAAATCTTCCAGAGTTAGCAATATTTTCTTAATATGTTTTGTCAGTCAAAATTGGAAGTGATAAACTTATATTTATATTTAATTATTTATGAAAGAGAGGGATAACTTATGAAGAAGATAAAACCAATAGTCCTTCTTTTTATTGTTGTAATTATTTTGGCTTTAGGCTTCTATCCAATGGAATCCTACATTTCAAGACCAGGGGGAGCTTATGAGCTTTCACCATTGGTACATGTTGAGAATGGAGATGAGGATGACGAGGGTACATTAAGTCTTCTAACTATTGCTCTATCAAAGGCGACTCCTCTCACGTATGCATATGCGAAAGTAACAGATAGTCAAAAGATTTATCCTGCCGATCAAATTCGCCAAGAGGACGAAGATGAAGAGGAATATAATGTACGTCAATTAAAGCTTATGTCTGATTCTCAGTTTAATGCTATTACGGTGGCTTTCGATCGAGCGAAAAAACCATACACCGTTATCAATCACGGAATATTTATTTTTAATGTAGTGGATGGAGGAGGCGCTCACAATATTCTGAAACCAGGAGACAAAATTTTAGAAATGGATAATTTGTCTGATCTGACTGGAGATGTGATTGCCAAGTACTTAGCAGATAAAAAAGAGGGCGATACCGTTCGTTTAAAGGTCGAGCGGGAAGAAAAGGTGCTTACTAAAGAGGTAACCCTTAAATCGGTCCCAGGGGTCCTTGAAAAGGCTGGTATTGGTATTTCCTATACTGAAAACAAGGTAGTAGAAACCACCCCGTCTGTAGAGATTAAATCCGAAGATATTGGGGGTCCATCGGCAGGTCTAATGTTTACCCTTGAGTTATTAAACCAACTGCTTCCAGAGGACATAACAAAAGGCTACAATATTGCTGGGACTGGAGAGATGCTACAAGATGGTACTGTAGGAAGGATAGGCGGAATTGACTTAAAAGTAATTGCTGCAGATAAAAAAGGGGTAGATTTCATGTTTGCACCCGACGATGATATACCTGAAGAAATTGTTGCTAAAAACCCAGATCTTACCTCTAACTATGAAGAAGCGTTAAAAACGGCAAAAAAAATTGGCACAAAGATGAAAATTGTGCCAGTGAAAACCATTGACGATGCATTGGAATATTTAGATAACCTAGAACCTAAATGATTAAATTCTAATTGGTATCTTTCTATATTCGCTTCCAACCATGGATGAACCAAATTTAGTTTGAAGTCCTAAATAATATAGATTTGCGGCCTTAATATCAAGCTGCAGTAGTATATTATCCTTGCTTGCAGCCACCCTACTAACTAGAGGGAGCTGCAAGTCTTTTTTTATGGATTGGAGATATGTCTGTCCTTTTTGACTCATTGCAAGTGGTCGGATGTAGGTAGGGTACTCAATAGATCTTAAATCTTCCCATGTAAATGCATTATAAATATGGGTCAACATTCTTTGTATTCTTGTCCAGGTAAATCGTTTGGATTTTATTTGCTCCATAAATGGGAAGAAACTGTCATGCTTTGCAGCAGCGTTCCAAATAGCGTTTTCAATGCCTTCCGTCACCTCTGCATACTTTGCGATGCTATGTTTATCCTGGCGCAAAATTATTAGGCGCAAAATAGGATAAAAACGCTCCCAGCTACCGAAGCTTTCTGCCTGCTCTATCCATTTGGTTAGACCCATGAGACTTGTGTCGGGTAAATATGGATGAATTTTAGATAGCTCTTTTTCTTCGAAGAGTACCTTTCTAATTCCAGTGGCGCTCGCAATCGATTCTGTTTTTTTAGCATCATCGTGATAGTTAGCTACAATGCGTTGAATCGTAGTTGGCTTAATGGATGAATTTATTTGACGTGCAGCCTCTATGTAATGATAGCCTAAGATGTTATTCGGTTTAGACAGATCCACTAGAGGTTCAGTTGCTTCATTTGCCAATAAATGATATGCCTCGTTCAGTGCTTTTGGATAACTAATCCCTTTTTTTATAAATTGGGAGATAGCCTCGTTATATTCGTTCTTTTTGGAGGTTAACAACTTAACTGTATGATTAAAAGACTCTATTGACCCTTCCTCACTTCCAAAACAAAAGCTTTCGCATTTTAGTGCATCCAATAAAAAAATAGCTCCCTTAGCAAAATCACTTGCCTGTGCAGTTGCAAATGCATATGGTAACTCTATAACTAAATCGACACCAGCATCTACTGCCATTTTAGCTCTAGTCCATTTGTCTACAAGCGCTGGCTCTCCACGCTGCAAGAAGTTGCCGGACATGACAGCGATTGAAAGTTTGCTATCCGTCTGTTTAGTGGACTGTTGTAAATGGTGTAGATGACCATTATGAAATGGATTGTATTCTACAACAATTCCTGTGGCTTTCATTATAATTAATCCCCCTTAAATTTTCTGATTTTCTAGCTGGTAGTCTTTGCTATCCTTGTTTTGTCTGTTAAATCTGGACCAATCTTAAATACTTTCCTTACTGAAAGTATAATGTTAAAATAAAGTAGTGACAAGAAATTATCTTGACATCTAAAACTAAGCATTATATAATCAACTTTGTTGTCTTGAGGTGATAATCGTATGAAATGGGCAATTAGTCAGCTTTCTAAATATCGTGAGAATGGTCTAGATATAGATGAATTCGTGGAACTCGAAAATGTGAAGAAGCGAAATCAAGACGTTCGAAAGATTTCACCCGTTCATGTAAAAGGGCACTGCACATTTGGTGCAGCGCAAATGACTTGTCATTTTCAGCTTTCTGGAGTTTTAACCTTACCATGTGCACGCACTTGGGAAGACGTAGAATTTCCATTTGAGATTCATTCGGATGAAGTATTCACCTGGTCCGACACTGCACTCGCTTCTGCTAAAGCGTATGATAATTATCATATCGTTGAAGGGGATGTCATTGATGTCGATCCTGTTCTGGAAGAATTAATTCTTTTAGAAATACCATTGCAAGTGTATAAAGAAGGTGCAGACCAATTTAAACACGAGGGTGGGACAGGTTGGAGCTTTACTACGGATGAAGATCTTAAAGAATTGCAAGAAGATGACCAACCAAAATTGGATCCAAGACTTGCTGATTTAGCTAAGTATTTTGATCAAACAGACGAATAATAGATCTGTAAGGAGGTGCCACCAATGGCAGTACCAGCTAGAAGAACTTCTAAAACTGTAAAAAGAAAACGTCGTACACATTTTAAATTATCCGTACCTGGTATGGTTGCTTGTTCAAATTGTGGTGAAATGAAATTGGCTCACCGAGTTTGTAAATCATGCGGTCAATACAAAGGGAAAGAAGTAGTGAGCAAATAATACAGTATTTGTTCCTTAAAAGGCTACCAAAGAGACCATGGCTCTTCGGTAGCCTTTTTCTCTATATTCATTTTAGGAGGTACATACTTTGGCGTACACAATAAAAGAAAAGGATAACATCCTAATATTTGAGATTGATCGACCTGACATACATAATGCTATTAACTTTGATGTTTTGGCTGGATTTAGGCAGCTTGTGACCGAGGTTAATTCAAATAAAGAAATTAAGCTTGTAGTTATCACAGGAGCAGGAGATAAGTCTTTCTGTTCAGGAGGAGATTTATCGGTTTTTCATGAGCTAAAAACGGCAGAGGAATCTTACGCAATGCTAAGCGAGGTAGCTAAAGAACTTTACAAGGTAGCTACTCTAGAGGTACCAACAATCGCTTTAATTAATGGGACCGCAGTTGGTGGGGGATGTGAAATAGCCACATTATGCGATTTCCGACTTGTCAAAAAGGAAGCAAAATGTGGATTTATCCAAGGTAAACTTGCTATAACTAGTGGCTGGGGTGGGGGAACATACCTTTTTGAAAAGGGTATGAGGTATGATAAAGCACTAAAGATGTTAACAGAAGCCACTCCTTATCAATCATCGGAGCTTTTAGAGATGGGTTGGGCTACCGAAGTGTTTGAGGGTGATAAAGTGATTGCTCTACAAGACTTCATCTCCAAAATGATTATTCCCCATTCGACAGTTTTGAAGGCCTACAAAAAACAGATCATACGAAAATGGGAGCAATCTAAATTATTTGAGAGAATAATGGAAGAAGTGAAAGAATGCTCTGTACTTTGGGAAGCAGATGTACACCATGAGGCAGTCAATTCTTTTTTATCAAAAAAGAAATAAAATAGAGTCTATTTATACCCACTTTGCATATATTAATAAAAAAGCAAAGGGTGATTAATGTGAATGTTAAATTGAGAAAAGATAGCTGGACCCTCGACGAAGACAATCTACTAAAAGAGATAGTACTAAAGAAAATCGAACAAGGCCACACCCAAATTTCAGGGTTTCAGGAAGCCAGCGTGTTGTTAGGGCGTTCCAAACAAGCTTGTGCATTTAGATGGAATAAAAATCTTCGCCCACAACTTTTCCCGAAAGAGGATTCCCCGAAGGTAGAAAGTTTCAAGGAGACTGTAAACGATTCCACTTCCCTTCAAAACCATTTGCAACTTGCCATGCAAAGTTATGATGAAATGAAAAATTCCTATGATGAAATAGCTAATGCATATAATTTACTAAAAAGAGATTACGAGGTACTAGTGAACTGGGCCAAACAAGGTGTTCAACACATAGAAAGAAATTAGCAATGAAGTCTCTAAAAAATAGAGACTTTTTTTAATGGGAAATAATTTTATATCAAAATCGTTACAGGTGCCTGGCACCTGTAACGATTTTGTAATTTTTTGTTGGTTATTTGGCCCTAGGTTAGGTAGATGAATTTAATCAATTATTATGTGAAAGTTGAATTCACTTTCAACTTTCGTATAGACTAATAGAGGGGAGAATATTTTGACAAAGGGGAGATACATATGAAAAAACTGTTAATAGCAAATCGGGGAGAAATAGCACGACGTATTATCAAGACATGTAAACGATTAAATATTGAAACGGTAGCAATTTATAGTGAAGCGGACGAACAGCTTCCTTATGTGAAAGAAGCAGATTATGCTTTTCTTATTGGGCCGAGTCAGGTGCAACAGTCTTATTTAAAGGCTGATGACATAATTGAGCTTGCTATACGAGAAGGTGTAGATGCAATTCATCCAGGCTATGGTTTTTTGTCAGAAAATGCAGAGTTTGCTAGAAAAGCAGAGGCGGCTGGAATTACGTTTATTGGCCCTAAAGCGGAAACGATTGAAAAGATGGGAGATAAAATTGAATCCCGTATAACAATGATTAATGCAAACGTGCCTGTGGTACCGGGAACAGAGGATGGGCTTAATTCTTTGGACGAGGCACTTCACGCAGCCAAACAGATTGGCTTCCCAATTATGCTTAAGGCAAGCGCGGGCGGAGGCGGCATCGGCATGATTAAATGTGACGATGAAGCAACCCTTACCAAGCACTTTGAATCGATTAAAACTAGAGCCAAGTCTTATTTTGGTAGTGATATAGTATTTTTAGAAAAATTTATTGAAGACTCTCGTCACATTGAAGTACAAATCTTTGGGGATACAAAAGGAAACATCGTGCATTTGTTCGAACGTAATTGTTCTGTACAAAGAAGAAATCAAAAGGTTCTTGAAGAATCTCCATCTCCAAATTTCCCGGAAGAAGCCAAGAAAAAGCTGTTTGAAGCGGCAGTTAACGCGGCAAAGGCGGTCGATTATGTGAATGCTGGCACGGTAGAATTTATCGTAGACCAAAATCATCAATTTTACTTTTTAGAGATGAATACCCGTTTACAGGTAGAACATCCAGTAACAGAAGCGGTAACAGGCTTTGATTTAGTAGAATGGCAGCTAAAGGTTGCACAAGGTGAGGAGCTGCCAGTTAAGGAGCAAGACAAAATTACAACTAATGGGCACGCGTTTGAATTTAGAATTTACGCGGAGGATCCAAAAACGTTTTTTCCTTCTCCAGGAACAATATCTACTCTTACATGGGGGAATGATTCGGATGTAAGAATAGATGCAGGGTATGAGGAAGGGAATAAAGTGACTCCTTTTTATGATCCAATGATTTCCAAAATAATTATACATGCAGAAAACAGAAGATTAGCAATAGAGAAAGCACAAAAATTATTTTCTTCTGCTAAAATAGAAGGTGTAAGAACTAATATTTCACTATTTGACCAGTTTTTACATGACAGTACTTTTGAAAGTGGAGTATATTCAACATCCGTTTTAGGGGAATGGATGGACAAACAAAGGGAGGAAATTTCAAAATGAAAAATTTAGAATCAACTATGGCAGGTACAGTATTTACGGTTAACGTTGCAGTGGGGGACGAAGTGCAAGAAGGCCAAGTGGTTATGGTACTTGAATCGATGAAAATGGAAATTCCTGTAGAATCTAATGTCGCAGGCAAGGTTCTAGAAATAAAGGCGCAAGTTGGGGACTTCGTAAATGAGGGAGACGTATTAGTAACGTTCGAATAAAAACTCTCCAATACAAAAAACTGTAAGTTGAGTATTTGAAATTCTATTAGAAAATTAAGTAGGTTTAACGAATCGTTCAATAAATGTATCTATCAATTAAAATAATTGTTTAGTATTTTATTCTATCAAGCAATTGTATCAGTCGGAGTGTGCCCTACATACAGGGCTCGGCTGCTGCTACTTGAAACGGGGGTTTTACAAAGTGGGAGAAACAAAGGGGTATAACGATAAGTTAGAAGAAAAATTGTCATCCATTTATGCAGGTGGACATTCAAAGTATCATGAGAAAATGAAGGAGCAGGGGAAGCTGTTTGTTCGTGATCGTTTAAACCTGTTATTTGATAATGGGGAATACGTAGAAGACGGTCGATTTGCAAATGTAGAAGCAGGTGACTTACCCGCTGATGGTGTTGTAACTGCGACTGGAAAAATAAATGGACAAACAGTTTGCGTAATGGCAAATGACTCTACAGTAAAAGCTGGATCATGGGGATTTAGAACGGTTGAAAAAATAATTCGAATCCAAGAAATTGCTGAAAAAAATCGTGTGCCACTATTGTATTTAGTAGACTCTGCTGGGGCACGTATTACAGACCAATTAGCAATGTTCCCTAATCGTCGTGGAGCTGGTAGAATTTTTCACAATCAAGTGAGATTATCCGGTTTTATTCCTCAAATATGTTTGTTATTTGGACCATCAGCTGCAGGAGGGGCGTACATACCGGCATTTTGTGATGTTGTATTTATGGTTGAAGGAAATGCCTCGATGTACCTTGGATCTCCACGTATGGCTGAAAAAGTTATTGGAGAAAAGGTGACGTTAGAGGAAATGGGGGGAGCGCGCATGCACTGTACAGTAAGTGGTGTCGGCGACGTGCTTGTTTCCTCGGAAGAAGAAGCTATAGAAGAAGCGAAGAAGTATTTAAGCTACTTCCCTGCCAATTACACCGAAAAGCCAAAAACGGTTGAACCGAAGCAAACCAAAGAAGGTAGAACGTTAGAGGAAATTATTCCTGAAAACCAAAACGCCCCTTTCGATATGTATGAAGCAATTGATGCATTAATCGATGAAGGTACTTTCTTTGATATTAAAAAACTGTTTGCTCCGGAGCTAATAACAGGATTTGCTCGAATCGAAGGGAAGCCGGTAGGAATAATAGCGAACCAACCGAAGGCAAAAGGTGGAGTCTTGTTCGTAGATTCTGCAGACAAGGCTGCTAAGTTCATCTCTCTTTGTGATGCTTTCTCCATTCCATTATTATTCTTAGCAGATGTTCCGGGCTTCATGATAGGGACTAAAGTGGAAAGGGCAGGTATTATTCGCCATGGAGCTAAGCTTATCGCAGCTATGAGCTCAGCAACTGTACCAAAGCTTTCTGTTATTGTACGAAAAGCTTATGGCGCAGGTCTTTACGCTATGGCTGGACCAGCTTTTGAACCTGATGTGTGTATCGCACTTCCTACCGCTCAAATTGCTGTTATGGGACCTGAGGCAGCGGTAAACGCTGTATATTCCAATAAGATTGAAGCAATCGAGGACCCAAAAGAACGATTGAAATTCGTTCAAGAAAAGCATGCGGAATATAAGGAAGAAATAGATATTTATAAGCTGGCATCTGAAATGATTATCGATGAAATTGTGAAGCCGAGCGATCTGCGTAACGAGCTTGCTAATCGTTTGAGATACTATGAGGACAAAGAAATTGCAATTGCACCTCGAAAACACCCAGTCCTTCCTGTATAATATTTTTAAACTTAGGTCTACCTTAGAGGTAGGCCTTTTTAAAAATTTGACCTAATATAAACGTTTAGTGGACGACTTCCCAAGATGGTAGATTTTTATTCCCCATATAATATTTTTTAGGAGGTGAAGAAGTATGCGAATAGGAATTATAGGAGCTGGAGCAGTAGGAATGCTATTTGGCGCCTATTTATCTAAAGCAGGTCATGACATATCCTTTTTAGTAAGGAATAAGAGCTTAAAAGAACTATACATAAAAACAAACGACATTACTGAACCGATTGAATGTCAGATAGTCAATTCTATAGAAGCACTACATCAAATGGATATAATTATTGTGGCAGTTAAGTATCACGATCTCTCTTCATTAAAAAAAAATTTAGATTCCTTACCAAAAGAAACTCCTCTACTGTTTATACAAAATGGTCTACTACATTTACAGTTTATCGATACTTTAAAACAATCGAATATATTATTAGGTTCTGTTTTACACGGAGCGACCAAAATAAATCCGGAAACGGTACAACACTTAGGAATTGGAACGACTTCAATTGGATTTTATAAAGGAAAGTGGCAGAGTCTTGAACAGCTACTGAAATCTGAGGCAGAGCAATTCCCATTTCAACTTACTGAAAATATTAGACAAATCTTGTTTAAAAAAGCATTACTTAATTGCTTGATAAATCCCTTAACTACCATTGCTCGTGTGCAGAATGGTGAACTAATTAAAAATGAATCATATAAAAAAATATTGCGAAGCCTGTATGAGGAAATTATAGAAGCCTTTGAAGATTGGAACGACTTATTGGCTTGGAAAGAAGTTGTGTCGCTTTGTCAAAATACAGAGTATAACTACTCATCCATGCTTAAGGATTTTCAGAGCAACCGCATGATGGAAGTCGATACTATTGTAGGAGCTATCCTAGCCGAAGCAGAGAGTCGTAAAAAGTCATTGCCCATTCTAAATACTTTTTATTTATTATTAAAAGAAATGAATAAAGTAGGTGATTGATATGATCAGCCTTGTTTCTATCATTGTATTAGTTCCAGCAATTCTATTTATCATTTCTTTTGTGATTGCGAAATATGCCTTTCGCAAAAGAAAAAAATCTATTGGTATAGCTGCAGATATTACTACGTTTTTGTTATTCTTTTCAGTTTCTCATGTGTTTAATGTTATTTTTGAAAAAAAAATAGGATTTATTATAATTATTTTTGCTATTTTTATTGCAACTATTATGACCATTCTAGAATGGAAAATGAAAAAAGAGATAGAAATAAAGCCTCTGCTTCGGAAAGTGTGGAGATTGTTTTTCATCCTACTCTGCTTCATGTACGCTCTTTTATGGATAATCGGAGTAATCCGATATGTTTTAAAGTATATAAGCTAATAATTTTCATCTCTTTCTGATGAAATGATATACTCTAAAAGGATTATATTAAAGAGGTGGAAAATCGTGCGATTAGAGCAATACACACAACCATTTGTTTCCCCATTCTATAAAGCATATTTAGAGGACTCTGCAAGTCTTTCCTCTTTTTTTCATTATGAATGGAACCAAGAGGATTTAAATAAAAGACTTCAAGAAACCGATTACTCAAAACATAAAAGAGTTGAGCTGGCGACCGTAATTACTAGCTATATGGACCAGTTTGGTATTTCTGAGAAAAGTAGAAAACATATAGAGGAATTGAAAGATAACGGCGTGGTTGTGATTGGTGGACAGCAGGCAGGGATACTGACCGGTCCTATGTATTCCATCCATAAAGCCATTTCGGTGATCGTTCTTGCGAAACGTCAAAGAGAAATACAAGGGATACCGATAATTCCTGTATTTTGGATAGCTGGTGAGGATCATGATATCGATGAAATCAACCATGTTTACATAGAGAAAAGCAGAAAGCTCCAAAAGCTCGTCTTCCCTGAAAGATCGAAGTTAAAGAAAATTGCTTCAGAGACAACATTTACGAAAGAAACGATGCTAGCCTATTTAGAAGAGATTTTCAAAAGCTTGCCTGAAACATCCCATACGAAAAAACTATACTCAAAGTTCACCCACTTTGTAGAGGAACATTCCAACTTCACTTCATTTTTTTCGGCAATTATGAACGAATTATTTTATGAAGAAGGACTGCTTATGGTTGATGCAGCCTATAAGCCTCTTCGCCAGTTGGAATCTGACTATTTTGTTCAAATGATTGAACAGTCCTCGGATTTGGCAAGTTTAGTATTCCAAAAGGAACAACAGCTTGACCAACTAGGGTACGGATCTCCAATTCAAGCGAAAGAAACAGCTGCCAATTTGTTTTATGTAGAGGATGGCGAACGTTTTCTTCTAGAAAGAGAGAGCAATTCTTTTGTGCATGAAGCTAAGGGAATATCTTTCACCAAAGAAGAGCTTATTGCGATTGCTAAAGATCAACCTGAGAAACTTAGTAATAACGTTGTTACACGACCATTAATGCAAGAAATGGTTTTTCCGGTATTAAGTTTTATTGGTGGCCCAGGCGAGATAGCTTATTGGGCTACATTAAAAGATGCCTTCCAATTATTTAATATGAAAATGCCGGTTATCACGCCGCGACTTAGTATATCTTTGGTCACTCCTAAGGTGCAATCGCTACTAGATAAGCTGGAATTCTCGATTCCTGATGTTTGGAGTGGAGAGGTTGAGCTTTCAAAAGCTAGGATGATTGAGCAAAATCAAAATAAGGATGTCTCCTTGTTCATCCAGTCAATTAAAGATGATTTAGCAAGTAAGTATGAAGAGCTTGATCAATTATTAAAACGAAACGATATTAAACTTACATCTTTAGTAGAAAAAAACTTGGATTTTCATGCGAAGCAGCTTACCTTCATGGAGAATGCAGTGGAGGATACTATTTTAACTAAGCTAGATTCTTCTATTTATCGATATGACCAATTAATGATTCAGCTTATGCCCAATGGTGGTCTGCAGGAAAGAACTTATTCTCCTATACAATTACTAAACGAAAAAGGACAGAACCTCCTTGAAGAATTACTTCAGGTTCCATATGAATTTAATGGTAAGCACCATGTAGTATCTATATAATGTATCTTGCTCCTCTCCCTTAATGGGAGAGGAGCTTTTCGTTTGTTTAGGAAATTATAAGTTTTGAACCTTTGGATCAATTGATGTCTAGCTCCACCGCCTTGCCCCTCGGGGTCAAATGGATAAAAGCTCCGGTGGCTGAAGAACTGCCTCCTCGCTTTTCTCCATTTGCCTGTCGGGGCAGGGATAGGCGGTTGTGCTTTTCTTGTTTTATTTATATTAGTTGAAATTGATGAAAGGGAAATAATTAAGTCGTTTTTTATAATCCATTGGATGTAAACTATGACTTGTATAATCATATTACAAATCGAAAAATAAGATATTTTAAGATGAATTTGTTTTTTTGTTAATTTTCTCTTCTTTAGAAATATTAAATGTTGTTTATCTATTACATAGTTTGTTAGTTAAATTTAATGTAAATTTAACGAATTATAGGTTTAAGCTTCTGAAAAATGGGTAGCTCTTTTTTCTCCTAAACCCTTGTCATATTTGCTCTAAATGTGTTTTAACAAGTACTAATTACGCATTTTCAAATTTTCTCCACTAATTTACGAAAAAATTGTGGAGGAAAGTGGGGGGATGTGGTATGTTATTGACATAAAGTGGGGTGAGTAGCATGTTCATGGGCGAATACCAGCATAACGTCGATCCTAAAGGGAGAATAATCATACCTTCTAAATTTAGAGAGCATTTGGAGGATTGTTTTGTTTTAACTCGTGGTCTTGATAGTTGCTTATTTGGTTATCCTATGAATGAATGGCGAAAGCTTGAAGAAAAATTAAAAGAACTACCTGTAACTAAAAAAGATGCACGAGCATTTACTCGTTTTTTCTTTTCTGGTGCTACAGAGGTAGAAATTGATAAGCAAGGCCGAATCAATATACCAAGTAATCTTAGAGCATATGCAAAAATGGACAAGGAGTGTATTGTTCTTGGGGTGTCCAACCGTCTGGAAATATGGGCGAAGGAAGCCTGGGAAACATACTTTGAAGACTCTGAGGATTCATTTAACGACATTGCGGAGAATATGATCGGCTTTGATATATAAGAAATGGAGGGAAGAGCTTGTTTCATCATACAACAGTACTACTCCACGAGACGGTAGATGGGCTAGCTATTCGTCCCGATGGAATTTATGTTGACTGCACACTAGGTGGTGCCGGTCACAGCGAATACTTAATCAAACAGCTTAATGAAAATGGTAGGTTAATCTGCTTCGATCAGGATATGACAGCTATCGAAAATGCAAAAGTTAAATTAGCTCCTTACTTGGATCAAGTGACTTTTGTTCACTCCAATTTTCGATATTTAAAAAAATCCTTAAATGATTTAGGTATTGAAAAGGTTGATGGGATTTTGTATGACTTAGGAGTTTCCTCACCTCAGCTAGATACCCCTGAGCGTGGTTTTAGCTATAACTACGATGCTCCTCTTGATATGCGGATGGATCAAACAAGTGAATTAACAGCTTTCCATGTCATCAATGAATGGCCTTATGAAAAATTAG
This sequence comes from Psychrobacillus sp. FSL W7-1493, assembly GCF_038004905.1. Taxonomy (NCBI): domain Bacteria; kingdom Bacillati; phylum Bacillota; class Bacilli; order Caryophanales; family Bacillaceae; genus Psychrobacillus; species Psychrobacillus sp. FSL W7-1493. Next base: position 2,728,178 of record NZ_JBBOSB010000001.1, on the reverse strand, counting down.
TAAAAATCTTTTTCCGTTATGGAGAAGAGAAGTTTTCCAAGCAAATTGCAAGGAAAATAGAGCAGGCAAGGGAAACTGCACCTATCGAAACTACTTTCCAGTTAGTTGAGTTAATCAAAGCAGGAATTCCGGCTGCAGCAAGAAGGACGGGCGGGCACCCAGCCAAGCGTATTTTTCAAGCAGTCCGTATAGCAGTGAACGATGAGCTGGGAGCAGCTGAGGATTCACTCGAAGATGCAATACAGCTTATAAAGGTGGGAGGACGAGTTAGCGTTATTACTTTCCATTCTTTAGAAGATAGGCTGACAAAGACTATCTTTAAGGAGGCGTCCTCACTACCGGAGTTGCCACCAAACTTGCCAGTTATACCAGCTGGAATGGAACCTATGCTGAAGTTAATAACTAGAAAGCCAATATTACCTTCGAAAGAAGAGCTAGAAGTGAATAACCGTTCAAGATCTGCCAAGCTGCGCATTGTGGAAAAACTAATCGAAAAGGGAAGTGTTTAAATGGCTTTACGTAACTATCAGTCAGAAGAGACATACATAGCTAGGCCTTCTTTTCCAGAGCAACCACCACAGCCAAAGAAGCCGGCAAAAATAAAGAGTAAAATACTATCTAAAGGTGAAAAGTTTTTATTTGTAGGATTATTAATCGTTGTAACTGTGCTTTCGTTAATGATTGTTCAAACTCAAACAGACGTTAGAGCAACTACGAAAGAGATATCTTTACTTGAACAACAAATAGATACTACTTCAAAAGAAAATACTGACTTGTCCATACAAGTACGTGAATTATCTACCTATGATCGAATTTGGAAAAAGGCAGAGGAACTCGGCTTGAAACTAAATGAGCAAAACGTAAAGGTAGTACCAGGACAATGAATAAAAAATTTCGTTTTCAATGGGGAGCCTTTCTAATGTTTTTACTTTATGGAGGGCTCTTTTTTGTATTGCTAAGCCGCTTTGTATTTATTCAGGTTACAGGTACAGCAGAAGGGGAAGTTTTAGCTTCAAAAGCAGACGATAAGTATGGACGTGTTCAAGAAATACCAGCAAATCGAGGCAATATTGTAGATCGTAATGGCGAGATAATTGCAGAAGATACCTTAAGCTATAAGATGATTGCAATTACGAGAGCAGAGGTTTCAGGTAATAGTAAAGTCCCTCGACATGTTGTGGATCCAGAGGATACGGCTAGAATACTGGCAGAATATATTGATATGTCAGAGCAAGAAATTCTAGAGATATTAAATAAAGGTATTGAAAAGGACAAGTATCAAGTCGAGTTTGGCAAAGCTGGAAGAGATATTAGTCATAAAAAAATGTTAGAGATTAAGAGTTTAGAACTTCCTGGAATTCAGTTTAGCCAAGATTTAAAAAGGTTATATCCTAATGGGACATTTGCATCTCATTTAATTGGATTTGCTCTCAAGGAAGAGAACAAGGATGGGGAAGCCATTGCAGTGGGTAAAATGGGACTTGAGTATATTTATGATAAAAAGCTTACTGGTGTGCCAGGTAAAGTAGAATATCATAGTGATACAAAGGGCTTCTTACTTCCGAATGCAAGCAAGATGATCACAGAAGCACAAGATGGCTATGACATTCACCTGACGCTCGACAAAACAATAGAAAACTTTTTAGAAGATGCTATGAATAAAGCAGAAGAAAAGTATAATCCTGAAAAAATGACAGCCATTGTTGCGAATGCTAAAACTGGTGAGATATTAGCAATGTCTCAACGACCGACATTCGAACCGAATACGAGAGAAGGACTTTCGACCAATTGGTTGAATGAAGCCATTGAGCAAACGATAGAACCTGGTTCTACGATGAAAATCTTTACTTTAGCATCTGCTATTGAAGAGGGTGTTTGGAATCCAAATGATCAATTTAAATCAGGCTCCTACAAAGTTTATGATCGTACGATAAGAGATCATAATGTAGTTGGTTGGGGAACGATTTCTTACCTAGAAGGATTCCAAAGATCTTCTAACGTTTCCATGGCCTTTTTACTAAATAAAATAGGTGACGAAACCTTTATAGAATATATTCGTCGTTTTGGTTTTGGGCAGCCCACTGGTATAGACCTTCCAAATGAGGCAAGTGGTATCGTAAACGATAGATATCCTATTAACAGAGTTACTACGACTTATGGACAAGGGGTAACTGTCACACCTATTCAATTAGTTCAAGGAATGACAGCTATCGCAAATGAAGGAACTATGTACCAGCCTTATGTTATTGATAAAATCGTTAATCCTAATACAGGAGAGATTGTCGATGACAATGAACCAGTAGAAAAGAAATCTCCTATTTCAGCAAGCACTGCTAATCAGGTAAAGGAAATTCTGGCAAGCACTGTTACATCGGAGCATGGAACGGCCCAACGCTTTAAGTTGAATGGATATACTTCTGCAGGAAAGACTGGTACTGCTCAAATTCCAAAAGGGGATGGAAGCTACTTTTGGGGAAGACAGCTATTCCTATATTCCTTTTTAGGGATGGCTCCTGTAGAGGATCCTCAATTAATCGTGTATGTTGCTGTTCAGAAACCGAAGATTAAAGATACAGAAGTTGGTTCTCAACCAGTATCTGAAATATTTAATTCTGTTACTGAAAATAGCTTGAAATATTTAAATATAGAACCAGAAAACCTTGAATTATCTAAACCGATAAAAATGCCTGATTTAATTGGTAAAAATGTGTTAGACAGCCAAATGGCGTTAGAAACTCAAGGATTAAAAACTGTTATAATTGGACAGTTGGATCAGGTGTTAGAGCAATATCCTAAGGCTGGCACCTCTGTTATTTCTCAAGGAACTGCTTTTATAAAAGGGAGCGGGGAAATAGTACTTCCGAACTTTGCAGGATGGTCAAAAAGAAATCTTATGATTTATAAGTCACTTTCTGGGTTACCAATTGAAATAATAGGAGATGGCTTTGTGTCGAAGCAAAGTTTAACAGCTGGCTCAGTTGTGACTAGTGATTCACCGATTGTAGTTCAATTGTCCAGCCCAAAGGAAATTGCTGAAAACAGCGTAGAGGAAGAAGAATTGGAAGAACTACCGCAAGACTAGAAGAGTGCTAGAATAGTTAAGGACGTTTTCTCATAAGCTATCTAAAACGGACATAAAGGAGAAAACGTAATATCTAAACTTAAACAAGTAATTCGGCTACGGATGATATGGGTTATTACGCTGCTGTTGTTTCTGGCGGTAGCGGGAAAGCTTATTCAGCTTCAGTTTTTTCAGTTCAGTGAATTGACTACTAAAGCTAAGGAAAGCTGGGACCGAGAGCTGCCTTATGCTTCTGAAAGGGGCAATATTCTTGATCGAAATGGGGAGGTAATAGTTGGTAACAAACTATCTCCTACCCTTTTCTATATGCCTTCCCAAAATAAAGAACCAGAGAAGGTTGCAAAAGAAATTGCACCATTGTTAGAAGTGGAAGAGAGTAAGCTATACGAACAAATTAACAAGAGAGCTTATCTTGTTAAAATTGCTCCAGCAGGGAAGAACATTACGTCTGACTTAGCTATGCAGATTCAAGATAAAAATGTTAAGGGTCTGTATGCTGGTATTGACTATGTCAGAGATTACCCGCATGGTAAAATGCTTTCGAGATTGTTAGGCTTTACCGGATATGATGCCCAGGGGCTTGCTGGAATCGAATATCAATACGATTCTGTCTTGAAGGGCAAAGAATCAGCCATTCGAATGTTTACAGATGCTAAAGGAATTCCACTTCCACATGTTGATGACAGTTGGAAAAATGGACAAAATGGTAACCATGTCCAATTAACAATCGATATGAAAATTCAAACCGTAGTAGAGAGAGAATTGTCACAAGCAATGGATAAATATGAGGCAACGCAAGGCATTGCGATCGTAATGAATCCTAATAATGGAGAGATACTAGCATTAGCTTCGGCTCCAAATTTTGACCCTTCTTCTTATCAAGAAGTTGATTCTACTATTTACAATCGTAACTTACCAGTTTGGATGACATTCGAACCTGGATCCACGTTTAAAATTATTACGCTTAGCGCAGCACTCGAAGAAAATGTTGTTAACTTAGATAATGACCATTTTCATGATGCTGGGTACACAATTGTAGAAGGAGCAAGACTGCGATGCTGGAAACGACAAGGGCATGGTAGCCAAACGTTTCTGGAAGTTGTAGAAAATTCCTGTAACCCGGGATTTATAGAATTAGGCAGGAGAGTTGGACCTGACAAACTTTCAGAGTACATAAAGAAGTTTGGATTTGGTCAATCCACAGGTTCTGGAATGGCTGGAGAATCTTCGGGCATTCTATTTAGTAAAGATGCTTATGGACCAGTTGAACATGCAACCACTTCATTTGGCCAAGGTATTTCTGTCACACCGATTCAACAAGTTCAAGCAGTAGCAGCGGCTATTAACGGCGGCTATTTGTATAAGCCTTATATTGTAAAGAACATTGTGGACGGAGAAACAAATAAAATTCTATCTACAGCAGAACCAGAAATGAAAACGCAAGTAGTATCAGAAGAAACTTCTCAAAAAGTACGTGAGGCACTTGAACACGTGGTTGCTCATGGCTCCGGTAGAAACGCCTATAGAGACCAATTACGGATAGGTGGAAAAACTGGGACTGCACAAAAGGTTCAGAACGGCCGATATATGGATGGAGAGTACATTGTTTCTTTCATCGGCTTTGCTCCTGCGGATAAACCAGAACTTATAGTATATGTAGCAATTGATAATCCAAAGCATAGTACTCAGTTTGGTGGAGTAATTGCCGCACCGATAGTAGGTCAAATTATTGAAGATTCACTTGAGGTTACAGGTGGAGGTAAACAATTAGAGAAAGATTATAGATGGGGAGATGTTCAAACCGTCCGCGTCCCAAATCTTGTAGGAACTAAAAGAAAAGAAATTACATCGTACATGTATCCGTTTCAAATTGTTTGGCACGGCGATGGAGATGAAATCTTAACTCAATTACCGAAAGAAAACAGTCTTATTCCGTTAGATGGGACTATACATGTTTACACAAAATAAAAATAACTATAGTACATTCATGATTAGTTGTGCGTATTTAAGGAGATTTTTTTATGACATTGTCTACAACGTTAATTACACTTATTGCTAGTTTTTTAGTATCTGTTATACTTGCCCCGATTATTATCCCCTATTTAAGAAGGATGAAATTTGGGCAAAGTATAAGAGAAGAGGGGCCAGAATCCCATCAGAAAAAAGCTGGAACACCTACCATGGGTGGTTTAATATTTTTAACCTCAATCATTGTGACAACACTTGCTATTTCGTTTATATTTGACAAGCTTACGACACAGTCAATCGTATTGTTGTTAGTATTAGTGGGCTTTGGGTTAATTGGGTTCTTGGATGATTTTATAAAAGTAGTTTTAAAGAGAAATCTAGGCTTAACTTCTCTACAAAAACTAATCGGACAAATAATTATTGCGATTATTGCCTTTTTCTTGTTAAAGCTAGGTCCATTTGATACTTCAATCTCCATTCCATGGACTGAAATTACGCTTTCTCTAGGTCAGTTCTATGTTGCCTTTTTAGTGTTTTGGCTAGTTGGCTTCTCCAATGCAGTAAACCTATCAGATGGGTTAGATGGTCTTGTATCTGGTACAGCATCAGTATCCTTCGCTACTTTTGGAGTGCTTGCTTTAATATACGAACAAACGGATATTGCAATTTTTGCCTTTAGTGTTGCTGGAGCCTTGTTAGGTTTTCTATTGTTCAATAAAAATCCCGCTCAAGTTTTTATGGGAGACACTGGATCACTAGCTTTAGGTGGAGCACTAGCTATGGTTTCAATTCTTGTTCAACAAGAAGTGCTTCTATTGATCGTTGGGATTATCTTTGTAATAGAAACATTATCGGTTATATTACAGGTCATTAGCTTTAAAACTACTGGTAAGAGAATATTTAAAATGAGTCCGATTCACCATCATTTTGAACTTTCTGGCTGGAGTGAACGTAAAGTTGTCACCGTATTTTGGGCTATTAACTTTGCGGCTGCAATGTTTGTAGTGATTATGGAGGTTATGTAAATTGAAACAGCTACCTTTTGTATATCATAAAAAAATACTTGTTTTAGGCTTAGCCAAAAGCGGTACAGTTGCTGCTGAGCTCTTGCATGACTTAGGAGCATTTGTCACAGTTAATGATTCCAAGCCATTTGAGCAAAATGAAAATGCTCAATATCTTTTGACCAAAGGATTGACAGTCATTTGCGGTAGTCATCCAGAAGACTTGTTGGATGAAGGGTTTAATTTAATCGTAAAAAATCCTGGAATTCCTTATACGAATAGTGTAGTTGCAGAAGCTATTAAAAGAGGTATTCCTGTATGGACAGAAGTAGAGCTTGCGTATCGTATTAGTGATGCTCCCATGATTGGAATTACGGGGTCAAATGGTAAAACTACTACAACGACCCTTATATACGAAATGTTGAATCATGCTTCTAAGCAACCATTGATTGCGGGTAATATAGGAACTGTTGCCTCTGGGGTCGCAGAAAAGGCGACTGCAGACAATACAATTGTTATGGAGTTGTCCTCCTTTCAGTTGATGGGAACTGAACAATTAAAACCTAAAATTTCAGTTTTAATGAATTTATATGAGGCTCACTTGGACTATCATAAGGATTATCAAGAATATACAGACGCAAAATTTAATATTACCAAAATGCAGGATGAAAATGATTGGTTTGTCTATAATGCAGAGCAACAGTTAGTTCAAGATTATGCTGATAAAAGCCAAGCACAAAAGGTTCCTTTTTATGTCAGCAAAAAGACAGCCAACGGTATAAGTGCCGACGATCAATTTGTATATTGGAATGGTGAACAACTTTTTGAACGCTCCATTATTGCACTACGAGGTAAGCATAACTTGGAAAATGTATTAGCTGCAACTGCTGTAGCTATTTTGTCAGACTGCTCGCTAGAAAGTATTAAATTTGTATTACAAACCTTCCAAGGTGTAAGGCATCGCACACAGTTTGTGTTAGAGTCAGATGGACGTAAGTTCTACAATGATTCTAAAGCTACGAATACGCTGGCTACCAAAAGTGCGTTAGAAGGGTTTACTGAGCCTGTCGTGTGGATAGCGGGTGGAGTCGATCGAGGGCATTCGTTTGATCAGCTTATTCCTTATTTACCTAATGTGAGAGCACTTGTACACTATGGTGAAACAGCGGAAAGACTTCAGAAATTTGGAGAAGAGAACCATATACCCTTCGTGAAAAGAGTCTCTAATTTAGAGGAAGCCACCCGTTTAGCTGTGGAGGTATCAGAAAAAGGAGACATTATTCTTCTTTCTCCCGCTTGTGCAAGCTGGGATCAATATGAGAGCTTTGAAATTCGAGGGGATGAATTCATCAAGGTTGTTGAATCTTTAACGAATAATTGAAAGGATGAAATAATCGAAAGATAAACGTAAGTTACTATTCTTATCGTCTGTATTATTTTTATCAATTATTGGGATTTTGTTTGTGCATTCAGCCGGATCGTATTGGAGCGAGGTTCATTATCAAGGGCAAACGCCCTTCGCTTTGAAACAGAGCTTGTATTTAATAGTTGGGGTGGCAGGAGCATTTTTTATACAAAATAAATCATTTCTCCGCCTTCCCACATTTTGGCACGTTTTATATATCATATCGGTGGTATTGCTTATAGGGGTATTGATTCCTGGTATCGGTGTCGTACGGAATGGTTCACAGAGTTGGATATCTCTTGGTTTTACCAACTTTCAGCCTGCAGAGCTGTCTAAAATTGCTGTATTAGGCGTGTTGGCTTTAGCTTTGGCAAAGGAACCAAAAAACAAAGGTAAACTATATATGCGTAGCGCACTTCTACTCTTGCTGCCAATAGGGTTAATAATGGTTCAACCAGATTTTGGATCTGCTTTTGTATTAGTTGTAGCAGTATTTATGCTGTTATTTGCTGCAGGACTTCCTTTAAAGTTTTTTTTCGCCATTGGATTATCTGGGGTAATAGGTTTAGCAGCACTAATCATTTCTGCTCCGTATAGGTTAGTTAGGATCCAAGCTTTCTTGGACCCTTGGAAAGACCCTTTAGGTTCTGGATTCCAAGCAATTCAATCACTATTAGCCATTGGTCCAGCTGGTCTATTCGGTTTCGGCTATGGAAATAGTCGCCAAAAGTTTTTATATTTGCCAGAGCCACAGAATGATTTTATCTTCTCCATTTTATTGGAGGAAACGGGATTTATCGGTGGGATAGTTGTAATTTCTGCCTTTGTTGTTTTTTTCACTACTAGCTATATGATGGCTTCCCGTGCGAAGACAAGAGAGGCCCAATTAATGATAGTAGCCTTAACCTCCTTACTTGTTGTACAAACGTTTTTAAATATGGGAGTGGTAACTGGCTTGTTACCTGTCACAGGGGTAACCTTACCATTTATCAGCTATGGCGGGTCATCCTTAGTAATGACCTGGGGGATTATCGGAATCATTTTAAACTTGGCTAATACATCTAGTACAGAAGGGAGGCGGTAGAATGGAAAAAGTCATCGATATCGAAGATCGAATACCTACCTTAAAAGAAAAAAGAAGACGTAGAACAAACAAAAAATTTTCCATTCTACTTTTTCTCTTTGTCTTTACTCTATTGGTCTTGCTTTATTTTCAATCGTCTTATAGTCAGGTACAAAAAATAGAGCTAGATGGGGCTAAGCTTTTCTCCGTGAATCATTACATTGAACAAAGTGGTCTAAAAATTGGAGATTCCATGTGGAGCTTTAAGGAAAAAGACATAGAAAATTCATTGGAGAAAAGCGATTGGGTAGAATCAGTTCAAGTTAAAAGAAAATGGCTATCCAGTGTTCATATCGAAGTTAAAGAATTTAAACAGGTTGGATATGTAGAAAAGGAAAATGCACTTCAAATAATTTTGGAAAATGGTAAGACCATAATTCCAGAAGATGAGATTGTGCCTGTCGAAGGGCCAATCATCGCAGATTTTGAAGATGAAAAAATTCGATTGCGTCTTATAAAAGAACTTAAAAAGTTGAATAGTGAAGTGTTATTAACTATCTCTCAAATAAACTACGTCCCTACAGAGAATGATATATACTCCATTCAAGTTTTTATGAATGATGGTAATGAGGTACAAGCTCTAATCCCGTCATTTTCAAGTAAAATGAATTATTATCCGTCGATTATTTCACAAATAAACCCAGATCAAAAAGGGGTAATCGATATGGAGGTAGGGTCATATTTTGAACCCTATCAAAAGGTTTTAAATGAAACTGAGGGTGAGGAGGCCATTGAGGATGAAGAAGAGGAGTCGTCTTAATGTTCCTTTTCGTGGACGTATTCTTATCTCGCTGGTTAGTTTAGTATTAGGGTTCATTTTAGCTTATTCCTATAGCATGGCATCTGCAGATAAAGAAATAGAGGGTAGTAATAGCTATTCGTTGGAAATACAAAAGTACAGAGAGCAGCTAATAGAACAAAAGGAAATGAATAAGGAATTAACAGAAGAGATAAATAAAAAACAACAGGCTATTAGAGTTTTTGAAAAGTCATTTGTGGATAGCGAAGAAAGTGTTGAAGAGTTAGTAAAGGAAGCCGAAATGCTTCGGTTACTAATGGGAGACATTCCATCTGAGGGGAAGGGCATTTCAATAGCTTTGCAGGATGGTGAGTATAATCCTTCTCAGGAAAACCCGAATGATTACATTGTTCACGAAAGTCATGTATTTAAAGTGATAAATGAGCTAAAAATATCTGGAGCAGAAGCAATTACTATTAATGGACAAAGGCTTCATGCCCAATCTTACATATCGTGTACTGGCCCAGTGATAACAGTCGATGGACGAGCTTTTCCCGCGCCTTTCACAGTTGAAGCCGTAGGTGATCCAAAGGTATTACTAGCATCGGTTAACTTAGGTGGCGGTATTGTAGATCAGCTAACAAACGATAATATCGTAGTCACCGTTGAAGAAAAGAGTAACATTATGATGCCTGCCTTGCGTAGTGACCAAAATTAACAAAGGCAAAGGAGGGCCGAATACATGAAAAAAACCGTCTATATTCGGTTTACTATAATTTTGTTGATCGTTGGTTTCATGATTGCCATTCAATACAATACAGTAAAACAACCAGAAACTCGCGATACGCGTGATGTATGGGAGATTCGCCAAGAGCTTGCCACGGAAACACAGCTACATTCTGAATTGTTGTCGGAAGTACGCCTGTTAGAGGAGACAGTTGGCAAGTATGACAATATGGTCAATGAAAGTCCTGAAATAGCTTTAAATGAAACCGTTAAACAATTAAAACAGGATATTGGAATTGCGGATTTTAAAGGTCCAGGACTAACCATAACAATTGAACCCTCTATAGAGAGTATGATGGTGGGGGAGCAAATAGAAGAAATATCTCCTGATTTATTAATTCGATTAATCAATGAGATTAATCGCTTTAAAGCGGAGGCAGTAGAAGTGGATGGCAAACGGATTGTATATTCCTCTGCTATACGTGATGTAAACGGAAGGACTACGGTTAATAACCTGACAATAAAAAAGGCCCCCTTCACTATTAAAATTGGCACATTAACACTAGAAGACGCTAAGAAAATGTATAACCAGCTACAAGCATCTCCTATTGGAGATAATTTCTACATTGATAATCTAAGACTAACTATAGGTGAACCGGAAGATGAGGTTACAATACAGGCCTTTGATCAATCAGTAAATATGGAATTTTTACAAGAAGTGCCAGGGGGAGAATAGTTATGTGGTTGCCGTTTTTAGGATTAATACTTGGAATATCACTTGGCTTAATGACTGATATTCAAATTCCAGAGGTTTATGAAAGCTATTTATCCATTGCTGTTTTAGCTGCATTAGATACTTTGTTTGGAGGAATTAGGGCACAACTTCAACAAGTTTATGATGATAAAGTATTCGTTTCCGGTTTCTTCTTTAATATTGCTTTAGCTGCTGGTCTCGCCTTTCTGGGGGTCCATTTAGGGGTAGATTTATATCTAGCAGCCATCTTTGCTTTCGGTGTTCGACTTTTTCAAAATATAGCTGTGATTCGTCGAATAATATTAACAAAATGGCCTGAGAGAACAAAAAGATAATGTTTTGTGCTATAATTTACTATTTCTTTAGAAAATTTTAGACTTTATAGGTTTTTTACAATAGAATAATAAATAAAGAGTTATTAGGAGGTGCCACGGGTGAATCAATCAGAAATGTACGTATCATTAGATATTGGGTCGTCTTCCATTAAAGTATTAATAGGTGAAATGAGTGATGACTCGCTGCATGTAATAGGAGTAGGAAATGTTAAATCAAACGGTATTAGAAAAGGCACCATTGTTGATATAGATGCAACTGTTCAATCGATCAAAAAAGCCGTTGGTGAGGCTGAAAGAATGATAGGAATGTCTATACATGAAATAGTGTTAGGTATACCCGCTAATTTAGCGAATATACAAAACGTTAAAGGTGTTGTCGCTGTCAATCGAGAGGATAGAGAAATAACAGACGCAGATTTGGACCGTGTTTTAGAGTCTGCTCAAGTAATGTCTATTCCTCCTGAAAGAGAGCTAATTAACATTGCTCCCAAACAATTCATCGTGGATCATTTAGAAGAGATTAAAGATCCTCGAGGCATGATTGGAACTCGTCTAGAATTAGATGGTTTAATGATGACGACATCCAAAACGATTTTACATAACGTGTTACGATGTGTGGAAAGAGCAGGCCTTCAAATTAGAGAAATATATTTGCAACCATTGGCGGCAGGACATTTTGCCTTAACTGAGGATGAAAAAAATCATGGTACTGCCTATATAGACATTGGTGGAGGCTCTACAACCATTGCAATATTCAGAGAAGGTCATTTAGTCAATACTGCTGTTATTCCTGTAGGTGGAGATCATATAACTAAAGATTTATCTATCGTTTTAAAAACCCCTACAGAACAAGCGGAAATGATAAAATTAAAATATGGACATGCCTTTTACGATGACGCCTCAGATGATGAGTTATTCGAAGTACCAGTAATTGGTGCTGATATGAAAGAGCAATATTCTCAACGATATATAGCAGAGATTATTGGGGTACGTCTAGAAGAACTATTTGAGTTAATTCTAGAGGAATTTTACCGAATGGGATTACAAGATCTCCCAGGTGGAGTAGTAATTACAGGTGGAGTTGCTAAACTTGAGGGTATCGGACAATTGGCGAGACATATATTACAATCGCGTGTTCGACTGTACACACCAGATTATATCGGCGTTAGAGAACCACAATATACAACAGCTGTTGGCCTTATAAGATATGCCTATAAAGAAGATCTTTTCTATGGTAAAATTGGCAATAGCCATGCATTATCTCAAATGGCACACAATGAAGTAGTAGCAAGCACTAAAAAACAAAAACAACCACAAAAAAATTCAAACAATGAAAACAAAGAGAGTGCAATGAGTAAGGCGAAGAAACTTTTTGACAAGTTCTTTGAATGAGAAAACTTTATCATAGTTGAAAGAATATAGGAGGCAATAGCATGTTAGAATTTGAAACAAACGAAGATCAATTAGCAATTATTAAAGTTATTGGAGTCGGTGGCGGCGGAAATAACGCAGTAAATCGTATGATTGAACATGGTGTCCAAGGGGTAGACTTTATCGCTGTAAATACAGATGCACAAGCCCTTAACATGTCAAAAGCTGAAGTAAAACTTCAAATTGGTGGTAAACTAACTCGCGGTTTAGGAGCAGGAGCTAACCCAGAGGTAGGTAAAAAAGCAGCGGAAGAAAGTAAAGAGTTAATAGAAGAAGCACTAAGAGGTGCAGACATGGTTTTCGTAACAGCGGGAATGGGTGGCGGAACTGGTACAGGAGCAGCTCCTGTAATAGCTCAAATCGCTCGTGACTTAGGTGCTTTGACTGTCGGAGTAGTAACACGTCCATTTACATTTGAAGGCCGCAAGCGCTCTACACAGGCTGTAGGCGGGATTGGCATGATGAAGGAAGCCGTTGATACACTAATTGTCATTCCTAATGATCGCCTATTGGAGATTGTAGACAAAAATACTCCAATGCTAGAAGCATTTAGAGAAGCTGATAACGTTCTTCGTCAAGGTGTTCAAGGTATCTCAGATTTAATCGCAGTTCCTGGTCTTATTAACTTAGACTTTGCCGATGTTAAGACAATTATGTCTAACAAAGGAGCAGCACTAATGGGGATTGGTATTTCTGCAGGAGAAAATCGAGCAGCAGAAGCAGCTAAAAAGGCTATTTCTAGTCCGTTACTTGAAACTTCTATTGATGGAGCGACAGGTGTATTAATGAATATCACTGGCGGCTCAAATCTTTCCTTATTTGAAGTACAAGAAGCTGCAGACATCGTAGCATCTGCTTCAGATGAAGAAGTTAACATGATCTTTGGTTCGGTTATCAATGATAACTTGAAAGATGAGATTGTAGTAACAGTAATTGCAACCGGTTTTAATGAAGAAGTAATTATGCAAAAACAACCTAGAGGGACAGGCTTTGGAACTGCACGTGCACAGCAAGCAGCTACTACACAGCGTGAAACTAGAAAAGAAGAGCCACAGTCTCAACCGCAGCCTTCTTATCAGCAGGAACGTCCTGCTCCAACTCATAACCACCAAGATGATGCTTTAGATATACCAACATTCTTAAGAAATCGTAATCGCAGAAACTAATAGGTTAATAGATAAAAAGTAATCAGGTTAATAGCGATTGCTCAGGCTATAGACTTTCAAAGAAATTTGAAATGTCTATAGTCTTTTTTTATGGCTATGTTAATGGTTGGGGTGATTTCGAAAAAAACTCATACCATAAATCTTTCTATAATTTTGTCGTTTAAAAAATTTACTTTTGAACGTTCCTTTGACAAATTTCTTATAAATCGGATGTTAAGCTTTTATCAAAAGGAGGAGAGCTATGTACGCAGAAGTTATGATTGCAACAAACACCTTTTTCAACTATACCGTTTTAGCGTTTGCAAACAGAATTGGTTGGATTGAAAACAAAAAAAGATACCTGCTTCTGTCTGCATTTGTTGCGGGATTGATAACCGTCGTTTTTTCTAATCATTTCATTACGCTATTTTTGACTTTCTTTCTCATGATTGGAATAGCGTTTTGGAAAAAAAGGACACAAATCGTCAAAGCCATTTCATTAACATTGCTAGCAAGCATCTTTGCTGGCGGACTACTTACAGCAATTGCCCCAATGTACCATAATGCGAGTAATTCATTCATGATTATCAATTATGCATTAATTGCTACTGGTGGTTTATACCTCCTCACGAAACACGTACTAAGTCTGCATATATCACAATCGGAAAGAGAACTTATTTATCCTTCTAGCATTAAATTATTCAATCAAACAAAGGAACTTACACTATTTATTGATTCTGGGAACGTCTGTACAGAACCACTTTCTAATGATCCTGTACACTTTATAGCAGCAGAAGCTCTTCGCCCCATTCTTCCAGAACTTCTTTATGATGTTATAAATAGCTGGGATAGCTCACATTATAAAGGTTTGGATATGCTTCCAAAAGAGTATGCGAGTAAGGTTCGTCTAATACCAATTGCAACCATTCAAAAGGAAAAGTCATGGGTAATTGGCATTAAATTCGATGAATGGGTCGTAAATGATCAACCTTTACCAAAAGGTTACATCGTACTAACGAGAGGTAAGGACAAATTTCCACACGAGGCAGACGGTATCTTACATAGTTCCTCGTACTATCATTTGAAAAAAAGGAGTGCTAAATAATGATATTAAATATGCTACGTCGATTTTATTATTGGATTCTTTCATTTAGAAGAAAAGGAGTCCATTATATTGGTGGAAGTGAATCATTACCAAAACCATTGACGAGAGATGAGGAACGAGAAATGCTACTAGCTTTTATGGATGGAGATGAGTACGCAAGAGATGTGTTAATCGAAAGAAATTTAAGACTTGTAGTATACATTGCTAGAAGATTCGATCAAACGAATACAAACATAGAAGATTTGATTAGTATTGGATCCATCGGACTTATAAAAGCGGTAGAAACGTTCAATTTAGATAAAGGCATTAAGTTAGCAACCTATGCTTCAAGATGTATTGAAAACGAAATTCTTATGCATTTGAGAAAAACGAACCGCATGAAATCAGAAGTTTCATTTGATGAGCCTTTAAATTCTGATTCAGATGGTAATGAATTACTACTTTCCGATATTCTGGGTACAAGTGAAGACCTAATAATAGAGGATGTCGAAAAAAAGCTAGAACGTCAGCATGTTTTTGAAGCTATAAATTTATTGGGAAATAGAGAAAAATATATTATGCAATGTCGTTTTGGGCTCAACGGACAAGAGGAAATGACTCAAAAAGAGGTAGCTGATCATCTTGGAATTTCCCAATCTTATATCTCAAGATTAGAGAAAAAAATAATTTTAGATTTAAAAGAAGTACTGAATGAACCGATTGCCTAATGGGTGAAATTGGATAGCTATGCTCCGAATAATCTTTTAACCGGCGGATAAACTGACTAAGAACTATTAAAAAGTCCGGAGGAAGATCTATGACGAGAACAAAAGTTGAATTATGCGGCATTGACACATCAAAGCTTCCTTTACTAACCCACGAAGAAATGAAAGCATTATTTATTCGCTTACAAGCTGGCGAAGATTCGGTTAAAGATGAATTGGTAATGGGTAATTTAAGATTAGTTTTAAGTCTAGTACAGCGCTTCGCTTATAGAGGCGAGCAAGCAGATGACTTATTCCAGGTAGGTTGCATAGGGCTTATAAAGTCCATTGAAAATTTTGATTTAAAACATAATGTGCGTTTTTCCACATATGCAGTGCCTATGATCATTGGTGAGATAAAAAGACATTTGCGTGACCACCATTCTGTAAGGGTTTCTAGATCACTAAGAGATATTGCTTATAAGGCTATGAAAGCCAAGGAACAATATATTAACGAACATTTGGAAGAACCGACATTAGAGGATTTGTCTAAAATACTTGAGATACCAGTAGAAGATATATTACTATCGCTAGATGCAATTCAAGATCCTGTCTCTCTTCAAGAACCAATTTTCAGTGATGGAGGAGATGCTATTTATATGATGGATCAATTATGTGATAATGATGTATCAGAAGATCAATGGGTTACTTATTTTACGGTAAAAGAGAGCTTTCAAAACTTAGACTCGCGACAAAAGAAAATATTAACGAAAAGAATATACTTTGGTGCGACACAAACAGAAATAGCTACCGACCTGGGTCTCTCGCAGGCTCAAATCTCAAGACTAGAGAAAAGTGCTTTATCTACTATTCAAAATCAGTTAAATCCTAAATAACAATCCTAAACGCTTTTTCTCGTCAGAAAAAGCGTTTTTTTCTATTTTCATGAATATACTATAAAAAAGGAGGGGAACTGTTGAAGTTTTCAGATGCGCAACAAAAAGAAGTCATTGAGGCTAATTCTGGGCAATTATTGGGCTTTATAGTGGATGCAGAAATAGATAAAGAAACAGGTCATATCATTTCCTTTATTGTAGAAACTAATGGGGCATACCCCACATTTTTCAATAAAAAAAGGGAAACGAAAAAAATTAGCGTACAAAATATAGCTGTTATTGGAAAAGATGTAATAATTGTTGCCAAAAACAGAGAATAGGTACTGTTCTTTATTGATAAAACGCCATTTCATTGATACAATGAACAAAACACTAGATGAAGAGTTGGTTTAAAATGTCAAATGTTCATAATAATTTAATTAATATTCAAAAGCATATTGAAGAAGCCTGTGTACGCTCTAATCGAAATTTTGACGATGTAACACTTATTGCTGTTACAAAGGAAGTTTCAGTAGAACGTACGGAGGAAGTTATTCAAAATGAAATATTGCATCTTGGAGAAAACAGACCTGAAGGACTTAAAAGAAAATTAGAAGCTATTTCAGCTAACGTAAAATGGCACTACATAGGCTCATTGCAAACTAGGAAAGTAAAATCGGTAATCAATGAGATAGATTATCTGCACTCCTTAGATCGTAAAAGCTTGGCCGAGGAAATTGAAAAAAGAGCAGACAATGTTAAAAATTGCTTTGTTCAAGTGAATGTTTCTGAGGAACAATCCAAGCATGGTCTATCTATGGAAGAAGCTGAATTGTTTATTGACACTCTTAAAGATTATTCACATATACGTGTAGTCGGTCTAATGACAATGGCACCGAATACGGAAGATAAGGCTTTAATACGAAAAGTTTTCCGTAGCTTAAAAGAGCTTCAACTAAGAATTGCTGCAAAACAACTTCCACACGCCCCGTGTAAGGAGCTATCCATGGGTATGTCCGGAGATTACGAAATAGCTATTGAAGAGGGAGCTACATTTATACGAATAGGAACAGCATTAGTCGGCAAAGACAAGGAGGATGAATGAGTATGAAGAATTGGGTAAAAAACTTCTTCTATTTAGAAGAGGATGAAGATACTACAACACCTCAGCAACCTAGAACACAAAATCGTGCAGTAGAACCAGAACAAGTACGACAACAGCCAGTAAAATCATCATATCCTAAAGAACGCAAATTTAATGCTGCTCCTAAGGAAACTGCTGCTACGAATCTTGTTAGTATTCAAAATATGCAAAAGTCCTCAAAGGTAATTTTAATTGAACCAAGAGTCTATGCTGAGGCACAAGACATTTCAGAGCATTTAAAGAACAAAAAAGCAGTTATAGTTAATTTACAACGTATTGACAAGGAACAAGGAATTAGAATAATCGACTTTTTAAGTGGAACAGTATATGCTTTAGGTGGAGATATTCAAAGAATAGGAACAGATATATTCTTATGTGCCCCTGATTCGGTAGAAGTAGCGGGCTCAATATCGGATTACTACTACAACGATCTAGATTAATAGAGGAGTTATTATAATGGATTTGATTTTATATTTATTGGCACAATTAGTACAAATTTACTCATTTGCGTTGATTATTTATATCTTTATGTCATGGGTACCTAATGTGAAAGAATCTGCGGTAGGACAATTTTTAGGGAGAATATGTGAGCCCTACTTAGAGCCCTTTCGTAAGATTATCCCACCAATAGGTATGATTGATATTTCACCGATTGTTGCTATATTTGTTCTTAATATAGCTATGAGAGGGATTATATCTCTAGGTCATTACATTTAACCTCACATTTGTGAGGTTTTTTTAAAATATATTATTTATTCTTGCCCCCCTCGGGTTAAACAAAGACAAGCAATTTAACTAAACTAAAAGGCTATGTTAAAGGTTATGGTTGATTTATGATGCAAAGAAATCTTAGATCAGAGAGTAGAATTGATTTGTCGCCCCAGCCGGACGCTTTCCGCGGGGTGAGCGATAAGCCATCACCCAACGCTTGCGCGCGTGGTTGTGATGTCTTATTTGTCTCACTCATCCCACCGGAGTCGCCGTCTGGTGCTCCAATCAATAAATGGTAACAGCTTTAGCATCGATAAACCGCTAATCAATTTACTCGCATAAACAAAGCTGAAAAACTGTCACCAACCCCATTTACATCATCTATTTATGTTCTTAATAGCCATTTGAAAGTTCCTTTTTTAATGTTTATAGTCACTATAAAAAAGAATTGTTGGTCAAAATCAACCAATAACTTTAACAAAGCTAACTAAAAAAAGTTTTTCTGTGCTTTTTCCCATTTGCCTGTCGGGGCAGAGACAGGAGATTGTGCTTTTCTAATTATAAATTTCAGTGAGGTCTTGATTATATGGAACATTTATTACAGCATTTTAGGAAAGAAGAGCAACCTTTTATCGAGCAAACGGTTAGTATGATGAGAGAGGTTGAGGATCGTTATGCGCCAAAGCTAACGGATTTCTTAGACCCGAGACAACAATTTATCGTGGAGTCTATACGTGGGCAATATGAAATAATTGAGTCTAGCTCTGCTGGTGCTTTAGAGGACGCGGAGAGAAAAAGGATACTACTTTATCCCTCATATTTCGAACCGGCGGAATCTGATTATAATATGACCGTAGTGGAAGTAAAGTATCCGCAAAAATTTGTAACATTAAAGCATCAAGATGTACTCGGTTCGATGATGTCCTTAGGGATTGATCGAAGTAAGTTTGGTGATATTCGTGTGGAGGAAGGATCTATTCAGTTTGTAGTTGCTACAGAGGTTCTTGACTACGTTAGAGCAAATTTCGTCAGTATTGGTAAGGTTAAAGTTCATATGGAAGTAGTAGAAGATCCGGCTAACTATTTTAGACAGCAAGAAATATGGACTTCTGAAAATCATACGGTTAGCTCTTTAAGGCTGGATACAGTTATCTCATCTATTTTCAATATTTCTCGGCAAAAGTCTGCTTCTATCATTCAAGGTGGAAAAGTAAAGGTCAATTTCACTGTAAAAGAACAAACATCCCTAGAGTTACAGGAGTTAGATCTAATTTCTGTAAGAGGATTTGGTCGATTAAAGTTATTGATGATTGAAGGAAGAACAAAAAAAGACAAAATTAGACTGCAAATTGGTAGATTAGAGCCAAAAAAGTGATTTCCTTAAATTAAATTTGAAATTTAGATGTTTTCAACCTGCCGGAAATGTATAATAGAGGGAAGAAGATTAGTATGTAAAGGAGATGGATAGGATGCCACTAACACCACTTGATATACATAACAAAGAGTTCAGTAAAGGATTCAGAGGTTATAACGAAGATGAAGTAAACGAATTTCTGGATCAAATCATGAAAGACTTAGAGATACTCATCAAAGAAAAAAAAGAGTTAGAGCTTAAATTGAAGTCATCTAGTGAAAAGGTTGGCCATTTCACCACTATAGAAGAAACCTTACATAAATCCATAGTTGTTGCCCAAGAGGCTGCTGAGGAAGTAAGACGAAACTCTCAAAAAGAAGCAAAGCTTATTGTAAAAGAGGCAGAAAAAAATGCAGACCGTATTGTCAATGAAGCTCTATCTAAAGCTCGGAGAATTGCTTTAGAAATAGAGGAATTGAAGAAACAGTCTAAAGTGTTTAGAAATCGCTTTAAAATGCTAGTAGAGGCTCAATTAGATCTTATTAATACAGACGATTGGAATCATTTGATGGAGTATGATGTAGATTCTACTGCTGTCGACCGTATTTCTGCTACAGAGGATTAAGAGATTTCTTGACTGCTGGCCGTACATTTCCTATAATAATTTCATATCATATATACATGCATTGAAAAAGACGTCTAAAAATGATTTCAGTCAAGCGACTTGGGGATGGTGGAAGCTCAAGCAATGAAGCGTTTTAGAAAATCACTTTGGAGCAAGGACACTGAATTTTTAAGTGTCTTCGGATATGTCCCGTTATGACATACTAAGCGGCGATTACTTTTGGTAATCGCAAGTAGGGTGGTACCGCGAGCATAACTTCTCGTCCCTTTTTGGGATGAGGGGTTTTTTTATTTGTAAATATACCATTACCTGCGAAAAATGAAGGAGGAAGAACAAATGGAGTACAAAGACACATTATTAATGCCAAAAACAGATTTTCCTATGCGAGGAAACCTACCGGTCAAAGAAGTAGATATCCAAGCAAAATGGGAAGAACAGGACATCTACAAGAAGGTTTTAGAAAGAACGAAAGATCGTCCATTTTTCGTCCTGCATGATGGTCCTCCATATGCAAATGGTGATATTCATATTGGGCATGCTTTAAACAAAGTTCTAAAAGATATGATTGTTCGTCACAAATCAATGACTGGCTATCATGCTCCTTATGTGCCAGGCTGGGATACTCACGGGCTTCCAATTGAACAGGCTTTAACAAACAAAGGTGTTAAGCGTAAAGAATTATCATTGGCTGAATTTAGAAAGCTATGTGAGGATTATGCCTATCAACAAATTGACAACCAACGTACTCAGTTTAAACGTTTAGGTGTGCGTGGAGATTGGGAAAATCCTTATGTGACATTAAAGCCTGAATTTGAATCTCGCCAAATCGAGGTATTTGGGGCGATGGCTAAAAAAGGTTACATTTATAAAGGATTAAAGCCTGTTTACTGGTCACCTTCAAGTGAATCAGCGTTAGCAGAGGCTGAAATTGAATATCAAGATAAAAAATCTCCATCCATTTATGTAAGCTTTGCTGTTACAGATGGTAAAGGGGTATTAGAAGAAGGTACAAAGTTTATTATTTGGACGACAACACCATGGACAATTCCAGCCAACCTTGCTATTTCATTGCATCCACGAGTGGAGTATGTCGTTGTGCAAGCAAATGAAAATAAATATGTTGTAGCGAAAGACTTGGTAGAAGCAGTGGCAGCTGAGCTGGGCTGGGAAGAGTATTCTATTGAACGTACAATCCTTGGTCAAGAAATGGACCGTCTAGTTGCTAAACATCCATTGTATGACCGTGATTCTTTAATAATCCTAGGTGAACACGTAACTACTGAATCTGGTACTGGTTGTGTTCATACAGCACCAGGACACGGGGAAGATGACTTTTACGTAGGGAAAGCTTATGGTCTAGATGTGCTTTGTCCAGTAGATGAGCGTGGAGTAATGACAGCGGAAGCACCAGGCTTCGAAGGGTTATTCTATGACACAGCCAACAAAGCGATTACAGAAGCATTAGAAGAAGCAGGAGCATTAGAGAAGCTTACATTCTTTACTCACTCATATCCACATGACTGGCGTACGAAAAAGCCTGTAATCTATCGTGCAACACCACAATGGTTTGCTTCAATTGAGGCTTTTAGAGATGAGCTATTACAATCTATACGTAACACTAAATTTACACCAGCATGGGGCGAAACGCGTTTATATAATATGATTCGTGACCGTGGAGATTGGTGTATATCTCGTCAGCGTGTATGGGGTGTGCCAATTCCAGTGTTTTACGCAGAGGATGGAGAACCGATTTTAACAGAAGAAACAATTGCTCATGTATCAAATCTTTTCCGTGAGCATGGTTCGAATATTTGGTTTGAAAGAGAAGCAAAAGATTTACTTCCTGAAGGATTCACACATCCACATAGTCCAAATGGTATCTTTACAAAAGAGACAGATATTATGGACGTTTGGTTTGACTCAGGGTCTTCCTACCATGGTGTTTTAGAAGAACGTGATGATTTGGTATTCCCAGCAGACTTATATCTAGAAGGTTCTGACCAATATCGAGGATGGTTTAACTCTTCTTTAATCACAAGTACAGCTATGCATGGTCATGCACCATATAAAGGGCTACTAAGTCACGGATTTATTTTAGACGGAAATGGTCGTAAAATGAGTAAATCACTAGGAAATGTAATTGTTCCTGCAAAAGTAATGAACCAGTTAGGTGCTGACATTTTACGACTATGGGTTGCTTCAGTAGACTATACTGCTGACGTTCGAGTTTCAGATGCAATTATTAAGCAAGTGACAGAGGTATATCGTAAAATCCGTAATACACTTCGCTTCTTACATGGGAACATCAGTGATTTCAATCCAGCAAGCAATCGTGTAGCATTTGAAGATTTACGTGAAGTAGATCAATACATGTACATGAAATTACAAGAAGTTATTAAGACTGTTAGAGCAGCTTATGAGCGCTATGATTTTGCGACCGTTTATCACACAGTAAATAACTTCGTATCTGGAGAATTAAGCTCGTTCTATTTAGATATTGCAAAAGATGTTGTATATATTTATGGAGCAGATGACAAAGATCGTCGTGCAATGCAATCCGTAATGTATGATACACTTTCAGCTTTATTGAAACTGTTAACTCCAATTCTTCCACATACAACAGATGAGCTTTGGGCTTATTTGGAGCATGAGAAGGAAGAAAGTGTCCAATTAACTGACATGCCAGATGCTGTTGAATACCCAGCTTTCGAAGCTCTTGCTCCTAAGTGGGAAAAAATCATGGAGCTACGTGATGATGTTCTTAAAGCACTTGAGGAATCTCGTAATGCGAAGACAATTGGTAAATCATTAGAAGCAAAAGTTACGTTATATGTTAGTGATGAATATAAAGTATTGTTCGATACTGATGCAATTGACTTTGCACAACTATTTATCGTATCTAAGTTTGTTCTGGGAGGCTCCCAATCTGAAGCTCCAGAAAACAGTTTAGTGCTTGAGCATTCGTCCGTTGTAATAGAAAAAGCAGATGGTGAAAAATGTGAACGCTGCTGGACTATTGCTGAAACAGTAGGAGAAAGCGAAGCTCATCCGACTTTATGTACTCGTTGTGCAGAAGTTGTAGAAAAACATTACGTATAATAAATTTATAGATGCCCTATATGTAAATTCAAGGGCATTAAAACAACAGTCAAAAAGAATAAAAGCGAGTACGTGAACGATTACAGTTTACGTACTCGCTTTTTTATAATGAGAGTGATTATATAGCGAACCTGTTAATTAGGGCACTTTTTATAGGAGTTAGTATAGTATTTGCATAAACAGCAAAGTATTATATAACATAGAGTTTCCCAGGACGTTAAAGAGAAGCCTAACTTTTCTTTGTATAATCTATAGATGCTCTTTTACGTGAGATAGGTTTCTATGGTAAACTATTGTAGATTGTTTAATATTATTCAGCAAAAATCTTTTTAATAATTATTAGTTGGATGTAATATTCATTACTACAGACGAGAGAGGTCGTTAAGGCTTATTTGATTATCGGGGGAATTAATGTGTGGAAATTTTATGGACTAGCAGTATTTGTTATTGCCTTAGATCAATGGACAAAATGGCTTGTTGTTAAAAATATGACGCTTGGTGAGCAAATTATGATTTGGGACCCTTACTTTGCACTGCTTTCACATCGTAACCGTGGTGCCGCTTGGGGTATGCTCCAAGGACAAATAGGATTTTTTGCGGTAGTTACTATAATTGTAATCGCTGCAATTATTTATTACTTCCATAAGGAAGCAAAAGGGAAACCTGTTTTTCAAGTAGGATTAATGCTTTTACTAGGTGGAGCAATTGGTAACTTTATAGATCGACTTTGGAAAGGCGAAGTAGTTGATTTTGTAGATGTGCTCATTCCAATTGTTAACTATGATTTTCCGATTTTTAATATTGCAGATGCTGCCCTGACTATAGGAGTTGTAGTAGTAATTATCTTTATACTACAAGAAGAACGAGCTGAAAAGAAAAAGGTGAAATAATGGAAGAATTAACGTTTATTATTGAAAAGGAACAAGAAAAAGAGAGAATTGATAAAGCAATTGCTTCTTTTGATACAGACTGGTCTCGTACACAAATTCAAAATTTTATAAAAGATGGTAGTGTATTAGTTAATAACGAGCCTGCCAAAACAAGCTACAAGGTAAAAGAAGGCGATGTTATCATTGTCACACCTCCTGAAGTAGTTGAGCTAGACATAGTGGCAGAAAACTTAAACCTTGAAATCGTTTATGAGGACGAGGATGTATTAGTAGTGTATAAGCCAAGAGGTATGGTAGTTCATCCGGCTCCCGGACATCTTAGCGGTACGCTTGTTAATGGTCTTATGCATCAAATTAAGGACCTTTCTGGTATTAACGGAGTACTACGTCCGGGAATTGTCCACCGTATTGACAAGGATACGACAGGTCTTCTAATGGTAGCTAAAAACGACGTTGCCCATGTTTCTTTAGTAGACCAACTTGTAAAGAAAACTGTTACTCGTAAATATACAGCACTTGTTCATGGCCACATAGCTCATGACAAAGGAACAATTGATGCACCGATTGGCCGAGACAAAAAAGAACGTCAAAACATGGCAGTCGTTGATAATGGTAAGCATGCTGTAACTCATTTCCGTGTATTAGAACGCTTTAACAAATATACTTTAGTGGAATGTCAGTTAGAAACTGGTAGAACACACCAAATCCGTGTTCATATGAAGTATATTGGTTATCCTTTAGCTGGAGATCCAAAATATGGTCCAAAGAAAACACTAAACTTTAATGGACAGGTTTTACATGCGGGAGTTCTTGGTTTTATACAGCCTAGAACTGGGGAATACTTAGAATTCTCATACCCACTACCAGAGGATTTCACGGATTTATTGCAAGATTTAAGAAAAACAGCATTGCCAAAAGAAGAATAGTCAGATATACTGATTACAATAAATTGAATAGTTTCACCTTTAATAACAGTCCAGAGAGGCTGAGAAGGTACATGTGAAAGTGACTCACTATTATTCTGCGGATTAATAGGATCACTATATTTTAAACGCGCACATACAACCTCTTGGGCTCTTCTAGCTCAAGAGGTTTTTTACATTTCCGAATAGGAGGAGATAATTTATGGAAGAAAAAGCAAGTATTCTGGATGAACAAGCCATTAACAGGGCACTTACTCGAATTGCACATGAAATAATTGAACGGAACAAAGGAATTGAAGAATGTATATTAGTAGGCATAAAAACTAGAGGTACATATCTAGCACAAAGACTGGCTGAGAGAATCGAAAAAATTGAAGGCAAACCAATCAAAACGGGTGAATTGGATATTACATTATATCGAGACGATTTATCAATCAAAAGCGCTTCTAATGAGCCTTTAGTACAGCAAGTAGATATTTCTCATGATGTAACGAACAAAAAAGTAATTTTAGTAGATGATGTGCTATTTACAGGAAGAACAGTTCGAGCGGCAATGGACGCAGTAATGGATATAGGTCGACCCTCTCAAATACAGCTGGCTGTTTTGATCGATAGAGGACATAGAGAGCTACCAATTCGAGCGGATTACGTTGGCAAGAACATTCCTACCTCTAGCAGTGAAAAAATAGTAGTTAAAGTTACAGAGACAGACAAAATAGATGCTGTAACAATCTTTGAATAAACCAAAAAAGGTGGCGACTTAAATGTCAAAGGCAATATTAGATGTAAATGACAAGCCTACAGGTGGACAGCTGATTACTTTAAGCTTTCAGCACATGTTTGCAATGTTTGGCTCAACAATATTAGTACCTCAGCTTGTAGGGTTAAGTCCCGCTATCGCATTGCTAACCAGTGGTATAGCAACTATCATTTTTTTAATGATAACCAGATTTCAAGTACCAGCGTATCTTGGTTCCTCCTTTGCTTTTATAGCGCCTATACTAGTTGCTTCAAATGGATTAAATGAATCAACAGGTAAAGCTATAGACCCGGGAAATGCCATGATTGGAGCAGTATTCGTCGGTTTGGTATATGGTGTAGTGTCACTGATCATTTGGAAGAGTGGCTATAAGTGGATTATGAAGCTATTACCACCAATCGTTGTTGGTCCGGTAATTATGGTTATTGGTCTTGGATTAGCAGGAGTAGCAGTGGACATGGCCATGAATATTACAAATGTAGAAACTGGTTTAAAAGAATATAGCTTTTTACATTTTTCAGCTGCGCTAGTGACATTATTTACAGCAATCATTTGTACAATCTTTTTTAAAAATATTATTAGTACAATGCCAATTTTAATAGGCTTGGTAGTTGGATATCTCTACTCTATCCTCATTGGTATTGTAGATTTTACACCGGTTAAAGAGGCTAGCTTGCTAGCGTTACCTGATTTCTTAATACCAGGTGTTCATTATGACTTTGAAGTTACTTCTAGAATCTTGCTCATTATGGTACCAATTGTCATTGTTACTATTTCGGAACATATTGGCCACCAATTAGTATTAGGGAAGGTAGTTAATAGAGACTACATTAAAGAACCAGGTTTACATCGATCACTTCTAGGGGATGGTCTTGGAACATTTGCTAGTGCCTTAATCGGCGGACCTCCAAAGACAACCTATGGTGAAAATATTGGAGTATTGGCAATTACTCGCGTATATAGTGTTTATGTAATAATGGGAGCAGCTGTGATCGCCATATTACTTTCTTTCTTTGGTAAAGGCATGGCTCTAATTACAACGATACCTACTGCAGTACTCGGTGGAGTATCTATCCTTCTTTTCGGAATTATCGCTTCTAGCGGATTGCGAATGCTAGTAGAAGCAAATATTGATTTTGGGAATAGCCGAAATCTAGTCATTGCATCGGTAATCCTTGTAATTGGTATAGGTGGAGCTAAATTTATAGTTACAGAGGCTTTGAGTGTGGAAGGTATGGCACTAGCAGCAATCGTTGGTGTAGTTTTAAACTGGATACTACCAGGTAAAAAAGAAGCACAAGCATCAGGTAACGAGACAAAAGAATAATAACCTTTTAAAAAGTTGAACAGAGAGTCAACGAAGGGTTCAGATTGAAAAGAGAATTTTAGTAAAAAATCTCTTCTTTGATCATGCTTTAACGAACCCTCTTGAGCTTTTTCAAGAGGTTTTTTTTATAGAAAGGCGGATATTCATGAAAAATTTAGTCTCAATGAAGGAATTATCTGTAGAACAAATAATTGCAATATTAGAACAAGCCGAAGCATTCCGAACAGGCGCAGCCTCTACTTTAATAAGTAAATATACAATGGCAAACCTCTTTTTTGAGCCGAGCACTAGAACTAAGATGAGCTTTGAAATGGCAGAAAGAAGGCTCCCAATAGATGTGCTACCGTTTGAAGCTGGATTTTCAAGCACGTTAAAAGGTGAAACATTATATGACACAGTAAAGGTACTGGAAGCTATAGGACTTGATGCACTAGTTATAAGACATGAGCAAAACAACTATTTTGAAGAGCTGATAGGTAATGTAAAGCCTGCAATCATTAACGGCGGAGATGGCACTGGAAATCATCCCACTCAAAGTCTGTTAGATATTTTTACGATCTGGCAGGAGTTTGGTACTTTAGAGGATAAAATTGTCACGATAGTAGGGGACATAGTGCATAGCAGGGTGGCAAGGTCTAATGCTCAAGCTCTTACTAGACTAGGAGCTACCGTTCAATTTGTCTGTCCTCCTGAATGGCAAGGAGAATTTGAAACTATTAATAGTTTTGAGGAAGCGATAGAAACAAGTGATGTATTAATGATGCTTCGCGTACAACATGAACGTCACGATGGTTTGGCTTCTTTTTCAAAGGAAGCGTACAACAAGTCTTATGGCCTTACAGTAGATCGGGAACGAAGGATGAAAGATGGAGCAATCATTATGCACCCTGCCCCTTTTAACCGTGACGTGGAAATAGCTAGTGAATTAGTAGAGTGTGAACGTTCTAGAATTTTTAAGCAAATGGAAAATGGTGTTTATATCCGAATGGCTGTTATCGAGATGATCTTAAAAGGGAGAGAATAACATGACAAAAATTATTCAAAACGTCCAACTAGTAAACAAATCAGGTGAATTAGAAACTACCTCAGTTGTAGTAAAAGACGGGAAAATAGCTGAAATTACTCCTACTCCTACTTTAGATGATGCGCAAGTAATTGATGGTAAAGGAATGTTACTATCCGCTGGCTTTATCGATGTGCACGTTCATTTACGTGAGCCAGGTGGAGAGCATAAAGAAACAATAGAAACAGGAACTAAGGCTGCTGCAAAAGGGGGATATACTACGATTTGTGCGATGCCAAATACTCGTCCAGTTCCAGATACAGTGGAAAACTTCTCTCATGTATTAGATTTAGTAGATAAAAATGCACTAGTTCGAGTACTTCCTTATGCTTCTATCACCATACGTCAAGCAGGTAAAGAACGTACAGATATAGCTGCACTAAAAGGACTTGGTGCATTTGCTTTAACAGATGATGGAGTCGGTGTACAAACAGCTGGAACTATGCTGGAAGCAATGCAAGAGGCAGCAAAACATACTATTCCTGTTGTAGCTCACTGTGAGGAGAATTCCCTTTTGTACGGTGGGGTAATGCATAAAGGAAAGCGAAATGAAGAGCTTGGATTAAAAGGAATCCATTCCGTTTCAGAATCGGTACATATAGCGAGAGATATATTATTAGCTGAAGCAGCAGGAGCACATTATCATGTTTGCCATGTAAGTACAAAGGAATCTGTTCGAGTGATTCGAGACGCTAAGAAAGCCGGCATCCATGTTACTGCAGAAGTAAGTCCACATCATTTATTACTTTGCGAGGAGGATATTCCAGCAAATGATGCAATTTGGAAGATGAATCCTCCGCTAAGAGGTAGAGACGACATGATGGCTTTACGTGAGGGATTGTTAGATGGAACTTTAGATTTTATAGCAACAGACCATGCCCCTCATACAGATGAAGAAAAAGCACATGGTTTCGAAAAGGCTCCCTTTGGAATAGTTGGATTAGAGACAGCATTTCCATTACTGTATACTCATTTCGTAAAAACGGGGGAGTGGTCATTAAAGCAACTGCTAGATTATTTGACCATCAAGCCAGCGAACGTATTTGGGTTTGAATTTGGCAAGCTAGAAGTAGGAGCTCCAGCTGATTTAGTATTAGTAGATTTAAATAAAGAACAAAAAATAGATAAAGAAGCATTCCTTTCTAAAGGAACAAATACTCCGTTTGATGGATGGGTTTGTACAGGTTGGCCACAAGTAACAATCTATAACGGAGAAATCGTATGGCAGGAGGAACAAGCATGAAAACAAGATATTTAATATTAGAAGACGGTACTGTTTTTAAAGGAAATGCATTTGGTAGTGAATCAGGGACTATTGGAGAAGTTATTTTTACAACTGCTATGACCGGTTACCAGGAATCTATATCAGATCCATCCAATTGCAGTCAAATACTAACTTTTACGTATCCGATGGTAGGTAATTATGGTATTAATCCAGATGATTTTGAAGCAATAGAGATTGCCTTGTCAGGAGTTGTAGTTCGGGAGCTAGCAGAGAACCCATCTAACTTCCGTAACCAAAGTACATTGAATGAATTTTTAACTTTAAAAAATATTCCAGGAATTGAAGGAATAGATACTCGAAAGCTAACACGCATAATTCGTAAGCACGGATCTCTAAAAGGAACGCTAACAGCTGCTGGAGAAGAAGTGAATGTGGAAGAAACAGTGGCAACGTTAAAATCTACTGATATTCCTAAAAACGTAGTGGAGCAGGTTTCTATTACCAGACCTTATCCAAGTCCAGGGCGAGGTAAACGAGTTGTATTAGTAGATTTCGGTATGAAACATGGAATACTAAGAGAATTAAACAAACGTGACTGTGACGTTATCGTAGTACCTTTTAATACATCAGCTAAAGAAATTTTAGCAATGCGTCCTGATGGAGTAATGCTATCTAATGGTCCTGGGGATCCGACGGATATACCAGAGTCTATTGAAATGGTAAAAGGTCTAATAGGAAATGTTCCAATCTTCGGAGTTTGCCTAGGTCATCAGTTAATTTCACTAGCAAGTGGTGCAACGTCCTTTAAACTAAAATTTGGTCATCGTGGTGGAAATCATCCAGTAAAAGATTTAACTACTGGAAGAACAGAGCTAACTTCACAAAATCATGGCTATGCGATTGATGCAGATTCAATCTCTAACACGGATTTAGAAATTACTCATCTAGCATTAAATGATGGAACAATTGAAGGTGTAAGACATAAAAAATATCCCGTGTTTTGTGTACAGTTTCATCCAGAAGGGTCATGCGGTCCAGAGGACTCAACCCACTTATTTGATCAATTTATTGAACTAATGAATAAAGAAAGCAAAAAGGAGACTTCACATGCCTAAACGTAAAGATATAGAAACTATTTTAGTAATCGGATCTGGTCCAATTGTAATCGGTCAAGCTGCAGAGTTTGACTATGCGGGGACACAAGCATGTATTTCCCTTAAAGAAGAAGGCTACAAAGTAATATTAGTAAACTCAAATCCAGCAACTATTATGACAGATACAGAAATTGCAGACAAAGTATATATTGAACCTATTACTCTTCCATTTGTGAGTAAGATCATCCGCAAAGAGCGTCCAGATGCAATCCTTCCAACTTTAGGAGGACAGACAGGTTTGAACATGGCGATTCAATTAGATGAATCAGGCATATTGGATGAGTTAGGAATTGAAATTCTTGGTACAAAACTAGAGGCGATTCATAAAGCAGAGGATCGTGACTTATTCCGTACGTTAATGAATGAATTGAACGAACCAGTACCGGAAAGTGATATTATCCACAACCTCGAGGAAGCAAAGGCGTTTGTAGAGCGAATCGGATACCCAGTAATCGTAAGACCAGCCTTTACCTTAGGAGGAACTGGGGGAGGTATTTGTCACAATGATACAGATTTAGTGGAAATCGTAACTAGTGGTTTAAAGTATAGCCCTGTGACTCAATGTCTACTAGAAAAATCGATTGCTGGCTTCAAAGAGATTGAATATGAAGTAATGCGAGATTCAGCTGATAATGCAATCGTTGTTTGTAATATGGAAAATGTTGACCCAGTAGGCATTCATACGGGAGACTCGATTGTAGTAGCTCCGACACAAACATTGTCGGACCGTGAAAACCAAATGCTTCGAAATGTTTCCTTAAAGATTATCCGTGCGCTGAAAATCGAAGGTGGATGTAATGTGCAGCTTGCTTTAGATCCATATAGCTTCCAGTACTATATTATTGAAGTTAACCCACGTGTAAGTCGTTCATCAGCACTTGCATCAAAGGCAACTGGCTATCCAATCGCGAAGCTTGCAGCAAAAATTGCAGTAGGACTTACACTAGATGAAATGATGAATCCGGTAACTGGAAAGACATATGCTTGCTTCGAGCCAGCTTTAGACTATATTGTTGCAAAAATTCCTAGATGGCCTTTCGATAAATTTGAATCAGCAAAACGTAACCTTGGAACACAGATGAAAGCAACCGGAGAAGTAATGTCGTTAGGACGTACATTTGAAGAGGCAATCTTAAAATCTGTCCGTTCCTTAGAAACAGGTCACTTCCATTTGGAAATGAAGAACAGCGAATCCATTACAGACGAATGGATTGCCAAAAGAATTCGTCGCGCAGGAGATGAGCGCTTATTCTTTATAGGAGAGGCACTTCGCCGTGGTGTGAGCATCGAGCAAATACATGAATGGTCTCAAATAGATCTGTTTTTCTTAAACAAGTTACAGAACATCGTGCAATATGAAAAGGTAATACAGGAGAATCCTTTTAATCAAGAAATTCTATATAAAGCAAAAAGAATGGGCTTTGCTGATAAGACAATAGCAAAGTATTGGAACGTGAAAGAAATAGAAGTATATAACTTTAAAAAGGAACATGGAATTACACCAGTTTACAAAATGGTAGATACTTGTGCAGGAGAGTTTGAATCAGAAACTCCTTATTTCTACGGGACATATGAAGAGGAAAACGAATCCATTAAAACGGATAAAGAAAGTGTCATCGTACTTGGTTCTGGTCCAATTAGAATCGGGCAAGGAGTTGAATTTGATTATGCAACAGTTCACTCTGTATGGGCCATCAAAGAAGCAGGCTATGAAGCGATTATTATTAATAATAATCCAGAAACAGTTTCTACCGATTTCTCCATCTCAGATAAATTATACTTTGAGCCTTTAACGGTAGAAGACGTCATGCACATCGTGGACCTTGAAAAGCCAAAAGGAGTAGTTGTACAGTTTGGCGGTCAAACAGCGATCAACCTAGCGGAAGCGTTAGAAGAACGAGGCGTAAAAATATTAGGCACTACTCTAGAAGATATCGATCGAGCAGAAAATCGAAATAAATTTGAAGCTGCTCTTCACGAAATAGGAATTCCTCAGCCGCTAGGTAAGACAGCGGTATCTGTAGAGGAAGCTATTGAAATAGCTAATGAAATTAGTTATCCGGTATTAGTTAGACCTTCTTATGTTTTAGGTGGTCGAGCAATGCAAATCGTTTACAATGAAGATGAAATTAAACACTATATGGAAAACGCGGTTGAAGCTAGCCCGGAAAAGCCCGTTTTAATTGACCGTTACTTAACTGGTACAGAGGTCGAAGTCGATGCAATCTGTGATGGAGAGAATGTTCTAATACCAGGTATCATGGAGCATATTGAGCGAGCAGGAGTGCACTCAGGTGATTCAATCGCTGTATATCCACCACAAAAGCTATCACAAAAACATATAGACACATTGGTAGATTATACAACAAGACTGGCAAGAGGTTTAAAAATAGTAGGTCTAATGAATATTCAATATGTTATTTCCAAAGACGAGGTTTATGTAATTGAAGTAAACCCACGCTCAAGCCGTACGGTACCTTTCTTAAGTAAAATTACATCGATTCCAATGGCAAACATTGCAACAAAGGCAATTTTAGGAAAGTCCATTGTAGAACAAGGATTTAAAACAGGGCTTGCACCAAATAGTTCAGGAGTATATGTAAAGGTTCCTGTATTCAGCTTTGCTAAGCTGCGCCGTGTAGATATTACCCTAGGGCCAGAGATGAAATCCACTGGAGAGGTTATGGGTAAAGATATAACATTAGAAAAAGCCCTATATAAAGGCCTAGTAGCTGCAGGAATGGAAATTAAGGATCATGGCTCAGTGCTAATGACGATTTCTGATAAAGACAAAGAAGAAGCAACAGATATCGCTAAGCGTTTCCACGCAATTGGCTTCCGCATAATTGCAACAGAGGGTACCGCTAAAGCAATACAAGAGGCAGGTATTCCAGTAGATATTGTAGACAAAATTGGTTCTAAGGGAACTACTTTACTTGATGTTATTCAAAAAGGGGAAGCGCAATTTGTTATTAATACTTTAACAAAAGGCATGCAGCCCGAGCGTGACGGCTTCCGAATTCGTAGGGAGTCTGTTGAAAATGGAATTCCTTGCTTAACTTCTCTAGATACGGCAGAGGCAATGGTTCGTGTAATTGAATCGATGAGCTTCTCTACGGATACGATGAAGCTACAGGAGGTCCGTGCATGATTAAACAGGAGCAGATGATTGTTGTATCTCAACATAAAATTGCGACGAACATTTTTAGGCTTACGTTAAAGGGACAGCTCGTACAGGAGATGAAACAACCTGGCCAATTTGTTCATGTACGTGTGGCAAATCAAATGGAGCCACTACTACGAAGACCGATTAGTATTTGTTCTATAAATAGAGAGGCATCGGAATTTACGATGATCTACCGTGCTGAGGGCAGAGGAACTGTGCTACTTTCAGAGAAAAGACCAGGGGATTATATAGATATACTTGGTCCCCTAGGTCAAGGGTTTCCAATAGAAAAAGTCTCTTCAGGTGATAAGGCATTACTTGTGGGGGGAGGAATTGGAGTCCCTCCTCTCTATGAATTATCTAAAAGACTAGTTGAAAAAGGTGTGGAGCCAATCCATGTATTAGGCTTTCAATCCGAGAATGTTGTTTTCTACGAGGAGCTATTTAACCAGCTTGGCGAAACACATATAGTTACAGCAGATGGAAGCTATGGTCATAAGGGGTTTGTAACAAATGTATTAGAGACTATGAATGACGACTTTGCTGTGTACTATAGTTGTGGTCCAACGCCTATGCTTGCTGCTATGGAAAAAATGTATCCGCATAAAGAAGGTTACCTCTCTTTTGAACAACGAATGGGCTGTGGGATCGGTGCATGTTTTGCATGTGTATGTGAGTCAACGGAAAAAATGGAAGTTGACTATCTGAAAGTTTGTTCAGATGGTCCAGTCTTCCAGTCAGGAGTGATTCGAGTATGAATAGATTAGCTGTCGAATTACCAGGACTGTCATTAAAGAACCCAATTATGCCTGCTTCTGGGTGTTTTGGGTTTGGGAAGGAATATGCTCAACTCTATGATCTATCCAAATTAGGAGCTATCATGATTAAAGCAACTACCTTAGAAACACGACTAGGTAACCCAACTCCTCGAGTAGCTGAAACGCCTGCAGGGATGCTGAATGCGATTGGACTGCAAAATCCAGGACTAGCTAAGGTCATGACAAACGAGCTTCCTTGGCTAGAGCAATATGACGTGCCCATCATAGCAAACGTAGCTGGGACATTAACAGAGGACTATGTTGGTGTTGCTGAGGCTATTTCAAAGGCACCTAACGTATACGCTCTAGAGCTAAATATTTCGTGTCCAAACGTTAAACAAGGTGGAATTACGTTTGGAACAGATCCCCTAATAGCAGAAGAATTAACAAGAGCCGTCAAGGAAGTTTCAAGCGTTCCTGTCTATGTAAAGTTGTCGCCTAATGTTACGAATGTAGGGGAGATAGCTAAAGCAGTGGAAGCTGGCGGCGCCGATGGAATAACGATGATTAATACATTACTCGGTTTACGCTTGGATACTCGAACTGGCCGT
Source organism: Psychrobacillus sp. FSL W7-1493 (assembly GCF_038004905.1). Taxonomy (NCBI): domain Bacteria; kingdom Bacillati; phylum Bacillota; class Bacilli; order Caryophanales; family Bacillaceae; genus Psychrobacillus; species Psychrobacillus sp. FSL W7-1493. The sequence continues at coordinate 2,692,993 of NZ_JBBOSB010000001.1, read as the reverse complement.
CCTGTCATTGCAAATGTAACAGGTGGCTTATCGGGTCCAGCTATTAAGCCAGTTGCACTTCGTATGGTATATGATGTGGCTAAACAAGTCTCCCTACCTATTATAGGGATGGGCGGAGTTTCAAATATAGACGATGTCATTGATTTCTTATCAGCCGGGGCAAGTGCAGTTGCTGTTGGAACTGCTAACTTTGTCGATCCATTCATTTGTCCGACACTGATTGATCAGTTACCAGAAAAGTTAGATGAGCTTGGATATCAAACAGTAAACGATTTAGTTGGAAGGAGCCATCGATTATGAAAAACAGCCCCATTATCGCATTAGACTTTTCTTCAGCAGAAGAAGTTTACCGTTTTTTAACACCTTTTGAGGAACCTCTTTTTGTGAAGGTTGGAATGGAACTATTTATGCAGGAAGGTCCAGCCATCGTTTATAAGCTTAAGGAAAAAGGACATGATGTCTTTCTAGATTTGAAGCTACATGATATTCCAAATACAGTCGGACAGGCGATGAAAGGATTAGCACGTTTAGGAGTAGATCTGATCAATGTCCACGCTGCTGGAGGAGAGACTATGATGTCAAAAGCTCGTGAAGGCTTAGAGGCCGGAACTTCGGCCGGTAATGTAAGACCTGCTATTATAGGCGTTACTCAATTAACTTCCACTTCTGAGAAGCAAATGCAAGAGGAACAGCTGATTAAACAAACTCTAGAGGAATCTGTTCTTCATTATGCTAGGCTTTCCCAAAAAGCAGGATTAGATGGGGTAGTATGCTCCGTACTAGAGGCAAAGAAAATAGCAGAAGCGTGTGGGGAAGACTTTTTAAGAGTTACTCCAGGTATACGATTATCTACGGGAGAAGCACACGACCAAGTTCGAGTAGCGACTCCTTCTAATGCGAGGAAGCTAGGCTCTTCTCACATTGTTGTTGGACGTGCAATCACAGAAGCAGAAAATCCCGTAGAGGCTTATAAAACTATTCTAAAAATGTGGGAGGAACAAGCATGACACTTGAACATAGAATTGCAAAAGCACTTCTTGAAATAGGAGCAGTAGAACTAAAACCAAACGATCCTTTCACGTGGGCATCAGGAATTGAATCACCAATTTATTGTGATAATCGTATAACGATGTCTTCTCCGGTCATTCGCAAGGAGATTGCAAAAGGTCTTGCTGAAGCAATTAATGAGAGTTTCCCAGGAACAGAAGCAGTTGCAGGAACGGCAACTGCAGGTATTCCTCATGCGGCATGGGTAAGTGATGTATTAGAGCTTCCGATGATGTATGTACGCTCAAAAGCAAAAGAGCACGGTCGAGGAAACCAAATCGAAGGAAAAGTAGTGACAGGTCAGAAGGTAGTAGTGGTCGAAGATCTAATTTCCACTGGAGGAAGTAGCTTAACAGCTGTTGAAGCGCTTCAAAAAGCTGGGTTAGAAGTACTTGGAGTAGTAAGTATTTTTACATATGGACTTCCTAAAGCAGAGGAGTCTTTTAAAGAAGCAGAGATAAACTTTGTCAGCCTAACTAACTTTGAGACTTTGGTTAATGCAGCGCAGGAAGTAGGGACTATTACAGAAGCGGATATTCCGATGCTTACTAAGTGGCACAATGATTTGAAGCAAGGGTTATTAAAATAAGGAAGTGATCGCCTTCTCATTTTAATTGAGAGGCGATTTTTTTTATGGATGAATCAATTTCATAATCATTTGCCTCGGTTTGTGATATTTTGTTTGCCTCACTTATCCTAGTTGAGCTACCCTTGAATCAAAGCAACCCCTAAAGATGCTTACAGATTTTTGCATAGTAAAAGAGAAAGAAGTGAGTTTACTTCTTTCCCTGTTTATTCAAAGAAAGCTAGATTCATTAGTCTACTGTTACAGCAAGCTCTTTTACTAATATAGAGGGTGAACCATAGCCTCCAGGTTGAAAGGTAAGATCTGATGCAATGGCATCTATGTTTTTCATAAGGTGATAGAAGTTTCCAGCAATAGTCATTTGGTTTATAGGTGATGCGATATTCCCGTCTTTAATATGATATCCTGTTGCCTCCACAGAAAAGTCACCTGAAATAGTATTTGTTCCAGAGTGTAGCCCAGATAAATTAGTTATATAAATGCCATTTGGAAGATTACCTAATAACTGATCTCTGTTTTGCTCTCCAGGAGCAATATATAAATTTTGCGGTGCTATAGTTAAAGTACCTTTGTAAGAGGACTTAAATGCATTTCCAGTGGACTCGCAGCCATCAATCTTAGCAGTCTTCCGATTGTGTAGAATAGTTTCTAATGTTCCATTAGAAATAATTGTTCGTTTTTTGGTAGCAACTCCTTCGCCATCAAACGAAGATCCAGAAAAAGCATCAGGGTGGAAAGGGTCATCTACAAGAGTCAGTATATCTGATCCTATTTTCTCTCCAACTTTACCTTTTAAAAGTGATTGGTCCTTTTGAGTATTTTCAGCCGAGAAAATTTCAGAAAAGGTTGCTAGGAGAGAGGCAGCGGAATCATGTCTGAATAATACTGGGTATTTTCCGCTCGGGATGGTTTTACCCCCCAAGTAAGATAATGCTTCTTTTGCTAGCTCAGTAGCAATTTCATCAGCATTCAAAGTATGAAAATCACGTGTCATTTTAATAACGTGTCCAGTTTTCATTTCATTATCAGCTTTTACAACTGCAGATACAAAAATATAAAGTCCGTTTCTTTCATCCTGCAAAGAGAGTCCTTTATTATTAATCATTAATCGTTCGGAATTAAAATCTTCTAGCATGCAATAATTTAAAGTAGTTATTCTTGGGTCGTATGCCAATACTTTTTGTTCAATGGCTTTTATAAGCTCAATCTTCTCAGGAATTCCTATCTTCCTTAATTCGGGACTATAAAAGCTATGTTGGACATATTCTTTACTTCCCTCGAAAATAGAAGAGTTATCACTTTCATCCAAGATATCAGCATTATTCTTAGCGTTTTCTACCAAGAAGGCAATCGAGCTCTCATCTATTTTTTCTGTATAAGCATAGCCCATGTTTCCGTTATAAAGACCTCTAAATCCTATGCCAGCTTCTTCAGAGGTTTCATAACTATCTACTTCTCCATTAAAAATCATACATTTAAACGAATCTGATCTTTCGTAGTAAGCTTCTGCTTCAGAAAATCCAGTGGCTTTTGCTTGTGTAAGCAGCTCTTTTTGAAAGTCTGTTGTATTCATCATTATTCCCCCTTTGTTCCTCCAACAGTGATTTCACTTACACGAATCATGGGCTGTCCTACGTTAACTGGAAGGCTTCCACTAATGGAACCGCACATTCCAGCACCGTGAGCTAGATTATTTCCGACACGATCTACTAGTTGTAACGTCTTTGCACCATTTCCAATTAGCGTAGCACCACGGATTGGTTGAGCTATTTCTCCATTCTTAACTATATAACCTTCCATAACTGCGAAGTTGTAGTCTCCAGTGGCAGGGTTAACTTGCCCTCCACCCATATATTTAGCATAGATTCCGTATTCTGTAGAAGCTATTATTTCTTCCGGAGTAGAAGACCCAGGTGCAATAAATGTGTTAGTCATTCGTGACGTAGGGTTGTATCTATATGATTCTCGACGTGAAGAACCTGTTGGCTTTGCATTCATTCTTCTAGCATTAAATTTATCAATCAGATAGCCCTTTAAAATACCATTTTCAATTAATACGTTCTTTTGAGTTTTTTCACCTTCATCATCAATATTTAATGAACCCCATTCGTTAGGTAATGTCCCATCATCAATATAGGATACAATGTCAGGAGCAACTTTTTCACCTATTCGATTAGCAAAAACAGAATTGTTTTTGGCAACCGATGTAGCCTCTAGGCCATGACCGCATGCCTCATGAAAAATAACTCCTCCAAATTCGTTGTCAATAATAACTGGGAACTTTCCGCTAGGACATTCCTCAGCACCAAGCATATTTACTGCGATACGAGCAGCCTCTCCGGCATAATGTTCTAAGTTAAGATTTTCTATAAATTCGAAACCAGCATGAGCACCTGGCCCATAAAAGCCAGTCTGCATTTCAATACCATCAGAAGCAGTGGCTTGAATAGATAGTCGGCTATATACACGAGTATCTTCTACAAACTTTCCTTCTGAATTTGCGATTAAAACATTCTGTTCCTCGTCTATATAGCGTATTCCTACCTGTTTAATACGAGGATCAAAGCCTCTTGCAATATCATTTGCCTGTCTCATTACAGATACTTTTCTAAGATTTTCTACACTACGAGGCTTTAAAGCAATAGTATGTAGTGGCTGAATAATTTCTTTTTGAAGTGGATGAATGATTCCAGCAGAACCGCCTTGGATGGCATGGGCTGCTCGCTTGGCTGCTTGTATTAAACCTTCTTCTGAAAAATCAGTAGTATACGTATAAATACTCTGTAACCCTAAAAATATACGAATACCAATACCAAAATCTCTACCCGAATTACTTTTTTCTACTTTGTTGCTTTGTAGTACTAATTGATTGACGTATTTATCTTCTACAAAAATCTCTGAAAAATCTCCTCCGGTAGAAAGTGCTGCTTCCAATACGTTTTCTATAATGGACTGTTTCAACATATAATTCCCCCCTTAATAGAATTATATAGTAATAAACTATGACTTAATACTTTTTATTTTGATAATTTAGTAAATTTAAAAATGTTTTTAGGGGGTAATATTTACGCAATAATAAGTGTGTTAGAGTTGGGCATTATAGATGGGTGATGGATTATCGCTCACCCCGCGAAAAAGCGTCCGGTTGGCGCGGAAATCAATTCTACTTGCCGATTTAGAACACATCGTAAATCAACCCTAGCCTTTAACATAGCCAATACTAAATATCTGTATTGGATTAAATGGGTAATAAATCATAAGAAAGTTAAGACATCCCTCTCTGGTTATGTTATATTCATAATAATTATAAAAAAATGAAGATAGAGGATGTAGAGAATATGTCAAATTCAAAAATATTGAAATGGGTTACAGGAGGATTAGAGGCTGTACTAGGTATACCAGTTCTTGGAGGAATCATAATTCTTAGTTTGGCCTGGGTTCCTTTGCTAATTATGCTGGCACTGCATATAGTTACTCTAGTGATTACAAAAAAAGAAGGCGGAGGAACTACAACAGGGAGTATACTAGGAATAGTAACCTCTTGCATTGGTTTCATACCTCTTGTAGGAATGATTATGCATATCATTACTGCTGTTATTTTAATGATAGAAGCTTCTAAGCCAGAGATTCCAAAAGACGTCTTTAATGAAGAGTTTTAAATAGATTTAAAGAATCAAAAACTGCACTTAGCAGAGACATTAGCTAAGTACAGTTTTTTCTCAATTCGCTGTAACCGAAAATAACTTCAGATAATTGAAAGAAGCCTTGAAAATTTTACATCCGTAGAATTTTCAAGGCTTCTTATTTTGAGGAGAGTTATGTACCCGCCTCGTTTATTAATTTTTTCTTATTTTGTGTAGTTATCAAAGTATCCTTGAATATAAATCATTGGTGTACCTTTGTCTCCACTACCGGAAGTAAGATCTGACAGAGAACCAATAAGATCAGTTAATCTACGTGGAGTTGTACCTTGAGCTTCCATTGCTCCAACTAGATTGTCTTCTTTGTTATTAATATGCTCAGTAATTGCTTGCTTTAATTCTTCTCCTCTTAAGTGAGCGAAGTTATTATCTGCGAGATATTTTAATTTTACTTCATTTGGAGTTCCAGCTAATCCAGATGTGAAGGCTGGTGAAACGACGGGGTCAGCTAGCTCCCAAATATGTCCTACAGGATCTTTAAATGCTCCATCTCCATATACCATTACTTCCACATTTTTTCCTGTTTTTTCTTTTATAATTTCTTGAATGTTATCAACGATTGGTTGGCAATCGCGAGGGAAAAGCTTCACCGTGTCTTCTGTAGATTTGTTCGATCCAAGTAAACCATATTCCTCGTTAAAACCACTTCCATCAATGGACTCCGATAATATGTTGTCTAGACTGTAAATTTTTTCGCCACCATTTGCTTTTAAGATTTTCTTCGTTCTAAATCTTGAGTGAATATCACAAGCAAGTACGTTTTTTGTATAGTCTAGAATAGATTTTGGGTTGTTAGAGAAAATGACTTCACATTCCACTCCGTATTCTTCTATTAACGATTTATAGTATGCAATGTAGTCTACTCCAGTAAAAGGATGCAGTTTATATCCAAAGTAGTCGCGGAACTGTTTCTCTGTAAGGACATCTGTCCAAGGGTTTACGCCTTTATCATCTAATTCGTCAATTTCTACAAGATGATTGCCGACTTCATCAGAAGGATAGCTTAGCATTAAGACTATTTTCTTTGCACCTTTTGCTATTCCACGTAGTACTACTGCAAATCTATTACGACTTAGGATTGGAAAAATTACACCTAGTGTGTCATCTCCAAATTTCGAATGAACGTCAGTGGCAATCTGGTCTATACTGGCGTAGTTTCCTTGAGCGCGGGCAACGATAGATTCAGTTACTGTCACAATGTCCTGATCGTTGATAGAAAAGCCTTCCACTTCTGATGCTTTTAATACACTATTTACTACTATTTCTTCAATATTATCACCATTATTTATAATTGGGCCACGAAGACCTCTTACAACTGTTCCCACTACTCTTTCCAAATTGAACGCTCCTTCAACTATTATAAATATATTCTATTATTACCACTTGTAATTCTACGTAATACAGTGATATAAGTAAAATTAATATATATTATAATAGATATAAGAGGTGCTTATATGTCAGGGAAATTGGATTTATATAAAATATTTTGCATGGTAAGTAAAAATAATAGCTTTTCGAAGGCTGCAAAAGATCTCTTTATGAGTCAATCCGCAGTTAGTCAGGCCATAATGCAACTGGAGAAAGAACTAGATACCAGATTATTCTACAGAACGACAAAAGGAGTTACTTTAACAACAGAAGGCTCTGTGCTTTTTGAATATGCTAGCTCTGCTTTAAAGCTCATTGATACTGGTGAAGAGAAAATTTTAGAATTTAAAAACCTTACTGCAGGGGAACTTAAAATTGGAGTGGGAGATACAATTTCAAGATTTTTCTTGCTCCCTTATTTAGAGGAGTTCCATAATAAATATCCCAGTATTAAATTCACCATTGTAAATGGTACGACCATAGAGCTTTGCAATATTTTAAAGAGTGGAGGCGTAGACATTGCTCTTTGTAATTTTCCGATAGATGATGATAGCTTGGGACAACGGCCTTGTTTAGAGGTACAAGACATTTTTGTATATGGGGAAAAGTTTGATAAAGTCTTGTCAAAGCCAATTAGTTTGGACAAGCTTGTAAAATTTCCATTAATATTCCTTGAACAAAAATCAGTATCGAGAAGATATGTGGAAGAATATATGCTTTCAAAGGGTGTAAAAATATCACCTGAATTTGAGTTAGGTTCTCATGATTTACTATTGGAGTTCGCAAAAATTAACTTAGGTATTGCTTGTGTTACTAAGCAATTTGCGGGAGATTATTTAAGAAAAGGGATGCTCAAAGAGGTGAAGTTAAAAGAAAGTATACCGCCAAGAAATATAGGAGTGTGCTTTCTAAAAAGGGTTCCATTATCAACTGCCGCCACTAAATTTGTAGAATTAATCGAGTAAAGGTTTGATTATCCACAACTATTTCTAAGAAGTGCTGCGCTTTGTCATATTTGGGTAGCGCTTCTATTTTCTTTCAAAATACAGTATGTAGGGATACATAGTATGATTTTAAAAAATATTCCGAAATTTCATTGTAGACATGTTAGGTAACCTTACATTATAATAATGTATTATAAAAAAGGGGGAATTGAATGGTTAAATTTACAGCTGTGTTATCGATCATCCCAAAAGCCTTGCAAATGTTTTTAAACCTCTGCTTAGTCTTCTTGGCCTTTATACTGGCCTTTTTGTTAGTGAAGGAGCTGACGATTTTTATAAAGGTGTTGCTCACGGTAGGTCCGAGCGATTATAAAATGTTCCTTGCTAACATCCTCATATTCTTTTTGTATTTTGAATTCATCACTATGATCGTGAAGTACTTCAAAGAAGACTACCACTTTCCGCTTAGATATTTTTTATATGTAGGCATCACAGCAATGATCCGTCTAATCATCGTAGAGCATGACCATCCAATTGATACTCTTTTTTACTCACTCGTTATTCTAATTTTAATTGTTGGTTATTTTATTATGAATATTACACCACTTGAAAGACCTAGTAACCCATGGTTTATAAAAGGAAGGGAAAGAGAAAATCCATCAAACTTGGGAGAAACGAATGCATGAAAAATACCTATTTAAGTCGTAAAATTATTACTAAAAAAATAAATAAAACCTCTATAAATGTTGCAAAGAGGATGGTTGTGAATAAACCACAACCATCCTCTTTATTTATATATAGAAAAGCGCAAGCCCCTGTGTTTGCCCCGACAGGCAAATGGAAAAAGCGAGGAGGCAGCCTCACAGCCACCGGAGCTTTTATCCATTTGACCCCGAGGGGCAAGAGGCTGAAGCTAGCCAAATAGAAAAGCTCAAGCCCCTGTGCTTGCCCCGACAGGCAAATGGAAAAAGCGAGGAGGCAGCCTCACAGCCACCGGAGCTTTTATCCATTTGACCCCGAGGGGCAAGGGGCTGAAGCTAGCCAAATAGAAAAGCGCAAGCCCCTGTGCTTGCCCCGACATGCAAATGGAAAAAGCGACGTCACAGCCAACGGAGATTTTTTCCAGCCCTCCTACTCAATTTAATATACTAAACCAATGCGAGTATGCGTTTTTTGAAAATCTTCTTCCTCAGGGTCAAAATAATCTTCACTAAAACTAGCTATAAATTCCTTGTTGTCATTTAGGTAGCCTGCACCCCATGTAGGATCCATTGTGACCCAACGATTATCGACCTTCGCTTCTACCCATGCATGTCTATCTGTAGTGAAACCTTCTACAAAACGGGCTTCGATATTGCTTGCACGTAAGAGTGCAATAGTAAGGTAGGCGTAGTCCTGACATACCCCCGTTTGAGAATTTAAAGTTTTTAAGGCACTGTCATCCCATTTAAAGTCGTCATTTTGGAATTTAACTACGTCATAAGAGATGGTGTTAGCTACAAAGTCATAAATAGCTTTTGACTTTTCTAATTCGGAAGTTTTTCCTTTTGTAAGACTGTTTGCTAGGTCAATAATTTGTGGTGCATCAGATTCAATTCCTCTTGAAGGAAGAATATCTCGTTTATCCTGTTCAGCTGTAGAAATTATATCGAACTTAGCAACCTCATAATATCTAAAGAAGTCATTTTTAGTTTCAGTTATCTCAGGGACGCTAATAGATACTTCATATTCTCCAGGGCCAAATCTCAAATGAAAATAATCGTTAAATGTAAAGTCTTGGATGGGAATGACCTCTAGGGCTTGATCTTCACCTTTTTGAGTTTGCACATAGAGATGGGTAGTTTGTTTTGATAGTGTAGCTTCTGGATCAATAAAACCATTAATGTGAAACGTGTGTCCTGTTGTCTTTTCTCCACTGACAGGCTCAACCAGATTTATTCCGCGTTCAGCATATAGGGAAGAATAAGAGATTGGTTCCAATATCTCTAACGATGTATTTTCTATAAGCAAATCTGTTGCAGTCTTGTAAAAGTTATCTTTCTCTAAATCGGGAATCATAACTTCTAGCGTATGCAAGCCTTTTCCAAACAAAAGCGGAATATTGGAAGTAAATTGACCTTTTTGTATTGGAATTACATTACTCCACGTTTGACCGTCTTTTGATAGCCGAACCATAATATCCTCGTATAATTCACCATTCTGTAAGCTCCCCTTCAATGTATAAATACCGTCTTCTTCTACATAGCCGACCTCTGTATTAAGGATAAGACCGGCTTCTAAACCAATAGGTGTATAGGCAACATCTCTAATTCTATTTGGGTTTACATTTAGAACTTCAAAGTTTGCTGTATCATAGTAATGGTTTTCTCGTTCTGTGCTCGGTATTTGTACTTTAATCTTATACGTTCCTTCACCGTTAAAAAAATGAACGGTTTTCTTAAATTTACCATCACTAATTGGAACAAAATAATCCTGTTCCTGAATATAACTATTTTCTTTTTCTGTTTGGACATTAATCCATATGTAGTTGGATTTTAGTTCGTCAGTCTTTTTTATCTCACCTGCAATAGTAACTTCACCGTTAGCAGAAAACTTCTCATATTTTGGTTCATAAAAGGTGAGCCCTAGTTCACTTGCATAAGAGGAAGTGAAATCCAGTGGAGTAAGGTTTAAACTTTTATTTTTTTCCTGAACTAAAATTTCATAAGGATCAGCTTCAACTTTTTCTATCGGAACAGGAATGTTAAGTTCTGTTGGTATTGGATTATTCAATGTTTCGGAATCATTACCACATGCAGAGAGAAGACATAAAAAACAAAACATAGGGAGCCCACGTTTAAATAACTCCATTGAACATCCTCCTTTTTATATATATAACACTCTTCTATTTATTCTCTCATAAATTTGGAAAAATAGTGGATTATTTTTTACATGTATTGATATCAGTAGCAGGTGTCTCCAGTAGGATAAGTGAGCTATATAAGAGATGACAGCGCGAACGTTTACTATAAGGGATAGCTTAGAGATTAACCCGACCAACTGCCATCTGCTTAATAACTTTAAACAAAATTAAATTATATATAAATAATAAAAAAATGACAAAATTATGAACAATTGATTAATTATTTATGAACTAATAGTGAAAAAAAGAATAATAGTATAACAAAAAAATACAAAAGAGTTATACTTACGTTATTGTGAAATTATTCACAATTAATAATATTAAACCTATTCTTTTAAATGAAACAGCATCAAAAATCCTGCAATTCATGAAATTTTGCTTGGGAATATCAGGTATAAAAAGGTTTTTTTATTACAAGATAATTTAGAAACTTGTATGAAAAAATTATTAATGACTTAAAAGTGAAGTCCAAGTAAGAGAGTAATTAATAGAAAGAGGCGATTTCCAAAACTGAAAAGTTAAAATAACGTGCACGAGAATTGAAGAAGCTGGAATGATTAATAAGGATAAAATAGGACAAAATACAGCAGATAAGTCTTCAGAGTGCTTTATAAAAGTGAGTTTACCTATTGTTTTATCGACAAGTATGTTTAATCGCAAAGTATGAATTCATACTTAGTTAGTCTATTTGTAAATTTATAGAAGTAGAGGAGAAGAAAAGATGAAAAAAAATAAAATGTTATTTGTTCTTCTGGCTTTTGCAGTATTTCTTATCATTATTTTGTTACCAAATCCTGAAGGACTTCCTGTTGCTGGGCAGAGAGCTCTGGCAATACTTGCGTTAGCAGTAATTCTGTGGGTTACAGAGGCTGTATCGTTTCCTGTAAGTGCCTCCATAATAATTGTGCTCATTTCAGTATTTATAGGTCTTGCTCCAACTATTGATGATCCTACAGTAGATTACACGACATCAGGTGCATTAAAGCTTGCGTTAGGTGGGTTTAGTTCTTCTGCAGTCGGATTAGTAGCCGGTGCTACATTTATCGCAGCAGCGATGGAGCTTACGGGATTACACAAAAGGTTAGCCCTTTTCATCATGTCCAAAGTTGGTACAAAAACAAAGAGCTTAGTTTTTGGGACAATCGTTGTAAGTATTGTATTAGCTCTATTTGTTCCTAGTGCTACAGCCCGCGCGGGTACAATTCTTCCTATTCTTTTAGGAATAGTAGCTGCTTTTAATTTACCTAAAACAAGTAGGCTTTCCGCTTTATTAATAGTTACGGCAGTGCAGTCTATATCTATTTGGAATGTTGGTATTAAAACAGCTGCAGCCCAAAATATGGTTGCTCTTGGATTTATTGAAGAGACTTTTGGCATTAACATTACCTGGGGGCAATGGTTTATATATGCAGGTCCCTGGTCCATACTGATGTCTGTCTTACTATTTTTTCTAATGAATAAGCTTATCAAACCAGAGCTATCGGAATTAGAAAACGGTGACGTAGTTATTAAAGATCAATTAAGAGATTTGGGTCCTATAACAGGGAAAGAAAAAAGATTGATCATTATTTCCGTCGCATTGCTAATTCTTTGGGCAACAGAAGGTATACTTCACCCACTAGATTCAACGACAGTGACTTTTATAGCGGTCATGGTTATGCTCTTGCCTGGAATTGGAATTTTTTCATGGAAAGAAGTGCAAAATAAGATTCCATGGGGAACTCTTGTAGTATTTGCAGTTGGGATATCAATGGGTACAGTGCTTTTACAAACACAAGGAGCTGCTTGGTTATCGCAAAATAGTTTAGAAGCAGTCGGTTTGACAGAAATGCCTCTTATTTTTATTATCATGGTGCTTTCGTTATTTAATATTTTGATTCACTTAGGTTTTGCAAGTGCTACCAGCTTGGCTTCTGCTTTTATACCTATCGTTATCGCTTTAGTGGTCTCCATGCAGCCAACTTCATTTAACGGTCCTGGTCTTGTATTAATCCAACAGTTTGTTGTTTGCTTCGGTTTCTTGCTACCTGTAAGCGCACCGCAGAATATGCTTGCATATGGTACCGGTGCTTTTACAACCAAGGATCTTTTGAAATCTGGTCTTCCAATAACTATAGTAGGATACTTATTAATCATTGTCTTCAGCATGACATATTGGCAATGGGTTGGGCTTCTTTAGGACAAGTAGGATTAGATATAAAATTATAAGGATGTGTAATAATGAATAACAATTATCCATGGAATCAATTTCAAGGACCCAATTTAGCGTACCTGTTAGAGCAATACGATTTATATGTACAATCACCTGATGACGTAGAAGAAGAAATAGGAGCGTTGTTTCAACAATATGGTTCTCCAGTCGATTTTTTGGGTCAACGTGAGACTATATCGATCTCAGGTAATGCAGACAACAACTTAGATAAAATTCTTCGAGCTATTCGGCTCGCAGATGCTATTCGTACACATGGACACCAAAATGCTAATATCTACCCACTTAACAATGGGATACAGGATCCGTCAAAAATTAGTATGGAATTCTATGGCCTTTCTGAACAGGACTTAGTAGATGTACCGGCAGCTCTTATAATTACTAATCCTCCTAAAGAAATACGTAATGGTCTTGAGGCTATCAATTTTCTAAGGTCTGTTTACACAGAAAGTATTGCTTTTGAAATTACACATATCGCTGACTCCAAGGAGAGACAGTGGCTTCAAGATAAAATTGAAGGAAATGCTTTAAATCAAAGCCATTCATTAGAAGAAAAGAAAGAGTTACTAGAACGTTTAACTAAAATTGAAGGATTTGAAAAATTCATTCATCGTACGTTTGTAGGAGCCAAGCGTTTTTCTATAGAAGGGCTTGATGCATTAGTTGTTTTAATCGATGAATTAGTTAATCAGGCTGGGATAACAAAAACTAAACAGGTGAATATCGGAATGGCCCACCGTGGCCGATTAAACGTCTTAACGCATGTTTTGAAAAAACCGTATGAGATGATGTTTGCTGAGTTCGCTCATGTACCGTCTAAGGCATTCTTACCTAAGGATGGATCTTTAGAGATTGCAGAAGGCTGGTTTGGTGATGTGAAATATCATAAAGGGGCTACCTATCGTTCAAATAATGGCGTCACAGTACAGCTGGCCTATAATCCATCCCATCTTGAGGTAGTGAGCCCTGTAGTTACTGGTCAAACTAGAGCTGCACAAGAGGTAAAAGATATACCTGGTTATCCGAGGCAGGATAAGAATGCAGCATTTGCAATTTTAGTTCATGGAGATGCTGCTTTTCCAGGGCAAGGTGTAGTAACAGAGGTATTAAACTACAGCCGAGTACGTGGTTTCCAAACAGGAGGATCAATTCATATTATTGCTAACAATATGATTGGATTCACTACAGAGCAATTTGACTCTCGGTCTACGCATTATTCCTCTGATCCTGCAAAAGGGTTTGAGGTACCAGTTATCCACGTAAATGCTGACAAGCCGGAAGCTGTGTTAGAAGTAGCAAGGCTTGCTTTTGAATATCGTCGACAATTTAGTAAGGATATAGTTATTGATCTTATTGGTTACCGTCGATATGGTCATAATGAAATGGACGAACCATCCATTACTAATCCATTGATGTATCACATTGTCCATAAACACCCAACTGTAAGGCAAATTTATGGTGATCAACTTGTAGAAGAAAAGGTACTTAATCAGTCCCAAGTTGAGACGTTAGATGAGACAATATTAAAGGAAATGCAGGAGGCATATGACAGGGTCAAAGAACTTCCGCAGACAACTGCAAACGAGGTAGTGATTCCGCAGGTCGTATTAGACGGGTATCCAGATATACCGACTGGTGTTGAGGGAGAAAAGCTAAGCAAGGCTAACGCAGAACTTTTGACTTGGGCCAAGGAGTTCACTCCATTCAAAAAATTAGAGAAGATACTTAGACGTAGGGAAGAGCCTTTTACCGGAAGCGGAAAGATAGACTGGGGACACGCCGAAACACTTGCGTTTGCAACTATTTTGCAAGACGGACATTCGATACGCCTAAGTGGACAGGATGCCCAACGTGGGACGTTCTCTCACAGACATTTAGTATTACATGATGAGAAAACAGGAGAAGAACTTATACCAATGCATTTTATTAGCGATTCAGCTGCTTCTTTTGTTGTTCATAATAGCCCATTAACGGAAGCTGCTATTTTAGGCTATGAATTCGGATATACACTAGAGGATAAGAATACGTTAACGATTTGGGAAGCGCAGTATGGGGATTTTGCTAACATGGCACAGGTAATGTTTGATAACTTTATTAGTTCTGCTCGAGCGAAATGGGGATTGAAGTCAGGTCTAGTAATGCTGCTTCCACACGGGGCGGAGGGGCAGGGCCCAGAGCACACAAGTGCTAGATTAGAGAGGTACCTACAGCTTTCAGCAGAAAATAACTGGACTGTAGCTAATCTTTCAAGCGCAGCAAATTACTTCCATATTTTACGCAGACAAGCAAAATCTTTGAATGAAGAATTTGTGCGTCCGCTATTAATCGTCTCTCCTAAATCACTTTTACGCAATCCTTTGGTCGGTGCTGATGTTTCTGATTTGCTGGATGGTAAATTCCAAGCAGTGATTGAACAACCGAATCTTGGTGGCCAACCAGAGGAGGTAAAGAAAATTGTTTTTGCTAGTGGGAAAATGGCAATTGATTTAGCGGAAAAAGTAAAAAACGGAACTGATTTTAATTATTTGCATATCATTCGTGTGGAACAGCTTTATCCATTCCCTAAGGATGAAATTTTGGATATATTAGGACATTACCCAAACGTAGAGTTATTGATATGGGCTCAAGAAGAACCTCAAAATATGGGTTCTTGGAATTATGCTCTCCCGTATTTATTAGAGATGGCAGATGGAAGAAGCATTGCTTATACAGGACGAGTGCATCGCTCAAGTCCGGCTGAAGGCGACGCAGATACTTATAAAGTAGAACAAGCAAGAATTATTGAAGAAGCATTAAAAAGTTTGTGAGCATTAGAACTAAAAGGAGGAAGTTTAAGTGGCAGAAATTATAGTTCCGGAATTGGCAGAGTCTATTACAGAAGGCACGATCGCCCAGTGGTTAAAAAAACCAGGTGATACCATTGAAAAAGGCGAGTTTATAGTGGAGCTCGAAACAGATAAAGTAAACGTTGAAGTTATATCCGAGGAAGCGGGAGTAGTTAGTGAACTGTTATTTGGTGAAGGAGATACAGTTCAGGTAGGAGAGGTTATTGCAATCGTTGGTGCAGGATCTGGAACTCCTGCTGCCCAACCTCAGGCAGAAGAAGTAAAGGTTGAGGAAAAAGCTCCAGATATACCAAAGGCAGTAAATGCACCAATTACAAAGGTTGAAACTACCTCAGACGCAAGTAGACCTATTGCTAGCCCTGCTGCTCGTAAGCTTGCAAGGGAAAAAGGTATCGATTTAAATGAAGTGTCACCTGTTGATCCAATGGGAAGAGTTCGTGTTCAAGATGTATCAGCCCATGGCTCTAAACAAAAAGCAGAACCAGCTAAAATTGTCTCTGCTCCAACAGAAGATGGTCGCACGACTCGCGAAAAAATGTCTCGTAGACGACAAACAATCGCTTCACGCTTATTAGAGGTTAAACAAAGCACTGCAATGTTAACGACGTTTAATGAGATAGATATGACGAATGTGATGGCATTGCGTTCTCGTAAAAAAGATAAATTTTTCGAAGACAACCAGGTACGTCTAGGTTTTATGTCGTTCTTCACTAAGGCAGTCGTAGCTGCTTTGAAAAAATATCCTTATGTTAATTCACAGCTGGATGGAGAATATATTGTTAAAAATAACTTCTTTGATATCGGTATTGCTGTATCAACAGAAGGTGGTCTAGTAGTGCCGATTGTTCGTGATGCGGACCGCAAAAACTTTGCAGAAATTGAAGGGGATATTGGAGAACTTGCTAAAAAGGCGCGTGATAACAAGCTAGCTCTTTCGGATATGACTGGTGGTTCCTTCACTATTACAAACGGAGGTGTTTTTGGTTCCTTAATGTCTACCCCGATATTAAATGGGACACAAGTTGGTATCCTTGGAATGCATACCATTCAAAAAAGACCGATAGCGGTTGGAAGTGAAATTCAAATAAGACCTATGATGTATGTAGCTCTTTCTTATGATCACCGTGTAATAGACGGAAAAGATTCAGTAGGCTTTCTGAAAATGGTAAAAGAACTGCTCGAAAATCCAGAGGATCTTATGCTGGAATCTTAAGAGAGTTCAGGTGAAGTATTAATATTTACATTTTATGTTCTGTTAGAGGCTTATTGGATTAATCCAGTAAGTCTTTTTATATTCTTAATTATTTTCTGGGAAATACTATTAGCAGGAACTCTTATATGAAAGGCGAATTACTAGTTATTATATTAGAATGGGAGTGGCGCTATTATGGTAAAAAATATGACTTCTGAAGATTCTATTAAGAGGTGGGACAAATTTGCTGAAAAATATGCAGCCAATCATCTGGAGCATGGAGATCCACATAAAGAGGTATATTTAAATCCAACCTTGTTTAGTCTTATGGGAAATTTAAACAACAAAAAAGTACTAGATGCTGGTTGTGGAGAAGGGTATTTAAGTAGACTGATGGAGAAAGCAGGAGCAGCTGTAACAGCTATTGACTATTCATCAAAGATGATTGAAATAGCAAAAAGTAGAACGACATCAGAACTCAATATAGAATTTAAACAATCTAACTGTGAAAATTTACATTTTATAATGGAAGGAACTTATGACGTAGTTGTTTCTAATATGGTGATTCAGGATTTAGAAGGTTATCAGCAAGCATTTAAAGAAACTTACCGTGTTCTTCGAGAGGGTGGGGTTTTTATCTTTTCTATTTTACATCCTTGTTTTCAAACTCCAGAAAGTGGATGGGAGAAAGGGCATGACGGTAAAAAATTATATTGGAAAGTAGATAACTATTTTTATGAGGGAGCCTATGAGCAAAGAGGAATGGACCAGGTAATCTTCTATCACCGCACATTAACAAGTTATGTAAAAGCCATCTGTGAATCTGGATTTCTAATAGAAGAGATAGTAGAGCCTACCCCATCTGAGAAAATGTTGAAGAAGTACCCATCATTTCGTGAGGATTTTAGAAGTCCCGACTTCATTGTTTTTCGACTGAAAAAGTGATGTTAATTAAGTAGAATAGATTTTTCACAACTAAGCTAGAACAGTTTAACAAGTTGTATAGTGGGGAGACTGTCACTGGACATAGTGTTAAATAATAATCCCTCTAAATTATTTTTTCTTATATTAAGTTTTTTCTAAACTAATGATTAAACCTAATTTATATACTCTAAAAAAGGGCAATCTCTCATGAGATTACCCTTTTTTCGTGTTAATCACCTATAAAAACTAGATACACAATTTTCTTACGATACACCAATTTTACTAATTTTACTCAAACCTTTCTTTTGGCTATACATATGATAGCAATGTACGAAAATCTATTAAAGGTGTGAAAGTTATGACAAAAGAAAATGATGAAAAACATTTTAATAGACTTGGGGAACATGAACATCACTCAAATAAAAATAGGTATAAACTAACTTCGCAACAATTTCCTATTAGAAGCTCCAGAACAGAATCCGCAAATATAATGCCGAGTGCTTCTGTTAATCGGAACTCTCCTTCTGGATCCACTGGAAATAACAATGTTCGTTATCGAACTTTTAATGGTAAACAAATTAGTCAGTTTTGTAACTATAACCCCAGAAGAGATTTCGGACGTTGCCTTGAATATAACCGCGACGCGATTCCATCTGTTTGGACAAGGAGCCAAGCAGAACAAATTCGAATTAATTCTACTAACGTTGCACCTCTAATTGAAGCCCCATTCCCTCGTATATCAGCCGATTTATGGATATGGGATATGTGGCCGTTAATAGAAAAAGACGGTTCAATCGCAGTGTTACCTGGTGGTTGGCGAGTGTTATTTGCTTTATCTGTCCCTCGTAGTGTTCTACCAGGAAAAAGACACGATGTTGCAAGAATCAGTTACTTTTATTCGAGAAATGGACTTGATTGGATTCAGGGAGGCTATGTCTTTGAAGAAGGCACAGCTTTAGGGTCTAGACAGTGGGCAGGCTCAGCAATGCTTGATGATGATGGTAGTATTTATTACTTCTATACAGCTACTGGTAGAAGAGGTGAAGCTCAAATCACTTACGAGCAGCGAATTGCCTTATCGAGCAGTGATTATATTTCTAACTTAGATGGTGTGCAATTAGTAAACTTTGCACCTCATCAAGTAATCCTAGAACCAGACGGTATTCTCTACCAGACAGAAGAACAATCTAGTGGAGGAATAATTTATGCCTTCCGTGATCCCTTCTTCTTCAAAGACCCTGCGACGGGGTGTGAATATTTATTGTTTGAAGGAAATATAGCTGGTACATCAGCAGATGTAGACTGTGGACCTGGAGTTCCAGCAGACGCTGCAGAATATACAGGCAATATCGGAATAGCGTTACTTCGTAATAACAGCTTTTCCAGTTGGGAACTACTCCCTGCACTTTTAGAAGCAGGATGTACGAACCAACAAACTGAACGTCCTCACATAGTAGTGAGTGACGGACTGTACTATCTGTTCACTGATACTCATGCTTCAACATTTGCACCAGGTCTTGTTGGGCCAGACGGGTTGTACGGTTTTGTAGCAGGTTCCCTGCGTGGAAATTACGTACCGCTAAATGGAAGTGGTCTAGTAGTTTCTAATCCTCCTTCTGAACCATTCCAGGCCTATTCTTGGCTTGTTTTACCCGACTTTTCAGTCCTAAGCTTTATAGATAATTTTGATTTACAAGGTATACCAATAGAAGAGGTTGGATTTTTGCCAGAACAATTCCAATTTGAGCATTTTGGTGGGACATTAGCTCAAACATTGCAGCTAGCTGTAAGAGGCAGAAATACGGAGATTATAGATGTTTATGAGTATGGACTAATGATGGTATCAGAAACAGAAAGTCCTAAATGCAGAGAATGTAATGATGATTATTCTTCTGAGAATCATCACAGACGTTAAGTAAGAAAAATTATAAATAACATTTGATTATATGAGTGGTCAATTTTTCAAATTAGATTATATTAGATTTTCGTACAAACCATTCATTTGATTGAATTGAAAATAAGAAAAGGTGAAAATATATGTCAAAAAAAAGAGATATGGGTCAGAGAGTTCCAATCGCTGGGTCAGGTAATGAAATGCTATCTCCAATAAGTGGAGGTTCATCTAATAGAAATTTCCCAAGTGCTGCAACTCATTCTGGAACTACTCAGTACAGATCATTTAACAACAATGATATTAAAAGATTTTGTGATTACAACCCACAAAGAGATTTTAAAAGATGCTTAAACCAAAGTATTGACGCGGTTCCTTCGGCTTGGACGAGGGCGCAAGCAGAGCAAATTAGAATTACTGCTTCTAATAGCGCTCCTGTTATACAAGAACCATTCCCTCGAATCTCAGATGATTTGTGGATATGGGATATGTGGCCACTTCAAGAAAAAGATGGTTCTATAGCTGTACTTCCTGGTGGATGGAGAGTCCTGTTTGCCTTATCAGCACCTAGAAGTGTATTACCAGATAACAGACATGATGTAGCGAGAATCGCATACTTCTATTCTAGAGATGGCTTAAATTGGATACAAGGTGGACTAGTTTTTGAAGAGGGTACTGCTTTTGGATCAAGACAATGGGCAGGATCTGCAATCATCGACGGAGGAAGAATCTATTACTTCTATACAGCCTCCGGTAGACGTGGCGAAGCTCAAGTAACTTTTGAACAGCGCATTGCATTAACAAGCAGTAACTTTAGATCCAATTTAGATGGTGTCGAGCTAGTTAACTTCGCACCACATGAAATAATTTTAGAGCCAGACGGAGTACTTTATCAAACACAAGAACAATCTGAAGCGGGCGGAAGTAGTATTATCTACGCTTTCCGTGATCCTTGGTTCTTTAAAGATCCAGCAACAGGCTGCGAGTATTTATTGTTTGAAGGTAATATCGCAGGAAACAATTTAGACATTGATTGTGGACCTGGGGTGCCAGAGGAAGCAAGACTTTACACTGGAAATATTGGAATTGCCCTACTTCGAAACAATGATTACACTTCTTGGCAATTACTTCCGGCTCTCTTAGAGGCGGGTTGTACAAATCAGCAGACAGAACGTCCACACCTTATTGTAAGGAACGGTTTGTACTATTTATTTACAGATAGTCATAGATTTACGTTTGCTCCTGGTTTAACTAATGGACCTGGACCAGATGGTTTATATGGTTTTGTTGCAGGGTCATTAAGAGGGAATTATCAACCATTAAACTCTGGTGGTTTAGTTATAGCAAATCCAGTTACTGAACCGAACCAGGCCTATTCTTGGTTAGTGTTACCTGACTTCTCGGTACTAAGCTTCATCGATACATTCGATTTACAGGGAATAACGACAGAGGAGCTTGCTAATTTACCTGAATCTTTCCGAAGATCTCATTTTGGTGGAACTCTTGCGCCTACTCTTCAATTAAGAGTTTCAGGTAGAACAACAGAAATTGTAGCTGAATACGAGTACGGATTGGTTATGGTATCTGAAACTGAAAGTCCAAAATGCTGTAGAAATGGTGCAGAAAACGGTAATGGTGGAAGCAACCATGAACATGAATGCCATTGTAAAGACCGTGGTAGCCATAATTGTAGACATCATCGCAATAGAGATAAAGACCGTGATGATTGTGAATGTAACTATCATCACGATAGAGGCAGAGATCATGATGATTGCAGCTATGATAGAAATGATGATTGTGAATATGATAATTATGATTCTAATGGACAATGTTATAGATGTGGAAAAAATCATAGTAACCCGTCCTATCCAAGAAGTCATAAGTCTTGGAAGGAAGATAACTATTGGAAGGATTCCAAGCATAAACACAATGATGACTGCGACTCAGTAGATGATTGTGCATGCAAGGACAAGAATCATCAGCATGATGATTATGACTGCATCAGCTTCCCTAAGCCAGATAGAAAAAGATTTTACAATGATCCCAACTGTGGATGTAGAAATAGATAAATAAAATTTAGCAATACATCGGCTCCTTTGTGGAGTCGGTTTTTTTAGTTAAGATATATTTTTAAACAATAGGATGTAAAGATTCTGTGAGATACTTTGTTTTCCCAGACAGAAGTTCAGATTGGAAAAGAGATGGGATTACTAGGAAGACTTAAAGTTAGTACAAGCCTTTATAAAAACATGTAAGCTATCCATGATCTCAAAAAGTACCACGGATTAATAATTGTATCTGCTAAACCCGTTTTTAGCATTAAACACAATCATGTAATAAAAATTAACATAAAATAAAATAAATTCAGAAAAATGTATTGACATTCAATTCGAATTAAGTAAAATAAGGATATAAATAAATGATGTCATATTTCCTTACATTAAGAGTGAGAAAATGTGACATATCAAGAAAGAGGAGGGGTCAAAATGGAAGATGTAATGTATTTAATGAACAGCTTATGGACCATGGTTGCTGCAATTTTAGTTATTTTTATGATTGGTGGATTTATACTTTTAGAGGCTGGTTCAACCAGAATGAAGAATGCTGGACACGTTGCCGGTAAAACCATTTTTACTTTCGGGTTGGCATCATTAGTATTTTGGGCAATAGGATATGGTTTTATATTTGGAGGAAATGCTAACTTCTTCGTCGGAATGACAGATTTCTTCTATGCTGGTGGAGGAGAGGATGGAGCGAGTGTTTCTCCTACCGTATTTTTTGTTTTCCAATTAGCGTTTGCTGGTATTGCAATAACGATCGCTCTTGGCGGGTTTGCTGAACGTGCAAAATTGTCTGCTTACGTAATTTTCACTATTCTTTTCGGCATAATCGTTTATCCTGTAATCGCTCATTGGGTGTGGGGAGGCGGTTGGTTAGCTGAACATGGAAAACAAGATTTTGCAGGGTCTACAGTGGTACATTTAACTGGTGCAGCTGCAGCTCTTGCGGCAACGATGATACTAAAACCTAGAATTGGGAAATTTAACAAAGATGGTTCTTCTAATAACTTAGCGGGTCATAACCAAGTTTATACTGCATTAGGTGTACTAATTTTGTGGGTTGGTTGGTTTGGGTTTAACGCGGGTAGTACGGTTTCCGTAGATGCAGCATTCTTTGGGTATGTAGCATTAAATACAGCTTTAGCAGCAGGAGCAGGAGCGGTTGCGGCAACATTTATCTCCTGGGTAGCTTTAGGTAAATCAGATATTCCTACTATTTTAAATGGAGCGTTAGCTGGTTTAGTTGCTATCACGGCGTCGTGTGCATTTGTAGACGTATGGGCTTCAGTTGTGATTGGTTTAATAGCTGGGGTACTTGTATTTTATAGTGCACGATTCTTTGAAAAGAGAAAAATTGATGATCCAATTTATGCACTTTCTGTTCATGGAACTGCTGGTATTTGGGGTACTTTATCTACCGGCTTCTTTGCTACAACCGAGCTTGCGACGACAGGTAAACCAGGTTTGTTTTACGGCGGTGGCGTAGATCAGCTGTTAGTACAATTAATGGGAGTGGCAGCTTGCGGAGCATTCGCTTTCGCCGTATCATATGCTATTCTGTTTATAATGAAGAAAGTCATGGGTGGCATTCGAGTAACAGAAGAAGAGGAAATAATGGGTCTGGATATGAGCGAACACGGGAATTATGGTTATCCAGAACAAATGGTTTTAGAGGAAGCGAAAGGTACTAACTAAAACAAATAAATAAACGTCAAAAAGCCTCTGCTGCAGAGGCTTTTTGTATAAAAGGGAGTGTGGTCATGGAAACCTATGAATCCTTAAGAGAATGGAAGGACCAAAATATCATGTCCTATTTGAAAGATACCATCTCTCTCAACGATTTTCATGATCAAGTCATGCAACATGTGATGCATATTGCTAAAAGTAAACTAAAAGAGGAACCGCCATGTAACTTCACATGGTTTATAACGGGTAGTGGAGGTAGAAGAGAGCAAGGTTTAATCAGTGATCAGGACCATGGAATTGTATATGAAAAGTCGAACAAAGAATATGAGGGATATTTTAAGGCGCTGGGAGAGGAGCTAGCATTCGGGTTGCATGCTGTAGGGTATCCATATTGTCAAGGGAACGTGATGAGTTCTAACCCATTATGGTGCAAGTCTGCGGAGTGCTGGAAAAGTCAGCTGGAGGAATGGATGAGAGAGGAAAGCTGGGAAGCGATTAGACATCTTCAGATTTTTTTTGATGCTCGTAGCTTATGTGGAAATCAACGAGCTATTGATGAATTAAAACTATTTATCTATGAATTCCAATTGGATCATCCTTCTGTATTACAACGGTTTTCTGCCAATATTAAACACGTGAAAAATGTTATTGGTCCCCTAGGTCAAATTTTAGTAGAGCAGCACGGTTTTTATCAGGGGAGTGTCAACTTAAAATATGCAGCCTTTTTGCCTTATGTAAATGCAGTGCGTCTATTATCTATAAAAGAAGGCATCTATGAGACTTCTACATTAGAGAGGATGAATCAATTAATCTGTATAAAAAAATACGAAAAAATACTACAAAACTGCGAGAGAAATTTCTTGGATTTATTAAAGTACCGTACCTCATTAATTCAAATAGAGAATTATACGGACACGCATTACCTAAGGGTTCATAATTTGTCTAAGGAAGAGCGCAAAGAGATTAAGCGAATACTGAAGGATGGAAAAAGGCTTCATGAAGAAGTAATTGCTTTAACTAGTTAAAAAAAGGGTGTTGGCGATGGCATTTGAACCATTTATGCAAATATTAAGAGGACTACAAGGAAAACGTAACAATGTTGGAATTGGTGATATTCAAAATGCTCAGCAAATGGCCTATTTACGTAACTTGGAAAAGGAAATGAATCAACAGTATGTACTTGATATTCCACTTATGGATCTGAAAATAGTCGTTTTCGACATCGAAACGACGGGTTTTTCCCCTGAAAAAGGAGATACCATTATTTCTATAGGGGCAATTAAGGTGCGGGGAGAGCAAATAATCGAGGACGAAGTGTTTTATTCGCTCATCCATACAGAGCAAAAAATACCCGCTACGATTATTGACTTGACGGGAATTACAAATGAACAAGTAAGTAATGCCTCGCCACTTGCAGATGTTTTCATTAAATTTCTTGAGTTTAAACAGGATTATACGCTAGTAGCACATCACGCTACCCATGAACGAAATTTTATGGAGCATACAAGCTCAACCTTGTTTCGTAAGCCTTTCAAGCACCGGATTGTAGATACTTCTTTCCTTTTAAAGGTGATAGATCCTAATTTGAATCTAGTGACGCTAGAAGACCTATGTGTTCATAATGATATACCCATTGTCGGTCGGCACCATGCTCTAGGGGATGCCAAAATGACAGCTAAGCTATGGAGTATTTATGTAAAAAAAGCTAAAGAAAGCGGCTGCGAAACGTTAAGTGACGTCTATCACCGCTTAGCTACACTCTAAAAGTGGTATTTAGTAAGCCTGACAGTCCATTAACTGTCAGGCTTATTTTTATTATATGAGAAAAGGGTATTTACATAGGTAAATCGAATATATAGTAGTGGGTAGGGGGATTGTTTAGTGGAAAATATACTATTATCGGATGGTTGTAATACGATTAATTACTATGAAGTCGGTGATCGACGAAATCCCTTAATTGTTTGTTTACATGGTCTAGCTGGAAATGCACCATATACATTTGATCAACTTTCTACATTATTGGAGAAGGATTTTCATTTAATTATGGTCGACCAACCTGGGCATGGACTTACAAGTCCGCTAAGTAGGGAAAGTGACTATTTATTCTCATCATTGGCTCAGTGGCTTCAAAAATTAATTAGACAAGTAACTGATAAGCCTTTTTATATACTGGGACATTCCTGGGGAGCTGATATTGCACTGCACTACAGTAAGTTTTTCCCAGAGAGTATATTAGGTGTAATATTGTTGGATGGAGGATATACCTTTCCTGTCAATCAACCAGAGATGACATTTGAAGTTGCACTTTCCGGTTGGAATACATATATGGATCAATCTACTCTAGTAGAATGGGAAACAGTTTTAAAAGAATATAAGGAGTACACAAGCAAATGGGATGACCGAAAAGAAAAATATGTTCGGACGCTATTTTATGAGGAGAACAACCTTTACACTTTAATTCCCTCTAAGTTTACTATTCTTTCTATTATTAAAGCCTTTTTCTCTGAGCCTTTCACAAGTGCCTACCCATACATTCAAGTGCCACTTTTACTCTTGCATGCAACATTGCCGAGAACTCTTGATAAAGCCCGAGGTGTTGGATTTAAGCAGTTAGAAGAATCAATGAGTGAATTGGCAATAATAGCTATGGAAAACGCTGGACATATGATTCAATGGGATCAACCAGAACAAACAGCTTTAGAAATTAAAAAATGGGTTATGCAACAAAAAATGAAGAAAAATGAAGAGGAGTTATTAGGATGACAAAGACTACTTTTGCACTAATCGGAACGGGGATAGTTGGAGAACGTATCATTAACCAAATAAAAACTAATCCTAATTGTGAAATTTTATCTGTTTTTGATGAAAATAAAAAAAGGCTGAGAGAAGTTGCTGAAAAGTATACGCTACCGGAAGCCTCTACGCTAGAAGAACTACTAGAAACAAAGCCAGATTGGATTTATATAGGAACACCCCCAGTTAGCCACGCACCGATCACAGAAAAGGCAGCAGCCTATGGATTAAATATTCTTTCTGAAAAGCCACTAGCACACGATGCACAAGATGGAGAAAGAATGGTTAAAGCCGTGACCAAGGCAAGCGTACATACAGCTATGCATTTTCCTTTAATGTACAGTCCAGTTATACATAGTCTACAACAATCGATTTCAGATGGTTCGTTAGGGGATATCCTTAAAATTGAGCTACATACATACTTCCCTCATTGGCCTAGAAAGTGGCAACAAAATGCATGGATCGCATCTCGTGCACAAGGTGGTTTTATAAGAGAGGTATTTCCACATTATTTCCAACTATTATATCGTTTATTTGGGAACTTCGAGATAACTGCACATCATACGACATATCCTCAGGATATAGAGTTATGCGAGTATGGTGTCTCTGCTTTGGCAAAAACGGATAGTGACATTCCTATTGTTTTAAACGGCCTATCCGGGATAGGGCAGGAAGAACGATTAGAGTTTAAAGTATTTGGAACGAAAAAGGTTATCACGATTAGAAACTGGTCCGAGTTATGGGAAAGTGAATTGGATAAAGAGGCAGTACAAATCACTCCATCTACAGTGCCTGATGGATTAATTGAAGCATGTCATCAATGGAAGGTCGGTGAAAATTCTGCATTAGTTTCCTTTGAAGAGGGTTTGAAGGTACAGGGATGGATTGATGAATTATTAAAGTGAACGCCTAATTGTTATTCCTATTAAAATACACGTACATCATCTAGAAAATAACGAAGTTTGTATGCCTTTCCGTCTAGTCAGATGACGGTGCAATTTACAAACATTGTTTAAACTTATAGGTTCCTTTTCTAACTACTAACCTCCTCTACTAAGTTCTGTAGAGGAGGTTTAAGGTGCTCATCACAAATATAAAGCAGCAAGAAAAATGCCTAATGCATCTTCGTAAATTTCATCAAATTGGGTTAGTGGTAGGGGGTTTGTTCCAATGCCTAGCTCGATAGTAAAACCAGGTCTTCTCCAGTCTTGGATAAACCAGTCCTTATATCCTGCGTAGCTATTGGTGGTTTCTATTGGAATATAGCCGCTCGCTTCACCGAATTGTATAGCTAGAACTTCATTTTCGGGAGGCTGAAGATTTTCAAATCCCCAGTAAATGACTTGCCCCTGTGTATGAAAAGGGAGTACTCGAGCGAAATCTCTTCTTCTCGTTAAATCTGCCATTGCGATAGCTTCGGGTTGTGTTAATGGAGCTTCCCCGCCATAATCTCTTGGTCCTGGAGATTTAGGATTCCGATCTCTTTCTAGCTCCCATAACGCAGGAAATTGATCATTTAAATCTACGCCGTTTATATTGGCCTTCCAGCCTGAGAAGTTTGTACTTCCCTTATTCCATTCAATCACATTACTTCGATAAGGCTCGTCGGATGGTGGACCATTAATTACTAAATCCACTCCGTCTGGATTAACCATGGGCACTATGGAAAGAAAAGATTGCTCATACAAAGATGTAGTTTGAATTCCTCTAATGGTGTCCCCATTAGTCAGTGAAAGTAAATAGTCATCTAAGAAGGTCATGATGATAGGAGTTGTAATCCATTCGTTGGCATGAAAGGAACCATCAAAATGGACGCGCTTGTTTCCATTCCCAACTACTATTTCCTGGAGGTCTTTGCCCATAACAGAGCTGCCAATAGAAGAAATTTTTAAAAATGGATAGACGGTTTGAAGGCGTCGAATATCAATGACTAAGGAATTGTAATCATAATTTCTTTTACCGGTGACTACTCTCCAAGTAATTCGCAAAGGGATTTTAATCGTTTGTCCGACTTGTAAAGAGGTTGGGGTAATATTTGGGTTAGCTAAAAGAATGGCCTCTACTGAAATTTTTCTACTCTGTGCAATAGCCCAAAGTGATTCTCCTCTTCTAATTTGATAAGCTAATCCTACATACCCTGGTATTTGAATTTGTTGTCCAATGGAAAGGTCTTGGGGGGATATATTCTGGTTGGAATCGAGAATTAGATGTAGGGGAATATCAAACAACTGACTAAAGTAATAGAGGGAATCTCCTTGTCTTACAAAAACATCCATGCACTTCCTCCACTTCTTTCGATTCATCATAAAATTATATGTAATAGAAAAGGAAAGATATGACTTCAAAAGAAAAACGTGCGAATTTAATTTCGCACGCAAAATTTTAGTCTACCAATTTTCTTTTTGCAATTACTATTCCGTCTTCGTCTGCATATAAATAATTTCCTGGATGCCAATCGATGCCTAAGAAAAACAGTGGTATATCCACTTCACCTGTTCCTTCTTTTTTACTTTTTAAAGGATTACTTCCGAGGGCTAGAATGGCTATGTTAAGCTCAGTCAGTTCATTTGAATCTCTCACGCATCCATTAATCACAATCCCGGAAAGGTTTCTATTCTCGGCTATTCCAGCTAAACGGTCTCCCATTAAGGCGCACTTTTTAGAGCCTCCACCGTCCACGACTAGAACGCTTCCCACTGGAATGTCTTCTAATGCTTGATTTATTAATATATTATCTTCAAAAACTTTAACAGTACAAATGGGACCAGAAAAGCTAGTTTTTTTACCGTAGGATTTAAATTCAGAACCTAGGACTTGGATCTCGTCTGAATATTCATCACATAAATCTGCTGTGCTAAATGTCATTCATTTAACCTCCTGGTTTTAAAAAATATATTTCTACCAATTTACTACTTATTTAAAATATTTGCAAAAATTTAAAAGGAATAAGAAATAGTATTAAGTTTAAAAAAGTGATTGGTAGGATTATCCTACCAATCACTTCATGTTATTTTTTCATATGTCTAATTTTTTCTTCATCTGGTGTAACGAACAAAGTAGTTTGTTCGAAGTAAATGACAAAGCCAGGCTTCGATCCATTTGGCTTTTTCACTTGTTTGACTACTGTATAGTCAACTGGCACCGAAGAAGATTCACGGGCTTTACTAAAATAAGCTGCCAGGTTTGCTGCTTCTGATAGGGCTGTTTCAGATGGGTTATCTGAATGTATAACAACATGGGAACCAGGTATATCCTTCGTATGCAGCCAAGTATCCGTTTTCTTCGCTAGCTTAAATGTTACATAATCGTTTTGCTTGTTGTTCTTACCAACTGAAATTTCTGTGCCGTCAGAGGCAATATACTTTTCAGGTGTTGGTTTTACAGGCTTTTTCTTCTTTTTCGAAGCTCGCATTTTAAGCAAGCCTTGTTCCATTAACTCTTCTCGAATCTCCTCGATGTCAGTAGGAGATGCCTGCATGACTTGTTGTTGCAAAAGCTCAAAATAAGCGATGTCATCTTGGGTTATGGCTAGCTGCTGTTCAATCTTTAATAGAGCAGTCTTTGCTTTTGTATAACGGTTGTAGTAACTTTGAGCGTTTTGGGTAGCTGTCTTTCTATCATTTAATGGAATGACAACGGTTTTTTCATTTTCATCATAATAGTTAACTAATTCCACTTCAGACAGACCTTTATCAATTGCATATGCATTGGCCATTAACAATTCACCGAATAACTGGAATGTATCTAGCTTTTCAGCCTGTTCGAAATCCTTTTTTAATTTCTTCATTTTTAACTTTAGCTTATTTAGTTCATTTTGTAGCCATCGTTCTAAATCGCCAGCTTGTTGCTTCACTCGATCACGTTCAGCTTTGGCAAAATAAACACGGTCTAACAAGCTGCCTAAATTGTGTTCGTCAAACTTAGTGCCATCTAAATGATTTAAAGCATTAGGTGAATAATAAGTTTTACCATTTATCTCTACGATTTGCTTAGAAGTACCACCTTGCATAAATTCATTTATATAGGATTTATAAACATCAAGCTTTTCAGTATTAGTAATTTCGTTCATGCGATATATCAATTCCTTCGCATGAAGTGGAGAAAACCCTGAAATCTTTTCTACTATTTCTTTAGGGTCTGATGCATTGAAAATCACATTTGTTAAATCCTCGGAATATACTAGTGGGTTCAGCTTGTTCTGTGTAGGTGGTGCAATATAGGGCTGACCAGGCAAAATGGTTCGATAGCTATTCATCGAAGGAGATAAGTGTTTAATGCTTTCTAGGATCAAGTTTCTGCTAGGGTCTACTAATAACAGGTTACTATGACGGCCCATTATTTCCATATGAACCTCGCGGGTAATATCATCCCCGATTTCATTTTTGCTTAGTACTTCTAGTATAATAATTCGATCCGTTTCATGTTGGCGAACCGAAGTAATAATTCCGCCCTCTAGATGCTTGCGAAGCACCATACAAAACAGTGGTGGAGTAGCTGGGTTATCGATCGATTCATGAGTGAGTTGTATGCGAGAATAGGAAGGATGTACAGAAAACAATAGTTTAAAGTTTTTCCCTTGAGCTCGTATTTGCATAAGTATTTCTTGTGCATTTGGTTGGTGTATTTTAGAAATACGACCTGTTACAATTTGTTGTAATTCAGTTTTCATTGAAATGGTAAATAATCCATCAAAAGCCATAATAATTCCTCTTTCAAAACAGTTTTTTATATTCATTTAAAATTGATTAAACTATGTTAGTTTGGTAAAAATGCAGCGAATATGATTTTTTTACAATTGGAATAAGAGTGGACTAAAAAACTACCTGTATAGGCGAGTTTATCCTCTCACCGATAAGTTTCTCTATCATGTGAACTCAATTATAGCTTAAACTTGTATATCTTTAAGCAAAACAATCTCAAACGATAAAATCTAAAAATTGTTAATATAGCTAAAGTAATAAACAAGTCCTTGCTTTTCTTTTAATCTTATCATTTTATAGAGGACTTGTGTTATAATCAGTAAAGTATGTATTAAAGTTAGTATTCGGAGATAGCATGTAATTGAAGGAGAAGTTATGCGAAGAGAAAAAGGGATATTAATCGTTTTATCAGGTCCATCCGGAGTGGGTAAAGGAACTGTAAGAAAAGAGTTGTTCTCTGAACCGGGAACGAACTATGAGTACTCCATATCCATGACTACAAGACTCCCACGCGAGGGTGAAGTAGATGGTGTGGATTATTTCTTTAAAAAGAAGGAAGAGTTTGAAGCCTTGATCGAGCAAGGTAAATTGTTAGAGTATGCATCTTATGTAGGAAACTACTACGGAACTCCAATTGACTATGTGAATGAAACGTTAGACTCAGGTCGAGACGTTTTTTTAGAAATTGAAGTTCAAGGAGCTGCTTTAGTACGCGAAAAAGCACCAAATGCCTTATTTATTTTCCTTGCTCCTCCTAGTTTAAGCGAGCTCGAGCAACGATTGATAGGTAGAGGGACGGAGACAGAGGATGTCATCAACTCCCGTATACTAGCTGCTAGGCAGGAACTGGAAATGATGCATTTATATGATTATGTTGTAGAAAATGATGAAGTTACAAAAGCTTGCGCAAAGATTAATGCAATTGTAGCAGCGGAGCATTGCCGCCGTGAACGTGTAGAAAAAAGATATTTAGCCATGTTGGAAGGGGAATTTTAAAATGTTATATCCGTCAGTAGATTCATTAAAAAACCAAATCGATTCAAAGTATTCATTAGTAAGCGTTGCTTCTAAAAGAGCACGCCAGCTACAAGAAGAAGGCGGAGAGCGCCTAGGTATTTACGTTTCAGCGAAGCAAGTTGGTAAAGCACTTGAGGAAGTAGCTGCTGGAGAGCTTAAAATCGAATCCACTAACGAAAATGCTGTATACGAGGATGAAGTATAAGTAACTCTATTTAGCTTGCGTTAGACATCAGCTAAAGTAATAGTTAAATGCCTCGACGGATACCTTAGGAGTAAACGCCAAGGCGAATCGGATGAAAAGACACCTCCCAAAGAATGTATCTGTTCTTTGGGAGGTTGTTGTTTAGAGAGGGGATTAATAATGATAACTTCTAAGAAAATTCTTGTTTGTGTGACAGGCGGGATTGCAGTTTATAAAGCAGTTGCGCTAGTAAGTAAGCTAACGCAGGCTGGCGCAGAAGTGAAGGTAATGATGACACCATCCGCTATGGAATTTGTGACACCATTAAGTTTTCAGGCGATGTCAAGAAATGATGTATACTATGACACGTTTGATGAAAAAAATTCGCAGGTTATTGCACACATAGATTTAGCAGATTGGGCGGATTTGGTGCTCGTTGCTCCTGCAACAGCTAATACTATTGCCAAGCTTGCTAATGGGATAGCGGATAATATGGTTACCACTACTCTTTTAGCAACAAAGGCAGATGTTTGGATTGCGCCTGCTATGAATGTACATATGTACGACCATCCAGCAGTAAAACGGAATATTGAACAGCTTTCAAAAGACGGATATTCATTTATCGAGCCATCTGAAGGCTTTTTAGCATGTGGTTACGTTGGAAAGGGAAGATTGGAAGAACCAGAAAAAATTGTACAGTTAGTGGAAACACATTTTTCTCCGAAAGAATTACCTCTAAAAGGGAAAAAGGTAGTCGTAACTGCAGGTCCTACAAGAGAAAAGCTAGATCCTGTTCGATTTTTAACTAATTTTTCAAGCGGTAAAATGGGATATGCTATGGCAGAGGCTGCTTCTAAGTTAGGTGCAGAGACTATTCTCATTTCAGGTCCAGTTGCAATAAAAGCTCCT
Source organism: Psychrobacillus sp. FSL W7-1493 (assembly GCF_038004905.1). Classification (NCBI taxonomy): domain Bacteria; kingdom Bacillati; phylum Bacillota; class Bacilli; order Caryophanales; family Bacillaceae; genus Psychrobacillus; species Psychrobacillus sp. FSL W7-1493. The sequence continues at coordinate 2,660,034 of NZ_JBBOSB010000001.1, read as the reverse complement.
CAAAATGTAAAGCTAGTAAACGTCGAAAGCACAGAGGATATGTTTCTTGCAGTCCTTAATCATTTTGAAACAGCCTCTATAGTAGTGAAAACAGCAGCGGTAGCTGACTATAAGGCGAAAGAAATACACCCTCAAAAGATGAAGAAGAAAGAGGGGGAAGTTACAATCGCTTTGGAAAAAACTACGGACATATTATCAGAGTTGGGAAAACGTAAAACAAGTCAAATATTAGTTGGTTTTGCAGCTGAAACTAATGATGTTGTGCATTATGCAAAAGGTAAGCTAAAAAAGAAAAATGCAGATTATATAATAGCTAATGATGTAACAGAAGAGGGTTCTGGTTTTGGGACAGAAACGAATGCCGTGACTCTTGTTGGAAAGAATGATATCGATATTCACTTTCCACAAACCAGTAAGAAGGAGCTAGCCCTTCAGTTATTCCGCATGATAATCGAGCTAGAGAAAGATGAGACTCTATGATTGTAGAGGTTATTGTTGATGTAGCTGCATATCCGATTGACCGACCGTTTGATTATGTAGTACCTGAACATTTGGAAGACTTAGTAGAACGAGGTAGCCGGGTTCATGTTCCTTTTGGTAATCGAAAAGTGCAAGGGTTTATTACCAATATTAAAGGAGAAACAGATATAGATCGAACAAAGCTTAAGGAAGTTCTATCGATTATAGATGTTGAGCCGGTTATTACGGAAGAATTGCTAGAGCTGTCTAAATGGATGACAAAGAAAACTCTCTGCTATGAAATTGACGCTCTTCAAGTAATGCTTCCAGCTGCCTTACGAGCATCTTATAAAAAAAATATTAAGATAATGGATTCTTCCCAACTTGACGATGAGATTTTAGAGCTTTTTGGAAAAAAAGAAGTGCTCCCTTATGAGGAATTTGAAAAAGCAGGAATGCTACGTTTGATGAAAAGGCATTTAATAGAAGGTAGTCTATTGCTCGAAAATATTATTAAGCAGCAAACAAAAGTTAAAACAGTTACCAAATATACGCTGGTGGAAGATAAACAATTTATAATAGATCAACTAAATAAACTCACCAAACAAGCAGTAAAACAAAAAGAATTGATTGAGTGGCTTCTAGCACAAGAAAGAAACTCTTTCACGATGCAAGAAATGATTCAGACTGCGGCTGTTAGTAATGCTACTGTTCATGCACTTATTAATAAAAAGATATTATTGAAAGAGCTAGAAGAGGTGTATCGGGAGATTACTTCACTTGACTATCAAGATCGTGATAACCGAGTACAGCTAACTACTGAACAGAAGGCTGCATTATCTCACATTACAAATGCTCAAAATAATAGAGAAAACACTACTTTTTTATTGCACGGTATAACAGGCAGCGGTAAAACAGAAATCTATCTTCATGCAATAGAAAAATCTATAGCAGAAGGAAAACAAGCAATAATGCTAGTACCTGAGATTTCTTTAACACCCCAAATGACACGACGATTCAAGCTGCGCTTCGGTGATCAGGTGGCAGTTATGCATAGTGGCCTATCCACCGGCGAGAAGTTTGATGAATGGCGTAAAATTTGGCGTGGCGAAGTAATGGTTGTTGTTGGAGCTAGGTCAGCAGTATTTGCTCCATTTAAGGATTTAGGTGTCATTATTTTAGATGAGGAACATGAGTCCTCCTATAAGCAAGAGGATACACCGCGCTACCATGCCAGAGATGTTGCAATTTGGAGAAGTGAGTATCATAAATGCCCGGTTATTTTAGGCAGTGCCACCCCCTCTTTAGAATCCTATGCACGTGCATCAAAGGGGGTATACACTTTACTAACATTAACAATGAGGGCGAAAGAGCAAGCTTTGCCAACCGTCAATATAGTGGATATGCGTGCGGAGCTGAAAAATGGGAACCGTTCTATGTTTAGTGTTCCTTTAGCAGATTCCATTCGAGAAAAACTAGAAAAGAAAGAACAAATCGTACTCTTTTTAAATAAGAGAGGTTTCTCTTCCTTTGTTCTTTGTAGAGATTGTGGAACAGTTGTAGAATGCGATCAGTGTGATATTTCCTTAACGTATCACCGAGAAGGCGAACGATTAAAATGTCATTATTGTGGACATGAGGAGCCAGTGCCTCATCAGTGTCCGGAATGTCAGAGTGAACATATCCGTTTTTTTGGCACAGGTACGCAAAAGGTAGAAGAGGAAATTACGAAATTATTTCCTTATGCCAGAGTTTTACGAATGGATGTTGATACTACTAGAACGAAGGGATCGCATGAACGCATCCTGAAACAGTTTGGAGATGGCGATGCAGACATCCTATTAGGAACACAGATGATAGCAAAAGGACTGGACTTTCCTAATATCACTTTGGTAGGTGTTTTGAATGCCGATACAACTCTACATCTTGCAGATTTTAGAGCTGCTGAAAAAACATTTCAGCTAATGACACAGGTAAGTGGTCGAGCAGGACGACACGATAAGGAAGGTATTGTATTCATCCAAACGTATACTCCTGAGCACTATGCGATAGAGTACTCTAAGGACCAATTGTACGAGCCCTTCTACCATAATGAAATGATTATGCGTAAGCAATATGAATATCCACCATTCTATTACGTGACATTAGTGCAAGTTACGCATGAAAATGTTCTGCTTGCAGCAGAATATGCGAAGCTTGCTACCGATTGGTTACGAGGTAATCTATCGAGCACGAGTATGGTAATAGGGCCGACTGCAAGTGCAATTAGCAAGATACAAAATAGATATCGCTACCAATGTTTGATAAAATACAAACAAGAACCACTATTAATTGAAAAACTACAGCAACTGATTAAAATTTACCGTACGGAGTGGATAAAAAAAGGGGTCATACTTACAGTAGACTTAGATCCCTCCACTATTTTATAGGCTGTTTGAAAAGAGGAATTTAGAAATGGCAATTCGATCAATCGTTACACACCCCAACGAAGTATTAACCCAAAAATGTAAAGAAGTTCATGCATTTGATGAGAAACTTGGTAAGCTACTAGACGATATGTATGACACAATGATTGCTTCAGATGGTATCGGTCTTGCTGCGCCTCAGGTTGGAGAAGCCATCCAAGTGGCAATTGTAGACTTAGGAGAAGGTCAAGAAGTAATTGAAATGATCAATCCTGAAGTAGTTGAAATAGGCGGATCAGAAGTGGAAGTGGAAGGATGCCTAAGTTTTCCTGACATTTATGGAGAGGTAGAGCGTCCATTTTATGTGAAGGTAGAGGCTCAAGATCGTGATGGCTCTTTATATGAGTTAGAGGCAGAGGACTACGAAGCAAGAGCAATTTTACATGAAATTGATCATTTACACGGTATTTTATTTACTTCTAAAATAATTCGTTATGTTGATTTGGAAGAGTTGGAGAATGAACAGGAGGATGAGCTATGACTTCTATCGTATTCATGGGCACACCTGCTTTCTCAGCACCAATCTTACGCATGCTAGTTGAGGAAGGCTACGAGATTAGTGCTGTTGTGACACAGCCTGATCGACCAGTAGGTAGAAAAAAAGTACTAACTCCTCCTCCGGTAAAGGAAGAGGCTTTAGAGCTTGGATTACCAATCATTCAGCCAAACAAACTAAAGGGATCTGAGGAACTCAATCAAATCCTTAACCTGGCGCCAGATTTAATCGTCACTGCTGCCTTTGGTCAAATTTTACCGAAAGAATTACTAGAAGCACCTAAATACGGTTGTATCAATGTACATGCATCCTTACTTCCAGCCTATCGTGGAGGAGCCCCAATACACCAAGCAATCATAGATGGACAAGAAAAAACAGGTGTCACTATTATGTATATGGAGGAAAAACTCGATGCAGGGGATATAATTTCTCAGCGTGAAATTCCTATTACACATCTAGATGATACTGGAATTCTGTTTAACAAACTAAGTGAAGTAGGAACTCTCCTTTTAAAGGAAACATTGCCATTAATCATTACGGGCAGAAATGAACGAATTGTCCAAGATGAGTCTCTAGTTACCTATGCAAGAAATATTTCACGCGAACAGGAAAGAGTAGATTGGACTAAGTCTGCAATAGAAATTCACAATCAAATCCGCGGTCTTCATCCGTGGCCAGTAGCTTATACTACTTTGGATGGGCTAACGGTGAAAATTTGGAAGGCAGATACACTTGATATAAATACAAATGAATTACCAGGGACAGTCGTAAAAATTGAAACAGATTATTTTGTTGTTCAAACAGGTTTGGGAGAAGCAATCCGAATTGATGAGCTACAGCCAGCTGGGAAGAAAAAAATGTCTGCAAATGACTATTTGCGAGGCGTAGGTTCTAAATTGCGAATAGGAGACAAATTTGAATGACAAAAAAGAATGAAAAAATATGGACAGGTAATGTAAGAGATGCAGCATTAACTATACTAATGGCTGTTGAAAAACAACAAGCTTATAGCAATCTGTTGCTACATCAAACAATTGAAAAGTATGACATCGAACCAAAAGATCGAGCATTATTAACCGAGTTAACTTATGGAACGCTTCAACATAAAATGACATTAGATTACTACCTTCAGCCCTTTATAAAAGGTAAGCTGGATGACTGGGTTAGACAACTTCTTCGTCTGTCCTTATACCAAATACACTATTTATCCAGAATTCCAGATCATGCAGCAGTAAATGAAGCGGTGAATATTGCTAAGCGAAGAGGGCATAAAGGAATTTCTGGGGTAATCAATGGTATTTTACGTTCTATCCTTCGAGAAGGCGTACGGTCTACTGAAGAAATTCAAGATAAGGTAGAGAGACTTTCAATAGAGACAAGTCATCCAATGTGGATGGTGAAACGATTTATTTCTGAATATGGTTTTGAAACAACTGAGCAAATGCTTAAAGAAAATAACGAGCCTCCTGTGACTACTTTACGTGTCAATCTGTTCAAGCGAACAGTAGAGCAAGTAATGCATTTAATGACTCAGGAAGGATATGTCGTGGCAAAGAGCGAAGTTATTCCAGAGTGTATTTATTTGTTCAATGGCCAAGCAGCCAAAACGACAGCTTTTCAAAAAGGATTTGTTACCATTCAAGACGAAAGCTCTATGATCCCGGCTTATGCTCTTCAAGCAGAACCAGGAATGACCGTGTTAGACATGTGCTCTGCACCAGGTGGAAAAACGACACATATAGCCGAGAAAATGAAGAATACTGGAAAACTTGTAGCGATGGATATTCACCAGCATAAATTGAAATTAGTAAAAGAAAATGCTGAAAGACTAGGCTTTAGTTTTATTGAAACAGTAGAAAAAGATGCACGCCAAGCTTCAGAGTTATTTCCAGAGCAAACGTTTGACCGTATTTTAGTTGATGCTCCTTGTAGCGGTCTAGGGGTTATGAAAAGAAAGCCTGACATTAAATATACGAAAAGTGAAAAGGATTTCGATTCACTGAAGCCGATACAACTAAAATTATTAGACGAAGCATATACACTTTTAAAGCCAAATGGTTTAATAGTTTATAGTACGTGTACAGTGGACCGTGAGGAAAATGAAGGTACGGCCAAGTTATTTATGGAAAAACATCCAGATATGGAACTAAAAAGTTTTCCAGACGTTGTAAAGAATATAAAGCAACAAGAAGAGGATGGTATGTTACAGCTGTTTCCTCAAGACCTGAGAAGTGATGGATTTTTTGTGGCAGTTTTTCAAAAAAAGAGCTGATTGCAACGGGCTCTATCTATGAAGAGGTGAAGGGATAAATGAGGTTCGTTGTTAAAACTGATGTAGGCTTGAAAAGAACCATTAATGAGGATCGTGTAGGTGTATTTAAACGTGAGGATGGTCGTATTTTAGCTGTTGTAGCGGACGGAATGGGTGGTCATAATGCGGGAGATGTAGCTAGTGAGATGGCCATTACTGAGTTCGAAAAGTATTTTCATGCTTACAATCCTGCTGTTGTTCCAGCAAAAGATTGGTTAATGTACACGTTTCAAACCATTAACCAACTAATTGCCCAACATTCATCTTCCAACACAGGTTGTGAAGGAATGGGAACAACTTTAATTGCAGGGTTGTTTGAAAACAGCAAAGGGATTATAGCTCATATAGGGGACAGTCGCGTTTATCAAATTACACAAAACTTGGTTCGTCAAATTACAAGAGACCACTCTTTTGTAAATGTCTTACTCGACTCTGGGGAGATAAATGAAGAACAAGCAAAAACACACCCTATGAAAAATGCAATTATGAAAGCAGTCGGAACCGAACGAACTATTCACCCTGATTTTTTTGAAGTAGAATTTGCAGCGAATTCTTATTTTCTTTTTTGCACAGATGGTTTAAGTAACAAAATAAGTGAATCCTATTTACAGCACTTGCTATACTCAAAGAAGTCTCTTTACGAAATGGGAGATGAATTGGTAGAGGAAGCTAATAAGTCAGGCGGAGAAGATAATATATCCCTGATCTTGTTAACGAATAAGGATGAGGAGGTGTAAGGATGTTAATCGGCAAAAGAATTAGCGGCAGGTATAAGTTGCTAGAGATGATTGGTGGAGGCGGCATGTCCAACGTATATTTGGGACATGATATGATCTTAGACAGAGACGTCGCAATTAAGGTTTTGCGATATGATTTTTCTAATGAAGAAGAACTGCGTCGTCGCTTTCAGCGAGAAGCACTTTCTGCCACAAGCCTTACACACCCTAATATAGTTAATATCTACGACGTAGGAGAAGATGAAGATATTCACTATATTGTTATGGAACATGTTAAAGGTGAAACATTAAAAGAATACATACAGCATAATGCCCCGGTTTCGCCCGTTAAAACAATTACTATTATGAAGCAGCTAACTTCGGCTATTTCTAATGCACACAATAATCATATTATTCATCGAGATATAAAACCGCAGAATATTTTATTGGATGAGCAAGAAAATGTGAAAATAACTGATTTCGGCATAGCGATGGCTTTAAGTGCGACTTCCTATACACAAACTAATTCCGTCTTAGGAACCGTGCATTATTTGTCTCCAGAACAAGCCCGTGGCGGTACTGCTACTAGGGAATCGGATATTTATGCGCTAGGAATTGTGTTGTTTGAGTTATTAACTGGACAGCTTCCTTTTTCAGGAGAGTCAGCTGTATCCATTGCATTGAAGCATTTACAGGCGGAAACACCATCGGTTAGAGCTATCAATCCAGTCATACCACAAAGCCTAGAAAATGTTGTCCTAAAGGCAACTGCTAAAGATCCTAGAAACAGGTACCGTTCTGCAGAGGAAATGGAAAGAGACTTATCAACTGCTATGTCACCAGAAAGATCCAATGAACCAAAGTTTGTAGTTCCTGTAGACGATGGAGCTACGAAGGTTCTTCCAGTTATTAAAGAGCCTGTTTCTTTTGAAGATGTTGCAGAAACTAAAAAATTACAAACAGAGGATAAGCCTACTGAACAACCAAAACCAAAAAAGAAAAGAATTAAATGGAAAATAATGACAGGGATAATAGCTGGCCTGATCTTGCTAGCATTAATCATCATCATAGCTTTCCCTGGGTTGTTTAAACCGGACAAGATAGAAGTTCCTCCTGTAGCTGGCTTAGAGGTCGAGGATGCTATAAAGCTACTTGAGTCAGAAGGCTTTATCATTGGAGAACAAATTTTAGAATTTGATGATGAGATCGAAAAAGATCATGTCATTGGTACAACACCAGAAGAAGGAAAAATGCGTGACGTAGAAACTGAGGTAGATATAATTGTATCCCAAGGGAAGGAAACTTCTGTAATGGGTGACTATGAAAATCAGGATATCACCCAGGTTATAGCTTTGCTTGAAAAACAAGGCTTTAAAATTGAGGAAGATAAAATCTACTCTTCTGCAACGGCGGGTACCATTTTAAAGCAGGAGCCTGAAGCTGGACAAGAAATTATTCCAGAAGAAACCGTTGTCCGTTTTCAAGTAAGTATTGGACCAGAAATGATTACTTTGAGAGACTTAAGGGAATACAATGAAAAGAATTTAAACGAATATGCAACAAACGCTGGCTTAAAGGTCGTTAAAACTAAAGAAGTGAACCATGATACAATTCCTAAAGGAGCTGTTGTAGAACAATCTCCTGGGCCTAACTCGAAAATCGCAAAGGGAAGTACGGTTAAGGTAGTGGTTTCTTCTGGACCAAAGGCTAGGCCAACTAAGACGTTTGTAAGAATTGTACCTATTCCTTATTTAGAGCAAGAACCTGATGGTGAAGGGGAAGAAGGAGAAGATGAGGGAAATCCTGAACAGGAAGTTATTCCTCAAATAATTCAAATTTATATTCAAGACAAAATGCATAAATTTACTGACCCTCCAGTTGAAGAGTTTGAAATTACATCGTCAGTAGACAAAAAGATTTCACTTGAGATTGTAGAAGGCGAGGTTGGCGGGTATCTTATTAAAAGAAATCAAGAGGTACTTGAACAGAAAACAATAAAATATGAAGATATAGATTAGGGAGGCATAGGATGCCAAATGGTCAAATAAGAAAAGCACTTAGTGGTTTCTATTATGTATATGATAATGGTAAAGTGATTCAATGTAGAGGGAGAGGGGTCTTTAGAAATAGAGGCGAATCTCCTCTAGTGGGTGATTTTGTTGACTATACAGTCGAGGGAGAGAACGATGGTACTATAACTGTCATCCACGAAAGGAAAAATAACTTAGTGCGTCCACCGATATCGAATATTGATCAGGCCATTTTAGTTTTTTCTATTAAAGAACCAGACTTCAATACGATATTATTAGACCGTTTTCTAGTAGTTCTAGAATCCTTTTACATTGAGCCAATCATATGCTTGACGAAAAGTGATTTGATGGATACTAAGATGGAACAAACAATGAAGGATTATATCAATGATTATGAAAATATTGGTTATGAAATATTAATGACCTACAAAGATGATCCAAATTTTAACGATAAAATAACCCCTATTTTAAAAGGGAAAACTACTGTACTAGCAGGACAATCAGGGGTAGGGAAATCTACTTTATTAAATACAATTCTCCCATCCTTAGATTTAAAAACAGGGGTAATATCGGATGCTTTAGGACGTGGGAAGCATACAACCAGACATGTAGAATTAATCGAAGTTTGTGATGGACTTCTAGCTGATACCCCTGGTTTTAGTTCTTTTGAATTTGATTTAATGGAAAAAGAAGAGCTCTCTAGTTGCTTTCCTGACTTTGTAAAACGACAGGACGAATGTAAGTACCGAGGGTGCCTACATGTAAATGAGCCAAAATGCGCTGTAAAAAAAGCAGTAGAGCTTGGAGAAATTAAAGAATACCGATACAAACATTACTTACAATTTTATGAAGAAATAGTAGATAGAAAGCCGAGGTACTAACTTATGGTAAAGATTGCACCTTCTATTTTAGCAGCAAATTTTGCAAAACTTGGGGAAGAAGTATTAGAGGTAGAAAAAGCTGGAGCTGAACTTATTCATATAGATGTGATGGATGGACATTTTGTTCCAAACATAACGATGGGACCAATTGTGGTAGAGGCTTTGCGACCACTTACTAATCTTCCATTGGATGTACATCTTATGATAGAAAATGCTGATCAATACATTGAGGCATTTGCTAAAGCTGGAGCTGATTATATAACAGTTCACGTGGAGGCTTCACCACATCTTCACCGTACGATTCAGCTGATTCGTTCATTTGGAGTGAAGCCAGGAGTTGTGTTAAATCCACATACGCCTGTCGAATCAATTATGCATGTATTAGAGGATGTTGATATGGTTTTATTTATGACTGTCAACCCTGGATTTGGTGGTCAGAAATTTATACATTCGGTTATTCCTAAAGTAAAACAACTTTCTCAAATTATACAGGATAGAAATCTTTCTATTGAAATTGAGATTGATGGAGGAGTCAACGAGGATACAATTATTCCTTGTGTGGAAGCAGGAGCAACTATTTTAGTCGCTGGATCCGCTGTTTATAATGCACCTGACAAAGGAAAGGCACTTAAAAGAATAAAAGCTGCAGGATTGAGTGTGGCTTCAAAATGAAGCGTGTCTTCATCTGCGCAGGTGGTCCTGTAGAGGAAGTTGTTGATCTTAGACAGCTTCCTTTTTTACAAGAGGAAACAATCTTTATTGGGGCTGATAGAGGTGCCTATCATCTGTTGAATGCTGATATTATTCCAACTGAGATTATTGGAGATTTTGATTCTATTAGTTATAAAGAGTTGGATACACTACGTAAACACGTGACACATGTATCTATAATGCCCTCTGAGAAGGATGAGACAGATACACGTTTGGCTTTATTAGAAGCAATGAAATATAAACCAAACGAAGTTATTTTAACCGGTGTAAGTGGGTCTCGTTTGGATCACTATCAAGCAGCTCTTCATGATGTATACCACTTTCAACGATTGAATCCTGAAGTCTCCTTTTATATCCAGAACAATAAAAATAAGCTTCAATTTCTACTTCCTGGAACACATAAAATAGATCAACAAGAAGAATATAAATATATATCTTTTTATCCTTTTGGTGAAAGACTAAAAGACGTTACGCTAGACGGGTTTTTGTATAATGTGGAAGAAGAACCAATAAATTATGGCCATGCAAAGTTTACAAGTAATGAACAAGTAGAGCGAACAAGTACTATCTCCTTTAAGTCAGGCATATGTTTAATGATAAGAAGCAGTGACTAAAAGGGAGGAAATTCGTGTGAAGGTCTACACATTTAAATTACCTAAATCTGTTAGTAGTTTAATGAAGGTTTGTATTCGTCTTTTTAAAAAGGATGAGGAAAAAAAATAGTTTTAAAAAGAAATAATGCCAGGTCGACAATTTGTCGGCCTGGCATTAATTATGAGAGCGATTATACGCGCTCAATTTTTCCTGATTTTAAAGCTCTAGCAGAAACCCATACGCGTTTAGGTTTACCGTCTACAAGAATACGGACCTTTTGAAGGTTTGCCCCCCATGTACGCTTAGTAGCGTTCATTGCGTGAGAACGAGCATTACCAGAACGAGCTTTACGCCCAGTGATTGCACATACTTTTGGCATTATAATTTCCTCCTTTAAAAAAGAAGCTGAAAGATTTTCAGTTCGATATTTCACATACTTTAATAATTTACCACAGACTCTTTTGATAAGCAAGTATATCAAGAAAAAAACCTTTACACTATAAAATAACAGTTTAGGTTCAGTAGTTACTTGCAGTCTTGGGGTTTACATAGTTACTATAGTAACAGATGGTGTTTATACTGGTAAAATATTTTACTTAAAAATAACTTCATAAATGAATTTAAGAAACTAAAAGGTTTCAGGGGACTAGAAAACTAAGATAAAAAAGCAGGAGATGTTTTCACTTTCTGCTTGGAGAGCAATATGGATGCCTGTCACTAGCACTTGCGAAAGTAATTCTGAATTATTTTTATTCAAGTCATAGAGCACCTTATTGCTATAATTACAGGTTGTATAGAAAATAACGTATAATGTATAGATCAAACCATCTTTTTTTTGAAGAGGAAGCTCTAAATAAAAACCACTTTTGCAAAAAGTAGACGAATAGAAACGTGTCTTTTATAATTTTAAAGGGTGTAGTACAATAAGGGATAGTCAAAAAGGACTTGGGAGGTTTCAACATGTCAATAGAATTAACAAATGAATTTGGGCACATTGATATATCACAAGATACTATTGCTCAAATTGCAGGCGGAGCAGCGATTGAATGCTATGGAATTGTTGGTATGGCATCAAAGCATCAAATCAGAGATGGTTTAACAGATATATTAAGAAAAGAGAACTTTACAAAAGGTGTAATTGTTAGACAGGAAAAAGATGATTTACATATCGATATGTATATAGTTGTAAGTTACGGAACAAAAATTTCTGAAATCGCTTATCAAGTCCAGTCTAAAGTTAAATACACGCTAAATAAATCTCTTGGTATGTCGGTGAAATCCGTAAATGTTTACGTACAAGGAGTTCGCGTGGCAAACGTGTGATTAAGGAGAGAAAACAATGAAATCAATCAATGGTAATCAATTTGCGGATATGGTCAAGATGGGAGCACATCATCTTTTCCAAAACGCTGACTATGTCGACGCATTAAACGTATTCCCTGTACCCGATGGTGATACAGGCACAAACATGAATCTTTCAATGACTTCAGGGGCTAAAGAGACAGCTGCTCATACTAGTGAGCATATTGGCAAAACAGCTCAAGCATTGTCCAAAGGTTTGCTAATGGGTGCTCGAGGAAACTCTGGAGTTATTTTATCGCAACTTTTTAGAGGCTTTGGAAAGTCGATTGAGCAGCATGCTACCCTAGATGCAAAACAATTTGCCCAAGCTTTACAGTATGGAGTAGAAACAGCATACAAAGCTGTTATGAAGCCAGTTGAAGGCACTATTTTAACTGTAGCAAAAGATTCAGCTAAAAAAGCAGTGGAAGCTAGTGAAACGATTACAGATATATCAGAACTAATGGCAGTTGTTGTAGAAGAGTCTAAACTATCACTAAACAGAACTCCGGATTTACTACCTGTTTTAAAAGAAGTAGGCGTAGTTGATAGTGGCGGACAAGGCCTAGTATTTGTTTATGAAGGTTTCCTTGCAAGCTTAAAGGGAGAAGCTCTTCCTGAGAGAACAATTAGTTCCTCTATGGACGATTTGGTTAGTGCTGAGCATCATAAAAGTGTTCAAGGATATATGGATACTGCTGACATTGAATTTGGTTTCTGTACAGAGTTCATGGTCCGTTTTGAAGAGGGCAAGAAAGCCTTTATCGAAAATGACTTCCGTAATGATTTAAGCGAATATGGTGATTCACTTTTAGTTATCTCCGATGATGAGATTGCTAAAATTCATATCCATTCTGAAACACCAGGTGAAGTCTTAACTTATGGTCAACAATATGGGGACCTAATTAAAATTAAAATTGAAAATATGCGCCAACAGCATACAGATATCGTAGGCGAAGGTCATTCTTCTAATACTGCTAAGAAAGCAGAAGTTCATCCTTATGCAGTAGTAACAGTTGCAATGGGAACAGGTGTCGCTGAATTATTGAAGAGTCTAGGAGCTTCAGCTGTGATAGAAGGTGGTCAGACAATGAATCCTTCTACTGAAGACATTGTAAAGGCGATTGAGTCTGTAGGAGCTGAGCGTGTACTAATCCTTCCTAATAACAAAAACATCGTGATGGCTGCTGAACAAGCTGCAGAGGTTCTAGGAATTGAGGCAGCGGTGGTGCCTACAAAAACAATTCCTCAAGGAATGGCAGCAATTTTAGCGTTTAACGCTCAAGCGACTGTTCAAGAAAACCAAAAGAATATGACCGATGCTTTTGCTCACGTGAAAACTGGTCAAGTTACTTTTGCTGTACGTGATACGTCAATTGACGGTGTAGAGATCAAAAAAGATGATTTTATGTCTCTAGCTGAAGGGAAAATTATACTTTCACAGCCATCTAGAGTGGAAGCTGCCACTAAGTTGGCAAAAGAATTAATTGACGAGGATTCTGAAATAGTGACAGTTATTTACGGAGAAGATGTCACGGAAGAGGAAGCTGGGAAATTTGCTTCGTTTATTGAAGAGAACTTCGAAGATGTGGAAGTAGAGCTTTATAACGGTAAACAACCATTGTACCCATATATTTTATCAGTAGAATAAAACTAGAAATACTCCGCGTGGGAGAAATCCCACGCTTTTTTTTTAGCAAGAAATTTTAGAGTTCTATATAATCCTTTCGTACAATACTTTTGTTTAAAGTTCCCTAAAAGTGTAAAATAGAAATATCAACATGAAAGTGAGGTCTGTCAAATGAAATTTAAGTCTGTTTTTGACATTATTGGACCCGTTATGATTGGACCGTCCTCTTCCCATACTGCTGGAGCAGCACGAATAGGAAGGGTAGCAAGAGATTTATTTGGAAAGCAACCTACTTGGGCAAAAATCCATCTCTATGGCTCTTTTGCTGAAACATATAAAGGCCATGGTACAGATGTGGCAATCATCGGTGGCTTATTGGACTATGATACCTTTGATGAGCGTATTAAAACGTCGTTTAGTGAAGCAGAAAAGGTCGGTCTGTCCTATGAGTTTATACCTGAAACAGGACATACTGAGCATCCGAATACAGCTAGAATTGTATTAGGAGACGACGAACGTGAAATGTCGGTGGTTGGTATTTCTATTGGTGGCGGGAAAACGGAAATAACAGAGCTAAATGGTTTTCCGTTAAGATTGTCAGGGAACTTGGCTGCGATATTAGTTGTTCACAATGACCGTTCGGGATGTATTGCAAGCGTTGCCAATTGTTTAGCTAAGCACAATATTAATATCGGCCATATGGAAGTTTCTCGAAAAGAGAAAGGAAATATGGCTTTGATGGTAATTGAAGTGGATCAAAATGTGAGTAAAGATATTTTAGATGAAATTACAACTCTACCTAACATAACGAAGGTTACGAGAATTGTAGATTAAGGAGGGTTATGATGGAAGTCTTATTTCGTAATGTGCGAGAATTAGTAGAAAAAGCTGAAAAAGAAAATAAGCTTATATCTGAGATTATGATAGAACAAGAAATTCTTATTACAGAACGCACTCGTGAAGAAATCATGTCACAGATGGATCGTAATCTGACAGTTATGGAAGAAGCAGTGGAAAAGGGACTAAAGGGAGTTCGTTCCACTTCTGGATTAACTGGTGGCGACGCTGTTCTTTTGCAAGCTTATATGAAAAAGGGAAATTCTCTTACTGGAGAACTGATGCTTGATGCTGTAAGTAAAGCTGTAGCTACAAATGAAGTAAATGCGGCCATGGGAACTATTTGCGCTACACCGACAGCGGGCTCGGCAGGAGTAGTCCCAGGAACTTTATTTGCGGTGAAAAATAAGCTGAACCCAACTCGTGAGCAGATGATTAGATATTTATTTACATCTGGAGCATTTGGATTCGTTGTAGCTAATAATGCTTCTATTTCTGGAGCAGCAGGTGGTTGCCAAGCCGAGGTAGGATCAGCGGCAGGGATGGCTGCTGCAGCAATAGTAGAAATGGCTGGAGGAAGTCCTTCTCAAAGCGCTGAGGCGTTTGCTATTACTTTAAAAAACATGCTTGGATTAGTATGCGATCCAGTTGCAGGGCTAGTTGAAGTACCATGTGTGAAGAGAAATGCTATGGGAGCCTCTAATTCCTTAGTGGCAGCAGATATGGCACTTGCGGGAGTAACAAGTCGTATTCCTTGTGATGAAGTAATAGATGCTATGTATAAAATTGGCCAAACGATGCCAACAGCATTA
Source organism: Psychrobacillus sp. FSL W7-1493 (assembly GCF_038004905.1). NCBI lineage: Bacteria > Bacillati > Bacillota > Bacilli > Caryophanales > Bacillaceae > Psychrobacillus > Psychrobacillus sp. FSL W7-1493. Next base: position 2,644,751 of record NZ_JBBOSB010000001.1, on the reverse strand, counting down.
AAAGAAACTGCTCAAGGAGGCTTAGCAGCTACACCTACAGGAAAATGGTTAGAAGCTAAAATCTTTGGTGGGGCTGTGGTCGGCAGTGGAAAATAAGGGGAGCGATTTAGTTATCTCTCTAAAGGGTGTAGGGGCAGGAACTGCTAAAGCCTTAGAGGAGTTAGGGATAGTTACACTTGATGATTTAGTAATGACCTTTCCTTATAGGCATGAGGATTTTCGGTTAAAAAACCTAGCAGAAAGCGCCCATAACGAGAGAGTAACTGTGGAAGGAAGGGTCGAAAGTGAACCTTCTCTTCTTTTTTTAGGGAAAAATAAATCGAGGTTGCAGGTTCGATTGTTGGCTGGCCAGCATCTGATCAAGGCCGTGTTTTTCAATCAAGCTTATTTGAAATCCAAAATAACTCCAGGTTCTGTAATTACCGTTACTGGTAAATGGGATAGAGGACGACAAGTTATTAATGTTTCGACGTTCTCAGAAGGACCAAAGACAGACCAACAGGATTTTGAACCTGTCTATTCGTTAAAAGGCTCCATTAGCCAGAAAGTTTTTAGGAGATTTATGAGACAGGCGTTAGATGAGTTAAAAGGGGATATCACGGATCCTTTGCCGGAGTCTATCCGCTCGATGTATAAATTGCCTGAAATGGTGGAGGCTCTCGAGGGAATTCACTTCCCGCAGGATGTTGAACATTCCAAAAATGCTAGAAGACGGTTTGTTTACGAGGAGTTACTTAACTTCCAGTTGAAGATGCAGGCCATTAAAAAGGTACGAAAAGAACAAAATGTTGGAAATGGCGTTTCTTTTGATAATGAGCGAGTAAAAAAACTAATTGAATCCTTACCTTATGAGTTGACTGATGCTCAAAAGAGAGTAGTTAATGAGATTTGTCGTGACTTGAAGGCACCTAATCGAATGAACAGACTTTTGCAGGGGGATGTAGGCTCAGGGAAAACTGTAGTTGCTGCAATCTGTTTGTATGCAGTTATAACGGCGGGTTACCAAGGTGCTTTGATGGCTCCGACGGAAATTTTGGCGGAGCAACATGCAGCTTCACTAGATGAGTGGCTCTCACCCATTGGTGTTAGAATCGCGCTATTAACTGGCTCTACTAGGCAAAAGGCAAGAAGAACGGTGCTAGAAAATTTAGCTGCCGGTAATATTGATTTACTCATAGGTACACATGCGTTGATTCAACCTGATGTTTCATTTAAAAATCTTGGTTTAGTTATTACTGACGAACAACATCGTTTTGGTGTGGCTCAAAGAAGAGTTTTAAAAGAAAAAGGAGAAAATCCAGATGTACTTTTTATGACAGCGACACCTATTCCGCGGACCTTAGCCATAACAGCGTTTGGGGAAATGGATGTCTCTGTTATTGATCAGATGCCGGCAGGAAGAAAATCCATTGATACTCATTGGATGAAGGAAGATCAGCTTCCTAAACTTTTAGGTCGCCTTAAGAAAGAGTTGGCTAATGGCAGACAAGCCTACATCATTTGCCCTCTAATTGAGGAGTCTGAGAAGCTAGACGTCCAAAATGCGGTGGATGTTTATAATATGATGTCTTATGAGCTCGGAAAAGATTATTCGGTTGGCTTAATGCACGGACGGTTGCATCCGGACGAAAAAGATGAAGTGATGAGGAATTTTACCGAGGGGCATACTCAAGTATTAGTCTCGACAACGGTAGTTGAGGTCGGAGTAAACGTTCCTAATGCATCCTTTATGATTATATTTGATGCAGAGCGCTTTGGACTAGCACAGCTACACCAACTACGTGGTAGGGTTGGGCGCGGAGAACACCAATCGTACTGTATCCTTCTTGCTGATCCTAAGACAGAAGAAGGGAAGGAACGAATGATGTCCATGACAGAGACGAATGATGGTTTTGTCTTGGCAGAAAAAGATTTAGAGCTACGAGGACCTGGTGACTTCTTTGGGAAAAAACAAAGTGGATTGCCTGAGTTTAAAATAGCAGATCTAGTTCATGATTATCGTGCATTAAATACAGCGAAAATAGATGCCGAGCGTTTATTGGAATCTGAGCACTTTTGGAATTCCGATGAAATGGAAGGTCTACGGAATGCCTTGGTTGACTCTAAAGCATTAGATGGGGAAAGAATTGATTAAAAAGAATGCAAGGATGAACTAAATCATTTCTTGCATTCTTTTTTTATTGTTTATATACTGATATTAGTACCAAGTGCTAAAATGGTGGTGAATAGCTTGAAATATACTAAAAAAGAAAGACAAAGGCTTTTACTAGAAACGCTAGATAAAAACCCTTTTATAACAGATGAAAACCTGGCGGCAACTTTTCATGTAAGCGTGCAAACCATACGATTAGATCGAATGGAGCTATCCATCCCAGAATTGCGTGAGAGGATTAAATCAGTTGCAGCTCATAATTTTGAAGAAGAGGTAAAGTCTCTCCCAATTGATGAGGTTATTGGAGAAATTATAGATATAGATTTAGACAAACAGGCAATATCACTATTAGATATTAAGCAGGACCATGTGTTTGCAAGGAATGGTATTGCACGAGGACATCATCTTTTTGCACAAGCAAACTCATTGGCTGTAGCTGTTATTAATGATGAACTGGCCTTAACTAGAAAATCTAATATTACATTTGTGAAGCCTGTAAAAGTCGGTGATCGTGTTATTGCAAAAGCAGTTGTCCTATCTAATGACACTGAAAAGAAAAATACAGTTATTCAAGTTACAAGTAAGGTAGAAAATGAGACTGTTTTTGTTGGAGAATTTAATATGTATAGAGAAACTATGAAGTAAAAAGGTGTGTAAAAATGAAAATATCGATAGATGCAATGGGCGGAGACAACGCCCCTCATGAAATAGTAAAGGGAGCCTATGAGGCTCTAGAAGCTTTTGACGATTTGAATATTATCTTATATGGTGATGAAAGTAAGTTAGAATCACTTGTAACTAAGCATGACCGCTTGACCGTAGTTCATACCGATGAAGTGATTGAAGGAACTGATGAGCCTGTTAGAGCTATTCGTAGAAAGAAAAATTCCTCGATGGTTAAAATGGCTGAATCGGTGAAAAATGGCGAAGCAGATGCATGCGTTTCTGCGGGTAACACGGGGGCTCTAATGGCAGCGGGACTTTTTGTAGTTGGTAGGATAGATCAAGTAGATCGTCCAGCGCTTGCTCCCACCCTCCCAACAATAGACGGGAAAGGGTTTGTAATGCTTGACCTTGGTGCAAATTCAGATGCCAAACCGGAACATCTACAGCAATTTGCTGTAATGGGAAGTGTGTATGCAGAAAAAGTTCGTGGTATTAAAAACCCTCGAGTTGGCCTACTGAATATAGGAACCGAAGACAAAAAAGGAAATGAGCTTACAAAAGCCGCGTTTTTACTGTTGAAAGAGACACCGGTGAATTTTATAGGAAATGTTGAATCTAGAGATCTTTTAAATGGCGTAGCAGATGTAGTAGTAACAGATGGGTTTACAGGCAATATGGTATTAAAAACGATTGAAGGTACGGCCGCGGCGATGTTTACCTTGTTGAAAGAAGCTTTTAATACATCGACAAAAACAAAAATATCAGCGTTGCTAGTAAAAGATCAGTTAAAAGGTATTAAAAATAAATTGGATTACTCTGAGTACGGTGGAGCTGGTCTATTTGGATTAAAGGCTCCAGTTATTAAAGCACATGGTTCCTCTAATAGCAGAGCGGTTTTTCATGCGATAAGACAAGCACGGACAATGGTAGAAAATAATGTTTCTGAGATTATTTACACTACATTAAGAAAGGAATCTTCCGATGACTAAAATTGCTTTTATATTTCCTGGACAGGGGTCTCAATCAGTAGGGATGGGACAACAGCTAATTGAAAACAACAGTGAAAGTAAAAAGATTTATGAATCAGCAGATCAAAAATTAGGTTTTTCTTTATCAGATATTATGTTGAATGGACCAGCTGAGGAGCTGACTAAAACCTACCATGCACAGCCTGCTTTACTTACAACCAGTACAATGATTGCAAAATTATTAATCGAGGCTGGAATTACTCCAGATTATACAGCTGGGCATAGCTTGGGAGAATATTCTGCTTTAGTTGCCTCTGGGGCAATTAGTTTTGAGGATGCTGTATTATTAGTTCATAGACGTGGTCTTTTCATGAATGAAGCTGTACCGGCAGGAGAAGGAACAATGGCAGCCATCTTAGGACTAGATGCTACTTCTTTAGCTGAGGTAACTCAGAAGGTTACGCAAGCTGGTGACATTGTGCAAATTGCTAATCTTAATTGTCCTGGTCAAATTGTTATTTCTGGTACAGCAGAAGGAGTCAAAAAAGCTTCTGAACAAGCGAAAGAAGCAGGGGCTAAAAGAGCAATTCCTTTAACTGTGAGTGGTCCCTTCCATTCTGAATTAATGAGACCTGCTGCACATAAATTAGATGAGGCAATCAATTCTATTAAACTTTCAACAGCAAAACCTCCTGTAATTTCTAATGTTACGGCGCTTCCTGTAGAGGATGCGGCGGACGTGAAGTCCCTATTGGTCGAACAGTTATATTCGCCCGTTCGTTGGGAAGAATCGATTCAACAAATGCTTGATCTTGGTGTCAATGTCTTTATTGAATGTGGTCCAGGTAAGGTGCTGAGTGGCTTAGTAAAAAAAATAGATCGATCTGTTACAACTTATTGTGTATATGACGAGGCTTCCTTCCAGCAAGCCATTACGGAAATAGGAGAGGTTATCAATGGGTAAATTAGAAGGCAAATCTGCAATTATAACAGGTGCTTCTCGTGGAATCGGTAAGGATATAGCTATTTACTTAGCAAACGAGGGAGCTAAGGTAGTAGTCAATTATAGTGGCAGCAAGGAGAAAGCAGAAGCTGTTGTGGAAGAAATAAAAGCGCGCGGAGGAAGTGCCTTTGCTGCTCAAGCTAATATTGACCAGGCGGAAGACGTTCAAAGTTTAGTCAAGCAAACCTTAGAAGCTTTCGGATCTATTGATATTTTAGTTAACAACGCTGGTATCACACGTGATAATCTAATTATGCGCATGAAGGAACAGGAATGGGACGATGTATTGAATACGAACCTAAAAGGGGTATTTCTCTGCACAAAAGCTGTTACGAGACAAATGATGAAACAACGAAATGGTCGTATTATTAATATAACTTCTATTGTTGGAGTTTCTGGAAATGCTGGACAGGCTAATTATGTTGCGGCTAAGGCTGGTGTCATTGGACTAACGAAATCTTCTGCTAAAGAATTAGCGAGTCGTAATATAACTGTTAACTCGGTTGCGCCTGGATTTATAACTACTGATATGACGGATGCTCTTCCTGAAGAAGTTAAAAGTCAAATGTTGAGCCAAATTCCTTTAGCGAAGTTTGGAAATCCTGAAGATATAGCAAAAGCAGTAGCATTTTTGGCATCAGAGGATGCTAATTATATTACTGGGCAAACGCTTCATGTTAATGGCGGTATGTATATGTAATGCCCATCTGTAACTTAATAAGCACGATCTGATATAAGTATTTAGGTTTCATGTGAAATAGCCTTTCATAGACTAAAAGTTTTTTGTATAATCATTGAGGGGAGGTGACAAATTTGTCAACAGTTTTAGAACGTGTAACTAAAGTAATCGTTGATCGTCTAGGTGTAGACGAGAGCGAAGTAAAATTAGAAGCATCTTTCCGTGATGATTTAGGTGCTGACTCACTAGATGTAGTGGAGTTAGTTATGGAGCTTGAAGATGAGTTCGATATGGAAATTTCGGATGAGGATGCGGAGAATATTTCTACTGTGGGTAACGCAGTTAGCTATATTGAAAGCAAGCAAGGCTAATATTAAATAGTCACCTTTATATATATACTCTTTATATAAAGGTGAATTAAGTTAAATAGCAACAGAGACGTTTTTACTATTCGTATGAATAATTAAAAGCGTCTCTATTTCTTTTTGCACATTGCTATAGAAACAGGTAAACTTAAACAGATAGATGTTAAGTAAGAAAGGCAGATCAGGATGAAAGTAAATAGAAAAAGCAACCACCCTAAAAAAACGGGGTTCCCAGAGAGTGTTAAACAACAGTTTCAAAAATTTCAAAGTCATTTTGAAATCGAGTTCAATAATCCAACATTATTGTATCAAGCCTTTACCCATTCATCTTATGTGAATGAGCATCGACGTAAATTTTTCACCGATAATGAGCGTTTAGAGTTTCTAGGAGATGCCGTATTAGAATTATCTGTTTCTCAATACTTATTCCAGCAATACGAGGTAATGAGTGAGGGGCAGCTTACAAAGCTTCGAGCAGCGATTGTTTGTGAGCCTTCTTTAGTTGTGTTTGCAAACGAATTAGGATTTGGTAAGTATGTGCTCCTTGGAAAAGGAGAAGAGTTAACTGGCGGACGTGAAAGACCGGCACTTTTAGCGGACGTATTCGAAGCATTTATCGGTGCATTATATTTGGATCAAGGATTAGAGGTAGTCGTTTCCTTTTTGGAAAAGATTGTCTTCCCTAAAATCGAAGTCGGTGCTTTTTCGCATGTGATGGATTATAAAAGCCAACTACAAGAAGTCATTCAACAAAAAAACAATGGTGCACTTAGCTATGAAATTGTAGAAGAAAAGGGTCCGGCACATAACCGTACCTTTGTTTCGCGTGTTATTTTAAATACAACGGAACTTGGCGTCGGAATAGGACGTTCTAAAAAAGAAGCAGAGCAACAAGCAGCTAGACTAGCGATACTCGCAATAAAGGATCAAGAACAGGGGGAATAATCGTTGTTCCTTAAGAGATTAGAAATTATAGGATTTAAATCATTTGCAGACCGAGTTGGGATAGATTTTGTCCCAGGAGTAACTGCAGTTGTAGGTCCGAACGGTAGTGGGAAGAGTAATGTTACAGATGCAATCAGATGGGTGCTAGGTGAGCAATCTGCCAAATCACTTCGTGGAACAAAGATGGAAGATGTTATCTTTGCAGGGAGCGATTCAAGAAAGGCATTAAACTTTGCAGAGGTTACCTTAATATTGGACAATTCTGATCGTCGTGTTCCATTAGATTTTACTGAAATAAGTGTTACGAGAAGGGTTTACCGATCAGGAGATAGTGAATATCTTCTAAACAAGCAAACGTGTAGATTGAAAGATATTATAGATTTATTTATGGATTCCGGTCTTGGAAAAGAAGCGTTCTCTATTATTTCACAGGGACGTGTTGATGAAATACTAAATAGCAGACCTGAAGACAGAAGAACGATATTTGAGGAGACCGCCGGCGTCCTTAAGTATAAACAACGTAAGAAAAAAGCAGAATTTAAGCTGATAGAAACGGATGATAACTTAAATCGAGTGCTTGATATTCTCCATGAACTAGATGGTCGAATGGAGCCACTCAAAATTCAATCATCTCTTGCTACAGATTATTTAGAGATGTCTACAGAACTAAAGGATATTGAAATAGCAGTTATTGCTCATGACTTGAATCTTTTTGTACAAGAAAGTACAGAGTTACATAATCAGCTTCAACAAATAGAAGAGCAAAAAACGGCGCTATTGACGAAGATAAGTAATGCAGAGTCAGATATTTTATCCATAAGAAGAACCATTAGTTCCACAGATGAAAAGCTAGACAAGGAACAGACAGAGTTACTTGAGGTAAGTTCTGAATTAGAACGTCTAGAGGGAAGAAAACTGTTGCTTGCTGAGAAAAAACAAAATGCTAGTCAGCAAATATCGCAACTAAGAAGAGCTTTGGAAGAAGAAAAGACGAGACTTCAAGTACTTGAAAAACAGCTAGAAGAAAATATTTCTTCTAGCTCTAAAAAGAAACTGTCATTAAAAGAACTTCGAGCAAAAAAATTACAAATCGATCATGTTCTTAGTAGGTCAGCTTCAGAGGTTGAAGAGGAAATCGAAACTTTGAAGGGCACTTACATTGATTTGTTAAATGAAGAAGCAACTATGAAGAATGAAATGAAGCATATGGAACAGCAGCTTCAATTTGAACTAGTGTCTTCTGAGAAAATTATTGAAGATTATCGGGAGATCAAAGACGAGTTAGAAAAGCTTACAAATCGAAAAAAAGAGATAGAAAAGCAGCTGGAAGCATGTCAGAAAGACTTAGCACAAAAGGTGCAGGACTTTAAAACAAAGCGAGAATCATCGGACCATTTAGAAGCCTCTTATGAAGAACAGCAAACGTTGCTTCAAAAAGCCTATCAAATGAAGCATCAAATGCAGGCTAGAAAGGATTCCTTACAAGAGCTTGAATCTGAGTTTTCAGGGTATTTCCAGGGAGTTAAGGAAGTATTAGTTGCTCGTGATAAAAAAGAGCTCAAAGGGATTCATGGTGCAGTTGCTGAACTAATTCAAATTCCATCTAACTATATGAATGCAATTGACACAGCTATCGGTCAGCAGTCTCAGCATATTATTACTGATACTAGTCAGGATGCACGTATGGCTATTGATTGGCTGAAAAAGAAAAGAGTTGGAAGAGCTACCTTCCTTCCACTTCAGGTTATGAAGTCGCGTAAATTGAACGAGCAGACGCTGTCTCCGATCAAGGAACATCCATCTTTTGTAAATACGGCAGACATGCTTGTGAATTACGATAGAGACTATAAAATAATCATTGAAAGTTTACTAGGTAATATTATTATTGCAACAGATTTAAAGGGCGCTAACGAAATGGCGGCACGTCTTCAATTTAGATACCGTTTCGTAACACTTGACGGTGATGTTGTAAATGCAGGAGGCTCCTTGACAGGGGGGTCTGTAAAACAACAGTCATCTGTCTTTACACGAAAAGCTGAGTTAGAGCAATTAAATGATAAGCTTGTAGAGCTAGAACAATCCGTACATCAAGCAGAAAAATCAGTTGCTCATAAAAAACAGCAAGTTCAACAGATTAAAATTGCATTAGAGGAAGCGCGTCTCTCTGGGGAAGCTTTGCGAGAAGAAGAGCATAAACTATTGTCAGAAGACAGAGAATGTGGAGCTATAATTTCTCGTTTAACCAATCGCTTGCTTGAATTTGATGAGGTTCAAACTGAAAAGAATAACCTGCATGAGAATCTAGTTCGCAAAAAAGAACAAACAGCTAAGCGTAGTTCGGAGATAAATGAATCGTTAGCTTCCATTCAAAAAACTATTGATCAACTGCAACTGTTAAAACAGCAGTCTATGCAAGAAAAAGATAAAGTACAAAATGAACTTGGCGAACTGTTGTCCTCTATTGCTGTAGTAAATGAGCAAGTGACGCAACAAGAGAAAGAAAAGAAACAGCTGGAACAGGATATTCAATATTGTGTTCAAAAAGTTGGTACTTTAGAAAAAGAAATCAGCTGGTTTGAGAATGATGACCAAACAGGTCCATCTCCAGAACAAATTGACCAAATGATTGCCACTAACAAACAGAAAAAAGATTATTTACAGGGGCAAATAACGACGGACAAAGAGAGAAGAATTGGACTTTCTCAAAGAGTTAACGAATCTGAAGGCCAATTAAAGATGCTACAGCAACATTTAAGTATCTTTTCTAACGACGAGCGTGCATTAGAACTAAGGTTGAGCAAGCTGGAGGTGGAAACTAATTCACTTCAAACACATCTAGAAGAGACGTATGAAATGTCCCTGGATGAAGCAAAGCGAGACTATCCTTTTGACATGGATGAGGAGCTTGCTCGCAAAAAAGTAAAACTATTAAAACGTTCTATAGAAGAGCTGGGACCTATTAACTTAGGGTCTATACAGGAATACGAGCAAGTCAGCGAACGTCACTCGTTCTTAACAGAACAAAGAGAGGATTTGCTTTCTGCTCAAGATACATTGCATGAGGTTATTAAAGAGATGGACGAAGAAATGACTATACGCTTTGAATCTACGTTTAATGACATTCAAAGAAACTTTAAGGTAGTGTTTAGACAGTTATTTGGTGGCGGACAGGCAGACTTAATTTTAACTGATCCTACCTCCATGTTGGATACGGGGATAGACATAGTGGCACAGCCTCCAGGCAAAAAGCTACAGAATCTTTCTTTATTGTCGGGTGGAGAACGAGCGTTAACCGCTATTGCCTTGTTGTTTTCAATTCTTCATACTCGTCCGGTACCTTTCTGTATCCTGGATGAAGTGGAAGCTGCTTTAGACGAGGCAAACGTAACGCGTTATAGCGACTATTTAAAGAAATTTAGTCATGATACGCAGTTTATCGTCATTACACACCGTAAGGGTACGATGGAGGGGGCAGATGTACTGTATGGTATCACTATGCAGGAATCTGGGATTTCCAAGCTTGTATCTGTAAAATTAGAAGAAGAATTAGTCACTTAAATAGGAGGTTCTACTGTGAGCTTTTTTAAAAAAATGAAAGAAAAAATGTTGGGCTCTACACCAGAGGCTGAAGAAACAGTTTCGATTACCAATAAATTTAAAGAAGGACTATCGAAAACTCGAAATCAATTTACTTCTAAAGTAAATGATTTAGTTGCAAAATATCGTAAGGTAGATGAGGATTTCTTTGAGGAGCTTGAAGAAATTTTGCTTCAAGCAGATGTTGGATTTGAAACCGTAGTGGAGTTAATGGACAAATTGCGTTTTGAGGTTCAGCGTAAAAATATTAAAGATACTGCCGGAATTCAATCTGTTATTTCTGAAAAACTTGTTGAGATCTATGAGGCTGGTGATGAGGATTTAACAGAGCTTCACATCGAAGAAGAAGGACTAACAGTTATCTTATTTGTCGGTGTTAATGGAGTTGGTAAAACAACTACTATCGGTAAACTTGCTCATCGTTTAAATGGAGAAGGAAAAAAAGTAATGCTTGCTGCTGGGGACACTTTCCGTGCAGGTGCTATTGATCAACTTCAAGTGTGGGGCGATCGTGTAGGTGCAGAGGTTATAAAACAGGCAGAGGGTTCGGATCCGGCTGCTGTTATGTATGATGCTATTCGTGCTGCCAAGAACAGAAAAGCTGATGTGCTTATTTGTGATACAGCGGGTCGTTTGCAAAATAAAGTAAACCTGATGAATGAGTTGGAAAAAATTCACCGAGTTATTACTAGAGAAGTGCCTAATGCTCCGCATGAAGTATTGTTAGCATTAGATGCCACTACAGGACAAAATGCGCTTGTTCAGGCACAGACTTTTAAAGAAGTGACCAATGTTACTGGAATTGTGTTAACAAAGCTTGACGGTACTGCAAAAGGCGGTATAGTACTTGCTATCCGAAATAAGCTGCATATACCAGTTAAATTTGTTGGTCTCGGAGAGCAAATGGATGACCTACAGCCATTTGATGCAGAAAAATATGTATATGGATTATTTGCTGAAGGGTTAGAACTAGAAGAAACATTAGAAGACAAGTAATTTTACTTGACAGTTAAAGCTAGTCTTTATAAACTATTAGATGAACCATTCATGGTAAGGAGAGATGGGAATGATTGAAAAAACGACTCGTATGAATTTTCTCTTCGATTTTTACCAAGCTTTATTGACAGATAAACAACGAAGCTATATGCAGCTTTATTATTTAGATGATTTATCACTCGGCGAAATTGCAGAGGAATATAATATATCCAGACAGGCTGTTTATGACAATATACGTCGCACTGAAATGATGCTGGAAGAGTATGAAGAAAAGTTAAATCTTTTTTCCAAATTCGAAAAAAGACAAGAAACGACTAAACAGCTTATGCAAATAGCAAATGAACAATCATCAGAAGAACTGACTCAACTCATTGAGCAATTAAAAGAATGGGATTAGGAGGCGAGCTTGCATGGCATTTGAAGGTTTAGCTGAGCGTCTCCAAGGGACGATTCAGAAAATCAAAGGTAAAGGCAAAATTTCTGAGGCTGATGTTAAAGAAATGATGCGTGAAGTTCGTTATGCACTACTGGAAGCGGACGTTAACTTAAAAGTGGTAAAAGAATTTGTTAAAAACGTCTCTGAACGGGCTGTAGGGCAAGAAGTGATGAAAAGCTTAACTCCAGGTCAACAGGTCATTAAAATCGTAAAAGATGAATTGACGCAGCTAATGGGAGGCGAGCAGAGCCAGATAGCTTTCTCTTCAAGACCACCTACTGTTATTATGATGGTCGGATTACAGGGTGCTGGTAAAACCACCACTACTGGTAAACTTGCAAATGTACTTCGAAAAAAGTATAACAAGAAGCCTTTGTTAATTGCTGCGGATATTTATCGTCCAGCAGCAGTGAAGCAGCTTGAAACGATTGGAAAACAACTCTCCTTACCAGTATTCCAAAAGGGTACGGACATTTCTCCTGTGGAAATAGTGAAGCAGGGTCTTGAGCATGCAAAGGAAGAACATTATGATGTAGTGATTGTCGATACAGCTGGTCGTTTACACATTGATGAAACTTTGATGCAAGAGCTTAAAGATATTCGTGCATTAAAAGAGCCGGACGAAGTGTTCTTGGTTGTAGATGCAATGACAGGGCAGGATGCGGTCAATGTAGCTAACAATTTTAATGACTCTATTGGTATAACAGGGGTCGTACTTACGAAATTAGATGGTGATACACGCGGTGGGGCAGCCCTTTCAATCCGTTCCATTACTCAAAAACCTATTAAATTTGTAGGTATGGGTGAAAAAATGGATGCTTTAGAGACTTTCCATCCAGAACGCATGGCATCCCGAATTTTAGGCATGGGAGACATGATGTCCTTAATCGAAAAGGCTCAAGCTAATGTTGACGAAGAAAAAGCGAAGGAACTGGAAGAAAAGTTCCGTACGCAATCTTTTACGTTCGATGATTTCCTGGAGCAGTTAAGCCAAGTGAAGCAAATGGGACCTCTTGACGAGATTTTAAAAATGCTTCCAGGAGCAAATAAAATTAAGGGATTAGAAAATGCGAAAGTTGATGAGAAGCAAATGGATCGTGTCGAAGCCATTATTTATTCAATGACTACGCAGGAGAAAACTAACCCTGAAATTATTAACGGAGCTCGAAAAAAGAGAATTGCTAAAGGGTCAGGAACATCTATTCAAGACATTAATAGACTTCTAAAGCAATTTGAAGAGATGAAAAAGATGATGAAGCAAATGACAAATATGCAACAAAAAGGAAAGAAAAAGATGAAAATGCCAGGATTTGATTCTCTTTTTAAGTAATTTTCCTTAAAAAAATAAGGTGTTAAGAAAAAACACTTTACAAACATTTAAAACCTTGATAATATACTATCTTGTGTGAAACTATTCGGAGGTGCAATAAAAATGGCAGTTAAAATTCGTTTAAAACGTATGGGAGCTAAAAAATCTCCTTTCTATCGTATTGTAGTAGCAGACTCTCGCTCACCACGTGACGGTCGTCAAATTGAAACAGTAGGTACTTACAACCCACTTACTAAACCAGCAGAAGTTAAAATTAACGAAGAATTAGCGTTAAAATGGCTTCAAGATGGTGCGAAACCATCTGACACAGTACGTAACTTGTTCTCTGAACAAGGAATCATGGAAAAATTCCATAACGCAAAACTCGGCAAATAATCGGAGGGGACATTGTGAAGCAGCTGATCGAAGCAATCGTTAAACCATTAGTTGATTATCCAGACAAAGTTCAGGTGGTAAAGGACGAAAGTGCAAACCGTATAGTTTACAAACTTTCTGTTCATCCTGAAGATATGGGAAAAGTAATTGGCAAACAAGGCCGAGTAGCTAAATCTATTCGTACAATTGTTTACTCAGCAGCAGGCAGTCACCAAAAGAAAACATATGTCGATATATTAGATTAACTTCACTTGTGAAGCTAATACCTCAGGGAAGAAATTCTAAAGAGGTAAATGTAATATGAGAAGAGGGAGAACACTTTGTTCTTCCTTTTTTGATAGGAGGAATTTATTCAATGGAATGGTACAATGTTGGAAAAATCGTCAATACCCACGGAATTTGGGGAGAGGTTCGTGTCATTTCTACTACGGACTTTCCAGATGAGCGTTATCAGGTAGGAAATGAGCTTGGTCTTTTTAAAAAAGATGGATCTAAACCAATCATCGTTAAAATTACAAGCTACCGTAAGCATAAAAATTTTGATTTGTTAACTTTTGACGGTTATACCTTACTGAAAGATGTAGAAGGCTTTCGTGATGCAACGTTAAAAGTATCTGAGAAGTATCTAACAGAGTTAGAAGAAAATGAATACTACTATCATGAAATTATTGGCTGTACAATTGTTTCTACCGAGGGTGAGACAATTGGAACCGTTACTGAAATACTTCAAACTGGAGCAAATGACGTATGGACTGTGCAGCCGGACAAAGGGAAGACACACTATATTCCATATATTGAGGATGTAGTGAAAAAAATAGATGTGGATAAAAAAGAAATCACGATTGAGGTACTGGAAGGTTTATTGTCATGATGAAAATTCATATTCTTTCGCTTTTTCCAGAGATGTTCACGGGAGTGTTCAACTCATCTATTTTGAAAAAAGCGCAGGATAAAAATGAGGTATCGATTGATGTAGTAAACTTCCGAGACTATTCTGGTAACAAGCATCATCAGGTTGATGATTATCCCTATGGTGGTGGGGCAGGGATGGTATTAAAGCCAGAACCTATTTTTAACGCCATTGAGGCTCTTCCTCCAAGCTCTAGTGGGAACAGACGGATTATATTGCTCTGCCCCCAAGGAGAACGCTTTAATCAGCAAAAAGCAGAGGAATTAGCGAAGGAAGAGGAGCTTGTTTTTATATGTGGTCATTACGAGGGCTACGATGAGCGAATTAGGGAGCATTTAGTTACAGACGAGATTTCAATTGGAGATTTTGTTTTAACCGGTGGAGAATTAGCTGCTATGACTGTAGTAGATAGTGTTGTGAGATTACTCCCCAATGTTCTTGGCAAGGCTGCTTCCCATGAGCAAGATTCTTTTTCTACGGGCTTGCTAGAGCATCCACATTATACTCGACCAGTAGAATATCGCGGCTACAAGGTTCCAGATGTATTGCTGTCTGGAAACCATGCAGCTATCGATCAATGGAGAAGAGAGCAGTCTTTAAAACGAACGTTAGAAAGAAGGAAAGACCTTCTAGAAAATGCAGAACTAACAGATGTTGAAAAAAGAATGCTTCAATTAAAAGAGTTATAATTTATAATTGCATATAGCCAGTCAATATGATATATTTTACTATGTACTTTTATGTGAAGTACTGATTTTGGGTGTTCCGCTGCAACAGCTATGTGTGTAAGAGCATTCTATATAAGGAGAGAAAATGATGCAAAACATTATTTCAGAAATCACAAAAGATCAATTACGTACAGATCTTCCTACATTCCGCCCAGGTGACACAGTTCGTGTACACGTTAAGGTTGTTGAGGGAACTCGCGAACGTATCCAAATGTACGAAGGTGTTGTAATTAAACGTCGTGGAGGCGGAATTAGCGAAACTTTTACAGTTCGTAAAATCTCTTCCGGTGTTGGTGTAGAACGTACTTTCCCAGTACACACACCAAAAATTGCTAACCTAGAAGTTATTCGTCGTGGTAAAGTTCGTCGTGCTAAATTGTACTACCTACGTGAACTACGCGGTAAAGCTGCTCGTATTAAAGAGCGTCGCTAATAGTGTAAGTAAGGCAAAATTGCCTGATGTGAATGTTGCAGGAAAAAGTGATCTCACTTTTGCTGCAACATTTTTTTCTTTGTGGATAATTATTGCATTTAAGAGAAGTATATAGATTATCTATTTTTTTAAGTGGTAATCGTCATTGTTAGCAAAGTGGGGGAAGACTAATCGTAGCCCTTACAGAACGCATCGGCCAAGAGTAGAAATTAAATACATATACTAATTGGGAAGCGTATAGAAAGTTATCTTTGAGATTGATTGTGATTTTTATAAAAGGGATTAAGAAAACATCTCCAACGATCATTTTATTTAGCTTTGTTAAAGTTATTGGTTGATTTTGACTAACAATTCTTTTTTATAGTGACTGTAAACATTAAAAAAGGAACTTTCAAAATGGCTATTAAGAACATAAATAGATTGTGAAATTGGGGTTGGTGACAGTTTTTAGCTTTGTTTATGCGAGTAAATTTTTTTAATGCTTTATAGATGCTAAAGCTGTTCCATTTATTGATTGGAGCGGCCAGACGGCGACTCCTACGGGATGAGTGAGACAGATAAGTCGTCACAACCACGCGCGTTAGCGATGGGTGATGGCTTATCGCTCACCCCGAGGAAAGCGTCCGGTTGGGGCGAAAAATCAATTTTACTCTCTGATCTAAGATTTCATTGCATCAAAAATCACCCCTACCCTTTAACATAGCCTTTTATTTTAGATATTTTCTCTATATATACTGAATTTAGACGATTTTATTTTGCCACTCTTACATTTTCCTTGTACAATATAAGAGTATATAAAGGGGGCAAGTGAATGGGACAAGCACAAAAAGAAAAGAATGAGTTATGGGAATGGTCGAAAGCTTTATTAATAGCTTTTGGACTTGCAGCATTAATTCGACTCTTTTTATTTACCCCTATAATTGTGGACGGAGAATCTATGATGCCGACCTTAGAAAATGGGGATAGTATGTTAGTGAATAAAA
This sequence comes from Psychrobacillus sp. FSL W7-1493, assembly GCF_038004905.1. Lineage (NCBI taxonomy): Bacteria > Bacillati > Bacillota > Bacilli > Caryophanales > Bacillaceae > Psychrobacillus > Psychrobacillus sp. FSL W7-1493. The sequence goes on along the minus strand of NZ_JBBOSB010000001.1, from coordinate 2,628,185 downwards.
TTGGTTACGTGGTCGGTGAACCAAAACGATTTGATATCGTAGTTTTTCATGCTCCTGAGCAGAAAAACTATATAAAACGTGTAATAGGGCTTCCTGGCGATCATGTCGAGTATAAAAACGACCAGCTCTACATTAACGGAAAAGAAGTTGCTGAGCCTTATTTAGAACAAAAAAAGAGCGAGTTAACAGAAGGAACATTAACTGGGGACTTTACGCTTGAAAGTATCACTGGAGACAAAAAAATCCCAGAAGGATATGTTTTCGTTATGGGAGACAACCGCTTATACAGTAAAGACAGCCGAATGATCGGTTTAATTGAAATCGATGAAATTATAGGGAAAACAAATTTAGTATTTTGGCCAATTGGTGAGGCTGGTTTTGTAAAATAACCAAAGTAGTGCGTAAGAAGGTGATTCTTCTTCCCGGCTATTAGAAAATAGCTAGTGCTTTAAGAAGGAGGTGCAATATGACAATACAATGGTTTCCGGGTCATATGGCCAAAGCAAGAAGAGAAGTTACCGAGAATCTAAAGCTTGTAGACATTATTTTTGAACTGATAGATGCACGTTTACCATTGTCTTCAAGAAATCCTATGTTAGATGAGGTAGTCCATCAAAAAACGAGGCTACTTATTCTAAACAAAGTGGATATGGCTGATGATATTCAAACCAAAAAATGGATAGCTTATTTCGAGTCAAAAGGGCACCCTACTGTTGCGATTAACTCTTTGGAAGGGAAAGGACTCCAAGCGGTTTTTAAAGCCTCTAAAGAGCTTTTAAAGCCTAAATGGGACCGTATGAAAGAACGCGGGATTAAACCTAGACCAATTAGAGCAATGATTGTAGGAATTCCGAATGTTGGAAAATCTACTTTAATTAATCGCTTTGCCAAAAAGAATATTGCTAAAACTGGAAACACGCCAGGGGTAACCAAAAGACAGCAATGGATTAAAGTAGAAAAAGAAATAGAGCTATTAGATACACCAGGTATTTTATGGCCAAAATTTGAAGACCAATTAATAGGCTATAAGCTTGCTTTAACTGGTGCTATTAAGGATACTGTTACTAATATGGAAGACTTAGCGGTATATGGTCTACGTTTTTTAGAAGAACATTATCCAAAGAGGATGGAAGAACGATACAATATTAAAGAAGTTAGTGAGGATTTAGTAGACACTTTTGATCATATTGGTAAACTTAGAAGATGTTTTGCATCTGGCGGTGAAATTGACTATGATCAAGTGGCTGAGCTAATTGTTCGTGATATTAGAAATCAGCAATTAGGTAAGCTGACCTTCGATTTTGTAGATGAATATGAGTGAAAAAATTCTACCCTTTTTACCTTCTGGTAAAGAGGGTTTTCTCGATTTATAATATTTTTAACCGATACATACATAAAGCAAAAGAAAGCTGAAGTGATTATATTGTTACGTTTACAAGAAATAAAAGAAAAATTAATAGTTGCAGATGGCACAGAAGACTGGTTTAAAGAACTTGAAGAAGATCAACGGGCTGGAGCAAAGAAATTATTGGAAAGCTGGAAGAGAAAACAACAAGTCCAAAAACTAGAAAAAGAAGCTCATATTGAGAAGGTAATGTTTGATAAAAGTTTTGATGTTAATCGAAGTGGACTAATAGCGGGCGTAGATGAGGCCGGAAGGGGACCGCTAGCAGGTCCAGTTGTGACTGCCGCGGTTATTTTAAGAGAAGATACAAGTAACTTAATAGGATTAAATGACTCTAAACAAATATCCAGAGCAAAAAGAAATGAATTAGCTTTGAAAATAAAAGAGAATGCTATTAGTTACTTCATACATTTTCAATCAGTTGAAAAAATTGATACGCTAAATATATATGAAGCAACAAAACAATCGATGTCAGAAGCTGTGCTTAGCTTAAAAATCCAACCGAGTGTTGTATTGGTAGATGCTATGAAACTACCAATACATATAGAAAATCACTCCCTTATTAAAGGAGACGCTAAAAGTTTAGCAATTGCAGCTGCTTCTATTTTGGCAAAAACAGCAAGAGATGAATATATGGATAAACTTCACGAGGAGTATCCTGTCTATCTTTTCAATAAACACGCAGGCTATGGTACAAAGGAACATATAGCAATGATTATGCAGCATGGTCCAAGTGAGCATCATCGAAAAACTTTTGAACCGATTAAATCTATATTAAAAAGCGAGGTGAAAGTATGAGTGGACCTTCTTTTTCGTCCATCCAATCCAACGCACCAAATGTTATTTCATCGAAGGTATCAGCACCTATGAAAGAAGGACAAGTCATACATGGAACAATTAAAAACCTATTCCCAAATCAAACGGCCGAAGTTCAAATAGGGAACCAAAAGATAATCGCAAAACTTGAAACCCCTTTAAAAACTGGGGATGCTCATTTCTTTCAAGTAACAAAGGCAGCACCAGAAATTCAGCTCAAAGTTGTGACTGGTCCCTTAAGTGGAGGAAATTCACTTGCACATCAGTCTCAGCAATTGCTCCAGGCGATGAATTTAAGTAAATCAAGTGAGATGCAGGCAATCATTCAATTTTTTATAAAAGAACAATTACCTATCTCTAAGGAAATACTTATACAGGCTGAACAGCTTATTAAGAATTTACCTCCTAATGCCACTTTAAAAGGAGGACTAGAAGCAATTCAAAAAATGATAGAGTTAAAAATTCCAATGACGTCTAAAATGTTTGATACTTTATTGAGTGGTAAAACTACTACTGGTTTTCCTTCACTAATAACTAATTTGAAAACTGCATTACAGCAGGAACGACAACTTTCTCCATCACAAAAAGAAGCAATTGTCCAAAACCTACAGAAGATAGGAGAACCTTTTCATCTTCCTGTAGCGGGTGCTCTATTAGGTAAACAACTACAAACTCTTCTAAATACACAGCTTCCATCTGCTATTCGTTTACCTATATTACAACAGCTTATAACCGCTTCTATCTTACCTACTGAGGCGACATTGAATAATCCGGTGCCAATTTCAAATAACCCAGCATTAAAACAAACGGCAGGAGAAATCATTAGCAAATTAATGCAGCCAAATATAGAAAATAAACTGGTTGTTGAGCAGTTGCGAAGCTGGATTCAAAACCAGCCTTTACTTTCATCATCTCAAAAGGAACAAGTTTTAATGAATATTAAAGATGGAGAAGCAAAACCTAATATAGTAGCTCATTCTTTAGTTAAAGCTTTTTCTGAGCAAAGCCAACAGGCAGTTTTTAAAGTAGATGCAAATGGTTTTACCCCAAAAGACCATTTAGTTTCATTACTGGGAAAAGGAATGACTATGAATTCTATTAATCAAGCTTTAGAGCAAGTAACCAATCTTAGTAAGGACTCATCCCTAATGCAATATAGAAACCAAGCAGAGCAAACAGTACTAAGTCAACTAGATGGTAAAGCCTTTGAAATGGCAATGAAAGAAACTCTAAAAATGCTTGGATTTAGTTATGAGGGAAGTTTAGCGAGTGGGAAAGACGAAGTGCGCCAACTGGCAAGCCAGCTAAAACCGCAACTTGTAGAGTTACTACAAATGCCTAATATATCGGCTATTGTCAGAGATGGAGCCGAATCGATTATTAGTCGGATGAATGGTTTGCAGCTCCTTTCGGGAGAAAATGGTCCCCAACATCAATTATTAATGCAAGTTCCTTTAGAATTTTTAGGTAAACGAATGGATGCAACCCTTGAATGGAATGGGAGAATGAAAGAAGATGGGAAAATAGATTCGGATTTTGCCCGAATAATTTTTTATCTTCAACTAGATTCCCTTAGGGAAACAGTAATAGACATGCAAGTTCAAAATAAAATTGTAACAATTAATCTCTTCAATGATGATCAGACAATTGAAACGATAGCGAATAAGTTTAAAGCTACATTAAAAGATGGACTGGCTACCGCTGGTTATCAATTATCTGGAATTTTTATAAAAACCTTTGCACAACAAAAAATGTCGAGCTTATGGCCAAATAACTCTTCTTCTTCCAAAGAGCAAGGAGTGGATATTAGGATATGACAGAGGGAAAATATAAAAGGAAAGAAGCTATCGCCTTAACATATAAACCAGGTCAATCGGATGCTCCTACTGTAGTAGCTAAGGGGAAAGGGAAAATAGCAGAAAATATATTAGAAAAGGCATTGGAACATTCTGTACCGATACAAGAGGATGCTAGCCTAGTAGAACTGCTAGGAAAGCTAGATATTAACCAATCCATACCCGAAGAACTTTATCAGGCGGTTGCAGAGGTTTTTGCGTTTGTGTATAGGGTAGATAAAGAAAGAGGAGAGAAGTAATATTTTGTCCTTTTTATCACAGAATAGATTATGCAAGAGAAAGTTCTATAAAAGATTTAGAAGCTACGGATAGAAAATCATCTTTTTTGTAAATCGGTGTTGTACAAGCTTATTTTGAACACATATTTTAGTTAAATAGGAAGTATATTGTCGATTTCTAAAGATTGAATATTCTATGTTTTTTGTAGTTATAATACTTTTATGGACAATTTGTGACAGCTTTATTACAATGATAGAGGTAGCAAATAGTGACATAAGTTTGAGGGAGGATGTATAAATGAATATCCATGAATATCAAGGTAAACAGCTCCTTAGACAATATGGCGTAGCAGTTTCTAACGGAATCGTTGCTTTTTCACCAGAAGAAGCAGTGAAGGCCGCTAAGGAATTAGGTTCTGACGTTATTGTTGTTAAAGCCCAAATTCACGCAGGTGGACGCGGTAAAGCTGGTGGGGTTAAAATTGCAAAGAATTTAGACGAAGTACGTGAATATGCAAAAGAGCTTTTAGGTAAGGTTTTAGTAACTCACCAAACAGGACCAGAAGGTAAAGAGATCAAGCGTCTACTTATCGAAGAAGGTAGTAAAATTAAAAAAGAATATTATGTAGGTTTAGTATTAGATCGCTCGACTTCTCGTGTAACATTAATGGGCTCTGAAGAGGGCGGAATGGATATCGAGGAAGTAGCGGCAAATTCTCCGGAAAAATTATTCTATGAAGAAATCGATCCTGTAGTAGGATTAACTGGATTCCAAGCTCGTAGAATGGCATTCAATATGAATATTCCAGCGAAACTTGTAAATAAAGCAGCTAAATTTATGCTTGGTCTTTACCAAGTTTACAATGAAAAAGATGCTTCTATCGTTGAAATCAATCCATTAGTTGTAACTGAAGATGACAATGTATTAGCATTAGACGCTAAGTTTAACTTTGATAGTAATGCTTTATACAAACACAAGGATATCTTAGAGTTACGTGACTATGATGAAGAAGATGCGAAGGAAATCGAAGCATCTAAATATGACTTAAGTTATATTTCATTAGATGGAAACATCGGATGTATGGTTAATGGAGCAGGTCTAGCTATGGCAACAATGGATACAATTAGCTACTACGGCGGCTCACCCGCTAACTTCCTGGACGTTGGGGGCGGTGCTACAGCTGAAAAGGTTACAGAAGCATTCAAAATTATCTTAGCTGACAAAAATGTAAAAGGTATTTTTGTTAATATCTTTGGCGGTATCATGAAATGTGACGTAATTGCAGAAGGTGTTATCATTGCTGCAAAAGAAGTTGGACTTCAAGTGCCATTAGTTGTTCGCTTAGAGGGTACAAACGTAGACTTAGGTAAAAAATTATTAAATGAATCAGGCATCAATATTGTTGCAGCAGATTCAATGGCAGACGGTGCTCAAAAAATCGTTAATCTTGTAGGATAAGAAAGGCAGGGACATAAAATGAGCGTATATATTAATAAAGATACTAAAGTAATTGTTCAAGGAATTACGGGCTCAACTGCTCTTTTCCATACAAAACAAATGCTAGAATACGGTACTAAAATCGTTGCTGGGGTTACTCCTGGTAAGGGTGGAACAGAAGTAGAAGGCGTACCTGTATTCAATACAGTAGCTGATGCTGTAAAAGCTACGGGAGCTAATGTTTCTGTAATCTACGTACCTGCTCCATTTGCTGCTGATGCAATTATGGAAGCTGTTGACGCTGAGCTAGATATGGCTATTTGTATTACTGAGCATATTCCTGTATTGGATATGGTAAAAGTTAAGCGCTATATGGAAGGCAAGAAAACACGTTTAGTGGGACCTAACTGCCCAGGTGTTATTACAGCTGATGAGTGTAAAATTGGAATCATGCCTGGATATATCCATACAAAAGGACATGTAGGCGTAGTTTCACGTTCTGGTACGTTAACATATGAGGCGGTTCATCAATTGACTCAAGCAGGCATCGGTCAAACGACTGCTGTAGGTATTGGTGGGGACCCTGTAAATGGTACAAACTTTATCGACGTCTTAAAAGAATTTAACGAAGATGAAGATACTTATGCTGTAGTAATGATCGGAGAAATCGGTGGTACTGCTGAAGAAGAAGCTGCTGAATGGATCAAAGCTAACATGAAGAAACCAGTAGTAGGATTTATCGGTGGTCAAACTGCACCTCCTGGAAAACGTATGGGTCATGCTGGAGCAATTATCTCTGGTGGCCAAGGTACGGCAGAAGGAAAAATTAAAGCAATGGAAGCTGCTGGTATGAAAGTAGCTGCTACTCCATCTGTAATTGGCGAAACGTTAATCGAAGCTATTAAAGAAGCAGGAATTTACGACGCTTGTAAAACACATTAATTAAAAAAGTGCGGCTCATCGAATGATGGGTCGTACTTTTTATAAACTAATCATTACCCACTTACCTGTTAGGGCATACACATGCACATACTTTTCGTATAAAAAATTTCATAAAAGGGGTTAATTGATGATAGAACAAACTTTCCAAAGAAGATTACTCGCTCTACATTATGTATTTCCTGTACCTCTCCCTAAAGTAATTCCACTTCTAAAAATAGATCCCTACCTATCCCAACTAGAAAACATCCAACCAACCCTTCTTGCTAAATTGTGTAATATTCCTATTGAAAGAGCTATTCACTTGAAAAATATGTATAAAGAGTTAGTTTATCACCCTCTACTTGAAACCTATGAGAAACATAATATTTTCCCAATCGCTTATAATGATAATTGTTACCCAGAAAGTCTTTTGAAATTATATGATCCTCCAGTGATTTTATATACTAAAGGAGATGTAAGCTTACTAGCTAACATTAAAAAGATTGCTATAATTGGTTCTAGAAAGGCAACTTCCTATTCAGAAAAAAGTATAGAAAAAATACTACCCCCTCTAATTCAACAAAATTATGTTATTGTCAGTGGGCTTGCGAGAGGTGCGGACACGCTGGCCCATAGAAAAACAATAGAAATGGGCGGAAAAACTATTGGAGTATTGGGCACAGGTTTTTCTAATATTTATCCTAAAGAAAATGAGGATTTAGCGAATTTTATGTCGAAGAGCCACCTACTAGTAACTGAATATCCTCCCTATATTACTCCAAAAAAGTGGAATTTCCCCATGAGAAACCGGATTATAAGTGGTTTGTCGTTAGGTGTCGTTATTACAGAGGCACATAAGAAGAGTGGTACAGTTTCTACAATGGAGCATGCCTTAGAAAATGGAAAAGAAATTTTTGCAGTTCCAGGATCTATTCATTCAGACCTATCTGAAGGTCCGCATCACTTGATTCTAGAAGGGGCTAAGCCTATTTGGGACGGCAATCAAATTATTGAAGAATTAATATAAAAACCCTAAATTTTAAAATTTAAAAATGAAAAGTCTTGCAATTATTAAGAAACTGTTATACATTTTGCAACAGGTATTTGTTTTGCAGATTGAAGCGAGTTACCTTCTATAAGGAGGCACATCTATGTCGGATTATTTAGTTATAGTAGAATCGCCAGCGAAGGCAAAAACGATTGAGCGATATTTAGGAAAGAAATATAAAGTAAAAGCATCGATAGGACATGTTATAGATTTACCAAAGAGTCAAATGGGTGTCGATGTAGAAAATAATTACGAGCCAAAATATATTACAATACGTGGTAAAGGGCCAGTCCTTCAGGATCTAAAAAATGCGGCCAAAAAAGCAAAGAAAGTTTATCTCGCGGCTGACCCCGACAGAGAAGGGGAAGCAATCGCCTGGCATTTAGCAAAATCTCTAAACGTAGATTTAGAGTCAGACTGTCGTGTTGTATTTAACGAAATAACAAAAGATGCTATACTAGAATCATTTAAGCATCCTAGACCGCTTGATAAGGATTTAGTAGATGCTCAACAGGCAAGACGAGTTCTAGATCGTCTAGTAGGATATAATATCAGTCCTATTCTATGGAAGAAAGTTAAAAAAGGTCTTTCAGCAGGTCGTGTACAATCCGTTGCTTTGCGACTAATAATTGATCGTGAACGAGAAATTGAAAAATTTATCCCAGAGGAATATTGGTCTATCGAGGGTAAATTTGAAAAAGGTAAAAAAGCATTCGAAGCTCTTTACTTTGGCAAAGAAAAAGAAAAAGCAAAGCTTACCAATGAAGATGAGGTTAAAGCTGTATTAAATCTCATGAAGGGCAAAAAGTTTGATGTAACTAATGTTACTAAAAAAGAAAGAAAGCGCAATCCTGCGCCTTCTTTCACTACCTCCTCACTACAGCAAGAGGCAGCTAGAAAATTAAACTTTAGAGCTAGAAAAACAATGATGCTTGCTCAACAGCTTTACGAAGGAATTGACCTTGGTAAAAAAGAAGGTACTGTTGGTCTTATAACTTATATGCGTACGGATTCTACTAGAATTTCGGATACAGCTAAAGCAGACGCTGCTGAATTTATAAAGAGTGAATATGGATCAGAGTTTCTTTCGACTAAGAAAGCGGAGAAACAAGATAAAAAAGCCCAAGATGCTCATGAAGCTGTTCGACCTACAAACATACTAAGAACACCTGATTCGTTAAAGGCAATATTATCTCGAGATCTTTTCCGTTTATATAAACTTATATGGGAAAGATTCGTTGCAAGTCAAATGGCTCCAGCAACTTTGGATACAGTTGCAGTAGATTTGAAAAATGGTGAAGTCATTTTTAGAGCTAATGGTTCTCAAGTGAAATTTGCTGGTTTTATGAAGGTCTACGTAGAAGGCTCAGACGACCAAACAGATGACAAAGATAAATTGTTGCCTGCAATGGAAGTAGGAGATAAAGTAAGCGCTACAGAGATAGAGCCTAAGCAACATTTCACACAGCCACCACCACGTTACTCAGAGGCGAGACTTGTTAAAACCTTAGAGGAACTAGGCATAGGTAGACCATCTACATATGCTCCAACTTTAGATACAATTCAAAAAAGAGGCTATGTTGCTCTAGAAACGAAGAGGTTTGTACCAACTGAGTTAGGAACAATTATCCATCAGCTTGTATCAGAATTCTTCCCTAAAATAGTAGATATTGAGTTTACTGCTCAAATGGAACGAGATTTGGATAGTGTAGAAGAAGGTCAAGTCGAGTGGAAGAAAATAATTGATGCTTTCTATGTAGAGTTTGAAAAACACTTGGAACATGCTGAAGCAGAGATGGAAAAAATCGTAATAAAAGATGAACCTACCGGTGAGGATTGTGAAGAATGCGGTTCTCCGATGGTGTACAAGCTTGGTCGCTACGGAAAATTCATGGCATGTAGTAATTTCCCAGACTGTAGAAATACAAAAGCGATTGTTAAAGAAATTGGCGTGAAATGTCCATCATGTGAGGAAGGGCAAATTGTTGAGCGTAAAAGTAAAACAAAACGCTTATTCTATGGCTGCAATCAGTATCCTACATGTGAGTTTCTTTCTTGGGATAAGCCAATTAGTAGACAGTGTCCAAAATGTAATGAAATGCTAGTAGAGAAGAAGTTGAAAAAAGGAATACAAATACAATGTGTTGCGTGTGATTATAAGGAAGATCCGCAAAGCTAGAAAGAAGGATACGACATGACTGAAATAGTAAACGTTATTGGAGCAGGTTTAGCTGGAAGTGAGGCTGCTTGGCAAATAGCTAGCAGAGGAGTTAAAGTACGTCTCTTTGAAATGCGACCTGTTAAACAGACTCCAGCTCACCATACAGATAAATTTGCTGAGCTTGTTTGCTCTAACTCTCTTAGAGCAAACAACTTAACTAATGCTGTTGGGGTTATTAAAGAGGAAATGCGTATGTTGGATTCTCTAATCATCTCCTCAGCGGACAATAGTAGTGTTCCTGCAGGCGGTGCGCTTGCCGTAGACAGACATGATTTTGCAGGTAGAGTTACTGATTCTATTAAAAACCACCCACTAATTGAGATTGTAAATGAAGAAGTTACAGAAATTCCAGAAGGTATTACAGTGATTGCAACAGGTCCTTTAACATCCCCAGCTCTAGCCGAGAAGGTAAAAGAGGTTACTGGTCAAGATTACCTTTACTTCTATGATGCAGCTGCACCTATCGTTGAAAAAGATAGTATCGATATGGACAAAGTATACTTGAAATCTAGGTATGACAAAGGGGAAGCGGCTTATTTAAACTGTCCAATGACTGAGGAAGAGTTTAATCGCTTCTATGATGCTCTTATTGAGGCAGAGGTTGTACCATTAAAGGAATTCGAAAAGGAAATTTATTTTGAAGGCTGTATGCCAGTAGAGGTCATGGCTGCAAGAGGCAGAAAGACGTTGCTATTTGGTCCTATGAAGCCGGTAGGCCTAGAAGATCCTAAGACAGGAAAAAGACCATATGCTGTAGTTCAACTAAGACAAGATGATGCTGCCGGTACTCTTTACAATATCGTAGGGTTTCAAACACATCTAAAATGGGGTCCGCAAAAAGAAGTACTAAAGCTAATTCCTGGATTAGAAAATGTGGAGATAGTAAGATATGGAGTAATGCATCGCAATACGTTCATTAATTCGCCATATGTTTTAAAGCCAACATATCAGCTAAAAGCTAACGAACAAATCTTTTTTGCTGGTCAAATGACAGGTGTTGAAGGCTATGTTGAATCAGCCGGAAGTGGGTTATTAGCTGGCATAAACGCTGCAAAATTGGCAAAAGGTGAAGAACTAGTTGTATTCCCAGCCGAGACGGCTCTAGGGAGCATGGCCCGTTATATAACAGAAGCCAACCCGAAAAATTTCCAGCCAATGAATATTAACTTTGGCTTGTTCCCAGAGCTACAACCTAAAGTAAGAGATAAGAAAGTACGCACAGAGCAGATGGCTAATCGAGCACTAACAACAATTCAAAATTTTATGAAAAGTACATCGATATAATTGCTAAAAGCCTCTAAAAAGTTGTATACTTTTAGAGGCTTTTACAATAGATGAATTGGAGTGGTTACTTGTGATTGGTAAAGAGGAACTTCATTCTTTTATTGCACATATACAATTAGAAAAAAATTATTCTAATCTAACAGTTCGAGAGTACGAAAAAGATATTATTCAATTTTTAAAGTTTATAGAGGCGGAGGGTGTCCAAGAATTAAATGACGTTGAATATATTCATGCTCGGTTGTATATTACTAAGTTGTATGATGAAAATTTAGCAAGAACGTCTATTTCTAGGAAAATCTCGTCAATCCGATCTTATTACAAATTTTTAAACAAGGAATATAGTATTCGAGACGATGCTTTTCAATCTTTGTATCATCCGAAAAAAGAAACGAGATTACCACAATTTTTCTATGAAGAGGAAATGGAAAAGTTATTCGAGAAAAATAAAGGGACAGATCTATTGTCTGTTCGAAATATTGCCATACTTGAATTATTATATGCAACTGGGATGCGTGTGAGCGAACTTATTTCCATTGAAAACAGTCATATAGATAGTAGTTATGGTGTAGTGCGGGTTATGGGTAAAGGAAGAAAAGAGAGATACATACCAGTGGGAGACTATGCACTTGCTGCAGTTGAAGAGTATATGCATACTAGCCGACCTAAGCTGATGAAAAAGACTTCTCATCCATACTTATTTGTGAACAATCGAGGTGAGCATCTTACTACTGATGGGGTGCGTTATATCTTGAATAGTATGATTAAAAAAGCTTCTATGCATACAACTATATATCCCCATATGCTTCGCCATACATTTGCTACTCACCTACTTAACAATGGTGCTGATTTAAGAAGTGTCCAAGAGCTGCTAGGGCACGCTCATCTCTCCTCGACTCAGGTTTATACTCACGTAACGAAAGAGCATTTAAGAAAAACTTATATGAATGCCCACCCAAGGGCGTAACTACAGGAGGTCATACAATGGGTTCAATTCATGCAACTACTATATTTGCAGTTAGTCATAATGGAAGCTATGCAATGGCAGGCGATGGTCAAGTTACTTTAGGAAATCAAGTGGTAATGAAGCATACAGCAAAAAAAGTTAGAAGATTATTTAATGGTCAGGTTATAGCTGGTTTTGCAGGTTCTGTTGCAGATGCTTTTACGCTTTTCGAGATGTTTGAAGGAAAATTGTTAGAGTACAATGGTAATCTTCAACGAGCTGCAGTCGAGTTAGCTAAACAATGGCGTGGGGATAAAATGCTACGCCAATTAGAAGCGATGCTTTTAGTAATGGATAAAAAGCACTTGTTGCTTGTCTCTGGTACCGGAGAGGTTATAGAACCCGATGACGGTGTTTTGGCAATAGGCTCAGGTGGTAACTATGCATTAGCAGCAGGTAGAGCATTAAAGCAATATGCTGGAGACAAGTTGAACGCAAAGGAAATTGCAGAGGCTGCTTTGAACACAGCTGCAGACATTTGTGTGTTTACAAACCATCAAATAATTGTGGAGGTATTAGGTGAACATGAAGGAAACTAACTTAACCCCTAAACAAATAACAGAGCACTTAAATAAATATATTGTAGGCCAAGAAACAGCAAAGAAGGCTGTAGCAGTTGCTTTACGCAATCGTTATAGAAGACAAATGTTAAACGAAGAAATGAAAGCAGAAGTGATCCCGAAAAATATTTTGATGATTGGACCTACAGGTGTAGGGAAAACTGAAATTGCGAGAAGGATTGCCAAGCTAACAAAAGCCCCTTTCGTAAAGGTAGAAGCGACTAAATTTACAGAAGTAGGGTATGTAGGTAGAGACGTAGAATCTATGGTTAGAGACTTAGTAGAGGCTGCTATTCGTATTGTAAGAGAAGAAAAAATGGAAGAAGGTAAGGATCAGGCTATACGTTTAGCTAATGATGCTATTGTAAAGCTTCTTGTACCTTCTCTTAAAAAGAAGAATGCGGGACAAAATCCCTTTGAAGCTTTATTTGGTGGGAAGCCTGAAGATGATTCATCAGACACCGAGGATACAGATGTACGTATAAAACGTTCTCAAATTGCCGAAGATTTAAGAGATGGCAAGTTAGAGGATGAAATAGTAACGGTAGAAGTAACAGAACAGTCACCATCTTTATTCGACGCTTTACAAGGTGGAGGAATGGAAAGCATGGGCATGAATATGCAGGATGCTCTTTCTAACTTAATGCCTAAGAAAAAGAAAAAAAGAAAAATGAAAGTAAGAGACGCTAGAAAAGTATTAATTCAAGAAGAAGCGGGTAAATTAATTGATAACGATGAGTTGTCACAAATTGCCATTGAAAAGACGGAGCAAACAGGTATTATTTTTATAGATGAAATGGATAAAATCGCTAGCAAAAATGGTGGAAGCTCTTCTGCTGATGTATCTCGTGAAGGGGTGCAAAGAGATATATTACCAATTGTAGAAGGTTCAACAGTTACGACAAAATATGGAGCAGTAAAAACAGATTATATACTGTTTATTGCTGCTGGTGCTTTCCATATGTCTAAGCCTTCTGATTTAATCCCTGAACTTCAAGGACGCTTTCCAATTCGTGTAGAGCTTGAGAAGCTTACGAAGGAAGACTTTGTCCGAATTCTAAAGGAACCTCATCAGTCGCTAATAAAGCAATATGAGGCTTTGTTATTAACTGAAGAAGTAACTATTTCTTTTTCAGATGAGGCAATTGAAAGAATTGGGGATATAGCATATCAGGTAAACCAAGAAACCGATAATATCGGAGCAAGACGTCTTCACACGATTTTGGAGAAAATTTTAGAAGACCTATCTTACGAGGCTTCAGATATTTCACCTGCTCAAATACAGATCACTCCTGCTTATATTGACTCTAAACTTGACAATATTGTGAAAAACAAAGATTTATCACAATTTATACTTTAAAATCCGATTCTTATTACTTTCAAAAACAATTAAAAACCTTTAGAATATTAAAATAAATAGGAAAATTACAATGGAGGCTTTATTTAAATGAATTTATTAGACAAAACACGCAAAATTAACTCGATGTTACAGGCATCTGCTGGGAAACCAGTTAACTTTAAAGAAATGGCTGCAACATTAAGTGATGTAATAGAATGTAACGCATTTATCGTTAGCAGAAAAGGAAAGCTATTAGGGCACGAAGTACACCAACAAATCGAAAATGATCGTATCATTAAAATGATGGAAGAGCGTCAATTCCCTGAGGAATATACAAAAAATCTTTTCCACGTTAGTGAAACGTCATCTAATTTAGATGTATATAGTGAACACTCTGTATTCCCTGAGGAAAATAGAGAATTGTTTAAAGATGGTTTAACTACAATTGTTCCTATTATTGGTGGTGGTGAACGTCTGGGTACACTTATTCTAGGACGTCTTAAAGATGAGTTCCAAAACGATGATTTAATCTTAGGTGAGTATGGTGCTACTGTAGTTGGTATGGAAATCCTACGTGAAAAGTCAGAAGAAATTGAAGAAGAAGCTAGAAGCAAAGCAGTGGTACAAATGGCTATTAACTCATTATCATATAGTGAATTAGAAGCTATTGAGCACATCTTTGAAGAATTAGATGGAAACGAAGGACTTTTAGTAGCATCTAAAATTGCTGACCGTGTAGGAATCACTCGTTCTGTTATTGTTAACGCTCTTCGTAAACTGGAAAGTGCTGGAGTTATCGAATCAAGATCTCTTGGTATGAAAGGAACTTATATAAAAGTTCTAAATGATAAATTTTTAGCAGAACTTGCACAACTTAAAATGCGATAATAATCCAATAAATGGAGCCTACTCTAGAAATTTCTAGAGTAGGCTTTTTTTTGTTTATATTTATAATAGTTCTAAACTAAAAAAAGTTTTTCCAAAAATCGTCAATTATCTCCAAATGTGACAATTATATTGTCGAATTTTTATAAAAAAAGGATAAAAGTCCTACAAAAATGCAAGAAATAGAATAGACACTGTGAAACATTTTCTTTACAATTATATTATTGTGTTTTTAATAGAAAATTAATAAAAATGACTCATAAAAAATAGTTAAGGGGGGTAAAAAAATGGGAATTTTTAACGGTACTATTGAGAGTTTAGAACGAGGTTTGAATTTTGCATCTATGAAACAAAAGACTATAGCGCAAAATATAGCGAATGTTGACACACCGAATTACAAAGCAAAAAGTGTTAACTTTAACGATTTCTTAGAAAATGCTAAAAAGACTTCCATTTCAGCCTACCGCACAGAAGAGAGACATCTTGACTTTAAAGCCAGTCAAAGTTCACACGGAGCATTTGACTATTCCAATCTAAGATATAGCAGCAATGGCAATGGGGTAGACATGGATAAGGAACAGGCTAATCTAGCGACAAACCAACTATACTATAATGCTTTAGTCGATCGGGTTAGCGGTAAGTTAAATTCTCTACAAACAGTTATTAAAGGAGGCGGCTGATAAGTGTCTATATTTCATGGGATGAACACTACAGCATCTGCACTTACTGCTCAACGCTTACGAATGGATGTTATTTCTTCTAATATGGCCAATGCTGAAACGACACGAGCGAAATTGGTCGATGGGGAATGGCAGGCATATAGAAGGAAAACGGTAACTCTACAACCAATAGAAGGCTCTTTTTCTAGCATTTTAAATGTAGCAAGAGGAAATTCTAGTAAAAGTGGGGTAGGAAATGGGGTAAAGGTCTCGGGAGTTAAAGAGGATGCAGAAACACCCTTTAAACTTGTATATGATCCTACACATATTGATGCAAACGAAGAAGGCTATGTGGCAATGCCTAATGTTGACCCTTTAAGAGAAATGGTTGATCTTATCTCCGCTACGCGATCATACGAGGCGAACGTCACTGTCTTTAATGCAAATAAGGCAATGCTTTCAAAGGCACTTGAAATAGGAAAATAGAAAGAAGGTTTAACGCTTTATGGCTATTGAATCAGTATCTATGTTTAATGTAGCACCGGTAAACGCACCTGTAGCTACCAATAAGTTAAGTCCAGCTCAAGCCCAAGAAAACTTTGGTGAATACCTTCAAAGTGCTATCAATTCGGTGAATGACTCGCAGAAGGCTTCAGATGTAGCGACAAACAAACTAATCAGTGGTGGGAATATAGAACTTCACGAAGTTATGATTGCATCACAGAAGGCAAGTATCGCATTAAATGCAACATTAGAAGTACGTAATAAAGTTGTAGAAGCATACCAAGAAATCATGCGTATGCAGGTTTAGTCCTCGGTTATTGTAATATATCGAGCTAAAATATTCACCATAACCGGAGGATAAAGATGAAAGAGCGTATAACTAAAATTAAAAGTGATATAACAACGTTTTGGAAGAGTCGTTCTAAAGGTCAAAAAGGTACGATTATCGGAGGATTCTTAGGTGTAATTATTATTGCAGCTATCCTAACCTTTTTCTTGACGAAGACGGATATGACTCCATTATATTCTGAGGTAGCCCCTTCTGAAGTAGGGCGAATAAAAGAAAATTTAGATTCTAAAGGTATACCAAATGAAATAGCAGCTGGCGGTACTTCTATATTAGTGCCATCGGAACAGAAGGATACTTTATTAGTCCAAATGGCGGCTGAAGGATTTCCTCAATCAGGTATGATCGATTATAGCTTCTTCTCTCAAAATGCAGGATTTGGGATGACTGATAACGAGTTTAATGTATTAAAGCTAGCTACCACTCAAACTGAGCTTGCAAATTTGATTAAAAGTGTAGAAGGTGTTAAGGAAGCGAAGGTAATGATTACCTTACCTGAAGAGGGTGTATTTTTATCTCAAAGCAACGAGGGAGCAAGCGCTTCTATTGTGCTAAATACAGAACCAGGCTATCAATTTTCAGAAACACAAATAGCTTCGCTATATAATTTAGTATCTAAATCTATACCGAACTTGTCTACAGAAGATATCGTGATTAGAAACCAATTCCTAGAATATTTTGACCTACAGCAGGCAAAGGGATCTAATGGAACATCGGTGACGGATCAAATGACGTTAAAGAAAACGATTGAAAGAGATTTACAACGTCAAGTGCAAACAATGCTTGGAACTCTAATGGGACAAGATAAAGTAGTAGTCTCGATTACTACAGATATCGATTTTAAACAAGAAAATCGAGAAGAAAATCTCGTAGAACCAGTCGATGTAGAAAATATGGCTGGAATTGAAATTAGTGCTCAGCGTATTTCTGAAACGTTTACGGGTAACAACCCCGTAGCTGGTGGTACTCCTCAAGGAGAGGATGCTACTGATAACTTCACTAACTATGTCGAAGGAACTACTGCTAATGGAGATTACGAAAGATCGGAAGATACAATAAACAATGAAGTAAATCGTATCAGAAAAGAAATTGTCGAAAGCCCATATAAAATTAGAGACATAGGTATACAAGTAATGGTTGAACCACCAGATGCAGAAGATGTTGCATCCTTACCGGACGATATACGAGGAGACATCGAACAGATGCTTGCTACGATTGTAAGAACTTCTATCGACAAGGGCGTAGGAGAACTAACAGAGGAACAAGTCGAAGACAAGATTGTAGTTTCGGTTCAAGAGCTGAGAGGGAAAACCTCGGTTGCTGAAGTATCTTCTCCAACAATCCCTTGGTGGATATATGTAATTGGTGGAATATTATTAGTCTCCATTATTCTTCTAGTCATTAGTTTACTTCGTTCAAGAAGAAGTGATGAAGAGGAAGAATTACTAATTGTTGAAGAGGCAAGAGAGATACCAAAAGTTGATGATATTAATAATGAAAAAGAAACAGAATCTACTTTAAGACGTAAGCAGCTAGAAAAAATGGCAAAAGACAAGCCAGAGGAATTTGCAAAGTTATTACGTACTTGGATAGCAGAGGATTAAGGAGGGACGGCTATGAGTAAAAAAGAGAAAGAAAAAGAATTAACAGGTAAGCAAAAAGCCGCGCTCCTATTAATTTCTCTAGGACCAGAAGTGTCTGCTTCCATTTATAAGCATTTAAATGAAGAAGAAATTGAGCGATTAACTCTAGAAATTTCTGGAGTGAAAAAAGTAGAACCAGAAATAAAAGAAGGTATTATAGAGGAATTTCATCATATTGCCCTAGCACAGGATTATATATCACAAGGTGGTATTGGCTACGCAAGGACAGTTCTTGAAAAGGCACTTGGTAGTGAGCATGCTCAAGCAATTATCAACCGATTGACGTCCTCCTTACAAGTTCGTCCTTTTGATTTTGCTAGAAGAGCAGAGCCAACGCAGCTGTTTAACTTTATACAAAATGAACATCCTCAAACGATTGCTTTAATCTTATCTTATCTTGAACCACAGCAGGCGGGGATTATTTTATCTTCCCTGCCTCAGGAAGTACAAGCAGATATCGCTAGAAGGATTGCAACAATGGATTCTACTTCACCGGAAGTGATTAGTGAAATTGAATCAGTGCTTGAGAGAAAACTTTCCTCTACGGTAACTCAGGACTTTACAGAAACTGGCGGTGTAGATGCAGTTGTAGAAGTACTAAATGGTGTTGATCGAACTACTGAAAAAACCATTTTGGATGCTCTAGAGATTCAAGATCCAGAGCTTGCAGAAGAGATTAAAAAGAGAATGTTTGTATTCGAAGATATCGTTACGTTGGACAACCGTTCTATTCAAAGAGTTATACGTGATTGTGAAAATGAAGATCTTATTCTTTCTATGAAGGTTTCAAGTGAAGAAGTGAAGGATATACTCTTCCGTAATATGTCTACTCGTATGGCAGAAACGTTTAAAGAAGAAATGGAAATCATGGGACCTGTCCGACTACGCGACGTAGAAGAGGCCCAAAGTAGAATTGTATCGGTTATTAGACGTTTAGAAGACGCAGGTGAAATTATCATTGCCCGTGGTGGAGGAGATGACATTATTGTCTAAAATTTTCCGAAACGTACAAATGGATGGTAATGCTGAAAAATTCCGTCCGATTCATATAAGAAATCTTAATGTAGAAGAGACAAGTGATGGAACACCGATCGCTATAAAGGAAAGCTTCAATATAGAGCGCAGCAAAATGTTGGATGAGGTCAACCAAGAAATAACAACTAAACAAAAGCAGTTGCAATTAGAAGTGGAAAATACTCGGCAACAAATTCAACAGGATCTAAATGAATGGAATAACCAGAAACTTAGCTATCAACAAAGTGCTTATGAAGAAGGGTTTGCACAAGGTCTAGAAGAAGGTAGGCAAAAAGCATTGGCTGACATGCAAAGTTCACTAAAAACAGCCAACGAAGCGATGCAAACAGCATATGAAAATGCTGCTGCCTATTTACAGCAACAAGAGCAAGTAATTCTTGAATTGAGTATTCGAAATGCAGAGCGCATTATTGGGGTTAAATTAGAGGAAGATCATGATTTGTTTTTGTCTATTGTTCAAAGGGGCTTAAAAGAAGCTCGTGAAATGAAAGAAATAAAAATATATGTATCCCCGTATTATTTCAATCTAGTATCTAAAAATCGAGAAGAGCTTGCTTCTATCTTCCCGATAGACGTGCCATTTATGATTTTCGTGGACGAAGAAATGAATGATACAGATTGTTATATTGAAACAAATCGTGGTCGAATTGTTGTAAGTATTGACGAACAAGTAAAAGAATTAAGACGTAAGCTAGTTGATATTCTTGAAAGCATGGAGTGAGAGTAATGAAAGCAATCGATTTAATCCAACAAATACCAAATGTCTCTACTTTTAAAAAGTACGGCCGTGTAAATCGTGTAGTTGGATTAATGATTGAGTCGCAAGGCCCCGAGAGCTCTATTGGAGATGTATGCAAAATCCATATTAATTCTGCTAAAAATGGTCCATCTGTCATTCTTGCTGAAGTAGTAGGCTTTAAAGAAGAAACTGTCGTCCTAATGCCTTATACAAATATACGTGAAATTTCCACAGGGTGTTTAGTAGAGGGAACAAACAGTCCTTTAGAAATAAAAGTAGGTCCTGAGTTAATTGGGAAAGTACTTGATTCCATGGGAAATCCAATTGATGGAACGGTATTACCGAAAGGCTTGAGTACAGTTGGTACCGAACAAGATCCTCCAAATCCTTTAACTAGACCACCTATTCATGAGCAAATTGAGGTGGGTGTGAAGGCGATTGATGGTATGCTTACAGTCGGAAAGGGACAAAGGGTTGGTATTTTTGCTGGTTCAGGTGTAGGTAAAAGTACCCTGTTAGGAATGATTGCAAGAAATACGAATGCTGATTTAAACGTAATTGCCCTTATTGGAGAACGTGGCAGAGAGGTTCGAGAGTTTATTGAACGTGATCTTGGCAAAGAAGGATTGGAAAGGTCAATCGTGGTAGCTGCTACTTCTGACCAGCCAGCTCTTATGCGTATTAAGGGAGCATTTACTGCGACTGCTATTGCGGAGTATTTTCGAGACAAAGGCTTAAATGTCATGCTAATGATGGATTCGGTTACCCGAGTAGCGATGGCTCAACGGGAGATAGGATTAGCAGTTGGTGAACCACCAGCTACAAGAGGATATACTCCCTCCGTATTTTCTATTTTACCTAAGCTGTTAGAAAGAACGGGCACAAATGAAAATGGAAGTATTACAGCGTTCTATACGGTCCTCGTAGATGGAGATGATATGAATGAGCCTATTGCTGATACAGTCCGTGGAATACTTGACGGTCATATCGTGCTTGATAGGGCGCTAGCCAACAAAGGGCAGTTTCCTGCTATCAATGTGTTAAAAAGTATAAGTCGTCTAATGAACCATATTTCAGATGAACAGCATGTAAAGGCTGCTGAAAGGCTGCGTGAGCTTTACTTTACTTACAATAAATCAGAGGATTTGATCAATATAGGGGCATACAAGCGAGGAACTTCCAAAGAGATTGATGAGGCCATTCAATATGAACCTTTAATTACTGCTTTTTTAAAGCAAGGATATTTGGATAAAGTTTCTTTGGACACTAGTGTACATGAATTAGTGATGTTATCAGGCGGAGGAGCTTAAGATGGTTGCTTATCAATATAAATTTGCTAAGGTGCTTACGGTTCGTGAACAGGAAAAGTCAGAAACAGAAATAGCATACAAAGAATCAGTTAATGCCTTTGAACAGGTTGCTACGGAACTATACAATCTTTTGAAAAAAAGAGAGTCTACTCTAGACACTCAAAACGATTTGCTGTCCAATGGATTAAGTATTGATGGAATACATCATTATTCTAATTTTCTAGAGAGCCTACAAAAAAGAATTGAAGTTGTACAAAAAGAGGTTATACAGGCTAGGTCCAAGATGAACTGGTATGAGGAAAGACTGTTGGAAAAAAGCTTAGAGGTTCGGAAGTTCGAAAAAATGAAAGAAAAGGATTTTGAAAGTTTTCAACAAGAACAGTATCGCTTAGAAGCAATTGTTTTAGATGAGATTTCTTCCTTAAAGTTTCAAAACAAAGAGATTAGGTGAGTAAAGTATGGCACAAAAGAATAATCAAAAGAAAAGCCTTCATACGATGAACAACGAGCCAAGAAAAATCGGCTTAGGCAAGAAAATATTATATTTGTTTATTATACCGCTTCTCTTTGCTTTGGCTCTCCTTTTAACTTTTGCCCAAATAACAAATATTAATGTATTTGAAAAAGCTAAAGAATTTACATCATTTGGTGAGGATAAGCCATTGGATGACAATACAAAATCAATCCGCTTAGAAGAGCGAGTTGTTTCACTGCAAGCAGAGATTCAGCAAAAAGAAGTACAAATTAATCAACTACATGACGAAATAGAAAACTCTGAGAAATCCCAAGAATCCCTGTTGTTAGAACAGGAAAACCTTTTGCAGGAAATTGAAGAACTGAAGAGACAAAATGAGCAATCAAAGAGAGATTATGCCGAGGTAGTTTCTACCTTCGAAAAAATGTCTGCAAAATCAGCAGCTCCCGTTATCTCGAATATGAGTGACGCAGAGGCAATGAGAATTTTGGCCAGTTTAAAACCAGATACAGTTGCAAAAATTTATGAAAAGATGTCTCCTCAGGATGCCGCTAAATATACTGAGCTAATGACTAAGCAGTAAATCGTGTTTTGCATGTGAGAGGAGGTGAAAGAAAAATGAACATAGCGATTGTTAATATGAGACCTCCTGTAGCTGTGCAACTTAAAACAGAGTTACCAACAGGCAACAGTCAAGCCTTTGGGAATGTATTTGGACAAATTCTTTCCAGTCAGTCTGTACCATCTGTAAATGTGGAAAGTCCTGTGAATACAGAACAAAGTCTTATCCAAGATTTACTTTCTCTATTAGATGTCGAATCCATAGAGGATGCTCAGAATTTACTTCAAACGGATGAACTACTAGTAGATTCGAAACAATTACATCAATTGTTAAATAAACTGCTAAGCAAACTTGAAGATTTGGAGAATCATCCAGATCAGAAACAGGATGTCTGGGAAATTCTAGCGAATGTAATGGAACAGCCTCAAAAGCTTGTTGACTCTATCATCTTATCCTTGAATGGTCAACTGGCAGCTCAAATAGAGCCAAAACCTTTACTTAGTCCTGTGGAAGCAAAACAAACAGTAGAACTTTTAAAGGTGGTCCAACTTATAGGAAACAAAAGTGATTTGACATTCAAACAAGAAACTACACTTTTTGATCTAAAACAAACGTTGGAAACTTTAAAGGAAAACTTAACAAATTTATCAATGACACAAGGTAGAAACACTACTCCCGTAACTAAAGCATTTATACAACAAGTGGTAATGAATCAATCAGTAACTAAAGGAACGAGTTCAGAAGTAGTAACAGAAAGTAAAGAGACCACTTCTGTAAATCAAGGTCAGACAACCACTGTACAAACAAAAGTAGAAACAGTGTCCATGACTCTCCCTACACAAAAATCTGCTCAGTCAGAGGAGTTTCTAAAAGAGCTTCAAAAGGTGATGAATCGGGTACAATTTGGACAAGCAGCAGGAGCTAATAGATTAGTGATTAAGCTATATCCCGAACAGCTTGGAACGATCCGCATTGAGTTGATACAAAAGGATGGAATCTTAACTGCAAAAATGCTTGCTTCAACTGCCTTAGGTAAAGAGCTGCTTGACACGCATTCTGGTCAATTAAGACAAGGACTGGCAAACCAAAATATACAAATTGAGAAGCTGGAAATTACCCAGGCTTTGCAGGATGCAGCAAAACAGGAGAAAAACCAAGGCTTCCAAGACTCTACTTTTAAACAGCATAGACAGCATGAAGAGCAAGAAGAAGACTCGGATGTTTCAGATACACAAACCACGTTCCAAGAATTCCTAAGTGAAATAGAGGTATAAAAATGGCTGATTTAACACCAATTACAAGCAATATGTACCTGTCATCTAAAAAAACGACTAAAACAACGGGTAATAGTACGCTCGGAAAAGATGAATTTTTAAAAATATTGATGACACAACTTCAAAATCAGGATCCTACAAATCCAATGAAGGATAACGAATTCATTGCTCAAATGGCACAGTTTTCTTCCTTAGAGCAAATGACGAATTTAACGAATGCCTTTGAAAAGTTTGCCCAGGCACAAGAACAAACCCAAATGATTGAATACAGCAATTTTGTTGGTAAGCAAGTGAAATGGCACGAGCTGACAGATAAAAAAGATGAAGACGGTAAGCCAATTACGAATGAAGGAACTGGCTCTATAGCTGGAGTTAAATTCGTAAATGGTAGTGTAGAATTTACTCTATCTGATGGTAAGAAAATAACACCAGGCAATATCTCAGAAGTATTATCAAGCAATGCAAGCTCTAATAGTTTAGTAGAGGCAAGTATGATGATTGGAAAAACCATTGGTTACACTGCTGAAGCTGGACAAACTACAGGTGTTGTTGAATCCGTCTCTAAAAAAGATGGTGCGATTGTATTTAATCTTTCCGGTGGTACAACGATAACAGCAGATAAAATTAATTCTATTCAATAATAAATAGAACGGAGACTTGCAATGGACCAAGTTACTATTAACCGCGTCTCCCTGCAGCCAGGTATCCGTCAACCAATAACAGCTAAGCAAGTCACACCGCCCAAACAGGCGTTTTTACAGCATTTACATGAAGCCACGGTAAAAACAGAATTAAAGGTAAGCAAACATGCCAATCAGCGATTACTAGAAAGAAATATTCATATTTCAGATGCGCAGTGGCAGCTTGTAAGTGACAAAGTATCAGAAGCGCGCTCCAAAGGCGTCAAGGACTCATTAGTATTGATGGAACAAGCAGCTTTAATCGTAAGCGCAAAAAATGCCACGGTTATCACTGCAATGGATCGCAAGGAAGCAAACAATCAATTGTTTACCAATATAGACGGCACAATAGTGCTAGGATAGCAGGACCTATAAAGGATGCTATGTGCAGTGGACTGATTGAAGCTAGCACACAAATCGAAGGGAGAAATTCATCAATGATTCGCTCAATGTACTCAGGTATCTCAGGACTTAAAAACTTTCAAACAAAATTAGACGTAATAGGTAACAACATCTCTAACGTAAATACTTACGGATTTAAAAAAGGTCGTACTGTTTTTAAAGATTTGATTTCGCAGACTACTTCTGGTGCTTCAGGTGCTTCAGAAAATAGAGGTGGAGTCAACGCAAAGCAAGTAGGTTTAGGGTCTCAATTAGCTTCAATTGACACTATTCATACTGGTGGCTCTCTACAATCAACAGGTAATACACTAGACCTTGGATTGTCTGGAGATGGATTCTTTATTGTTGGAGAGACGAATGCGACTCCGGTGCCTGGAGGAGCGGCAGCAGGATTACAAAATTTTCAGTACACTCGTGCAGGAAATTTTTATATGGATGCAAATGGTTACTTAGTTAATGGAGAAGGAAAGTATGTTTATGGATTTAGTGAAAATATGGAGGATGCTGATACAACTGGAACTCCAGCAGTACCAGGGACAGCCCCTAACTATTCCATCGCTCCAGATGGAACACTTACAGGGACAGTAGGACCCATTCGAATTCCTACTAACGCTAAAAGTATGTCAATATCTCAAGATGGTACTGTAACTTTTGTTGATGCATTCAATGAACTGCAGTATGCGGGAAAACTTATTACTGCTAAATTTCCAAACGCGGGTGGTTTAGAGAAATCGGGCAGTAACTATTACACACCTTCAAGTAACTCAGGGGATCCTATGTTCAGTTTTGCCGCTCAAAATGGAGTAGGGTCAATCGAATCAGGCTTCCTAGAAATGTCTAACGTTGATTTATCTGAAGAGTTCACAGACATGATCGTAGCACAACGTGGATTCCAAGCTAATACTCGTATTATCACAACTTCAGACCAAATCTTAGAGGAATTAGTTAACTTAAAACGATAATCTTCAATAGTGTCCATTTCATAAATAACATTTTACAGAGTAAACACGAACATATTCTAGTTATTGATTGGAGCGAAAGGCGGCGACTCCAGCGGGATAAGGGAGTCAGATAAGACATCACAACCACGCGCACAAGCGATGGGTGGTGGCTTATCGCTCACCCCGCGGAAAGCGTCAGCCTGAAGCAAAAATCAATTCTACATTATTCTTTAAAATAAAAATATGAAATAGATTCAGTTTAATAGTTTGATTGTAAGGGAGGGGTGGGCCGTTCCTTGAATGGCCCGGCCCTTAAATAAATGATTAGTTTAACTCGTTTAAACGGTAAAGAGTTTTCGTTAAATGCATTATACATAGAGACGATTGAATCTTTTCCAGATACTACGATAACGCTAACGAACGGTCATAAATATGTGGCGTTAGAATCACGAGAAGATGTGTATGAAAAAATCGCTCAGTTCTACAAGGAAATACATATTTTATCGAATCCTTATTTAAGAGGTGAACAGGATGAAGAATAACAATAAGCTATTAACAATGATGCTAATTATTTTAGTTTCTCTTACTTTGGTAGGTGTGGTTGCAATTTTACTATATTTTCAATTCAATAAAGGTGAAGAAGCTAACGAACCTACTATTGATGAGATTGTCGAGTCTTCTGTGGACATTCAGGAAATTACAACTAATTTAGCAGGCGACAAATTTATCCGGATTTCTATGAAAGTTCAAACGGATAGTACAAAAGCGGCAGAGGAACTTACAAAACGTGATTTCCAAGTGAAGAATATTTTGATCACCGAGCTTTCGGAAATGACTCCAGAGGATTTAGAAGGTAAGCAGGGAAAGCTAACCTTAGAGTCCTCGCTTAAAACTAAAATAAATGAATTGATGAATGAAGGAGAAGTACAGCAGGTTTATATTACTTCTTATATTATTCAGTAAAGTACTTTTTTGAATGGAGGTGGGCAGATTGGCAGGAGATATATTATCTCAATCAGAAATAGATGCATTGTTAAGTGCCCTTTCGACAGGTGAAATGACAGCGGACGAAATGAAGAGCGAACAGGAATCAAAGAAAATTCGTACTTATGATTTTAAGAGAGCTCTGCGTTTCTCGAAAGACCAAATACGAAGTTTGACACGTATACATGAAAATTTCGCACGTCTTTTAACCACATTTTTTTCTGCCCAGTTAAGATCATATGTTCAAATATCTGTAGTGTCCGTAGACCAAATTCCTTTTGAAGAGTTTATACGCTCTGTTCCTCATATGACACTCATTAACGTGTTTGAGGTTCCTCCTCTAGAAGGCAACATTCTAATGGAGATAAATCCCAATATCGCATATTCCATGCTGGATCTGTTAATGGGAGGGAAGGGTCAGACACATACAAAGGTAGATAATTTAACTGAAATAGAAACAAAGATAATGACTAATCTCTTTGAAAAATCCTTTGATAATTTAAGAGAAGCTTGGAGTAATATAGCGGATATCGATCCAATCTTAACGGAATTAGAGATAAACCCGCAATTTCTACAAATGATTTCGCCAAATGAGACGGTAGTTGTCATATCGTTTAATACGGTTATTGGAGAAACAAGTGGAATGATTAATATTTGTATTCCTCATGTAGTATTAGAACCAATTGTACCTAACCTATCTGTGCGCTATTGGATGCAAACGAATAAAAAAGAAGTGTCACCAGAACAATTAGCAGTCCTTAAAAAGCGTGTTAAATCAGCAGAAATACCAGTCGTGGCTGAATTAGGTTCTACTGAAATCACGATGGAAGATCTTTTATATCTTCAGTTGGGTGATGTGATTCAATTAAATGCAAAAGTTGAAGATGCTCTTACGATTAAAGTAGGCGATATACCAAAGTTTAAAGCACAACCTGGTAAGCTTAAAAAGAAAATGGCAGTACAAATAATTGAAACTTTGAAAGGAGGAGAGGATGATGATGAGTGATGATATGCTCTCCCAAGAAGAAATTGAAGCCCTCCTACGTGGAACGGTTGATAATGTGAAGGAAGAAAAAGAAAGCTCAAAAACGAATATTGAAGATTATTTAGATTCTTTTGCTATAGACACATTAGGTGAAATTGGTAATATATCTTTTGGAAGCTCTGCTACTGCTCTATCTTCCTTATTAGGTCAAAAAGTGGATATTACTACTCCACATATTAGCATGATTAATAGAAGTAAATTAGTAGAAGAATTTCCTCACCCTTATGTAGCTGTACAGGTTCAATATACAGCTGGATTAATAGGGATGAACCTATTAGTTATTAAGCAATCAGACGCAGCAATCATTGCTGATTTGATGTTAGGTGGGGACGGGATCGACCCAAGTCCTCAAATGAGTGAAATTCAATTAAGTGCCGTACAAGAGGCTATGAACCAAATGATGGGCTCTGCAGCTACTTCAATGTCCACTGTATTCAATAAAAAGGTAGATATCTCTCCACCTTCCATAGATATTTTAAATCTGATCGAAGGGGAAGGGGAGGAAGCGATCCCTAATGATGACTTACTTATTAAAATATCTTTTAGACTACGAGTAGGAAGCTTAATAGATTCTAATATTATGCAGCTTATACCATTAGAATTTGGTTTAAGCCTTGTTAAGACACTTCTGGGAGGGGGAGAAGATGCTCAGCCAGAGGCAGCAGCAACGATATATGAGGAAAGAGTAGAAACTAACCACGTATCTGCTCCCGTACCAGACTATTATGAAGCACCACCAGTTCAACAATCAGTTGTACCACCAGTTCAACAGCCAGTAGCACCGCAGCATCAACCAAGACAAAGTAATACACCACCTGTAGAGGTGCAACAAGCTCAATTTGCTAGCTTTGAAGCAACAAATCTTACACCTAATGAGTCTAGAAATTTAAATTTACTGCTTGATATTCCTCTTCAAGTAACAGTAGAATTAGGTCGTACTAGAAGAACGGTGAAGGAAATTTTGGAACTTACTAGTGGTTCTATCATAGAATTGGATAAATTAGCCGGAGAGCCTGTAGACATCCTTGTAAACAATCGTCATATTGCCAAAGGGGAAGTTGTAGTAATTGATGAGAACTTTGGTGTTCGAATTACAGATATTCTAAGCCAGGCGGAACGAATTAATAATTTACGATAAG
This sequence comes from Psychrobacillus sp. FSL W7-1493, assembly GCF_038004905.1. Classification (NCBI taxonomy): domain Bacteria; kingdom Bacillati; phylum Bacillota; class Bacilli; order Caryophanales; family Bacillaceae; genus Psychrobacillus; species Psychrobacillus sp. FSL W7-1493. The sequence goes on along the minus strand of NZ_JBBOSB010000001.1, from coordinate 2,599,453 downwards.
TAATGGAGGAGACATATTATGTCGAAAAGAATTTTAATAGTGGACGATGCTGCATTTATGCGCATGATGATTAAAGATATTTTATCAAAAAATGGTTTTGAAGTAGTAGGTGAAGCGGCTGATGGATTACAAGCTGTAGAAAAGTACGCTGAACTTAAACCAGATTTAGTAACGATGGATATCACGATGCCTGAAATGGACGGTATCGAGGCTTTAAAGAAAATTAAAGAAAAAGATCCTAGTGCAACTATTATTATGTGTTCTGCAATGGGACAACAAGCTATGGTTATAGATGCCATCCAAGCAGGGGCAAAAGACTTTATCGTAAAGCCATTCCAAGCTGACCGAGTAATTGAAGCAATCTCTAAAGCGATAGGGTAAGAAATGATGTGGAAGCTTTACCTAAATATTTGTATAGCATGTTTTCTATTGATATCTTTTCCGTTAGGTACTGAGGCATCTGTAGATTCAAATGAAAGTATTAAAGAGAATTTTGAACGTATAAACAAGGGAACTGCCCCAGAGGCAGAGCCCGAGGAAAACAAAAAATTAGACCAGGAAGAAAATACTCCACTAGAAGGTGATTCAAGTGGAGTGTCTATTACAGCCTGGGATTACATTAAAATGATTTTTGCCTTGTTATTTGTAATTGCTTTATTGTACGGACTATTACGTTTCTTAAATAAACGAAACCGAAGTTTCCAGCATAACCAGCTCATCCATAATCTTGGAGGAGTTGGGGTTGGTCAAGGCAAGTCAATTCAGTTAATGCAAATTGGCAACTCTCTCTATTTAGTAGGGATTGGAGAAAATATAAATTTACTGAAAGAAATTACAGATCCTCAAGAAATAGAAGAGTTAACAAAGCTATATGAGGATAAGCTTGGAACTGCTCAAACGCTTCCTTATGTTATGGAGTTAATGAATAAACTAACAAAAAACAAGACTCAAAAGGCAAAAAATAACGAAAATCCTTCATTTAATGAAACGTTTCAAAAGAAGTTAGAAGATATAAAAAGAGACCGTAGTGAAGTATTAAAGGATTGGAAGACAAAGGAGCGCAAAAACAATGAATGATTTCGTCCAATTCTTCTCGGACAGCGATCCGTCAAATGTCTCCACTTCTATCAAATTAATGCTTTTACTAACGGTTTTATCTTTGGCACCGAGTATTTTAATATTAATGACTTCCTTTGCTAGAATTATAATTATTTTATCTTTCGTTCGTACAGCTTTAGCAACCCAACAAATGCCACCTAACCAAGTATTAGTTGGTTTAGCCTTATTCTTAACGTTTTTTATCATGGCACCAACACTCCAGGAAGTGAATGAAACTGCCTTGACTCCTCTCTTTGATGAAGAGATTACGTTGGAACAGGCATATGAAAATGCTAGTGGACCATTTAAGGAGTTCATGAGTGAACATACAAGGCAAAAGGATTTAGAACTATTTCTAAGGTATACCGAAGCAGAACGACCAGAATCGATTGATGATATTCCATTGACAGTAATGGTACCTGCTTTTGCTTTAAGTGAAATTAAAACAGCCTTTCAAATAGGCTTTATGATCTTTATCCCTTTCTTAGTAATTGACATGATTGTGGCAAGTGTCCTAATGTCGATGGGGATGATGATGTTACCACCGGTAATGATATCCTTACCATTTAAAATTTTATTGTTTGTGTTAGTGGACGGATGGTATTTAGTTATGAAGTCCATCCTACAAAGTTTTTAGGAGCTGATTGTATTGAGTAATGAAATGGTAATATCAATTGCAGAAAGAGCCATTTGGGTCATTCTTCTTGCATCAGGTCCTCTTTTGTTAGTGGCTTTAATAACAGGTCTTGCAGTGTCTATCTTTCAAGCAACAACGCAGATTCAAGAGCAGACTCTTGCATTTGTTCCTAAAATTATTGCAGTTTTAGTGGCTATCGTCTTTTTTGGACCATGGATGCTATCACAAGTGACCTCCTATGCTGCAGATATTTTTGAAAACTTAGTGAGATATATTGGTTAGTTCAATGGAAGAGATCATACCTAGCCTAACTGTATTACTATTAATTATTGCAAGAGTTTCAGCGTTCATGATTACATTGCCACTGTTTTCACATCGTACTATTCCGGCTACGCATAAAATTGCCTTTGCCGTAATTCTTTCATGGATGATGTATTACACGATGGATGTGAGTCCTTTTGAAATTAACGGAGAATACATATTATTAATCATCAAGGAAGTAATGGTAGGTTTATTTGTAGGGTTACTAGCTTATATCATTCTTTCTGCAATTCAAATTGCTGGCGGATTTATCGACTTCCAAATGGGGTTTGCAATTGCCAATGTAATAGACCCTCAAACTGGAGCCCAAAGTCCTTTGATAGGACAATTTTTAAATATTATTGCACTTTTATTATTGTTAGCTTTAAATGGTCATCACTTGCTCTTAGATGGAATCTTTTATAGCTATCAGTTTATCCCTATGGAAACGACTTGGCTTGCTTTTGGACAAGAAAATTATGTGGAATTCATTATGAAAACATTTGCGGGGGTTTTTGCAGTAGCCTTCCAGATGTCTATTCCTATCGTGGCGACTCTGTTTCTAGTAGACATCGCATTAGGAATAACAGCTCGTACTGTTCCTCAATTAAATATTTTTGTAGTGGGATTCCCTATAAAAATTGGGGTTACATTTATTGTGTTATTAGTCATGATGGGAGTCTTACTGGCTGTTATGCAAAAAGTATTCGAGATGATGATTATCGCTATGCGAGATTTAATGATAATTTTAGGTGGTGGCTAATATGTTGATGCTCCGATTGGATTTACAGTACTTCGCAGGAGAAAAGACAGAAAAGGCTACTCCTAAAAAAAGACAGGATTCTCGAAAAAAAGGACAAGTGCTAAAAAGTCAGGATGTCACAAGTGCCATTGTGTTACTAGCAGTATTCGTCTTTATGTTTTTCTTTGCAGGATTTTTACGAAATGAGATTTTTACTTTCTTCAATGTTACTTTTACAAAGTATATGTTAATGGATTCCATTTCCATCCCCATAGCTATTGAGATTTATAAGGATATGCTGATGGAAATGGCGATGATTTTGCTCCCTATCATGTTAGTAGCTGTAGTTGCTGCTGTTGCGGCGAACTTCTTTCAGTTTGGCTTGTTATTTACGACGGAGCCTTTGAAATTTGATTTGAAGAAAATAGACCCGATAAAGGGACTTAAGCGAATCTTTTCGATGAGGGCAATCATTGAACTATTAAAATCCATTCTTAAGATTACATTTATAGGATCTGTTACAACGATGATTTTATGGTTGAACCTTGAGCAAGTGCTCTCTTTATCCTTCAAAACTGCTTGGGACACCTTATCAACAATAGGCTGGCTTACAGGAATGATGGGTATTGTTGCTTCCCTTGTCTTGTTGTTTATATCGATCTTAGATTTCTTCTATCAGCGCTTTGATTACGAGAAAAATTTGAAGATGTCTAAGCAGGATATAAAAGACGAACATAAGAACTCAGAGGGCGATCCTATTATTAAATCACGTATTCGGCAGAGACAAAGAGAAATGGCCATGCGTCGAATGATGCAGGAAATTCCTACAGCTGATGTTGTCATTACGAATCCTACTCATTATGCTATTGCACTAAAGTACGATGACCAATCAATGGAAGCCCCAATCGTAGTGGCGAAGGGTGCCGATTACGTTGCTCAAAAGATTAAAATGATTGCTAAGGAAAATGACGTGGTAATGGTTGAAAATCGGCCACTGGCTAGAGGGATGTATGACCAGGTAGAAATTGGTCAACGAATTCCCGATGAATTCTTTAAGGCGGTAGCTGAGGTATTAGCTTATGTGTATCGCATTAAACAAAAAATTTAAAGATTGAGGTGGAAGTATATGCAAGTCCGCGATATATCCGTTTTAGCAGCAGTAATTTCTATTGTGGCTATGCTCGTGATACCTCTTCCTCATTGGTTATTGAGTTTTTTAATCATTGTTAATATTACTATTGCTCTTTTAATTTTAATGACGGCAATGAATATGCAAGAGGCATTACAATTTTCTGTCTTCCCAACATTATTATTATTAGTAACCTTATTTAGACTTGCGCTTAATGTTTCCACTACACGCGCGATTTTAGCTGAAGGGGATGCGGGGAAAGTAGTAGAAACGTTTGGAACATTTGTTACAGGTGGGAATATGTTAGTTGGGTTAGTAGTTTTTGCAATTTTAGTTATAATCCAATTTATCGTAATTACTAAGGGAGCTGAACGTGTATCAGAGGTTGCTGCCCGTTTTACCTTGGATGCTATGCCTGGTAAACAAATGAGTATTGACGCTGACTTAAATGCCGGAATGATTTCGGAGAAGGAAGCAAGAGAAAGACGTGAAAAGGTAAGTGGAGAAGCCGACTTTTATGGAGCAATGGATGGTGCAACCAAATTTGTAAAGGGTGATGCGATCGCTGGTATTATTATCGTAATTATTAACTTACTATTTGGTATTATCATCGGTGTAGTTCAGTTTGGACTACCTTTTGGTGAGGCTGCAGTTTTATTCTCCACAATGACTGTTGGGGATGGACTTGTGTCCCAGATTCCGGCTCTGCTAATATCGACTGCTACAGGTATTGTAGTTACAAGAGCTGCATCTAAAGGTAATTTAGGTGGAGATATTACAGGTCAGTTATTAAATCAGCCTAAGCTACTTTATGTAGCAGCTGCCACAATCGCACTTCTTGGAATCGTAACACCTATTGGAGTGATTCTTACTTTTCCTATCTCGGCTATTTTAGTTATTGGGGCTTACATGATGGGTAAAACAGAAAAAGAGGATCCGGAAGAGCTAGAGGAGTTCCAGGAGGAAGCAGCTACAGATAATATGAAGAGCCCTGAGAATGTTATTAACCTATTAAATGTAGATCCTATAGAATTTGAATTTGGCTATGGACTAATTCCACTTGTTGATACAGCACAAGGCGGAGATTTACTTGATCGTGTAGTAATGATTCGCAGACAGCTGGCGTTAGAGCTCGGTATAGTAATTCCTGTCGTACGTATACGAGATAATATTCAGCTACAGCCAAATGAGTACCGCATCAAAATAAAAGGGAATGAAATGGCTCGAGGAGAATTGCTGTTAGATCACTATCTTGCTATGAGCCCTGGAGACGATGATACGATTGAAGGGATTGATACTATTGAACCTTCTTTTGGATTGCCGGCTAAATGGATAACTGAGGCGGTCAAGGAAGAAGCAGAGATTATGGGATATACAGTCGTAGACCCACCTAGCGTTGTTTCTACTCATATGACAGAAATTATCAGAAACCATGCCCATGAGTTACTTGGTAGACAAGAGACGAAGCAGCTCATTGATCATATTCGTGAAACATCTCCAATTCTAGTGGACGAATTGACTCCAACTCCAATGACAATAGGAGAGATTCAAAAGGTACTAGGAAACTTACTAAGAGAGCATGTTTCAATCAGAAACTTGCCAATTATTTTCGAAACACTTGCAGATTATTCAAAAATGACATCCGATGTCGATATATTAACTGAATACACTAGACAAGCTTTAGCAAAACAAATAACATCTCAATATGCTGGGAACAGTAATACACTTAAAGTTTTAACGGTGTCTGGTAAGGTAGAGAAAATGGTTGCTGATAGTATTCAACAAACTGAGCATGGTAACTACCTTTCAATTGATCCTACTGATTCGCAAGCTATATTGGAATCTATGGCGAGAGAGGTGGAACGAGCTTCTCTGATGGAGCAGTCTCCGATAATATTATGTTCACCAGCAGTAAGAATGTACTTAAGACAAATGACCGAAAGATATTTCCCTCAAATACCGATTCTTTCGTATAACGAACTAGAATCATCTATTGAGGTACAAAGCGTTGGGGTGGTGAATGTTGAATGAAAATGAAAAAATATATCGCAGCCACTATGCCTGAAGCAATGAAGGCTATTCGAAAGGAATTAGGAGACGAAGCAGTAATTCTCAGTTCTAAGGTTGTATACTCAAAGGGTTTTCTAGGAATGTTTAAAAAGAAATCTATTGAGGTTTTAGCTGGAATGGATAGTATAGAGCTTTCAAATAAAGCAGCAAATTTACCGACTGTGCAACTTGATCCTGATTCTAATCAAACTTTAGAGATAAAAAAAGAATTAGAAGATATAAAGAATATGGTTAAATCGATTCAACGTCCACAGTTGGAACAACAATATTCGGAAGAACTTCATACACTTATTCATCACCTTAAGCAACAGGAACTAACAGAGGAGCTTATCACGCGAGTAAGTGATGAGCTTTTTGTGCATGGTAAAAAAACGATTGAAGAACAATTACACTTCACAAAAAACTATTTAAATAATATCCTTAGTGACCTTTCATTTGGAGGAATCTCCTACGAAAGAAAATTTATTAATGTGCTAGGGCCCACGGGTGTTGGTAAAACAACGACAATTGCAAAAATGGCGGCCCGTGCAGTTCTTGAAAAGAAGAAAAAAGTAGGTTTTATCACAACCGATACTTACCGCATTGCTGCAATAGAACAATTAAAAACATATGCAGGTCTTTTACAGGCACCTATCGAAATTGTCTACAGTCAAAAAGACTTCCAACAAGCTGTTCATCAATTTGAGAAGTTGGACCTGGTCTTTATCGATACAGCAGGTAGAAACTATAAAGAAGTTAAATTTGTAGAGGACTTACAAAAGTTAATCGATTTTAAGGACAACACGGAAACTTTTCTTGTTCTCTCTTCTACCTCTAAAGAAAGAGATATGGAAATAATAATAGAGCAATTTACAGATTTTCCAATTGAAAAATTGATATTTACTAAAATCGATGAAACAAATTCTATTGGCTCAATGATTAATTTAATGGTTAAATATAACAAGGGACTTGCTTACTATACAGATGGGCAAGAAGTACCGGAAGATATTGTAGAGGCTAGTCAAGATGGAATAGTCGAGTTGCTATTAAAGGGGATTCATAATGAGAGATCAAGCTGAGGAATTACGATTGAGAATGCTTCGCAATCATAGTCAGTTAGGCCGTTCTATTGCAGTAGTTAGCGGAAAGGGGGGCGTAGGGAAAAGTAATTTTTCTACAAACTTCACATCGATGCTTAGTGCGCAAGGGAAAAAAGTGGTCTTAATCGATATGGACATTGGAATGGGTAATATTCACATTTTACTTGGAAAATCGGCGCCTCATAACTTAAAAGATTATTTAGTGGGAGAAAAATTATTAGAAAGTGTCATGTTTGATGGACCAAACGGACTGAAATATATATCTGGAGGTTCAGGACTAAATGGAGTCTTAGAGTGGTCGGACAGTATGTTTGAAAGGCTAATTGAAGCGTTTGAATTCCTTCAAAAGTCCTATGATTATATTATATTCGATATGGGTGCTGGGGCCACATCTCAAACATTAGACCTGTTAGTTGCATTAGATGACATTATCGTCATAACAACGGCAGAGCCTACATCAATCACTGATGCCTACTCTATGATGAAATATATATATCTTAAAGATCCACAGAAAAGCTTCTTTCTTTTATGCAATCGAGCTTTTTCAAAAGAAGAAGGAGAAGATACGACGGCTAGATTGAAGTTGGCTATGTCCAAATTCCTTTCAAAGGATGTGGTTGTTCTAGGGAGCTTACCAGAGGATCCCACAGTACGTAAAGCAGTCCAACAGCAAGTACCTTTTTCCATTTTGTATCCGCAAAGTGAAATCTCTAAAAAGCTTTCCTCTATTGTTAGCAAGTTTACAGAAGAGCAGTTGGAAGCAGTTCCTTCTAATCCGAGTAAGTTTATTGATAAATTGAAAAGCTTATTTAAAGGAGGCGGTAAGTAGGATGGGACCAAAGAAAAAATTACTTATCGTGGATGATTCAGCTTTTATGCGTAAATTAATCGGGGACTTCTTTAAGGAAAGCAAAACAATTGAAGTAGTTGGTATAGCCCGAAATGGATCAGATGCCCTTAGAAAAATTAAAACACTACGTCCTGATGTTATTACGATGGATGTAGAAATGCCAGAGATGAATGGAATAGAAGCCCTAAAACAAATAATGATTGATTCGCCTGTTCCAATCATTATGCTTTCTAGTACTACTCAACGGGGTACGGAAAGTACTTTACTAGCTATGGAATATGGTGCAGTAGACTTTGTAGCTAAACCTAGTGGCACCATATCTTTAGATTTACATAAGATTAAAGATGAATTAGTTGAAAAAGTAGAACATGCTTCAAGAATCACTATAAGTAAATTAAAAAAAGTACAACTACCAACAAGAGAAGAGCCAAAGGTAGCGATGAACCAATCTGTTACACATAGGCTGCTAAACAAAAAAAAGATGGTATTGATCGGTACTTCTACAGGGGGACCACGAGCTTTACAAGAAGTTCTACCCAATTTACCAGGGAATTTAAAGGCTCCTGTTCTAATTGTCCAGCATATGCCTCCTGGATTTACTAAATCACTTGCGGAACGTTTAAACCAACTATCCGAGATAGAGGTAAAGGAAGCAAGTGAAGGAGATATTATTCGGAATGGACATGCGTATATAGCTCCAGGTGGATATCATATGCGCATAAAAAAAGTAGGAACCGCTTATACGATAAAACTGGATGATGTAGAGCCTCCTAGAGGAGGACATAGACCGTCTGTGGACGTTCTATTGGAAGACAATAGCAGCTATAATGACTTTGATAAAATCGTAATCATTATGACTGGTATGGGTTCGGACGGCTCTAAAGGCCTGAAGCGGTTAGTTGAGGCTGGTAAAGTAGTAACAATTGCCGAATCCTCGAATACATGTATTGTTTATGGCATGCCTAAAGCAGCGGTAGAAACAAAATTAGTGAACGAAGTGGTAGATTTAGAGAGAATTGCAAACACAATCACACGGTATTTACCTTAAAGGGGAGTTAAGTTCATGGATATCAATCAATATTTAGAGATGTTTATAGAAGAAAGTAAGGAGCATTTACAGGCTTGTAATGATCATTTACTAGAACTAGAGAAAAATCCCCAGGATCTTTCTATTGTTAATGAAGTTTTTCGTTCTGCTCATACATTAAAAGGGATGTCTGCAACAATGGGGTACGAGGACATAGCTAATCTTACTCATAAGATGGAGAACGTTCTAGACGAAATTCGAAATAGCCGTTTAAATGTTACTCCAGAGCTTCTTGACGTAGTTTTCGTAGCGGTGGACCAGCTAGAAGAAATGGTCTTTAACATTGCTGAAGGTGGAGATGGAAAACTGAATGTAGAAGAGACTGTAAGAAAGCTTCATATGATTGAAACCGGAGAAATAGAAGTTGCTGCTACTGTTGTAAATAATGTTTCTTCAACCTCGCTAGAAAATTATTTAACTTATGACGATTATGAAATGACTGTCATACAGCAATCTGCAGAACAAAATTATTTTTCATATGAGATATCTATCAAACTTCGAGAAGATTGCTTGCTTAAAGCTGCCCGCGTGTATATGGTTTTTGAGCTACTTGAAAAAATGGGAGATGTTATTAAATCTTCTCCTTCCGTTGAAAAGCTCGAAGATGAGGATTTTGATGAGCAGTTCTATGTAGCCTTCGTTACGACGGAGACGCAAGCTGATGTACAGAAGAAGCTGATGAAAGTATCAGAGGTTACGGAAGTAATCGTAAACACGGTTAGTCTGGAACAATTAAAGAAACGACAAAATGAAGCCTTTGAAAAAGAAGGAAGCACTGTCATAGAACTACAGACAGTAGAGAAACCAACAACAGAAGTGAAAGCTTCCGGAGATAAACAAGTAGCTACAAAGAATAACCAGACCCACGGCAACAAAACAATCCGGGTTAACATCGAGAGATTAGATATTTTAATGAACTTGTTTGAAGAGTTAGTAATTGATAGAGGTAGGCTTCAATCGATTTCTGAAAACCTCCATGATAGTGAATTAGAGGAAACTGTAGAACGTATGGCAAGAATTACGGGTGATTTACAGAATATTATTCTCACAATGCGTATGGTACCAGTAGATACAGTATTCAATAGATTTCCTAAAATGGTTAGACAGCTGGCAAGAGACTTGAACAAAAAGATTAATCTACAAGTTATCGGTGCTGACACAGAGTTAGATCGTACGGTAATAGATGAAATTGGAGATCCACTTGTTCATCTTATTAGAAACTCTTTAGATCACGGCATTGAAAGTCCTGAAATTCGAAAAGCAAAAGGTAAACCGGAAGAGGGTACTGTTATACTTCGAGCTTATCATAGTGGTAATCACGTCTTTATTGAAATTGAGGACGATGGTGCAGGGATTAGTCGTGAAAGAGTATTGAAAAAAGCAATAGCTAAAAACATTGTTACACCAGAGGCCGCAACGGTAATGAGTGATAAACAGGTTGCGGAGTTAATATTATCATCTGGTTTTTCGACGGCGGAAGTTATTTCTGATGTATCAGGACGTGGCGTAGGTCTTGATGTAGTAAAAACAACGATTGAATCATTGGGAGGATCTATTGAGATTTCTTCTACTGAAGGACAAGGGTCCTTGTTTTCTATTCAGTTACCTTTAACGCTGTCTATTATTTCAGTCATGTTAGTGGAACTAGGAGAAGAAATTTTCGCTGTCCCTCTTTCTTCTATTATTGAGACCGCAATCATTCGTTCTTCCGACATTTTAAATGCTCACAATCAGAAGGTCATCGATTTCCGTGGCAAAGTTGTGCCGCTTGTATTCTTAGAAGAAGTATTTGAAGTTCCTCATGAGCGTCTAGAGGAAGAATTTCATTCCGTAGTGCTTGTAAGAAAAGGAGATAAAATGGCTGGCTTAGTTGTTGATTCATTTATTGGCCAACAAGAGATTGTATTAAAAACTCTTGGAGCATACTTGTCTAGTGTATTTGCTATTTCAGGAGCAACTATTCTAGGAAATGGGAAAGTAGCCTTAATAATTGATTGTAACGCTTTAATAAGGTAGGGGGAAAAATAATGACAGAGGCTTTAGAAATAGAAAACTTAAAAGTAGTTGTTTTTCAATTAGCGGACAAAGAATACGTAATACCAGTAAGCCAAGTACAAGGAATTGAGAAACTGATTCATATAACGAGAGTTCCCAAGACTCCTTCTTTTGTAAAGGGTGTCATTAATTTACGTGGTGTAGTTACACCTATTATCGATTTAAAAAGCCGATTTGGTTTAGGTGAGAGCAATTTAAATGATTCATCTCGAATTATTATTATTTCTTTAGAAGATATGAATGTAGGGGTAATTGTAGACTCTGCAAATGATGTATTAGATATTTCGAAGGATTCCATTGAACCACAGCCGGAAGTAGTTGGAGGATTAGAACAAGACTTTATAGCAGGTGTTACTAAAATTGACAAGCGTCTATTAATATTACTGCATCTAGATTTAGTTTTAAATCCTATTAAGACAGGAGCTTAGTCTAATGTTTGAAAAGCAAATTACTTCCGTCCATCTGGATGTCCTACGAGAAATTGGGAATATTGGAGCAGCTCATGCTGCTACTGCACTGTCCATGCTATTAAACAAAAAAATAGATATGAATGTTCCTAAGGTAGAAATGGTGACCTTCGATGAAATGATGGAGCTAGCTGGCGGGGCAGAAAGTGTTGTGGCAGGAATATATCTTCGAATTGCAGGAGATGTCAATGGGAGTATGTTCTTTGTATTACCTGTGGAGCAAGCAAATCAATTTATTCGAAGATTAGTTCAAGATGACCAAATAGATTTTGAAAAGGCTCAAGTAACTGAGATTGGCGCGTCTGCTCTTCAAGAACTAGGTAACATATTATCTGGCTCTTATTTATCGGCTCTCTCTGATTTTACAAAGCTAAATATATATCCATCTGTTCCTGCATTGTGTGTAGATATGGTAGGAGCAATCATCAGTTTTGGTCTTGTAGAGCTTTCACAAATAAGTGATTATGTTATTGTCATTGATACAGCTATTAATGAAGAAGAAATGGAAAATGGAAAAAGTGTCCACGGACATTTCTTCTTACTTCCAGATCCAGAATCATTTCAGACGATCTTTCAAGCCTTAGGAGTAGAATAATATGATTGAACAAGCTCAAATGGCAGCGGTGGTGAAGGTAGGAATTGCTGATATGAACATTGTAAAGGCTCCTCAAATTATAAGGACCACAGGCTTGGGGTCTTGTGTTGGAGTAGTTTTATATGATGATAAATCTCAGATAGCTGGTATGGTTCATATAATGCTTCCTAACTCTTCTTTAGGTAGAGGTGAAAACATTAATACGGCCAAGTTTGCTGATACGGGTATTCAAGCGCTTATTAACCTCTTAAAGCAAGAAGGGGTAAGTAGTGATAGACTACGAGCTAAAATAGCTGGCGGTGCACAAATGTTTCAATTTTCGTCCAGTAGAGACACGATGAGAATAGGTCCTAGAAACGTAGAAGCAGTAAAAGAATATTTAAAAAAATACTCCATCCGAATAATTTCAGAAGATACTGGAGGGAATAGCGGGAGAACAATTGAGTTTGATCCTCTGACCAAGCTGTTAAATGTACGGACGGTTAACCAAGGGGTGAAAAATATTTAATGGTTGGAACGATTATGTCTAATTTTTGGATAGCGTTGCTAACATTTAGCATTCTTTTTCTCTTCTCTTACCCATTTATAGAAGGGGCAATTATTCTTATACCGATTATTTTGTGGGCTATCCTATCTTTTTTTATAACTTTTGGGGGTCGTGCAATTTTATCTTATGTACTAGACGATAGAATGAAAAAATTAGAAGTCGAGGTACCTTTTACCCAGGAAAGTTCTCAAACAACGGTTGTCGGTTCAAAAGAATATGCTGAAATTATAAAAGATATGATAAATGAGGAATCTTAAGTGGGGGGCGATTTTTCTTCGTCTCCCCTTTTTATACGAAATTTTGGTATAATATCCATAAATAATAGAATGCAATGTCGAAAGGAGGATATTTGTGTCAAAACAAAACTTGACAGAGGAGCAGCTCCTTTGGAGAAGATGGACTGAAAGCAAGGATCCTCAAGCGGGCGATTTACTTCTAAAGAAATATACTCCACTAGTTACGTATCATGTTCAACGGATAGGTGCGGGTATACCTCAAAATGTTTCGAGAGATGAGCTCAAGAGCCTTGGTATGATGGGCTTATTTGATGCATTAAATAAGTTTGATCCTTCTAGAGATTTGAAGTTTGATACATATGCATCCTTCCGGGTAAGAGGAGCTATAATAGATGGGCTAAGAAAAGAAGACTGGCTCCCTAGATCATCTCGTGAAAAAGCTAAAAAACTGGATCAGAAAATAGAAGAATTAGAGCAAAAACTAATGCGACATGCGACACCAGAAGAACTGGCCGATTTTGCAGAAATACCTTTAGAGGATGTATATCAGACTGTTCAAGAACACTTCTTTTCTAATGTTTTGTCTATAGATGAACAATTACATGATCAGGATGAAATGGATAGCAAATCTTTTGTAATCCGAGACGATACACAAACTACGCCTGAACAAAAGCTGGTAAAGGACGAGCTAATTAATGACCTTGTCAATCAAATCCAACACTTAAATGAAAATGAGCAATTAGTATTAAGTTTATTTTATACAGAAGAATTAACTCTCACTGTTATCGGGGAGATGCTCGGCTTATCTACCTCGAGAATATCTCAAATACATTCTAAGGCACTTTTTAAGCTTCGGAAGCTATTAGTAAATGAAATGATGAACACCTAAAGTGTGGAGGGCTGACAGATGAGTCTTAAAGGTTTGGAATTACAAATAGCTATCCCAAAGACTGTGGATGCAGGGAAAATGGCTGATCAGATGCAGCAGCAAAGCCTAGTTAACCAAGCCAACGCCCAAGCTGCGACAGAAAGGCAAATAGAAAAGAACAGAGAAACTGTTATAAAATCTAATCATATAGAAGCAGACGCAAAGGGAAACCAACAGGAGCAGGATGAGCAAGAGAAGAAAGATAGAAAAAAAGGACAAGAGAACAACAGTATAAAGCATCCTTTTAAAGGGAACTTTGTGGACTATAATGGATAGGAGAAAAAATGACAACAATTATTATAATAGCACTGTTTCTTCTCCAAATTATTAGCTTTTATTTCATTGCATTATTAAATATGAAATTATCAAAATATAAAGATTTGGAAGACAGACAAGAACAAACTATGAAAGAAATAGAAGATTCATTTAGTGCTTATCTAGCAGACATGAAGGATGAAAATGATCGCCTTCTATATGAATTAAAGGAAAACAGTTTTGTTCCTCCTCTAAAGGAACATGCTTCCGCACAAGAAGAAGTTTCTACTACTATAAAAAATGATATAGATCCGTCCTTTGTGCTTTCAAGGCCACTCGTATCCAAACATAAGGTAGCAAATAGCTATGTCCAGGCTGCTAGTTTGCCAGAAAAAAAACAGCCAGTTACGATGAAAGAGAAGGTACTATATTATAGTGAAGAAGGAAAAAGTCCAATGGAAATAGCCAAATTGCTTCAAATAGGAAAGACGGAAGTAGAACTTTTCTTAAAGTTTAAGTAATAAATAGTTGAAAGTATAAAATAACTATGGTATATTACAATACGGTATGAATACACACGCATTACGGATGAACTTGGCAGGTGCTCTAGAAATAGAGTAGCCAATGACAGATGATGGATGCGGAAGACTAAACCAAACCAGGAGGAAATAAAATGTCAGTAATCTCTATGAAACAACTACTTGAGGCCGGTGTACACTTCGGTCATCAAACTCGCCGTTGGAATCCAAAAATGAAAAAATACATTTTTGTTGAACGTAACGGAATCTATATCATCGATCTTCAAAAAACGGTGAAAAAATTAGAAGAAGCTTATGATTTCATGCGCCAAGTAGGTCAAGATGGCGGGAAAGTTCTTTTCGTTGGAACTAAAAAACAAGCTCAAGAAGCTATTAAAGAAGAAGCTGAACGTTCAGGTAACTACTACATCAACCAACGTTGGTTAGGTGGTACTTTAACAAACTTCGGTACTATTCAAAAACGTGTTGCACGCTTAAAAGCAATCGAAAAAATGGAAGAAGACGGTACTTTCGCTGTACTTCCTAAAAAAGAAGTTGTTCAACTTAAAAAACAACACGAACGTCTAGTTAAATTCTTAGGCGGTATCCGTGATATGAAAGCTGTTCCAGATGTAATGTTCGTAGTTGACCCACGTAAAGAGCGTATTGCAGTAGCAGAAGCTCGTAAATTGAACATTCCATTAGTTGGAATTGTTGATACTAACTGTGATCCAGATGAAATCGACTATGTAATCCCTGCAAATGACGATGCAATCCGCGCAGTAAAATTATTAACTGCTAAAATGGCGGATGCATTACTTGAAGCAAGACAAGGTGAAGATGCAGAAGTAGCTTCAGCTGAAGTTGCTGCTGAGTAAGACACATGTAAGTACAGGTGATAAGCGGCCAAACCACTTATCACCTTTTTTTGAGAAACGAACATGATTCGTACTAGGAGGAATTTATAATGGCAGTTACAGCACAAATGGTAAAAGAATTGCGTGAAAAAACTGGCGCAGGTATGATGGATTGTAAAAAAGCTTTAGTTGAAACAGACGGAAACCTAGAAGCAGCAATTGACTTCTTACGTGAAAAAGGTCTTTCTTCTGCAGCTAAAAAAGCTGACCGTATCGCAGCTGAAGGTACAACTTACATCCAAATCGCTGGAAACAAAGCTGTATTATTAGAAATGAATGCAGAAACGGATTTCGTTGCTAAAAACGAAGGATTCCAAACATTAGTTAAAGACGTAGCTTCTCACTTATTAGCTACTGAACCTGCTTCAGTGGAAGAAGCATTAGCTTCTAACATTCAAGAAGGCGTTACAGTTGAAAATGCTATTTCTAATGCAGTAGCAAAAATCGGAGAAAAAATTACTCTACGTCGTTTTGTTATTGAAACAAAAACAGATGCAGATGCTTTTGGACCGTACCTACACATGGGTGGACGCATTGGTGTTCTAACTGTTCTTGAAGGATCTACTGATGATCAAGCAGCTAAAGATGTTGCTATGCACATCGCAGCTTTAAGCCCATCATATATCTCTCGTGATGAAGTATCTGCTGAAGAAGTAGAGCATGAGCGTAAAATTTTAACTGAACAAGCATTAAACGAAGGTAAACCTGAAAATATCGTTGCAAAAATGGTAGAAGGTCGCCTTGGTAAATACTTTGAAGAAGTGTGTTTATTAGACCAATCTTTCGTTAAAAATCCAGACCAAAAAGTACGTGCTTTTGTTGAATCAACTGGTGGTAAACTAGTTTCATTCACTCGCTATGCTGTTGGTGAAGGAATCGAAAAACGTGAAGACAACTTTGCTGAAGAAGTAATGAGCCAAGTTAAAGGAAATAACTAATAATAAGAACTTTAAGTTCTTATTTTATAGAAAAACTCTAGGGAGCACGTAATTTGTGTTCCCTATTTTTCAAGAAAAGAGATGG
The DNA here is from genome assembly GCF_038004905.1 of Psychrobacillus sp. FSL W7-1493. Lineage (NCBI taxonomy): Bacteria > Bacillati > Bacillota > Bacilli > Caryophanales > Bacillaceae > Psychrobacillus > Psychrobacillus sp. FSL W7-1493. The sequence goes on along the minus strand of NZ_JBBOSB010000001.1, from coordinate 2,582,920 downwards.
AGGATATCTATGAGCACACCATATAAAAGAATCGTTTTAAAACTAAGTGGCGAAGCATTAGCTGGAGAAAAAGGATTCGGATTGTCACCTGAAATTATCAAATCAGTAGCTGAGCAAGTGAAAGAGGTAGTGGATCTTGGTGTAGAGGTTGCTGTTGTAGTTGGTGGAGGCAATATCTGGAGAGGTAAAATTGGAAGTGAGATGGGTATGGACCGTGCGAACGCTGACTATATGGGCATGTTAGCTACGGTAATGAATTCATTGGCACTACAAGATTCTCTAGAGCAATGTGGAGTTGAAACTCGTGTACAGTCTTCCATTGAAATGCGTCAAGTGGCAGAACCGTACATAAGAAGAAGAGCTATTCGTCATTTGGAGAAAAAACGTGTAGTAATCTTTGCAGCGGGAACAGGAAATCCATACTTCTCGACTGATACTACAGCAGCCTTAAGAGCGGCAGAAATTGAAGCAGATGTAATCTTAATGGCTAAAAATAATGTAGATGGTGTGTATTCTGCTGATCCTAAGACGGATAAAACAGCAGTGAAATATGATGAATTGTCTTTCTTGGAAGTAATTCAACAAGGTCTGCAAGTAATGGACTCAACAGCGTCCACGCTATGTATGGACAATGATATTGCACTTATTGTATTCTCAATTATGGAGAACGGAAATATTAAAAAGGCTGTCCTAGGTGAATCTATCGGTACAGTCGTTAGGAGGAATTCATAATGCCGAAACAAGTAATAGAGCAAACAAAAGATAAAATGGCTAAAACTATTCAAGTGTATACAAGAGAATTGGCTTCTATCCGTGCTGGTCGTGCAAGTGCAGCATTATTAGACAAAATAACTGTTGATTATTACGGTGCTCCAACTCCAATTAACCAAATGGCTGGTATTTCAACACCTGAAGCACGTTTACTAACGATTCAGCCATATGATAAATCCATTTTAGGAGATATCGAAAAAGCGATTATGAAGTCAGATTTAGGGATTACGCCAACGAACGATGGTAACCTAATTCGTATCGCTATTCCTGCACTTACAGAGGAACGTCGTAAAGACTTAGTGAAACAAGTGAAAAAAGAAGCAGAAGAAGCTAAAGTAAATATTCGTAACGTACGTCGTGATGGAAATGACGACTTGAAAAAGTTGGAGAAAGCTGGAGAAATCACAGAAGATGATTTAAGAAGCTATACTGAAGAAATTCAAAAAATCACAGATGCAAATATTGAAAAAATTGATGCAATCACGAAAGACAAAGAAAAAGAAATTCTAGAAGTTTAAGTGCTTCTAGCCAGTCTTACAGTTGAACTTTTATTCGAGGAAGGCGTCCTTTTAGTAGGACGCCTTTTTATATTCGTCTTTATTTGTTATGATAAGATATATGCTTCGAGAAGGTTTAAAGTGGAGGTTAATGCATGCTAAAAAAACTTATTCGTAAAAATGATCAAGCGATAAGTAATAATTTAAATGATCGGGTGGAAAATGCCCAGAAAGAACAATTGCCAGACCATATAGCCATCATTATGGATGGAAACGGCAGGTGGGCAAAAAAAAGAGCGCTACCGAGAATCGCAGGTCATCATGAAGGAATGCAAACAGTTAAGAAAATAACGAGGTTTGCAAACGAAATCGGAGTAAAAACGCTTACTTTATATGCATTTTCAACGGAAAACTGGAAAAGACCAAAAGTCGAAGTTGAATTTTTAATGCGTTTGCCAGAGGAATTTCTCAACACGTACTTACCTGAATTGATTGAACAAAATGTTCAAGTACGAATGATGGGTAATATTGAACTACTACCAGAGCATACTAAAAAGGCAGTAACTAAGGCTATGGAAAAAACAGCAAATAATAATGGCCTAATATTAAATTTTGCTTTAAATTACGGAAGTAGAGATGAAATTGTTCAAGCTATAAAGAAAATAGCTACTGATGTACAAAAAGGAAACATGGCAGTAGAAGATATATCAGAAAGTAAGTTCAATGATTATCTAATGACAAAGGACCTGACCGAACCGGACTTACTCATTAGAACAAGTGGAGAGGTTAGATTAAGTAACTTTATGCTTTGGCAGCTTGCTTATACTGAATTTTGGTTTACAGACACATTATGGCCTGACTTTGATGAAGGCTGTTTACTAGATGCGATTGAAACTTTTCAAAAACGTAATAGAAGATATGGTGGAATTAAGGAGGAAGAAACAAATTGAAAACAAGAATCATCACGGGTGCGGTGGCTTTAGCGCTCTTTCTTCCTATTGTTCTCCTAGGAGGACCTGTGTTTACTGTTCTAATTTATGCGATTGCTGCAATAGGATTATATGAAATATTAAAAATGAAGGGTATAAGCTTAATCAGTTTTCCAGGTATTATATCAATTCTTCTTTTATTCTTACTATTATTCCCTTCCGTATATACAGAGAAAATAGTTAATCTTACGGGTCACACGAAGCTGGAATGGATATTCGTAGCGGTATTTATTTTACTAATATTTACGGTATTAACGAAAAATAAATTTACATTCGAAAATGCATCGTTTGTGCTATTAAGTACGTTATATGTTGGGATTGGCTTTTATTACTTTATTGAAACACGAGCAATAGAAGGTGGTTTGGCGTATGTCATTTTTGCCTTATTAATCGTTTGGACCACGGATTCTGGAGCTTATTTTACAGGGAGAAAGTTAGGTAAACGTAAGCTTTGGCCAGAAATATCTCCAAATAAGACGGTTGAAGGTTTTGTTGGGGGTATAGTTTGGGCAATAGTAACAGCACTAATTATCCAATGGATCAGCCCGCTTACATCTTCATACATAATATTGATAGGGATTACAATCGTAGCCTCTATATTCGGGCAACTTGGGGATTTAGTAGAGTCAGGTATTAAAAGACATTTTAATGTAAAAGATTCAGGTAATCTTCTTCCTGGGCATGGTGGTATATTAGACCGTTTCGACAGTCTTCTTTTTGTCTTGCCATTATTGCATTTTTTACATTTTATATAAGGGAGACGACATTATTTCATGAGTAAAAGAATAAGTTTATTAGGTGCAACAGGTTCTATCGGGATACAAACATTAGATATAATAAGGGAGCATCCAAATAGATTTCAATTAGTTGCATTTTCTGTTGGTAAAAATATAGAAGAAACAAAAAAGATTCTAAAAGAGTTCAAGGTAGAGGTTGTGTCTGTCCAAAAAGAGGAGGATGCTATTTTACTTCAACATGAGTTTCCAAAAGTAGAAGTTGTTTTTGGCGATGAAGGTTTAATACAAGTGGCTGCTCATACGAAAGCAGATGTTCTAGTGAACGCTGTTCTAGGAAGCGTAGGTTTAAGACCTACTTTAGAAGCGATTAATAAAGGTATTACTATAGCGATCGCTAATAAAGAAACATTAGTTACTGCTGGTCATTTAGTAATGCAGGCCGCTAAAGAACATAATGTGCCGATATTACCCGTGGATAGCGAGCATTCAGCACTTTTTCAAGCAATGAATGGAGAGAAAAAATCCGAAGTATCTAAACTAATCATTACTGCATCAGGTGGTAGCTTTAGAGACCGTACACGCGAGGATTTAAAAAACGTCACTGTAAAAGAAGCATTGAACCATCCAAACTGGTCGATGGGTTCTAAGATTACAATTGACTCAGCAACGATGATGAACAAAGGCCTTGAAGTAATTGAAGCGCACGTTCTTTTTGATATCTCTTATGATGACATTGAGGTTTTATTGCATAGAGAAAGCATCATACACTCCATGATTGAATTCAAAGATACCAGTGTGATAGCTCAACTCGGAACACCGGACATGCGAGTGCCAATCCAATATGCCTTGTCATATCCAGATCGATTGGAGCGTTCAAATGCTCAACGATTAAATTTAGCTGAAATTGGAAAGCTTCATTTTCAAGAGATGGATTATAAGAGATACCATGCCTTAAAACTTGCGATAGACGCTGGCCGAGCAGGAGGTACAATGACGACTGTCTTGAATGCTGCTAACGAAGCTGCAGTAAGTTTATTTTTACAAGAAAAAATTAAATTCCTAGAAATTGACGAATTAATCGAACGGGCAATGGACGAGCACTCTAATATTTCTTCACCAGATTTAGATTCGATATTATTTGTTGATAGCCAAACGAGAAAAACTGTTCAAAACATGGTAAAATAATGTATTGAGGAAAGATAAGCAGGAGAAAAAGGTGGGGTATAATGGAAACAGCCATTGCGTTTATAATCATATTTGGAAGTATTGTTTTTTTTCATGAGCTAGGGCATTTTATTTTTGCCAAAAGAGCTGGAATAATGGTTCGAGAGTTTGCTATTGGCTTTGGGCCTAAAATATTTGGTATGACTAAAGGCGAAACTCTATACACAATCCGTTTATTACCAATGGGTGGTTACGTACGGATGGCTGGAGAAGATTTAGATTCTGTTGAATTGCAGCCTGGTTATCGTCTAGGTATTCGCGTAAACAAGGATAACAAAATCGATCAAATCGTACTTAACCAAAATAAACAGTTTCCGGATATGCTCTTTTTAGAAGTAGAAAAATCAGATTTGATGAAGGACATGTATATTGAAGGCTATGATGAGGAAGAGCGTTTAGTTCGTTATCAAGTGGCAAGAAACGCGGTTATTATTGAGAATAATACAGAAACATTTATAGCCCCTTACGATCGACAATTTGGTTCAAAAACAGTTGGACAACGTGCTCTAACGATTTTTGCGGGACCTTTGTTTAACTTTATATTAGCTTTCTTTATATTTTTAGCTCTAGGACTGATACAAGGTATTCCAACTAATGAGCCTATTATTACGACAGTAGTGGATGATAGCCCAGCTGAAATGGCAGGCATGAAAGACGGCGATTTAGTCAAAGAAATAGACGGAGTGCAAATTACAGAATGGGAGCAGCTATCAAATGCTGTGAGAGAAAGTGCGAATGAGCCGCTGACTTTCGTCGTAGAACGAGATGGTATGACGGAAGAATTGATGATTACCCCAATAGAAGTATCTACAAAAGAAGGGAAAGTCACACAAATCGGCGTCATGTATTCGAGTCCTTTAGAGAAAAATCCAATCGGAGCAATAGCCTTTGGAGCTGAACAAACCTATCAGATGACGAAACAAATATTTACTATTTTAGGTACATTAATAACTGGATCGTTTAGTATAGATGACTTGTCTGGTCCTGTGGGCATATATCAAGCAACAGATACAGTAGCACAATTAGGAGTATTTAACCTTATGTACTGGGCGGCAGCGTTAAGTATAAACTTAGGGATTATGAATTTGTTACCACTACCTGCACTAGATGGTGGTAGATTATTGTTCTTCTTATTTGAAGCGGTAAGAGGAAAGCCAATTGATAAACAGAAGGAAGGAATGGTTCATTTCGTCGGGATCATGCTCCTCATGGTATTAATGGTAGTAGTTACCTGGAATGATATACAAAGATTCTTCCTATAAAGGAACTTGGTGAATAATGGGTAATCTATTTGTATAAAGATTTGATAGAATATGTTAGAGAGGAAGTTCGAGTAGCTGAACTTCCTTTCTTTTTCTGTTAATGGTTCAGTTTTATCTATAATAAAGTTTAATATGCTTAAAGTAGTGTTGATTCCGCTTTTGGCGGAGCTTTCCGCGGGGTGAGCCATAACCCATCGCTTACGCGCGTGGGTGTGATGTCTTATCTGTCTCACTCATCCCGCCGGAGTCGCCGCCTACCGCTACAATCAACACGGAGAAAGTAATCTGGTTTAAGTAGTAAGGTACTTTTTATAAAAGAAACTCAATTAAGAAAAAGAATAAATAATAAAATCTAAATGCAATTCAAAGGAAATAGAAATGATTTCCGCTCTCCCGAAATGCTTTTTCGTTGGGGTACCATACCAATCGTTAATGTATAGGATGTCTTATAGAATAATCTCATTCAACATAACAAATAAAATATATAGAATAACTTTTAAAATAAGGGGGGATAGGTAATATGCAAGATGGCAAAATGAGAATGCACCTATTGTTGCAACAGCTAGAGTTGACTGAAGACACTGTTGTTAAGCATTTTGAGAATGCTTCTATTACAAGATTTACAGTTCATAAAAAACAAAGACAATGGCATTTTCAAATCAATATAGCTGCCGTTCTTCCTATCGATGTCTATAACCAATTCCAAACAAGATTAGAAGAAAAATTTCAAGGGATTGCCACAATATATTTAGAAATCAATTGTGAACATCCAGAAGTAACAGAATCGCTCATAAAAGCTTATTGGACAAGTGTGCTTAAAGAATTGAGCGACATGGCTCCTCCTTTAAAAGATTGCCTACTTGGTCAAGAGCCAGAGTGGAACGGCCAGATGATTCAGCTAACATGCGGACAAGAATTACAACAACGCACCTTTAAAAAGAAATATATTGATCAAATTGCAAGTGTATATGAGAGCTTTGGTTTTCCTAAACTTGCGATAGATTTTAAGTTAGTCGAGGATACAGAAGCTTTAGCTGAAGCACAGGTAGCCTTTTTAGAACAACGAAGAATGGAAGAAGAGCAACTCGGGAAAAAGGCTTTAGAAGATATGCAAAAGAGAGACTCTCGTCAGGATAGTAGTGAAGCCAGCGAGGATGGTCCATTCCAGCTAGGTACTCCACTGAAAAAAGAAGAGGCAAGTGTGGAGATACGTTCTATCCAAGATGAAGAGCGTCGTGTAACAATAGAAGGCTTTGTGTTTGATGTCGAGGTGAAAGAGCTAAGAAGTGGTAGATCTCTATTGACGGCTAAGGTCACTGACTACACAGATTCTATTCTCGTAAAAATGTTCTCTCGCGACAAAGAAGACGCTGGAATGATGGAGCGCCTTAAAAAAGGAATGTGGATAAAGGTAAGAGGATCGGTTCAAAATGATACATTTGTGCGTGATTTAATCATTATGGCTCAAGATATGTGTGAGATTAACCCTGTACTAAGATATGATACTGCAAAAGAAAAAAGAGTCGAGTTACATATGCACACTCCGATGAGTCAAATGGATGCAGTTTCTTCTGTATCGGCGTTAGTTTCTCAAGCAGCAAAGTGGGGCCACCAGGCAGTAGCCATAACGGACCATGCGAATGTGCAATCATTTCCGGAAGCTTATGCTGCTGGTAAGAAGAATGGGATTAAAATTTTATATGGACTTGAAGCTAATCTAATTCATGACGGTGTTCCAATAGCTTATGACGAGCAGCATATCCCACTTGAGGATGCGATTTATATAGTTTTTGACGTAGAAACAACCGGTTTATCCGCCACATATGACAAAATCATTGAGCTTGCTGCAGTTAAAATGCAAAATGGCAATATTATAGATAAGTTTGAAAGATTTGCGAATCCACATCATGCTTTATCAGCTACAACAATTGAGCTTACAGGTATCACAGATGATATGGTTCGCAATGCACCAGAAATAGAAGACGTTATACGGGATTTTCATGAGTTTATTGGAGACGGCATAATTGTTGCCCATAACGCATCGTTTGATATGGGCTTTTTATACGAGGGGTATAGAAAGTGTGGCATTGATCACTTTGATCATCCAGTAATTGATACGTTAGAGCTGGCTAGGTTTTTACATCCAGAGATGAAAACACATAAACTAGGTACTCTAGCCAAAAAGTTCAATATTGAATTAACACAGGCCCACCGAGCAATCTTTGACTGTGAAGCAACTGGCTATTTACTTCTTCACCTACTAAAAGAAGCTGAAGAAAAGGATATCCATTATCATGATGACTTTAACAAGCACATCGGCCAAGGTGATTCTTTCAAAAGAGCTAGACCATCTCACTGCACAATTTTAGCTGTTAATGATGAGGGGCTTAAAAATCTATTTAAGCTAGTGTCATTGTCACATACAACAACTTTCTATCGAGTTCCACGTATTAAGCGTTCAGTACTACAAAAGCATAGAGCTGGATTGATCATTGGCTCTGGCTGCGATAGAGGTGAGGTATTTGAGGGACTCATGCAAAAGCCGTTAGAAAAGGTTGAGGAGATTGCGAGTTTCTATGATTATCTGGAGGTTCATCCGAAAGAAGTCTATGCTCATTTAATAGAAATGGAACTAGTAAGAGATGAGTGGAATCTAGAAGATATTATTCGTAAATTAATTAAAGTAGGGAAAAAGCTGGGAAAACCAGTAGTAGCGACTGGTAACGTACATTATTTACATGAGAATGATGCGATGTTCCGGAAAATCCTTGTGAATTCTCAAGGGGGGGCAAACCCGCTTAATAGGCATGAGCTTCCTAAGGTACATTTTAGAACGACAAATGAAATGCTTGATGCTTTCTCGTTCTTAGGGGAAGAGCTAGCAAAAGAGATAGTTATAACAAACCCTAATAAAATTGCGGACTCAATTGAAGACATAAAACCGATTAAAGACGATTTATATACTCCAAAAATTGAAGGTGCGGATGAAGAGGTTAGAGAATTGACCTATACAAAAGCAAAAGAAATTTATGGAGAGAATATACCTGAGCTTGTGGAAGCTCGAATAGAAAAAGAACTTACTTCAATTATCGGACATGGTTTTGCCGTTATCTATCTGATATCTCATAAGCTTGTAAAAAAATCTTTAGATGATGGTTACTTAGTTGGTTCCCGTGGTTCTGTCGGTTCCTCACTAGTAGCAACTTTAATGGAAATAACAGAGGTCAATCCTATGCCTCCTCATTATGTCTGCCCAAAATGTAAGCATTCGGTGTTCTTCCAAGATGGCTCAGTCGGCTCTGGATTCGATTTACCAAATGCCAGCTGTGAAAAATGTGATACTCCTTATGTAAAAGAAGGACAAGATATCCCATTCGAAACATTCTTAGGATTTAAAGGCGATAAGGTACCAGATATCGACTTAAACTTCAGTGGAGAATATCAGCCAATCGCACATAATTATACGAAGGAACTGTTTGGAGAAGAATATGTATTTAGAGCGGGAACGATAGGAACTGTTGCAGAGAAAACTGCCTACGGGTACGTCAGAGGCTACATGAATGATAACAATATAAATTTACGTGGAGCTGAAATCGATCGCCTCGTTCAAGGATGTACAGGAGTAAAACGAACTACAGGGCAACATCCCGGCGGTATTATCGTTGTACCTGACTATATGGATATTTATGATTTTTCACCAATTCAGTTCCCAGCAGATGCTCAAGATTCTGAATGGAAAACGACACACTTTGACTTCCATTCCATTCACGATAATCTACTTAAGCTGGATATATTAGGACACGATGATCCAACGGTCATTCGTATGCTCCAAGATTTATCTGGAATTGATCCTAAAACAATTCCAACAGATGATCCTGAAGTGATGAAAATATTTAGTGGGCCAGAGTCACTTGGTGTCACAGCAGAACAAATCGATTGTAAAACTGGAACCCTCGGTATCCCAGAATTTGGGACCCGTTTCGTAAGACAAATGCTTGAAGAAACAAAGCCATCTACTTTTTCCGAGCTTGTTCAGATTTCCGGACTGTCCCATGGGACGGATGTTTGGTTAGGCAATGCTCAAGAGCTTATACAAGCAGGCACCTGTCAGCTTTCTGATGTAATCGGTTGTCGTGACGACATTATGGTCTATTTGATTTATCAGGGACTTGAGCCATCACTTGCGTTTAAAATTATGGAATCTGTACGTAAAGGGAAAGGTTTAACGCCTGAGTTTGAAGCAGAGATGAAATCGAAAGGTGTAGCCAACTGGTATATTGAATCGTGTAAAAAGATTAAATACATGTTCCCAAAAGCGCATGCCTCTGCCTATGTTTTAATGGCTGTTCGTATTGCATATTTTAAAGTTCATTTCCCAATACTATATTATGCGGCATATTTTACTGTACGAGCGTCAGACTTTGATTTGATCTCTATTGTAAATGGCTCTCATACGATAAGAGCTAAGTTAGATGAGATTAATGCTAAGGGATTAGAAGCATCTAACAAAGAAAAAAGTTTAGCTACAGTGCTAGAGCTTTCCCTAGAAATGTCAGAGCGTGGCATTAAGATGCAAAAGATTGATCTTTATAAATCCAAAGCGCATGAGTTTACTATAGAAGGTAATACATTAATACCACCTTTTGATGCAGTGCCAGGGTTAGGGACAAATGTAGCAGTTCAAATTGTTAATGCTCGCAAAAATGGTGAATTTCTCTCTAAAGAGGATTTACAGCAAAGAGGAAAAGTATCCAAAACAATCATTGATTATTTAGATGCAATGGGTTGCCTAGAAGGGCTTCCTGAAGCAAATCAGCTTTCGTTGTTTTAGTCACTAATTTGCAAACAAACCTATGGTATGGTAAGATAAATCTACCAATGTTTCATAGTTCTGTGACGAAAGAGTGGGATTTCCCGCTCTTTTCTGTTGTTATATAGAAAATCACGGTTTTGTAAGGAGGCCTTTATGAGTAATATAACTAGTAAAATGGAAGAGCTTGTTTTACCGATTTTACAAGAAATGAACTTAGAGCTCGTTGATATTGAATATGTAAAAGAAGGTCGCGATTGGTTTTTACGTGTGTATGTCGATACACCAACTGGTGGAATCGATATTGAACAATGTGCACAAGTAAGCAACAAACTAAGCGAAAAGCTGGACGAAGAAGATCCTATTAAGGAAAATTACTTTTTAGAAGTTTCCTCTCCAGGGGCAGAGCGTCCATTGAAAAAAGAAGCTGATTTTATTGCAGCTGTAGGGAAATATGTTTTTATTAAAACTTATGAGCAGATTAATGGTGCAAAAGAGTTTGAAGGAACATTACTTTCTTATACTGCAGAAGAAGGCGCTTTAATAGAAATTCGCATCAAAACAAGAAGAGTAAAAATTCAAATTGAAAAAGAGAAAATTGCGCTAGCTCGTTTAGCAATCGATTTCTCTGCATAATGTATATTGAGGAGTGGTGGCTGTGAGTAGTGAGTTATTAGATGCGTTAACAGCGCTAGAGAAACAAAAAGGGATTTCAAGAGATGTATTAATCGAGGCAATCGAAGCTGCTTTAGTTACGGCTTATAAAAGAAATTTCAATCAAGCTCAGAATGTTCGCGTCGACATTAATTTAGCGAATGGTTCGATGATCGTTTATTCAAGAAAAGATGTAGTTGAAGAAGTAGGAGATGGTCGTTTAGAGATCTCTTTAGAGGATGCACAAGCTATTAATCCACATTATACAATTGGAGATGTAGTGGAAGAAGAGGTTACTCCACGTAATTTCGGCCGCATTGCTGCACAAACAGCGAAACAAGTTGTAACGCAAAGAGTTCGTGAGGCTGAACGAGGATTAATATACGAAGAGTATGTTGATCGTGAAGACGATATAGTAAATGGTATCGTTGAACGACTAGATGCGCGTAATATATATGTAGGATTAGGGAAAGTGGAAGCTGTTTTACCAGTAAACGAACAAATTCCAACTGAAACATATCGTCCCCATGATCGTATCAAAGTGTATATTACAAAGGTTGAACGAACAACTCGTGGACCACAGGTGTTTGTTTCAAGAACACATCCAGGATTACTTCGTCGCTTATTTGAAATGGAAGTACCTGAAATTTTCGAAGGTATTGTAGAGATTAAATCTATCGCTCGTGAAGCTGGAGATCGTTCAAAAATATCTGTGTTTGCACATAACGAAGAAATTGATCCAGTTGGCTCATGTGTAGGTGCGAAAGGTGCTCGTGTTCAAACGATTGTAAACGAACTAAGCGGAGAAAAAATTGACATTGTTGAATGGTCAGAAGATCCGATTGTTTTCGTTGCAAATGCACTTAGTCCTTCGAAAGTTTTAGATGTTCAAGTAAATGAAGAAGAAAAATCCACTACTGTAGTAGTACCAGATTATCAATTATCCCTAGCTATTGGTAAAAGAGGCCAAAATGCAAGACTTGCAGCTAAGCTAACTGGCTGGAAAATTGATATTAAAAGTGAAACTGATGCTAGAGAGCTAGGAATTTATCCTAACGAGAATTCTCCACAGCTAATTGTAGAAGAATTAGAAAATGATATGGATGATTTTGATTTTTACAAAGACGAAGAGTAAGAATAGGAGGCTGATTTAGTATGGCCACTCAAAAAAAAATCCCATTACGAAAATGTGTTGCTACTGGAGAAATGTTTCCTAAAAAAGAAATGATTCGAGTAGTTCGTTCTAAGGAAGGCGAGGTTAGCGTGGACCCAACAGGAAAAAAATCTGGTCGTGGTGCGTACGTCTCTAAAACCGTAGAAGCTGTTAACCAAGCGAAGAAAAAGAATTCTTTAGGTAATCATTTAGAAGCAAGCATTCCAAATGAAATATATGACGAGTTAATCGTCATGATTGAAAGAGAAAAGTTGAAATGAATATAGAACAACAAATTACGCAACTATTAGGACTCGCCACTAGAGCTAGAAAAACGATTTCTGGTGAAGAGTTAGTCGTAAAAGAAATTAGAAGTAAGAAAGCAAAGCTAGTTATATTAGCTAACGATGCTTCACATAATACTGCTAAAAAATTGAATGATAAATGTGCATCTTTTAACGTTGAGCTGCATGTCTTTGGAGACCGGCACGATCTCGGACATGCGACGGGAAAAGAGGCCAGAGTGGCAATAGCCATTATGGATGACGGTTTCGCTAAAAAACTGTCCGGCCTTCTCAACGAATATAACCGGGGGTGAGCTAATGACTAAAATCAGAGTTCATGAATACGCGAAACAAATTAATAAATCGAGTAAAGAAGTTATAGAGCAACTAGGAAAGTTGAATATAACAGTAACGAATCATATGTCTACGCTTGAAGGAGATGCTGTAAGTAAATTAGACGGCATTTATAAAAAAGGTGGAGCTGGAAACAATTCTAATTCACAACAGTCTAAACCTGCTAGCCAAGGACAAAGACCAAGTAATCAGAACCAATCTAGACCAGCATCACAAGGACAGCAAAGACCAAATAACCAAAACCAGTCTAGACCGTCTTCACAAGGTCAACAAGGACAGCAAAGACCAAGTAATCAGAACCAATCTAGACCAGCTTCCCAAGGTCAACAAAGACCAAATAACCAAAATCAATCTAGACCATCATCACAAGGGCAATCACGTCCATCTAATGCTGGTCAGTCTCAGCAAAGACCAGGAAGTCAGTCCAATACTCAAGGTTCTAATACTCAAGGTTCAAACAACCAACCCAAGAAAACCTTTACTAATAATAACAAACCAGGTGGACAAAATCGTCCGGGTGGCCAAAACCAAAACAGACCAGGTGGACAAAATAGACCAGGTGGCCGATTCAACAAACGTAGAAAAGGACCAACTACTCCTGTTCAACCACCAGTTCCAAGAAAAGAAAGAGAACTTCCAGAAAGAATTACCTTTACGGAATCTCTTACAGTTACAGAGCTAGCTAAAAAATTAGGTCGTGAGCCTGCAGAAATCATTAAAAAATTGTTCTTACTTGGTGTAATGGCAACAATTAACCAGGAACTTGATAAGGATGCTATTGAACTAATTTGTGCAGACTACGGTGTAGAAGTGGAAGAAGAAATTAAAATCGATATTACCGATTTAGAAGTTCATTTCGAAGCTCCTGTTGAAGAAGATGCTGTTAACATGGGTGAACGCCCACCAGTAGTTACAATCATGGGACACGTTGACCATGGTAAAACAACTCTTCTAGATTCAATTAGACACACAAAAGTAACTGCTGGAGAAGCAGGCGGTATCACTCAGCATATCGGTGCATACCAAGTGGTAGACAATGGCAAAAAGATTACTTTCTTAGATACTCCAGGACATGCTGCATTTACAACGATGCGCGCACGTGGAGCGAAAATAACTGATTTGACCATTTTAGTAGTAGCAGCTGATGATGGTGTAATGCCTCAAACAGTAGAAGCTATTAACCATGCCAAAGCAGCTGAAGTTCCAATTATCGTAGCAGTTAACAAAATGGATAAACCATCTGCTAATCCTGATCGCGTAATGCAAGAGCTTACAGAGCACGGTTTAGTACCAGAAGCATGGGGTGGAGACACAATCTTCGTACCAATTTCTGCTTTAAAAGGTGATGGTATCGACAACCTACTTGAAATGGTTCTACTTGTTTCCGAGGTTGCTGAGCTTAAAGCTAACCCAAAACGTCTTGCTTTAGGAACAGTAATTGAAGCTCAATTAGACAAAGGTAGAGGTTCTGTTGCAACGTTATTAGTTCAAGATGGTACATTAAAAGTTGGAGATCCAATCGTAGTAGGGCATGCTTTTGGGCGTGTTCGTGCAATGGTCAATGATTTAGGTCGTCGTGTGAAAGAGGCAGGTCCTTCTACTCCTGTAGAAATTACAGGATTAAACGAAGTACCACAAGCAGGAGACCGTTTCGTTGTATTTGAAGATGAAAAAACTGCTCGTCAAGTAGGGGAAACGCGTGCATCTCATGCTCAAGTGAGCCAACGCTCTGAAAAATCACGAGTAACATTAGATAACTTGTTTGATCAAATGAAACAAGGTGAAATGAAAGAACTTAACCTAATTGTTAAAGCAGACGTTCAAGGTACTGTGGAAGCAATGGCAGCTTCACTTATGAAAATCGAAGTTGAGGGTGTAAATGTACGTATTATCCACACGGGTGCAGGAGCAATTACTGAATCAGACATTAGTCTTGCAGCTGCTTCCAATGCAATTGTAATCGGATTTAACGTTCGTCCAGATACAAATGCTAAACGTGCAGCAGAACAAGAGGGTGTTGATATTCGTCTTCACCGTATTATCTACAAAGTAATTGAAGAAATCGAAGCTGCAATGACAGGCCTATTGGATCCAGAATTCCAAGAGAAAATCATTGGTCAAGCAGAGATTCGTGAAACCTTTAAAGTTTCTAAAGTAGGAACTATCGCAGGATCCTATGTAACAGAAGGTAAAATTACACGTGATAGCGGAGTGCGAGTAATTCGTGATGGTATCGTTATTTTTGAAGGTGAATTAGATACGTTAAAACGCTTTAAAGACGATGCAAAAGAAGTTGCAAAAGGCTATGAGTGTGGGATAACGATTAAAAACTTTAATGATGTAAAAGAAAACGATATTATCGAAGCTTACATTATGGAAGAAATTAAACGCTAATGATTGTCTATGCAGAGTGTGAATTTCTTATTCCTACTGCACATTCATTGAAAGAAAAAAGAGCAGTTCTACAACGAATGCTCACTAGAACCAAACAAAAATTTAATGTTTCTGTTTCAGAGTTAGATCACCAGGATGTGTGGCAACGTACCAAAATTGGAATAGTTGCCATTGCTTCTGACAAGCGTGCGGTCGAACGCGAGCTAATGATGGCCATTAGGTTTTTAGAATCTAACCCTGAATGGGAATGTATTGAAATCAACAAAGAATATTTATGATGAAAATGAGGTGTAGCAATTATGTCAATGCGTGCGAACCGAGTTGCCGAACAAATGAAAAAAGAGTTAGGTGAAATCATAGGACGTAAATTAAAGGATCCTCGTATAGGATTTGTAACAGTTACAGATGTAGCAGTTACAGGAGACCTACAACAAGCGACTATTTATATTACCGTACTAGATGGAGACCGTAACGATACCTTAAGAGCTTTAGAAAAAGCTAAAGGCTTCATACGTTCGGAAATAGGACAGCGTATTAGATTACGTGTAACGCCAGAATTATTATTTGAGTTTGATGAATCTGCAGCATATGGAAATCGTATCGATAATCTATTAAGACAGATTAACCAATCTTCAAATGAGGAATAACACATAATACAAAGAAGTCTGCTTAAATTGAGCAGACTTCTTTCGTGTATTTTTGAAAAATGGGGTGAGCATGATGTATGAAGGAATATTGCCTTTATGGAAAGAAAAAGGAATGACCTCACATGACTGCGTTTTTAAATTACGCAAAATATTGAAGATGAAACGGATTGGCCATACAGGAACATTAGATCCAAGTGTAGAAGGTGTATTGCCAATTTGTCTTGGTCAAGCTACTAAAGTATCCGAGTATATAATGAATGAAGGAAAAACCTATGTAGCTACTGTAACTATAGGATCATCTACGACTACTGAGGATGCAGATGGTGACGTAGTAAAGGTAGATTCAAGTGAAAAACAATTCTCTATAGATCAAATAAAAAGTGTCCTTCAACAGCTGACTGGACAGATTACTCAAACTCCTCCAATGTTTTCTGCGGTTAAAGTTAATGGTAAAAAGTTATATGAATATGCCCGCGAAGGTAAAGAGGTAGAGCGACCTAGTAGACAGGTGACTATACATTATTTAAATCTTTTAGATGAAGATGATCTTTTTTCAGGTCAAGAAATTTCCTTTCAAATAGAAATTGGTTGCAGTAAAGGTACATATATACGTACACTTGCAGTACAAATAGGTGAGCTTTTAGGTTATCCTGCACATATGTCTTCACTTGTTCGTACAGCATCAGGGAACTTTACTAAGTCACATTGTTTAACCCTTCAAGAGGTACAAGAAGCTTTGGAAGAGGGTGTATTGGATAACAATATATTACCTATTAAGCATGCACTCGCGAAATGGCCATCTCAAGAAATGAATGATTCGTTAAAGAAATGGATTGCGAATGGAGCCGTCTTAGAGTTACACCCTCTCCTCAATACTAATGACAAAGTTGTTTTTACAGAGGAAGGGCAACCAGTTGCAGTTTATATTAAACATCCAACAAAAAATGGTATGATGAAACCAGAAAAAATGTTTTCATCAGAAAAAGGAGTATAATATGAACGTTTATCATTTATCTTATCCAAACCATTTATATAACATAAAGAACAATGAAGAATTTTCCCTAGCAATCGGCTTTTTTGATGGTGTTCATTTAGGTCATCGAGCTGTCATTCAAGAAGCCTTGGACAAAGGGAATGAAATGAATCTAAAAACAGCTGTAATGACATTTGATCCACATCCTTCTCTTGTTTTAGGTGGAAGGAAGGAACAGGTATTTTATATAACTCCCTTGGAGCAGAAAATTGATATTCTGGAACAAATGAACGTAGATACACTGTTTGTAGTGAGATTTACATCTGACTTTGCAAAGCTAACACCGGTTGAATTTATAGAATCTTTCATTAAACGAGCTAATGTAAAGCATGTTACTGCTGGTTTTGATTTTTCTTTTGGTGCTTTTGGTAAAGGGACAATGAAGGATATGGCGGATCTTTCTGCTGGAGAGTACTCTGTTTCTGTAGTAGGTAAACAAGAAATGGAAGGCGATAAAATTAGTTCTACTAGAATACGTGGAGCACTTAAAGAAGGTAACGTGGAAGACGCAAAAGAACTTTTAGGTCGCCCATTTATGCTTACAGGTGTCGTGGTACATGGTGATAAGCGCGGAAGAACGATTGATTTTCCTACTGCTAATATTCAACCAAAAGAAGGTCAGTTTATACCGGCTATAGGTGTTTACGCAGTGAAGATACGCGTTCAGGAGCAATGGTATGAGGGAGTGTGTAATGTAGGATATAAGCCTACATTCAATAATCCTGATGAAAAAAAATTGTCTATTGAAGTACATATCATTAACTTTGACCAATCTATTTATGGTGAAGAAGTGGCAGTCCATTGGTACAAGCGCATACGTGCTGAGCAAAAATTCAGTGGAATTGTAGAGCTTAAAGAACAAATCGGCAAGGATAAGCAAGTTGCTATTGATTACTTCAAATTATAATTTTTGAACCAATTGTTTCAGACAAACTGCTACTATATTTGGAGAAGAAGCATCTATAAAAGTTGCTTCACGTAACAGATTATGCTATTCTTTATAAGTACAAAATGTACTTAACCTTTCCTTGGCTTTTTCGATTCTCCAACGATTGCTCAGGAACAGGGGATATTAAGAATATTAGGAGGAAACCTACATGGCAATTACACAAGAACGCAAAAATGAACTAATCGCTGAGTACAGAACTCACGAAAGCGATACAGGATCTGCAGATATTCAAATCGCAATCCTTACAGAAGAGATTAACTCTTTAAACGAACATTTACGTACACATAAGAAAGATCATCACTCACGTCGTGGTCTATTCAAAATGGTTGGACGTCGTCGTAACTTATTAAAATACTTACGTGAAAACGAAGTACAACGTTACCGTGAACTAATCGCAAAACTTGGTTTACGTCGATAAGATACACCTAGGAAAGCGGGATTTATCCCGCTTTTTCTATTGGTATAAATTTTAATATATTAGGGAAAATATTATATATTAGTATTAGCAAGTAATTTCTGTTTTTTTAGTAAAATATTTCGCATAGTTCCGATATTTTTGATACACTACTTATGATACATATAACCACTATAGCGCGCTAAACATTAGACTGCGTTATATTTCAAGTTGTATAGAAATAGTAGATGATTTGTGAAAGTGTGCACTTCTAATGAGAAGGAATCTTTCTTAGGATTGTCGAAAAATTTATTATAGCTAATTAAAAAGAAGTTTTTTGAAGTTGAGAGGAGTCCAGATTAATGAGTGAAAAGAAAGTATTTACACACGAATGGGCAGGCCGTCCATTGCAAGTAGAAATTGGACAACTTGCAAAACAAGCGAATGGGGCAGTTCTAGTAAGATATGGTGATACTAGCGTATTATCAGTAGCGACTGCATCTAAACAACCAAAGAATTTAGATTTCTTTCCATTAACAGTGAACTATGAAGAGAAATTATATGCCGTTGGTAAAATTCCTGGTGGATTTATTAAGCGTGAAGGTCGTCCTTCTGAAAGAGCGATTTTAACAAGCCGTTTAATCGACCGTCCAATTCGCCCATTATTCCCGGATGGCTTCCGTAATGAAGTTCAGGTAATCTCTATTGTTATGTCAGTAGACCAAAACTGTTCTTCTGAGATGGCTGCAATGCTAGGTTCTTCTTTAGCACTAAGTGTATCCGACATTCCGTTTGATGGACCAATTGCAGGTGTACAGGTAGGTTTAATCGGTGATGATTTCATCATTAATCCAACAGTAGAACAAATGGAAAAGAGTATATTAGATTTAACAGTTGCTGGAACAAAAGATGCGATTAACATGGTAGAGGCAGGAGCTAAAGAAGTTTCTGAGGAAGTCGTTTTAGAAGCAATTATGTTTGGGCATAGTGAAATCGTTAAGTTAATCGAATTCCAAGAAAAAATTGTTGCAGAAATCGGTAAAGAGAAAAAAGACATTCCTTTATTTGAACTAGATAAAGAACTTTTTGCTGAAATAAAAGAACTATGTGAAGCTAAACTAGTACAAGCTATCCAAGTACAAGAAAAGCATGCACGTGAAGATGCAATCTCTGAAGTGAAAAATGAAGTATTAGAACAATATAAAGAAAAAGAAGCGACAGATGAAACATTGAAGCAGGTACGTGAAATTCTAGATGCAATGGTTAAAGAAGAAGTACGTCGTTTAATCACAGAAGAAAAAGTGCGTCCAGATGGTCGTGGAGTAGCTGAGATTCGTCCATTATCTTCTGAAGTAGGTGTTTTACCTCGTACGCATGGTTCTGGTCTATTCACACGTGGACAAACTCAAGCATTGAGTATTTGTACGTTAGGACCGCTTGGTGATGTGCAAATTATTGATGGTATTGGCTTAGAGGAATCTAAACGCTTTATGCACCATTATAATTTCCCACAATTCAGTGTGGGTGAAACTGGTCCAATCCGTGCTCCAGGTCGTCGTGAAATTGGTCATGGTGCCTTAGGTGAACGTGCATTAGAAGCAGTTATTCCAGACGAAAATGATTTTCCATATACGCTTCGCTTAGTTGCTGAGGTGTTAGAATCAAATGGTTCTACTTCACAAGCAAGTATTTGTGCTTCTACACTTGCTATGATGGATGCTGGTGTTCCACTTAAAGCTCCAGTAGCTGGTATAGCAATGGGACTTGTTAAAAAAGGAGAGCATTACACAATCCTAACTGATATTCAAGGAATGGAAGATCACCTTGGGGATATGGACTTTAAAGTAGCAGGTACTTCTAAAGGGATTACAGCACTTCAAATGGATATCAAAATAGACGGATTATCTAAAACAATTTTAGAGGAAGCTCTTGAGCAAGCTAAAATTGGACGTATGCAAATTTTAGAAAGTATGCTTGCCACTATTGGTGAGCCACGCCAAAGCTTATCTAAATATGCACCAAAAATTACAGTTATTAAGATTAATCCAGACAAAATCCGTGATGTTATCGGACCGGGTGGTAAACAAATCAACAAAATCATTGATGAAACTGGCGTAAAAATTGATACAGAGCAAGATGGTACAATTTATATCGCTTCAGCAGATGAAGAAATGATTGCTCGTGCAAAACAAATTATTGAAGACATCGTGCGTGTAGCTAAAGTAGGAGAATACTACTTAGGTAAAGTGAAACGTATTGAAAAATTTGGTGCATTTGTTGAAATCTTCAACGGTAAAGATGGCTTGCTTCATATCTCTGAAATTCAAGAAGAACGTACGAAAAACGTAGAAGACGTTCTGAAACTTGGCGACGAGCTTTTAGTAAAAGTTATTGAAATCGACAACCAAGGTCGCGTTAACTTATCTCGTAAAGTAGTAATTAAAGAAGAAAAAGAACGCGCAGAACAACAAGATAACTAATAATTAAAATATACGTAAACAAAAGGTTGTCCGTAGATCCAATCTACGGCAACTTTTTTAAATGAAATAGAAAAGCGTAGGCGCCTATCTCTGCTCCGACAGGCAAATGGAGAAAAGTGAGGAGGCAGCTCCTCAGCCACCGGAGCTTTTACCCATTTGACCCCGAGGGGCAAGGCGAAGGAGCTAGCCATCAAGAAAAGCGCAATCGCCTATCTCTGCCCCGACAGGCAAATGGAGAAAAGTGAGGAGGCAGCTCCTCAGCCACCGGAGCTTTTACCCATTTGACCCCGAGGGGCAAGGCGAAGGAGCTAGCCATCAAGAAAAGCGCAATCGCCTATCTCTGCCCCGACAGGTAAATGGAGAAAAGTGAGGAGGCAGTTCCTCAGCCACCGGAGCTTTTATCCATTTGACCCCGAGGGGCAAGGCGAAGGAGCTAGCCAAATAAAAAATAAATGAATAGATTAGATAGAGGTGCTATATTGATAAAGAAGAAAACGTGTAAGAATGGGTTGCGTATAGTGCATGAGCATATTCCACATGTGCGATCTGTTGCAGTAGGCATATGGGTTCAAGCTGGTTCAAGGTATGAATTGCCAGAGGAAAATGGTTTAACTCATTTTATTGAGCATATGTTATTTAAAGGAACTAATACTAGAACAGCTAGACAAATCGCTGAAGAGTTCGATCGAATTGGTGGAAACATTAACGCCTTTACTTCAAAAGAAAATACTTGCTACTATGCAAAGGTTCTCGATCACCATGCAAAATATGCTGTTGAAATACTTTCAGATATGTTTTTTAACTCCACATTCGATCCAATCGAATTAGACAAAGAACGACAAGTAGTATTAGAGGAAATCAAAATGGTAGAAGATACACCTGATGATATCGTACATGAGTATCTTTGGCAGGCTATGTTCCCGAATGATCCATTAGGTGCTCCTATATTAGGGACCGAAGATACATTAAATACATTTTCAAGGGAATCCATCATATCGTATATGGAAAAACACTACACACCGAAAAATATTGTAATTTCAGTAGCAGGTAACATTTCTGAGGATCTATTAGACTATATAGAGTCATTGTTTGGTGATTTTATGCAACCAATCTCAGAGGTGACACAATTTAGCACACCTGCTATTAAGCCTGTGTATACGGAAAGCCATAAGGATACAGAGCAAGCCCACTTATGTTTAGCTTATCCTGGGCTTAGTGTAAAGGCGGACAATATATACAGTCTTGTAGTTTTGAATAATATACTAGGTGGAAGCATGTCCTCAAGACTTTTCCAAGAAATTCGAGAAGAAAAAGGGCTTGCCTATTCTATATACTCGTATCATTCATCATACGAAGATACGGGAGTTGTTGCCATTTATGGCGGAACCTCTTGCAATCAATTAGAAGAATTAAAGAGCTCTATTAATGAAACGATTCAAACTGTTCTGGAGCACGGCTTTACGGAGACAGAAGTTTCAAACGCTAAAGAACAGCTCAAAGGAAACCTTTTGTTAGGACTGGAAAGCTCAAACTCTAGAATGAACAGAAACGGTAAAAATGAATTATTATATGGCAAGCATCGCTCATTAGATGAAGTAAGCGATTCAATTGATGAAGTTACTTTGGAGTCCGTAATGGACCTTACAAAAGAAATATTCTCTCATAAGCCTGCTATTTCTGTAATTATGCCTAAAGACGTCGAGTGTTAATCGACGTCTTTTTTATAGATTAGGAAATTATAAAATTTTGCACCTGTTGATAAATTGATGTCTAGCTCCACCGCCTAGCCCCTCGGGGTCAAATAGATAAAAGCTGCGGTGGCTGAGGAGCTGCCTCCTCGCTTTTCCCCATTTGCCTGTCGGGGCAGAGACAGGCGGTTGCGCTTTTCTTGTTTATTTAAAAAAATATCCTCCCCTATAGTTGTACTAGGAGCCTATTATTTTAATGGGTTTTTAATTCACTTTGTATTAAAGATGGCATATACATAAGTAGAGATTAAATGAGGAGGGGACAGATTGTTACTTTCGGAACTTGCAGAAAAAGAGCTTATTCAAGTGAAAGATGGGTCGAGATATGGAAGGCTGGCAGACACTGAATTATTATTTAATCCACAAACGGGTAAAATACTTGGGTTTGAATTATATCAAAAATCTTCATCTTTTTTTCAATCCAATAAAGCTCCTAGGAGAAAAGAGTTTATATCCTGGGAAGAAATAATTCTTATTGGTAAAGATCGAATTTTGTTCAATGAAACTGACTCTTCGATAGAAACAAGTGTATACCCATGAAGAAAAAAATTGCAATTATCGGAACAGACCCACGCTTAAATTTTTTGCAACAATCTGTGTCTGAGTATCTAGATACTCAATTGTATCCAACGATGACATGGGATACAGAACTCAGAGAAACTATTTTTGCATATGAGCCAGAGGTTATTTTTTTACCGATTCAACCAATCCAAACAGATTGCTCCTTGGAATTGCCTCCCAGTTGTCAAACCCTTTTTATAGGTAAAACAAACGAAAGCATTGATAGGGAATCTAAAAAAGATACTATTCAGCCCTTTTATTATTTAGAGGACGAAGAATGGATTTGGGAAAATGCCAACCTCACTGCTGAGGGCTTTATCAATTATTTTTACTTATATGAAAAACAAGCAATTTATAACAAAAAATTCATAATTACCGGATACGGAAGGGTAGGTAAAAGATTAGCACTTGCATTGCATCATTTGGGAGCTGAAGTTATTATCTCTGTTAGATCGGAGCTTCAACTTTACGAAGCTAAAAGCTCTGGCTATCAAATAGTAACCCTAGATAACGTCTTGGACCAACAAGGTGAGGACGCCTATCTGGTTAATACAATCCCTACTAAATGGTTAAATAATGAATATGCAGCCTCTTTCAGTCGAGTTTTTGACCTTGCCTCCAATCCGGGCTGTCTCTTGGATAACGAAAATAACATCCCTCTGAATTACAGTCTCTCCACCAGCTTGCCAGGTATGTACTTTCCGCAAGATGCAGGACAATTACTTGCCAGGTCTGTTTTGAAGCATCTTGCTTTTTAGAGGAGGAAAAATAGTGTTAGAAGGTCTACGTATTGGTCTAGGAATCACCGCTTCTCATTGTACGTATGAGGAAGTGATACCAATGATTAAGCAATTTACGGATGTTGGTGCGACAGTTGTACCAATCATCACTTTTTCAGTTTTAACAGCTGCTACTCGTTTCGGTACAGGAGAAGAGTGGGTAGAAAAAATAGAGGCAGCTAGTGGCAATAAGGTAGTTTCCAAGATAGTAGAGGCAGAGCCTTTTGGTCCTACTAATCCACTAGACTGTATGGTTATTGCACCAATGACGGGTAACTCCATAAGTAAGTTAGCTAATGCACAAACAGACTCACCTGTATTAATGGCTGCTAAGGCCACCTTGCGTAATGGAAAGCCTGTTGTGCTAGGTATATCCACAAACGATGCATTAGGCTTAAATGGAACGAATATCATGAAGCTGCTCACTACAAAAAATATTTATTTTATCCCCTTTGGTCAAGACAATCCATATAAAAAACCTAATTCTTTAATTGCAGATTTCACAAAGATTGTACCTACTGTTGAACACGCAATAAATGCAAAGCAAATTCAGCCTTTACTCATTGCCTATCAATTATAAATATTAAAAATAGTGTATTATTATTTAATTTATGATACAATATCGCCAATATGTTTTGATTTTTGAGAGGAGAGCTTTGCATGTCAAAAAAATATACAACAGCTATTGTAGGAGCTACAGGTGCTGTAGGTCAAAAAATTATAGAGCAACTAGTTAAGAGAAGCTTTCCTTTTTCTAACTTGAAGTTATTAGCTTCCAAAAAGTCTGCAGGAAAACAGATTGATATTGACGGAAAAATTTATACAATAGAAGAAGCTACACCAGAAGCTTTCGAAGGTGTTGATATAGCATTTTTTTCTGCGGGGGGCTCTATTTCAAAAGCATTGGCTAAGGAAGCTAGTAAGAGAGGCGCTATAGTAATAGATAATACGAGCGCATTTCGAATGGATCCGGATGTTCCGCTAGTAGTACCAGAAGTGAATAAATATGCTTTAAATGAGCAGCAAGGGATTATTGCTAATCCTAATTGTTCTACTATTCAGATGGTTGTTGCATTAGAACCAATTCGTAAGCATTATGGGCTATCAAAGGTCATCGTTTCGACTTATCAAGCAGTATCAGGAGCTGGGGCTGCAGCTATTCAAGAATTGACAGCTCAAAGTGAGAGAATAATAGAAAGACAACCAAATCCTGAAGTTTTACCTGTAAAAAGTGCGGAGAAGCATTATCCAATTGCAGGTAACGTAATTCCTCAAATTGATGTCTTTAATGAAGATGGTTTTACATTTGAAGAGCACAAAATGATGAATGAAACAAAAAAAATTATGTCACTACCGGAACTTTCGATTGCCGCTACCTGTGTAAGGGTGCCTGTTGTAACAGGACACTCTGAATCTGTGTATATAGAGGTAGATAAAGAGAACGTATCCGTTTCTGATATTAAACAATTGTTATCTGAAGCAGAGGGAATTGTTCTTCAAGATAATCCGAATGAGCAACAATACCCAATGCCTTATTTCTCAGAAGATGAAGATGCAGTTTTCGTTGGACGTATTAGAAAAGATCCTTCTAACGAGTATGGTTTCCATATGTGGATTGTTTCTGACAACCTATTAAAAGGTGCTGCTCTAAACTCCATTCAAATTGCTGAAGCATTAATCGAAGAGAAAATATTGTAAGCAAGAATAGTTTTTAGCTTATCTAAGAGGTCGCTTGTTTGTGGGGGGATCGATAAGGAACCACCCATCACTTCCAAGTGGTTGTGGTGTTAAGCTTTCTCTTATCCCTACTTGTAGCACCGCTTGCCTTTAATAATGATGAAATATACTCCATTAAATATATTTAGATTTTTAGAGAGAGTTTTTTCTCTATTCATTTGGAAAAGCGCTAGCAGCCTAGCCCCACGGGTCAAATGGATATAAGCTGCTCCTGCGCAAGCTCGTCGCAAATAAAAGCGTTTGTGGTGGCTGAGGAACTGCCTCCTCGCTATCCCCATTTTTCCTGTCGGGGCAAACATAGGCGCCTGCGCTTTTCTTATTGTCTAGCTCCGGCGCCTTGCCCCTCGGGATCAAATGGGAAAATAGTGCTCCTGCGCAAGCTCGTCGCAAACTAAAACGTTTGCGGTGGCTGAGGAACTGCCTCCTCGCATTTCCCCATTTGCCTGTCGGGGCAAACATAGGCGCCTGCGCTTTTCTATTAAATATAGAGAATTAAATAAGAGGTGTGGTTGAATGAATATAGGAAATGTTTCTACAGCAATGGTTACACCGTTTAGTTCAGACGGTTCTATTGACTATCATAATACTGAAATACTTATAGAGCACTTGCTTTCGAATGGAACTGATTCTCTTGTAGTTAGTGGTACGACTGGGGAATCTCCGACATTATCAACAAATGAGAAATTAGAACTTATACAATTTGTAGTGGAAAAGGTTAATAAAAGAGTACCAATCATTGCTGGTACTGGAAGCAATAATACAGCTGCATCCATTGAGCTTTCGCAAAAGGCGGAAGCGCTCGGAGTAGATGCTTTGATGATAGTAACTCCTTATTACAATAAGCCCAATCAACGAGGAATGATTGCCCATTTTGAGGCTATTGCTTCAGCTACTACTCTTCCTATTGTTGTTTATAATATCCCTGGGCGATCAGTAGTCAATTTGGAGCCAGAGTCAATTATTTCCCTTAGTAAGATACCATCTATTCAAATTGTAAAAGAAGCTAGCGGCAGCCTGGATCAGATGACCAAAATCTTAGCCGAAACAAATGAGGATTTCCTTGTGTACAGCGGGGACGACGGCCTAACCTTACCTTTACTTTCAATTGGGGGGAAAGGGATTATTTCAGTCGCTTCTCACGTTATTGGTAACGAAATGCAGGAAATGATACAACTGTTTCATCAAGGAGAACATGCTAAAGCTGCTAAAATCCATCAACAAATCTTGCCAGTCATAAAAGCATTATTTCAACATCCGAATCCTGTAGTTGTAAAATATGCACTTTCTAAAATTGGCTTAGAGGTTGGCTCCTTGAGACTTCCTTTAGTTGAGATGAACGAGGAAGAGAAGCTAGATTATGATCGTGTTTGGGGTAAATTTTTGGAAACGAAATAATGATATGAGAAGCTGGAGTTCTAACTTCAGCTTTTTTTATTTGTGTGAAACGGTGACGTCCGATATAATAAAAAATAGTGGATGTTGGTCGGGTTAACAATTAGGAGGAAAAGAATTGGTAAAAGCTAAAAATGAACTTATACGTATTATACCGCTCGGCGGAGTTGGTGAAATAGGAAAAGCAATGTACGTAGTAGAAATAGACGATGAAATATTTATAGTAGATAGTGGACTTATGTTCCCAGAAAACGAAATGTTAGGAATAGATATAGTTATTCCAGATATTACGTATTTAGAAGAAAACAAGGATCGTGTTAAAGGAATATTTTTGACGCATGGACATGAAGACGCAATTGGTTCTATTGCTTACTTACTGCAAAAGATTCAGGCGCCTGTATATGGATCTAAGCTGACGATTGCTTTAGCAAAAACGCATGTAAAGGCTATGCCAGTTAAACAACAAATAAAGTACTTTGAAGTTACAAACAAAAGTCGTATGAACTTCCAAAACACACACGTAACTTTCTTTCATACCACACACAGTATTCCAGACTCTTTAGGTATCGTATTCCATACATCTGAAGGTGCAATTGTGCATACTGGTGAATTTAAATTTGATCAGTCTGCTAGAGGGAAGTACCGTCCTGATATTGCTAAAATGGCTGGCCTAGGTGAAGAAGGCGTATTTATATTAATGTCTGATTCAACAGAAGCAGAAAGACCCGGACACACAACATCAGAGGCAGTAATCGAAAACCAATTATCTGAAACATTCCACGCTGCTAAAGGTCGTATTCTAGTATCTTTATATGCATCCAACTTTATAAGAATTCAACAAGTGCTAGACAAAGCAACGGAAACAGGAAAAAAAGTTGCTATTGCAGGAAAAAGCTTGGAAAATATCTTTGCAATAGGGTTAGACCTAGGTTACTTTACGGTGGCAGAGGACACAATCATACCTATAAAGGAAATCTCTAAGTATAACGATGAACAAATAGTAATCATTGTATCTGGTAATCAAGGAGAACCTTTAGAAGCTTTAGAGAAAATGGTACGTAAGCATCATAAAGATATTAAGATTAAAGATACAGATACCGTGTTAATAACATTTACACCATCACCAGGTATGGAGGTTGGCGTATTTAATACGATGAACCTGATTGCCAAGGCTGGTGCCAAAGTGTTGACTTCAAGTAAAAATGTCCATGTATCAGGACATGGAAGTCAAGAAGATTTAAAAATGATGTTAAATTTAACAAAGCCTAAATACTTTATCCCAATTCAAGGGGAATATCGTATGCTTATTGCTCACTCTAAGTTGGCCCAAGATATCGGGATGTCTAAGTCAGAAATCTTTATTGCAGATAAAGGCGACATCGTGGAATACAAAAACGGGAAGATAAGAATGAGTGGAAGAGTACAAGCAGGTAACGTCCTAATCGATGGCATTGGTGTAGGAGACGTAGGGAATATTGTTTTAAGAGATCGTAAGCTATTGTCTCAAGATGGAATATTCATTGTAGTAATTACACTTAACCGTGCACAAAAGAAAATAGCGTCAGGGCCTGAGATTCTTTCTAGAGGGTTTGTATATGTAAGAGAATCCGAAGAGTTGATGGACGAGTCAGCTAAACTAGTAAGAACAATTGTTGAAAAATATGTGAATAAAGAAACGTTTGAATGGACAAACATTAAACAAGAAATCCGTGATACGCTAAATTCATATTTATTCCAACAAACGAAGAGACGTCCGATGATTATTCCAATTATCATGGAATATTGATATCTAAAAATCAGGATTTCCTTTCCCCAGTGGAAGGAAATCTTTTTTATCTTTTTAAGCTGTTATATTTTACCTGTTAGGGACATCCTAATAGAGAATACTTAATGCAAAGCAGGTGATATTCTTGGCGAAGAAGAAAAGTAAGAAAAAAGTAAATAAAAGTAAAAGTAAAAAGAAAACCCTTCATCCTTTAATGTTTGAAATTATAGGGCTTCTCATTTTGGGAATCGCAGTTATTTCTTTCTTTGAATATGGCTTGGTTGGAGAGGTATTCGCTTATATTGGGTATTTTTTATTTGGAAATTGGCATATTGCTATTCCATTTATGTTCGTTATTTATGCTCTTATTATTATGATCAAACAATCCTTTCCACCGTGGAATCATCGCTTGTTATTAAGTGGAGCCTTTATTTTAAGCAGCTTACTTATATTCAGTCATTTAGCACTTTTTGAGCAACTGTTTGAGGGCAAGGCACTGATGACGAACTCTGTTCTAAGGGAAAGCTACAGGGTCTTAGTAGAAAGTGGAGGTATTACGAATAGAAGCAGCTCTCTAGGTGGAGGTATGATCGGGGCTATTCTGTTTGCCTCATTCCATGTATTATTTGACTCTGCTGGTGCAAAAGTTATTAGCTGGCTACTATTATTAATTGGTATCGTACTTTTAACAGGAAAAGCACTTGTTCCTTATTTGGTAGAGGTTTCTCCTAAGATGGCAGAAAGCTTTAAGAACCGACCAAAAGCTGATAAGAAAAAGCCTTCAACGGAGCAGAAGAAGGTTTCTCGCAGATCACGTAAAGATGCAGTACAAGAAGAGTCTGAACAAGCTGTTACCATACTTGATGTCAATCATCCGCCAGAGGAAGAAACAGAAATACCATCTTCTCCGATTATCTCTGCTTTTACAGAGAGAATCACAAGAAAAGAAGAGACAAATGAATCGACAGAACCAACAGAACCCATTGAGATTAATATGGATGCGGATGAACTGGAAAACGAAGATTATCAGTTACCGAGTATTAATCTATTAGATTCTCCAGAGCACAATGATCAAAGTGGAGAGTTAAATGCAATTCAAGCTAATGCTAAAAAGTTGGAGCAAACCTTCTTAAGCTTTGGGGTAAAGGCAAAAGTTATGCAAGTCCATTTAGGACCTGCAGTTACTAAGTATGAGGTACTTCCTGATGTAGGAGTGAAGGTTAGTAGAATCGTAAGCCTTCACGACGATTTAGCCCTTGCTTTAGCGGCTAGAGATATCCGGATTGAAGCACCAATCCCAGGGAAGTCTGCGATAGGGATAGAAGTACCAAACAAAGAAGTGGCAATCGTAAGCTTACGAGAAGTACTAGAAGCAAAAGAAAATAATAAGCCAAGCCAAAAACTATTAATAGGTTTTGGTCGAGATGTTACCGGACAGGCAGTATTAGCCGAATTAAACAAAATGCCTCATTTACTTGTTGCTGGTTCGACAGGTAGCGGGAAAAGTGTATGTATAAACGGAATTATAACAAGCATTATGATGCGAGCAAAACCGCATGAAGTTAAAATGATGATGATTGATCCAAAAATGGTTGAGCTTAACGTCTATAATGGGATTCCCCATTTGTTAGCACCCGTAGTTACGGATCCAAGAAAAGCATCCCAGGCATTGAAAAAAATTGTTTCTGAAATGGAAAGAAGATATGACTTATTTTCCCATACAGGGACTCGAAATATCCAAGGCTACAACGACCATATAGAAAAATGGAATGAAGAAAATGAAGAGAAGCATCCCAAACTTCCGTTTATTGTAGTGATAGTCGATGAGTTAGCTGACTTGATGATGGTAGCATCAAGTGATGTAGAGGATTCTATTACACGGCTTGCACAAATGGCCCGTGCAGCTGGGATCCACTTGATAATAGCTACACAAAGACCAAGTGTGGATGTTATCACGGGAATCATTAAAGCTAATATACCTTCAAGAATTGCTTTTGCAGTATCTTCTTCTATAGATTCTAGAACTATTTTGGATATGGGCGGAGCAGAAAAACTCCTTGGGAGAGGCGATATGCTCTTCCTACCAGCTGGGAGCTCTAAGCCCGTTCGTGTACAAGGAGCATATTTGTCAGATGCCGAAGTAGAGAGAATCGTCGATTTTGTGATTGAGCAGCAAAAGGCAAACTACCAAGAGGAAATGATTCCAGATGAAGTGGAAGAATCCCAGGAGCAGTTAGATCGAGATGATCTCTATGATGACGCTGCGCAGCTTGTGATGGAAATGCAAACAGCTTCAGTTTCCTTGATCCAAAGACGCTTCCGTGTTGGATATTCTAGGGCTGCACGTATTATTGATCAGCTTGAAATGGGTGGTATCGTAGGACCATACGAAGGAAGTAAACCAAGACAAGTGTTAATATCAAAACAAGATTACGACCAAGATCCAATGTAAAAAATGTGCTAACCATTATTGAGGAATAACATATGCAAACATACTAAAGATAATCGAGAAGTTCTATACTCGATTATCTTTTTTTAATTACTACAGAATAAATAATTTATTTTTCAAGACATTACAAATACGCGTAAGCAAAACAGAGGGCTTATCGTAACTTTCTAGAATGGGTCCACAAAAAATCCGTATCTGTCTACGGGATGAGGGAGACAGATAAGACAGCACAACCACGCGCGTAAGCGATGGATGGGTGATGGCTTATCGCTCACCCCGAAGAAAGCAAAGCGTCCGGCTGGGGCGAAAAATCCATTCTACTCTCTGATTTAAGATTTCTTTTTATCATAAATCACCCCTACCCTTTCACATAGCCTTTAACTTTAAAATTTAAAACGTAAAGCTAAGCTAATTTATTACTAAATCTTGAATGTAATTTATATATATTATTCCTTTTTTTTACTACAATATTAACCAATTTAAAACACTAGCAAAATTCAGTGTTTTCAAGGGTTTTTATCAATTAGTATCACACATTAAGTGATATATTATGACAAAATGATTACATTTATATATTAACAACGTAAAAACAAATAATAATTTCGTAAATAAAGTATTTATTTAAAAGATTAAAAGTGGTATAGTATGTACTGATTAGTAGGAAAGTTTTACATCAGAGGTCTGATCTCTTCATAATGGTGGTGTTTTAAATGACAATAAAAATGGATCAAAGGCATTTATACCTACAAGTAATCGATCGTCTTAAACAAGACATTGAAAAGGGGATTTTCAAAGAAAAGGAGAAATTACCTTCTGAATTTGAATTGGCCAAGCTTCTTGGGGTAAGTAGAGCAACTTTACGAGAAGCTCTGCGAGTGCTAGAGGAAGAAAATATTATCGTAAGAAGACATGGCGTAGGAACCTTTGTTAACTCAAAGCCTGTTTTTACATCAGGGATTGAACAACTCTCAAGTGTTTCGGCGATGATTAGAAACGCAGGGATGGAGCCTGGTACTATTTACCTTAGTTCTATGGAATCAGAAGCATCTGAAGATGATGCAAAACGATTCCAGTGTGAGGAGGATACGACCGTTGTTACAATGGAGCGAGTCCGAACTGCAGATGGTGAACCAGTGGTATATTGTATCGATAAAGTTCCACAATATTATTTACCGGCAGATTTTCTTATAAGAAAAGAAGGCTCTATTTTTACAGCATTGGAGGAATCAGGTGATATAAGGATTTCGCATGCGGTTACCTTCATTGATCCAGTGGGATATCATGAAGTAGCTTCACCAACCTTAAATTGTGATCCAGAGACTTCGTTGCTGATTTTAAAACAATTGCATTATGATGAGAATGATCGTGTAGTTTTATATTCGAAAAATTATTTTCGAGCAGACAAATTTAGCTTTCATGTAGTTCGGAAAAGGGTGTAAAAAAGTAGTTCCTGCTAAGAAGAAGAAAAAATAATGGGGGTTTTCAAGTTGACGAAACGTAAATTTGGTTTAGGCTTATCACTTGTTTTAGCTGCTGGTACTATTCTTGGAGCATGTGGTTCTAAAGATGAGGAAACAAAAAAAGACGAAGGTTCTAATGCTGGTACTGGAACTGAAGAAACAGCAGACATCTCAATCGCAATGGTTACAGACGTCGGTGGAGTAGATGATAAATCATTCAACCAATTAGCTTGGGAAGGTATTGAAGCATTCGGTAAAGAGCATGGTCTTAAAAAAGGCGATGGCGGTTACGATTATTTACAATCACAATCAGATGCAGATTATATCAACAATATTACTAACTTAGTTCGTCGTGACTTCGACATAGTTTATGGTATTGGTTTCTTGATGGAAAAGCCTATCACTACAATTGCTGAACAGCAAAAAGATGCTCAATTAGCAATTATTGATGCAGTAGTTGATGCTCCAAACGTTGCTTCTGTAATGTTTAAAGAACAAGAAGGTTCTTACCTTGCTGGAGTAGCAGCAGCGTTAATGTCTGAATCAAAACAAATTGGTTTTGTTGGTGGAATGGAAATTCCTGTTATTGAACGCTTTGAAGCAGGTTTCCTTGCAGGAGTTAAAGCAGTTGATGACACTATCAAAGTAGATGTTCAGTATACTGGTAAATTTGACGATGCAGCTCTTGGTAAAACAACAGCAAATCGTATGTACTCTTCAGGCGTAGACATTATTTTCCACGCAGCTGGTGGGACTGGTAATG
This sequence comes from Psychrobacillus sp. FSL W7-1493, assembly GCF_038004905.1. NCBI lineage: Bacteria > Bacillati > Bacillota > Bacilli > Caryophanales > Bacillaceae > Psychrobacillus > Psychrobacillus sp. FSL W7-1493. The sequence continues at coordinate 2,549,634 of NZ_JBBOSB010000001.1, read as the reverse complement.
GTGTTTTTGCAGAAGCTAAAGAACGTAAAACAAAAGATAAAGATGCTAACGTATGGGTTATTGGAGTTGACTCTGACCAATACGAAGAAGGAGCAGTTGGCGATACTAATGTAACGCTTACTTCTATGCAAAAACGTGTTGATGTAGCAGTACAAAACATTGCAAAAGAAACAATGGAAGGGAAATTCCCAGGTGGTAAAACGGTTACTTACGGTTTAGCTGAGGAAGGTGTTCAGCTTGCTGATTCACGTGGAGCTATTCCTGAGGATGTTTTAGCGAAAATTGAAGAATATTCTAAAAAAATCGCTTCTGGTGAAATCGTAGTTCCTGAAACTGTAGAATAATTTGACTTAACATCATAAAGGCCGACTTGCTCGGTCTTTATGATATTTTAAATTAATGGATGAAAGATTTTAAATATTTAAAGTCTTTCCTGTATTAATTTAGTACTAGTATTCAAGTAGGGAGTGAAATTCATTGGATTATGTAATAGAAATGCTAGGCATTCGGAAAGAGTTTGGAACTTTCGTAGCAAATGATAATATAACCCTTCAATTGAAAAAGGGAGAAATACATGCTCTTTTAGGTGAGAATGGAGCAGGGAAGTCCACTCTCATGAACGTATTATTCGGTCTGTATCAACCAGAAGCAGGCGACATAAAAGTGAGAGGTAAGTCTGTGAAAATTACAGACCCAAACGTTGCCAATGACCTTGGAATTGGAATGGTTCATCAGCATTTCATGCTAGTGGAAAACTTTACAGTTACGGAAAATATTATTTTAGGTAACGAACCAACTAATGGCGGTGTCGTAAATATTAAGGATGCTGCACGTAAAATAGAGCAACTGTCAGAAACTTATGGATTAAATGTAGATCCTTATGCAAAAATAGAGGATATTTCTGTAGGAATGCAGCAAAGGGTAGAAATTTTGAAAACGCTTTATCGTGGTGCAGAAATTCTAATTTTTGATGAACCAACAGCCTCTTTAACGCCTCAAGAGATTAATGAGCTAATTCAAATTATGAAGCGTCTTATTAAAGAAGGTAAATCTATAATTTTAATAACGCACAAATTAAAAGAGATTATGGATGTGTCGGATAGAGTCACGGTTATTCGTAAAGGTAAAGGAATTGGGACAGTTATAACAGCAGAAACAAATCCAAACGAATTGGCATCACTTATGGTTGGACGTCAGGTTGAATTTAAAACCGTTAAGGGCGAAGCTAAGCCTAAGGAAGAAGCATTGATCATTAAAGACTTAATAGTGACAGACTATCGAGGTATTGAAAAGGTTAAGGGGTTAAACTTAACTGTTCGCAAAGGTGAAATTCTCGGCTTAGCAGGGATTGACGGAAATGGTCAAAGTGAGCTAATTGAGGCAATTACTGGTCTTCGTAAGTCTAAGAGCGGATCTATAAATCTAAATGGAATAGATATTACAAACAAAAAACCTCGTAAAGTTACAGAGGCGGGAGTTGGACATATTCCACAGGATAGACATAGACATGGTTTAGTTTTAGATTTTCCAATTGGTCATAATATTGCTCTTCAAACCTATTATTTAGAGCCTATTTCTAAAAGAGGAATTATAAATTACAAAAAAGTGTCTAACTTAGCGCAAAAAATTATTAAAGAATATGATGTACGTACACAAGGGGAGCATACATTGGCTCGAGCATTATCAGGAGGTAACCAACAGAAGGCAATTATCGGTCGTGAGGTTATACGTGACCCTGAGTTGTTGATCGCGGCGCTTCCTACTCGTGGTTTAGATGTAGGGGCAATCGAGTTTATTCATCAACGTTTAATAGAACAAAGAGATAAAGGGAAAGCTGTTTTACTTCTTTCATTTGAACTTGATGAAGTTATGAATGTATCGGATCGAATTGCTGTTATATATGATGGACAAATAGTTGATTCTCTTTTACCTAAAGAAACGACAGAGCAAGAGCTTGGTCTATTAATGGCAGGACATACAAGAGAAAAAGATAAGAAGCAGGGGGATGTAGAGCATGTCGAATAGAGTAGTAAATATACTTGTCCCTGTTATTTCCGTAATACTAGGGTTAATCGTGGGTGCGATTGTCATGCTAATAAGCGGATATGATCCTATCTTGGGATACGCTGCACTATGGGAAGGTATATTTGGAGATGCCTATAGAATGGGTGAAACAGTACGTCAAATAACACCGTACCTATTATCAGGGCTTGCGGTGGCGTTTGCTTTCCGCACTGGGCTGTTTAACATTGGAGTGGAGGGGCAATTACTTGTAGGCTGGTTTGCAGCTGCATACGTCGGTATTGCATTTGACCTGCCAATGTACATACATCTACCATTAGCAATACTTGCTGCAGCTGTTGCAGGAGGATTGTGGGCTTTCCTACCAGGATTATTAAAAGCAAAACTTCAGGTGCATGAAGTAATCGTAACTATCATGATGAACTACATTGCTCTTCATACAACGAATGCGCTTATTAAAATTGTTGCTGATGGTGGCGACAGTACGGAATCTATTAAACCAACCGCTTCACTGACGTCTGCTTTCTTCCAAAGCATGACAGACTATTCTCGTTTACATTATGGAATATTTATTGCGTTAGCAATGGTTTTATTAATGTGGTTCATTTTAGAGAAAACAACTACTGGATATGAATTGAAGTCAGTAGGATTTAACAAGCATGCTTCAGAGTATGCTGGTATGAATGTCTCTAAGAATATCATTTTATCTATGGTTATCTCAGGTGCTTTTGCCGGTCTAGCAGGTGCTATGGAGGCATTAGGTACTTTTGGTTACGCAAGTTCTAAAGGTGCCTTCACAGGTATCGGGTTTGATGGAATCGCCGTGGCTTTACTGGGGGCGAATACACCTCTAGGAGTAATTTTTGGTGCTACACTATTTGGATCTCTTAAATATGGAGCAACTAATATGCCTAACGCAGCAGGAGTTCCGATAGAAATTGTATCGATTGTTATTGCGATTATTATTTTCTTCGTTGCCTGTGGATATGTCATTCGCTATTTCCTTGAAAAGATTAGTAAGAAAAAGGAGGCGAATTAAATGAGCTTTTTAGATGTATTATATTTCATCGTTCCATCAGCAATTTTCTATGCAGCCCCTTTAGTTTTCACTGCTATAGGTGGAGTTTTCTCTGAAAGATCTGGTGTAATTAATATTGGTCTAGAAGGTATGATGGTTATGGGTGCCTTTATTTCCATCATTTTTAACCTGACTTTCGTTAGTACGTTTGGCGCTATGACACCTTGGGTTGCAGTTATTGCAGCCATGATTGTTTCAGGTATATTTGCTTTGCTACATGCGGTAGCATCTGTATCGTTTAGAGCAGACCAAACCATTTCTGGGGTAGCGATTAATATGTTAGGTGTCGCTATTGCATTGTTCACAGTAAAAATGATCTATGACAAAGGACAAACAGATTATATTCAAGAACGTTTTATACGTTTTGATATTCCTGGTTTAAGTGAAATACCAATCATCGGACCAATGTTATTTAAGGATGTCTACTCTACTTCTATTTTAGCTGTTGCAGTAGCTATTCTAGCATGGTTTGTTATTTACAAAACTCCATTTGGTCTTCGCCTTCGTGCAGTAGGTGAGCATCCTATGGCAGCAGATACAATGGGAGTTAATGTAAAGAAAATGCGATACATTGCAGTAATTATTTCTGGTATGCTGGCTGGTATTGGTGGAGCTGTATATGCTCAATCGATTTCAGGAGAGTTCAGTCACACTACAATTAATGGACAAGGATTTATGGCTCTTGCAGCCATGATCTTTGGTAAATGGCATCCGCTAGGAGCCCTTGGAGCAGCACTTTTCTTCGGATTTGCGCAAGCTTTAAGTATCGTTGGTGGACAAATACCATACATTAATCAAATTCCAAGCTATTACTTGCACATTTTACCGTATGCATTAACGATTCTTGCAGTAGCAGGATTTATAGGGAAAGCAAATGCTCCTAAAGCGAGCGGTATTCCTTATATTAAAGGAAAAAGATAAATTTTTGCTTAGAATTTACCAATTAATAATAAAAAATATAGCGATTAAAAAGGGACCAATTAAGTTTGGTCCCTTTTGTTTGTATTGATATAATTAGAAGATGTATAGTGAAAAGGTATATGAGTAACACTAGAAAGAAAAAGGGGGAATTCTTTTCATGTTTCAACATTTTGAATTAGCCAAAGGTGTCCAGCTTTATATAAGACCAACAGAACAATTTAAAACCATTAATATTTCCTTTAAATGGAAGCAACCATTAACTGTAGAGTCTGCTGCAGTAAGAGCGGTACTTTCCAATGTACTGCAATATAGCAATGCCAAATATCCAACATATGCATCTTTTAGAAAACGTTTAGATGAATTATTTGGAGCGGTATTATATTTTGACACATCTAAAAAGGGTTTAAATCATATTTTTTCTTTAAATGCCGAAACAGTTAACGATGCTTATTTGTCTAATGAAACTGTGGTAGATGAAGTACTTTCATTATTACAAACAGTGCTTTTCCAACCTAACTTAGAAAATGAGAAATTTGTTGAATCGGTTGTGAAGCGAGAAAAAGAACAAGTGATAGAACGTATTCAGTCTATGTACGATGATAAAACTCGTTTTGCACAGCAACGATTATTAGAAAATATTTTACCCGATCATCCTGCTTCTATTAGCGCTAATGGTACGGTGGAAACAGTGAAGGCAGTAACAAACAAACAATTATTAGAAATGCATCAAAACCTGCTTACAAAAGAACCGTTGTCTATCTATATTGTAGGTGATGTAGATGTAGAGGAAATGAAAGCTAAAATTAGTGAATTTTTCCCGTTTGAAGCTCGTTCTGCAGACATTCCAAAAGAAACAGAAAGTGCTGTTTCAACAAACGACAAAGAGTTTTTACATGAAAAACAGGACATGAAGCAAGGGAAATTACATATCTCTTATAGAACTCCAGTCACGTTTTACTCTAATGAATTCCCAATTATGCAAATTACTAATGGTATTCTTGGTGGCTTTGCTCATTCCAAAATTTTTATGAATGTTCGTGAAAAAGAAAGTATGGCATACTATGCCTCAAGTAGCTTTTCTTCCCTTTATGGTCGCATTTTTGTATTTGCTGGAATTGATGCCAACCTACAGGAAAAAGCTGTTGCATTAATAGACGAACAGCTAAAGGAAATGCAAAAGGGAAATATATCTGATTTAGAGATCAATCAGACAAAATCCATGCTTAAAAACCAGCTTAAGGAATCTCTGGATTCTGCTAGAGGACAAATAGAAATTTACGATCAATATAAAGAACTTGATGAATCCTTTACAGTGAAAAACTGGACCGCTAAATGGGAAGATGTCACGAAGGAGCAAATTCAAGAAATGGCTACAAATATCGAAAAGGAATTTGTCTATTTCTTATCTGGTAAGGACGGTGCAGACAATGAATGAAACTTACTTTGAACAGCTAGAAGAAACACTATATCACGAAGAACTTTCTAATGGATTAAATGTTTATATTTTGCCTAAAAAAGGCTTTTCCAAAACATATGTAACCTTCACTACAAAATACGGTTCTATTGACCGAGAATTTATTCCGCTAGGTAAAAAAGACCCTGTTACAGTACCAGACGGGATTGCCCACTTTTTAGAGCATAAAATGTTTGAAAAAGAAGAAGGAGATGTTTTCCAGAAGTTCAGTGAAAATGGGGCTTCTGCCAATGCATTCACATCATTTACAAGAACTTCTTATTTATTCTCCTCAACAGATAATATATTAGAAAACACTAATACTCTTCTTAACTTTGTACAGGAGCCATATTTCACAGAACAAACTGTTGAAAAGGAAAAGGGTATTATTGGGCAAGAAATTACCATGTATGACGACCAGCCCGACTGGAGGTTATACTTTGGTACGATTGAAAATATGTACAAAGAACATCCAGTGAAAATTGATATTGCTGGCACAATAGAGTCTATTAGTCATATTACAGCTGAGCATCTATACGAATGCTATAACACGTTTTATCACCCTTCGAATATGGTGTTGTTCGTTGTAGGAGCTGTAGATCCTAAAGAAATGATGGAATTTGTGAAAGAAAATCAAGCTAAAAAAGAATTTAAGGCTCCAGAGGAAATTGTCCGTTTCTACCCAGAAGAGCAGCCGCAAGTAGATAAAAAAGAACGCACGTTAAAAATGGACGTACAAAAGTCTAAGCTTTTATATGGCATTAAATCGAACAATGTTAATATTACCGGTGAAGAAATGTTAAATTATGAGTTGGCTATGCAAGTGGCAGTTGAACTGATATTCGGTAGAACATCCTCGTTTTTCCAAGAGGTCTATGAAAAAGGGTTGATCGATGAATCCTATAGTGCAGACTTCTCTATGGAGGAAGGCTACGGTTTTGCAATGATAGGCTCCGATACAGGAAATCCGGAAGAGCTTGGTCAGAAGATTAAAGAAACTATCACTAAATTTGCAACGAATTGGACATTGGAAGAAGAGGACATGAAACGAATCACCAGAAAGAAAATTGGTCATTTCTTACGTTCATTAAATTCAATTGAATATATTGCAAACCAATTTACTCGTTATAAGTTTAACGATATGAATTTATTTGATGTAGTACCAGCCTTAGAGAACTTAGGGGTGGAACAAGTCAAGAAGGCATTTGAAGCATTTAAGGATGAGAATACGCATACTGTATTTAAGATTATTCCTTCGAAGGAAACAGATAATGGCTAAGAAGTTTGCTCTAGTGGTAGGTGCGTCTGGAGAAATAGGGATTGCTACTAGCCTAAGTATGGCGGAGGCTGGATGGTCCCTGTACCTTCATTTTGCGAGTAATAAAGAGAAGGTGGATGAACTTATAGTTGCCCTCAATCTTGCCTATCCAGAACAGGAATTCTTACCTATTCAAGCAGACCTATTAGATACAAGTGCAATTGAAGTCATTGTGAATTCTATTTACTCTCTTCAATCGATTGTCTTTGCCCAAGGCCAAAGTCTTTATAAAGGTATAGAAGAGACCTCTCTGGAAGAAATAAGACATCTCTTTCAAGTACATGTAGAGCATCCGATGTTTTTAGCGGGAAGATTAGCGCCTAAGCTACGAAAGCATGAGCATAGCTCTATTATCTTCATTGGCTCTATATGGGGAGAAACAGGTGCTTCCTATGAGGCAGCCTATTCTGCTGCTAAAGGGGCTCAGCATGCTTTTGTGAAAGCCTATGCTAAAGAGGTTGCCATGCAAAAGACAAACGTTAATGTCGTCGCACCAGGTTTTATCGATACAAAAATGAACGCTCATTTAGATGATGAATCACGAGAGTTTATATTAGAAGAGATTCCTGCAGGTATATTTGGCAAACCACAGGACGTAGCCAATGTGGTTGTTTTTTTAGCAAGTGAGCATGCATATTATATTACTGGTCAGGTCATTCGAGTTAATGGTGGTTGGTATATTTAGGAAAAGAAAAGGGGGAAGTTAACTCTCTTTTCTTTTTTCCTTTTATTCGGTTATAAAATCATATATGATAGAACTATTAATGCATTGAGAACGTCATTCTATAAAGGGAGGAATACATGATGGCAAGTGAATGGTTTTTTGAATACGAAATTCAAGTAAATCGTCCTGGACTTTTAGGAGACATTTCTTCTCTATTGGGTATGCTACGAGTAAATATAGTAACTATTAATGGTGTGGATGAGGGTAGACGTGGTATGCTCATTAAAGCTGAAAAAAAAGAAAATATTGAACGCTTTGAACATATCATTTCCACAATGGAAACAATTCATTTAACTAAGTTTCGTGAGCCGAAGCTAAGAGATCGTTTAGCTGTGCGTCACGGAAGATACATACAAAGAGATGCTGATGACAGAAAGACTTTTCGATTCGTAAGAGATGAGCTTGGTCTACTAGTAGATTTCATGGCTGAGATCTTTAAACAGGAAGGACATAAGCTAATCGGTATCAGAGGTATGCCTAGAGTAGGGAAAACAGAATCTGTAGTTGCCGCAAGTGTTTGTGCGAACAAAAAATGGATTTTCCTGTCTTCCACAATGATTAAGCAAACTATTAGAAATCAACTCGCTGGGGATGAATTTAGCGATCGCAATATCTTTATTCTGGATGGAATTGTTACAAGAAAGTCAAATGATGAAAAGCATCTACAACTTGTTAGGGAAATGATGAGAATGCCTACTATTAAAGTAGTGGAGCACCCAGATATGTTCATCAAGCATTCCGAATATTCTATAGAGGATTTTGACTATATAATTGAGCTTCGTCATAGTCCAGAGGAAGAAATAACGTACGAAATGATGGAAAAAAATCATGCGATGACCGACAAAGGCATGGGTGGATTTGGCGGATTCGGTGAATTTAATTTTTAACGAAGTAGGTGTTTTAATTGACTGAACTTGGTACTCGTTTAAAAGAAGCGAGAACAGCAAAAGGATATAGTATCGAGGATTTGCAAGAAATAACAAAAATTCAAAAAAGGTATTTAGCTAACATTGAGGAAGGGAATTATTCCACAATTCCTGGTGCTTTTTATGTGCGAGCTTTTATCAAGCAATACGCAGAAGCAGTTGGCTTAAATGGGGATGAGCTTTTAGAGACATACAAATCAGAGCTTCCAAGTCCTACAAATGAGGATGTTGCAAAAACTATCCCTGCAACACCGTCTAGAAGAACTTTGGGTGGCCGAGCATCGAACAGATTCATGGAAATTATGCCGATGATTATAGTGGCATTGTTTGTTGTGGCGATAATTGTGATTGTATGGACACTTAGACAGAACTCTCCAGAGACGGAAGAGTCACCAGCAGTAGAAACAGAGGAACCAGTGACAATGGATATCACACCTCCACCTTCAGATCAAACAGCTACAGATAATGAAGAAGAGGAAGAGGCTGTGGAAGAAGAAATTGAGGAAGAACCAGTGCCTAAACTAGCTTTCACATTAGAGGGGACTCAAGGGGAAACTTCAACATATACTGTATCTGGTGCAGAAACTTATCAGCTAAAGTTAATGGCTAGTAGCGACAAGACTTGGTTAAACTTAAAAGACCAGGCTAACAAAACTTTATATGATAGCTGGGTTAACACTGGAACGCCATATGAGCTAGATGTAAGCACAACGGAACAAATTCGCGTGAGAGTAGGGAACGTTCCAGTTACAAAGGTTTTCATTAATGATGAGCTAGTGGAATTCCCAACAGATAAGACTCCACAAAACTTAGTTATAAAGTTCAGCAAATAGTCATCGATTAGATGGCTATTTTGTTTGAAATATGAAAGGAGTAGTTTTAGATGAAAATGAATATACCAAACCAAATTTCCATGTTCCGCATATTTTTAATTCCAGTATTTATGATTTTTATGCTAATTGATTTTAACTGGGGGGAAGCTAGTTTTTTAGGCGCAACTATTCCAGTAAATCACCTAATTGGGGCTATTATTTTTATTATCGCTTCTATCACTGATTTTATCGATGGTTATTATGCTAGAAAATACAATTTAGTAACCAATATGGGTAAGTTTTTAGATCCTCTAGCAGACAAATTACTTGTTTCAGCAGCATTAATTATATTAGTGCAGTTTGGAGTTGCACCAGCATGGGTAGTTATATTAATTATCAGCCGTGAATTTGCAGTAACTGGTTTACGTTTAATACTAGCCAATACAGGAGAGGTAGTTGCAGCAAACCAACTTGGTAAGATAAAAATGTGGACACAAATTATCGCGATTTCATCATTACTTTTAGGAAATGTATTTTTTGAAATGTTCAATTTCCCATTTGATATGATCATGCTATACGTTTGTCTATTCTTTACTTTATGGTCGGGATTTGATTATTTCTATTTGAATCGCAAAGTGTTACTTGACTCAAAATAGGAAGGAAGTTTTGGGATGAAAGCAGAGATTATTGCGGTAGGATCAGAATTATTGTTAGGACAAATTTCCAATACGAACGCAAGATATATATCCTCCCAGCTGGCAGAGTTAGGGATCGATGTGTATTACCACACAGTAGTTGGAGACAATCCTAATCGTTTGTTAGAAGCTATAAAAATCGCAGAAAATCGAGCTGACCTCATTATTTTTTCAGGAGGTTTAGGACCTACTAAAGATGATCTTACAAAAGAAACAATTTCTAAACACCTTAACAAAAATCTTGTATTAGATGATCATGCAATCATATATATAGAGGATTTCTTTAAAAGAGCTGGAAAAGTAATGACAGAGAACAATAAAAAACAAGCATTAGTTTTAGAAGGCTGTACTGTCCTTGAAAACAAGCATGGAATGGCTCCGGGGATGCTTCTTTCCACAGAGAAACATACATATATGTTATTGCCTGGCCCTCCAAAAGAATTAGAGCCGATGTTCCAATTTGAGGCTAAGCCGCTGTTGCCTAAACTGCTTTATAAAGAAAATGTAATTATGTCCCATGTCATTCGCTTTTATGGTATTGGCGAAGCAGAGCTGGAGAATGAAGTACAGGATTTATTGGACAATCAAACAAATCCTACCCTTGCGCCGCTAGCTTCTGACGGAGAGGTAACATTACGACTTACTGCGAAAGCAGATACGGAAGAAGAAGCTTGGAAAAGGATTGAAAAGCTACAAGCTGAAATCTTAAACCGTGTGGGCAAACATGTGTATGGATATAATAACGAATCTTTAGCCTCCAAGCTAAGAGATATACTAATTGACAACAAGCTAACAATTTCTGCTGCCGAAAGTATGACAGCTGGACTTTTTCAATCAGAGTTGGCTGCAGTCCCAGGAATGGGCGTAGCACTTGTAGGTGGCATTATCACCTACACTGAAGAAGTGAAAATCAATCAGCTTGGTGTTAAAAGAGAAACGATTGATGAACATAGTGTGGTTTCTAGTCATGTTGCAGAAGAAATGGCTAGTCGAGTCAAAGAAAAGTTTGAAACAACGATAGGTGTAGGTATTACTGGAGCAGCTGGACCAGATGGACATGGAGATCAACCGGCAGGAACGGTGTGGATTGGAATAGCGTATGGAGACGTTGCTCCAATTTCTTATAAATTGAATCTATCCGGTATGAGAAACACAAATCGTTTAAGAACAGTTAAGTTTACTATTCATTATTTGATTCGACTTTTAAGAGAAGAAGGATTATCGAAAATTTAATTTTGACAAAGGAAAACGGCTCAAATTATCATTTTGTGCTGTTTTTTTCTATCAAAATCTAATAGTGTTAAAAAATAAACGAATAGATGTTCGCTTTTTTCTTGTAAATTTCTCAAAGACCGAGTATACTAAAGATAGTAAAAAAAATGATAGTTTCTAGGAGGAAATACATTTGGCTAATGATCGTAAAGCAGCGTTAGAAATGGCTTTAAAACAAATAGAGAAACAATTTGGTAAAGGTTCCGTAATGAAGTTAGGAGAGAAAACAGACCGTGAAATCTCTACCTCTTCAAGTGGTTCCCTAGCTCTTGATGCAGCACTTGGAATAGGCGGATATCCAAGAGGGCGTATTATTGAAATTTATGGCCCAGAGAGCTCAGGTAAAACAACTGTAGCGCTTCATGCTATTGCAGAAATACAAAAAACAGGTGGGCAAGCGGCATTTATTGATGCAGAGCATGCGTTGGATCCTGTATATGCACAAAAACTAGGCGTTAACATAGATGAATTATTATTATCTCAACCCGACACTGGAGAGCAAGCCCTTGAAATCGCAGAAGCTCTAGTCCGCAGTGGTGCGGTTGAAATCATTGTTATCGACTCTGTTGCAGCATTAGTACCAAAAGCGGAGATAGAAGGAGAAATGGGAGACTCTCATATTGGTCTTCAAGCTCGCTTAATGTCTCAGGCATTACGAAAACTTTCTGGAGTTATTAACAAATCTAACACTATAGCAATCTTTATTAACCAGATTCGTGAAAAAGTTGGAGTAATGTTTGGTAACCCGGAGGTAACGCCGGGTGGTCGCGCACTTAAATTCTACAGCTCTGTCCGCTTAGAAGTAAGACGTGCTGAAGCTATTAAACAAGGTACAGACATTATGGGTAACAAAACGAAAATTAAAGTAGTAAAAAACAAAGTTGCTCCACCATTTAAAACTGCAGAAGTAGATATTATGTACGGAGAAGGAATCTCTCAAGAAGGAGAAATCGTTGATATAGGTTCTGAATACGATATTATCCAAAAAAGTGGTTCTTGGTATGCTTACAATGAAGAACGTATTGGCCAAGGGCGAGAAAACGCTAAGCAATTCTTGAAAGAAAACCCTGCTATTAAAGAAGAAGTGGCATTAAAAATCCGTCAATCTCTAGGTATGACTGCTGGTGCACTTGTTATTGCAGCGCATGAGCCAGAGGACGAAGATGGCGAGTTCGAGCTACTTTTAGAAGATGAATAATAGTTAAAATTAAAAAGATATCAAGAGACTTTCTCTTGGTATCTTTTTTTAAAATCTATTTCTAATATTTTTTGTGAATTTAAACTTATCACAAAGTCCAATTTTAATTGAACTTTAGTATTTATGAATGAGCTAATTTCAAAAATAGAAGCTTTACCTATTAAAAGCGTTCGTTGATGCGACAGGCAGTGACTCTAGTCGGTTGAATGAACATGGATCATTCTTCAGAAAAGGGCCACCAGAGTTGAAACTAATTATAATACTCTTTGCTATGCAGATAAGTATCATGAATCTTTTATTGATTTTTCCTAGTGGTTTTACATAATAAAAGAAAATATGAAATTGTTTTAAATAAGAATTATGAAATCATTTTATTTAGGCAATACCTAAAGTAATAGATATCCTCTCTCTAAAACTAATAATATTCTTCCGTTTCCTTGACAGAGTATTTCTACATCTATACAATTAAAATTGTATAATTTCTTTATTAAATGACTAAAAAGCAGTACAAATATGCATTCAATTAGCATATATGTGCCGACTGAAACTTAAAAGTATAGCAAGAGGGGGTGTTCGAAATGACATTGGAAATTATCATCTCCGCTTTGCTTGGTCTTATTATCGGTGGCGCTGTTGGTTACGGTTATCTGAAAAAAGTGAATGATTCAAAAGTGACTGGTGCAAAACAATCTTCTGTACTCATTATAGAGGAAGCAAAGCGAGAGGCAGAAGCATTAAAGAAAGAAGCACTTTTAGAGGCCAAAGATGAAACTCACCAATTACGAAATGAAGCTGAATCTGACATCCGAGAACGCCGCATGGAACTGCAAAAACAGGAAAATCGGTTATTACAAAGAGAAGAGAATCTAGATCGTAAAGATGATGCTCTAAACAAGAGAGAAGTAAGTCTTGAGCGTAAAGAAGATGCTCTAACACAAAGACAACAGCATATCGAACAAAAGGAAAGTAAAGTGGATGAACTAGTTGAAGAGCAACAAACAGAGCTACAGCGTATTTCTACTCTTACTCGTGAAGAAGCAAAAACTATCATTCTTCAAGAGGTAGAAAATGAATTGGCTACTGATATTGCTGTGATGACTAAAGAATCTGAAACAAGAGCCAAAGAAGAGGCTGACAAGAAATCGAGAGAAATACTTTCACTTGCTTTACAAAGATTTGCAGCAGATCACGTGGCGGAAACTACCGTTTCAGTTGTAAACTTACCTAATGACGAGATGAAAGGACGAATTATCGGACGTGAAGGACGAAACATTCGTACACTCGAAACATTGACTGGTATCGATCTTATCATTGACGACACACCAGAGGCTGTAATTCTTTCCGGGTTCGATCCGATTAGAAGAGAGACTGCTCGATTAGCCCTTGAAAAATTAGTGCAAGATGGACGTATCCATCCTGCTCGAATTGAAGAAATGGTAGAGAAGTCTAGAAGAGAAGTAGATGAACAAATTCGCGAAATTGGCGAACAAACTACTTTTGATATAGGTGTTCATAACCTACATCCAGATTTGATGAAGATTTTAGGCCGTTTAAGATACCGTACAAGTTATGGTCAAAACGTATTAAAACATTCTACTGAAGTTGCCTATTTAGCTGGTCTCTTAGCTGCAGAGCTTGGAGAAGACGTAACACTTGCTAGACGTGCAGGCTTATTACACGACATCGGAAAAGCAATTGACCATGAAGTGGAAGGAAGTCACGTTGAAATAGGTGTAGAACTTGCAAGAAAGTATAAAGAACATCCGGTAGTAATTAATAGTATTGCTTCCCATCACGGAGATACAGAAGCTACTTCTGTCATTGCCGTATTAGTAGCAGCAGCAGATGCTTTATCTGCAGCTAGACCTGGTGCAAGAAGTGAAACATTAGAAAATTACATTCGCCGCCTTGAAAAACTAGAGGAAATTTCAGAATCCTATGAAGGTGTTGAAAAATCCTTTGCTATTCAAGCGGGTAGAGAAATCCGCATTATGGTTCGTCCTGATCAAATCGATGACATTACAGCTCATCGCTTGGCAAGAGATATCCGTAAGCGAATTGAAGAAGAGCTCGATTATCCTGGTCACATAAAAGTAACTGTAATCAGAGAAACTAGAGCCGTAGAATACGCAAAATAAAGTAAAAGCAATCATAACATTGAAAACAAAAGGCTTCGAAATGAAGCCTTTTTTTCGTGAAAGGACGTTATTGTAAAAATGAAAATACTATTTATCGGTGATATTGTTGGATCAATTGGTAGAGATACGTTGGAAAGCTACTTACCAAGACTAAAAAGAAAATATATGCCAGATGTTGTAATTGCCAATGGAGAGAATGCAGCTGCTGGTAGAGGCATTACGAAAACTATATTTAACTCTCTTTTACATATGGGAGTAGACGTAGTGACGATGGGAAACCATACATGGGATCAAAAAGAAATTATGGACTTCATCGATGATACAGATTATTTAATTCGTCCTGCTAATTTTTCAGAAGACGCTCCGGGTAAAGGGATGACCTCTGTAACGAAAAACGGCCACACTATTTCTGTCATCAATATGCATGGTAGAACATTCTTGCCGCCACACGATGATCCATTTAAAATGGCAACTGAAATGGTTGAAGAAGCTAAGCAGCTATCCCCAATTGTATTTGTAGACTTTCATGCAGAAGCTACAAGTGAAAAAATTGCCTTTGGATGGCATTTAGACGGCAAGGCCTCTGTTGTAGTGGGAACTCATACGCATGTACAAACAGCGGATTCTCGCATTCTTCCTGGTGGCACTGCTTATATTACAGATGTCGGAATGACAGGTCCCTATGATGAAGTATTAGGGATGAAAAAAGAGGACGTACTATACCGTTTCCAAACAAATATGCCAACTCGCTTTGAAGTACCGAAGAGCGGTCGTTCTGTGCTAAGTGGATTTTTCGTAGAGGTGGATAACCAAACTGGTAAAGCGACACATCAAGAGAGAATATATATTAACGAAGATTATCCATTTGAAGCATAAAAAAGTCTAAAAAATTTCTTCCGAGCATAAGTTAGTTTATGAACGAAAGCAAGTTCATAAATATAGCGATAAAAGGAGAAATGATAGTGGATTCTTTAAAAGTATCTTCTCGTTCAAACCCCAATTCAGTTGCTGGTGCATTAGTTGCAGTTATAAGAGAACAAGGTTACGCAGAAATGCAGGCAGTAGGCGCAGGAGCATTAAACCAAGCTATAAAAGCTATTGCTATTGCAAGAGGATTTGTTGCTCCTAGTGGAACAGACCTAACTTGCTCACCGGCGTTCACAGATATTATTATTTCTGGTGAAGATCGAACCGCTTTGAAATTATTGGTAGAAAAGAAATCAAAATAATATATAGCAGCAAGGCTTTCTTCACAAAAGGCTTGGCACTCTATATAAAGTTTCACAAAAAGCCGCTACTGCCTTTAGTAGCGGCTTATAATTTGCGTTTCCATACTTTTTTGAATAAATCGTGACGGAGGGTTTCCGTCAAAGGTCTGAAATTCCATAAAAGTACAGGTAATACATAGTGTATATCGCTACTTCGTGATAAACTAATGAAGGAAAAAAGCATTTAAAGAGAACAGTAAGGAGATGTTTATATGTTGCAACAGCTTTCTTGGAAAGTAGGAGGGCAGCAAGGAGAGGGTATTGAGAGTACAGGCGAAATATTCTCTATGGCTATGAACCGCCTTGGGTACTACTTATATGGATACCGTCATTTCTCTTCTCGAATTAAAGGTGGACATACTAACAATAAAATTTGTGTGCGTCCTACTCAAGTACGTACCATTCCAGATAACTTAGATATTTTAGTGGCATTCGATCAAGAAACGATTGAAGTCAATTATAAAGAGCTTACAGAAAAAAGTATCATACTAGCAGATGCTAAATTTTCACCAGAGGCACCAGAGGACTGTTTAGCACCAATGTATATCGTGCCTTTTACAGAGATTGCTTCTAGCCTTGGAACCTCTCTAATGAAGAACATGGTGGCAATTGGAGCAACGTCTGCTTTATTAAACCTAGACAAAGCCGTTTTCCAAGGAGTCGTTGATGAAATCTTTGGTAAAAAAGGTGAAGAAGTTGTTGAAAAAAATATGCAGGCTATTCAACAAGGATATGACACGATGGCTGAGCAGCTTGGGGACCGTCTAGGAGAGTGGGAAATAGCTCCAGCTGACGGCAAACAGCGTTTATTCATGATTGGTAATGATGCAATAGCTATGGGCGCATTAACTGCAGGCGTACGCTTTATGGCAGCTTATCCAATTACTCCAGCTTCTGAAATAATGGAGTATATGATTAAAAAGCTACCTCTATTTGGAGGAGCAGTCATTCAAACAGAAGATGAAATTGCTGCAGCAACAATGGCAATTGGTTCTAACTACGGTGGTGTACGTGCATTTACAGCGTCTGCAGGGCCTGGTCTTTCTCTAATGATGGAAGCAATCGGATTGTCCGGTATGACCGAGCAGCCATTAGTAATTGTGGACACGCAGCGTGGGGGTCCATCTACAGGATTACCAACCAAACAAGAGCAGTCTGATTTAATGCAAATGATCTACGGTACGCATGGGGAAATTCCAAAGGTGGTCATTGCACCAAGTACTGGAGAAGAAGCATTCTATGATACAATCCAAGCTTTTAATATTGCTGAAGAATTGCAGCTACCTGTCATTATTCTTTCGGACTTACAGCTATCACTTGGTAAGCAAACAGTGGAGCCATTTGATTATTCGAAAATAGAAATCCGTCGTGGTCGTTTAATGGACAACGAAGAGCTTCCGGAAACAGAAGATAAAAGTTATTTCAAACGATATGAAGTAACCGAAGATGGTATTTCACCACGTGTATTACCAGGTATGAAGCATGCAATTCACCATGTAACAGGTGTAGAGCATGATGAAACTGGCAAACCTTCTGAAGCAGCATTAAACCGTCAAGCTCAAATGGACAAGCGTATGAAAAAATTAAAGTTTGTTAACTTCGATGAGCCAGTGTACGTTAACGCCCCTCATGAAGAAGCAGATATATTGTTTGTAGGATTCAATTCTACTCGCGGAGTACTAGAAGAACTACAACAAACACTAAATGACAATGGAGTGAAAGTGAACCATGCACATATTCGCTTAATTCACCCATTCCCAACCGAACAAATGCAACCGCTAGTAGCTAAAGCTAAAAAGGTAGTAGTGGTAGAAAACAATGCAACAGGACAATTGGCAAACATTATTAAAATGAACGTCGGCGGTCATGACAAAATAGTGAGTGTATTGAAATATGACGGTACTCCATTCTTGCCATTAAGTCTTGCAAAACAAGTGAAGGAGATGCTAACAGATGGTAACATTTAAAGATTTTCGTAACAATGTAAAACCAAACTGGTGCCCAGGATGTGGTGACTTTTCTGTGCAAGCAGCAATACAGCGTGCAGCAGCAAATGTAGGCATCCAGCCGCATGATTTAGCAGTCATCTCTGGTATCGGATGTTCTGGCCGTATTTCTGGCTATATCCATTCTTATGGCTTCCATGGTATCCACGGCAGAGCTTTACCAATTGCACAAGGTTTAAAAATGGCTAATAAGGACTTACACGTAATCGCATCTGGTGGTGACGGAGATGGGTTTGCCATCGGTATGGGACACACGATCCACTCGATTCGCCGTAATATTGATTTGACCTATGTAGTAATGGATAACCAAATTTATGGCTTAACGAAAGGACAAACATCTCCACGTTCAGCAGAAGGCTTTAAAACGAAGTCTACTCCAGGTGGAGCAATTGAACCTTCCGTTAAACCACTGGAGCTGGCACTTACTTCTGGAGCTACATTTGTCGCACAAGGCTTCTCTTCAGACATTAAAGAGTTAACAGCAATCATCGAAGCAGGTATCCAGCATAAAGGCTTCTCGTTTATCAATGTGTTCAGCCCATGTGTCACTTATAACAAAGTAAACACATATGACTGGTTCAAAGAGCATTTAACTAAACTATCCAACATCGAAGGCTACGACTCCACTAACCGTGAGGAAGCAATGCGAGTAGTAATGGAAAATGAAGGCCTAGTAACTGGAATCATCTATCAGGATGAGAATGCACCTTCATACCAGGATCAGGTACCTGGATATGCGCCAACACCGCTTGTGGATCAAAACCTGAAGATGAGTGAAAAAGAGTTTGATGCATTGTTAAAAGACTTTATGTAAATGAATACTAAGCTCATGAACGATTATCGTTCATGAGCTTTTTTTTAAGAGTAGAATCTCTGCTAAGGATGCGTATTTAGTGGGTGGTTGCACGGAAATGTCGGGAGGTGCACGTAAGCGAGTGGAGCCGCCCATAAGTAATAACAAAGTGTCCCATAACAAGTTAAGAACCGCCCGTAAAGCATGTACAAGTGCCCCATAAATCACAGAAAACCGCCCATAAACAAAGAAAGCGCCCATAAATAATAGTAAAGTGTCCCATAACAAGTTGAGAACAGCCCATAAAGCATGTACAAGTGCACCATAAACTCCAACAAACCACCCATGACCATAAACTCACCATAATGCCATACCAGAAGTTTCTCCCAAACCACCATAACAACCTAAAAAGGACCCCCTAAAACAAGGGAATCCCAGCAGCACAAACTCTATTATTCAAATCACAATCTTATCTAATTCCCATTAAGTACACTATATAAACCAAAAAACCGTACATATTTTGTCTAAATAAGAAATTTTAAGCTTAATGCCTTGTAGCAATGGAGCACTATTCAGTATAATAGGATGGATATTCGGATTTTGGCGAATGAAAGAAAGGGGAGTTCTTATGAACGAGGAATCACGTTTACAAAGTACTCAAATAAAAGAAACTACTTCTCCCGAGAAAAACGTGGAGAAAGATTATAGCAAATATTTTCAAGCAGTTTACACTCCCCCGTCCTTAAAAGATGCAAAAAAACGTGGGAAAGAAGAAGTGGCTTATCACAACGACTTTTCAATTGCAGATGAATTCAAAGGGATGGGACAAAATCGTAAATTTTATATACGTACCTATGGATGTCAAATGAATGAACATGACACAGAAGTAATGGCTGGGATTTTCATGCAGTTGGGATATGAGCCAACTAATACAGTGGAAGATGCTAATGTCATCCTTTTAAATACTTGCGCTATTCGTGAAAACGCGGAGAACAAAGTATTTGGTGAACTTGGTCATTTAAAGCATTTAAGAAGAAATAATCCTGATTTGCTGATCGGCGTATGTGGATGTATGTCCCAGGAAGAATCCGTAGTAAAGAAAATTTTGAAAACGTACGATCAAGTAGATATGATTTTTGGTACACACAATATTCACCGTTTACCTAACATTCTTAATGAGGCGTACCTATCAAAAGAGATGGTTATCGAAGTATGGTCTAAAGAAGGGGATGTAATAGAGAACCTTCCGCGAGTACGTAAGGGGTCTATTAAAGCCTGGGTTAACATTATGTATGGCTGTGATAAGTTCTGTACATATTGCATCGTGCCATATACACGAGGTAAAGAGCGTAGCCGTCGACCAGAGGATATTATTCAAGAAATTCGCCACCTTGCAGCTCAAGGCTATAAGGAAATTACACTGCTTGGTCAGAATGTAAACGCTTATGGAAAAGACTTTACAGACTTAGATTATCGTTTTGGCGACTTAATGGATGATTTAAATAAAATTGATGTAGCGAGAATTCGTTTTATGACTAGTCACCCAAGAGACTTTGATGATCATTTAATCGAAGTTTTAGCAAAGGGCGGCAACTTGGTAGAGCATATTCATTTACCAGTTCAGTCAGGCTCATCTGATATTTTAAAAATTATGGCTCGTAAATATACAAGAGAACATTATTTAGAGCTAGTAAGAAAGATTAAAACTGCTATTCCGAATGCCTCATTGTCAACGGATATTATTGTTGGTTTTCCTAATGAAACGGACGAACAATTTGAGGAAACGTTATCTCTTTATAAAGAGGTAGGATTTGAAATTGCATACACTTATATTTATTCTCCACGTGAAGGCACTCCAGCAGCTAAAATGATTGATAACGTGCCAATGGAAGTGAAGAAGGAAAGACTTCAACGTTTAAATGCACTAGTAAATGAAATGTCTGCAGAGGCAATGAAAAAGCTTGAAGGTGATATTGTAGAGGTATTGGTAGAAGGGGAAAGTAAAAATAACCCTGATGTACTTGCTGGATATACCCGAAAAAGCAAACTAGTGAATTTTGTTGGACCTAAAGATATTATCGGGAAACTTGTTCAAGTTAAAATTACAAATGCAAAAACATGGTCACTTACTGGTGAACTAGTAGAAGCAACAATTGAGGAAAAGGTGGGTATATAATGACTACTAAATACACTAGAGATGATATTATTGAAAAGGCTAGAGAAATAGCTACTATGATTGCAAACACGGAAGAAGTTGACTTCTTTAAACGTGCAGAAGCACAAATTAATGAAAATCAATCCGTTCGCGAGAAAATTGCTAGCTTAAAGAGCTTACAGAAACAAGCTGTTAACTTCCAACATCTTGGAAAAGAAAAAGCATTGAAAATGATTGAAGGTAAAATTGCTGCAATCGAAGAAGAAATCGACAGCATTCCAATTGTTCAAGAGTTTAAGCAATCGCAAGGTGATGTAAATAGTCTGTTACAGCTAGTTGCTAATTCAATCTCAAACAATGTTACTAACCAAATTATTGAATCTACTGAAGGCGATCTTCTTAGAGGAGAAACTGGCTCTAAGGTCAAAAACACTACTTACGATAGCTGTTCATAATTATAAACGACAAAACATACACTGTATCTACACGATACAATGTATGTTTTTTTATTTGGACAAAATTCTAAATTAATTATGTAATAACGCTCGCTACCCGTTAAATTGATATTTAAAAAGGGAGGAAATGTAAATGGAGAATAGACAATTGAAATGGTTAGCTGTTTTAAGCATTTTTACGTTATTAATTTTAGCTGCATGCGGTTCAGATGATGATGACAGTGAAACAGGATCTGGAGATTCAGCCAAAACCGAAGCAGAGTATAAATTTTTAAGTATTTTAACTGGTGGAACTCAAGGGACATATTATCCACTAGGTGGTACTTTTGCTGAATTAGTTTCTGAAGAGACAGGTATAAAAACTACTGCTGAAGTATCACAAGCTTCAGCTGCAAATATGACTGCACTACAGGAGGGGAAAGGAAATATTGCCTTCGTACAAACTGACATCGCATATTATGGGACGGAAGGAACAGAAATGTTCGAAGGGAAAAAATTAGATAATATAGTTGCTCTTGGCGCACTTTACCCAGAAACAGTACAACTAGTAACTTTAGCCGACTCAGGGATTAATTCCTTTGAAGATTTAAAAGGTAAAAAAGTTTCGGTTGGTGCTCCTGGTTCAGGAACGTATGCAAACGCTGAACAGCTTTTAGAAATTCATGGATTATCGATCGAAGATGACATCGAAGCTCAAAATTTAGATTTTGGGGAGTCTACAGATGGATTATCGACAGGTCAAATTGAGGCAGCTTTCATCACAGCTGGTTATCCTACGTCAGCAGTTGAGAGCTTAAATGCCACAAACAAAGTTAACATTATTCCGGTTACTGAAGATAAAGCAAAAGAGCTTATTGAAAAATATCCATACTATGCTTTAGATGCAGTACCTAAAGGAACTTATGGCCTTACAAAGGAAGTACCAGCTGTATCCGTATTAGCAATGCTAGCAGTTACGAAGGACCTTCCAGAGGATTTAGTTTATGAAATAACAAAAGGCATCTACGGCAATACAGATAAAATTAGCCATGCTAAAGGTGCGTTTATTAAAGCTGAAACTGCTCTAGATGGTATTGGTATAGAAGTTCATCCTGGTGCTCAAAAATATTTTGATGAAGTAAACAAGTAACTATTACGGAAAAGAGGCTTTGACGCGTACAGCTTCGAGTCTCTTTTCTAATGGAGTGAGGCTTCCCACATTATGAAGAAAAGAATAATTTTGACTCTTTTGTTGATAATGGTAGCTTTTATATTCGTACCTTTCATACCTGTCCTCTCATTTACCGAAACACACACAGATTCACCAATTCCTCATTACCTTTCTATTAAGAAAGAAAAAAACTTCCAAATTATATTTACTCATACTATACATAAAACCGATGTTATTGAAAATTATCGAGTATTTAATAATAAGGAGATTCTCTTACTTTCCATGGAATATAGTGACGTGGCCATTGGAATGCCTAGCTATGCAGAGGAGGGGCAGACGTTACTTTATGAAGATGGCAAATATACTCTTTCGTATGACCGGTCAGTTTTACCTCATTTTACTTTGTTCATCGGAAATGTAGAGGATCAGCTGTTTTTACAATATCAGCAGAAGAAATACGATTTAAAAGAGGGGCTAGAAAAAGGAAAATCCTATCTTTTTGAAGTGAAAAAGCTATCCTTGTTGGAAGTAATGAAAGGAGCTAACCTGAATGAGCAATAATAAAAAGCAGAACACTAAGGTCAATGATTTTCAAGAGCTGTCTGCTGCGGAACAACAAGCACTATTAGAAAAGTATGATCCAGAATCTAATACGCGTAACGTAGATAGTAAACTTAAATATGTCATATATTTTGGCTTGTTGGGATTTTCATTATTTCAGCTTTACACCGCTATATATGGACAGTTTCCAGCTCAAATCCAGCGTACTGTTCATTTAGGCTTCGGTTTATTGTTTGTATTTTTATTATTTCCAGCTCGCAAAAGGTTATCTAAAACCAAGATACCATTTTATGATTTTATACTAGGAGCAGGAGCAATTTTTGTTGGGAGCTTTTGGGTTATAAATTATAAACGGCTTGTCCAAAGCTTAGGTAGTTTAGAAACGGTAGACTTTGTTGTAGGTATAGTCGCTATTTTATTAGTTTTAGAGGCTGCACGCCGAGCTGTAGGCTTACCGATAACAATTATAGCAGCATTGTTTTTAGTATATGCCTACTTTGGGGAACATTTTCCGGCGTTTATGGCTCATCGAGGACAAGACTTTGATAGTATCGTAAACTTAATGTACTTTTCTACAGATGGAATTTTAGGTACACCGTTAGCGGTTTCCTCTACTTATATATTCGCCTTTCTATTATTTGGAGCGTTTTTAGTTAAAACGGGGGTAGGTCAGTATTTTAATGACCTTTCAGTTGCGGTTGCTGGAAAACTAGTAGGAGGCCCTGCAAAAGTCGCTATTTTTTCATCTGCCCTACAAGGGACAATTTCTGGAAGCTCTGTAGCAAATGTAGTTACTTCAGGGGCTTACACGATTCCGATGATGAAATCCCTAGGATATAAGAAGGAGTTTGCTGGTGCAGTTGAAGCCTCCTCCTCGACTGGAGGCCAATTAATGCCGCCAATCATGGGGGCAGCTGCATTCTTGATGGTCGAGTTTATCGGACGGGGAGTGACCTATTGGGATATTGCTAAAGCAGCAGCGATACCGGCACTTTTATACTTTACCGGAATCTGGATTATGACTCACTTTGAAGCTAAACGTTTAGGCTTGCGCGGATTGACAGATGATCAAATGCCAGATCGGAAGGAAATTTTGAAAAAGATTTATTTAATCTTGCCGATTTTTTTAATTATTATTTTAATGATGGTCGGTATACCGGTCATTCATTCAGCACTATATGGTATTCTTGCTTGTATCGTGGTGGGTTGGATTAATAAAGACACTAGACTTGGTCCAAAGGGAATTTTAGATGCTCTAGTCGACGGAGCTCGTACCGCGCTTAGCGTAGTTGCAGCAACAGCTTGCGCTGGAATTATTGTAGGGGTTGTCGTAAAAACAGGTCTTGGTCTCAGTCTGGCTACAAGTCTTGTTAAGCTTGCAGGGGGTAGTATAATTCTTACCTTGTTCTTTGTTATGATTGCTTCTTTGATTCTTGGGATGGGGGCTCCAACCACTGCAAACTATGTGATCACCTCCACAATTGCAGCACCTGCAATCATTACGTTACTAGCACCAGATACAGCACAAAGCGCTATTCCGCTTGTTGTTTTACTATCTGCTCATTTCTTCGTATTTTATTTTGGAATAGTTGCAGATATAACCCCGCCAGTTGCCCTAGCCGCCTTTGCAGCGTCAGGCATATCGGGTGGTGACCCTATTAAAACAGGGATTCAATCTTCGAAGCTGGCGATAGCTGCATTTATCATTCCCTATATGATTGTATTCTCACCAACCTTATTGATGATAGATACAACCATCGGGCAAATAGTGTGGGTGACCTTTACAGCAGTCATTGGAATGCTAGCGATTAGTGCGGGGATGATTGGTTATTGGTATCGCAAAGTTAATCTAATAGAAAGAGTGCTAATAATTCTTGCAGGACTGCTGCTTATTTACCCTGAAGGATACTCTGATATGGCTGGCTTAGCTTTATTTGGAATTCTATTGGTCATTCAGCTTGCTACACGTGAAAAAAATGTAGTCACTCTATAATAGAAACCATGGGCAAAACAGCCCATGGTTATTAAGTATTTAGATAGAAAAATATGAATATATTGGTATAATGTAAATAAACAGAATACATAGAATAGAGGATGTACTAATGACTTTAAAATTCATTCAAGCTGGTAAGCATACAAATGATATGGTTCATTTTCCTGAATTTGATTTGATAATACAACCGGGAGAGGTAACGGCAATCGTTTCTACAGTAAATGTTAAAGAGCAACTTTTAAATACATTTCTAGGAAAAACACGACTTTCCAATGGTAAAGTAGATTATCTCCCAGATAAAAAAATAGGTTTTTTCTTTTTACATGAAGGTTGTTATGAACGACTAACGGTAGTTGAAACTTTAAAATATTATAAAAAGCTCTTTAATTCCTCCGAACAAATAGAAAGCATACTACAAACAATGCAGCTAGATGCTCAAAAGAATAAGAAACTAAAGAATTTGACTTACTCTGAAAGAAAGCGAGCACAGCTTGCATGGTTGCTTATACAAAATCCAGACATATACATAATGGAAGAACCAGATCAGAATCTGGATATCGAGTCCAAACGGATTTTGTTTTCACTGTTAAGAGAGCTACGATTAGCACAAAAGATAATTTTAGTATTAACTGGTCAAGTAGAGAGTGGAGTCGCTTGTTCGGATAACGTTTACCGATTAGATGAAAAAGGACTGCGACCAGTTTTGACTCAGGAAGAAGACAATGAAGAGGATAAAATTGAGCAGCCTACTGATAAAATTTCCAATGCCGATGAAGTAGTGGAAGAAAAAATAGTTCAGCCTATTCGATTCGAAAAAATACCGACGAAAGTAAATGAAAAAATCGTATTATTTGATCCACCGGAGATTGATTACATAGAAAGTACAGAAGGACAAACCTATTTACATATAAAAGGGGAAAGCTTTGCTTGTTCATTTACGTTGAATGATTTAGAAGAAAGATTATTGGCTTTTGGTTTCTTTCGTTGCCATCGTTCCTATATAGTAAATTTACAAAAAGTGCGGGAAGTCATCACATGGACAAGAAACAGTTATAGCTTAGTACTAGATGACTCAGAAAAATCGTCCGTTCCACTCTCAAAGACCAAAATGGCGGATTTAAAGGGAATGTTGGGCCTCAAATAAGCTCCATTCAGCATAAAAAGGAGTTCATTCACCCCAAATTTAACTCCTTTCACGGTAAATATGATGTCTTTCCATTAAATATCTTCTAATCTTAGGTTGTAGATACGAAATGCTAAACCAAACAATTAGGAGGTTTTCAAATGGAAAATGTAATTGAAGTGAAAGGCCTTGCCAAATATTTTTCGAATTTTAAGGCAGTAGAAGATGTAAGTTTTCAAGTAAAAAAAGGTGAGATATTTGGATTTTTAGGACCAAGTGGCTCGGGGAAAACAACCACTATAAAAATACTAACGGGTCAGCTAGATCCAACTGAAGGGGAAGCATTTGTTTTTGGAGAGAAAGTATCCAATTTTAAAAAGGCCAATGAGAGAAAAAGATTTGGCGTTCTAACAGACAACAGTGGTCTATATAGTAGGTTAACCATTTTTGAAAATCTAAAGCTATACTGCGAATTATATGACTTGCCTATTTCTAAGGTAGATGAAGCACTGAGCTTTGTAAATCTAACGGAAGCACGAAAGAAGAAAATTGCTGAATTATCTAAAGGAATGACACAACGTGTAGTACTAGCAAGAGCTATTCTTCATGAACCAGAGCTTTTGTTTTTAGATGAACCAACATCTGCGTTAGATCCTACAAACACGTTACATATTTATAATGGCTTACGTGCATTAAATGCAAAAGGAACCACAATCTTTTTAACAACACATGATATGCAGGAAGCCGAAACGCTTTGCGATCGAGTTGCATTTTTAAACAAAGGAAAAATTCAATTACTGGATAAACCTAGTGAACTAAAGAAACAATTTTCAGATGGAACAATGACTATTGAGCTGACTAACAATGAAACAATCATAATTAAAAGGGATGCAGCTGGAGCAGATGCAATGTTCCAATTAATGAAGGAAAATCGTATTTCCACTGTACATTCCAACGAACCTACATTAGGTGATATTTTTGTCAAAGTGACTGGAGGAGAATTAATATGACATTTTCATGGAAACGTGTAAACGCAATTTTTCAAAAGGATTTTAAGGAATTTAGTAGAAACATGGCAGTCTCAGTTGTTGTCTTATTACCTATCTTAATGGCAGCTATTTTTAGCCGAATGGGCATGGATCCGTTGGTAAATGGTAATTTCACGATAGGCTTTGCGTTAACAATGGTAGGCTCGTACGTTCAATGCTGCTTGATTGCAGAGGAAAAAGAAAGAAATACACTGCGTGGATTAATGCTATCCCCTGCAAATACGTATGAAATTCTTGGTGGGAAAAGTGCATTATCATTCGTTTTAACAATGATAGTAGCTATTGTTAGTGTAATGCTTGCTGAGTATACTCCAGCCAACGTACCTGTATTATTATTAGGATTAGCCTTATGTGCGATATTTTTTATAGGCTTAGGTACTTTACTAGGGTTAATAGCAAAATCAGTAATGGAATCTTCTGTGATCGTGTTGCCAGTTATTTTATTGTTCTCTATGGGAACAGCTATTGAAAGCTTTAGTGATAAATATCCTATTTTTAGTGTGATTGAATATATACCAAACCTTCAGCTATTAGAATTAGCAACTAGAATAGATGCTGGTGCCGGGTTCGGAGAAGTTTGGAGCCATTTAGGTATAATCGCTCTATGGTCTGTAGTAATTTATATCATTACTGCTATTATCTATAGAAAACAAATGATAGATTAATAAAAGGAAATGTAAACAGACTAAATTAAAATGAATTTGATTAATAAAATTAATACCGAATTTAGGAGAAGCTTTGTATCCCCCAGAGCTACTCCTTAAGGTATTTAGAAGATAGGAGAAAAATAATGTATAGTCCAATTTGATTTAACTCCGTATTAAATGAACGAAATAAATATGGGGGATAATGATGAAACAAAATAAAAATTTTATAGTATTACTAACTAGTCAATCGATTACAAACCTTGGAGATGTTTTTTATCTAGTAGGTGTTATTAGTGTTTTATATAACTTAACGGGTTCGGCTGCCATTTCTTCTATAGTGCCATTTACTATTACTACTGCAATGTTTATTTCTAGTTTAGTGACTCCTTTATTTCTTGGGAAATATAGGCTGAAGTTCTTACTGGTATGGTCACAGGCAGGAAAAACTTTGCTGTTAGCATTGTTAGTAGTTTTTCTATTGTTTTTTATGCATTCAACTAATTATTGGTACACTTTCTTTATAATAGGTGGAATTGCTTTGTTAGATGGCTGTGCCAATCCCATAATGCGAGCTTTCCTACCTCATTATGTGGAAGATGCTCAGCTGATAAAGGCTAATAGTATCGTAGAAACTGTCACTCAGTTATTGCAAATTGGTGCTTGGTTGTTCGGCGGATTGTTACTTTTGTTGCTAAGCCCCAACTGGTTAATACTTATAGTATGCGGCTTCTTTTTAGTTTCTACTATACTTACGTTTCTTTTAGAAGATGTAAGCCATGAGGAAAAAGAGAAAGATACCCTCTGGAATCAGTTCTCCGAGGGCTGGATTAGTATAAAGAAAACACCGGTTCTTAAAAAAATTATGCTAATGGATATTTTAGAAACGATAGCAGGGGCTGTTTGGATAGCAGCCATTCTATATATTTATGTGGAGACCGCCCTCCATGAAGGAGAACAATGGTGGGGCTTTATTAATGGAGCATTTTTTATAGGTTTAATAGTAGGAAGTATTATTTGTATGAAATATTCTAATTTTACAGATACGTATAAGCAATATTTTATTGGCTTTGGTGCATTCATTAGCGGTATTCTTACCATCCTATTCGGTTCGATAAGTTTTCCATTACTAGCGATTATATTATCTGTAGGTATTGGACTAACTAGCCAACTGAAAAATATACCGCAACAAACAATTATTCAGAGAAGTATCCCGAAAGAGAAATTAGTAACTGTATATACATCTTTAGGTACAGTAGGTACTGGGCTGTTTGGTATATCTTCCTTAGCCATAGGTATTGCAGTAGATTTAGTCGGAGTAAGAATAGTATTTATTCTTTCAGGAATACTACTACTTATGGTGAGCCTGATAGTTTTGAAGAATAGAAGGCTGTTTAATTAAAGTTTTCATGCAGGAGCTCAGTTATATTACTGAGCTTTTTGTATGTAGTTCAATCTATATCAGTTATAATTAAAGTAAACAACACGAGGTGATTTGGATGGATCGTGATTTCTTAATACATATTACCTCTGAAAGCCTCAAGCTAGTCAGAGTAGAGAACGACTATACACAAGACAAAATGGCAGAGCTGCTAGGAATCTCTAAGAAGACGCTAGTTCAGATAGAAAAAGGTAGGACACTAGCAAATTGGACAACAACTATCGCTATTTGTGCCTTGTTCCGTGATAGCCCAACCTTACAAAATCATATTGGTGGAGATCCCATGGAGGTAATAGAGCTCACTGCTCATGATGTGATTATACGACCAAAGGATAAAACATTAGGTGGCTACGTATGGTGGAAAAATGTTGAAGAGAAAAACGGCTTTCGATTACAGCAAAATTTGTTGAGCAAGCATTTTCGAATAGTAGATGAAGAAAATTATCGAATTCTTAGCACTTTTGATGAAGCGGTAGTAAGAGATAAGTGGAATGTTATTAGTCAGAAAATTTAATGTTGTCTAAAACTCCCCTTTAGTGTAAAATTACACTAAAGGGGAGTTTTTGTTATGAAGCAAATAAATAAGTTTTTGATTATGATTATAGTTATTTACATCATTGCATTATTAGTAAATTTCGTGCCTGCGATTAAATTTCCAGACCATCGGATAAGTATTTTCAACTTAGCAATTTCTATACTGTTTTTAATAGGTATCCTATATTACTCGAGTGTAAAGAATGGCATTGTTTTATATGGAATTGCATTTGTAGCAACCTCAGTTATATTTGTTGTAAATCTTATAGAAAGTTATCTTTTCGATTATGTTGTCTTAGATGTATTAGCAAATATACAGTATCCTTTATATGTTATTTTCGTCATTCCATTTTTTGGACTAAACAAATTATTGAATATGAGCTACGGAAATTTTTCTTTTATAGTTTCTCTTCTATACCTAATCATTTTAGCTGGCAGCCTTTTAAAATATAAGTGGAAGGTACGGAATACAAGTTTACTTATTTTGGTTCTTTTGTTTTATTGTTTGCCTTTTGGCTACTACGGCATGTATTTGGATTATATGAAAGGCTCATTGCTCGGATACCTTTTAATGATTATAGTGACTTCAGCTTTAGCATATATATGCAAAGCATTTCTACTTGTACGTATCCTAATTATAGGGAATATTCTATCCGCTATATGTTCTTTATATTTTATACACATGATGGATATAAAAGAGGATTGGGGATATTTTTTTAAACCATTTAGGCAAACCACTTTATTTTTTATTATCTTCCTTTTAAATTGTATCCCTCAATGGTTTGTTATTAGATTAACTGGTAGGAGGGATAGGAAAAGATGAAAAGATGGTTTGTTTTAATTTTAGTTATAAGTTTATGTGTAAATGTATTGCTGTTTGGCAATATTTTCTGGAAAGGGATGTATACACCTAACGAAAGAGATCAAGTTATTTTAGGAGAAATGGTACAATTAGTAATAAGTAGTCCTAAATTTAAAACAATAGATGAATCAGAGGGAGTCCTAGCAGTCAATCAAATGGTTGATAGAAACAAGGGAGGGGTATTTCCATATCACTATGACGTAATTGTATATACCAGTGAGCAGGCATATATCTTTGGTTGTAAAGATGATAAATGTGACGTAGTGGGATTTGAAGGGACTATGGCTTCTAAATACGAAGATTCGGAGCAACTATTACCGTTCAAATAATAAATAGGAGTTCGTGTTCAGAATGGATATGACCAATTCCGCCGTAAGATCTTTGAAACGAATATATTTTTTCCTCGTCTAATTCATAAAAATAAAGAGGGATTATAATGTATAAAATAGGTTTCCTTGTGTCTTTAATAGTTCTGTCCTTATGTTTAGTGAGCTCTCAACAAAAGGTTGATAGGAAGGTTGATACCGAACCGTCTGATACGAAACCATTAGATACAAAAGCCCAAGCTATAGAAGAAGATATTGTATATCGACTTGTGACAGAAAAAGCAGAGTACGGTAAGAATGAACCTATAAAAATTTATGCTGAATTAGAATATACAGGTGAAAAAGATGAAATTGAAATTTTTCATTCAGCTTCCCCGTTTTCTTTCCCAATGGTTGAAACTACCAGAAACTTTGAAATCGGATACGGTATGGATGCACCATTATTAAGCACTAAACTAAGAAAAGGGGAACCACTCCGTGCAGAATATTGGGGAAGTGGCGGCTACACTTCAGAGGATAAAAAAGAATATGTAGATTTTATAAGTCAAATTATGAATCAGGAATTTCCAGAAGGACGTTATATCGTAAACGGCTCTGCTGATTTTTATGTGAAAGCTAACGGGAAAACTGAACAAAAGAAAAACTATAACATTAAATTGCAAGTTGAATTTAAGGTTAATAATACTAACTAGAAAAAAATGCTAGATGAAAACAACTACTCTAACGTAAGAAAGGTTGTTAGCTAATTGAAGAAAGTAATAACAGCCATCATTTTATTCGGATTAATTGTAATAGTTCAAAGCATTCAAGTTATTTATACGACCCACACATTTATTAGGGTTATGAATTTAATATCTACCATCTTCATTTCTGTTGCAATCGGTACCTTTATTAGAGAAATGTTTATTTTAAAGAAGGTAGATAAGTAGAAGGGTTAAAGCGTATAAATTAAATAATTTCTATCTATAAAATAGCCAGAAGAAGAGAACTTTTGAAATTTATTTAGTAAGTCATTTAACCTCTAAAGCTTTTTTCTTTGCTAGTTGTAGAATTTGAAGTCGAGGTGCTTGCTCGCCCTCTAGCTGTTTGATCATCATTTCAAATGTACTAAAATTACTTATAATATAACCTGTTTTCTCATTGTTAAATTCATAGTTTCCAATTGTTTTTATTTTTGATAGGTACCAAACTGTATATGTATCGGAAGCAGACCAGTACCAGGAAGCAAACGGAACTCTTTCATCTGTTAACGTGATTCCGACTTCCTCCATCACTTCCCGCTCTAAAGCTTCCTCCAAACTCTCACCATTTTCTAAACGCCCTCCAATAGTGGTCATTTGCTGTTCTGCCTTGTCCTACGAAAGCATAATCATGCCTTGTTCGGTTAAGGGTATACAATGAACACCAGCTATTGTTCTGTCCTTTGGTAGTGAATCCCTATAATTTAACATCAAATTCCTCCTTATACCTTAAACTTTTTCGATATAAATTTATAAAAACCTTTTTTGAATAAAAAATTGAAGAGCGAAAAAATGTTTACTTAATTTACAAATTTTAGAGTATAATAGTATTAACAGATAATTAC
Organism: Psychrobacillus sp. FSL W7-1493; assembly: GCF_038004905.1. Classification (NCBI taxonomy): domain Bacteria; kingdom Bacillati; phylum Bacillota; class Bacilli; order Caryophanales; family Bacillaceae; genus Psychrobacillus; species Psychrobacillus sp. FSL W7-1493. Next base: position 2,517,132 of record NZ_JBBOSB010000001.1, on the reverse strand, counting down.
AATAAATGTTTAGATGGGGGGATTATGGGGTGAAAAACTTATATATAATTTTAGCTACTGTCCTAGTAGAAACAGCTATATTATGGGGAGTTTCTATTTTATTAGATTGGAAATTAGTAGATGTCATTTTTCTTGGTAGTTTAGCGGTATTTGGCCTCATCTGGTTTTTTCAACTTAATTCTAATAGAAATAGCAATGAAGAGAACGCTCATTTGAAAGGCTGGAATGGCCAGGATGGTGGCGGGATTACGCCTTTTCAATTTAAATTTAGAGGATCTCCTATTGTATTAGGGCTACTGCTATTCATTGTAGTGAGCTTTTGCATAACTGCATTTACTTATTATCCTTATTTTATTGATTAATGAGAGGTCTAGCTATGGGACGATTGATAACAGAACAAGAGGATTTATTAAGGGTGTTAGACAGTCTTTTAAGGGAACCAAAATTTTTTTGGGACGATTTTTATCGTGATCGGAAAAGAGAGGTTCCTTTTTTTACGGTAAAGCCTGATGAAAATTTAGTAGAATATGTGGAACGAAATATATTTAAACAAGGTAATGTGTTAGAACTAGGATGTGGACCTGGCAGAAATGCCATTTACTTAGCTAATAAAGGCTTCTCAGTTGATGCGGTTGATATTTCAAAAGAAACAATACAATGGGCAAGCGAGAGAGCAAAAAAAGAAAATATTGATGTTAACTTCATCTGTCAAAATATTTTTGAGTTGAATATTCAGGAAGATAGCTATGACATTGTCTATGATTCAGGTTGTTTTCACCATATCGCTCCTCATCGGCGAATGAGTTATATCCAACTAATACAGAGAGCACTTAAATCTGGAGGCTATTTTGCTATTACTTGTTTTTCTCCAAATGGCGAATATGGTGGAGCGACAATTTCGGACGAAGAGGTTTATCGTTCACTAAGCTTAAAAGGTGGACTTGGGTATGATGAAACTAAATTACGAGCTGTCTTTAAGGATTTTAAGGAAGTTGAGATACGCCCAATGAAGGAAATTACAGCATCAGCCGAAACGCTAGGCTTAGCTGGATTTATGACGGCAGTTTTTCAAAAAACATGATTAAAAGAAAAGAAGAAAAGAGTTATTTGTTATTTATGAGCTTATATTGGAATGAACACAAAAAGCTAGTTATTGTTCATATAAGAAAGAGAGGCTATATAAATATATGAATAAGTATGGCAATGAATTGTTTGCAGGAACTGCTTTGTATTATTCACGTTACCGATCTCTTTATCCAGCTACCCTTATTCGACTTTTGATCAAAAAATTTGCTTTAGATGGCACAGGACAAATGTTAGATTTAGGGTGTGGTGATGGAAGACTTGCGTTAAGATTTGTCGATTGGTTTGAAAGAATAGTGGGAATAGACCAGGAAGCAGAAATGATTCAGCAGGCTGTCCATTTACAGCAGGAGTCTAGATTTAGTAATATGGAGTGGTTTCTAGGCGATTTGGATAATTATAAAACTAATCATGAGGAAACATTTAAGTTAGTAACAATTGCCAAAGCTTTTCATTGGATGGATCGTGAAAAAACACTTGAACTGTTGTTTAGTATGGTTTCACCAGGAGGCGGTATCGCAATTATTGATCCTGCTTCCACCAAAGTCACGCCTAGTTTGTGGGAACTCAAAGTGAATGAAATCATGAAGCATTGGTATGGTGGCGAACGAAGAGCTGGAAATACTGTTTATCGACCGCCGAGTGAGACTTATGAACAGCTTATTAATCGTTCTAACTTTGACTTGGAGACCATTGAGCTTCCACCATATCAACATAGCTGGAACATAGATTCTATAATCGGCAATATATATTCATCCTCCTATGGTGCTAAATATTTTTTAGGTGACAATTCTCGTTTGTTTGAAAGGCATTTAAGAGAGGAATTACTGAAAATTGAACCTACTGGACGTTTCGAGGAAAAAATCCAACTTACAGTCCAATTAGCGCTTAAATAAGGAGTGTTATCAATTATGTATAAACAAATTAAAACCTACAATGAAGCTATACATATAATCGAAGAAATTGGGCTACTGCCCCTTGCGCCTCTTATTCCTGATTATCCTTCATTAGGAAGTATAACTGCTAAAGAAGTCTGGCATTCAGATACCGAATTTGATCCTTGGATGTGGAGGACACAATTTTCGATGGACGGAACGGCAGGATACGGAAAGTTTATTAAGAAAAAGTCGGTGCTCATTTCAAGGGAGCTACTCCCATACTTTAAAAAGGTTTTAGGTGAAGAAGATTCAGTCGAACAACGTTTTTCAGATGGCAAACTTTCAAGAGAGGCTTTAGTAGTTTTTCAATTAATTGAAGAAGAACAGGGAATAGATACTAGAGTTTTACGGAAAAAGTCGGGTCTGACACAAAAGGAGCAAAAGAAAATTTTTGAAAATGCATTGTTAGAACTTCAAGGTTATATGGATATCGTAATTGCTGGAATTCAAGAGAAGACAGATGATCATGGAGAGAAAAATGGTTGGAACTCCACAGCCTTTGAAACCTATGATGCATGGACTATCAGAAATGGGATCCAGAAGCTAGGCCTTAGTAGACAGGAATCTAAAGATTATTTAATTACTCATTTTGAAAACAAGTGCAATGAGAATGCGATGAAAAAAATAATTAAAATACTGCAGTAGAATGTGGGGATCCAATGGAGTTTGTATATCATATGGTGCCAAAGAAAATGATTGGCGATGAACTATTACCACTAAATTATATAAAAGGCTTAGACAACGAGCTTTATAAGCAATATAGCGAGAAATATCGTAATAGTCCAGAAAGGGAAAGTCTTTTACAGAGGAAAATACCTAAACTAGATTGTTTGTGGAATGATGTTATATTTTTATTGCCACTTCATCCAAACTACATTTTTAAAGCATTGTACAAGTTAGGGGTAAGCATAAAAAAGGACCTATTATTTTATGAAATCCCAATTGAAAGACTACATGATAACTTAAATGCGATCTATTATTATCGCAAAAGCAATTACAAGGGACCATCTTCAGATATACCCGAAGATGAGGTGGAAATTATTCAAATAGACTCTTTTCAAATGTTAAATGCAATCCCCGAAGATACATTAACATACTTTGGGGAAGAAAGTAGGAAAGGTACAAACTTTGGGATGTTTGCCCATATTCCACATATATTAAGCCTTGGAAAAATTAATATTTCTGGTGTAGATCACGTTAACTGGAGTGAGAAGTAAACTTTAAAAGCTTTGTTAAAGTTATTGGTTGATTTTGACTAACAATTCTTTTTTATAGTGACTGAAAACATTATAAAAGGGACATTCAAGTGAAATTAAGATATTATAAATAGTTTATGAAATTGGGATTGGGTACAGTTTTTCGGCCTTGTTTATGGGAGTAAATTTATTAGCGCGTTATCGATGCTAAAGCTGTTCCCATTTATTGATTGGAGCGCCAGTCGGCGACTCCTACGGGATGAGGGAGACAGATAAGACATTACAACCACGCGCGTAAGGAATGGGTGATGACTTATCGCTCACCCCGAGGAAAGCGTCCGGCTGGTGCGAAAAATCAATTCTACTCTGATCTAAGATTTCTTTGCATCATAAATCAACCCCACTCTTTAACATAGCCATTTAAAAAAAAGTTATAAACCTAGAAAAAGAACAGCTACTGCTGCTCTTTTTTTTGTACAGAAATTCTAAATAAGCGTATCGCGCATTTAAGAAGGGTATAATGAAAACATAAGAAAAAAGTATTGCTAGGAAAGGTAGATACGATGTCAGAAACTAGAAACCAAGCTGGATGGAATTTAGACAACAGTTATACTAGTCTTCCACCAATGTTTTTTACAATAATAGATCCTAATCCTGTTAGCTCCCCTAAGCTTACAGTTTTAAATGAATCACTAGCCTATGAGCTAGGATTGAACAAAGACTATCTTAAAAGTGAACAAGGTCTACAAATACTTGCAGGAAATAGTGCCCCAGCAGGAAGTAAGCCTCTTGCACAAGCCTATGCTGGTCATCAATTTGGACACTTTACTATGCTAGGAGATGGCCGGGCATTATTGTATGGAGAACAATTAACTCCTGATGGGAAGCGTTTTGATATACAACTAAAAGGTTCTGGTAAAACTCCTTATTCTCGCGGAGGAGATGGAAGAGCTGGACTTGGTCCTATGCTTCGAGAATATATTATTAGTGAAGCGATGCATGGATTAGGAATACCGACGACACGTAGTCTTTCAGTTGTAACTACTGGCGAATCAATTATTCGAGAAACACTTCAACAAGGGGCTGTAATGACGAGAATCGCTAACAGTCATATTCGGGTAGGTACGTTCCAATTTGCTGCAACCTATGGCACATATGAGGACTTACAGGCATTAGCTGACTACACGATAAACAGACATTATCCTGCGTTAGAGGATAGAGAGAACAAATATTTACTTTTCCTCGAGGAGGTAACGAAGCGTCAAGCATCACTTATTTCTAAATGGCAGCTAGTAGGGTTTATTCATGGAGTTATGAATACAGATAATATGAGCATCAGCGGGGAGTCTATTGACTATGGTCCATGTGCGTTTATGGATACCTATGATATGAACACTGTATTTAGCTCAATTGATACGCAAGGACGTTACGCATACGGCAACCAACCAGGTATTGGTGGCTGGAATCTGGCTAGACTTGCAGAAAGTTTATTGCCCCTTATTCATGAAGATCAAGAGGAAGCGATAAAACTTGCACAGGAAGTGTTATCTGCCTATCCAGAGCATTTCCAAACAAATTACATAAAAGGCATGAGATCTAAGCTTGGGTTATTCCATGAAGATGAAGCGAATCTTGCGCTCATTCAAGAGCTTCTAGAACTAATGCAGAAGTATAAAGCAGACTATACAAACACCTTCCGAGCTCTTACTATGGAAGAGCTAGATGAAAATGAACTTTTTAAATCCGATGAATTTAATGATTGGCAAGCAAAGTGGCTAGATAGATTAGAAAAGCAACAAGGATCAAAACAAGAAGCAATACAAATGATGAAAGAGCATAATCCTACTGTCATTCCGAGAAATCACCGTGTGGAAGAGGCGATAAAGGCAGCGGTTGATAGAGGAGACTATCGAGTGATGGAAGGCTTAGTGTCAGTACTACAAAACCCTTACGACTATTCAGGCGATAACCAAGAGTACTCGAAGCTTCCACCAGACTCAAGCTGTGGATATCAAACTTTCTGTGGAACGTGAAATATAGATTCTGGTTTTGACTTTTATTTAATGAAATTAACTTTCTTAATCAATAAGTATCAACAAGGAGGCTGGGACAAAACTAACCTCAAAAATAGGATAGCTGCTGGCATTTTACGAAAGTAAAATATCAGCAGCTATTTTTTTGCATGAAAAAAGGACAACTTCTGTTAAAATTTAAGTATCCTACTACTAAATTTCAAACGAAAGAAGTGTCCTTTATGTTTAAAAATTATAACATGAATCAATTAATATTACCTCTAGATTTAGAAATTAAATTACAAGAAAATGATATTGCCTTCCATATCCATCGTCTAGTCGAAAGTATTCCTGCAGAAGCTTTCGCTCCTTTTCAAAAAGAGACAGGTTGTCCAGCCTATCACCCACGGATGATGTTGAAAATTATTTTGTGTGGTTATACTCAATCAGTCTTTTCAGGTCGAAGAATCGAAGATTTAACAAAAGACAGTGTCCGCATGATGTGGCTAGCTCAAGGATATGAACCTAGTTACCGTACCATTAACCGTTTTCGTATTCAGCCACAAATGAAGGAATTACTGCGCCAATGCTTTGTACAATTTCGTTGTAGGCTTGAGGAGAAGCTGATTGACCAACAAGCGATTTTTATTGATGGCACAAAGCTTGAAGCAAACGCAAATAAATTCACATTCGTTTGGAAAAAGTCGATTGAAAAGCATCACGCCAACTTAGTCGAAAAATCGAATCAAGTATATGAACAACTACTCGAAGAACAGGTTATACCAGCAATTGAGCGTGAAAGCATGGAACAGCTTTCTGTAAAAGAACTTGGAGAAGTTGCAGTAACACTTGAGGATGTAGTCGATGACTACACTACAAAAATTACTACCTCTGATGATGTCATTGAACGAAAACGACTTCGAGCTGAACGTAAAACACCAAAGCAATTATTGAAACAAGTAGATGATTGGATGAAACGCAAACAAAAGTATGAACAAGATTTAGAGATACTGGGTACACGAAATAGCTATTCTAAAACTGATCAAGACGCCACATTCATGCGCATGAAAGATGACTATATGCAGAATGGACAATTGAAGGCTGGATATAATATACAAATAGCAACAGAAAACCAGTTTACTTTAGCTTATGATGTATTCCCTAATCCAACTGATACAAAAACACTTTCACCTTTTTTAGCTGTAATTGAAGATCAATATTTTAAATTACCAAAGCATATCGTAGCAGATGCCGGATACGGCAGTGAACCCAATTATGAGGATATTATATCTAAGAGAAAACGTACGCCCTTAATTACATACGGTATGTATCGAAAAGAACAGCAGAAAAAATATAAGGTTGATCCTTTTAAAACGAGTAATTGGTCTTATGATGAAGAAGCCGATACGTATACATGTCCAAACAATCAAACGTTATCATTCCTTCACCATTCAACACGTAAAGATTCTACTGGGTTCGTGCGCCACTTTAAAGTGTATGAATGTGAAGATTGTACAGATTGTCCGTTTCGTAGTTTGTGTACGAAAGCAGGTGAAGGAACGAATCGTAAACTCGCAGTAAATACGAAATGGGAACAACAAAAAGCATATGTACAACAAAAGCTTTCAGAAGAAAAAACAGCAGCTATCTATCGTCAACGTAAAACTGACGTGGAGCCAGTTTTTGGATTTCTGAAAGCTAATTTAGGTTTTACACGATTTTCTGTTCGTGGAAAAACCAAAGTGAAAAATGAAATCGGCCTCGCATTAATGGCCACAAACTTAAGGAAATATTCATTAAGAGGGCTGTAAGCCCTCTACTTTCTATAAGAATTAGAAAAGGGCGAGTCGTTTTTGACGACTCACCCTTTAAAACTAGCTTAGAACCTATTTATGTCCCAGCCTCTTTTTGATTTAAGTAAAGAGCATCTGAATCATTAGACCTAATAGATTAAGGTAGGTATTATATATCAACTATAATTAACACTCTTTTAAGACATATCTATAATTATAAAGGAATAATATACTGAAAATTGTAATTATACTGATAAAGGAGGTTGTTTGATGGGGAGAAAACAATTTATTCGTGCTATTTCTCTTTTTCTAAGCATCATGTTAATCTTTGCTGTTTTGCCTATGACAAGTTTTGCTAATTCTGTAGAAGAAGATGTAATAGCAAAGCTTAAGGATAGGGGGTTTAAGTCACCTGTAAATCTCGGAATAGGTGCCTCAGAAGTTGTTCTATTAAACGCTGCTTTTGGAAAAGAAAATGGTAGAGATGTAGTTTATGCCACAGCAAATGGTGGTGTATTTAATGTAGTAGATGTAAAGGATAATAAGCTAATATTTTCTCAGCAGTTAGCAAAGGTATCTCAAGTGTGGAGTCATTCTATTGCTTCTAATGGGACAGTGTATATTGCTGCACTCGGAGAAGGAAATGTAGGAGAGCTTTGGAGCTATTCCCCAACAACCAAGATTGTCGAAAAGCTAGGAACACCTAATGCTGGACACCAAGCATGGAGTAGTACTACGGACGATAATGGAAACGCATATATTGGTACGTATGCGGAAGGCAACGGGCGTATTTATAAGTATGATGGTGCCACCAAGTCTTTCGTTGACTTTGGAAAGATTGATGCTGGCAATGCTAGTTATATTCGTTCTCTCGAATATCATGATGGATACTTATATGCTGGTTTAGGAGTGGAAGGAAAGGTTTATCGTATTAATGTAGAAACGATGGAAAAAGAAGAAATAACAAAAAATGTACCTGACATTTTAGGGAAACCTGTCAGCCAGATTAAATTCGTTTATGATATGGCTGTCGTTGGTAACTATCTATTTGCTCGTTTTGATGATGGAGGAGAATCGGCAATACTTTTTTATGATTTGATTAACCAAGAATGGGTGTCAGATAAAAAGCTTGGAAAACTACATGATGGATCAGCAGATGATTTTGGAAGCTTTGGTTTTATCCAGTTACCGGTCAATGGAGATAAGGCATATGTAATTCACAATCGTCACATTGTAGAAGTTGATATCAATACATTGGAGACGCGTGAAACAGGGATTAGATATGGAGCTGGCTTACGAGGAGGGGCTTTTGTAGATATGGGAAGAGAAGATCTTCCAGGTCTCTCTCTAGTAACAATGAATAGGACAGGGCAAATATTTGCTGCAAATCTTGAAACAAATAAAACTGTTACCCTACCAACCGCTATGCAAGCACTTCCATTGAGACTTCATAACCTTGGGGAAGGTCCAGATGGTAATCTTTATATGACTACTTATCCGGGGGGACCAAAGGGTTCGAAATATAATATCCAAACAGGGCAATTTGTTACGTATTCCCAGGGACAAGCAGAAGGAATTGTAGCGGGAAATGGAAATGATTTATATTTTGGAATATACGGTGGTGCTGCTATTCAAAGAATGAATACAGAAACCATGGCGATAGAAACACTTTTTGATCTTAAGCCGGAGCAGCAGGATCGGCCGTACATTATGAAATTTGTAGAAAACAAATTATTAATCGGTACTATACCGGATTATCAAAAGCTTGGCGGGGCACTTACGATTTATGATTCAGTTACTGGAGATAGAAAAACTTATCGTAATGTGGTTCAGGATCAAAGTATTGTTGGATTATCCCATAAGGACGGTTTAATTTACGGCTCCACTACAGTAAGAGGAGGGCTTGATATTCCTCCGAGCACCTCAAAGGCAAAAATGTTTATATGGGATATGGAAAGCGAGCAAAAATTGAAGGAATTTGAATTAGATATTCCAGAACTAGATGCTCCTCCAATAATTAGCGGATTAACGTTTGATGATAACGGAACATTATGGGGCGCAGTAGACGGCATTATTTTTGCAATGGATCCCGCGACCCAAGAAGTGATAAAGTATAAAAATATATATCCAGAGATAAAAAATAGGGGCATGTGGAGACCGGTCCATATTGAAATTGGAAAAGATGGTCTGCTATACACAGATGTTGGTGGAAAGCTTACGGTAATAGACCCTTCCTCTGAAAACTTAGACCATGTTTCATTGATAAATTCAGGTCCTGAAATTGACTTTATGGTTCTAGCGAATGACAAAGAAGGAAATGAAAATATCTATTATATAGACGGCGATGCAACTCATCTATTTATGATTCCTGTAGTTGATGGTGGAGAAGTTGTAAATCCTGAGGAACCGATTTATGAGACTGTCAATGTTCCGATTAAAAATGCAGGATTCGAAGACAAGGTCAAGAAAGAAAGCATACCAGGTTGGTCATCCTTATTTGGAGCATTTCCATCCAATGCATCCTTTGAAATAAGCGAATTACGTAAAAGCTATGGTAAGAAAAGCTTAAAAATTAACGATACGGATCAAAAGCAAACCGTTTTCGCACAAACCGATTCAATTTCTATAAAAGAAGGAGTAGAGTATACAGCTTCTACTAATCTCTTTTTAGAAGACGGCAGTGTAAGCTTCTTTATTCGGTATTTTGACGAAACGGGAATACAAGTTGGTAGTGATCGAGACGGTGAAAATATTATCCATATCCGTAACGGTCATAAGGAATGGCAGACGGTAAAAGCGACCGTTACAGCTCCAGAGGGGGCTAAATATGCCCGACTATTTGCTGGAACATCTAATTATTTTACTACAACAGCTGCTTATTTTGATGATTTTAAACTGAGCTATGAAAAGGAAGTAACGAAGCCTGGAAAACCTGGGAAGCCAGATAAACCAGGGAAACCTGAAAAACCAAAACCAGGGAAGCCCGGAAAACCAGGCAAGTAAGGTATTAGAAAAAGAGGAGAAAGTGAATTTTCACTTTCTCCTCTTTTTTCAATTTTATCTCTTTTTCTTCTTGCCTAGCTCTGCTGCAGCTTTACTTTTTTCTACTATTTTCTCAAATTCTATTTGAACATGCACATGATTGTTATCATTATAGGAGACATCTAGTACCTTGCACTTGCGTCCTTTAATTTTTAAGTCTTCGTCTACTGCAGGAATGTTTCTTAACGCTTGAGTTAATACAATTATATTATTTTCATAAAAATGTACTGCGAACATGTGCTTTTCCCCTTTATCAAATAAATTAATTCTGAACTAGAATCTCTATATTTTATGAGATAGGGAGGAATATAGAACAAGAAAAATCAACAAGATAAAGAATGGTATTGTAATTACGAAGCAGACCAACCGATTATATGGAAAAACCGACCGATTATGAGCTAAAACCGTCCGATTACTCTCTAAGCACACAAAAAAAACGAAAAAGTTACACTGTGTGTTTCACTTTTTCGTGGAAGTTTATTATATATCTGTATGATCACTTTCTAATTCATTGAGCTTTTCATAAATTCTTCTCTTCCTGTAAAGCATGATGCCAGCCTCTGCTATATCTTGGATCATTCCTTTATTTGCAAATGCTCCAAATATGATTCCGGCTATTGGTACCATTTGAAAGAGCTTCTTCCAACCAAATTGATCACGATAGGTGAAAAATACTTCCTGCCAGCCTTTTAACTGGGACAGCATATTCTCTGACGTCGGTTTTTTTTCATGAAGAACCGATAATTCATTTAAAATGGATTCTTTTCCAACGATATCAGCAGACGCAAATTGCAGACACTTAATGATAAACACACGCTCCTGTTTGTCATTTGGATCATACCCATGAATAATCGCAATTTCCTGCAAAGTTTTTAGTGCAGTACCAAGAATCACGGGAATATCGATTGCTAGTGTAAATATGCCACCAACCCCAGTAGTCGCACCCTGAAGAGTAGCAAACTTCACACGATCTTTTTGTAACCTTTCACTCAGTATGATCATATCTTCTAATGGAATGTTCCCAATATCCTCTATAGACTCAATAGGGTCGTAAGGAGTAGATGATTTAATCTTATTAATCATCGTTTGTTCATTGATTAAGTATTTTCCACCGGTTTGTATATAGCTACCTATTTCAGAAACAAGTAAGCCAATTTTTTCTTGTATAAAAGCAGGAGTTAACTTATCTAAGACCTTAAAAGGAAGACGGCCTAGCTTCTCCCAAAACCATAAAACCTTCTGATCTTTCTCCCAGGCTTCAATCTCTTCTAAATGTGTATGAAGATATTCTTTCGTTTCCATCTATCACTACTCCTTATAATAATATCTTATCACTACTATAATCTAATCTTGTTCAACTTACTTACATGACGTGCTTAAATCATTATCGGTTTCTATATTGTTAAGTACTGGTGCTATGTTATGTTACAGGTGCCAGGCACTTGTAACAATTGGAAAATGTTATTTTGAAATAATTGTTTACCAATTCATAATCTTCGTGTTAGACTAGCATTTATATATAACTAATCACAATTATTTAACATATTAAGGAGCAGTAACATCGTTGAATATGCTATTATGTTTAATAACGGAGGGAACAACATGAAAAAACTTATACATAAATGGAACCAAGTAAGTCTCGTTAAACAAATTTTACTAGGTATTCTTATAGGTGTTATGCTAGCTCTAACTATACCTGAAGCTGCAAGCTGGGTGACTATTTTTGGTGCTTTGTTTGTTGGTGCTTTGAAGGCTGTTGCACCAATACTTGTATTATTCCTAGTTATTCATGCAATTTCGTCTCATAGAAGTGGTCAGCAAACGAATATGAAGTCAATTATTATTCTTTATGGAATTGGAACTTTTCTCGCTGCGCTAGTTGGTGTTATTGCTAGCTTCCTGTTTCCGGTTACTCTTACGCTTACAACTGGAGTAGAGGACGTAACACCTCCAAGTGATATTGTAGCGGTGTTGAAAACCCTTTTGTTTAATGTCATAGATAATCCTATCAATGCTATTTTAAACGCAAATTATATTGGGATTTTAACGTGGGCTATTCTTTTAGGACTAACTCTGAAGAATGCTGCAGAAACAACAAAGACTGCCATAGCTAATTTTTCAGATGCAATCTCACAACTAGTCAAATGGGTCATTAAACTTGCCCCTATTGGTATTTTAGGACTTGTATTTGAAGCTATCGCAACTAATGGTCTTTCCGCTTTAAAAGAATATGGTCAATTAATCATCATATTATTAGGCTGTATGCTATTTGTAGCTCTAGTTATTAATCCTTTAATTGTTTACTTATATGTACGAAAAAATCCTTACCCATTAGTATTCCGCACGTTAAGAGAAAGTGGAATTACAGCTTTCTTTACGCGTAGCTCGGCAGCTAATATTCCAGTAAACATGGGGCTATGTGAAAAGCTGAAATTGGACAAAGATACATACGCTGTTTCAATTCCTTTGGGTGCCACTATCAATATGGCTGGAGCAGCTGTGACTATTTCTGTATTAACATTAGCTGCTGTAAACACATTAAATATAGAAGTGGACCTAGCTACTGCTTTAATCCTAAGTGTTCTTGCTGCTGTGTCTGCTGCAGGAGCATCTGGAGTTGCTGGTGGATCACTTTTACTTATTCCATTAGCTTGTAGCCTTTTTGGGATACCAAACGAAATTGCTATGCAGGTGGTAGGTGTAGGTTTCATCATTGGAGTCATCCAAGATTCATGTGAAACCGCACTAAATTCATCCTCAGATGTCTTATTCACAGCTACAGCCGAATATGCGAAGGATCGAAAAGAGGGAAAAGACGTTATTATTCACTCTTAATAAAATAAAATCAAGTGCCTCTCTACAATCCGTTGTAGAGGGGTGTTTTTTATACATATTTTAAATGAATAGAAGGATACTAAAGGCAAAAGGAGAATCTTTATGTCCGAGTGTCCGCTGTGCAATGCATTCAATGAATTTGAAGAAAACTGTCCAAAGTGTACTAACCCTTTAGAGGACGCTGGCAAGGAAAGTGATTTTTTAGATCCCTATGCTCATTACAACGACCTAGACACCATTAAAATGGCAGATGGTTATTCTCATACAAGGAAGGAAGAGATTTGTCCGCATCTCATCACATGTAATAGTTGCGGATACGATGAAGTGAAATTTGTACAAGGAATATGAAACAGCTGAATAATCAGCTGTTTTATTTTTGTGTATTGAAGTAAAATATATGTAATATTGAAAAAATATCGCTTGATGAAAAATAAAAGAATAGAAGTCAATCCATATAGAAAAGAGGAACAGATATAGTTATAAAAACAAAAACGCATTACCCATTTATCTATTTCTTCATTGAGCCGAATGTTGTCATTGTATATAAAATAGAAACTCAAAACTATTTAACAGCAACTGAATTTAGGAACTATGACTGCAAGATGTATGAGATTAATACACCAAATGAATTTGAAGAGTTTCACCATGAAAATTATCGACCTCTCCGTTCACGAACCTGGTTTATCAAGCAGGAAATAGTGACTGACATTGTAGAGAAAATAAACTCCTTCATTCAAGATTCTCTACAGTTACATCAAAGATCTAAAGGGCCTATTCATTTAGTTTCTTCGGAATCTGCAGCCGGGTCTCTTAAGGTAGGACTTCCGAAGCCACATACAGTCATCGCTATCCCAGATAACTTAACTTTTGGTCCGTTAGGAAAGTTAGATAAAAAAACAGAGCAAAAAATACGAGAAGAATGGCTATTTAATCATATAAATGACGAGCAACAAGAAGGAGATTATGCCAGTAAATTCAGCAATATGTTACGTCAAATAGATGATATTGTCGATTCAATCCCTATATATTTATGGTGTGGAAACAATGTGGCTGAACAAATAGGGATTCGATTTATGGTTTATTTATTGAGAGAGAAGAAAAATGCTATTTATTTGATAACTGAGGATAAAACAGCTATATCTTATACTGCCCATTTACATTCGGAGCAAATTAAAAAAATATTTGAACAAAACAAAGATGTTTTTCCACTTTCCTCAAATGAGCGTTCCACCTATATCGAAGAATGGTTCAAGTTAGTTGATAGTAAGGAAGTCTTGCGCATATGGAATGGCAGAGAAATAATAGGGGTTTCAAAAAATTATTATGATTTTCTCATTCAAGCAACTGCCGAAACGCTGCATAACAGTCAATCTGAAAAAGAGTTTCTTCCCGTAGGAGAAATCATAGCTGAAATACTTAATAAAGAGATAATAGATCCGTTCTTCTTAGAATACAGAATAAGACACTTAACTTACGATGGTACTTTTCACATAAAAGGTATTCCTAAATCTATGCACAGCTATAAAATAAAGCTCAAATAGTGATGCATTCGGAAGCTATCCAAAAATTCAAGATCTGCAAGTTATTAAATGAAACAAAAGGAGAAAAAATAATGAAAAAACTTTATATAAAGCAAAAGGTATTAAGTCTAAGTGGCAAGTTCACCATAAAGGATCAGCAGGAGAACGATGTATATTACGTAGAGGGCAGCTTTATGAAAATCCCAAAAACGTTCTCCATTTTGAATACCTCCAGAAATGAAATAGCGCTCATTACGAAAAAAATGTTCAGTTTTTTGCCGAAATTTTTTGTGGAGGTAAATGGAAAAGAAGTGCTAACGATTAAGAAGGAATTCTCTTTCTTGAAGGCTCGTTATTCAATTGATGCTGCTGGTATCGAGGTACATGGTAACTGGTGGGATATGAATTTCCAGGTGTTACAGCACGGAGAAGTGGTAGGGCAAGTGAGTAAGGAATGGTTCACATGGGGGGATAGCTATCAGGTGGAAATCTGGAAAGAGGACATGGAAGCCATCATCATTTCTCTAGTTATCGCAATTGATTGTGTAAAGGCTGACCAAGCAGCATCTTCATCTGCTTCTGCGTCGTTTTAAGCTTTAGAATGTCTATAAGCATTCCAAAATATGATTCTTGAATTCGAAAAACAAGAATCATATTTTGATAAAAAACCTTTAAAAACAGTGGTTACTATAATAATGCTTCAATATATTTTTCCATATCAATCGTATCGGTAGTAGGCTCAAAACGATGAAGAACATTACCGTTACGGTCCAAAAGAAATTTAGTGAAATTCCATTTGATAGAGTTCCCATGCATAAAATGTGGAACCTTTTCATTAATAATCGAACTCAATATTCGAGCTGAAGGATGAAAATGATTGAATCCTTTAAAAGGCTTCACTGCCGTAAGATAATTGAACAGAGGCTCTGCTTCACTATCTCTTACCTTTACCTTGGAGAACATTGGGAACTGTACACCAAAATTTATCTTACAAAACTGATTAATGTCTGCATTACTACCAGGCTCCTGGTCATCGAAGTGATTAGATGGGAATCCGAGGACAACAAACCCCTGCTCCTTATATCTGTCATATAATTTTTGCAAATCTTCATACTGATATGTAAAACCGCACTTGCTTGCAGTATTGACAATCAATACTACACTCCCCTTAAATTTTTCTAATAAAACCAAGTTACCACTGATATCTGGTAATTTAAAATCAAAATCATAGATACTCATCTTTTCTCCCCTATCTTCAAATAAAAAATTATAATAAGAGTCCTTAGACCTAATTCGTAAGACTCATATAATTGATTGTATTATAGTTCTTAAATAATTGCCAAACTATTGCTTGATAGGTTAGAAAATAGTGGAATTCATATTGAAACTACTAACCCATAAAAAGTGAGAAGTGGTAGAAGGAAATATAAAAATCTTGGTGTATTTATATTAGAAGAGTTTTTTTCAAGGTTTCGTTAAGGAAGGATTCTTAAAAAGTATGAAGAACACTTTATAGAAAGGTGATAAGCTTACCGGCTAGGAGGAGAATATGGGAAACAAATTGGGAGTTGTTCTGTTATGGGGAATTCCAGTTTTATTGATATGGAGCGTCCTAATGAGCGTTATACATATGATTAAATATAAAAAAAAGAAACGATTTATAGGAAGGCTATTAACCTTTATTAATGCTATTTATACTTATTTTTTAGCATCGTTTGCGGCTTGGTTTGGTCTTATATGGATATTAGTCGGACTATATGGCTTTACAGAAAAAGAGTTTTTCTTGCCATTCTTAGTCCTAGCCTTTGGTGTACTTTTAGTAGTTTGTTTTTTCCCTCGATATAATATGCCTGAATAAAATAATGGAGGAATTACAATGAATCGCATAAATATTATCACACTTGGGACAAAAGATATCGTCCGTGCTCATGAATTTTATAAGAAGCTAGGATTTGTTACTTCTGTAAGAGGACCAGAATCAAATCCACATATCATCTTCTTTAAAAATGAAGGTACTAAAATAGCTTTATATCCATTGGATGATCTTTCAAAAGACATAAATTCAGATAATCCACCGAATGTGTCCAATGGATTTACAGGCTTCACACTTGCTTATAACGCAAAAACGAAAGAAGAAGTAGATGAGTTAATGAAAATGGCCCATTTAGCAGGCGCAACTATCCAAAAAGCAGCTAAAGTAACAGATTGGGGTGGCTACGGTGGCTACTTTACTGACTTAGACGGTTATTATTGGGAGATTGCCTACGCAGATACATGGGAGTTTGATGAAAATAATATGTTAATTATTGAAGATTAGCATGAATAGGAGACTAAAATGGATAAGTTTGTTTTTATATTTGGACCTCAAGCAGTTGGTAAAATGACGGTTGGACAGGAGCTTGCGAGGGAAACAGGTCTTAAGCTGTTTCACAACCATATGACAATAGATTTGCTAGAGCCACTTTTTGGCTTTAGTGAGGAAATGTGGAGACTGACTCACCAGTTTCGAATGGAGATATTTCAATCATTTTTGAAAAGTAATCAATATGGAATAATCTTTACGAAGGTATGGTATTTTGACAAACAAGAGGATTGGGATGATATAGAGAATATCTGTAAAATGATGTCCTCCAAAGGTGTTTCCATTTATTTTATTGAGTTAGAAGCCAATGTGGAGAAGAGACTCGAACGAAATATGACACCACATCGATTAGAATGTAAGCCAACGAAAAGAAACGTGGAGCAATCAGAGCATCATTTACTAACGACAATGGGAAACAATAGATTGAATTCACTGCCTGGGGAAATAGATAGAGAAAATTATATAAGAATCGATAATACTTTTTTGAGTCCAAGTGAAGTGACACAAATTATAAGAGCTAAGTTTAATTTATAATAAGAAAATGAGGGAACATAATGTTAGAAACAGTAGAAGAGCTAAGTACAAGAGATCAGTGGACAGAAGCTTTTCCTTTAATGAATCAGCTGAGAACGGATTTAACCTTGGAAACATACATAGATTTATTGCAAGAAATGCAGAAGGATGGGTACAAGTTGTGTGCCCTCTATGTCCAAGAAAAAATGGTTTCTTTAATCGGATATAGCTGGCGAACGAACTTTTACAATAAACGTCATATATTTGTTTACGATTTAATAACTGATACCACACAACGTTCAGGCGGCTACGGGGAGAAATTATTAAAATACATACATGAATATGCTAAAGAAAATGGAGCAGAGTACGTAGCCTTAGAGTCAGGCTTACAAAGAAAAGAAGCGCACCGTTTCTATGAAAATAAATTTGAATACGATAAGTGGTGTTATTCCTTTAGAAAAACGTTGAAATAAACCAAAAAATGTCCTCCGATATAGTTTGGAGGACATTTTTTAAAGTGAAAAAATATCCGTTCATTTTGATTTATAAACCGTAAAGAAAACTAAGTCTAAAAATAAAAGCCTCCTTTAAATGACGGAAAATTATAAAATTGGTTAAATTCCATATATTGCTATGGTATGATTTGTCGTAAGGATAGCTAGCAAATAACTTTAAAGCACAAAGGGTAGGGGTTCAATGGAAAATATATTAGAAAAATTAAAAGAAATAAAGCAAGGAGAGGTAGGGGCCATACTTTATTCTCCTTTACACGATAAAAATATACTTTCTTTAAATGCAGATTTAAATGTTCCTCTAGCTTCAGCAGCAAAAGTTGCAATTGCTTTTTGTATTGTTAAATTGGTGGAAGAAAAGAAATTTAAATGGACAGACATTATACAAAATATAAAATTAAATCCTAAGGAAGATAGCGATATCCTTTATCCCCACTACCAAAATAGATCCACACTGATGCTTCATGAAGCAGTAGAAGTTATGATTGCCTGCCATGATAGTCATGTAGCGAATAGTATTGTTCAACTTTGTGGTGGTTGGACCTACTTGAATCAAAAGATTCAATCCTATTTTAAGGAAATCAGTGTTAGACAAAATCCAAAAGATTTAAGTAACGAAGGAAAGTTATCCCATATCTTAGAGTTGTTAAAATGTGTTATTAAAGGTTATGAATCAGAGCCTGAAGTATGGGCGCCGCTTGTTAATGGCCTAGTTAGACAAAGAGGAGAAATAAAAGAGATACCAAATCACTTAATCAATCATATGACCGGTGGATTAGATAATGTAGTAATAGATATCGGGGTAATTGGCAAATTCTCTAGTGGCATACTTTTATTTGTTATAGGAGCCAAACATTTACCAAATAGATTTGAGGAACAATGGGCAGATGAGAAATTAGAAGAAACTTTATCTTTAATCTTTAAGGAATATGGTAAGGGTATAACCGTTTAGGATTCTACTAGCTTGAAGAGGAGATTACTCATGATTGTAACCATTAGAGGAAAAGAACTTTACATAGAAGTAAGTGAGTGTACTAGTGACAAAGCAGTCTTATTTTTACATGGTGGACCTGGTGAGAGCTGCTTTGAATTTACTTATCATCAAGCAAATAGATTAGGTCATCAATTTAAGTTAATAGCAATGGACCAAAGGGGTGTTTGTAGATCGGAGGCTATTCATGATGGAGAATCATTTAGTCTTAATGATTTAATAGATGATTGCGAGGAGCTTCGCAAACACTTAGGAATTCAAAGATGGTCTATTATCGGGCATTCCTTTGGTGGTTATCTAGCTACTCTATATGCTCATCGATACCCTAATTTTATTGAAAAAGTAATTTTTGAAGCTCCTACATTTGATTTTGGGCTCACGGGAAAAGCACTCCTCTTAAAGGCGGCAGACTTATTTAAAAAATATCAACAGTCTGACCTACAAGAAAAGTGCCTGAAGCTCGCTAATTGTTCCTCATCACCAAAAGATATTGTTGAAGGGTTTACAGAACTAAGCACCTTTTTAGAGGATAAAAGAATGCATATATATACTTATAATTTTAGTAATCCCACAGATACCACAGTTTATACAGAGGACCAATGGGAAAGTTTTTATGATAAATCAGAGATACATTTTAATCGATTGAAAGAAGAAGGAGAAATTTTTACATCAGTTTTACACTTGCTAAAAGAAATAAAAATCCCATGCTTACTCATATTAGGTGAGCACGATGTGGTTACTTGTCCTGTACAAGTAGAAGCCTTTAACAGAGATGTTTCCCAAGGGGAAGTAGTCTTGATAGAAAATTGTGGACATTCTCCACATTATGAAACGCCGGAGCAATACCATGAACTTGTAACACGTTTTTTGATGAAATAAACTTTATGGAAAGTGGTGAAAATTAATGTTTGATATAGACTGCGGGGAAATATTACTTAGAGAGTTCTCAATTAATGATGTTGATGCTATTTATGAGCTGACATCACAACCAGAGGTTTACGAGTTTTTACCGGATTGGCGTTCGACAAGAGAACAACGAGCAAACTGGGTTCAAAACTATGAAATTCCATCAAATAAATCGTTTTTGTCAGCTGTTCCGAACATCGATGAACAAGATTATTTAAAGTTAGGAATTATTTTAAAGAAAACTGGCAAATTTATTGGTTTTTGTAATACAGGTTTGAAGGAGGGGCTACCCCATCCAAATCGTGAAATAGCTTATGCAATATCCAAGGATTATCAAAAAAGCGGTTATGCGACTCAGGCAGTAAAGGGATTAATTCATTACTTGTTTACAAAGACAAATGTTCAACAGCTAAATACGGTGGTTCTACCTTACAATTATGGATCAATCCGGGTCATTCAAAAATGTGGCTTTAGCTTGAAAGGTAACATCCAAATAGATGGTAAACAGCACGAACATTATGTACTTTCCCAGAGAGATTGGAAGCGTGGTCAATAGAAATGAATATTGTACCATCTATTAAACATTTAAAAAGTTGGATTAATCAATATGTACCGGAAAAAGATTTGTTCTTTATCAAAGAAGAGGACCTATTTGTTTTAGAGAAATATCTTCCTGAAGTACTAATCATACCGAAAAAAGAATTTTACGAGCATCCTTCCTATAATCATATTCAACTTGTGAATAGCTATGAATACTGGAATATAGATGATGATATTCAATTTGTTATCGTAGCGCAGCATGGTTGGTTTAATAAATTACCGAGTGAAAAGAAAAAAATATTGAATGCTAGACAGGTGGAAATAAATAGAGGATTAGTCTTACCTTTGCCTTCTCTAAATGAGAGAAATTCGTTAATAGAGAATCATGTAGTAATTAAAAATGATCAAGTATATATAGTATTACAAAGCCAAATGTGGAACTCATTATCTGATCAGCTGAAAGCAGACTTGCTATTGGAATATGCACAAGAATGGGATAGTTGGGATGGTTATGATGTTCCCCACAATGCTCCAATACACATAAGAAAGTTTGCAAATACTTTTCCTCATAATGCAGGCAGCAATTGCTTATCTGCTACGTTATATGCTGTCACTCAACAGGAGTGGATAATACACGAATGGGTCCATCCAAAGACATTTGAAGAAGGTATTAAAAGAGCAGGTTACTTCATCCACGAAGGTGACTTCCGGGAAACCGATATAGTGGCTTGGGTTAATGGCGAAGGAGTCATTCAACACGCTTCTTACTGCTTAGGTGATTATCTTTTTTTCAATAAAAACGGCCAAACTTTCTTTAACCCCTGGAAAATTGTTGAATGGTCTACACTAAATGAGGAATGGCAAAGGTTTACTACAAGGGTTTATAGAAGAAATAAACAATTATAAATCAAAAAGGGGCATTTAAATGAAAGTACTTATTTTAGGAGCCACTGGTTTTTTAGGATCTACCTTATATCAAAAGGCTATTGAGGACGAATCGCTAACCGTTGTTGGAACCTCTCGATTGTCAAACGCGGCAAAAAATATCATTCCTTTAGATGTAATGGACAAGCATTTAGTTGCACAGACAATAGAAAGTATAAAGCCGGATGTCGTCATATGGTGTCTTATGAGCATGGAAAACGAGGACCAGCTTATTGAAATTGGACTGAAAAATGTCGTAACACATTTGAGTGAAGACACCAAATTCATATTCTTATCTACCGATGCGGTGTTCGTGGATGGCAGGGGTGATTACGATGAGCTTGATCCAATTGGTTTGCTACCTTCCGAAGCTCGTCTAGCTATTTACGTAAATGCAAAACATGCCGGAGAACAATATTTGATGGAGAATCACCCAAACTATGTGATTGTACGCACAGGACCATTATATGGGGACAATCATTACATAGAAAGACGTACTCTCCAATTAATTGAGAATATAAAAGAAAGTAAACTATATAGCGCGTGGGAAAATGTATATAGATCTTTTGTGAATGTTTATGATTTATCAGATGCCTTGATAGAGCTAACTAAAAATAACGTGATAGGCATTCTTCATGCAGGTCCACCACAAAAAGAAAGCTATTATACATTTAATAAAAAGAGAGTGGAGCAGCTTGGATTCGACAGTACCTTAATTTGCCCAGTGATTGTTACAAAAGAAGAGAATCCCTACATTTCTCTAGATACCACTTTAAGGACAGATAAGATTTCTGAATTGCTACCAACCGTATTTAGGAATATATAAATTACGGAAAATCGATACATGCAGAGACGATGAATGTTCGACTAAAACAGCAAATACTCTCTAATACTAATTCAATAGACATATTTATCATAGGAATATTGATAGATGCTTTCCTTAACATACCACTCCGAAAATCCTCTTTTTTACTTGTTGGAAGGAAATTTCTTCTTTAAGTGGAATATGTCCCTAATCTATTAATGCAAATTAGAATGGGGGAAGATTATGAGGAAAAGGTGGGCAAGCCTTTTGATGGCTTGGGTCTTATTTGTGAGCATGTTTGGAATGGGGCAATTAGCTCAAGCAGAGGTAACAACAGAGGATGCTTTAAGTGAATCCATTTCGACAATCGTTCAAGAAAAACTGTCAGGTGCAAAAGTAAGTATTGCGATTATGGACCGGATGACTGGTGAAGTGGTGTATGACTATAATGGTGATACACCTATTAAACCTGCTTCCAATATGAAGCTGCTTACTACTGCCGCAGCGCTAGATGTTCTAGGAGAAAATTATCGTTTTAAAACAAGTCTGTATACGAGCGGTAAGCTATCTAATGGAGTATTAAAAGGAGATGTCTATTTACAGGGACAAGGCGATCCAACCTTAATGGAGGCAGACTTACGACAATTTGCTCAAGCATTGAAGGCTAAAGGAATTCAAACGATTGATGGAAGAATTGTCGGAGATGACAAGTGGTTTGATGATGAGTTGTTAACACCAGGCATATGGGCAAACGATGAATCGTATTACTACGCAGCTCCAATTTCTGCATTGACTACATCACCAAATGCTGACTATGATTCTGGAACCATTATTATAGATGTCAATGGTTCTGCAATCGGGAATGCTCCTACCGTAAAAGCAACACCCCATCTTGGAGATCTAGAAATTGTCAATCAAGCACAAACTGTAGCGGCTGGCCAAAGTAATACAATTACGATTGAAAGATCTTATCGAACAAATCAAATTGTCATAAGTGGCAATCTACCGATCGATAAGACTAAAAGAGAGTGGGTAACGATGCAGCACCCAACTACTCATACATTGACAATGTTCCAAGCCATATTAGAACAAGTAGGGATAGAGTATAAGAAACATAAATTGTTTAGAGCTGCCACTCCTAAAAGCGCTGAACTAATATCAGTAAAAGAATCTATGCCATTAAGAGAACTACTCATTCCTTATATGAAGCTAAGTAATAATGGTATTGCGGATATATTGGTTAAAACAATGGGCAAGGTCAACGGCAATCATGGAAGCACGAAGGCCGGCTTAAAGGTGATGGAGCAGTACGGTAATTCCATTAACTTAGATATGTCTAATTGGAAATTTGAAGATGGCTCTGGCATGTCTCACGCAAACTCAGTGTCCGGCTTGGCTATTAATGATTTACTTCTAAAGATACAACAGGAAGATTGGTTTGCCACTTATTTTAAAAGTTTACCAGTAGCTGCTCATCCTGACAGAATGGTAGGAGGCACACTAAGAAACCGTCTAAAAGATCCACTTACTTCAGGTAACGTTTTTGCCAAAACAGGTTCATTAACTGGCGTTAGTACGCTAAGTGGTTATATAGAAGGAAGTAGTGGGGAACAATATATTTTTAGTGTATTGGTACAAGATAAGTCAGGTACAGCTACAGTAATTGATGAAATTGTAAAGGAAATGGCTAGAGGACTATAAAATATTTAAAAACTAATAGAAAGGCCGGTAAACGAAAGTTTACTGGCTATTTCTATTGTCAAAATGAAAGTAAAAGTATCAAGTTAGAGAAGTGGCGCTTAATAGAATATATGATTTTGATTGACAGTCAAATCAAAAAGTGTGCTAACATACATATTTATGACGAATAATAATGAGATAATTCTAAAAAATCTAATTTTTATTTGATTTATTGCGATTAGTGAAATATATTAATAGAGTGCTTAATATGTTAAAAAAAGGGGATGAATGAAGTGAAAAAGAAATTATTATGGGTGTTTCTACTTACCTTAAGTATTTTGCTAGTTGCTTGCAATGAGGATAAAAATACTAAAGAGAGTTCAACGAAAGAGCCAGAAACTACTGAGGGGAAGGATTCTGCTGAACTTGATGAAGTACAAGAATTAAATCTTGTGGCAGGTGCAGAGATTCCATCAATGGACTCCGTTTTGGCCGACGATGCTGTGTCTTTTAACTACCTTAATAACGTAATGGAAGGGCTCTATCGATTAAATCAAGAAAATATTCCTGTGCCTGCAATGGCAGAAGGTGAACCAGAAGTTTCAGGAGATGGATTAACCTATACATTCAAATTGCGAGATGCAAACTGGTCCAACGGTACCCCAGTAACAGCAAAAGATTTTGTATTTTCTTGGAGAAGAGCAATTGACCCTGAAACAGGTAGCTCCTATGGTCCTTATATGATGCAAGGGTTAATAAAAAATGCAACTCAAATATCAATGGGAGAAATGGCAAAAGAAGAATTGGGCGTTGAAGCCGTGGATGATAAAACATTAAAGGTGACGCTTGAAAGACCAGTTCCTTATTTTATGTCCCTCATGTCATTTGGTACTTTCTATCCTCAAAATGAGGAATATGTAACTGAAAAAAGTAATTCCTATGCATCTAACTCAGATAACCTTATTTACAATGGACCATTTGTGCTTACTGAATGGGACGGGACAGGCTTATCCTGGTCATTAGAAAAAAATGCAACCTATTGGGATGCTGAAGTTGTCCAGTTGGATAAAGTTAATGTGGACGTAGTCAAGGAAACATCTACATCTGTTAACCTCTATGAGAATGGGGAAAAAGATCGTGTAGGATTATCAGGAGAATTTGCACTTCAATATGCAAATCATGAAGAGGTAATAAAAGAATTGAAACCTACTATCTACTATTTAAAGCTTAACCAAGAACGTGATGGTCAAAAAACAGCCCTTTCAAATGTGAAAATTCGTAAAGCAATTGCTATGTCTTTCAACAAAGAGGATTTGGCATCAGCTATACTGGCAAACGGTTCAATACCAGGTGATTTCCTAGTGCCTAAAGGACTGACATTCGATGAAAATAAAAAAGATTTTCGTGATATAAATGGAGATTTGACAAAGTATAACGCCGAAGAAGCAGCAAAACTATTTCAAGAAGGAATGGAAGAAGAAGGACTGACTGAATTAGAGCTAGAATTAGTTGGTAATGACAGTGAGCTTGCTAAAAATATGGATGAATATTTAAAAGCTCAGATGGAAGGAAATCTTAAAGGGCTTACTATTAAGCTGATACCAGTTACATTCAATGTGAAATTGGACAAGGATGCAGCGCAGGATTACGATATTCAAAGCACTGGCTGGGCACCTGACTTCCAAGATCCAATTACCTTCCTAGAATTATTTGTTACAGGTTCACCGCAAAATAATATGTCTTATTCAAACCCGGAGTTGGATAAACTGATTGACCTAGCAAAAAATGAACTTGCTTTGGAGCCTGAGGCACGCTGGGAAGCTCTAGCAAAAGCTGAAAAAATCATTATGGAGGAAGATGCTTCCGTCGCATCGATGTATCAGTCGGGACTCATGTCGCTACAAAAACCATACGTTCACGGAATTATATCTCATCCGTTTACAGGTGATTACAGCTACAAATGGGCTTATATTTCAGGAAAAGAATAATCCGTAAATGATGAGTGTATATCCATTAATGGGTATACACTTTTTTTCACCTCTTCTAGATTGCATATTTATTACAAGGGTGGAAAGGATAATAGTATTCGATTAAAGGAGGCCATACATACTTTGAAGCAAGAAAATAATGAAATTGCTAAATTAGGAAAAAAAGACTTTGCCACGAATACAGCTTATGGAGATCCCATTAAATTTACCAAACCCTCAATAAATCAAGAATTTAAGCAAGCATCCTCTCAAATAGCAGATAGTACACAAAAGCCAATGATGAATGACTCTGGAAAACAGAATACTTCCAAGGAATATACAACGGATCGGTCATACGGAGACCCTTTAAAATCAGATGTACCACCTATGAATTATACAGATAAAGCAGCAAACTCCATTATTGCAGAGAGTACGGAGAGGGCTAGTACAAAAAAAGCGAATGAGAAGGAAGACCCCACTAGTTTCACTGCATACGGAAACCCAGTGGGTTCTTCTAGCGAATCTATAAATGAAAACTATAAAAATGCTTCTGCAATAATTGCAAAAAGTACAGAGGATACTGGGCATGATGGGGCTAGAATCAAATAGTATAAATATATAACAGCATTTAAATTGAGATATAAAGGATTAAGGGGTAGGATGATATAGAAAAGAGTTAAGGAGGTAATATTATGGACAGGCTTAAGGATAAGGTTGTTATTGTTACAGGAGGAGCAGGAGGCATTGGGCTAGGTATGTCCAAGGCGATGGCTAAAGAAGGAGCAATAATAGCAATTGTTG
This sequence comes from Psychrobacillus sp. FSL W7-1493, assembly GCF_038004905.1. Taxonomy (NCBI): domain Bacteria; kingdom Bacillati; phylum Bacillota; class Bacilli; order Caryophanales; family Bacillaceae; genus Psychrobacillus; species Psychrobacillus sp. FSL W7-1493. Next base: position 2,490,712 of record NZ_JBBOSB010000001.1, on the reverse strand, counting down.
ATGTGAACGAAGAAGCTGGTCAAGCAAGTCTAAAAGTACTTCAGGAAATATCACCTAAATCAATGTTTTTAAAGGCAAACTTAATGGATAGAGACAAGCTTCCTACAATTATCACTACAGTAGCAGAAGCGTACGGAAAAATAGATGTTTTAGTCAATAATGCACATGCATCTAAACAGGTGACGATTGAAGAAACAACACAAGCAGATTTAGATTTGTCATTCGGCACAGGATTTTACCCAACCTTCTATTTGATGCAGGCAGCACTTCCATATTTAAAAGAAACAAAAGGAAATGTGATTAACTTTGCATCAGGCGCTGGATTAGCTGGACACGAAACACAAGGGGCGTACGCTGCAGCAAAAGAAGCAATTCGAGGAATCTCCCGAGTGGCAGCCAATGAATGGGGTCGCTTCGGTATTAACGTAAACATTATTTCTCCTATTGCTAACTCAGAAGGTGTACAAGCATGGGCAAAAGCCCAGCCTGAATATTACGAAAATGTTCGCAGCAAAATCCCACTGGGACGCTTCGGTGATGTGGAAGAAGATATCGGTCGTGTAGCAGTTTTCTTAGCAAGCGAGGATTCTAAGTATATAACTGGTCAAACAATCATGGCAGACGGCGGATCAATAATGCTTCGCTAAATATATGAAAAAGTCAGGGTGAGTTCTTTCTCATTCTGACTTTTTAAATGCGTATTTTTATTACTCTCCGCAAGGTACCACTCCTATATGCTTGTTTCGTAAAAAAAACTAAATACTCTAGACTTACTAGGTGCACTAGACTATAGTAAATCTTCTTCTGAACTAACAGTTCCATTTGAATTGTTGTAATTCATCGTGTGATTGTCGTAAAGTAAAGCAGCATTGTAGTAAATGAACGTTAGATTGTAGTAAATTTCATTTCAAATTCACAGTCAGATTTGGATTGTAGTAATTTACTGGGTGATTGTCGTAAAGTAGAGCGGCATTGTAGTAAACGAGCGCTATACCAAATAGATCCATGAAAAAAGAAGACTAATAAATAGCCTTCTTCAAAAAATTATTTTAAGAATTTAGGATCTTCATATTTTGGATTTGGATAATCATAAAATCCTTTACCGTTTTGAATACCCAATCGTCCTTTGTCGATTAGCTCTGTTTTAAAGTATTCTGCTATTTTTGCCTTTTGCTCATTTCCTGCTTTTGCTTTTTCAAGTGCAATGTTATATGGGGTGTTTAATCCTATAATGTCTAGCACTCCGAAGGGACCTCTGTTCACACCCATACCTGCCATCCATGTTTTATCCACTGTCTCGGGATCCGCAATTCCATTTGCGACTAAATTTTGAGCGGCATCTAAAAATGGAACCAATAAGGAATTTAAAATATATCCTGGCTGTTCCTTATGGATAGGTAAAGCAATCATATTAATTGCTTTAGCAAATTCAATCACCTCTTCGAATACCTTGGTATCTGTGCCTTCATGTTTCATAATTTCAGCCGTGTTGTTTACCCAAATTCTATTTGCGAAGTGCAAATGTAAGAATTTCTTAGGACGACCTGTAAATTCAACGAGCTGACTTGGGATCATAGTGGAGGAATTTGATGCAAAGATTGTTTTCTGTGGAGCAACCTTCGATAAATTTTCATAAAATACTTTCTTAATATCCAAAATTTCCGGAACTGCTTCGATTACTAAATCCACATCCTGAACAGCCTCAGCTAAGTCTGTATGCAACGTTAAACGATCATAAGCTGTATCTACTGCTTCTTGAGTTGCTCCTAAGTCTTCTTGATAATTTGCTTTCAATCCAGTAAGTCTTTCCTTAGCCTTCTCTAATGCCTCTTCATTAATATCATATACGGATACTTTAATTCCATAAAAAGCGGTTTGAAAAGCTATTTGACTTCCCAAAACTCCACTACCAGCGACCAGAACCTTTTTAATATCCAAAACAGTTCACTCCTCTATACTCTAATAACTATTAGTTATTTTCTATTTTGTCATTATTATGTATTCGGAAATAAGAAATTTAATTGTCTATTTAGCGAAGGTTGAGCTGACGGAAAATTTTAATTACTAATTGAAAAATAAAGGAAAAAATTTTAATACATGTTAAAATTGAGTAAGAATCACAAATTGCAAAAAAGGATTATGCCCATAGAAAGGAAGAAATTAGTGGAATTGAGAATAATACGAGAAGATACTGATGAATCTAAAAAAAATATTAATGAACGATTGTATTATTTTAATCTAGCACACTTTCCTGAGGATTTGAGAGGGAGATATGAGGAAGTTAACTTATTTATAAAGGATGAAAAGGATCAAGTACTAGGAGGAATAATGGGAGAAATATGCTGGAATTGGCTAGAAATTCATGTTTTGATAATGGACGAATCGCTACGTAAGAACGGGTATGGTTCAAAGTTGTTGATGAAAGCAGAGGAAATAGCTAAGGAAAGAAAATGTGACTTCATTAAACTGGATACTTTAAGCTTTCAGGCGTTAGAGTTTTATAAAAAACATGGGTATGAAGTGTATGGAACTCTGCCTAACGTTGGTCGGGACTTTGACCATTATTACATGAAAAAAGATTTAATGTATTAAAATAGATAGGGGTAATTTAATGAACATGGAAACTATACATATGCTCGATATAGCATACTGTGATACATTTTCAAGAAGAATAGATACATCATGGGGGGTTCTATTTTGTAACGAGAATCAGCCTGACTATTATGATGCTAATCATGCAAGGATAATGACTGCTTGCGACAATTCACATGAAGTAGCAGAAGAAGTCATTCACTTTTTTCAGTCCAAAGATATTGTACCAAGGTTCTACATTTATGACCTAGAAAATCAGCAAAATCTATTGTCCGAATTAGAATCTAGAAATTTTAAATATGAAGAATTGATTAGCCCTGTACAATTATGGAATAACAAAGTTATTGATATCCCCACTGACCCCAAGGTGACGATTGAAAAAGTGACAAAAGAAAACTACCAAGAAGCGATCGAGATAGAGGGTAGTATTAAAGAGTTCGGTGGCCTAGAAGTAATGGAAAAGGTTTTTGAGGAGCAATTTAATCACCCAGCATTTACTCATTATCTCCTTCGTTATGATGGGGTAGCCTGCTCTACGGCTTGTATTTTTGAAGACGGCAATCAAGCTAGAATGGAAAGTGTAGCAACATTGGAAGCATATAGGGGAAAAGGATTAATTGGACAAATCATTCATTATATTCAGCTAGAAGTTACAAAAAAGGGAATTGAAAAGCTATGGGTTTTCCCTATAAATGAAGCCATCGAAAAGGTCTATCAAAAATATGGTTTTGAGACAGTACATAAAGCAGTAGCAGGGCATGCATTTTTAAGCGGAAAAAGTATTAAAGAAATTCAAAGTTAATCTTCATGATAGCTTGGTTCGTATTAATCGAACTAAGATTTTATTTTTAAATCTATTTCATATAAGTAGATTTGAACTATAGCTATCCTAAATGCAAAAAATATTTAATAAGTAAATGAGGTTGTTAAAAATGAAATATGCCCGATTTTTATATTTTAGTATAGTATTTATATTTATATTGTTATTTATAAATTTATATATTCTTGCTGAACCATTCCACCATATCGTTTTTATGATAGTAGGTATAACTTTTATTATATCTTCCTTTGTATATTATAAATATCTAGAAAAGAGTTAAAACGGCTTAATTAGCTATTCTTCATTTAATTCCTTAAAATAATTCTCAATTACTTCGGGGAGTACTTCTGCCCGAAGGATCGTTAATTTATTTGTCCCAGGACTGGTTTCTATAAGAACTGATTCTGTACCATCATCATACTGAACTACAGTGAATTGCCGAATCATTGACGGGCTTCCTTTCTCGCTTTTTAATACGTCATATGCCTCTTCAGAAAAGTATTTTTCATAGCCCTGCTCCAACAAATGGTGAACACTCGTGAATTCTTCGGAGAATCTTAACTCTTGATAAAGCTCCAAGGAATTTTCAGGCTTCATGTAGAAGTCATATAACAAGGGGCCAAAAGAAATCACAACTATTAGCAATATCACGATTACTTGAATGATTGGTTTCCTCATATCACTTTCCTCCCTTTAGAAATGCTAAAAGAAACACTGTTCGTAGATGTGAATTTATATGATTATACCATGTGAATTATAAATGGGGTATATTTCCAAAAATGAAGCAATCGGATTGTCTCGAGTTTAAAGAGTAGTTTATTTACAAAAAATATATGAAGGATTAGATGAGGATGTATAAGCCAGGAATGGTTTCCATTTAGGTTGACAATATCAAAATGAGAACTTGTTAGATGGCTACGTGGATGTAACTTATAATGAGGATACCACGCAGCTAGCGACTTTGTATTCGTAATTACTACTAGGTACGAATAAAAGGAGTAAACTATTTGTATTTAATTTTGACTTTTCGTTTGACTTTTTTAATTCCAAATATTACAATCAAATTAAGGTTAACGAATTGTTAATCAAAAACCTTTGGAAAAGATTTTTTTCTTCAGAAGGAGTGATAAACATGTCTAACGAAGAAGCACTAAAGCAGTATGATATCAAAAAATATAAAACACCGGACGGCTATACATCAGATATCGCAGTTTTTACAATAGTTGCAGAGAACAAGGAAGAGCATAAGCCACCTATCATGTCTCTGAAGCTAATGCTGATCCAGCGGGCCTTACAAAACGCTGAAGGCGATACAAATATAGAGGCAGGAAAATGGGCGCTACCAGGGGGTTTTGTTCAAGAGGATGAAACGGCTTTGGAAGCAGCTAAGAGAGAGCTTGAGGAAGAAACAGGCGTTGAAAATGTGCTGATCAAACATTTCGGGGTGTACGACACACCTGGTAGAGATCCCCGTGGATGGATTATTACGAATGCTCATTACGCTATTGTTCCGATGGATTACCTTTCTAAAAGAAAGGCTGCAGATGATGCAGCAGAAGTGGAGTTATTCTCTATTGAGGAAGTATTAAATCTTCCATTAGCATTCGACCATCGGGAAATTATTACAGATGCTATTCACATGATTACAAATGATTTGCTCCAAACGACTGTTGCTAAAAACTTCTTGCCAAAACATTTCACTTATTCAGAGCTGCAAGCAGTGTTAGCAACTGTAACTGATGAACCAGGTATCCTTAGCGAGCAATCCTTTGCTAGGAAAATAAAAACGCTGCCGTTTATTCAAAAAGTGGAAGGAAAGAAAACGCAAAGAACATCTAAGTCTCCTGCTGCATTATACGAATTTTTGGAAATGGATATTGTAAAGTCTATTTACACGGCTAGATATTAATTTTTTTATTTTTATTGATTAACAATTTGTTTATTAAAATAACATTTAGGAGGAAATGAAAATGAAAGCACTTATTAACATTGATTACACGAATGACTTCGTTGCGACGGATGGTGCATTGACATGCGGAAAGCCCGGGCAAGACATTGAGCAAGAGATCACTCGACTAACAGAATCTTTTATCAAGGAAAATCAGTACGTAGTGTTTGCAATAGACGTACATCATTTAAATGATCCGTATCATCCGGAAACCAAATTGTTCCCTGCTCACAATTTAGAAGGAACAGAAGGTCGTAAATTATACGGTAGCCTGCAGGAGATATACGAATCGTCTAAAGAGAGCAAGCAAGTATATTGGATGGACAAAACAAGATATTCAGCTTTCGCAGGAACGGATTTAGAGATAAAGCTACGCGAAAGAGGAATTACCGAGGTTCATTTAGTTGGAGTATGTACGGATATTTGTGTGCTTCATACTGCAGTGGATGCATACAACAAAGGATTTAAAGTCATTGTGCACAAGGATGCAGTCGCTAGTTTCAATCAAGTAGGACATGACTGGGCTCTAGGTCATTTCCAAGGGTCTATAGGGGCAGAGGTTATTTAATCGAAATTTAGACTGGGAGGTTTGTACAATGGAACGATTATATAAAGACGATAGCTTAGCTCTTCATACGGACCTGTATCAAATTAATATGGCCCAAACGTATTGGAGAGATGGATTTCATAATCAAAAATCGGTGTTCGAGGTTTATTTTCGTAAGTTACCATTTGGGAATGGCTATGCTATTTTTGCTGGTCTGGAGAGAGTGATCGAATTTATCAACAACTTCCATTTCTCTGAGACAGATATCGATTATTTAAGAGACCAAGGCTATGAAGAGGAATACTTAGATTACTTAAAGAGTATTCGATTTACTGGTACATTACGAAGCCTTAAAGAAGGCGAGCTAGTTTTCCCGAATGAGCCAATTATGCGTATAGAGGCACCACTGGCCGAGGCACAGCTGGTTGAAACACCTATCTTAAATATTATTAACTTCCAAACGCTTATTGCAACCAAGGCAGCACGTATTAAACAAGTGGTTGGAGAAGATATAACATTGGAGTTTGGGACGCGTAGGGCACAGGAAATGGATGCGGCTATTTGGGGTACAAGAGCTGCTTATATTGCAGGGTTCGATGGAACTTCGAATGTGAGAGCTGGAAAACTGTTTGGTATTCCAATTGCAGGCACCCACGCACATTCATTGGTTCAGGCTTATATCGACGAATATACAGCGTTCACCAAGTATGCAGAGAGTCATAAGGATTGTGTGTTTTTAGTAGATACGTACGATACATTGAGATCTGGTGTGCCCAATGCAATCCGAGTAGCGAAGGAACAAGGAGATAAGATTAATTTTAAGGGTATCCGATTAGACAGCGGAGATTTGGCCTACTTATCTAAAGAAGCTAGAAAAATGCTAGATGAAGCAGGATTTAAAGATACCAAAATATCTGCCTCGAATGATTTAGACGAGGCGACGATTCTTAACCTGAAGGCGCAAGGGGCCAAAATTGATATGTGGGGAATCGGGACGAAGCTGATTACCGCCTATGACCAACCTGCCCTAGGAGCAGTTTACAAAATCGTGTCTATAGAGGGAACGGACGGGGAGATGGTAGATACCATCAAAATAAGTGCAAATCCTGAAAAGGTTTCGACACCTGGTCTGAAAAAGGTTTACCGAATCATTAATCGGAACAATGGGAAATCGGAAGGGGACTACATTGCTTTAGAAACCGAAGAGCCACAAAAAGAAGAGCGATTAAAGATGTTCCACCCGGTTCATACATTTATAAGCAAGTTTGTTACTAATTTTGAAGCAAGAGAACTACACCATACGATTTTTGAAAACGGCAAGCTTACGTATCAAACTCCTTCTATATTAGAGATTCGAGAAAATGTTCAAGAAAATCTAGAGCTACTTTGGGATGAATATAAGCGCCCGTTAAATCCAGAAGAGTATCCGGTAGATCTGAGCCAAAAATGCTGGGATAACAAGATGAATCGTATCGCAGAAATAAAAGAAAAGACACAGCAAATGATGAAACAGAAAAAATAGCTTATAGGAGGAGTTAATATGGCTAGGATCGGAATCTATGGATCTTCCTTTGATCCCATCACGAATGTCCATTTATGGACAGCAAGCACGATTGGGCGCAGATGTCGTTTAGATAAAGTAATCTTTTTACCTTGTTCGCACAAAAGAAGAGATAAAGAGATGAATATTGCAGACAACCATCGTTGGAATATGATCTTACTCGCTATCGAAAACAATGAAAAATTCGAGGCAGATGATTATGAGATGAATCAGGAAGCCTGGAATGCAAATACGTATCAAACGATGAAGCATTTCAAAGAAAAATACCCGAATGATGAAGTATTCTTCATAATGGGAGCAGATTTACTAGTTGATATAGGTGCAGGTAAATGGAAAAACGGTGAAGATTTAGTGAAGGAAAATAAATTTATTGTCATGGCAAGGGACGGAATTGATATGCTAAAGGTAATCAGCAAGTCCCCTATCTTAAGAAACAACGATGAAGGATTTCACCTCATAGACAAGGGCCTAGCAATGGAAATCAGTTCCTCCTATATTAGAGATGAATTTGCAATGGGTGGAGAGCCAAGATATCTTCTTCCAGATAAATGTTATGAGTACATCCTAGCAAATGCACTTTATCAAAGAAAATAAACGAAGGCGCCTAGTTTAGTACTTAAACATAGGCGCTTCTTTAAACTACTGCTAAGCATTTTGTTGAATGTAAGTGTAGATTGAAATGGTAAAAATGGTATTTATTCATTTAAGTAGTTTAAGTAATTTATCCGAACAGTTGAAAGGAGAACAAGGAATGCGCTCTCATGAGGAATTAGAGGAGCAACTAATAGCATTTATCAAGCAAATGCCAACTATGAAGAATAAAGCAGAATTAATAGAAGCAATAGAAAGTATTTATAATATAGATATAAACACTTTTCAAAATCTACTAGAAAAGAGCTATAAGGAGTTTGAGAATTGGTTAAATACACTGTTAAGTAAAGAAAAAATACCAAAAGAAATAGTAGCTATTAATTTCGGGATATTTGATAAAAAAGAAAGCTTTCAGCTTTATATTTCGGGCTCCACGGAATGGGATGGGCATGATGATGACTGGGCAAGTAATAATGATTATTTTCCACAAGGCAGATATGCTGAAATAACAGCTTATAAAACGTTGTACCATTTATACGAAGAGCAGTTCTACTTAGGTTTATTTTTAACTCTTGCTTCTACAATCATTTTTACAAATACATATTTACAATCTAGTATTTCAAATTTCCCAAGAAACATAGTGTTTGCGACTGGATTTGATGATGGCGATCTATACAATTTTTGTGAAAAACATGATAGTACCATGGTTCCTCTCATTTTTCGGTAAATAAAGATGGAGACATATTTCTCCATCTTTTCTTAGAGAGTTCAAAATACTATGTAAAAGATATTAGGGACCTTATAGTGTTACAAATTATAAACTTATAAAATTAGGAGAAATGAACTCATGATAAGAATGCACAATTTACCTGAAAACATCAAAGAAGCCTTAAAACCTTACTATAATAAAGATGAAAAACCAGATGTTTTTCCTGCGAAGTTCTCATTTAAAGGAGAGCTTTATTACTATTTTACATTTGCTCCTGCAGCTGAACAGGTGATTTTACGCAACGATGGAAGCGCTCCTTACTTCGAGGAGATAAAGGAAGAGGCGCTACTAGCAAACAATTTTAATGTTTGTATTGAGAAATTTGTACATATTGGAGCTGGATGGGCAACTGCAAACAGGCTAGGTAACTATGAAAACTATAAAAACATACTTACCCAAATTAAAAGGAAATTAGGTCCATTCCCGGAGGATGTACAAAAAGCATATGATGTAGTCAAGCATGTCCCCGATATAATTATAGAAAATCAACATCAAATAGTAGATGCCGTGAAAAAGGCGGATGAGTTGTGGAAAGTAGCAAGTGATATAGAGCTGGTTACCGATCAGGATGAAGAAAAAATGGAGTCCTATTTAGTTGAAATGATTCAGGCACAGGTTAGACAAAATGATATTCAAATGAAAACAGATGAGGAAAGAAGGATAATTAGTGAATTTGTTTCCTTAAAAAAATGGGTTAACTTACACGCATTTATATTATCCATCAGGCTAAGACCCTTTGATAAATACATGTTTAGTCGTAATCATGAGGATGCGGACGAATGGGCTGAGCTTAGAGACATGGCGCTATATAGTAATCGTAAAGCAGAGGAAGTAAAGGATCATCATTTGGTTTTCGATAGCCTAAGAAATCCTAGATTAAAGAGTGAAGGTATTTAGATGAGAGGAAAAATAAAATATTGTTATGTTTACCCTATCGTTCTAAGTGTTTTAAACATGTTAAGAACGATAGGGATTTTTTAAAGTTTACAGAGCAACATTGAGGAAGATAAAGTGATTATTCTCGTGCCAGAAAAGTGTATTCATGACACAAAATAGCAAAACAGTCTCTAGTACAGAATAATCTACTACTATATAATATATGATGCATGAAAGATCAATTGGAACGGAGAAAAATTATTGACACACATTCTAGTAGTAACATTAGCGGGCATAATAAGCTTGTTTCTTAGTTTATATATACGAGTTAAAGCGAAAGATGCTCCGGGAGTAAAGCCGTATATTTTAGTTACCATATTGTCATCGATTTTCACATTTGCTTATGCCTTTGAATTAGCAAGCTCGACCTTAAAAGAAATGAAGTTTTGGCTTGAAGTTGAGTACCTTGCCATGCCATTCATTCCTGTATTTGTTCTATTTATGTGTATGGAGTATGTAGGACGCAAGATTAAAACATGGAACTATGCTATTTTCATCATTCCCATCACTACGATATTTATGATGCAAACGAATGATCTTCATCATCTTTATTATAAATCGATGAAAATAAATAGAGATGGTCCATTCCCGTTATTAGAGCTAGAATGGGGCCCATGGTTTAACGTCCATGCTATTTTTCTGTTTATATGCTTAATTTTGTCAGTCTTTATATTGCTTAGGGAATACCGTAAATCTTTACTTTTGTTTCGTATGCAAACTTTATTGATGGTGGCAGGTTTTATTACGCCTATAATAGCTAATTACTTTTATTTAAATGATTGGAGTGAAGGAATAGATCTTGGTCCGATTTCTTTAAGTATTGCCTTTACGTTCCACGGGGTAGCTCTTATATCCTTACAAATGTTCAATGTCGCTCCCATTGCTAGGGATAGTGTATTTGAAAGCCTGAAGGAGGGAGTGCTTGTTTTAAATCAAAACAAGGTGATCGTGGATTATAATAAAGCAGCACTCATTGTAATTCCAACTTTAAGTGGTCATCATATTGGTAAACCAATTGCAGAGATTCTCGCTGAAAATCCCGAACTTATAGAGAAACTAGATGAAGAAATAGAGTCTGACTATACTAGCTTACTAGATGAGCAAGTTACACACTTTCGAATAAATTTTACAGAAGTGATGAATAAAAGTGGGTTACGTGTCGGTAAAATTATTACCTTTATTAATGTTACGGAAAAAGTACAGATGGAAGAAAAATTAAAACAATTGGCAAGCATAGATGGGCTTACCCAGGTATTAAACCGTACATTCTTTATGAAAAAAACGGAAGTAATATTTGATGATATATCGATAGATGGAGGTAATATTTCTATTGTCATGTTTGATATAGACCATTTTAAAAGAGTAAATGACACTTATGGACACGAGGCAGGAGATGTAATCTTAACTAGTGTCACAAGCATAGTAAAGAAAAAATTACGCTCCACAGACTATATGGGTCGCTACGGAGGAGAAGAGTTCATTATTTGTATGCCTGATACTTCTTTGATAGAGGCTGCTAATAGAGCAAATATAATTCGACAAGAAGTGGAAGATAGCTTAGTCGCATTTTATAATGAAGAAATACAAGTAACATCAAGTTTCGGGATCTCTCATGCTCTTCTGGAAGTAGGAGAGGATAGATATTCCATTCAACAGCTAATTAGAGAAGCTGACCAAGCGTTATATACTGCAAAAAATAAAGGTAGGAACTGTGTGGCATTATATAATGCTGACGAACTGTTACTTCAAATCTAATAAAGACAAGTGAGTAAACAGGTGATCTGTTTACTCTTTTTTTAAATGAGAATAAAGACTTAGGAGTACTTAATGCAATAGACTTATTTTTTCTAGATAATAGTAATCCTTATGAATTGTTTTAATGATTTAATTCATTTCATTCTTTACCTTTCTTTATAATAAATGGAATATTATAGATAAAAAGAGATTACTGCAGGAGGAGAAAGTATGCCTAGTTCTAGGGGAATATTGTATAATAATGAAAACCGGCAATCCTTCCTATCATCGAGCATTTGGAGTGGTTGCCTATGAAAATATTAGACGTAGATTTACTTCAAGATGGATTGAAACGAAATAAAGCTATGCTTGAGCGCCTGAGAAATGAGACAGAGAATATCGAAAGAACGGTAAGTGGCTTAGTTGAAATGGACGAGCTGTTGAAGGGAGCGGGAGGCAATGCCATCCGTGACTTCTATGCAGAGTGTCACCTGCCCTTTCTCCAATTCTTCCAGCTGTTCTCCGTCACTTATCTTCAGACGCTAGAGCAAATGGAATCTGCCCTCCAATCTCTGGAGCCAGATCCAGCCGGATACATAAGGCAAGAGTTTTTAGAAGGGGAGCTGGAGCAGGGCCTAACACTGATTGGCAATCTGACAGAAGCCCTCACGAATGAGGCGAACAGTATCATGGACAGTGTCAGTGATATCGTGGCCCTGCCTCATCTCGATGACAGTGCAGTCCAGGAAGGCGTCATTACTTCCAAAAAGAAACGGGATGACACTGTACAAAAGTTGAACGAGTTCGATTACTCTCAGACCGTGTCATTGAATCCTGTGGAACAGGATATCCAGACAATGGACACATGGCTAACGGATATAGACGGAATGTTTCAAAGTGGTCTAACCGATGTCCATTTTCAGCCGAGTCGCTGGGGGATCTTGGCTTCGAGAAATACTTTGAAAATGGAGCTGGAGACACGTACCTCACGGATTCCAGGAGACACCGCTGTCCAACCAAATAATTATGACTTGACGACCATGTTTTCCACTTTTTTATCAGGGGCAAGCCCCATCCAATTTGGGTACGGAGGATTTATACGAAAACCAACCGTTTTATATGGTCCTAGTATTTTAGGTTTTGCTAGTCTTCCTACTCATTCCACCACAAAAAATATAAATGAAAATGTGAAAGATGAATCGAATGAACTGGACGAAATTTATGCAGCGATTTTAAAAAGTAATCCAGAATTGGCAGTAGACAATCCTTCTACTCCTCAAACGTATTCCGCGAATGAACCTATTACCTATGAGGGAATGAGGAAAGTGCTAGGTGGAAATGGATCCGGAACTCCGGATGGATTATTTGCCATGGGAGTAGGTTTGAGTATAGCTGCTAAAAAGGGTGGAGAAATCGCGGCAGATGAGTTTCTCTTAAATGATATTGAAACCCTAAGGGACCCTAATGCTTCTAAAACAGACAAGGGAATCGCTCTTTTTTCTTTAACGCCTATGGGGAAATTAAAAAAAGCCGCTGAAGTGATAGAGGAAGGGAAGGACTTATTAGAGCATGTCATTGAGGTCCAAAAGAAAGCGGAGAAAGCAAAGGATACGGCAAAGGATGCTAAAAAATCCGTGGAGGATGTTACAGGAATAGGCAAAAATCCAAATGGTAAAATTACTTACCCAAGCAAACCGCATACCAATAAAACACCTGGACATTGGGAAGCAATGGTTGATAAAGCAGAGGAATTAGCTATGCAAGACAATATAAGTAAAGTTTATCTAAATAAAGGACTGTCGAATGAAATACCTGGCATAAGACCAAACCGTAGACCAGATATAATGGTGGTTAGAAAAGACGGAAAAATTGATCAGTATGAAGTTCCAAGTAAAACTGACAATATTTATGATTTAAGAAAAAGAATGATAGATAATCAAAAGTTACTTGGAGAAAAAGCGGGAGATATTTATATTCTTCCACCTAAATAACTGAATAGGAGTGATTAAATTGCAAAACCATATTACAACCTCAATAGTTTTATATGGAAAAATAGATCAAAATTATTCAAATAACTGGAGTGCGTTTTATAATAATGCAAAAGAGTTTACAACCAAATTAGGATTTAGTCCTACTCATATTGGTATATTTGGTCAATCATTTAAAACAGGGAAAATTAAGGATATAAATAAAATTGAGAAGAAACTAGGTAAATCTTTAGAAAAGAAGGAAGAAACTCTTGCCATTTCCATTTATTCTTTACCAGAGAATTTTAGTTCAGCTGCGTTTGATTATGAAGTATATATAAGTTTAGAAAACTTAGATGACAACGACTATATGTTAATTGCCACATTTAAAGATGAAATATATAATTTGGTAGATGAAAGGGAGTTTATTGAACAATTTAGTAAGTATATAAAGTTTGAGGCAGGGCAAATTTTTAAATTGTCTAATCTCGAAAGTCCTCAGATTTATGCTTCTAAAGCAAATTCATTCCAGGCTTTTAAAACATTAGAAATACTAAAAGATTTTTCTTTAAAATGAAATTCATTGAAAACCTCGGGTCGTTAGAAAAGGAATATTCAAAAATAAATAGTTCAACAAATACCTTGATTGGTTAACCCTTTCAAGGTTTTATTGATATATCAAAATTGAAGTCAAGAATTCATTTGATAAACAAATAAATTGTTTGCAGTTAATATAGTGAAATTACTAATTAATTATTCAATCGTGTTATCATGGCCCTGCCTCATCTCGATGACAGTGCAGTTCAGGAAGGGGTCATTACTTCCAAAAAGAAACGGGATGACACCGTTCAACAGTTAAATGAGTTCGATTACTCTCAGACCGTGTCATTGAATCCTGTGGAACAGGATCTACGGGTCCTGCAAGACTGCCTTATAGAAATGGAGGGACTCTTCCAAAACGGGTTGTCCGATATCCACTTTCAGACGTCACAGTGGAGTGTGAACCCTGCAAGAAAGAGGCTGGTATGGGATCTTGCAACCCGTGAATCGACTCTTCCATTGTTAAAAAAGTACCCTTTAACCGAGGAACTATCCAGCATGCTCCAAACTTATCTCCAAAGGGTGTCACCCATCTCGTTTGGACTTAGTGGGCAGGTTTCAAGACCAAATGTGTTTATGGGTCCTGCAGTCAACCATAGTAACGGTAATCCTCTCCATTTGAATTTCTGGAAGAACAACCTGATTTCATCCATGGAACAGCTTATTAGCGCCAAAGAGGTGCAAATACTCATCAATCAAGCAGTGAATGTAAAAAAAGTTACCGATGAATATGGTAGCTTTTCAGAAGAAAGTGTGATTGAGGGAACTTATTATACATTACCGGATGGGAAGATTATACGTCAATATTATGGTCGGACAGGTGCCCAACAGTATAAATATGTTCAGAATATTCCGGAAGAACGAATCGGCAGTGGAAAAACGTTAGAAGACATATTCCCTCCCATAACAAAGATAGAAGAATTTTTAATAGGGGACATCATCGCCATGTCAGAGGACCCTTCATCGGAATCCGTTGCGGAAGCCGCATTATTCACCGTTTTCAAGCCATTTAAAATGGTGGATAAGGTTAGTGATGTTATTAAAGATGGGAAAAAGAAGATAGAAAAGATTGAGGATAAGGGGAAAGGTAATGGTGTCCCTTCATATGGAAAAAACTCAGTACCTATTGGTCCTTATAGAGAAGTAAATGGATTTCCAGCTAAAGTAAAGCCAGGTTCTCAAGAGAAACATATTCCTAATACTCCAAATTACAAACAAGAACTAGCAAATGGAAAAATTAAGAGTATCTTCTATGGGGATAATAAAAAAGCACAAGTATTGCTTGATAAGTACGCTGGAAAAGGTCAGCTACTACCAAATGGTAAAAAAGAAAGAGTAGACTTTAGTGAAACAATTGGGAAATATTATGATGTCGATACTGGCGAATACCTTGAGACTACTAGAGGAATAATTCATTATGGAAAAGATGGTGCACATATAGTGCCTTCTGAACCACTTAAATAATAAAACAAGGAGAAATTATATGGAATATGATTCTTTGGTAAAAACCATAAAAGAACACAAGGATAGTAATCTGATAATAGAGTGGGATAGCGGGTTAAAGATTATTGGTGAACCAGACACACTCTTTGAAACAGACAATGGATTGGATGATGATGATATAAATTATACCGAATATTATGCAATTACATTTCAAGTTGGTGACATTTTAGCTCATCCTTCTAGTAAAGAAGGTAGTTTATATAGTTGGTTAATACAAGGGAAAGGTTCATTAATAGAAATATCACTTTACGATAATCCACCAAGTCAGATCTTTTTGAGTGATGGACAAAGTGTATGGAAACGGGATATTCCAAAATAAATTACTGTTTAATCAATTACCTTGATTGGCTAAAGCCTGTCAAGGTTTTATTGATATATCAAAATTGAAGTCAAGAATTCAATTGATAAACAAATAAATTATTTGCAGTTAATATAGTGAAATTTACTAATTAATTATTCAATCGTGATATTGTGTCCCTACCCCATTTCGATGACAGTTCAGTCCAGGAAGGAGTCATTACTTCCAAAAAGAAACGGGATGACACTGTACAAAAGTTGAACGAGTTCGATTACTCTCAGACCGTATCATTGAATCCTGTGGAACAGGACATTCAGACGATGGACACATGGCTAACGGATTTAGAAGGAATGTTTCAAAGTGGCCTGACAGATGTCCATTTTCAGTCGAGTCACTGGGGGATCTTGGCTTCGAGAAATACTTTGAAAATGGAGCTGGAGGCACGTACTTCACGGATTCAAGGAGACACCACCCTCCAACCCAAAAATCATGACTTGACGACCATGTTTTACACTTTTTTAACAGGGGCAAGCCCCCTCCAATTTGGCTACAGGGGATTCATCCAAAAACCAAATGTTTTATATGGTCCTAGTATTCTAGGTTTTGCTAGTCTTCCTACTCATTCGACCACAAAAAATATAAATGAAAATGTGAAAGATGAATCGAATGAACTGGACGAAATTTATGCAGCGATTTTAAAAAGTAATCCAGAATTGGCAACAGATAGCCCTTCAACTCCTCAAACATATTACGCTAATGAACCTATTACCTATGAGGGAATGAGGAAAGTGCTAGGTGGAAATGGATCCGGAACTCCGGATGGGTTATTTGCCATGGGAGTAGGTTTGAGTATAGCTTCTAAAAAGGGTGGAGAAATCGCGGCAGATGAGTTTCTCTTAAATGATATTGAAACCCTAAGGGACCCTAATGCTTCTAAAACAGACAAGGGAATCGCTCTTTTTTCTTTAACGCCTATGGGGAAATTAAAAAAAGCCGCTGAAGGGATAGAGGAAGGGAAGGACTTTTTAGAGCATGTCATTGATGCTCAAAAGAAGGCCGAGAAAGCAAAGGATACGGCAAAGGATGCTAAAAAATCCGTGGAGGATGTTGAGATTGAGACTAAGGGTACGGGTAAATTTATCAGTAGCGCCGATGATGTTGTATTTAAACAAAGCTCAATAGATAAGGCTTTCAGTAAACACAGAAAAGATTTTGGAAGTTATCCTGATGGTAGTAAATCTAGTGTGGAATTATTCAAAAATGATGTTTCAGAGCTGATTAATACTGGAGTTCGAAAACAAGGAAAATATAGAAACGTTGAAGGAACGCATATTTATAACGAAGATAATAAACAATGGACTTTTATTAACTCAGATGGAACTATGAATACAGCATTTAAATTAAGTGACTCACAATACAAATATTTAATTGACAAAGGAGTTGTAAAATAGTGAGATTAGTTAACACCTACCTCTCAGAACATGAATTAAAGAAAGAAGAAATTGAAGTGATTTGCAATATATTTAAGAAACAATATGATGAAAATATAGAAGTAAATAGCTATAAATATGATGATCGTAAATATTATGAAACTGATATTGATATAATTGACATAGAATTTCTAAAGGAGAGTATTTATAAAGAAATTGATAAGTTGATTAAGGTTCATGAAATGGTTATTCAATTAGTTAACCAAAATGTAGAAATAATTGTAGCTAATGATGATACAGATACGGAAATCCAAGTATTTGAAAAAAATTGGAATGATATATCAGGATTTGGATTATTTATTACTTCAAGAAAAATTCAAGATGTTGAACCCTATTATACTTCTGATATTTGTAACGCATATTTGAATTTTGAAAATGTTAGCTTTGGAGTAATGTTCGAATAATGTTTATTATGTAGAAGGGGAAGTTGTATAATTGACTATGAAAATTTATTATTGTGACGAATGGTCGGACATTAAAAAGAAGCCTTGGAACATAATTGATGACCGTACTGCATACACATACCATCAAAAACAAGAACCATATACGGCGGTATTAGTAGAGGATGAGAAACCTAAGTATATTGTAAATGTTACAAATGATTGGGTATCGGTTGGGTTTTATGATGACCTGATTCGTAAGTATTTAAATTATGATTTTGAAGTTATGAGTGATGGTAAGATTTTTTTAAGAACAGCTATGTATTGGGAATATGATGATGAAACTGACACGGAAGTAAGTACCTTGATTTTAGGCTTCCGAGAAGATGGTTATATAGCAATGGAAAAGAGAGATTTAAATACCGGTTCAGTCGAGGAGCGCGAAACTAGCGATACCCTTGAAAGAAACTGGGATGTATTTCCTGGATTTGGTCATTACAATCATTTGTGCAAAGAGGAAAGGTAACGTGTTTAGAGCACTCTAGTGCCTAAACTAGTTATACGAAAGGGTTTTACGTATAGGCACATAAAGCAAGTGAACTAAAATACAATTAAAATATTTAAGATGGACAAAAAGAGCAATGATCCGTTTAAAAATAGAGACTCCATGAAGGTACTGCCATCATGGAGTTTTATTTTGTATAGGAATAATAAGAAAAGTACGTGAATTGGGTGATTTGACATTTTACATGGTGTGGGGACTTATGACACTGCAAAACCTATAAACTAAAGACAATGGGTAAGCTCGTAATTTAAAGTGAAGATTTATGAGTGGGACAATAAGAATGTGATATGGTTTGTAATTTTACTAGAGAAGGTCGTAGACGAGTAAGAATGAGTTTAGAAAGTTATTTTCACTTCCAAAAAGAAGCGGGATGACACCGTTCAAAAGTTGAACGAGTTCGATTACTCTCAGACCGTGTCATTGAATCCTGTGGAACAGGACATCCAGACGATGGACACATGGCTAACGGATTTAGAAGGAATGTTTCAAAGTGGCCTGACAGATGTCCATTTTCAGTCGAGTCACTGGGGGATCTTGGCTTCGAGAAATACTTTGAAAATGGAGCTGGAGGCACGTACTTCACGGATTCCAGGAGACACCACCGTCCAACCAAAAAATCATGACTTGACGACCATGTTTTACACTTTTTTAACAGGGGCAAGCCCCCTCCAATTTGGCTACAGGGGATTCATCCAAAAACCAAACGTTTTATATGGTCCTAGTATTCTAGGTTTTGCTAGTCTCCCTACTCATTCACCCACAAAAAATATAAATGAAAATATGGAACATGAGACGAGTGAATTGGACGAAATTTACGCAGCAATTTTAAAAAGTAATCCAGAATTGGCGGTAGATAGTCCTTCTACTCCTCAAACATATTCCGCGAATGAACCTATTACCTATGAGGGAATGAGGAAAGTGCTAGGTGGAAACGGATCCGGAACTCCGGATGGATTGTTTGCCATGGGAGTAGGTTTGAGTATAGCTGCTAAAAAGGGTGGAGAAATCGCAGCAGATGAGCTATTTTTAAATGATTTTCAAACGTTGAAGGACCCAAATGCTTCGAGAATAGATAAAAGTATAGCACTTTTTTCTCTTACACCAATGGGGAAATTAAAAAAAGCCGCTGAAGGGGTAGAGGAAGGGAAGGATTTTGTAGAACAGGTCATTGATGCACAAAAGAAGGCGGAAAAAGCAAAGGATGCTAAAAAATCTGTGGGGGATGTTGAATCTAGTAATACAATCAATGACATCAAAACTGATATAAACTCAAAATTTGATGGTTTTGATTTGAATCAAGCTTCAAATAAACAAAAGGGCAATTATGGGGAATACAAAGCATATGATAATCTTGTAAATAATGAAAGTCTGAAACAAGCTGGTTACGATTTGGAGCGTATCGGAAATGTAGTACCAACTTCTCCGAATGATAAAATAATTAAAGGAATTGATGGATTATATAAAAAAATAATAATACTAATAGTGCTATAAAGTATGTTATTGACGAAGCAAAATTTGGTACTTCACAATTAGGAACAACCAAACTAGATGGTCCGCAAATGTCGAATGATTGGTTGTTAGGTATGGGTTCGGGAAAAAGCAGAATAATAAAAGCGGTGAATGGAAATGAGAAATTAGCAACAGAAATTTCGGATGCATTAGAAAATGGTCAAATCGAAAGAGTTTTATCCAAAGTTAATTCAAAAGGAGAGACACTTACATTTCGTTTGGATACAGAGGGGGAAATTGTAGGAACTTGGCCATAATTGAAAACATAACAAGAGGTGGGATTTAATGAGGGATTTTTTATGTGATTTAGAATATTTAAAAGAAACCATTGACTTTAAAGAGAAATTAATTAAAGAAAAAAATAACAAAATAGAAAGAATAAAACAAGATGTAAAAGAAAATATTCAAAGATACCCATTGGATAACGAACAAATTATATTTAATACGAGATCTTCTTTGTTTCAGTTATATACTGAATTGATACGGGCCAAGTACTCAATAGGGAGAGCATGTGCAGATTTAGAAGAAGATTATCTAGAAGCATTAATGATGCTAGAGTATATTGGATATAAAAAAGTACGTTATGTTAATTTTATTTGGATGGTTGCTTTAGGTATACTACTTGAAACTGACAAAGAAAACATACGTAGATTAGCAAAGATTGCAGATGGTGAACATGTAGATGATGTTCTACTGGATTACTTATTATATTCATATAAAATTGAACGAAAGATAAAATCATCACAATTTGAATTGAAGAAACCTTATTCTAAGTCATTAGAAATTATTGAGCTAAGTTTCAGAAACAAAGTGGAAGCTTCTACGAGAATAGAAAAATATATCGAAAAAGAATGGTTTCAAGGACACTATAGTTATGGATGGAAAAACTCACATAAAGAGCCAGGTTATCTTGGCTTTTGGAGTTTTGAAACTGCAGCCCTAGCAAAAATCCTTAAATTAGATGACAGTACACTAAAAGCAAATAATCATTATCCGTACGACTTAGCCCACTATAAAAAAGATATGATATTTAATATTGAACCATTAAAACAGTTAGAAAAAGATGAACCTTCATCAATGGAAGAGGATTATCATTTCGGAATCGAATGTAATCGAAATTTGGAACAAATTATACCTAGAAAATATCATCAAATGGTAAATCAAATAATTGAAGACTATGAAAATATATCCTCCTCTGAATTTTGGAACAAATATAATTTGAAAGATATCTGGTTTGAGGAAGAAGAGTTTGTTCGCGAAAAAAATACTAAAGATTTACTTGGAACATTAATCGTTTTTGCCCTCGTGGATCAAGAATATATTTTACAACTTGATTATAAAGAAAAAGTAGAAGATTATATGGATGATATACCAAATGACTGGCTAGAGCAAGAAGTGAAACTAGTAAGATTAGAAATGGATAACGATCAAGATTACTATATGTATATCCCTGTATCGGTTCAAATGAAGAATCTTTATGAGGTTAGAATAATAAATGGCTTATAAAAATCTTATTTTAGGAGTGTTAGAAAACGATTTTCTTAAACGTTTTCTAACACTCCTTCTTCTCCTTAGTTTCAAGTTCCTTCTAATCTAATAGACTGACAGATATTTAAAATACATAATAGCAGTAGTGGTTTTGTCTTAGCTTTAGAAGATAGTTCTATCCACTTTCAGACATCACAGTGGAGTGTGAACCCTGCAAAAAAGAGGCTGGTATGGGATCTTGCAACCCGTGAATCGACTCTTCCGATATTAAAAAAGTACTCTTTAACCGAGGAACTATCCAGTATGCTCCAAACTTATCTGCAAGGGGTGTCAACCATCTCGTTTGGACTTGGTGGGCAGGTTTCAAGACCAAATGTGTTTATGGGTCCTGCAGTGAATAAGAGTAACGGGAATCCTCTCCATTTGAATTTCTGGAAGAACAACCTGATTCCATCCGTGTAACAGCTGATTAGCGCCACAGAGGCGGAAACACTCATCAATGAAGCAGTGAATGTAAAAAAAGTTGCCGATGAATATGGTAGCGTTTCAGAAGAGAGCGTGATCGAAGGAACTTATTATACATTACCGGATGGGAAGATTATACGACAATATTATGGTCGGACAGGGGCCCAACAGTATAAATACGTTCAGAGTATTCCAAAAGAACGAATCGGCAGTGGCAAAACATTAGAAGATATATTCCCTCCTATAACAAAGACAGAAGAATTTTTAATAGGGGACATCATCGCCTTGTCAGAGGATCCCTCATCGGAATCCGTTGCGGAGGCTGCATTATTCACCGTTTTCAAGCCACTTAAAATGGTAGATAAGATTATTGATAGTATTAAAGATGGGGAAAAGAAGATAGAAAAGATTGAGGACAAGAGTCCAGGGAAAGCTGAGAAGAAGGAGAAAACTAAAAGTGCTAAGAGATTAAGGGAGCATTATTTAGGTAGGACACCAAGCAAAAAGTCCCGGACTGGAAGTGAAGTAATAGAAAGAATGAAGAATGAAAATCCACCAAAAATCAGAACAACACGTGGTGGTAAAACAGAGTTTAAGGATAATGAAGGAGAATGGCATGATATCAGTGAGGCAGATATGGCTCATATAACCGATGCTGTTTCGTGGTGGAATGAAGTTGGAAGACATTATGGTCCGAAGTCAAAGGAAGTAAGGGAATGGATGTTAAACTCAGATAATTATGTATTAGACCATTATAGTCTCAATCGTTCAGCAGGTGCAAAATTAGGTGAGACCTATTTGCCACCCAAAAAATAATTGGAGGTAGAATTGTTTGGAACTAGATGATAAAATTTATGCCCACATTGTACGGTTATGCGAAGAAGGAGATTCTTTAATTGATGAGGAAGAGTTTGATAAAGCAATAGAAAAGTATTCCCATGCCTTAGAACTAGTGCCATTACCGAAAACTGACTGGGAAGCAAGTACTTGGATTTTTACCGCATTGGGTGACACGTATTTTATCAATGAGGATTATGATATGGCTAAGAATAATTTTTATAATGCCCTAAATTGCCCGGATGGCTTTTCAAATCCATTGATTCTCATGAGACTTGGAGAGAGCTTATTCGAATGCAGGGAGTTGGAAAAAGCAAAGGAATACTTGTTAAAGGCATACCTGTTAGAAGGTTATAAGATATTTAACGAGGAAGATGATAAGTATTTTGAATTAATTAGAGATATTATTTGAGGAGGAAATTAATATGGCTAAACTACAATCCCCTATAAAGGAGAAATTTGAAACCCTTGTAAACAAGAGTAATGGACAATTTGAAAATGGTAAACATAATGACTCTATTATAACCTTAGAGGAAGCATGGGATTTATTGCCTGAACCGAAAGGGGTTTATAGTGAAGAAAGCTTTTATCTAGTAAAAGATATTATTGATACATGTTTCATTTTAAAAGATTATAAAAAAGCAAAAGAATGGTCTAATAAAATTTATATAACAGGATTAGCCCGGAAAGATACGGGTAAAAAAGAATTTATTTCAGGGAAAGTTGCATTTGAATTGGGAGAAGTAGAGGTAGCAAAAGAATTTTTTGATATTGCAAACAAGAAATCAGAAGGCAGATGTTTTGAGGGAGAGGATCCCAAATATTTAAGATACTTTAAAAGTTAGATAAGTTCTCTAGTTTAAAGTAAGTCTCGCTATCAATGGGAATACGAGGTTTATCACATAAATAACGGTACCCAAGATAAAAACAATGAGTTTCAAGCCTGCTAGACTATTAAAATATTTAAGATACCCATATCGAAGAAAAAGAGAGGACATAGACTATAATAATGTCGGAAAGAATAAGACTGTTAGAATCAAGTCGCACCGAACTTATTTTATCTAACATATGAAATAGGCGGGGAAAGAATAGATGTTTTTATTCATCCAGACGGTCAATTTGGTAGTGTATATGGAAGACATAAGTTTACGGTTGAGGATATTAGAAAAATGACCAAATAAGGAGGAAAATGATGTTCGAAATATGTTTTAAAATATTTGAAAATGAAAATGTTGAAGAAATGGAGCTAAACGGGGCAGATGGGTATTTTCAATTTATAATTGATAACGAAACCTACGGTATTATTATCCCAGAAGAGATTGATGAATTTTCAGTATCTATTTATTGGTGGGTTTATTATTTTTTAAAAGCGGTTTTAATTTTGAAAACCGAAAACTATGTTTTAATAAGTGATATTGAAAAACCTAAAGTTTGGATTGAACTAAAAAAAGTAAAAAATATTGTAAGGATAAGTAAAGTAACTGCTGATAAACCTGAAGGAAGTGGTGCAATAGAAACGAAAGAAATGCCTAATTTAATTCATCAAGATTGGGAAGACAAACAAGTTACTTATGAGAACTTCAAAAGTGAAGTAGTAAATAAAGCTAAGTTTTATGTCAATGAATTAAGAGTTTTAAACAACGAGAATAGAAAAGATATTTTGAATTTAGAGAGTTTGATAATGGAAATAGAAAAATAATTTGATATTGTATCGACTTTAATTGATGGTGCATTAAAAAAATAAGTTAGTCAATTAAACCAACGAGCTCGTACAAAATTATAAGTTTCTACGTATTAGTATTATTAATGAAATACAAATTTTATAATACCTAAAAAACAATTTCCTCGATGACTGGTGAAACGATGAAAAACGTGAATATCATAGCATGCGGAAACGTTGCGATTGCCTCCCACTCGGATTCCCGGAGCACAACACGTCTAAGTTTTGTGGCGATTGTTCTTCTTGTTCTCTAATTTGATGTGTCTGATATTTAGGTTAAGCATTATTGTATTCACCTCTTTCATCTTTTAATTTTTGGTTTATTTATATTCTTGTCTTTGATCGGGGCATCACGGCACAGGTTAGCGCGATATGTCAGAAATAAGATGCAAGGGGAAATCTATGGGACTCTACGCTTTAGGTTTTTTATTAATCAACACTTAATCGGATGATATAGAGGCAATGGAGTTTAAATATGACGGGTCACTTATCTATCGTATATAAAAAACCAAGGCGTTATGCCAAGGTTTTTTTGTTTTTTATTATTTTATATACGTAACATGACTACCAGTTCCACCAGCAATAGGTAGTTTAAAGGTATTTGTATTCGTGCCCATTTTCAGCTTTACATTAGTTTTGGTGGATATGTTAATTCCACGGACATTTACATATTTGTTTGATAACTTACCATCACTAGTTATGACGTTTTGTAAGATGGTTCCTTCGTTATCAGTAGAGCGTATTGCAATAGCTGCAGGCACTACGTACGACTTGTCCTGTACATTCAAAATTTTATTTTTAGTAATTAAAAACTGATGATTTTGGGTGTTCATACTAATACCATTAGCGAAGCTATTCGTCAAGGTGTTTTCTTTTATTACTATACCTTTCGTAAGCTTGGCACAGATTGCACCTGAGATACTACTTCCTTCTTTTCCGGCATTTGTTAATTGGTTACCGCTTATCATAAGACCAGTGGAATAATCTACCGTTGATCCTGCAACAATAATGCCGCAACCTTTACCGATCCCTTCGATTTGGTTACCTTTTGCCGTTGAGTGATGTGTACCAAACATTCCTACTTTGCCGTCTTTGCCATCACCTGTAGCATTGACTAACGCTATACCGACATTCGCGTTTCTTATTTTATTGTAGTTAAACGTAATATTTACTCCACCGTGCGTGTCTAACGCCTCCCATAATGGAACATCCTCTATGGTGCTATTTGTTACCGAGCTGTCTTTGCTTAGTGGATGTTTTTCGAGGTCACTTTGGCGAGCTTTCCTAGAAAAGTACACACCGTATGCATTACCGTTGTGTCCCGGAGTAATATTTTTAATATGGCTCTTATCTACGTGGAATTTACTAACAGACATTGCGCCAATGCCCGCATAGCCGATGTTCTCAACTTTTGTGTTTATAACAGTCACATTGTCTGCAAAATCGGCTTTGATGCCAAAAAATCCGATGTCATGAATAAAGCTATCTTGAATGACGATATTTTTAATATAATTCGCTGAATCTGCACCAGCAATGTTTATTCCGATACCTTTTACATTAGCATCTTTGTTGCCTGCCCCCTGTATTTCTAAACCGTATATCTTTACTCCGCTACCTATCGTTAGTAGTGTCGTGTGCTGTTTATCATTATAAATTTTAGAGCCATAACCAATAATAGTTGTATTTTCAGGAACTTTTAATCCGCTCACTTCATACGAACTACCATATGGTAATACAACAATTTTTCCGGATCCGAGGTTCAATGCATTTTGTAGTTTTTCAGTCTTATCGGCATTTTCTACAAGTACAACTTTGTCTTTATTACTATCTGAAATGCCAAGTTCAAGTCCAAGTTTGGCCTTTTCTAATATTTCTTTTTCTAACGTATTGCTATCAAGGGATTCTGCGTTTACTTTCACATCTACACTGACACCAATCGTCAGCACTATAATAATTGCTAAAATACTGGTAAATAATACTCTCGATAACCTCATCATCATCGTCCTCTTTCGTCTTTTAATTTTTGGTGTATTTGTTTATTTATGCTCACACCTTTTATCGGACGTGCAGATACAAAGTATCATGCAAAGTCAACTTTATATGAGATAAAAAAACTATGTATATTTTGAAAAGTAGGTCTTAATTACTTGTACACAGACTATATATCGGATTTTTAAACCACTTATTTACATAAAAAACAAAAAAAGCCCCATCAAAAAATAGGGGGGTGTATTCTTTTGCCGCGAAATTGCGCTTGGTGTACTAATCGTTTGGTAATCTCTCCATCGACAGAGCCTTTTGGCGAGCTGTGGCATCCGCACCGAGTGACACACCGAAGTTTCGAAGACAGTAAGCGGATTCAAAGGAATTCACTGTCCAGTTAGCGAAGAAACTAGATGATGTAATTGGTGGTAAGTGTATGGGTGAAGTTGGTAAGGGAGCAAGTATGGCTGATGATATTTTTAAACAAAGCAAAAAGGTAGTTGATCATATGTCAAACCAAAGCATTTATCAATAAGGTAATGGAGCAAAGTTTTTAGGAGATTCTGAAGGTGCTGCCGAGCAAATATCGAAGGACTCAATGAAAAATAGAATAGTCCAATCAATAACAGATAACGGATTAACTAAAATGGGAAAACAGAGTTATTCAGTAATAATTGAGGCTGGAAACCATAGGACCACAGGGTGAAAATTTAATTAAAGTTGAATTATCAGAAGAGGGAGGCATGTTATAAGCTTATCCAACAAAATTAGAAAGGGATCTATTATGAACGTTTTAAAAGGGTTTTTGCAGGCAGAGATTAATACACAGGAATTATATGAAGATATAATGTCTTTTATAACTTCATATCATATCAGATGTGGAGAATTTGAAGGAAATGAATATGTAATAAAAAATGGATCAAACGAATTTTATTTTATTTCCGGAATATATAGATGAAGATGATGAAAGAGAAATACACGGAGCAATATCAGTTTATAGAAACAACTTAATCAAAGAAATTAATGACTGCGCTCACCTTAAAGGAATACAAGTAATTCATGTAAATTAGTAGTAACTAAGATGGTTTGAGTTCGAAAACGTATTCTCATTGGAAAGAGTAACCCCCCTCTTTAGTAAACTTTCAAGAGTGGATTTCCGAATCCTCCAATTAAATTAATTAAATGTAAGAAAAAATAATAGGGTGTTAGAAAATATATACTCCCCTAGGGTTGTATCATCATAGAGTATTGTTTGCAATGATAGACGTTAACAGTAAAGTTTCATATACTGGAAACCTACGTGTAGATTTTATATAGTTGCTATCAATCAAAGCTTATTACTAAAGAAAAGAGTGATTAACATTAGAGTTTTTGAAGAGTTGCACACAATCGAAGAAGTTGATCGTTTTATTTCCAGCAATCCATTAAGCTTTATTTACGTGTCACGTAGAGAATGCACGGTTTGTCATGCTCTTTTGCCACAAGTGAAGGTGCTTATGGAAAAGTTTCCAGATATACAGCTCGCACACGTTGATTCGGCTGAAGTAGAAGAGGTTGCAGAAAGGTTTATTGTTTTTTCAGTCCCTGCTATGCTTTTGTTCATTGAGGGAAAAGAATATTTGCGGGAAGCACGCATGGTCCATATGAGTCTTTTCGAAGAGAAATTACAAAAAATTTATGAAGGATATAAAAATGAAAGGCTATTCTAGCATGAGCTAGGAATAGCCTTTCATTTTTAATTAATAGGGAAATAAGATTCTTAGTCGCAGGATAAACAACTCATCATTATAAAGCGTCTAAGAGCAACCCCATACTTGCATATATAATAACCGTAAAGTAAATCACAATCATATGGATTAATGAGAATTTAAACATTTTGTTTGCCCAGTCTTTCATATCCATTTTGCGTGTTCCGAATAAGCTTAATCCCAACCAAAATAGACCTAAAACGAGTGAAACTAATGTGAGACCTAAGCTAAGCGGTAAAAACAAAAAGCTAGATAGCACTAATAGAATTAAATAGAAATTTGTTTGGATATATGTGCGTCTACCTGCTTTAACAACGGGAAGCATTGGAATTTTTGCAGCAGCATAATCATCCTTTTTTCGAATGGCGATCGCGTAAAAGTGAGGCATTTGCCATATTACCATGATTAAAAATAATGCCCAACAAGCTGGGTGCCAAATATCAGGAGCGACAGCTGCCCAACCGATCAATGGGGGCATTGCACCTGAAATACTTCCTACTTCCGTGTTCCAAATCGTATGGCGTTTCGTCCACATTGTATAAGGAACTACGTAAAAAAATACTCCCAAAAATCCAAGTAAACTTGCTAATGGCGATGCTAAATATAATAAAATTAATCCAATTACTAATAATAGAATCGCGACTATTAAAACTTTCTTAATCGATATAGCGCCTGTTACGGTTGGACGTACCTTCGTACGAGCCATAATCGCATCGATATCGCGATCATAAATGTTATTAAACGAACCAGCGGCAGCAATTACGGCTGCTGTTCCTAAAAATGCAAAAACTACATTCCAAATATTATCTACAAAGCTGTACTCATAAGTATATAAAGCAAGCATTAAACCAGCAATCATTGGAATAAGATTAGACTTAATGATTCCTGTTTTAACTACTTGAGCCCATAACGTTTTTTGTGATTGTTTAGTCATCGTATTTCATAGCTCCTTATTTATCCACTTGAACTAATATAACCTATATGATTAGCTAAAATCTATATATTAACTCTTTTTTATAATCATATTTGAACAATTTAGGTCTATTTCTACATATATAATTGCCGCATAGTAAAAACAGTCCTGCTGAATGCTAAAAGGACTGTTTAAGAGAATTGATTTTAATGTAAAAATGGAAAATTTGATTAATCGATATTTACAATCACTATGATAATTAGTAAGACGAATATAGGCAGACCAACAATTACAGATAATATAGAAATAAAGTTTTTAATTTTACTATCCTCTTTTAAAAATTTCTCTGCAATTTTATAAATTATGACTCCAAGGAATCCACCAATAAAATTTAAAATAATATCATCAATGTCCGTTGCTCCTAATTCAAAAATATATTGAACAACTTCAATAAATAGGCTCAATAAAAAGATAGAACATAAAACCCTAGCTATGGATTTAATACTGCTATGAAGACTCAGATAGATTCCTGCTGGGATGAACATTAAAACATTTCCCCAAATATTCATATCTACAATTCTTGTTCCACCAATTCCATTATCCACCATAATATACTCTCTTATAGAATTCAACGGAACGAAATTAACACTTCTGAAGCTACCTCTGCCTAAAAATACGGTATCAATTAATAAAAATAGATAGAAAAATAATATGCCCCAGTAAAATATATTTAAAGACTTTTTCATTACGATTTATCCCTTCACTCAATCACTTCTTACCCACTATACATTAAATTCTTTAAGAAAAGGTAAGACAAAATCTTAAGGAAATATTAAATAATGTAATTTATTTTCTTCCACCAAATAAATTATTTCCTCAATATTCTAGATTGAATTTTGTCCTCAATAGTAGTTTTATCGAGTAACTTAACTCTTAAGGTTTTTGTAAGAAATAAGTAAGACAAAAGATATTTCTGAAGTTTAGTATAAATCATACAGTAGGGAGGAGGAAGGGGGTGTAATCATCCCAAAATCGTCCAAGTCAGTTCTAGATAATTGGAACAATGCTATGTACGTAATAAATGGGGGTTAAAGAGGGTCATCAACAATTTGGTAATTATTTTAGCATGGGTTTGTGTAGAGGGCTGCAGATAAATGGTAGTTATTCAGAAAAGCGAGAGAACCTTGCGGAGATGGAGCAGAACCTTGCGGAAACGAGCTAGAATCTTGCACAGACGTGAGAACCTTGCGAAGAAGGAGCAGAACCGTGCAGAAACGAGTTAGAACCTTGCGGAGACGGGAATAAACCTTGCGGAAACGAGCTAGAATCTTGCACAAACGAGCTAACCTTGCGGAGATGGGATTAAACCTGGCGGAAACGAGCTAGAACCTTGCACAGACGGAGCAAAGCCTTGCCGTACTGAACTAGCCTGTGGTAAAAGCATGCTATTTAATAACCAATATTCACTTATACTGAAAATCATTTCATAAAAAGGAGTTAAAAAGATGATTAAACGAATTCTTGTAGTACTCATTTTAGTTAGTACTTGTCTTTCTTTCAGTCCTGTTTACGGCGCGGAAAATGGAAGTTCACCATCAGGTATTCCATTAAATAAGTTAGAGGAGGAAATCGATGGGTTTGTATTAAATCACATTGGTCAATCAACACCGGGTGCTTCAATTGTAGTCGTAAAAGATGGAGAAATTGTGTTTTCTAAAGGATATGGATATGCAAATATTGAAAAAGAGATATTAGTAAATCCACAAAAAACGGTTTTTGAATATGGTTCTATTAGTAAATTGTTTGTATGGACAGCTGCAATGCAACTAGTCGAACAAGGAAAATTAGATTTAAATGAAGATATTACAACATACCTTCCTAAAGATTTTGTCTCCAAGTTAACGTATGAAAAGCCTATTACAATGAATCAAATTATGAGTCATACAGCGGGTTTTGAGGATTATTACTTTGATTTAATCATGTCTACCCCAGAGAGTGTAGATTCTTTAGAAGAAGTTTTAATCAGTAGGCAACCGAAGCAGATATATGAACCAGGTAGTACAATGGCATATTCAAATTATGCGACTGCTCTAGCGGGTTACGTCATTGAACGAATTGTAGAGCAAACTTTTTTAGATTATGAGATGGAACATATTTTTCTACCACTTTCCATGCACACCACATCAGGTGATCCAACTCTAGCGAAGTACACAGAACTTGAAAATAAAGCGAAAGGTTATATACCAAAAGAAAATAAGGAATTTACAGAAGGAAGTTGGTCATATGTTCCACTCTACCCTGCTGGTTCTGTTAATGGAACAGCTGAAGACTTAGCGAGATTTGCTATTGCGCTAATGCCAACGAATTCTACTAGCAATCCACTTTTTTCAACTGAAGGCACTCTCGACAAAATGCTAACACAAAGCTATTCTCCACATAGTAATCTGCTCTCTAACGCACATGGCTTTTGGGAATATGATGGTAAAGTGAGAGGGGTAGGCCATGGAGGAAATACAGCTGCCTTTAGTTCAAATATGGTAATTGCACCGGATGAACATTTTGGAGTAGTTGTTTTAACAAATGCCTCAGCTGAAATGAATGTGACATCAGGAGTCATAGATTTACTTTTTGGTAAACCCGATGACATGACTCAAACACCAACAATTGAGATGCCAAGCTCTGATGAAATTGCTGGATTGTATGTTGCAGCTCGCCAATCACGTAGCACATACACGGAGTTTCTTGGTTTTCTACCACCCTTAAAAGTCGAAGCGGTATCAAAAGATAAAATAAATATAAGCCTTTATGGAATGGAAGGTACCTACACTCAAATCGATCCTTATTTATATACCCTTACATCTAGTGAGAATCCGATTGTGGGATATATTCTTTCAAAAGCTTATTTTGAGGTGGACGAATTCGGAGTAAAACGGCTCACCAATGGTCAGGTTGCTGATTATTTACCTTTAGAAGGGGATCGAAAGCTGCCATGGCTAATAATTAGTTTAGGCATAGTACTAATTAGTGTATTATATTTTATTTTCTCACCTATCATTTGGCTAATAAAATCATTAAAAAATCACAAGCAAAATATGCAGCCCTCAAAAGAAACAAAACTATTTTGGTTGATAAATTTAACAGGAAGCTTGTTAGTCATAAATAATATTGTTCTTGTTATTCGTACTATTGTTAGCTCCTCGATGCTTTATTTAGATGCGCTTCAGTTACACATTTACTTAAACTGGTTCCTTCTTTTTGTAGCAGTAATTCTTGTCATTTTAGATTTAGTTAATTGGAAATTAGTAAATTTGAAAAAAAGCCATAAATTTATACGAGTTTTCACAATATGGCTCATTGTATTATTAGTAGCCGTATTAATGAATTGGAATTTCTTTAATTTTATATAAAAATATTTTTGGTGCTGTACAGGATGGTCTAGAAGATGATATTAGGACAGACTGGACTTCAATTGATTTATTCTTTATTAATAGGAATAGTGCTTGCACAATTATTTATAAAAACAGAAAACATTTACCCTCTAATTTTGTTTCATGGCCTTCATAATCTGCTTCAATTTTTAGGAAACGGAGAATCCAGTGTCATTCTGGATACGACAGTGATTGGTATTTTAGTTATAGCTATTACTGTCTTAGCATTTTCTCTGCGGAAAAATAATACAGTAAAGAATGCTTTTATTCATGAAAGAATTTAAATGATTAAAGGCTATACATTTTGAACTAAACCCCGAATAGTGGCTGCTTTTAAAAGTAGACCAATTCGGGGGTTAATGTTTTTCATGGTGAATGTCGAGCTTCCGGATGGTTCATTGCTTCAAGAAGAGAAATAGCCTTTAGGAAAATAATCTTCACATAAGGTAAGTTAGTGCTTAGGATTTAATATGGCAAACATTTCATGGTCTTCCCACCGTCCGTTAATTTCAACACTTTTTTTTGCCAATCCCTCATTGTGAAAACCTACTTTTTCTAAAACTCGAATGGAGCCTGTATTATTTGGCATGACTCCGGCTTCTATTCTGTGTAAGTTGAGTGTCTCAAAAGCATATTGAATAACTAGACCAGTAGCTTCAGTGGTATATCCTTTGCCATTATGCGCTTGATCCAAGGAATAGCCTAAAAGGGCGCTTTGACGAGGTCCGCGGACTACTTGAAATAGTGAGATAGAACCTATTAATACGTCGCCATCTACTTTAAAAATTCCAAACTGATATGCGGAATCCTTTGTCGAATTTTGTGCCCATTTTTCAATTAATTCTTTTTGAGTTTCTATAGTCCAGTAGTTTTCTGGAAGAGCTACGGAATAGTTTTGTAAAAATGCACGATTCCTGATTTCTAAATCTAGCAGTTCTTCCGCATCTGAAACAATAAACGGACGAATGTATATATTTAATGTTTTTAACATCTCATATCTCCTTCTCTAAGAAATAAATACAGTATATCATAGTGAATTATGGAGATAAATGGTTGAGGTTCTTTCGTTAAAATTGATATTCGCATTATTTCATTTTCTTTAATTAGCATGAAAATTATACATATCTAGTTTTCCAGAAAAGAGATGATTGCGATTGTCTAGAAAATCTTTCTTAATCGGTGTGTGCGATAGCACTGATCTCAATTAGTTGCTCAGGGAAAGCCAAGTAAGTCACGCCGATACAACTGCCGGCTGGACGATGTTCTCCGATATATTCCTTAAACATTTCTATGACTGGGGAGAAATGGGCTTGAGGATTCGTTAGATAGAGCTCCACATAAGCGAGATTAGATTTTGTTACACCAAACTCCTGAAGGACGAGGTCCAGATTTTCAAGTGTCTGACGGGCCTGCGCCTCAATATCTTCCTCTCCAACGAATACGCCGTCTTGATTGTGTGAAAATTGCCCTGAAATGTAAATGGTATTGTTGACGCCATAACCTTGTGTAATCCCATGATCCCAGAGATTGTGGTTGTAAGTTTTAACACTATTCATTATTTTCTCTCCTTTATTACAAAGTAAAGTAAGTATATAATGAATAAAAAGAAAAAAATAGTACGCACATTTTTGATAGTTACTATCAGAAAGGATAGTGTCAAATGAGTATGGAGGAATATAAAGACAAGGAGAATATTCAAGAGACATCATTTGGGTATACTTTGTCGGTAGTAGGTGGAAAATGGAAAATGCTAATTCTCTATCTGCTAGCTGAAAATCAACCCGTTCGCTTTAATGATATGAAAAGACAAATAGGAGCCATTACCTTTAAAACATTGAGTTCACATCTTAAAGAGCTGGAAGCAGATGGGTTGGTTTTACGGAAAGAGTACCCACAAATACCTCCTAAAGTAGAGTATAGTCTAACACCTAAAGCAGATACTTTATTACCTGTTTTGGAACAACTATGTGAGTGGGGAGAAAAAAATCGCAATAATTAATAGCTCATGATATTGCGTGGATTTACTAATACTAAAAGCTACTAATAGGGGGAGCATTTTATGGAATGGATCGTGTTGCTACTTATAGTTTTTATTGGTTTTAGTCTTTTTGTGCGCAAGAACACCTCATATAAGTTTGGTTTATCTCCAAAAACATTAGAATTAAAGCAAATTAAAGGGTTAAAAAAGCTAAATGATACACTGGAGCAATCCCTTCCTAAAAGTTTTATGGAAAATGTAGAAGTGAGGGTAAGAAATAATAATAGATTAAAAGAAAATGAGTATGAGTGGCGCCTCCTAGATTTAAAACGCTATTTTATTATGGCGTCACTATTAAAAGAGTCTCCAATGTTTAGTGAGAAAGTTGATGAATTGTGGCATGAGATGCTTATGTTTACCCGTGAGTATGAAAATTTTTCGATAAATTATTTAGGTGCAAAGCTACATCATAGTCCAAATGTAAAGATAGAACCCGATCCTGATTTACGTGGTTTTTTTGACTGGGTGTATGCAGAGCTATTTTTTATAAGACGCGAGAATATACTTCTGTATAAAGGTTTTTTTAAGAACCCTGTTCATCCAACTGTAATGGATGATTTTAAAAATTTACAAGAAAATGAATTAATCGATATTTACTTTAAACGTGATTCGAAATATATGAAAACTGTACTTGCGCTTATTACTTCGATGAAAAATACAGTCCATGGAGTAAGAGATTACGAGAAAAAGATTGTACATGAAAAGTTGAAACAAGGAAAAACTTATCAAAATTATAACGCAATGCTCGTTCCTTTCTTGTCGGTTTCATATTTCCATTATGATGATTTTTCAAGTTACATGAAAATAAGCAGCAGCGACAATTTATCGAATTGCACAAGTTGCGGATCGGCCAGCTCTTGTAAGTCTTGCTCTACAGATAGTTCTTGCTCAAGCTGTGGGGGAGGAGATTAATAAAGAGAGGCTGGGATATAGCGAGTCAATCAATGAAAAGAGGTGAAATAAGAAATATGATTTCACCTCTTTACTGTTTTTATAAGGTAACTGATCTCTAATAAAAATTCACTATCATTGTTTGAAGCGGAGGCGACGTTTCCTGGTAGTACAGCGAACTGAAAACCTAAAAAGAAACATAGCAAGGAAGTCTAATCATATTGAGGGAAGGATATAGCATACTAATTAAATGTGAAGCAAGAGAGTTTTCTAAAATATATTATCGGCCATTATTATAGTAATTTACTTTTGGAAAGCGTTTTCGTTAATTTGTAAGAAAATTCTTGATTTTCTATTAATCTAGGATTATAATTCTATTTGAAAGCGGTTTCACCTTCTAATTATTGCTTTTTTTTATATTATTTAGAAACCGGTTTCCTTAATGTATCAAGTAGCTTAGTTTTTATGATGAGGACAATATGGGAGGTGCATGATACAAAAATAATAACTTTCATTATTTTTGTTGAAGAATTACAACCTGTAAGACACATTGACTAAAAAAATTAGGGGGAATCAATTTGAGAAGTTTAAAAAAAATAGGTGCTTTGGGCTTGTCGGCTGTTCTTGCACTATCATTGGCAGCTTGTTCTGAAAAGGAATCGTCTGAAGGTGCAAAAAGCGGAGGCTCACAAGACCAAGTTACATTAAACTTTTGGACTTTTGGTGCTACTAACTATGAAGACTTAGCGAAGGCATATGAAGAGGAAAATCCTAATGTGAAAGTTAAAGTAAGAGCTGCTGAAACTGCAGAGCACCATGATGCATTATTTACTGCATTATCGGCAGGAAGCGGAGCTCCAGATATTACGATGCTAGAGATTGATCAATTAGATCGTTTTAAAGCAGCACAAGACCAGTTTGAAAACCTTTATGATCTGGGTGCAAAAGATATTCAAGACCAATACTTAGATTGGAAATGGAGTACGGGAGAAAATAATGCTGGGGATTTCTTAATCGGGTTACCAACGGATATTGGTCCAAAAGCTTTATATTATCGTACAGATGTCTTTGAAGAGGCTGGTTTACCAACAGATCCTAATGAAGTAGCTAAACTTATCAGTTCTCCCAAAGCATTTGAAGAAGCTGGTATACAGGTGAAGGAGAAAACTGGAAAACCATTCATCGATAGTATTGAAATGGCATTCAGATCTTATTTAGATGCAGCACAAGAAACGTTCCTAAACCCTGAGGGTGAATTATTAATAGAGCAAGAAGGAAATACGGTTAAAGAGGCATACGACTATGCTGTAAAGCTTAATGAGCTTGGTATTGTTGGAAAATTCGAAATGTGGTCACCAGAGTGGGCAAATGCGGTAAACAAAGGTGAATTTGCAGCTGAATTAGGAGCTGGCTGGTTAAAAGGTTGGATGGAAGGGAATGCACCAGAAGCAGTAGGTAAATGGAGAGTAGCAACATTGCCAACTGAATTTGCTGCAAACTGGGGCGGTTCGTTTATCTCCATCCCAAAAGAAACTAAACATGCAGCTGAAGCTTATGAATTTGCAGAGTGGTTAATCTCTCCTGACAATCAAATAAAATCATTCCAAACAAAAGGATTATTCCCATCTGCTCCGTCTGTTTACGAAATGGATTCCTTCAAAAACAATGAAGATGAGTTCTTTGGTGGCCAATCAACAGCACCAGTATTTGCTCAAGCAGCACAAGACATCAATGGAGCGGTGTATAAAGGAGAAAAATACTTCCCGGTTTATCAGGAAGTACTGAATGCCTTAAAGGATGTTCAAGCTAAAGGGGCAGATCCAGAAAAAGAGTGGGCTGCAGCAGTTAAGCGTGCAAAGGATTTAATGAATCGCTAGTAAAGAGAATAATAGATTTGAAGGTGGATGAGGAGTTGAATGAGCTTCCATTCCACCTTTCATAGGACATGAGGTGAGTATATGAGTGCTGTAAGTAATAAGGAAAAGGTAAGAAAAAAAAGGTACATGTCCGAAGCAAAAAAAGATATGGCTTCAGGTTATTTATATATTGCACCTTTCTTTATTATTTTTGCTATTATTGGGTTATATCCAGCATTATTTAGTATTTATCTAGGTTTTCAAAAGTGGAATGGATTAAGTCCTATGACTTTTGTTGGTTTAGCAAATTTTAAAATAGTATTAACAGATCCTCTTTTTTGGAAATCAGTCTACAACACAATTGTCATGGGAATCATGGGAACCGCCCCTCAACTAGTGTTTGGAATCATTTTTGCCTATTTATTAAATCTGGCATTTTTAAAGTTTAGAAATTTCTTTCGCGTAACAATTTTTATGCCGTATATTACTTCCATGGTGGCTGTAGCTCTTATTTTTAGTGTATTGTTTAGCGATCATGAATCTTCTTTAGCCAATTATGTATTAAGTTTGGCGGGGCTGGATCCTGTGAGCTGGAGCAGCTCTGAGTGGGGAACGAAGATTGCCATTTCGATTATGGTATTTTGGCGGTGGGTAGGGTATAACACCATTATCTATCTTGCTGGTATTCAAAGTATCCCAAGCTATTTGTACGAAGCAGCAACGATCGATGGAGCAAATAAATTTCAACAGCTTATATACATTACCATACCGATGCTGAAGCCATTTATCATTTTAACGGTCTTCACTTCAACTGTAGGAGCTTTGCAGTTATTTTCTGAACCAACCATCTTTTTAGGAACTAGTGCTTTTACAAGAGACGAAGCGATGACAATTGTTATGTATTTGTACCGGGACGCTTTTAAACTCCAATCTTTTGGGACGGCATCGGCTACAGCTATCATATTATTAGTATTGATAACCGTTTTTGCTACGATCAATACATTATTAACCTCAGGCATTGGTAGGAAGAAAAGAGGTAGAAACTAGTGAATAAATCGGAAAAAGGAAGAAAACCGTCCTTTAGTAAAATCCTTTCTTATGTACTTTTGTCCATTGCATCCCTACTTTCGTTGTTTCCGTTTTACTGGATGTTTGTAATGGCAACAAGTCCTAGCTCTGCTTACAATTCCATTCCACCAACGATTACACCTGGGAGCTTATTAATAGAGAATTTTAAAAAGGTCCTGGATAAAATTGATTTCTTTCAAGCCATGTGGAACTCACTGATTGTTTGTTCAATTGTCACCGTTGTCGTTTTGTTTATTAGTTCATTAGCTGGCTTTGCCTTTGCGAAGTTTAAGTTTCGAGGTAAAAATATACTTTTTACTGCTATCCTCTTAACGATGATTATACCGCCTCAATTAGGGTTAATTCCACAATATTTCCTAATTTCTAAGGCAGGATTACTTGATACGTTACCAGGTGTGATGGTATTGTTCTTCCTTAATCCTCTGGGTATCTTCCTGATGAGACAATATATTAGTCAATCTGTCCCAGATGAGCTAATTGAAGCGGCAAAATTAGACGGATGCTCCAACTTTAAAATTTATCGTAGTATTGTACTTCCCATTATACTTCCGGCATTTGCCACATTAGGAATTATTGTATTTTCGGCTGCATGGGGCGAATTTTTATGGCAATTTACCGTTTTAAGAGATCCGGAGATGTATACGATTCAAGTTGCTTTAGCCCAATTAAGTAATACACAAAATGCAGACTTTGGCATGATCTTATCGGGTGTCTTTTGGGCAACTATCCCACTTTTGATTGTTTTCCTATTGTTTAACCGCTTATTTATATCAAGTATTACAGAAGGCTCTGTGAAATAAAGTAACGTGTAATAGAAGGGATAAGAGATGAATTTAACTATAAAAGATATCGCACAAATGGCAGGTGTCTCCCCAGGCACTGTTTCAAAGGTCATCAATAACTATGAAGGCATTAGTGACAAAACCAAGAAACAAGTGATGGATGTCATTAACCAAAAGGGGTATGAACCTAATTTTTCGGCAAGAACTCTGGCAACAAAAAGGTCAAATCTTATTGGGCTGATCTATGCTGGGAAGATTAATGTGGAAATGACACATCCTTATTTTAATGAGGTTATTTCAGCATTTAAAAAGAATATAGGTCTACTAGGCTATGATATTATCATGTTTTCCAATGAACGCTTTCAAATGGGGCAAGGCAGCTATTTAGCACGATGTCGACATTTTCAAGTGGATGGTTGTATCGTAATTGCCGGTGAGGAAGTGGAAGAGGCTATCTATGATGTGGCGAAGGAAGGAATTCCATGTATCGGTATAGATATTGAGTTAAAAGGTCCGAAATCTAGCTACATCATGACAGATAATGTGGATTTATCAAGAAAAGTAGTAGAATTTTTTTATCTACATTCCGTTAGAAAGATTGGTTATATAGGTGGGAAATGGGATTCTGCGATTTCTCGTTATCGGAAACAGGGTTTCTATGAAGCTATGCATCAATTTGGTCTAGAATTACGCGAAGAGTGGATTGAGTATGGTGACTTTCATGAAGAAAGCGGATATGAGGCGATGAAAAAAATACTGCAATGTAAAGATCATCCTGAAGCTGTCTTTGCTACATCTGACCTGATGGCTTTAGGTGCTCTAAGAGCGATAAAGGAAGAGGGGCTAAGTGTACCGCAAGATATTCAAATTGTCGGGTGTGATGACATTGTGGCTTGTCGTTATAGTGAGCCAAAACTTACGACAGTAAAGCAGGATAAAGAAAAGTTCGGGAAATTATCCGCTTATATGTTAAATGATTTGATAAATGGAGAGACACAATTAAAGCCAGTGTTGATCGACTCCGAGTTGATGATAAGGGAGTCGTGCGGAACGAACAGGGTTGATAGGAGGTAATTTTGTGAATTACTATGCTGTTTTTGATGTTGGAGGTTCTTCTATCAAATATGCCCTTATGAATGATTTAGGAGAGTTTATTGAAAAGTCATTTGCTCCCACTCCTGAAGCTAGTCTTAAGCTGTTTGTGGATACGGTGGAATCTATCGTAAAGGATTTCCGAAAAAAATACGAACTAAAGGGAATAGCTATAAGTGTACCTGGTGCTGTCAATGTAGAGACCGGATATATAGGGGGAGTCACAGCACTTCCATATATCCACGGACCGAGTATTAAGGAGCTTCTACAGGACCGGACACATATACGGGTTGAAATTGAAAATGACGCTAATTGCGCGGGGTTAGCAGAAGGATGGATCGGTGCTGCAAAGGATATTAAGGATTACCTATGTATCGTGATTGGGACCGGTATCGGAGGAGCTATAGTTCTTGATAAAAAAATTAGACATGGCAAGAACCGTTTTGCTGGAGAATTTGGTTATATGATCATGGAGGACTATTTAGAGGAACCAATAGGGAAAACGTGGAGTACTTTAGCTGCAACTGGTGGATTGATAACCCAAGTGGCAATGCGCGAAGGAATGGAACCGAATGCCCTTACAGGTGAAAAAGTGTATGAATTGGCTGAAGGCGGTAACAAAGAGATACAAAAAGAAATAGAAAAATTTGTGAAACGATTAGCAGTAGGAATTTATAATTTACAGTATGTAATTGATCCAGAGAAGATCTTGATAGGTGGAGCCATCAGCACTCGAGAGGGTTTCATTGAACAGATCAATGAAACCTTAAATCAAATGAAACATGATGAGGATAGTTTAACTATTCAAGTAGAAAGATGTCAGTTTGGAAATGATTCTAATTTAATCGGAGCTTTGTATCATTTCATACAGAGACAGTCGATGCATGGAGAATAGCTAGGAGGGTGAAATCGATGATACATCAAACGCTTAAACCGTTTCCGAAGAATTTCTTATGGGGAGCAGCATCTGCAGCCTATCAAGTGGAGGGTGCTTGGAATGAGGATGGAAAAGGTGTTTCAAACTGGGATATGTTTGTTCGTATACCTGGTAAGACATTTAAAGGAACAAACGGTGATGTGGCAGTAGATCACTACCATCGTTATAAGGAAGATGTTCGCTTGATGGCAGAAATGGGAATGAAAACCTATCGATTTTCTGTTGCTTGGACACGTATTT
Source organism: Psychrobacillus sp. FSL W7-1493 (assembly GCF_038004905.1). Taxonomy (NCBI): domain Bacteria; kingdom Bacillati; phylum Bacillota; class Bacilli; order Caryophanales; family Bacillaceae; genus Psychrobacillus; species Psychrobacillus sp. FSL W7-1493. The sequence goes on along the minus strand of NZ_JBBOSB010000001.1, from coordinate 2,449,395 downwards.
TTCCAAAAGGCAGAGGAGAAGTTAATCAAAAGGGCTTGGAGTTTTATAATCAATTAATTAATGAATTAAAGGTAAATAACATAGAGCCGATTTTGACATTGTATCATTGGGATTTGCCACAGGCCCTTCAGGATGAGTACGGAGGCTGGGAGTCTAGGAGGATTATTGAGGACTTTACGAATTACAGTATAGAATTATTTAAACACTTTGGTGACCGAGTGAAATATTGGGTTAGCTTGAATGAGCAGAATATATTTACAAGCCACGGATACCAAATGGGGACACATCCTCCAGGTATGAATGATGAAAAACTATTTTATCAAGTCAATCACCATGCAAACTTAGCAAATGCTAGTGTGATCAAAGAATTTCATAAATATGTTCCCGAGGGGAAAATCGGTCCAAGCTTTGCCTACTCACCAGCTTATGCCGCGTCTTCTAGCCCAAAGGATATTTTAGCTGCTGAAAATGCCGAGGAGCTAAATAGTCATTGGTGGATGGATACATATATATGGGGTAGGTATCCAGAGGTAGCATGGAATTACTTAGAGAAAAAAGGGCTCTCTCCCACTATTGAAGAAGGGGATCTTGAGTTATTAAAAGAAGGTAAGCCAGACTTTATTGGTTTAAATTACTATCAAACAACAACTTTTGAAGAAAACCCTTTAGTAGGCGGTGTTGGATCATCGGAAATGAATACCACTGGTGAAAAAGGAACGTCGAAAGATACTGGCATACCGGGATTATATAAAACAATTGCCAATCCAAACTTAGAACGCACTAACTGGGATTGGAATATTGATCCGGAAGGGCTGAGAATTGCCCTACGTAGAATGACTAATCGTTATGGTCTTCCTATTCTGATAAGTGAAAATGGGTTAGGAGAATACGATAAGGTAGAAGCGGAAGAAGTGATTCAAGATGATTATCGGATTGAATATTTGCGTTCTCATATTATTGCCATTCAGGAGGCAGTTTCCGATGGCTCCGATGTTCTAGGTTATTGCATTTGGTCCTTCACAGATTTGTTAAGTTGGCTAAACGGCTTCCAAAAACGTTACGGGTTAGTTTATGTAAATCAGCATGAAGAGGGAGAACATGATTTAAAGCGCATTAAGAAGAATAGCTATTATTGGTACAAGAAAGTCATCGAATCGAATGGAACCAACTTGTAGTATGAAGAGTTCTTAAGATTAAGCAAAGTCCGTTTATTTTGAAACACCCCGTAAATGTTAGACTTGAAACTAACATTTTCGGGGTGTTTTATATGGCGTACAGCAGAAGCATATAGTTTACTTGAAACAAAAAACTGGCTTAAGCTCCATAATGCAGAACTTAAGCCAGCCAATTAGCTGTATAGAGAATCTCTTTATAGTCAATGAATCTACTACATAGAGATTAGTTATAAACTAAAATTTAACCTTCTAGTGTTAACACGCCATCTTCCATACGGTACACTTTGTCACAAAACTCTAGCATACGCTCATCATGCGTTACCATTACAGCAGCCTTATTACGTTCTTTGACCTCTTTGCGAATTTGTTTTACTACTTCAAATGCGCGGTTAGAGTCTAAGCTCGCTGTCGGTTCATCTGCCAGGATGATGTTTGAGTTGTTAACAAACGAGCGGGCAATTGCTACACGTTGGCGTTCCCCACCAGATAATTCGTTTGGAAACTTGGATAATTTTGAACCTAATCCTAGGTCGTTTAGCAACTCTTTAGCAAATGCTTTTTCTGCTGGAGTTACCTTTCCTTTCATTTTACAAACAAGTAGCAACTGATCGAGCACGTTTAAATACGGAATTAAGTTCGATGTTTGTAAGATGAAACCTATATCCGTTAGGCGGAATGCTGAAAGATCTTTTTCTTTCATGTTACCAACGTTTGTACCACCTACTAATACTTCCCCTTTAGTAGGCTGAAGTAGAGCACCGGCAATAGATAATAATGTACTTTTCCCTGAACCAGAAGGGCCGATAATGGCGATGAAGTCACCAGGTGCAACTGTTAACGAAACATTTTTTAAAGCGTCAACAGTTGAATCGCCTTCTTTAAATGATTTTGTTACATTGTTTAATACTAAACCTGTCATTTATTCCACTCTCCCAATCGCTGTTAATGGATCGATTTTCGTTACTTGACGTGCGGAAATAACGGAACCTAAAACAGAAACAATTAAAAGAACTGCTCCATAGATCAATACCATATTAAAATCTAAGTTGAATGGCATGTCTTCTGGGAAGACTAATGCTGTCAAATAAGTCAATCCGATACCCGCGATAATGCTAACTAACGATAAAACAAATACTTGTGTGACGATTGAATTTTTAATAAATCGGTTTGAAGCACCAATTGCTTTCATAACACCGAACTGCTGCGTTTTTTGTAAAATGAATACATAGAAGAATACAGCAATAATAACTGCAGAGATGGCAAATAAGAAGGCAAGCATCATGTAAATAGTGGCACTTTCTTCTTTATAACCAGGCATTCCCATTACCGCTTCTGATTTCGTGAACGTTTCAATTAAGTCATAGTCATTAGCGATCTGGTCAGCTTCCATTGAAGTTCCTTGTAAAGCAATCATCGTTACAGGATCTTCTAAACCATTATTGGAACCAGGTGCTGCAAAGGCATAAGATTGCCAAGTTGCAACATCAACAAAGACTGTAGGTAAATGGTTAAATGTTTCGCCAGTTGTAAATCCTACTATGTTTAATTTGATGTCTGAACTAGTTACTACAATCGTATCGCCAATTTCATATCCTTTTTTCTGTAGAGATTCATCAATTAGTACACCGAATGGATCATTTGGATCTAATTGCTTACCTTCTACAACTTTTGGTTCGATAAATTTGCCAGGATCAACCCCGATAAAGGCAACATCATGTTTTTCTTTAGTGTTGGAGGTAGCTTCATTTTGAATAATAATTGTAGATTGTCCAAATTTTGCAGCTTCCTTAACACCGTATTTACCCTCAATGTCTTCTGCGATTGCTCCAGACACCTTCGTTTTCATCATCGTTCCCTCAGAGCCCTCTTCATATATGAAAAGATCTCCATCGATATTTTTCATCGTTGCAGCAGCTAATGTGGATAATCCATTACCTAAGCCCGATAAAATAAAAACAAGCCATGCAATTAGCATAATGATTGTGCCAATCATTGCAAAACGTGTTTTGGAATGTTTCATTTCTTTTAGTGCTAAAAACATTCTATGTTCCTCCTCTTATATATGTTATTTGACGATAGATTTCTCTATGGTTCTGACTACTTGAAGAACAGATCATAAGAAAACACATTAACTCAATCCAATAAAACTATATTAAAATAACAAAAGTTTGCAAAAAAAATAAATATAGCTTTTTTGAGGTTGAATAATATGTCCCTCCTATACGCCTCGATTTACAGTATAAATCACTAATATGAACTTTAGCTAAACTTTTTAAAAATTTTTTTCGGTTGTTTTTTGTGTAAAAGATATATTTTAATAGTATTAATTCGTTATATTAATATTATTTTGATGTGAAAGTGTAATTTACTTATATCCTGGAGACCAGACTAGCGGTTTGTTGTTCACTAAGTATTGCACCCCATTAATCTTTTTACTATTTTAAATCTTTTTACATTTTTTGCGGTGAAAATAATTCCCAATATATTCTATTGACCATTTAAATTAATCTTGTTATTATTCTCCTATTGTTTTTAAAAGAATAGATATACCTTGTATAATTTCAAGAATACGGCTTGAAAGTTTCTACTAGCTACCAGTAAATAGCTTGTCTACAAGGAATGGGAAATTAATGATGTTTTTTATTCCATTTTTTGTAGAAAAGCTTTGACCTAATAGTGGTCAAAGCTTTTTTTATATCAAATGGATAATAAAATGAATTGGTTGGAAAACTAACTTCTAAGTCATTCCCTTTCACTTTTTAATTATAGGAAATAGGAGATTACAACATGAGAAACTTTTTTAAATTCACAGAACGGAACACTTCCTATAAGCAGGAATCACTCGCAGGGATAACGACCTTCCTATCGATCGCTTACATATTAGTCGTGAATCCAATTATTCTAAGTCAATCTGGGATGGATAGTGGGGCTGTATTCACGGCTACGGCTCTTACTGCAATCATTGGATCACTACTTATTGGTCTACTTGCTAACTATCCAATCGCAATTGCACCGAGTATGGGTTTGAATTCATTTTTTACTTTTTCTGTCTGTATTGGAATGGGAGTAGAATGGCAAGTCGCTTTGACAGGTGTCTTTGTTGCAGGAATCATTTTTATGCTATTAAGTTTAATGAAAATCCGAGAAAAAATTATTAATATCATTCCTTTGGATTTAAAATATGCGATTGCTTCTGGAATTGGATTCTTCATCACATTTATTGGATTAAAAAATGGAGGAATTATTACTGGCAATCCAGATACATTTGTTTCCATCGGTGATTTAACTTCACCGATGACCGTATTAGCCATCATTGGCCTAATTCTAACGATCGTTATGTTAGTTCGTGGAATAAAGGGCGGCATTTTTTACGGAATGGTCATTACAACGATTATTGGTATGATTTTTGGATTAATTAAAGTTCCCTCATCGATCATTGGAAGTATACCAAGTATTGAGCCAACATTTGGTGTTGTGTTTTATCATTTAGATGAGATTTTTACACCAGAGATACTGACAGTTATTTTCACATTTTTAATCGTTGCCTTTTTTGATACAGCTGGTGCACTTATTGCACTTACTAGTCAGGCAGGAATGATGAAGGGTAATACAATTCCAGATATCGGAAAAGGTTTACTTGCGGATTCTTCTGCTGGTGCAATTGGCGCTATTTTAGGTACATCGACGCCTGCTACGAGTGTGGAATCTTCCGCTGGTATAGCTGTCGGGGGAAGAACAGGCTTTACGTCTGTCGTTATAGCAGCTTGTTTTGTCATTGCGTTATTCTTTTCACCACTGGTTGCCGTTATTTCAGTCGAAGTAACAGCAGCTGCATTAATCATTGTAGGTGCCCTAATGGCCATGGAGATCAGTAAAATAAACTGGTCTAAATTAGAAATTGTCATTCCATCGTTTTTAACAATTATTATGATGCCTCTTACATCAAGTGTGGCAATCGGGATTGGATTAGGTTTTATTCTATATCCAATATGTCTAGTCGCACAAAAGCGCTATAAAGAAGTTCATCCAATTATGTATGTACTTTGCTTGTTATTCATTTTATACTTTGCTTTTATCGTATAGGAAGAGAACCAAAGCTCTGTGAAGAATACAGCATTAGGGTAATTAAATTAATGAGAGTAAACTATAAGAGACGTAGGTTAGTTCAGCTAATCTATGTCTTTTTTATCTCATAAATAACTTAGAAACCTTGCTAGCCCACACACTACTATCCGTACCTTACGAATGCTAATCACACTTAAATCTTGTATTAGTTAGGAATGTGTTATTGTATTATAAATAATAAAACTAATGCCTCGATAAAAATTTATACTTTAAAGATGAAGGAGAATTATATGAGCTGGAGCAAATTGAAGAAAAACTTGGAGAGCTATCTCTGCCCTGCATTATATGGAAGGATTGAATACAGTGCTAGTAGCTATCGTTATTTATCTGACAAATCAGGAACTTGTTATATTACGGTAGATAGAAAGAATGTACTGAATATGAGTGATAAAACAAGTTTAATTAAATGGTATCTAACTGAGCAGGAAATTAAGAATGATGCCACTATCCAAATTCCTATCAGCAATGAGGAAATAGAAGCGGTAAGAAAAGAAAGTAATGGTATGATTCCGGATGAACGTCTACAAGTAATTGCAAGGAGTAGAAAATTATCCGAATACGCAAAGGAGCTTATGTCAGCACAGTCCTCATTGAGTAAATCAAATTTTGTAGTTGTAGCCAATCAGTTTTTATCCACTTCTATAGAAGAAAGCATAGAGAGTAATAATATATTATTGAATGTTCTTGCTTTGGTAGACAGACGACTTGGTAAAAAACGAATTTTAAACATGTCGGAGAAGATGAAGTTAAAACACCCAATAGTGCAGTATTTTTATCAATTACGGCTTAGTACGTTGTGATAATAAATAATGTGATAGCATGCAACAAGCAATCTTGGGGTACTGAATAATAGTTGAGTTTATTAATTTACATTTTCATTTCTACTAACTTATGTTCTTTTATCGTATTTAGAGTTGAAAAAACCACCAACCAGTAATGGAAGGTGGTTATTTTAATATTATTTTAGATTAAAGTCCTGTCTTCCAAGCTCATCGCCCAGTATACCTTGGTTAGCTATTAAAGTAACAGGAGTTTCTAAGTCATCTAACTCATATGCAACTGCATTTTTTACCGTGCCGTCTTGCTTAATTGTTTCCGATTGTGAATCTAAAAAGCTATCATCTGGTGACATGCCAACATCTAATTCATTAATAGCATTAGGGTTGTTATCTTGTACAGCAGTAAAGACAACCATCCATGCCGTCATTGGGTCTATATCTTTGTCACTCAAATTTGTCGTATCATACCAGATAGCAAATAATGGTTTTTCTCCATATTCATTTCCTGTTTCACCTGGTTGGATTACTTTAGTATCGGTAATATTTATTTTTAAGTCGACTAATTTAACTTCATTATCTTTAAAATAAACATTCTCTTCTTTTACCGCTGTTTCCTTTTCAACTTCATTTTCTTTAGGAGCAGCAATATCCTGAGTTTCTTGCGTTTCTTTATCTTCAGTTTTTTTGTCTGCACCACAAGCACCTAGTAGTAGCGCACAAATAATAGTTGCGCTGAAAATTAGTTTTTTATTCATTTATTCTGGTCATCTCCATTCAACTACTCATTTTAGAAGATTCTTGAAAGGAAGTATATAGCAATAATAACCAGTTTATTAAAGGAGTTCTTACATTCTCTAGTCCTTTGCCTTCTGAAACGTTAAAAGAGTAAGCCACATTATTTAGAGAATGTAGTGACAATTATATGTATTACTATATAATTATAACTTGTTCTAATAATGAACAGAATAAGAAGGAGAATACTAAAATGAAGAAGAATTATTTAATCTTACTACTAATAAGCATTTTAATGGTTGGTTGTACCGACGTAGAAGACGCAGCCATTTCAGATGTAGAAACAATTCCAGAAGACGTACCTACAGCTGAATCAAATATAAATAGTGAAAAAGAAGAAGCTATTCCTACTATTGTTGAGGAACCAGTAATTGAAGAAATTACTGACCAAACAAATGATGACTTGTTTTCAGGGTACAAACTAATCGAAGTAGATGGAGGTGATTTGTCTGGATATCGGGAATCTAACGTAGTCGTTGATATTGGGTACGGAGATCGCGAATATTGGGCGTTTACGAACGAACACGGGCAGCTAGTACGTGTTTTTGCGGAAGAAATCACTCTCCAAGATGACAGTACCGAGCCTGTATTATCTTCTGGTAGATACTACTCTGATGAGGCAAAGGTGCCGGGTGTCGAAAGTGAATTTTTAGATGAAGGACATATCATTGCGGATTCTCTCGGAGGGGTATCCAATGCATATAATATTACCCCACAAGAAAGTACGCTCAACCGACATGGTGATCAAGCATATATGGAAGATGCCATTCGTAAAGCGGGTGGAGCTACTAATTTTGAAGCAATTATCACTTATCCAAACACAGAAACGCAGATTCCCTCAAGCTATCAGTATACCTATACGATAATGGGTAACAAAATCGTTGATACATTTGACAACGTTAACCCTGATGAAGTAAATGCATCCCTCGGTTTAACGGGTAATAAGCCTCCTGCTCCTACTAGTTCAAACACTAACGAAGATATTTCCAGTGTGGATACAAACGGTAATGGACAGGTGACGATTAAAGAAGCTAAAGCAGCAGGTTTTAGTATGCCAATCACGAGTGATCATTGGTTATACCCATACATGCATGATAATGATAAGGACGGTATGGTAGGTGAGTAACGCTATACGCCAATTAACTTATTGTTTTTGTTTTCCAGAGAGATACCCTTTATTAGGAATCCGTTAATTTGGGCTATCTTTTATGAGGTAGTTTTGAGCTGCAATCTGGTAACATTCAGGTTTGCAATATAAGCATTATAGTGAAACTTTAATAATAATTAGCCATCTATCTAAAAAAGGTAGATGGCTATTTGTCGAGCATATAAGGCTTATGTAAAATTCCAAAATAGTTCGATATTTTTGATCCGGCCTAACTAGAATCAGTTTAGTTTATAAGTTATTAGATACTTGCTATTGAAATATCTATTATCAAGCTTCCTTTTGGAAACATGTAGATTTTTAAATACCTTTGTTATCTCGAAGTTCTATAATAGTTCCTTCTGGAGCTTTTAGTTTGCATAAGCTACCATTCTCGACATGGTATATGTAATCATTGTTCTTTAACAAAAATTCGGTGCCTATTTCCCTTAGACGAGAGACTTCTGCATGCAAATCTTCAACCCATAAACAAAAATGAACTAGACCTTGTGAATTGGTGTTTCCATCACTAAGTATTTCATCTTGCTTTCCAGTTTGCAGTTCAATATAAAAATTTCCTAATTGTATCCAAGTGTTAAAGCTACGCCCAAGAAAATTGGGTGATTCTTGTACTAGCTTGAAACCTAGCCCTTCCGTATAAAACTTTAATGTTTCTTCATATGTATTCGTTTGTATGCACAAATGATGAACAAAACGTTCTGCCATGAAAACACCCTCTTTCCAATAAGCTATTTCCTTTAACTAATTGTACCAATTAAATCATTAAAATAAATACACATTAAATGACTTAAACCAATGCTAGTAAAGGATTTTTCCTAGGACGTGTCACTAGATTTTGTGACACTATAGAATCAAAAAATAACCTCTTAAAAAGAGGTTATAGCAAGCCTTTCATTCATTAACAGTCGTATGATTTCTGCTGCTTCTTCTAGGTTATCAATTAAAGTGACAGTATTATATGTTAGGTTAGTAATCTCAAACGTATTTGTATTTTCTAAGCAACGAACTTTCGCTACTTGTTTTGATTTTGAACTAAACGTCTGTGTAATTTGAACTTTATTGAACTCACAAAGAGTTTTCAGTGTTGTTATTAGAGTTTCATCTGACATATAAATGTCTCCTTCCTTATAGTGGAAGTGACTAATAGAAGTCGAATGGTTTCCAAGATGAATTTTAGTGAGTTTCAAGACTAACACAGTATGAAGCGAAATTACATTAATATGTTTTACATAAAAGTGTCGTTTCATTGGTTTCATAAATAAAAATAGTAAGAGACTGGGGTACTATCTCTTACTTCGCTCAATTTTATCTAACTTTCTTGTTAATTCATTAAGTTGTTTTTGCATTTGCTCAAGTTGTGCTGATTGACTGTTTTAATCGGTTGAATTTTGGCTTTTTGACTTTTCCAATTCTTGAAGAGCGATACCTGCTGCTAATGCTGCTATGCCATCACCTTTCGTAGTAAGGGTCGCCCCAAAAAGAGCTAGTTTGGCTACTAAAACATCTACGGGTACTTGATTTTGATTATTTTGCTCGTTATTTTTCATAAATATGCATCCTTGTCTATATAGTGGTTCACATTTTCTTCGATCTATCAAAAATGAGGATAAGAGCTACAGAACTCTATATCATATTATTCATTTTTTTAAAACAGGTAAGGGCGATTACCCTGGCATGGAAAAATTATTAAAAAGTACCCTCTTATATAGATGTCTAAAACAGACGATAAACTAAATGACAGGGTTTAGACAATAGTAATAAAACTATTTGTTCACCACCTTTTATTCGAGTGTTATTTTCTAGTGAAAGAATTTTAAGTATATTAGACGAAATTAAAATAATTGAGTGTGTTAGTTTGATAAAAACAGAGTTAAAAGTTTAAAAGTATGAGGTGTTAAAAATGAAGTTCCATCTGTTAGGTGAAAAAACTAAAGTAGAAATAGATGTCTTGACTCGTGAATATCCAAATAGTTCAAGTTATTGGGATGTAAACTGGGTTATTTCAAATGTGAAAGTCGAAATTCCAGGGTATTATGTCAATTTTACAGCCAGTTTAAGAACAGATGAAATAAGGGATTTTGTTAATGAATTGAAATCAATGAATCGATATTTAACAGGTAAAGCGATACTGAAAAATTTAGATAGTTTTATACATTTTGAAGGTGAAATGGATAAGTTAGGTCACATAGTCTGGTCTGGAGAGACTTGTTATCCAGCAGGAAGTGGTGCAGTACTAAGCTTCGAATTTGTATCAGATCAATCACATTTAATAAATTTAATAAAAGAATTAGAGAATATAATCTATGTATTTCCAGTAATAGGTTAATTATAATTATTTTTAAAATAGGGTGCAATTTTATCGAGAATTGTGTGTTTTCTTATCTTTAGGTCTATAGAATACAGGTGAGTAATAAATTATGTAATATATGGTAAAATGTAACTTAAAGTAAAGGGGGGCTAATAATGTTTAAAGAAATCTTTAACGAGATAATTACAATTACCAATCATGATTATGCTGGATGTGTGGATAAGGAAGGCTGGGATCGACCTGATAAGTATTTAAACAAAATAGAACTCTTAGAAAAAGAAAATACACTAGATGATATGACATTTAGTCAATTGGTTAATGAATACTTATTAGATTTCAATGATAAACATATTTATTTTACTGTCAATCAAGCGTATACATCACATAATAAAACATGTGGTTTTCGAGTAAAATGGTATGATGATGCATTATATGTAATTACAAATATAGAAGAAAAAAGTTTGAAAATAGGCGATAAAATTATTTCAATTGATGGTAAAACAATCAAAGAAACAAGTGAATCTGAAGAAAAAATTCTTCGAGGGTCCATTAAAGAACGCCAACAATGGGAAACTCTATTAAATTATGCTAAATCTATAGAATATGTAAATGGTCAAAATGAAATTAAAACTTTTACATTAGAAAAATATGATATTCAAAAAACAGAAGCAATTTTTGAAAACTATCTAATGGAAGAAAATATATACTATATAAAAATTTCTAATTTAACGGAACAGCAAAAAGTAGAAAATTTATTAAAAGGTTCAATCGAAGATATTAAAAAAAACAAAAATTTAATCGTAGATTTACGGGGGAATGGAGGGGGAAATGCCACCTTGTTGTCTCCTCTAGAACCCATTATGTTTGCGGTTGGTGAAAAACCAAATACAGAATTGCAACCAAGACTTTTCAATTGTACCGAACGAAATGCTGATCTATTTCTTAAAATTTGTAATCAAGTTCGTCATTTAGAAGTGGATTCTAACACAAAAAAGATGCTTGATTTTGCAGAAAATATTTTTAAACATAATACAGGCAAAGGTTTTGTAGAAGTGGACTTTTCTCAAATCCTTGAAACTTTGCAAAAGGACTTTAAGGGAACTTCTAAACCTGAGAAAGTGATTATATTAATGGACGAATATACGGCTAGTGCTGCAGAATCTTTTATTGAAGTATGTGCTGAGTCGTCAAAAGTTACCACAGTTGGCCGATCTACTATGGGGATTAATGATTATAGTGATTTAGTAATGATGGAATGGGAAAATAAATATGCACTTTCATATCCGATATCTAAATTAAAAAGCCAGTCGACTTATCACTCAACTTTTGGTACAGGTATAAAACCCGATATTTATATCAAATGGACACCCGAATTTGTTCTAAAAGATAAGGATATAGAAAAAGCTTTGGAATTAATTCAACAAAAAGTGAATTCATAAAAATTAACAGAAATAAAAAAAGCCTTGTAAGATAGACTCTTTAAAAGTTTATCTTATTTTTTTAGATGATCTAGAAAGTTCATAAAATTAAAGCACTTGATTGTATATAAATATCCATAAATGAAGCTTTACGTCAGATTACACAGTTTTTAGAACAAGCCAAGAAATAATGAAAGCAATGTATATATAGTTTTTGATTAATCTGATGTGTTTCGCCCACGCATCAAGCACTGTCCATTAAGCTGGTGTAAATAACAAACTATTTCAAGAAATATTTAACGGGATGTTAAATAAGTAATAAATGAAAGAACAAATGGTGTATCAAAAATTATTTATAAAATGGATTAGAGGTGTAATTTAGATGGCAGTAGGTATATTAGTAGATTGTTTTTATTACGAATTAGGGCAAAGCGATTTTGTACATACCTTCTTTTCGACAATCTCATATAATCTAGAGAAAGATGGATGGGGAACGAAATACCCATTATTGATGAATGATTTATATCATAACAAATTAAGTTGGAATGATGTCAAGGTTGCAAGAACTAATTTAATTGAAATTGAAAAGCAATTATCAAAGCTCTCGCCAGAACATATTGTATGGGATATTGTTGATATATCAAAAAAACCGCCATGGGGCGAGACAATAAGTCCAAAAGTAACTAATCTAGCTAATTATTTTGCAACAGCTGATGGGGAAACGTTTATTAAAGTAATATTCAAATCGATGGGTGTAGCAGTAGAAGATAAATATGATATGAAACTTAAGAAAATATAACTAAGTTTAAAACATGGGGGAACTTTCTCATGGTTTTTATGATAGGATGGTCGACTAAACAACTACATATTGAATCAAGTCTAGTTACTATTATTATCGAGTGTTATATATCTTTAATATAGAGAGAGTTAGATTGTGGGTCAGAAATCTTCTAGAGAGGGTAAAGTATGAAAACTGATATAAAAGAAATTACTATTCTATTAGAATCACACCGACTTTGGATTGAAACTCTTGGAGAACAGGGAGAGAAACTGGGTATTGATAAAATTGATTTACGGAAATTGAATTTGTCCCATTACCCGCTAGACCAAGCAAATATAACAGATTGCATCTTTGATGGCATGGATTTAAATAACAAGAATCTCTCATCATCTTTATTATGTTCATCAACTTTTATATCTGCAAATTTAGAGGGAGCAGATTTTGGTAAATCTAATGTCTCGTATGTAGATTTCACAAATGCCAATATTAAGGCTTCTAGACTTGCGGATAGTGAATGTATTCAAACAGTATTTATTAAAGCTGATCTATCAGACGCTAATTTGGTAGCTGGACTTTTTGACGAAACTGATTTTCGTAATGCAGTTTTTTTAAACGCGGATATACGATTAGCAACATTTGAAAGTGTATTGTTAAACGGAGCAATATTAACTGGAATTCGTGGAATAGAAGAGGCTTTTATAAAAAGTATCAATATAGGAAGCCCAGAACATCCAATAATTCTAACGGATGAAGAAGCTAGGATATGGTTGCGAAATAAAAGTATGAACAATGAGTAAAATTTAAGGAAAGCAATATGTGCGGAGCAGGAATTGACACTTATTGTCCAACTTACCGCTAGTCTAACAAGGCTATTACAAAGTCCAACTCTGTAATTATTTATAATAATATAACGGGCATTATTATTTGCTACTTTATTTTTATACTACCATATAATCCTTCTACTCAAATTAATATAATATATTTTACTTTGCTAATTCCTGTGGGGATTTTTGAATATTATAGAGAACTTAAAAAGCAAGAATAACATCATTCGTTAATAGGGGGCCACTGTTTTATGATAACATTGGAAAATTATTCGAAGTGGGAGTCGTACATTATAATCGAGCATAACAATTATTCAATCATCGAAGATCAGGATAGACATAGAGAAAGACAGGGTGTAGGAGGGGTAAGTGAGGATGGTCAGGTGGTTGGTATATATGCAGAAAATGAAGAGTTAAATTTTTTCTATAATAATCATTCATTTTTGACTCGTCCTGACAACATAGTCTGTAAAAATGAATATGTTTCTAGTTTAGAAAGATGTTTTAATGTAACTATAGAAGGTAAAGAGATTTGTAACATAATTTATAAACCTTATATTGATCCAGGTATGATTTATTATGATGCTGATCCAGAAGAATTTGATGTTTTGTTATACTTGAGTAGACTGATGAAGGATAAAGAGTCTTTAAAAGAATTTATGAATGGAATGAAATTAATTAAAGACCGAAAGAATCCTACAAATAATTAGGCTATACGGTGCAATTAAGAAGAGATATTTACTTACAGGGTTATACAAATATTAGTGGACTTAAGCTAATGATAGAAGAGAAACACCATCTTAATACTAAGTGGTACTTGAGTGGCGATTGAAAAATACGTCAACAAGACTTGGGAGATGGGAGAATAGGTATTTGGGTTTCTATTCAAAAATTCAATGTTTGTTTTACGATGATAATGTATGATTTTATTGAATGGTGCTAGGTATTGGATATAGATTTAGAGTTTGATTTAACTTGGAAAAATCATAGAGGGTATTCATAATATAAAATCAAACCTATTTTTCTAATGAGATTCCATTCTCTTGGAGAGGTATGATAGTATTGCATCAAAGTAAACACAGAAGTGCCTAGAAGGATTTTCTCTCTATTTTGACGAATTGTGGAGGGAAGAGGGAGGGTTTTTAAATGTTTGATTATATTCTTAGTGTAAAAAATGATAAAGAGTGGGAAATTATTTCAAGTATTCAAACTAACTTATTTGATATGAAAGACCATTGTTTTGTGATTAATGATAATGAAAAAAACATATTGTTAGATTATAAAAATAAGCCTCTTCGTTTAACTACATTAATTACAGATACACAAAACCAGGAAGTTTACGGTTATGACGTAAAGGAATTCGCTATTTGGACTATAACTGCTAATAGGGTTTACTGTTTAAATCCTAATACAAACTACAAAGAATTTAGATTACCACTTAATGAAAATTAATATCAAAAACTGCACATCCATGTGGATGTGTTTTTATTTATATAAAAAGGATACACAAAAAATGTATCCAGAAATGAGGAAATAAAATGAATGATATTTTTGTTAAATCACTTTATGAGTCTATCATTAAAGAAAATCTTGAAATATACAAAGACTTGTATGAAACTACGAATGTTACTTCTAAAACAGATGATTATTGGAAAAAAGCTATTGGTTTTTACGATAGTTTAAATGACGAAAATAAAGTTACATTAATGAAGATAATTGAACAAACTATGATTGATACTATTTCAAACATGCTAGGAGTAATTGATGGAAGTTCGACTTTAAAAGATTGTTCGATAGAACCTAAATTACTTCTCGATTCTATTGATACAGAAGGAGAACTGCAAGATTCGTTTTTAGAATTCATAGAAGAAAGAGATAGTAACAGCTAATTGTTTTTTTATTTGTATATCGCAACCCAATAGGGAACCATTTGTTAACTGAGCTATTGAGCCACTTAAAAATTAATTATGCGGACAAAAGAATAAACAGGTGGTCAGTATTACTCGTTGGATAAAACAGGTTGCTACAGTACGGTAATAACTAATGGTTAAAGATGGCTTATTGCTTAAATACTTAGAATGGGCTTCCTAAAACTACACTCTCTATGCCTATAACGATATATATTCATTAGACCCGACATCTTAAGTAGAAAGTACCCTCAATCAAAGAAGATTTAGTAATGAAATGTTATATTCGCCACTAGCTATTCAACCGTTTATTTTCTTGGTCAGTAGTAAAAGAGTATCAGGGGGTTTTATACATACTAATACGTAAGGTTTATTTTTATGGTTATTGTAGATAATCTCTTTACCTCTTCGTGTAAAAATGGAATATTATAACTATTGGTAGTTTGCTAGAGGGGGAGAAGAATGTTCACCTATGGGGCATTATTGTATACTAAAGGTTATAGTGAAATGAGTTTTTCTAAACATGTGATGAGGACAATCCTATGAAGGTATTGGATGTAGATTTATTACAAGATGGGCTTCAGCGAAACATTACAATGTTAGAAAGATTAAATACTGAAATACAAACAATCCAACGAGGAGTCGAAGGACTAGTTCAGATGGAGGAACAATTAAAAGGAGAAGGAGGAGGTGCCATTCGCTCCTTTTATGAGGAATGTCATTTGCCATTTCTTCAGTTTTTTCAATTGTTTTCCTACGATGCTCAACAAGTGCTTTATCAAATTGGCAAAGCGCTTAACTCTCTCGAACCAGACCTATCAGGTTACATATTAGAAGAGTTTTTAGAGGGCGAACTGGAGCAGGGATTGACACTTATTGGCCAACTTACCGCTAGTCTAACAGACGAAACAAATAGCATCATGGATCAGGTGAGTGACATTGTAGCACTGCCCCATCTAGATGATAGTGCAGTGCAGGAGGGGGTTATTAGTTCTAAGAGAAAACGTGATGATACCCTCTCGCAGCTGTATGAATTTGATGCAACACAGACGACTGCTTTAAACACCATGGAACAGGATATTCGGACAATGGAAACATGGCTCTCTGATATAGAAGGGATGTTTAAAAGTGGGCTAACGGATGTTCATTTCCAAGCAGATAACTGGGGAGCATTGACAGCTAAAAATCAGTTGACGACAGAATTGGCATCTCGTACATCTCCTGTTGCTGTACTTTCTTCCATAGTGAATAGAGAAAATCAGTTGACGACTATGCTCCAGGCATTTATAGCTGGTAATGGTCCCATACGATTTGGCTATGGTGGTTTGATTGAGATACACAATCCTTTTGTGGGTACAGATATGCTTGTCTTATCCTGTCTTAAACCTGAGCTAAATGGAACGGAACAAGAAGATATTGATCAAAACATATTTGTGAAATCCTTCCATAGTTTCAAAGGAATTGCTCAAGACTTTTGGGATGGTGTACGGATACGCCGTGAAAAAGCACTAGATTCTCCGTATGATTTTATTAACTATTGGACTTTTGGTATTTCAGATGGAATTGTGTCAGGATCCAATGATAGAAGTGCCAGGATGTTTGACTCAAAATTAGACTTTTTAAATTATGCTACATTTGGTTTGAGTGGAATGGTTAAAGAAGCAATCTTACCAGATGATCCTTTGTCCAAAGAACATTGGCAAAATAGCTTTGAATTTGTAGGAAGCATAATTGGACTTAGATTGGCAGCAACTACGTCACCGGTTAAGAAACCTGGGAATGCTGCGGGGGATAGTAAAGTAATAGATGATGGGAAAAATATTAATGAAAGTATAAGGAATACTGATGAAGGAACATATAAGGGCACGAATAATGCTGGACAGCAACCCAGTGGAGCTACTTCTAAAGTAATTGAAGAACTTAAAGGTCCTGTTATAGATGGAAAACGAGTTGGAAGTGGTAAAAAGATTGATAAAGTAAACCCAGTTTGGGGAAGAGACGAAAAAGGAAAACCCTTTATAGAAAAAGAGTTCCCTCATGTAGTAAAGGAACATGGTTTTGCTGATGTTGTTGATAATTATTCGGGATTTGCGGAGGAGTTTTCATTAGTAGGAGGGGACGATATTAAAAGAGATTTATATCAAATAACAGGTAGTAATAATGGCAAAAAAGGAGTTTTTGAATGGATTATTGAGCCAAATGGTGATGTGAGCCACAGGAGGTTCATTGAAAACGGTATTATAACGGGTAAACCAAATCAAATTCCAAAAAAGTAGGACGTGAATAATATGAACTTAAAAGATTTAAAAAATAAACATATTAATTATGATTGGAAAACTATTTTTGTAGGTGTCAAAGAAAATTATTTTAGTAAAGACGTTATATCAGACTATGCTATAGAGTTGATGGAAAATGGTGATGAAACTATGATTGTCAGTGAACTAGCATGGGGAGTATCTGATGAAGATTTAGATAAAGTAATGGTAGAAATAAAAACTAATTATTTTCCCCATTTAGATGGAGAAAGCACACTATTATTAGAGGAGAATAGAAAACTCAGATTTATTTGTTTATCTGAAATAAAGGAAAGATGTAAAGAAGAAAACGAATTACTAAATAAAATTGCAGAGTTTTATGGAAATCATCACTATCCAGAAGATATGGTGAGTTTCGTGAATTATATGCCTCAAGATGTCCCGACTACGACGCAAGATTTAGTAAATAGGTTTGATAAATTTTTAGAGTTAGAGAGAGTGAGATTTTGTTAGACATTTTACTTGACTCTAAGAGCAGAGCTGTTCAGTCACAGTTGGCTTTAAGATATTAGTTAGAAGGTCTTTAGGACTGGAACATATTGTGATTGGTGTTGTTGGCTTATCCCCTGGAGAATTTATATATGGAATACATTCTTCGGAAGTTGGTGGGTTGAAAATTTATATGTCTAAAGACTATTTCCTTATAGTAAGTTATCATACTAAGTTATTGAAGCTCAAAGATATTGCGAGTTGGGGAGAAATTTCTTGCGATAATAGTCACCCATTATTAAAAGATTTAGAATTAGGAATTGGAGCAACAGGTTCATATTAGGATGCAGCAAAATTTGAAGAGATTTCCTTATATTATTCAATTTGCAATTACGATAAAGCTTATATGTTGATTGGAACTTAATTTTTACTAACAGCATAGGATTTGTTGGTGTAGTTCTCGGTGTTAAAGGGACAAGCATAGGTCAAATTATATTAAATAATAAGCAATATAATAGAGAAAACACTTGCCCAGCAGGTAGCATCTTTTTTGGGAATTGATAAAACCATTTACAATGAGCAAGCGACAGATTTGTTTAACACAGTACTAGCAATTCTAGGGTTACTTGGTATTGTTTCTGACCCTACTACTGAAGGTGTGTCAGATAGAAAGCAAGCTATGTTTTTCAATAAACCACGTGATTCTTAATTGTATTATATGCTGATATTTTTCACATCTTGGTTTACAATAAACTATTCATATAGAATCCGTTGGAACGAGTGTCACTTGTTCCAATGGGATTCTGTTTTTCTATAATACAATACACACTATGGAACTTTCCATTGATGAATATCTAAAGCAACTTGATAAAGCAGAAGAGATGTATGAATCCTTTAGAAAATCCAAAACTGATGTGCAGTCTCAAGGTAGGAGATGAGTTTTTGCCACCAGGAAAAGGAGGAGGCTTTAACTATAATACTGGGGAACTGGTATTGAAAAGTAACCCCACACAATATGAAGTTTGGCATGAATTGTCACACTATATCCAATATAAACAAATTGGGAAAGAGGCTTATTCAAAGTTGCCTCGTACAAGCGGATCAGTTCCAATAAATGATTTAACAAGATTCAATGCTCCTAAGCAATTTGTTTATGATATGTTATCAAATAACCCCAAAAGATAGAATTATTTAAACGAAGCTGAGCAACTACATGCAAACTTGTATATAACACAATATGGAGGTATTCGATAATGAAGTTATCTAGAGAAAGAGCAGAACAACTTGCACTTGAATATGTAAATAAAGATAAGAATCACAACTTCAAGTTAGAACTAATTGAAGTTGAAGTTTCTAAAATTTCCCCAAAATATTGGGCCGCCACTTTTGAAGTTAGAACGTCAGAAGGCGATATTTTAGAGGGTCCTTTACTTATACTTGTAGATGACGATTTTGAAAAAGCAATGAGTTTAGATGAGGCTGTTGAATCTCACATGGCTGATAGAGAATAAGTGAAGTATCCTTTTCAAATCCAAATTGAATGAACCTTGATTGGCTTTATGCCTTTCAAGGTTTTTACTTTTTTTTTAAAGAGGGCTGATAATTGATTGTGACAATAAAAAAATGAATTGTTTGAGAATCGAGAGCTCAAGATGGTAGTTACCCTTACGGAATATCATGTTAATGCCTGGTTTGGTGGAGTGGAACGATAATTAGGCGAGTGCTTACTTCAATAAGGAGAAGTCTATTTTTCATATTGAGCTAACGGACAGGTTAGTTGGAACAAGGACTAATTAGCTTCTCTATTGAATGAATTATAAGGAAAAGAATGTAGCATTAATCGTAACATTATTATTATGGAGAACTATTCCTTAAACTTAATTTGTTGGAGGAGAACTAATGAAAGACTGGGAGTATAATGAATTATTTGATGCAATTCAAGAGACGTATGAAGAATTGTTAGATGAAAATAGGGGAAATAGGTATGCTATCGCAAAATTAGCAGATGAATTTGATAACTTAGGTAAGATAGAAGATCTTATAGTTGATACCGCTATTGGAGAAATTACAATTAGCCATGATAAAGCTTTTATTGGACATATTGAAGGAATAACAAAAAGGTTAAGCATGTTCAATCAACAAGAAGTAGTAGGTTCATTAACATTAGAAGAAATTAAAGACTTACAAGATCGAATAAATAAAGTGGTTGAGGGACTAAAAAATATAGAGGTTGAATATAATCCTTCAGCAGAATAACGATATCTATAAAGGATTGGTTACAACAGTGCATAATATAAGAATTAAAACATTCTGATGGTTCTAATATTAAAATAAAAGAAAACTTCAGAACGGTTTTGGATAGGGGGGATTTTTTAACTGGTTTTAATTCTCTCTAAACAAACCAAAAGTATTCAAACTAACTTATTTGATATGAAAGACCATTGTTTTGTGATTAATGATAATGAAAAAAACATATTGTTAGATTATAAAAATAAGCCTCTTCGTTTAACTACATTAAAGCTGTAGGTTATCATCATGAAAGTATGATGGGTGGAAAAATACTCGAGATAACGGACCCTCCTAATAAATATGCGGTATACCGTGCAATAGTTGAAATTGAAGGGAAAAATAAAAAGGTGCCTTCAACACTTTTTCCGAGTGATTGGAATAGAGTTCAAGTTACAGATGCGATAAAACAGGCTTACAGTAATAGAAGAGTGATAAAGGATAATTTATATGAAGGTATTTTACCTAATGGTATGAAAATCCAAATGAGGTTAGACCCTGAAGGAAAAATTAAAACTGCTTACCCAATCTATTAAGGAAGTGTACAAATATGAAATATGAAATCAAGTTTAGGGAAAACGAAAGAGGTATTGAAGTGGAGGTTCCAGATGCTATTTCCGCAGTAGCAATACTTCTAATGGGCGATGTTCAAAGCAACAGTCAACCATGGTTAAAATTAATAAACAAAGTAATAAGAGGCGAGTCAAATTATGAGGAATGTACAGGAAATAATTGTACATTGGAGATTAATCAAGATATAACAAAAATACTTGATAACTATAGTGAGGAAGAAGATGAATGTGTAATTGAAACAAATGAGTTAAAGAAGATAATAGAATTGTGGGCAGAAAAGATAAATAGTACTGTTGAGTAAATGATAAAAAACCTTGAATGGCATTATGCTAGCAAGGTTTCTTTTTTTTGAGGGGCTACCCAGTGCCGAATAACTTCGATTTATTAAGAGAAAAAGTAATAACACGGTTACGTCATCCGCTTTAATTGCAGAGATTGGTGACATTCATCGGTTCGCAAACTCTGATAAACTCGCAAGATATGCGGGAATAGCCCCTATCAGAATGGGATCGGGCGGTAAAGAGAAGATGAAGAAAACAAAGCAAGGTAATCGAAAGCTATATGACATCTTTTACAACCTAGCTGTCCAACAAGTTCAAGTATGTCAAGGAAGTAAAGTTCCAGTGAAGGAACTAAGAGGGAAATTATCGAGTAAATATAAGAAGTCTGGTAATTTTGCTCTTGCAGAGGTGGAAGTTAATAGTTTAAATATAAAGGAGTTTTTTGCTTCAAGTAAAATAGATGAATTTAAAGGAGATTTAGAAGAAAAAGTTCCTGAAATTTCATTAAAACCAAATGAGCCAATTTTTGAGGCATCTTTAGCACCTGGTAAAGATGGAAAACCTTTTATGCGAGATTCTGATACTGAATATAAGATTTTGAATGAAATTGCTTTAAAACTGGGTGATAATGTAAATGCTACTGGTAAAGTTAAGTTATTCACAGAACTAGATACGTGTGACAGTTGTAGCAAAGTAATAGCTGAATTTGCTAATAAATATAAGAATATCGAATTAGAAATTATTCACAATAACGATGAAAGACTTAAACCATAAAAGAGGAGTGATATCTTGGAAGACTGGGAATATAATGAAATATTTGAGGCTATTAATGAAGACTACAATGATTATTTAAAATTAAATAGAGGACATGAGTATGCAATAGCAAGAACTGTTAATGATTATATAAATCTTGGAAAAATAGAAGACTTTATTGTTGATACTGCTATAGGTGAAATATTGTTAACTAAAAACAAGGTCTTTAGTGGTTATGTTGAAGGGATAACAAAGAGATTGAGTAGGTTTGAAGATTTAGAAGCTATAAGTGAACTGACACATGAAGAAATAGCAGACTTGACTAATAGGATAGAGAAAGTACTAGATGGTCTTAGTAAGGTTGAGATAGATTATAACCCATACTCCGAGTAGTAATTTGCGAAGTTTGATGATGAAATTATTTATAAGCACTTGATGTCCTTTTAGGGCATTAGGTGCTTTTTTTGTGAAATTTATGCTTTGCACAAAATGAAAATGTCTTACATAGCTCATAAAGTTTGTGTCGTCTAGGCGTTCTGTTTTAATGCTTGATTTGTCAAAATAATAATGATAAATAGGTGAAATGAAATTTGATGTTTTGATTCACATAAACAATCCTTTTGTGGGTGCAGATATGCTTGTCTTATCCTGTGCAAGACCAGAGAGCAGTGGGATTGTACAAAAAAAATAAATATCCAAAAGAACAGCAATATTTTTCAAGACTTCTATGATCTAGGAATAGGTACGTTAAAATCTGTAGCAGCAATAAATCCATTCGATGATAAGTCATTCGGAGAAGCTATGCTAGAAAGAGCGAATGATGTTGGTCAAAGACAGACGGACGATTTTGTCAAGGTACAGCGATTTACCCATCGGACAGCTAATACATCTCTTTTAGGTCTACCTTCAGAATTGCACAAGGCTGGAACAGGAGAGGAGCATTTTTCAGAGACTGAACGTGAGTTCGGTGAAGGGGGAGGAACTGATCTTATAGCTGATTCCCTAGGCTATTTAATACCCGGTGTTGGTGCTGTTAAAGCTATTAGAGGTACATCTTTAGGTGCGAGAGGACTTACAACCGGGATCTCTGCACGCAATTTAGGGCAATTCGCTAAAGAGGGTGCATCCATTGGTGGTATTGTGTCCATTGGAGAAATTGGAGGTCGGGAGTTACTAAATCCAGAAGACACTAACTGGAAACAGAATGCATCAGAGTTAGGTCTAAATATTGCTGCAGGGGCTACTGGATCCCTTATTTTCATTGGCAGTACCTTTTGCTAATTCTGTAAAGAAGATGGTAAATGAGAAATCAATTGTAGCAGCTGGTAATCCACCATCGAAAACTGGTGAAGTGATACCAAAGGGTATGGGGAAAGTATATCCTACTAGACAAATTGATTCAGGAGCAGAAGCATATATAATTGATAGAGTGAAGGAGTTAAGAGGGAATTTGACCAGTGGGTATAAAAAATCTGGAAACTTCGCTTTAGCAGAAGTTGATGTTAATGGTATTGATAAATCAGAGTTTTTTGCTCAAAGCAGCATAGATCAGCTTACAGATAGTATAAAAGAAAGAGTTCCTAATATCTCTTTACAACCCCAAAATCCCACGTTTAAGGCCATAGAAGCACCAGACCGAAAAGGAAGTATGTATTTAAGAGATTCTGATACTGAGTATAAAATATTAAATGATATTGCTTCTCAGCTTGGAGATAATACCGAGGCGACAGGAAGGATTAAGCTATTTACAGAGCTAGATACGTGCGTTAGTTGTAACCATGTAATAGGAGAGTTTGCAAAAAAGTATAATAACATTGAATTAGAGGTAATCCATAATAACGGAGAAAGACTAAAACCAAATTAATAAGTAATGGGGAGATTTTAAATGGAAGATTGGACATACAACGAGTTATTTGAAACAATTGAAGAGGTATATAAAGAGTTTTTATCTCAAAATAGAGGACATAGACATGCAATAGCACGAATTGTAGACGATTTCAATAACTTAGGTAAAATAGAGAATATTATTGTAGATGTTGCTATAGGAGAAATTTTAATTAATCATGATAAAGTTTTCATTGGTTATGTTGAAGGTATAACAAAGAGTTTAAGTGAGTTTAACCTAAAAGAAGCGGAAAATGAACTTACATTAGATGAAATAAAAGACTTATCGAGACGAATAAATACAGTAATAGAAGGACTAAAAAATACAGAAGTTGATTATAATACTTCAGCAGAATAGTGATATTTTGTGGAGGATGAAAAAAAGCTGACGATATTAAGCGGCTTTGCTGAATTCGAACGAGATATGATCGTGGAGAAGTTGGCGGAAGGCAAGGCGATAGCAAAGCAGAAGGAAGGCTCCCGAGAAGGACGCAAACCAACGTACTCAAAGAAGCAACTCGACCATGCTATGTCGTTACTAGAGACGAATAGCTACTCGGAAGTTGAGCGTATGACTGGCACAAGTAAAGCGACGTTGACTCGATATAAACGTAAGACGAAGGCATGACCGGTGATAGTCGTGTCTTTTTTAGTTCGCGCTTTTTTAACCCCCCGGGCATGGCGAAAAACACGCGCGCTTTCCAGGGGGCTCAAACTTGCGAGCAAAAATTTTTCACTTTAATATTTAAAAAAGTTATTATCCAAATTTTGCATTAATGTTATTTGAAACAACTTCATCCTCTGACAAAATAAACTTACTTACTTTATCATTATACCTCTGTTCATCAAAATCACTGGAAATGAATTTTATAAAATCAAGCCCATAAGTCGTTAACTTCTATGAAGGTATTGGATGTTGATTTCAGTCCCGTTTTTCCCATCATCTATTACTTTACCATCCACTGCAGCATTACCAGAAAAGAATTACTTATTGTAAACGACGGAAAAATTACCCGAGTATTTGGAGAGGAGAAATAAATGCATTACGAATTGTTTTTAAAATCTGATTTAAGTTGTAAATCCCTGGCCGAAATTATTCAAAGTATAATAGTTGAATCTATGAACGAAGAGATAACTGTTCACATTAGTGAAGAAGAGATAGTTATTGGGATAAAGTTTTTTTCATTAGCTTTAGAAATTGAGGATATATCTGACATAGCTTTTATTAGAAGGCATTACGATATAGATGTAAATGTAAGCATTAGGGTTCAATTATTTGGTAACACTTTCTATCAAGGAATAGAAGTTTTGTTTAAAGTTATTGGAAATCTTATGAGACAAGTTGGCGGAAATCTATTGTTTTTAGAAAACGGTTCGGATCAATTACTTAGAAAAGAGAATGGTCAGTTAATTATCAATAGTGATTTAGATCAATACCAGTTAAAATATATAACCAAGGGTTTGCTTAGTTTTCTTGAACATTCTTACATTAAAGAAAAATTGCCGAACTAGGCATTTGGTTATTATGAACGAATAAATCATTATAATTATAGAAGAAGTTAACATAACATTATGGGTGAAAGAATGTTAAATAGTACTTCGAAATTTACTGGTACTAACGGAATAAAACATTTATAGAAGAATTTATTTAGAAAAAATTAGTTATCTCTATTACATGAGTTTAGAAAAAATAGGTACTGGGGGATGTGGGTTTAGGTTGCTTTTAGGAGATTATATTGAAGAAATTGTGGATAAATCTTATGAATATATTGGAAGATATTAGAAATTACAACAATGAAATTGCTAAATTGTATAAAAAGATATCTTATAAATTGTATAAGATTAGTAAGGGGAAAAATGAAGAACTTATAAATGAACTCTATTTATTAATTTCTATTTTACTTGAAAAAGAAAAAACGTTCTGGAAATATATTTTAAATATTAAATTTAGAGGCTATACTTATGCGGAATAAATTAACAATTCCTGTTATTTATACTATTTTTATTTTAATGTATTTACAAACATTATCTCCTCTTGTTTTTATACAAGGGGAGCTTTTCAAATATAAAGACTATTTTTATATTGTTTTAGGAAGTTGTATTTTGATTAGTGTATTTTTTTCCCTTCACAAAAAAAGTTCTCCTTGAAAACTTAAACGTAAAGGATGCATTTAAACTTAAAAATATTCTAATTTCAATAATAACATTATTAATATTATTTTTTTCTATGGAATCAATTATATTACTAGCCCCGTTTACTAACGATAATGTAAAGAATAATATAAGGTTTAATTTTACTACAAATTATTCACTAATTTTAATTCTAGCGTAGATTTCAATTGGGTAAATATGGGAAGAAGTATATTTTAGAGGTATATCAGGTGAGTGACATTGTAGCACTGCCCCATCTAGATGATAGCTCAGTGCAGGAGGGGGTTATTAGTTCTAAGAGAAAACGTGATGATGCTCTCTCGCATCTGTATGAATTTGATGCAACACAGACGACTGCTTTAAACACCATGGAGCAGGATATTCGGACAATGGAAACATGGCTTTCTGATATTGAAGGAATGTTTAAAAGTGGGCTAACGGATGTTCATTTCCAAGCAGATAACTGGGGAGCATTGAATGCTAAAAATAATTTGAAGACAGAATTGGCGACTCGTACATCTCCTGTTGCTGTACTTTCCTCCATAGTGAATAGAGAAAATCAGTTAATGACTATGCTGGAAGTATTCATAGCTGGTAACGGTTCTATACGATTTAGCTATGGGGGTTTGATTGGGATACACAATCCTTTTGTGGGTACAGATATGCTTGTCTTATCCTGTGCAAGACCAGAGAGCGGTGGGATTGAACAAGAAAAAATAAATATCCAAGAGAACAGCAATATTTTTCAAGACTTCTATGATCTAGGAATAGGTGCTTTAAAATCTGTAGCAACAATAAACCCATTCGATGATAAGTCATTCGGTGAAGCTATGCTAGAAAGAGCGAATGATGTTGGTCAAAGACAGACGGACGATTTTGTCGAGGTACAGCGATTTACCCATCGGACAGCTAATACATCTCTTTTAGGTTTACCTTCAGAATTGCACAAGGCTGGAACAGGAGACGAGCATTTATTTTATACTACACGGGGGAGTTTGGTGAAGGCGGAGGTACTGACCTTATAGCTGATATGCTGGGCTATGGAGTCCCTGGGCTTGGTTCTGTTAAAGCTATTAGAGGTACATCTTTAGGAGCGAAAGGACTTACAACCGGGATCTCTGCACGCAATTTAGGACAATTTGCTAAAGAGGGTGCAGCCGTTGGTAGTATCATGTCAGCAGGAGAAATTGGCAGTCGGGAATTACTAAATCCAGAGGACACTAACTGGAAACAGAATGCATCAGAGTTAGGTCTAAATATTGCTGCAGGGGCTACATTGGATCCCTTATTTTTAATGGCAGTACCTATTGCTAAGTCTGTACAAAAGATGGTAAATGAGAAAGCAATTGTAGAAGCTGTTAATTCACCATCGAAAATTGGTGAAAGGATACCTAAGGGTACGGTTAAGATTGAAGGAATGCCTCCTCTTGTTCAGTCTAGAGTAAACTTAAGAAATGGAAGTGCAGCAGAAGGAGCAGGTTTTAATCATGTATTAGATAGGCATTTTAATCCTTCAAAGAATGCTTCCCAATTCTCAATTACACCTGACGTGCTTAAGGGAGTTCTTCAAAGTAAAGAAGTTGTGAACACTCCAGTTTCAAAAGTTTTATACTCAGATATAAAGTTAGCAGATGGGACAATCGAGAAGCAGGCTAGATATGTAAGGGAAGTTACATTAGACTCAAACATAGGTATTGATAAGTTTAGTGGTTCTCCTACAAATATTATGACAGTACTAACCGATAAGTATGGAAATCTAGTTACTACTACACCAGGGGTGATAAAATGAAACTAAACGGAAGCAAACAGGAACAGGATTTCAGAAAGGAGTTAGAAGGTTCGAACATTGTTACGGCTCAAGATGGTAAAGCAGAAGCAATATTGAATGTGTTAAGAACTACTTTTGGAGAAGTAAAAAGTGCATATATTTTAAATTGGACACCTGACCAAAGCGAAGACATATTCACTATTTTAGTTGACCTTGATAGAATTGCTAAAATTGAAATTAGTAGAGTCAATCATTCGGAAGTTCCTATAATTGAAACTTTTAATCTGAAGGATTTTCAAAGAGGGTTAAGTAAAATTTTTCAAATTAAATTAGCCGTAGCGATTGATTTAGCGAAAAAGGAACATCAAAACGGTTAAATCAGTATTGTGAAACCTTGATTGGCTATATGCCTTTCAAGGTTTTTTACTTTAAGATCTTTACGGTTAAAAGCAAGATGACTTTTGAATCAAAAACTCAGATTGAGGCAGGAGTTGATCCAAAAACTGCCCGTAAAGCAAGGGGAGATGAATTCTCGAACCAGCGCCCCCCCACCTTGTCGAATTTGTAAATAGTAATGATAATAGTAATGAAATGTAATATTTTCCACTAGCTATTTAATTGTTGTTTTTCTGTGACAGTAGTGAAAGAGTATCAGGAGTTTTTATGCATACTAATACGTAAGGTTTATTTTAAAGGTTATTGTAGTTAATCCCTTTACCTCTTCGGGTGAAAATGGAATATTATAACTATTGATAGTTTGCTAGAGGGGGAGAAGGATGTTCACCTATGGGGCATTATTGTATACTAAAGGATATAGTGAAATGAGTTTTTCTAAACATGTGATGAGGACAAGCCTATGAAGGTATTGGATGTAGATTTATTTCAAGAAGGGTTGCAGCGCAACATTATTATGTTAGACAGGCTGAGCAGTGAAATGGAAGCTATCAACGATGCAGTGAAGGGTCTAGTTCAGATGGAGGATCAATTAAAGGGAGCAGGAGGTAATGCCATACGCTCTTTTTATCAGGAATGCCATTTACCACTTCTTTATTTTTTCCAGTCGTTTTCTGAACAGTTTAAACAAGTCCTTAGCCAGATGGAGGCAGCACTTCATTCATTGGAACCTGATTCCTCTGGTTACATACTCGAAACTTTCCTAGATGGAGAGCTAGAACAGGGACTTACGCTTATTGGCAAAATCACTGCTAGATTAACAGATGAGGCAAATAGTATCATGGATCAAGTCAGTGATATTGTTGCCCTGCCTCATTTAGACGATAGCGGAG
The DNA here is from genome assembly GCF_038004905.1 of Psychrobacillus sp. FSL W7-1493. Taxonomy (NCBI): domain Bacteria; kingdom Bacillati; phylum Bacillota; class Bacilli; order Caryophanales; family Bacillaceae; genus Psychrobacillus; species Psychrobacillus sp. FSL W7-1493. Next base: position 2,420,395 of record NZ_JBBOSB010000001.1, on the reverse strand, counting down.
TGCAGGAGGGAGTTATTAGTTCTAAGAGAAAACGTGATGATACTTTAAACCAACTTTATGAATTCGATGCTACCCAGACATACGCACTGAATCCAATTGAACAAGGTTTACAAATGATGGACACGTGGTTGACAGAAATCTATGGACTATTCCAATCAGGGGTCAAGGATATAAACTTCTTGCCGAGCCAGTGGAATGTCCTTACGTTTAGAAGTGAGATAAGAACAGCATTGTTCCCAAAAATATACTTAAATCCAAATGACTTATGGATAAAAGAACAGGAACAACTGATGGGTACAGAAATTACTCCGGGAACTTTTCGGGCACTCGAGGGTAAAAAGACCAAAACAATCAAGAGAGGTACTTATGGAAGCTTTACCCTCTTAAAATTCCACCTGTACGAAAATGGTCTGATCGTCAAAGAATACCAGCTTGGGACAAGAAAGCCAATTCAATATGAAGTGGTAAACAAAGTAGAAGAGGAATTCGATGATGGTGGTTTCCGCGAGCTCGATGGGTACTTTGAGGGTACAAAACTTGCATTTGTTGATTATTTAAGACCGCACGCGATTGTCAAAAAAGGGGTCAAACTCGCTTTTTCCTCGGGGTCCAAACTATTTAAATATAAAGGCGATCTATCTGTAAAGAAAACTCCTACGGTTGAAAACAAGTCACCTAAGTATAGTGTGAATGGTAGTCAAGAGGCTGGAAACCCTAATAATGGTATGGTTAAAGATGTACCTTCTTATGGAAAGAATTCAGTACCTATCGGACCTTATAGAGAAGTCAATGGATTCCCTGTTAAAGTAAAGCCAGGTGCTCAAGAAAAGCATATTCCTAATACGCCAAATTTCAAACAAGAAATAGCAAATGGAAAAAACAAGAGTATTTTCTATGGCGATAATAAAACAGCACAAGAATTGCTTGATAAGTTTGCAGGGAAAGGTCAACTACTGCCAAACGGTAAAAAAGAAAGAGTAGACTTTGGTAAAACTATTGGGAATTACTATGATCGAAATACCGGTGAATATCTTGATACTACTAATGGATTGATACATTATGGGAAAGATGGAGCTCATATAGTACCGTCAAGGCCGTAAAAACAAAAGAAAAGAGGATGAATATGGGGTATGACTCTTTAATAGGAACATTAATAAAATATGAACATAGTGACATGATACTAGAATGGGAAAATGGATTAAGGATTGTTGGTGTACTAGATACAGTTTTTGAAACAGATAATGGGTTAGATGACGACGATGTAAATTATACCGAATTTGATGCAGCTGTTTTTCAAGTAAATGATATTTTAGCGCATCCTACTAATGAGGAAAGTTGTTTATATAAATGGTTAATACAAAAGAAAGGTTCATTAGTTGAAATTTCACTTTATGATGATCCGCCAAGTGCAGTTTTTTTAACTGAAGGAGAAAGTGTATGGAAAAGGGATAGTAAAAAATAAAAACGTTACTTTAAACATAACCTTGATGGGCTAAAATGCCTTTTAAGGTTTTTTTACTTTAATTTATATTAAGTCTGCTGATATTAGTGAGAATCAAATTGAAAATGATTAGATTGTAAGGATGTTTCTAGTAATGGCGGAGAAGTCCATCATATACCAGTTTATTCTGTTAGTCCGAAAAGTAGAGGTAACAGTCCTGGTGTAAGAATGAAACCATAGACCATAGACAAACAGCGAGTGGGGGTAAAATCTTTAATAGAACAAGGGAAATTAAATGAGGCTCAAAATATGGACATTAATGATTTAAGAAATAAGTTTGGTAACAAATATCATGAAGGTATTAGACAAATGTTAGAATATACTAAAAGATTAAACAAATCTGGGTGGGGTAAAAAATGAATGAACTTATAATAACTCCTAATAAGGGAGTAGGTCCAATTAGTTTTGGCATGACAAGAGAGGAGGTTAGAAATGTTTTAGGAGGAAATGTAGTAGAATATAAAAAAATGCCTATGTCTGATACTTTTACAGATGCATTTAATGATCATGGAATACACATATATTACGATAGTAACGATACGTGTGAAGCAATTGAAATGGCACTACCAGCAGACCCAAAATTTTCACATAAACACATGATTGGAAGGCCTTTTAGCGAACTGAAGTCAACTATTATTTCACAAGATAGTGATGTTGAATTGGATGGGGTGGGAATACTAACTCTATATTTATGAAGCACAACTGAAAATAGAAGAGTATATGAATTTGAAATAGATGGTAAGAAAAAAATATATCATAGAGCACCGAGTGGATAAATTCGGGAGAGGTCCTCACTTTCATGGTGCTGACGATTTGAAGGGAAGTCAATGGAAAAAGGAAGATATAATCAGTATCCTGGACATTCTCCAGAAGATTTTGTTGGTTAGAAAAAGAATGGTCGACCATGGAAAGGTGCTTAATTTGAGTGACGAAAGAAAAACAAAAATGGAGCTGTTAAAAAGAAAAAGTAGAAGAAAGAATCTATTAAAAGAAATAAACTTCATGAATCTTTCAGAGGAACCTTTTTTAAATATCGAAGATAATGATTTATTTTGTAAGAATGTGTTTTCCCTACTTAACAGAAAGGAAAATAAGATTCAATTGCAAGGAGAAAGCTATAAAGAACATATTCAAAAATCAATACAATTACTAAATGATACTATTGATAATATGGAAGTAATACCAAAGCAAGGAAGACTATTGTTTTTTAGAGAAAATGAAATAGAAGCAGTGTTGGTTAATGTTAATGAAGTATTTAGTCACTTAAATAAAATGATTGAGTTAACAAAGTTTTCAGTTGGATATGGAGATTTTATTCTAGTTGCAGAAGATTTTAATTTTGGTTTGTGTATTGAACGAACGGAATATTTTTATGAGTTAAGTGTTTGGGGACTATCATAAGGAAAAATTTAAGAACCTTGATTGGCTAGATGCCTTTCAAGGTTTTTTACTTTAATTTGTTTTAAACTAAAAGAAATCCCAGACTTTATATATGATAACTTGGCTATTTATATTAATAAAAAGAAATTTGACAATGCTACTAATAACGAACCGGGATCTCTGCACGCAATTTAGGACAATTTGCTAAAGAGGGTGCAGCCGTTGGTAGTATCATGTCAGCAGGAGAAATTGGCGGTCGGGAAATACTTAATCCAGAAGACACTAACTGGAAACAGAATGCTTTAGATTTAGGTCTAAATATTGGTGCAGGTGCTACATTGGATCCCTTATTTTCAATGGCAGTACCTATAGCTAAGTCTGTACAAAAGATGGTAAATGAGAAATCAATTGTAGCAGCTGGTAATCCACCATCGATAAATGGTGGAGGAATGCCTAAGGGTACGGGTAATTCTATACAATATGCTGAAACTGGTGGAAGAAATATATCCCGAGAGCAGTTCTTTAAGGAAGAAGCTATTGCAGAAGAAATGTATGAAAAATTTAGAAATATAGGAACAGAAGATGTGAATGCAATTGCTAAAAATACAGGCTTTTCTGTTGCTAGAATACAAAAGATTAAAGATCATGTTTTTAATAATTCTCATATAAAGGATCATGGAGTTGGAAGATTTGATCCGGACTACGAACTAGCTCAAGCATGGCAAAGATTGATAGATGGGAAACAAGTAGATTCTGATATACAATTATTACATCACGAGATTTTCGAGTCAAAATTTGAGGGTATATTCCAGACTAATTATAGAACAGCTCATGAAAAAACTATAGAATCTGGAAGACCATGGAATTGGGAGAAAAACTTTGAGGAGTGAAGATTTATGGCAGTTTTTGTTTTAATGTTGAAGGAATTTGAGGATGAAGAGAGGGTGGTTTATCAATATGGACCGAATGAAGATTTAATGGGACGAATTGAATATGATAAAATAAATGGAGTTATCAACCAACTAGCGCAAATTGATTCACAAGAGTTCGCTGATGAATTCTTCTTTAAGAGAGCAGGAAGACGACTTTCAAGAATGATTATTAAAGAAAATCAAAATTTTGTTGATCGAACAACTATTGAATCTTAATTGCCTGCTTATGATTTTATAAATTTTTATTAGATATAGGTATTTAAGAGATATAGCACAATATAAGGACCTTGATTGGCTAAATGCCTCTCAAGGTTTTTTACTTTAATTTATATTAAAACAGTTGATAATTGAGTGAGATAATAAGAAAATGTTTTGCTTGAGAATCGAGAGCTCATGATGGTAGTACCCTCATGGAGTTTGGTTTGATTCTCGGATAGAGTGACAAGTACGATAAATAGGTGAGATGACATTTTTACAAGGCAGGGGTAGTTATTATATGGAGTGGGTATGTAACGGGAGGGTGAAAAGTTGAACGTTGTTGGGTATATACGAGTCTCAACTTAAGGGCAGGCAAGAGATGGATATAGCTTGAAATATCAAGAAAAGGAAATTAAAGCATAATGTAAGGAACAAGGCTTAAACTTGATACATATTTTTAGAAATGAAGGAATTAGTGGCGCAAAACTAAATAAATGAATGAACTTATAATAACTCCTAATAAGGGAGTAGGTCCAAAGAAGCGACGCTTATTGGCCAACTTACCGCTAGTCTAACAGACGAAACAAATAGCATCATGGATCAGGTGAGTGACATTGTAGCACTGCCCCATCTAGATGATAGTGCAGTGCAGGAGGGGGTTATTAGTTCTAAGAGAAAACGTGATGATACCCTCTCGCAACTGTATGAATTTGATGCAACACAGACGACTGCTTTAAACACCATGGAACAGGATATTCGGACAATGGAAACATGGCTCTCTGATATCGAAGGGATATTTAAAAGTGGGCTAATGGATGTTCATTTCCAAGCAGATAACTGGGGAGCATTGACTGCTAAAAATAAGTTGAAGACAGAATTGGCATCTCGTACATCTCCTATTGCCGTACTTTCCTCCATAGTGAATAGAGAAAATCAGTTGACGACTATGCTCCAGGCATTTATAGCTGGTAATGGTCCTATACGATTTGGCTATGGTGGTTTGATTCACATAAACAATCCTTTTGTGGGTACAGATATGCTTGTCTTATCCTGTGCAAGACCAGAGAACGTTGGAATTGAACAAGAAAAAATGAATATCCAAAAGAACAGCAATATTTTTCAAGACTTCTATGATCTAGGAATAGGTGCGTTAAAATCTGTAGCAACAATAAACCCATTCGATGAAAAGTCATTCGGTGAAGCTATGCTAGAAAGAGCGAATGATGAAGGTCAAAGACAGACGGATGATTTTGTCGAGGTACAGCGATTTACCCATCGGACATCTAATACATCTCTTTTAGGTTTACCTTCAGAATTGCACAAGGCTGGAACAGGAGATGAGCATTTATTTTATACTACACGGGAGTTTGGTGAAGGCGGTGGTACTGACCTTGTAGCTGATATGCTGGGCTATGGAGTACCTGGGCTTGGGGCTGCTAAAGCTATTAGAGGTACATCTTTAGGAGCAAAAGGACTAACAACCGGTATCTCTGCACGCAATTTAGGGCAATTTGCCAAAGAGGGTGCATCGATTGGTGGTATTATGTCCATCGGAGAAATTGGAGGTCGGGAGTTACTAAATCCAGAAGACACTAACTGGAAGCAAAATGCTTTAGATTTAGGTCTTAATATTGGAGCAGGTGCTACATTGGATCCCTTATTATCAATGGCAGTACCTATTGCTAAGTCTGTAAAGAAGATGGTAAGTGACGGATCTATTGTAGAAGCAGGTAATACACCGTTGAAAAATGGTGAAGGAATGCCTAAGGATACGGTTTTACTTAAGCATCCAATTTTAGATAGTCCACGAGTAGGTAGTGCACTAAAAGATGATTTTTATCATAACTTCAATGATATAATTGATAATTATGCAAAGGATGCTCAAAGATTTGATTTGCCAAATAAAAAAGGACATATGGATTCACTGTATCAGATAGAAGGTTCAGTGGTTAAGTATGAATCGAAGTATGTAAAGGTTAAGAATAATGCCCCTGAACTATTACAGACGAAAGAAACAAAAGATGGAGTGTTTGAATGGGTGGTAGATCCTACAGCTAACACAGTAACCCATAGAACATTTATACCTGGTGGCAAAGTTACAGGAAAAATAAATCAGTGGGGGAAATAGTAAATGTATAAAATTGAATTAGTTGAGAAATATGGATTTGACTGTAATTGGAAGACTTTGTTTATTGGTAGACAGTTTAAATTAATATCTTCCTTAGAAGTAACAAATTACGCTATTGAATATCTAAAAAATAATCCTCACGTAAATAATGAGTTCATCCTTGAATTAGCATGGGAACAAGTAGAAGATAAAGTAGATGATATACTTGACAGAATAATCGCTGACAGTTCTTCGGAAGACATGACTAAAGAGTATCATAAGTGGTTATACAGCATTATAAGAGAGGTATATAATAATTCTTCAGATGAAAATATCTTTGAAGAAATTGAAAATATTTTTTCAATGTTTGATACTCCCCCAAATATGTATGACTTTTTTAGAGAAGTATCGAATGCATTTTATTATCCAGCTGATTCAAAACTAACAATTAAAGAACTTGTTGAGGATTTTTTGGAAGCAGAGAAGCGACTAATATTCAAATAACTAGAGTGTTTAAAGAGAACGATGTACTAAAATGCCATCGTTCTTTTTTAAGTAGAGCTCGACACTCAAGAAAGACGAGTCTCTTAAATATAGAGTTACAAACAAAAGGTCTACAGCTTGAAACCATGCCAGGAATTTATACAGTTACTTCAATTGGTAACGTTCATGGGTTCCCTAACTCTGACAAACTAGCATTATATGCAGAAAGTTGGCCTATTAGAATGTGGTCGAGGTGGTAAAGAGTCATCGAAGAAAACAAAACCGTAATAGAAAGCTATATGATATTTTTTGAAACTTAGCCGTCAAACAAGTGAAGTTAATAGATTCTCTCTTAAAGTAAAGACAGGCGCTCATGAAAAGCATATTCTTAATACGCCAAATTTCAAAAAAGAAATAGCAAATGGAAAAAACAAAAGTATTTTCAATTGCAGGATAAGTTTGCAGGGAAAGGTCAACTACTGCCAAACGGTAAAAAAGAAAGAGTAGACTTTGGTAAAACTATTGGGAAGTACTATGATCGAAATATCGGTGAATATCTTGAGACTACTAATGGATTGATACATTATGGCAAAGATGGAGCTCATATAGTAACTAAGTTTAAACCATGGGGAAATTTTCTCATATAGTGTGGAGGATGAATATGGATACTGTAAATAAAATGAGAGTTATATTAAATAAAAGGAAGAAATTAAATATAAATGATGACTATGGGATACAAAGTAGTTGGGATGAAATAGTACAAGTTCTCGGAGAGAACGAGGAAAATACTTTAAACTATTTAGATAATTGTAGTGCTGAAGATTTGTATTGGATAAGTGAAGTTTTTGAGGATATAGCAGAAATAATACAAAGTAAAGAACTAATTAATTGCCTAAGAAATTTAGATGAAAAATTTCCGGAATTAGAGATGACAAATGATATAGATATAGCAGAAAGTTTTATAGAAAATCCTTAAAAGCATCTCTTTCAGAGGTGCTTTTTTCTTACTAAAATTTTCAACTTGTAAAATAGATATTTATTCGTGTCTAAAAACCATTAGAGAAGAAAAAGTACCTGGATAGTTTGGTAAAGATGCTGATGAACCAGCACCAAAAATAAACGATGTAGTGATTGATATAGAAGCAGAGCGTAGGAGAGAGGATGTTAACATGAACTATATCAGCTTTGAGAAACTAGGTGAACCAATAGCACAAGGAATACCAAGGTCAGGGAAATTATGGGCAGGTAAAAGGTCCCCTATGATTCTGATAAGTCTAGGGACTTTAAACAATACATAAAATTGGTATATGGTCAATACACTTCAAAAGAACTTATAACAGGACCGATTGATTTAGCTATAGATATTTTTATAGGGCAACTCCTAAAAAGTATCAGACATAGTCAAAACAGGCTCTCATAGAACAAGATGAATTAAGGTTACCAATAAGCCAGATGTAGATAATTATGTTAAGGGTGTTGAGGACGGTTTGAACAAGACTATATGGCAGGATGATAGCCAATTAGTGAAATTAACAGTTCAGAAATTCTATAGCATGTAGCCGGGGGTGGTAGTGATGGTGGCTTTTTGACAGTGGGATACTATAGACAAAATACAAAACAAGAAGTATAGAAAATATGGTTAGTAGAAGTTCTTATTGATTATTAATCTATAAAAATAAAAAAGCCTGAATTCACAGGCTCATAAATTTAGTCTTCAGTATTTTCTTTACCTTCATCATTTTGTCGCTTTTTTTCAATATCTTTATCTATCGAGCTAACATCCTCTAAAGCATTTTCTCCAAACCAATCTACAATTTTATCTTTTGCTAGTTGTTTTGTTTCGGAGTCTATATAAGCAGCTACAATTAATAAAGCTACAAGTAGAGCGCTTAAATCGTCAGTATATCCGATGACTGGCGTAAAGTCCGGTATGAGGTCTATTGGAAGAATGAAATATCCTAAGGCGCCAAAGATAGTAGTTTTAGCTTTTAACGGAGTTGTTGGTTTTTTGGCTGTGTAAAAGAGTAGTAATGTGGCATAAGTAACTTTAACCCCAGCTTTTTTTCCGTACTTTAGAACCTTTTTCCAAAAACCATCTTCCGAAAAGTGTTTTGAATAATCTTCCTCTACGTTAGTAATAGTAATCACCTATTTTCGATTATTTGTTATTTATTTAGTATTAATTGTTTTATTCGACAAAATGTTTGGAAATTCCTTTTTAATTATGCACAGCACCTAGATAAGCGCTCCTAAACATAAAAATAAGACAAGATTCCTCCTGTCTCTCACAAGAAAATTATAACACATTGGAGGGAACTTGTTGAGCATGGAAAATTTAGAAATAGATACTAGAACAATGCAACTAACTGTCGATATAATGGATATACCTACCAGTTGTGTGATTGTAATCTGTGACGGAAAAGCAAAACTCAGAGAGCTTCCAACGCAGGGGAATATAAGATTGTTACGCATCAAGGAAAAGTTAAGAGGATGCGTAGGGAAGAGGGAGAAGAGTTTTGAATTGATAATATTAATTATTTATATTATTTTAGATACGTTTATTGTAAGTTTTATTTTAAATGGATCTCTATTAGATAGAATCATTTTGCATTTTTGCTTTCAACAAATGATTAGTGGATTGAGTCTACTCTCTTCATCTCTTATAATAGGTTCCATAATTGCACTAACACAAGCAAACGGTTTACTGGAGAGATATTTTAAATATTTACTAGATATAGCTGTAGGTGATATTTCACAAGTCGGAGGTAATATTATATTACAATTAATATTTTCCATTTGTGCTTTGGCTTTAATAATTTATTCATTATTTTTCTATCTTTTTGAAAAACACTTACTGAGAATAGGTATTATTAGCTTAAATAACTTGAGAATAATTCGTTCAATCTCAGCAGGAGATCATCTAAATAACATATATACTATTGCAATCTTTTGGTTAGGTTTTATTCCATTAGCAGCAGAGGTTTTAGGGAATAGTCAATATAAAATCCAACCCAATATATTCCTACTTGCAACTATAGCAATAAGTATTCCTTATACTCATCTAAATATTGTAAAACGATTCTCTCGAATTAGTATATCAAATTAGTTTCATAAAGTTTAGGATAGAGTGATTGGGTATATAGCGCCATTAATAGTTAGAGATATCGGATTGTTCAGCATCAAAGAAAAGTCTAATGGATGCTTAGGAAGTGGGGGAAGAGTTTTGAGCGAAATAGTTAAATGTATTTTTTGTTTAATGGAGAGAAAAGGTACAGTAGAACACATATTCCCGGACTCTTTAGGAGGACTTTTAACAATTGATGAAGTTTGTAAAAGTTGTAATGATCAATTAGGAAGTAAGGTAGATCAGGCATTGGTTAACCATGAGTTGATGCAGTTAGCTAGATTTACAAAAAAGATTAAAGGAAAAACGGGGAAAATTCCAAATCCCATAGGTGTTGGAAGATTAAAGGATGGAGGGGATATAGTTCATAATAGAGTTAATAAAAATGGGGATCCAGATTCTTTATATATCGTACCTAGACAGGTCGAAGAAGATGATGGTAAAACATTAAAGTTCAGTGTCGATGTGACTGATAAGAAAAAATTGCCCCAAATGGTTAATAAGGCTTTATTAAGAAGAGGGAAGCAGGCCATGTCTGAAGAGGAGATTTTCAGTAAAATCCAGAATGGAATAGTTGACCAACCCGAAATTACAATAGAAATGTCATTTGATCTTATTTTATATAAGTAAGCCCTAGCAAAAATTATTTATGAAATGACTTTTTTTTGGTTAGGAGAAAAATATTTAATAGATCCAATAGGTGGGGAATTACGTCAGTACCTATTAAGCGACAAGATTAAAGTAGATACCCTTATTGGGGGGGCAGATCTTGTGGACGTTTCAGACAAAAATGGAATGGCGGCTATGTTTGGCGATAAAGATACTCATTTTTCCATTCTAGTTATCGACGGAAATAAAATAATTTGTTATGTGAACGTATTTAATCAATTTGAGGCCAAACTATTGGTGAGTGAAAATGCTCAAGAGTATGAAATACTTGAATCAATGTATTTTGAAAACAATACAAAAAAGAAGTGTATGGGGAATTCTACCTTAACACAAGAGATTATTAGAAGAAGCCAAATAATAAAGTAGTTACTATATTTTTACTTCCTTTAAATATTTATGTTCATCCAGCCAACCGGAGGACAATATTAGATTACAGCAACTGCTGTGTAATCTATTTTTCCTAAGAGAATTGGTAATTATATTATTGATATAGATTTAATATGGCTGTATTTGTTTAAGAAATAATAGTACTACTATAAATACTAGATTGTGGCATCAAGAAATGCTGACCGTACTGGAGGAAAAGGTTTGAGTTCAGAGGACGAGGAAATTAAAAAGGTATCATGGTATAAAAAAACTGAAAATTGGTGGATAGTTGTTGGATTTATTATTGCAGGAGTAGCGATAAGTCTACCTTTTGCTATTATGTGCTTAGCGGGATTAGGTTATAAAATGAGTAGCTTTCAAGATTTAGGTGTTGTAGGTGATTTCTTCGGTGGGACTACTGTGGGGTTACTATCTTTCGCTAGTATAATTCTTGTTACGGCTGCAATGATTATGCAAAAACAAGAACTTGAAATCCAACGTAACGAAGTTACTAAAACTCGTGAAGAGTATGAAATAACTAATAAAACAATGAAAAGACAACAATTTGAAAGTACCTTTTTTAATATGATTAATCTCCACCAAACTATATTATCTAATCTAAAAAGAAATGAAATTGTAGGGAGAGAATTAATTGCGGTCCTTTTCGCTGAATTTAAAGAAAAGGCTATTATTGATTACAGAGAATTCAAGTTTCTTAAATATTTATCAGATAAAGAAATTACACAAATTTTTAACAGGATTTATCCGATAGTGGAGAAAGAAAAATTAAATGAAGAATTAGACAAAATATTTAAACAAGGAGATTTAACTACGGTTCAATATGTACATCTACAAGAAAGTATTGAAGACAGAGAAGAAGGCTTGTTGGAGTATTATCCTTCTTTACTAAAGATACTGGAAAAACATCCTGATATTGTTAGTCAAATTCAAGGGATAGAAATCTCATTAAGACATGAAATAATGAAATTTCCACAACATTATTTTTTAAATAGTGATGTTTATAAGTTAAACGATAAGTACGTTATTGAAGATATTTTAAAATGGGAAAAAATAAAAAAGAATTCCTATGAAACCTTCTATAAAAAATATGAATATATATTTGGCCATTATTATAGAAATTTGTACAGGATTGTTAAGTATGTTAATGAATCAGATTTGCTTGATGATTTGGCAAAGAAGGAATTTAGAGGAATTTTAAGAGCCCAACTATCTTCCTACGAAATAATGATGCTATTTTATAATGTTATGTATTCAGAGAAGGGTAAGAAGTTTAAAGAACAGTTATTAGAAAAGAATTTTTTTGATGATCATTTATTACTGGAGGAACTTGTTTGGAATGACGAGGTAAAATATATAGAAGAGATTAAATAACTAATCCGCCCAGCCCACTGGAGGACAACATTTGATGACAGCATATGCTGTGTCATTTGTTGTCCTCTTTTTTATTTCACAAAAAAGGAGAGACGGAAATGGGAACGTTACAAACGGAGCTTTCTGAAAAAGGGCTAAAACAGCCTGTTAGACAAGAGATAGATAAAAAGAATACTAGAGACAATCAAACAGAATAAAGAACGTTTTTCTCGTAGGGAAATTGAAGATTTAATGGGGTGTAATAGAGCGATTTATGTAAAAAGAGGCGGAACAATACGACAACGATAGAGGAGTGGGATTATGAACGAACAAAATAACTTAGATATTGGATACATGGTAGGTAATTATCGATTCTGGAAGAAAGAGATTGAGAGACTAGAGAAAGTTTTATTCGGGTTCTCAGTTGCTATGAGTTCCTGGGGAGTAGCACATGGAATAGATGCTGCAATGCCTAAAGGTTCCTCAATCCGAAGTGCAAAAGAGTTGAAGAAGATGGATGTAAGAGAGAAGAGCCAGCTGATGAGACTAGAACGAATCCGAAGCTATGTGTACGCATTAGAGAAAGCTTTGGATCTAATAGAGGATGAGCAACTATATACCATCTATGACTGCCTATTGGAAGGAATGACTCACAGACAGATTGCAGCTCATTTATCAGCCTCAAAGGATTATGTACGATATAAGAAACAAGAGGTTTTTAGCCAGATTAGCCAAAATAGCCAGAGTCGTACACTTTTGACATTACAAAAATCAGTCGTGTAAACTGGAAGGAGGGTCGGCTAGGTAGGTCCCCTGGTAGGAAAATAATTTTCGTTAACCATCTTACGATGCTTGTAAGAGGAGTTTTCACTTTCTATGACGAATATTATCATTGGGGGTGATGTCATGGCGAATGATACAAAGGATATTATATTAGCGATATTAAAGTATCTAGAAGATTCATTAGATGAAGAAAGAATAGACTTTAATAAAGTGAATCATAAAGCACTAGGAATTTCTGAGCCAAGGCATAGTCGAATCTTGGGAATGATGTTAGAAGAAGGCTATATAGATGGCTTGAAGAAATTTAGTGTTATGGGTGCTACTTATAGTACCTACAAAGCATTAGAGCCTCGAATAACTCTAAGAGGAATTGATTATTTAGAAGAGAATAAACCTTCTGCAAAAGTTTATGCAATTTTAAAAGAAATAAAAGAATGGATACCAGGTTTATAGAATAATTTTAGCACCTCTAATATGGAGGTGTTTATTTATTTTATAAAAGCAAATAGCATAAAGAGGTGATTGAAAATTTAATAGATCTCGGAGGTGGTGTTATGTTAGGTGGCTGAGAAATATGAGCTAGCAGAAAAAGATTATATAGCTGGCATGAAGTATAAAAAGATTGCAGAAAAATATGACGTATCCATTAATACCGTGAAGTCTTGGAAAACTAGACATAAATGTCTAAGGATGCAGTTGAAAAAGGTATGCACACAAAATCAAAAAGGGTGCATACAAAAAAGGAGAGTAAAGAGTCTGTTGTTGAGTCGGATGAACTGACTGAAAAACAACGACTTTTTTGTATTTACTACATTAAGTATTTCAATGCTACAAAGGCTTATCAAAAGGCTTATAAGTGCGCTTATACTACAGCAATGACAAATGGCCATGGGTTACTTAGAAATACTAAGATATCCAATGAAATAGACACAATGAAGTCTGAACAAGCAAATGAGCTCAAGTTAGATGCTAGAGACATCATCCAGAAATACATTGATATAGCTTTTGCGGATATAACAGACTTTGTTTCATTCAGCTCTGAAACACTTGTAGCTAAGGGTGAGCTAGGAAGAAATATGAAGGACGATGAAGGCAACAACATTACTTACAACGTTAATCATGTGGATTTCAAAAACTCAGAAGATGTTGATGGAACTATAATATCTGAAGTTAAAAAAGGTAAAGATGGCGTGAGTGTGAAGCTTGTAGACAAAATGAAAGCTTTGGAGATGCTGTCTAAGTACACTGATTTACTAAATGATAACCAATTAAAGCAACTGCGAATTGAAAAAGCGAAAGCAGAAATTAACAAACACGAAAAAGGCGATGGGTCTACAGGGCAAGAAAGCGAAATTGCCAAGATGTTACGTAAGATGGCTGGTGATGAATACTGGCTGAACTTACACCGAAGCAACAAGAAGTTATGAATAGTTTCATTCATGAAAAACCTAAAATCTTATTAGCTAGTGGAGCAAAAAGGGTAGGTAAAACATTTGTATTTATACTGCTTTTTCTTATGCACATTGCTAAATACGAAAACCAAGGCCTATCTTTCATTATTGGTGGAGCTACCCAAGCAAGTATTAGACGGAATATCTTAAACGATATGGAAGTCATCTTAGGTAAAGACTTGAGGCTTAATAAAGCGAATGCGATTACTGTATTCGGAAACAAGTTATATTGCTTCGATGGTGCTAATGCAGACGCTTGGAAAAAAGCGCGTGGATTTACAGCAGCTGGTGCTTTATTAAACGAGGGAACTGCTTTACATGATTCATTTGTAAAAGAGGTTATTTCTCGTTGTTCCTACAAGGGAGCTAGAGTATTGATTGATACTAACCCTGAGAATCCAGCTCACTCAGTTAAAACAAATTACATCGACAAAGATGGACAAGTTCTGGATAACGGTAGATTGAACATCAGAGCCTTTCATTTTGCATTGTTTGATAACATCTTTCTGGATCCCGAGTATGTTGAAAGTATTATCGCATCGACTCCAAGCGGGATGTTCACAGACAGGGATATACATGGTCAAAATGGGTATCTGCAAAAGGGGTTATCTATAAGGACTTCAACAAGGATATCCACTATATAAGCAAAGAAGAATTCGAGAAGGTCAATATAGTTTCATAGTTTGCATAATGATTTAGCAGATATTTTTGAAAAAGCACTGAAAAAAAGCTGTGACCAATCCGTGACCATTTGCAGAAATACGAGGTTTTGTACAAATAGTTTCTAAAATAGAAAAAGCCCGCAAACGTTGCTTTATCAACGTTTGCAAGCCTACTAAACTGATGGTCCCGACTGGTCTCGAACCAGCGACCCCCACCTTGTCGAGGTGGTGCTCTCCCAACTGAGCTACAAGACCGGATTTTGAAGTTAATCTGATTTTATCATATACCAGAGTTGGTAGTATATAATTTTTTCTTTTTCTCTTAAGTGGAGTGTCATAAATTCCTCACATATCAGTTAGAAGTGGTACTTGTTTGGGACTGCTCCCTTCCACTAAGATGGAAGAGATAGTGGGAGGGACTATGATCATGTTAACTGAAGCGCAGGAGTTTATAAGACTTTATTACATAGAGACAGGTAAAGAGGAACGTGAGATGGTTGCTCGACTGGAAGAAATAGAAGATGAAATTAATCGCAGGGGCACATATGTACATACATCGCAGGAGCTGGAGTTCGGGGCTAAAGTTGCTTGGCGGAACAGCAATAAATGTATTGGTCGTTTATTTTGGCAAAGCCTGACTGTTTTCGATAAGCGGGATTTATGTAAAGAAGAAGACATTTTCGAGGCATTGCTTGACCATATCGAGTACGCAACGAACGCCGGTCGAATCAGACCGACGATTACCATTTTTTCTTCATCAGATGTTCGTGTTTGGAATCACCAACTCATACGTTATGCTGGCTATGAAACTCAGGGGGGAGTCATTGGAGATTCAGATTCCCTTGCTTTCACGAAAGTTTGCGAAGGGCTTGGCTGGAAAGGGGAGGGGACAAACTTTGATGTGCTCCCCCTTGTCATTCAAGTGAATAATCATCCTCCTAAGGTTTTTAATGTACCTGATTCGTATATTTTAGAGGTTCCATTCCGACATCCAGAGATGGATTGGTTTTCAGACTTGCAGCTTAAATGGTATGCCGTTCCGATGATTTCTAGTATGAAGCTAGAAGTAGGAGGCATAACGTACGGAGCTGCTCCATTTAACGGCTGGTATATGGGAACAGAAATAGGTGCACGCAATCTTGCGGATGATTATCGTTATAATATGCTGCCAGCTATTGCTGAGCAAATGGGCTTGAACACGAAGTCAAATGCTTCTCTTTGGAAGGACCGCGCATTGGTCGAACTGAATACTGCTGTTTTATATTCCTTTAAGGAGGATGGGGTGAGTATCGTGGATCATCATACGGCAGCTCATCAATTTAAAAAGTTTGAGGAAATAGAACGAGATGCAGGCAGAGACGTCACTGGAAACTGGGCTTGGCTCATCCCACCGATGTCACCTGCAACAACTCATATCTTTCAAAAGCCTTATAACAATGAAAAGGTAACGCCAAACTATTCCTACCAGCCAAACCCATATTAATAGCTAGTTAAATTAGAAGAGACCATCCATTTTCAATGCGGATGGTCTTTCTTTATGAATAAAAGTATAGAAATGAAAAACTTAAAAAAGTTTTAACCATTAAAAATCCAGAATAAGTTATCTATTTAAACTTTATAATTATGATAAGTAGTCGGAAGAAAATGGTCCACAATGAGGGTGTGGAAGATGGTTGGCCCCCAGTATATAATCACCTTTTTCTAAAGTAGTCAATTATGCTAGCAGTGATAGTAAGGGTAAAATAAGTCACACTATACATAAATGAAATGTTATACGGGATGAAAAATACGAAGTAACAGAGAATGATCATTAAGAACGTATTGTATATTAAAATATCATTCCCGGTGCTTATCGTCTGGATATTCCATTTAAACAGATTATAAATTATGGTACCAGCCATGATAGCAATCGTGAGTACTGGGGTCCAGGTGGGATATTCATATGGCATCAGTAACATAGTTATTGCTAAAATGACCGTTACTACTAAATATCGCTTGACCCTTTCCTTATAAGTCATTGCTTGAAATTTGTTCATTTCCTTCCCCTGTCTCATCGTATTTTTATTATCCTGCAATGCTTTTTATTATTCCTCTGATACAAACCGATCTCTTCCGGCATGCATTCCGGCAAAGAAAAGCAGAATAACTGTCACGATGAATAATAGTATTGGAGTATCCCAGCTTCTAGTCGTATCATGAACAAATCCAAAAACTACTGGTCCGACTGCAGCAAGTAAATAGCCGATGGATTGCGCGACACCAGATAAGTCTGCAGCCTCCATCGGTGTTCTTGATCGAAGAGAGAAGAACATCATTACTAATCCAAATGAAGCCCCACCGCCTAATCCTAGGAATACCATCCACAGTATTGCTAGAGGAAGACTACCGTACAACAACCCAATAAACCCAATCAAATAACAAATCGAAAAGACTGCGACTAGTATTCTTTGATCCTTCAGCCGTCCTGCAAGGATTGGTATAAGAAAGGTCATTGGTAGCTGAGAAAATTGCATAGTGGATAGCATCCAACCTGATTTTCCAGCCTCCATCCCTTGCGTTTGCAATATTTCTGGGATCCATGCAGCAGTGGTATAAAAAATCAGGGATTGGAAACCCATACATAAAGTAATAGTCCATGTTAAAGGAGATTTCAAGATGGATTTAGCTTTTATAGGGTTAGTATCGGGAACATTAGGAACAATCTGCTGCCTCTGTTTAATTTGAGGTACCCAAACAAGGCAGGCGATGACAGCTAAAATAGACCAGATTCCTAAAGCTCCCTGCCAACCAAGGAATGATCCTTCTGCAATGGGATAACTAATGCCTGCACCAATGCCAGCAGAGAGATTCATAGATACGGTGAAAATACCTGTAAGCAACCCGATTTGTAAAGGGAACTTAAGCTTGATGAAGCTAGGGATTAACACATTACCAAACGCAATGGCGATTCCGATTAAAGCAGTGCCAAACAATAGGAAGAAGGGAGTCCCGGTGGACCGAATGGCAATTCCGAACGCCAACAGTAAAATAGCAAGAAATAAAGTCATTTCCATTCCAAAACGGCGTGCTACTCTAGGTGCAAATGGAGATATAACAGCAAAGGCAAGTAATGGAATCGTTGTGATAAAACCAGCCAACACATTAGAGATATCAAGCCCATCCCTAATGTAGGATATAATTGGCCCCACTGCGGTAAGTGGTGCTCGCAATGTAGAGGAGATGAATATAATCCCTATGATTAATAAGGCGATTGATTTTTTATTGGTTTCGGAAGTAGGCAACAAAGCAATTTCTCTCCTCACAGCTTTTTAGACATTGATATTAGAAAATCCTACACACTTTATCTGAAAAGTACAACAGTTGTTCAAAACTAAAAAAGATGGTCATCAATTATGAATAATAATATGCTACAATTTAATTGTAAATATTTTGAATAATTACATTCTATTATACTAGTGGGTTGGATAGATGCAAGTTAGTTAAACGTTTGAAAAGGTAATCATGGAAGACATCCAGCCAATAGCACCAATCAATTACATGTCTATAAAATACAGGGGGAATTAAATGAAAGCGCAAAAAATTTTATCCTTAGTAAATGTTTCGAAGCAGTTCGGGCACAAAACAGTGCTTAGCGGGGTGAATTTAGATGTCTATGAGGGTCAGATCATCGGGTATATCGGACCGAACGGAGCAGGTAAAAGTACAACTGTAAAACTAATCCTAGGCTTGATTGATGGTTACTCCGGAATGATTGAAATCTTTGGTGAAAATATTAATAAAAACAATTATACATATAAAAGGAGAATAGGCTACGTGCCCGAAACGGCAGAGCTTTATGAAAATCTAACGGCTTATGAATATCTTGTTTTTACTGGTGAAATGTATGGACTAACAACCAAGGAGGCAGAAGTGAAGGCTTTTACGCTTATGAAGGAATTCGGCTTAGAGGCTGCCTTCCATCAAAGACTGTCCTCTTTTTCCAAGGGAATGAAACAAAAAGTATTAATCATTTCGAGCCTGCTACATGACCCCGATTTATTATTTTATGATGAGCCACTTAGTGGACTGGATGCGAACAGTGTGATGGTCATAAAAGAGATACTTGCAAAGCTTGCAGCACAAGGGAAAACTATATTTTACTCATCTCATATAATGGATGTCGTTGAGAAAATCAGTAATCGGATTGTACTTTTAGTAAATGGGGAGGTAGTGGCGGACGGAAGCTTTGAAGAGCTTAAGCAACAAAGTCAAGAGGGCTCCTTAGAGGGAATATTTAATCAGCTGACTGGCTTTAACGAACATGAAGAGATTGCAGAACGTTTTGTGCAAACGGTTAGTGGGGGAAACTCACATGAATGATTTTGCTTCGCTTAGAGTGCTGGACCGGTTTCGGAAGATATTTTTAAAGTTTGATATTGATTATGACTTAATGAGGAGAATTTTACAGCTAAAACTGACAATGGATAGCCGGAGGTTGCCTCCTATATTTAATGGCTCAAAAGAAAAAAAGGATGGAAACCAATTTACGAAGTCCTTATGGGTTTATGGTCTTTTTGGACTTCTTCTGTTAACCCCTTTTCTTTTTTTAGGAGATAACTTTCTTTTTTCTCTCACAATCATGTTCAGTTCTATGTTTGTAATACTCATGACGTCCATGATCTCAGACTTTTCTGCTGTGCTGCTTGATATTCGGGATAAAAATATACTTCAGCCAAAGCCTATTAGCAGTCGTACGATTAATGCAGCCAAAATAATGCACATTTTGATTTATATTTTTCTATTGACTGGTTCCTTCGTGATTATACCGTTAATCGTAAGTATCTTTAAGTTCGGCCCGTTATTTGCCCTTTTATTTTTCGTGGAAATAGGGATGATTAGCTGTTTGACGGTTATTTTCACAGCTTTTATATACTTATTCGTTCTTCGTTTCTTTAGTGGAGAATTTTTGAAGGACGTCATTAATTATGTGCAAATTTTCTTGGCAATAGGGATGGCTGTCAGCTACCAGTTAGTAGGACGCATTTTTGATATTGTCAATCTGGATATCGACTACAGCTTTGCCTGATGGCATTTATTCCTTCCGCCGTTTTGGTATGCAGCCCCTTTTGAGTTGATTTTTAATAATAATTATTCCTTATATATCATTCTTTTTACTATACTTGCACTAATCATTCCAATAATAGCTGTTTTGCTATATGTACGACTAATGCCTACGTTTGAAAACTACTTGTCTAAGCTGCAAAGTGATTCGAATAGAAAAAAGAAAAAAGCTCGAAGACTGACCTCATTTTGGTCCAGTGTTTTGTGTAGAACAAAGGAAGAAAGAGCTTTTTATAAATTTTCCTCGATGATGCTGAAGGAGGAAAGGGAATTGAAGCTGAAAGTATATCCGATGCTGGGATTTGCCGTTATCTTCCCCTTTATCATGCTTTTCAATAATTTAAGAATGAGCAGCTATGAGGAATTGGCTAATGGAAATTCTTTTATAATCATTTACTTTTCACTTATTTTTGTTCCATCAGTAGTTCTCTTGCTGGAGTATTCTAATTACTATAAGGCGCACTGGGTATTTTACGTTGCACCTATGCGTAGTAGAGGACTAGTATATAGTGCCACCTTGAAGGCAACAATCATTAATTATTTTTTGCCTATATTAATACCCTTAATCTTAATTTTTCTTTGGATCTTTTCCTTCCGCATATGGCTGGACCTAGTAATAGTTTTATTAGTGGCAGTGATCCTTACTATTGTTTCCTATTGGATGTTCATTAAAGATCCTTTTCCTTTTTCCAATGAACCGAAGCAAGCGCAGGAAAGTTCTGTGATTAAAGTGTTTGGTTCGATGTTTTTAGTTGGTGTACTTGCTGTTATTCATATGATGATTGCGGTGGTTGGCCTCGAATGGTTATACATTTTGGTGCTCATCATTAGTATTTTTATAAGCTGGAAGCTCACATTCTTTCGGAGTAAGGGGGAAGCCAATGTTTAAGATGGATATTCATACGGAGCAAGGGATAATGGCCCTAATAGAAGATGACAAATGGATGATGGATTTACTGAGAGTCGCAGAGCAACTAAATCTTCCCGATTGGTGGATTTGCGCTGGCTTCGTTCGGTCAAAAATATGGGATACTCTCCATGGTTACGATATTCGTACCCCCTTGGGCGATATTGACGTGATTTATTTTGATCCGCAATGCTTGGATGAGGCAGAGGAGAAAAGACTTGAACAGCAGTTAGTGGCTTGGAAGCCAGGTATCCCTTGGTCTGTGAAGAACCAGGCGAGGATGCATACGATAAACAATCTACCACCTTATCAATCAGCAGAGGACGGGATAGTAAATTTCCCGGAAACAGTTACAGCATTAGGAGTTAAGCTAGGAGCTAACGGGTTAATATTAACGGCACCTCATGGTATCGAGGACGTAATTCAAATGCGCGTCCGTCCGGTACCTCGATTTGAAGCGAGCAACGAGCTCAAAGCTGTTTATACAAAGCGTATGGAGAGTAAGAATTGGAAAGTTAACTGGCCAATGGTTACTGTGTAACAAAAGATTATTTAAAAGGAATTTTGAAGTAGAAGGTTTTTTGGGCAAATCCAAGCTTAAAAATGAAGAAATTAAGAACGTGCTAAGAAAGTAAAGTAAAATAGACCTCATATCTAAAAACTGATTATTAGCAGAAATACTAGTCGTTTGGATTGAAGGCGGCGATTCCTAGGGGAACAGCACGAGGGAGAGACTACAGGCTCGAGCCGTGCCCCCAGGAAAGCGACCGTCGAAACGGAGAACAACTGCTAAGAAGTAGTTGAACTGCTTTATTTAGGGATGGGTTATGTCCCCACCTCCTTGTCGAATTCTAACGAGAAATGAAATTCTTTCTCTTTTAATCTACACAACATCTTCAAACGGATGAACCGATTGGGCAAACGGTGCATATGATGTTATGACTTGATTACAAGGAGGAAGAACATGAAATATTTGCGACATATCGTGACGAAAGCAGTAGTTGCTAAGGGTAAAAAGAGAACGGAATCTTGTGAGACACTTCGACCACCAAACACACCTTCTAGCATTTTAGGGTGCTGGGTTATCAATCATACGTACCAATCTAAAAAACACGGGAAATTTGTAGAAGTATCTGGGAAATTCGATATCAACGTGTGGTACGCCCACCACGATCACTCTAAAACATCTGTATTTACGGAGACGGTGAACTACAAGGATCGCATTAAACTAAGCTATAGAGACAAAGATGCAACTGGTGAGGAAGTTCATGTACGTGTTATTCAACAGCCAAATTGCACAGAAGCAATTATTGTAAAAGGCTGTGAATTCCAAGTGACGGTAGAGAGAGAGTTACTTGCAGAGGTAGTCGGAGAAACAACTGTTTGTATTCAAGTTTATGATGAGGACTTCGAGGAAGAATGGTCTTACGAGGATGAGAGTTCATCTAGTTCTTCAAGCTCATCTAGTTCATCCAGTTCATCCAGCTCATCTAGCTCTTCAGACGATTTCCACGATTCATCTTCACTTTAATAAGCCGGCGCTGGCCGGCTTTTTTTTTGCTTTAAAGTCTAGATGGGTTTGAGATACCATAAAATTCATTCACTGGCATGGTCATGTAGCTCTTCTAACTAGTCCCTTCTATTGATTGCAATAGGTCTCCTCTAAAGCTAGTTTTTCCCACAAGAAACATCTAAAAACAAGTCATATTATGTCTGCGGTGATTATTTAATTTGTTATAATAGGGGGAGTAACAATGAGAAGAGGGAAACAATGACTACAATTACTCCAATGATGCAACAATATTTAAAGATTAAAGAAGACTACATAGATGCTTTTTTGTTTTTCCGTCTCGGCGACTTTTACGAGCTATTTCATGATGATGCGATTAAGGCGGCATCCATCTTGGAAATCACGTTAACAAGCAGAAAGGATGGCATTCCAATGTGTGGAGTGCCACATCATGCTGCACAGAGCTATATAGAGACCCTAATTTCGAAAGGGTATAAGGTAGCAATATGCGAGCAGGTGGAGGATCCGAAGGTTGCTAAAGGTGTGGTTAAACGTGAGGTTGTTCAACTGGTAACTCCAGGTACTCTGATGGAGGGAAAGGCATTACAAAATAAAACTAATTATTTTATTGCCTCAGCAGATTTATTGTCTACGGAGGAGGTTGTCTTTTCCTATTTGGATGTGTCCACAGGTGACGGGTTTACTACTATTATAAAAGGGGACGAGAAGGAAGTCGTTCAGCAGCTCTTGGCGCTACAGGCAAAGGAGTTAATCGTAAGCGAACAATTATACTTAGTGATAAATGACTTATCCTCTATTCACGATTTCACGTTATCCATCGAGCAAGAGGAATTGTCGGATGAGGAAGCTGTGAAGTATGTAGTAAATCATCCAGCAGAGACCTATCGTACGGTCAAGCGTTTGTTAAAATACATACAGAAAACACAAAAACGATCATTGCTTCATATTCAACCGTTTAACTTCCAGGAAAGAGAAGCATTCCTTGCAATGGATTACCATTCTAAACGTAATTTAGAGCTTGTTTCCTCGATAAGAAGCGGAGATCAAAAAGGAACGTTGTTATGGCTTTTAGATGAAACGGTCACTGCTATGGGCGGTAGAAAGCTAAAGCAATGGATTCATCAGCCACTTGCCAATAAAAGCGCGATTGAATCTAGGCTCAATATAGTTACCAGCTTCTTAGATGACTTTATGCTAAGAGAGGACATAAAAGAGCTTTTCAAAGAGGTTTATGATTTAGAACGGTTGGTTGGAAGAATCGGCTTTGGAAGTGCTGGAGGACGAGACCTTGCCCAACTTAGACAGTCTCTTTCTAAAATTCCACAGATCAAACAGCTTTTATTGGAGACACAAGACGAAACGCTTCAAGTATTAGGAGGAGCAATTGAAGATTGCCAGGACATTTGGAGAAAGCTAGAGGATGCGATTAGCGAGCAGCCACCTATTTCTGTCAAAGATGGCGGAGTCATAAAAAATGGTTACAATGAACGTTTAGATAAGCTTCGAGATGCTTCTGTTAACGGGAAAAAATGGATTGCAGAGCTGGAGAGAAGAGAACGAGAGATCACCGGGGCAAAAAATTTAAAAATAGGCTATAACCGAGTATTTGGATATTATATTGAGTTAACTAAGTCGAACATTCACTTGGCAGATGAATCGAGATATGTTCGAAAACAGACTTTAGCAAATGCTGAAAGATATATAACAGATGAGCTAAAGGAAAAGGAATCTCTTATCCTTTCAGCGGAGGATGAAAGCCTAGTTTTAGAGTATGAGCTTTTCTCCGAGCTGCGAGAAGAAATTAAACAATACATCCCACTAGTGCAAAAGCTAGCGAAGCAAATTAGTGAGCTAGATGTGTTCATTTCGTTTGCAGAGGTCGCTGAAAAGCATCGTTTGACAAGACCAATGTTCCATGACTCGAATGCGATGATTATTAAAGAGGGAAGACATCCAGTTGTAGAGAAGATGATGAATAATCAGCTGTATGTCCCAAATGATTGCGTATTGACTGAAAAGGAAAACATGCTGCTTATTACTGGACCGAATATGTCCGGTAAGAGTACCTTTATGAGACAGGTAGCCATCACTGTCATAATGGCTCAAATTGGCTGCTACGTGCCTGCTAAATCTGCTGAGCTGCCGATTGTGGATAAAATATTCACTCGAATAGGAGCAGCAGATGACCTGGCAGGGGGACAAAGTACTTTCATGATTGAGATGATGGAATCTCAGCATGCCATAGTCAATGCCACAAACAAAAGCTTACTATTGTTCGATGAAATTGGACGTGGGACTTCTACTTATGACGGTATGAGCTTAGCGCAGGCCATGATGGAATATATACATGACCATATTGGAGCGAACACTTTGTTCTCCACTCATTATCATGAGCTGACAGAACTAGAGCAAACGTTATCAATGCTACGAAACGTCCATGTGGCTGCAACTGAAAAAGATGGTAAGGTAGTTTTCCTACACAAGCTAAAAGAAGGACCAGCTGATAAAAGCTATGGAATACATGTCGCGGAGCTTGCACAGCTGCCAGAAGAGATTATCTCAAGAGCTCGAAATATCCTGAAGTCGTTTGAACAGCAGGAGAGAAAAGAATCAAATGAGAGAAATGGGGCAAATACTCAGCTATCATTTTTTGATGAGGCGTCCTCTTCTGAAGCTCCAGTAACCATCGTAAAAGCGGAAGAGACTAATGAAAAAGAAAATGACACTGCAAAAATGATTATGAAAAAGCTTAAAAAGGTTAACATTTCGGGTACAACACCTTTAGAGGCCCTTCAATTATTATACGAGCTACAAAATGAGCTAGACTAAAACATATAGGTGGTGAGCAACAATGGGGAAAATCGTCGTAATGGAAGAGCTCTTATCTAACAAAATAGCTGCAGGGGAAGTAGTAGAAAGGCCAGCCTCTGTAGTGAAGGAGTTAGTAGAGAATGCCATTGATGCAGAAAGCACCTCCATCGAAATTATGCTAGAGGAGGCAGGGTTAGCTAAAATTCAGGTGACAGACAATGGTAAAGGAATGGATGAGGAGGATGCTTTGCGTTCCTTCTCCAGACATGCCACTTCCAAAATAATGACGGAGCACGATCTGTTCCGTATCCGCTCCTTAGGATTCCGTGGAGAGGCCTTAGCCAGTATCGCTTCTGTCTCTAAAATTGATCTTTGGACATCAGATGGAGAAGAGGTAGGGACTAAGGTTATGCTAGAAGGAGGAAGAGTGATCTCCTGTACTCCTGCCCCAATCCGAAGAGGGACGGACATTGTAGTAAAACAGTTATTTTTCAACACACCTGCTCGACTAAAGTATTTAAAAACGATTCAAACAGAGCTAGGACATACCATTGATTTGATCAACCGTCTAGCGCTTAGCTTTCCTGAAATAGCATTTAAGCTATCTCATAACAATCAAACAATCTTACAAACGAGCGGCCGTGGAGACTTAAGGCAGGTGCTAGCTTCGATATACGGGGTGTCTAATGCTAAAAAAATGATAAAATTCGAGGCAGAGTCATCGGATTTTAAAGTTTCAGGCTATGGAACACTACCTGAGATTACAAGAGCGTCTAAAAACTATATGACGATCTTGGTTAACGGGCGCTGGGTCAAGCATTACGGATTAAATAATGCCATTGTAGAGGCGTATCATACTTTACTACCGATAGGGCGCTTTCCAATTGTCGTTCTAAATATTGAAACAGACCCAATGCTGACTGATGTTAACGTACATCCAGCGAAGCATCAGATTCGTTTGAGTAAGGAAAAGGAACTGATGGAGCTGGTGAAACAAACCATCCGTAAGGTGATGCATCGCGCTCAACAACCACTAGAGATTAAAGAGAAGCCTGTAAAGCCAAAACCTCAGCCAAGCTTCCAGTTTGATTTTTTCAAACAAACATATGAGCCTGTAAAGCAGGAGGTAACGGAGCAGGAAGCTATGTCTGTCACTCCTCCTCGAAGTGATGATCATCAACCTGAAATAGAGTCGACTAAATGGGATGACAACACAACAGTAATGGAAGAGAGCTTTCCGACTAATGAGGAGCCATATTCTGAAACGGAACTCGACCTAAGAGACCCGTTTCCCGATTTACATGTGGTCGGCCAAATCCATGGTACATATATTGTTGCGCAAAGTGAAGATGGATTTTATTTGATTGACCAGCACGCAGCACAGGAACGAGTGAAGTATGAGTATTACAAGGAAAAGGTAGGGGACGTAGATGTAACGGAGCGTCAAGCACTTTTACTGCCACTCACCTTCCATTATTCTTTAGATGAGGCCTATCGTATTAAAGAATCCATCGATGAGCTGCACAAAGTAGGGATATTTTTGGAGGAATTTGGTTCGTCTAGCTTTGTTGTGAGAGACCATCCAGTATGGTTTCCAAAAGGACATGAAACTAAGATTATAGAGGGACTAATCGAGCAAGTATTGACGAATCGCAAAACAGATATTAAAAAGCTCCGGGAAGAAGCAGCAATCATGATGAGCTGTAAGCTATCGATTAAAGCAAACCATTATTTAACGTTACATGACATGGAGCAGCTGCTAGTCAGTCTAAAAAATGCGAAGCATCCTTTGACGTGTCCGCATGGAAGACCTGTCATTGTCCATTTTTCTACGTATGAAATTGAAAAGATGTTCAAACGAGTAATGTAGGAGGGGTTATATGGGAAAATATATTTTATCCATCGATCAAGGTACTACTAGTTCAAGAGCTATTCTATTCGATAAAAAAGGTAATATCGTTCACTCTGCGCAAAAGGAATTCAAGCAACACTTTCCAAAGTCTGGCTGGGTTGAGCATGATGCAAAGGAAATTTGGGGAACGGTACTATCGGTATTGGCAGCAGTATTAACAGAAAGCGGCAGTCAGCCCGGAGACGTCCATGCCATTGGGATTACTAATCAACGCGAAACAACCGTGGTATGGAACAAGCGCACGGGAAAACCTATCTATAATGCAATTGTCTGGCAATCGAGGCAGACTCAATCTATTATTGATGAGCTGAAGAAAGAGAACCTGGAATCCTTCTTCCAAGAAAAAACGGGCTTAAAGCTAGATCCCTATTTTTCGGCAACCAAAGTGAAATGGATATTAGATAATGTCGAGGGGGCAAGAGAACAGGCAGAGGCTGGCGAGCTACTGTTTGGAACCATTGATACATGGCTAATCTGGAAGCTTTCAGATGGAAAGGCTCATGTCACAGATTACTCCAATGCCTCCCGGACAATGCTCTATAATATATTCGAACAAAAGTGGGATCAGGAAATTTGTGAAAAGCTAAATATTCCAATGGGGATCCTCCCTACGGTTGCTTCCTCCTCTGAGGTTTATGCGAAAACCGATCCTTCTGTATTTTTCGGTAAGGAGATAGATATAGCAGGTGCTGCAGGTGATCAGCAGGCTGCCTTGTTCGGACAATGCTGTTTTGAAAAGGGAATGGCTAAAAATACGTATGGTACTGGTTGCTTCATGCTATTAAATACCGGAGAGGAAGCGGTAACCTCTGAGAACGGTTTATTGACGACCATTGCATGGGGTATGAATGGGAAGGTGACCTATGCATTAGAGGGAAGCGTTTTTGTCGCCGGTTCTGCCATACAATGGCTTCGTGATGGGCTTCGTATGCTAAAGCATGCGAGTGAATCGGAAAGCTATGCGAAGCGGGTGGATTCAACGGAAGGTGTCTATGTCGTCCCTGCCTTTGTAGGATTAGGAACCCCTTATTGGGATTCTGATGCAAGAGGATCTATATTTGGTCTGACCCGAGGTACGACCAAGGAACACTTTATCCGTGCAACACTTGAGTCTCTTGCCTACCAATCGAAAGACGTTTTAGATACGATGATTAGTGATTCTGGTGTCTCTGTGGAAGTGTTACGCGTAGATGGTGGTGCAGTAAGTAATGAATTCCTCATGCAATTTCAAAGTGATTTGTTACACTTACCCGTAGAGCTTGCAAAACTTAACGAGACAACCGCACTAGGAGCCGCCTTCCTTGCCGGCTTGGCGACAGGGTTCTGGAAGGATGAGCAGGAGCTTTCCGATCTAAGGGAAAGCCAGCGCTTATATGAACCTCAAATGGAGGAAGAAAGAAGAAACCGATTATATAAAGGCTGGAAATTGGCCGTTGAAGCAACGAGATTATTTAAATTTCAGGACGAGGAGTGGAATAAGTGAAATCTTCAGTAGAACGTGAACAAATACTTAATACATTAAACTTTTACGAATTCGATGTTTTAGTTATCGGAGGCGGAATTACAGGAGCGGGCATAGCGCTTGATGCGGTAACAAGAGGGATGTCCGTAGCCTTAGTGGAAATGCAGGACTTTGCAGCTGGTACATCAAGCAGATCGACCAAGCTAATCCATGGTGGTTTGCGCTACCTTAAGCAAATGGAAATTAAAATGGTAGCTGAAGTAGGGAAAGAAAGAGAAATTGTATACGAAAATGCAGTTCATGTTTCTAAACCTACTGGCATGCTACTTCCATTCCATAAGCAAGGAACGTTTGGTCCTGTAAGCACATCCGCTGGATTAAAGCTATATGATTATTTAGCCGGTGTAAAAAAAGAAGAGCGTCGTCTAATGCTCTCTGCTAAGGAAACACTAGAAAAAGAGCCTTTAGTAAAAAGTAAGGACCTTCTTGGTGGTGGCTACTACGTTGAGTATGTAACGGACGATGCGCGACTAACAATAGAGGTTGTAAAAAAAGCGATTGAAAAAGGAGCCGTATGCTTAAACTATGCTAAGGCAAGATCTTTCCTTTATAGTGATGATAATAAAGTAGTTGGTGCTGAAATAGTAGACATGGTCACAAACAAGAGAATCGCGATCCATGCTAAAAAAGTAGTGAATGCAACTGGACCTTGGGTAGACGGCGTAAGAGCGCTAGACGCAATCGAAAATAAAAAGAAGTTGCGACTAACTAAAGGTATCCACGTAGTAATCGACCAATCTATTTTCCCATTGCACCAGGCTATCTATTTTGATACACCTGATAAACGAATGGTATTTGCGATACCTAGAGATGGCAAAACATATGTTGGTACAACCGACACCTTTTTTGAAGGAAAAATTCAAAATCCAGTAGCGACTTTACAGGATGTTGAATATCTATTAGATGCCATCCATTATATGTTCCCTGGTGTCCAAGTAGGAATTGAGCATGTTGAATCTACATGGGCAGGTGTTCGTCCTTTAATCTATGAGGATGGCAAGGATCCTTCGGAGATTTCACGGAAAGATGAAATTTGGCAATCGGAGGCGGGACTATTAACAATAGCAGGCGGTAAGCTGACTGGCTATCGTAAAATGGCAGAAACAATCGTCGATAAGGTATCCAAACAACTTGGGGATGAAAAGTATGGCCCTTGTGTAACGAAGCATTTGAATTTGTCTGGTGGTGAAATTGGTGGCTCCGAGCAGTTCGAAGGGTTTGTTGCATTAAAAGAGCAAATCGCTCCTTCCTACGGGTTGACGCAAGAAGAGGGTAGAAGGTTGGCTAAGCTCTATGGCTCTAATGTCGATAAAGTGTTCCAATACGCTCATATCCTCTCTACTGTTCCATCCAATTTGCCATTAGGTTTGCTAGCGCAGATTTACTATGCAGTGCATGAAGAAATGACGTACTCGCCGGTAGACTTCTTGGTAAGAAGAACGGGTATGCTTTATTTCCGTATTGACCAATACAAATTGTATAAAGATGAAGTGCTGAATGTCATGAAGCAATTGCTCCAGTATTCAGAGGAAGAGACCGAAAGTTTTTCGCAACAATTAGAAGAAGCTTTAATGGATGCTATGTTTTCGAAAGGTAGTGTTGTGGAGTGAAGCAAATTTTAGAAGCAAAGATGTCAGACGGGCACCTCGTTTATGTGATGAGATGTATACCAACTGATACACCAATTGGCCATGTTCACCTTATGCATGGATTGGCTGAGCATATTGAGCGTTACGATGAGTTTGTCGATTTTCTGGTTGATAAGGGTTTTATCGTAAGTGGTCACGATCATCGCGGTCATGGAAAGACTGCAGTAAAGAATGGTCAGTTAGGCTATTTTGCAGACCGTGCTGGCTTCGAAAGAATTACGGAGGATGTACGTGAAGTGCTGTTAACTGTTCGAGAAGGATTAACGAATCTTCCACTTATTTTATTCGGACATAGCATGGGCTCGTTCGTCGCTCGTCGGTATATGCAAAAATATAGTGATTCTCTATCTAAAGTCATCCTAAGTGGTTCAGCATATGATCCTGGCGTATTAGGCAACATTGGAAAACTAATTGGTAAAGCAGCTTCTAAGATTAAAACACCACAGGCAGAAAGTCCTTTGCTTAACTCGCTAGCATTTGGCGGATTCAACAAGAAAGTTGCTCATCCGGAAACTCCTTTCGACTGGTTAACTAGAGACGGGGAGGAAGTAAGGAAGTATATAGAGGATCCTCTATGTGGTTTTATCCCATCTAACCAGCTATATGTCGATATGTTTGGTGGCATGAGAGCTATTCATAAAGAATCAGAGATCATGAAAGTTCGTAAGGATCTACCAGTACTAATGATAAGTGGAGCAAAGGATCCTGTCGGAAAAGACGGCAAGGATGTATTTAAAGTAGCGGAAGGTATGAAAAAAGTAGGTATGAAAAATATAACCGTGCAATTGATAGAAGATGCAAGGCATGAACTTTTAAAAGAATTAGGGAAAGAGCAAACAATGGAATTTATATATAAGTGGATGATGAAGGATGAATAGTAATCCAGCAGTTATTGCGATTGTAGGACCAACTGCAGTTGGTAAGACGGCATTAAGTATAGAGCTGGCAAAGTTTTGTGACGGGGAAATCATTAATGGGGACTCTATGCAGGTCTACCGAGAGCTTAACATTGGAACAGCGAAAATAACAAAAGATGAAATGGAAAATGTTCCACACCATCTGTTAGATATCAAAGATCCGACCGAGGGCTTCTCTGTGGCGGAGTATCAAAGGCTCGTACGAGAAAAGATAAAGGATATTGCCTCTAGAGGAAAAGTGCCTATTATTGTGGGGGGGACTGGGCTTTATGTTCAGTCGGTTTTATACGATTTCCGCTTTTCAGAGCAGCCAAAGCAAGACAGCTCAAGGGTGAAGGAGCTGGAAGGTATGTCCTCTGAGGTATTATATTCGATGCTGCAGGATGTAGATCCAGTGGCTGCGAAGGACATTCACCCGAACAATGTGCAAAGAGTCATCCGAGCAATCGAGAGGCAAGAGCTAACTGGAAAGCAAAGAGACGAGATTGAGCAAAATCAAGGCAAGGAAAAGGTTTTCCCACACTATATCATTGGTCTGACAATTGATCGTGAGATACTGTATCAGCGTATTAACAAGCGAGTAGATCTGATGATAGAACAAGGACTGTTACAAGAAGTAAAAGGTCTATATGATAGAGGAATAAGAGATGTTCAATCCATTCAAGCCATAGGGTATAAGGAAATCTATGACTATTTGGATGGGAAATCGACCCTTGAGGATGCCGTGGACACACTAAAACAAAATTCTAGAAGGTATGCTAAGCGACAATTAACCTATTTCCGTAACAAAATGGATATACAATGGTTCGATCCAGTTAAAGACCGTGAAAGTATTTTAGAAGAAATTAGTAGGTTCTTGCAGGAAAATCAATAATTTAAGCGAATAGTTAAAGTGATACGTTTTTAAGCGAAATTGCAAACGGGGGTATTGGGATGAAACCAATGAATATTCAAGACAACTATTTAAATCAGTTAAGAAAAAACGAAATCTTTGTAACAGTCTTTCTGTTAAATGGCTTTCAACTAAAGGGGACAGTGAAATCCTATGATAATTTCACTGTATTGTTCGAATCTGATGGGAAGCAACAGCTCATTTATAAACATGCGATTTCTACATTTGCTCCATCTAAGCCTGTAAAGCTATCAGAAGAGTAAAATCTAATTCATTGACAGTTCCACTTGCTCCAATTATTATTTGATAGAATCTTTAAATGAAGTGGAGAGGTTATTTATGAAAACTATTACGACAGATGAACTTCTAAAAAAAATAGATGCGGGCGAACAAGTCAACATTATTGATGTGCGCGAACAAGAGGAAGTAGATGCAGGAATTATTCCTGGAGCTAAGCATATTGCTTTAGGTCAAGTGGAAACGAGCTTGGATCAAATCGACCCGTCCGTTCCTCATTACATAATTTGCAA
Organism: Psychrobacillus sp. FSL W7-1493; assembly: GCF_038004905.1. NCBI lineage: Bacteria > Bacillati > Bacillota > Bacilli > Caryophanales > Bacillaceae > Psychrobacillus > Psychrobacillus sp. FSL W7-1493. Next base: position 2,387,597 of record NZ_JBBOSB010000001.1, on the reverse strand, counting down.
AGCTGGTGGCCGCAGTGCGATGGCTTGTGAAGTCCTTGAAGAGAATGGTTACGATGTAACGAATGTAACAGGTGGAATGATGGCCTGGGACGGGGAAGTGCAATTCTAAATATTTAATGCAATAAGGGGCTAATTTCATTTATTGAAATTAGTCTTTTCTCTTTTATCAAAAAAACGAGTTTAAAAGTATAATTCTTCAAACAAAATACAAAGTACAAAGAATAGAATTAGGAGATGCATCATGGAATTTACAACTACCTTATCAGAAAAAGTATTGGCTCTGGCAACTTCGGCAGAAGCCAAGATTGCAGATTATCACAAAGAAGTAGAACGTATCGCGTTTCACAATCAACAAAAAGTCCTTCATGCCTTCAAAACACATCATGTGAGTGATCATCATTTTAATCCTTCGACTGGCTATGGCTACGACGATGAAGGTCGGGATACGTTAGAACGAGTATATGCAACAACCTTCGGAGCAGAGGCAGCTCTAGTTAGACCGCAAATCATTAGCGGGACTCATGCAATCTCTATCAGTTTATTTGGTGTTCTTAGACCAAATGATGAGCTGTTATACATAACCGGCAAACCGTATGATACTTTACAGTCGATTGTCAGTGGCGGAGAAGAGGATACGGGCTCTTTAGCTGATTTTGGTATCAGTTATCAGCACGTTGACTTGCTAGAGGAAGGAGCGGTGGATTGGGAAGCAGTTAAAAATGCAATACATGACAAAACCAAGGTGGTCGCCATCCAACGTTCAAAGGGCTATGCTGTTCGTCCTTCTTTCACAGTGTCCCAAATCAAGGAAATGGTAGAAAAAATTAGATTGATTAAGCAGGACGTCATTATTTTTGTAGATAATTGCTATGGAGAATTCGTGGAATCCTTAGAGCCAACTGATGTCGGAGTAGATTTAATGGCAGGTTCTCTGATTAAAAATCCTGGTGGTGGGATTGCTAAAACTGGTGGGTACATTGCAGGAAAAAAAGATTTTGTTACAAAATGCGCTTACAGAATGACTTCTCCGGGTATAGGTTCAGAGGCGGGTGCTTCACTGAACACATTATTAGATATGTATCAGGGATTCTTCCTAGCTCCCCATGTTGTCTCACAGGCAGTTAAAGGCGCAATCTTTACTTCCGCAGTATTGGAGGAAGTAGGTATGTCAACGGAGCCACATTACACTCAAAAACGTACGGATTTAATACAATCCGTCTCCTTTCAGACACCTGAGCAAATGATTCAATTCTGCAAGGCAATCCAAATGCATTCACCCATTAATGCCCAATTTGCCCCAGAGCCGGCCTATATGCCAGGCTACGAGGACGATGTTATTATGGCTGCGGGTACATTTGTGCAAGGCTCAAGCATGGAGCTGACTGCAGATGGTCCGATCAGACCTCCATTTACGGCGTTTATACAAGGTGGGTTAACATACGAACATGTCAAATATGCGATTTTAGGAGCAGTTCAGTCCTTGAATAAATAACAAAAAAATACCACTTTCTGAATATAGAGAGTGGTTTAATTTTTTTGAAAATTTTATGTAAGTTTTTCTGACATGGTGTTGACATGTTAGCTAACATCACATATACTATGTTTATAACCTACATAGGAGGTGCAGCGATGGAAAAGGAATGGAGACGTTCCATGCCACTGCTATCGATGAATATTGTCATGCAGCTAACTGGTTTAACCGCTAGACAAATTCGCTATTATGAAGAGCAAGAATTAGTTCAGCCTGCACGGACGGAAGGTAAGCAACGCATGTTCTCACTGGATGATATCGATGTCTTGTTAGAGATTAAAGACCTTCTGAAATCGGGTGTGAACATAGCCGGTATTAAACAAATTTTTGAAATGAAGAAAAATCCTGCAACCTCTAAGGATGTTCGACAAGTAATTTCTGATCAAGAGTTACGCGCCATTGTAAAGGAAGAGATGCGACTGGCACAAAGTCAGCAACGTGCTTCTTTAAGACAAGGGGACTTATCCCGCTTTTTTCGTTAAGTAAGCTTCAACAAAAATATCAAATATTTAGGAGAGTGGAAAAATGAGTAAGTATACTAAAGAAGACATCAAAAAGTTCGTTCAAGAGAATGAGGTGAATTTTATTCGTCTTCAATTTACAGACATACTAGGTACGATTAAAAACGTGGAAATTCCAGTGAGTCAGCTCGATAAAGCTCTTGACAATAAAATGATGTTTGACGGATCCTCAATTGAAGGATTTGTTCGTATAGAAGAATCAGATATGTTTTTAGTTCCAGATTTAGATTCATGGGTAGTGTTCCCTTGGATTACAGGTAAAGGGAAAGTAGCTCGTCTTATCTGTGATGTAAATAAAGCAGACGGTACTCCATTCGCTGGAGATCCACGTAGTAACTTAAAACGTATATTAAAAGAAATGAAAGAGTTAGGGTTTACTAGCTTTAACTTAGGGCCAGAGCCAGAATTCTTCCTGTTTAAATTAGATGCTCAAGGCGAGCCGACACTTGACTTAAATGACCATGGCGGTTATTTCGATTTAGCTCCAATGGATCTTGGGGAAAACTGTCGTCGTGATATCGTACTTGAATTAGAAGAAATGGGCTTTGAAATTGAAGCATCTCATCATGAGGTAGCTCCTGGACAGCATGAAATCGACTTCAAATATGCAGACGCTGTAACTGCTTGTGACAACATCCAAACGTTCAAGCTTGTAGTTAAAACAATTGCTCGTAAGCATGGTCTACATGCAACATTCATGCCAAAACCATTGTTCGGTGTGAACGGCTCAGGAATGCACTTTAACGTTTCATTATTCAAAGGGAAAGAAAATGCATTTTTCGATGAGTCTGCAGATATGCAAATGAGTGAAACAGCAATGCAATTTATGGCTGGTGTATTGAAGCATGTACAAAGCTTCACTGCAATCACTAACCCAACTGTTAACTCGTACAAACGTCTTGTACCAGGCTACGAAGCACCTTGTTACGTTGCATGGTCAGGTCAAAACCGTAGTCCTTTAATTCGAATTCCTTCTTCAAGAGGTTTAAGCACACGAATCGAGGTTCGTTCTGTAGATCCAGCAGCAAACCCATACCTGGCTATGGCAGTTATTCTTCAAGCGGGATTAGATGGTATTAAAAACAAATTAACACCACCACCAGCAGTAGACCGTAACATTTATGTTATGTCAGAAGAAGAGCGCATTGAAAATGGTATTCATAACTTACCACCATCATTACATGCTGCAGTTCAAGAGCTAGGCAAAAACGAAATCATTCGCGGAGCACTAGGTGAACACATCTACGCTAACTTCGTAGAAGCAAAAGAAATCGAATGGGATATGTTCCGTACCACTGTACATCCTTGGGAACGTGAGCAGTACTTGAAGATGTACTAAGCTTAATTTAGCGAGGATTGTTGACTAGATTTATGGGGTGGTTTTAGTAGAATTATTGGTAAAAATTATTTTCACCCCATAAAATAGGTAAAAAAATATAATTTGAAAACATCGTTCAGTCGTAAGTTGACTTGTTCGGTGTTTTTTTTTTATTTTGTTTGATACATGAGTATATACATCAGCAGTTATTTGGTTACTACCATGCCCTAGTTGTTTTTGAATATATTTAATATCAGTTTCAGCTTCCATTAATAAAACTACATAAGTATGCCGTAAGGAATGTATAGGCAAAGACTTTATTTCTGCCCTTTTGAGGATTCGTTCAAAGGCATCAAATAGAGAAGACTTTGGCATAGGTTCTCCGTCTTTTCTACAGAGTATTAAGTTGAGATCATGTCGAAATACATCTTTCAATATAAGTTTGTTTTGATTTTGAATGATAAAATGAGTCTTTAAAGTATTGATTGTTGTATCGGCCATTCATTGTTTCTCATTTTACGTATCTTTGTTTCACCGATCAGTTCATCTTCGGCAATAAATATTTGAATTAGAATCTTTACTTCAATTTCAGCAGAGAGGTTTCCCGAAATCTGGAATATAATTTGAATTCTACCCATATTATATACAAACAAGCCATCCAATAGCCGTCGTGCTTGGTGTAGAAATAATAATGAGGAGGCCAGACTTAAAATATGTTACGTTCTCAAAGCACTAGGAAGCTGAAACGGCAGTGGGGTACGGAGCGTCACTCAACGCCCCTGTCGATTTTTCATGACAAGCCGTCTACTAGGAAAATGGCATATGGCGGCTTAGCAATAATAATGACTATTGGATTCTGGATTGCTTATGTAATATCGACAATTATAAAGGAGTATTTCAAGGGTCCGATTACATATCAGTTCGTGATGGAGTCACTCGGATATCTGTTAATTGTCACACTTCTAACTTTTTCAGCTCTAATGTATCTCATAGCACGACAGGGTGCCTTGCAGCGTTTTAGTAAACATGTACGTATACCTCGTGCTGATATTGATAGGTACTTGGAGAAGAATCAGCCGAAGGTTACTGTATTGATACCGTCTTACGATGAAGAGCCGGAAGTTGTTCGAAAGACCCTGTTATCTGCTGCTCTACAGGAGTATCCCCATATCCGAATTGTTCTCCTTTTGGATGACGCCCCGTACCCGAAAGATCCAGCGGCTTCAGATCGACTCAACGCCACTCGGCAGTTGGTTAAGGAAATCAATGATTTATTTGCTGCCCCCCGTCAGCTATTTGAGTCTAAACTTACAGAATACCTAAGCGAGCTGGAGTCGTCATCGCATATCAGACCAGAGATTACGAAGGAACTGGCTGAACACTATGCCTGGGCGGCGGATTGGTTAGATCAGTTGGTCAATAAGGAAGAGATTGGTGACCATGTTGGGGAATTTTTTGCAGATGAAGTGGTGGGCGGTTTATCAAGTGAGTTGCGCTTGGTTTATAAAGCTTTGCTTGCTTCCTACAATGAAAAGGTAAGTATTCCCGTTAACAGGATCAGTCAACTCTATAAACGTTTGACCTGGATATTTAATACGGAACTGGATATTTTCGAACGGAAAAAATTCGCTTCATTATCTCACGAGCCCAATAAAGCCATGAATCTTAATTCTTATATCGGACTTATGGGTCGCACGTTTGATCAGGTAGAAACACCGGATGGTCCTATACTGGTGCCCGCGACCGAAATTCAGAACGGCAGGAATATTACATTTCCGGATAGCGAATTTGTACTTACATTAGATGCAGATTCCATACTGCGTCCGGGTTATTGTTTACGCTTGGTCTATTTCTTACAGCAACCGGATAATGTACGTGTTGCGGTGGTTCAGACACCGTATTCTTCATTTCGTGGAGCCGCTACCCGCATTGAGCGGATTGCTGGAGCTACAACTGACATCCAACATATTCTACACCAAGGTATGACTTACTATAACGCAACATTCTGGGTCGGAGCCAATGCTATTATACGGAAGTCTGCATTGGAACAAATCAGTGAGACGGAATGGGTGGGTAACTTTGAAATACGAAGGTATATTCAGGACCGCACTGTTATCGAAGATACGGAATCTAGTGTCGATCTAGCCAAACATGATTGGACGCTTATCAACTATCCTGAACGTCTAAGTTACAGTGCAACTCCGCCTGATTTTGGTTCACTTATTGTACAAAGACGTAGATGGGCAAATGGGGGTCTTATCATTTTGCCGAAGCTATGGTCACTGGTTCGAAATCGTAAAAAACAAGGAAACACGGTGTCTAAAACCGAAATATTAATTCGTGTGAATTATCTGGCTTCCATTTCTTGGGCGAGCTTTGGGCTATTATTTATGTTAGCTTACCCCATAGATGGGCGTCTCCTAAGTCCATTAGTAATTTTTGCGGCGTTGCCATACTTCTTAGCGATGTCCAGCGATTTAAAATATTGCAATTATAAACGGAGCGATGTCTTCAGGATTTATGGTTTCAACTTGATACTCTTACCGGTGAATTTAGCTGGTGTGCTTACATCAATACAGCAGGCTCTTAGTGCCCAAAAAATCCCCTTTGCTCGCACACCTAAAATAAAGGACCGTACAGTATCTCCAATGTTGTATGTTATTTCACCACATCTCATTATTGGAATCTCACTGGTTATTTTGTGGCGTGGCATCATGCTGGAAAACTGGGGAAATGCTGCTTTCGCAGCATTCAATGTAATTACAGCCACATGGGCTGTAGTGGAATTTATTGGTATCAAAAATTCAGTTGTTGACGTATGGCTCGGCATCAAAAATTGGTTATACGTTCCGGTAAAGAAAAAACAGAAAAATCAGGAGAAGGAGCATGCACAAAGTCTTGACTGGCAAGCAATTCTTTATCACGGCGATGCCGGGATGCGACTGTCTAATAATGCCTCCAATCAGAGTACATTGACTACATTAACACCACACGTAGAAGAAAAAGAAGTGGTGCACTCATGACCAGAGTCACGAAGATACAAGTAGAGGAACGGAGATTATCACTATTTCGTTTGACAATTCTATGTATGATTATTGCTGGTCTTTTCACCGGTGGTTTCCTCGGTGCAACTGGCAAGATAGGGAATTTGTGGGTCTCTCGGGCTGCAGCGCAGAATCAATGGTTTGCACCATATGTAGACGTAACTGCTACCCCAATGTTTATGTTTCAGAATCTAGGGTCCACCGAACATAAGGACGCTGTTTTGGCATTCATTGTTTCTGATCCGACAAATCCTTGTGCACCCTCCTGGGGCGGGGCTTACACATTGAATCAAGCTAGCGAAACTCTCGATTTAGATCGGCGCATTGCTCGCTTACATCAACAAGGGGGGAGTGTAGCCGTTTCCTTCGGCGGTGTAAAAAACAATGAACTGGCAGTAGGGTGTACATCCACGGATGAACTCTTATCCGCATATCAATCAGTTATTGACAGATATAATTTGACTACAATAGACTTGGATCTTGAAAATTCTGGACTTACAGATACTGCTGCTGGCAACCGTCGTGCTGAGGTAATTGCTAAACTACAGTCAGAAAGACGGGCAGTTGGCAAGCAACTGGCGGTATGGGTGACACTACCTGTCTCACCCCAAGGATTGAGTCAGGATGGCACGAATGCTGTTGAACAACTGCTTGAGAATGGCGTAGATTTAGCGGGAGTAAACGTGATGACGATGGATTACGGTTCAAGTCTATCGTCTGATCAAACGATGCTGACTGCTTCAGAAAACGCTTTAATACAGACTCAACGACAATTGAAGATACTTTACAAACGGGTAGGTATCCACTTAAGTGATAAAACCTTATGGTCGAAGATTGGTGCAACGCCGATGATCGGCCAAAACGATTTTAGAAACGAAGTCTTTACCTTGAATGACGCTCAAGCCCTAAACGAATTTGCTCATTCCCGTGGTGTTGGCCGAATGTCCATGTGGTCGGTTAATCGAGATATTATGTGCGGAAGTAATTATGTTGACGTCGGTATAGTTTCAGACGCCTGTAGTGGCGTGGAACAAACGCAGTTCGGCTTTTCTGATTTGCTAGGTATGAATTTTAAGGGGGATATTGTTACGAGTGCTGGTCTCATAACAACGTCCGATCAAGTGTCAGCCAGTGAACAGGAACCTGATAACCCGGAAACAAGTCCCTACCAGATATGGTCACCAACGGTCATGTACCTTGAAGGTGACAAAGTCGTTCGGCACCATAACGTCTACGAGGCTAAGTGGTGGACAAAGGGTGATGTTCCTGACAATCCGGTTCTTCAGTCATGGGAAACGCCATGGAATCTCATAGGCCCCGTTATGCCTGGTGAAAAACCAATTCCACAGCCTACATTACCGAAAGATGTCTATCCTTCCTGGTTAGAAACGGCTAAATATGAAGCCGGTCAGCGGGTCATCTTCGAAGAAGTGCCCTATCAAGCCAAATGGATGAGTCAGGGGGAAAGCCCCGCATCAGCGTTATCCGATTCTGATAGCTCAGCATGGGCGCCACTCACACAGGCACAGATAAACGCTGTATTATCAAAACTGGAGGGAAAGGAATAGCATTTAACATTTCTCTCTTAATTAATTAACAATTCCAACAATCTGATTTGGAGAACTTGTTGATTGTGCTGCTAACGCGTAATTCGGTGTTTTAGTTAAGTAAGACCATCAATTTGATCTGCCCCGTAAATGTTAGACACCAACTAACATTTACGGGGTGTTTTTATGTTATTTGTCTGAAGCAAATACAAAGAGTTTTTTTCTTGAATGTTGTATATTGATTACTGAGGAGTGATGAGCTTGACTAACGAAGAAATAAATAAAATATCGGATATTTTGTTACAAAGTCTGTATGATTATCATTTTGCTAATAATGGCGCGAGCTATGTATTACCTAAAGCTATGGTAAATACTGACCTTAATAGTAAACAAGCGATTGAATACCTGATCAAAATGGAATATGCAGTGGATAGCGGGCAGGGTTCAGATAACCTAGTTTTAGGGATCACTGCTAAAGGTATGGAGTATCTTAAAAACAAATAAGATTCACCATTGGTAAGTCCAAGTTGTTAAATCGAACCGATTAATAAGGTAAATAAAGCATCGTTCAGTTGTTGACTGGAACGGTGTTTTTTTATGTATAGAAAAAATGAGTAGTGTATAGACGTCTAACTTATTTAATAAGAAAAAATAGAGGGGAATTGGTAACTGAAGTCGAAGTAGTAATGCTTAAAGCTTAAATGAGGTGAGCCGTTTTTATGGAATTTATAATAGATAGTGCATGTTTTAACAAGGCAATTTCAGAAGTGAATAGAGCAGTTTCTTTAAAAACACAGTTCCCTATTCTCTCAGGAATTAAGATAACTGTTGATCACAATCACTTAACTCTTGTTGGAAGCAATTCTGATATTATTATCGAAAAAGTTATTCCTGTATGGAAAGATGAACTGGAAGTTTTGGAAGTCTGTCATACAGGTAGTATTGTAGTTTCAGCCCAACTTCTAAGTGAAATTTTAAAGAAGCTACCTGGAAAAATACATATAAAAGTAAATGAAGAAAAGCACGTTACCATTCAAGCGAATGAAATTGTAACTACTCTATATGGATTCAACGCAGATGAATATCCTAGTCTTCCACAAATGGAGGAGACTGAATCCATAAAAATTCTGAGTGATGAGTTGGTAGAAATTATTAAACAAACAGTGTATGCAGCCTCGAAGAATGAATCTAGACCTGTCTTAACAGGAGTTAATATGTCTTTCTATCAAAACCGGCTCACGTGTATTGCAACAAATTCACAGCGTTTGGCTTTAAGGGAGCTTACCACAAATTCATTTATTAATGGTTCTTTCAATGTTCCAGCCACAAGTTTAATTGAGCTATCCAATCTAATTAACAAGGAATCTAGTGTAATAAACATATTTGTGACAGAAAGGTACATAGTATTTAAGTCAAATACCATCTCCCTCTTTTCTAAACTAATTGATGGAAATTATCCTAACATATCCGGCCTACTATCAAATAATTTCAGGACAACCATTATACTTAATACAGTTCAGCTATTAAAAGCAATAGATAGAGCTTGTCTTTTTGCAAGTGAATGGAAAAATAACAATGTACAGCTAGAAATTAACGATGGTGCTAAAATCAAAATCTCCTCTAATTCTACAGAAATAGGGAAGATTGAAGAAACACTAAGTATTAAAGCAATCACTGGGGACAATAATCTAACTATTTCACTTGATGCGATTTTTTTGTTGGATGCTTTAAAGAAAATAAAAGATGAAGAGATAAAAGTTAGTTTTAACGGATCAATGAGCCCAATTTTAATTGAGTCTATTGAACAGTCCTCTTATCTTCAACTCATTTCCCCGGTCCGTTCTTATTAAGAAACAAATAACTAGTATAGAAATCAAAAAACGTGAAATCAGCAACTTGATTTCACGTTTTACGGGTCCTTATTTATTCAAAAACGAGCTTTCAAAGAAATCTAGAAGGTGCTCTAAAGTTATAGGGTCGCTGTAGGTAGAAGCCTTTGTATTGATTTCATATACTTGACTATTCTTAACTGCAGGGATGTTTTTCCATAGATCTGTTTCTAGGAAAGAGTTATCTACGTCTGGATTTTTGCTTAAAATTACATAATCACCTGCGTATTCTGGAAGTAGTTCAGTTGAAATAACGTAGATCCCAGATTCAAGAGCTGTATCCTTTACCTTTTCGGGCATATTCAACCCCATTGCTTGGTACAAGATTTCTGTTCCACGTGCATAATTATTTCCAAACACATAAAACTCCTTGTTTCCACTTTCAATCACAGAAACTGTTGCATCTTCACCGATTTTAGCGCGAATAGCCTCGCCAATCGATTCAGCGCGTGATTTGAAATCCTCTATCCATTCTTTCGCTTCTTTTTCTTTGTTCAGAAGCTTCCCAATTTCAAGCTGCTGTTCTAAGTAATCTAGTTTTCCCCACGTAAAAACAACTGTAGGGGCAATTTCATTTAACTTTTCAATGTTATTCATATGAGAACCTGCAATTATCAAATCTGAATCAAGTTCGATGATTTTTTCTAAGTTCTCCTCGGTTACAACTTCCACCCCGTCTAATCGTTCTTCAAAAAGAGGGTTCATCTTTGTCCAATCATCAATTCCAACTACATTTGCCTCTAATGCCAAAGCATTTGGCCCGTTTGTAAGAGTAATTATTCTTTGTGGATCTGCCGGAACCTCGATAGGGCCAGTTTCTGATTGGTATGTAATCGTATCTGATTTTGTTTCTTCTTTTCCTTGCTCCTTATTTGTTTCCTTGTCTCCACATGCAGCAAGGATAAGTACAAAGAACAGTAAGGATATCATAAATAGCTTTTTCATCATTTAAACTCCTTCTTCATCATTAAAATTTGAAATAAATTGAAGATTAATTAGTAATGATAATCATTTTCAATTAACTCTATTAAATGTTAATTCTATTAGTTTAAAATGTCAATGGAATAATTGTTTGGATGCGTATCATTTATAAATTATATGGTCCCACAAATCAAGTGAGTCTAAGATTGGTTAAAAGATAAACCTAGTTATGACTAATTTGATTCATGTATAAAAGCATTAATTGCGGTGAAAATCATGTTTTATACGAATGAATCAGTAAACGAGCATATTATATATTTTTCTTTTTTTAGGGCAAGCTATTCATGTGGAATAATGGAGGAGGAATCAAAATGGAAATACTTTTAAATAGGCTGCACGAAGGAATTGAATATCTTACTTCACAAGGCAAGCAAGTTACTTTAATCAGAATGAATCCTGACATTTTTGAGTCTTTGACACAAGATGAGCTTTCGAATGTTGAAACGACTATTAACGCAGCAACTGTATTTGGTGTACCTCTGGAAGCAGATGAAAATGTGGAAAAGTATGAGTTTATCATATCAAGACCACTAAATTAATTATAATTGAAATGCAAATAGGGGATCTCAGTCCAGAGAAATGCCCCTATTTTTTTAAGTATTATAAAGCTAACCTTTCTAAATTATTTATCGTTTGTTGAATGCCTTCCTCGATGCTATTGTCTAAGTCCTTTTCATATACATAAAAGATTAAAACATTTTTCACTTCGTAAACACCATGAGATACAGTATTCATACTTTCTGTTTGTTTCTGAAAATCTTTAAGACCTTTTTTTCTATTTTCTTCAGAGTCGAAAATATAGATCAATAATGATTTGTCCTGTAGCGTATAATTGTTTGGCTTTATACCATTCAGCTTATTATTAAAAATCTTATCCGTAGATTTCCTTGTCTCTTCTACATCAAGATGTTGATTTTCTAGTGAAACAATCACATCATTTAAAGTAATGTTTGCAGCTTGAACTTGGCATGCAGTTAACACCAAGACGAAGATTAAGATTATACAAACTCTCCTCATGTTAAAACTCCTTTTCACAAGCTTTTGTAAACGTACTTCAACATCCAAAATCCTATCTAGCTGAATATGTATTCCACATATATTTCCAAAAACCTTCTTCTCGCAGTTACAATAGAGTATATGAAAAAAAGACAGAGAACATCACGTTGTTCTATTTAGTTCTTCCAGAAGGTGATATTAAATGAATTCAATAGTGATGCATTGGGCTGTTCAGTTATGAAGAAACAACTAAAAAATTTAAAAACTGTGAAGGTGAAATCATTTGGACCTTGAATAGTAATAATAGAATGGGTGCAAAGCAATTGTTAGTTTTTGCAGAAAGGCTGTTTTTTTTATAGAAATTTTCCAAAAACAAGTTAGAACTTCTGTGACTGCATATTTACTCGAACTATAAAAATGACTTTTGACCTGAATACGATGAAAATGATCTGACTCTTAGTTGGGAAGCAGTAGATGCAGGTGAATACAATATAACTTATGAGAAGTTTGTATCTTCAATGATGGTGATTTATTTGGCGGGCATAGAATTCATGCAACGTTATCAATTGATTTAAAATTCTAGAGGCCTATTTAAACTAAATCGAAAAGGGTGAATGTATGGGGAAACCTAATGAGGAAAAGAAGAGTAAAATTGAAACGGATGACGCGTGGAATCGGGCTCTGTATGGTAGCCCTACCATCGGAGGGATGGTAGTAGTAGGAATCATTTTGATAGTCATTATTATCAATATTTTTAAAAATTAATAAGTTATAGCTAATAGTTTTGTCTTATTACCCTGATAATTATTTTCCTTATGGGCACAATATTAGGAAAATAATAAAGGTGTGAATAGGATGAAAAAAGCAGTATTCCTAGACCGAGATGGTGTTATAAACGAAGTGTTGTCTAACCGAGTAAAGTTTGTGAATAAGCCAAAAGATTTGTATTTTCTTCCTGGTGTACCAGAGGCCATAAAAAAATTAAATACTGTATTCGATTATATTTTTGTGGTGACGAATCAAGGCGGCGTTGGCTTAGGTTATATGCAGGAACAACAATTAATAAAAATCCATGACCATATGGCGAAAGCTTTAAAGAAAATGGGGGCAGTTATTCATGAGGTAGTCTATTGCCCACATAAGCCAAAGGAAGGCTGTACTTGTAGAAAGCCCAACAGTAAATTAATTGAGGACCTTGCTAAAAAATACGACATAATATTAGCTGAGTCTTATATGGTGGGAGACACCGATACGGATATAATAGCAGGAAAAAAAGCTGGTACGAAGTGTGTATTTCTTGGGAAAAGGGATCCGCTAGCTGATGCCATCTTTCCAGACTTAGCAACAGCTGCTGGATGGATCATTAAAGATAGTCTTAAAGGTAAGTGAGATGTATACACCTAGTTAAGGGGGATGGGAATGGAAATACAATGGATAAATGGTCAATACGCGGAGGATAATAGGATTTTCGATATGGAAATGGAAGTATACGAGTGGTCCGATTCATTGTATGTAGATTTCTTGGATTGCTTAGTAAATAAAAAGAATGTTGGATATGCCACTCCCGATGAAAAGGTGACCGCTAGTCTCAGTGAACTTCTACCAAAATGGGCTGATTACCTAAATGTGAAGGTTGCTGTGCACAGAGATAAAATAAATGTAAACGATAAAATTTTATATAGAGTTTGGACTATGAATGATTAAAATGGGAGGAAACCTTTTGTATGAGGATAGATTGTTAGAAACACTAAAAAAAAGCAAATCTATGAGTAGTGTAGTGTATTGAGAGCTCTCATGCAATTAGATCCGCCATTTGAATATTATGTGGGAGCAGGTAGTGTTACAAATACTATATGGAACGAAATATCAGGATATCCAAATAAATTATTTTTTCTGATTGTTAATATATTCTTAGTGTTAAGTATTGAAATATAAGGATGTGTATTTGGCAATGAGAATTATAAAAAGTATTTATTTTTTAGTTTTTTTCTTGATACTGTTTCTAGGAGCATGTGGAACTGAGAAAAAAATTACACAAGGAGAAGCTGAAAAAATTGCTTTAGAGGATGCGCCTAAATTTAAACCAAATTTTAAAGACTTTGAGATTTGGGATACAGAAGAGACAGATCGAGGTTGGATTATCATGATTATCTCTAAAGAACCAACTTTCGAAAAACCATTACCAAATATTTATTATGAGATAGATAAGAATGGAAGTATATTGGAACGTTCAAACTTTGCGGTAGCAGAATAAATACGTTAATTTACGCTACTCTTATAAAACATAGATTTTTAAAATAGCGCTATATGTAAAAATCCCGCTTCCGATTAAGGTAACGTGACTCTTTTTTGTTTAATCTTCTGAATGATGACTTGCTACTTTTTGGATCTGGAGTATGGTATTTCAGACATCGACATTATATATTACGATAAATATAATTTAGATGCACATCATGAAACAAAGCTAAAGAAAGAATTAGAGAGAATTCTTGGTGATTTTTCTTTTAAGTTAGACGTAAAAAATCAAGCAAGAGTACATTTTTGGTATGAAAGTAAATTTGGTTTTCCTATTAAACCATATATGTCGATTGAGAAAGCAATTGACAGCTGGCCGACGACAGCGACTGCTATAGGGGTTAGGTTAGAGCATAATGGATTGTACACCATATATTCTCCGTATGGTTTAAATGATTTGTTCGCGATGGTTGTTAGACCTAACAAACTATTAGTTACTAAAGAGATTTATGAGAACAAATCGACGAAATGGAAAGAAAAGTGGCCATTACTGGAGATTATAGCTTGGTAATACATAGGGGAGGAGCATCCATAAACTTTTATATTATTCAAGCTTTCAGAAGTCCAAGTAACAAAATAAAACGTTACAGAAGTATGGCTGTCAGTAAATAGATGGAATTATGTTACCTTAGGTCGATTGTGAGTAATTAATAGGACAAGGCCAATGATTAGCGGAAATAAAAACATCCAAATTAAATATTCATTTAAATCATTAGTCATAGGACTATTAAAAGTTGTTTTATCTTGAAAATAATAGCCTGTTCTTACGGCTGTTAACAAAGCTAAAATGACTAAGTTTATTTTTAGAAATCTATCGGAAAATAATAAGAATACGACTAGAATAAAGGAGGAAAGTAAAACTAGAAAGAAAAAGTTATCCAATTCATGCATTTTGTAATTAACAGGAATATCTGCTAGCATGATAGCCTTTCTGATAAATAGAAAAGTGAATAAATACACGAGTAAAATGAAGCTTACAGACAATCCAATAATATTTTTCGGTTTCATAGAGTTTCCTCCTTCATAATGGGTTATTATACACTTATTTCTTGGTGATATTTAAAGGGTCAAAAAATAATTCATAATTTTTATAGTGTACGGAAATCCCAAAACGTTGCTTATAAACCTTTAATGCATCATTTAAAAAGCCTGGAGTAATCTCAAGATGCAAGCAAATTTCTTCTGCAGTCGTATACCCGTGAAGATAACATTCGACTAGATGATCGAGAGAGACTATTTTTTCGTACCCCCATCTTCTTGCAATTAGCTCATGCTTTTGATTGTTAGTATTATTTAAATCCGTAATGTTCCCAACAGTTGTTTCATAATGACCAAGCTCTTCAGCCAATATGCAATGTTTTTCATAGGAGGACTGTGACTTATTAATTTCAATATTATTGTCATAGTATAGCCCTGAAAGTCCTTTTGGCAAATCCTTTTCTATAATGCAGATTTGTGGATATTCCATCAAAAGCTTTTCATAACTCATGCAAATACACCCCTATAATAAGAGAATTTATTTTCTTTGGGACTTGATAAACTCAATATATTTTTTAATATCTTCCATCTCTTCCTCAGTGACATCCTCATCTATATGCGCAGCTATGGTTACGATGTTTTTTTCTTTTTTAGATTCCAATGGTGGGAAAAACTCATTAATGGACACATTTAAGATTTTAGCTAGCTCATATAGTATTTCTTGATTGGCCTTCCTTTCTCCTTTTTCGTAACGGGAAATAGTTTGTTTTGTCGTATGCAACTTTTCAGCCAATTCTTCTTGGTTCATATTTCTCATGATGCGCCATTTTTTAATCTGTTCTCCTACGTAATTAGTCAGTTCCATATTCTGTTTTTCCTCCTGCATTAGTGATTATTCAATTATATAATAAAGTCACCAAAATGGGAATTAAATTTATAAGTAATGCTATTCTACCATTTACAAGTAACCAATATGGTGATATATTATTTCCACAAGTTCGATTAAGCAATTTGGTAAGTAGCAAAATAAAAAATTTTAAGTTAAAGTCACCAAAATGGTTACTTTAATGAAGGGAGAAATAATATGAAGCAAGACGCCTATTTGTTAGATGTATGGTATTTCAATGATGGGAAGCTGAAGGATCCTTATGAAATGTGGTTTGTCGTTTCAAAAAGTAGGGGGTATGAGGAATATCTTAAAGTAAAGGAACAGTCGGGGGAGGCCAAATTTAATCACTACCATAAAAGCCTGCTAGCAAGTATGTTTAGTCGATGGTAATAAGAATCTTTGAATAAAATCATTGTTTATAAGCCTGCCATAGTTAGAGGAAGGGAGGAGATATGTATGAAAAATGAAGAGAAGAGTCAAGTGGAACAAGCCGTATGTCTGATTAAGGACGGAAAGATGAAGTTAGTGGAAACCCCACAATATGGGTTCGGTAAACAAATTATCACATGGCAAAATGGAAAGCCTACCCATATTGAGATTCAATCAACTAAAAGAATATAATCGTTACTGGAATAACCAGGACACAAACTTGAATCCAAGTTTTGTGTCTTTTTTTATTGTCTAGCTTCATCGCCTTGCCCCTCGGGGTCAAATGGATAAAAGCTCCGGTGGCTGAGGAACTGCCTCCTCGCTTTTCTCCATTTGCCTGTCGGGGCAGTGACAGGCGATTACGCTTTTCTTATTGTCTAGCTTCATCACCTTGCCCCTCGGGGTCAAATGGATAAAAGCTCCGGTGGCTGAGGAACTGCCTCCTCGCTTTTTCCCATTTGCCTGTCGGGACAGTGACAGGCGATTACGCTTTTCTTATTGTCTAGCTTCATCGCCTTGCCCCTCGGGGTCTAATGGGAAAAATGATTTTACTATTTTAAAGGAGGGTATTTAATATGAACTCACAAATAGATTCTAAAAAGACCAAAAAGGCAGTAGAACGTTCTATTGCAGAATTCAGGATGTATATGCTTCAATCTTCTCTTGATAATCTGCCTACTATCACAACTCAGTATTCTCTAGTCCCTCCCTCAGGTGGTTTTAATGGTTCATCCACAGAAAAATCTGCTTTGAAAAATGTTGATTATGCAAGAAAAAGAGAAAAAGTGATGGAGAAAACAATAAGTGCGGTTAATAAATTATCCTATAAAGAAAGATCGATCATCACGATGAAATATTTTGGTAAGGAAGAGGTATATGATTATGAAGTTTACACCGAACTACATCTGTCTCATCGTCAGTATTACCGTATTAAAGCATCTGCCTTTCAGAAGCTTGCAATAGCTATGGACATAGTTGTATGGAAAGAAAAAAGGGAGAGTTTAAATAATGAGTTGAGTGTATTAAAAGGAGAATTAGAATGGCACTTTTAAGGCACACTATTTTGTTTAAAGTATGATTTAATATAACCTATAGAATATTTGACAAAAATCCTTTGGGGGATGATAGATTTTTAGAAATAATTATCCTGTTGAATTTTGACTAAAAATTTTGCTTTTATCATGACCGTAACCAGTACAAAGGTACAATTCAAATGTGATCAGAGTAAGCTATTCTTTTCTTTTTATGTAAGATAATTTTATAAATGGATTCTATGAATGAAGCTTGCGTTCCCCATTTATTGATTGGAGCGAAAGACGGCGACTCCTGTGGGATGAGTGAGACAGTTAAGACATCACATCCGCGCGCGTAAGCGACGGGTGATGGCTTAACGCTCACCCCACGAAAAAGCGTCCGGCTGGCGCGGAAATCAATTCTGCTTTCTGATATAGAAATTTTTTTGAAATCCTTCCACAAAAGATGGCACATTGATGGCACAAATTTTCGATATTAATATGTTTTAATATAAATTAGGAAGAGATAAAAAAATAACGGAGAAACAAAAAGGACGTTCCTATTTTGGGAACGTTCTTTTTCTTTCCCCAAAAGGAGTGAGGGAATGGAATTATTTATCGGGATGGGATGTACAGTATTAGGTTTTCTTGTAGGATTACTCACTTATAGCCGCAACAGAGACAAGGATGTGAAGGCGGAGGCTGCTAGAACTGCGGTGATTGAAACAAAGCTCGATACGATCAGCAGGGGAGTGGAGGTAATTCAAAGAGAAATAAAGGCGTTGGAAAAGCAACGGGAGAGTTTATCGGAAAGATTAACTCGAATAGAGGAAGGTAATAAACTAGCGAACAGACGAATCGAAGAATTGTCGCTTATACAGGAGGTGGCAAATGTATGAACATTAACTGGAAGGTTCGTTTGCAAAATAAGATTTGGGTCATGGGCTTCCTATCCCAATTGTTTATTTTAACAGAGCTCTTGCTTATTGCTTTCAAACACCTAAAGATTACAGAATATACTTTATCTCATGAACTAGAGACGTGGATGCTAGCAGTTGTAAATGTAGTGTTTGGTCTGTTTTCTATGATTGGGTTGGTACAAGATCCTACGACACAGCATTTATCTGATAGTAAAAGAGCATTAACATATAGAAAACCAAATTGAGCTGCCCTCTATGGGTGGCTCTTTTTATTGAAAGGGGTGATTCCATTGGTGTAGTAAAAGGTAAGAAAAAATGTCTTTGATAAAAAACAAAAAAAATTAGAAGAGGTGATTGATTATGGTAAAAATTTTTATTGATCCAGGTCATGGAGGAACAGATCCAGGAGCAGTGGGGAATGGCTTACAGGAGAAAAATTTAACGCTGCAAATTGCGACACGTGTAAAAAATATCCTTTTGGCAGAATACAACAACGTAAGTATTTTGATGAGTCGGACGGGAGATTCATTTTTGTCTTTACAGGAGCGCACGAACCAAGCAAATGCTTGGGGAGCCGATTATTTTGTTTCAATTCATATTAATGCTGGAGGTGGGACAGGCTATGAGGATTATATATATCCAGGTAGCGGCTCTCCTACTACTACGTATCAAACGAATATTCACTCTGAAATATTGAAGCTTGTTAATTTTTCGGATAGAGGAAAGAAAACAGCTAATTTCCATGTCCTACGTGAATCGAATATGCCTTCGATTCTTACAGAAAACGGGTTTATTGATAATGCCAACGATGCAGCTAAGCTCAAGACTTCCTCTTTCATTGAATCTTTAGCTAGAGGTCATGTAAATGGTATCGTAAAGTCCTTTGGGCTTCCTAAAAAGGCTACAGCTGTTTATCACACGGTTGTAAGCGGAGACACTGTCTATGGACTTAGCCAAAGATACGGTAGTACAGTTCTGCAGATAAAAGATTGGAATGGTCTAGACTCCAATTATACGATTTATGTTGGTCAAGTATTAAGAGTAAAATAAGAAGGATGCATCAAAAAGAAAAAGCGCGGGGTATATTTACTCCACGCTTTTCTTCCTCTACTTTGTATTAATGGTTACACCTTGCAGCTTCAAATACTGACCATCTGAAACAGTTAAATAAGTATCAGCTTGTACATTTTCATTCGTTACGATATCTTCCAGCTGATGAGAGCTGCTCTTAGATACTTCGTAATAACCTAATTCAGAATCTGTACCTAAAGTGATCTTATATTCTCCTGCAGGGAGATCTTTTCCAATCTTATACATACCATCCGTGTAGACATTGTCTTCTGGAATAACTGAAGGTGCCTGGTCTACCGCATACATTTCTCCATCCTGGAATTTAAAATATTCCCCATCTTTAAGAGTCACATAGGAATTTGCACCCTTACTTAAGTTATCGTTGAAAATAATACTTTCCAATGCTCCGGAGCTATCTTTAGAGCTCTCGATATACGTGTAGCCTTTTGCAAACACTATATATTCTCCAGCTGGAATATCGGTCCCAACCTTGTAAGTCCCCGATTTAATCTTCCCGTCATCCTTCTTTTTGGTTTCCTCCTTTTCCTCTGTAGGTTTGTCAGAGGTAGTGGTATCATCCGTTTTGTTTGTAGTTTGATCGGTTGCGGTATCATTTTTAGCGTCTTCATCTCCGCCACCTGTAGTTAATACAATGATTATAATAATGACGATTACCCAGAACCACCACTTTTTATAAAACGGCTTTTTTGACTTTCCCATATATTTCTCCACCAATCATAAGAAAAGATTTGTTTAAACATTAAGAGGTTGCCCAATAATGTTATTTTTTATGAGTTATGATAGAGATTTAATTACTAAAAAAGGAAAGATAAAGGAGTTCATTGTTAGAAAGGAGAATAGTGTATGAAGACGTGGCGAGAATAAAATTATTTTGGTGATTTTTTTACAGGGGATATATGAAGTGTCTACTTCTATAGATTAGGGGAGAAAGATACATTCCACTATAAATATTATGCGTAATAGATATTGCAGCAGGTAGTGTAAAAGGTTTATCAGGAATGCGACAAATGAAGAGATACATTGATGTTAGAAAAAATAAGAGTAACCTTGTTGGTATGTGCAATTGTATTTGGAGTTTTAGATTTACTAACCGAACTGAATTTATTACCTTTTATGGCGTTGTTCATAGGTGCAAATTGTTTTCTATTAGGGTTAAACGATTTAAAAAAAGTGAACAAAGTATTTATGGGTTATACATTTATGATGATCTCTTTGATACTAGTTTTAATGGCTATAATCAGTTTATTTAAACCTTATTAAACTAAGTTTGTACTATATTAAAAAATGAGCTTGGCAAAATGTTTACCAGCCCATTTTTTATATTCTTTCTTTATTATAGCTATATTAATCTATTCCATATTCCTTGATGAGTGTCTCCATTTTTCTGCCGAACTCACGATCCAATTTTCGTACTTCATTTAAAATTTCATTTGCCTTTGTAATTTTATCTGGGTCGTTGGCATCCATGCCGGCTGCAACCTCACTAAATGCAATGTGCTGCTTGCTAATGGCATCTATTAGTAACTCATGGGTAGCTGCAATATCATCATTAGGGGGAATGATTGCTTCTATGTTTTCTAGTACAAACATATTTTGCGGCAGTATTTCTTCATAAATGGCAGTAGCAAATGTATAGCTATCGATTTCACCATTTGATGCACCCATTCTAAGTTCATCCCACTGTACCGCTAAGTCAGATACCTGCATATAAGCGTCTCGTACATCATCAACATAATACTGTATCAATTCCTTGTCGGCTGTCACAACTTCTGTTTTTTCTTCTTCCTTCGTAACTTCTTTTTCTACTTTAGTTTCAGACTCTTCTTCCTTTTTGACGACTTCCACCGTTTCCTTCTCGGGCTTTGCTTCCTTTGAAGATGGAGAACAGGCAGTCACTCCTAGAATAAGGGAAGTTAACCCTATCATGAACCATTTCTTCATTTTATTAACCCCTTCCTGTAATTGGAAAGTACTATATTTTTAGTACACGGATCTTTCATACATCTTTTAAACGGGCTAACAAATGCGATACCAGTGAAGGACATACTAAGACCTTCCTAAGCTGATTTCTTTTTATTTTCGATGAATAAAAAATCACTTACTTAATATATTCAGATGAAAAAATGAAGTCACTGCTATTTGGTTAATGATCGCTTGTAAAATAGCTTTTGTGTGTTGGTAATAGGGTGTTTTAAGGGGATATAAAAATATAAATAGCATAATCCTGATTAAACGCTAACATTTACAAATAAGTGATTGTAGCAGCAGGTCACGACACCAGGATGATGGCTTAACCTAAACAACTGAAAGCGTCTGTCAGAAGTTATATTCACTCAGATGTTTTGAAATAGGGAAGGAGGGTCTTGGAAATAAAAAAAGATGGACATGAATATATCATGCCATCTTAATGTCTTTTGGTGTATATGTGATTTTTTTACAAATCAATCTATATTATATTCAAGTAGTAAATTCTCCATCTCTCTTCCAAATTCGCGATCAAGTTTTCTTACCTCACTCAAAATTTCGTTCGCCTTAGTCATTTTATTGGAATCGTATGTGTCCATAGCAGTAGCAACCTCACTAAATGCTATATGCTGTTTATTGATTGCGTCTATGAAAAGTTCATGGGTACGAGCAATTTCATCATTCGGAGGGACTATTGCTTCAATTACTTCAATAATAGCCATGTTTTGGGGTAACAAATCTGTTCTGATTACTTCAGCGAATTCTGGAGGAGTTACCTCTCCTGTGGAGGAGCCTATTCTTAGAGCATCCCACTGAGCTCCTAAATTAGTAGTCTCCATATAAATTTCCCTAACTTCCGTGACATACGTTTCAACAGCTTCTCGATCTTTAAAATTTTCAGGTACTTTAGTAGATACCATTTCTGCCTCTGTTTTACTAGCTTTAAGTTCTATTGGTCGTTTTTCCTTGTCAGCTATTGGGGGAGTAACCTCTTCATTTGAATTACAGGCAACTAAGTAAATAGTGCACGAAAGTAAAAATAATAATTTTAGTCCTTTCCTCATATTTTCTCTCCTTTTCTTATTTAGGTTGTAACACACATATATGGAAGGTTTTTCTTGAACTATAAAACTTTACCCTTCGTCGCAAAAAGAAAAACCAAAAAAGGAGAAAATTGTATAAAATAAATGAAAAATAGAGTATTTAATATTTTTTAGTAGAAATGTATGTAATAGTTGTTAGAATAATGGTTTTTCAAATTGGTTCAGATGGGCAATCACAGCTAGTTGACCAATATGGTAGGCCTCGTGACCATACACATGCTGAAATACCCAACCAATTGTCGGAACTGATGGAGGGATCCACCCGTCAGAAAATGATGGCACGTCTATAAGCTGGTCAAATTGTAAAACATCCAAAGAGTTAAGAATAAAATCAGTTTCCATTCTGATTTCCTCGTAAGCTGTTAAGATTTCTCGAGGTGGTGAATAAGCATCAACAGTAACTTTAGGTTTCTTTTTAAAAGCTATTTCATTGATCCAGAAATCCTCACTTGTGGCTATATGAGATACTACCCAGGCTACATTATTAGAGTAATTAGGGTGAACTTTCACCCAATTTTCAACAGACAAATTTTTAAGGTAAGGTATTAAGGTTTTTCGAAAATCGTTACGATAAGGAAATTGCAATTTGAATCTTCCTTTCCACGGTTAGTAGATTATGATTCTCTTTTGTTAAGTTCTTTCATAAAAAGACGAGGGGGAAGTGTAGACTTAAGGTGTAAAAGCAAGATAAGAAATTATTAGTAAAAACAAAACCCCCTCACATATAAATGTGAAGGGGTTTTTCGATGATCTAAACAGAAATGTCCACTTTCTAGTTTAGATATGATATCGGCTCTACGTAATCATACTATGATACGGAAATAAGTCAAGAGATTATTAGTGGATATGTCGGTAAACTCCAACTACTTTTCCTAAAATCGAAACTTGGTTCACAATAATAGGGTCCATAGTCGAGTTTTCTGGTTGTAATCTAAAATATGTTTTTTCTTTAAAGAACCGTTTCACAGTAGCTTCGTCGTCCTCAGTCATTGCAACTACAATATCCCCATTATTAGCAGATTGTTGTTGTTTAACCACAACATAATCTCCATTCAAGATTCCAGCTTCAATCATACTGTCACCCATAATTTCTAACATGAATAGATGGTCGTCCGATGTACCAAACGTTTCAGGTAAAGGAAAAAATTCTTCAACATTTTCAATAGCTGTTATAGGCATACCGGCAGTAACTTTACCAACCAAAGGAACATGCACAACACCCTGTCTTTCCACAGAAACTTCCAAACCGTCCAATATTTCAATAGCGCGTGGTTTTGTAGGATCTCTCCGAATTAACCCTTTACTCTCTAATCTTGCTAAGTGACCATGCACTGTAGAGCTTGAGGCAAGTCCAACAGCCTCGCCAATTTCACGTACGGAAGGTGGATAGCCTTTTTTACGAACCTCTTCTTTTATAAAAGCTAAAATATCTTCCTGTCTTTTCGACGCTTTCTTCAATGAGTTCACCTCTTTTAGTAATAAATTACCTACTATATTAATACTTGTTAATAGTATAACAGTGTCCTATACAATATGCAAACATAGGTTCTAAAATATGTTGACAAAAACAAATGTTCGCATTAGTATTAAAATATAGATACGAACAAACATTCTTATTTGGAGGTTTTAACATGAATTGGGTAAAAAACAATTATTTTTTAGCGTTATTTTTAGGACTTAATCTAATTTTCATAACAACTATGGCTATTACACATACAATCTCGGCAGAAAAAGATTACGAAATTCATATAGAACAAGGAGATTCCCTTTGGGGACTTGCTAGTGAATATGGAGTAAAAGATTCAAAAGAAGACTGGATAAGTAAAGTTATCGAAATGAATAATTTATATGATACCTCTATTAAACCAGGAGATGTTATAGTAATTCCAAAGGTAAGTGAGAACTATCACTTAAATTATGGAACAGAGGTAGCAGGAGAATGAAATCAGTTATTTATTGTCGGGTAAGTACAGACAAGTCTACTCAAGAAACTTCACTAGAGAGACAAGAAGAAGAGTTAATAGATTTTGCAACAAAACAAGGTTATGAGGTTTCTCAAGTATTCTTAGACCAGCATAGTGGGTACGATGTGGAGAGAGATGGCCTACTAGAAATGCTTAATTATGTGAAGGAAAATGATATTAAAGCTGTATTTGTCCAAGATGAAACTAGAATCGGCAGAGGAAATGGGAGAATGGCAGTCCTTCATATGCTGCAGAAAACGAATACTACCGTATTTACATTGCAAGATAAAGGGATATTAAACCTTAATGAAATGGATTCTATGCTTTTAGAAATTCTTGCCCTAGTTGAGGAGTATCAACGCAAAATTCACAACGCCAAAATTAAACGTGGGATGAAACGAGCAATCTCGCAAGGTTATAAGCCAGAAAAGAATTTAAAAACTCGAGGGAATCCTGAAGGAAGAGATCGTATAGATATACCGGTTGATGAAATAGTCCGGTTAAGAAATGCAGGACTAACTTATGAGGAAATTACATCTACTCTCAAAGGGTTAGGATTTCATATAAGTAAAGCTACCGTACATAGAAGATATATTGAATATAAAGAAGCACACGAAGAGTAAAGACTTGCACTTCGTGTGTTTTTTTCATACCTTTATATAAGAGATAGCTGAAAGGATGAAATTAAATGTTAAGTAAAGAAAAATTAGCACGTATAAACGAGCTGTCAAAGAAATCTAAGTCTAGTGGATTATCTATTGAAGAGGCAAAAGAACAAAGTGCACTACGCAAAGAATATTTGGAAACATTTAGAGCGACGATGAGAGATACAATTGAACATGTGAAAGTTATTGACCCTTCTGGAAATGATGTAACGCCAGAAAAGGTCCAGCAAGCAAAAAAGGGTAAATTTCTGAATTAACTAATCATTTTAGAAACCTTGATAATACAGAGATTGTTGTCTACACTAATAATATAGAAAAAAATTTGTTCGAGAGGATGTCATTCATGTCATTACAATCAGATTTATTAGCAATTACGACTATACGTACTCTTTCTATCGATGCAATCGATAAAGCAAACTCTGGTCACCCTGGTCTTCCAATGGGGGCTGCACCAATGGCTTATACGTTATGGACAAAACATTTACGCCACAATCCGAGCAACCCTAATTGGTTTAACCGCGACCGTTTTGTTTTATCTGCTGGTCATGGCTCTATGCTGTTATACAGCTTGCTACATCTTGGCGGATATGATCTTCCAATGGAAGAGATTAAAAACTTCAGACAGTGGAACTCTAAAACTCCCGGACATCCAGAATTCCGCCACACTGCTGGGGTAGAAGCAACTACTGGTCCATTAGGACAAGGAATTGGTATGGCTGTAGGTATGGCAATGGCCGAGGCTCATTTAGCTGCCACTTATAATAAAGAAGGACACTCTGTTGTTGATCACTATACGTACGCGTTATGTGGCGATGGGGATTTAATGGAAGGTGTAGCTGCTGAAGCTATTTCACTAGCAGGCCACTTGAAGTTAGATAAATTAATCGTATTGTATGATAGTAATGATATTTCATTAGATGGAGATTTACATAAATCTTTCTCTGAAAATATAGCTAAGCGTTTTGAATCTTATGGATGGAATCATATATACGTAGAAGATGGAAATGACATCGAAGCTATTTCTGCTGCTATCGATAAAGCTAAATCACAAAATGATAAGCCAACTATTATCGAAGTTAAAACAGTCATTGGATTTGGTTCACCAAACCGATCAGGTAAAGCAGATGCGCATGGTATGCCACTTGGAAAAGAAGAATCTCTTTTAGCTAAAGCAGAGTACAAATGGTTATTTGAGGAAGATTTCTATGTTCCAGAGGAAGTATACGAGACTTTCAAGGAAGCTGCAGAACGTCAAGGCGTTCAAGAAGAAGCATCTTGGAATGATAAATTTGCAGCATATGAAAAAGAATTCCCAGAATTAGCAGCAACTTTAAATCAAGCGATTAAAGGAGAAATGCCTGCAAACTTTGCAGATGCTCTTAAATCATATGAAGAAGGTTCTTCACAGGCAAGTCGTGCTGCTTCAGGAGAAGCAATTAACGCAATTGCTCAGAATCTACCTTCATTCTTTGGAGGAAGTGCTGACTTAGCTGGTTCTAACAAAACTACTATTAAAAATGCTGGCGATTTCTCTGCTGAAAACTATGCAGGTAAAAACATCTGGTTTGGAGTACGTGAATTTGCAATGGGAGCTGCACTTAACGGTATGGCATTACATGGTGGTCTTCATGTATTTGGCGGTACATTCTTCGTATTTAGTGATTATGTTCGACCAGCAATTCGTCTATCTGCCTTAATGGGATTACCAGTTACTTATGTATTTACACATGACAGTATTGCAGTAGGAGAAGATGGTCCAACTCATGAGCCAGTTGAGCACTTAGCATCACTAAGAGCGATGCCAGGTCTATCAGTTATACGACCAGCTGATTCAAACGAAACTGCTGAAGCATGGAAGCTAGCTGTTTCTTCTAAAGATCAACCGACTGTATTAGTTCTATCACGTCAAAATCTACCAACACTAAAAGGTTCTGTGGAACAAGCAAGTGAGGGAGTTGCAAAAGGTGCTTATGTCGTTTCTCCAGCAGAAAATGCAGAAGGTATCTTATTAGCAACTGGTTCAGAGGTTGGGCTAGCAGTAGAAGCTCAAAAAGCTTTAGCGGATGAAGGAATCCAAGTTTCTGTAGTTTCTATGCCTTCATGGGATAGATTTGAAAAACAAGATGCTGCATATAAAAATGCAGTACTACCTTCTAATTTAACAAAACGTCTTGCGATTGAGATGGGATCTTCTCTTGGTTGGCATCGTTATGTTGGATTCGAAGGGGACGTAATTGCAATCGATACATTCGGTGCAAGTGCTCCTGGTGAAATCGTTATGAAAGAATACGGATTTAATGTAGAAAATGTTGTTTCTAAAATGAAAAACTTACTACAAAAATAATATTCTTATGTGCAATTCGAATACTTGGTCTTAAAAGTATTCGAATTGCTATTTTTTAAAAGAAATTATATAGAATGCCTAGCCAATTTATAGTATAATTTCAATTGGTGTCTTGTACACGTAGAGAAGTTGGTAAAGGAGGAAAAACATTGGATACTTGGATATGGGTTGTTATAGTAATTGTCGCTTTAATCGGTGGTGTTGTAATTGGATTTTTTGCAGCACGTCAATATATGATGAAATATTTGAAAGAAAATCCACCAATCAACGAACAAATGCTACGTATGATGATGGCACAGATGGGTCGTAAACCATCCGAAAAACAAGTGAAACAAATGATGAACCAAATGAATAAAATGCAAAATAAATAATAAAGCCACTTAGCAAAGTGCTTTCTGACTATAGACAACTCATTTATATTTGAGTTGTCTATAGTCTTTTTTTATGAACAATCCGGCCAAATTATAGAATAATTATGTAGTTGAAACTTAATATTGCTTAAATCGTAATAAGTATTAGAGTGAGGGATATAAAAAATGTATAACCATGAATAAGCCACTGAGAAAGGTGAGATACAAATGAAACAATATCAATTCAATGATGTGTTATACATGAAAAAAAAGAATGCTATTCAAGTGGAAAACAGGGAGAAAGAGAGTGTTGGAACCATTGAAGAAGCAGATATTTCAAGATGTGAAAAGGGAAGTGTAGTGTCATTTACTGCTCACAAGGGATCCGAAATTAAGATCGGGATTAAAAAACGAAATATCAAAAACTTTCTTGTTGCTACATACATCATTGAAACAGAAGAGAAGACCTATTTTTTGAAAGATAAGCAAGGGAATAGCCTACTCTACTTTTGTGTTTTAGGAAATATTGATGAACAAGACATACGAATTGAGGAAAATTGGAGCAACGAGATAGAAGTGAAAATAAATCAAATTCATATCGCTACTATTAAACCAAATGAATTCACGCTTAAAACAACTATACTCACTGAGGACCACATTTGCGAATCATCTTTACTTTTTGCTGTTATTATTTTGATGTACTTTATGTATAAAATTTATAAGAATGAATCCGAATCTATTGAAAATATATTTTTGGATTAATATAGGTACAACTAGGTACTCAAGTATAATCTTAAAGTCTTAATATAGAAGCATTCAATTGGATTCATTGAATTTTAGGATTAGTCGATTGTTTTTGTATTTTCTACTAGTAAAGGTGTTACTCTGCGTATCGAGTAATGTCGAACGATATTTACAAATCCAATAATGCTTTTCTTAATTTCGCTAATTCGAAGTACTCTGCATCATTTCATACCTTTCAATATCATACGGATTATGTGTATATTCTATCCCGAACTGAGCTGTCGAGCGAACATGTTCTAATAACTTTAATTTATTTTCCATATATAATCCTCGCCTTATTAATGCAAAATCCCCAATTGATATAACTCCTTTTATTACATTATTAAATTGGAATATTTTTTTATACTATCTAAAAACCAAATGGAAATGATTTCTAAGCTTCTAGCGGACGTTTTCCATGAAATGAGCGTTAAGATCATCATGTTCAATGTCCAGCTACATTAAAAGAAGATGACCCAAGTATTAAAGGTCATCTTCTTTATCTGTTAGAAAAATTTAGAATCAGTTATTCGTAAAAGTTTGTATCGGATTCTCTTCTCCTAGCAGGTCATATTGCTTTAAGAAATCAGAGACGATTTCCTCATATTCCTTGCTATTCTCATTAAACGATTTAGCATGAGCCCCAATATCAAATAGCTTTAACATCTTTGGACCTCTTTTCTTTTCATATAAGTCCTCAGTCATTTTCGGTAGTATAAAATCGTCCTCCAGGCTATGAATAAATAGGACAGGCTTTTCAATTTTGTCTACTACATCAATGGGGGATACTAAATTCAGGGTGTACCCATCTCGAAACTTTAAGAAAAAATTTGCAAATCGGATTGCTAAGCTTGAACGAAGAGGGGTTGTTTGAGTCATAATGTGATACACTTGCTCTTCAAAGTTGGAAAATGCACAATCGGAGATATAGAAATCTGCATCATCCACAATGGAACCAGCATAGAGAAGGGTGGTGGCTGCGCCCATGGATTCTCCATGTATACCAATAACTGCATTTTCACCTGCCCTTTCTCTAACGGCTTCCACAATAGCCTGTAAATCCATTTTTTCATAATAACCGAAGCTTGTCGTTTTTCCACCAGAATCCCCATGTCTACGGTGGTCATATACAACACTATTAAATCCCAGTCGTTCAAACATCCTAACAAATCTAAGTGAATTGATCTTGTTCTCTGTAACGCCATGACAAATAATAACGTAGTTACTCGTTTCTAATGGCTCGATGAAAATCGCTTTAAGTGAGTATCCGTTTTTAGAGGGGATCCATCGCTCTAATTTATTTACTGCTGTATACCAAGCTTCATCAAATCGTTTGGATGTAAGCTCCCGGTTATAAATAAAATCATCTTCTTTTTTCTTCATATACATAAGTTTGTTTGTAAGAAAAAAGCCGAATATAGTAGCAACAGCAGAAATAATACTTGTAAAAATACTCGTCCAAACAATTACTCTTTTTCTCAAGGTCAACACCTACTTGCTTTTAAATAGTTTATACATACCTGTTTCAATTGGTCTGGACACATAAGGAGAAATTATGTCGACAGCGTTTAATAATTCATCTATGTCGATATTAGTGGTAATATCCATTTTATGTAGCATATTCACGACATCCTCAGTTGCTACATTGCCTGTTGCACCCGGTGCAAAAGGACACCCCCCTAAACCACCAGCCGAAGTATCGAATCGAGATACACCTGCTTGTAACGCTGCAAATATATTGGCAATACCCATTTTGCGAGTATCATGAAAATGGGCAGTAATTAATGTATGAGGAAACACATTTATTAACGTATGGAAAAGTGCGTAGCTTTCTTTTGGATTCGCCATTCCAATAGTGTCCGCCACGCTAAGCTCTTGTACACCCCATGACACAAATTCCTTACATAGTTCAGTTACTTTTTCCGGATCGACTGCACCCTCAAAAGGACAATAAAAAGCAGTGGAAATACATGCACGGACAAAATATCCGTCTTCTATTAATTTTTCTACAAGAGGCTTTAATTCATTCATACTTTCTCTAGTAGTTTTGTTAATATTTTTTTTATTAAAGCTATCTGAAACGCCAACAAAAACAGCGACACTTTTAGCTCCATTTTCCAATGCTAGGTCTATTCCTTTTTTGTTTGGTGTTAGTACAAATTGTCTACCCACTTTTTTCGCATTTGTAACAATTTCTTTTGCATCACTCATTTGTGGTACCCATTTAGGTGACACAAAGGAGCTTAGTTCCATTTCCTCTACCCCAGCTTGTTGAAGTTGCTCGATAAATAACAGCTTTACATCAGTTGGTACTACATTTTTTTCATTTTGTAGACCATCCCGTGGACCTACCTCGATAATTGTCACTTTTTTTGGTAAACTATACATATTCATCCCTCCCTCTTTTATTGTAAAGAAAGGTTGGTTGAACAAGCAAATTTTAAAATTTTTGTTTCATAGTTTTATTGAAAATAGGGGATATGAAGGAGGAAATTCACGTGACAAATGAAGTTGTAATCGTAAGTGCAGTTAGAACTGCTATTGGTTCTTTTCAAGGCGCACTAAAGGATGTTCCGGCAACAAAGCTTGGAGCAATTGTAATTGATAAGGCTTTAGAAAAAGCTGGAGTTTCTAAGGAATCAGTGGATGAAGTAATCATGGGGAATGTGCTTCAGGCTGGTCTTGGACAAAACCCTGCTAGACAGGCTTCTATACAAGCAGGTTTACCACAATCCGTTTCGGCTTTAACCATAAATAAAGTATGTGGTTCAGGTCTTAAAGCAATACATTTGGCAACACAAGCGATTATTGCTGGAGATGCAGATATAGTTGTTGCTGGTGGTATGGAGAATATGAGTCAAGCTCCATATCTATTAAAAAATGCTAGAGAAGGGTTCCGAATGGGCGATCAAAAAGTAGTAGACAGTATGGTTTCTGATGGTCTATGGTGTGCTTTTAACGATTACCATATGGGAATAACAGCAGAAAATCTTTGTGACCGCTATGACATTTCACGTGAGGAGCAGGACAAATTTTCTGCTCGGTCTCAAGCAAGAGCAGCAGAAGCTGTAGAGACTGGCAAGTTTAAGGATGAAATAGTTCCTGTTGAGATTCCTCAAAGAAAAGGCGAGCCTGTTATCTTTGATAAGGATGAATATCCGAAAAAAGGGTCAACAGAGGAAAAGCTAGCTGGTTTGCGTCCTGCTTTTAAAAAGGACGGTTCAGTCACGGCTGGAAATGCTTCGGGTATTAACGACGGCGCAGCAGCTGTTGTCGTAATGTCCAAACAAAAGGCTGAGGAACTAGGCTTAAAACCATTAGCTACAATTCTTGCTAATGCATCTGCTGGAGTAGATCCAAGCGTGATGGGAATTGGACCTGTGGAAGCAGTGAAAAAAGTGTTGAATAAATCAAAACTATCCTTAAGTGAAATCGAGCTAATTGAAGCAAATGAAGCTTTTGCTGCTCAATCTATAGCAGTAGATAGAGAGCTTGCCTTCAATCATGATATACTAAATGTAAATGGTGGAGCAATTGCTTTAGGTCATCCAATCGGTGCAAGTGGTGCTCGAATTTTCGTTACTTTACTTCATGAAATGGAGAAAAGAGATGCTAAAACGGGGCTTGCGACACTTTGCATAGGTGGAGGACAAGGAGTAGCCACTATTGTGAAACGCTCATAAAGTAGGTGAATAATATTGGCTAAGAAGAAACAAAAAAGACAGCAACAGCCTAACTTTAAATCTTCAGCTGTAAAAGAAGATGGGAATTCTCTTTCAGATCAGCTTTCTATGGATGTGCTTGCTAAGTTAAAAGAAACTAAGAAGCAATTAGTAACAGCTGAGCAAGAGAAGGAAGAAGAAAGACAGGCACAGCTTGCTTTTGAAAAGAAACAAAAAGAAAAAAACAAATCCTTCGAAGAATTGCTCGATGAGTATGGCTTTGGTGGTTCTAAGTTCTAAAAAAAATGAATGGCCCCTAGAATTTTGCGGACAGCAAAATTTTAGGGGCTATTTTTGAATCATAATGAGTGAAAATTTATAACGATACTGACCAGGTAATTTACTTCAGAGGACTAAAGTTATTTAACTTATGAACTAGAAATTGATTATATGAACTTATA
The DNA here is from genome assembly GCF_038004905.1 of Psychrobacillus sp. FSL W7-1493. NCBI lineage: Bacteria > Bacillati > Bacillota > Bacilli > Caryophanales > Bacillaceae > Psychrobacillus > Psychrobacillus sp. FSL W7-1493. The sequence goes on along the minus strand of NZ_JBBOSB010000001.1, from coordinate 2,354,857 downwards.
TTTATCTCCACTTTAATGTAAGAAATACTTTACTTTATGTCTGGTTTACTTTACATTAAAAGTAATTAACAAGCAGCGGAGGTAATAAATGGAGATAAAGAATCGATTAAAAGAACTGAGAGCAAGGTCCAACCTTACGCAAAAGGACTTATCAGAAAAAGTAGGTGTAACACGTCAGACTATTGTCTCGCTGGAGAAAGGAACCTATGTGCCATCGCTGTTACTCGCGATGAATATAGCGGAAGTGTTTCAGGAGCCAATTGAAAAAATCTTTTTCAAGGGGGATGGCAAATGAAGATTGTTCTATTTGAAAGTATCAGCAAAATCATTATTATAGGGGTGCTTGCATTTGCAATGGGGTTTGCTTATGAAAACATCTGGTTGATGGATGAATTTGATAGAGGGTTGTCAAACGGTGAAGTTATAAACGTGGAAGTAAAATTTAGTTGGTGGCCATTTATCCTCAGTATTTTATTAATGATACTTCAATCAATTCTGTCTCTAAGATTGAAGTCAAAAAAAAGGGCAGACATCCTTTTGAAGTTTGGAGAATTTCAAGATGGAGATGAACGGGAGCTGAGCATCACCAATAAAGCATCCAGAGCTTCTCATGTTGCTTTTACATTGAGTGCAATTACTGCAATGTTGATTATGGTTCTTTCTACAAATTACATTTATCTACATCCTGCATTTCCTATCTATTTATTTGCAGGAACAATAGTTGCTTCCAGCATAGCTTATGCTATAGCATGGTGCGTTGAATATTATAAGTGAATGAGGTTGAGAGAAAAATAAATTAAAGAACCGTGAAATCTGTAGCTTGATTTCACGGTTTATTTATTTAAGAAGCCAGCTGATTCTTGTAAGACAATCTTTTTGTTCGTAGAGAAGGTTGCGACTCCTAGCGCGTGGGAGAGACTACAGGCTAAGGCCACGTGCCCCCAGGAAAGCGTCCACCGTAGCGGAGAACTACTGGGTTCGAATTTCTTCTCTATTATGAACTTTCAATTAAGCAAAAAATACAGCATTAAAATCTATTAAGCTTGGAGATATATTTCTAAGCTCTTTTTTCTGTTCCTTTTTAAAACCATCTGTAGCTAACGTCATCCTACGACTATAAAAGTTTATAAAATTTTCAAATAACTAATTGATAAAAATACCCAGTTATACTATGATTATCATAACAATATTATAGACAGGTAATATACATGTCTTTTTATAGAGGAGTGACCGTTAAATGAGGATGGCAAAAGTGGGGATTCTTTTAGATAGAGAGGAAACCGAAAAACAGTGGAAGAAAGGGGAAAATGTATTTGACCGCTATTTGGAAGAGATTCTTGATCATGTAAGACTGCCTTATAAAAAAATAGATTCAATCGAGGAGCTTGACTCCTTTGATTTAATGATGGTGGCTTGTTGCCCTAATACAGAAGCTGCTAAAACTAAAATTTTAGATTATGTAGAAAATGGAGGTACAGTAATTTCATATGGCGATCTTCATTGTCTAAAAGAAAGGTTAGGCTTCAGTTCCCATTCTATTCCTGCTATAGGCTATGCAGAGCTTTCTTCTTTTCTTAACCAGTCAACGTCTCTTCGTTATTTACACGCGGATCCATGGGTCTATTTTGGAGATCAGTTAGAGATCCAACAATTTGGAGCGTTACTAGAGGGCAATGGAGATGCCCTTCTTCAAATTAAATATGGAAAAGGGACCATTGAACGCTGGGCCGTCTCTATTCCCCAAACAATTGTAGGCTTACAGCAAGGTACTGCTCCTATAACAGAAGACGGAGTTCCTGCTCCCGACGGAAGTGCAAACTTGGATGAGGAGATATTAAAGGCGGACGACGGCTTTATGCTCGATTGGGACCTAGACCGAACGGTTACTGAAACAGGTATGCCTTATTTTCCCCATCCGTATGCTGATTTATGGAGAGAAGCGTTAATAGAGCATTTGGTAAAGTGTGCTCTCGATAAAAATCTTACGCTTCCTTTCATTGATTATTGGCCAGCAGGAGTAGAACATGTTGCTTTAATCTCTCATGATAGTGACTTGAACGTGGACGAATCAGCACAAATAACGTTAGATACCCTAAAGGAAGAAGGCGTGCAATCGACTTGGTGTATGATTGTGCCTGGATATAATCCTTCTATTTACAATCAAATCAAGGCAGATGGGCATGAGCTAGCTCTACACTATAATGCATTAGAATCAGATAATGGAATTTGGTCAGAAAGTGCCTTTCATGCACAGCTTACTTGGTTGCAGCAGACAGTGGGTATAGAACAAGTGACGTCCAATAAAAATCACTATACGAGGTTTGAAGGCTGGGGAGAATTTTTTACTTGGTGTGAGAAATATGGAATACAGGCTGATCAATCGAGAGGTCCTAGCAAAAGAGGAAACATAGGCTTCTTATTTGGCACGTGTCAGCCTTATTTCCCTATCGCTTGGGCCGATGAAAAAAATCGAATGTATGATGTGCTAGAGATTGGTTTTCTGACCCAAGACTTGAACCATAATACGTTAGCGGATGCGACGGTTATCGAACCATTTTTGGAAGGAGTCAAACGAGTGAATGGAGTTGCTCATTTCCTATTTCATCAAATCCACATCTATCAGCAACCGCCAGTACGCGAAGCGATTATCCAACTAATCCGTATGGCAAGGCAGCAAGGCTTCTCGTTCTGGACTAGTAAGCAAATTAATGATTGGGAAAGAGTAAGACGTCAGGTTAAAATTATAGAAGTATCTGAAGAGAATGGTGTGGTACTTAGTGAAAATTCGGTTGCCGATAAGCTCGTTATTCTAATGCCCGTTCCAAAAGAAGATGCACAAACGGTCAAACGTTTTGGGCTGCATTGTAAGATGGTTTCTGCTACAAATCACCTTTTAAAGGAAGCGTAATGTTGGAGGGTCTAAAAATGAAAAACAACACTTTAGCGATTTTAGGTGGGCAAAAGGTTAAAACGACTCCATTCGGAACTGGGAAACGCTTTGGGATGGAGGAAGCAACGGAGCTACTAGAGGCACTAGAGCAAAATACACTCTTTTATCATTTCGGTAGCAAGGTTAAGAAATTTTTAGCAGATTTTAATGATTTATATCATGTGAAGTATAGTGTGGCTACCTCATCTGGAACTGCTGCGCTGCATGTTGCTCTAGGAGCAGCTGGTATTACAGTCGGTGACGAGGTCATAACTAGCCCAATTACAGACCAGGGTACTGTAATTGGTATCTTATATCAGAACGCTATACCTATATTTGCCGATTTAGAGCCAAATAGCTATAACATGACAGCTGAAGCCATTGAAAAGGTAATCTCACCTAAAACAAAGGCGATTATTGTTGTTCATCTTGCTGGAAACCCATGCGACATGGATTCCATTATGGAACTTGCTAGAAAGTACAATGTAAAAGTGATAGAGGATTGTGCCCAAAGCTATCTCACTACTTACAAAGGGCGCTTAACTGGCACAATTGGTGATTATGGATGCTTTAGTACAAACGACTTTAAGCATATATCTACAGGCGATGGCGGAATTGTTACTGTAAATTCCGGGGAAGAGGAAGATTACTTTACCACTCATGCATTTGCAGATAAAAACTATAAAAGACATGACAAGGAAGTTGTAAAAGATATTCAATATCTGGCACCTAACTATCGTATGACAGAACTTCAAGGTGCTGTTGGTATTGCGCAGATAAAAAAACTGGATTGGATATGTACGCGAAGAAATAAGCTTGGAGAACGATTGAGTAGTGGAATACAGAATACCAAGGGCATACGGCCAATGAAAATAACAACTGGGGGATGGTGCAGCTACTGGTTTTATATGCTAACGCTCGACTTAGATGTGTTAAGCTGCACCCGTGAAGAGTTCTCAGCGGCACTTACAGCAGAGGGTATTCCAAATTCACCAGGGTACATTCCACAAGTGTTATACGCACAAAGCCTATTCCAACAAAAACAGGCTTACTTAAATAGCGAATATCCTTTTAGTCTAGGTGAGTATAGTTATCAAGCCGGTAGCTGTCCAAATGCTGAAGAAATTTTGAAGACAGCGATACGGTTAGATATAAATGAGTTTTTTAGTGATCATGATATAGAGGATATGATTACTGCCTTAAATAAGGTAGCTGCCCATTATTGCGTCTAAAGGAGAGCCTATATGTATAACAAACTTATAGATCATGGAACTCCGGTTGTCGCGGAGGAGGAGCGAACAGCTGCTATATGTACGAAGGAACAAGCGAGTAAATTAGTAATTGCGGCCAAGGGCTTTGTGTTAATAATCGACTTAGAAAAAGGAACAAGCAAGCAAGTTTTCTTTCCACTGGAAAATAAAGAATACCCTTTTGCCTCATTTAATAGTGGAGGCTTATTTTATACGGGGGCAGGTAAGATGCTGCTCGTGTTAGACCCTTTCAAAGAGTGCTTTGTGGATTATCAAGTAATAGAGAATGGTGAGGAAATAGTCGGTTTTAGCTTTGCAGAGGACAGTGAGGGAATGATTTATTTCACTACATACCCTCACTGTCACTTGCTTTCCTATGATAGCAAATCGCAGCATGTTGTAGATTACGGCTCTATGCATGCCGAGGAAAAATATCCAGGAACAGTAGCTCTTGATACGCACGGATGGGCTTATATGGGAATTGGAACTGAGAAAAGAGATATAATAGCCTACCATTTAATAACTGGCCAGAAAAAGAGTTTGCTTTCCTCTCATCAAAGGCAGAAGGGAGCAGGCTATGTATATCTTGGAAACGATGGTACTGTCTATGGACACATAGAGGCATCCGACTTAAAGAATGTGTTAACGGCCTCTCAGTGGCTAAAGTTTTCTCAGGGAGAATGTAATCCAGCAGCGGACGTTGCACCTTCTAGTTTTATAGGAACAGGATTTCAAAAAGTCCACATTCCAAATGAATCAAATTATCAGATCGAGCACTACAGCTTATCTGAAGGGCTTGTTCAAATTAGTCATAAGGATAGTGGGATACAGAAAACGATTCATTTAATATACCATTCGGAGGGAGCGGAACTTTCAAGTCTTTTTCTCGCTCCAAACGGATTTATCTATGGTACGTCCATGCACCCTCTACAATTTTTTCGGTATGATCCAACCAAAAACTCTCTTCAAAATTTTGGAGCACTAGAAAAGGGAGGGGGAGGAAATATTTGTGCCTATGCTTCCCATGAAAATCTGTTAGTGGGAGTGGCATACGCAGGTGGAAAGCTATATGTTTACGATTTAGATCAGCAATCTTCTATTCCTCGTTTAGTTTTAGAAGAGGATCAGATTCATCGACCTCGCTGTGCCCTTGCCTTGAGTGGAACGAAAGAAGTAATATGGGGTGGGTTTCCGGGCTATGGACTAGTTGGTGGTGCCTTGGCAATTTATAATATGGATACAGAAAAGCAGGTCGTAATACGCAATGAAGATATATTACCCTTTCACAGTACTATTTGTCTTAGTGAGCTCAGTAACGGAGATATTATAGGGGGCACAAGTGTAGAGGCACCTGGAGGAGCAGTATCAAAAGAACAGGATGCACGCTTATATGTGCTTGATCGAACAACCATGCAACTAAAATGCAGTTTCGTACCCTTTAATGGAACACGAGAAATTATTGCTATTTATACAGATATGTATAATCGGGTGCATGGTGTTACTGGGCTAGGAATGTACTTTATATGGGATACTGAAATGAATTCTATTCTTTCCGGAAAAGATCTATCCAGTTATGGGGAACCTATTCGTTCAGGCTTCGTTTATGACGAGCCTAATCACACGCTTTACTGTCTTATGTCAAACGCACTTATTGCGATTGATGTTAAGCAACCATGCCCCGAACCAATACTTAAGAAAGGGTTAGAAGCTAAAGCGAGCAGTGGTACTGTTCTATTTAATGGAAGAGTTTACTATGGTAGTGGCAGTCATTTATATAGTGTAAGTATAGAATGATGGGGTGAAGAAATGTATGCATTGTCCACTTTACATCAACAGGGTGCGCCTTCTCTTTTGCGATTAATGGAACGTAAAAGAGATTGGGAGAACAAAAGAGATGCAATCGAAAAAATTTGGTTACAATGTATTGGTGGGGTCCCACCTTTAGTACAAACACATTTTGATATAATCTCTTGGAAATCGTATGAAGATTACTATTTAATAAAGATAAGGTACGACACTGTTTTCGACGATATGGTTCCAGCAAACCTGCTAATACCGAAAGGAAGTAACAGCAAAAAGGTTTCTACTAAAGATGACGCCATAGAGGTTTTGAACTCTAGTCACAAACAATATCCCTCCGTTATTGCGCTTCATCCAACGAGCGACAACGGGAAGGATGATGTAAGTACAACAGAGGGACGGCAAAACAGACAATATGGACTTGAGCTTGCTAAGAGAGGCTATGTAGTACTTGCCCCAGATACGATAACAGCTGGAGAACGGGTGCGACAGGACGAAAAGCCTTTTCAGACAGCAAGCTTTGACGCCGCATATCCGAACTGGTCTGCAGTAGCTAAAATGCTTGTGGATCATCAGCAGGGAATAAGTCTATTAGAGAGCTTAAATTGTGTAGACAGCGATAAAATAGGGGTGATCGGACACTCACTTGGAGGCTACAACGGTTACTTTTTAGCTGGCGTAGACCGTAGAATAAAGGCAGTAGTATGTAGTTGTGGATTTTCAACATTTGCAGGAGATCCGGAGTTACATCGTTGGGGAAAACGAGATTGGTTTAGTCATATCCCCCAGTTAAGTAACTACATAAATGATGATAAGGTTCCTTTTGAATTTACTGAAATAGCTGCATTAGTGTCACCTACTCCTTTTTTTCTATGGATGGGGCAAAATGATTCTATTTTCCCCCATTGGAAACCAGCTGCTGAAGGACTTTTTGAACTAAATTCATTGTATAAGTGGATGGATTGTACAGAAAAAATCCAAACATTAATAGGGAACTCGGGTCATGACTTTCCCTATGAAATTAGGCAAGCAGCTTACTTATTTTTAGATAAATGGTTAATGAAATAAAACTACCAACCTTGCACATGTTATGATAGATTCATATCTTTATATAGCGCCAATTTTGGCAGGGGAGTTGTAAGCATTGATAAAACGACAAAGTGACTTTGAAAGTCGTTATAACAAGTTTATCCATGAGGTAAAACAAGAGATTATTACAGGGAAGATTAAACCTGGGGAATTTATATTGCCAGAAAATACATTAAGTAAAGAATATGCGCTTAGTCGAGTTTCCATAAGAAAAGCGTTAGCAGAGCTAGTGGAAGAAGGGCTTATAGAAAAAATAGCAGGAAAGGGAAACCGGGTAACCCTGCCTGATGATACACAAAAGCAAACATTAACGCTTGGTTGGTTTTCAAACTCCTATGAGATTGAGGTTATTAAACAAATCATTCAGAGATTTGAACAGTTGAATCCTTATATTAAGATAAATCTCGAAATCTTACCTAATGATCAGTACGTTTATAACCTTATGCAGTCGTTTAAACATGGTACTGGCCCGGACGTTTTTATGGTTTCAGACTATCATTATAGACAGCTGATGGAGACGGATCACTTAGATCTTATAGACCCCTATTTACCAGCACATATAGATCCGATGAAGGATAGTTATCACCAAGTTTTTCGAATGTTTTCAACGGAAAACAAAATGCATGTTACCCCGTTTGTTTTCTCGCCAGTAATGATCTGCTACAACAAACGCATATTTGAAAAAGCAGGCGTCCTAAACGATTTTCATATAGAAGATTGGAATGATCTGTTAGAGGTGTCCAGAAAAACAACACATGAACTAAATGAGGATAATTTAGTGAATGAGTATGGTTTTTGTTTTTCCTCCTCTACTAACAGATGGCCAGTTTTTCTATTACAAAATAAAGGAAGCTTTAAAGATTCAACCGGAACTAAGCCGGTGATGAACAGTAAGGAAAATATAGAAGCGTTAGAGTTTTGTGTAGATTTAATGTACAAACATCAGGTTTCCCCTATTTTTTCACATGGTAGCAATGACCTCGCTGAGAACCTGTTTATGCGAGAAGGGGCAGCGATGATCTTAACTACCTATTATTTTATGAATGAATTCAGAGACCATAAGATACAATGGGATGTAATTCCACCGCCTAAAAATAAAGATGTAGGCACACTTTTACTTGGAGGGGCACTTGGTGTCCATGTAGATAGTCCAAATAAGCCAGCCGCACATGCACTGATCGATTTTATGGTTAGTGAAGAGGCACAAATATTGATAAAGAAAAATGGATGTACGATTCCAATGCTGCGAAAGGTTGCAGAAGACAATAGAATCCTCCAGCCGGATATTCATCCAGAGCATTACAATGCCTTTATTGAAACGATGCCAGACGCTAAAACGATCAAGGATTTACACCTAACGATTGAAGAATTTGAGTTAATTGAACGAGAAATGCATTTTTTATGGGCAAATATGGAGAAACCAGAGGAAACATGCCAAAGAATTCAACAGCTTTTAGAATAAGATTAAGTAGTTTTAAAGGTAAATAATCATTTATTGGTACAAGAGGTGGAATTGAAATTCTCAAGCCACTAGCCTAAGAATATGAATTCTATTGTATAAAAAGTATGATTCTTTCAATGAATTCATAAAGTAATAAGAAATAAATTGAGATGAATGAAGATTTTAGATTGAGAAGATTTAATCTTTAAAAGGTTAGATAAACAAGAGGTGAATGGTATGGAGCTGACAGGCTGGAGAGGAACGCTATATCGATACATGGACTGGGGAATGCGGCTTGCCTATATAAACATCCTTTGGTTAGGCGGAATCATCTTAGGACTAGGCGTTGTAGGGTTTTTCCCAGCTACAGTTGCTATGCTATCGGTTATACGCAAATGGAGCTATGGTGAAGAGGATATAAAAACCTTTCGTTACTTCAAGGATATATATAGAAAAGAATTGTTGAATTCTAATATCTATGGTTATATTTGGTTTATTATAGGCGTTATTCTTTTTGTAGATTTGCAGTTTTTTCGTAGCCTTCCAAATATACCAGCCTTAATAGCATCATTTTTCTTCTTTATATTAGGTATAATTTATTTGATCGCTTTATTGTATGCTTTTCCACTTTATGTCGGTTATCAGATGAAGCTTTCCCAGTACTTCAAGGATTGTATTTATATCGTTTTGGCTCATCCTTTGTTTGCGGTGTTCATGGTTTTAGGTTTTTATTTCCCCTATTATTTAGTCATGAAAATTCCTGGACTCATACCTTTTTATAGTGGGAGTTTAATAGGCGTTACTTTAATATTTCTATCCAATAAACTGTTTAAAATTATTGAATCAAAACAGCAAGAGCCAATTGAATATAAGAAATAAATAATTTTAGAAAAATATTGAATAAATGTAAAATTTAAACTAAAATTGGTAAAATAAATACAGGTATTATACAGGTAAACAAATTGGTAAATAGCTTTAAGGAAAGGGGAAATAAGTTATTGTTACTCAAAATAAAGACGCTGAGACAGTTGTTCCGACAGTAGCTCACGTCAAGGAAAAACCAAAGCCCCCAAATAAAAATTCTATTAAGCAAAAACTGTGGCGGGATCGGTATCTATTGCTACTTCTTTTGCCAGGTGCCCTTTACTTTTTAATCTATCGATATATTCCTATGATTGGATTATTGTTAGCATTTAAAGATTATAGTCCATTCCAAGGATTTCTTAAGAGCCCTTGGGTTGGATTAAAACACTTTCAATCCATTTTTGAAGACTCGGAGGTTATACAAGTAATTTGGAATACACTTCAGATTTCCATGTTACAAATTATTTTTGCATTTCCTATTTCCATTATTTTAGCACTTATGCTGAATGAGTTAAGAAACCAAATGTATAAACGATTTCTGCAGTCTGTTGTATATATGCCTCACTTTCTTTCTTGGGTTGTGGTAGTTGGAATAACTGTTATCTTTCTACGAAGTGAAGGTTTAATAAATAACTTTCTTGGATCTTTTCTAGATATGAATCCTATCCCTTTTCTAACAGATCCGGCGCTGTTTAAACCGATTGTTGTATTGCAGGTCATCTGGAAGGAGTCTGGATGGGGTACCATATTGTTTCTAGCTGCCTTATCCGGCATCAGCCCTCATCTATATGAGGCAGCTGTCATGGATGGTGCGAGTCGCATGAGACAAATTTGGCATATAACATTGCCTGCATTAAAAAGTACGATTGTTATTTTATTAATCCTTCGTTTAGGAAACGTGATGGACAGTGGTTTTGAACAAATCTTTCTAATGCTAAATCCTTTTAATATGGAATCGGGTAATGTTCTCGATACGTATGTTTATTTTAAAGGAATACAGCAGGCGAATTTTAGTTTTGCAACAGCTGTTGGTCTATTTAAAGGAATAATTGGCTTGATTTTAGTGGTTCTTGCAAATAGGCTTGCTAAACGATTTGGTGAGGAAGGTCTATATTGACCATTTGAAAGATTCAAGTTGACGTGTCTTTATGGAAGACTATCATCTGGAAGGGGGTATGTTCATGTTTAGGTCTTCAGGGGAAAAAGTAATGGATTTTTTCAATGGTACAGTTCTCTTATTAATCGCAGGAGCCATGCTTTTTCCTTTTCTATATATTTTCTCGGTTTCGTTTTCTAGTGTTAGTGATGTATTAAATAGTGATTTCTTGTTATGGCCAAAGGAATGGGTGACTGATGCTTATACGTATATATTAGGCTCTGATCAATTTATTCGTTCGTTGTTCGTAACGGTATATATTACTGTCGTTGGAACATTAGTAAATCTATTTTTTACTACGACGATGGCTTACTCGCTAACTAGAAATATTTTAGGGCAACGAACAATTCTATTTCTAGTATTGTTTACGATGCTATTTTCAGCAGGGATGATCCCTACCTATATTATTGTAAAGGAAACGGGATTATTAAATTCCTTATGGGCTCTTATAATTCCTGTGGCGATTAGTCCATTTAATCTGATCATTATTACACAGTTTTTTAAAGGAATTCCAGAGGAACTGACAGAGGCGGCATTAATAGACGGTGCAAACGATATCCAAATATTTACTCGCATTATTTTACCTTTGTCGAAGCCAGCCTTGGCAGCATTCGGTTTATTTTACGCAGTAGGTCATTGGAACAGTTATTTCTCAGGGGTTCTATATTTAAATGATCCTGCAAAATGGCCGATTCAAGTAATTTTAAGGCAAATTGTAATAGTCAATGAGCCTAATGCGGCACTAGGGGGGCATGCAGCAATGCTGGAAAATCTTCCACCTCCCGAAACCGTTCAGATGGCTGCTATATTGTTAGCTACTTTACCGATTTTAATCGTCTATCCATTCTTACAAAAACACTTTGCTAAAGGAGTGATGCTTGGATCTGTTAAGGGGTGACTTTCTATCGCAATGGACATCGAGAATTTATTTACACCAGACAAAATAGTAATGGAGGGGTTAATGTGAGAAGTAAGCAGTGGTTTTATGGTTTTCTAATTCTTATCATTGGTCTAATTTTAGTAGCTTGTACCGATGAAAATGCCCAAACTGAACCAGCGAAAGAGCCGGAAAAAGAGACAAATAGTGCAGAACCAAACAAAGAGGAAACGGCAGTAGATCCGTTTGATCATACAGAAAAGTACACGATTACGGGAATGACATTTCGTTTCGGTGATCCACCACCACTGAAAAGCCCGGGTCTTGATATGATAAATGAACGCTTTAACGTGGACTATAAGCCGGAAATTATTCCTCAGGGGGACTATATTGAAAAGTCGTCTGCTATAGTTGCTTCTGGATCTATGCCAGACCTAATCGGATTTCCAGGAACAGACACTCGTTTTTATCAATGGGCAGAGCAGGGAGCATTCCTGCCTTTAGATGATTATCTTAAGCATTATGACACACTAGGGAAAATCCCAGAATACGTTTACAACTCTTTTAAAGTGAACGGGAAGATCTATGGTATTCCACGTTACTCTCAACCGTACCCTGTAACACCAGTTATTCGTAAGGATTGGTTAGATAAGCTTGGTTTAGAAGTTCCTACTTCTTATGAAGAACTGGAGAAGGTAGCGATAGCTTTTACGAAGGAAGATCCAGATGGTAATGGAAAAGATGATACTTACGGCGTTGCAATTGGTGAAAATATTAACCCGAACTTTAATATGGGAACTTACTGGGACTTTAACGCTTGGTATCACCAAGATAAAGAAGGAAATTACATCCCAGGAATTATTTCTGACGGTAGAAAAGACTTGATCCAATTTTTTGCTAACCTTTATAAAGAAGGAGCGATGACGAAGGATTTTGCAGTTCTTGATTGGGCTAGCACGAACACGGAGTTTTACTCTGGAAAAGCTGGAATCTTTGTTGGGGGAGTTTCAGGTATGTCTGAAGCCTATTTCGAAGGTCTTTTAGCAGCAAATCCAGATGCACATTTAATAGCAATACCTCCTTTTGAGGCTCCAGATAAGTCCAAGGGCTTCACTATTGGATCTGGTTATTCAGGTATTCTAGCTTTAAATGCTAACATGGCTGGAGACGAAGGTAAGATTTTCCGTGCTTTAGAAATGGTTGACTTTGGTAAAACATATTACCCAAGGGATACAAAAAATCCGGATAACGCCGATTTCGATTTCTATTTAGGTGGAGAAGGAAAAGGGTATAACATGGAAAATGGGCAGGCTGTTCAATTGCCAAATTTCTCATCTGATGGACTTTCACCTTCGACTTACTTCTTAGACAATCGTGAGCAAGTACCAGAAGATGCAAATATCACATATGCAGATGATTACAAAATGCCAGAAATGAAGGAAATGGTTCAATCTCTTCAGGAAATGTTTGAATCTAACAAGCTTTATGTAGATCCTTCATACGGAGTAATGTCTCCTACAAATCAGGAGAAAGGCACTGATTTAACACAATTCATCATGAACGAGCAAGCAAAAATGATTGCTGGCCAAAGACCAATCTCTGAATGGGATAGCTTGGTTGAGGAATACATGAAACGTGGAGGAGAACAAATTATTAAGGAAACAAACGAAGGAATTAAGGCAAAGGGCTACACAGAAAGAGAATGGAAATAATATAAAATAGAAGAGCAGCTCCAAAAGTCATTTAAAGACTTTGGGGCTGCTTTTTTTGAAATAGCTATGTAAAAGGGTATGGTTGATTAATGTTGCAAGGAATCTTTAAATCAGAAAGTAGAATTGATTTTTCGTACCAGCCGGACGCTTTTTCGCGGAGTGAGCGATAAGCCATCACCCATCGCTTACGCGCGTGGTTGTGATGTCTTATCTGTCTCACTTATCCCTGCTTATGTCGCCGTCTGGTGCTCCAATCAATAAATGGGAACGGCTCTTTAATTCATCGATAAAATGCTTATAAATTTACTTGCATAAACAAAATTTATGTTCTTAATAGTCATTTGAATGTCACTTCTGTAATGTTTACAATCACTATAAAAAAATGAAGTTTTAATCAAATTAACCAATAACTTTAACGAAGCTTTAGAAATTAACAAATATTGACTTCGTTTAAGAAATTTAACTTTCTAATGCTGAACTCTAATTTATTTATTGAATATTTTGAAACTAAAATTCTAGATATACGTAAATTAATGACGAGAAAGTTATTATATACTTTCATATAGCAAAGGGGGGAATGATTAATGAAGAAAAAATTACTTTTGGTTTTTATAGTGTTACTGCTACAGACAGGCTGCTCATATACTTTTAGCATAAATAGTACGGAGGACTTTATAGAAAGCGTTCCACATCCAAAATCAACTGAGATATTGGATAAACTGCAAAAGGAAGATTATGAAGTTGTGTTTTATGAAGATGAAACAGGATTCCGTATTGGATATAAAAAGTCGGTTGATGAATATTGGACACATACTGGAAACGGTGAGATAGATCCTGGTGACGGTATGGACTGGGCAATGTTTAATAATCCAAAAGTACCTTTAACATTGGTTGGAGGAATTATCACAAATGATCAAATTACAACCGTGCTTGTGAAGCAAAAAACAATAGAGAAGGGAGCTACAATTGTTGAGATTTCTGAAGGATTAAGATGTTGGTTTGTTACCTTTGATGCTTTAGAAGAAGCAGATGCTGGGGAACCAGACCCATTGAAAATCGAAGCATTTGATAGTAATGGAAATGTTTTATGGAAAGAGGGTGTTTATGAAGGTGGGCATTTTAGTGGGAAAATAACTAATTAAATTTTACTTTCTCATCCAATTACTTATAGAACTAATTAAAGAGCCGTTATACGATGTTATGGGGGACAAAACTAGTGAAAATACATATATTTGGTGCTTCTGGATCTGGGACAACTACCTTAGCGAAAGCATTATCCGATGAACTTTGCTGGACCCATTTGGACACAGATGATTATTTTTGGTTAACAAAATATACGGAGATAAGAGAACTGGAAGAAAGAAAAGACCTCCTGGAAAGAGATTTAAACTCACATGGAAATTCAATCTTATCTGGAGCAATATGTGGTTGGGGAGACGATTTAAAAACTTATTTTGATGTAGTCATTTTTTTATGGATTCCTTCAGAAATTAGATTAGAAAGACTAGAGAAAAGAGAATTTCAAAGATACGGAAATGACATTTTAGCAGGTGGACCCAAGCACGAACAATACAAGGAGTTTATGGAGTGGGCTGGGTTATATGATCATGCGGGATTGGAAGTGAGAAGTAGAGCCTTACACGACGATTGGTTGAAGACATTGACTTGTCCAGTTTTGCGGATAGAAGGAGATTATACTGTCCAAGAACGTGTAGATATGACAAAGAGCTTTTTGCAGAAAAAATAAGGATTACTACAATAATCTACTAGATTACGACAATGACAAAGTAGTTTACTACAATCAGAAGCTATTTTACGACAATCAACCAATTATTTACGATAATCCTCCTTTTCATAAGAAAAGCTCCTTGATTTGAACAAATTCAAGGAGCCTAGTGCTATTTTTATATTCGATGCTCTGAATAAGTAGTTTTTCTCGTTATTTCAGAAGCTTTTGCTAGTAAGTCATCAGGTATCTTAGCTTGATACGCCTCGATTGTTTCCAATAATTGCTCGGGTGAACTCGCTCCAACGATTGCAGCGCCACTTTGCAGGACATAGTGAAGAGCTATGCTAGTTAGTGATGCATTTAAAGACTTTAGTTCCCCTATAGTGTCTAGTAGCTCCTTGTTTGTATAAGAGAGGTAGTCGCCTGCTTTTTTAGCACGAATAAGACCTTCATCTTCGGTCAGCATACCTTTTGCAAGCGAGCCTCTACTAAGCAGGGTAGTCTCGTTTTGTTCCAGTAAGTGTAACCACTCCTCTGGTCTTCTATCTAGCAAGCTATATTGCATCATAACCGATACTGCATTGCTTTTTTGTAGGAAGCGGTTAATAACATTCGGTCTGATAGAAGAGATGCCGTATTCTCTAATTAGGCCTTCCTTTTTTAAAGATTCCATCGTATCGATCACTTCATCCACATTGTCATCCATTGTCCCGCCGTGTAGCTGGTACACATCAATATAATCTGTTTGAAGGCGTTTTAGGGATTCATGTATCGCCGTTTGAATCCATTCTTTTGAGGCATCCCAATGCCAGCCATCACCATTTTCGTTTAGTCGATTACCGACCTTAGAGGCAATAACTATGTCCTGACGATGAGGTTTAAGAAGAGTACCTAGAATCTTTTCGTTTTCTCCACGGTCATACAAATCTGCCGTGTCATAATACGTAATACCATGTTCCATTGCGGTTTGAATAATCTTTTCGGCTTCTGTAATGTTTGTGGGTAGTGACATACAACCAAGTCCGATTTCTGAAATAGAGATTTCACTTTTTCCTAATTGTCTTTTTTCCAAGATTATCACTTCCTTTCCTACATGGTACAATGAGAATTAGATAGATTCAAATGAGAGGAAGAAAATTAATGAAAAAATTTGAAGAAAAAACAGTTACAACTGATTTAAAATATACTGGTCGAATTATTACATTACAGGTAGATGATGTTCTTTTACCGAATGGGAAGCAAGGTAAAAGAGAGATTGTGAAGCACCCGGGAGCAGTTGCAGTAGTAGCTGTAACTGACGATAAAAAAATAATTTTAGTAGAACAGTATAGAAAAGCACTGGAACGCTCTATTATTGAAATACCGGCTGGTAAAATTGAGCCAAATGAGGCCCCAGAGCTTACAGCAATGCGAGAGCTTGAAGAGGAGACAGGCTATACTTGTAGTAATCTGAAGTATATACAATCTTTTGCAACCTCACCTGGATTTGCTGATGAGATTATACACCTTTACTTGGCTGAAAATATTGTAAAAATGGAGAATCCAGCTGATTTAGACGAGGATGAGTTCGTTGAATTATTACATGTCAGTCTTGAAGATATGGAACAAATGGTAATCTCTCAACAGATCTTTGATGCAAAAACAGCTTTCGCCTATATTTGGTTAAAAGATTATTTAAAATAAGCATGTTTGAACCTAGTACAAGCATAAGATGAAAATAGATAGGGGGGATTCCAAGTTGAACCAGTCTTATACTATTTTCGTATCTTTTTGTGTACTAGTTGTTAGTTTTATAGGAGGATTAATACTTTTTGAACGTAGCTCACCAGAACAGCAGCAGTGGATTATCAACCTTTTGGATGCACGAGTCTTATTGGAAGGGCCACCTAGTTTCCTAGAGACGATTTTTCCTCACTTGATGATTGCAGTCGTTTTTTTCTTGTTTTATCAGCATCGCTACTTACAAAGATTCATCTTAGTCATTTGCGCATTCAAAATTACCTTTTATGGATTCTGTTCCAGTTTTTTGCTGCAAACTCAAGAAAGTACTTTTCCGTATGTATTTTGGTGGTTCCCATTTCAACTCGTCTACTGTATCCTATTACTTGCATTGGCAAGAAGAGTAAATCTCTTTACACTTGGCTTCTATATAATTACTATTATAATAGAGTTTATTCTTTTACCATTTATCGTATTTAATAATTAGTATTTATTAATAATTATTATTATGTGAATCTCTTGTAATGAGAAAACACTTCTTGTTATAATAGTGGTAGTTAAGGAGGCGTCATATGGAGAGCCGTATTGATCGTATTAAAAAACAATTATCTGGTGCGGGCTATAAACTGACGCCACAGCGTGAAGCGACAGTTCGAGTATTGCTTGAAAATGAAGAAGATCATTTGAGTGCGGAGGATGTTTTTCTACTAGTTAGAGAAAAATCACCTGATATAGGACTAGCGACTGTTTATCGAACATTAGAGTTATTAAATGAATTGAATGTAGTAGATAAAATTCAATTTGGAGATGGCGTATCACGCTATGACTTAAGACAAGAAGGCGCTGCACATTTTCATCATCATCTTGTATGTATCGAATGCGGAGCTGTGGATGAAATTCAAGAGGACTTGCTAGAGGATGTAGAGGCAATCGTGGAAAAAAGATGGAATTTTATTATAAAAGATCATCGTTTAACGTTCCATGGGATCTGCCATCGTTGCCAAGATAAATAACCAAAAAGGATAGCTAAAATATGCTATCCTTTTTTTAATTGCATAATTATTTAATAGGAGGTTTTTTGATGAAAGAGGGTCTGCTTCATTTAGAAGATTATTTGCATTTCCTCCGCATAGAACGACAGCTAGCAGAGAATACATTAGTTTCCTATAAAAATGATTTAACGGAATATTTAAAGTCTATATTTACCATACAGCAATTAAGTAGTTTATCAGTCGTTGAACGGCATCATATCATTTTACATTTAAGAGATTTAAAGGAACAAGGCAAATCAGCTCGAACAGTTTCTCGACATATTTCGTCTATCCGTTCCTTTCATCAGTTTTTGTTGCGGGATAAAGTGACAACAACCGACCCTACTATTCATTTAGAGCTTCCTCAACTAGAGCAGAAGCTACCGAACTTTTTGTCAGTTGAGGAGTTGAACACCCTTTTAGCGAGCATTGATGTGTCCAAGCCGCAGGGAGTGAGAGACCTCGCAATGTTTGAACTTATGTATGCAAGTGGTATGCGTATAAGTGAGTGTCTAAATTTAAATTTAGAGGATTTACATTTGTCGATGGGATTTGTCCGTGTGTTTGGTAAGGGAGGGAAGGAACGTATTATTCCACTTGGTGGAGCAGCATTGCGTGCCTGTAGCAATTATATCGAACATGCACGACCTGCACTACTCAAAAAAGAACGTACAGATGCTATTTTTATCAATCAAAGAGGGAAACGTTTAACAAGACAGGGAATATGGAAATTACTAAACAAGCATGTCCTTGCTGCTGGCATTAAAAAAGAAATTACACCACATATTTTACGGCATTCTTTTGCCACTCACTTGATTGAGAATGGGGCAGATCTAAGAGCTGTTCAGGAAATGTTAGGACATGCTGACATCTCTACGACACAGATTTACACCCACGTAAGTAAAAAGCGATTAAAAGAAGTTTACAAACAATACCATCCTCGTGCATAATGTCAGAGGTCTGACATTTATTTTCGGAGATTTTTTGGTACACTAATAAAGAACAAGTAGGAGGTAGAAATTATGGGAAAATTTAAACGTATACATGTCATTGTGATGGACTCTGTCGGAATCGGTGAAGCACCAGATGCTGCAGCCTTCGGTGACGTGGGCTCACATACACTTGGACACATTGCAGAAAAAATGAATGGATTGAAAATGCCAGAAATGCAAAAGCTAGGGCTAGGAAATATTGAAGCTATTAAAGGTATTGCTCCAGCAGATCAACCAACAGCTTATTACGGGAAGATGCAAGAAGCTTCTGTCGGTAAAGATACGATGACTGGCCACTGGGAGATTATGGGGTTAAATATCGACAAACCATTTAAAGTATATCCAAACGGATTTCCTGAAGAGCTTATCACTGCTTTAGAGGAGAAAACAGGGCGTAAGGTAATTGGTAACAAGCCAGCGAGTGGTACAGAGATTTTAGACGAGCTAGGGGAAGAGCATATGAAAACGGGAGCAATAATCGTTTATACTTCCGCTGATCCAGTTCTTCAAATTGCTGCACACGAAGAAGTGGTTCCATTAGAAGAATTATACCGAATTTGTGAAATCGCAAGAGAATTGACGTTGTCTCCTGAATTTTTAGTTGGTCGTATCATTGCACGTCCATTTATTGGAGAGCCAGGAAGCTTTGTTCGTACTTCAAATCGTCATGACTATGCTCTAAAACCGTTCGCTCGTACAGCAATGAATGAATTGCAAGATGCTGGTTTAGAAGTAATGGCGATTGGTAAAATTAATGACATTTTTAATGGGGAAGGTATTACTTCCACAGTTAGAACAAAAGATAACATGGATGGTATGGACAAATTTATCGAAACGTTGGATAAAGACTTTACAGGTATTAGTTTCTTAAACCTAGTAGACTTCGATGCTTTATATGGTCACCGCAGAGATCCAATTGGCTACGGTAAGGCTCTAGAAGAGTTCGATGCTCGCTTGAAGGAAGCGCTTCCTAAGCTAACAAGTGATGATTTATTAATCATTACAGCTGATCACGGAAACGACCCTACAATGCCAGGAACAGACCATACGCGTGAATTTGTTCCATTAACTGTTTATTCACCTAGATTTACAGAAATTAAAGAATTGCCTTTACGTATGACATTTGCAGATATAGGAGCAACAATTGCAGATAATTTTGATGTAAAGCCAACTGCATTTGGTGAAAGCTTCCTATCTTTATTAAAATAAAGGACGTGTATGAAAATGAGAATGAATGACATTATTGAAAAGAAAAGAGACGGTCATGCTCTAACAAAAGAGGAAATCAGTTTCTTTATTGATGGCTATACAAAAGGTTCTATTCCTGATTATCAAGCTAGTGCATTACTAATGGCAATCTACTTCAAAGATATGAATGATGAGGAACGTGCCAACCTAACGATGGCTATGGTTAACTCAGGAGAACAAATTGACCTATCCGCTATCGAGGGTGTAAAAGTTGATAAGCATTCTACTGGTGGGGTAGGCGACACAACTACTTTAGTTTTAGGACCTCTAGTAGCTGCTTGTGGCGTTCCAGTAGCAAAAATGAGTGGGCGCGGTTTAGGTCACACTGGTGGAACAATAGACAAGCTAGAAGCAATTGAAGGTTTCCATGTAGAATTATCTTCTGAGCAATTTGTAAAGCAAGTAAATGAAATAAAAGTGGCTGTAATCGGTCAAAGCGGTAACTTGACTCCAGCAGATAAAAAATTGTATGCACTTAGAGATGTAACGTCAACAGTTAATAGCATTCCGCTTATTGCAAGCTCTATAATGAGTAAAAAAATTGCAGCAGGTGCTGGTGCAATTGTGCTTGACGTTAAAACTGGTGATGGGGCATTCATGAAAACGGCTGAAGATGCTCGTAAGCTAGCAAAAGCTATGGTGCAAATCGGTAATAGTGTTGGACGTCAAACAATGGCAATTATTTCTGACATGAGTCAACCACTAGGCCGAGCAATCGGAAACGCTCTAGAGGTACAGGAAGCGATTGATACGCTTAAAGGAAATGGCCCAGAGGATTTAACGGAACTGTGCTTAACTTTAGGTAGTCAAATGGTTGTCGTTGGAGAAAAAGCAGAGACGTTAGAAGAAGCTCGAGCAATGCTGAAAAAGGTAATCGACGATGGATCTGCTTTAGAAATCTTCAAGCAATTCATCAAATGGCAAGGCGGAAATGAAAATGTAGTCGATAACACTGATTTGCTACCTAAGGCTGCTTTTGTTACAGAATTAACTGCTAAGGAAGCAGGCTACGTAACTTATATGGAAGCGGATGAAATTGGTACTGCAGCTATGTTACTAGGAGCTGGCAGAGCAACGAAAGAGTCAGTAATCGATTTAGCAGTAGGAATTATCCTTAACAAAAAGGTAGGAGATCGTGTAGAAAAAGGCGAATCACTAGCTACCATTCATGCTAACTCTGAAGATATCCAAGATGTTGTCAATAAATTGCACAAAAACATCCAAATTGAAGCAGCACAAAAAGATGCACCGCCTTTAATTTATGAAGTAATCACAGAATAACAGTAAAATCTTTCTCGAGATTGATAAGACCCTGATAACTTTACTAACGTAGGGTTTTCAGGGTCTTATTTGTCTTATACTACAATTCTTCGTGATGGTTTCATCGGTTGAACTACAGAGGAGTGAAACTTTGTTGCGCCTAGTTTCTGTCGCTGTTATGAAAGAAGTTGACGCTGATTGTAGAGTTGAAGAATTATATAATAGAACGCTTAACGTTATTGATATTAGGCGGTATTTCGAGGTGAGTTTGAAAAGGTTTTAATGGAAAATAGATGCTCCCCTTATTTCATTTAGTCTGGATTTCGGTCTTCCAAGAAGGGATTAATACCCCTTTTGTTGAACCTGTTTACTAAGTGAACAGCTTAGTGGAAAAAGGAACGATGATAGGGGGTAATTATAGCAAAGCGATGGGGATTTACATATATATTTTGTAACGACTTGGAGAAAATGAAGTGGTTTTACTCAGACATACTTCAGTTAATACTCATATGGGATGATAAAGGTTCCATAGCTTTTAAAATTGGTGAACACCAATTAAGTATTGATTACAATGAAGAATTTAACCCACCATCAAGCAAGTTTTCCATTCAACCAGGATGGAAAGGTGGAACAGAACCAAGGATAGGTTGGTCGTTAGAATGTGATAAAGATAATTATAAAAAAATTGTATATTCTGTATTAAAAAATGATATAACAAAATATTACAATAAGCCCATATGGAAGGGATATTGGAGTTTTCCTATTTTAGACCCTATGAATAATACAATAGAAATTACATGTACTGAAAAGATTATCCACTAAAAATTACGACATGAATTATTTAACATAGCCATTTTCTTCTAGAGGATAATTTATGTATTTACCTTGAATGGTCAAAAGTTAATTGTAAGTCAATCACCTTGAGCTCATTTAACCCTGCAGCTTATTTTAGGAAGAAGAGAAATTTATTCATTCATTTATATTTTTAGAATCACTTTCATAAATTAGTGATTTACCATTCCCATACAACATATTCTCCTGTTGATTGAAGCGGCAGGCGGCGACTCCCTCTTAAAATGTAGTCGTACCAATGGTTTCATTACGTATTTTAAAGTGAAAAAAATTTTTTTAACTCGTCTTACTGATGTTTTGCACCCTTATTAAACCACTTATTAAAAATATTGGAAACGAAGGCTGTGCTCCGCTAAATATCCTGGTTAAAAATTCCATAAATATACTATTCTTGGATGCACTCTGTTTCTCTGCAGAACTTATGATGACGTACCCTCCCATATCTCTTTGCGTCGCACGCATACATTCCTTCGTTCGGTCTAGTCATAAGGCAGAGGCCGGCTATGCTCCAGCAGGGACTTGAAGTCGAATGTCGCGGTTGTGCCAGCTCTCTATGTCATCCAACTAAGTTAAACAACTAATGAAATGGTTCACGCTGCCGTTTGAAGAACAGTCAGGTCTTGTATCATGCGTTCTGACTGAAACATCTGTTTCTTCGTACAGAGGCCATGTGCGATTTTTAATAGTTTGCCACATAAGACCACCATGGCTTCTTTCTTTCTTAAAGGGTTTACTGGGCGTTCAATATAATAATGATACAGTGCCTTAAAGGCAGGATTGTAACGAATCATAGGCAAGATGGCTCGGAAGAGGGCTGCACGCAATTTTCTGCGTCCTCGTTTAGAAATCTTCTTTTGTCCCTTTTGTTCACCCGAGGAGTTCTCCCGTAATGTCAGTCCCGCTAGTTTGATAATTTGGCGTGGACTATGAAAGTTAGTGAACGGCCCTACCTCTGATAACAGCTCGACGGCTGTATTGGGGCCGACCCCCTCGATAGATACCAAAAAGAGATAATCGGGCATATTCTGAGCGATTTCTTGTAACCGTTCTGCCAGTAATTCATACTGTTGTTGAACGAGTCTATATTGCATAACCAAGGTATGAATCTCAAATCGAGCCATCTCCAGGCCTTCGGTCAACCCGATCGAGATTTCAGCGGCTTCCTTGAGTTTTATTATTTTGGGAGAAGAGACACACTTTAACCCATCCACCTCTTTGTAGAAAGGGAGTAGCTCCGCCACTTCTTTTTCTCGAAGGTCCTCTGGTAATGGTGTTTTCTCCAGCACTGCTAGGCCGGTTTTCCCGATGTCTTTAAAGACATGTTGGAATTCTGGGAAGAACCGATCTGTCCATCGAATGATTCGATTGGTAATGATGCCAAGCTCTTTCTGAAGCAAGGCGCGATGGGATGCACCATTGCGCAGTTCCGCTTCGATACCTTCTAAAATGCGTGGGAAGCTGAACCGCCCATCGCGGATTAGCTTGGCGATGACCATCGCATCCTTCACATCGTTCTTTGTCTGTAGATTGTCATCCAATTCTTTGGATTTCTTCACGTGACTAGGATTCACAAGCACATAGCGGATGCCATGCGCTGTTAAATGGGCCGCTAGGTTCATCCAGTAGTGTCCCGTTGGTTCGAACCCAACAAGGATTTCTGATTTCTCGTGTTTGTTTTTTAATGCGAGTAGCTGTTCATAGAAGGTCGTAAATCCTTCTGCCGACTGTCTGATAGGGAATGACTTATGCAATACTCGTCCACGGTCGTCTACAGCACATGCGTAATGTTTGCGCTTGGCGATATCGATCCCAATGACCAACGTCTTTTCACTCACTTGATTAATTTTATGATTCGTACTATTATTCATAAGAGGCCCTCCTATATATGTTTTGAGTATTCAATTGGTTGTTGTTACTCTAGCATCATATAAGAGGGTTCTTTTTTTTTCAAGAGCCTGTAAAGTAATCATACAGGAATGCTCCAGCGGGAGGAGGGAGACTGATAAGACATCACAACCGCGCGCGTAAGCGACGGGTGATGGCTTATCGCTCCCCCCCGCGAAAAGCGTCCGAGATATGAGCGAAAATCAATTCTACTTTATATGTTAATTGCTTAATATGTCCTTATTCAGTCCTGATATTTCTTTAAAAATAGCATAATAAAATTGATTCATATAAGCAGCAATCTAAGATTTAAAAATATCTTAAATTGCTGTCTTTTTATTGTTTAAAAAATGTTTAATTTACCCATACTTGATGTGTATAGACCTTTTGTCGAAAATCTTCTAAATTGCGATGATTTCTTCTACTTTTGTCAGTTGCAAAGGATTATAGAATTCTATGTGGAATTGCGTTTTATGAGGAGGCGATTTTATGAAACACGATGTTGAAAAAGTAGGAGACGAAATTGTTATTATTCGATTGAAAGGTGAGCTAGACCATCATAGCACGACAGAAATAAGAAATGAGATAGTACCAATGATTAAGAATGGCTCTATTAAGGTTCTTGTTTGGAATTTAAAAGATTTAAATTTCATGGATAGCTCAGGTATTGGACTCATTCTAGGTAGAATGCGAGAGTTAGCTCCAATTGATGGTCAAACCATCATCGTTAATCCATCACCAACTATGCGCAAAATTTTTCAGTTTGCAGGTTTAAGCCCATACATTTACAGCGAATCAGAAATTGAAATAATTTCAAAGTTAGGGGGAATAGTTTATGGACAATGAAATCACATTATCTTTTATTGCCAAAAGTGAGAATGAAGCATTAGCAAGAATGGTGATGTCCAGTTTTATATCTGCGATCGACCCAACAATTGAGGAGCTGTCAGAGTTTAAGACAGTTATCTCGGAAGCAGTAACTAATGCTATTGTGCACGGTTATGAAGAGGATGGCGTAGGAAAAATCGAAATACATGCACAACGTAGTGGAAGAGAGATAGTCGTTTCTATAGTAGATTATGGTCGTGGCATAAAAGATGTCACCCAGGCAAGAGAACCTTTATATACAACCAAGCCTGAGCAGGAACGTTCTGGTATGGGCTTTACTATAATGGAAAGCTTCAGTGATGATGTGGATATATACTCCATTCCTGATAGGGGGACAACCGTAACCATCACAAAGAAATTTGTACCAATTCAAGAATCAGTTAGGACCGTCTAATGATGAACAATAAGCCAACAATTTTACTGACCCAGGAGAAGATGAGAGAGCTAATAGCCCTGTCACAAGAGGGTGATAAGTTCGCCAGACAACAAATGATAGAAGGAAATACAAGATTGGTTTGGTCTATTGTTCAGCGTTTTGCTTCTAGGGGGGCGGACCTAGAGGACTTATTTCAAATTGGATGTATTGGTCTTATGAAATCGGTTGATAAATTTGACTTGTCCTATGAAGTGAAGTTTTCGACGTATGCTGTTCCTATGATTATTGGAGAAATTCAGAGATTTCTTCGAGATGATGGAATGGTCAAAATTAGTCGTTCCATTAGGGAGTTGAACTTTAAAATTCGTCACGCAACGGATGACTTTCTTAAAACGCATGAGCGGCAGCCAACCATTTTGGAGCTAGCAAGTATTTTAGAAGTTTCTAGAGAGGATATTGTCATGGCGACCGACGCTCTTAGAGATCCAGCTTCCTTGCAGGAGCAACTCTATGAAAATGACAGTGGAGATGCTTTGACTTTGATGGACCAAATGAAAGATGAACGTTCAGAAAAGTCATTCGATCATATCCCACTAAGAGAACTAGTAGAAAAATTAGAAAAACGAGAACAGATGATTATTTATCTGCGTTATTACCTAGACTGTACTCAAAGTGATATTGCCGAAAGGTTAGGGATATCCCAAGTTCAAGTGTCGAGACTAGAAAAGAAAATTTTGACACAGTTAAAGAGCTGGTTGGTACCTGTAGGCAGTACTGCTAATACAAAAGCTAGAGATAGGTGATTATTACGAAGACACTATTTAAGGATATGACCGAGGCAGAAGCGTATTTAAAAGAAAAGTTTGGGGAGAACGAGTCCTATGATTTTGGACTCCTTCATACCCACTTGTTTAAATTCCCGGTATTACTTGTTTACATTAATGGTCTCATTGATGGACCGACATTAACAGATTTAATGACGGGGACTATGAAGAATCCTCCAGAAGAGGATGTTTCTCAAAATGAAATCATGAATCACTATTTTCCTTACTACTCGATCACGCAATATGACTCAAAAGAAAAGTGGATTTCGGCACTACTAAGTGGCCAAGTGACGTTCATTTTGGAAAATGGATCAGTTTATACGGTAGATGTACGAAGTTACCCCGGTAGAACACCCGAGGAGCCAGACAATGAAAAAGTGGTACGTGGATCTCGGGATGGTTTTACGGAGAACATTGTTTTAAACACCGCACTTATTCGTAGACGAATAAGAGATACCAACCTCCGTTTCGAACTACATCAAATTTCCTCGATGAGTAAAATGGATATCGCGATTTCCTATATTAAAGGAGTGGCGAACGAAGAAAATCTAGAACTCATTCGGAAGCGTTTAAAAAAAATCAAGCATGATGGATTTACAATGAGTGATAAAGCACTAGAGGAATGGTTATTCGTGCAGGGCTTTCATCCAGTGCCTTTTGTTCGGTTTACCGAAAGGCCGGATATAGCAGCAGCTCATTTACTTGAAGGTCATATTTTGCTTGTTGTAGATACCTCTCCATCTGTTATTATTGTCCCTACAACCCTATTCCATCACTTACAACATGCTGAGGAATATAGACAAGCTCCAGCAATCGGAACCTTAGTAAGATCTATTCGTTTTTTTGGAGTTTTCTTCAGTTTATTTTTATTGCCATTTTGGTATTTAATGGCTAAAAATACCGATTATCTACCGAAAGCCTTAGATTTCTTAGGACCTAATGAAACAAGTGAGATACCACTTATACTCCAATTGATATTTGCCGATATTGGAATAGAGTTTTTAAGGCTAGCCGCCATACACACCCCTACTCCGTTATCCACTGCAATGGGAATTATAGCGGCTTTAGTCATCGGACAGATGGCTGTTGATGTAGGGCTATTCGTAGCAGAAGTTATTTTATATACAGCTATAACAGCCATATTTACGTTTGCTATTCCTTCCTATGAACTAAGTATTGCTACTAAAATATTTAGGATGTTCCTATTGCTGAGCGCAGCTGCTTTTGGTGCAAATGGACTGTTTATAGCAACAGTGTGTTTAGTATGGTATATATGTAGCTTAAAGCCATTAAATGTACCTTATCTGTGGCCATTAATACCTTTTTATCCGAGAGCGTTTGCTCGTATTATTATCCGTTTTCCAATGCCAACTAATGCGAAGAGACCTTTCATCACGCGATCACCTGTTCGAGATCGTTCCAAATAGCATTGCAATCCTCATATTTAATATGGTAAAGTTCATATAGAAAATGAGGAAAAGAGGCGAGGATACATGGTAATGGTATCAGAGCATAATGTGAACGAAAAGGGCCACCTGTTGATAGGTGGTATTGACTCATTAGAACTTACTAAAACATATGGAACTCCGCTATTTGTATATGATTTGTCTCTTATCAGATCAAGAGCAAGAGCCTTTCTAGCTACATTCCAGGAAGAAAATATAGGTGCTCAGGTAGCTTATGCAAGTAAAGCTTTCTCTTGCATTGCAATGTATCAAGTAATGGAGCAAGAAGGCTTGTCTTTGGATGTTGTATCAGCAGGAGAACTATATACAGCAATACAAGCGGGATATCCTCCAGAACGAATACATTTTCATGGTAATAACAAAAGTGTTGATGAATTAATGTTGGCAATGGAGCATAAGATTGGCTGTATAGTCGTAGACAACTTTTACGAGATTGAATTGCTAAAAAGTTTAACTACAAAGCTAAACCAAAAAGTAAAAATATTACTAAGAGTTACTCCAGGAGTAGAGGCTCATACCCATGATTATATTACAACTGGTCAGCAGGACTCTAAATTTGGTTTTGACTTAATGAATGGACAAGCTGATCAGGCATTTCAACAAGTTTATAAAGAAGAATTTATAGAATTGTTAGGATTGCATTGTCATATTGGTTCTCAAATTTTTGAAACAGTTGGTTTTAAGCTGGCAGCAGAAAAGCTTATCACTAAAATGATTGAATGGGATAACGCGTTTGGCTATGCCTGCAAAGTATTAAATCTTGGTGGTGGCTTCGGCATTAAGTATACCGAGCAAGACACTCCACTGGAACCTTCTACTTATGTGAAGGAAATGATTAGTGCTGTCAAACAATTAGTAGCAAATGCTAACTTAGAGATGCCAGAAATTTGGATTGAGCCAGGTCGTTCACTAGTTGGTGATTCGGGAACCTCCCTTTATACCATTGGCTCTGAAAAAGAAGTACCGGAAATTCGGAACTATTTAGCAGTCGATGGGGGCATGTCGGATAATATTCGCCCAGCATTATATGGAGCAGAGTATGATGCGGCGATTGCCAACAAAATGGGAACACCTAAAAAGGTTGACTATACAATTGCTGGTAAATGCTGTGAGTCTGGGGATAAGCTTATTGAGCATATTTCATTACCGAAAGCTGAACCAGGTGATATTTTAGCAGTGTTCTGTACAGGAGCATATGGTTATTCAATGGCAAGTAATTACAATCGTATGGCAAAACCAGCTGTAGTATTCGTTGAGAATGGTCAGCACCAATTGGCTGTAAAACGAGAAACATTGGAAGACCTTATTCGCCTCGACCTTCCTTATCAAATAGAGAAAGGAAGAGACTAATTTGAAAAAGATAAATGTTATATTGTTTCTAATTTTATTTTTAACCGGAATAATTTGGGGAGTAGCATATTGGCTATTTATTGCCCCAAATGGTAATGTATAATTGGACAATTATCATAAAAAGTAGTAAAGTTCTTTAAAGAAATTAAAAGAGGGTCTTAAACATGTTATTTCGTTATAAAAAAGCTTATGAAAAAATTTCTATGGGTCTCTTATCTTTTATGCCCAATGAAAAAGATGTCAAAAAACTATTGGAAACGATTCATGAATACGAATCTAATCCAGATTGGCACTTATTCGTTTGGAAAAAGATGGAGGATGTCGTCGGCATTATTGGAGTTCGAATGGTGGAAACAGATGCAATCATCCAACATATTTCTGTTAATCCTTCTCACCGAGGAGAGGGGATTGGCAAGAATATGATTCTAGCCCTATCTAATGTTTTACAAACGACTAATATTAGGTCAACGGAAGAGATTAAAGCTTTCTTTGTAAAATGTCATAAAGAAAAAGAAGAGAACTGACCCTATAGGTCATCTCTTCTTTTTTTCTTTTTTTCTCGTTCTTCAAGTATTTCAGAGCGGTCTCTAAGCATATGTTTATGAATAAGAAAATGTTGATCTATATCTTTTGATAAGGTTACCTCCTTGGTGAGGGTAAGCAGTGAATCATTTTGGATGCCAATTTGAAATGCTGTAAAAGGCTTATGAAGCTGAATAGATTGATAGGCTTGGGTGGCATCTTTTAGTAACTGTTCTGTATTTAAAGTTTCGAAGAAGGGAGATTGTATTGTTTCTTTCATACGTTTAATACTGCTTTTCATGGTCTTAGAAGCGCCTTGAAAGTTACCACGTCGCCAGTGGTACATAGAAGTGGAAAGTAGAATGAGTGCGGCTAAAGGATGTACCTTTTGTCGTGGGGAAACTTCCTTCCAATAGTCTTCTAATAGTTCGTGGCATTCAAAATAATCTTTAGTCTCGTTAAATTCTGTTATAAAATGAACAAATTTAGAATCGAATGTAGGGTGCATTCCAATCACCTTTCCTCTATAATTATGTTTAAAATCAATATTAGGTGGAGTTTTATGTCTTACGAAGTAAAAACAGAAGCATTCGAAGGTCCACTCGATTTATTATTACATTTAATAAATCGTTTGGAAATAGATATATACGATATCAAAATGGCTGAGATCACCACACAGTACATGGAACATATCCATGCAATGCGAGTTCTCGAGTTAAATGAAGCAAGTGAATACTTAGTGATGGCTGCTACGTTGCTGTCTATTAAAAGTAAAATGCTTCTTCCAATTCATCAGGACGATGATATGGAGGATGATTTTGATATTAATTTAGACGACCCGAGAGATGAGCTAGTATTAAAATTAATAGAGTATAAGAAATATAAGGAAGCCGCGAGTAATCTGCAGGAGTTAGAAGAAACTCGTAATCTATTTTATACGAGACCGCCGGCAGACTTAAGTGGTTACCAAAGTAATCAGCAGTTAGCTTTGTTTGAGCTCGATGTAAATGTTTACGATATGCTTGGAGCCTTTCAAAAAATGTTGAGAAGAAAGCAGCTTAATGCTCCTCTACATACTAAAGTGAGCAAGCAAGAGATCTCCATTAGGGAGTCTATGACTAACGTGATTACTACTTTAAAAAAGCATAATGGAAGACTATCATTTTATGAGCTCTTTCCAACAAGAGACAAAAACACTATTGTTACGACCTTTTTAGCGTTATTGGAGCTAATGAAGCGTCAGGCGGTTTTGGTTGAGCAAAAGAGTAATTTTGAAGATTTGTTTGTTCAATTAGGAAAGGAAATTGAAATATATGAAGAAATTAAAGAGTAAAATAGAAAGTCTACTATTTGTAAGTGGGGAGGACGGTTTAACTAAAAAGCAACTGTCATTCTTAACAGATACTGAAGAAAACCAAATAGCCGAGGCTTTAGATTTGTTGATGATGGAGTATGAGGATACAGAGGACAGAGGCATCCAGCTAAAGCAGCTCGCTGGAACATACCAACTCGTTACAAAGGAAGAAAATATAGATTGTATTCAAAAGCTAGTGGAAAATCCAACTGCCCAGTCTCTTTCTCAGGCATCGCTTGAGGTTTTGGCTATTATTGCATATAAGCAGCCAATTACTCGAGTAGAAATAGAGGATATCCGTGGTGTGAAATCAGAACGGCCAATACATACATTAGCTGCAAAAGGACTAGTTCAAGAAGTTGGACGTGCAGAAGGGACAGGTAGGGCTATCTTGTATGGAACTACACAGGAATTCCTTCAATACTTTGGATTAAAGGATATCAGTGCACTACCTCCATTACCTGAAGAAGTAGAGGTAGAAGACATGGAAGACACAGATTTATTTATGACCAAGTTCCAAGAAGCATTTGAAGGATAGAAATAAATGAAAAAGGAGTATTTTCCATTTATAAAAAAGCGCTTATACTAATTTTGTTTTTCCTGTTTGTTAATATTGGAAGTGCACAAGCCGTATCTTCATCTTATGCTGTGATTGATGCTAAGACAGGGAGATTGTTGCTAGGAAATAATGCAGAGGTAGAGCTTCCTATTGCTAGTCTTACAAAGGTATGGACAGCATTGACGGTGTTGGACAATGCAACTCTTGATGAAGAAATTACGATTTCTTCGGTAGCTGCGGCTCAAGAAGGATCCTCTCTCTATTTGCAGCCAGGAGAGGTTTGGACTGTTAATTCCTTGCTGCATGGACTAATGCTTCAATCAGGCAATGATGCAGCTTATGCATTAGCAGAGCATACTGGAGGTTCCTTAGAAGGTTTTGTGAAACTGATGAACGAAAAGTTTCAATTAGCTGGTTTAGAAAACTCTCATTTTACGAATCCTTCGGGTCTTCATAATGATGAACACTATGCTTCGGCTCAAGACATGGCTAATATGTTCCGACTTGCTTTGCAAAATGAAGATTTTATGAAAATCGCATCTGCTAAGAACTTTGTTCCAAAGGAACGTTCTATCAAATGGAGAAATAAGCATAAACTTATGCATTTCAACGAATATACAGTTGCCGGTAAAACAGGTTATACGAAAAGAGCTGGAAGAACGCTTGTAACATACTTGAAAGACAAGGATAAAGAAATAATTGTTGTAACATTGAATCATTCAAATGATTGGAACACTCATGTTTCTCTTGCAGAGCAAATATTCCAAAACTATTCAATGGTTCACGTAGTTGAAAAAGGGAAATACGAGCTTTTTCAAAAAGATGTTATAGAGGTTAAAAAGGACTACTATTTACTTTTGAACAAGGAAGAAGAAGAGAAGCTAAATAATGTACTCATTATCCCGAGAAACAACAAGGAAAAGAAGCCTTTTCTCTGGAAGGTAATGATTGATAAAGATGTTGCGCTAGAATTTAACGTCAAGAAAGTCAAATAATTTGGAGAAGACAGTTTTTCTAAAAGACTGTCTTCTTTTATTTTCTGCAAAAGTGTGACATAATTCACTCATGTATGAAGAATGGACGAGGTGGATTACTTGGAAAGATTACAAAAAGTTTTAGCACACGCAGGTGTTGCTTCACGTAGAAAAGCAGAAGAGTTAATTTTAGAAGGAAAAGTAAAGGTCAATGGGAAAGTAATTAAGGAATTAGGTACTAAGGTCTCTGATTCAGATACAGTTGAAGTAGAAGGTGTCAAATTAGAGAAAGAACAAAAGAAATATTTCTTACTTTACAAGCCAAGAGGTGTTATCTCAGCCGTTAGCGATGACAAAGGTAGAAAGACTGTTACCGATTTACTCCCTCATGTAACGGAAAGATTATACCCAGTAGGTAGATTAGATTATGAAACTTCAGGTTTATTGCTCTTAACAAATGATGGAGATTTTTCTTATGCACTTACACATCCAAAGTTCAAGGTGGACAAGACTTATGTCGCGCGACTTAAAGGTATACCTTTACGCGAGCAACTAAGACCGCTTGAGAGAGGTGTCGTTTTAGAGGATGGTAAGACAGCTCCTGCAAAAGTTAAGCTTCTATCTTCTGAAAAGAAAGCAAATAAATCAATTGTTGAAATTACGATCCATGAGGGCAAAAACCGTCAAGTACGTCGTATGTTTGATGCAATTGGCTTCCCTGTGCAAAAATTAAAAAGAGAACGATTTGGTTTCTTAACTCTACACGGGTTGAACGCAGGAGAGTGGAGAGAATTAACAACTCATGAGATTAAACAGCTTAGAGTACTGGCAGAAACAGGTAAAATAGGTAAATAGCAATGAAAAGTTCACAAAGCCTTCATATGTCCTTCTCAAATTGGACATTATATTTGGTATAATATTGTCGGCAATGCATGGAATGGAGGAAATAAAAGGTGGCTCAATCCAAACAAAAACGTTTTTACATAAGAGCAGTTATTTTGGTAGTACTTACACTAGCAATTGTTTTTACAATTTTCTCTAACGTGACGAAAGAAAAAAATGCAGTTCTCAAAGTCGGCGATAAAGCACCGAATTTCCAAGTAGTGGATATGAATGGAGAACAGCATAAACTGTCTGACTATGAAGGGCAGGGAATCTTCTTAAATTTCTGGGGAACTTGGTGTAAACCATGTGCTAAAGAAATGCCAGCTATGGACAACCAATTTAACATTTACAAAGAACAAGGTGTTCAAACCTTAGCCATTAATGTGGGAGAATCAGATTTGAAGGTAAACCGTTTTGCTAACCAATATGGTTTAACATTCCCAATTGCGATCGATCGTAATAAAAGCTTGTTGGATTCCTATAATATTGATCCACTACCAACGACCTTTTTGATTAGCCCGGAAGGTAAGATCGAAAAGATTATTAAAGGTGAGATGACCGAGCAAGATATTGCTGATTACATGGAACAAATCAAACCTTCCTAAAGGAGTCTTTTAGATGGACAAGATAGTTTGTAAATGTGGGCACGTCAACCCTGCAGGTACAGAGCTTTGTGAAAGCTGTGGACGACCGTTAAGTCAACATTCGAAAGATCAAAAGCTTGTTGATATGAGGTATGAAGGGTCTGCAAGACGTTCTCAAACCTATAACAAAACAATCATTGATAAAATTTGGAACTTCTTTTCTAGTGTGAAAGTAGGGATGTGGATAATAGTTGCTATCTTAGTCGCAGCTGCTATAGGAACAATTTTGCCACAGGTTTTCTACGTTCCTGCCACAAGAGAAGAAGATATTGCTGCGTACTATGAACGAGTTTATGGGTGGTTCGGCACACTCTACTATGAATTAGGTCTTTCTGATCTTTATAGCTCATGGTGGTTCCAAACATTAGTTGGAATGCTAGGGATATCTCTAGTCATTGCAAGTTTAGACCGAGTAATTCCACTTTATAAATCTCTCAAAAGGCAAAAAACAAAAAGACACATTAGCTTCTTAAAACGTCAACGTGTTTATGGTGAGGGAGAAGTTGAATCTCCTGTAGAATCGCTTGAGAAAGCGGAAGAAAAGCTAAAAGCATTAAAGTATAATGTGAAAAGAGAAGGAAATGCAATTCTGGCAGAAAAAGGCCGATTTTCTAGGTGGGGCCCGTATGTTAACCATTTAGGTCTAATTCTTTTCTTAATGGGTGTTATGATGCGTGCTATTCCAGGCTTCTATGTCGACGAAACAATGTGGATTAGAGAAGGAGAGACGCTCTATATCCCACAAACAGATGGATATTTCTTAGAAAGTAAGCAATTCATATATGAGACTTATACAAAAGAAGAATCTGAGGAAGTTTTTGGAGCTGCTTTAGATAGGGTTGGTTCAATCGCGAAAAACTATCAAACAGATATTGCTTTGTATAAAGGTCCTGACGATGCAATTGCTGGACATCCGGAAGATTTAAAGCTAGTAAAGGAAGAATCCATTCAAGTTAATGAACCTTTGAAGTTTGATAATTTTTCTGTGTTCCAAATGGATTTCCGTCTTAATGAATTAAAGTCTATGACCTTCCATTTAGAGGATAAGGAAACTGGTACTAACCATGGTCAGTTTACGGTTGAATTATCAAATCCTCAAAGTGTGTATGAGTTAAATGATGGATACAAAGTAGAAATTGTGGATTATTACGCTAATTTCTCTGGATTTGTAGACGGAGAACCACAATCAGAGACGCCAGAACCAAAAAATCCAGCATTTTTAATGAAAATGTATAGCCCGGAATTTCCTAAGGGAGAATCTAGCTTTGTCATGATTCAAAATACATTAGAGCCTTTAGGTGAGACAGCTCATAAAGTTAAATTTGAAAGTGTAGAAACTAGAGATATGTCAGGTCTTACAATCCGAAAAGATTTAACACTTCCTATTCTTATGCTTGGTGGATTGATTTTCATGATTGGTGTTGCACAAGGGTCATACTGGAATCATCGCCGAATTTGGCTTCAGTATCTAGAGGATGGAAAAATGGTTGTTGCGGCTCATACAAACAAAAACTGGATGAGTGTGAAAAAGGATATCGATGAAGTATCAAAGGTAACCAGCATTCCACCATATGAGGACCAACAAGATCTAGATACAAAACTAGAAAAAGAGGAAATACAGGAAGGGGAAAAATAAGATGACAATGGTTTCTGTAAGTGAGACTTTATTGTTTGTTGCGTTTGTTGCTTATTTGGTTGCTACGTTCCTATTTGGTGGAGCAGTCAAATCTTCTGCCGCTTCAGCTAGAAAATCATATAAACGTTGGGGTACTTTAGCAATCAGCGTGACAGTTATTGGTTTTGTAGCAAACTTAGGGTATTTTATTACTCGTTGGATTGCAGCAGGACATGCACCAGTAAGTAACTTATTTGAGTTTACAACTGCGTTTGGAATGCTCGTAGTAGGAGCATTTATATTAATTTACTTTATATACAAAACCCCTGCTCTTGGGTTGTTTGCACTTCCAATAGCAGTACTAATTATTGCTTATGCAAGTATGTTCCCAAAAGATATCACTCCTTTAATACCAGCGTTAAAAAGTCACTGGTTAACGATCCATGTTATTACGGCTGCTCTTGGAGAAGCTATTTTAGCAATTAGTGCAGTAGCAGGTTTGATCTTTTTATTGAAGAATATTGACCTAACAAAGCCATCTAAACAACGTTTTTGGATGGAAGCTACTATGTACGTTTTAGTACTAGTTTTAGGATTTGTTGTATCAACAGTTACCTTCTCTGTTGCAGATTATTCAGCAGAATATTCCTATATCGATAAGGAAGGTAATCCGCACGATATCGAGTATAACAAGCCTGCTTTATTTGGGATGAATGAATCCGAAGCAATTACTGATGGAGCGATGGAGCCATTGGTGGAAGTTCCTCCATTAGTTAACGGTAAAAAGTTGACTACAGTTGTATGGTCTCTTCTATTTGGTACAGTGCTATACGGACTGTTACGTTTAATATTACGCAAACGTATTTCTTTAGTTCTTCAGCCATTAACTAAAAAAGCGAATTCGCAGCTTATGGACGAAATTGGTTACCGTGCAGTATTAATCGGTTTCCCGGTATTTACATTAGGAGCACTAATCTTTGCAATGATCTGGGCACATGAAGCTTGGTCTCGTTTCTGGGGTTGGGATCCAAAAGAGGTTTGGGCACTTATTACTTGGTTATTCTATGCTGTTTTCTTACATTTAAGATTAACAAAAGGTTGGCAAGGCGAAAAATCTGCTTGGTTAGCTTTAATAGGATTTATTATCATTATGTTCAACCTAATTGCAGTAAACTTAATTATTGCTGGGCTTCACTCTTACGCGTAAGTCAAAAGTAGTGCTAAAAAGCTCTTCATTCAACAGAATGGAGAGCTTTTCTTTTCTTTTATGATAAGTAATTGTACAATATAAGATAGATGTTGATAGAAGGGTATGATATGTAATGTCAGAAATGATAAAACTTTTAGTAGTAGATGACGAAGAACGTATCCGTCGATTATTAAAAATGTATTTAGAAAGAGAAGGTTATGTAGTAGAAGAAGCAGAAAATGGACAAATTGCTCTTCAGCTCGCTTTAGAAAATGAATATAATTGTATACTATTAGATATTATGATGCCTGAAAAAGACGGAATCGAAGTGATTACAGAGCTTCGTGAACATAAAGATACGCCAGTTATTCTTCTTACGGCTAAAGGGGAAGAGGCAAACCGAGTAGAGGGATTTGAACTTGGAGCAGATGATTATATCGTAAAACCATTTAGTCCTAGAGAAGTGGTACTTCGTGTAAAAGCACTTTTAAAAAGATCTACTGCTTTTTCTCCTTCCCAATCTGTGTCGATATCCAAGGATGTAGTTGTTTTTCCACATCTAACAATTGACCACGATGCACATCGAGTGACTGCTGACGGGGAAGAGGTTAGTCTTACACCTAAAGAATATGAATTGCTATATTTCCTTGCTAAGGCTCCAGATAAGGTATTTGACCGAGAACAGCTTTTGAAGGAAGTTTGGCATTATGACTTCTTTGGAGATTTACGTACAGTTGATACGCATGTGAAGAGATTACGTGAAAAGCTAAATAGAGTATCCGAAAAAGCTGCAAAAATGATTGTTACTGTATGGGGAGTTGGCTACAAGTTCGAGGTAGGAAATGAATAGGATTTGGAATAGTGTTGTCGGGAAGCTATGGGGAACCATATTGCTTCTCGTCTTATTTGTGTTGTTTATAATTACTGTCCTTATGTTAGAGTTTTTAGAAGATTTCCATACAGAGCAAGCAGAAGAAACCTTGAGGCAGGAAGCCGCAACCATCGGAAAAATCGTAGAACAGCATGATAATGTAGAAGAATCCATTTCTATCATTAGTGATATATTAGGAACAGAAACAAATGCATTAATTGTAGACGATGCGCAATCTGTGTTCCTTTCCATTCATGATGGCTTAAACAAAGAGGTAATTAAAGATAAGATTTTAGACGATGACCAGCTTTCCCAAATTTATACTACTGATAAGACGATTATAAGAAAGATGCTAATGCCTTCCATGAGTGAAGATAACTTAATGGAAAATTATCTTATTCTAGCCTTTCCATTAGAGTCTGAAATACAAACACACGGCGCTGTTTTTATTTATCAAAGCTTAGAGGTAGTAAGTAAAACTTCAAACAACACGACAAGAATTGTGTTCTTATCTGGTTTTATTGCGTTACTGCTTACTACTCTTTTTACGTTTTTCCTTTCTTCAAGAATTACTTCTCCTTTACGTTCTATGCGTGAGGCTGCATTAGAGCTAGCTAAAGGGAACTTTGAAACGAAGGTACCCTATACACAGCGAGATGAGATAGGAGAGCTAGGATCTGCATTTAATCGGATGGGGAAACAGTTAAAGCACCATGTAGAGGTAATCAATCAAGAAAAAGAACAACTGGCTAGCATTTTAACGTCTATGACAGATGCTGTTATTACTATCAATAAGGATTTCCATGTACAAGTCAGCAATCCACAAGCAGAACAACTTCTTACAAAATGGCAAGCTGAAAACAACCAATTGGATGATTCTGAGCTACCAAATGAGCTGCGTCATCTTTTAGAACATGTATTAGAGATAGAAGAAGAGTTGGATGAGGAACTAGAAATTCGAGGAGAGTATTTCTCTGTCTCCATTAGTCTTCTATACAGCAACGAATATGTTCGTGGAGCTGTGGTGGTGCTGCGTAATATGACTGAGCAACATCGTTTAGACAAAATGCGTTCTGACTTTATAGCAAATGTGTCCCATGAGCTGAGAACACCGATTTCAATGCTTCAAGGCTACAGTGAAGCCATTATTGATGAAATTGTAACTACTGAAGAAGATAAAAATGAAATGATACGAGTCATTTATGATGAATCGAAACGAATGGGAAGATTAGTAACAGAATTACTAGATTTAGCAAGATTAGAATCAGGGTATTTGAGTATATATAAGGAAAACGTAGAGATAGTTCCAACTATTGAAAGAATAACACAGAAATTTGATCAAGCTGCTAAAGAGAGTAACGTTCGTTTGAACTTTGAACAGCACATTCCATCAGGTCAACCGTTAGAGATAGAAATAGACGAAGATCGAATGGAGCAAGTGTTAACGAATCTTATCGACAATGCTTTAAGACACACACCAGAAGCAGGTTCTGTGACTGTTCATTTAAGTACTTTAGAAAACCAAATTATTATTAAGGTATCAGACACCGGAGTAGGAATTCCAGAAGAGGATCTTCCTTATATTTTTGAACGTTTTTATAAAGCCGATAAAGCTAGAACTAGAGGGAAGGCTGGAACAGGTCTGGGTCTTGCTATTGCCAAAAATATTGTAGAGAGACATGATGGTTACCTCTCTGCAGAGAGTACGGTTGGGGTAGGTACAACATTTATTGTTCGATTACCCTTTTAGTTAATGTAACAAAACGGGAGATGAAACGACTAATTGAAAGAACGGGGGGAGCCATATGAATGACTCCGTTTTCCACCGCTTGTATGATAGCTATCATCAAGACGTTTTTCAGTTTCTGATCTATTTAGTGAAAAATAGACAGACTGCGGAAGACTTGGTCCAAGAAGTGTACGTTCGTGTTCTAAGAGCCTATAGTAAATTTGAAGGTAAAAGCTCTGAAAAAACATGGTTATTTTCGATTGCTAAAAATGTGGCTATCGATCATTTTCGAAAGCATACAGTTAGAAAGAAAAAGATGTTTGATGCATTTGACTGGGAATCTACGCAGCTTGCATCTAAGGATATGTTACCAGAGGATTTCGCTGTTTTAAATGATGAGATGAAGGCCCTCCTCTTGGCATTAGACACTTGCACAGGTGACCAGAAAATGGTGGTTATTATGCGATACTTCCAAGAGCTTTCTATCTCAGAAACTGCACAAATACTATCTTGGACCGAGGGAAAAGTGAAAACAACCCAGCATCGAGCGATTAAAGCGCTTCGAGAAAAATTATCTAGTCAAAAGAAGGAGGGTAATGTTCAACATGAGTAATAACGAAAAACAGAATGATGATTTAGAAAAGCTCTTAAGCAACATGCCCATCTTTACAGATAATCGCTCGAAGGATGAAGTGTATAATCGCGTTCATTCAGAAATGAAGTCTGCCCACATAGATGTTATCAAGCGTAACAACAAACCGTTTTCAAGATGGATGCCACTTGTAGTTTCTATTGCTGCTGTTTTATTGTTGACGCTCCTGGTCTCTTCTTACTTGGAGACGAGTAATGAAGAATCTGCTTCACAGCATAAAGCTGATGAACAAGCTGATACAATGAGAACGATGGATGTTAATCCAGCCTCTGAGTCGAAAATGGAGAAAGACATGAAAACGACGGAAGAAGCGGAAATAGAGAATAAGGATGAATCATTCAATTCTCTAGCTGTTGAAAGTGAATCATTACCTATTCAACCATTTAATAGTGCAAGGACGGTATATGAGGATGATCTAAACGATGGCGTTGCATTTCATTTTTCATTAACAAAAGAGGCCTATGCATACCCAATTACAATCATTATTTCTAAAGGGAAAATCAATGAAGATTTTCCTGACGGATGGCCAAATAGTCTTCAGTTATATGAGCAGTATGCAAGTGCTATCGATGAAGTTGCTTTAGGCTTTAACGATTATCTGCCTTTTCAAGGTCATTTTGTTTCTGTAGGAGATACACTACAACATTATTTACCTAAAGGTCATGGATATGACGAAGCTTCTGCTACTACAGCTGTTTATGATAATACAATCAGTTATATATTCAACGATTATACCTATTTGGAGCGATTAAATGAAGATGGAACACCTATTAATTGGGATCAGGTAGGCGTTATGGGTAAAGAGAACTTGGTAAACGGAAATAAAAAACAAGTATATTACAAGCAAACCATGAGCAACGGACTGACATTCCTTGTTCCTAAGGGTGTATCCACTGAAGCCCCTTTTACAGAAATGCAAAAATCAGTAAATGATTATTTTACAACTGTAGTGCCTAAAGGTGTTAATTACGAAGTAACAGAAGAAGGCAACACTGTGGTCATAACCTTTGAAGAAACTTTAGATTTGGCAACACTGGAATTCGATGATTCTATTCTAATGATTGAAGCATTTACGTTAACTGCCGCAAGCTTCGATAAAACCATTCGCTTGGAAAATGTCGAGCAGAAGCGATGGGACCGTTTTGATTTGACAACATCTTTAGCAATTCCTATGGGACCTAATGGATATGTCTTGAATAAGAATAAATAATATAGTTGAGTCGACCTGCTATTTAGTAGGTCGATTTTTATGTTATGTGAGAGGAAGGGGATTTTAAGTGGTTGGGTGCCAGGGGGAAGGGTTACCTTTAGGTAGCGTTTTACTAGAGGTTAGGACGTTTTGGATGGTATTAGGTGACACTTTTTGAATCTTAGGTGCGTGAGCGTCATTTAGGTGACGGGTGGTTGATTTTATGTAGCACAACTGGATGGTTTAGGTGCGTTTGGGAGTGTTTTAGGTGACACTTTTTGAATCTTAGGTGCGTAAGCGTCATTTAGGTGACGGGTGTTGATTTTATGTAGCACAACTGGATAGTTTAGGTGCGTTTGGGAGTGTTTTAGGTGACGCTTTTTGATAATAATGTGCGTAGACGCTCTTTAGGAGACACTTCATTGATTTTATGTAGCACAATTTTAGAAGAGTCAAAGAGAAATGCCTTTTATCACCGTTCGCAGGTATTTATCACCGCTCGTGAGGCATTTATCACCGTTCCCGGAAAAAATATCACCGGTAGCATGAATTCCGACGCACAAATACCTCTTATATATCCAGGTGATCCTTCCCAAGTTCAATAACTGGTTCCCACTTTCCATGGCATCAATAATTTGCTTAAAGTAAAACAGTTGTATTGCATATATTAATATAGTTTGATAAAATGATTGTAATTCAAGATATTCTTGAATGACAACAAAATATTGATTCATCTTCGGGGCAGGGTGAAATTCCCGATCGGCGGTAGTAGAAGATTTTTTTCTTGAGCCCGCGAGCCGTTAATGGCAGGATTTGGTTAGATTCCAAAGCCGACAGTATAGTCTGGATGGGAGAAGGTGAAGGTGCAGCTGTTTTTCGTATGCTCTTATACGGATACGCTTATTTAAGTGTACCTTTTTCTCCTTTAAGCTAACGTAATGCTTAAGGGATTTTTTGAGTATGGATAACAAGCTGAACCTTTCTTCTTGTGGAGTGAATCGCAAAAGGAGAGAGGATTTATGGCAAAAAGTAAGACGCGAATGCTTATTGCAATCGCTATGCTGAGTAGTATTTCTTTCGTATTAATGCTGCTTGCATTTCCGTTACCAGTTTTACCAGCTTATTTGAAAATTGACTTTAGTGATATTCCAGCTTTAATTGCTGCAATCACTATGGGACCAGTTGCAGGGGTACTTGTAGCCCTAATGAAAAACGTGTTGGATTGGTTATTCTCAGGAAGTCCTACAGGCGTTCCAGTTGGTCATATGGCTAACTTTGCAACGAGTATCTTGTTTATAACACCTGTTTATATTATTTATCGTAAAGTATCATCTTCTAAAGGGATTGCTTACGGTTTAGGTGTTGGGACTATTTGTATGGCACTTGGTATGAGCTTGTTAAACTATTATGTTTTCTTACCAATGTATTCGTACTTCTTAAATTTCCCTGCTGAAACAGGAACAGCTTTATTTAATTCAATTATTTTAGGTATTTTACCGTTTAACCTTATAAAAGGTATTCTAGTGACTATCGTCATGATCGTTTTATTTAAACGAATGAAGCCATTGCTAGATAAGGTTAGTAAATCGTTTAAAGTACCAAAGACTATTTAATAAATTTTAGATTACTTAAGCTTGCTTGTAATCTTGTCTATAAAAACAAAAAGGCCAAGAATATGAGTTACTCATATTCTTGGCCTTTACTATACTATTCGAATTTAAGTGCGTCGCCTTCAAATGATTCTTCTGAAACTTTAATGGAATCTGTAGGACAGCCTTCAAATGCGTCTTCCATATCCTCCATCAATTCCTCTGGAACTTCTGTTGTCCCCGTGTTATCATCTAAAATAACAAAGGCGATACCTTCATCGTCATAGTCATATATATCTGGAGCAGCTGCTCCACAAGCTCCACATGCGATACATGTATCTTTATCTACTATAG
The DNA here is from genome assembly GCF_038004905.1 of Psychrobacillus sp. FSL W7-1493. NCBI lineage: Bacteria > Bacillati > Bacillota > Bacilli > Caryophanales > Bacillaceae > Psychrobacillus > Psychrobacillus sp. FSL W7-1493. The sequence goes on along the minus strand of NZ_JBBOSB010000001.1, from coordinate 2,311,994 downwards.
TGTATTTTGCCATTAGTATATTCTCTCCTTTAATTCTACTTATACGAATTAGCTATCTTATTCATTCTAAAGCTGTTTTCATTACTTTTCAACAAAAATACTTTTAAACTGTGAGGTATTTAACTTGTATTTTAGCCAACTATTACTAAATATCATACAAAGTTTTAATGGAGAGCGGTCAGCAATGGCTTCTTTTTATTTATTAAAAGGAAAAAAATCAGGTCAAACGATACAAGATGTGACATATTTTAGTTTGCATCAATATTTCTCTATTTACCCGAAACTCACAAAGGAAGAGTATGAAGAGGAGCTATCTAAGCTCTATGAATACAGCTGGATTGAGCAGCATGACACTCTGCTAAGGGTCAGTGACAAAGGGGAAGCTCAGCTAAAGGGTTATAAAAATCCGCTGTTTAATGGATGGCTATTAAGAGGAAATGAAAAAGTTTTTTGGGGAAGATTAGAATTAGTCATGCAAACACTATCCCACTTTAAGAACAATGAATCAAGATTTATACCAAACCAAAAGGATTATTTTGTTCACCAATTCGTCAAAAACTATTTAAGAGAAAGAGATTATAAATCTGACAAGTTTCAGCAAAGCTTTAAAAGCCAACTTGAACATCTGTTATTGCATCCAAGTGTCGGGGAAATTCATCGGACGTTGCTCATCTATAGACTGAGTGGATATCAAATAAGTGGATTGACGTGGGATCAGCTGGCTATGGCATACGATTCCTCAGTTACAGATATGAAGCTTCAATTTGTAGAAGCGCTACACATTATTTTAACTAACTTAAATGAAGTAGACCATCCTGATTTAACCCAATTAGCACAAGATATTTTTGTACATAATCCTTTGACCCAATCTGCCTTAAAAACAGAACAGCTTTTAACACAAGGCTATTCTTTACAAGAAATCGCCTCTATCAGATCTCTTAAGGTAAATACGATAGAAGATCATTTAATAGAAATCGCTTCTACTAATAAAACTATGTCTCTTACACCTTTTATTTCAGAAGAAGATATACATCGAGTGTTGATGATCTCTACTAAAAATAAAACGAAAAAATTGAAAATAATCCGAGATAGTTTACCAGAACTAAGTTATTTTCAAATTAGATTAGCTTTAGCTCTTGAAAGGAGTGTATGAAAATGGATCAGCTTCAGCACATACTTCAGACTCGATTCGGTTATGCAGAATTTCGAGAAGGGCAAAGAGAAATTATTGAACGAGTATTGTCGGGAGAGGACGTTGTAGCTATTTTGCCAACGGGAATGGGGAAATCATTATTATTCCAATTGCCCGCCTATTTAATGGATGGAGCAGTTCTAGTCATTTCTCCATTGCTCTCCTTAATGCAGGACCAGGTGGAGCAGCTTAAAATGCTAGGTGAAAAACGAGTGGTGGCGATCAACTCCTTTTTATCCTTTGAACAAAGAGAAGAAGCATTATCTCGACTGAGAACATATAAATTTATATTTACATCACCAGAAATGTTGCAAAACGAGTATTTTCAACAAAGGCTTTCTAGTATTTCAATTGCGTTCATAGTAGCAGATGAAGCGCATTGTATTTCTCAATGGGGCTTTGACTTTAGACCAGATTATCTAAGAATTTCTAAATCACTTCAGGCATTCCGACATGTGAACGTGCTGGCTTTAACTGCTACTGCTACCAATGAAGTGATAAAGGACATTGAACATACATTATTGATGAAAGAGCCATTTGAGTATATCCATTCCTTAGATCGGCCTTATATTGCCTATGAATCCTATCAGGTAGAAAACCAAAAAGAAAAGCTGACCTGGATTATAAATAGAGTCACTAACACAACTGGTCCTGGGATTATCTATAGCCAGTCTAGAAAGAAAACACAATTTTATGCCCAGGAGCTTCAAAAAAAGGGAGTAAAGGTTGCTTATTATCACTCGAAAATGGATCAAGAGGATCGTATTCTTATCCAGCAGCAATTCCAGCAAGGACATCTAGATTGGATTTGCGCTACAAATGCATTTGGTATGGGAATACATAAGGATAACATTAGGCAAATTATTCATGATCATATACCAACCTCTATCGCTAACTATATGCAAGAGGTAGGGAGGGCTGCGAGGGACGGGAAACAGTCGATTGCGACGATTCTTTATATGCAATCTGATGTAGAACAAGCCTATTTTGTAGCCATGCAAGAATTTCCAGAGGAACAGGATATTGAAGTTGCTTATCGGAAAAGTGATCAGGTAGTTTTATCAGAAACGACACAAAGAATACTAGATTACTGGAAAAAGGAGCTATCCCAACAAGAAACCATTAATCTTTTTCAACGGATTCGACAAAAAAAGTGGAGAGAAATACAAGATTTGTACACCCTTTTACAGAATGAGGTTTGTATAAGGGAACAATTATTAGCTCATTTTGGTCAAAGGTTAACAAGGAAGCCCAAAAATTGTTGTTCAAAATGTACTCTAAATCTTCAGGAAATATTTCGGCTACACGAAAAAACCACTGTTAATACTACTAAACTTGACTGGAAAAGTAGATTAAATAGTCTCTTATAGCTCTTAACGACATTTACATTTTCAACAAAATTCGTCATAATAGTAGTATAAGTGGAAGAATGGAGTTTGAAAAAATGAGTAAAGATGATTATCAAAAAAAAATAGAAGAGCATAGACAATCCATTGGGGTAGAAAATGAATCATCCGAATTGAGAAGAAGCAGAAGAAATGCTACTGGTAAGAAGAAAAAGAAAAAAAACCTTCTTTTACCAACCTTATTTGCAATTTTTATATTATTGCCAGCAAGTTTTTTAATCTACGTCCAGTTTATCTATGTGCCTGATAAAGAAGAGACAACAACCGAAGAGGCTAGAATTGAAGTGGAAACAAAACCAATCTCTAATTCAAATGAGACAGATGAGAAAGATGAAGAGGTTACCGAGCAACCAGTTCAAACAGAAAAAATAGAAGAAACAAAGCCAGAAGAGTCCACTGAGGTTGCTCAATCTACTCCTGCAGTAGCACCTGCACCTGTAGAAAAGGAAGAACCGAAAGCACCAGTGCAGGCAGAACCTAAGAAGGAAGAAAAAGTTGAAAAGCCTAAAACCGAGGCTAAAACGCATATTGTTAAAGGAAACGAGACTTTATACCGAATAGCAATGAACTACTATAAAAATCCAGAAGCAGTTGAAAAAATTAAAGCTGCAAATGGTCTAGCTTCGAATGAAATTTATGAAGGACAAAAATTAATCCTGCCATAATGTAGAGATAGCAGGATAAATAACCTTTTTATAGAATATATAAGTATAGACCTATAGAGAAAGAGGTGTTTGCATGTTTGTAAAAAGTGTTATGATCCCGAAGGAAAAATGCTTAACGATTAGTGGAGAATCTTCCGTATTGGATGCTTTAAATGAACTGGAAGCTAAGGATATTGATGCCCTACCAATTATTGAGTCTGGAAAATACTTAGGGATGTTCAATAAGTATCTGTTATATAAGGCGTATTTTTACAGTGATACAGATAAAGAAACGTTTTTAAAACAGACAAAAGTGTCAGATGTAGTGACTAGGGAAGATACCTTTGTCAAAACAAGTGATGTATTCGAGCAAGCGTTTATGAAATTATATGATTTTCCAATTCTTGCAGTAGTAGAGGATGAGAAATTTTTAGGTCTTGTCACTCGATACGATACGATACATCAATTTAAGAGTGCCTTTGGAATGAATACGAAGGGAACAAGAATTGCCTTTACTTCGGTGGAATCAGAAGGAAGAATTTTGAAAGTGTCTGATATTCTTCACAAGTATCACACTTCAGTAATATCCTTAGTTACTTTTGATGAAACTGACAAGCTTGTGCGTCGAATCGTTCTTAAGATTGATAACGAACAGAAATTAGATCGTATTATCCATGACCTAGAAAAATCAGGCTTCCGGGTGTTACATATAGACAAGGATGAGTAATATAGATCGGTTCAAAGGCAGGGGTCATTCCCTGTCTTTTTGCTTGGAAGAGGGTAAAGTGAATAGTTTGGCTTTGCCTTGAACCTCGTGGTCAAACAGGAATATAGTAGCTTAAGGGCTATTCTAAACTTTTGATATGATTTACGGGTAAGGTATAGAAGCTTTTGCTTTTCTTATTTGGTTTAGGGGGAATATAATAAGTGTTATCGATAGGAATCACCATTGTTATTGCAGGTATCATTCTCTTCCTTTACATGCTTTTTCTAGCAATTCAAACGAATGTAAAAGAACATCAGCTCCTTGTGAAAGAAATGCCAAAAGGGACACAACTGAATATATTTTTTATTTCTGATATACATCGCAGAAAAATAGATGATACATTAATCCATTCCATCATAGGAAAGGTAGATTTAGTAATCATAGGAGGGGACCTGACAGAAAAGGGTGTACCTTTGATGAGGACAAAGCTCAATTTACAACAATTAAAAAAGCTTGGTCCTGTTTTTTATGTATTTGGAAATAATGATCGTGAAGTAGGCGAATCTAACTTATTGTCTATATTTCAAGAGCTAGACATTCAAATGTTAAATAACACTTCTGTCACGATCTCCGAAGGAAAGATGCCTATTCGCTTAGTAGGGATAAATGATGGGTTTGTAGGGAAAGTAATTATTGCAGATGCATTTAATCTGGTGGAAGAAAAGGATATTACCATATTTGTTAGTCATGCACCGGCATTTTTCCATTCCGCTCTTAAGGTAAGTAAGCCTCGGCTAATGCTAGCTGGGCATTTACACGGCGGACAAATTCGTATAGGACCTATTGGTATATACGAGAAAGGTTCCTACCGATTAAAAGAAAATCGCGCAGAATTAATAAGTAATGGATTTGGTACTACCGGAGTGCCACTGCGCTTAGGAGCTAAATCTGAGTGTCATATCATAACCCTTCATAACATGGAGAGATAGACATATAGTAAGAAAGGAAGTTTTATACGTGGAACAAGTTTTAGATGTAGTGGTAATTGGAGGCGGTCCTTGTGGGCTATCAGCAGCAATTTCTACTCAAGAAATGGGATTAGAAACGCTCGTTATTGAGAAAGGAAATGTGGTGAATGCTATCTTCAACTATCCTACTCATCAAACTTTTTTTAGTACGAGTGAAAAGCTCTCCATTGGAGATGTACCTTTTATCGTAGAAGAAAGAAAACCAAAAAGAAACCAGGCTTTGGTTTATTATCGTGAGGTAGTGAAACGTAAAGATATTCAAGTTAACAAATATGAGCAAGTGGAACGTGTTGAAAGGTCTACCGATTATTTTCAAGTAACTACCTCTAAGGGTTCTTACAAAGCTAAGAGCGTCATTGTAGCTACAGGTTATTACGACCATCCTAATTACATGGGAATACCCGGAGAGGATCTCCCGAAGGTATTTCACTACTTTAAAGAAGGACATCCATACTTCTCCCAAGATGTTTTAGTAATTGGAGGTAAAAACTCAGCAATCGATGCTGCTCTTGAGCTAAATAAAGCAGGAGCAAATGTTACAGTGGTATATCGCAGGGGACAATACTCTTCAAGCATTAAGCCATGGGTTTTACCAGAGTTCGAGGGATGTGTAAGAAATAACGAAATCCAAATGCACTTTAATACTGAGGTCTTATCTATTGAAGAAAACAAAGTAACATTAAAAGGAACAGAGGGCGAGTTTGACATTGAAAATGATTTTGTTTTTGCTATGACGGGCTATCATCCTGACCATTCTTTTTTAGAAAAAATGGGAGTAGCCATTGATAACGAAAGTGGAAGACCATCGCATAATCCAGAAACCATGGAAACAAATGTGGAGGGTATTTTTATTGCGGGAGTAATAGCAGCAGGAAATAATGCTAACGAAATTTTTATAGAAAACGGTCGCTTCCATGGTGAGCTGATAGCTAAAGAAATTAAAAGAAAAGAAGAAAGCGTATAGACTTTTCTTCTTTTCAAATGAAAGTGAATTAATTTCTTTACTATAGCTTACCAATTTACAGGACTATTTTTTTTAATACCTCAAGAGAAAAATCTCTCGAGGTATTTGTTTTTTTGAGAGCTTTTATTAGCTCTGTTCACGGGGGTACATAGCTCCAGCGCTTATTAAGCTTGTACCTATTGAATTATCACAGACTTTTTATCTTACCTAGTAAATATACTAAGGAGGGCTTGTTTTGGATCTGGATGATTTAAGGCGATTAGTAAAGCTAGTCTAGCTTTTTGACCGTTTAAACCTTGAGCAAAAATGACTCCTATCTCCTTTAAACCTTTCCCGCCACCCATATAACCGTAAACGTCTTGGGCAATTCCATTAAAGCACCTCGATACAAGAACAATAGGGATGTCCTTACTCAATAAATCCTGAATTGCTGGTACTAGGCTAGGTGGTACATTGCCTTGGCCCAATCCTTCTAAAACTATCCCATCATATCCAACATTTACTGCTGCTTCTAGGAGATCTGCTTCCATCCCTGCATAGACTTTAAACAAAGCAACCTTCTTGTTAATCTGTTGAATTGGAAAAACAGGCTGATGATTAGGTGTGTGATGAAAATATACAATAGACTTAGAGATAAATCCGATAGGACCATATTGCGGACTTTGAAATGTGCTAACGTTGCTGGCATGTGTTTTCGTAACATTTACCGCAGTATGTATTTCATCATTTAATACAACTAAAACACCTTTTCCAACTGCATCATCAGATGAAGCGACTTGGATAGCTGACACTAAATTATATAAGCCATCTGATCCTATTTCATTAGCAGATCTCATTGCCCCAGTAAGCACGATAGGAATGGCTGGTCCAATCGTTAAATCTAAAAAATATGCAGTTTCCTCTAAAGTATCTGTACCGTGAGTGATTACCACTCCATCAATTTCACCTTTAACGATATATTGATCAATTAATTCTTTTATACGGAACATCTCAAAGGGAGTTATATGTGGGGAAGGAAGATTGAATATTTCCAGCTCAATAATATGTGCTAGGCTATTTAATTTCTCTGCTTCTACCAGTAATGGATTGCTATCTGAAGGTACTACTGCACCAGTTTCTGCATTTACCTGCATTGAAATAGTTCCGCCGGTATGGATAAGTAAGATATTTTTCATTGATATAACCTCCAGAAATTTAACAAAATGAGAAGAAATTAATGTATAATATAAATAGTAAAATGGAAGGAGTAAGATCATGTTCGTACTACTTTCCTGTGCGATTGCACCGGCTCTTGCGCTTTTAAGTTATTTCTATCTTCGTAGAGAAATTGCCGAAGAACCTTCAAGGCTTTTGTTACATACATTTATTTATGGTGCTATATTAACATTCCCAATTATGTTTATCCAGCACGTATTAAACGAGGAGCATTTGTTTACTTCTCTTTTTTTTCGGAATGTCCTCGTGACAAGTACATTAGAGGAATTTTTTAAATGGCTAATAATAATAGTGGCCTTATATAAGCATGTTGAGTTTGATGACCCATATGATGGAATTCTCTATGGTGCGAGTGTTTCTTTAGGATTTGCAACCGTAGAAAATATCTTATATCTTTTGAACTACGGAATGGGAGAGGCTTTTTTAAGAGCTTTGTTACCTGTTTCGAGTCATGCATTATTTGGTGTAGTTATGGGATATTATATAGGTAGAGCTAAGTTTACCTCTATAAAAAAAATAAGGCTTGAACTTTTCTTTGCTTTAATCGCCCCACTCTTTCTACACATTATCTATAATAGCATACTGACTTTCACAGGGTTAGAGATATTGCTGATGGTCCCGTTTATGTTATTCTTATGGGTTTTTGGCTTGTCGAAAGTAAAGCAAGCTCATATTTTATCTCGGAGAACTAGATTTGAAAAACACGAATATTTTATTAGGGAAGATCCTACCTAACTTTAAGAAGATAGAAGTCATGACTAAATAAATAGGTCATGACTTTTTTGTATGGTAATTTACTTTGGATATGTTAAAGGGTTGGGTTGATTTATAATGCAAAGAAATTTTTAAATCAGAGAGTAGAATTGATTTCCGCCCCAGCCGGACGCTTTCCGCGGGGTGAACGATAAGCCATCACCCATCGCTTACGCGCGTGGTTGTGATGTCTTATCTGTCTCCCTCATCCCTGCTTATGTCGCCGTCTGGAGCTACAATCAATAAATGGGAACAGCTTTAGCATCTATAAATCGAAACAATATACTCGCATAAACAAAATGTTCCTTTTTTAATGTTTACATTCACTATTAAAAAGAATTGTTAGTCAAAATCAACCAATAACTTTAACAAAGTTTTTACTTTTTAATTTCTGTTTTCATGAAAGTTATCATGTATAAATCACTCCTGTTTAACCAAGCTAGTTAAAAAGGAGAGATGACTTATGAAACAGCTAAAATATGTTCTTATTGGCGTAATCTTTTTTACAGCTAGCTATATGTTCTTAACTCAAGAGCAAACTACTCAAGCGTTCTCCGAGCAAACTGTTCAGCGTGGAGCATTTGGAGACGATGTAATTGAATTACAAGCCAGATTACAATACATAGGCTATTACACCGGGGAAATTGACGGTAAATTTGGTTATGGCACGTATTGGGCTCTTCGAAACTTCCAAGAAGCATTTGGTTTGCCAGTGGATGGTCTTTTAGGACAAGGAACTAAGGACAAGCTAGTGAAGGCTACAAAGTTTGACAAAGAATATGTACATGATCAAATCAATAAGGGTAATCGTTTCTCAGTACATGGAAATACAAACCAGAACCAACAAGCGAATAATAAAAAACCTGAAAGTACAAATATGCAGCTACCACCGAAGTATAGTGAAAAAGATTTAAAGCTGATTGCTAACGCAGTTTATGGAGAATCACGAGGGGAGCCGTATGAAGGGCAAGTAGCCGTTGCAGCGGTAATCCTTAATCGAGTAGAACACCCGGACTTTCCAAATACTATTAGTGAAGTGATCTTCCAACCTTTAGCATTCACTGCAGTAGCTGATGGACAAATTTGGCTAGAGCCGAACGAGCGAGCTAAAGAAGCAGTACTAGACGCATTAAATGGATGGGATCCTTCAGAAAACGCAATTTACTATTTCAATCCTGAAACTGCTACTAGTAAGTGGATCTGGTCAAGACCACATATCAAAAAAATTGGACAGCATATTTTTTGCTCATAAGGAGACTATATGAAAAAATTTGGATGGGTAATCGCTATAGCTGCTCTTGCCGTATTTGTTGTTTATCATTTTTCAGTACAAGAACAAAACACCAACCTTAAGAATGCTTTAGCAAGTCAATATTCGAATGAATTAAATTCTGCCTCCGAAAAACTGACTGAATTAAGTGATTCCATTGATGAAACATTGATATTTAAAGATAAAGAGTCATTAGATCGTCCGCTGGAGGATGTATGGAGACTGTCTTCAGATATTCGAGCATCTATTTCAGGGCTACCTATAGATCAGGAAACTTCCTCAAGCTGGTTGAACTATTTAACGAGAATAGGTAATGGAGCTACTCAAGTTAGAACAGGAAAAGTACCAATCGAAGAGTGGCAAGGAAATATGGTAAGTGCACGTGAAAATTTAAGGAGCTTAGCCGACCAATGGGCATTCACAAATAGAAACGATGGAAACAAAGATTACATTGTTAGTTCCTTTGTACAAAATAAAGTTAATAAAGAAAACGAAAAGAATTGGAAATCCCTTGGAGCATCTGTAAAAGCGTATACGGAAAGCGATTTTCCAATGACAGCAAGTGAAACCGATCAACAGAAGAAAAAAGACTTACAACATATTTCGGATAAACCAGTAAGCGTAGAGGATGTAAAAGCAAAGTTTGCAAAGATTTTTCCAGAACTAGCGGATGCCAAAATTTATGTTACAGAAAGTGGAAAGGATGCTCCATATCCCTTCTACCATATTGAATTTCATAAAGACATTCGTATTGGTTACGCTGATTTTACAAAAAAGGGAGGCCATTTATTATCCTTTCTAATGGAAAGACCTTTTGATAAAAATACTATTGATACGGAAAGCATGAAGAAAAATGCTTTGGATTATATGAAAAAGTTAGGGTATACAGATACGGAGCTTATAGAATTCCGTGAAAACCACATTGGGTGGCATTTAGCGTTTGCTCGGAAGGACGCAGAAAATGATGCAATCGTTTATGCAGATGGATTACAATTAAAAATTGCAAAAGACAATGGAGAATTACTAGGCTTAAATGCAATGGAGTACATTCAAGAGGAAAAAATAGCTAAACAAAAAGTAATTCCTTTAGATTATAAAACCATATTCGCTGATAATTTAAAAATAGAAGAAGCAAAAATGGCTTACGTTGAGAATGATCAATTACAGCAGCGTCTAGCATATGAGTTACTAACTCGAAGCGAAGACATTGGAACATATAGAGTGTATATTGATACAGAATCACATGAGATTCTGCATTCAGAAAAATTACCTTAAAATAATATATAGAATTCTCCCTCTTTAAATGTCATAATAAAATTAATATGACATTTAAGAGGGTAAAAATTATGCAAATTAAACTAGGAACAAATTTAATAGTTGAGCCAACTTTCACAGAGAAGGCTGAGAAATATCGTTGTAAAGTAGTAGATATGGATGATCATTTTATATATGTAGATTATCCTATAGATACTATTACCAACAAAACCGTTGTCATGATGGAAGGTACTCAGTTACGTGCCACGTTTATAGAAGAAACGAAATCTGTCTTTGCTTTTCCAACAGAAGTGTTAGGAAGAAAGTTAGGACAAATTCCAATGATAAGACTGTCTTATCCTGACACGGAAGACTTTATGAAAATACAGCGTCGTAATTTTGTAAGAGTTGTATCACCAATTGATATTGCTATTCAATTTGGAGATGAAAAATATCAATCGGTAACTGATGACATAAGTGCGGGTGGGGTAGCCATCATTCTAAATGAGGAAGTGAAATTTAGTGGTGGAGATGAGGTATCTTTAATTATTCCATTATCTTTTAATAATGGAGAAATGAGATATGTATTTACTACTGCTTTAGTCATACGCATCTGGGAGAGAGAATCGTTAAAAATTGCGTCTTTACAATTTACGAATACAGATGATTTGGACAGGCAACAAATCGTTCGTTTTTGCTTTGAAAGACAGTTGCTTATGCGAAAAAAAGGACTAAGTTAAAAGTCTGTATTTACAGGCTTTTTTTTTTCGTATTATTCTGTGATAAAATATAGGCAAATAGAGTGGAGGATAAAATGATGAAACAAATTCAAATAGCGATTGACGGTCCAGCAGCGGCGGGTAAAAGTACGATAGCGAAGCAGACGGCTGAATTATTAGGTTATACATATGTGGATACAGGAGCAATGTACCGAGCAATTACGTATAAAGCACTTCAACTTAACATAAATTTGCAAGATGGAAGCAAACTAACTGAGCTTCTAAAAGATACCTCTATTGAGCTTAAGCCATCTTCTAAAGGACAACTTGTGTTTTTAGATAACGTGGAAGTAACGGACCAAATACGTTCAAAAGAAGTCACTTCGAACGTATCAGTTGTAGCAGCACATGCTGATTTAAGAGAAGAAATGGTGAAAAGACAGATTGAGATGGGTAAATCTGGCGGAGTGGTAATGGATGGACGAGATATTGGAACACACGTCCTTACAAATGCTGAACTTAAAATATTTATGTCTGCAAGTGTTGAAGAAAGAGCAAACAGAAGATTTCTAGAAAACGAAAAAAGAGGAATTCATACAAGCTTAGAAGAATTAATTCATGATATAGCATTAAGAGATAAATTGGATAGCGAGAGAGAAGCATCTCCTCTCATCAAAGCAAAAGACGCTATTTTCATTGATACCACATCTCTTACGATTCATGAAGTTTCTAATAAGATTATGCAGTTGGCAAAAGAAAGGATGGTTTAATTGGAACTGTATTCCTTTGCGAAAACAATTGTTTTTGCAGCGTTAAAACCAATATATAGATTTGAAGTAATAGGGGCTGAAAATTTCCCAAAAGAGGGAGGGATTTTACTATGCTCAAACCATATAGAAAATTTAGATCCTCCTGTCGTTGGGATTAACGCACCACGACCTGTTAACTTCATGGCAAAGGAAGAGCTTTTTAGAATACCTGTATTAAAAAGTTTACTACCGGGCGTAAGAGCATTCCCAGTAAAAAGAGGAATGAGCGACCGTGATGCGCTTCGAAAAGCGTTAAAGCTTTTAAAAGAAGGAGAGGTTGTAGGTCTTTTTCCAGAAGGAACAAGAAGTAAGGATGGAAAGCTAGGAAAAGGTTTTAGTGGTGCTGGTTTTTTTGCCCTTAGAGGAAATGCAAACGTAGTGCCATGTGCAATTATTGGGCCATATAAACCTTTTAGACGTTTAAAAATAGTTTTTGGAGAAGTTATAGATATGGAGCCGTACAGAGAAAGAAGAGCTTCTGCAGATGAAGTTACAGAAGTTATTATGGAACACATCGGTAAAATACTAGACCAATATAAAACTAAATGATTTTAAATACTTTAATCTGTTCTTAACACATCTTTAATGGCTACAGTGTGGCGGACTCTCAATCATCCTACGGAGAGAGAAAATCAACTATTTTTATAAACTAGCATATATGTCACTAGCTTTTAATATTCTCTTGTTTTTATCCAGTTTTTTAGTTTGATAGCGAAGCAAAATGATTAAGTGGATGGGAATTTCTATTTCAAAAGTGCTTCTTTTTGTATTTCTGAGAAAGTTCGCATAAAATAGAGAAGAGACGTTGTGAAGGAGGAATATCATATGTCAGAAGAAATGAACTTAAACACGCAAGAGTTTAAAGAAGGAGATCTGGTTAAAGCGACGGTTGCACAAGTAGATGAGAAATCAATAATTGTATCAATTGAAGGTGCACCTTTCGATGGTATAGTTCCAATTAGCGAGCTTTCTAGCCTGCATATTGAAAAAGCATCCGACTCCGTTTCCATCGGCGATGAACTTGAACTCATGATTACTAAGGTAGAAGAATCTAACTACGTTCTTTCCAAACGAAAAGTCGATGCTGAAAAAGCATGGGAAACGTTAGAAAAACAGTTTCAATCTGGGGAAGTTATTGAAACAGAAGTTAAAGAGGTTGTTAAAGGCGGACTAGTTGTAGATTTGGGTGTCCGTGGATTCATACCTGCTTCTTTAATAGAAGATTATTTTGTAGAATCATTTGAAGATTATAAAGGGCGAGTTTTGACTTTTAAAATCGTTGAATTAGAAAAAGACAAAAACCGATTAATTCTTTCTCATAAAGCAGTAGTTGAGGATGAAAAATCAGTAAATAAAAACAAAACGTTAGATAACATTAAACCTGGGGACATTGTTCCAGGTACAGTCCAAAGACTAGCTTCTTTTGGTGCTTTTGTAGATATTGGAGGCGTGGATGGACTTGTTCATATTTCTCAAGTATCCCACGAGCACTTAGATAACATATCTGATGTGTTAAAAGAGGGACAAGAAGTTAAGGTAAAAGTATTGTCTATAGATCGAGATGCAGAAAGAATTTCTTTATCTATTAAAGATACGTTACCTGGACCATGGTCTGATCTGGAAGACAAGGCTACAAAAGGATCTGTTCTAACTGGGAAAGTTAGACGACTAGTATCTTACGGTGCCTTTGTTGAAGTTTTCCCTGGGGTTGAAGGCTTAGTTCACATATCTCAAATTGCTCATCAGCATATCGGGACTCCTCAGGAAGTACTGAAAGAAGGTCAAGAGGTAGAGGTAAAAGTTTTAGATGTAAACAGTAAAGAAAAACGTTTATCTCTAAGTATTAAAGAGCTAGTGAAGAACGAAGATGAGTTCAATTTAGCTGATTATCAAATGCCTGAAGAATCCAAAGGTTTTTCTATTAGCGATGTTCTAGGCGATCGTTTAAAAGACTTTACTAACAAATAATAATAGCTAATTTCGTCATAATCTTAACTTATTCAAGCAGGTGACTTCAATAAAGTCGCCTGCTTTTATTGTTTTGTTGTATAATACAGTTTAGACGAAGTTTGGAAGGATGTAATATTAATGACAAAACCAGTAGTAGCAATTGTTGGTAGACCTAATGTAGGTAAATCGACTATATTTAATCGAATTGTAGGAGAACGTGTATCCATTGTGGAAGATATCCCAGGTGTAACGCGTGATCGTATATATAGCTCAGCAGATTGGCTTACACATGAATTCAACATCATTGATACAGGTGGAATTGAATTGAGCGACGAGCCATTTCTAGAGCAAATCAAACAACAGGCTGAAATCGCTATGGATGAGGCAGATGTAATCATCTTCCTAACAAATGGTCGTGAGGGTGTGACAGCAGCAGATGAATACGTTGCTAAAATACTTTATAAAACAAAGAAGCCGGTTGTATTGGCGGTCAATAAAATTGATAATCCAGATATGCGCGAAATGATTTTCGACTTTTATGCCCTAGGATTAGGCGAACCATACCCTATTTCAGGTTCACATGGTCTAGGTCTAGGAGATTTGCTCGATGAAGTCGCTAAAAACTTCCCAGATATGGATGAACAGGAATACGGTGAAGAGGTTATTAAGTTTTCTCTTATCGGACGTCCAAATGTAGGGAAATCATCTTTAATCAATGCATTCTTAGGGCACGAGCGAGTCATCGTAAGTGAAATTGCGGGAACTACAAGAGATGCTATCGATACAGAGTACTCATTCGATGATCAAGATTATGTAATGATTGATACTGCTGGTATGCGTAAAAAGGGTAAAGTGTATGAGACAACTGAAAAGTATTCTGTACTTCGTGCATTAAAGGCAATTGAACGCTCAGACGTTGTTTTAGTTGTTCTAAATGCAGAAGAAGGCATTCAAGAGCAGGATAAGAAAATCGCTGGTTACGCTCATGAAGGCGGTAAAGCAGTTATTATTGTGATGAATAAATGGGATGCCATTGAAAAAAATGATAAGACGATGAGTGAAATGACTAAAAAGATTCGTGAGCATTTCCAATTTTTAGATTATGCACCAATCGTATTTGTATCAGCAAAAACAAAACAACGTGTAAATTCTTTATTCCCAGTTATCAATCAAGTAAGTGAAAACCATGCAATGCGCGTTACATCTTCCGTTCTAAACGAGGTAGTAGAAGATGCAGTAGCAAGAAACCCTGCTCCAACAGATAAAGGGAAAAGATTGCGTATTTACTATGCTACTCAAGTGGCCATTAAACCGCCTACTTTTGTTGTATTTGTTAATGAACCGGAATTAATGCACTTCTCTTATGAGAGATTTTTAGAAAATCGCATTCGTGAATCATTCGATTTTGAAGGCACGCCTATAAGAATTATTACTCGTGCTAGAACATAATTAGCAAAGGGGGCTTAAAGATGACAAATGTAACCGTTCTTGGAGCAGGTAGTTGGGGAACAGCTTTAGCGATGGTTCTTGCGCATAATTCTCATGATTGCCTTCTCTGGTCACACAGAGAAACTCAAACCGAGGAAATAAACCAGAATCATACCAATAAAAAATACTTGCCGGATACGATACTGCCTGAAAATCTTAAAGCTACAAGCGATTTAACTCAAGCAATAGAGCATGCATCTATTATTGTTTTAGCAGTACCTACAAAGGCAATTAGAGAAGTTTGTCAGGATATTGTAAAGCTGATGGAAAACAAAAAGCTTTTAGTGCATGTTTCGAAAGGAATCGAACCTGATTCCTTAAAGCGAATATCAGAGATGATTGCTGAGGAAGTTCCTGAATCTATGGTAGAGGGTATTATAGTATTATCTGGCCCTAGCCACGCCGAGGAAGTAGTTTTACAGCATCCAACTACGATTACGGTGGCTAGTGATAATATGATGGCTGCAGAAAAAGTACAAGATCTATTTATGAATAATTACTTCCGTGTCTATACTAATGATGATGTCATTGGAGTAGAAATAGGGGCTGCCTTAAAAAATGTCATCGCATTGGCCGCTGGTATTGTAGATGGGCTTGGTTATGGTGATAATGCTAAAGCTGCACTTATAACTAGAGGTTTAGCTGAAATCTCAAGACTTGGTATAAGTCTAGGTGCCAAGCCGTACACTTTCTCTGGTCTGACAGGAATGGGTGATTTAATAGCAACGTGTACAAGTGTACATTCCCGTAACTGGAGAGCCGGTAACCTACTCGGTAAAGGCTCTAGCTTAGATGAGGTGCTAGAAGAAGTAGGTATGATAGTGGAAGGCGTTAGGACGACAAAAGCAGCGTTTCAGCTTGCACAGAAGCAATCTATTGATATGCCTATTACCGCTGCATTACATTCTGTTCTGTTTGAGCAGGTACATCCAAAACAAGCAGTTGATTCCCTAATGCATCGTACAAAGAAGAATGAACTGGAAGATTATAAGACGTTTTAAAAATTGTCATAAAAAAGAGTTGTATAAAAAAGCAACTCTTTTTTCATGTGATATACTATTTTCATGAAAGGTGGGGGAACAGTTGCTATTAGTCTCTTCAATGGACAAAATGTGGATATCCTTTGGTTCTATGGGATGCATGTTTATGGCCATGTTACTTATGTTTTTTGTAAAAACAAAAATCCAAAACAGATTCATAAAGTTTATATTTGGTCTGGTTGCATACATATTGCTTTTCATTGGTTTTATCACAATGGTTTATATCATTTTCAATCCAACAAAAGCCTAGTAAGGAGATTCGAATGAAAAAACTATTACTAACTGCTATTTCTATAACAACACTCGTCTTAGGTGGTTGTGGTTTTAAAGGCGGCTATGAGCCAGAAAACCTATTACCTTATGAAGATCAGCTTAATTCCGTACAGACTGCAGTTGAAAGCTTCCAAGAAGCCTCAGGTGGCTTGCTGCCTATCAAAACACGTGAGCAAGAAACAGATCAATATATAAAATATCCGATAGATTTTAAGAAAATTGTTCCGAACTATCTTGGGAAAGCTCCTGCTAACTCGTATGAAACAGGTGGGATTTATCAATATGTCTTAATGGACGTAGAGGAAAACCCAACTGTAAAGTTGGTAGACTTACGAATTGCAGATACTTTGCGAGATATTAACTATCGCAAAGGGATAAACGGCTATGGTCCTATCGCTGAGACGATTGTAGAAGGTGTTTATAAGCTAGATTTTAAAAAGATGGGTTATAAAGACGAAATTACCGTTCAAAGCCCTTATTCAGACACTCTGCTTCCTCTAGTAGCGACGGGCGATGGAAAAGTATATGTGGACTATTCTATTGAGCTTTATCGTTTGCTTCAAGAGACAGAGGTTGACGTCAAGCCAGGTGATGATATTCGTTTTTTAATAACGGATAACTTTGCGATCGTCCCTGCGTATTCATTGCCTTATACGGTTGATGAAAATAACGAACCTATTTTTATGATAAACAAATAACTTATAAGAAACGTTTCATGCTCTATGCATGAAACGTTTTTTTCGTGCATATATTAAATTGCGAAGAAAGGAGAATACCGATGTCTAGCAAACTGTATGAACAAATAGCAGAAAGAACAAATGGTGATGTGTACCTTGGTGTAGTAGGTCCAGTTAGGGTAGGTAAATCTACGTTTGTAAAAAGAGTAATGGAGCTAGTTGTATTACCGAATATTGTTGACGAATCAGAAAGATTAAGAGCACAAGACGAACTTCCACAAAGCTCTCCTGGAAACGTCATTATGACAGCAGAACCTAAATTTGTTCCTGCTCATGGTACGAATGTATACTTGGGTGACGAGCAGCTTCGATTACAAATTAGATTAGTAGATTGCGTAGGGTACATGATTGATGGCATTAAAACCCATTCTGGAGAAGAAGGGCAGAAGCTGGTCCATACTCCTTGGCATACGGAAGCAATTCCGTTTGAGGAAGCTGCAAGAATTGGAACTGATAAGGTTATTCGGGATCATTCTACTATTGGCATTGTGATTACAACGGATGGTTCTGTCAATAATATTCCTAGGGTAGCAGCAGAAAAAGCAGAAGATGAAATTATAGGTCAGTTAAAGGAAATTGGAAAGCCATTTGTTATTGTCGTTAACAGCAAAACGCCAGGTCATTTAGAAACTCTTCATTTGTGCGAAGAACTTCAAAAAACTCATGAAGTACCTGTAATTCCGGTTGCTGTGGATAGAATGACAGCAGAGGAAATTCAGTACATACTACAACAGGCGCTATATGAATTTCCGATAACGGACATTGAATTGATGAAGCCTGATTGGACAGATGTACTTGAGCCAGATCATTTTGTTAACAATCAAATTACTACTTCCTTACAAGAATGGCTGCAAATTGTCTCCAAAATGAGAGACGTGAAGGAGCTTGCAGAAAAATTTAAGGAAGTCCCATTTATCAAGTCTGCAGAGGTTATAGAGGCAGATCCTGGTAGAGGGTCTGCTTGTATTCAAATAGATTTAAAACCTGAAGTATTTCAAGAGGTTTGTGATGAATGGCTTGATGAGCCAATTACTTCTAAAAAAGACTGGTTATTGTTTGTTAAGGAAGCGTCTACAGCTAAAAAGACATATCATCGGTTTGCGGATGCGCTAGAAGCAGCAAATACGACAGGATATGGTGTGTCACTTCCATCCATTCAGGATTTCCAACCTACTGCACCAGAAATTATTAAACAAAATAATTTCTTTGGAGTCAGCTTAAAAGCTAAGGCTTCTTCGCTTCATATCATTCGAGTGGATATGGAAGCAGAATTTGCTCCGCTTTTAGGGTCAGAATTCCACAGTCAGCAGCTTTTAAAAGACTTAAAGCATGGATTCTTACATGATAGAGATGCACTTTGGTCAACGCAGGTTTTTGGAACGTCTCTGTTAGAGGTTATGAAGGAAAGTATACGGTATAAAACGGAAAGTGTAAGTCAGGTTGCTAAGAAAAGAATGCGCCAAACAATTGAAAGAATGGTAAATGAGGGAGACCGTGGAATGGTTACCTTTATTCTATAAAATACGGATTTGGACTTTTTGTGCCTATGCAAAAAGTCCTTTTCTTTGTTTTTTTTACGTTCTTTTTAAGGAAAGTTGCCTAAACACGGATAAATAGTGTTGCGAAGGCATTTCTGTTGTGATACTCTTTTTACAGGATTGATGCTTATCTTCCTTTGAGAGGAGGTGAATAGTATGAATAAAACAGAATTAGTGAACTCTGTTGCAGAGGCTGCAGAATTATCGAAAAAAGACGCAACTAAAGCAGTTGAGGCTGTATTTGAATCAATTCAAACTGCTCTTGCAGATGGTGAAAAAGTTCAATTGATCGGTTTTGGTAACTTTGAGGTTCGTGAACGTGCTGCACGTAAAGGACGTAATCCACAAACAGGTAAAGAAATCGATATCGCTGCTAGCAAGGTGCCTGCTTTCAAACCAGGTAAAGCACTTAAAGATGCTGTAAAATAATGGTGTCGTAGTACATAGAACGGTTACTGTGAAGCTTGCTTCATAGTAGCCGTTCTTTTCAATTTATTATATAATAAAAATTTGTTGCCTGAAGTGAAATTAATTTCCTATATTCATTTCATATGCTAAGATACATACGACATATTATGCAGTTTTTTCTGGGGGGTCAGCAGATGACGAAGGTCGATCTGAAAAAAATAGAAAATGCAGTAACAATGATTTTAGAAGCGGTAGGAGAAGATCCTAATCGAGAAGGGTTATTGGATACTCCAAAAAGAGTTTCTAAAATGTATGCTGAGATGTTTGAAGGACTACACCAAGATCCAAAAGAACATTTCAAGACAGTTTTTCATGAAGAGCATGAGGAATTAGTTTTAGTAAAAGATATACCTTTTTTCTCCATGTGCGAACATCACCTTGTTCCTTTTTACGGTAAGGCACATGTTGCATACATACCTAGAGATGGCGTTGTAACCGGCCTAAGTAAACTCGCTAGAGCCGTGGAAGTTACAGCAAGAAAGCCACAGCTTCAAGAAAGAATCACTTCCACGATTGCTAATGATATTATGGAAATGATTAACCCTCATGGAGTCTATGTCGTGATAGAGGCAGAGCATATGTGCATGACCATGCGCGGGATTAAAAAGCCTGGTGCCAAGACCGTTACTTCTGTAGCAAGAGGTATCTATGAAACAGACGATATAAAGCGCTCAGAGGTTTTATCATTTATCCAAATGAAATAACTCCTTTTGAGGTTCGATGAGAATATGGTATGATGAATTTAGATTATGAACAAAGGAGACTATTGTAATGTCTAGTTCAGATTTTATCGTTATAAAGGCAGAGGAAGACGGAGTACAAGTGATCGGTTTAACCCGAGGTACGGATACAAAATTCCATCATTCTGAAAAGCTTGATACAGGTGAAGTGATGATTGCTCAATTTACAGAGCATACATCTGCTATGAAGATAAGAGGCAAAGCTTCCATTCATACAGACAACGGTATTATTAAAAGTGAATCTAAGAAATAAATAATTTAAAAGGCCAATAATCGCGAGTTAAATTATATATGTCGTGACAGACTAATGCTAACTGCGATTGGGAAATGGAGTAAAGTGTATGAATGAATCTTTGATAAAACATCATTTAGAAAAATACAAAAGAGATATTCTCATGCAAATACAACATAATACTCTGTTAAAATATGCAGGAATGCCTGTTATCGACGAAGAACGTTTGTTCTTTACGCTTTTACCCATGCTAAATGGAGAACAGTGGGATGACTCAAATAATCAAGCGACCATTGCTGTCTCATTGATTTTTGCAGCTCTTGCAGCTCACGATTTAGTCAAGGAGCAAAATGCGACCACCAAAGAGCAACAATTACAAGTATTGGCGGGAGATTATTACAGTGGAAAATATTATCAGCTGCTGGCGAAGGGAAAGCAGCTAGAGCTGATTCAAATTTTTTCTGCTGGAGTCTCATCTATCACAGAGCACAAAACAAAATTTTATGACCACCTAGCTTATCCTTTCGAAGACCTTATTCAGTCTATACAGCTGATAGAAAGTAAGCCAATCGAGCAATTCATGGAATACTTTTCGTATCATGAATATATCTTTATCATGAAGGAAGCATTACTCCTTATAGCCTTAAGAAGAGAGTTACATGCCTTTGAAAACAGGGAAGAAACATTCTATATCCGAAATTCCTTCCTGTTGCAGACAAAGATCGATTTGCTTCGTGAGGAAATAGAAACGGTAGAAAATAATTTGGTGCGGGAAGTGCGATACTCCACTATATTAAAAGAAAACGTAAAGCATGCTATTTTAGAGCGAGTAACCGAACAAGCTATAAAGAGCAGTTGAGAGAAGGTTTAACAGATGGGAAAAACAAAAGAACAACATGTCCACGAGGTTTTTGAGAAGATTTCCACGAACTATGATTCTATGAATTCTGTCATAAGCTTTCAGCAACATAAAAGCTGGCGGGGCGACACGATGAAAGCTATGCAGGTCAAAGAAGGAAGCAGTGCATTAGACGTTTGTTGTGGCACGGCTGACTGGACGATCGCTTTAGCAAAGGCTGCTGGTCCTACTGGTACAGTTAAAGGATTAGACTTCAGTCAAAATATGTTAAATGTAGGAAAAGAAAAAGTGAAAGATATACCACAAATTGAATTGATTCATGGTAATGCAATGGAGCTGCCTTTTGAGGATAATACATTCGACTATGTAACAATTGGATTTGGCTTGCGAAATGTTCCCGACTATAAACAAGTGCTACAGGAGATGAACCGAGTAGCTAAACCGGGTGGCATGATTGTTTGTTTAGAAACCTCTCAGCCAGATTCCAAGCTCTTTAATGCAGGATTCCGCTTTTACTTTAGATACATTATGCCAGTTTTCGGAAAGCTTTTTGCTAAGAGTTATAAAGAATATTCTTGGTTACAAGAGTCCGCAAAAGAATTTCCAAATAGAGCTGAGCTAACTCAGTTATTTGAAACAGTAGGAATGGTTAACGTGAGTAGTAAACCATACAGTGGTGGTGCAGCTGCCCGACATATTGGCTATAAGAAAGATTTTTAAGTAGGGGAAGGTTTGTTTCTGTGGATAAGATGAGATTAAAAATGCTTTATTCCGATCTAAAATCGGATTTAGAAGTCATTGAAAATGAATTAGCAGCAGCTGTGAATTCTTCCTCCCACTTATTGAATGAGGCCTCGCTTCATTTGTTGCTCGCAGGGGGAAAAAGAATCCGCCCTGTATTTGTACTGCTTTCAGCTAAATTTGGCGACTATTCTATAGAGTCTATTAAGCAGGTTGCTGTTTCTGTCGAGTTGATACACATGGCTTCCTTGGTCCATGATGACGTGATTGACGATGCTGAAACTAGAAGAGGCCGAGAAACTGTTAAGTCTCAATGGAACAATCGAGTAGCTATGTATACAGGTGACTTTCTTTTCGCTAAGGCTATTGAATACATAACAGCAGTAAAAAATACATATGCTCATGAGGTTCTCTCTAATACGATGGTCGAGCTTTGTATTGGGGAGATAATACAAATTGAGGACAAGGGATTTGTTGATCAGACGGTCCGGGACTATTTAAGAAGAATTAAAAGAAAGACAGCAATCCTCATCTCAGCCAGCTGTGAACTGGGTGCAATTTCTTCAGGTGCCGATGAAAAGACTATTAAGCATCTTAAGAGATTTGGTTACTATGTAGGAATGTCTTTCCAGATTATCGATGATATCCTCGATTTCACTTCCACTGAGGAGGAGTTAGGTAAACCAGCTGGAGGAGACTTACTTCAAGGTAATATTACTTTACCAGTGATATACTCAAAAAATGATCCAGCTATCTATCCGTTATTGAAAAGGGTTTTCGATGGTGATATCGAAGAGAAAGATATGGAATTGCTGCTTAAAGAGATTCGACAATCGGAAGGTATTAAACGAGCAAAACAAGTAAGTAATATGTATTTGCAAAAGGCTTTACATGAGGTGAAACAGCTTCCGTCAAATTCTGCAAAGAAATCCTTGCAAAATGTCGCATTATTTATGAGTAAACGTAACTTTTAATTGAAATTAACTGGCTGTAATGATAGTATTTTTAACGGTGGAGAAATAAAATCCATTTTATATTTGAAGGAGTGTTCATAATGGAAAAAACATTTTTAATGGTAAAACCTGACGGCGTACAACGTAACCTAATCGGTGAAATCGTTAGTCGTTTCGAGAAAAAAGGATTCCAATTAGTTGGAGCAAAATTAATGCAAATTCCTACTGAATTAGCAGAACAACATTATGGTGAGCACAAAGAGCGTCCGTTCTTCGGAGAACTTGTAGAATTCATCACTTCTGGACCAGTTTTTGCAATGGTTTGGGAAGGGGAAAATGTTATCTCTACAGCTCGTTTAATGATGGGTGCTACTAACCCTAAAGAGTCTGCTCCAGGAACAATTCGTGGAGATTTCGCAGTAACTGTTGGTAAAAACATTATCCACGGTTCGGATTCATCTGAAAGCGCTGAACGTGAAATTGGCTTATTCTTCAAACAAGAAGAATTAGTTTCTTACGCTAAAGATGCTAACAACTGGATTAACTAATTAAAAAAACAAAGCTATTCTCTGCTAAGGAGATGGCTTAGACTGTAGATAAACTTAATTTAAGTTTATCTACAGTCTTTTTTTTAGGCTAAATTAACTCATTGGAGAATGATAGGGGTAGATTTAACAATTTACAAAAAAGGAGCTAGAAAATGCAACTTCTAGCTCCTTGTAGTTTTATTTAAAATCCCCTCTCTTTTAAATAACGGACAGCTTTAATTCAAATAATTAAATACTTCATTAAAGTAAAGACCTCTTATTTGTTAAGGAAGCTTAGTACAGGAGGGAAGAGTAACAGAATAATGGCAGTTAAAATCAGTATGATATAAATCAATTTCGGTAGTTTTTCTCCATCTTTTCCTCTATTCCTGCTATTAAATAGTAACTTACCTCTAGTAAACACCAGAAGTAGAATAAGAATAGAGACATAAGGTGTCCAACCATACTTTTCAATATCAATGTTCATCTCTTCATAGATACCACCCCAAAAAATTACCCAATTCAAACTAATGAAAAGGAGTATTACAAAAATTAGGGTTGAATTTAAAAGGCTTTTCATTGAATTCTCCTAACTAATATCTATTTTTTCATTTTTATCCTTTATTTCAAAAAGCTGATTCATTATTTTAAGTTTAGCATTTCACAACAAAAAACACTCCAAGAAAATTCACTCCTCTTATGAAAGAACTCGATTTTCCAGAGAGGTTTTTATGTTTTATAGCGTATGGATAGACATTTTTTAATATTTGTTCTCTGATAAAGCGTTTACTTCCTGCAGCAGGTTGTCTGTGCCTATAGTCCTCATGCGGTTATTCCTTAGGTGACTCACGCTTTGCTTTGGATTATTTGTAATACATATATAAAGTATATGCGTAAATGTTCACATTTCTCTGTTTTTTTGCTGTATTCGAAATGACTATATTGCGATATACTTTATAGATAGGCTGGTGGAAGGGAACGATATTATTTGCAAGATTACATAAAGTTTGTAGAGTCTATTAAAAAGAAAACTGGCATCGATTTAGCTCTGTATAAAGAAGCTCAAATGAAACGACGCCTGACATCTTTATATGAAAAGAAGGGATATAAAAATTTTGTTTCTTTCTTTGAGGCGATTGACACGGACCGAGATCTTCTAAATGAATTCCTCGACCGAATGACAATCAATGTGTCTGAGTTTTATCGAAATAGCAAGAGGTGGGAAGTATTACAACAAAAAATTTTTCCAAAGCTACTAGCTGATAACAAGAGGCTTAAAATATGGAGTGCAGCATGTTCTACAGGTGAAGAACCATATACTACAGCAATGGTATTGTCTAATCATCTACCGATTAGCCAAATTTCTATTCTAGCAACGGATATTGACGAAAATGCTATTCAAAGAGCAAAGGTAGGAATCTATCCGGAACGATCGTTAGCAGAGGTTCCCTTAGATATGAAAAATAAATATTTTGAGAAGCAAGCGCCTTTTTATAAAATTGACGACACCATTAAAAGAACTGTTTCTTTTAAAAAGCATAATCTTTTATTGGATACATACGAGAGAAATCTCGATTTAATCATTTGCCGTAACGTAATGATTTATTTTACAGAAGAAGCTAAGGATCAGATTTATCAAAACTTTAGCAAGTCGCTACGTCCTGGCGGAATCCTTTTTGTTGGAAGCACAGAACAAATTTTTAATCCTACCAAGTACGATTTTGTAACAGAGGATACGTTTTTCTACCGGAAAATGTAGAACGAATTTGATTGGTAAGTGATTTTAATTTGTCGATTTTTAATGAGGAACTGTCCGCTAAAAAACGGACAGTTTTTCTTCTATACTCTAAGTAAATATGATATAGTTGAAAACAAATACTTTAGCGAGTTGAAGGGGGAAAGCGTTATGCGTTATTTAACAGCAGGTGAATCACATGGTCCACAGCTTACTGCAATCATTGAAGGGTTACCAGCACAATTAGATATCACAAGTGAAAAGATAAATAAAGAACTAAAAAGACGTCAAGGTGGACATGGTCGAGGAAGACGCATGCAAATAGAAAAAGACACAGTAGCAATTACAGCGGGAGTGCGACATGGTAAATCATTAGGATCTCCAGTTTGTCTAGTAGTAAATAATGATGATTGGAAACATTGGACTCATATTATGGGAATAGAGCCACTAGATGAGGACATGAATCCAGATGAAATAAAAAGAAAGATAACACGACCTCGTCCAGGACATGCCGATCTCGTTGGAGGTATGAAATATGGACATCGTGACCTACGAAACGTATTGGAGCGATCCTCTGCGAGGGAAACTACGGTCCGAGTGGCTGTGGGAGCTGTTGCAAAGCAACTATTAAACGAACTAGGCATTTCTATCGTTGCTCATGTAACGAAAATAGGTGGCATTGAAGCTAACCTGAATTTAGCTGAAGGTATGACAATAGATGATATACGTGAAAAAGTGGAGAACGACCCTGTCTACTGTTTAGATTCTGAAGCGTCATTGAAAATGGTAGAAGCTATTGACCAAGCTAAAAAAGCTGGTGACACGATAGGCGGAGTGGTAGAGGTCATCATTACGGGAATGCCTGCCGGTGTGGGAAGCTACGTTCACTATGACCGTAAGCTAGACGGAAAGCTTGCAATGGCAATGCTTAGCATCAATGCATTTAAGGGTGTTGAGGTTGGCTTAGGGTTTGAAATGGCTAACTTATTTGGCAGCCAAGTGCATGACCAAATTTCTTGGAATGAAGAAGATGGTTACATTCGAGATACGAATAGGCTCGGTGGTATCGAAGGTGGTATGTCTACTGGTATGCCGATTGTAATTAGAGGGGTTATGAAGCCTATCCCAACCTTATATAAACCTTTACAAAGTGTAGATATTGATACCAAAGAACCTTTTAAAGCTAGTATTGAACGTTCCGATAGCTGTGCAGTACCCGCAGCATCTGTTGTGGCAGAAAATGTTATTGCATGGGAGATAGCTTCTGCAATATTAGATACGTTTAAAGCAGATCAAATGGAAGTACTGAAATCAGATATTCAGAAACATAGAGCGTATACAAAGGGGTTTTAAGCCATGATTATCCCAGTAAAAACGAATGCATCTAATTATGAGGTTCATTTAGGTGAGAACATTTTGGAGGATTTCTCTAAAAGAAACAAAAAGACACTCGAAAATTATGATCAGTTAATCATGATTAGTGATGAAAATGTATGGAATCTGCATGAAAGTTATGTAAGAAAAAACTTTACTGCGCCATTTAACCTGTTCCTTGTTCCATCTGGTGAGTCATGTAAAACATTTGAATCCTATTTTAATGTACAATCCTTTCTATTACAGAACGGTGCATCCCGAAATTCAGCTATATTTGCCTTAGGGGGAGGGGCTGTAGGCGATTTGACCGGATTTGTTGCGGCTACGTTTATGAGGGGAATAGACTTTTATCAAATACCAACTACTATTTTAGCTCATGATAGCTCGGTTGGTGGTAAAACCGCTATTAATCACCCTCTAGGAAAGAACATGATAGGGGCTTTCTATCAGCCACAGGAAGTTATTTATGATGTTCATTTTTTGAAATCTCTACCTCTTTCAGAAGTTAAATCGGGAATGGCTGAAGTGATTAAGCATTCCCTCATTAGCGACAGTGAGTGGGTTGAAGAATTTTTCCAAATCACTTCATTAAGCAATTTGGAAAAAGACCAATTATTACAGTGGATAAATAAAGGCATCCGTGTGAAAGCAAAAATTGTGGAAATGGATGAAAAAGAAAGCAACTTTCGCAAATATTTAAATTTTGGACATACATATGGTCACGCAGTTGAAGCTGCAATTGGGTATGGAAAGATCTCTCATGGAGAAGCTGTCATGATTGGCATGATTCCTGCTCTATTGCTTAGTGAGAAGTATGGGCAACTCCCTAAAGGCTTTGCTAAAAGGTTTTATTCATTAGCTAATAGGTTGGAATATAATTTTGAGCAGATTTTAGATTGTCCGTTTGAGCAATTGGCAGCCTACATGCAAAAAGATAAAAAAACTATAAATAAGCAATTGCATTTTGCATTGCTTGAAACTATAGGCAAGCCATTTATACAGGTAGTACCGGTAGATGCAGTAAGACTGTGTGATGAAGAATTACGACAATGGATTAGGGAGGGGAAATAAGTGATAAGAGGCATTAGAGGAGCAACAACAGTCAATGCAGATTCTAATGAAGAGGTTCTTCAGGAAACGTCCCGTCTTGCTTTAGAAATGGCGAAGGCAAACGATATTGAACCAGAGTCGATTGCTTCTGTCATTATAAGTACTACATCGGATATTACATCTGCATTTCCAGCAAGAGCAGTTCGAGAAATAAGTGGGTGGGCATACGTCCCTGTTATGTGTACGCACGAAATGAATGTTCCAGGTGCGCTTGAGAAATGTATACGGCTAATGATACACGTTAACACCGTTAAATCACAAAAGGAAATACAGCACATATATTTAAACAAGGCAGTTCAATTGAGACCAGATTTATTAAAAAGATCATAATAGAATTGGGGTAAATAGGATGAAATTTAAAAAACAAATTGCTGGATTGCAAGCATACCAACCTGGAAAAACAATGGATGAAGTGAAGAAGGCATTTAATCTAGAAACAGTTACAAAGCTAGCCTCTAATGAAAATCCATATGGTGCTTCACCAAAAGTAAAGGAATTTCTCACAAATGCTTCTATAGATTTTGCTTTATACCCAGATGGATATGCTTCTAGACTTCGTACAGCAGTTGCTAATCATTTGAATGTTTCGGAGAAGCAGTTGTTATTTGGTAATGGCTCAGATGAGAATATTTTAATTGTTTCTAGAGCTATGCTTGAGCCTGGCTTAAATACTATTATGGCAGATTTAACTTTTGGTCAATACAAACACAATGCTATAGTTGAAGGCGCTGAAACTAGAACTGTTCCATTGACTGTGGATGGAGAACATGATTTAGAGCAGATGCTAGCAGCTATCGATGAAAATACAGCTATTGTATGGATTTGTAATCCGAATAATCCTACAGGGACATTAACTCCAAGTGATAAAATTAAGGCATTTGTGGAGCAAGCCCCAAGAGACGTGTTAATCGTCTTAGATGAGGCATACACCGAATATATTACGGACCCCAACTATGAAGATTCTATTTCGTTAATAGAAAATCATCCGAATGTCTTAGTAATGCGTACTTTCTCTAAAGCGTATGGGCTAGCTAGCTTCCGCGTTGGTTATGCTGTTGGATCCGAGGAAGTAATTAGCCAGTTAGAGCCGACAAGAGAGCCATTCAACAATACAGTTATATCACAGGAAGCAGCCATTCTTGGATTGAGCGATCAGCAATTTATTGCAGAATGTAAGAAGAAAAACAACGATGGAAAGTCTCAGTTTGAAGCATATTGTAATGAGCGTAATCTTCATTTTTATCCATCTCAAACAAACTTCATCATGATGGAAGTCAAAGCAGACAGCGACGAAGTTTTTCAAGGGCTCATGCAACGTGGATATATCGTTCGCAGTGGTAATGCTTTAGGTAAACCAGGATACCTGCGTATTACAATTGGGACGAAGGAACAAAACGAGGGGCTACTTCAAAAACTTGATGAAGTGTTGACTGAGTTAGGAGTAGTTTAAATGAATAAGAACATCCTGATAATAGGGCTTGGTCTTATTGGGGGCTCTCTTGCACTTGGGTTAAAGAGGAGAGACGATTTAACAATTGTAGGCTATGATTCTAATGCCAAATCTCTTGAAACCGCGAAAAAGCTAGGGGTTATAGATGAGATTGCTTCTAATATGGAGGAAGCTGCGAAGCATGCGGATATCATTATATTCGCTACTCCAGTAAGCATCACGATAGAGCTTATGAAACTCCTTCCAGACTGGGAACTAAAAAACAATGTGATTATAACCGACACAGGCAGCACCAAAAATGAAATAATGAATGCCGCTCTAAACTTGAAGCACCATGGAATCACTTTTATCGGAGGACACCCGATGGCTGGCTCCCACAAGAGTGGAGTAGGAGCGGCACGGGCCTACTTGTTTGAGAACGCTTATTATTTGTTAACTCCCTTTGTTGATGAACCAATAGAGAACGTTAATAGATTAAAAGAGTTATTACTAGTAACGAAGGCGAAGATAATCGAGATAAGTGCACATGAGCACGATCATATGACTGCTACTGTAAGTCACTTTCCTCATTTAATTGCAGCCTCTTTAGTTCATCAATTATCGGCAGAGAATAAGAGCTATCCTTTTACGAGACAGCTCGCAGCTGGAGGATTTCGCGATATCACAAGAATTGCCTCTTCCAATCCCGTCATGTGGCGAGATATAACGATGCAAAATCGTGAAGAAATCAGTAAGCAGCTTCAGCAATGGACCGAGGAAATGCTTCGTTTAAAGCATCTAATAGATGGGGCCGATGAAACAGAAATTGAAGCTTATTTTGCTCAGGCTAAACAAGTCCGAGACGAACTCCCAGTAGCGCAAGGTGCTTTATATACAGTGTATGACCTGTATGTGGATATCCCTGACTATGCGGGGGTTATCGCCGAAGTTATTGGTTATTTAGCGAAAGAGCATATAAGCATTACAAACTTGCGCATTGTCGAAACTAGAGAAGATGTGTTTGGTATTTTGGTTATTAGTTTTCAAACAATGGAGGACCGAGCACAGGCAGTTCGATGTATTGCTGCACATACATCATTTGAGACTTATATTGCGTAGGGAGGAATTAACTATGACAGTTAAACTTTTAAACTTTGGTAAGCCTTCCTTACAAGGAAGCATTAAAATACCAGGAGATAAATCAGTCTCCCACCGTTCGATTATGTTTGGGGCTATTGCGGAAGGAACAACAACGGTAGAGGGGTTTCTACAAAGTGACGATTGCCTAAGTACGATTGATTGTTTCGGCAAGCTTGGTGTAGATATTAAGGTAGACGGTGAGCATGTGCAAATCGATAGCCAGGGGATTTCTACTTGGAAGGAACCTGATGAAATTTTATATACAGGGAATTCAGGTACAACGACTCGTCTAATGCTTGGGATTCTAGCAGGCTCTAGTATTTCTTCTGTGTTAATAGGCGACGAGTCTATTCAAAAACGACCAATGAAGCGAGTCACAGAGCCGCTCAAGCAAATGGGGGCCAAGCTAATAGGTCGAGCGAATGGACAATACACCCCTATTGCCGTAGAGGGGACAACCCTAAAAGCGATTCATTATAAAATGCCTGTAGCCAGTGCTCAAGTGAAATCTGCTATATTGCTAGCTGCTCTAAATTCAGAAGGAGAGACTGTTGTAGAAGAGCTAGAAACCACTCGAGATCATACAGAAAAGATGCTCAAGCATTTCGGAGCAGAAATTTCAGTAAAAGACAATGTAATTAGCCTTCAGGGTGGACAAAAGCTAACAGGAGCACACGTTGTAGTCCCTGGTGATATTTCTTCTGCAGCATTTTTCTTAGTTGCTGGGGCTATCGCTTTAGATAGTAAGCTTGTGCTAACTAATGTTGGGTTGAACGAAACCCGTACAGGAATTATAGATGTGCTAAAAGCAATGGGTGCCACATTAACTATTGAGACACAAAATAATGCAAGTCACGAGCCAATCGGTACGTTGACGATAGAAACTTCTAATTTAGTAGGAACTGAAATTGGCGGAGATCTCATTCCAAGGTTAATAGATGAGATACCAGTAATAGCACTTCTTGCCACACAAGCTAAAGGTAAAACAATTATTAAAAACGCGGAGGAGTTAAAGGTAAAAGAAACTAATCGTATTGATGCCGTGGTCAATGAACTGAGAAAGCTTGGAGCGAATATTAATCCAACAGAAGATGGAATGGTCATTGAGGGGCCAACTCCATTGCATGGTGGCGAACTTTCTACATACGGAGATCATCGTATTGGAATGATGGCAGCTATTGCTGCGTTAGTAACCGATGGTATAGTTTCAATTGATAATCAGGAATGTATAGCCGTTTCCTATCCAAATTTCTTTGAACACTTAGAAAATGTCATAAAATAAATAAATTTCCCATACTCTCCTGATCAAGGAGAGTCTTTTTCTTGTTCAACCTTCAAAGTTCTTGTACGATTAAATAGTAGAGAAGGAATGGTGATGTTATGGAAAAAATGATTCCCTTTATCCGAGTTATGGAGGATGGAGATATAGAAAAGCTTGATGGCATGGTAGATGCTTTCTTACTAGAGGAAAATCCTGACGAGCAGTATGGATTAGCAGACTTATTAACAGAATATGGTTTTATACAAGAGGCAATAAAAACGTTAGAGCATTTAAACTTTTTATTTCCAGAGGAAGACCAACTGAAAATAGACCTCGCACAATTATTTTTAGAATTGAATAAAGAGGACGATGCTTTGGAAATGCTAAGTAATATAGAGAAGAACAGCGAGTCCTATCCACAGGCCTTACTTACATTAGCTGATTATTATCAAATGATTGGTTTATATGAGGTTGCCGAACATAAAATAGAAGAAGCAATCGCTCTATTACCGGGAGAGCCACTTTTGCAATATGCAAAAGGAGAACTTTTATTTGAAACTGGACGGTATTTAGAGGCTGCGAGACTTATGGAAGATCTTTTAGCTTCTAAAAGTGAGCTGCAAGGAGTGGATCTTTCATTAAAAATAGCTGAAATCTATAGTGCTGGAGCAGCGTATGAAGAGGCTATCCCTTATTATACAGAGGCCCTTCAAAAGGAAGCTGCACCAGAGGTTCTTTTTCAGGCAGGATATGCATTTTTCCAAGTTAGACAGTATGAAACGGCTGCAAAACATTTAAATCATCTTTTAGAAATAGACCCAGATTTCTTCTCTGGCTATATGCTTTTAGCGGAAACATACGCTATGCTTGAAAAGAATGAGGAAGCACTGAGTGCTATTACAGATGGAATCGCTAGAGATGAATTTGAAAAAGAATATTATTTATTTGCAGGTAAAATTTCTCTAAAATTGGGTAGAGTGAAAGAAGCAGAAGGTTTTCTTCAGGAAGCAATCGCATTAGACCCTGAGTACATGGATGCTATTTACATACTTTCTTCCTTGTTCTCCCAGGAGGAAATGGATGAGGAGTTAATTGACCTCTATGAAACCTTAAAGCAAGAGCAATTTGAGATGTCTTCTATGTATCCCCTTTTAGCCTCAGCATATGAGCGGTTAGAAATGTATGAAAAAGCATACGAATTTTATAAGCTTGCATATACTGAACATAAAGAGGATGCAGCATTTTTGGAAAAGTACTTATACTTCCTTTTAGAAGATGGTAAACGTGAAGAAGCAAGAGAAATTATTTTGATATTACAAGAGCTTCAGCCAGAAAACAGTGAATGGTTTGACATGATGGAATAATGATAGGAAGGAGAGGTTATGTGACTGCTTCTGTTTCAGTTGGTGAGAAAAAAGAATTTGTCCGTTGGTTTCTGAAAAAGTATCAAATGAAGAGAAGAGAATGTGTGTGGATTTTAAATTACTTAATAAGCCACGAAACAATGTTGAACAATGTACACTTTGTGGAGGAAGCCCATTATTGTCCAAGAGCTATGATTATGTCTGTTACTACATCCTCCGGAATACCTTTTAGATTTTATAAAGGTAGTATCATGACAGCAGATGCTGAAAAATCTTTTCACGATCTTCGCTTAAACCCAGATGAAGAGATGTATATACAATTGAACTTTCAAACACTGCCCCCAAGTCCCGAGTATTTAGCAGTATTAGAAGAAAACCCGTATATGCCCAAATATCTGCATATTAGTGAAAAAGATAAGCTAATTGCAGAGGATATTTTAACCGAAAGCTTGCAATCTTTTCAGGCCGAACAACTAAAAAAACAGATTGATCAAGCAATTGATGATAATAATAAAGAAAAGTTTCTCGAACTTTCCGCACTATGGAAAAATCTACCGTATAGAGAAAAATAGGAGAGATAACATGCATTGGAACGGAAAAGATAGCACAGTTTTTCAAGCACAAAAAGAATATATTGACACAGCGATAGTCCCACTTATATTAATAGATGGTTCAGAGCATGGATTTCCATTTGCTGCCTCAGCTGCAGATTTTACTTTGTCGCTAGCAAATACAATTGAAAATCAGTTCAAAGGAAGGATCGTTTTATTTCCTTCCTTCTCTTATACAGGATCTCAGGACAAGCTATCATTATTGGAGGCTTGGAATGAAGAATTTAAAAAAGCTGGATTTAAACATATCTTTTACGTTACTTCTGACAGAGAGTGGAGTACAATGGGAGAGGAACAAAATGTCCTGTGGTTCCCATCAATACCACTTGATTCCATGGATCAAAAAATGAAATTATCCGTATTGGAGGATCAATTAAGACAATTAATCCCTCGTTTTGCGAATAAGTGGGCGAATTAGTGACAATATGTTTCATTATTTGTTCACAAAGTTCATAATTCGTAGCAGGAATTATTGACCTTCCTTTTTTATTGATATATCATTGAAATGTCCTAGTATTATTAATTCAAGCAAGTATGTCCATTGGACTGACCTTTAAGTTAGAGGGGGGAAAAGGATGAGTAACAATAAAGTATCAAGACGCCAATTTTTAAGTTATACATTAACAGGTGTTGGCGGATTCATGGCAGCAGGTATGCTTATGCCAATGGTACGTTTTGCAGTTGATCCTGTATTGCAAAAATCAGAAGGTGGAGATTATGTACTGACTGAGAAGAAGATTGCAGACCTTACTGAGGTTCCTGAACGAGTAGACTTTACTTTCGAGCAGGTAGATGCCTGGTACAAGTCTGATGTAACTAGCGCTGCATGGGTTTACAAAGAAGGAGATAGCATTATTGCATTGTCTCCAGTATGTAAACACTTAGGATGCACAGTTAACTGGGAAGGTGACCCAGCACACAAAAATCAATTTTTCTGTCCATGTCACGCAGGCCGTTACGAGAAAAACGGACAGAATGTTGCAAAAACACCACCTCTAGGTCCGTTGGATCAATTTGAAGTACGTGAAAATAACGGTTTCTTAGAAATTGGAAAAGCTATAACTAACACATTAGTTTAATGTAAGGGGGTACGACATCAGTGCTTAATAAAATCTATGATTGGGTGGATGAACGTCTTGATATTACACCTATATGGCGTGATATTGCAGACCATGAAGTACCAGAACACGTAAACCCTGCACATCATTTCTCAGCATTTGTTTATTGTTTCGGGGGATTAACGTTCTTCATTACAGTTATTCAAATTCTATCTGGTATGTTCTTAACAATGTATTATGTACCGGATATCGAGAATGCATGGGAATCAGTTTACTACCTTCAAAATGAAGTAGCATTCGGTGAAATCGTGCGTGGAATGCATCACTGGGGAGCATCTCTTGTAATTGTTATGATGTTCTTACATACTTTACGTGTATTCTTTACTGGTTCTTACAAAAAACCTCGTGAACTAAACTGGATGGTCGGAGTATTAATCTTCGCTGTTATGTTAGGTTTAGGATTTACAGGTTACCTACTTCCTTGGGACATGAAAGCATTGTTCGCTACAAAAGTAGGTATTGAAATTGCCGCATCTGTACCGGTTATCGGTGGCATGATCAAAACATTATTAGCTGGTGATGAGACAATCATCGGTGCACAAACATTAACAAGATTCTTCGCGATTCATGTATTCTTCTTGCCGGCTGCTCTTTTTGCTTTACTTGCAGCTCACTTTATCATGATTCGTCGTCAAGGTATTTCTGGACCACTATAATGGGTAAGTGGAACAGATAATTCTTAAAAGGAGGGGACAATATGCATCGCGGAAAAGGTTTGAAATTTGTTGGAGATTCTCGTGTAACGGATCCTTCTAGCCGTAAAAAGAAAACTCCTAAAGACTATTCTGAGTATCCAGGTAAAACAGAAGCTTTCTGGCCTGACTTCTTGCTAAAAGAATGGTTAGTCGGAGCAGTATTTTTAGTCGGTTATTTAGTATTGACAGTTGCACATCCATCGCCGTTAGAGCGACCAGCTGATCCAACGGACACAGCTTATATTCCTTTACCTGACTGGTATTTCCTATTTTTATATCAATTATTAAAATACGAATTTGCTTCTGGACCATACAACATCATTGGAGCAATCGTTATGCCAGGTCTTGCTTTCGGAGCACTTTTACTAGTACCATTCTTAGATACAAGCAAGGAAAGAAGCCCATGGAAACGTCCATTACCAACTG
This sequence comes from Psychrobacillus sp. FSL W7-1493, assembly GCF_038004905.1. Taxonomy (NCBI): domain Bacteria; kingdom Bacillati; phylum Bacillota; class Bacilli; order Caryophanales; family Bacillaceae; genus Psychrobacillus; species Psychrobacillus sp. FSL W7-1493. The sequence goes on along the minus strand of NZ_JBBOSB010000001.1, from coordinate 2,276,225 downwards.
GTTTCATGCTTTTAGCTATCGCTTCAATTATTTTCTTAACTTGGGAATCTGTAGCTAACCACGACTGGGAAGCTGCTAAAGCACAAGGTGAAATTAGAGAAGAAGTGGCTGTAGAAATTGATGAAACTGCTCCTGGATTTGAAATATATCAGGGCTCATCATGTATAGGTTGTCACGGTAATGCTTTTGAAGGCGGTATAGGTAAACCACTTATTGGTTTAGAATATACAGCTGAAGAAATCGTTGAAATTGCTCATGAAGGGATTGGAACTATGCCAGGTGGCACATTCCAAGGAACGGAAGAGGAATTACAACAGCTTGCTGAGTTTATCACAACTTTACAACCAGCAGAATAATCCAAAAAAAGAGAGTCAGGTAACTGACTCTCTTTTTTTAGCAATTATTCCTTTAATGAAATTTTACAAATTCTTCACAAAAAATTATAGTTATTCTAGTTATAATAAAATAGGGGAGTATGGGAAATATATATGATGACGCATATAAAATTGTTGCTCTACAATAAATCATTCATGTGGTTGTTATTTTACGTAAACCTAATCGGAACAATTTATGGATATTATTGGTATAATGGCCAATTATCTGTTACTGAAACAAAATTTCTAATATTTGTACCGGATAGTCCAACGGCGAGTCTATTTTTTACACTTGCTCTTTTAGGTTGGCTAATGAATAAAAACTGGAAACTAATAGAAGCTTTAGCGCTTATTACACTTGTGAAATACGGACTATGGGCTGTTGTTATGAATTTATGGACGTTAGTAGAAACTGGAGATATAGGCTGGATGGGCTGGATGCTAGTAGGCTCACATTTTGCTATGGCACTTCAAGCTATTCTATATATTCCTTTTTACCGATTTAAATTTGTCCATATTGTGATCGCAGCCATTTGGACGCTCCACAATGATGTGATAGACTATGTATTTGGTCAAATGCCTACGTATAGAAGCCTAAGTGAGTACGCTAGTAATATAGGCTATTTTACCTTCTGGTTATCGATTGCGTGTATTCTCTTATCGTATGTCGTATATCAGAAAAGGACAAATCGTATCAGTTGATTGCAAGGTAAATAGCATATAAAATATTAATTAGATATCGAGAGGGGGAATTTCTGTTGGGAATGTATATCGTTTATTTTGCGATAATTTTATTGTTGCCACTATACGCACAAATGAAAGTAAAAAGTACCTATAAGAAATATTCCAAAGTCCGCTCCACTTCAGGAATGACTGGTGCAGAAGTAGCTAGACGAATATTAGATGAGAATGGTTTATATGAAGTTAAGGTAGTGGAAAGTAGCGGGTTTTTGAGTGATCATTATAACCCAATGACGAAAATAGTAGCTTTATCTAGCCATAACTACCATGAGGCTTCTGTAGCTGGAGCTGCAATAGCTGCCCATGAAGTTGGTCATGCGATTCAACATAAAGAGGCATACTCTTTCTTAACATTACGACACAAGTTAGTACCAGTAGCTAATATTTCTTCCAATGCCTCATGGGTATTTATCATGATTGGTATCTTTGCTACTTCTACTAATATGCTGTTATTAGGTATCATTCTTCTTGCTATGGGGGTTGTATTCCAAATCGTTACACTTCCTGTAGAGTTTAATGCTTCTAGTCGTGCTATGAACCAAATGGTTTCATTAGGAGTAATTAGAAACGAAGAAGAGCGTCACGCTAAAAAAGTATTAAGTGCAGCAGCATTAACATACGTTGCAGCAGCAGCAGTTGCCGTATTAGAATTATTACGTTTAGTATTAATCTATACAGGAATGTCAAGAAGCGAATAAACAAGAAAAGCGCAAGCGCCTGTCTCTGCCCCGACAGGCAAATGGAGAATAGCGAGGAGGCAGTTCCTCAGCCACCGGAGCTATTATCCATTTGACCCCGAGGGGTAAGGCGCTGAAGCTAGACATCAAGAAAAGCGCAAGCGCCTATGTCTGCCCCGACAGGCAAATGGAGAAAAGCGAGGAGGCAGTTCCTCAGCCACCGGAGCTTTTTACCATTTGACCCCGAGGGGCAAGGCGATAAACTCAATTTATCCATAGCTTCAGAATTTTATAAAACAAAGGAGACTATCTTAGCTTGTTGAGATAGTCTCTTTTAATGAATAGCTTTGTTAAAGTTATTGGTTGATTTTGACTAACAATTCCTTTTTATAGTGACTGTAAACATAAACAATTGAACTTTCAAATGGCTATTAAGAACATAAATAGATGATGAAAATGGGGTTGGTGACAGTTTTTTAGCTTTGTTTATGCGAGTAAATTTATTAGTTCTTTATCAATGCTAAAGCTGTTCCCATTTATTGATTGGAGCGAAGACGGCGACTCCAGTGGGATGAGTGAGACAGATAAGTCATCACAACCGCGCGCGTTAGCGACGGGTGATGGCTTATCGCTCACCCCACGGAAAGCGTCCGGCTGGGGCGGAAATCAATTCTACTCTCTGATCTAAGATTTCTTTGGATTATAAATCAACCCTACCCTTTAACATAGCCTAATGAATAACAACAATTCTTAACAAAAGAGCATGCTTACACTGTAGAAGTGTGAGCATGCTCTTTCATAATTTAAAGCAACGGTTTTTTTTGTTCATCTAACGTAAAGCCTTCGCCCATGACATCGTTCATTTCTGTTACCGAAACAAAGGCATGCGGATCAACAGAAGCTATAATCGTTTTTAAACGGATAATTTCATTTTTAGAAATGACACAATACAATACTTCACGATCTTTTTTCGTATAATGTCCGTATCCTTTTAAGACGGTAACCCCACGATCCATTTCATTTGTAATCCTATTTGCAATAGCGTCCTGATGGTCAGAAATTATAAATGCTCCACGAGCAGCATATGCACCTTCTTGAACAAAGTCAATTACACGTGCGCCTACAAATACTGCTACAAGCGTATACATCATAGAACGAATATCTAAGAAGGTTAACCAAGAAACCATGATAACCACGGCATCAAACATAAACATGGTTTTACCCATACTCCAACCAAGATACTTTTGAGCTAGTCTAGCAATAATGTCAACGCCACCAGTCGTTCCGCCAGCTCGGAAGATAATACCTAAACCAACACCGATAAACACACCAGCAAAAAGAGAGGCTAAAAATAAATCATCATTAATTCCTAGCTGAATTTCGTAGATTTGGGAAATTTTCAGGAATACGGAAACAGAAAAGGTTCCGATTAATGTATAATAGAACACTCTCCTACCTAAAAGCTTCCAACCCAAAATAAACATAGGTATATTTAATACTAAATTCATTACAGATACATCTAAATGAAAGACAAAGTACAAAATTAATGTTATTCCTGAAAAGCCGCCTTCCCCTAGTTCGTTTTGCATATTAAAGTGTACAAAGCCGAAACTAAATATTGCAGAACCTAAAATAATCATTAATATATTCTTTAATTTTAAACCAATCCCCATTGTACCACCTCATTTTATAGTCCATACTAAATCTATATTATTTTTTTGCTTTTGACAACACCCTTATATTTTTATTACGATGAATGAAGGAGAGTGAGATTAATGAAAGAAACAAAATCATTAAATATGCTTCAACAAGAAGTTGATACATACATAAACCAATTTAAAGAAGGTTATTTTCCTCCTATGGAGCTTCTAGCAAGATTAACAGAGGAGCTAGGTGAGCTTTCGAGAGAGGTACAACATAAGTATGGTACTAAGAAAAAGAAGCATACGGAAGTACAAAAAGAATTAGCTGATGAAATGGGAGACTTCTTCTTTGTGTTAATCTGTCTGGCTAACTCTGAGGGCATAGATTTAGAAGATGCCTTACAAAAAGTTTTACATAAATATAACACTCGAGATAAAGATCGCTGGACTAAAAAGGAGGACTAACTATGGTGATTAAAGTAGCTATAGCAGGACCAAGAGGGAAAATGGGAAGAGAAGCAGTTAGTACTGTTATTAAAAATGCAGAATTTTTATTGGTTGGACTACTAGATTCTAAAAAACATGAAGAAACTCTAGGAGATAATATACCTATCTTTACATCCCTAACTGAATTAATTGAAGAAACTGCTCCAGATGTTTTAGTGGATTTGACAGTTCCGTCTGCTGTATATGACCATACAATAACAGCATTAGAATATGGTGTAAGACCTGTAGTTGGAACGACTGGATTTTCTGATGCACAACTAGATAGTATTAGGAATTTAGTGGAAGAAAAACAAATTGGCTGTATCATTGCACCTAACTTTTCTATTGGTGCAGTATTAATGATGAAATTTGCTCAAACTGCTGCAAAGTATTTACCGGACGTAGAAATTATTGAAATGCATCATGACGAAAAAATAGATGCACCTTCGGGCACTGCTATTAAAACTGCTCAAATGATACAAAACACTAGAACAGAGGCAACGCAAGGACATCCACAGGAGGAAGAAATCCTTCCTGGAGCAAGAGGGGCGAATTTTGAAGGTATGAGAATTCATAGTGTTCGACTGCCAGGCTTAATCGCTCACCAACAGGTGTTATTAGGTGGAGACGGTCAACTATTAACATTGAGACATGACTCATTCAATAGAGGCTCTTTTATGTCTGGTGTGGTATTGTCTATTAAAGAAGTAATGTGTCAAAATAAATTAATATATGGATTAGAAGAGATTATTTTATAGGAGGAAAACGTGATGAGAATCGCATTGGTGGCTCACGATAAGAAAAAAGAGGATTTAATACAATTTGTAACAGCATATAAGCCTATTCTTGAAGAGCATGAGTTATTTGCTACTGGTACAACAGGTACACGGATTATAAATGAGGTCGGTCTCTCTGTTTTTAGGTATAAATCAGGTCCACTAGGCGGAGACCAACAAATTGGTTCTGCTATCGCTAATAATGAAATGGATATGGTTATTTTCTTTCGTGATCCCCTTACAGCGCAGCCTCACGAGCCGGATGTTACTGCTTTAATCCGCCTTTGTGACGTTTATCAAATCCCATTGGCAACTAATATGGGTACTGCTGAAATTCTCCTTAAAGGAATCGAAGAGGGGTTTCTAGACTGGCGTCTTTTAGAAGAACGTCGGGGTAGATAAAGAAAAGAGGACATATACATGCGTAAACTAAAAATAGGTATCACTTGCTATCCTACTGTTGGTGGTTCCGGAGTTATAGCTACTGAGCTAGGAAAAATGCTTGCTGAAAAAGGGCATGAGATCCATTTCATCACATCTAGTGTTCCCTTTCGTTTAAACAAAATTTATCCAACTATTACGTTCCACCAGGTGGAGGTAAATAGTTACTCTGTATTCCAGTATGCCCCTTATGATATTGCTTTGGCTAATAAAATGGCTGAAGTAATTCAAGATGAGGGCTTAGATGTTCTCCATGTCCACTATGCAATACCACATGCGGTTTGCGCAATCCTTGCTAAGGATATGGCTAATTCTGATATTGGAATTGTTACAACTTTGCATGGGACAGACATTACAGTTCTAGGTTATGATTCATCGTTGACGGGAGCCATTCAGTATGGAATTGAAAAGTCGGATGTCGTTACAGCCGTCTCTACATCGTTAGTGAAACAAACTAGAGAGCTAATTACGACCAAAAAAGATATTGAGACGATATATAATTTTGTGGATGAAAGAGAGTATCACAAAAAGGATGCAAACAACCTAAAAGAATTATTAGGCATTAAAGAGAATGAAAAGGTTGTCATCCATGTATCCAATTTTAGGAAAGTCAAGCACGTTCCGGATGTTGTAAAAAGCTTCGAATTAATGCATAAAGAAGTCCCAGCAAAACTCCTATTAGTAGGGGATGGTCCAGAAAAGCATCCAGTGATGGAATATGTGAAGGGTAAGCCAATTGAGAAAGACGTTCTTTTTCTTGGAAAACAAGAAAATGTTTCAGAGCTATATTCTATTTCTGATCTGATGCTACTGTTATCTGAAAAAGAGTCATTTGGTTTAGTATTACTGGAGGCAATGGCTTGTGAGGTTCCATGTATTGGAACTGCCGTCGGTGGTATACCTGAAGTAATAATACCTGGTGAAAATGGATATTTGGTACCTCTTGGAGATATAGACAGTGTTGCCGAATATGGTCTGAAAATATTGAAGGATCCTCATTTACATAACCAGTTAAAGGAAAGGGCAGTCCAAATCGTAAAGGAACGTTTTAGCTCCTCGCAAATAGTAGAGCAATATGAAAAGATGTATGAAAGAGTGGCGAAAAAATAAATGAAAAATCGATGGCCAGATGCTTATAAAGTAATCTCCGTACTTGAAAATGCTGGCTTCGAAGCATACGTGGTTGGTGGAGCAGTAAGAGACTTCGTGAGAGGTGTGCAAGCTAACGATGTAGACATAACAACTAATGCTTTACCACAACAAGTAAAAGAATTATTTGAACATACCATTGATGTGGGAATTGAACATGGAACTGTTCTTGTTGTTTTATCAGAACCAATTGAAGTTACAACCTTTCGATCGGAGACTACGTATAGTGACCATAGAAGACCGGATGAAGTTAAATTTGTTCATACGCTTAAGGAAGACTTAAAGAGACGTGATTTCACGATTAACTCGATGGCTTTAACTAAAGAAGATAAGTTAATCGACTTCTTCGGAGGAAGTTCCGATTTAGAAAAAGGTACGATCAAGGCAGTAGGGAATCCAAAGGAACGGTTTTCCGAGGATGCCCTTAGGATGCTACGAGCTATACGTTTTTCAGCACAATTAAATTTCACCTTAGATAGCTCGACACAAGCTGCCATCAAAGAGCTTCATCCTTTAATCAGTCATATCTCTATAGAGAGAGTAAAAGTAGAGCTAGAGAAAATTTGGGTTAGTAATTACCCCTCCAAAGGAATGGATTTGTTTGTTTCGACTGGAATATCTCAACATTTCGTAGGGAATTGGGTAGATTCAATCTCTAAATGGGGAGATTTTAATAGCTTTGGGATGAAAGCAAATGGATGGGCATTTTTCATATTAATGAATAAAGATTCTAACCATACTGAGCTACTTTCTGCCTTTAAATGCTCCAATTTAGAAAAAAAACACGTCAAGGAAGTGCTCCGTGCTGTGGAATCTTTGAATAATGGGAGCTGGGATTCTGTGGAGCTGTTTCAGTTTTCGGATGAAGTATTGATTGCAGCAGCGAGCTATGGAAGGGTCCTATTTAATATCGAGCATTCATATACCCCAGAGATCTTGAGAGAAGAAAAAAAGAAGTTAGCTATTTCGTCTAAGCGAGATGTAGTAGTTAGTGGCAATGATTTAATGGAATGGAAGCAGGAAAAAAGAGGCCCTTGGATTAAAGAAGCTTTAGATAAGTTAACAATAATGATTTTGAACGAAGAACTAAAAAACGACAGAGCACAGATAAAGGAATGGTTTTTTCGTGAGTATATCAATTAAAGAAAGAATTATTTCGAGACTCCAGGCTGCAAAGGGAGACCCAATTTCTGGTCAAGCACTCGCAGAAGAACTAGAGATTTCTAGAACGATGGTATGGAAGTATCTTAAAGGACTTGGAGAAGAAGGCTACGAAATTGAAGCTATAAAGAAAAAAGGCTATATTCTTAAACAGATGCCGGATACTTTAGCTAGTGAACGTATTTCACTTCATCTCGAAACAAAAGAACTAGGTAAAAATATTATATATTATCCGGTTTGTGATTCTACTCAGACGATTGCTACAAACAAAGCGAGAGAGGGTGTCGCTCATGGAACGTTAGTAGTATCAGAGGAGCAGACTGCTGGTCGTGGTAGACTAGACCGTTCTTGGGAATCTTCAGCTGGAAAGGGGATCTGGATGAGTCTCATACTCCGACCTAATATTAGTCCTCAATTTGCTGCACAGTTTACGCTAGTAGCTGCTGTAGCAATCGCCAGAGCAATAGAAGATACTACAACCTGTGTGCCAAGCATTAAATGGCCTAATGATCTGCTCATTAATGGGAAGAAAGTGACTGGCATCCTTACCGAGCTTCAGTCAGATATGGACCGTGTACAAGCTATTATTATTGGAATGGGTATCAATGTAAATCAGACATCAGAATCCTTTGAAGGACCTTTGGAATCTATTGCCACTTCTTTAAAGTTGGAAACTGGAGAACATGTAGACAGAGCTCTCCTAGCTGCCAAAGTTCTATTTTATCTAGAAAAATATAGTGATATGTACATCACTCTAGGTTTTGAACCTATTAAACTCATTTGGGAGAGCTATAACTGTACTATTGGCAATAGGATTAGAGCTACTACTCTTAGGGATACAATTGAGGGACAGGCTATTGGCATTACTAATGATGGAGCTTTGCAGCTTCAATTAGATAATGGAGAAATAAAAGGTATTTATTCGGCTGATATTGATTTACTCAAAATTTAATTTGGACGTTTTCGTCTAATTCTGTTATTCTGTATGCGAAGGGTAGTATCTTTTTAGAACTACACCGGTAAGTTACTTTTTTAAATTAAATAGTCTGCCTTGATCTATGAATGACAGGGACGGAGAAAACCGATGAATTTAAATTTTCTGCCCTTCTGTCCAAGTTAGGATTGAAGGGCTTTATATTTGGTTTTCTCTTCTATTTTACCAAAGGTAAGCTTATGTGCTAGACCGAGGTAATAATTTTATAAGGAGGGAAATGGATGAAAACAACGAGTGATTTTTTGAAAATGAAAAGTAATGAAGAAAAGATTTCTATGATCACAGCTTATGACTTCCCAACAGCCAAATTTGCTGAAGAAGCTAATGTCGATATGATTTTGGTAGGGGATTCAGTTGGGATGGTAGTGCTAGGGTACGATTCTACCGTAACAGTTACGATGAATGATATGATTCATCATGGTAAAGCTGCTAGAAGAGGAGCACCGAATACATTTTTAGTTGTGGATATGCCATTTGGAACATATCACGGAAATATCGATCAGTCGCTCTCTAACGCAGTTCGTTTAATGCAGGAGACGGGTGCACAGGCTGTAAAGCTAGAGGGAGCAGGAGCAATTATACCTGTAATTGAAAAGCTGACATTTGCTGGTATACCGGTAGTCGCTCATTTAGGATTGTTACCTCAATCTGCAGGAGTTCTGGGTGGATATAAAGTGCAAGGGAAAACTGCGGAAGCTGCGCAAAAACTAATTGAAGATGCCAAAAAATGTGAGCAGGCGGGAGCTTGTGCTGTCGTGTTGGAGTGTATCCCTTATCAGCTAACAGAGCAAATATCGAGTGCTCTCATGGTACCAACGATAGGAATAGGAGCTGGTTCGACTGCGGACGGCCAAGTATTAGTATTCCATGACTTGGTTAAGTATGGATCTCATCATATACCGAAGTTCGTAAAAGAATATGCGAATGTGGGGGAACCTATTTTAAGCGGTATTAAGAAGTATGTAGAAGAAGTTAAAAATGGTGCATTCCCTGCTACAGAGCATTCTTTCACCATGAAGGATGATCAACTAAACCAACTATACGGAGGTAATCCTAGCCATGCAAACAGTACAAAAGATTGATGAACTTAAAGCAATTATTGCAAAACATAAACAACACTCTATTGGTTTTGTACCAACGATGGGGTATCTACACGAAGGCCACCAAGCACTACTTACTAGAGCTCGAGCAGAAAACGAGTTCGTAGTTGCTAGTATCTTTGTAAATCCAGCACAGTTTGGACCAAATGAAGATTTAGATAGATATCCAAGAGATATTGAACGAGATACAAAGATTGCTGTAGAATCTGGAGTAGATTTACTATTTGTTCCAACGCCTGATGAAATGTATCCTTTTGAAAGTGGGATTACGATACATGCCGGTGATATTTCTACCAAGCTATGTGGTTCCACACGTCCAGGTCACTTCGATGGTGTACTAAAAGTAGTATCTAAGCTATTTCATTTAGTTCAACCTACAAAGGCATATTTTGGACAAAAGGACGCTCAGCAGCTTGCGATTATTAAGCTGTTTGTTGAAGCATACAATTTCCCGCTAGAAATAGTTGCTGTTCCAACTATACGTGAAGAAGATGGATTGGCTAAAAGTTCGCGAAATGTATTTCTTAGCGCGCAAGAACGTGAAGTTGCCCCTCATATTTACAAGGCGCTTACGCTGGCAAAAGAGAACGTGCATCGCACGGGGGATGTACAAAAGGCTATTGCTGAAGCTAAACAATATATAATTGAAAACACATCTGGTAAAATAGATTACCTGGAGGCTTTGGCTTATCCAACACTACAACCTGTAAACGAGTACACAGAAGAAGTCTTATTTGCAGCTGCCGTATTTTTTGAAAAAGCAAGATTAATTGATAATATAATAGTTAATATGAAGGAAGTGCAGTAATAATGTTAAGAATGATGTTAAACAGTAAAATTCACCGAGCAGTAGTCACTGAGGCGGATTTAAACTATGTAGGCAGTATTACAATTGACCAAAATATCCTGGATGCAGTAGGAATGCTGCCAAATGAAAAGGTTCATATTGTCAATAACAATAATGGGGCACGCTTTGAAACATATATTATCGCAGGAGAACGTGGAAGCGGTGTAATTTGTGTAAATGGAGCTGCAGCACGCCTTGTTCAACGTGGAGATATAGTAATTATCTTGTCTTATGCATACGTAATGAATGAAGAAGCAAAAAACCATCGTCCAACAGTAGGAATTATGAACTCAGATAATACGATTAACCAAATTATCAACTACGAGCCAGAAGCAACAGTCATGTAATAATTGCACATGGAGGTGGCTGGAGAAAAAAGCCCCTGGATTTCAAAAGTCCCCGGAAATTTTACCAATCGTAAAATTTCCGGGGCTTTGTTTTTTATTGCTATTGCAACTTTCTCTCTAACAAGCTAGATCTGCACATTTTTTCGTCTAAATAGGATTTGAATTGTTTATTTGAGAATGAAAGAAGTAGGGATAATAATTTTAATTTTTTTTAAGTCCTACATATATTTCGTTTCTAATAAAGTAATGTGGTACAATTTTTAAAAAGCAGTGCTCGAGCGCTTGTTAGAATGCTTTTAATTTTAATGATGGTGAGATGAAGTGTGTTGGAAAATCATAAATATGCAGTTGTCGATATTGAAACAACAGGCCATTCATCTGCCAATGGTGACCGAATTATTCAGCTTGCAATTGTTTTTATAGAAAATAATAAAATAACGGGCTCCTTTAATACGTTTGTAAATCCGCAAAAACAAATTCCTCTATTTATTCAGGATCTAACTAACATCAAGGAAGAAGATGTCAAGGATGCTCCTAGATTTGAAGAGATTGCCCCAAAAGTGTTGGAAATGTTGCAAGATCATATTTTTGTTGCTCATAATACGAACTTTGACTTAACGTTTCTTCAGCAGGAGCTAAAACGTGTAGGATTACCTAAATTAGTTTGTAAATCGATTGATACAGTGGAATTTGCAAAGCTGATGTTTCCTAATATTTATAGTTATAAACTTCAGGATATAGCAAATGAGCTACATATAGAGCTTGAATCTGCCCACCGAGCAGATGACGATGCGAAGGCTACAGCTTATTTACTGCTGAAATGTTTTGATCAGCTACAAACGCTGCCAATGAAAACAATAGAACTTTTACATAAGAGATCCTTTCAATTAAAATCCAATCTAGCTCTTATATTTTTTGAAGTGCTGACGATGAAAAGAAAAATGTATGACTCAAAGGATTATTTAGAATATCGAGGGATCCCTTTACAATATGAAAGAGATGAGCCTCTTCCAACGCAAAGTGAGCTAGTTTACCCAAGCTCTTTCGACGAAAAGAAGCAGTTATTCCAACAAGGAAGTTTAAAGCTGGAGGAAAGAACTGGCCAATTTGAGCTTATGGATAGAATTCACCTAGCGCTGTCCGAATCTAGAGAAATAGTATGTGAGGCCGAGACTGGGATAGGTAAAACATTAGGGTATTTAATCCCTGCTGCTATTTATGGAATAGAGCAAGGAAAGCCAATTATTATTAGTACCTACACTACTAATCTTATTGATCAACTAATAAATGAGGAAATACCGAAGCTTCATGACATTTTGAATATAAATCTTCGAGTAGCTAAACTAAAAGGGATTAACCACTATATTGACCTTTATCGTTTTTGGGAGCATCTTCAGCAAGATGACGAGTCATATGATGAAACCTTCACTATCATGCAGATTTTAGTTTGGCTTACTATGACAGAGGAGGGTGATCTTTCTGAGCTTAATGTCTCTGGAGGTGGTTTACTCTTTGTTGATAAAATAAGAAGAACCTCTGAGAAGATGATAAACGACGTAAAAGGAATTGACTTTTATGAGAGAGCACTTCTTCGGAGTAAGGATTGCGATATACTTGTGACGAATCATTCTATGATCATAGCAGACAAGGATAGAGAAGTTAAACTTTTAGAGAATGGCTGTGCAACTATCATTGATGAAGCACATCAAATGATCCATGCTAGTATTTCTCGAAAAGAACGTATTTTTTCCTATACTAATTGGAAGTATATTTTAGGCCAATTTGGAACGTTAGATACCGATCATCTACTTTACAAACTGTCGCTTATAAACGTCTCTTTATCCGTACGACTCCGCATAGAGAAGCTTTTTGTAAATGTTGTAGAGTCGTTTGATCTCGCTATGTCTCACATCATTTCTTCTATACAAAGCTTCCCTCATAAATCTAAAAGTACGAAACGTACGAATACGATGGAAGAGTTAGAACTAGATAAATCATATTTTATCAAAGTAGCTAAAAATCTGCAGACGTTTATATATTCCACAAAGCCATATGTTGGCTCGTCCAAGAAAAACCTATTGGACCCTCAATTAATAGTTATCGTAAATGAGTGGGAATATTGGCTACGGGAGCTAGAGATTAAAGTAAGTGAGTGGGATGAAATATTTCTTCAGGATGGTGAAGAAGAAGCAAAATGGCTCGAACTAGATAATAGGAGTGTGCCAGGGAGCCTTACTATCATCAAAAGACCATTAGATTATCAAGAGGATATAAAAGAAGCAATGGCTCCGTTAAGAGATAGTGGAGGTATTATTTGGACGTCGGGGACTTTGACCGTACCATCTAACAAATACTTTATCACTTCACAGCTAGGGCTTAGTTCGAGTGTGCCGATTCATCAATTTAAAGTAGAATCTAATTTTTATAATGGGGCAGAGCTCCTAATTATTGAAGATATGCCGGATATTCAGCAAGTTTCACAATCTGACTATATTGAGTCAGTGGCAGAAGCAATTGTTCAGACAGTGCTAGTAACTGGCGGAAGATGCTTTGTATTATTCACCTCACAAGATATGCTTCGAAAAACGGTTGAGTTAATACAAGAGACTAACCTGCTCGAAGATTATATGCTGTTTGCCCAAGGGATTACAACTGGCAGTAGAATGCGTCTATTAAAATCCTTTCAACGCTTCTCGAAATCTGTACTTTTCGGCACCAATAGCTTTTGGGAGGGCGTAGATGTGCCAGGGGAGGCACTGTCTGTCGTGATCATGGTGCGTTTACCTTTTTCATCACCAGATGACCCATTATTTAAAAAACGTGCAGAATTAATGAGCAGAAACGGGCTTAACCCATTTTCATCCTACTCTTTACCAGAAGCAGTTCTAAGATTTAGACAAGGATTTGGTCGTTTAATTCGTTCCTCCGCTGATAAGGGAGTATTTATCGTATTAGATAGAAGAATTGAGACTAAGTCGTATGGGGCTGATTTTTTACAGGCGATTCCTAACATACCTGTAAAGAAAGTATCACTAGAAAATATAGTCTTAGAGCTAGAAAATTGGTATACTAATTAAGGATGAGTATTAGAAAGCGGGTAGAAATATGGAAAACAAAATCGAAGTCATCTCCACCGTCACCGTACAATACCAATCAGATCTATACAAAATAGTAGATGCATTGAACCGTTCTTTGAAGGAAAAGGATTTAATGTTTGGATTGGCATTAGATAAAGAAGACCAAGAAAAAGCAGTCTTTACCATTTACAGGACCTAAATATGGCACTTAAAAGATGGCTATTATTTATCGTTATTTTTACAATTAGCCTAACCGCAATCCTTAGCATTCTTATATATACTCAGGCTCGGGAGCCATTTAAGGAAGCCTTAACGTCTGCAGAATCTTATACACTAAAGAATAACTTATTGGAGACAATTGATGAATCCTATGTGTATAATAGTACCGACTCTTATCAGACGATTATAGGTAACACAAAAGATGGCGCCAAAAAAGCATTTTTTATCCCTCTGAAGGCAAATGAAGAGCCTATCATGGAGGTAAGCTTTGAAGAGGGTATATCAAAAGAAGAAGCCATCTCCATCGTTTTGGATGGAGAGCAAGAAAGTAAGGTGCTCCACGCTAAGTTAGGTGTGGAAGAGGTTGGCCCTGTATGGGAGATTACCTTTGTCAATTCAAAGGATAATCTAAACTACGTTTATCTATTATTTGATAACGGCGACTGGTGGAAGAGAATATCCAATTTGTAAAATTTATTTATGACTAATGGAGGACAACATGAAAAAAATTATGATTAAAGATATGGCCAACCATGTCGGAGAAACAATAAAACTTGGGGCTTGGCTTGCGAACAAGCGCTCAAGCGGAAAAATTGCCTTTTTACAGCTACGTGATGGCTCCGGCTTTGTACAAGGAGTAGTAGTAAAGGAAGTTGTTGGAGAAGAAATTTTCCAAACAGCAAAAGGGTTAACTCAAGAAACTTCTATGTATATCACTGGAGAAGTAACTAAAGATGAACGCTCATCTTTTGGATATGAGCTACAAGTAAAAGAAATCGAAGTAATTCACGCTGCGGTTGATTATCCTATTACACCAAAAGAGCATGGAACTGAATTTCTTATGGACAACCGTCATTTATGGCTGCGTTCTAGAAAACAACACGCAATTATGAAAATTCGTAATGAAATAATTCGTGCTACATATGAATTCTTTAATGAAAATGGATTTGTAAAAATGGATCCACCAATTTTAACTGGATCTTCTCCTGAAGGAACTTCAGAGCTTTTCCATACAAAGTATTTTGATGAGGATGCATATTTATCTCAATCTGGACAACTATACATGGAAGCTGCAGCAATGGCATTAGGAAAAGTATTCTCCTTTGGACCAACATTCCGTGCAGAAAAATCTAAAACACGACGTCACTTAATTGAATTTTGGATGATCGAGCCAGAGATGGCGTTTGTAGAATTCGATGAGAATCTAGAAGTACAAGAGCAATACGTGGCATATATTGTCCAATCTGTTCTTAAAAACTGTCAATTAGAATTAGAACGTTTAGGACGCGACACTTCTAAATTAGAAAAAATTCAAGCACCATTCCCACGTATCACGTATGATGATGCAATTAAGTTTTTACACGAGAAAGGCTTTGATGATATTGAATGGGGAGATGATTTCGGATCACCGCATGAAACAGCTATCGCAGAAAGCTATGATATGCCAGTATTCATCACGCATTATCCTATAGGCATTAAACCATTCTACATGCAGCCTCATCCAGACAGAGACGATGTTGTATTATGTGCGGACTTAATCGCTCCTGAAGGATATGGTGAGATTATCGGTGGATCAGAACGTATTCATGATTATGATTTACTAAAACAACGTCTTGCAGAGCATAAATTAGATGAATCGGCTTATGCATGGTATTTAGAGCTACGTAAACAAGGGTCTGTTCCTCACTCAGGGTTTGGGCTTGGATTAGAACGTACAGTAGCTTGGTTAAGTGGAGCAGAACACGTACGTGAATCTATCCCATTCCCAAGACTATTAAACCGTTTATATCCATAATAAGAATCAGAAAGAAAGAACATTTACGTTAATAAACTTTTACAGCGTATTATATAAGAAAGGGAGTGCGAGTATGCAAAAGCGAAATCGGCTCCGAATCTGGACAGAGCAGGGAAATGTAACCATTTCCCAGCTTTTTTTTAGCCATTACAAGGCCATTAATGTCAAGGACGAGGAAGCTATTCTGCTATTACATCTTATCGCTTTTGGAGAAGCGGGTAACCACTTTCCAACCCCTCAAAACTTAGTGGAACGTACACATTTTAACGAACATAAAGTAGTGACGATTTTACAACGTCTTGTCCAAAAGGGATTAATCCAAATTGAACAGCATATGGACGAAAATGGAGTTCATTATGAATACTATGATTTTAATCATTTATGGGAGCTTTTGGTCGATTGCGTAGAGCAACAAAACCTTAATAAAGAAGACGAAGAAGTGAAGGGCGAAGAAGGCGAAATTTACAAATTATTTGAAGCTGAATTCGGTAGATTGTTATCTCCAATGGAATATGAAACAATTGGAATGTGGTTTGACCAGGACAAGCATTCTGCCTCTTTAATAAGGCTAGCTTTGAAAGAGGCTGTCTTATCTCAAAAGCTAAGCCTGCGCTATATAGACCGCATATTATTCGAGTGGAAAAAGAAAAATATAAAAACAGTAGAAGCTGCAGAAAATCAGTCGGCTCAGTTTAGACAGCATATACCAATGCAAAGACCAAAGGAGCAATCCTTAGATGCGGCGAAAGTTCCTTTTTACAATTGGTTAGAAGAAAGAGAGTAGGTGGAGAACGTTGCTTACAAAGGCCCAATGGCATTTTTGTTTAGAGGAAATGGAAAGGATGTTTCCGGATGCTCATTGTGAGTTAGTCCACGATAATCCTTTTGAATTATTAGTAGCTACACTTTTATCAGCGCAATGCACGGATGTGCTTGTAAATAAAGTAACTAAAAATTTGTTCCAAAAATATAAAAAGCCCGAAGACTATTTAGCAGTTTCAATCGAAGAGCTACAAAACGACATACGTTCAATCGGCCTATATCGTAATAAGGCAAAAAATATTCAAGCGCTTAGTAAGCAACTAATAGAGCTTTATAATGGAGAAGTACCGGAAGACAGAGATCTACTTACTACTTTTCCAGGAGTAGGGCGCAAAACTGCTAACGTAGTTGTTTCAGTTGCTTTTGACATTCCTGCCATTGCCGTCGATACTCATGTCGAAAGAGTATCGAAGCGATTAGGACTATGTCGATGGAAGGACTCTGTCCTACAGGTCGAGGAAACGTTAATGAAAAAGACTCCGATTGAATCCTGGTCCAAGGCACATCACCAGCTTATATTTTTTGGCCGCTACCATTGCAAGGCACAAAATCCCAATTGCCCACAATGTCCGTTACTGCCTGTGTGCAGAGAGGGTAAAAAAAGGATGAGTAAAGTTGTCCAAGCTTAAAAAAGAAGACTTTGTCGGACTTTTTGCAAAGTGGTCAAAGATGCGAGATGAGATACAAGCTCATTATAAAAAAAGAAATAACGGGTCTATTGATTTAATGGAAAAAGGAATTGATCTGTTAAACGAGTTAATTGACCTTGCAGATGGCACTTGTCCATTAAACTATCAGGAACGTTTTACTTTTATAAAACAGAACTATAAAACTTTTGCGGCGTTTCGACAGCTGGATGAATTATTTAAAGAAACGGAAAAGAAGCTTGCTCTTCGCTTTATTATGGAATCAAGAAAACCTTAATTATTCAACAATGCCCCATATGTACTGCCTACTAAAAGTTAGATACTAAACTAACTTAGAGAGGGAGTCCATATGGGGCATTTTTAGATTAGGGCAGTTTAAATATAAAAAAATATGGCTATGTTAAAGGCGAGTGCACTGAAAAAGTACTTTTAAACTCTTAGAGGTAGAGTATGAATAAAGGCTCCTATTTCCTGAGACCGTGTCTTTCCGTTCCGAGCGGATGCTTTCCTGGGGGCGGCCCGGCAAGCCTTCTCCCTCGCTGCGCTCAGTCCGGGTGCTCGCCGTGGCCGCTAATCCCCTAGGAGTCACCGCTCTGCACTCCAATCCACTATAGAATTTATTAAAAATGTACTCAGGCAAAAAAATTCTTTTATTGCTATACTAAAGAAAAGTAAATGCAGGGGTGCGCACAATGATAAATATAATTTTGAGGTGGAAAAATGTAAAATATGCCCTTTCAGAGTTGGGTGTTACAAAGAAGGATAAAGAGTGGATACGGCTACGATACAGCGATTAGCACGAGTCTTTTTGGCATGGAAATACAAGGAGCCACAACCATATTTGCGGTCAACCTGAAGCGAATCCTAAAGTTACTTAACGAAGGAGAGCAAGAATAAGGCAATGAAAAAGGATGTTTTCTGTTCAATTTGAACAAAAAGTACCCTTTTTTAATTTTCAAAACAAATTTATTATAAAAACGTAAGTATTTCAGTGCCCTCTTTAAAGGGTAGGGTTGGTATTTCGTGAAACGAGTTCGTTTGTGAGATGTTACACTTAAACTAAAGTAAGCAATAAAAAATCACTTTATAAATTCAAGAAACAATTAAAAAACGAGGAAAGGGTTATAATCCCATTTCCTCGTTCTTTTTTTAATCATTTTAAGTAATAATCGGATAGTTTAAGGTGTAGATCCGGTTTCTGTGCCGTCTTCAGGGGTTTCCTCAGGATTTTCTCCATCGGTGCCTCCATCTTCTTGACCACCATCATTATTACCACCATTACCGTTGTTGTTACCATTGCCATTATTACCACTATTACCGTCATTACCGTTTCCATTATTACCATTGTTACCGTTATTACCATTACCATTACCGTTGTTACCATTGTTACCATTGTTACCAGGTTGGTTTTCATTCTCGCCCTCGGTATCTTCTGGTTTTTCTTCCTCCGAGTCAGGAGACTCGAGATCTTCTTCTTCGATACCTTCGAGTACTAGCTCTACACTAGCTGATTCACTTCGAACATCCTCAGCTATTGCTGTAACGGTAAATAAATATTTACTACCAGGGATTAGAGCTTGAACAATTAACCCTGTTTTATCTGTTGTTTGTAAAATTTCGCTTGGACCGTTGTCAATAGAGACCGCTACCTCAAACTGAACGTTAACATCTTCTTCGCCTTCAGGTCCTTCGAAGTCCCAATCTAATGTTGCTGATGATGTTATTTCATCATATTGCACAGATAGGTTAGAAGGGGCATTTAGTTCTAGCTGGTCATATTCCTCAGATACTTGTTTAGGCTCTGTCCCTTTAACAAATAACTCTGTTAGCTTCATATTTTCAGGTGTATACTCACTAGCTAATTTTAATGGATTAGAACCTCTTTCAACTGTTACTTCTACGACTGAATTAGGCTTTTTAAATCTTTCTGTTTTCTGTCCTTCTGAAATACTTCCCATAATTTCTTTAAAGATTCGTTGTGGAAGACTTCGTTCTTCGGCAGTTGTAATAGCAGAGTTGTCATCATAACCTGACCAAACAGTTACTGAATAGTTAGTTGTGTACCCTGCAAACCATACATCTGGAACACCTTTTTTATCTCCGCTGAAATTGGACGTACCAGATTTTCCTGCTACATCTAATCCGCTGATTGCTGCAGCCTTACCAGTTCCTTTTGTTAAAACATCACGTAAAACGTCTGTAATAATGTAAGCTGTTGAATCCTTCATAACTGTCTTGGATTCAGGCTTGTAATTTTTCTCTGTTTTGCCATCTCTGTATACAATTTTGTTAATAGCATATGGTTCTGTATGATTCCCGTTATTACCAAACGCAGCGTATGCTCCTGCTAGTTGAATAGGGGACATAAATTTTGAAATACCACCAATTGCATAGGCTTCATTTACTGTGCCGATATCTACTCCAAATCGACTAATAAATTCTCTTGCGTTCTTAGTACCTACTTCTTTTAATGTTTTGACTGCTGTAGTATTGCGAGATTTATATAATGCTTCACGCATAGTCATAGCACCTAGATATTTATTATCGGCATTACGTATTACTTGATCAGTACCTGTATACTTAATATCTTCATCTACGATGGTTTGAGCAGGTGACCAGTCTAAAAATTCTACAGCTGGACCATAGTCTATTAAAGGCTTAATAGTCGAACCAGGTGAGCGTTCTTTCATATCATGCGCATGATTATATCCTCGATCTACTCCGTAATTTCTTCCTCCACCAGCAGCGACAACTGCTCCAGTCTTAGTATCAATTACTGCAACACCAGCTTGTATATCTTCAGTAGGGAAGATGTCTGAGTTTAAGGTTTCTTCTACTTTCTCTTGAGCTTTCGGTTGAAGTGTAGTATGGATAGTTATACCTTCGGAAATAGCATCTGCATCTCCATTTTCTTCAAGTTCTTCTAATACTATATCGATAAATGCATCGTATTTAGAATCTTGGTTCGCTACTCTTTGATCTTCGGGTAGAAGGGAGTCAGCAACTGGAATAGCTTGGGCTGCTTTCATTTCCTCATCTGTTATTTTGCCATGAAGATTCATTAAGTAAAGAACTGTATTTCTTCTCTTTTCAGCAAGTTCTGGATTTTTAAAAGGGTTATAGTTATTAGGACTTTGAGGCATTCCCGCTAATACAGCCATTTCATGTAATTCAAGATCCTTTAGTTCTTTCCCATAAAAATATTTAGAAGCAGTACCAAAGCCATAAATACGTCCTGACATTAAAATTTTGTTGAAATACATTTCAAAAATTTCTTCTTTTTTATATTCACGCTCTAATTGTAGAGCTAAATGGGCTTCTTGAGCTTTACGTTTTATTGTTTTTTCATTTGTAAAGAAAGAGTTTTTGACAACCTGTTGAGTAATTGTACTTGCACCCTGTGCACCAAATCCATCCTTCAGGTTGGCTAAAACGGCTTTACCTAAACGTAAGACATCTACTCCCATGTGATCGTAGAAACGAACATCCTCTGTTGCCAAAATGGCATCTTCCATTTGTTGAGGAATTTCCTCATAGGATATATATTCTCGGCTTTCACTTCCGACGGTTGCAAACTCTTCACCGTTTGCGTCTAATAGTTTAGGACTGATCGGGTCTTTTAGTAATTCCTCATCTAAATCTGGTGCTGTGCTTGCATAATATGCATAAACGGACCCACCAGTTATTAATCCTACTAATCCAATTGCTAAAATTGCTATCATGATACGTTTTAGCCATGTTTTTGCAGGTTTTGTTTGTTTTTTCTTTTGTTCAAGTTGTTGTTTTCTTCTTTGTCCACGAGTAGATTTTTGCTCACTCATAAACGTCTCCTCACTTTCCCTTTATACATACAAGTCATTAACTATCTTTAAATAATTGACCCTTGGTGCATATTTTGGAGTTATTTCAATCCCATATTCCTCAAATTCCCCGAGAGTGATTGATTTTCTTCCTCCAGATCGCATTCTATCCCAAAAAAATTTTAAATGCTCGTAAGACAAATAAAAATATCGATCCGTTGTTGAAAAACGAACCAATAGAAAGCTAATACCGAGTTGCTGAACAACTCTTCCCATATGTTCTACTTGATGAAGATGAACGTTTTTTAAAGGAAATGAAGTCTTATTTTCCGTTTCTTTTGCTTCAAAGTCAATATATTTCCCTTTGTATACCCCGTTAAAGTCAGTAGTGGATGGTGTCCTGTAATAAGCTTCTTTTATAACCGCCGAGCTTCTACTTGGGTAATCTACCTTAACGACCTGAATAGGTATTGGTTTTTTATAGATGACAGCAATGTCATGAGCTAGATAGTACTCATTGGCATCATTTATCTCATCTTCTAACGTCTTACCCCTATTACTGAAAGAATAATCCTTTTGCTTTGGGGTTTTTGTTTTCTTGGTAGGTGTATATACCTTCCCATTAGGGTATTGGATAGCCAAGACAATCACCTCTTTTATGATATTAGTTTATCACAAGTTAGTTAGACGAACGAGTAATCAATTTAGTTTCATTTGGCTATGTTAAGGGTTGGGTTGATTTATGATGCAAAGAAATCTTAAATCAGAGAGTAGAATTGATTTTTCGCCCCAGCCGGACGCTTTCCTCGGGGTGAGCGATAAGCCATCACCCATCGCTTACGCGCGTGGTTGTGATGGCTTATCTGTCTCACTCATCCCGTAGGAGTCGCCGTCTGGTGCTCCAATCAATGAATGGAAACAGCTTTAATGTATCGATAGTGCTAAAAATTTACTCGCATAAGCAGCAAAGTTGAAAAACTGTCACCAACACCAATTTCGTCATCTATTTATGATTTTTATTTGAATGTCCTTTTTATAATGTTTACACTCATTAAGTCACTATAACAAAGAATTGTTAGTCAAAATCAACCAATAAATTTAACAAAGCTTTTCATCTTAACCACTGTCGATGTGCCGCTAGTTTTGTCTTATGTATAGAACCTTTGTCGAGTAGGAAGGGATTTATCAAGAAGGAAGGAACTAAACAGTAAAAGGAGAGTGTTAACATGAATAAAATTGAACGTCTTATTGATCAACTAGAGCTTTTGGAATATCTATTGGAGAACCGTTTAAACGAAGAACAGGATCAATTTGAAGAAGATTTTAGTAAATCATCTTTTCGCTTGCTAGGAAAGATGGAAAAATTAGAAAGTAATCTGTAAGGAATGTATGTTCGTTCGAAGCTGGTAATATGCTATGCTTTTTGATAAACTATTACTAGAATGAGAGGGATTACTTTGTCATTAACAAACGTAAATAAACAGCTGCTAATTGAATGTGATAGTTGTATAGAAAGGTTTCACCGTTTTCGTGAAGAAGACCGTGAACCGGATTTTTTTGAAGAAGTAAAGCCATATGCGTATGATATAGATGAATTACTGAATGAATGGGAGCAACTAGTACGTCCTTGGATCCAATTAAAGCGACCAAAATATGTACATCCGAGTCAAATTGATTCGTTACTTGAATCAATGAGACAATTTGTCGTACAGTCCTTTTATAAAGCCACTAGTAAAAAACGTTTTTTAAAGTCTGTACATTCTTCTAAATATACTTTAGAAACCATTCTTCAAGCGTTACAGGAGGTCGGGGAGTAACATGCTAAAAAACAAAAGTATAGCTGAGCTATTAGATGATTGGAGAATTGATAATAATCGATTTCCACAAATAGAGCATATCCATACTGTGGAGGAGAAAGAAGCCGTATATGCTCCTTTTCCACATCAAATGCATCCATCCATCACAAATGCTTTAAAAAAGCGAGGGGTGGAACAACTCTATATTCATCAAAGACAAGCCTTCGATGCTGCTTCCTTAGGGAAATCGTTTACTGCAATTACCCCCACCGCCTCTGGAAAATCTCTTTGTTATCATCTTCCCGTATTGCAATCTATTATGGAAGATCCCACCTCTCGAGCAATTTACTTATTTCCGACTAAAGCGTTAGCACAGGATCAGAAAAGTGATTTAAATGAATTGATTCGGGAAAGCGGGGAGGAGATTTTAAGTTATACCTATGATGGTGATACCGAGCCGGGAATACGCCAAAAGATTAGGAAATCAGGACATATAGTGCTGACCAATCCAGATATGCTGCACTCAGGTATTTTGCCGCACCATACAAAATGGGTTTCACTATTTGAAAACCTTAAATATATTATTATAGATGAAATTCATACATATAAAGGTGTATTTGGAAGCCATGTTGCACATGTCATTCGTAGATTAAAAAGAATCTGTGAATTTTATGGTAGTAGCCCTCAGTTTATTTGTACATCTGCCACGATTAAAAATCCTAAGGAGCTTGCTGAGAACTTAACAAACGAATCACATTTACTTATAAATGAGAACGGTGCACCTGCTGGAAAAAAACATTTTGTTTTTTATAATCCTCCGATTGTACATCCCGTTTTTAATGTGAGACGAAGTGCAGTATTAGAAGTGAGAGACCTTGCACAAGAGTTATATGTCAATGGAATTCAAACGATTGTTTTTGCTAAAAGCAGAGTAAGAGTAGAAATGCTAGTGACTTATTTGCAGGCTCTAGTAAGTAAAAAAATAAATGACCAATCTATTCGTGGTTATCGAGGCGGTTATTTACCTTCTGAACGACGAGATATTGAAAAAGGACTCCGGGATGGAGTAATTCGTACTGTAGTAAGCACAAATGCATTAGAACTAGGTGTAGATATTGGCCAGCTCCAAGCATGCATTATGACTGGATACCCTGGCAATATAGCTAGTGCATGGCAGCAGGCAGGACGAGCTGGGCGTAGGCAGGATGAAGCGCTCATAATTTATGTGGCGCAATCTACTGCCCTAGATCAATACGTAGTAAAGCATCCAGACTATTTTCTTGGACAATCACCGGAAGAGGTTCGAATTCATCCTGATAACATGATTATTTTGATGGATCATCTTAAATGTGCCGCTTTTGAGCTTCCTTTTACGACTAGCGACAATTATGGTGAATTTTCAATTCAGGAATTGCTAGAGTTCTTAGAAAGTGAAGGGGTTCTATTAAAAACAGCAGATAAATGGCATTGGATGTCCGAAAGCTTTCCTGCTAGTAATGTTAGTCTTCGTTCTGCCTCCCAAGACAATGTCATTATAATTGATCAGTCAGTACCTACTAAAACTCGAGTCATAGGAGAGATGGATCTTTATAGTGCGATGACCCTGCTTCACGAGGAAGCTATATACCTTCATCAAGGAACACAGTTTCAAGTAGAGAAATTAGATTGGGAAGAGAAAAAGGCATTTGTTAAAGAAGTGGACGTGGATTATTTTACAGATGCTAATATTGCAATCGAGCTAAAGGTGCTAAGTGAGGATAAGGAAAAAGAAGCTGATATTGGAACACTACGTTTTGGAGACATTATTGTTCTTGCTCAGCCGACCATCTTCAAAAAGATTAAGTTTGATACGCACGATAATATTGGATCAGGTAAAATACATTTACCGCCTTTAGAGCTTCACACTACATCCACTTGGTTTAGCTTTGATAAGCCAAATGACTGGTCGGAAACCTTGCTTTCAGATGCGATGACGGGTGTAGCATATGCTTTGCATTCATTTATACCATTATTTATTCATTGTGATTCTAAGGACATTCATGTAGTCCCACAAGTAAAATCAGTAAACGTGGAGAAGCCTACTTTCTTTATGTACGATAGCTATCCTGGCGGTATTGGTTTATCCGAGAGAATGTTTGACCTATGGAATGACTTAGTTCCAAAAGTTACAGAGCAAGTTGCGAGCTGCCCTTGTACTGGTGGGTGTCCAGCATGTATTGGAGCACAAGATGCTGAAAATAACTTAAAGAAAGAAGTTATAAAATTACTGCATATGCTACAGGTGGATCGTTATGTCATATGAGAAAAAACTATTAGAGATGAAGGGACTTCTGAAGAAGAATGTTCCCGAGAAACAGCCCAAAAAGGAAGTGCCAGAAATTGCACTTCCTTTTTATACAGAACAATGGAAACAAGCTGGTTTAAAGCTTATAAAAAACGAGAAGGGTTTTTTCTTTTTAAAAGAAACATTTTATCGTAAGAAGCATATACATGGAACTATTGGTTTGGATAAGCTGGAGGAGGCAATTTCCTTTATGCAAGAGAGATACCCAAATCATCCACTTACGGTTTCACCAGGTAATCCTTTTTGCTTCTATGATACAGAAACAACTGGGTTAAAAGGGACAGGTGTGCTCATTTTTTTAAATGGTATATTAAAAAAAGCGCCCGGGGGATACTTGCTTTCTCAATATGTGTTAGTAGAGCCTGGGCAGGAAGCAGCGTTTCTGTTAGCTACTGAATTTTGGAAAGATACACAAACTATTATTACTTATAATGGTAAGAGTTTCGATATTCCACAGTTAAATACTCGCTGGACGATGAATCGCAATAATCTTCCGCCATTAAAAGATCATGAGCAAATTGATTTAATGCATTCCTCCAAAAGAATATGGAAAGGTGATTTAGAGAGATTTAAACTAAAGCAAATAGAAGAGAGCAAACTGGGCTTTACAAGAAAAAATGATCTTCCAGGACACTTGGCACCCATTATTTATTTTGATGCAGTAAAACAAGGTGATCCTACTAATCTTATGAGAATTTTAAAGCATAACGAATGGGATATCTTATCACTTGCAACTCTCTATACTTTATCGATAGATCTTTTAAAAAAAGAAGAATCACTAGAAACTGCTAACACTTACACGAATATCGGTAAATGGTTTAAAGACCTAAAATCAAAAGATGCGAGCAATAAATGGTTTGAATTCGTCGTAGACCAATTTTCAGAAAGTGAAACAAGCGTCGCATACTTTTATATTGGGTTACATTTAAAAAGACAAAATCTAATAGAAGAAAGTGTAGAAGCATTCGAAATAGCTTTAAAGGAAATCGACGGGAAATATCGTCTAAAGGTTTTGGTGGAACTTGCAAAGCTTTATGAACATCAGAAGAAAGACTATCAAAAAGCATTAGAAAAAACGCAGGAATGCTTAGATTATTGGAGTAAGACTAGGATGGATTCTCCTAAAGGTTTTGAAGGTGAGCTTCTTAAGCGGGAAATAAGAATAAAAAGAAAAATAGATATTTCCCGGGAAAGCGCACAACCTAACAAAAAACGCACATAATCACGCGAAATTACTCCATTATTCGACACCATTATGCTATAATACGAGTAGCTAATTGTAGACGGAAGGAAGATGCTACATGGAATTTAAACTTAAAGCTTCTGATATATTAGAAAAAGAATTTAAAACGGGTCTTAGAGGCTATAACCAAGAAGAAGTAGATATGTTTTTAGACGATATTATTCAAGACTACGAAGCGTTTGAAAAGAAAATCATTCAACTGCAGCAAGAAAACAAGCAACTTAGAGAAGAGCTAGAGGAAGCACCACGTAAATCTGCTCCCGTACAACCAGCAGCAGGTGCAACTAATTTTGATATTCTAAAAAGATTATCTCATTTAGAAAAACATGTATTTGGAGCTAAATTGTACGAATAATATTATATCAAAAAAGAAAATTTGTGTTTTCATGTCAAATCATATACAATGTAATTACCACTTATTTATTCGGGCAATCGCTGCAATGCTTAGACATTGTAGAGGAAAGTCCATGCTCACACAATTCTGCGATGAATGTAGTGTTCGTGCTTAGTGAAAAAATAAACTAAGGCAGCCTTTTGGCTGACGGCGGGATGAAGGCCTAAGTCTTCGGATATGGCTAACAATCTCTGAAAGTGCCACAGTGACGAAGCTGGATAGGAAACTATACAGGTGGAACGAGGTAAACCCCACGAGTGAGAAACCCAAATTATGGTAGGGGCATTTTCTTGAAGGAATTGAACGGATAGAAAAACAGATATTAATCTGTAGATAGATGATTGCCGTCCACATACGTACGAGGTAGTTCACCGTTTGAGTACCGTGGAAACAAAACATGGCTTATTGAGTTTATGAGTGGCTATAATTAATAATACGAAAAGCTCTCCAATCACGGAGAGCTTTTCTTTTCTTGACTACATATTTTATCATGAGAGAGTAAAACCTCACCCTATACTATTATTTATCTCAGGTTGCTTGATTGATGTCTTAAAGGCAGGTTATTAATGCTTTAATAGAATTGTATTTTATCATCGAGTTAGTACTGAGGGGAAGCAGGTCCTAGAAAGTGAAAAAAGAGCAACATCCCGAAAGCTTTTCTTTGTACCCAAAAGAGCTAGTAGAGAAAGTATTTAATTCCACTACTGAGGGTATTATGATTACGGATGAACATTTAAAAATTACTTTAGTGAATGCTGCCTTTCAAGCGGTTACTGGATATAGCTTGGAGGAGGTTAGAGATAAAACTCCTAGCATATTAAAATCCGGAAAGCAGGACAAATCATTTTACGACTCCATGTGGAAAGAGTTAGACAAAAAAGGAATTTGGCAAGGTGAAATTTGGAACAGAAGGAAGAATAGTGAAGTATACCCTGAGCACTTAAAAATTACTAGAATTCAAAACGAACTAGGCGAAACTACACATTATTTTGGAGTGTTTTCTGATATTTCCATAAAAAAAAGTGCAGAAAAAGAAATAAAGACATTGACTTCAACGGATTATCTCACAGGTTTACCTAACAGGTTCTCTTTTAATGAATTGTTTTTACAGTTAATTGAAAACTCGACTCCAAATAGCTTCAGTGCACTTTTGTTTATCGATTTAGATCGTTTCAAGCAAGTGAATGCATCACTTGGAAATGAAATAGGAGATAGAATTCTAGTTGAATTTACGAAACGTGTCAGGCATATAACACCAAAGGATAGTATCTTGGCAAGGTATGGTGGAGACGAGTTCTTACTTGCACTTTCACATATTAAATCACATATAGATGCTGGCCAAATTGCTATTGAAATTATTAAAATGCTAAGCAAGCCATTTATAATAGATGATTTGGAAATTTATTTAACCGCTAGTATAGGAATCAGCTTTTTTCCTCAAGACGGACAAGAAATAGATGAACTTATTCACAAGGCAGATAAGGCAATGTACTTTGCTAAGCATAATGGCCGTAATCAATATGCATTTTACTTTGAAGAGTTGAAGAGAGATTCGAAAAGGCTGCTGTTATTGGAGGCTGAACTGAGAAAGGCGATACAAGCAAATGATTTCTCCGTCCATTACCAGCCTAAAGTTTCCTTGGAAACAAAAACCATTATTGGAGTAGAGGCTTTAGTAAGGTGGGAAAATGATCAGGTAGGTACTGTATCTCCAGCAGAGTTTATCCCACTTGCTGAAGAAACTGGCCTAATCATCCCATTAAGTGAGTTAATTATTAAAAAAGTATGTTTAGATATCCTTGAATGGAGAACACTTGATATTAGTAATATTTCAGTATCCATTAATATTGCATCTATACATTTTCAACAAGATAATTTTATTGAAAGAATAAACAACTTGGTAATGCAATATAATTGTAGTCCACAGCAGCTTGAATTAGAATTAACTGAGCGCACTATTATGAAGGATTCTAATAATATTATATCTAAGCTTATAAAGCTTAAAAGTAATGGATTTAAAATTTCTATTGATGATTTTGGGACAGGATACTCGTCCTTGAGTTATTTAAACCAATTTCCTATAAACTATTTAAAAATTGATAGAAGCTTTATTCAGCACATAACCACCTTAAAGGATAAACAAGCAATAGTGGAATCTATTATTTTAATGTCACATCGTTTGAATATTAAGGTTGTAGCTGAAGGTGTAGAAACGAAGGAACAAGTAGAAATTCTAAGGGAAATGAATTGCGATATTATCCAAGGATACTATTATAGCAAGCCAGTTCCAAGTAAAGGGCTAATGGATTTCTTAGAGTTATGGGAGATCCATAAGCAAGAAGGGAAGGTATAATGACAACATTTAAATTAGTAGCTACTGCTGCAATGGGGCTAGAGGCAATCGTTGCAGAAGAAGTAAAAGCACTAGGATATGAAACAACAACTGAAAACGGAAAGGTATATTTTGAAGGAGATGAAAGAGCAATTGCAAGAGCTAATACATGGCTACGAGTTGCAGACCGTGTAAAGATTGTAGCTGCTCAGTTTCCTGCCAGAACCTTTGATCAACTGTTTGAGAATACTAAAGCGATTCAATGGGAGAAGTTCCTCCCTGTAGATGCTGCTTTTCCTGTACAAGGCAAATCAGTCAAATCAACATTATTTAGTGTTCCTGATTGTCAGGCTATTGTTAAAAAAGCGATTGTAGAAAGATTAAAGCTAGCCTATAAACGAATTGGGTTTTTAGATGAGTCCGGGGCTACATACAAGATAGAAATTAGTATATTGAAGGATGTAGCGACTATTACCATTGATACTAGCGGAGCTGGACTGCATAAGCGCGGTTACCGACATGGTCAAGGGGAAGCACCTTTAAAAGAAACCTTAGCAGCAGCTTTAGTAAAAATCTCTAAATGGAGTCCCAATAGACCTTTTGTTGATCCTTTTTGTGGTTCCGGTACAATTCCAATTGAGGCAGCCATGATTGGGCAAAATATTGCTCCAGGATTTAACCGTGATTTTCATAGTGAGGCTTGGGCTTGGATGCCTCAAAAAATTTGGGATGATGTAAGAAATGAAGCTGAAGATTTAGCCGACTATGACCAACCTTTAGAAATAATTGGTTCAGATATTGATCATAAAATGATTCAAATTGCAGAGCAGAACTCTTTTGAATCAGGCTTTGCTGATTTAATCAGCTTTAAACAAATGCAGGCAAGCGACTTCTCTACGGACCTAATGGATGGCGTGATGATTGGTAATCCACCTTACGGAGAGCGTATAGGCGAAATTGAAGAAATTGAGAAAGCTATTAGTGACCTAGGACATATGATGGAAAAATATCCTTCTTGGTCAGTTTATATGTTATCTTCCATGGAGAATTTTGAAAATCTGTATGGTCGTAGAGCAACGAAGAAACGTAAATTGTTCAATGGGTTTATAAGAACAGATTACTATCAGTTTTGGGGTAAACGTTCATAACAGTAGGGGAGACTAAGCTCTCCCTTGCTGTTATATTATATTTAAGGGAGTTAGAAAATGAAGCAAGCTTTACCATTTAAATTATCTAAGGACCGTTCTTTCTTTGAATCATTAGGAGACTGGATGGGAGACGTTTTATACGATGAATTACCCGAAAAAGGATTTGAATGTCGTGATGAGCAAATTTTCATGGCTTATCAAATTGAAAAAGCTTTAAAAGAGAAAAATGTCTTGTTTGCAGAGGCTGGAGTAGGTACAGGAAAGACGATAGCTTATCTACTACCTGCTATTTCTTATGCGAGATATACTGGAAAACCAGCACTTATCGCCTGCGCTGATGAAACACTAATAGAGCAGCTAGTAAAAGAGGCTGGCGATATTTTTAAGTTACAAAATTATTTAGATATAAAAATAGATGTGAGATTAGCTAAATCACGCAATCAGTATTTGTGTCTTAAAAGACTAGAAGAGGCTCAAAAAAATGGAGAGAATGACTTCTTCATAGAAGAAATTGAAGATGGTGTTCCTGATTTTGTTTATGGTTCTGCTTCTCTACAAAGCATATTTCCTTTTGGTGAAAGAAGCCAGTTTCCTGGAGTTTCGGATGTAGATTGGCAAAAAGTTAACTTCCATCCTACTCAACAATGTACAGTTTGTGATTTACGCAATCGATGTGGGCAAACTATTCACCGTCAACATTACCGGGAATCATCTGATTTAATCATCTGCTCGCATGACTTTTTAATGGAGCATCTTTGGACAAAAGACTCTCGCATTCGTGAAGGGCAGCTACCTTTTTTACCTGAAGTCTCTATGATTGTACTGGATGAAGGACATCTGTTAGAATTTGCAGCTCAAAAAGCACTTACATATGAAGTGCAGAGTGAAACACTGATCCGTTTACTAGAACGGGTGATGGTTGACGGGGTCCGAGAAAAAACGTTAAATCTTATGGAAATACTTCAAAATACACATGAGAAAATTTTTAGTGTATTAAGAGTGGGAAGTGTTACTGAGGAAACCGAACGTATGAAAATTGATAAGTCACCTCAACTAATGCAGCTATGTAAGCAGGCGATTAAAATTACAGACGACTTGCTTGAGGAATTTGTATTTGAATCGGAACTGTTTACGATTCCAGAATATGAGCTAAGAATGGTAGAAGAATTTTTAGAGCAGTATTCATTCTCGCTAAGGCTGTTTACAGAAAAAGGTGATGGCGTTGAATGGCTAGAAATAATCGATGGCTATGAAACACTTATTATTATGCCAAGGCTAGTAACGGATATTTTAAATGAAAAGCTATTTAGTACTAAACTGCCTGTCATTTTTTCTTCTGCAACTTTATCCATAGAAAAAGATTTTACTTATTTGGCAGATTCTTTAGGAATTGAGAAGTATCAATCATTTTCTGTACCATCACCATTCGACTATGATGAGGTTATGAAAGTTACAGCTCATCATGTTAGTCAAGTAGAAAAAGTTCAAGAAACAGATAAGATATTGGATTCTACTAGTCAAACCCTCATTTTGTTTAAGTCTAAAGCTGCGATGGATCATTTTAGAGCATCGACTCAAGCCAAGGACATTGCTTTTGAAGGGGACCGTGAGCTTTCGACTATTGTAAAGGAATTTCAAAATGGAGAATTCTCTACGCTTTGTTCTTATCATTTATGGGAAGGCTTAGACTTACCTAAAGAAGCTTTAACTCGAGTAATTATCTATGATCTGCCATTCCCACCTGTAGATCCTTTATTCGATGCAAAACGTTCGTTTTCTAACGATCCCTTTGAAGAAGTAGAATTACCGTTTATGCTGCTTCGACTTCAACAGGGAATAGGACGTCTTATCCGTACGTCTGATGATCACGGTGAAATACACCTTCTTCTAAATGAGTCTGAAGCGTTAATAGAAGATCGCTTTGCACGTATCTTACCTACAACCATTTCAAATGAATAGTACTAAATTTTAACCTTTTACTTTAGAGTATCGCCATGAAATTACTCGAATTCCTTCTTATTATAAGGAATTTGTGAAATCATATGACGATCTTTGAAGTAAAAGGTTTTTTTTTGAACGAATTCCTTCTAACTGAATAATATAAATAATACAGGGCAAACGTCTCAAGTAATAAGAGAAAGGTGGGGTTAATCATACCAAATATAGAGGATGAAGTTGTCTTTACGAAAGAAGAGGCTGTTACATTTAATATTGCTAGTGACTTTCACTACAATAATTCAGCGGGAAAATTGACTGTTCCATGGTTTGATTATGGTGCGTTCGTTGAAATAAATAACAATCAGAAGAAATGTATATGCTTTTCAGTTTTACAACCAGTAGAATCGGCTGAAGTGGAAAGTGATGACCAAGTATCAGCAGATGATAGCATAACTGACATAGAAGAAATATATGCGTCTGATATTAAAAAAGTAAAACGACGTACTTTTAAAAGAAAACGGCGCAGACGATTTATAGACACAGTACCATCTGAAGATAATATTATGATAAATGGCCCTCAAGAAAATACAAAGGAAAATAGTTTATTCAATTTTTTAAGGGAAGAAAAAAATTCACTTAAGCCATACTATCTGCTATCAAATCATAAAAATAAAAGTAAACAGCCAAATCAACTAAAATATATTAGGGCTTATTTGCCAACACCGAGCCGTAAAATAAATCATGTATTAGAGTATGAAAATGCAGATTATAATCATGAATTAGAAGTGATGGCTTACATTGAGTCAGAAGAAGAACCAACAGAATGGAATACCACAGAACAAACACCGCTCCAGGATTCTTCCTTCTTTATTGAGCCGCAAGCAATTGAGATCCCTTCCCTACAAGAAGATTCAAAAGAAGAGGAATCTATAGAAGAAACAAACATTCCTACAATACCTTCCTACGACAGTAAAGAGGAAATATTAGTTTTAGGAAATGATGTAGATTATTCTTCCATAGAAATTGCTCATGAAATAGATCCATTAGATTCCATAACTAAAGAATTAGAATTTACTAATGAAGATAGTATAAGATTTATGGATGAAAGTCTTCGAGACACGTATTTGTCTGTAATGATTAGTAGTCTGAAAAAAATTCTTGCTAGTAAAGAAGCGGTTGAAAGTGAAGACCTCAACACGTTACCAGATAACACTCTCCAAGATTATCAAGAGGAAGACATATCTACTATAGAAAAAGAATCTCTTTTAGAGGAAGAGGAGATATTACTCACTAACTTAGTTGCAGAAGAAGATTCTCAAGAATCAGAGGAAGTAATTTATAAGGTAAAGGGACCCACCTCTAATATAAAAACAAAAACGATATATATTCCGTTTTCTACCTACGTAGATATTGAAGATTTTATGAACCCTGCACTTTATGGTAGTGCAAAGCAAGAAGGGTATAATTTTTTACCTACAAACAACGATCATTTCCCTCTTTTAGATACAGTATTTTTTGATAGTATGTACTTTTTTCAAGAAGATCTCTATTGCCATCTGTTAGGTTATAAAGTGCATGAAATTCTCTTTTCTGCTCATAACAATGACTCACAAAAACTATCTGTAGCAGAAAATAACCTATATAAGTCCCAAGTTAAAGTTAGACATAATTCAGGACAAAAGGAAAATAAGCTCCCGTTAGCGGTGCATATTAAAGTACCTGTAATTATAGGGGAGTATGATGTTGAAATAAGCTTAAAAAGAGCCTTGGATTTGGAAGAAAGAGTAGTTAATATTAAAGAATTATCAAAGGATATTCAATTGGCTTCTTGTAAATTCATACCTTCCTCTTTCGAGCAATCCAACGAAGAAGGTGTTCAACAGGCAACGAGAGGAAAGCTGTTAATAGAAGGGACTATTATACAAAGAATTGAATATACGGTGTTGTCGGAAAGCGAGGAAAAGCTAAGGAAAAAAGATTTACCGTCTGAATCGCCTAAAGTGCAACAAAATGCTGTAATTGAATTAGTTTTGCAGCTTTTACAAGTTCAGAAAGTGTATTATCCATTCACAAAAAAATAAACTCCACTTGTACTGTAATTTTGTTAGTGCAAGTACCTTTTTTAATGTAGCCATCTCTAACGAATGAGTTCGTTGGTGATGGCTTATTTAATTGCTGATTATTAATTCCTTTAAGCTGTAGGCGACGAGTCCAGTGGGATTACTGCTATATACGGTTCCTAGCCCCATCAAGAGAATGGCGATTATGAATTTGATAGAGCTAGTAAAATTTAAATTATTGGTTGTGAATAGTATGAGGAAATCTCTAAGCTATATTACACAGAAGAGTTATTTAAACAGTTAAATAGATAAATAATATCGACATAATTTACGTTTCTGTGTCTATTGCTTATACATCCATCGGTGATTTTACATAACTTAAAACAGAAATGAATTAATTTCGCAAAAAATGAATGGAGGAAATTTTAAATGAATGAAGAGAACGGTTTAAACAATGGCGATTTGTCCAATGTTTACCCATGTCCGGTAGATAATGCAAGGTCTCTACCACAATTACAGGATGAACCTGTTGATCCTTGCGTAGTACCCGATAATTTTTACCCGATTATTAAGGTGCCAGCTGTATTGGCGGAAACTACAATTCAAATAGTAGTAGAAGCAGATATATTATTAGATCCACCTGCAAGCGAAATCAAAAGAGTACACAAGGATGTATTCTTGACACAATGTAAGCTTGTACCGGTAAGGTTTGATCCGATGGATTCTTGCGATGGCTCTCGCAGAGTTACTAGAGCTAAATTATTTGTTGAAGGATTTATTAGAAAGGACATCGAATACGCAACTGATGATTGTAACGGTGTAATTTACGATCGTATTGCTTCCGTACCTTTCACAGGCTTTGCTGACCTAAATGGGTCTGATTTTATTCTATACCCTATCATTACTAAATCTTCTGAAAGTCAATCCCGTTTCATTAATCCGAAAAACAGTGAAATGCCTCGTTTAGATAAGTATTTCTTTGAAAACAGTACTTTCTATAATGAGCAGCCTTATTGTGAATTGGTGAGAGCTGAGTTTTTCGAGCTTGACTACTCTCCGTGTTTAGTGGATATGCGCGATACTTTTGATACGCTTACAGAGAAAATGGTAGTAGACCTAACTTTAAAAGTACTACAAATTAGACAAGTAAGAGTACGGTCAGAGGGGTAAAAATTTAAATAATAGACAAAGCCCTATTTGGGTGGGCGTGTGCTTAAATATGTATAATGATATATACATTTTTAAAAGGGAGTGCTCTAAAAGTCAGAAATTTGGCTTTTACGGGTAGTCCCTCTAACGCCTTGTCCATACATAGAAACTGCTAAAGTTTGTAAACGACGAGACGATCAACAAGTGCAAGATTATAAAAACAAAAAGAGAGACTGTTTATATGAACAGTCTCTCTTCCTTCGTATATACTTAAAAGAATTATAGTTACCAGAATTTATAACCTTTTGAACCTGGAGGAGCATTTTGAATCATATCAAACACCGGAACCGTATAAGCAAATAAAATTAAGAAAATACAAATCGTTAACCATATTTTCCAGTTTTCGAGTGCCATCGGTGTTTTTTCTGCATTTTCGGATACTTCTCCAATTGGAAATTCTGTATCACCTTTAGGAGCAAACCATACTAATTGAGCTACTATATATAAGACTAAGATGATACCGATGAATAAAATTGTACCGCCAACTGCTTGTGCGATTTGGTAGGGAACCCACTCGGCTGCCTGGGCAGATTCACCATAGGTTGAGAAATCTGATCGGCGGGGGGCTCCCAATAATCCAGCAATATGCATTGCTCCAGACATAATGGACATACCTACTGCCCAAACAATACCTTGTATAATAGCTAGCTTATTCATTTGTTTAGTCAACACTCTACCAGTAAGGTGGGGGATTAACCAATAGGCTGCTCCAAAGAATGTTAAAACGACAGTTGTTGCTAAAGTAAGATGGAAATGACCTGTAACCCAGATAGTATTATGTACTACTTGGTTCATTTGGTTAGATGCATTGATAATACCACCAGCCCCAGCAGGGATGAAGGCAGCCATTCCGATAAATGGTACTAGGAATCGCGCATCCTTCCAAGGTAGCTTTTTAAACCAGCCAAATACGCCTTTTCCTCCAAGCTGTCTTCCACGAATCTCAAATGAAGCAAACATAGAGAAAGCAGTCAGAAGGGAAGGTATAACTACCATCATTGTTAAAACAACTTGCAAGTACTTCCAAAATGAATCAATACCTGGCTCTGTCAATTGATGATGGAATCCAACTGGGATAGAGAAGATTAAGAAAAGCATAAAGGATAATCTTGCTAGTGCGTCCGAATAAATTTTACCTCCAATAATTTTCGGGATGATCACATACCAAACCATATACGCTGGTAATAACCAGAAGTATACTAATGGGTGACCGAAATACCAGAAAAGTGTACGAGAGAGTAAAACATCGATTTTATCTACCCAGCCTAAAGACCAGGGGATTAATTGGAATACTACCTCAACTGCTACACCAAGTGAACAAATAATCCACATAGTTAAATTTACAATAACCATAAAAGTTAATAATGGGCTAGGTTGCTTTGGATTTGCTTTACGCCATTCCATATATTTCATGATCAAGCCAGCTCCGCCAATCCATGAGCCTACTACAACTAATGCCATCCCAACATAGAAAATCCAATGCGCTTGAAGTGGTGCATAAAAAGTATACAACACAGATGCTTCGTTTAATAAAACCATTACTGCAGCAGCAGTAGTGCCGGTTGTCATTGTCCAAAAACCAATCCAACCTAGTGTTCTCTGTTTATCTGTTAATGTGCCGGAAGTACGGCTAACAGCAGCAATTTGAAAACCAAATATAAAGTAAGTAGTTAAAATAAGTCCTAATAAAACACCATGAACAGTTAATAATTGATAGTAACCTATACCCCAAGGAAGGGTGAATTGCCCAGAACGTACAAGGGTTTGTAAGAGTCCGCAAAGTCCTCCTATTAATAGTGCAATAAAAGCTACATGAATATGAGCCATTGCAAGCTTGCCATCACGACGGTCAACTTTCACAAAGCTTTGGGCTTTTTCTGTTATTGTTGCCATGTTACTCAACCACCTTTAACTTCGATGTCATAGACGTGTGTCCTACACCGCAATATTCGTTACATAAAACTAAATACTCTCCAGCTTTATCTACAGTTGTTACATATTCTGAAACGTAACCTGGTTCAAGCATCATATTAATATTTGTATCTACTATCTGAAAGCCATGTATAACGTCTTTCGTTGTTGCTATAAATTTAACCGTAGAACCTAGTGGAACTTCAAATTCTTGTGGGTTATAAAAGAATGCGGATGCAACTACTACTATCTCATAATCCCATTCTTTACCTTCTACTTTGTGAACTCCTGGGTTATTGAATGGAGCAATCTCGTCTACTCGCTCAGGATCAATATATACTTTTGCACTTGGTGGATGTGAACCATAGTGGAAGGCGCTAAAACCAACTATTATTAAAAATAAAACTAGTGAACTAACTCCAAATGTTATCCACCATTTTTCATACTTGTGAATATGCATAACCTTTAACCTCCATTAGTTTAAAATCTGTCAATAAATAAATAGAATGCAAAAAACCAAGTGACTAATATAAATAAACCGACAACGCTAACTGAAATGAGCGTCCCTTTTAGTTCTGGTTCTTTATTTTGTTTTTTGGACATTTGTCTTACACCTCCAAAACTTTCCTTCTTTTTCTATAGGTACATCATAAATTTAAAAAAACAAAGTTGATGTGATATTTATCACACATACAAAGGTTATATGTGAAGATACTGTGAAATAATTTGAAAGTAACAGAAAAACAAATAGGGAATGTGATAAAAGTTATGATTTACGTTATTTTTTATCGGGGTAATTGAAGTGTATAGAAGGATCAACGTACTTTTATGTTGGCTTTGTTAAAGAGTAGGGTTGATTTTATGATGCAAAGTAAATTCCATTTATTGATTGGAGCGCCAGACGGCGACTCCCTCTTAAAATGTAGTCGTACCAATGGTTTCATTACGTATTTTAAAGTGAAAAAAATTTTTTTAACTCGTCTAACTGATCTTTTGCACCCTTATTAAACCACTTATTAAAAATATTGGAAACGAAGGCTGTGCTCCGCTAAAAATCTTGGTTAAAAATTCCATAAATATACTATTCTTGGATGCACTCTGTTTCTCTGCAGAACTTATGATGACGTACCCTCCCATATCTCTTTGCGTCGCACGCATACATTCCTTCGTTCGGTCTAGTCATAAGGCAGAGGCCGGCTATGCTCCAGCAGGGACTTGAAGTCGAATGTCGCGGTTGTGCCAGCTCTCTATGTCATCCAACTAAGTTAAACAACTAATGAAATGGTTCACGCTGCCGTTTGAAGAACAGTCAGGTCTTGTATCATGCGTTCTGACTGAAACATCTGTTTCTTCGTACAGAGGCCATGTGCGATTTTTAATAGTTTGCCACATAAGACCACCATGGCTTCTTTCTTTCTTAAAGGGTTTACTGGGCGTTCAATATAATAATGATACAGTGCCTTAAAGGCAGGATTGTAACGAATCATAGGCAAGATGGCTCGGAAGAGGGCTGCACGCAATTTTCTGCGTCCTCGTTTAGAAATCTTCTTTTGTCCCTTTTGTTCACCCGAGGAGTTCTCCCGTAATGTCAGTCCCGCTAGTTTGATAATTTGGCGTGGACTATGAAAGTTAGTGAACGGCCCTACCTCTGATAACAGCTCGACGGCTGTATTGGGGCCGACCCCCTCGATAGATACCAAAAAGAGATAATCGGGCATATTCTGAGCGATTTCTTGTAACCGTTCTGCCAGTAATTCATACTGTTGTTGAACGAGTCTATATTGCATAACCAAGGTATGAATCTCAAATCGAGCCATCTCCAGGCCTTCGGTCAACCCGATCGAGATTTCAGCGGCTTCCTTGAGTTTAACTATTTTGGGAGAAGAGACACACTTTAACCCAGCAACCTCTTTGTAGAAAGGGAGTAGCTCCGCCACTTCTTTTTCTCGAAGGTCCTCTGGTAATGGTGTTTTCTCCAGCACTGCCAGGGCGGTTTTCCCGATGTCTTTAAAGACATGTTGGAATTCTGGGAAGAACCGATCTGTCCATCGAATGATTCGATTGGTAATGATGCCAAGCTCTTTCTGAAGCGAGGCGCGATGGGATGCACCATTGCGCAGTTCCGCTTCGATGCCTTCTAAAATGCGTGGGAAGCTGAACCGCCCATCGCGGATTAGCTTGGCGATGACCATCGCATCCTTCACATCGTTCTTTGTCTGTAGATTGTCATCCAATTCTTT
Organism: Psychrobacillus sp. FSL W7-1493; assembly: GCF_038004905.1. Lineage (NCBI taxonomy): Bacteria > Bacillati > Bacillota > Bacilli > Caryophanales > Bacillaceae > Psychrobacillus > Psychrobacillus sp. FSL W7-1493. Next base: position 2,236,514 of record NZ_JBBOSB010000001.1, on the reverse strand, counting down.
GGATTTCTTCACGTGACTAGGATTCACAAGCACATAGCGGATGCCATGCGCTGTTAAATGGGCCGCTAGGTTCATCCAGTAGTGTCCCGTTGGTTCGAACCCAACAAGGATTTCTGATTTCTCGTGTTTGTTTTTTAATGCGAGTAGCTGTTCATAGAAGGTCGTAAATCCTTCTGCCGACTGTCTGATAGGGAATGACTTATGCAATACTCGTCCACGGTCGTCTACAGCACATGCGTAATGTTTGCGCTTGGCGATATCGATCCCAATGACCAACGTCTTTTCACTCACTTGATTAATTTTATGATTCGTACTATTATTCATAAGAGGCCCTCCTATATATGTTTTGAGTATTCAATTGGTTGTTGTTACTCTAGCATCATATAAGAGGGTTCTTTTTTTTTCAAGAGCCTGTAAAGTAATCATACAGGAATGCTCCAGCGGGATGAGTGAGACAGATAAGACATCACAACCACGCGCGCAAGCGATGGGTGATGGCTTATCGCTCACCCCGCGGAAAGCGTCCGGCTGGTGCGAAAAATCAATTCTACTCTCTGAATTAAAACAGCTTTAGCATCGATAAAGCATTAAAAAAATTTACTCGCATAAACAAAGCTAAAAACTGTCAACAACCCCAATTTCATTATCTATTTATGTTTTTAATAGCCATTTGAAAGTTCCTTTGTTTATGTTTACAGGCACTATAAAAAAGAATTGCTAGTCAAAATCAACCAATAACTTTAACAAAGCTTTTATGTTTTAGAAAATTTGATAATGAGGGAAACACATATATCATGGGCCTATGGGCCATGACAGCGATTTCTAGGGAATAATTATTGGAAAGACTACAGTCTCTACTCGCTTTAGCGAGAACAACTGCTATGATGCAATGAAAAAAGCCCTAAAAATTTTACGATTTGTAAAATTTTAGGACTTTTAACTTATAAGGAGGATTTTGCCCCAGCCTCTTTGTTTATAAAAATATAAAAATTATGTATAGCACTATTAATCCTCATCAATCGTTAAGATGATAGCCATGGGACCTATGTCAGTCACTTCTACGGGTAGAAAGAAAGCCTGTTGGAAACCATATAACTTACTTTGTCCTACAATTACAGTAGGAGGGGTTATATCTATTTCTAATCCTTGTTGTGCAACAACCGTACATAAATTACCTGCAATCATGTTTCCTAGTTCGCCTGTAAAAGATTCAAGCATTTCTCCCTCTAAAGGCATACCAAACATAGAGGCACCAACAGAAGAAAAATAATGAGAGGATGCATCTATTATAATTCTTGCTTTCATATCGCCTACAATACCGATCAGTACAGCCATTTCCACTACCTCATATGGTTGAGACAAGAGAGTAGGTGGTTTGTAACTAAGGTTTAAAGGGATGACTGCTTTTATAGATTGAATCGTCCCATTCAATATAGTTTGTATGTTTCTAGAAAGAGTCATCTTTTTCCTCCAAGTAGTAAAGTTGAATCAATTTTAGCATAATATCTAGTCAAAAAGAATATATTTTATAGTCATTTGTGAATTGTTATGTTATTATTTAAATGAGAATGAATATCAAGTTCAGTTGAGAGGGAGATAGTCATGTTATATATTTTAATTGGCTCAACAGTTGTTATTTATAGCGTAGTCACAAAACATATATTAAGTTCAATAACACCTCAATCAAAATAATAATAATTTCTGTGATGACTTTATGACAATAAAGTCATCTTTTTTTATATTTTCTGATATGATATACATATTGTTTATTAGATAAAAAGGGGAAAAATTTCAAATGGATCAATTAGAGGAACTACAGAATATTAAACAAAAAAATGCTTTACTTGCAGCTATCTTTAAGCAAAACAAGGATAATGAAAGATATGCCAAGTCAAAGCTATTTGCAGATAAATTAGAAAAACAAACATTTACCATTGCTTTTGCTGGTCACTTCTCAGCAGGTAAATCTAGTATGATTAATGCGCTCGTAAATGAACAACTGCTACCGACTAGTCCCATTCCTACGTCGGCTAATATTGTAACTGTAAATAAAGCAGATGAAAATTATGCGATTGTCCACTTTGTTGATCAGTCTCCTGTTAAATTCTCAGGAGAATATGATATACAGCATGTAAAAAAATATTCAAAGGATGGTAGTAAGGTTTCTCAAATAGAAATTGGTCATAAAACATCTGGGCTTCCGAAAGGTATTACCGTTATGGATACGCCCGGTGTTGATTCTACAGATGACGCTCACCGAGTGTCTACGGAGTCGGCTCTCCATCTTGCAGACATCGTTTTTTATGTGATGGACTATAACCATGTACAATCTGAATTGAACTTTCAATTTACGAAACAATTGCTGCATTACAACGAAAACATATACTTAATCGTTAACCAGATTGATAAGCACCGAGAAGAAGAGTTGTCTTTTACTGCTTATAAAGATTCTGTGTCATCAGCTTTTACCGCTTGGAATGTTGTACCAAAAGATATTTACTATACCTCTTTAAAAAACAAAGAGATGCTACATAATGACTTTGAGCAAGTAAAACAAATTGTAAATGATTCCATCCTTCATAAAGAAGAACTTTTTTTGCTATCAGCTACAGCTACATTAGATAAACTAAAAGATGAGCATCTGGCATTTTTAGAAGAGGAAAAAAAAGGTCTACAGCATGAGCTAAGTTATTTATTAACTGAGGAAGATTGGATTAATGTCGAAGAAATCTTAGATCAGTTTGAAGTCTCAGAAAAACAAAAAAAGCTTCAAGAAAGCGACGCTTGGAAAAAGGTATTTGAATCTAATAGAAAAGAAATCTTAAGCAATGCCTCGATAATGACGTATGAAATTCGGGAGAAGCTAAAGAGTTATGCGGAAAGCAGGCAGGATAACTTCAAAGTTGGCTTCTTCTCGAGTAAGAAAAAGACGGAACAAGAAAGAAATAATAGGTTAAAAGAGACAATTGAGCTACTAGAGACAATTGTTTCCACTCATATTACGGCACATATTAAAAACTTAATGAAGCGGATGCTAAAAGATGTTGGTTTATTAAATGACAGTAAGACAAGTGAAATAAATAATATGTCATTTTCTTTGCCAGCCGAAATCATCGTAGATACGATGCATAATGGGGCTAGTACAACAGGTGATGCGATATTAAATTACGCAAATCGTGTAAACGATGCAGTTAGCCGATACTTTGTAAAAGAAACGGAAGCTTGGAAAGAAGAGAATATTCAATACATTGAAGAGCATTCTTCTACTGAAGACGAGCAGTTTAATAAGAAAACTGATACTTTAAGAGAAAAACAAGAAGCTATTTTAAAAGTGTCGGAAATAGAGAAAAGGGTAGAGGATCTTAACAAGTTATTAATAGCTCCTACTCTTCAAATTCGAAAAGATAGTATCAATCTTTTAAGTGAGTGGAACGAGGAACGTCAATTGTTCGAACGATCTATTGTGGAATATGTAGAGACAACTGAAGAGGAAGTAGAGGCAGTTAATGCTGTCGCTGCTGAAGAGGAGAAATCTGAGGAAGCTCCTATATTAGCATTTGATGAAATGATTCACCGTGCTAATAAAATTGGAGAGATCTTAAAAGAGCTACCTGACTTTCAGGAAGCTGCTTCCGTTATTAAGAAGAAAGCAATGCGGGTAGAAAACCAGCAATTCACCATTGCGCTTTTTGGAGCTTTTAGTGCCGGAAAATCAAGTTTTTCCAATGCGCTGATGGGAGCTAATGTGTTGCCTGTATCACCAAACCCTACTACGGCAACCATAAATAAAATACATCCCGTAACTGAAAATCATTTGCATAATACGGCTGATGTTAGCTTGAAAACGAAAGAGCAGCTTTTGGAGGATGTTAAGTTTGCCTTTGAACAATTAGGTATAACTATTATTTCTTTAGAAGAAGCCTTCGAAAAAGCTCCAGCTGCAGTAAAAGAGACCTCTACTGAGGAAGTTCATAAATCCTTTATTAACGCATTTTATATCGGATACCCGGCTGTAAAGGACAAGCTGGGAGAAGTTTTAAATGTAGATGAAAAGGAATTTTCTCTTTTTGTCGCGCAGGAATCTAAAAGCTGCTTCGTAGATTTTATTGATTTCTATTTTGATTGTGAGTTAACAAGATTAGGAGTAACTTTAGTTGATACTCCGGGAGCAGACTCCATAAATGCTAGACACACAGGTGTCGCTTTCGACTATATCAGAAATGCAGATGCAGTATTATTTGTGACGTACTTTAACCATGCTTTTGCTAAAGCAGATAGAGAATTCTTAATCCAGCTTGGCCGTGTGAAGGACTCTTTTGAGCTAGACAAGATGTTCTTTGTAGTGAATGCAATTGACCTTGCAAGCAATGAGGAAGAGGCAGATTTAGTAAAGCAATATGTCAAGGACGAGCTACAGCGTTTTGGTATTCGTTTCCCTCGAGTGTTTGGTGTCTCTAGTCTTCAAGCTTTGCAAGAAAAAGAAAATAAGATGCAGCTGCATAAAGGTATGGAGCAGTTTGAAAAATCATTCCATCAATTCTTAGAGCAGGATCTTAAGCAAATTGCTGTCATTGCTTTAGAAGAGGAATCGAATCGCCAGAAAAATAAATTGTTATCTCTCATCCAACAAACCGAGGCTAATCTAGCTCGAAAAGAAGAAAGACTGACGGAGCTTACTAATCAAGAAGAAAAAATAAGAGAACGATACACACAGTACAACGCTATATCCTTAACAAAGGATACGACGCAAGAATTAGAGTCACTACTTTTTTATGTTTTACAACGTGTGTATTATCGCTTTAATGAATTTTTCAAGGAAGCTTATAATCCTTCCCTGTTTTCTAATCACAGCGCTTCCGTTGCTTTAGACATCGCTCTAAAAGATATTCTTCAAATGATTCGTTTTGATTTGGAGCAGGAGTTACGTGTAACCAACTTCCGAGTTCTTCAATTTATCCAGAGACAAATAACCCAGCTGGATAAGGAAGAAATGAGAATCTTAAAGGATTGGAATGGAAGCTTAACTTTTAGCCCTCATGAAAGTGAGGACTATGAATTATTAGAGTTTGTAGGTCCTTTCCAAGACAAAGATAAATATAGTCACGTAAAATCATACTTTAAAAATGCTAAGTCCTTCTTCGAGAAAAATGAAAAAGAAAAGTTAAGGGATACTCTATCTGAGGAAACAAAAGTAGAAGCAACAGCCTATATCGAACAAGAGAAACAAAGACTGGTTGAATGGCTCATCCATTATGCTGAGCAAGAAATAGAGCGAGCTCGTATAAAATGGCTGAACGAATCATTACAACAGCTTGCTGCTGAGCGAAAACTGTTGGAGCAAGAAGAGACGTTGAAGCGCTGGAAAGATATTTATCAAAAAATTCAGGGTGGAGGTAATGCTTAGTGACTAAGGTTTTTATCGATCTAACTGATATTGATGCTAATACTACAAGGTTTATCGATACACGCTTTAACCTAGCTGATTCTAAGGCTGGATTTGATTTGTTTCAAGATGGGCATGTAGAAGGTGCGGTTTACTGGGACTTAGAAAAAGATCTTTCTAATATGGAGGATGTTCATGGTAGACATCCAATGATTTCGAAAGAGAAAATGACAGAACTCATACAGAGCGCAGGACTATCATTGGATGACCAAATAGTTATATACGATCAAGGAGCAGTACCTTTTTCTTTAAGAGCATATTTTTTACTAGAGTGGGCAGGCTTTAAGAATGTTAAAGTTTTACGTCAGGGTTTTGAAGAAATAAAGCAAGCACTTCCCATTACTAAGAAAATAACCTATTACGACAATACGAAAGTAGTTCCTAGTTGGAATGATAATATATTGTTAAATATGGACGATGTCCGTGAGGTTGTAAAAGGGAACAAGGAAGGTCAGTTAATTGATGCACGTGCAGCTGCTCGATTCAGAGGCGAGATAGAGCCAATTGATCCGGTAGCTGGTCATATCCCCACAGCAATTAATTATGACTGGGAACAATTAAAGCAGGGTAGTACTTTTTTAGACAAAGACTCATTAACTGCAAAGTTAAGTGATCTAACGAACAAAAAGAAGCCAGTTATCGCGTACTGCGGAAGTGGGGTAACTGCAGCTCCATTATATGCAAGCTTAAAAGAGGCTGGATATGAAGATGTTAAATTATATGTTGGTAGCTATAGTGACTGGATTCGCGAGAACGAAATAGAAACATCTACATAACTAATATAAAAATAAACATGAGGCTAGGCTGCCAATTATAAACCTTAAAAATTTTACTACCTGGTAAGGTTTCGAGGATTCTATTCTAATCACCTGGAGTTGTTTTCCGATACAGCGGACGCTTTCTGGGGGGTCTGCAAACAACTAAAATGAAGAAATGTCTTAAAAAACCGTGAAATCAAGTTGCCGATTTCACGGTTTTTTTATTGCATTTTTAACTTTAACTACTCATATTTAACGTACAAAAAGATACTTCTTATTAATATAGGTGCTTTCTTCAGTAGCAATTACTTCAGCATATGGAATACCAAATAGAGTATAAGCAGTAAGCACGGAATATTCAGCTTGACCCGTATTTTCATCTATGATCGTATCATTGACCTCATACGAGACAACCATGAGATTATCAATCGAGTGTTGAAAAGTATTAATTGTAGTCCCTATAAAAGTATCATTCATCTGCGTATTGGTAATCCCTGTAGGTAGAAATGCTGCAAAAAAAGTAATGAATACAATTACTTTTAAAAATGCTTTGCCGGGATGAAAAAATGCTCTTTTTCTTTTCATGAACTTCATAATCGATATCTCCAATCTTTTATACACGTTCTATTAGCTTATTCATCATAATTCCTTTCAATGAATGTTATTTTCGTCAGTAAAAGGAAATAGGACTAATATCTTTAATTTCCAGTGTATTTAAGTTAGTATTGGAAAGACTAAATGATATCTTTTTAAATATTTTTCCTTTATAATTAATTGTCGTGCAAGAGAATTTGGTGTATAATAGGCGAATTGTATGTGTAAGAAAAGAGGGGCTAAATAATGAAAAAATCAATTTATGGTCTAACTAGAGACCAATTAATAGAATGGTTAATGGAACATGGTCAAAAAAAATTCCGTGCGGAACAAGTATGGGATTGGTTATATATTAAACGAGTACAAAGCTTTGCGGAAATGAAAAATGTAAACAAAGACTGTTTGGATCTTTTAGAAGAAAATTTCGTTATCCAAACGCTAAAAGAAAGTGTAAAACAGGAGTCGGCAGATGGAACGATTAAATTCCTTTTTGAAATGCAAGATGGGAATTTAATTGAAACAGTATTAATGCGTTTTAAATACGGTCTGTCCGTATGTGTAACAACTCAAGTTGGCTGTAATATCGGCTGTAGCTTTTGTGCAAGTGGTCTTTTAAAGAAGAGTCGTGACTTAGATGCTGGAGAGATAGTTGGACAAATTATGAAGGTTCAAGAGCATTTAGATCAGCTTCAAAAAGACGAGCGTGTAAGTCATATCGTAGTAATGGGTATTGGCGAGCCATTTGACAACTACAAAAACCTTATGAACTTCTTAAGAACAGTTAATGATCAAAAAGGACTTGCAATTGGTGCACGTCATATCACTGTTTCTACAAGTGGGCTAGCTAAGAAAATTATTGACTTTGCTAATGAAAATATTCAAGTAAATCTTGCTGTTTCTTTACATGCTCCAAATGACGAGCTTCGTTCTCAAATCATGGTTATCAATAAAGCCTTCCCAATTGAGAAAGTAATGGCTGCTGTTGACTATTATTTAGAAAAAACAAACCGTCGTATTACATTTGAGTATATCCTACTTAAAGACGTTAATGATCATGTGGAAGAAGCGCAGCAGTTGGCTAAGCTATTGGAAAATAAGCGACATCTTTCATATGTTAACTTAATTCCTTATAATCCGGTAGATGAGCATGGACAGTACCAACGTAGTACTGAAAAATCCATTAGTGCTTTCTTCCAAACATTGAAGAATAAAGGAATAAACTGTGGAGTACGTATGGAGCAGGGTACTGATATTGATGCAGCCTGTGGTCAATTACGTAGTAAACAAATTAAAAAAGAAAAAGCTGGAACAAAATAATTTATTAAAAAACGCATCTGCCTCATTCAGGCGGATGCGTTTTTTGTTTCTTATCCATTTTGTCAGGATGTTCATCAATCGTATGCTTATAAGCATAGCCCTTGTTAATAGTGAAAATCGTTAAAGCTAGAACTATGACGAATATAATAATACTTATTATTATGACAGTACCCATAAAAAGATATCCTCCTAATTCACGCATTATAGTTACATCATAGCACAAATGGCTTTAGTCAATCTGAGTCTACAAAGTGGCAACTTATATAGGAAAAGCGAGATATGGAAGCTCATAAAAAGGCTATCCCCTTCAAGAGGATAGCCTTACTAAATTTATACAGTTGCAGTTACGTTCATAACTTCTTCAATTCTTTCCCATGGAAGTTCCATTGCCGCAGCAACGCCTTGACCATAAGCAGGGTCTGCTTTGTAGCAGTGAATGATGTGACGGATTTTAATGAAATCTTCTACGCCATTCATATTACGAGCAGTATTTTCAAATAGGACTTGTTGTTGCTCAGGGTTCATAAGATTGAACAATTTACCTGGTTGCTCAAAGTAGTTGTCGTCATCTTCACGGAAATCCCATTGAGTTGCTGCCCCATCAAGAGATAAAGCAGGTTCTTTATATTGAGGTTGATCTTTCCATTGACCATAGCTGTTTGGCTCGTAAGTCATGGTGCTTCCTTTATTGCCATCTACACGCATAGCACCATCGCGGTGGTAAGAGTGGAATGGGCATTTAGGTTGGTTAACTGGAATTTGATGATGGTTAACACCTAAACGGTAACGTGCTGCATCTCCATAAGAGAATAGGCGACCTTGTAGCATTCTATCTGGAGAGAAGCTGATACCAGGTACTACGTTAGCTGGTGTAAATGCAGCTTGCTCTACTTCTGCAAAATAGTTATCTGGGTTGCGGTTTAATTCGAATTCTCCAACTGGAATTAGTGGGAAATCTTTTTTATACCAAACTTTTGTTAAATCAAATGGATTATAAGGCATATTGTTAGCTTGTTCTTCCGTCATCACTTGGATATACATTTTCCATTTAGGGAAGTTACCTGCGTCAATTGCTTCCATTAGATCACGTTGGTGACTTTCACGGTCTACTCCTACGATTTCAACTGCTTCTTGGTCAGTAAGGTTTTCAATTCCTTGTACTGATTTCATGTGGAATTTAACCCAAACACGTTGACCTTCCGCATTGATCATTGAGAATGTATGGCTTCCAAACCCGTCCATCGTACGGTAGGATTTTGGTAATCCACGCTCACTCATTACGATAGTAATTTGGTGAAGTGCTTCTGGAAGAGAAGTCCAGAAATCCCAGTTGCTATTAGCGCTACGCATATTTGTGCGTGGGTCACGCTTAATGGCATGGTTTAAATCTGGGAATTTTAATGGATCACGGAAGAAGAATACTGGTGTGTTGTTCCCAACTAAATCCCAGTTACCTTGTTCTGTATAGAAACGCATTGCAAATCCACGAATATCACGCTCAGCATCCGCTGCACCGCGTTCTCCAGCAACAGTTGAGAAACGTACGAACATTTCTGTTTCTTTTCCGATTTCAGAGAAAAGACTAGCGCATGTATATTGAGTAATGTCATGAGTTACAGTAAATTTACCGTAAGCACCTGAGCCTTTCGCATGCATACGACGCTCTGGAATGACTTCTCTATCAAAGTGTGCTAGTTTCTCTAATAACCAAACGTCTTGAAGTAGAAGAGGACCTCTTCTACCAGCAGATTGTGAGTTTTGGTTATCTACTACTGGTGCGCCAGCTGCAGTTGTCATCTTGTTATTTTGATTTTCAGACATTCTTTTTCCCCCTAGATTAGAATCTTTATAATACAAGAATTATTATATCAAAGGGAAAGTGATAATGCTAGAATTAGATTATAATTATTTTTATCTGCACATAGTTTGTGAACAATTTTTGGCGCCTTTAAACTAATATAAATGTAGATATAAAGCTATTCTTCTATATTAATAACTCAAAAAGCGTGCTATCTTTATTCACTTCCTTAAAAGAAAATCCATTTTCATTCATTCTCATTAAGAGTCCTGAATAATCATTACTAGTTTTCAATTCAATACCTACTAATGCCGGTCCGCTTTCTTTATTGTTTTTTTTCGTATATTCAAAGGTTGTAATGTCATCATTCGGACCGAGTACTTTATCTAGGAATTGTCGTAAAGCTCCAGCTCTTTGTGGGAAGCTCACGATAAAGTAGTAGAGTAGACCTTCATGAATCAATGACTTTTCTTTAATCTCTTGCATTCTTCCAATATCATTGTTACCACCACTAATAATACAAACTACAGATTTTCCTTTAATTTGTTCCTTATAAGAGTCAAGCGCTGCTACTGATAATGCTCCAGCAGGCTCTGCGATAATAGCGTGTTTATTGTACAGGTCTAAAATGGTGGTGCATACCTTTCCTTCTGGAACAAGTGTAATATCATCCACGTATTTGGCTACCACTTGATGCGTTAGCTTTCCGACGCACTTAACCGCTGCCCCATCTACAAATTTATCTATCGTTTCAAGTACGATTGGCCCGCTGTTTGCTATTGCTGCCTTCATACTTGCTGCTCCAGCAGGCTCTACACCAATAATTTGTGTGCTAGGAGATAGATTCTTTATATAGGAAGAAACACCAGACACTAAACCTCCTCCACCAATGCTACTAAAAACATAATCTAGCTTTTCATCAATATCATTCATAATCTCAACTGCGACTGTACCTTGACCTGCAATGATATCTAAATCGTCAAAAGGGTGGATAAACAGTCGATCATTCTCATTTGCGTAGGCAACGGCACTGCTAGCTGAATCATCAAAAGTATCACCAGCTAGAATAATTTCGACAAACTCACGTCCAAACATTCTTACCTGTTCAATTTTTTGACTCGGAGTAGTCAATGGCATAAAAATTTTTGCATATATTCCTAAATGGGCACAAGCATAAGCAACACCCTGAGCATGATTTCCTGCACTTGCACAAACAACTCCATTTTCACGAGCCTTTTCTTCAACCGATTTAATTTTATAGTAAGCTCCTCTCAGTTTAAATGAGCGAACATGTTGAAGATCTTCACGTTTAAAATAGATATTAGCCTCGTATTTCTCCGACAGATAGTCGTTTTTTTGTAAAGGTGTATGTAACACAACCTCTTTTAAAAATTGATGCGCTCTTAACACATCTTCAATTTGAAGTAATTTTGTCTCCGCAAGTTGCATTAGATGACCCTCCTAATTTTAATTATTCGTATATTTTAACACACTACAGCAATAAACCCCTAATATATTTTTGATAATTCAAAACAATGTAACATTTGTAGGTTATTGTTAATTATAAACACATTTTGTTGACAATTTTGTTAACTTAGAACATAATATGTTCATAGTTAACATAAAGTTGTGTTGAGGAGATTGAATTATGCTTCCAATTAACAGAAAAAAGAAAATAATTGATGAGCTTTCTATAAAGGGGAAGGTTGAAATATTAGAGCTTGTAGACCTTTTAGAGGTTTCTGCAATGACTATTAGAAGAGATTTAGATGAACTAGAAAAGCAAAAGAAATTAATTAGAACTCACGGAGGGGCGGCACTACCACAAGCGATCATTGGAGAGCAATCCTATGAACAAAAGCTCTCAGAAGCTCATCTACAGAAGAAGGAAATCGCACAAATAGCAGTAGGCTTAGTAAAGGATGGTATGAGAATTCTATTGGATTCTGGTACTACGACATTAGAGATTGCCAGATTATTAAAATCCCGTTCAAATATAACAGTAGTAACAAATGATATTAAAATTGCAGCAGAATTAACCGACTCGAAATTAGAAGTAATTTTACTGGGTGGTAAGGTACAGAATGGGGTTGGGGCAATATTAGGGTCATTTGCAGAACAAATGCTTAAAAACATTCACGTTGACATACTGTTCCTAGGTGCACATGCTGTGCATTCCAATCTCGGTATTACATCTGCGACATTTGAGAAAGCATCTATTAAAAAAGAAATGATAAACGTCAGTGAGGCTGTCTATCTAACTGTAGATGCACAGAAATTTGGGAAAAAAGCATTTGCTAAAATAGCGGATGTGGACTCGGTTACCGGCATCATAACAGATAGCACTATTTCCAAAGAAGTAGAAGATATCTATAAGGAAAAATCTTCTTTTATAAAGGGAGTGACAAAGTGAAAATAGGTATCATTGCAGATGATTTAACAGGAGCAAATGCCACTGGAGTCCGGTTAGCTAAAAACGGATTTATGAGTGCTACAGTCGTTTTCGGAGGAGAAGTGCCTAAAAATAGTGATTTTACTTCTATAAGTATAGATACAGATAGCAGGTACTGTTCTCCGTCTAATGCGGAAGAGCGAGTTCTGAAAGCATATGAACAGCTGACCAATTGGGGAGCAAGCGTTATTGGCAAACGAATTGATAGTACGGTTAGGGGTAACTTGGGAGTAGAGACAGATGCACTGTTAAATGCCATTGGCGGTAACTCTATAGCCATTGTAGTAGCTTCTTATCCAGATTCCGGAAGGGTAGTGTCTGGTGGTTATCTTTTAGTGGATGGGGTGCCAGTGGAGGCAACAGATGTCGCTAAAGACCCTATGAATCCAATTAGTATCTCACATGTTCCAACTATAATGGAAAATCAAAGTAAGTTAAAAGTTTCACATGTAGGGCTCGGTACAGTTTTAAAAGGTAAAGAGTCCATTCAATTACAGATCGTTAAACAAATTGAAGCGATGAATCGGATTATAGTGGTGGATGCAGTGACAAATGAAGAAATAGATAACATTGCAGAGGCGATGGCTTCCATAGATGGGATACATTTTATCCCTGTTGATCCAGGTCCACTTTCTGCCTCTTACGGGAGAATGAAAGCCCATCAACATGTTCAAACAAATAAATTTATCGTGACTGTTGGCAGTATTACACCCTTAACTGGGAGACAGCTAAATTATCTGATAGATAAAAAGAATGCGGAACCTGTATATGTGCATGCGAGTGCTTTAGCATCGATGACGAATTCCTGGGAGGAAGAAATTGCTCGAGCTACTGAAGAAGCTTTGTCTAAATTAGAAGATCAAGAAGTATTGATAATTACTACTTACACGCCTGGAACCGAAAAGCTCAACCTTTCAGAAATTGCTTTAAAAGAAGGGGTTACTGAAGAAAAACTGGCAAAGCGTTTAACAGAGGGACTGGCTAGAGTGACAAACAATGTGGTTCAGCAGACAAATCACCAAATAGACGGTACTTTTTCAAGTGGAGGGGATGTAACTGCGGCCATTTGTGCGGTAAGTAATGCAACTGCAATAGGCTTACAGGATGAAGTTATTCCTTTAGCTGCTTATGGTCATTTTATAGGTGGAACCTTTGATGGGATACCTGTCATTACTAAAGGTGGAATGGTAGGAGACAAATATTCAATTTATAAATGCGTAAGATTTTTAACGAATAAAAAAGAAGAAGGAAGTGTTCTAGTATGACAACAAGAGAAATTATTGCGATACCAATGGGTGATGCAGCGGGAATCGGCCCAGAAATTACAGTTAAGTCACTAGCTAAAGAAGAAATTTACTCTATGTGTAAACCACTTGTGATAGGGGACGCTAAAATTATTCGCAAAGCGATCGAAGTAACAGGTGTAGATTTAGAGATTAATATAGTTACTACTCCAACGGACGGTTCTTATGAGTATGGAGTAATAGATATCATAGATTTGAATAATATTAATATAGAGCAATTTAAACCGGGTGAAGTTTCTGCTCAAAATGGTCAAGCAGCATTTGAATTCATTAAAAAGTCAGTGGAGCTAGCAATGACTGGAGAAGTAAAGGCACTGGCAACCACTCCAATTAACAAGGAATCATTAAAAGCTGCAAATGTTCCTTACATTGGACACACGGAAATGCTTGAAGATCTTGGTGGTGCTCCAGATCCTTTAACTATGTTCCAAGTCAATGGGATGCGTATTTTCTTCTTGACTCGTCACTTGTCTGTTGCAGATGCTATTAAACAGATGACTAAAGAGCGTGTTCGAGATTATTTAAATAGATGTGACCAAGCTTTGAAGCGTTTAGGTGTCGAGAGTCGTAAGTTAGCTGTTGCAGGGCTAAATCCTCATGCAGGCGAGGGAGGCTTGTTCGGGATGGAGGAAGTGAATGAGATTAAACCAGGTGTTGAGCTTGCTAAAGCAGATGGAATCGATGCGTATGGCCCAGTGCCAGCTGACTCCGTATTCTTCCAAGCACTTAATGGTAAATATGATGCAGTTCTTTCTTTGTACCACGATCAAGGTCATATTGCAGCTAAGATGACTGATTTTCATCGTACTATTTCCATTACGAATGGGCTTCCATTTTTACGTACTTCCGTAGATCATGGCACAGCTTTTGATATAGCTTGGAATAACATCGCATCTGAGGTAAGTATGTACGAATGCATCAAGCTAGCTGCCGAGTATGCGCCTAAGTTTACACGCGAGTCTTTGTAGATTTTGTAGAAAGGAAAGGGGGAAACCCCTTTTCTATTTAATTATACATAATTGAAAGGGGTTTCAGAGATGGTTTTAGAAATGCAAATGTTATTGGGGTTAGTTATCGGTGTTACTGTTTTAATTTTACTTGTGTTAAAAACAAAGATTCATGCTTTTTTAGCTTTACTTATTGCTGCTTCTATTACAGGACTTATCGGCGGGATGGAGCCATTAAAAGTAGTTAACTCTATTACAAGTGGTTTTGGTAACACACTAGCTTCTATAGGGATTGTAGTAGGGCTAGGGGTTATGATGGGTAGAATTTTAGAAGTAACTGGAGCAGCTGAAAAGCTTGCTTATACGTTAATTAGAGTAGTTGGAAAGAAGAAGGAAGAATGGGCAATGGCGATTGCTGGTTATTTTGTATCAATTCCAATTTTCGTTGATTCGGCATTTGTCATTTTAAATCCTTTAGTAAAGTCATTATCACGTAAAACTGGTAAATCCGTAGTGACACTGGGTGTTGCTTTAGCGATTGGTTTAGCTGCAACTCACCATGCAGTTCCACCGACACCAGGTCCATTAGGAGTAGCAGGTATTTTTGGAGTAGATATAGGGGAAATGATCCTTTGGGGATTAATATTTGCAATTCCAATTATTATAATAGGTGTTTTTTATGCAAAATGGGTTGGTAAAAGAATCTACCAAGTTCCAGAAGAAGATGGAGAAGGATTTGTGCGTAAGGATTCTTCCGAGATGGTGTATAAAGATTTTTTAGCTGCTTCTGCTGACCGAGAAAAAGAACTACCATCTTTCTTTATTTCATTTTTACCAATATTATTGCCAATCATATTAATATTCTTGAATACTACGCTAACCGCTTTAGAAATAACAGGAGGGGTTTGGGAATATGTGTTGTTCCTTGGACAACCGATTATCGCATTAGCCCTTGGATTAGTTGTAGCGATTTATGGGTTAGCTAATCAGATGAAAAAAGACGAAGCGTTAGAAAGAATGGAAGAGGGTATGACAACTGCTGGTATTATCCTGCTAGTTACAGGTGCTGGGGGCGCTCTAGGTACAGTGTTGCGTGACAGTGGTACTGGAGATTATTTAGCTGAAATCATAGCTGGTTTACCATTGCCTGCAATACTTGTGCCATTCTTTATCGCTTCTATTGTACGATTAATACAAGGAAGCGGGACCGTTGCAATGATAACAGCCGCTTCTATTTCTGCTCCGATCCTAGCTAATCTTGACGTTAACTTAGTTTTGGCGGCTCAAGCTGCAGCACTAGGAGCGATGTTGTTTTCATATTTCAACGATTCTTTATTCTGGGTTGTTAATCGTATGTTAGGTATAACCAAACTAAAAGAACAAATTTTAGTTTGGTCTGTACCAACAACTATAGCGTGGGGAACTTCTTTGATTATGCTAATTATTGCAAATGCAATAGTAGGTTAATAGAGTAAAAGAGTACTCCCCCATTCACAAAAACCTTTATATTACAAGTATTACAGGTGCCTGGCACTTGTAATACTTGTAAATGATAGTGAAATAATAATGATATTATTCAACAATAGTTTAGGCTCGATTCTAATATAATTTAGCATGTACCCCATGAGTAATAAGCTTTAAGGTTATATAATTACTAAATACTATTTGCAAAGTTTTATCTTAAACATCAGACAAAAATAAAGCCCTGAAATTTTACAACAGTAAAATTTCAGGGCTTTTCATTTTCGGGAGTGATTATTTCCAACTATATTTAATAGGAAATAAAATGTCTTAATCCAACTAGCTGCCTAGATCAAAATTCACTAAAATAGAATCTTAAAAAGTGTCTATAAGGGAACTAGCCCTATGCTAACAAAATTAAAAATAAATGAACTACTAGTTTATTCTCACGCCGCCTATACTACTTAATAAAACCGAAGTTATTTAAAGGATAATACGTCATGTTCACGGTACCTAGTACTATATCCATAGATATGAACCCAACACTAGGCTCTCGGCTGTCATTACTAAAGCGCCTATTGTCTCCAAGTACAAATAACGAACCCTCTGGTACTACTACTTCACCCAAGTAGTCTTCAAGGGTAAAGTCCTGGGTTAGCGTGCCATGATCAATTAATTCTTTTTTCAATTCATCTAAATAAGGCTCATCGTATTTTTTTCCATTTATTAAAAGCTCATCATCTTTATAGGTAATATGGTCGCCAGGTAAACCTATAACTCGCTTGATGTAATTAGTGTCCTTATTAACCTTAAAAACAATAACATCAAATCGCTCATAGTCATTAAATTTAGGGCCGATTTTATTGACCATAACCTTATCTCCATTTTCAAAGGTAGGAAGCATAGAAGCACCTTCCACTTCTATAGGTATAAATAAAAAGAAGCGTATCCCAAAGGCAAGCAAAACAGCAATTCCAATTGCTCCGATCCATTCTCGCAATTCGTTTTTTCCATTCTTTTTTTTCAAATTTCCTACCTCACATTTCTACATTCTCTTCTATTTATTTTACCACAATATAGCAATAAGGAACTATTAAATGGTCTCACTGATATTGGTTCAATAGCTTGAAGAACTGTATGGTAAAGTCGTGGAATACCTTTTCTGATGGTGACAAATCCCTAGTCACTGGACTAATCATACCTACTGTCCTTTGGAGTGGTGGAGATATTAGTGGAACCTTAGTTGTAAATCTAGGGATAGAGTCATAGAAAGTACTGTCTGGTAGTATCGTGATTCCTACACCGGCAGCAACTAGACCTTTTATGGCAACCATATCTTCTCCAACAGATGAACTTTTAGGTGTAAACCCTACGGAATGACAAGCATCATAAACAAGTTTATGCAATATATATCCTTTTGGAAATAAAACAAAGTCTTCTTCTCTCATATCAATTAAGGGGATCTTTTCTCTTTTTGCAAAGCGATGATTCGTAGGTACTAGTACAGAAAAGTTTTCCGAAAACAAAATGGTGGTATTAATAGTATTATCCTTTGGAGGAAGTGGACCTAAAAAAGCGATATTAATATCTCGTTTTTTGACTGCCTCGATTAAATGATTATAAGAACCTTGTCTCAACTGGAATGCTACGTTAGGATGCTCCTTTTTAAAGGCAGAAATAACTGTGGGGAGTAAATGACCAGCCAAACTAGTTGGGAAACCGATTTTAATAGTTCCTTTTTCTGGATCTAGATACTCATCAATTTGTTTTTTGGCAAAATCGATTGCTTGTAGGGCAGACATGCAATGCTCTAAAAAAATCTTACCTATTGGCGTTAATTTTACATTTCGCCCAATACGTTCGAATAATTCCACACCCAGTTCACTTTCTAGATTAGCGATTTGTCTACTAACTGCAGACTGTGCTACGTGTAAATGAATAGCTGCATCCGAAATATGTTCTCTTTCTGCGACTTCTTTAAAGTATCTTAATTGCCTGATTTCCATAGTTTTCTCCTAACCTATCTCAAAAGTAGATTGTTTATATCCAAATTATATATTGTTTATATTATTTTGAAAACATACAATGTTCCTAACACACTTTTTTGGAAAATGGAGGTCGATTGCATGACATTTCACCAATTACCTGGAGCGCAGGGCATGTATAATCCTGAATTAGAGCATGACGCCTGTGGGATAGGTTTATATGCTAATATAAAAGGCTTACCGACACACGATATAGTAAAAAAAGGCTTAGAAATGTTATGTCGGTTAGACCATCGTGCAGGAAAAGGCAGTGATGGCCAAACTGGAGATGGAGCAGGGCTCATGGTGCAAATACCTGATGTTTTTTTTCGGGTTGTTTGCAGCCAATGGGACCTTCCAGAAAAAGGACAATATGGAGTAGGAATGTTGTTTTTTACTCAGGATGATGAGGAAAGACAGGCGATAGAACTAAAAATAAATGAAACGATTATTGCTGAAGGTCAAGAGCTCATTGGTTGGAGGACAGTTCCTACTGATAAGAGTAAGTTAAGTGAATCCGCTAGTGAAACTGCACCTGTAGTGCGACAAGTATTCATCAAGGCTAAAGACTTTCAAGACTCGCTAGCGTTCGAGCGCAAGCTGTATGTCATTAGAAAACTAGTAGAGCATTGGGCACAGCAGGAAGCGAAAAAATTCTACTGTCCAAGTCTTTCTAGTCAGACAATCGTTTTTAAAGGAATGTTAACTCCTAAAGAAGTAGACGAGTTTTATGTAGATTTACAAGATGAACTGTTCACTTCGGCATTTTCTTTAGTACACTCTCGTTACAGCACAAACACATTCCCAAGCTGGGAGCGTGCTCATCCAAATCGCTACATCGTTCATAACGGGGAAATAAATACGCTACGAGGTAATGTCAACTGGATGAAGGCCCGTGAGCAACAATTCGTTTCGGATGCCTTTGGTGATGATTTAGAAAAACTACTTCCTGTGATTGACCCTAGTGGAAGTGATTCATCTATGCTCGACAATGCATTTGAATTTTTTGTTTTAGCTGGCAGGTCTCCGGCGCATACGGCAATGATGCTTATCCCAGAGCCGTGGACAGAGAATCCTCACATTTCACAAGAGAAAAAAGCATTTTATGCTTACCACAGCTCTTTAATGGAGCCATGGGATGGTCCAACAGCTATTTCATTTACGAATGGAAAGCAAATTGGGGCTATTTTAGACCGCAATGGTTTAAGGCCGGCGCGTTATTATGTCACAAAAGATGACTATATTATTTTTTCTTCTGAGGTTGGAGTAGTTGATATTGAAGAAGAAAATATTCTTTATAAGGAACGTTTAAGCCCAGGAAGAATGCTGTTAATTGATTTGGAGCAACAAAGAATTATTTCAGACGAGGAAATAAAATCTGAAATGGCAAGAGCACAACCATATCAGCAGTGGTTAAATGATCATCAATACAAGGTAATAGCTGAGGAAGATATACAGGAAAATGTAGAGGACCTATTGTTCCGTCAAAAGGCATTTGGTTATACGTATGAGGATATACACAAATACATTCTGCCAATTGCGATAGAAGGAAAAGACCCTATTGGTTCAATGGGGAACGATACTCCGTTAGCTGTTCTATCCGATAGACCGCAATCTCTTTTCAATTATTTTAAACAGTTATTTGCACAAGTAACTAATCCACCAATCGATTCTATCCGGGAACATATTGTTACCTCTACGATGACGTTGCTTGGTGCAGAAGGTGACTTACTTAACCCTGGAGAGCTCAATGCTCGTCGAATCTATTTGGAAACACCTGTTTTAACGAATGGACAGCTTCAATCCATAAAGGATTTGAAGGATGAAAGTTTCCGAAGCGGCACTATATATATTAATATGTTTGAAGATTTGGAAAAAGATTTAGAGAGGATCTCTAAAGAAGCAGATGAGCTAATAGATAAGAACGTATCGCTTATCATTTTGTCAGATAGATCATTAAATGTGTCTCAACCGACTATACCTGTTCTGTTGGCAGCCAGTAACCTGCATCAGCACTTGCTCTGTACAGGAAACCGTACGAAGGTGAGTATAATCGTTGAATCCGGGGAAGCAAGAGAGGTCCATCAGTTTGCTGCTCTCATCGGATATGGGGTGGACGCGATTAATCCTTATCTTGCATATGCAACTATAGCGGAGGCAATCCATGATGGCCATTTAGAAAGCACCTATGACGCTGCAGTTGCTAAGTATAGCAAAGGTGTAGCAGAAGGCGTCGTTAAGGTAATGTCTAAAATGGGAATATCCACGGTACAAAGCTATCGAGGTGCGCAAATATTTGAAGCGATAGGTATTGGCCATGACGTCATTGAAAACTATTTCACAGGCACAATTTCTCAGCTTGGTGGTATCGGCCTGGAAACGATTCGCGAAGAAGCGATTCGAAGACATCTATTAGCAGTAGAATCTACTGTCGATGCTTTAGATTCAGGCAGTGATTTCCAATGGAGAAGTACAGGAGAGCACCATGCCTTTAATCCGAAAACAATTCATACCCTTCAGTGGGCAACGCGACGAGGAGACTATGGACTTTATCGTCAGTATGCAGAAATGGCAAATGAAGAGAGAATCGGCTTTTTAAGAAATCTTCTTACTTTTAAAAAGGGGTCGAAAAAGATTCCACTAGATGAAGTAGAATCAGTGGACTCCATTGTAAAGAGATTTAAGACAGGTGCGATGTCATTTGGTTCATTAAGCCAAGAAGCTCATGAAACGTTAGCGATCGCGATGAATCGTCTTGGAGGGAAAAGTAACAGTGGAGAGGGCGGAGAAAATCCGAATCGATATGTGTTAGATACCAATGGAGATAATCGTCGTAGCTCTATTAAACAAATTGCTTCCGGCCGTTTTGGAGTAAACAGCCACTACTTGGTTGAAGCCGATGAGCTTCAAATTAAAATGGCTCAAGGAGCAAAGCCGGGTGAAGGCGGTCAGCTTCCAGGAAATAAAGTATACCCATGGGTAGCAGATGTCAGAGGCTCGACGACAGGGGTAGGTTTAATATCTCCACCTCCACATCATGATATCTATTCAATCGAGGATATGGCCCAACTGATTCATGACTTAAAAAATGCAAATCGCTCAGCTAGGATTAGTGTGAAGCTAGTTGCAAAATCTGGCGTAGGAACGATTGCAGCTGGTGTGGCTAAAGGTGCAGCAGATGTAATTGTAGTTAGTGGGTACGATGGTGGAACGGGAGCGTCTCCGAAAACAAGTATTAAGCATACAGGGTTACCTTGGGAGTTAGGCCTTGCGGAAGCTCATCAAACATTAATGCTAAATGGGTTGCGAAACAAAGTAGTCCTTGAAACAGATGGCAAACTCATGACTGGTAAGGATGTCGTTATGGCTGCCTTGTTAGGAGCAGAAGAATTTGGTTTTGCAACAGCTCCCCTAATTGTACTTGGATGTGTGATGATGCGTGCTTGCCATATGGATACTTGTCCGGTTGGAATAGCAACACAAAATCCAGAGCTAAGAGATAAGTTTAGTGGGTCTGCGGACTATGTTGTAAACTTCATGAAGTTTGTAGCAGAGGAAGTAAGAGAGTATATGGCTTTACTTGGTATTCGAACTGTAGATGAATTGGTTGGTAGAACGGATCTATTAGAAGTTAGCGAGCGAGCGAAGGCTCATTGGAAAGCGCAGCAATTAGATCTATCTGTATTGCTTTATCAAGTGAGTGGGGACCGTACTTGCAAACAAGCTCAAGACCATCAGCTTGAAAAGTCATTTGATATCAGAGAGTTACTGCCACAAGTAGAAAAAGCTATCATTCATAAAACGAAGGTAGATTTAAACTACACCATTGCTAATACTGATCGGGTTGTAGGTACTATTATAGGGAGTGAAATCTCTAAGAAATACGGAGCAAGCGGCTTACCAGATGACTCGATTACTCTACGCTTTAAAGGTGCGGCAGGTCAAAGCTTTGGAGCATATATCCCACAAGGAATGACAATGTTTGTGAACGGGGATGTAAATGACTATTTTGGTAAAGGAATTTCAGGCGGGAAGCTTGTAGTTACTTCTCCGTTATCGGGAACAGCAGAACAAAATGTTATAGCTGGTAACGTTGCATTATACGGAGCAACTAATGGTTCCGTATTCATTAACGGTCGTGCTGGAGAACGTTTTGCAGTGAGAAATAGTGGAGCCGATGTTATCGTTGAAGGAATCGGAGATCATGGCTGTGAATACATGACAGGTGGTAGAGCAGTTATTCTAGGTGATGTAGGCAAAAATTTTGGAGCGGGTATGTCTGGTGGTATTGCCTACGTGCTAGTGGATGATATAGAAGGATTCAAGTTTAAATGTAATATGGAAATGATTGGTTTTGAGAAACTTCAGTCTAAAGAAGAGATTCATAGTGTAAGGCAGCTAATCATGGATCATTATTATTATACAAGAAGCACAAAGGCTATGAATATCTTGGACAAATGGGAAGATACAGTTCACAAATTCGTAAAGGTTGTACCTAACGACTATAAAAAGATGCTAGAAAGAATTGCAACATTTAAAAATGAAGGACTGACTACAGACGAGGCAGCGATGAAGGCATTCTTATCAACATCTACAAAAAAAGTAGAAAAGAAACCTACGCTTCTGAAGTAATAAGAGTCTATAAAACATTTGCTGCTGTGGAGAAAAATAAGAGCCATTTAAGGAAAGGAGGAGTTTCAATATGGGTAAACCAACTGGGTTTATAGAATATAAACGAGAAAAAGCCAAGGAAGTAGCTCCTCTTAAGCGTATAAAAAACTGGGAGGAATATGCATCCAAACTTTCGGATGAATCTCTTCGTAAACAAGGTGCAAGATGCATGGATTGTGGAACTCCATTTTGCCATATGGGTATTGAAATCAGAGGTGCGACAGCTGGGTGCCCAATTAATAACCTAATCCCAGAGTGGAACGATTTAGTTTATCGTGGGAAGTGGCAGGAAGCTTTAGAAAGATTATTAATGACCAATAACTTTCCAGAGTTCACTGGTCGAGTATGTCCAGCACCGTGCGAAGGCTCTTGTACGC
This sequence comes from Psychrobacillus sp. FSL W7-1493, assembly GCF_038004905.1. Lineage (NCBI taxonomy): Bacteria > Bacillati > Bacillota > Bacilli > Caryophanales > Bacillaceae > Psychrobacillus > Psychrobacillus sp. FSL W7-1493. Next base: position 2,213,368 of record NZ_JBBOSB010000001.1, on the reverse strand, counting down.
TAGCTATTACGGATCCTGCAGTTTCCATTAAGAATATAGAAAGAACGATTATTGACAAAGGCTTTGAAAATGGATGGATCACACCAAGGATCCCGTCGGTTCGTACTGGAAAGAAAATTGCTATTATTGGATCTGGTCCTGCTGGGTTGGCGAGTGCAGACAATTTAAATCAGGCAGGTCACTCGGTTACTATTTACGAGCGTGCTGACCGTGCAGGTGGGCTTCTCATGTATGGCATTCCAAATATGAAGCTTGAAAAAGAAATAGTAGAGAGAAGAGTTCACCTGCTTCAGCAGGAGGGCATCGACTTCGTTTTAAACACTGAGGTAGGTAAGGATGTTACAGCGGAGGAGCTAAAACTTCAATACGATGCGATCATCTTATGTATTGGTGCACAAAAACAGCGTACACTTCATATGGAAGGCAGTGACGCAGAGGGCGTACATCTTGCTATGGACTATCTAACCTCTACAACTAAAAGTTTGTTAGATTCCAATTTTGCAGACGGACAGTTTATTAATACGAAGGGGAAGGACGTCATTGTAATTGGTGGTGGCGACACTGGAGCAGACTGTGTGGCAACAGCTATACGCCAAAATTGTAGAAGTGTCGTACAATTCGGTAAGCATCCACAGCTACCGGCAGTTCGAGCGGCAGATAACCAATGGCCTACAGACCCAAATATTTATAAATTGGAATATGCATACGAGGAAGCCAATGCAAAATACGGCAAGGATCCACGGGAGTATTTAATTCAAACAAAAAAGATGATCAAAGATAAAAATGGCAAGCTGAAAGAGCTTCATACCGTTCAAATGGAAAAAATATTAGGGGAAGATGGTTTCTACTTTTTTAAAGAAGTTCCAGGTTCCGAGAAAGTATGGCCAGCACAATTTGTTTTTGTAGCTATAGGCTTTGAAGGGCCAGAAACTCCTTTGGCTGATCAGTTTGGTGTAAAGGTGTTAAACAAACGTATTGTTGCCTCGGCTAAAGATTATACAACGAATGTGGAAGGTGTATTTGCAGCAGGAGACGCTAGGAAGGGTCAAAGCTTGATTGTCTGGGCTATTAAAGAAGGGCAAGAGGTTGCTAAAAGAGTAAATGATTTCGTTATGAATAAATCGTTTGTTAAATAATCGTGGTGCGGGAGACTTATAAGGGGTCTCTCGTTTTTTTACTCTAGTAGTTTAAAGCGTAGGAATAACTTACCATAATTTTGATTGTAAAATGGTACACTTCATTATATACGTAGCAATAGTAGGATTGGCGGGGTAAAGGATGGAAGAACAAAAAATTATTGAGTTGTGCGGTAAATATGGGATTATACCGAATAACATTGAAATCTTAAGAAAGGAACGTGTTTTAGCAAAGGTTAATTCAGATCAAAAATATTTCTTGAAAGGAGAAATTGCAGATAAAGCACATTGGGAAAATTGCTGTCATTATTCAAGGTTATTATTAGAAAGTGGATTGAATGTTACGCAATATCTAAAATCTTTAGATGCCACTTATATAGTAGAATTTGAGGATAAGGTATTCTCATTAGAAATTAATCTAGCTGGTAAACCAGTAGAAGTCTTAACTGATAGAGAAATTACTGAGATTGGTCGTTTATTAGGTATTCAACACGCTTTGTCCATTAAAATACCAACGCCATTTAATACTGCTACTTCGTGGAGTTTATTTGGGGGTAACCTAACTGATGAGATAGGAAATTATGATGAAAACGAATTAAGTTTTTTGGATTTTAAGAAACATTATGAGGATCAACCTCTGTTTTCAAATATTGAATCGTTATATCAGGAATACCGCAAAAGTATTTATGAAATATGGGGTCTTTTACCACAAGGTGCTGTTCAAGGAGATTTCTGCTACTACAATATGCTTCTAGAGGAAGATGGAAGTCTAGCTATTTATGATTTTAATTTAGCTGGTAATGAAGTTTATTTAAATGAATGTATTGCAGTTGGGGTGTATCACGCATGGCATGCTCCCTATGAAGGGAAATTAAAGGAAGAGGAACGATTTCAACTATTCATTGATTCGTATACAAGGGAACGGCCTTTTAATGTTATCGAACAAGCTACTTTTTTACAATTAAAAGCGATCATTCGTGCATTTCGTTATGACCGAATAGAAGAGGGGATTTCGTTAAAAGTAGAGAATGAACAAAATCTATTTTTACAAAACACCTTATTCATACTTGAAAATGCTAGATAAATATACCATATTTTATAATTAACTAATGGATGCTTTACTTCAAAAATCGCCTCAAAACCCCTACTTTTATTTTAAAGCAGGGACTTTTTTGTATTGCATGATGTTAGTTTAAAGCACTACTCTATCTTTAATAAGCAATTGTTAACTTTGGATGAAGACTTGTTTCTTCTGGAATTACACTTTGGATTAATAAAACATCACTTTTGAGTGCATTAGGTACAAAATAATCGGTCCCCAATGAAGAAACATCCCTCTCACAATTGTAAAACACTACATATTTTCACTATGCTATCATATTAGCAGACTAAAGTTTTTCTTTTATTTTCTGTCAACTGATGGCATAATAAAAGTAAGAGATTGAAGAGGGGGAACAGCATGATTGGCATAATAGATTATGGAGCAGGGAATTTACATAGTGTGGTTAAGGCAATTACTCGCCTTGGTTATCAGATTAAGCTTATCACCAAACCTAGCGAGCACGATGATGAAATAGAAAAGCTAATCCTACCTGGTGTGGGAAATGCCAAGGTGGCCATGGATGTTTTAAATGAGACAGGCTTAAGTGACTATTTGAGGGCAGAAGTTGATAAGGGGACACCTCTTTTAGGTATTTGCTTAGGAATGCAGCTTCTTTTAGAGACTAGTGAGGAAGGTAATGTTCCGTGCTTAGGGTTTCTACCAGGAACAGTCCCTTTGTTTGGTGAAGAGGCGGAAAAAGTTCCACATATGGGTTGGAATCAAGTGCAGGATGTGCAAAATCATTTCTTGTTTCAAGATATTCCAGATAACACGGACTTCTATTTTGTTCATTCCTATTACGCACAGCCTAGCATAGAGGATCACATAATCGGTGTGACAAATTATGGACCTGACTTTGCATGTGCGATAGGAAATTCCCAGGTGATGGGTGTACAATTCCATCCAGAAAAAAGTGGTAAATACGGCATTCAATTGCTAGACAATTACTGCAAGCAAGGAGTTGACGAGCATGCTTAGAAAACGAATTGTACCTGCAATAGACGTTTTAGGTGATAAAGCAGTAAAATATGTACAATTCAGAAATCCTACGATTATTGGTGATCCAGCAGAGCTAGGAAAGAAGTATTCAGAGGATGGTGCGGATGAGTTGATCTATCTGGATACAACAGCTTCGTTAAAAAACCAAGACTTAAAGATAGATTGGATTCGTCGAGCCGCAGAACAAGTATACATACCTTTTTCGGTAATTGGCGGTGTCCGAACGATAGATGACTTTAAAAGGTTGCTTCGCGCTGGAGCAGATAAGGTAGGGGTTAACTCCGCTGCTGTACAGCGACCAGAGCTTTTAAGAGAAGCGGCAGATATATTCGGTAAGCAATGTGTGGTGCTAGGATTGGATGCAATGCCAATTTATAATGTGAACAATGAAATTATCAGATGGGAAGTATATACACATTCCGGACACGAGAAAACGGGAATGGACGTAGTAGAGTGGGCACAGCAAGCAACTGAACTTGGAGCGGGAGAAATTATTTGTACAAGTATTCATAAGGACGGTATGAAAAATGGCTATGATGTGGGGCTTATTAAGCTGCTATCTGAAAAAGTGAATGTGCCAATTATTGCTTCTGGTGGAGCTGGTACTTTAGACCATATAGAAGAAGTGTTTACAGATGGGAAAGCAGATGCTGCTTTAGTAGCCTCGATGATCCACTATGGAGATTATACTATTTCGGAGATTAAAGACTATTTATATAAGAAGGATATTAATGTGAGGATGTAGTTTTTGGATGACTTGTTAAGGATTAATTCTTAGCAGGTCTTTTTTTGATAGAAATATATGTTAGTTTTTATTATATATTTGACAAACGGTCGGTTCTGTCCAATTATCGGTCGGTTTCTGAGCAAAATCGGTCGGTTCTGCCAAATAATCGGTCGGTTATTGAGCAAAATCGGTCGGTCACATAAAAAAAGCTATCCAATCATCATTGATTAGATAGCTTTAAGGCTGTGTTGCATCAATTTGTGAGAATCTGTCTAACATAAAAGTTTCTCTATCTAAGTATTTCCCATCCTCGTTCTTGAGCAACAGCTCGAAGTTTTTCCTCAGGCTTTACAGCTACAGGATTGCCGACTAATTCAAGGACAGGTAGATCTGAATAGCTATCTCCGTATGCATAGCTGTTTTCCCAATCTATTTCTTGTCCTTCTAGTCTTTCTAGTAGCTTTTTCGTCTTCATCACGCCATTTACATGCTCTAGTGGAGACTTTGTATACACATAGTTATCTTTATATATGATTTCCGTTCCGATGATATCGGTAAATGTAATTCCTTCTGTGACACGTTCTAAAAATTGGGTGTAAGCACCTGAGACTAGATAAATATGTACATTTTCTTGCTGGTGAGCATTCAATTTTTCTAAAACCTTTTTATTGAAGCTTTGCTGCATTTGCTCTTTTAATTCGTCAAAGTATTGATACATCTCATCTTGTGTTCTTCCTTCAAAAGCCTCTAGATATAATTGCATGGACCGTTTTCTCATACTAGTAGTTGGATAAAGCTTAAGTTTATTGGCAATATAAGGCGGGACGATGGATCTATAAAAACGTTTATATTGCGGATGATAGGTCGGGTGCACCTTTAAGTGATTCATTAGCAGCTTGAAAGTCTCTTCCTCATATAACGTTCCATCAAAATCAAAAATAGCAACTTGCATATCTATCTTCACCTTTTCATTAATATGGCTTTATTTTATTATACTGGAAAAGGGTGAGGAAAGACAAAATACTATTAAGAAATAAACGCTTTCTGTCCTTAAGGGGAACAGAAAGCGCCTATTTAGGTTACTATTGCATTTTGTACATTGGACCTTGAGCAGTACCGTACGCGTTTAAGATTTGCTCCATAGTTTGTTCTTCGAAGCGAGGTACTTGATAATACCCATGCTTGTTTTGATAAATGGAAAGCTCGTAAGCCATCTCAATACAGTTAGGGATTGAATCCTGAAGGACTCTTCGCACAACTGGGTTAGTAGCTTCTAGCGCTGCAGGAACCTTACCAGCAGCTCCAGCTTTAGCAGAGCTTAACAAATAACCGGAGATCATTTCGTCATTTATCTCTGAAGCACTTTGGATAGGTTTTTTAGGTTGTGATGACGGTTTTAGACCATAAGTAAAATCATTTTGCGTGGCCATCTTATAAGATGCAGTGCGATGAGAAGGGTCTTTCCCAGTTTTAAAGCATTCCACCAGCATATTATACTCGTCTAAAGCAAAAGCATACTGACGGTCTAGAATGCTTAATAATTCCTGATCCTTCACGTGTGGACGTAAAATGGTGCTCAAGTTTAATGCACCGATTGCTGCAGACAATACCTCATGTACATCCATTAATTCGTGCGCACCATGATTAAAATGAGGTACAACCGTTTGCCCATTCATCGTTTCACTGTGATTTTGACTGTATGTGTTATCCAATCTATTCTCCTCCTCCATTAAGATGTATTGAAACATCTAAATTAGTGTGAACAGAACAAACAAAAATATGTATGCACGCTAAGTTAAAAGAAAGTGTTACAGGTGCCAGGCACCTGTAACACTTTTGAAATAAAATAACCGTGATTTTTAAGGATCACGATTATGCATGCATTTAGTTTTCGGTCGAAGCTACTAATGAGAACAGGAAACGATATAAAAACTGGTATGTTTCTTCTATTGTATAATTTGTGTCAAAATCGTCAATATAATTTAAAGGTAGATTGACTTCCCACAAGCCATCTCCAGCAGAGAACATGACACTGTAATTCATTGCTTTTCCATCAAAATGTTCATTCAAATATGCTTTTACTGCATCTCCATATTTTTTTTGAAGGGATAGTCCGAACATAGCTGTATATACTTCAAATACTTCATCGTACTCAAAGGCGATAGCGTCTACACTTAATGTTTCGAAATGAGGAGTCTCTAAGTACATAAACTCGTTCATTTTTTCTTTAAAATGAGTAATAGGAGTTTTTAAAAAGGCGTTAGATTCTTTTGAGATTAATTCCTCTGTTTCTTTAACGAATCTTTCAATGATGGCATTTTCAAATAGTTTGTCGCTTTCTATTACGGATATACTGGCAGTTTCCGATAAAAGTTCATTAGTTAGAGCATAGTCATGCTCTTCTTTTGTCAGTGAGATATGTTCTCCTGCAATTTCCGTGATTTTTTGAGTTAGTTTCTTTTTTATCATATATAATCGTTCCTTTCTTCATCTGCAATTACTTGTAAGTCGTATGCGTCAATACTAATTATAGGGTAGTTATTATTTTCTGCATAACTTTGAGCAAGTTTTTTTATAAATTTTGGTGAACCTTCATTTTCGTCATCATAAATGATTAACATGGCATCCGTATTTCTAATGAGAAATTTATTTTTTTCGATAAATTGCCACGGCGCTTCATAAGGCTTTTTTGTCACGCTCGTATGAAAATCAGCAAGTGCAATAAGCCTATGATAGTTTTCCTGCTTTTGCTCATTCCAATTTTTCTCTTGTTCCAGGAATGGTGTAATAATAGAATATTTTAACTGGGGAAATTCCTTTTTTAGCTCCACTACTAGCTCTGCTGCCCATGTCTCCACACCTAGCTGTCCACTAAGAATAACCCATTCCAGTCCTTCATCTAGGAGAGCACGCATTTGATTCTCAATCGCTTTTTTTATAATAGGAATTCCAGGATGGCTATCATTAAATATCCCTAATTCATGGGCTTTATACCCAGTTACCAAAAGTCTTTTAATCATTTTCTCTTCCTTTTCTTAAGTTATTGAGTAATGTGACCATATACTACATTTTCTCATAAACTAATATGAATGCAAAGAAGGGATGATGGAAGTTGAATGAAAGAAGTAGCGTGGAGTTTGTAAGTCCATTTGATGGTTATGTATTCCAAGCAGCAGAAAGTTTAATAGGCACTAATATTGCAGTGCAAACGACTAAAAATATCCTTCAAGGAAAATTGACAGCAGTCGCTCCAGATCATCTTGTCGTAAATGTAGGTGGAGTTCCTTTTTATGTACGTATACAAGCTATCGTTTGGATTTCTCCGAACATATCTAAATGAAAGGATGGTTGATTGTTTAATAGAGTAGATAAATTGTTGATTGAATTGCCCAATTTAGAATATGGAGATGCAAATGCGGCTTCCGCTGTGCAGGAGCTCTTAGGTGGAAAATTTGGTGAAATGTCGACACTTAACAACTATATGTATCAATCCTTTAACTTTCGTGGCAAAACTAAGCTAAAACCATTCTATGATTTGGTAGCCAGTATAACAGCGGAGGAATTTGGTCATGTGGAGCTCGTCTCCAATACGATAAATCTATTATATAAAGGAACTAGCTTCAGTGGAGAACCAGATGTGGCACCACTACAAGATGCCAAAAATATGCGAAACACTTATGCTTTTATAGCCAATGCTCAAACCTCCTTAGCCGGAGATTCAATGGGGAATCCTTGGAGAGGAGATTATGTATTTTCGAGTGGTAACCTAGTATTAGATCTTTTGCATAATTTCTTTTTGGAATGTGGTGCAAGAACCCATAAAATGAGAGTATATGAAATGACTGATCACCCAACTGCTAGGGAAATGATCGGATATTTATTAGTTCGCGGAGGGACGCATATTATCGCTTATGCAAAAGCCCTTGAAATAGCTACAGGTGTAGATGTAACTAAAATGTTGCCAATCCCTAACCTTGATAATCGTGCGTTTGATCAGGCACGAAAATACGAGGATTTAGGATATGGGAATGTACTTTTTACATGGAACAACGTAGGCGATTATAAAGACATTGATAAAATCTGGAAGGGTAAGAATCCTACAAGTGGGGACCAATTAATTGTGAAGGAAGGTAGTCCTAAAGGCTATAAAATTCCTGAATTAGAATCTCTCCCGGAAGAATTCGCTCCTGGTATCGGTCCAGAGGAATTCCAAGCCATTGCCAAACGATTAATGTCTAAAATGTAAACTGACATACAGTTAGGGAATAAGGATGCTTCAGAAAAACAAATGGCTAAAGGGTGTCATACATTGTATCGGCATTCTACCTTGAGCATACCGGTATGTCGAACAAAACTGGAACAAACATTATATAAAAATAAATAAATACTAATTTTTTCCTAAATGTGTTTGTACCATGTACCGATCATTTGATAGACACAAAAACCCCCATTTTCATAGAACGGGGGTTTTCATTATTTGTTTGATTGTTCATCTAATCTCGTTATTCTTTCGTAACCATCATGTGCTGGAGCTCTTTCATATTACGAACACCAGCCAAGGAGATAGAAACCTTTGTCTCTTGCAGGAGATTCTCTAGGACTCTTTCTACACCTAGTTGTCCTCCAGCAGCTAGCCCCCAAACGAAGGGGCGACCGATACATACAGCAGAGGCACCAAGAGCTAGAGCCTTTACAGCATCAGAGCCTCGTCTAATACCACTGTCAAATAAAACAGGAATTCTTCCATCAATAGCTTCTACAATACCAGGAAGTGCATCAATACTGGCAATAACGCCATCCAGTTGCCGTCCACCGTGGTTAGAGACAATGATGCCGTCTATTCCTTGTTCAACTGCTAGCTTGGCATCCTCTGGATGGAGGAGCCCTTTAATCAAAATTGGGAGGGAAACGTGGTTCCTTAGCTCAGCAATATCATTCCAGTTCAAGGTAGGATGATATATATTCTCCAAAATACTATCAACGATAACCTCCTGAGAATGCTCTGGTAAAGCAGCCATAAAAACAGGGTCTGAAGCATAATTACCTTGGCCAAAGCCGCGCTTTAAAGGAGAGAACTGGTTGCGAATATCTTCTTCTCGCCAACCGAGCATAACTGTGTCTACTGTCAGGACAATTGCTTCATAGCCGGCAGCTTCTGCACGTTTAGCCATACTAAACGCTATCTCTTTGTTAGATGACCAGTAGAGCTGGAACCATTTTGAGCTTCCGGGAGTTGCGGCAGCAATCTCTTCAATAGAAAAACTTGACACAGTACTTTGTATGTAAGGAAACTCATAATTAGCTGCAGCCTTTGCCACAGCAATTTCTCCATCTTCATGTGCAATTTTATTTACTCCAACTGGAGCGATGAAGAGGGGGTGAGGATAGGTTTTACCAAGTATTGTTACTTCGGTATTTAGGGTAGATACATCATTTAAAAATCGTGGAACGATTGAGTACTTCGAAAAACTATTTATATTTTTTCGATAGGTTTCTTCTCCACCAGCAGATGATCGAATATAACCAAAGGGACCAGCCTCTAATGTTTCTTTTGCAGCCTTCTCTAATTCGTTAAAGTCAATTGGATACTGTTCATTATTATCTATATTGCCTAATAGTAGGTCATTGTTTTTAGCGTTACTCAACGTATTCACCTCTCATGGAGTACTAGTTTAAAACTTTCTTTATACGAATGGATTTAATAATTAGTCCTTTTTTAATCTTGCAGCTAATCGGTTGCCGAGAGACTGAATGCCTTGAACTAAAATAATTAAGATCACAACTATGACATACATAACGTCCGTTTCATAACGTAAATGTCCATAACGATAAGCTAAATCTCCTAAACCACCAGCACCGACCATGCCAGCCATAGCAGTTGCTCCTATTAATCCAACCGTTGCAATTGTTAATCCTAATATGATAGATGGTCGTGCCTCTCGCAGCAGCACATGCCATATAATGAACCGTGTTTTAATCCCCATGGCTGTATAAGCTTCAATTACTCCATTTTGAACTTCCAAAAGGGCGGACTCCATCAGACGGGCGATGTAGGGCGCAGTATAAATAACTAGCGGAACGATAACACCTTTCACACCGATGGTCGTACCTACAAGGAATTTCGTAAATGGTAGGATAAAAAATAATAGAATGATAAATGGTATAGAACGAATAACATTTATGAGAAGGTTACTTAACTGGTATACGATTGCATTTTGTAATGCTTGCCCAGGTCTCGTTAAAACAATTAGTATACCTAAGGGAATACCGATTAGGATGGAGATTAATAAAGAAATCCCTACCATTTGGAAAGTTTCTATGGTGGCTTTTCCGATTAATGGGAGCCATTGATTGGTAAATTGTTCAATTCCACTCATGAGTGCACCTCCAAGTTTTCTGTTTCAACACCGCGTTCGTTTAGAAATTGGATTGCAGACTGAACTTGGTCCGGGTCTCCGACTAAATGGATGACAATATTACCCACAATCCCATTTTTCAACTCGATGATATTGGCGGTTAATATATTAGGCTGGACTTCAAATCTTTGGCTAACCTCTGCTAATAAGGGCTTACCAGTGCTCTCTCCAACGAAAGTTAAACGTGTAACAGCACCTGTTACATGGAGCTGAGAAATTAGAGACGGGGATAGATTTCGTTGACTGATTGTGCTTAAAAACTTCTTTGTAGTTGGATGCTTTGGCTTTGTAAAAAGGTTAATCGCAGTGTTTGCTTCTACAACTTCTCCTTTTTCCATTACATACACATGATCACATATTTTTTGAATGACATTCATCTCATGAGTGATTAGTAGAATAGTGATACCCAGCTCTTTATTTATTTTTAATAGCAAATCCAAAATGGAATCAGTAGTTTCAGGATCCAATGCACTTGTTGCTTCATCGCTTAATAGTACTTCGGGTTCCTGTGCAAGGGCTCTAGCTATTGCGACGCGTTGTTTTTGCCCTCCTGAAAGCTGGTTTGGATAGCTTTTATACTTATCAGATAAACCAACTATTTCTAAGTACTTTTCTACTCTACTTTTTACTTCTGTTTTATCATAGCCGAGTAGCTTTAATGGAATGGCAATATTATCATAAACAGTTGCTGTTTTTAGAAGGTTAAATCCTTGAAAGATCATTCCTATTTTATTTCGTACCATACGTAGCTTCGCTGGGGGGAGGGGGGTAATGTTATTGCCGTTTATGTATACTTTTCCGGATGTTGGTTTCTCTAAGAGATTAACACAGCGAATGAGCGTGCTTTTCCCTGCACCGCTATAGCCTATAACCCCATGAATTTCACCTTTTTTTACGTGTATGCTTACATTATTTACAGCCTTTACCGTACTACTTTTACTGTTGAATTCTTTGGTAATATTTTCTAAAACTATCATGAATGATCTTCCTTTCTAAAGAAACGCCGGCAGAGCTATACGCCTACGTTTTTCTTGATGTCTAGCTTCGGCGCCTTGCCCCTCGGGGTCAAATGGGAAAATACTCCGGTGGCTGTGGATCTGCCTCCTCGCATTTTCCCATTTGCCTGTCGGGGCAGGGATAGGCGCCTGTGCTTTTCTTGATGTCTAGCTTCGGCGCCTTGCCCCTCGGGGTCAAATGGGAAAATACTCCGGTGGCTGTGGACCTGCCTCCTCGCATTTTCCCATTTGCCTGTCGATTAGAGATAGGCGCCTACGCTTTTCTAATTTACCAACCTGCTAGTGCGGAGCCTTGGAATTCTTCTTCAATAAATTCTCTAACTTCGTCGGAATGGTATGCTTTAATGAATTTTTGGATGGCAGGATCATTTTCGTTTTCCTTACGAACAACAATATGGTTAACGTATGGGGAATCAGCTGACTCTAACAAAATTGATTCTTCTCCAGGGTTAATACCAGCTTCTAAAGCATAATTGGAATTGATTGCTGCAGCATCGACCTCACTAAGCTGTTTTACTATTTGCGCTGCCTCTAATTCAACGAATTCAAGGTTTTTAGGGTTTTCTTCAATGTCATGAATAGAAGCATTTCCTTTTTTACCTTCTTTCACTTTGATAAAACCATTTACTTCTAATATGTCTAAAGCTCGTGCACCTTGTGTTGGATCATTCGGTAGTCCAAAGGTAGCTCCATCTGGCAGTTCATCGAAGGATGTATACTTTTCAGAATAAACGCCCATTGGAAGTAAAATAGTCTCAGCGACTGGTACTAGCTCTGTATCATTATTTTCGTTAAATGAGTCAAGAAAAGGTAGAGTTTGATAACTGTTTGCGTCCAAGCTTCCTTCATCAAGGGCAGTGTTTGGAAGTATGAAATCTGAAAAAGCCTTAATCTCAATTTCTAGTCCATCACGTGCTGCAATTTCAGCAACAACCTCAGTAACTTGTTCATGTGGACCTGACGTAACGCCAACAACTAATTTATTTTCATCTAATGGTCCTGATGTAGCATCATCACCACAAGCCGAGAGCAACCCTGTTAATAAAACTCCTGATAACACTAAGCTAAATTTTTTCATTGTAATTCCTCCTGAATATGTATTAATAAAAACGAATAAATATAAAAGCCTCTCTTTCAAAAGAAAGAGAGGCACACAAATATGTATTGTCCTCTCTTATCTTCCAAAACAAAATGTTTTGCAGGATTTAGCACCTTTCTATACTTTTTTAGTATAGATGGTTGCCGAGCTTCAACGGGCCAGTCCCTCAGCTACTCTTGATAAGAGATAATAATCTATTAAGTTTTTCGTTTTTACTATAGAAAGAATTTACTACACTGCTCTATTGAAGTCAATAGATATTTTTATATTTTTATAATTGTTTAGAAAAATTCAAATAGAATATTATATAAATAATTATACAAAAGTGATTTATGTGGAAATACTAAGATGGGAGCATTTAAAAGGTTTACATTTAGCTTTACGCTTTATTTTCATGGTTATGTTAAAGGTAAGGGGTGATTTAAAATTCATATAAAAAGTGAGCTGGAAATGTATCTCCAAGCTCACTTTTTATGTGCATTTTTTTACTAAAGCCCCTTCGGTGACTATTTTAATTCAGTAATGCAAGTTTTGCTCTAGATGGAGTTTCATACTTTACAGTAACTCCATTTAACATGGTATTGTTTTGTACAATATAATACCCACCACCTAGACCATACATGGGAACATATCCATCAAGTGGTTGTTTAGCTGAATACACTCGGAATTCTTCGTTAGGCATTAATTGTCGGATAGGTTCAAGACCAGGTTCGCCACCATCAACACTATTAATTACTTTAAATAAAGTAGTTTCCTTAAGGATTGTAACCTTTCCGATTTGACCTGCTTTAAGTTCCGTTTTTCCCCACATAACTTTTGTAGAAGAATCTACTAATAATGCAAGTTTTGCTTTAGAAGGCGTTTCATACTTTAAAGCACTGTACATATTGACAAACAATCCGTCCCCTAGACCGTATTCTCCTCCGTATATATCTGTACGGAATGTATAGACACGATACTCTCCACCTGCTGGTAACACTTTTCCTCTAGAGCCATCCGCCTTATATGTTGCCACATCTGCGTAAAGTGTTACTTTACCAATCTGACCTTTTTTTAATTCCGTTTTCCCCCACATAACTTGTGTTGATGAAGCTTCTGATGTGATAGTGAAGGAAAATATCGCTACTAAAGTAAATACAATCGCTATAAAAATATTTTTTTTCATTTTTTACCTCCTACAATAATTAACCAATTGTAACATAAATTACATTCATATTTTGAAATAAATTAATATATAGGCTTTGAGTTCATTAAACTAGCCTCGAGCGTTAGTTTAAATACATTCTTTCACAAACTTTTTAATACCATTTTACATAAGTCTACCTTTGCCTTTAACATAGCCATTTTCATTTTAAATAACTTTTGCAAGAAGTTTTAAGTAAACTTTCAAAATAAAATACTGGTTATTTTAAAAACAGAAACTGATTTACTTGTTAAAAAAGCTGTAGCTTTTCTATTCTTTCTACAGCTTCGACGAGTCGATCCTCATCAACTAATAACCCCACCCGTACATAACCTTCTCCATGCTTACCGAAGCCGTTTCCAGCAGCGACTGCAACATCAGCTTTTTCTAAAAGAAGGTCTGCAAATTCCTCGCTAGTATAGCCATTTGGAACTGGAAGCCAAGCGAAGAAAGAGCCTTCTGGAGCTTTTACGTTCCAACCAATTTTTCTACATGCCTCTATGAAAATGTTTCTTCTTTTTTCATAAAGTGCTACTAATTCGTCTACACATTCTTGAGAGCCATTTAATGCTTCGGCTGCTGCAGACTGAACCGCAGGAAAGAGACTGACAAAGAGATGGTCTTGTATAATATTGATAGCTTCAATGATTTTAGAATTACCGACTGCAAAACCTACACGCCATCCAGCCATATTGTAGGTTTTAGAGAGTGTATACATTTCAATACCGATTTCCTTTGCGCCTTTTGCTTCTAAAAAGCTAACTGGTTTCTTTCCATCAAACCCAATACCTCCATACGCAAAGTCATGTACAACGGCTATACCATTTTCCTTCGCTAAATCTACCGTTTCTTGAAAAAATTCTGAAGTGGCAGAAGCTCCAGTTGGGTTATTAGGATAATTCAAATACATCAGTTTCGCAGCTTCTTTTTGTTCTGTAGAAAGCTGCTCGTAATCTGGAAGAAAACCATTTTCCTCTAATAGTGGCATTGTTTCAAATTGTACATTGGCTAGCCCAATACCTGATAAGTAATCTGGATAACCAGGGTCTGGAAGAAGCATTAACTCGTTATCATTCATCAAAGCTAAAGGTAGTTCAACCAAACCAATTTTAGTTCCAAATAAAATAGCGACTTCTGTATTAGGATCCAAATTTACGTTGTATTCGCGTGCATAAAAATCTACTGCTGCTTGCTTCAACTCATTTATTCCTCTGAATGGAGAATATTTGTGAGATTGAGGGTTTTTAGCAGCACTTGATAATGCTTTTACAATATGATCCGGTGTAGGCTGGTCGGGATTACCTTGTCCAAGATTTATTACATCTCTTCCTTCTGCCACAGCCTTTGCAACTTTTTGTACTAATGTTGCAAAAAACTGGGGAGGAAGATTTTTTAAACGATCAGAAAATTCCATGGGCAATACCTCTTTTTCTAAATAGTTGCATATATTAGTCAAATCTTATAACCTTTTTAGTATTATGTCTAGAGGTGGTGTCGGTATGAAAATTGCTTGTGTTCAGTTAGATATAGCATTTGGTAATCCTAAAGAAAATTTTGAAAACGTTGAAAAGAAGATTAGAGAGGCTGCAAAGCAAGAAGCTAAACTAATCATTTTACCGGAAATGTGGAACACGGGATATGATTTGACTAGATTAGAAGAAATAGCTGATAAAGAGGGGAATGACACAAAGAGATTATTAACCAAGCTAGCGAAGGAATTACATATTCACATTATCGGTGGCTCTGTCTCTACAAAAAAGGATTCCCATTTTTATAATACGATGTATATTGTAAATGATTCTGGAGATATCATAACAGAGTATGATAAGGCCCACTTATTTAAGCTAATGGATGAACATTTGTATTTAAAAGCAGGAAACAAGAAAAACTTATTCGAAATCGAGAATATAACGATGGCAGGTGTCATATGCTATGATCTTCGCTTTCCTGAATGGTTTCGGGCTCACTCTTTACTAGGAGCCAAGGTAATATTTGTTCCTGCACAGTGGCCAGCAGCCCGGATTGATCATTGGAAAATTCTTCTGCAGGCAAGAGCAATCGAAAATCAATGCTATATAGTGGCAGTAAATCGAGTAGGAAAAGACTCGAACAATGAATTTAATGGTAACTCGATGGTGATTGCCCCTTGGGGAGAAATAGTATGGTTAGGTAATGAGGAGGAAACTACCGGTCTAGTAGATATTGATTTAAATCTTGTAGAAGAAGTAAGAGGTAGAATTCCGGTTTTTCAAGATAGGAGAGAATCATTATATAAATAATAATATTTATTTGAAAACTCTTAATTTAAGTTGACTGATAGTTTGCTTTTTTGTATGGTTTGTTAAAGGGGGAGAAATAATGACAGAACACAAAATTGCTATACAGGATGAATATCCGGATGATTTTGCTTGGTGTTATGGATGTGGTCGTTTAAATGAAGAGGGGTATCATTTAAAGACATATTGGAATGGAGATCAAACAGAAACAATTTATCAACCTAGAGAAGAGCATACTGCAATTCCTGGCTTTGTGTATGGTGGATTAATAGGGGCTTTGGTAGATTGTCACGGGACCGGCTCAGCATCACTTGCTCTTCACCGAAAAAATGGATTTGAGCCTGGCAGTGGTGAGGCACCTCCACGATTTGTGACGGGTTCACTGCATGTGGATTTTCTGAAACCAACACCACAAAAAGTTGAACTCAAGGCTATCGGTACGGTGGAAGAAATACATCCAAAAAAGTGGAAGGTGACTTCTGAGGTGTTTGCTGGAGACGTCCTTTGTGCTAAAGGGGAAGTAATCGCTGTTGTCATGCCTGCAACGTTTGCAAAATAATAAATATAACAGTTAACACAGGATATTTTTTTCCTGTGTTTTTAATTTTGAGCAAAGGAAAATAGTGACTTTCTGCAAAGGTCGGTTACCCATGTTGTAACTGGATATTTATGTTAAAATATTAAGGGTTTATCAATGTAGAGACTTTAAATGACACGATCTAGGTCATTGAGGTAGAGTTGAATGATTTGTAATCTTTAAGGAGGGACAAAATGATAAAATCTGCAAAGGGTCAATTAATACTTTCCACAATAACTGCCACTCTCTTTATTATTGCTTCCTTTTCTTTTATACAATTTAATGATGGTAATCGTTTTTTCTTTGGACCGGTTGTGTTCTACATTTTAATGTTATTAAATGTATTTCATGCGGGATTATTAACGCAAAAATATATTCAATTCAAAAATGACGACACTGATTAAGCCTCAGATAAAATAAGATAAAATAAAAATATAATCGTTAATAGATAGAAACACAATGATGAGCTAGAGTTGAATTTTTCAGCTTTTATTGCATTTCAGTTCCTTGAAATAGCCTTATGATCCTGTTTTCTAGCTTTTCTTTTACATATGATAAACTTTTAGTAATGGAACATAGGATGTTTGTTAAAAACAACTATTAAAATTTAAGATTATAACCCCTCTTTTATGGGAAAGAAGTAATAAAGGAGGGGAAACTAATGGATACTATTTTATACTTATTTTTTACAGCGGCATATATAGGGCTTTTTATTTGGGGATTAATAGGAATAAAGAAAAAAGATGTTTTCAAGTGGACAAGCTTTGTGTATCTTATTATTTTGGCACTTATCTATGATAATGGAATAATTGGTATAGGGAGATGGATCGGTGAAGGCGATTTACTGGAAACCTTGAATCTCTTACGATTTTGGACGCATGCATTTTTAACTCCATTACTTGTCTTATTTGCGGTTGGTACATTGAAGGAAAGTGGAATAGCATGGGCTCAGAAAAAATGGCTTACGATATCAGCTATTATTTATACATTGATTTTAATAGGTATTGAAATATGGTTGGAAGCGTCTCAGCTTACATTAAAGGCTGAGGAGGAATATGGGGTTCTTAGATATGTCTCTACAGAAGAAGCTTCAGGGCCACCAATTATGATTCTTCTAGTAACACTTGTATTAATCGTGACTAGTGCTATTCTTTGGAAGAAAACAAAATGGCCCGTCTTTTTTATAGGTGCAATCATTATGACAATTGGTAGTGCGGTTCCTATCAATGTAGAGAGCGGTGCGGTCACGAATGCATTTGAATTGTTCTTATTATTTACGCTTATTTGGACAAAGAGAAGGCTCATAAAAGATAAGCTCCAATCTAAATAAATTCAAATAAATATTTAAAGAATTTAAGACGACCCAATAAATTACTGGGTTGTCTTTTTGAATTTAACTAAACTAATGGCAAGAGAAGTCTAACGATCAATATAAAAAAAATAAGTTGGAACTACCTTAAATGTGTTAGGCTTTGGTCAAGAGATATAATGCCAGTTAAGTATAAAGATGAGGAGGATAAAAATGAAATCTGAAAAAGAAAAAATGCTGTCCGGTGAATTGTATAATCCAGCAGATACCGAATTAGTTAGAGACAGGGAAGAGGCAAGGAGAAAGGTAAGAGTTTATAATGAGACTATTGAAAGTGAAGGGGAAAAACGCCGTGAACTACTAATGGACTTATTAGGTTCTACAGGGAAATTAGTTTATATGGAGCCAACGATTAGATTTGATTATGGCTATAATACGCATGTTGGTGACAACTTTTTTGCGAATTTTGATTGTATCATATTGGATGTTTGTGAAGTTCGCGTTGGGGATAATTGCATGCTTGGACCAAGTGTGCAAATTTATACAGCCACACATCCTCTGCATCCAGGAGAACGTAATTCCGGCAGAGAGTATGGAAAACCTGTCACGATTGGAAATAATGTTTGGATAGGGGGACATGCAGTTATCAATCCAGGCGTCCATATTGGAGATAATGCTGTTATTGCAGCTGGAGCTGTCGTAGTAAAAGATGTGCCCGCGAATGTGGTGGTAGGGGGTAATCCAGCAAAAGTAATTAAAGAAATTGAAATATAATGAGCTTATTAGGAGCAACGGGAGCATCAAAGTATAGAGATTTTAAATTTCATACAGAAAGTGAAAAGTGAAATTGCGCGTGGCAATTTCACTTTTTGCAAACTATTAGACAGCATCAACTGGTACAGGCTTTGGTGCTTCTTCTGGTTCTGGTACTTGTGTCAAAACTATTATTCCAATAATAAATAAGATGATTAAGCTAAATACACCGTAAGAGGAATTCCCTGTAACTTGTGTAGTAAATCCAATTAATAAAGGTCCCATTATGGAAGCAAATTTACCGAAAATATTATAGAACCCAAAAAACTCGTTAGAATTTTCTTTTGGTATTAGCTTGCCGAAATACGATCTACTTAATGCTTGGATCCCACCTTGAGAGGTTGCTACTAGCATAGCTAAAATCCAAAAATCAGTGATAGTTTCTAAGAAAAATGCATACGTACATACAATTGTATAGACGATAATCCCTACATATAACATTTTCTTTTCAGAAAATCTAACCGCCAGCCTACCATATAGAATTGCAAATGGAGCTGCGACTACCTGGGTAACAAATAGAACAATGATTAAATCAGTAGATTTTAAGCCTAGGTCCGTACCGTAGGCAGTAGACATTGAAATAATGGTTCCTACACCGTCAATGTAAAAGAAATATGCTATTAAAAATAGAAACAATGCCCGGTACTGACGAATCTCCTTAACCGTTTTTCCAAGTCGTTTAAAACTTTGTGTAATTGGATTTTTTTCTCGCTCGATATAATGAATCTGTTTTACATTTTTAAACATCGGAATAGCGAATATAATCCACCAAGCTGCGGTGATAAGGAAAGCAATGCGGCTTGCTGTGATATCTGAAATAGGAATGATATTATTGCTGGCCAAAAGAATGATGACTATACTGATTAAAAATGGGATAGCACTACCGATATATCCTAGACCGTAACCTCTAGAAGATACTCGAGACATTCGCTCGTTAGTGGTGACGTCAACAATGAAGCCATCATAGAAAACATTGGCTCCAGTTGCACCCAGAGCAGCAAAAGTATAGCAAATTAAAAATAGATACCATTTGTCATAGGGGATAAAGGCAAGCAATGCAGTTGCTGTTACTCCTAAAAAGAAAAAGAAATAGAAAAATTTCTTTTTAAAGCCTTTGTAATCGGCGATGGTACCAAGGATTGGTCCGATCATTGCTAATATAAACGTAAAAATCGCAATCGTATAACTAAGGTAAACCGTTGAATCAGCTGTATCAATGCCAGCAGCAGTAGCTGACCCTTTATAAAAAATAGGAAAAATTGCAGTAGTAATTATGATGGAATATGCGGAGCTACCCCAGTCGTAAAGAGCCCAACTATTTTCTTCCTTTGTAAACTTTTTCATCATTTTCCCCCTTCCCGTCTGATAATATTGTACATGATTTGTAACAAAGTTTGTAAAAATTTCTGAAATTTTACAACTCTTTTTTGTTCCATAATGGTGGGAAGAGAGAGGATTCCCCGCGAATAGGAATAGCTTTATTTCATTTTAATTGAAATTTCGGAAACAACATAGGCTAGATGGTCATTGCCAAACAACTGTAGTACTTGAATTACGGTTTGAGTGTCTACATCTACAGCATTTATTTCTGTTTCTTCTACTGCTTTTGCTAAAGCTTCATTCGTTGCTTGTTCCGGATAGGCAGTTTGATAAAGTGCAAAAGGGTCTACTTCATGGTTAATACACCATTGTGCAAATAATTGAATCATCATATTCTCATCTTGTTCGTATTGCTCAATCACTTTGTTTTTCATATTTACTCCTTGTTAAGTCATATTTTATGGCTTATTTGATTATATCTTTAAAAAAGTGGTTAGACAGGATTGGTTATTTAATTAGTATAATTATAGCAAAGTTCGTTAAATATAGAAGTAGTTTAAAAGCGGAAGGAGGGTGTATCAACGGTTTGTTGGAATACTACTATAAAACAAGTTGCTAATAGTTGACTATAAATTTATATATCTTGATATAAAAATAATAGATTAAGGGGGATTTATTAATGGCAATATTAAAAGACTATACAGAACAACCAACTTGTGAAGTTGAACTAAATATAGAATCAGTAAATGATATGAGCGTAAAATTCAACATTTGTTTCCGTTCTGGTCACAGTTTCCCTGCCGTACATTCAAAATCAATACGCTGTTTAAAAGAAGATTTCCTGGAAATGTTAAGTGATTTAAAACGACTAAATAACACATATTTAAGTATGCTAGAACATAAAGATCCAGGGTTGTGTATTTATCATATTCCTCAGTTTGGTACTTATTACTATCCTAACTATGGATTATTGGTGCCTGAGAAGGAAAGGGATTTACGCTATAGATTAATTTTTGTTTTAGATGCAGGTGAGCTGAATCATCGAATGGCAACAGAATGTGGACCCGCCTTATGTTTAATAGTTAGGATGGAACAAATTAATGAATTTGCTAACAGTTTAATTGCTCAAGTAAATACTGTTTAATAACTGATACACACTAATTAAATAATAAGCCCCAGAAATTTTACGAGTGGTAAAATTTCTGGGGCATTTTAAATTTTTTTGCAGTATCGTTTAGCTTGTTCGTTCTTAACTTACTTGCTGTCAATTTCCTCTGTTAAGCTTTCAAGTTCATCAACAAGTGAACCAATATATGCAATTGTATCTCGGAGTGGTTCATCAGTTGTAATGTCCACACCAGCCATTTTAGCTAATTCTACTGGCGATTTAGTTCCACCAGCCTTTAATACTTCTAACCATTCGTCTACTGCCGGCTGTCCTTCGTTTAGTATACGTTTAGCAACCTGCGTGGAGATGGTTAAACCTGCACTATATGTGTATGGATATAATCCCATATAGTAATGTGGCTGTCTCATCCAAGTAAGCTCTGCTCCATCTGTTATTTCCACAGAATCTCCCCAGAATTCTTCTAAAACCTCTCGCTTGTATGCATTTAAAATTTCAGCATTTACATTTTGCCCTTGATCTACACGCTCATAAACTTTACGTTGATAAGCTGCTTCTAGTAAATGAGTAACAAAGTTATGATAATAGGTTCTAGCAACAATGGAAGATATTACCCAACGTTTAAATTTAGGGTCATCCGAACTTTTCAAAAGATGATTGGCAACTAACATTTCATTCATTGTGGAAGGCGCCTCGATAAAATATAAAGATGGACGAGAATTAAATAGATTTTGTTCTTGGTGTGCAAAATAGAAATGACCCGCATGACCAAGCTCGTGAGCGAGAACAAATACTTCATTCATTCGACTCGACCAGGATATTAAAATGTATGGGTGACTACCATATGGACTAGAACAGAAAGCGCCCGTGGATTTTCCTTCATTTTGTGCAAAGTCTACCCAGCGTTCCTTATAAGAGCGATCAACCATTTCTAAATACTTATCACCCATTACTGATAATGATTCATTAATATACTTCTTGGACTCTTCTATTGTAATAGTCGGCTCATAGTTTGGATCTAGGGCAATCTTTAAATCAGCGAAGGTCATCTTATCTAAGCCATGTACCTTTTGAAGTAATTTTGCATATTTCCTCATATGTGGTGCTAATTCTTTTGTGATTAGATCTATTTGACGGTTATATAAAGATCGATCGACTTCTTGGTCGAACAATAAATATTCGAATACCGAATCGTATCCTCGCAGGTCAGCCGTTGTTTTTTCTTGTTGAAGCGCAATGTCATACGTTTTTGCAGTGGTATGCTGATATTCCTTCAATTTAGATGAAAAAGCTTCAAATGCTGCTCTTCGAAGAACTGTATCTGTTTCAGCTTCCCAATCATTTTCAAAGGAAACGTAGCTTAATGGATATGGTTTTCCGTTTACCTCAAAGTCAGGAAAAGAAATATCCAATAATTTAGTTGTTTCATATAAATTATAAGGTGCATCAAATGTTGGAGAGTAGGCAGCTAATACCTTTTCCACTTCTGGGTGAAGCGTATATTTCTTTCTTTCTAGTAACTTCACTAAATAGTTTTCGTAAGAAGAATCCAGTTTTGCTGCTTCCTCAAGTAACTCTGTGGGCATTTCTAATAGTTCGCTGTCAACAAAAGATGTTTGGCTAGCAACCTTGCCAGCTAATGAACTAAATTGACCGGCTCTCATTTGTGCTTCCGTATTTGACTGGTCTTCCGTAATCGCTAATCTTGCATAGCTACCTAACAAACTAAATTTCATATAAAGAGACTGGTATTCCTCCAAAGCATCAATGATGACATTAGCGCTATCTAATTTCCCTTTATACTTTTCAACGAATACAGGGACATTTTTCTCTATTTCTGCGTAAGCATCTTTATATTCCTTTTCCGAAGCAAATAAATCCTTTAAGTTCCAAGTTTCTTCTATTTTAACCTCTGATCTTTTTGGTAAACTTTGTACCATTCCCATCTCTCCTTAATATTACGGATATCGAACTATAAATAATTATAACGGAACTTAATAGAAAAGTAATTATTTTTCTTATATTCAGATTTATTTAATGAAACGGCTTTTATGTAGAGCTAAGACAATGAGCATATATACTACTTTTTTTATTAATTGTTCGTGCTTAACTTTTAAAAAGGGGTTATAAAATTGACACCTTTAAATGATATCAAAGTTAAACTGATCAGATTTTTGAAGCTAGTATTTCATGATTTTCAATAATAGAAGTATGAAAATGATGCCATTTTTTTATTTAATATATTGATATACTAAAGATTAAAAAGATTCGAATTAGTCAAATTTTTATAGACTGATTCCTATCTTTGTTTTACAATGTAATTGTATTACGAAAGGATAATTTTGGATGAAGTTAACTATAAGAAAGAGATATTAGTTCGCTTTTCAATTTCAAAATTTTCAAACAACAAAGGGGATGCATTGTATGAAAAAATCAAAGTTTGCTTCATTATTCCTAGCCTCGACCCTTCTCATTGGAGTTTTGGCAGGTTGCAATAGTGAAGGCGGTTCAGGGGATGGCGGAGAGACGATTAAAATTGGTATTAATCTTGAGCTATCTGGTGGAGTTGCTTCCTACGGACAATCAGAAGATAAAGCAATTGATCTGGCTGTAGAGGAAATTAATGATGATGGTGGTATTGACGGGAAGAAAATCGAACTTGTAAAAGTAGATAATAAATCGGATGCTGGTGAAGCCACCAGTGGAGCAATTAAGCTTATTACAAAAGATAAAGTAGTCGCTATCATTGGAGCTGCAACTAGTGGTAACACTGTAGCTCAAGTAGAAGTTGCTGGAAAAAATAAAGTACCACTTATCTCTCCATCAGGCACGAGTACTACAGTAACCGTTACGGATAAGGGTAAACTAAATGAGTTTGCTTTCCGCACAGCGTTTATTGACCCATTTCAAGGAACAGTAGCAGCAAATTTTGCCGCTAATGAGCTAAAGGTTAAAAACGTAGCGATTTACGCAGATAACAGTAGTGATTATGCGAAAGGCTTAGCAGCTTCCTTTAAGAAGGATTTTGAAGCTGCAGGCGGAAAAATTGTTGCACAGGAATCTTATGTTGCTAAAGATACAGATTTCCGTTCTACATTAACAAGTCTTAAATCTAAAAATCCAGATTTCATCTTTATCCCTGGTTATTACGAGGAAGTTGGTCTTATCGTTAAGCAAGCTCGTGAAATGGGGATTACAGTACCATTGATGGGAGCAGATGGATGGGATTCACCGGATATTGTTGATTTAGCAGGGGCAGATGCATTAAATAACACATATATTATCACTGCTTATTCTTCAGAGGATCCAGATGGTAAAGCTAAAGCCTTCTCAGATAAGTTTAATGAAAAATACGGGGAAGCCCCTAACTCCTTCCACGCTTTAGGCTATGACACTGTTTATCTATTAAAAGATGCAATTGAGAGAGCAGATTCAACAGATGGAACAAAAATTAAAGAGGCATTAGAAGCAACAGATAATCTAGATCTTGTAACGGGACTTTACTCGATGGATGAAAATCACCACCCAGTAAAATCAGCAACCATTATAGAGTTTGTAGATGGAGAGCAAGTGTTTAATACAAAGGTTAATCCATAAATATTGTTACTAATAACGGAGGGATTCATTCCCTCCTTTTCTGTGACTCTATGAAAAAAGGGGTTAGGCTTGTGCTGCCCTAAATATAAGGAGTGTAACTACATGGAATGGGTTCAACAGTTGATTAATGGTATTTCACTAGGAAGTATATATGCCTTAATCGCCCTTGGATATACAATGGTTTATGGAATTATTAAGTTAATAAACTTTGCTCATGGCGATGTATTTATGGTAGGTTCTTTCATTGGTTTCTATTCAATTACCGTATTTGGTTTAGGTTTTTTTCCCGCACTTATTATTTCAATGACTGTCTGTGCATTATTTGGTGTTCTAATAGAGCGCATTGCCTATAAACGACTAAGAAATGCTACACGTATAGCGGCTTTAATTACTGCCATAGGGGTTTCTTTACTCATTGAATATGGAGTGATTTATATAAGAGGTGCTCAATCTGAGGCATACCCAGATTTCTTTAAGAAAAACTTTGAACTATTTGGTGTGCAAATAGGTATGCAGTCCATCTTAATATTGTCTGTTTCCGTTGCATTAATGATTATTCTGCAATTTATCGTACATAAAACGAAAACAGGAAAGGCAATGAGAGCTGTTTCTCATGACACAGAGGCGGCAAAATTAATGGGTATTAACGTAGACAACACAATTTCCGCAACTTTTGCAATTGGTTCAGCCCTAGCGGGTGCTGCTGGTGTTATTTTTGGAGTTTACTATACAAAGATTGACCCATTAATGGGAGTTATTCCAGGGGTAAAGGCCTTTATAGCAGCAGTATTAGGGGGAATTGGAATTATACCTGGAGCAATGGTAGGAGGTCTACTTTTAGGTGTTATTGAATCTGCTGTAAGTGCAATAGGCTTCTCTTTGTGGAGAGATGCAGCAGCATTTGTCATTCTAATATTAATACTTATCTTTAGACCATCAGGTATTTTTGGCAAAAATGCACGAGAGAAAGTGTAGGTGTATACGTATGAAGAAAACCTCTAAACAATTTTGGCTATTTGTTGTATTGGGGATAGCCATCTATGCCGTGATACAGCTTCTTATTATGAACGGGATTATTGATCAATTTTATAGTAATACAATTATTGTTATATCTATTAATATTATATTAGCCGTAAGCTTACACCTTATAATTGGGATTACCGGACAATTTTCTATAGGGCATGCAGGCTTCTTAGCAATTGGGGCATATATTTCAGCTATTGTGACAATGAGGCTTGAATTACCATTTTTCTTAGCCATAATAATAGGTGGAATTGTTGCTGCTTTAGCTGGGTTGATCGTTGGCATTCCTAGTCTTCGCTTAAAGGGAGACTACTTAGCGATAGCAACGCTTGGCTTCGCTGAAATTATTCGTATTGTTTTCTTGAATATCGACTATGTTGGTGGAGCTTCCGGTATGCAGGTTGACCATATGACCACATGGACTACAGCATTCATCTGCTTAGCAATTACTATCTTGGTGATTGTCAATTTCACAAATTCAAGACATGGTATTGCCTCCATTTCAGTTAGGGAAAATGAAATTGCTGCAGATGCCATGGGAATAAATACGACTTATTATAAGGTAGCAGCATTTGCAATCGGTTCCTTTTTTGCTGGAGTAGCAGGCGCTCTTTACTCACATAATTTTTATATCATTCAACCAAGTCAATTTGGTTTCTTGAAATCGTTCGACATTTTAATCTTTGTTGTTCTAGGAGGATTAGGGAGCTTATCTGGAGCCGTTTTATCAGCTATCCTATTAACCGTCGTCTCAACGTATCTACAAGGATATCCAGAAACTCGAATGATCATATACAGTCTCGTACTAATCATTGTTATGTTGTATAGACCAAAAGGATTGATGGGGACGATGGAGATTACAGATTACTTTAAAATGTGGAGAACACCAAAAGGGGGCAGTCAATATGGAAAATAGGCCTTTACTAGAGGTGATAAATGCCGGAATTCAATTTGGGGGCTTGAAGGCTGTCCAAAATTTAAATATGGTTTTAAATGAGGGAGAGCTTGTAGGTTTAATAGGGCCAAACGGAGCAGGCAAAACAACGAGCTTTAACCTATTGACTGGGGTCTATGCACCTACCACTGGAGATATTATGTTTAACGGGGAAAGAATTAATGGATTAGCCCCCTTTAAAGTGACTAGGAAAGGGATCAGCAGAACCTTTCAAAATATTCGTCTGTTTAATGAATTGACTGTCTTAGAAAATGTGAAGGTCGCTTATCATTCTTTAGCTAAGCATACGATGCTTAGCTCCATTCTGCGACTACCTTCTCATTTTAAAGGTGAGCAAGAGATGGAAGAGAAATCTATCGAATTTTTGAAGATATTTAAATTAGATAGATATAAGGATGAGCTTGCTAAAAACCTTCCTTATGGTCAACAGAGACGGTTGGAGGTTGCAAGAGCTTTAGCAGCAGGGCCTAAGCTACTTTTATTAGATGAGCCAGCAGCTGGAATGAATCCTAAAGAAACAAAAGAACTGATGGATCTAATAGGATTTATTCGTGAAAAGTTTAATTTAACCATTCTGCTGATTGAGCACGATATGAATCTTGTAATGGGTGTTTGCGAAAGAATTTATGTATTAGACCATGGACAGCTTTTAGCAGAAGGTACTCCTCAAGAAATACGAAATCATCCAAAGGTCATTGAGGCTTATTTGGGAGAGGAGGTTCCTAATGTCCATGCTTAAAGTAGAAAATATAGATGTCTATTATGGGAATATCCAAGCTTTACATAATATATCGTTAGAAGTGAATGAAGGAGAAATTGTTACGTTAATCGGAGCGAACGGGGCTGGAAAAAGCACGCTCCTTAAAACTCTATCTGGATTGTTAAAGCCTAAGAAAGGGAAAATCGAGTTTTTAGGTAAATCTATAACAGGGAAAGCAGCTCAAACGATAGTGAAGGCTGGTATATCTCATGTGCCAGAGGGTCGAAGAGTTTTTGCTAATCTTACTGTAGAGGAAAATCTCGAGCTAGGAGCATTTCTTCGTAAGGATAAGGCAGGCATTAATTCAGATTTAACAAAGGTTTATGAAACTTTTCCAAGATTGTTAGAAAGAAGAAAGCAGCTATCCGGAACACTCTCCGGGGGAGAACAGCAAATGCTTGCCATTGGGCGTGCCATTATGGCAAAGCCTAAACTAGTGTTACTAGACGAACCGTCGATGGGATTGGCTCCGCTTATGGTTCAAACTATTTTTAAAGTCATAGAAGAAATAAATAATGACGGCACCACCGTATTATTAGTTGAACAAAATGCCCATATGGCACTTTCCATAGCTAATAGAGGATACGTTATTGAAACAGGTAAGGTAGTATTATCTGGACCTGCAAGGGAGCTACAATCGAGTGAAGAAGTTAAGCTTGCTTATTTAGGTGGTTAATAAAAGATGCTAGGAGAAAAAGTGAGCTTGGTAACTATCAAGCTCATTTTCCTTTTTATAAGGTATAAGGGATGTCAAATCTTTAACATCACACAACTTTTCGCCTATTTGAAAAAAGAATTTTTCTTCTCTTTTTCTCCATATCAATCAAAATATCTATTATCTATAGTTATTCATATATAAATAATGCTACAATGAGAAAATGTAGTAATTATATTGTATAAATTTGGAGGAAACATGATAAGAACGTTACGTTTTTGGATTTTAACTTTAATTTCATTTTCAATCATTGGCATACTGACAAGCTCACTCTTTTCAAGCTATTTAGTGACAAAAGATAGCTTGATTGATAACTCGTTGGAGCAAAATCGAGTATATTCTAAAAAGCTGGCGGAAATGTCAGAGGAGCTTTTTTCTTCTATGCAACTTAACCTTGAAGGGAGAAAAGCTGATATTATCAAGCTATTGGATAATCCGACAGAATTAACAATAGTATTGAACCAGCTGATAGTAACAAGTAAAAACTTTAACTCTGTCTCAGTTATTGATAAGAACGGTCTCGCGATAGCTACTTCTCCTAATGTAGGAATTGCTGGTACTGTTATTCAATCCGAAGGTGTTAAAGAAGCATTAGATAAGAAAGAGAATATTATTACAAAACCATATATGGCTGCGACAGGTAGATTACTAGTTCTTGTATCCACCCCGCTTTTTAATGAACAAAATGAGTACCTAGGAATGCTGAACGGAACCATCTATTTAGAAGAGGATAATTTTATACGAAACATTTTAGCAGAGCATTATTCTAAAGATGGATCGTATGTTTATGTCGTGGACCATTCAGGAACGCTTATTTATCACCCTGATGAAGAGAGAATCGGAGAAGTAGTAAAAAGTAATGAGATAGTAGAGAGCTTAATCAGAGGTGACAGTGGCGCAAGTATTACTGAAAATACGAAGGGTGACCTGTACGTGGCTGGATATACTTTAATAGAAGCAAGCAGATGGGGAGTAGTATCGCAAACCCCTTATGCTTCAAGTATAGAGCCTCTTGCTGGAATCATATTGAAGATATTTTTATATGCACTTCCTTTTATAGTTTTATTTCTTGTAGTAGCTTTTGTCCTTTCAACTAAACTAGCTTCTCCATTACAAAAACTTGCAATGTACACAATGGATCCTCAATTTAATAGAAATGAGCTAGAAATTCCGACATGGTATTTTGAGGCTAAGCAGTTAACGGAAACTGTTGAAAACTATCGAAAACAGCAAGAAGAAACTGTAGAGAATTTTAAAACTCAATCCTTAACTGACCCTTTAACTGGGTTAAAAAATAGAAGGTTTGCAGAATATCTTTATAGTCATTTAATCGAGAGTAAAAATAACTTCTCGATGATTATGGTGGATATCGATTTCTTTAAAAAAGTAAATGATGAGTTTGGACATAATGCAGGGGATGAGGTTCTGCAATTCATAGCTTACCGAATGAATGGGGTCGCTCGTGAAGAAGATTATATCATTCGATTAGGTGGCGAGGAATTTGCAATTGTTATGCCGAATACTCTACTAGAGGAAGCATATCTTATTGCAGAGATACTGAGAAAAGATATTGAATCTACTTTACCTCCAACCAATAAGGCTATTACAATATCTTCTGGAGTGGGGGAATACAAGCATAAGGCTGAAGCGATTTCTTCATTTATGGACCGTATTGATCAGGCTCTATATAAAGCAAAATCTAATGGGCGTAATCAAACGATTAAATCCAAGTATTAGAAATAACGTAAAAAGGTTTTAGCAAGTAGCTAAAACCTTTTGTCATTGTACATTGTTCATCTTTTTAATGAGATAAAATACAGCCTCTATAATTATTCCTATTACTAACCCAAAAGCACTAAACATAAACAGTGACAGGATTCCTATTATATCACCGTTTCCTTCAGGATTTATAATGAAGGAGCGGAAAAGGTCAATGAAACCTATCGCCAATCCAAACGTAAATAAATAAAATGCTTTGTAGAGCTTGTATAATAGCATAGCCCCAGCTGTGACTCCTGCTACAATGGAAAAGGCTGCAAAAGCAATAAAGTTCATAATAACTAATTCTTGTCCTAATACATACCTAACACCTAGAATTAGTAAAAAAAGTGAAGCTACAATGATGAAACCAGCAATTTTCCCATAATTTTTTAACAAATTAAACGCCTACCTTCTCTTTTTATAATATAGGAAAGTGGCACAATTTCCAATACATCCATAAGAAAGGTTTGATCAAATTATGACGGAACATCTTTTTCATTTAAAAGCGAATTGGCCTGGAGGCAGAAATGACGTGGGAGATATTCACTCAGGGAATTTACAAACTAATATCTCCATTCCAAAAGAAATGGAC
Source organism: Psychrobacillus sp. FSL W7-1493 (assembly GCF_038004905.1). Lineage (NCBI taxonomy): Bacteria > Bacillati > Bacillota > Bacilli > Caryophanales > Bacillaceae > Psychrobacillus > Psychrobacillus sp. FSL W7-1493. Next base: position 2,182,866 of record NZ_JBBOSB010000001.1, on the reverse strand, counting down.
GGACCTGGAATTGGAACTAACCCTGATGAAATGCTTTTAGGTGCTGCAGCGACTTGTTATATTATTACACTGGCTGCAATGATGGAGAGAAGTAAAGTAAATACAGAAAACTTAGAGATGAACTCAACTGCTATAGTAGATGTTACAAATGGTATTTTTACGTATAAAAAAATTATTCATCGTCCGATAATTGTAATAACAGATGAAAAAGACAGACTAGTATCAGAAAAGCTCGCTATTAAAGCAGAACAAAGCTGTATGATAAGTAAAGCATTGCGAGGAAATGTGGATATTGAAGTAGAATATTCTATAAATATAACGGATTAATCGATTTCATAAAATAGTGAAGAACGATATAACTAAATGATTATTTTGATTTTCATACCTTTAAGTTAAATTGCTAAATAGAAGAAGTTATAATAACCGATATTTTTCAATATTGATCTTTAATTGATTGTTCATGTTTTTACTTTATAAAAGGAATTACATCTTTAATTAAAACTACATTTTGATTAATAGGGGTGAATACAGTGGAATGGATAATAATACCAGCTTTAATTTTTTCTGTACCTGTCATAAGAGCGATAACAGATCACTTAGAAGAAAAAGCACGTATAAAAGCTAGCTCTGTTAAAGATGCGTTAGAACTAGAAAGACTAAAACAAGAAAATTTTATCATTGAAACCGAAAAGATGAAAATAGAATTGGAACAAATGAGATTACAATCTCCCTCTCCAAGCTTAGACTTTTCCGTTACTAAAAAGGAGGTTTAGCATTGTATGGAAGGTATAATGATGATTAAACGAGCTGAAATAGAAGATTCAATGGATGTAGTCAGATTAGCTTCTCTTCTATGGCCAGGACACAACATAGAAAAGTTTAAAATAGAAACAGGCCAGCTGATAAAAAACGAGAATGCGATTGTTTATCTAGCATATGGACCTTTAGGAGAGCCAATAGGATTTGCACAGTGTCAAATTCGAACAGACTATGTTGAAGGAACTAGTACAACGCCAGTAGGCTATTTGGAAGGACTATTTGTGAAAGAAACGTTCAGGAGATCAGGCATCGCCAAGCAGCTAGTTAAACATTGCGAAGACTGGTCTATTTTAAAAGGCTGTAGGGAGTTTGCTAGTGACTGTGAGCTAGACAATGAGGAGAGTTATAACGTCCACCTGAAGCTAGGCTTTAAAGAAGTAAATCGTGTCGTTGCTTTTGCTAAAAAGCTGACTTAAACATGAGGAAATTATGAAAGGCACTTTCTGTTCAATTTGAACGGGAAGTGCCTTTCTCATCTGCTATATTTTGTTTATACAACGTAGAAGGTTTATATCACAAATTCATATACACATATAAAATGAAATATGGTTCCGAGCAATATGAAAATATGGAAAATTTCGTGGAAGCCTAATTTTTTTATAAATGGTAGATTAGGCTTTATACCATATATGATTCCGCCTATCGTATAGAAAATGCCTCCTCCAACTAAATATAAAAGTCCGTGGGTTCCAAGACTATCAGCTAATGAAGGAGCAAGAAAGATAATAATCCATCCCATTCCTATATAAAGGGCTGTGGAAATCCATCTTGGGCAATCAAACCAGACCATCTTAAATAATATTCCTGAAAAAGCTAGGATTCCAATTAAACCAAATAATAGATACCCTGTTGATCCCTTTAAAGTAATCAGGCAAAAAGGAGCATATGTGCCAGCGATGAGTAAATAAATCATTGAATGGTCTAAACGGCGTAAAAACTGAATAACACGACCTTTCGACTTGACCGCATGATACGTGGCAGAAGCTGTGTAAAGCAATATCATACTAACGCCAAATATAGAGAGAGCTGTTAATGTTAGGCTCGTTGCGTTTAAGGTAACTCCTTTCATAAGCATGAGGAATAACCCGGTTATTCCTAAAATAGCTCCAAATAAATGAGATAAGGAGTTAAAAGGTTCTCTAATATAATTTTCTAGCATAAAATGAATGCCTCCACTTCAATATGTAGTTTTAATAACTACATATAATGATATATTGATATGTATTGGTAGTCAAGGTTTACCTTTATTGAGTTTTAAGTTACTATGTTTTTAAGTATTACTAGGAGGTTCATTTATTTATGAATGATTTAAATAGGTTAATTGACCGTTTAGCTTTAGACACTGCCATTAAAGAAGAGGATATACCGGAAATAGACTTATACATGGACCAGGTTATACAGCTTTTTGATGCTAAATACGGGACGACCATTCGAAGTGATGAAGACAAGGTATTAACTAAAACGATGATTAACAATTATGCAAAGGGCAAGCTATTCGTTCCGATAAAAAATAAGAAGTACTCTAAACAACATATTATGTTGATTAATCTTATTTACCATTTAAAAGGATCACTTTCCATCAGTGATGTGAAAGAAACTTTATCTCCCTTAAAGGAGAAAATGGCTTCAGATGAATTTACATTAAATAATTTTTATCAATACTTTATTTCCCTTCAGCAAAATAATAAACAAGTCTTTTTAAAAGAAATTCAAGATTTAGATAAACTAACTAAAGAATTAGAGGCCGAGGAGGAATTACAAAAACTACTGTTAATCTCTTCTCTAGCTAATATGAGTAATTTTTATAGAAGAGCTGCGGAGTTGCTGGTTGATGAGCTTGCTCCTAAAGAAAAGGAGAAAAAATAATGAAAACTCTTTGGACAGACGGAAGTATTTATACAATGGATTCGGAAAATTCTATGACGGAAGCAGTTTTAACAGAAGGTGGAAAAATTATCCGAACAGGTGAAAAAGAAAAATTACTTCCCATGGCCGACATAGTTATTTCCCTTAAGGGGTCTGCAATGTACCCGGGATTGGTAGATAGTCATATTCATTTAATCGGTCACGGGGAAAAGCTTTCCTATCTCGACCTTTCTGGCTTTACATCCATAGAAGACATAGTGACAGAGGTAAGAAAAAAAGTCGTTCCTGGTCAGTGGTATATAACAGAGGGCTGGAACGATAACAATTTAATAGAGAGTCGCCCTATTACTCGAACTGATCTAGACGGTGTTATACAAGAAAGCCCAATCGTATTAAAAAGAATTTGTAGACATGTCCTTGTAGCGAATTCCAAAGCAATGGAAATTGCGGGGATAACCGAAGAAACTACTAGTCCAGTTGGTGGAATGATAGGAAGAGACGATAATGGTAGATTAAACGGGCTATTCTACGATGAGGCACAGAATCTAATCACTTCTCACATCCCACCAGTTACCTCAGATTACTTAGCTGACGTTATACGATTAAGTATCCAAGATTTACTCTCAAAGGGACTTACAGGCGTGCATACGGAGGATATGTCCTATTACGGGCAATATAATGTGCCATTAAAAGCGTACCACGATGCTGTAGAAGAAAATTTTAAAGTTCACCTGTTAAGACATCATTTAGTTTTTGAACAAATGCAGAGAGAGGTACCTACTGAATTCATAGAATTTGGTGCGATGAAAATTTTTGTAGACGGTTCATTGGGAGGAAGAACGGCTCTATTGTCTACTGACTATTTTGATGCCACTGGAACACAAGGGGTAGCTGTTCATCCTGAAGAAAAACTTGAGCAATTAGTGAAAATAGCTCGAGATTACCAAGAAAACATAGCAGTGCATGTAATTGGAGATAAGGCTACAGAGCTTATATTGGATGTAATCGAAAAATATCCGCCACCTCATCCGAAAAAGGATCGGCTCATTCACGTAAATGTTTTACGGAAAGATTTAATAGAAAGAATGCGCAAGCTTCCTTTAGTATTAGATATCCAGCCAATATTTGTTCCTTCCGATTTTCCTTGGGTAAGAGAACGACTAGGAAGCGAAAGAATGGAGTGGGCATATGCCTGGAAAACTCTTATAGCTGCTGGATTAGAATGCTCAGGCGGTTCAGATTCGCCGATTGAAAATGCGGATCCATTTTTGGCCATGGATGCTGCAGTAAACAATGTGTGGAATCCTGCTCAGTCATTGTCCTTGTATGAAGCACTTTGTCTTTATACAATAGGTAGTGCTAAGGCAATAGGTAAGGGGCTTTCTCGAGGAAAAATTGAATCAGGCTATGATGCTGATTTTACAATTGTTAATGAGCCGCTTACCGTAAGTAATCTAGCGAAGGTGTCTGTGTGTAAAACAGTAGTAGCAGGAAATATTGTGTATGAAAGAAAATGAAACTAATTATCTGTATATCCGTATAATAAGTTAAAGAAAAAGGAGGTTATATCATGGAAAATACAGGGCTAAAAGTATTATTACATGCAAGCACTTGGTTTGCACCGTTTTTAGTACCATTTGTGTTGTATTTAGTAGTAGATAATCATGAAATTAGAAATTTATCTATTCAAGCAGTACTTTTTCAATTAGTAATGTCAGTCCTACTGTTTATATCATTTTTACTGATATTTATTATAATAGGTATTCCATTAGTAATAATTTTTGCTATAATGGCTTTTGTTGTCCCGATTATAGGTATAATTAAAGCAATCAATGGCGAAACATTTAATTATCCTATTGTGGGATCATGGATTAAATAAGGGCTGTAATGTAAAAGGGGAAAAAGTATGACTACTAGAATTGGTATTGATGCAGGTGGAACTTTAACGAAAGTCGCTTACTGGAACGATGAAAATATAATGTCCTTTAAAAGTTTTCTATCCTCAGATTTTCAAAGTGTTAAAGAGTGGGTGGAAAGTAAGCATTCGTCAAGTTCTATCTGCCTTACTGGTGGTCGAGCAGAACAACTAAAAAAGATCCTTTTGTCAAAAGAGGATCTTCCTTATGTAGTTGAGTTTGATGCAACGATGAATGGTGTGATGCATCAAATGAAACAGGAAATCATTAATAGTAGCTCGGCAATCATTGCAAATATTGGTACAGGTACTTCAATACATATTATGCATGATAACTCGCATGCTCGAATTGGTGGAACTGGAGTAGGTGGGGGAACACTTTTAGGATTGGGAACGGCATTAACAGGTTTAACAGATTATAAGGAAATGATTCAGTTATCTTTAAATGGAAATAGATCGACAATAGATGTTTTAGTAAGTGATATTTATAAAGATAACAAATTACCAATAACTGGATCGCTTACTGCTAGTAATTTTGGTGGTGTTTCTTTAAAAAACGAAGAAACAAGAACAAAAGCAGATCTGATTGCAGGTATCCAGGGTATAATTGGTGAAGTTGTGGCAACATTATGTATACAAGCTGCAGATGCTCATGGTGTCGAGGACATAATTTATATAGGTTCTACACTAGAAGATAATATATTGCTTCAGGAAATTATTGAATCCTATACGATACTAAAAAAGAAAAATCCAATATTTTTAGAAAAACATGGGTATAGTGGAGCGATTGGTGCATTATTGGAAAACAATTAAAAAAGATTTTGGATAATTGTTGCATTATTAGGATAGGCGTGTTATATTTAAAGAGGATTATTTTTGTTCGGTTAGTTAGTAGGTGGCAACACTTTTACTTAACAGTGTTGAGCAAGGATAGTAACACAATGTATGCACAATTTGCATACGAGGAGGATACACACATGGAACAAGGTAAAGTAAAATGGTTTAACTCAGAAAAAGGATTCGGATTTATCGAACGCGAAGGCGGAGACGATGTATTCGTACATTTCTCAGCTATCCAAAGCGAAGGTTTCAAATCTCTTGACGAAGGTCAAGAAGTAACTTTTGAAATCGAGCAAGGCCAACGTGGTCTTCAAGCTACTAACGTAGTTAAAGCTTAATTTTAAACCTAAACTTTAACAGGCTCTCATTTCGAGGGTCTGTTTTTTTGTGTTATCATATATAGAAAGGTTCACATATTGATATGCAAGGGAGTAGTTTGGATGAAAAAGTGGAAGAAGGATATAATTATTAATGTGCCTATTGAATTTGCATGGCCTTATTTCTATGGGGACTTAGAGAAAAAGAAAGCAATTTTCCCTAAAATTATAGATGAAGAGGTTTTAAAGGAAACACATGAAGTGGAAGGTACAATAATCCGACAAGCATATAAAAACGGATCGATAGACGAATCTTATGACCTTACTATAAAAAAGTTCATCAACGAACCAAATCATAAGCTCGTACAAGAAGCCTTTATTTTAAACAACATGTTCCGTATGAAGGTGGATTACGAATTAAATTCAGTGGATGAAAACCAAACAAGGTTTACTTATCGATCTGTTAACAGACCAAGAAACCCCTTGTTGAGTCTATTTCAACTCTTCGGCAAAGATGATGTTATTATACGATTCATGAATCGCACAAAAACTAATATTGAGGAAGCGTATAACTCAAACGGAGTAGAACAAGACGTAATCGTAACACCAGGAGAGATTGAAACTGCACCTGAAAAGTAAAAAGAAATGCTTTCATAGTAAAGCCCAAAAAAAAACACCTCCACTCAAATATATTTGTTGGAGGTGTAGCTTGTTATGGTAAATTCTTTCGTACTGCTTCTCGTGCTAATGCATGTGCAGCTTTATTTTGATCATCAGAGATCCACTTTATAAAAAACATATCGAAGGTATCTGTTATAGCTAGTATTTTTTCTAATATGGCTGCAAACTCAGGGTTCTTAGCGTAGCGTTTTTCAACTGCTGCGAATACTATTTGTGAATCAGTCCTAATAGACACGATGGTAGGGGATAATTTCGATACTTCTTCCAAACCACGTTGTAAGGCGATAAATTCAGTAACGTGATTTGTTTGGTCTCCTATAAACTCACTAATTTTAATCTGGTGACCTTCTCCTTTGATAAAAATCCCAATACCACTAGGTCCTGGATTGCCAGTAGTGGAGCCATCAATATATAATTCAATCATTATTAATCATCCTTTAAGGTAATGTAAGGTAATTTTTCGAATAAATATAATTGTACTGTTGAATATGTCATACGGCAAGGAGTAGAAAAAATGAAGCATACACAAATTATAAATGAAATTGATCAGCTAATAGAAAATTATTGTAAAGGCTGTTTAGTGAAAAGTGAACTAAGAAAAGAAAAAGGCAAGACTAAAGCTCATCAGTTTTGTATTAAAGGCTGCACGGTTGGGGAAGAGATAAAAGAGGCAGGCAACAAATTATTTGGAAAATAAAAAAAGTCCCACGACCAGTTGCCGCGGGAAGAACTGTTTACTTCGATTTTATAACGTTTGCAGCCTGAGGTCCACGGTTTCCTTCAATGATCTCAAATGTTACTTCTTGACCTTCATCAAGTGATTTGAAACCTTCTCCTTGAATACCAGTAAAATGGACAAAAACATCTTCCCCATCATTGTACTCGATGAACCCATAACCCTTTTCGTTGTTAAACCATTTTACTTTCCCCTGTTGCATAACTGTTCCTCCCTTAATCCACAAAAAATTCTGTAAATGGATAAAATAAACTATACATGAAATAGATGCTACCGTCAATAAAATGTCGAATTATAGCTAAAATCTTATCAATTTTATGAGGTGAAAAAAGCTATAATTTAAAATATAATCCAACAAACTTAAGTATACCCAAATTAATGAAGAAATTCTCAATTTAAAATATGTAATGTGATTAGGTCTTTGGATAGGTAAATTAAATTATTATAATAAATTTTAGCTTTGTTAAAGTTATTGGTTGATTATGACTAACAATTCTTTTTTATAGTGACTGTAAACATAAACAAAAGAACTTTCAAATTGCTATTAAGAATAAATATAGATGATGAAATTGGGGTTGGTGACAGTTTTTCAGCTATGTTTATGTGAGTAAATTTGTTAGTGCTTTATCGATGTTAAAGCGGTTCCCATTTAATGATTGGAGCGCCAGATGGCGACTCATACGGGATGAGTGAGATAGATAAGACATCATAACCACGCGCGTAAGGATTGGTGATGGCTTATCGATCACCCCGAGGAAAGCGATCGGCTGGGGCGGAAATCAATTCTACTCTCTGATCTATGATTTCTTTGCGTCATAAATTCACCTCACCCTTTATAAATTTTAATCAATAAGAAAAGGCTAGCTAAAGAGAAAATATGATATCCACTTACAACAAGAGGGTACCTTCGAATGACTTTCAAAGGAAAAGACTGCACTATAGCGGTCTTTTTTTCTTTTTTTCGTTATAATGAATAGGATGACTCGTTTGAAGGAGGTATTTTAATATGAATGCTATTATCCTGTGTGAAAAGCTAGTTAAAGACATATACAACAAATTTGACGCCAGTCATGATTTTTTGCATATAGAAAGAGTGCGTAAAAATGCGCTGACCATTGCTTCTACGGAGATAAATATCGATTTAGAGATAATTGAATTAGCAGTTCTACTACACGATGTAAGCGATCCGAAATATTCGAACGAAGGGAAATTTATGGAGGATTACATCATTGAGCAACTTGAACTTACTGATGTATCAAAAGATAAAGTAAAAAAAATCATTCAATCTGTTTCCTTTAATGGAGGAAATGAGACAACCGCGGATACGATCGAGGCAAAGATTGTTAGAGACGCAGATCGGCTAGATGCTATTGGAGCCGTTGGAATAGCAAGAACGTTTGCATATGGTGGAGCAAAGGGTAGAAAATTATACGATGTATCTGAAACGCCGAGAGACAATATGTCCATCGAGGAATACCGTTCTAAACAAACAGCTTCCGTCACTCATTTCTATGAGAAGCTGTTGAAGCTGGCAGACGGAATGCAAACTAGAAAAGGCAAAGAGCTTGCTGCAGAAAGGCATGCCTTCATGGAATTATTTCTAGAAAACTTAAGAAAAGAAACAGGGGAATCTATATGAGTCATTTAATCATTTCTAATCTTACAAAAACAGTAGGTGAGAAAACGCTATTCGAAGATATTTCATTTACAATTAATAATCAAAATCGTGCAGGGTTAATCGGTATCAATGGTACAGGGAAATCGACCTTTTTATCGATTATTGCAGGACAGCTTGAGGCAGACTCTATTGATCGGGACCATCCGAACAAGTTTCGAATTGCCTACTTAGAACAGCAACCGGTATTTGAAAAAGAAGAAACGGTCCTTCAAACTGTATTTAGTGGAGATTCACCTATTCTGAAGATCAACAGAGAATATGAAGAAGCATTGCTCGCTTTAATGGCTAATTCCGATTCAACTGAATTACAAAATAGATTGATGGACTTACAGCAGAAAATGGATGAGCTACAAGCATGGGATGTAAATGCTTTAGCAAAAACAGCTTTAACTAAACTAGGGATTACGCAGTTTGAAGATTCAATTTTACATTTATCAGGTGGCCAACAAAAAAGAGTCGCGCTTGCAAAAGTGTTAATAGAGCCGGCTGATTTATTGCTATTAGATGAGCCTACTAACCATTTAGACAAAGAGTCAACAGATTGGCTGCAGGACATGCTGCAAAAAGTAGAAGGGGCCATTATCTTTGTTACACATGACCGTTACTTTTTAGACACAGTAGCCACTCATATTTATGAGCTTGCTGATAAAACGTTGTATACTCACACAGGTAATTATGCAGATTATCTGGAATCTAAAGCGATTCGTGAAGAGATGAACGCTGCATCTCAGCAAAAGCTACAAAATTTATATCGTAATGAGCTAAAATGGATTCGCAGAGGTGCAAAGGCTAGATCTACCAAGCAAAAGGCAAGAAAAGATCGTTTTGAAGAAATCGATTCACAACTGGACCGCGATAATTCTGCTTTAAATCTAGAGCTTGAAATGGCTACTACTAGGTTAGGGAAGCAGGTGTTAGAGGGTAAAAATATTTCTAAACGTTTTGATGCAAAAGTCATTGTAGATGATTTTTCGTTTATCCTACAGGCAGGAGATCGAGTTGGCATAGTGGGGCCAAATGGGGTTGGAAAGAGTACTTTACTGAAAATGCTAGCAGGCGAGATTCAGATGGACTCTGGAGAAGTAGTTGTTGGATCGACTGTAAAACAGATGCACTTCTCACAACAGCTTCCAAAACTAAATGAACAAATGAGAATGATTGAATATGTACGCGAATCCTCCAATCTAATAGAAGTAGGATCTGGAGAAAAATTCTCGGCTGCTCAAATGCTTGAACGGTTTTTATTTCCATTAAATACACATGGCACGCAAATAGGCAAGCTCTCCGGTGGGGAGAAAAAACGTTTAGTTCTATTAAAAATGTTAATGGAGCAGCCAAATGTTCTATTTTTAGATGAGCCAACAAATGACCTGGATATTCAGACCTTATCTGTTTTAGAGGACTTTATGGAATCTTTCCCTGGTGTAATTATTACTATTTCTCATGATCGTTTCTTCCTGGACCGTATTGCTAAAAAGCTTTGGATTCTAAACGGAGATGGCTTAGTTAGAGAATGGTTAGGAATTTATTCGGATTATTTGGAAGACCTTAAGGATACATCAAAAAAAGTAGTGGAAGTTAGGAAAGATAATGCACCCGTAAAAAGTACGAAGGAAAAGAAAAAGCTAACTTATAAAGAACAACGAGAATGGGATACAATCAGTGAGGATATTGAAAAAACAGAGAGGTTGATTGAAGAATTGGAGCAAAAGCTGTTAACTACAGGCTCTGATTTTACATCGTTACAGCAACTGACCGAACAATTAGATCAAGCAAACGAAGTATATGAGAAGCTAATAGAAAGATGGTCTTATTTAGAAGAGATCGTTTCGTCCTGATTTTATAATATTGGAGGTATAAGATATGAAAATATTGACGATAGAACCAACGCCAAGTCCGAATACGATGAAGGTAGTCGTTGACCAGGAGCTTCCTTTTGGGAAGAGTTATAACTATAAAAAGGATCATATAGAAGACGCACCAAGAGAAATACAACGTATATTTGATATCGAAGGAGTAAAAGGGGTATACCACGTTGCGGACTTTTTAGCGATTGAACGAATTGCAAAGTTTAGTTGGGAATCCATCTTAGCATCTATTGAAAATGTATTTGGCGGTGAAAATGAAGCGGAAACTGAAGAAAAGCCTTTAGATCATTATGGTGAAGTATATGTCCATGTACAATCATTCAAGGGAATCCCGCTTCAGGTGAAAGTATTTGATAGTGAATCAGAGTCAAGATTTGGTTTATCTGCCCGCTTTACCAAGGCTTTGGATGAAGCGATGGAGGGTGATAAAGAAAATTATATTATGCTTCGTAAATGGGTTGACTATGGTGTGCGATATGGTGATCAAAAGGAAATTGGTGAGCAGCTAGTAAAAGAATTAGAGGCAAGCTTTCCCCAAAGTAAGCTGGAGCAACTAATTGCAGACAAAGACAAAGCCGAGGATGATAGAAAGCCTATAAGAGTTCCGTTCACTTTGGAGGAATTTGAAATAAGTGAATGGGAGAAGAGGTTCCAATTACTTGATAACCTTATTAACCCACAGGTTGAAGATATCCCAGTTCTAGCAAAAGCAATACAGGATGAACAGGTTTCAATAAGAAGGCTTGCTACTGTATATCTTGGTCTTATTGAAGATGAAAAAGTCATTCCGTACTTAGAAATGGCACTGAAAGATAAGAGTGCATCGGTTCGACGTACTGCAGGAGATGCAATGAGTGATTTAGGATTTGTACAATTTTCAAAAGCAATGGAAGAGGCGCTGTTTGATAAAAACAAATTAGTTCGTTGGCGAGCAGCTATGTATTTCTATGAGGTGGGAGATATGGATGCATTACCAGCCTTAAAGAAAGCGATGGATGACAAGGAATATGAAGTTAAGCTTCAAATCCGTATGGCGATTGCCCGTATTGCAGAAGGGGAAGAAGCAAAGGGCTCCGTTTGGAAGCAAATGAGCGAGGCAAGAAAATGAGTAAAAGTGAAGAGTCTGGCGGATATCGCCAGCTCTTCTTTTTTAGTTAAATAGATTGAAAATTGTAATAACTGTCGTTTTAAATGTTTAACAGACTAAAATGTGGGGAATTTTATTGTATATAGCAGTTTTTTCTCGAACAAAATCGATTCATTAAAAAAGTAATATTAATTTGTAATGTTGTTGTGTAAATTCAGGAAAATAGGTGAATAATATAAGTAGAACATAAAGTCGAAACGAGGGATCAAAATGAGTAAAGACCAAGTGAAGAAAAAAGAATACAAATATCGGGAAAATACCCAAATCACATACTATTTTACAACCATTTTTCTGATCGCCGGTACTCTTTTAACCTTGTATCTGCTGACTTTTAAAGTAGAAAATATCAGCATATTCATTATTGTATTGTCTATTTTGGCTGGTGGCTTACCGGTAGGTTTTATCGGAGCGTTTATCGATTATAAAATGTCAGTATCAAAGGTAAAATATCGCACCAATTCATCTGTAAAAGAAAGCAGACCTGAGCATAATTAATGCAAGGTCTGTTTTCTTTTTATATAGACATTATTCAGAAATCACAGTTCAATAATAGAACTTTCTATAACAGGCTTTCTATTTCAGGTTTTGCTGAATGCTTGGTACTTAAAAGATAATTTAATGTGTCAATATCAGATTTAGTCGAGAGGGAATAGCTTTGTTTATATGCTTCATTACCTTTTCCAGTAATTACTATCCAATCTCCTGGTCCCGCTATTTCCCAAGCGTATTTAATAGCCTCTGTTCGATCAGGGTATATCACACACTTTTCATGTGCCCCTAAATTCTCAAGCTCGTTTATCATTTGTTCCGCAGGTACCCCATTGAGATCATCAAATGTTAGAATGCATCGGTCTGCATATTTTAATGACATTTCAATCATCCTTGCCCTTTTTTGTACATCTCGATTACCCCTAAAGCCAAAAACATGATAAATCATCCGTGCGTTCTGTGACTTTACGGTGTCTAAAATATAGTGAAACGCATTGGCGGTGTGCGCGTAATCTACGACAGCGGTCGCACTATTCGCAAGAGGAAATAACTGATAACGTCCTGGAATACCTTTGAAATTATTTAACGTTAGCTCAACACGTTTGGGATCTAACCCGAAATGAACGCTTGTAGCAAAGGCTGCAGCTGCATTATTAATATTGTGCTCGCCTTGCATTTGTGTTGTAAGAGAAAAAACCTTGCCAGTCTGTTGTTCGATAATTTTATCTATATCTATTGTATAAGTAGGAGAGCTTCCATTAATTTTAATAACTTCTCTTCCAAGTGAATTTACATATGTATTAAGCCTCTCACTCCAGTCATTACTAGAGAGAAGAATTGCTTTTCCATTGCTTTTTAAGTATGTAAACAACGATTGTTTAGCTAAATAGTATGATTCCATATCTTTATGGTAATCGAGGTGCTCGTGTTCTATATTTGTAAAAATACAATAATCAAATTCAAGTCCTTCTACGCGTTGTTGCACTAGACCATGGGAAGAAACTTCCATAATAATTACTTGGTCCTTGCTCTTTGCAGCAAGTTCATGGAAAGTCAGAGGATCTAATGTCGTATGAGTAGAAGAATATTCTTCGTTGTTAATAATAATAGAAATACTCCCGAATACAGCACAGGAGATTCCTTGGCTCTCAAGTATATGCTTCAACATATAAGAAGTAGTAGTTTTACCGTTTGTTCCAGTAATTCCAATTATTGTTTTGTTATTCGTTGGATTTTTGTAAAATGTTCTAGCAAGAAAGGCTAATGCTTTTCTCGCATCTTTTACTTGAAAGTATGGAACCTCATTTAAGAATAGTTCCTGTTCACCGACCACGGCAATAGCCCCGTTCGTAAGAGCATCCTCAATATACGTATGTCCATCTGAATGAGTCCCTGAAATAGCGACGAACAAATAACCTTCTTTAATGTTTTTAGAATTAAAAGCAATCCCGTTTACTTGAATATTCTGTGTCTTTAGAGTTGGAATAATCTCGACTGAAGATAATAGTTCATTTAGTTTCATAATTTATTTCGCCCCTCATCTAGTTGGTTTGAATTACGAGGTAGCAGATCCATCGTAAGGTTCTAAAATGTATACAAAATCATTAGACTTATTTTGAACGGATACGAGTAAGTTTATGCTAATACTTAGTCATCCATATAGATGAGCAAATGTTGAAAAATGTCAAAAAAAGTCGATATACATTCATTTTAATAGTAACATAGTTAATTTTCTTTCACTAAATAAAAGTATTTCAGTATTCTAAAATAATTCTATTTTCCCTATTTAAAGAGAAACAAGATTATTTAATGCTATGTAGCAGCTATTTAGATTCGTACGAATGAACTGGCTCTTATTATTTTCTTTGCTCTATTTCGAAAACCTGAGAAAATAAATGGATTTAAGGGAAATATAGCACAAGACTATCAAGAGGTTAATGTACTATAAGTAAAAATGAGTGAAAAAAAACTTAAACAAAAGTAGAATAGAAAATAGAATACCTTTTAAGAATGGGTAATTGAACATACGTGAAAGTGGGCGAAGAGATGAACGCATATGATGAATATATGAAGCAAGTAGTTAAACCAATGAGAAGTGAGCTGACGAATGCTGGTTTTAAAGAGCTGACTACACCTGATCAAGTGCATGAGCATATGAAAGAAGAAGGTGTGTCATTAATAGTGATTAACTCGGTATGTGGTTGTGCAGCGGGGCTCGCAAGACCTGCTGTTACTGAAGCGATTGGCGAATTACCAAAGAAACCAAATCATCTTGTTACTGTTTTTGCAGGACAAGATCAAGAGGCGACTGCTACTATGAGAGATTATTTTAGTGAAGTCCCACCAAGTTCACCTTCCATTGCTATATGGAAGGATGGAGAATTAGCTTATTTTATCCCTAGAGAGCAAATTGAAAGTAACTCTATGGAAACAATCAAAGACCACCTGACAGGTGTTCTCACTGACATAATTGCTTAAATGAAAACAGTTATAACGACTGCTGGAAGAACGAATCCCGAATATACTCGGGTAGCAAAAGATATAGCTGCTGATTTATGTATAAACTTCATAGACCGAAAGAAAAAGTCAGTGGAAAAAATACAAAACGAGCAGTTAGCGGATGTTTTAGTAGTTGGTAAGGAAAGGCTGGAGTTTTTTGCATATGGTTCCACCACTCCTTTTTTCTTTCACCCAAATTCTGCAGCCTTTCGTTTAAAAAGGCTGTTAAAAGCGGAAAAAGACCCTTTTCTTGAAGCAACAGGCTTAAAGTTGGGGGATAGGTTTTTAGATACTACAGCTGGTTTATGTTCTGATAGCTTAATTGCTGCTTATACAGTAGGAAATCCAGGAAAAGTAGTTGCACTAGAGAAGGAAAAGATGGTTGCATATATTATTAATCGAGGATTAAAAAGCTATGAAACGGAATTTAGTGAATTAGAAAATTCCATGCGAAGAATTCAAGTGATTCATAAAGATGCAGTAGACTATTTAAAAACGGTAAAGGATAACTCATTTGACGTTGTGTATATGGATCCAATGTTTGAAGAGGAAATTGCCGAGTCTAATAATTTTCAAGCCCTTAGAGAAATAGGGGCTATTGGAACTCTGTATACAGAGTGGGTCGAGCAAGCGAAGCGAGTTGCCAAAAAACGAGTTGTTTTAAAGGCGCATTTCCGCTCTCCTATGTTTGAGGATTTTGGTTTTACCCGACTGACAAGACTAAGTTCTAAGTTCCATTACGGAATAATTGAAGTATAAAACAAAGAGGGAAGTGACTATACAAGTCGCTTCCCTCTTTGTTTTAGAATAATGAACTATTTACTTTTAAATCAGTGCGTGAAGTTTAAAGAAGTTAAATAACCTAATAAAAATAAAAATCCGATTCCAATGATAATATCTGTGCTCATAAGAATTTCCTCCTTAGTTTAAAAAACTACTGATTGTTTACCCTTTTTATTGTACAATGAATACTAGGAAGATGAAACCTTTTGTTCTCGATTTCGTATATGTTTATAATATTGCTTTTACTAAATTGTACATAATTGAAGGTGATTAAACATGAAAAAATGGTTCCAAAAATCGATTATTATTACTGTGGCATTTCTAACATTTGGACTGATTTCACCTAACCATGTTATTTGGGAGCAACTGTTAGAGAGCAAAGTGCCGATGAAGTCGGTCTCTGCAGAGAAGCATACGGTAGAGTATGACCAGGTTAGTCTTAAAGAATCCATTGATTACAGTGAAAAGATTACTCTGGCCGCTAAAGAACAAGCTTACATTAAGTTTGGTGCGAGAATTGGCCCTGTTATTCAAAATGAGTTTGATGAAGTTATTTTCCCTAGAATTCAAGAGGCAATTAATACAACATTGGTTTCTGTTGATGACCAAAAAGCAGCTAATCTAGCAATAACAGAACAGCCTTCTGGAGAATATTACGAAAAAATATTCCATATTTTTGATGAAACTACAAAAAAAGATTTGATGCGTTTTCATGTAAGAACAGATAAAAAACCGCTAGATGGTTACTACTTTAATTTTCATTATCACCTAGCAGAGGATAAATATTCAAAGCATTATGCTTTAGGTGAAATTTATTGGTCTAAGAACACCCCACCTAAATGGCTCTCCTAGATGAGAGCTTTTTTGCTATAAAAGGAAAGGAGCAAGCAAATGCAACAATACTTAGATTTATGTAAGCACATTATGGAACATGGGATTGAAAAAGGTGATCGAACAGGAACGGGAACAAAAAGTGTTTTTGGTTATCAAATGCGTTTTGACCTTTCAAAAGGATTTCCTCTTATGACTACTAAAAAAACTGCTTTTCGCTTGATAGTAAGTGAATTATTGTGGTTTTTAAAGGGAGATACCAACGTTAAAACCTTGATTAAGGCCAATAACCATATTTGGGATGAATGGGCATTTGAAAAGTGGGTAAATAGTGATACATATAATGGTCCAGATATGACAAACTTTGGTGTACGAGCTTCGAAGGATCCTGAATTTAAGGCTTTGGTGGATCAACAAATGAAGGTTTTCTGTGACAACATTCTATCTGATGAGTCTTTCGCAGAAGAATTTGGAGACCTTGGTCCTGTCTATGGTAGACAATGGCGCTCATGGCCTGGCAAAAACGGTGAAACGATTGATCAGCTTGCGAATTTGATCGATGGATTACAAAAGAACCCTGATTCCAGACGACATATCATTACTGCTTGGAATCCATCTGAGGTCGATGATATGGCATTACCGCCCTGTCACACTTTTATGCAATTCTATGTAGCGAACGGAAAATTGTCTTGTCAACTCTATCAGCGAAGTGCTGATGTTTTTTTAGGAGTGCCTTTTAATATAGCTTCCTATGCTTTACTTGTTCATTTAATAGCAAAAGAATGTAAGTTAGAAGTTGGAGATTTCGTACATACTTTAGGTGATGCTCATATTTATTTGAATCACTTTGAACAGGTTGAAACACAATTATCGCGAACACCGCGTGCTTTACCGACATTAGTCTTAAATGAAGAAAAAGCTTCCATCTTTGATTTTGAAATCGAAGACATTTCTATAGAAGGCTATGATCCGCATCCCAAAATCAAAGCACCAATTGCTGTATAAAGGAGAGAATAATGATGATATCACTAATCGTAGCACATGATCCAAACCGAGTAATTGGCTATAACAAAGACTTGCCTTGGCATATACCTGGTGATTTAGCATATTTCAAAGAAAAAACAATGAGTAAGGCAATGGTTATGGGACGGAATACATATGAATCGATTGGGAAAGTATTACCAGGTAGAAAAAGTATAATTGTTACTAGAAACTCCTCTTATAAAGTCGAGGGAGCAGAGGTAGTAAACAATTTAGTGGATGCAATCGAATTGGCGAAGAGTCACCACGACGAGGTTATGGTAATTGGAGGAGAGCAGATTTTTAGAGCAATCCTACCAAAGGCGGACAGACTATATATCACCTTCATTCAACAAACATTCAAAGGCGATACTTACTTCCCACCATACAGCTCCGATGAATGGGTGCTTACTGAAAAGTCTGAAGAAATGAAGACATCTGACGGAATAACTTACGTAT
This sequence comes from Psychrobacillus sp. FSL W7-1493, assembly GCF_038004905.1. NCBI lineage: Bacteria > Bacillati > Bacillota > Bacilli > Caryophanales > Bacillaceae > Psychrobacillus > Psychrobacillus sp. FSL W7-1493. The sequence continues at coordinate 2,164,918 of NZ_JBBOSB010000001.1, read as the reverse complement.
ATTTGGTTTACGATAGAAAGGTTAGTGAGTAAGTTGTTTTCTTCTTTAAGAACTTTTGGGTTTTTGTTTGGCTATTTACCAATAAGCATTCCAAAACTAAACAAAATTAAGTCTAAAAAAGGGTTACTATCAGTAGAGCAATATGACTTGCTTGTCCACGAAGTACCACAAAAATGGGCCAGTGGTGTTCTTAAAAGAACAAAAAGCGAATTCACTGTAGAAGGATTGGAAAACCTCCCAGAGGGCCCGGTTTTATTCGTAAGCAATCATGAAGGAAACTTTGATATTCCTACTCTTTTAACACACATACCAAAACCTTTTGGCTTTATTTCTAAAATAGAGATAAAAAAGGTCCCACTAGTAGCTAAATGGATGGAAGAAATGAATTGTGTGTTTTTAGACCGGACAAACCGAAAAAGTAGTTATCGATCAATTCAGGATACAGTATCACATTTACAAAACGGTCATTCTATTTTAATGTTTCCGGAGGGAACTAGAAGTAAGGGACAGGGGATAGGAGCCTTCAAATCGGGATTTGTCCGTATTGCTAAAGACGCAGATGTTCCTATTGTTCCTATCGCGATTCATGGAACCTCTAATATTATGGAGAAAAATAATAATAAAATTAGTCCAGCACATGTTCAAATTAGTATCCTTCCTTCATATAGTAAAGAAACGATTCAAGTAAGTAATTCAGAACAAATAAAAGAAGACTTACATATAATTATTGCAAATAAAATTAATGAGCTTCAAAGCAGGCATAAATAGTTTACAGATTAACATCTTTCTTCTTATAATATACTTAGGAAGGAAGGGATATACAGTGCCAAAGGTTCATATAGTTACAGACTCTACAGCTGATTTAACTAAAGAGATAATTGAAAAGTATAATATACATGTAGTACCTTTGACGATTCAGATTGATGGGGAGTCATATATTGATGGGGTTAATATTCAACCAGAGGAATTTTTAGAAAAGATGAGTACTTCTAAAGAACTTCCTAAGTCCTCCCAGCCTGCAGTAGGGGTGTTCAAAGAGCTATACGATAGACTTGGTAAGAATGGAGATCAAGTTATCTCAATACATATGACCGGTGGTATGAGTGGTACTGTCAAATCTGCTCAAACAGCTGCTGACCTGACAGATTCTGATGTGACTGTTATTGACTCCAAGTTTATCTCCTTTGCTTTATATTTCCAGGTGGAAGAAGCTGCTAAAATGGCTGTTAATGGAGCTACAAAAGATGCAATTGTTGAGAAGGTATTAGACATATGCACTAAAACAGATCTATATGTAGTAGTAGATACTTTGGATAATTTAGTGAAAGGTGGACGTATTGGAAAGGGAAAAGCAATGATTGGATCTTTACTTTCTATTAAACCCATTGCGAGCCTTGCGAATGGAGTTTATACTCCTGTGGCAAAAGCTAGAAGTCATAAGCAAGTAGTCAACTATTTGTTTAAACAGTTTATGGAAGACACTAAAGGTAAAGTTGTAAAAGCGGTAGGTATTTCTCATGCTAATGGATTGTCTATGGCTACACCCTTAATGGAATTAATAAAAGACTCGGGTTTCAAAGATATTCAAGTGTCCTTTACTTCCCCGGTGATTAGTACGCATACTGGTCCAGGTGCCATTGGATTTATGTATATGACAGAATAATGCCAAAGCAGGGAAGATCAAATTTTCCCTGCTTTTATTTATAGTTTTACATCATCTTGTATATAAATGGAGTTAAATAAAGGGGTTAGATATGAAATATAAATTTTTAATTATTCTTGTTTGTATTTCTTTATTAGCTAGCTGTGCGCCAGAAAAAATAGAAGAAGTTAGCTTTCCGATAAAGGAAACGGTCTTATTTGAAGAATATATTATTCCGCCTGAATTTTTCCCGAGAACATTAGAACTTGTAGGTCTTGGAGATTCTCTTACTCAAGGGGTAGGAGATGAACTAAAGAAGAATGGGTACGTTGGAAGATTAAAAAATCAAATCTTAGAATACAAGGGAATAGAAGATGTCGTGTTAACCAATACTGCTAAAAGAGGAAGACGAAGTGACCAACTTCTAAAGTTGTTAAAAGATGGAGAAATCGATCATCAACTTCGTAAAGCAGACTTAATCACTATTACCATTGGTGGAAATGATGTCATGAAGGTATTTAGAAAAGATCTCTTTAACCTTCAGATTGAGGCATTTCAAAAGGAATTACAGCGTTTTGAGCGAAATTATGATGAAATCTTAGAGCAAATTCGAGAGGTTAATAGTAGTGCTCCAATAATAATGATTGGAATTTATAACCCTATTACCATAGTTACAGATGAAACGAGCGAAGTAGATCAAATCATAACAGATTGGAACGACACTATAGAATCGCTATCCTATAGTAATACAAATGCTTGTTATGCACCTATTGATACTTTGTTTGATTCTAATGCAAACTTAGTCTATCATACCGACTTTTTTCATCCGAACAGCAAGGGGTATGAGCTGATAGTAGATAACGTAGTAAATTCTTTAGAAAATTGTGGTTTGATAGATGAGCAAAGTAGGGAATTGTTCTTTTGAGGAGCTGGTTTAGATGAATAAGTGGATGATTGCCTTTTTTTTATTATTATTAATCATTGCAGGGAGTATAGGAACCCTTTTGTACTGGATTACATCTCCAACGGAAAATGTTGACGTTGAAAGTATTACTACACCTGACCCTTCCGGACATGTATTAACTGTAAATGTCTCTAAGGAAGATTTTCAGGGAATAGCAAATACTTTTATAGCTACAGCGATGGATGATAAGCCTATTCCCCTTCAATTGAGTGTAGAGGAGCAAATTATTTTAAGCTCTGAGTTAACCATTTTCTCATTAACTCTTCCTGTAAAGATGTATTTCGAACCTTTTGTCGAAGAGAATGGGAATATTCGTTTGGAGCAATCGTCGGTTGAAGTCGGACAGCTTCAATTACCACCCGATACTGTGTTAAAGTTATTACGAGATTCAATAGACCTCCCTCGCTGGATGGTAGTGAAGCCTGATGAAGAAGAAGTTTTAATTCAGTTGGCTAGTATTCCTATGGCGTCTGGTGTGAATGTTCGAGCGAAGGAATTGAATCTTCAAGAAGACAAAATTGTTTTAGAAATTATAGTTCCATCGAAATGAGGGATATAAAATGGAAAAAGCAACATTTGCAGGTGGCTGTTTTTGGTGTATGGTAAAACCGTTTGATTCTTATGACGGCATTGAAAAAGTTGTTTCCGGTTATACGGGTGGTAATTTACCTAACCCTACTTATGAACAAGTGTGTTCAAATGCTACCGGACACTTTGAGGCAGTTCAAATTACGTATGATCCGGAAAAATTTTCTTACGATCAACTACTGGATATATTTTGGCTAAACATCGATCCAACAGATGAAGAAGGGCAATTTTTCGACAAGGGATCTTCCTATCAAACGGCTATTTTTTATCATAATGAAGAGCAACAAGAAAAAGCAGAACAATCAAAGGATGCTTTAAATGCTTCTGGACGATTTCCGAAAAAAATAGCTACCAAAATTTTGCCTGCATCTGAGTTTTATGAGGCAGAAGAATATCATCAAGACTATTATAAAAAGAATCCAAGTCATTATAATAGATACTTTGTTGGTTCTGGTAGAGCAAACTTCGTTGAAAACAATAGGAGGTTACAAAATGAAGGATAAATTAACTGAAATGCAGTATTATGTGACTCAGCAAAATGGAACAGAACCACCCTTTCAAGGAGAATATGATAAGCATTTTGATGAAGGAATTTATGTAGATGTTGTTTCAGGCAAACCATTATTCCATTCAAAGGACAAATATGATGCTGGTTGTGGCTGGCCAAGCTTTACTAGACCAATCGAGAGCCACGAGGTAACTGAGCATTTTGATGATTCTCATGGTATGAGAAGAGTAGAAGTGAGAAGTAAAACAGCAAACTCTCATCTTGGTCACGTATTCCCTGATGGTCCAAAAGAAGAAACAGGCTTACGCTACTGTATTAATTCAGCTGCTATGCGTTTTGTTCCCAAGGACAAGCTAGAGGAAGAAGGCTATGGAGAATACTTAAAACTATTCTAATGTAAAAAAGCATGGATTTCATATCCATGCTTTTTCTATGTAATTGGTAAAGGTAGAGGGTGTAATGAGGAAGGGGACCTTGCGGAGATATGCATAAGCATTGGGTTAATGGATCCAAACCTTGCAGAGATGGTCCTTGCACAAGAGTAGAGCCTTCACAAAGTGATTTATCACAAATTTTTTTGGTTTTTACATAAGAAAAGCTAGCACTATATTTTTCAGTGCTAGCTAAAACGGTTATATGCCTTACAAATTATAACTTGAACTCGTTTACTACTTTTCTAAGCTCGTCCGCTTGGTGTGATAATTCTACAGCGGAAGCATTGATTTCTTGCATGGCAGCACTACCTTGTTCAGCGGCGGCAGCAGAGTTTTCAGTATTTGACGCAGTGTTTTCTGCAATATGAGTCACTTCTATAAAGGAAGCAGCTACTTCCTGGCTAAATTCCAGTGTTTTTTCTATCTGATTGACCATTTTATTAATAATACTAATCGTTTCGTCTGTTTGTTTCATAATTTGTTCAAGGGAAGTGCTTGTTTCATTCGCTACTTCAACGCCTTTTATAACATTTTCGACCCCTTCGTGATTTTGTTTAACAATAGAGGTTACCTCCGTTTGAATGGAGGTTACAATTCCTGTTACCTCTTTTGCTGCTTTTTGAGATTGCTCTGCAAGCTTCCTTACTTCATCTGCTACTACTGCAAAACCTCTTCCATGTTCTCCGGCACGTGCAGCCTCAATTGCCGCATTTAGAGCCAGTAGGTTAGTTTGCTCTGCAATTGCAGTGATGGTTTTAATAATAGAAGTTATCTCATACGATTTAGTTCCTAAAGATTGAACAGTCTGAGAGGTATTAGCCATCGTTTCTTCAATATTTAACATAACATTTGAAGAATGTTGAACAGACAATGCTCCTTGTTTGGCAGCGGCAGTCATGTGATCAGTCGCTACTTTTACAGCTTGTGCATCCTCATTCAAATATCTTGTTGCTTCTTCTAGTGAATTCATTTTTTGAATAGCTAAGGTCATGCTTTTCATAGTCTGCTCACTACCAGATGCTATCTCATTTGTAGAATCCGCTATTGACTGAATTGTAATAGCAGTGTCGTCAGAAGAGGCCATCAATTCCTGACCGCTAGCTGATACATTTTCGGTTAAATGGCTTACACGTCTAACTAAATCAGCAATAGAAGCGATTAAAACATTTGTATTGGAAGCAATTTCAGCAAATTCGTCTTTCGTTCTTACTTTTACTCTTCTCGTTAAATCACCGCCAGCTTGAGCGATTTCTAAAATCGAACGGTTAATAGAGTAAGTGCTTCTTTTAATAGAATTAAATAGTACAATTCCAAATACTAATGTTAATAATACAGAGAAAATCGTTAAGCCTATAAATATGTTCAAAGCGTTTTGATTTTCGCTCTTTAAGAGTGCAATTTGCTTAGCGTTCTTTTTAGCTAACACTTCGTTCATCGCTTCGATTTGGACATCTACATGGCTCATGGCTGCGCGTCCACTTCCTGCATTTACAAGCTTTTGAGCAGCCTCAAATCCTTTTTGGTCTCTTAGGCTTAATGCACGTTCAGAATATTGAAGGTATGTATTAAAATGCTCGTTAATCGCCGTTACTTTTTTGAGCTCATCAGGACGATTTTTAAAAATAGTCTGCAATTCTTTAAAGCGAGTAACGATTGCATCTTTATAACTTCTATAACTTGACATATAATTTGATTTACCTGTGATGATATAGCTTTGTTCTGCATTTGAAAGTTTAGCAATATCCGCAGATATTTGATTGACCATTAACTGCTCTTTTATGTCCACGTTTATAAAGTTTTCTAGTTCCTTCTGAGATGATTGCATGTTGGCCGAAGTAAGGACAAGCATGGAAAATAGAATTATAATAAGGACGGAAAAAATGATGAGTACTCTGCCACGTATGGAATTTAACAAATTGGTATTTTGAAAGCTTTTGTTTGCATTCCTTTTAAAAAGGGAAAATGAACGACTACTAAGGGATTTGCGCTGTTTCTTTGGTTTAGGTACTTTGGGCGTACTAGGTATTTTGTTTTTTTTCGATTTAAATCCATATTTCAATTGAGCCATTCCTTTCTAATGTTTTATCATCATAATTTTTAGTTTAATTGTTTTAGACTGAATTATCTACAAAATTTTAAATTAATATACTACTTCAGGACTAAAGGAGGAAAAATAATATGAATCAATCGTTTTATTTATTTGCATTAAAATTCCGGGGAGGTCAAAAGACCGATGCCAAAGCTCTATTTGCGGAACAAATGTTTTTACAGCATGATTTTCCAAAAGCAGAAACATCTTTTCAGCCACTTTCCGAGTATATTGAGGAGCTCGCGCATCCAGAGATGCCGGCAATAGTTTTTGATGAAATATGGGAGTTATACGAAGACAATAACCTCTAGGCTTCTACATTGCATTTTATAGTAAAAAAAGGTATCATAAACACGATAAGTTTTAGAAATGAGGTTATATTAATGAGTATTCATATTAATGCAAAAAAAGGTGAAATAGCTGACACGATTTTACTACCAGGAGATCCACTTCGTGCAAAATATATTGCTGAAACTTTCTTAGAGGATGTTGTGCAATATAATGAAGTACGTAATATGTTTGGTTACACAGGTACATATAAAGGGAAAAGAGTTTCTGTACAAGGAACAGGAATGGGAGTACCATCCATTTCTATATATACAACTGAATTAATGGCTGAATATGATGTACAAAAATTAATCCGTGTTGGAACTTGTGGAGCTATCCAAAAAGACGTAAAAGTACGTGACGTTATTCTTGCTCAATCAGCATCTTCTGACTCTTCTATGAATAAAGTACTTTTAGATGATATTAGCTTTGCTCCTACTGCTGATTTCAATTTATTATACAATGCATATAATGCAGGTAAAGAAGCAGGACTAAACCTACGCGTAGGTAATGTATTTACAGCTGATTTATTCTATAATGAAAATGCTCAAAATGAAAAATGGGCAAGCTACGGTGTACTTGCAGTTGAAATGGAAGCTGCTGCATTATATACACTAGCTGCTAAATACGGAAGACAAGCTCTAGCCGTATTGACTGTTAGTGATCACATTATTACTGGAGAAGTTACTTCTTCAGAAGAAAGACAAACAACATTTAATGACATGATCGTAGTGGCATTAGAAGCAGCATTAAAATAAGGATGTAATTTTAAAAAAAACAGACTGTCATTTTTGGCAGTCTATTTTTTGAAAAACGAATTGTGTGAAAAGGGTGAAGATTTTGGACGAACAAGAGCAACGAACAAACGAAGAACAGGAACAATCATCGCCTGAATCTTCCAAATATGTAAAGATTAAACCTTTGATGCTTTGGTTAATGATTTTTGGTCTCATGATAATCACGGCTGGCGTTACATCACTTCTATTTATGTTTGGAAAAGAGGATGAAGCTAGTGAAATAAAAGGGCAAGAATCACAGGTACAATATGTAGGTGAACGAAAAGAATTCACTAAGTTATATATGGCTTATGACAAATTAAAAAAAGATTACTATAAGGATATTGATGAGGATACAGTGATTAATGGTGCCATCAATGGCATGGTCGATGCACTGGAAGATCCTTATTCTGAATACATGGATACAGAAGAGGCATCTATGTTTGAAGACAGTGTTCATTCGAGCTTCCAAGGAATTGGAGCGGAAATACAGGAGCAAGATGGTATCATTACGGTTATTTCTCCTATTAAAAATTCTCCAGCCGAAAAGTCTGGGTTGTTACCTAATGATAAGGTTTTAAAAGTAGATGGGAAAGATATTAAAGGCTACAGTGTTTCGGAAGCTGTTTTATTAATTCGCGGTAAAAAAGGCACTGAAGTTACATTAACGATTCAACGTGGTGAAGGCGCATTAATTGAAACGACAATAGTTCGAGATGATATCCCTATAGAAACAGTTTATCCTGAGATGTTAAGTGACAAAGTAGGGCATATTATGATTTCTAGCTTTTCTGACGATACGTATGATGAGTTAGTTACTGCGATCGATGATCTGAAAAAAGAAGGCATGGAGTCATTAGTTCTGGATGTAAGACAAAATCCAGGTGGCCTGCTAGATTCGGCAGTTGATATTTCAAACCTTTTTGTTGAAGAAGGCAAGAATATTGTACAAATTGAAACAAAAGATGATAAAAACAAACTTGTAAAAGAGGCGATTGTTGCATCACCTGGTCTCCGAGTGGATCTTCCTGTTACAGTGTTGATCGACGAAGGGAGTGCATCTGCATCTGAGATACTTGCAGGAGCATTAAGCGAATCAGCAAATATGCCTATTGTTGGTGTAAATTCGTTTGGTAAAGGAACTGTGCAGTCTCTTAACAATTTACCTGATGGCTCTAATATTAAAATAACAACAGCAAAATGGTTAACACCGAAAGGTAACTGGATACATGATAAAGGTATTGCACCAGATTACGAAGTACAATATCCTTCTTATGCGATGTTATCTCCTTTAAATACTTCTGAAGTTTTAAAGACAGGTATGACATCAGATGCTATTAAAAATGCTAAGGAAATGTTAAAAGCAGTTGGATACGATCCAGGTACTATTAATACTAGCTTTGACGAGACTATGGTTTCTGCGGTGAAAAAATTCCAAGCTGACAACAAACTGGATGCTACAGGTGAGCTTACCGGTGATTCTGCTAATACATTGATGAATAAGCTTCGTGAAAAATTACTAAACGAAGATCCTCAATTATTAAAGGCAGAAGAGATAGCAAAGGATTTAATTAAAAAATAAGTAATAGCATAATCTATTTCTTAAAAGAGCTGACCTGCAATGGTCAGCTCTTTATTCAAGAGAAGAAGTTTTGACGTTGCCGAGTTGACGATGAATTTCTTTAGGAAATACATAGGAAGAGGTGTGGATGTTGAAAGATGTATATTTATTGAGTGGATTTTTAGGAAGCGGGAAAACATCCTTGTTAACCAATTTAATCTCACAATTCAAAAATGAAGGTATTAAACCAGCAGTAATTATGAATGAGTTAGGTAAATTGGCTTTTGATAGTAGAGCAGTAGAGGAAGACATCCCTCTTAAAGAAATGCTAGAAGGATGCATATGCTGTACAGGATCTGAGAAGATGGAAGCACAGCTTCAAATGTTGTTGGCTGGGGAAGATTTTGATGTGTTATTAATAGAGACTACTGGAGCTGCACACCCTGTTGAAGCATTAGATGCAGTATTCTCACCGATATTTGCAAATCAGTTAAATATAAAAGGTATTATTACTGTTGCCGACTGCAAAAGATGGTTAGAACGCGACAAGCTGTCACCCAGAACACGGATGCTCTTCCTTGAGCAAATCAAACATGCACATTTAATTGTTGCCAATAAAGTAGATTTACTAACTGATGACGAGATTGCGACTGCCTCTATGGAACTCCAAGGTATTAATGGGGATGCACCGATCATTCAAGCCTCAAACAGTAAAATTTCTATAAAAGCACTTGCTAACTTGGAAGCTACCTTTCATGAAAAAGAAGTTAAAGAAGCGGCAATAGGCAAGCAACTTTCCTTGTCTTCAAGGCTTCATACCTTTAACGGACCAATAGATCAAGAAGCCTTCGAGGATTGGGTTAGAGGTCTTCCTGACTCCGTCTATCGGATGAAGGGTTATGTTCCACTTAAGGGACACAAATATCCTTATTTATTTCAATATGCTTATGGAATGATCCAATGGCTCCCTGAATACATGAAAATGGAGCCCCAACTTGTAATTATCGGAGAGCAAATAAATAAGCTTGAGATTATAGGGGATTCGGTTAATGATTGATGCTTTTAAATTGCTATATAAAAATCGCACCACGAATGATATTACCGAAGAAGAAGTACGTAATGTCATTAAATCGGAGCTCCTAGACGAATATACTCACCCGAGGGTAAGGCAGAGCATTGAAAAAAAACGTGAAATGATCACAGAACGAGTTAAAAATAGCAAACTATCTATTTCACAGCAAGAAGATATACTTTTGGTAATTCACGAAGAATATATGAAATTGTCAAGAGCTTTAGAAAACTAATATTTTTATGTATTGGTTTATCCTACCATACCAAAGGAACGGAATCCTTTCTCCCGTCCATCTTTTAATACTCGAATGGACGAGATGGAAGATATTATATAATTTTTTCTTTTGATTTTGTGTATAAAATGAGAGAGCACAAAAGAAGGAGGAAATGAAAATGAACAAAAAGATTTTAGCAGGTATGCTAGCAGGAGGATTATTACTTACTGCTACAACAGCAACAGCATCAGCAGAAACAGCTGGTAATTCAAAAACTACTTCTGAGGCAAAAACATCCATCGAATGGAAGTCTCTAAAGATTAACTCTCAAAAATTGTCTTTAAGTGAGACAGAAATAAACAAAATGCTTCAAAAGTTTAATATAAATAAAGAGTTAATCGTTGCTAACCTAGCAAATACTATTAAAACAGAGGCTGCAAAGAAAAATGACGTGGCACAAAATACCCAAAAGGTACAAAAAGAAACAAAAGAGGTTACTAAACCCAACAATCAAATAAAAGAAAAACCAGTCGTTGAAAAAACACAAACTGCAGCAAAAGTAGAAGTAACTAAACCAAATGCTGCTAAAAAAGAAGCTACAACTGCGAAGGCTCCAGTAAAAAAAGAATCAACAGTGCCAGCGGCTCAACCAAAAAAAGAGGTAGCTACAACTTCTCCAACTACTCAGCAAGCTACTAAAAAAACGGAAACAAACAGTAATTCCAATCAAGCTCAAGTATCTTCTGTTATCCAACAGGTGGTAGATCTAACTAATGCCGAGCGTGCAAAGGAAGGCTTAGCACCTCTACAAATCGACTCTGCATTGACTAAGTCAGCACAGCTTAAATCTCAGGACATGAAGGATAATAATTATTTTTCACATACAAGTCCTACATATGGCTCACCTTTTGATCAAATGAAATCTTTAGGGATTAGCTACAAGTCAGCTGCAGAAAATATTGCAATGGGACAACGATCAGCTCAAGAAGTGGTACAAGGCTGGATGAATTCAGCTGGTCACAGAGCGAATATCATGAACGGTAGCTATACACATATTGGAGTAGGATTATCTGATAGTGGTTATTACTGGACACAACAATTTATTAGCAAATAATTAAAAGAGGCTAAGACAGCTCTTCTCAAAACAAAAGCCTCGAAATATTTTACCCTGGTAAAATATTTCGAGGCTTTCATTTTATCTATAGTTGATAACCGTTCCGGTAATTGCTTTCCATGGGCACTAACGAGAAATTACCAGATTGACATAGTTTTTAATATTGAAGAAAAAAGTGAAATCGGAAAAATGGATTTCACTTTTTCTTGTAGTTAGATTTGGATTACATCAATATCTAAAATATAACTGTTTAGCTATCCATAAAGTTTATGATTATTGTCAAATATCATTTAATAAAGCTTAGCAAACTTGCGCTGTAAGTATACTAAACGTGTTCCCAGGGTAAGTGCACCGACCGTTAAGCCGGCAATTAAGCCTATCCAGTAGCCAAATGGGCCGTATGCTGTGTAAGTACCTAGTATATAGCCAATAGGTAAACCTATTATCCAATAAGATATAATCGCCATGATAAACGTAATTGTAACATCCTTATAGCCCCTTAATGCTCCTTGAACTGGTGCTTGAATGGCATCAGATAATTGGAAGAGGGCAGCAAAAAAGAAAAATTGAACGGTTAAGTTAATGACCTCTACATCGTTTGTGTAAATGGCTGCTATAGGTTCTCGCCAAACAAGTAAAATAGTAGCTGACACAAAGCTAAAGGACACAGCTGTCCCGACTCCTAGCCAACTGTAGGATTTTGCATCCTGATAGCGTTTAGCCCCTACTTCTTGACCTACTAAAATAGTAGCTCCCATTGCAATACTTAAGGGAATCATATATAACAACGAAGTAAAATTCATAGCTATTTGGTGAGCTGAAATTACTGCTGTGGAAAATACACTCATCATAATCGTGACTGCAGAAAAAATAGTAGTCTCTGCAAAAATAGATAGTCCTATTGGTAAACCGATCACTGTTAATGTTTTTAACTTGGCCAACGACGGTTTCGTCCATTCTTGGAATATTTGTAGATCAGCAAACGGTTTATTGTATTTTATGATGAAAATAGTAATAATTAAAATGAGCCAATAAGTTATTGCTGAGGCTAATCCAGCCCCAACACCACCTAAAGCTGGCAATCCAAATTTACCGTAAATCAGCACATAATTTAGTGCGATATTAATTGGTGCAGACAGTAACGTGATGAACATGGAGATGCGGGTCTTGCCTAATGCATCTATAAACGATCGTAGGACACTGTATAGGAATAAAGGAAGTAGTCCGATGCACATCATCCATAAATATTTTTCCGCTATTATGCGTACACTAGTTTCAAGAGGAATTGCTTGAAGGATAGGGTCCAGAAACAAAATAATTCCTATAAAAACTAAAATAGCTAATAGAATAGCAATATATAAACCTTGTTGAACAAAGGTTCTCACATCTTCTTGCTTTTTTGCACCGATTAATTGTGCTACAATTGGCGTAATGCCTAGTAGAATACCAGTCAACCCGGTATATACTGGCACCCATAATGAAGAACCTATAGAAACGCCTGCTAGATGATTGATATTGTATTTACTTGTCATCAAGATATCAAAGAAAGTCATTAAATAGAGTGCGACCTGAGTGATTAAAATTGGTAGTACCATTTGAATCATTATCTTGGTTTTTTCTTGTAAGTTTTTTGTTTCTACCATATGGGCATACATCCTTTAGATAAATAGTTAGGAGATTATCATGAACAATAACAAAATAGTACTGACAGGCGGGGGAACAGCTGGTCATGTATCTTTAAATGAAGCCATTATCCCAGAATTATTAAGAAACGGATATGAAGTCCATTATATTGGTTCTGCTGATGGAATTGAAAAATCAATTATTGAAAAAAGCTTTCCCACTTTACCTTATCACACTATTTCTAATGGTAAGTTAAGAAGGTACTTCTCTATTAAAAATTTCTCAGATCCATTTAAAGTCCTATACGGAACAATGCAAGCCATGAGAACCTTAAGAAAAATAAAGCCTTCGCTTGTATTTTCCAAAGGAGGATTTGTTTCTGTGCCAGTTGTAGTGGCGGCAAAGCTTTCTAATATTCCAGTCGTAATACATGAGTCCGACATCACACCTGGTTTAGCAAACAAAATTGCAACACCATTTGCAGAACATATATTTACGGTTTTTGAAGAGACATTAAAGTATATTCCAAGGGATAAGTCTTCCGCTATAGGAGCAATCATTCGCCCTGATCTGTTTCAAGGAGATGAAAAAATTGCAAGAGAGCTGACAGGCTTTAGTCCTTTTAAAGAAACAATTATCGTTATGGGCGGAAGCCAGGGCTCTAAAAGTATTAATGCTGCGATTAAAGATAATATAGACACTTTAACCAAGCGATTTCAGATTATTCATCTTTGTGGTAAAGGAAACCTAGACCCTTCATTGATAGATAAACCAAATTATAAAGCCTTTGAATACGTAACGGATGAATTACCCCATTTGTTGAAAATCACAAACTATGTAATAAGCCGAGCTGGCTCTAACTCCATTTTTGAATTTTTAGAGTTAAAAAAACCTATGTTATTAATACCTTTGTCCAAGAACGCCAGCAGGGGAGACCAAGTATTAAATGCAAACTTCTTTGAAAAATTAGGCTATGCTATTGTCCTTGAAGAAGAGGGTCTCACCGCTGAGACATTTATGAATTCTCTTTCAGCTTTAGCATTAAACAAAGAAAAAATAATTGATGCACAGTGTCTGGCGAGTTCTTCCAAAACACCTGAGCAATTTACGGAACTACTACTAACATATAAAAACTAATGAAACTCCCGTCATAAAGTTGACGGGAGTTTCTTCTGTTACATAGCTTGTTCTTCTTCCGAATTCTGCTGAAGTGTTTTCATTAGGAAGAGGTCCTTAGGTATATAATATAAATCGAAATGGTTATTACCCTTATTAATCTCTTCGTATATTACTTGGTGGGAATCATTTGCTTTTAAAGCATAGCCAAGCTTTTCAGTTGCACGGATGCTCTTAATATTATTTTTTCTAATACGTAAAAATACTGTTTGTATATTCTGCTCAAAGAACAATTCCTCTAAAAATTGTTCCTTCGCTTTCTTATTATAACCTTGACCTTGGAATTGTGTGCCGATCCAAGTTCCTAAAAATCCAGCACCGTGTTCAATATCAAATAGATTTATGGTTCCTATTGGTTGTCCATAGTCACTGATGATTGTTCGAGAAATAGTCGTTCCAGCTAATTCTTCCTCAATCATTTGTTTGGTTAAAAACCAGTATTCGTCTGCGGTATTAGCTTTATGACGAACGAATGGCATAATAGTTGGATCTGACATAAGCTCAAATAGAGCGGTACACTCATGTAAGTCTCTTTTTTTCAACACAAAAAAACGCCTCCTCCAGAACTGAAAATGAGCAGAGTCATTCTAGTTCCCCTGAAATTTTTCATTTGAATTGCATAAAAAATTTCGGGGTAGGAATCGAACCTACTAGAACCAGCTCAAGAACCGGTGGCGCACCATTTGCCTTCCCTCGGCAAAGAAATACTTTGCCTTATAAAATTATTTGCATAGAATAATATACTTTAAGTTTTTCATTTTGCATAGAGTTAAATTATACATTTTTTAAAAAAAATATTGTTAATACTTGTATGTTTCACAATTAATACATATGATTAATTTACATAAACAAAAGATACATAGAAAATGATTTACTAGTACAGCTATTATAAATGAATATATCAAATCTTCCTATATTTTTCTATTTATTTGTTTGGATTTTCTACAGGAAGTTTTAATTCATGTAATTGTACTTTATCGTTTTAAACGAATGCTTTTCTATACAAATAGTATAAAAGTTAATAGAGGGTAGACCTATCGTTCACTCTCAAAAAGCTTCTCTGCTAAGTACGCGGATACACTTTATTTTATTATAAGGCTATGTTAAAGCGTGGGGTTGATTTATAATGCAAAGAAATCTTAGATCAGAGAGTAGAATTGATTGTTCGCACCAGCCGGACGCTTTCCTCGGGGTGAGCGATAAGCCATCACCCATCGCTTACGCGCGTGGTTGTGATGTCTTATCTGTCTCACTCATCCCGTAGGAGTCGCCGTCTGGCGCTCCAATCAATAAATGGGAACAGCTATAGCATCGATAAAACGCTAATAAATTTACAAGCATAAACAAAGCTGAAAAACTATACCCAATCTAAATCTAATAATCTATTTATGACCTTAATAGTCATTTGAATGTCCCTTTTAGAATGTTTACAGTCACTATAAAAAGAATTGTTAGTCAAAATAGACCAATAACTTTAACAAAGCTTATTATAATAATTATGACCTAAATTCTCTTTTCAGAATTTGAAATCGATGAGAAAAAACAATTCATATAATTTTACTGCCGTTCATATAGAGTGAACGGTATTTTTAAAGGAAGTGTGAAAGTGAAACATCATATTTTATTAATAGAAGATGAAATTAATATAGCGAAGTTTGTGGAACTTGAGCTGAAACATGAAAATTTTGAGGTAACCGTATCTTTTGATGGAAGAGAGGGATATGAATTAGCTTTAGAAAACCATTACGATTTGTTATTAGTAGATGTTATGCTACCTAATTTAAACGGTTTAGAAATATGTCGCAGGTTTAGAAAAGTTAAAGATATTCCTATTATTTTAATAACTGCGAGAGATGCAGTTATAGACCGTGTTTCAGGATTAGAGGCTGGAGCAGATGACTATGTGGTCAAGCCATTCGCTATAGAAGAGCTTTTGGCTAGAATTCGTGCTGTATTAAGAAGGGTGGGGCATACCACATTAAATCAGGAATCTGTTTTATCGATACGTGGCTTACAGGTCGATCAAAAAGCATATAGGGTTACGTATTTTGGGCAGGAGATTATTTTAACGAAAACAGAGTATGACCTTCTTGTATGTTTTATGCAAAACCTTAACATCGTATTAACTCGGGATCAGATTTTAGAAATTGTATGGGGTTATGAATCAGAAGTAGAGACAAATGTAGTGGATGTTTATATTAGGCATCTTAGAAAGAAATTGCCGAAGGAAATTGCAGCTTTAATAGAAACAGTTAGAGGAGTGGGATACGTGATTCGTTCATGAAGAACTGGACTTTACAAAAAAAATGGACATATGCTTCTGCTCTGTCTATTTTTTTAAGTTTTTTAATGATGAGTGCCATTTTATATTTTTCACTATACAACTGGATGCTTATGTCTGAAAAGAGAGTGGCCCATAACACATTAAACGAAGTTGTAAGCTTCTTTGAGTCACAGGGTCCTGTGATTAGCGTTCAAGACATTCAAAGAAATCGCACACTTATTAACCAGCTTGTTAACCAAGAGCAGTCTATAAGGGTTTTAAATGCAGATGGAATCGAGCTTCTCCGCATTAATGATGCGAGCCCATTTTCAGCATTCGAACCCACTTCAATAAAAGAATTCGAAAAAGACAAAATAGAAGGACAGACTATTTTTCATAAATCTGCTGAAATTGACTTCGGATTATTTAAGGGATATATAGAAATTTCCCACAGCCTTTCTAATTTTGAAGAACTAATGCGCTATATATTGTTGGCTATAACGTTATTTTCTCTCATAGCGCTATTACTATCTGCATTTATAGGGTATTCGTTGTCTGCATTCATGTTACGTCCAATTAAGGAATTACGTGATGAAATGCAGGAGGCAAAACGGACAAGGTTTTCTAAGGAAGTTAATTTTGAACGTTTGTCAAAAGATGAAATCGGTGAGCTGATGAAAATCTATAAGGAATTAATGGACGAGGTAAATGAAACAATCACCAGACAAGACGAGTTTATTCATAATGTATCCCATGAACTTCGAACACCTATTCAAGTTGTGGAAGGACATCTGGCTCTGCTGAATAGATGGGGCAAGGAACAACGAGATGTTCTGGACGAATCCCTGGACATTTCCTTAGCAGAAGTTCAAAAAATGAAAGTTTTAATAGAAGAAATGTTAAAGCTTGCAAAAAATGAACAAACATTTGAGAATACAAATACCCGTCTATTAAATGTAGTCAAGGAATTGGAACAACAACTGGAGGTACTATCTCCAACTTCATCAATTGTTTACCGTGGAAATGAAAATATATCAGTTAATATCCCCTCAACGACATTGGAGCAAATTCTTAGAAACCTTATGGAAAATGCAATAAAATATAATGAAAACGATCCGAAAATAATTATAGAAGCTTGGGAAGACACTTCCAAAGTAGTAATTACTGTTTCAGATAATGGGATTGGTATTAAAAAAGAATCCCTTTCTAAAATCTTCGATCGTTTCTATACAGCAGACGAGGCACGTTCAAAGAATAAAGGAGGCTCAGGATTGGGCCTTAGCATTGTGCAACGACTAGTTGTTGCATATAAAGGTAGTATTAACGTAGAAAGTAATCAAAACGGAACAAAATTTTCCATATATTTCCCTAAATTTACAAGTGAATAATCATTCATTTCAAATGTATAAAAAAATTTAGAAAAGATTAATTTAATTTACCAAAAAGGATTGTATTTTTTAGTGAGAGTAGTAAGATGGATATGGAAAAATTGTTCTTATACTTGGATTCTTGAATTCTTTAAGTCTCATGAAAAGAGTGGTAAACTATTAATGTGAAGATTTAAAGAATAAAAATGTACATCTTTCATTTTCAGGCTTTTGCACTTATTTTTATGCAAATTCATTAATGCCTATTGTGGCACAATATGTTGGAGGTTTTTTTAAATGTCGAACAATCAAACACCTTGGTCCATTTTCTCAGGACCCAATCTTGGTTATGTGATGGAGCAGTATGATTTATACCTTCAATCACCAGAAGAAGTGGATCAAGAACTAGTTAGCTTATTTGAAGAGTATGGGGCACCAGTTCTGGATACAACTACAAATGGTACAGGAGCTGCTTTACCAACTGTGGAATCCAACAACTTCGATAAAGTGATTCGTGCAATCGAGTTGGCTGATGCTATACGAGCTCACGGGCACTTATCTGCAGATATCTATCCTTTAAATGACAGAGAGAAAAATGATTCTCGAATCAATTTTAAGACTTACGGTCTAACTCCTGCTGATTTAAAAGAAGTTCCTGTAGCTTTTTTATTAGCTGATGCACCAAACACAGTTACCAACGGTTTAGAGGCAATTGAGTACTTAAAATCTGTTTATACGAATAAAATAGCTTTTGAGATTTCTCATATTGTGAATGTAGAAGAGAGAAAATGGTTACAGGGCAAGATTGAAAAAGGTGTTGTATTAGAAAACTTATCTGCTGATACAAAAAAGGAATTATTGAAACGTTTAACTCAAATTGAAGGTTTTGAGAAATTTATTCACCGTACGTTTGTGGGAGCAAAACGCTTCTCTATTGAAGGTTTAGATTCTTTAGTGGTTTTAATAGACGAGCTTGTTAGACAATCTAATATCACTAAAACAAAACAAGTAAACATTGGTATGGCCCACCGTGGACGTTTAAATGTACTAACACACGTTTTAAACAAGCCTTATGAAATGATGTTCGCAGAGTTTGCACACGTACCTTCTGAAGCTTTTCAACCAAAAGACGGCTCTTTAGAGCTTTCTGAGGGATGGTATGGTGATGTAAAATACCATAAAGGTGCTGCTTACCATTCTCCATCTGGATTAACGATTAAATTAGCATATAACCCTTCTCACTTAGAAGTAGTAAGTCCTGTAGTAACAGGGCAAACTCGTGCTGCTCAAGAAACAACGGATCAAGCAGGTTTGCCAGTTCAAGATAAAAATGCTGCTTATGCAATTTTAGTTCATGGAGATGCGGCTTTCCCTGGTCAAGGTATTGTCACAGAAGTGTTAAACTATAGTAGAGTAAGAGGCTTCCAAACTGGAGGTTCAATCCATATCATCGCAAATAATATGATCGGATTTACAACGGAGCATTACGATTCACGTTCTACTTTCTATTCTTCTGACCCAGCTAAAGGATACGAAGTTCCTGTTATTCATGTAAATGCAGATGATCCAGAGGCTGTTATCGGCGTAGCAAAACTTGCTCACGAATACCGTAACAAATTTGGTAAGGACATTGTTATTGACTTACTTGGTTATCGTAGATATGGCCACAATGAAATGGATGAGCCACTAGTGACTAATCCACAAATGTATCATATTATTCATAAACACCCGACTGTACGTAATATTTACGGACAAAAGTTAGTAAATGAAAACGTTATCCAAGAAGCCGAAGTGAAAAAACTGGATGAAACTATCTTCAGTGGAATGCAAGAAGCATACGATCGCGTGAAAGAGCTTCCACAGACAACTGCACATGAGATAATTATTCCTGATGCTGTATTACAGGGAATGCCTGAGCTACCTACTGGAGTTGAGGAAGGCAGACTGAAGAAAATCAATGAAGAATTATTAAGCTGGCCATCTGATTTCAAAGCGTTCAAAAAATTAGAGAAAATTTTAAAACGTAGAGAAGAGCCATTTAAAGGGAAAGGTAAAATCGACTGGGGTCATGCAGAAACACTTGCCCTAGCAACGATTATTCAGGAAGGGAACTCTGTTCGCTTAACTGGCCAAGATGCACAACGTGGTACATTCTCACATAGACACTTAGTGTTACATGATGAAAATACAGGTGCAGAACTTACACCAATTCACTATATTAGTGATGCAAAAGCTTCCTTTACCGTTCACAACAGTCCATTAACAGAAACAGCAGTGTTGGGCTATGAGTTCGGTTATAACTTGGAAGATGCTAATTCATTAACTATTTGGGAAGCCCAATACGGGGACTTCGCAAATATGGCGCAAGTTATGTTTGACAATTTTATCAGTTCGGCTCGATCTAAATGGGGATTGAAATCTGGACTTGTGATGCTATTACCGCATGGTTCAGAAGGTCAAGGCTCAGAGCACTCAAGTGCACGTCTAGAGCGTTATTTACAGCTTGCTGCAGAAAACAACTGGACAGTTGCGAATCTATCAAGTGCAGCAAACTATTTCCATATCCTTAGAAGACAAGCTAAAATGCTAAAAGAAGACGCAATTCGACCATTAATAATCGTTTCTCCTAAATCATTACTTCGTCATCCTTTAGTGGGTGCAGAGGTAGCAGATTTGACTGAAGGTAAGTTTGAGACTATTATTGAACAGCCTGGCTTAGGTCAACAACCTGACAAGGTTGAAAAAGTAGTCTTTGCAAGTGGTAAACTAGCAATTGACTTAGCAGACAAAGTGAAGAATGGAGAAGGATATGACTTCATGCATATCGTTCGCGTAGAGCAGCTATATCCATTCCCAGAAGAGAAAATTCAAACGATTGTAGATCGTTATCCAAATCTTAAACAAATTGTTTGGGCTCAAGAAGAAACAGAAAATATGGGCTCATGGAATTTTGCACTTCCATATTTACTGGATATTGCAAAAGGAAAAGATATTAAGTACGTAGGGCGAGTACATCGCTCAAGTCCTGCTGAAGGTGATATCGATACTTATAAAGTAGAGCAAGCAAGAATTATTGAAGAAGCATTGAAAAGCTTGTAAGAAAAGCAATAGAGGAGGAAAATCAAGTGGCAGAAATTATAGTTCCCGAATTAGCAGAATCAATTACAGAAGGTACCATTGCACAATGGTTAAAACAACCAGGTGATACAGTGGAAAAAGGCGAGTTTATCGTTGAGTTAGAAACAGATAAAGTAAATGTAGAGGTAATTTCAGAAGAAGCTGGAGTTGTTAGCGAATTACTATTTGCTGAAGGCGATACTGTACAAGTAGGCGAAGTAATTGCTATCGTAGGTGCAGGTTCAGGCGCACCAGCAGCTAAAGCTGAAACTAAGGAAGAACCGAAAGAAGAAAAAGCACCTGCAGTAAGTGGCAATAAAGCTGAAGAGGTAGCTAAAGCTAATGAAGACGCTTCTAAAGAACAAGACCGCACAATTGCTAGCCCAGCTGCTCGTAAGTTAGCTCGTGAAAAAGGTATTAATTTAAGCGAGATTTCTCCAGTAGATCCAATGGGACGCGTTCGAGTTCAAGATGTATCTGCTCACGGTTCTAAACCTGCAGCACCTAAAGCTGAAGCTTCAAAATCTGCAGCTCCAGTAAAAGAAGATGATGGACGCACAACTCGCGAGAAAATGTCACGTCGTCGTCAAACTATCGCTTCTCGTCTGTTAGAAGTTAGACAAAGCACAGCAATGTTAACAACATTTAATGAAATTGATATGACGAATGTAATGGCATTACGTTCTCGTAAAAAAGATAAATTCTTTGATGATAACGATGTACGTTTAGGATTCATGTCATTCTTTACTAAAGCTGTCGTTGCAGCATTGAAAAAATATCCTTACGTAAATTCTCAAATTGATGGAGATTATATTGTAAAAAATAATTTCTATGATATTGGTATCGCTGTATCTACAGAAGGCGGACTTGTAGTGCCAATCGTACGTGATGCAGACCGTAAAAACTTTGCAGAAATCGAAGGAGATATTGCTGGTCTTGCTAAAAAAGCTCGCGATAACAAGTTAGCTCTTTCAGACATGGCTGGTGGTTCTTTCACTATCACAAACGGTGGAGTATTCGGTTCACTATTATCAACACCAATTTTAAATGGTACACAGGTTGGTATTCTTGGAATGCACACAATCCAAAAACGTCCAATCGCTGTTGGAAATGAAGTTGAAATCCGTCCAATGATGTATGTGGCTCTTTCTTATGATCACCGTGTTATCGATGGAAAAGATTCAGTTGGATTCTTAAAAACAGTAAAAGAACTTCTTGAAAGCCCAGAAGACTTAATGTTAAATTCTTAATATATTTTTGAGGCTGGGTCAAAACCAACCTTAAAATCAAAAGCACCGAACGTTCTACGTTTACGTAGATTCGTCGGTGCTTTTTTTGTGTGCTTTAGGATTGTTTCCTATAGGGAGCAATTTAAGGTGAATCGCACATAAAGGGGGAGGAAGTGTTACCTAAAAGGGAGCGAATGTCACTTAAAGCGTAAAAGTACACCGAACCGTAGACCATGGACACCTAACCAAGTGGGAGCGCACCTAAATGGTGAAGAAGTGTCACCTAAAAGAGAGCGAATGCCACCTAAAGAGTAAATGTGCACCTAAACGTAGTCCATGGACACCTAAACCAAGTGCGAAACGCACCTATAGGAAGTAGAACTGTCACCTAAACCAGAGCAAGTGACACCTAAATACAGCAGTAACATGATTGAATTTTCATGAATTCAATCGTATACTATAGATAAAGGAAGTGGTTGAAATGATACATACTAATTGGGCTTTAAAGCCAACTACTAAGACAGTAACATGTATTCATACAGACGCTAAAAAATTCTTAGTTAGCAATGTATTGACTGTTGGAAAGACATACGAAGTAAAAAATGAAACAGAAGAATTTTTATTCGTCATTGATAATACCGGTAAGGTCGGCGGATACTACAAGGAATATTTTCAATAAAAAACTGATGAGCCTTCATCAGTTTTTTTTGTTAAGGAGGACAATAGCGTGATTGAGTTAATAAAAAATGAAAAAGAGCTAAGAACTAGCCGATTACACAGTGAGAAAGATATAGATCTGATTGGCACGGGAGGATATGTTTCGCCTATCGACCATTTATATGAAGATGTCCTAATAGCGGTTTCCTTAAAAAAACCTGTTTTATTAAAGGGGCCAACGGGAGCAGGAAAGACTAAGCTAGCTGAAACAGTGTCCCATTTTTTTTCACAGCCAATACAAAGTATCAACTGTTCTGTAGACCTAGATGCGGAAGCATTGCTTGGTTTTAAAACGATTGTCATTAAGGAAGGGACTAATGTGATTGAATTTGTAGATGGTCCTGTAGTTGAGGCGATGAAAAAGGGACATATTCTTTATATAGATGAAATAAACATGGCTAAGCCTGAAACCTTGCCAATTTTACATAGTGTATTAGATTACCGTCGTATGTTGACTAATCCATATACGGGTGAGGTTATTAAGGCACATCCTGATTTTTCTGTTATCGCAGCAATAAATGAAGGATATATTGGAACTACTCCTATGAATGAAGCTTTAAAAAATCGTTTTGTTTCTTTTTCTATTCCCTATATTACCGGAGAATTACTTGAAAAACTGTTTAACAATTTATTCCCAAATGCTCCTAAAGATCTTCATACTCTAATGCTTAACCTAGCAGAGGATTTAATGGCACAAGTGCAGCAAGGTCTTTTAGCAGAGGATGCTGCATCTATTCGGAGTCTCCAATATGCAATGGATTTAGCACAATATATGGATCCTTTAAGAGCAATTGAATATGCAATTGCTGAAAAGCTAGATGATGAGCAAGAGAAGAGACTCGTTTTAGAGCTTGCTTCCTCTTGGGTTAAGTGAGGCGGTATAATGTCTTCAGTAAATCGCTTTATACAATTTAACAACGAAACGATTGATGCTAGACAACTAATGCATTACGAGACAATTGCTCGTGCAATGACCAAAGACCTGGGAATTACTATTAATGAACGAAAGCTAATAGAATTCCAGCCGGAGGAGCAAACAATATCCATTAGTGTGTTTTGGAGACATCGAAGTGAAGAGGTGATGCATAAAGGGAGACTTTCAGACATCTATCTCTTAACCGAAGGGTTCTGGAAATGCTTTAGCATAGGCGCTTGGCTAGACTACTTAAAAGATAGAGATGACACTCTGTCTAAATTAATGGATCAACTAGTGTTTTGTCTTGAGGAATTTCGCCTTATGGAAAATATACAAAAAAGACGTATTGGTACAAGGAAAATCTTTATTGCAAGAGTGGAAACATATCTTGCCTTTCATAAGCAACAGTTAATTGTTAATCTTCAAAAAGGGTTTTTAGCAGATGCTTATATTAGTTACCTTTATATTAGTTTATATGAAGGTACAATTAATGCAAAAGGTCCTGAGTCGTTTGTTCAAACAAACAGCATGATTCAAAGAGTATACGATCACAGATCTACAAATGACTCTATTAATTTAGCGTATCAGCTTGTAAATTTTTTAAGGGAATATATTTCGACTGATTCAATTTTACAATTTTATGCGATTCTCTCTCCTAATACTTTAATGAATAAAGACTTTCATTATCATCAAGGCACGAAGGATTTTATTAAAGGTGAGGATGAAAGGAAAGACACAATCGAAGAAGTATTTAGATCCTGGCATAGAGAAAATGAACAGGAAAGCGGAGTCCATCTACAGTATGAGCTGGAACACGGAACAGATGGGAAAGCTGAACAAAATGTCAACGCTGAAGAAGGCCGAGAGGGTCATGACATTACGGAAACGGGTAGGGGACAATCGGCTGGGAATACGAAGGAAAATCTTTCGTCAGATCAAGTAGAGGATAAAATGGGAAGTACCAAGAAGGCAGGCAAGAGCTTTGGATACGAACATTTAAATGTGATATACGAAGAAAAGAGAATTGAAAGCATGCTCCATCCGCATACGAAATTAGAACTGCAGACAATCCGGCAGGAGCAAGCTCCCTTTGTTAAGGCCTTTGTCCATGAAATGAAAAAACGTATGGAACAAAAAAAGGTAGATAAGCGGACCAATTTATCAAAAGGTCGACTTTCTACTCGAATGACGTCTATATGGACAGAGGAAAGACCTAAGCCGTTCTACAAAAAAGATGCTCCAAGTACAAGACTCAACGCCGTATTTGGTTTACTGGTAGATGGGTCTGCATCTATGCAGGATAAAATGCCAGAGACCCAAAAGGCTGTTTTATTATTCCACGATGTACTAAGAGAATTAAACATTGCTCATGAAATCGTACTTCATTATGAAGATGCCTATGAGGCAACTGAAACTAGCCAGCCTAATACATTTGAATGGATTCATCGATTAGAAGATGGACAAAAGGATAGTGGCCAAAATATTTTGGCCATGGAAGCGCATGAGGATAACCGAGATGGATTTGCAATCCGTTGGATAGGCAAACGTTTAGAAACTAGACCAGAGACACATAAATTTCTACTTGTCTTCTCAGACGGAGAGCCCTCAGCTTTTGGCTATGCACAAAATGGTATTATGGATACTGCTGAGGCAGTATTGGAAGTCGAGCGAAAGCAGATTTCGATACTTCATTTATTTCTTAATGAAGAAGAGCCAACAGACGAACAAATTAACCTGTTCCAGCTCATCTTCGGTAAGAAAACAGCGACAGCTTCCTCTATGGAGAGGTTCTCAGATGAAACGTTGCGCTTACTGCGTAAAATGCTTCAGCATGTCGTAAAAAGCTAAGAAGAATAGTCAAACATTGTTTTATAAAGAGGCTACGTTAAAGGTTATGGTTGATTTATAATGCAAATAAATCTTAGATCAGAGAGTAGTATTGACTTTTCGCACCAGCCGGACGCTTTCCTCAGGGGAGCGGTAAGCCATCACCCATCGCTTACGCGTAGTTGTGATGTGTCTTATCTGTCTCACCCATCTCGTAGGAGTCGCCGTCTGGGCTCCAATCAATAAATGGGAACAGATTTAGCATCGATAAAGCGCTAATAAATTTACTCGGATAAACTAAGTTAAAAAAACTGTCACCAACCCCATTTTCACAATCTATTTATGTTCTTAATAGCCATTTAAAAGTTCCTTTGTTTAAAGAAGTAGGGAACACCAAATCATTTTAAAAATATAAACATTATCCTTTAACATAGCCAAATAATAAGACTGGAGTCAAACTCAAGATTCTGAGTTAGACTCCAGTCTTTATTTTATTGATATGCAATTTATGGTTGAACGGATCTGTTTTTAGATTGGTCAGCAATAAGAAGGAGACGTTGTTTTAGTTCTTCTTCCATTCGACCAATTTCAATTTCAGCAGCTTTTCGCTTAACTCTTCCATCTGCTTGAATACGCATTGTTTCCTCGATTGTTTGCAGAAGGTTTTCCTGTGTTTTCTTCAATGTATCGATTTCAACGATACCTCGCTCATTTTCTTTAGCTGTTTCAATACTATTCACTTTAAGCATTTCCGAGTTTTTCAATAGTAGGTCGTTAGTTGTTTTTGTAACTTGTCTTTGAGCTGCTACTGCTTTTTGTTGACGATTTAACGTTAAGGCAATCGCAATTTGGTTTTTCCATAATGGAATGGATGTCATGATAGAAGATTGTATTTTTTCAGCTAACGTTTGGTTTGTTTGTTGAATCATACGTATTTGTGGCGCACTTTGGATGGTAATCTGACGTGAAAGCTGTAGGTCATAAACTCGTTTTTCAAGTCGATCTACAAATTGGGCCATATCATTAACTTCCTGGTAAGCCATTTGGTCGTTTGACATTTCAGCTTTTCTTTTTAGTTCTGGTATCGTAACGTTGAGTATTTCATCTTTTTTTAGTTCAGCAGCTGCAATATAAACGTTTAATGCTTGAAAATATGTTTTGTTTTGATCATATAGCTTATCTAACATTTGAACATCCTCTACTAGACCACGTTTTGAATGCTCCAATTGAATGCCGATACGGTCGATTTGTGTACTAAGCTTTTGATATTTTGTCATCATTTCTTGAACAGATCTGTTTACACGATTAAAAAGCTTTTTAATACCACTTTTCTTTTCGTTTGAAAGCTCTTCAGGATTTAGCTCTGATAGTTTTTTCATTAAGTCGCCTAATATATCTCCAACTGGTCCGATATCTTTCTTTTGCACATGGTCCAGCATTTGATGTGAAAAGCGGGTAAGCTCTGTTTGAGCATTGGCTCCATATGTTAAGATCGCTTCATAATTACCAGCAGGTATTTGATCTGCTAGCTGCTTAGCTTTTTGTTTCTCTTCTTCCGATAAGCGATCAATTAATTTAGTTGGTAGCGCCTCATTTGCTTGTTTAGTTAATGTTTGAGGCTTTGTTTCATTTAGAGAAAATGGATTATTAAGTAGTTCGTCCATTAAAAGATCGTCTGTTTTATTCGAGATATTTTCGCTCATTTGTTGTCTCTCCTTTTAGATATAAAGGTTTTTCGTTTTTAGATACGGATAGTTTAGCAAAATCAAGTTCCATTCTTAAATGCTCCATATCACTAGCAAGAACATTTTTTAAGTCATCTTCCATGACAGAGTTAATGGATTCTAGTGTTTCACGAGTATCCTGCAAAGCAATTTTCATCTCTTTGTTCTTTGATGGCTGAGAAACTAAGAATGTATACTTAGATGTTAGCTCTACTGCCGAATCTAAATGAGCGTAGAAGAAGTTTTCAGCTTGGTAAAATTTCTTTGGGTTTGCTTTAACTAAGGCAATAATTCGTTTTGCTAATCTATTTAATTCGAAAAGCTGTTTAAAAGAGCTCACTGATCGTACTTTTAAATAATGGTTATTAAGTGTACGAACTTTTGCTGTTGCTTCCTTAATCTGCTTTCGAATATGAAAATACTCTGATGAAGTTAAATCATATTTCTTCATAATAGATCTCTGTTGAATTTTTTTGATAGCAAAATTAGAAGTTAGGTAGGTAACTACTGCTAACGCTGAGCTTACAAAAAAACCTAATTCAACTGGGAAGAAGAAAATTAGCCATGATGTAATCATGACAGGAACATTAATAATATGACGAATGACGGTTTGTATTACTTGTGTCATAGTCAAGACCTCCTTATATATACACTACATTATACGAACGAGAGAAAAGAAGGTTTCATATATGTCGAAATTAATGGGAGCATATTACCGTTTAATTTCTCTTTTATTTACTTTGATGTTATTTATAACTTAACGTAAATAGCAAATTTTTTCAATTTATTCAGTTTCAAAAGTCAAAAGAGTAGACATTTTCTTTGTGAGCAGTAAAATATGTATTAATAAAAAGTATTAGAGGCGATTACAATATGTATGAGGTTATTTATATGAAAGCAGACTATGAGCCGTGGTGGGCTTTTGAGGGCTGGGAAGAGTTTATAATGGAAAAAGCGGAATTTGATCAAGAGGACCAAGCTCGCTTATTTTTAGAAAAAAAACTAACCGAATTAAGAAGGAAGTTCCCAAAAGAAGAGATGAGAAACGATAAGTATTGGGCATTTTGGTCAGTAAAGGAACAATGTTATTGTGAGTCGTGTGAAGATGACTTACAAATTTTCCATGGAATCATATTTAATATCAAGTAAACGATTTAGAATAATGTAATTATTTGTTGACTAAATTTATCCAACTGCTATAATTTATAGTAACAATAAAGTATAAACCGGTTGAGCAATTCACATATCCCATGTAGTGATCGATGATGTGATGTCGGTACTTCATGGAATATGTGAATTTTTTAGTTTACATATTGTTAATTTTATTTTTGGAGGTAATAACATGAAACAAGGTACTGTAAAATGGTTTAATGCAGAAAAAGGATTTGGATTCATCGAAATTGAAGGAGAAAATGATGTATTCGTACACTTCTCTGCTATTCAAGGTGATGGCTTCAAATCACTTGAAGAAGGCCAAAGTGTAGAATTTGAAGTTGTAGAAGGAAATCGCGGGCCACAAGCTGCAAATGTAACAAAACTATAAGTAGGAAGCCCATCATTATGATGGGCTATTTTTTTTCCTAAAAATATATTAAACTCTAAAGAAAACACTATCTACATAGTGTTTAATATTCAAAGGATTTGGGTATAAGAATCGAGTGTTTAATTTTATTTAAATTATAGGGGGATGTCACTTGGAAAAACTATTATTAGACGGAGGAATTAAAGAATATTTCGAAGGTAACAAGGGGAAAGTCGAAGATAATCTTTTATCAGAGGCAGTAAATGTTAAAGATAAGATTAATGATATTTTAAGAGTTGGTGATATTGACCTTATCAACAATGCACATCATCTTATTAAAAACATTATCGAGGGTAATGATGAGGAGTTAGATCTATTTGCTAAACAAGAAGGAATTGCGTGGGCAACTCATTCTTTAACGCTTTCTTTTAAATTAGAATGGGTGCAAGCTATCCGTCGAACCATGTGGAGGTTTATAAAGGAATTGAATGATTCCGATCAAATGATGGACCTAGAGGACTTCTTTAAAATTGAAAAGCAGCTAAATAATAGAATTGACAACTTCTTAAACGAATTTTTTATTAATTATTCAACTTATAAAGATGCTTTGATATCCTCTCAGAAAAAAGTAGTTGAAACTTTATCTGTACCAATAATACCGATCACACCTTCCATTTGTATTTTACCTTTAATTGGATCAGTAGATACATATAGAACTTCAATTCTAGAAGAAAAAGTATTAACTGAAATTAGTAAACTCAGAATCCAAACTTTAATAATAGATTTATCAGGTATAGCAGAAATGGAGACAGAAGTAATAGAACATCTGTTAAAGACAATTTATGGTACATCAATGATGGGATGCCAAACAGTAATTACTGGTTTAAGACCTGAGGTTGTTCGACAAATGATTCGATTAGGCATGCTATTTGATAAAGATACAAGAACTTATGGCACATTACAGCAGGCTTTAAATGAATACTTGAAACTAGATAAAATGTATTTACAATAATAGCTATATTTATAAATAGATTTCACCAGTTTACTACTATGATTTTTTTTATAGTAAAGGGCTAATTATAAAACTAACTCTTTGAAGTGCTCATTAATATACTCGAATGAGTGCTATTTAAGTTTCTTTTTCCAAAATTTTTGGTATAGTGAGAACAAGAAAGGGGAGCTTTGTATGAATTTAGAGTTAAAAAAGGAATTACCTTCCTATGAGGAGCAACAAGACTTTTACACAAAACTACGTGCTAAAATAACGAAATATGTAGATTCCAAATCAAACAAGTTAGGTAAGTTTACTCCATACCTTCTTTTTGCTCCAGATTTTTTCCATTTACTTATAAAATCTATGCTAGATGATCGCATTGACGCAAAAAGTAAAACACTTATTGGTAGCGGTATCCTATACTTTATTACTCCAATTGATATATTACCCGAGGGCTTAATAGGACCAGGTGGATACATGGATGATATTATTGTTGCAGCATTTATTGTCAATATGCTTTTAAATAAGTTTTCCCCTG
This sequence comes from Psychrobacillus sp. FSL W7-1493, assembly GCF_038004905.1. NCBI lineage: Bacteria > Bacillati > Bacillota > Bacilli > Caryophanales > Bacillaceae > Psychrobacillus > Psychrobacillus sp. FSL W7-1493. Next base: position 2,134,616 of record NZ_JBBOSB010000001.1, on the reverse strand, counting down.
AAATCGTAGAAGAGCATTGGGCTGGAGAACATAAGCTGTTAGATACAATGAAAAAGGTATCGGAAACAAGTGATAGCTTGCTTGGGAAATTACCAGCACGTTCATTGCTAGGACGTTTTATAAAAACATCTAAGAAGGTGTAAGACTATACGTCTAACACCCTTTTTTATACGAAAAAAGTACCATGGGATATAAAAAAAAGGGTATCGTAAATATTTACGAATACCCTTTTTACGTATTATAATTTTTGAGATTCTTTCCATTCTAAGAATTCATCGTATGTCAGCTGTTTATCTAGAATAGAGCCGTCCTTGCGGATTTCGATTACACGATTTGCAATCGTTTGGATGAACTGATGGTCATGAGAAGTGAATATCATAGCGCCTTTGAACGCAATTAATCCATTATTCAATGCTTGGATGGATTCCAAGTCTAAATGGTTAGTAGGCTCATCTAGCAATAAAACATTACTTTCGGAAAGCATCATTTTAGAAAGCATACAACGAACTTTTTCTCCACCAGAAAGGACAGAAGGTTTCTTCTTCACTTCTTCCCCAGAGAAAAGCATACGTCCTAGGAAACCACGAAGGAATGTTTCACTTTCATCATCAGGTGAATATTGGCGTAACCAATCAACTAGTGAAGTTTCTGTACCGTTAAAGTATTTTGCATTGTCTAATGGGAAGTACGCACGAGATGTAGTTACACCCCAACGAATAGAGCCTTCTTGTGGCTCTTCCTCTTCTGCAAGCATACGAAGTAAAGCAGATTTAGCAAGCTCATCACCTAACAAGATAATTTTATCGTCTTTGTTCATAGTGAAGTTCATACCTGAGAATAGTTTTTCGTTCTCTAGCGAATAACCTAAATCTTGAACCTGTAATACGTCATTACCAATTTCACGCTTCATAGAGAAGTTCACATATGGATATTTACGAGAAGAAGGTCTAATATCATCTAGTTCAATCTTATCTAACATTTTTTTACGAGATGTTGCTTGCTTTGATTTAGATGCATTCGCACTAAAGCGAGCAATGAAGGCTTGTAGTTCTTTAATTTTTTCTTCTTTTTTACTATTTTGATCCTGAGCCATTTTAGTAGCAAGCTGGCTTGATTCATACCAGAAGTCATAGTTTCCTACATAAACTTGGATTTTGCTGAAATCTAGGTCTGCAATGTGTGTACATACTTTGTTTAAAAAGTGACGGTCATGCGAAACTACGATTACAGTATTTTCAAAGTTGATCAGGAAATCTTCTAGCCATTGAATTGCTTTGATATCTAAATGGTTGGTAGGCTCATCTAGTAAAAGTACATCTGGTTTGCCAAATAAAGCTTGAGCTAAAAGTACTTTTACTTTTTCTGACCCAGTTAATTCAGACAGTTTCTTTTGGTGCATGCTATCAGGAATACCTAGTCCTTGTAAAAGGATGGCTGCCTCTGATTCAGCTTCCCAACCGTTAAGGTCTGCAAATTCTCCTTCTAACTCAGCGGCACGCATACCATCTTCGTCAGAAAAGTCTTCCTTCATGTAAATTGCATTTTTTTCGTTCATTACTTCATATAAACGTTTATGACCCATGATCACTGTTTCAAGCACATTGTATTCTTCATACTCAAAGTGATTTTGCTTCAAAATCGCTAAGCGCTCATCTGGATTCATAATCACATTACCTTCTTGTGGCTCAATTTCCCCCGACAAGATTTTGATAAATGTAGATTTACCAGCTCCGTTTGCACCGATTAACCCATAACAGTTACCAGGTGTAAACTTTATATTTACATCTTCGAATAATTTACGATCACCAAATCGAAGACTTACATTACTTACTGCAATCATGCTATACCTCCTAAAATTCACAATGCTCTTATTATAGCACGGTGTTCAAACAAAAGCTATCAAACGTTGATTTGTTGGGCTTATATTAACCCTAATGGTGGGATATTTTAAAGGAAATTCCTAAAAATGTTGAAACCATCCAGCGTGTATTTAATGGAGAGAGATTATGGTAGATATTGATGGTTTTAAGATAGAAGTATGGCGTGGTGGATACAGTAATACTTTTAGTTACATCTATTATCTTTATTAATGATCACTTTATTCGGATGTTCTTCACTTGAAATTGAGCTGGTAGCATTCAATAGTCTTTCAGAATCTGAACAAGTTTTAATACCAACTTCACCCATGGGTTCTGTGATTTGATAAAGAAACCGTAGTTGGAAAAGGTTTTAATAATCATGAAGATAAAATAGTTGATGGCCAATCATTGGAAAGCAATGAACATGCCTACGAGTGTATGAACGACAGCAGTCCATACACCCATAGTTGTAGCATCTTACCTTGAAAATCTGACGTTAAGTTTAAATTATTTCTCCCAATGTTCTTCGATAAACTCCACGCGTCCTGATTGAGCAAGATCTTCTTTATAATGATCAGGACTTTTTTTATAGAAGTCTTGGTGATAGTCCTCTGCTTCGTAAAACGTTTCAGCATCTCGAATTACCGTAACAATCGGTTTGGAAAATTTACCGCTAGCCGCTAGCTGCTCTTTAGACTTTTCTGCGAGCATGCGTTGTTCTTCATTATATACGAATATTGCTGTCGTATAGCTTTCGCCTCGATCCTGGAATTGACCACCAGCATCCGTTGGATCTATTTGTTGCCAATATATTTCTAGTAGTTTCTCATAATCGAAGATAGAGGAGTCATACTGGATTTCTACCACCTCTAAATGACCTGAGTTACCTTTTTTCACTTGTTCATATGTGGGATTTTCGATATGACCACCCATATATCCTGATGTTACCTTATGTATGCCTTCCCAAGTATCAAACGGTTTTACCATGCACCAAAAACAGCCTCCTGCGAACGTAGCTCTTTCTATCATTTTTATATCCCTCCTATTATAGTAAAATGATTTTACCATTACTTTTCAAGTTGTACAAAATTCTGAAACCAACGCACTGTAAATACGTTATTATAAGAGTATGATATAAATATGGGAAACTAAATACGTGCACCATCAAAACAGCATCTATGAAGAGCTCAAGGGGAGATTTAATATGACTGAAGAAAGAAATACAGAAAGACGATATAAACCGAAAAAAAAACTACGGAAAGGAAGAGTATTCCTTACTGTTCTGTTACTAGCTGGGTTAACAATTGGTATTTACTCATTTTTACAATATCGGGAAGGCTATAATTTAGCTAATGAAACAAAAGTAAAACAGGATATTGACTTTGAAGGGGATGCTTGGTCAAAAGGTGAACGAGAAAATATTCTAGTCCTTGGAGCAGATTCCGGAGCGGGAGGGAAAGAGAGATCCCGAACAGATACAATGATGGTCATTTCTTGGGATAAAGAAAAAAATGACGTTAAAGTCATTTCATTTATGCGAGATATTTATGCGGATATACCTAACTACAAGTCTTATAAGCTTAATACAGCCTATTATTTAGACGGAGTGCCATTATTGCAGGCAACTCTTCAGAATATGTTTGATATACCTATCCATCATTATGCATTAATAGATTTTAGAAGCTTTGAATCATTGGTAGATATTCTCGCTCCTGAAGGAATTACAATGGATGTAGAGAAGGATATGTCTGAAAAAATTGGAGTTTCACTTACAAAAGGTGAACAACAGCTCAATGGACAGGAAATACTTGGTTATGCACGATTCCGAGCCGACGGAGAAGGTGATTTTGGAAGGGTTGCCCGTCAACAAAAAGTAATGGAAGCATTAAAGGACGAGGTAATCTCCATACAAAATGTTTCTAATGTACCCAAATTTATAGGTGCAGCTGAAGGATATATTCAAACAGACTATTCACGTAAGGATAAAGTTATTCGAGTCATGGATGCTATAGTTAGTGGAAAACTAGAAATGGATAAAATGACTGTCCCTGTACCAGGAAGCTATTACGATAAGAACTATAGTCACGCAGGAGATGTTTTAGTGATTGACGAGGATCAGAATAGAAAGGCCATAGAAGATTTTTTAGGGGAATAGGACTTTTAAATTTGCGATAAAATTTATTCATTCGTAAAATTAAGTTAGGAAAGGATGTTATGTAAAATTGGAACCTGAAAAACCTTCTTTTTTCTCAACTAGATACATAAAATTTTTAGGTGGTCGTAATACTATATTTACGCTTATACTGCTTTTAATGATTGGCTTAATTATCATGATTTATGATGAAATTTCCTTCATATTTGTCCCATTAACCGTTTTTCTAGGGAATGTCATCCTACCAATCATATTAGCAGTCATCATCTATTATTTACTTAGACCAATATTGCGTATGCTAGAAAAAATTAAAGTTAAACGAGTGATTGGTATACTACTCATCTTCTTAGCTTTAGTTGGTATTATTACCTTATTAGTTTTCTTAGTGTTTCCATTTTTAAAAGCTCAATTTTTTAAATTGGCAGAAGAGCTTCCAGGTTATTTTATAGAAGTCTTAACCCGCTTAGATTCATTCTTGAGAACGAACTCTCTTATAAGCACGTACTATTTGCAAATAGAAACAGATGTTGCTAATCTTCTGTATGATTTACCGAAGGAGCTAGGTGCATTTTTCCAGGAAACCTTTACAGGAATTGCAACAGGAATTTCCTCTGTTATCGGTATATTAACTAGCTTTATACTGGCAATCGTTACTGTTCCTTTTATCTTATTCTATCTTTTAAAGGATGGGGAAAAGCTTCCTGCTTATGTACTAAAAATTTTTCCACCCCGCATGAGAGATGACATAAAGTCGGTTTTTTCTAGCATCGATAAGCAGATCAGCTCGTATATTCAGGGTCAAATTCTTGTCTCTATGTGTATAGGTATTATGATCTTTATTGGTTTCACCATCATTGGGATGGATTATGCATTATTGTTGGGTGTTATAGCAATGGTTACGAGCGTTGTTCCATACTTAGGTCCAGTTATAGCGATAACTCCGGCTGCAATTATTGCCTTAGTTACCTCTCCTTTCATGCTTATCAAACTTGCAGTAGTCTGGACAATTGTTCAGTTAATTGAAGGGAAGTTTATATCGCCACAAATTATGGGCAAATCATTGCATGTGCATCCGATTACAATAATTTTTGTATTGATTACTTCTGGTGCGATGTTCGGAGTTCCTGGAGTAATTTTGGGGATACCTGGCTATGCTATTTTAAAAGTTATCGTTTCCCATTTTTACACAATGTTTAAAAAGAGGTACAATAAATTTGAACCAATTGTTGAAAAACACTATGAGTACACAAATAACAAGGTGGAATGAGAATAATGGCCAAAAAATTCAACTCCAGTATTGAAGTGAAATCCATAAAGATTGATACTGTGGTGGATCATCCTTATATTGAACATGGGATCAATCTTTCAGGTACGATTTATATTGATGGAGTTCATGACTATGAGCAAATCGAGAATATTAAGTTAGAAGTCTTTAAAGTGATTAATGGAGAAGCTCCCAAAGTTGTTTCCAAGCATTCTATAGAACTGGTAGGCACAGTAGCTTCAAAGGATATGCAAATGATTCCTTTTGAAATCATGCCAGATGAAAGATGGCTTCCAGATGGTGCAGAGGAAATGACAACGCTTATATTGAGAACGACTGTATTGTTTGAAAATGGCTCTGAATATAACGATGAAGATGAGATACATTTCGACATTGAAGAATAATTAGCAAAAAGACCAGCATTTTTAATGCTGGTTTTTTTGTGGATAAAATGATTGGATTGGTCCATTCTATGTGAAAAGGAATTGCAGCTTGTCATTTTTAGTTGCAGTATCAAAAGGAGTATGACATGAAAAAAATTATAGCTATATTGATTTTTACTTTGTTGCCCTTGAGTGCCTGCGGTGAAGACCGCACATCCAATGAACTTCCACCGCCTGAAATCATTGATAATAATAGGCAAAATTATGGGCCTGAGTCAGGAAATGCAGAAGTAAATAAAGAAAACGATGCAGGAATGCCAAATACGAATGAGTTAAATGATCCTGGCTTAGAGGGATTAGAAGGTTACGAATAAATAAAAATTCACATTGTACTAAATAATGGAATATGTTAAAATAATCTTACATTAATGGACGGAGGTGAAGGAAGAATGAAAAACACTGTGAATGCACATGGATTTATATTGGAGTTTTTATCCACATCATGTGCGATTACTCATGGATTTGCTACTAACGGGACCAGTCTGTCCTTTTTTAGACAATTACATGAAATTCACAGCTGATAAGCCATTCTTTCTGAACCACATTAGAAGACTGCTCGCTTATTCGAGCAGTCTTTTTGTATGCAGAAAAATGCTTCCAGCAATAATTTGGAGAGGAAGCGAAACATAATGATATGCAAAATACAGGAAATAAGTAAAATGCTTGGTGGTAATCTTATATTTGAGGATCTGTCTTTAGATATTAAAATGGGGGACAAATTAGGAATAGTTGGACGAAATGGGAGTGGGAAAACAACGCTATTTAAGCTAATAGCGGGTATTGAAAAACCTGATCATGGAATTATCACTTTTAAAAAGGGAGCGAAAATAGGTTATTTAGCCCAAATTCCTACTTTTTCAGAAAGCGTTAAAGGAAAAGACCTGTTATACGATGCTTTCGAGGATACTATGCTACTACAGAAAAAGATGAGTATACTTGAAAAAGAACTAGCAGAGGTAAATGCTGAGGTAATGGAAAAACTTCTAAAGCAGTATGGAGACATACAAGAAAAATTCACGTTACAGGGCGGATATACGATTGATTCCGAAATTGATAAAGTAGTTGAAGGGCTACAACTAGGTGGTTTTGTAGAACAGCCATTTTCAAGTTTAAGTGGTGGAGAGCAAACGAAAATAATGCTTGGACAGCTACTATTAACCAAGCCAGACCTTTTACTGTTGGATGAGCCGACTAATCATTTGGATTTGTTTGCAATAGAGTGGTTAGAGGAGTATTTAGTTAGTTATACAGGTACAGTTGTTATTATTTCACATGACCGATATTTTTTAGATAAGGTAGTTACAAAAGTTGCAGATCTTGAGGATGGTATGCTTACGAAATATCATGGTAATTATTCTTCTTTTTTAATCGAAAAGGAAGAAAAACTTACTCGTGAATTTCAACAGTATGAGGAGCAACAAAAAAAGATAAAGAAAATGAGAGAAGCAATAAAGAGGTTAAGGATTTGGGCTAACCAAGCAGTTCCTCCAAATGCGAGTTTACACCGTCAGGCGAGGAATATGGAACGGGCATTAGAGCGGATGGAAAAGGTTCGTAAACCTCTAATAGATCCTAAGAAAATGAGTCTATCTTTTGACGCGGCACCCCGAAGCGGAAAAGAAGTTGTCATAATGGAAGAGGCTTTCAAAAGCTTTGGTGAAAAAATGTTATTAAACAGTGCAGAGCTTCATGTATATTGGAAGGACCGTCTTGCAATCGTTGGTAGGAATGGAACGGGTAAAACTACCATTTTGAATATTCTTAGAGGAGTAGAGTTAATAGATTCGGGTGAAGCTCGATTTGGTAGTAATGTGCGCCATGGATATCTTTCTCAACATTTCGAAATAACAGATCCAAAAGCTCGCTTAATAGATATTTTTAGAGCAGAAGTAAATGTGGCAGAAGGAGAGGCTCGACACATTTTAGCGAAGTTTATGTTCTATGGGGCGGATGTTTTTAAAAGAATTGCTGATTTAAGCGGAGGAGAAAGAATGCGACTCCGTCTTGCTCAGCTAATGCATCAAGACATAAATTGTCTCATATTAGATGAGCCAACGAATCATCTTGATATTGATTCACGAGAAGTATTAGAGGAAGCGCTAGATGATTTTACAGGGACTATTATTGCTGTATCTCACGATAGATATTTTCTAAATAAACTATTTCCAAGGACTGCTTGGCTAGAGCATGGCGAGCTTACCACATTTGAAGGCCCTTACGAATGGGCAAGGGAAAAATGGAATGAGTTTTGCTCGAAAGAAAATACTAGGAAAGAAATAATCAATCAGCCATTAAAAGAAGCAATACCTGCCAAACAACAAAAGGAAATTCCTTTGGAAAAGCGAATAAGTGAGCTCGAAAATGTTATAGGTGAGCTAACTAAACAAATTAGCATAGAGAATGATTGGGAAAATTATGAGGCATTAAGCTTGGAAAAACTTCGGGTAGAGGAGCAATTGGAGCAATTATTGGAGAAATGGCTAGATTTAGCAGAATGACCCGAATACTTTTCAAAATGGGTTGATATAAGTAATAGAGCGTGCTAATATAACTTATTAACGAATAATTTAAATAATTTAATATTCTTATCAAGAGAAGTGGAGGGATTAGGCCCTGTGATACTTCGGCAACCTCTGTTGTACAGAAAGGTGCTAATTCCTAACAAGACGATCTTGGAAGATAAGAGCTAGTTAGCAAATTCCTGCCTCTCTTTTCTTACATGGAAAGAGAGGTATTTATTTTAATAATTGCCTTGCTCCTGTTCGATTTCCTACTTAGTTTGAGGCGAAATCACAGGTGCTCTTGCACATTTCATTGGGAGGGGAAAGTCATTGCCTATCAATATTCCGAAACAATTACCTGCAGCTAAGCTGTTAAAAGAAGAGAAAATTTTTCTCATGGATCAAGAGCGTGCTTACAAGCAGGACATCCGTCCACTTAACATTATTATTTTTAATCTAATGCCTGAGAAGGAAAAAACGGAGCTTCAGCTATTAAGGCTTCTGGGGAATACCCCAATACAAGTGAATATAACCTTTATGAATACAGCGACGCATGAATCCAAGAATGCCAGCAAAACCCATTTGGATACTTTCTACACGACATTTGATCAAATAAGAGAAAAAAAGTTTGATGGGATGATTATCACTGGTGCTCCAGTAGAACAGTTGCTATTTGAGGAGGTCGATTACTGGAATGAAATGAAGGAAATAATGGAATGGTCTAAATCAAATGTTACCTCCACCTTACATATTTGTTGGGGCGCGCAGGCTGCACTGTATTATCATTTTGGTATAGATAAATTCACACTTTCTCGTAAATGCTCGGGAGTGTATCGGCATATATTAACTGACCAAGTGGAGAATTTAATAAGAGGATTTAATGAAGAGTTTAATGCTCCCGTATCTCGTTACACTTCTGTATCTGAAGAAGAAATAGAAAAGCATGAGCGACTAACTATTTTATCCACTTCGGAGGAAGCAGGTGTGTTTCTTGTAAAATCGAACGACAATAAAATGGTGATGGTCACTGGTCATTTAGAGTATGATGCGCACACATTAGCAGAGGAATATCATAGAGACATAACTAAAGGAATAGATATTGAGATGCCCAAATACTATTTCCCAAATAATAATCCCTCTAATAAGCCATTAAATACATGGAGGGCACATACACATTTATTATTTTCTAATTGGTTGAATTACTATGTTTATCAGGCTACTCCTTATAACTGGGAGTAAATAGAAAAATTATATATGAGTCAATTTCATAAAAAGCATTTTAAAGATTAAAAGTGAACATTATATATATTGATTGCAGCGGAGGGCGGCGACGTAAGCAGGGATGAGTGAGACAGATAAAAACGTTACAACCACGTGCGAAAGCGATGGGTGATGGCTTATCACTCACGCCACGGAAAGCGTCCGCGATATGAGCGAAAGTCAATTCTACTTTATTATTAAAAATCATATAAATTTTATTGTTCTCTTTTAATTGTTCGTGTTTTTCTATAAAAACAGGAATCTTGAAATTGACACATATAAACTCCTGTTTTAATATTCAGGAGTTTTTTATTGATTTTAGTTTTATTTATTCAAATATTAGGGAAGACAAAATTGAAGAGACATTGTATTTTGTTGATACACATATCTATAAAAGTATGATTTTCAATTATTGGAAGTGGGGTTATGTCTATGAGTTTGACACCAAAACAAAGAATCGAGTTACATGGTTTTAATAATCTGACGAAAACACTAAGCTTTAATATGTATGATATTTGTTATACAAGGACGAAGGAAGAAAGGGAAAAATATATTGAATACATTGATGAGCAATATAACGCTGAGCGTCTAACCAATATATTAACAAAAGTGTCCGAAATTATAGAAGCGAATATTTTAAACATAGCGCAACAGGACTACGAGCCCCAGGGTGCAAGTGTGACCATTTTAGTGTCAGAAGGACCCGTGGATCAAACACCGATAGAATCATTTAAGCAATCCCCTGGGCCTATACCAGAGGTCGTTCTTGGTCATCTAGACAAAAGTCATATTACCGTTCATACGTATCCTGAATATCATCCAGATGAAGGGATTAGTACGTTTCGAGCAGACATAGACATTTCGACTTGCGGAGAAATATCGCCCTTAAAAGCTCTAAACTATCTAATACATTCCTTCGAAACCGATGTAATGGTCATGGATTACCGAGTGAGGGGATTCACGAGAGACGTGAAGGGTCATAAATTATTCATTGACCACGATATTAATTCCATTCAAAATTATATTCCGAATGCCTTGCAGGAATATTACCATATGATTGATGTGAATGTTTATCAGGAAAATATTTTTCATACCAAATGTAAGCTGAAACAATTTGATTTGAATAACTACCTCTTTGGTTACAAGGAAGACGAGCTATCCAATGAAGAGAAAATCTCTATCACCAAAAAGCTTAAAACAGAAATGGATGAAATTTTTTACGCCAAAAACATGACACGAACCGAATAATATTAAGCTCTAAGTATCATGTTAAATCGTTCAAAATGAAGATAAAATCATCTAGAATAGCAGAGCAATTCGCATAGAATTTGCTCTGTTTTTTATTTTTCGTCTTCTTACCTTTATTCCTTTATATGGGAAAATAATAGAAAATTATGTTAACTCGGCGAGGTGTTAATGAAATTAATTTTAACCTATTGGGAGAGGATGATAATTAAAAATGACCAAAATCATGGTATTAGGGACATTTCATATGGGAAATACTTCTGATTTATACAGTGTAGACACGGATAACTTACGATCTACTAAAAGGCAAGAGGAGATAAGAAAAGTTGTAGATGCTATAAAAGAATTCCATCCTAACAAAATTGCATTAGAAGTTGAAAAAGAAAAAAATCACTTATTAAACGAAGAGTATCATCAATATTTAAATAATGAACTAGAGCTAGCAATAGATGAAATACATCAGTTTGGTTTTCGAGCGGCAGCGGAGTTAAAACACGAAGAGGTATATGCGATAGATTGGATAGAGAACGTTGGAAATCGATCAATCGGAGAAGTTCTGAATTGGGTAGAAAAAGAACAAACAGAGGTTTTTCAATTAATAGATACTTATCGTTCTAAGCTCATACTCCCACTAGGTGAAAAAAGGATAGATGAGCTAATTAGAAGCCTAAACGAAGAGAAATACATAAAAAAGCAACATGAAATGTATATGCATATTGCTCGTATAGGTCGGGGGAGCGACTATGTGGGGATTGATTGGATGAGATGGTGGTACCAACGGAATCTTATTTTGTTTGCAAACCTCGCTGAAATCTCCTCTTCGAATGATCGGGTACTTTTGATAATAGGAGCAGCTCATGTCCATTTGGTAGCTCAATTTTTAAAAGAAAGTGGACTATTTGAAATTGTTTCGGTTAGTGAGTTTCTTTAGATTTGTATTAATGTTTTATCGTTTACCCCCCATGGAAAAATTCCGGTAAGATTGTAAGCCAATTCTACTTCAGTATTAAAAAGCTATTGTTCTTGGTTTTCTACAAAAACGGTAATTATAAACATGAATTAAATATGATTGGTAAGGAGAAAATCTGTTGGTTAACTTAATAGAAAGTGTAAACGAGGTAACGATCCTATTGCTGTGGCTATGTGGATATGCATATATTCGTCTGCTTAAAAAGACGAAGAGGGACAGAAAACTTAACAGGTTTGAAGTAATGATGTATATCATTACATACCTTGTAACTTTTTTATACGCAGCCTCTTACCTCCTTTTAACCCTTGGGACGTAACAAGAAAAGCGCAATCGCCTATGTCTGCCCCGACAGGCAAATGGAGAAAAGCGAGGAGGAAGTTCCTCAGCCACCGGAGCTTTTAACCATTTGACCCCGAGGGGCAAGGCGCTGGAGCTAGCCAATCAAGAAAAGCACAATCGCCTGTCTCTGCCCCGACAGGCAAATGGAGAAAAGCGAGGAGGCAGCTCTTCAGCAACCGGAGCTTTTAACCATTTGACCCCGAGGGGCAAGACGATGGAGCTAGCCATCAATTTATCCACAGGTTTCGAAGTTTATAAATTCTTAAACAAAATTAAAACGAAGCGAATGGACTGCTTTCCATTCGCTTCGTTTTAATTTTCGTCTTTTTTAGCTGCATCAATAGCAGCACTTGCTAATTTTGACTTTATCATATCTTCCATCGGAGGGTTGTATAATCCTGCTCTTACATTTAGGTAGTAGCGATGCATCGGATTAGATTGAGATAGGGCTCTAGAGCCAACTATTTTCATAGCCAAATCGACTATTTTAATAGCTCCATTCGTAACGGCTATTTTAGTAATATCCAGTGACTCTTGAAGGGTCGTCTTATCTTCTGCTTGCTCATATCGTTCCACCGTACCATAGAGCATATGTCTTGCAATGGATAACTCTAGTTCCATTTCGCCTATGATATGCTTAATATTTGGAGTCTCCGCGATTGGCTTTCCTAAAGAGGTGGGGATATAAGAAGCTGCAAAGTCAACTGCGTATTTCCTTGCTGCAGCAGCGATCCCTAAGTAGCAGGCTGGAATATGAAGCATCCATCCCTTTGCTTCTGTCTTGGTAGCAGGTAAGGCTTTCAGGATATGATTTCCGGAAACTCTAACATTTTCTAAAATGAGGGTATGACTTGCAGTTCCTCTCATGGAAAGCATATCCCATGTTTCAAGAATAGAAACACCAGGACTATCCTTAGGTACTACTATCATTTCAACAATGCCGATTTCGTTTGTGCATGTAACTATAATATAATCGAGTACAGGGGAAGCAGATGTAAAAGTTTTCTCACCATTAATAACTAAATCCTTGCCATCCCGTATAACTGTTGTACGGGGAAGAGCACCTCGTGTAGGGCTGCCGGCATTATTTTCAGTGGCTGCACTATTAATGATTGCACCATTTGCTATTTCCTTTAGAAGCCAGTCAGCAGCATCCTGCTCCCAATGGTTGTTTTCTGCATATTCCAAAACGATCCCATTATGCCATCCAATGGATAGTCCTGTAGCACCACTTCCCTCAGAAATAGCTTCCTGTGCTAGTATGTATTCATACAATCCTAAGCCTTGCCCTCCGTACTCCTTTGGTAAAGTTAAAGTAGGATAATCTATATTCTTTAAATCTTGGAAATCGGCAAAAGGGAAGGAGCCGAGTTGATCGAGCTCCGGCTCTCTATGTCTAAAAACTGGTTTTAAATCGTTTATCTTAGCAATTAGCTCAAATTGTTCTTCTGTTTTAATAAATTGGTCCATAGCTTGACATCCTCTCTCTATATATTGCTATGCAAGTCTAGGCGCTTAAATTGATAAAAAGATAAATCAGTGGAAGATACTAGAGATTTTGTTTATTTCATCTTTAGAAAGCTCAATTTCTAGAGTCTTAATATTCTCTAGTACTTGCTCTGGCCTTTTAGCACCAGGAATTACAACGTCAATTGATTCCTGTTTTAAATACCAAGCTAACACGAGATTAGAAACCGCTACATGCTTATTGTTGGCAATTGCCTTCAATTCATCCACTTTATTTAAATTCTGAATGAATGCATCTCCCTGGAACAATGGGTTCTTTGCTCGTCCATCTTCAAATGTACTATTAGGAGAAAATTTTCCTGTCAATAAGCCAGAAGCTAATGGGAAATAAGGTATAAAGGAGATATTATTTTCTAGAGAGTAAGGGATTAAGTCATCTTCTGCATCTCGTTTAAAAAGATTATAGCCAGATTGGATGACTTCAATATAACCATCTTTGTTTCCTTCTCTTAACTGATCCATTGAAAAGTTGGATACCCCTATAGAACGGATTTTTCCTTCCTCTTTTAATCTATGAAGTTCTCCAACAGCCTCATATTTCGGTGTTTGTTCATCTGGAAAGTGTATATAAAATAAATCAATATAGTCTGTTTGTAGGCGTCTTAAGCTGTTTTCGACCGTCTCTCTTAGAAATTTTGGTGAATTGTCTACTTCCATTTTGTCATTCATGTACTTTTGTCCACCTTTTGTAGCAAGAACAACATTAGATCTTTGTCCTGTCTCTTTAAGTACCTCACCAATTAGAATTTCTGATTTTTCCGGCCCGTACATATAAGCGGTGTCTATAAAGTTAATGTCATTTTGAAGGGCTGCACGAACAATTTCTTTACCAGTTTCGTCCTTTAAATTAGGGAATATATTGTGTCCTCCAACAGCATTAGTGCCTAGACCTATGGGATTTACAAATAACCCAGTACTACCAATCTCCACTTTATTAGACATAAAAAACCAACTCCTTTTCTATGGATAATTACTCATTCATCATATCAATAAATAAAATAGTGACCTAATGAAAGAACTTCCAATGTTATTATACTTTTAAATATATTTCCTATGCAGAGGAAAAGTAAACTATTATGTCGAAATATGAATTAATGGGAAACCAGAAAAGAAATATAAATAATTAATAGGTTAGATTCATACATAGAAGTTTTTTAAATAAATAGAAAGTCATTAATGCTCGCCAATTGTAGGTAACAAGTCTATAAAATAAAATTCACAAAGAGGAGGGAATGAATGAAATCTAATATAAGCTATTCAAATAAGCGTTCAAGAGTCTGGATATGGCTAGTGATTATCCCTATTGTGATTACTTTTCTTTCAATGAAATTTCTTCCACCTGCACTTCTCTTTTTGCCGAACTTATTACTAGCATTGTTTTTCCTCCTCTATTTTATGAGGCTCGTCGGGAAGATTAGGAGTGAGAAAGCTAAATAACGTTTCTTTAAGTTATTTCAGCCAATGGAATAACAGCTTATATGTAACATGATCTATTTAATGTTTATATTGATTGCAGCAACTAAAGGTGATGAGTGAGAAAGATAAATCATCCAACACGTTCGTAGTCTGGGTTGATGGTTCTCGCCAATCCCGCGTAAAAGGACCGACTGAGAGCGAAAATCATTATTTATAACTTGAGGAGGAAGGGGTCTCTAATGACTAACATCTATTTTGTAAGACACGCGCATTCAACCTATTCAACAGACGAGGTAGGTCGACCATTATCTCTTAGAGGTTTAAATGATGCAAATCTTGTTGCGAATTTGTTAATGCACCATGATATTGACCATGTTATATCTAGTCCTTATAAAAGGGCTATACAAACTGTAGAAAAAGTGGCACAGCAATTTAATTTGACGATCGAGTTAGTAGAAGGCTTTAGAGAAAGAACATTATCAGAACATCCGGTTTCGAATTTTGATGAAGCAATAGCAAAGGTTTGGGAAGAACCAGCTTTTTCATGGGAGGGAGGGGAATCAAATCTAGTTGCACAGGAGAGAGGTGTAACGTCCTTATTGCAGGTATTAGATGAATGGCAGGATAAAAACGTGGTGATTGGAACTCATGGTAATATAATGGTTTTAATCATGAATTATTTTGATGTCAAATATAATTTAGCTTTCTGGGATCAGCTCCAGATGCCTGATATTTATCAGTTGTCATTTGAAGGTAGAAAATTGAGGGATGTTAAAAGAATATCAGAAGAAGAGGTACTACATGGATATTAAGGGCATTAACCATTTATTATTTTCTGTTTCTAATCTTCAAAGGTCCATACAGTTTTATAAAGAGGTGTTAAATGCAAAACTATTAGTAGTTGGAAATAGCACCGCTTATTTTGACGTAAATGGAATATGGTTAGCTTTAAATGAAGAGCCACATATACCTAGAAATGATATAAAATATTCCTATACGCATATTGCATTTACCGTAGACGAAAAGGACTTCCAAGATATTTTTAAAAGGCTACAAACATTAAACGTGACAATCCTTCCTTCGCGAAAGAGAGAGGAAAGAGATAAGCAGTCCATTTATTTTACAGATCCAGATGGGCATAAATTCGAGTATCATACCGGTACATTAGAGGATCGTTTGAAGTATTATAAAGAGGACAAGCAACATATGCGGTTTTATGAAGAAGCTTAAAATCCTTTAACACCCATACTTGCAAGGAAGGGTGTTAAAGGTCAATGAGTAAAAGTTGTGGAAAGTTAAAAATATAATCTCATCTCCTATTCATCTCAAAGAATCCCGGCACCTCTTGCGTAACCTTGTTATTGATAATTTTTAGTATCTTTTCTATTAAGTCCTGCTCCAGGTCTTCTCTGTATTCAAAGCTTGTTTGATATAAAACACTTTCCATTTTAGGCTCTAGCTGTTTAAGAAGCTTCAAAATTTCAGCTTCGTCCATTTTATTTCCCCCCTTTTTTCTTTTCTAGGTTATGAACGACAGTATTGGATAGATTGTGCAGTGAATTTTCTAGTGCCTCCAGCTTATTTTCAAAACGGTGAAGTAAATAAATGGAGACTACAATTGGAAAGCCGAAGTTGCCAAGTAACTGAACAATATTGCTAGCTTCAATCATACGTAAGCTCCTTTCGAATGTTTTCGATTATATTTCGTCTTGATTTTGAAACCGCTTGTTGTGAAATGCCAAAATAATGTGCAATTTCCCGGTCGGTCATTTGTTTTACAAAGACGAGTGATAATATTTTCTTCTGTCGTTCTGAAAGCTTTCTTATACTAAAAAATAATTTATCAGACGAGATGTGGTCTGATATGTCATCTGAGAATCCAATAAAGTCTGTAAAAAATCTTTCATTATAAATGACTGATATTTTTTCATCACCGTCTAGTGATAAAATATTCCTCCTTCTGTGAAGACGCTCCTTTTGATCAAATCGTTTACTTTCAAAATGTAATACCTTAAGCACATAGGTTAAGATACGGATATTTTGGTAAAATCTTTTAAACTCTCTATCTAATTTGTTTTTAATCTCTTGGCTATTGGTGTATTGATATTCTTCAAGCATCTTTTGATTGTCAGGGTAGCTGAGAAACTCTTCTATAATCTTTTTATTACCAGTAACCATTTTTAACATTCCCCCCTTGAAAATAGAATGTAATACTTGGCTGGCGCTAAGGAAAAAGGGACTTTAGCAACGAGTGACTTGTTGTTCTCATATAAAGGGATTTTTTTATTATTTTTTACAACTCCCTTGAAATGTTTTTGAAATAAAAGTAAAATATATAATTGTATATCCTAAATATTACTAATATTTGGATAATAAATATACTAATATTTGTTGTGAAATAAAAAGAAAAAAGTATTATTATTTAATGCACTATAATAAGAATTTCTTTTTTTAAGTGAATTATTGTACAAAATATTGATTTTCGCTATGTTTTTCGTATTTTTTTATAGGGATGTAGAAAATAGTCGAAAAAATAAAAAAAGGAATTCAGCGATGGAAAGAGAATTATAACCTATACTACATTGCAAGGAGGTGACTTCCGATGGGTGGTAGTATTGGTCTCATAATTAAGCAGGAAAGGTTAAATCGGAATATTAAACAAACGGTTTTGGCAAAAGGGATTTGTTCTACTTCCTATTTAAGCAAGATAGAAAGTAACTCAACGATACCTAGCGAAGATGTAGCACAGCCATTGTTAAAACGATTGAACTTGATGCTAGAAGAAATGCCACTGGAAGAAGAAAACAAAGTTATTGAAGACTTATATGCATTATATAAAAGTGCGATTTTAAGTAGAGATCAAGAAATGGTCAGGGAATCCCTGCAGCAATATACATCGCGGAAGATTAATTTTACCAATTTAAAAAATTTTTACAGTTACAATTTATATATGTTTCGATTGATGTTGATTGTTAACGAGGAAGTCCTTCAAATCTATCCAATTTATCAAGTCCTAATAAAAATGGAAGCAGATTTTGATGACAAACAAAGGTTTCTTCTAAATTTAAACCTTGGAATATATAACTATTTAATCGCAGAATATTGTACTGCACTAGAAAAGCTTGAAGATGCTCTAAAACTCGTAAACTATAGCTCCTTTGAAGAATGGGAACTAGCCGATTTTCATAATGTTATAAGCTTAAGCTACTTTAAATGTAACGAGTACTTTAATGCCATTAACCATTCTAGTAAATCACTTAAATATTACAAGGATAATCTACTCTTTGAACGAGCGATTGATAGCTATATAGTTACAGGTATGGCCTATAAAAATATGAAAAATTATCAAGAAGCAGAGAAAAACTATAACTTAGCAAAAAAGCTGGCTATGGATTATAAGCTAACTCAATATAAAGGAATGCTCTATCAAAATTTAGGATCTCTCCAGGCTATCCAAGAAAATCATGAAAAGGCAATTGAGTACTATACACTTAGTCTATCGTATAAGGAAGGTCCTCAGCAGGTGGAAGGTTATATGATAACCACACTTTCCATTGTCAAAGAATATTCCAAGCAAAACGACCATCAAAGGGTCCTCAGCTGGTGTGAAGCGGGTTTCAGTAAAATGGACGAGGCTAGCATTCAGCAAAGAAGCAATATTAAATCTTACATACACCATCTTCACATATACCAGGCTCTTCATAACAATTCGGATGAATTTGAAGCTATTGTTAAAAAAGGTATTAATTATTTTGAAAAAGTCCATGACGATCGACATGTTCAAAAGTACTCTATTCTTTTAGCGGACTACTACTATAGGAATAGCAGATTTAAAGCAGCGAACCTTTATTATCAAAAGGCGAATGAAATATTGTTTAGAAAAAAATCTATTACAAAATGGGAGGATTTATAAAATGAAAAAATTACTCATTCTAAGCTTAGTAACTTTAACGGTCTTATTTAGTTTTGGAACTTCTACATTTGCTGAAGAAGAAGCACCTCGACCAACATCGTCTGGAAATACAAACTAGTAAAAGTCTAGTCATGGACTTTGGATAAATATTTAACTTATATCACCCACCTGTGCAATTACAGGTGGGTGTCTATGTTATTTGTAAGGAAACTTGAAGAACTTCAGGTAGAAGGTTGAGAAAGATGAAAAAAATTTGTTTTTTTGAAACCATAACGTGATGGTTTTCGTTATAATATACTAGATAAGATTTTTTAAGAGTCATATAACAAGAGAGTATTAAAAATAACGGAGGTGAATCCCTCGAAATGAGGGAACATATTGGACTCGAGTATATTAAATATCATTTTATTAATCATCTTTTTAGGTTTGACAGCATTTTTCGTAGCAGCTGAATTTGCAGTAGTCAAAATCCGCAAATCCAGAATTGATCAGTTAATCGAAGAAGGTAATAAGAAAGCTGAGATTTCAAAGAAAGTTGTAAGTGACCTTGATTATTACTTATCAGCGTGTCAGTTAGGTATTACAATCACAGCTATTGGGTTAGGTGCTTTTACAAAGCCTTACGTTAAGCATTTAATGTATCCTATTTTTGAATGGCTCAATACCCCTGAAACCGTAATGAATATTTTATCTTATGGTATTTCACTTGCGATTGTAAGTTACCTACATGTCGTTATTGGGGAAATGGCTCCCAAAACATTAGCGATTCAATTTTCGGAGAAAGTCACATTAATGTTGGCACCAAGTCTATATTATTTCGGTAAAGTAATGTATCCGTTTATTAGAGCATTAAATGGTACTTCACGATTTCTGTTACGTGCTGTAGGGGTAAAAGCAGCTAGCGAAGATCAAGCCTATTCGGAAGAAGAGCTTAAAATAATCATGTCTCAAAGTTTCCAAGGTGGGGAAATTGATAAGCAGGAATTGGAATATATGGAGAATGTATTCGCCTTCGATGAGCGTGTTGTCAAAGACATTATGGTTCCTCGCCCAGAGTTCGTTGCTATTGATAGGGATATGAATACTACAGAAATAGTATCGATTTTAGATGAGCATAATTACACTCGTTATCCAGTCGTTGAGGAAAACGATAAAGATAAAATTATTGGCTTTGTAAATGCAAATAAGTTACTTAGTCGCATAGTAACGAATCGTCCTGCTGATTTGAGTGATTTTGTTCGCACGATTCCATTTGTGTTTGAGCAAACACCGATTCAAAATGCATTATTAAAAATGCAGGAGGAGCGTGTACATATTGCGGTAGCTGTCGATGAATATGGTGGTACCGCTGGTATTTTAACGTTGGAAGATATACTAGAAGAGCTCGTAGGAGAAATTCGTGATGAATTTGATGCGGATGAAGTGGATGAAATTCGTAAGACGGGCGAAAACGAGTATACAATTAACAACCGAACATTATTAGAAGAATTAGAGGATCGCTTTGGTATAGATTTCGAGGATAGTGAAGATATCGATACAATTGGTGGTTGGGCACTAAATGAAGGTTTTAAAAACACATCGGAAGTTAACGAAGGAATGGAAATACAGCACGGTGATCATCTATGGATTATTGGTGAAGTAGAAAACTATCATATTAAAGAAGTGATCTTCAAACAAAATTATTTTAAACAATAATTACTATTATTAATGGAGGTGAACCCCTTTCCATAAGGGAGTTAATTGGACGGTATAATTATTTTAAACTTAGCGTTAATCACATTATTTATTTTATTGACAGCGTTTTTCGTAGGGGCAGAATTCGCGATTTTAAAAGTGCGTATGTCACGAATTGATCAGCTTATCTCGGAGGGAAATAAAAAAGCAGTCGTCGCCAAGAAAGTTACACAAGATTTAGATTACTATTTATCAGCCTGTCAGCTAGGAATAACAGTGACAGCTCTGATTTTGGGAGCACTTGGAGAACCAACCGTTGAAAAAATGTTAGCACCAGTATTTGAATATTTAAATTTAGGTGAAGCTCTTTCAACCGCACTTTCCTATGCCATAGCGTTATCGGTTGTCACATTTTTACACGTAGTCCTTGGTGAATTAATGCCTAAAACATTAGCAATTCAATATGCTGATAAAATGACACTTCTTTTAGCACCACCTCTTTATTGGTTCGGGAAAGTTTCTAAGCCGTTTATCTCAGCTTTAAATGGTTCTGCTCGTTCGTTATTAAAAATATTTGGTGTAAAGCCTGCGGGACATGACGAAGTGTATTCTGAAGAAGAGTTGAAAATGATTGTTACACAAAGCTTTGCAGGTGGAGAAATCAACCAAACCGAACTTGCTTATTTGGAAAATATATTTGCATTTGATACTCGTCAGCTAAAGGACATTATGATTCCCCGGTCAGAGGTGATTATGTTAGAGAAACAGCAAACGCTTGAGCAAATGGTGGCGGTCATTGAAGAGTTCGAATATACACGCTATCCAGTCATGGACGTTTTAAAAAAGAAGAATGACGTAATTGGATTTATTAACACGAAGGAAATGTTAACGGATATCGCTGCTGGACGTTCTAATGACGTGACATTCTTCATCCATGAAATTCCAAGATTTAAAAATTCAACAGTTATTAAAGAGGTATTCTTAAAAATGCAACAAACGCGTAAGCACATGGCCATTGTAACAGATGGTAAAGGAGTTATTGTGGGTCTAGTTACAATGGAGGATATATTATCAGAAATTGTCGGTGAGATCCAAGATGAAGATGATGGAGATTTCGTATATGCAACATAACTTGGTGTTTTTTTTACAATACATTTGAACAGTAACCCGAATAGTGGACATGTAACAAGTGGGCCTATTCGGGTTTTTATATTTTTACTTGAATAGGTTTTGGGCTTAACGGAGAAAAGATTATTTGAATTTTAGAGAATAGATTAAATACAACCATCACGTTTTAGTTTGGATTATTTTGGTATTAAAATATTACGCGGAGGGGGATAGCGATGAAAGTATTATATTTGGAGACTGATCGCTTGATACTTAGAACATTTAATGAGGAAGATTATGAGAGCTGGTCAAATGGATTCAATCATCGATTACCTTCTCAATATAAATACGACGAAGGATACAAAATAATGAAGAAGGCGTCTAAGGAATGGTTCTCTGAATGGATTAAAGGTTTTAATAAGGCTCAAGAGAACGACGAAATGTACATATTGGGTATTTTTAGAAAAGAGGATGGAGTTAATATCGGAAAGATAGAACTAATCACAATTCTTAGGATGGATTATCAATGGGCGATGATGGGATATTCTATTCATAACCAATATTGGAAAAAGGGGTATGGAGTCGAAAGTGTGAGAGAAGCTAAAAATTATTTTTTTGACTCTTTAAATTTCCAACGAATTGAACTTCATATTAATGTTGATAATAGGCCGTCCGAAAATCTTGCTAAAAGAGCCGGCTTCAAATACGAGTGTACACGAGAGAAATTTTCAATGGAAGAGGAAGAATGGGTAGACTTTCTAATTTATTATGCGCTTAGAGAATAAGCATGTACCTTTGATAAGTAACATTTGAAACGAACTAAAAGAACGAATATTTATATTTTTCGCTAAGTAATAAATAATCCTATTGACATTAGTTTTACATACATGATAAATTTATCCACAATAAAACCATACAAATTCGTTGATGAGAAAAAGTAAAAGATAAATCTATTCCAAAGAGAGCCGACGCTATGCTGAAAGTCGGTGTTTAGGTTATTTTTGAAAATCCTCTCTGAGAAGTCGCACTGAACTAAGTAAGTGTGATCGGGTGTCTACCGTTAAAAGGAACGCGTATGCTTGTACGTGGCTAAGTGCTATTGAGGTGAAGATTTCAATGGAATTAGGGTGGTATCACGGTTAAACCCGTCCCTTTACTGGGGCGGGTTTTTTGTATGTTTTATTAAATTGAACGAGGAGTGATATCAGATGGTTAACAAGGACGTAAAGAAGACGGTTATACAACGCGAGCAGCAGATACGAAAAATGTGGGAGGAGCATAATGTATTTCAGGCATCTATTGAGCAACGAGATGGAAATCCTACATTTGTGTTTTATGAAGGTCCTCCTACAGCGAACGGCATGCCACATGTAGGGCATGCCCTCGGTAGAACAATCAAGGATCTGGTCGCTAGATATAAAACAATGAAGGGTTATCAGGTCATTAGAAAAGCAGGCTGGGATACCCACGGGCTACCAGTTGAACTTGGCGTAGAAAAACAGCTTGGTATTTCTGGTAAGAAGGATATTGAAGACTATGGAGTCGAAGCATTTATCAAGAAATGTAAGGAAAGCGTATTTGTTTACGAAAAGGAATGGCGTGACTTCACAGAAAAGCTGGGATACTGGGTCGATATGGATAGCCCCTATATGACGATGAGTAATAGCTACATTGAAAGTGTATGGAATATCCTTGGTACTATACATGATCAAGGTCTGCTGCAAAAAGGTCATAGAGTTTCCCCATATTGTCCTAGTTGTCAAACGACCTTAAGTTCACACGAGGTATCCCAAGGGTATAAAACGGTTAAAGACTTATCCGCAATAGTTAAGTTTAAACTTACACATAAAGAGAATGAGTATTTTCTTGGATGGACTACTACTCCTTGGACACTGCCGGCAAATGTAGCCTTGGCGGTTAATCCTTCGCTTGAATATGTTCGAGCAAAGAAAGGGCAGGAGGTATATATCCTCGCGAAAGATTTAGTTAAAAAAGTATTGAAAGCTGGATATGAGATTCTTTCCACCTTAAAGGGGGCAGAATTAGAGGGTCTTTCCTATACCCCACTTTTTGATCTTGTACATGTAAAAAAGGGATATAAAGTAGTTACCGCAAATTATGTTTCAAGTGATAGCGGAACTGGTATTGTCCATATCGCACCAGCGTATGGGGAAGAAGATTACAAAGTGATGAAGGAAAATAGCTTGCCTTTTACTCATGTAGTAGATGAAAGAGGGAGGTTTACAATAGCCGTCGAGGGGTTGGAAGGACGTTTTGTTAAAGAATGTGATTTAGAGATTATACGATTACTCTCCCATAAAGGGCTACTGTTTTACAAGGAGAAATACGAGCATAGCTATCCCTTTTGCTGGCGCTGTGATTCCCCATTGCTCTATTACGCAATGGAAAGCTGGTTTATACAAACTACAGCCTTAAAAGAACAATTTTTAGCTAATAATGAATCCGTATCTTGGCATCCAGAGCACCTCAAACATGGTAGGTTCGGCAACTTTTTAGAGCAAATGGTCGATTGGAATATCAGTCGTAATCGTTATTGGGGCACCCCACTTAATGTGTGGGAATGCAGCAATTGTAAGCTTGAGATCGCCCCTAAAAGTATAGAAGAATTGAGCAAGTATTCGCTACATCCTCTAGGAAGTATTGAGCTCCATAAGCCATACGTAGATGATGTTCGCCTCTGTTGTCCGTCGTGTGCTGGAGCTATGATGAGAACTCCTGAGGTAATCGATGTATGGTTTGACAGCGGTTCTATGCCATTTGCCCAATATCATTCTCCATTTGAGAATGACAAGCTATTCTCTAAACAGTTTCCAGCAGATTTGATAGTAGAGGGGATTGATCAAACAAGAGGATGGTTTTACAGTCTTTTGGCTGTTTCTACACTGTTCACAGGCAAGTCACCATACAAGCGTGTTCTTTCCACTGGGCATATTTTAGATGAGAACGGCCAAAAGATGTCTAAAAGCAAAGGGAATGCGTTGGATCCTGTTGAGCTGATCCAATACTATGGGGCAGATTCACTGAGATGGGCTTTACTCGTTGACAGTGCCCCCTGGAATGCAAAAAGATTTTCCGAACGAATTGTTCAAGAGGCGAAATCTAAGCTGGTTGATACACTAGACAATGTTTATCATTTTTATAGACTCTATACTTCTTTAGACAAATATGTCGTAACGGGAGATAAAGCACTTCAGCAAACAACATTAGATAAGTGGATTCTATCCTGCCTTCATAGTACCATTCGCAACGTTAACATTAAATTAGATGAGTTTAACTTTACGAGTGCAGCAAGAGATATTGCACGTTTAGTGGAACAAATAAGCAACTGGTACATTAGAAGATCGAGGGAACGTTTTTGGTCAAGTGGTCTCAATAACGATAAAGTAGCAGCATATGAAACGCTTTACGAGGTATTGACTAAAGTAAGCCAATTACTTGCGCCATTTACACCTTTTATCGTTGAAGAGATATACGTGGCACTTACCGGAAAAAGTGTCCATCTTACGGATTACCCACAGTCTGATGAATCCCTAATCGATCAATTACTCGAGCAGGAGATGGGTGAGGTATTACAGGTTGTGGAACTAGGAAGAAGCATTCGCAACAGTCTTGCTATAAAGGTAAAGCAGCCACTAGCACAATTGTTTGTGATGAGCAGCAAACCACTAAATTGGAATGCATATGAAAGTATTATAATGGAAGAGCTAAATATCAAGGAGATTCATCTGCTTAACAGCAGAGAGGAATATTTTACTTCAACTGTGAGATTAGATTTTAAAAAATCAGCTGCTAAGTTTGGCAAACAATCAAATAGTATTAATATGAGGCTAAATAACTTAACATCTAGTCAGGTAAGCGAGCTTATTCAAAATAGAAGCATAAAGTTAGAAGAAAATCTTGTTTTACTAGAAGACGTTTTAATAGAGAAAAAAGTAAAGGATGGCTTTGCTTATGGAACTAGTAATGACATGACTGTTTTGATAAATGTGACATTAACAGAAGCCTTGATACATGAGGGGTGGATGCGTGAGTTAATCAGAGCGATCCAATCCTATCGGAAGCAGTTGCTTTTACCTGTAGAAAAAAGAGTAAATATCAGCCTTCACACAACTCCCGAGATGCTTGCAGTCATAAACAATTTTTATCCATTGTTAGAGCAAAGTGTATTAATAAATCAGCTTATCGTTAAACAACAAAGAGTATCAGGTATAAATGTGACAATTGGTGGTCATGAGATTGAAATAGCACTCGAATAAATACTAAAAAAAGGGACATTCTTTCGCGAATGGTCCCTTTTCATGTCTCTATTAATGCCAAGTATTACTCTCCACTAAACGAGCGAATAAAACATAAAACTCTCTTTCTGGATATTTCTGTTTCATTTTATCAATATGTTTAACAGCATACTCTTCTGCCTCTTTATAAGTAAGGTGGGTCATCGTGCCGCCTGAATTGGTACACATAGGTGGAGTTGCTTCGTTAATTTGTACAAAGGTGAATGTGATATAAATCCTTTCAGGAAGGTATTGGGCTCTTTTTAATTCGTCATCTGCTGTTCGATCGTTTTCTGAAAAATAGAATGTATCATGCTTATTCAGCAATCCAACTCTCTTTAACACCCACAGATCCGTGTAACCCATAGAAACTTCTTCTCGAAGGTTTGTATAGATTTCCTCTAGGCTATCACCTATTTTAGGGAAGGCATCTCCTCGGTTAGTTAAGTAAACAAAGTAGCTGATATTTTGAGTTTCATCCAGTAGCTTCTTGATCATTTTGCTCCTCCTTTTATTTTTAAATTATGATAAAGTAAGTATATTACATTAATTCATACTATTGTTTATTTTCGCCTAAACTTTAGTGAAAGGGTAGAGAAAATGGAAAAATTATTATCTTATATGAAAACTGTAGGAGATTCTTCTATTCAACTTATACAGCTTCAACATCGCCTAGGGCTAGTACAGGCATTTAATATTGAAAAGGGCATGAGAGTGCTAGAAATCGGGTGTGGTCAAGGTGATACCACAGTTGCATTGGCAGATGCAGTAGGTGAAACAGGATTTGTAATGGCAATTGATATTGCTGGCAGAGATTACGGTAAACCCATAACCTTAGGAGAAGCAACTGACTTTATAAAATCCTCCCCAATAGGTACCCGATTATCTTTTGATTTAGAAGCAGACTTCCTCATGATGAATATAGAAGAGACATACGATGTAGCTATTCTCTCTCACTGTCTTTGGTATTTTCAAGATCCTGCTATATTGCTTTCTTATCTTAAACGATTAAAGAAGGTAGCTAAGCGCATATGTATCGCCGAGTGGGACCTAGAATGGACTAAGCCAGAGCAGCTTGCCCATTTTTACTCAGCGAGCATATTAGCAATATATGCAGAACAGTTTGAAGACGATGGTAATATCCAAAATATTTTTCACAAGCAACAACTTAAAGAGATGCTGAAAGAAACAGGATGGAACCTGGTGGAAGCAAAAAATGTGGATGCATCGTTCCTACAAGATGGCAAATGGGAAGTAGACTATGCGATATCAGTGAGAGAGAAATTTAATCGTTCTCCCATTAAACTACAAACGCTAATTCAGAGTTATTATGCCTTACTAGAGAAAGCTACTAATAAGGATGTTCAATCATTAAACAGTATAGTATTAATCGCAAACTAGCCTAACACACTATAAGATTGCTAGACTCTTATGGAAAGTTAGGCAGGGTTTGTTTCATCATTCACGATATCGGTTATTTCTTTAACAGCCTTTGAAGTTTTCACAAAATGAAGCCACTTTGCATTAGCAGTTATTTTATTTTTCACATGGAGCTCTACTATATCTTTATCCTTTAAAATTGTTTGAAGTGAGCTTATCTTTCCATTGACTTTAGCGAAGGCAAGTTTATTTGCCAAAGTCGGATTAAGTGCATATGCAAAGTCAATGATATTGGAGTTAACTGGTAACTTAATAATATCCATTTTTGGTGTGTATATTTCTATTTCTTTATAAAATAGCTCTAGAGAGACTAACTCACAAAATGCAATTGGGTTATTCGTAATGGATTTAGCAAAAGGAATCGAGTTCCCTAAAAGAGAGGTACTTAGTGTTGTAGAATCAATAGACTTTAAGCAAGCGAATATCCCATTCTGGTAGAAGTATTGTGTTTGCCTATCCTGTAAAACAATTGTCATTGGAATCCCAGCTACCCTAACCTTTGTTTTGAGCTGTTTGATAAAGGGGTGTTTTTCAATGGCAATTTGGTCTACAAAATGATCTGGCATTGTTTCAAATGTGGAATGCACGAGACCAAGAGCTGTATAGCAGTTGAAGGTAGAATCAATGGTAATGTGAACAGTAAACATATCAGAAAGGTAAAATCCTTCACTTAACAAGTTGTACCCTTGAAATAAGGGGATATTAATCCATCTATATTTGGTAATTATGTGTGTAGTATCCTCTTTCATTAGTTTAGTAATAAATTCCTCATATGATTCCTCATAGACTTTTGTATAGTTATTTATCTTCTCACGAAATTGCTTATACCGTTCCGGATGCAAATAGCTGAAGGCTAGCTCTTCCAACTCCCTTTGGAGTGTAAATAACCCTATTCTTTCTGCCAATGGTGAAAAATATAGAAGTGTTTCGTTTGAATAGGGAATTTTCTTTTCCGTTCTTTTGATAGCCAGGGTTCTCATATTATGCAAACGATCTGCGAGTTTAATAGCTGCTATTCGTATATCTTGAATAGCATAGGAGAGGAGCTTCTCCATATTAATGGCACTATACTCCTCTTTTTCAAACGTACCTTTTTCAAACTTCGTTAACCCATCCACGATAAAGGCGACATCTTTTCCAAATAAAAGCTCTATTTCCTTGAGATCAACTGTTGTATCTTCCACTACATCATGAAGTAAGGAGCAGACTAAAGTCGTTATGTCAGCCTTGTATTCGGATAGAATCAGGCACACCTCGAAAGGGTGGATAATGTAAGGCTCACCAGTTGCTCGTGTTTGGCCAACATGCGCCTTTTCGGCAAAATCCATGGCACTTCTTAGTTGAACTAATTCTCTTTCCTCTAAATAGTTACAGCTATGTATAAGCTGCTCTTTTACTTCCTTCATTTGAAATCACCTCCATTTATTAATATATGTATTAAGTCCTCCTTGAGCAAAGCAATTTAGACTAATTAAGTGGTATTTATATTTATTCTACCGAAATCTCAGAATTCCTTTTTAAATGATAGAACAATCCTAAATATTTGGAGTCTACCCGTATGAGCGCCAATAAATGAATGGAGAGTGTCCCATAAAGAGTGAAAACTCGCCCATAAAATATGAAATAGTGCCCCATAAAGATTAAGAAGTGTCCCATAAACGAGGAAAGCGCCCGTAAATGGTTGGAGAGTGTCCCATAAACATTGAAAACTCGCCCGTAAAATATGAAATAATGTCCCATAAAGATTAAGAAGTGTCCCATAAATTGAGTGTAATTCACTCGAGGTTACAAGATTTTAAATTATCTATTCGATGTTCCTAATTTTTGATTAAAAGTTTCTTTTTAGATAAATTTAAAGTAATGCTTGAGGAGGGTTTAATATGAAATGTGGTGCAAAATGCTTTTTAGTGGAGATGGAAGTGAATGGAGTAGTAGAGGTTATACCGGTGAACGCCCGATCACCAATTGAGGCAAGAAAAACTATTCGTTTAGAATATGGGAAAGAAACTAAGGTTCTCACAGTTACTCCCGAAAAAAGTTAGCCAATAATTTATAGATTATTTTTCTAATCGTTATATGAAATGACGCAAAAAAATGAGCTGGACCACGTAGTCCAAGCTCATTTTTTGTGTTTTATCAAGACACACAGTTAATCAACTTAATCGACCTTTTTAGTAAAAGCCCAGATAAGACTAATTATTACTGAGCTGATTATAGTTGCCAATAATAAGGAAAATAAACTTACAAATAAAAATGAACCATAATCCTCTAATTCCTTAAACGGATTATCTGTAATGAAAGAATCACTTATCAGAAATACTAATAAAGTTGGGATAAAAATATAGGGAAATAATTTCTTGAAATAGCTGTTGAAATCTAGATATTTAGAGTTTTTTGTTTTGCTTATCATATAAAATCCCCCATAGATAAACTACACCGTTGAGTGTCGCTTCAGAATTGAGTAATGCCTCTTATATTCATTACTTTACATATATTAACTTATTCGACATAGTCCGATAAAAACCTTCCTCTTACCATAACCTTCAAAGTTAACCATTTACCCATTACAGAGATTTTTTAGAATCATAGTTTAAGTGAAGCATTTAACAATTAAAACTAAAAACTACCTTTTTCCTCTAAATATATTGAGTCTCCTGAAAATTCTCTTTTATTCGTTAATTATTGTGATATGATAATTTCATCGTAAATTTTAGTCACGGGGGATTATTATGAAAGTTTTTTGGAGATGGATGTTTCAGCTAGGTGTTGCGTTTATTGGTATTGTACTGATTAGTGGATTACCGTTGTTAATTACAGGCTTCCAGCAAGGGGAGTTTTGGTGGAAAGAATATAGAGACCACCTATTTGGATTGTTTCCTTTAAGTAAACTATTAGAAAAATATGCGGGTTTGCATATTGGAGAATACATCCAGTATTCTCTCGAGACTTTATTTTTGGCACTTATAGTGGCTGTTCTGTTAGCTCTATTTTTTACTGTGATCACTATGTTATGTAAAGAACGAGTTAGACAGCGGATTAAAACTGTTTTTTTCTTTTTGGAATCAATTCCGGATATATTGATTATAATGCTCATTCAGCTTCTAGTGATCATCATTCATAGGCATACAGGAGTATTTGTGAAGATAGCCGTTACAGGTGGGGAGAAAATTTATTTGCTTCCAGTAGTATGTTTGATGATTCTTCCTATGGTTCAGCTTTACCGATTAAGTATGCTTACTTTTGAGGCAGAGGAACGGAAAATGTATACAGAGCTTGCAAGATCGCTTGGATTCGGCAAATTGATTATTTTACTCATACATATGTTTAGAAACGCGATTATTAGTATCTTTTTTCAATCGAAAAAAACGATGTGGTTTATGCTTTCCAACTTATTTATCCTAGAACGTATGTTTAATATGCCAGGTATTATGTTTTATTTGAGTGCTAATATAACTGGAGAGTTATTTTTTATAACGGTGTGTAGCTTCTTTTTCCCAGTGTTCCTCCTGTATAGCTTTGGTGAATGGTATTTTCTACGTCATGTGAACAAGGGGAGAGCAATAGGATGAAGCAAAAATCAATTTGGAGACAGCCTTATTTTGTGTTTGGATTTATTATATTAGCCTTCTTTTTATTAGGTAGTTTTATATTTGAATGGATTTTTGGACCAGATCCGAAGCAAACCTACTTTTTAATGGAGAATGGCAGAGTTATAGAAGCTGCGCCGTTATCTCCTAGCTGGATGCACCCACTTGGGACGGACCAGTATGGCTATGACATGTTTGCTAAAATCATGCTTGGTGCAAAATATACCATCATTTCGGCAATGGGTGTTGCAGCTGTTCGAATGCTCATCGCAGTACCGCTAGGGTTTGCAATCGGTACTTATTGGCAGAAGAGACGTACGCTTATTAACAGTGCTATTGATCCTCTACATTATATTCCTATGACGATATTCTCTTATCTAATGCTTTACCCTGTGTTATGGGAGCCGATGGAGGGATTTTCTACAACAGTATGGGAGCGAATTATTATTCAAGTAGTATTAATGGCAATCATTACGGTACCGATAGTAGCTTCACTTATAGGTAATGAGGCTAACCTTCTCTATCAGGAGGAATATGTTTTAGCTTCTAAAACACTGGGTGCTGGACGACCGAGAATTATTACTCGTCATCTATTTCCAATGATGAGAGAGAAATTATTTGTTTTATATGGCCAACAGGTAGTAGAAACATTAGTGGTGTTCACTCACCTAGGATTGTTGCAATTATATATTGGAGGTACGGCAGTTAGCTATGACCCTATGTTTGGAGACCCTCCAAAATCGATTGCCTATGAATGGGCTGGACTTTTTGGATCATCTTTCCGATATTTACAAGGTGTGCCTTGGCTCCCACTAGGTCCTGCAATATGCTTTGCCTTAGTTATTTTAGCCATTTCCGCCATGATAGAAGGTTATACTCGGGCTGTGAATGGACAAGTCAGAATTCCAAAGAGAAAGAAAGTGGCGTTTGTATCTGAGGACGTCGTGGAATGGAATAAGCAACAGCTACAGGATAAAATGCAACTTTTACATGAGGGGAAAGAAAAGCAGAAAGTTTAGGAAAACCTATTAACCTCCTCTCATGTAAGCCAGAGGTCACTAAGTAGAATGAATGACAGCTAGGCTCATAATAAAGACAAGTCTATGTTGTAACTAACGAGTTTACTTCAGAGGCGCAAACATAGTAAAACGCACTTGAATTCAAAATGTAATTCACAGTGCGTTTTTACTGTTTTAATTTTGGGGGATTAGTAGGTGAATTACACACTTAGGATAATGGATATTTATGTTAAAATGATATTACGGATCTGGAAAGATTGTAAAAGGGTGTCCTTGCGCTAACCGGGCAGGTTAATAAAATGGAGGGGAATTTTTGAAAAGAAACAAAGTACTAATTTTCATTATATCTGTGATTTTTTTATTGTGCTTAGTGTGGATTTTATTTCCTAATAAAAGTGCAGAAGTAAAAAGGTTCACCTATGAGATAGAGGAAAACAATGATGACCTTATTTTTGAAGTTAACTTTCAATTCATTAATTATACAGGTGATTTTAGTTATGCAACTATTGTTTTAGACAGTTTTTTTTATCAGCGACTTAAGAATCCCGAATCTGTTGAACCCATTTTTTTAAACGGTTTAGTATCTGGTTCTACAACAATAATTATTAACAAAGAGGATTTAACTCCAGACTTTATTGAATCGTTAAAATCAAAGGAAAGAAATCCTTTTCGTGCTATAAGTATCGGGGAAGAAATTATTTTGTAATAAATCGACTAACGGGGCGTTCGTTAAAATAGATAGAAAAGATCTGTGACATAACTAGTCAATAAATTAAAAGATGTGAGATCAGCAACTTGATTTCACGTCTTTACTTTTTTAAAGATAACTGATTTCTAATTAAAAATTATTTCTCTGTTCTCATTGTTTGGAGCAAAGCGACGTGAGGAGATTAAAATCGTGCACCGCAGAAAGCGCCCGCCGGAGCGGAAAACAGCTATATTGTATTTTGAAGAAACTTTTGTTGCAACCTTTTTTATCTGCGAAATATACTGTGATTTATTTTGTGAAATACTGTGTTTTTAAGACGGTGATTTTACGTTTGCACCTCACAAGTAAACCTGTAATTGTAACGAGTTTTTAAATTTAAAATGGCCATCCGAGCAAATGTCAGCCAGTCCGATACAACTCCTCCAATGGTCTACATTACCATTGAATAAGAACGTACGTTTGTATTATACTAAGAGGAACAAATGTTTCTTTTGGGAGGAGAAGCTTTTATGTATGAGGGCTTAGAAGATCGAAGCATTATTTGTATAGACATCCGAAGCTTTTTTGCAAGCTGTGCTGCGGCAGAGGCGGGGCTTGATGTGATGAATACGCCTATTGCGGTTATTGGAAACTTGGAGCAGAAGGGAAGTATTGTGCTTGCTGCTTCACCTCCGATGAAAAAAAGGTTTGGTGTTAAAACGGGGTCCAGATTATTTGAAATACCAGACGATCCTTCCATCCATCTACTAGAGCCGAAAATGGAGTTTTTTGTTCGGGTTTCAATGGAGATAACACGTTATTTAAATCAGTTTGTCCCAAGTGAATCTATTCATGTGTACAGCGTGGATGAATGCTTTGCTGATTTAGGGGGAACCGAAAAGCTTTGGGGACCAATTGAGCGTACAGTCAAACGTATTCAGGATGGCCTGCATTATCAGTTTCAGCTTCCATGTGCAGTGGGGTTGGGGCCGAATATGCTTGTGGCAAAGCTGGCACTTGATTTGGAGGCAAAAAAAACTGGCTTTGCCAAATGGACGTATAAAGACATCCCTAAAAAGCTGTGGCCTGTTTCCCCGTTAAGTGAAATGTGGGGGATAGGATCACGATTGGAAAAAACGTTAAATAATATGGGGATTTTCAATGTAGGGCAGCTCGCAAACACTTCCTTGGATCTACTGGAGGAAAAATTTGGGGTGATGGGAAATCAGCTGTACCACCATGCCTGGGGGATAGATCTCTCGGAACTGGGAGCACCCATTGTAGATGGTCAGATAAGCTATGGAAAGGGTCAAGTATTGTTTCGCGACTATCGAACGAAAAAAGAAGTAATGGCAGTCATACTGGAAATGTGTGAGGACGTGGCCAGAAGAACAAGAGAAGCTAATATGGTTGGACGCACTATTCATCTATCGGTCGGTTATAGTAAGGAAGTTTTTGGTGGTGGATTCAATCGTTCACGCTCTATAGATGAACCAACGAATGCGACCATGAAAATCTATAAAATGTGCGAGCAAATTTTTGATGACTTTTACGACCGCAGCCCGGTAAGGAAACTATCCATTTCGATCACCAATCTAGAGCCAGAGAACTCGATGCAGCTAAGCCTTTTTGAGGAAGGGAAGTGGAAGGAACGAAAGCTTGGGAAAACGATGGATTATCTTCGAAACAAGTATGGTTCAACCGCTGTTTTACGTGCAGTTTCCTATACGGAAGCTGGCACTGCTGTTAAGCGGGCGGGCCTACTTGGAGGACATAAGAAATAAAAAAGGGAGGACTTGGACGTTGGTCACAAGCCTCCTTTTTTACATACTAGAACCATTATTTTAGTCTAGCTTAATCATAATAGTGTCATGAGGCATTACTTTCATACTTGGCTTAATGCATTGGTCATTTACCAAAATA
This sequence comes from Psychrobacillus sp. FSL W7-1493, assembly GCF_038004905.1. Taxonomy (NCBI): domain Bacteria; kingdom Bacillati; phylum Bacillota; class Bacilli; order Caryophanales; family Bacillaceae; genus Psychrobacillus; species Psychrobacillus sp. FSL W7-1493. The sequence goes on along the minus strand of NZ_JBBOSB010000001.1, from coordinate 2,099,994 downwards.
GAACCGCTTTTTATTTTATCAACGACAACAGTCCTACTCCAATCAGGTATTTGTTGAGAAAGAAGAGAGTCAATACGATACACCCCTTCTATAGACTTAATCATTATATGAACTTCCGATACTCGATTTTCTAGATAAAGATGAACGGGTATTTCTGTCAAAATGCTTTTTTGATATACAGGCTCTCGTCCATAAACCCTCTCATGTTTACGAAAAGCTTTATAAATGTCTAGCTTTTTATTCCAAGTGTGGTTTTTTTCGCATTTGTAAATAGCAAATCGGTATATATGCTTCCCATTAGAATTATGTCTTCGTATATTAGTGTCGGTAAACGTAGAGTTTTTCCCACACATTTTGCAATGCTTTATCTCTGAACGAACTGTTTGCTTCTTTAGAATTTCCCAATCATGACGTATAACGGTCATTTCCTTCACCTCATATAAGATAAAGGAACAATTGCATCCGTTTGGACATTGGTAGAATCGTTATTAATTTGTACAACAAAAAAGAGACCCCAAAAGGATCCCTAAAAGCATACGAAACTACTGGTTTGCTCTTGTTCCTTTGTAATGGTAGATGGGCAGACTAATCCCTTGGTTAAAATAATCAGGAAAAGTGCTATCCAATTTAGTTGATCCATTACAAAGTAAATGTTGGCATAAGAGTTTGTATCCTTTCTCCAAACAGATTTAATCGTATTGTAGCATAAATTTTTTATTTTTAGAATAGTTAAATTAATTTAAGTGTTTGGTCATTAAAAGGTGGGGAATACCATCCTCCATGAAAGCATCGGAGGCTGTGTGATAACCAAGTTTCACGTAGAAGCCCTCGGCGTGCGTTTGACCGTGAAGCTTAACCTTAGAAAGACTCATATCCTTCGCTATTTCCTCTAGGGAATGGATAATGACTTTTCCTAATCCGAGTTTACGGAATGGCTCTAAAATGCAGATGCGTTCTAGCTTTCCTACTCCATCGACCGCTCGAATACGACCCGTACCTACTGCTTTATGATCGATGGACACTAAAATATGCTGGCACTGCCCATCCAACTGATCAAATTGATCAAATTCATCCTCTAAAGGAACACCCTGCTCTTCAACAAACACACTTTTTCTTATATTAAAAGCATTTTTTAAAGCTTCTTCCGTTGTAATTTTCTCGACAGTCATTTGCTTCATTCCTTTACATAATAATATAAATCTATTATTTCATAAATTATGTTATTTCGAGAAGAAAAGCAATGGAAAACTATTGGGAGAAGGAGGTATTTAGCTAATGCAAAAAGAATATAAAGCTATGGAGGTGAACGTTTTGTATTTTATTGTTGCAATTATTATATTAATAACCTTTATAGTAACAACCTTCCTGTCCTTGCTCGTGTCAAAAAAGTGGGGGCGCCGTCATGCGATGCTAACGAGTTTTGGAGTAAATGCATGCTTATTAGGAATAGTGGCAGCTATATTGTATGAGATGGACGCAAAAGAATTTTTGAAGAATACAAATAGTTTTAACGTTATGCTGTTGGCGGTGCCTGTTCTTTCATGGATCAATTGCTTTGTTATTATGCAAAAAAGCAAAACTTACACATCTAATAGGATGCAGTGAACTACCTTTCATCAGTACGTTTTAGAGTAATAACCGTGTAGGGATGGTGTTTAATTGGATGAAATTGTAGGAAACCAAATAGACGTACATATTTTTAAGTTACTAGAGCATGCCACATCAACCGAAAGAGTAAGAGAAGAATATAATCTGTATCAACAAATAGAAACAAGAACGCTTTATGGCTGGCAAACCAATGACGTCTATGTTGCATGTATAGGAATAGAAATGATAGAGAGACATCATGCAGAAATAAAGCATATAGCAGTTACCCCGAATAGTCGAAAACAAAAACTAGGAAGCAGAATGATAGATTATGTCGTGCAGGAGTTAGGGCTTCATCGATTAACCGCGGAAACAGACTGCGAATCGGTAGGTTTTTATCGGCGTTACGGGTTTACTGTTTCGAGCCTTGGCGAAAAATATCCTGGGGTGGAACGGTTCTTGTGTGGGTGGGAAGTAAAGACCCTGTCTACCAAACCAAAATAGGTGTGTCCAACTATAAACTTATGAAGAAGGATGCAAACACGAGGGTCCATACAATCAAGTTAAATACGGAGGAATGCTAATGTTTTTTGAAATGACAGTCCAAATAAGAGTATCCGATTTCACAAAAGGTCATCAATGGTATAAAACATTATTAAAAAGAGAGGGAGATCTTATTCCTCATGATGGGTTTGTAGAATGGGAAATAATTTCAGGCTGTTGGCTTCAGGTTTCGGAAGGCACTTCAGCAAAGGGGAGTGGTCCGTTGCGTTTAGCTGTGAAGGATTTGGTTGCAGAACGTGACCGAGTGATGAAGGAACTTAATATAGAATACTTCGAAATTCACTCGAGGGAAGAAGTTGGGGCTAAATGGGCCACTTTTATGGATCCATGGGAAAACCAAATTGGCTTTTTTGAATACATTGATAAACAGGAAGAAAAAGAGCGAATACAGTTGTTGAATAAGAATCAAAGCAATTAATAGCTCGTCTTCAGGGAGAGGGAGTTTTTAAATGAATATTAGTATTGAAAGGCTAAAGATGGAGGACATAGAAGAGCTATATCTTTTTGAATCCAAAAACAGGACTTATTTTGAACAGACAGTACCTTCAAGGGGAGAAGGTTACTATCACCACGAAATATTTATGAGGAAGAATATTGCTTTGTTAGAGGAACAAGCAAGGGAAGAATCCTATTTTTTTCTCATCAAGGAAGGGAAATCTATAATAGGGCGTATTAATTTAATAGATATTGATAAACAACAAAAAAAGGCCAATTTGGGCTACAGAATTGGAGCAGAGCACTCAGGGAAAGGGATTGCTAGTCTAGCAGTAGCATTGTTGCTACAAACCATTTCATGGGAAGAAATTAATCAAGTGAATGCTAAAACCACAGCTAATAACATCGCTTCACAAAAGGTTTTAGAGAAAAATGGATTTCAAAAGGTTCAAGCTAAGGAAAATGGCTTCTACATAGATGGAGAAAATTTAGAGTTCGTTCATTATACGTTAATAGGTGGACATTTTTGATTCCCTATCAGCCCTAAGCAATCCATACATAATAACTTTTACAGAACAATAGCTTTACGCACCTACAATTAATAGTAAAGTCAGTACCTATTGTCATCCTCAAATAACATAAACGATAAAAATCCTTTCACTCTCTTATGTAAAAGAATGAAAGGATTTTATTAGTTTAGAAGAGGGACTCATGCCTCATAGATCATCTTTTTTGTCATGCCACCATCGATTGTTACATTTGTGCCTGTTACAAAGTTGTTAGAAGGATCCGTCAAATATAGACAGGCCTTAGCGATATCACTTGGTTTTCCTACACGACCCGAGAAATGCTGAGCATGGTCTACCTCCCGGAGGTCGTTATAGTCTCCAGTTTCAATCCATCCAGGAGATATACAATTGACTATAATATTGTCCTTAGCCAATGAGCTTGCTAAGGAATGGGTCAGCGAAATAATGCCGCCTTTAGTAGCAGCATAGGACTCGGAGTTGGACTCGGACATAAAAGCTCTTGTAGAAGCCATCGATACGATGGACCCACCGTATTCATTATTTCTCATAATTTTGGCTGCTTCACGACTACAAAGGAAAACGCTTCGTAAATTTGTATGAATGACGTCATCCCACTCATCCAATGATAAGTCGTAAGGCGAGCTCGGTTGAAATTTCCCTGCATTGTTAATCAGTATGTCAATCGTTCCGAATTCTTTAGAAGTTTGTTCCATTAAATTTATAACGTCTTTTTCCACTCGGACATCCGTTTTTATAAAAAGACAAGAGTACCCCTGCTGTAAAAGAGATTCCTCCGTTTGTCTACCAAGCGATTCATTGTTATCAGCTAAAATCACGTGAGCACCATTCTCTGCGTATACTTGCGCAACTCCTCTGCCAATACCCTGAGCTGCGCCAGTAATGATTACTACCTTGTCATCGAACATTTTAATGCCGCCTTCCACTGTGTTTTTATTAAATGTATCATAATTATAATTTCTTGTACGAACCCAAATGATATTATTTAATAAAATATTTCAGATTCCGAATTATTTTGTTTTTCCATCTTTCGTAATGTTCAAACATTTGCTAAACTAGTAAAGTCTTAATTTGTAATATGGGGGAAATATAGTGAAAGTATTCTTGGAGTTGGGCTGGTATTTTAAACAAAGGAAAAAGCAATATTTATTTGGCGTTTTAATGCTTCTATTTGTTGCATTTTTGCAGCTTTTTCCACCAAAAATTATTGGGTTAGTAGTAGACGAGATTCATGCGGGGACACTTACTAACGAGTTTCTATTTAAATGGCTTACTATTTTAGCTTTAGCAGCAATAGGGATGTATGTTCTACGTTATTACTGGCGTATTATGATTTTTGGTTCTTCTATTTATCTCGCTAGGTTATTGAGAGAAAAACTATTTAATCATTTCACCAAAATGGCTCCTTCCTTTTACCAGAAAAAACGGGTTGGAGATCTTATGGCACATGCGACAAACGATTTGTCTGCAGTGCAACAGACGGCTGGGTCAGGTGTTTTAACCTTGGTGGATTCCTTGGCAACGGGGGGCTTTGTTATAGCTGCAATGGCAATTACGATTAACTGGAAGCTTACAATCATTGCCTTACTGCCATTACCGTTGATGGCCATTTCTACTAGTTATTATGGAAAACTGCTCCACCAACGTTTCCGTTTTGCACAGGAGGCTTTTTCTAGTTTAAATGATAAAGCTCAAGAAAGTATTTCCGGGGTAAAAGTCATTAAAACATTCGGACAAGAAAAAGAAGATACAGACGATTTTGTTAATCTATCAAAAGAAGTTGTCGCTAAAAATATGCATGTAGCCAAGGTAGATTCTTTATTTGACCCAACGATTTCTTTAGTCGTGGGAATGTGTTTCTTCTTGTCTATTGTGTTTGGAACACGTTTTATATTAGCTGATGAGATGAGCATTGGAGACCTATTTGCTTTTACTTCCTATTTAGGATTACTAGTTTGGCCGATGCTAGCATTTGGCTATCTATTTAATATTGTAGAGCGTGGAAGAGCTTCCTATGATCGGATAAGAAATATATTAGAGGAAGAAATTGAAATCGATGACCATGTAGGAGCATTGGACGTTAAGCCTAAAGGTGATATTCAATTTAATATTGAAGATTTCAAATTTACTGGTGACGATCGTGTTGCTTTGCACAATATCCAATTTACCCTAAAGCAAGGTGAAACATTAGGAATTGTAGGGAAGACCGGCTCAGGGAAAACAGCGATTTTAAAATTGTTAATGAGAGAGTTTGAGGGGTATCGCGGTAATATTATGTATGGCGACCATTCCATAGTTGCCTATAAGAAGAGAGCTTTGAGAGAGGCGATTGGTTATGTTCCTCAAGATCACTTCCTATTCTCTACGACAGTTGCTGGAAATATAGCGTTCGCAAATGCAGATGCAACGATGGATGAAATCTATGAAGCAGCAAGATTGGCCAATATCCACGAAGATATCCTTCAATTTACGGACGGCTATAACACGATAGTAGGAGAGCGGGGAGTATCGTTATCAGGTGGACAGAAGCAGCGTATTTCTATTGCACGTGCCTTGATGATGAAGCCAGAATTACTAATACTTGATGATTCTCTTTCAGCTGTTGATGCGAGAACAGAGGAAGCAATATTAGAATCATTGAAGAAAAGCCGTACAGATGAAACGACTATTATTACTTCCCATCGTTTAAGTGCCATTGCACATGCACATCAAATTATTGTGATGAATGAAGGTACTATTAAGGAAAAAGGGACGCATGAAGAGCTAATGGAACTAAAAGGGATGTATTATGAAATGTATCAGTTACAGCAATTAGAGAATCTTGTGGAAAAAGGGAGGGATGTCTGATGAATGAAAAACAGCCAACACTGACTGGGAAAGACCAATGGCTAGTTCTTAAAAGACTGCTAACCTACTTAAAACCACATAAAAAAATGATTGCTTTTGCATTGTTTTTATTAATATTAACGGTTACTGGAGATATCCTTGGACCATATCTAATAAAAACGTTTATGGATAATTATTTAACACCCAGAGAATTTCCTACTGGACCACTCGTTGGTCTGGCATTGGGATATATATTTATCCAAATTGGAAATGTTCTCGTAAGTTACTTCCAATTGTTAAAGTTCCAAGAGATTGCATTAAAAATCATTCAACAGATGCGTATTGATGTCTTTTCGAAAGTTCATCGCCTAGGGATGCGTTATTTTGATAAAACTCCTGCAGGTAGCATCGTATCTAGGGTTACCAATGATACCGAGGCCATCAAGGATATGTTTGTTAGTGTATTAGTAGGCTTTGTACAAAGTGGGTTTCTAGTTATTGGAGTCTATATTGCTATGTTCTTACTGAACGTAAAGCTTGCTTTAATTACTACCATTTTATTGCCTATTTTGTTTGTAATCATCATTACCTACCGTCGATACAGTTCGGTAGTATACCAGGACTTGAGGGAACGACTAAGTCAGTTGAATGCAAAGCTGGCAGAGTCTTTACAAGGGATGACTATGATTCAAGCATTTAGACAGGAAGATCGTTTGCAGGATGAGTTCAATGAAATCAATGAATCACATTGGAAGGCTGGAAGAAGAAATATAAAGCTAGACAGCCTGTTACTACGACCAGCAATCGATATGGTATATGCTTTAGCAATTATTATTCTCCTCAGCTATTTTGGAGTCACTTCTATGGATAATATCGTGGAGGTTGGGGTGATCTATGCTTTTGTTACTTATATAGATAGATTTTTTGAGCCAATTAACCAGGTGATGCAAAGGTTATCGATTTTTCAATTAGCGATTGTAGCTGCATCTAGGGTATTTAAACTGTTAGACGAGAGTGATTTGGCTCCTACACAGAAAAATGTGGAAACAGCTACGATTGATAAAGGGAAAATAGAGTTTCAAAATGTTACTTTTTCCTATGATGGAAAAACGAATGTCTTAAAGAATATCTCATTTACTGCTGAGCCTGGCCAAACGGTAGCATTAGTAGGGCATACTGGAAGCGGGAAAAGCTCAATTATAAATCTACTTATGCGTTTCTATGAATTTGAACATGGAGATATAAAAATTGACGGGCACTCTGTAAAAGATTTTCAGACTGCTGAAATTCGAAACAAGATGGGGTTAGTGCTACAAGATCCATTCCTTTTTTATGGGGATATTGAGAGCAACATAAGACTTCATGGTCACAATTTGACTGACGAAGAAGTGAGAGAAGCAGCTGAATTTGTGCAAGCCGATAAGTTTATTGAAAAGTTACCAAATGGATATAAGCAGAAGGTGTCGGAAAGAGGTTCTACGTTCTCGAGTGGTCAAAGACAGCTAATAGCGTTTGCAAGAACTATCGCAACGAATCCTAAAATCCTTGTTTTAGATGAAGCAACTGCAAATATCGATACTGAGACTGAGGTTGCCATCCAAAGTAGCTTAGAAAAAATGCGTAAAGGAAGAACGACTATTGCAATTGCGCATCGTCTAAGTACTATTCAAGATGCAGAATTGATCCTCGTTCTTCACCATGGGGAAATAGTAGAAAGAGGTACGCATCAGCAATTATTGAATGAGAAAGGCCTATATCACAAAATGTACCTGCTTCAAAATGGGGTAGTCGAGGATATAGCATAAAAAAATTCAAAAAGCTGTCACAAGCTTTAATAGGGTAAAAGTAAAGGAAATTTGATACGATAGGAACAGTAATTTGGAAAGGAAGACTGCCGTGAGTACAGATCTTAACTTACTACTGGCGTTCGGTGCTGGGTTTTTAAGCTTTATATCCCCTTGCACTTTACCGTTGTATCCTGCATTTTTATCTTATATAACTGGTATGTCACTAGAAGAAATTAAAACAGATAAAAAGCTAATGCAAAAAAGAGGTATGCTTCATACATTATTTTTCTTGCTTGGTTTCTCTGCTATATTTATCGCATTAGGGTTTGCCACATCGTTAATTGGTACATTTTTTATCCAGTATGATGACTTAATCCGTCAAGTTGGTGCAATTTTTATCATTGTATTTGGATTAATAGTCGTTGGAGTTTTTAAACCGGAATTTTTAATGAAAGAAAAAAAATTACAGTTTAAAAACAGACCATCTGGATACTTAGGGACTTTTTTAATAGGTATGGCTTTTGCAGCAGGCTGGCAGCCTTGTACCGGTCCGATTCTAGCGTCTGTATTATTACTAGCTGGATCTAATCCTGGTTCAGGCGTCTGGTATATGCTTGCATATGTTCTAGGCTTTGCAATCCCATTCTTTGTTCTGTCCTTCTTTATCACTAGATTGAACTGGATTCGTAAAAATAGTAATCTGATTGTTAAAGTCGGTGGCTATATTATGATTGCATTAGGTATTCTATTGTTTTTCGACGGATTAACTTATATAATTCGTATATTAAGCCCGATTTTTGGAGACTTTACTGGATTTTAAATAAGGAGGCAATGATATGCCGACAGTTTTAGTAGTGGATGATGCAGTGTTTATGCGTACAACCATTAAACGAATGCTAGATGATCATCCATTTGAGATAGTGGGCGAAGCCTCTAATGGACTCGAGGCTATCGAACAATATAGAAAGTTAAAACCCGATGTAGTCACAATGGATGTTACTATGCCAACTATGACAGGAATCGAAGCAGTAAAGCATATTATTGCTGAATTTCCAGAAGCCAGGATAGTAATGATCACTGCACTTGGGCAGCAAAAGCTTATTGTCGATGCGTTGGAGTACGGTGCAAAGGATTTCATCACCAAACCGTTTGATCCAGATCAACTCGTGAACGTGTTACGTAATGTAACCGACATATATTAAATCTATTAAATGAAGAAACTAAAAGATATGGGGAATACCAATGTTAGAAAATATTCCGGCCAATGTTATGATCATTGTCTCAACAGTCATTGCGCTCGGTATGGGAATTCTAGTCACAACCTTACGGGCAAAATCTGCAAAAAAACCAGCAAGTGCTAAAAAAATTTTATTACCCCCTTTGTTTATGTCAACCGGGGCAATAATGTTTGTATTTCCTTTCTTCCGAGTAACGTTAGCGCAAATAGGTGAAGCTTTGTTAATAGGAATGTTATTTTCTATCGTTCTAATATGGACGTCTAAGTTTGAACATAAGGATGGAGAAATCTATCTGAAACAGTCAAAAGCATTCATCTTCATATTAATCGGGCTTTTAATCATTCGTTTAGTTGGTAAAATTGCTCTTAGCTCTTCCATTGATGTGGGAGCATTAAGTGGAATGTTTTGGATTTTAGCATTTGGGATGATTGTCCCTTGGAGAATTGCAATGTTCATACAGTTTAAGAAAATGCAAAAACAGCCAATATAAAAACGAGCATCCTTTTTAAGGGGTGCTCGTTTTTTTTCGATCCTCTGACAAAGCAAAATACTTTTCAAATGGTGAAACATCTACTTCCATTTCCTTGAGTTTCTTACGTAAAAACTTATGATCTCTTTTAGGAGTGGCGATGATATATCCACGTATCAACAGTTCCTGTGTGATAGCCTTGGCATTTTCTTTTAAAGCAATTTCTCCAATTTTCCCAGCTATTTTTTGTTTTGCAACAGGTCTGAATAAATCAGGTACTGGAGTAACTAGCTCGTTTAACAAAGCTTTCTGTTCATCGTTCCATAGGTGTATAGTTTTATCTACATAATATTCTTCCCAGTCGAGATCAGATTTACCATCTCTTTTAGGCATCGATTTGAGGAACTTTCGGAACATGAAAAATCCGCCTATTCCCATCAAAGACACTAAGACAACAACCCAAAAAAGTATAAACCACATAAACCATCCTTCTAACAATCTCTTCACCTCATTCTTCTATCTATTAGTATAAGGTGTTTGAAATAATTTTTCATCATGAATGTATCCTTTCGAGTAAAAACTTTCTATATAGAGAGTGAAGGGAGGTGATTCAGATGGCTAATTTAGAACACAAGCATTCCGTATTAAGAATTACTTTTGAAGCTGGTATGGGTGAAAACGGTAAGTTAAAAACAAAGTCAAAAACGTATCGAAATGTAAAGGCTAGTGCTACTGCAGACCAATTAGAAGCTGCGGTAATAATTCTCTCAGGTTTTTCCGCAAGTCCATTTATCATAGCTGAGAAAGTACAAACATCTAATTTAAACTAAAAATAGGGAGGGTAAAACATGGCTAAAACATTACAACTTCAATTTGAAACAGCTAATGGGAAGGAATTGACCCTATCAGTAGACGAGCCTCGTGAAAATCTGACACGTGAGGAAATAGAAGCTGGGATGCAATCACTCATTAACAGCAACACTTTTCATGTAGATAGCTTTAGTTTGAGCGGTATTAAAGGTGCTAAAGTTGTTGAACGTAATGTCAATTCAATAATCTAACATGGGTAAGGGGGGTATTAAGAGAAAACAGCTCTTAATACCTTTTCAAATTTGAAGCGGAGAGTGGAAAAAAGCAGAGAGAATGTTTGGAGAGTGGCTTGGATCTTCTAGTAAATAGTGTTATAGTCGCTTGTACTTTTGGAGAAGATGAAAAGGAGGTTATCCCTATGGACCAGTGGCTTTCGGTTATTCAAGATGTAGGCTTCCCTATTTTTGTGTCATTCTATTTAATGCACAGAGTAGAGAGCAAGCTTGAAGAAATTAAAAATGCACTGTTATCCTTGAGCAACGTATAGACACAAAACTGTTGAAATCTAAAAGACAGAGTAGTTGAACGTAATATCCACATTGGTTAAGATTAGGCTAGGATGTTATAAAGGAGTCATGCAATGAAAAAATTATTGGGTATTATAATGATAAGCTTATTGGTACTAGCCGGTTGTGGAAGCAGTGACTTTAAAGCCCAAACAAACTGGGAAATAGAAGAATTTGAATTTGACAATCAACGAGGCGAAGAAACTTCTTTAGAGGATTTAAAGGGAACGGTTTGGTTGGCTACTTTTATCTTTACAAATTGTGAAACAATTTGTCCGCCAATGACATTTAATCTTGCAGAAATACAAGGAATGTTAAAGGAGAAGGGTATAGAGGATTATAAGATTGTGGGATTCAGTGTAGACCCTGAGGTTGATACTCCGGAAAAATTACAAGAATATTTGGACATGTTTGATGTGCCTGATCAAAGTAACTGGGAGCTTTTAACTGGATATTCTCAAGAATATATCTCCCAATTTGCGGAACAATCGTTTAAAGCGCTTGTTCGAAATAATCCAAACGATGACCAAGTAATTCATGGATCTCGTTTTTATTTGATCGATCAAAACGGTATTGCAGTGAAAAATTATACCGGATTCGAAGATGTACCTAAAGAAGAAATTGTAATTGATATGGAAACATTGATTGAAGAAGGTAAATAAATTCATATTTAAAACCTATTAAAGATTCCTTGGAGTTTTTAATAGGTTTTTTTATGAACTAATTAGAGCGACCTTTCAGCTCAAGTTCAAAACAAACTATTTTAAGGATCCTTAGGCTTTTAAATTCAACAAAAAAGAGGCTGCCTCCAATTTTTGATATTAATCAAAATTTGGGGCAGTCTCTTTTTCAAAAATAACCTTTTAAATCCGTGTTAACTTCATTAAAATTATTTACGCATACTTTTCAAGATTAAACTTAAAATAGCAACTAGGATAATAGCACCGATTAAAGCTGGAATAATTGCCATGTCCCAAATTACTGGTCCCATATCAGGGAAAATCATTCCACCGATCCAAGCACCAATGATACCAGCTACAATGTTTCCTATAATTCCACCAGGGATATCCTTACCAAGAATTAGTCCTGCTAGCCAACCGATGATCCCACCGATGATTAAGTATAAAATTAGTCCCATTTTCTTTCATCTCCTCAAATATTTATTAATTCGATTACACTCTTTGTATAGCCAACATGAGATGACGTTAAACCTCTTGCTTTTAAATTTAAATATTCCGTCTTTATTTTCCCGTAAAATTCATGACAACTGATTTACTTCTGAGACTAATAACTTACTTAGAAACACACAAGCTAAAATAACATAATCATATTTCTCTATATACTTTCTAAGAGTATAATGTAACTGAATTACTAGGATAATCGGTTACTGACTTCTATAGAAGGTCCCAACTATGGAACAAAAAAACGATTAACACGCCATTATAAGAAAAACTAAATGATTGTGTTTCCATGGTGATTGCCTTATCGCATACCAATACCTAGAGTATCCGATCAAACGAAAGGGAAACAATTAATTCATCTATTGAAAAGTACATAGATACCAGTAGTAAACTAAGCGAAGTATAAAGAGTGAAAAGAAATTAGATTGCAAGGTTGTATAGTGGGTATAAGAATAGATATAAACAAAACATAGTGTAGTGGAGGTAAATAATGTTTCTTGAAAAAAACAATACAATACGTGCAGAGCTTTTTAGACTTGTAGATTCATTAAATGAGGAGGAGTTCAATCGAAAACCGGATAATAACTCTTGGTCACCAAAAGAGATTATGGAACACTTAGTCAAAATGGAGAATACGATTGTAAAAGGGATTAAGTCGGAGTTAGCTGATCCTAATAGTCCGCATGCGAAAAAAAAGCCGATTCAGGTTTCGACCCTTCGTTTGATCAAAGTTAAGGCGCCAAAGTATACCGTGCCGAAGCCCGATTACGAGACAAAAGAGGTGATGAAAAGTCAATTACATGCAGCTAGAATGGAATTATTAAAAGTATATGCTAATAATGATTATCAAGTTTTTCAAGATAAGTCACTAAAGCATCCCTTATTTGGCAGGGTACCGCTTGTGCAGTGGTTTCCATTCGTTGGTTTACATGAAAAAAGACATTTAAAGCAATTAGAGAAAACAATTAAAAAGATAAAAGGTCATAAGAATTAATTATTACTTATAATAATTTTAATGTAATTTACTTATCGCTAGAGTTAAGTTATGATTAATGGTGGAGAAAAGTTACTTGAATAGAGTCTTTTCAATAGATATTAGGAGGAATACAAATGGCAAAAGATAGCTTACACAATAGCCGTACTTCTTTCACGCTAAATGGAAAAGAATATACTTATTATCGTTTAGCTGCTTTAGAAGAAGCAGGAATTGCAAACGTATCACGTCTACCATACTCAATTAAAGTATTACTAGAGTCTGTGTTACGTCAACATGATGGATATGTAATTAAAGATGAGCACGTTGAACAATTAGCAAAATGGGGTAAAGATGCGGATCCAGAAGCAGAGGTTCCATTTAAGCCTTCTCGTGTTGTCCTACAAGATTTCACAGGAGTACCAGTAGTAGTTGATTTAGCAGCATTACGTTCTGCGATGAACGAAATGGGCGGAAATCCAGATAAAATCAACCCTGCTATTCCAGTTGACCTTGTTATCGACCACTCCGTACAAGTAGATAAATACGGTACGGCATCAGCTTTACAAGCAAATATGGATCTTGAGTTTGAACGTAATGCAGAACGCTACAATTTCTTGAAATGGGCACAAACTTCATACGATAATTTCCGTGCTGTACCTCCAGCAACTGGTATCGTTCACCAAGTTAACCTAGAGTACTTAGCACCAATCGTTCATGTGAACGAAAGTGCTGACGGAACACTAGAAACATTCCCAGATTCAGTAGTAGGTACTGATTCACATACAACTATGATTAATGGTCTTGGTGTACTTGGATGGGGTGTAGGAGGTATCGAAGCTGAAGCAGGAATGCTTGGTCAACCTTCTTATTTCCCAATCCCAGAAGTTATCGGAGTAAAATTAGTAGGAGATCTTCCAAACGGAACTACTGCAACTGACTTAGCGCTTAAAGTTACTCAAGTACTTCGTCAACGCGGTGTTGTTGGTAAATTTGTTGAGTTCTTTGGTCCTGGTGTATCTAAATTACCACTTGCTGACCGTGCAACAATCGCTAACATGGCTCCAGAATATGGTGCAACATGTGGATACTTCGCAATTGATGAAGAATCTCTTGAATACTTACGTCTAACTGGCCGTGAAGAAGAGCATATCGAAGTAGTTGAAGCTTACCTAAAAGCAAACGACATGTTCTTTGATCCAGCTTTAGAGCCTGTTTATACAGATGTAATTGAAATTGACCTTGGAGAAATTCAAGCCAACCTTTCAGGACCAAAACGTCCACAAGATTTAATTCCTCTTACTGATATGAAATCTCGTTACCGTGAAAGCGTAGTAGCTCCTCAAGGTACACAAGGCTTCGGATTACCAGAGAAAGAATTTGATAAATCTGCAACTGTTAAATTTGAAGACAGAGATGTTGTTATGCCAACTGGTGCTGTAGCTATTGCTGCAATCACTTCTTGTACAAACACATCTAACCCATATGTAATGCTTGCAGCTGGTTTAGTTGCGAAAAAAGCAGTAGAAAAAGGATTGAAAGTTCCTGCTTACGTAAAAACTTCATTAGCACCAGGTTCTAAGGTTGTTACTGGTTATTTACAAGATTCAGGACTAGACAAATTCCTTGATGAAATCGGATTTAACACAGTTGGATACGGTTGTACAACATGTATCGGTAACTCTGGTCCATTATTGCCAGAAATCGAGAAAGCAATTATTGACGAAGATCTTTTCGTAACTTCAGTTCTTTCTGGTAACCGTAACTTTGAAGGCCGTGTACATCCATTAGTAAAAGCTAACTACTTAGCTTCACCACCATTAGTTGTTGCGTATGCTCTTGCTGGTACTGTTGACATCGATTTACAAAAAGATTCATTTGGTAAAGACCAAGATGGCAACGAAGTATTCTTTGCTGATATTTGGCCATCTACAGAAGAAGTTAACCAAGTGCTTTCTAAAGTAGTTACTCGTGAGCTATTCCAAAAAGAATATGCACGCGTATTTGATGAAAACGAAGCATGGAATGCAATTGAAACTTCAACTGAATCATTGTATTCATTTGATGACAAATCAACTTACATTCAAAACCCACCATTCTTCCAAGGATTATCTAAGGAGCCAGGTTCAATTGAAACGCTTGCTGGACTTCGCGTAGTTGCGAAATTCGGTGACTCTATTACAACTGACCATATCTCTCCAGCAGGTGCTATCGGTAAAGATACACCAGCAGGTAAATACTTGCGTGAAAATGGCGTAGAAATTCGTGATTTCAACTCATACGGTTCACGTCGTGGTAACCATGAAGTAATGATGCGTGGTACATTCGCTAATATCCGTATCCGTAACCAAATTGCTCCTGGTACAGAAGGTGGATACACTACTTACTGGCCAACGGGCGAAATCATGTCTATCTATGATGCTGCTATGAAGTACCAAGAAGAAGGTACTGGTTTAGTAGTAATCGGTGGAAAAGATTACGGGATGGGATCATCTCGTGACTGGGCAGCAAAAGGAACAAATCTTTTAGGTATTAAAGCTGTTATTACAGAAAGCTTTGAGCGTATTCACCGTTCAAATCTTGTAATGATGGGTGTTCTACCACTTAACTTCTTGCCAGGAGAAAATGCTGAAACATTAGGATTAACTGGTAAAGAGGAAATCAGCATTAACATTGCTGAGGGAGTTAAACCTCGTGATATTCTGAAAGTAACTGCTAAAGCTGAAGATGGTTCTGTAAAAGAATTCAACGTGCTTGCTCGTTTCGATTCAGAGGTTGAGGTAGATTACTACCGTCATGGTGGTATCCTTCAAATGGTATTACGTAACAAAATGCTAGAAGCTTAATAAATAGATGAAAGAACCTAAATCTTAAATGATTTAGGTTCTTTTTTTGTTGTTTAGGAAATTATAAAATTCTGAACCTGTGGATAAATTGATGTCTAGCTCCATCGCCTTGCCCCTCGGGGTCAAATGGATAAAAGCTCCGGTGGCTGAGAAACTGCCTCCTCGCATTTTCTCCATTTGCCTGTCGGGGCAGTGACAGGCGAATCCGCTTTTGTTGATGTCTAGCTTCATCGCCTTGACCCCTCGGGGTCAAATGGATAAAAGCTCCCGTGGCTGAGAAACTGCCTCCTCGCATTTTCTCCATTTGCCTGTCGGGGCAGTGACAGGCGAATCCGCTTTTGTTGATGTCTAGCTCCATCGCCTTGCCCCTCGGGGTCAAATGGATAAAAGCTCCGGTGGCTGAGTAACTGCCTCCTCGCTTTTCTCCATTTGCCTGTCGGGGCAGACATAGGTGCCTACGTTTTCTTGTATGAATTAACAAAATATTCTTTATAAGAACGTATATTCGTGTTAGTATCTAAATAATGGGGGGATTTTATGAAAATAGAGGATTTTGAGCTGGCAGAGCGAATGAAATTTTATAAGGTACCTGGTATAAGCATTACATTTATTGTTCAAGGGCAAATAAGTGAGGGTGTCAATGAAGGCTCCTTAGAAAAGGGATGTGAGAAAAAAATTAAAGAAGATACACTTTTTAACGCTTGTTCGATAAGCAAGTTTTTAACTGGAATGCTAGTCATGAAGCTCACCGAATTAGGGAAAATTAACCTAGATGAAGATATAAATAAGAAACTTGTAAGTTGGATTTACCCGAAAATAAATTTACAAAACTAAAATCGGTGACACTACGGAACTTACTAAGCCATCAGTCGGGTATTAAAGATCCTGTTAATAGTTTTGCAGAGCTAAATTCAAATTATAGAGCCCCATCAATGATCAAACTTTTGGAAGGAGAAAGTCATTACAATGCTTACCCTATAAATGTTACATATGAACCTGGAAGTGAATTTCATTATTCAGATGCAGGATATTGTATCATTCAGCAAATTATAGAAGACGTTCTAAAAAAGCCATTTCCTCAAGTAATGGATAAATTCATTTTTCGACCATTAAATATGGAAAATAGTAAATATGTTATTAGTTCGTCTAGTATATGTAAGGAAACCTTTTCATGTGGTCACAGCAAGCACGGAGACGTAGTAGAGGATAAATATACGATCTATCCATACTCAGCTGCTTCAGGATTATGGTCTACATCTAAAGATATTGCCAAGCTAGTCCAAGAGCTAATGAATGCACTAAAAGGAGAAAGCATAACAGGCATTTCTTCAACGGTTGCTAAGGAATTGATTACTTCCCAAGGAGGAAAAGAATGGTCTGGACTTAGTGTGTTTCTTGATAAAGTAGGGAATGAGCTAGAAATTACATCACTTGGGTGGGGTGTAGGCTATCAAAGTATGATGGTGGCGTTTCCATATTTAAACAAAGGTGCTGTGATCATGACAAACGCGGATCTCGGTGTTCATCAGCTAGATGGTATCATCGGTGAAATATATCAAGCATGGATTAATTCTTAAGGGAGGGCAATGAATGAGGATAATAATGGCTTCACCAACTGAAATACATAAAGTAAATTCCTTTTTTATAGAGCATTTAAATCCTATTAGCAGCGAGCTATACTCCGCTGAGTTTTTGTGTCCTCTTGGCATACAAGCAGCCATTAGAAGAAATCAAATGGTTGTAGCAGTAGTAGATGGTGAAATAGTTGGAGCGATGCGGTTTTATCCAAAGAAAACAAATAATACTATCTCGCTTTATCAATTCGCTATAAGCAAAGAGCATCGTGGTAAAGGGATTTTAAAAAAAATGTTACTTTTTATAAAGGCTGCACCTATTCTTGCTCTCTGCCCAGTTGCTTCTGAATTTAACAATTACTTTTTAAAAACGGATTGGCAGCTACAGAAAAAAAGAGGCGAGTATAACGAATGGATATTTCAATAAGAGCAGCTCTACAACATTTTTGGTTGGTTAACTCCCAACTATGAATGAACATTTCGTTTATATAGGTTTGTAGAGGTAGGTGGTAACTAGCGAGGGAGTTAAGTAGATAACAGATCATAACACACCCAAAAGCTTCCACCTAGAGCAAAAATATACGAAACTATATGGTACAAATCTTATCTTTTATATTGTCGATTTCATTAAACAACTGTGTCTAAGATTTAGTTATTCTTAGCTTTGTTAAAGTTATTGGTTGGTTTTGACTAATAATTCTTTTTTATAGTGACTGTAAACATAAACAATTGAACTTTCAAATGGCTATTAAGAACATAAATAGATGCTGAAATTGGAGTTGGTGACAGTTTTTTAGCTTTGTTTATGCGAGTAAATTTATTATCGATTTATCGATGCTAAAGCTGTTCCCATTTATTGATAGGAGCGCCAGACGACGACTCCTACGGGATGAGGGAGACAGATAAGACAGCACAACCACGCACGTAAGCGATGGGTGATGGCTTATCGCTCACCCCGAGGAAAGCGTCCGGCTGGTGCGAAAAATCAATGCTACTCTCTGATCTAAGATTTCTTTGGATCATAAATCAACCCTACCCTTTAACATAGCCTTATTCTTTAACAATTCTCTACATGAGCCAAATCTGGTATAGGATACTTCACTTCCGAAAAGTTATGGATTAGCAACTCTTCTTTTATCATTTGTCCTGTTCTTTTATCGATAATCTTTCTCCAAATCTCGTTTTGACGAAAATTTTTCCCGTTTTGTTTTAAAAATTGATGATTTCTTTCATCAATATGATATGAATATGGCATTTCTTCTTTGGAGAAAATGGCACCCTTCAAGTGTTTATCAGTTACCCAAACCTTTATTTGAAATGAGTTAGGTGTCGGATTATAAAATCGTAAATCAACGTAATTGTAAAAAACACTGGCTCCACTACCAAAAGGAAGCGTACGTCCCGAGTCAGGAAAAGGATCAAAGCTATGATGATGTCTTTCGGTAACAACAAGAGGTGTGTGTAGCACCATCCAATATAAGAGGTTTGCAAGCTGACATATCCCACCGCCAATTCCCTTCTTCACCTCTCCTCTGGAGAGCTGCATACCTTCAATATAGCCTTTTGCTTTTGTAGTTTTTCCAACAAGTTTCCAAAAGGAAACACTCTCACCAGGTTTGATGATGATTCCATCTATTTTACTAGCAGCAATCTTCAAGTTTGTTATTTTATTTTCTTGCAATTGAGGGTCGCTTTCACCTAATGTCCTTCTCAACAATGATTGGTGTTTTTTGCAAGTGTATGGAAATGTGGTTGACAGTAACTTGCTGGTAGCTAACTTTTGCCCATTTTTTAAATTGATTAGTGACCTGACTAATCTTTTCTGTTGAATACGTAAGTGATAGAAAATTGGATGGATTTCAGATAGTCTCAATTTTATTTTCCTCCCTGCTTTTTACGTGAAGTTTTTTCATGAAAAAGCTAATACAAGTTATTTACTTATTTCCTCCATTCAGGCTTGGTAATAGAAAAAATAAAAGCGTCATGTGATTCGGTATCTTGATATAGATAACCTTTTAAGACACCTTCTTTTTCAAAGCCTATTTTTAATAGTAAGGAGAATGATGCCTCATTTTGAGGGAAGGTTACAGCCCCTATACGAAAAAGTTTTAATTCTTTAAAGCAATAATCAATCACTGCTTCTACAGCTTCAGTCACAATTCCTTTTCTCCAATGAGCGGGCAATAGATCATAGCCGATTTCAGTTCTTTTGCTATTTAAGGATAGGTTATTTAACCCTACTGTACCTATCAATTCTCCTGTTTCTTGCCAAACGATTCCCCAACGCATGGATCTTTTTTGCTCAAACCCATTCGCAAAGGATTTTACCATTGTTGCTGCTTGGTCGATGCTAGTTAATGGGGACATTCCGTAATATTGAATGACTTCTTCATTGGAAAAAATGGAGTAAATGCTAGGCACGTGCTCTTCATTTATTTCTATTAAATTTAATCTCTCTGTCATTAATACTGGAAAACTCATTTTATAACCCCTTTTCTAAAATTCATATAATTTAGCATAACTGTAATTATCTATCTATTCAATTAAATTTTATGTTAGGATATGTTTAAATAAACGGTTTCTTTAGGGGGGATTCGATGGAACAACCAACAATATTAGTATCCAAGCTTACACCACCGATTCCTTCTTCTAATTACATGAGAAGGTCCTCTCTAATTAAAAAGTTAAAAAGTAAAGCAGATAAAAAGGTTTGTCTTTTACATAGTGGTGCAGGATTTGGAAAAAGCTCTGCGCTTGCTCAATATTTCTACGACACCAAGGAAGCGTTTTCATGGTATTCAATATCCGAGGAGGACGATAATATTCTTCCTTTTCTACGTTATCTAGTGCATAGCATACGAAGAGTGGTTCCAACGTTCGGAAGTAGTCTACTAGAAGACAATATTCATTTCATATACCCAAAGGAGACAGAATTGACTAGGTGGTATTCTCTATTTTGTAATGAACTAGCCATAATTAATACACCTTTTACCATTGTCTTAGATGATTATCATTTAGTTGACCATGTATTTCATATAAATTATGTAATCGAAAAAATAATAGAATTTCTTCCTCCCTCTATTAATCTCGTTATAGCTTCTCGGATTCGACCGAAGTGGACTGTGTTGCTCAAGCTTAAGTTAAATGGTCAACTAGTTGAGCTAAAAGAACAGGATTTTATGTTTAGCGAGGAAGAAATTCAAGTGTTCTTTGAAGATTATCATGAAAAGTCGATTACTAACATTGAAGCTGAAAATGTATTAAAGCTAACGGAGGGATGGGCGATTGCCATCCAATTGATTGCTGTTCAATTAGTAGAATCTGAGAAAACGATAGCAAATCTTACTAATTTTGCGCTTAATGATTTGTTTTCCTATCTTTCTGAAGAAGTATTTTCTAATATGTCACCAAAAGATCAACTTTCTTTATTGAATTTCAGTATATTTCCTGTTTTTTCTGCTGAAGAAATAGATGAATTCTTTGGAAAGGAAGAATTTGCTCAGTTTGAGATGTTAACCTCTAGTCATTCTTTTATCCAAAAGTTAAGTGATTCCAATACTTATAGGTTTCACGCTTTGTTTCAACAATTTCTAGAAGATAAGTGGCTCCATACGAATTCTATAGGTTTTTATGAAACACATAAAGAAGTAGCTAATTTTTTTAAAGAGAAAAATAACATCGTCCAAGCTATATATCACGCCGTAAAATCTAAAAACGAGCAATTTTTAGCTGAAATGATTATTCCGAACGCCAACTCAATGATTTTGGCTGGTCAATTCGATTGGCTGCTGGAGTTGATGAAGGATCATTTATCTCCTTCTACTAGAGAACATTTTTATGAACTCTATTATTTTGAGGGGGAATGTCATCGATATCGAGCGTTTTATGAAAAAGCGAGGAAATCATATGAAAAGTGCTTAGCAATGGCTCAGGCAAAGCAGAATATTCTTTTCATGAGCAGAGCTAATGCAGGGATTGCCCATATTTATCTAGATACGATTCAACCAGCATTAGCAAAATCATTTTTAGAGGAAGCTATTAAATGGGCAAATGATAGTAAAGAAATATCAAATGACGAGCAGAATTCTCTAAAAAGACTCCATGCGGAGAATCTAGTTAATTTAGGCAGGTCGAAAGATGCCAGCGAGTGGGTAACAAGGGAAAAATTAGATCCATTTATTTTAAGAAATGGTAACTTGGATGCCCGAATTTATTTAAGAACTGGAATGTTAAATGATGCTGTACGAGTTCTAGAGATGAGACTAGAGGATGAACTAGCAATACCGGATTCTCATCGTGAAACCGCCTTACTGCTCTCCTTCATTTACTCATTGACAGGGGACACAGAAAAAGCGAAAAAAGCAGCAAACAAAGGAATTGAAACTGGCATTAAGGAAAAATCAGGCTTTGTTGAAGCGGTGGGATGGATTAGAAAAGGTCATGCGGAAATATTACATAATCCATTTGACCTCCATACTCCTGAAGCACTTTATTTAAAAGCTGTTCAACGTATGGAAGATTTGAATGTTTCGAGAGCTAAAGCTGAGCCTTACTTGGGACTTTCCATTTTAAAGTCCAGGCAAGGAAAATTTCAGGAAGCTATTAGTTATGGTGAAATGGGATTACGTGAAACAATCAGAAGTAATGATTATTGGTTATCTGCATATATAATGCTTGGTCTGTCCATTGTTTATTATGAAAATGAAGATTTAGATAAGGCAGAAGCAAGGTGTCAGGAGGCATCAGCATTATTTTATGAAAACGGAGATATATACGGAGAAATGACCAGTAATTATTGGCTTTCTCGTATTTATGCTGACCTTCATATGAGTGAGTTATTTATAAGTTCCATGGTTACATTCGCAAAAATATGTGTTGAAAATAACTTTCTTTTCTTTTTACTGAAAGAAACAGTATTTGGTCCAGTCGACTTACAGATAAATTTTCCCCTTATAAAAAAAGGCTTACTTCTAACAGAAAATAAAGATACTTTTTTACAAACGCTGAGAGAAAAATTAGTTATACGAGAGGAGATTGCCTATCCTGGATATTCTTTAAGACTTCAACTTTTAGGCTCCTTTACTTTATATATGGGAATTCATGAAGTAGAGGAAAGAAAGTGGCAAAGGGAAAAATCGAAGGAACTTCTTACTTATTTATATTTGAATAAAAGTCGTTTTGTACCTAAAGAAGAATTAATAAGAAGCTTATGGAAAGAAAACGCCGATGAAAAATCATCTGATCGAGATTTTAAGGTTATTTTAAACGCATTGCTCAAAGTTATCGAACCAAGTAGAGAAGCTAGGGGAGAATCATATTTTATAATCCGAAAGCAATCAATGTATAGACTAAACCCAGAGGCAGTGGTGAGAAGTGATTTAGAAACTTTTAATGATTACGCTACACTTGGTATGCTTGAAAAAGATGCTTCCTTAGCATTAGAGCATCTATTGAAGGCAGTGAGACTTTATAATGGCAGTCTTCTAGAAGGAAAGACAGCGATTGAGTGGATTTCCCATGAACGGGAGAAAACAGAACAACAGTATATATTGGTATTAGAAAGATTAGCGCAAACGAGTACACGTTTGAAGGACTTTGAGAAGACAATTTACTGGTCACAGAAGCTTATCCACTTAGATCATACGTGGGAAGAGGCCTATCGTTTACTCATGTTTGCTTATTATCAGCTACAAAATAGAACACAGGCCGTTAAATGGTATGAACGCTGTGTAGCAACTTTGCACGAGGAGCTTCACGTAGAACCTATGCAAACGACTATTCAAATGTATGAGATGATTATCAATTATGGATAAATTTTTAAGGGTATAAATATTTTAAGCTTCACTAACTTTACTAAATTCATCTAATTTATAGGAGGGGAATTCTTGAAATTAAGTAAAGTAATACTTTTTATTTTTTTAAGTATGTCTTTATCCGCTTGTAATACAGCTCCAATTACTGTGGTTACAAATTCTGTTTCATCATTTGGTTGTCCAGACGCGGAAATCGAATGGATTGATATGGTTATGATTAATGACATCAAGTATATGCATCATTTTCCTGAGCCGTCTGATGAAGAATTGACCTTATCAATCGAAACAGGTAACAAACTCGGTGAGGTTACCTATAAGATGGCAGGTAGTGCATGTAGTAATCATAAGATGATAAACGGAGATGCGACCTACGCGGAGAAAGGGTCATCAATTTACGAGATAAAGGGAATTCCAGCATCTTTAGCGGTGCAAGTAAATGACAAGGTATTTGTAGTAGAAACCAATAAAAAAGCAAAAACAGCTGGAGAACTTTACCCGTTAGAAGGGTTGGTCAGCAAAATATATATTGAAAGTACAGAGGATGGAAGAAGAATACACGAGTTCGGTCCGGAGTCGGTTCAACAGTTTATTGATACATGGAACACGTTAACACTAGAAGATGTTGAATCTATAGAAAGGGATGGTTCTAGAGTCTTTTTGCAAATTGAGTTACACAATGACATTCATTTTAGACAAGTCTACTGGCGCGAATCGAATAGCTTTAGCAATGGTGCAATAGGCACGACAAAAATAAAAGAAATTATCGACCATGAATTATCTGCTATCGAATAAAACTTAAAAAAGGCTTCGAAAATTTACGTACAGTAAAATCTTCGAAGCTTTTTTTCATTTTACATGCTTGGCCTAGCCAAGAACTTTGTAACTTATATGTAACTCCGATTTTGTACAGTTAAAACGAAGCATGAGAACGCTTACAAAAATAATCGGGAGGTTAAAAACATTGAAAAAATGGGTTCTATTTTTAACGCTATTATTGGTTTTATTTTTTAGTGCAGCTTGTAGTGATGATTCTGTCGAGTCTAGTGAAGAATCAGGTGAAACTACTCCTGTTTCAGGCGAGGTGCAGGAAGGAGAGACTATTAAAATTGGTGTACTTGCTTCGTTGACTGGAGCACTTGAATCGTACGGGAAGCAAACTAGAAACGGTTTTGAACTTGGTTTAGAGTATGCGACCGGCGGGACAATGGAGATAGCTGGCAAGAAAATTGAGGTTGTTTACGAGGATACAGAGACTAAACCTGAGGTTGCTGTTCAAAAAGCCACGAAGCTTTTGGAAGAGGATGAAGTAGACTTCTTAGTTGGTTCCTCTAGTTCTGGGGATACGTTAGCTGTACTGCCACTTGCAGAGGAATATGAAAAGATTATGATCGTAGAACCTGCTGTAGCTGATAGTATCACGGGTTCTGAATTTAATCCATATATATTCCGTACGGCTCGTAATTCTTCTCAGGATGCAGTGGCAGGAGCAGCTGCGATTGCTAAAGAAGGAGTGAAGATAGCGACCTTCGCACCAGATTATTCCTTCGGCTGGGATGGAGTCACAGCGTTTAAAGCAGCAGCTGAAAAGCTGGGGGCAGAAATTGTATTAGAGGAATACGCTGACCCTGCTGCAACAGATTTCACATCTAACCTACAAAAGGTAATTCAAGCGAAACCAGATTATCTTTTCGTCGTTTGGGCTGGTGCTAACTCACCTTGGAACCAAATTGCTGACTTAAAATTGCAGGATAAAGGAATAAAAATCTCTACTGGTGCACCAGATATCCCTGCTCTATCTATTATGGAGCCGTTAATTGGTATGGAGGGATTCTCGGTTTATTATCACACATTACCAGACAATGAAATTAATGATTGGTTAGTTGAGGAGCATAAAAAACGTTTCAATGGAGATGTCCCAGATCTTTTCACTCCTGGTGGTATGTCAGCAGCCATTGCCATTGTAGAAGCATTAAAAAAATCTGAGGGTAATACAGATGCCAATGAGCTCATTAAGTTGATGGAAGGTATGTCTTTTGAAACTGCAAAAGGAAAAATGACGTTCCGTGCTGAAGATCATCAGGCACTTCAATCTTTATATTCTATTAAGCTAGAAAAACAGGATGGCATCCCATACCCCGTACCAGTTCTGATTCGAGAATTGTCACCAGAAGAAACGGAGCCACCAATTATAAACAAGAAGTAACGATATTAAAGAATTGAAGAAACTGACTGCCTAACATGGATTAGGAATAAAACTAACCTTGTTATAGATCTTTTCTAAAGCAAGGTTAGTGTTTAAGAGAGGAGTCAATTCGAATGGAACCTATATTAAGAACGGAAAACCTGACGATTAAATTTGGAGGTCAAATTGCAGTAGACCATGTGAATTTTGTTATGCCCGAAAAACATTTCAAATCCATTATTGGTCCAAATGGAGCTGGAAAGACAACTTTTTTTAATTTAATTAGTGGTGAATTGAAGCCAACAGAAGGAGATGTATTTTATAAAGGTCAATCTTTGGCTAAGTATTCTTCTATCGAGAGGACGCGACAAGGCTTAGGTAGATCCTTTCAAATAACTAATGTATTCCCAAATCTTACGGTCATGGAAAATGTTAGGCTTGCGGTGCAATCGAAACAAAAAGTCCGTTATCAGATGCTTCGTCATTTTAGTAGCTACCATAAATTTCAGGAAGAGGCAGAACAGCTGCTGGAGATGGTTTTATTGTCTAAAAAAGCATATGCCTTTGCAAATGAGCTTTCTCATGGGGAAAAAAGAAAATTAGAAATTGCCATGCTTCTTGCTTTAGATACAGAGGTGCTGCTGTTGGATGAGCCGACCGCCGGTATGTCTTTAGAGGAGGTTCCAGCTATATTAGATGTGATTAAGCAGATTAAACAAAAGGGAGACAAAACCATTTTGTTGATTGAACATAAGATGGATATGATTTTGGATCTCTCCGACTCTATTATGGTTTTGTTCAATGGAAGGCTGCTTGCTGATGGTAGCCCCAATGAAATCATGAACAATGAAACCGTTCAAAATGCATATTTGGGAGGTTTATACGATGAACACCTTGCTTAAATTAGAAAATGTACACACTTATATTGGTCAATACCACATTTTGCAAGGAGTCTCTTTTGAAGCGAGGGAAGGAGAAGTGAGTGTGCTGCTAGGTCGAAATGGAGCAGGGAAAACGACCACTTTAAAAACGATTATGGGCCTTACACCTGCCTCCAAAGGAATCATAAAATACGATGACTCTTCAATTGCCTCGCACGCTACTCATCAGATTGCCTCAAGTGGTATCGGGTATGTACCCGAGGATCAAGGTATTTTCGGAGCGTTAACGGTTGAGGAAAATTTAAAGGTGGCAATGCGAAAGGGAGATGATGCAGCAAAAGAAAGGCAGGAATATGTACTAGAGCTATTCCCGGATCTTAAAAAGTATTGGAAGAAGGATGGAGGGCATTTATCAGGAGGACAAAAACAAATGCTTTCAATGGCTAGGGCATTCGTTAATGAAAGTAAACTTCTATTAATAGACGAACCTTCAAAAGGTCTTGCACCGGTCGTTATTGAAAAGGTGATGGAAGCAATAATAGAGATGAAGAAACAGACTACTATTATCCTGGTAGAACAAAATTTTATGATGGCAAGTAAAGTCGGGGATACATATACACTAATCGATGATGGAGAAACTGTTCAATCGGGACAAATGAGTGAGCTAATCCAAGATGAAGAATTGAAGAGAAAATACCTCGGTATCGGGTAAAGGAGGAAGCTATATGGAGTTGATCATCAATTTATTAATAAACGGATTGGCAACTGGCATGTTGATATTTTTATTGGCAGCTGGATTAACCTTAATATTTGGGTTAATGGATGTCTTAAACTTTGCACATGGAGGCTTATTTGCCTGGGGTGCTTTTTCTGGAGTATGGTTTTACAGTTTGACCGATAGCTTTACCTTAGCTCTGATAGGAGCTATTTTAACGGGAGCTTTATTGGGATTTATAACCGAAAAGCTAATTATCACACCTGTTTACGGAAACCACGTACAGCAAATATTAATTACTCTAGGTTTCATGATTGTTCTTTCTGAAATGCTGAAGGTCGTTTTCGGACCAAACCAAATTCCAGCAAAAGTACCTCCTCTGTTAGCTGGAAGCTGGGAGGTTGGGGATGTCATCATTATTAAATATCGTTTATTTATAATCACCATTGGATTCATCGTGTTTGGTATTTTCCAATTCATTTTAAAACGAACAAAAATCGGTCTAACTGTACGCGCTGGTGTTATGAACAAGGAAATGGTGCAGGCGTTAGGTATAAATATAAAAAAGGTTTTTTTATATGTTTTTATGACAGGTGCAGCACTTGCAGCATTAGGTGGTGCTTTGATGGCACCCTATTCAGGTGTGGTATACGCTGAAATGGGCATGGAGTATGCAATATTAGCCTTCATTGTAGTAGTCATTGGAGGGATGGGTAGCTTTCCAGGATCATTAATGGCAGCTATTTTAGTAGGTTTGTCAGGGAGCTTCATGGCGTATTATGTTCCAGCTCTATCTCTTGCGGTAAATATGCTGCTTATGGCAGTCGTATTAATCTTCCGTCCACAAGGTTTGTTTACAGCGAAAGGATGATACAAGGATGAAGTTAAAATCTACATTTCAAGTTAAACATGGCGTATTGTTGTTAATTATCGCTGCATTTACCATATTTCCATTTGTCTCAGATTCTCGAACATGGACTATTCTGCTGACTCAAATATTCATCTTTTCCATATTAGCGATGAGCTATGATATTTTGCTCGGTTATACAGGAATTGTATCCTTTGGTCATGCTATGTTCTTCGGTATGGGAGCATATTCCACGGCTATTATGTTAAATCACTTTGAGTCAACAGTCGGAATGTTTATACTTTCCATTGCTGTAGGTATGGTTATTGCAGGGGTTATTAGCTTTTTAGTTGGATTGTTAACGCTACGTCTAAAAAGCCATTTCTTTGCCATGCTTACAATGGCGGTATCGGGACTATTTCTTGTCCTTGCAGAAAAGTGGAGAACTCTTACCTATGGAAATGATGGCTTTACATTTAGAGCTCCTGAAATTTTTAGAGATCGCATGGTTTTCTATCTGTTGGTATTAGGGTGCCTAGTCCTAGTTTATCTATTCCTAAGAAGATTTGTAAATTCTCCTCTAGGTAAAGTGTTGATTGGAGTTAGAGAAAACGAGCAAAGAACAAAGTCACTTGGATACAACACGCTCTATTATAAGGTAATTGCTTCAGTAGTTGCCGGGGTAATTGCCAGTCTAGCGGGATCGTTATATGCGATATCGTTACGCTTTGTCAACACCAGTGTACTGACGATGGATATCACACTTGATGCATTATTAATGACAATTATAGGCGGTGTAGGCACACTTATTGGTCCTATTATAGGAGCAGGAGTTATTGAATTAGCACAGCATTATCTTTCTGGGCTAGCTAAGGAACATCCGATTTTTGAAAGATGGATAATATTCTTCGGTATTGTTTATATTCTCGCCGTTATTTTCTTCCCTAGAGGCATAGTTGGAACCATTCAATATGCTTTTTGGAAACGGAAAAACAAAAAAAGTAATGTGGAAGTGACTACTAAAAGGAGGGAGTTAGCAAAATGACGATAGGGATTGTCAGTACTGGAATATATATTCCAACAGATATAATGACTGCTGAAGAAATCGCATTCCGTTCCAAACTCCCTATTGAAGTAGTCAAAAACAAAATGGGTATTTCAAAAAAGCCAATTCCAGGTAAAGATGATCATACAGTTGCAATGGGAATATGGGCAGCGGAGAAAGCATTGCAAAAAGGAAATGTGGATCCCAAATCTATCGATCTAATCATCTATATCGGGGAAGAGCACAAGGAATATCCTCTTTGGACAGCTGCCATAAAGATTCAAGAAGAGCTTGGCGCCTTTCACGCGTGGGGTTTTGATGTGGCGCTACGTTGTGGAACAACTATTATGGCAATGAAAGTAGCAAAGAGCATGATGCTCGCTGATCCCTCTATCCAAACAGTTTTGCTTGCGGGAGGTTACAGGAACAGTGACTTTATTGACTATACAAATGACCGGACGCGCTTCATGTTCAACCTAGGCGCAGGTGGAGCAGCAATGATTTTAAAAAGAGATTACGAGAAAAATACTGTTTTAGAGACGGATATTATCACGGACGGCTCTTTTTCAGAGGATGTATTGGTGCCTGTTGGAGGAACTAAGCAACCTTTATCACCTGAGCATTTGGAGAATGGTTTGTATCGATTAGATGTAATGGATCCCGAGGGCATGAAGGCAAGACTAGAACAAAAATCGATGGACAATTTTTTAAAGGTTGTTAGGAATGCGCTTTTGAAAAGCGGATACAGTGACAAGGATATCGATTATCTTGCCATCCTTCACATGAAAAGGTCTGCACATGATTATGTCCTAGGTGAGCTAGGTTTGAATACCGAACAATCTATTTATTTAAGTGATTATGGGCACGTCGGACAAATGGATCAAATTATATCATTGGAATTGGCTGAAAAATCAGGGAAAATAAAAAGTGGAGATATTGTTGTTCTAGTAAGTGCTGGCATTGGCTACGCGTGGGGAGCAATAGTTATTAAATGGGGAATTGAAGGGAGAAATATATGAACATGACATTGCAAAAAGTAACATTGGCAAATGGGGAGTCAATTACTTATAGGGAAAGAGCAGGAGGTAAACGGATCCTCGTACTTGTTCATGGCAATATGACGTCATCAAAGCATTGGGATCTACTAATGGATGCTTTGGATGATTCATTTACTGTAATCGCTTTGGATATGAGAGGTTTTGGAGGCTCTACTTATCATACACGAGTAAATGGGATAAAGGATTTTTCAAATGATCTAAAAAATTTTGTCGACCACCTTTCCATTAAAAAGTTTGACTTGATCGGCTGGTCTACTGGGGGCGCAGTATGTATGCAGTTTGTTGCTGATTTTCCTGGGTATTGTGAAAAGCTGGTTCTATTGGCGTCAGCATCCACGAGAGGATATCCATTCTTCGGTACGAATGCAGATGGCACCCCTAACTATAATGAAAGGCTACAAACAATTGAGCAAATCGAGGAAGACCCATCAAAAACGAAGGCGATGCAAGGATTGTATGATACAAAAAACAAAGAGGGCTTAAGGGCTGTATGGAATGCTGCAATCTATACACAAAGTAAACCGAATGAGCAATTATATGAAGAATATCTAGACGATATGCTGACACAACGAAATTTAGCTGATGTGTATCACAGCTTAAATATATTTAATATTGGTAAAGAGCATAATGGAGCCGCAAAAGGAACAAACCAGGCAAAGGATATAACCATACCAGTTCTTGTTCTTCGTGGAGATCGAGATTATGTAGTATCAGAGCAAATGACACAAGAAATCGTTGCAGATTTGGGTGACAATGCTACATATATCCCTTTAGTTAACTGCGGCCATTCTCCCTTAATTGATGATTTGGAGCAATTGTTAAGTGCTGTCGAACCATTTTTAAAGGGGGAAAAATAATTATGAGACTTCAAGATAAAGTAGCAATTATTACTGGAGCCGCTAACGGTATTGGGTCCGCGGCTGTTCAACGGTTTGTTGAAGAAGGAGCAAAAGTAGTTTTGGCTGATTTCGATTATCAGGCAGGCAAATCTCTAGAAAATGAATTAAGAGAACAAGGATATTCCGCATTCTTTGTCCAGGTGGATGTGGCAGATCGAAAAAGTGTTGATGCAATGGTGGAACAAACGATTGAACGGTTTGGAGAGATTCATATTTTGATAAATAATGCAGGGATCACTCGTGATGCCATGCTAACTAAAATGACGGAAGAAGATTTCAGTCGAGTGTTAGATGTCAATCTAACAGGTGTATTCAATTGCACGCAGGCAGTTGTTCCACACATGGTAGCAAATCGATTTGGGAAAATAATTAATACTTCCTCCGTTAGTGGAGTTTATGGAAACGTAGGTCAGACCAATTACGCTGCTTCAAAGGCTGCGGTCGTAGGAATGACGAAGACATGGGCAAAAGAACTAGGAAGAAAAGGCATCAATGTGAATGCAGTAGCACCTGGGTTCACTTTAACGAAAATGGTAGCGAAAATGCCTGAGAAAATTATTGAACAGATGCAGTCTGTTGTGGCTCTCCAACGACTAGCAGAACCACGCGATATTGCAAATGCATATTTATTTTTAGCCTCCGACGAATCTAATTATGTTCACGGGCATGTACTACAAGTAGATGGCGGTATCATGATGTAAGGAAAGGGCGTTGCCAAAATGTTATCTGAACAAGCATGGATTTATAAAAGGGCTATCCTCTCTCCAACTAAGAAGGCTTTAATAGATAGTAGTAGCGGCAAGGAATGGACCTATGAAACATTATGGGAACAAGCAAGAGGATGGGCCAACTATTTTGAGCAACAAGGATACAAAGTTGGGGAGAGAATCGTGGTTCTTTCTCATAATAGAATAGAACTATTTGCATTATTGTTTGCCTGTGGTTTGAAAGGACTTATCTATGTGCCGTTAAATTTCCGGTTAAGCACCAAAGAATTACAATATATACTAGATAATTGTTCGCCAGTGGCCGTCATTTACGATGACGAGCATAGATACTTAAGTACATTTTTCCCTACCTTTAAAACAATTATTTTGTCGAGTATAACACTCACCAATAATAGTGACTTTCATCTGAACACGGATTGGAAACCGGATGATCCTTGGCTCATTATTTATACAGGCGGGACAACTGGAAGTCCTAAGGGAGCAGTACTATCCTTTGACAATGTCAATTGGAATGCGATCAATACAATCATCAGCTGGGGATTAAACGAAGAGGACTGTACACTAAACTATATGCCTATGTTTCATACTGGAGGACTAAACGCATTATGCATACCTATTTTAATGGCGGGGGGTACCGTGGTCACAGGTAACAAGTTTCAAGCAGAGGAAGCTTTAAAATACTTGGACTCCTACAAGACTACTCTGTCTTTGTTTGTGCCGACGATGTATCAAGCGATGTTAGAAACAGAGTATATCAATAAGTCGCTTTTCCCTACAGTTAAGTGTTTTTTATCCGGTGGAGCGCCTTGTCCTCACACGATCTATAATAAGTTTGAAGAGATTGGAATTTTGTTTAAAGAAGGCTACGGTTTGACGGAGGCAGGACCAAACAACTTTTTCGTCCATCCAGAGAAAGCTATGCTTAAAAAGGGGACGGTAGGCAAGTGTATGCAATTCAATGAAGTAAAAGTAATAAACGAAAATGGGGAATCTTGTCAACCAAATGAAGTAGGAGAGCTATACGTTTCAGGGAGACACGTTTTTAAGCACTACTGGAATAATGATGGGGAAACGGAAAATACATTTGAGGGCAAATGGTTAAAAACTGGAGACCTTGCAATCTTTGACGAGGATGGAGATTTCTTCATAGTGGGACGTAAAAAGGAGATGATTATTTCAGGAGGAGAGAATATTTATCCTTTAGAGATAGAGCAACGCCTTACGGAGCATCCTAATGTAAAGGAAGCAGCTGTACTCGGATTAGAGGACGTAAAATGGGGAGAGTGTGTGACTGCTTTTATTTCTTGTGCTAACTCATCTGTGTCAGAGCAGGAGCTGATCGATTATTGTAAAGTAACGCTAGGAAGCTATAAGGTTCCTAAGAAGATTTATTTTCTAGAAGAACTGCCGAGGACAGATGTAGGTAAAATTAATAAGAAACTATTAAAAGAGATAGCTTTAAAAGCTGCGGAGTAACACTTTCCAGCTTTTTTTGCTATCTTTTTGTATAATAGAGGTTGAGGTGACTAAGAGATGTTTATAAGTGAAAAAGAAATTGAAGTACGATACGCAGAGACCGATCAAATGGGAGTAGTATATCATGGTAACTATTTAGTTTGGTTAGAGATGGGACGAACTCAGCTTATACAAGATTTGGGTTTCTCTTATGCAGGTTTAGAAAAGGATGGATACTTATCACCAGTAACCAATGTAAATATTAATTATAAAACACCGGTAAAGTACGGAGATAAAGTCAAAGTACGAACATGGATTGAAAAGCATGGAAGACTAAGAACAACCTATGGTTATGAAATTGTACATACAGATGGCACGCTGTCTTCTACAGCAACAACGGAGCATGTAGTCGTTCGAAAAGAAGATTTTAGACCAGTATCACTTGCGAAGATAGATGCAGCTTGGGATAATAAATATAAAGAAATCGTGAAGGAATCTTAACTGTGGCTTTTGGTATTAATAGAGATGAGCTAAAAAATTGGAAACAGTCAGTGGAAAACAAGGAAATCGCTTTTCTTACTCACTATTGGTTGGATGAACGCTTTCCTGGATGTAACACAGTTACCAAGGTTGGCTGCTGTGATATTACTAAGCTAATTAAGTGGGGTAAACAGTATAACTTAAAGGAAGAATGGATCGACTACAAGGAAGGTTATCCTCATTTTGATCTTTTTGGTAAATACGAATATGAGATTATGGAAAAAGAAAATTTATTGGAGCAGTTAAAAAGATTTCGTCCATTAAAATAAAAGTGAGCTTGGAGTCATATCCAAGCTCATTTATTGTTTTTAAGTATAAATGAGCTCATAGAAGATGGTGTTCGTTAAAAGACTTGACGTAATTCAATCTGGCCTTCCCCATATCCTTGAGGGTCAGGCATCTTCATCGCCCACTCAACCGCTTCTTCTTTTGACTCCACTTCAATTAGTATAAACCCTGCAATCAAATCTTGTGACTCCGTAAATGGACCTTCCGAAACCACAGGCTTTTCCCCAGGTATAGGGAATGTGAGTCGAATCCCATTGGAAGTAGGATGTAGTCCTTTAGCCATAACACGTACGCCTGACTTCACTAAATCCTCATTAAATTTTGTCATGGCTTCCATGAGCTCTGGGCTCGGGAGATTTCCGGCTTCTGAATTCCTTGAGGCTTTTACGATTAACATAAATAGCATGATAAATTCCTCCCTCTTTTTAGAAAAGTCATATTCCAAACAAATAAATATTAGTGAAAACTATAATCCCTCAAATTGTACTATAATTCTAATTTTACCACAATAAGGATTATTGTGATTTTTTATTAAATTAGCCAGGACAGTCAGTAAAAAAAATGCCTTAAATACTTACATTGGAATGTCTAATATCAGCACTTTTTTTCAATGGCTACGCTAAAGGTGAAGGTTATAAAAATACACATAAAAATGAGCTAGGATATTTTCTCCTGGCTCATTTTACTTTGATATTGATTTTTGCTAACACAACCCCTTATTTGATTAAGTACCTTTATCATAATACTGTCTATATAATACATCATCCATATGATAAAATTTACCAGAAGAGGAGGCTGCATTATGATTTCATTTTCATACAAAGCAATGGGTTTTGTTTTCTTATTATCATTAGGATTTATTTATTCATGTTTGCGGATTGGACAAATGACGGGAGAAGTATCCGAAGCAGTAACCACGCATATACTTTTCAAATTATTTTTTTCCGTTTTTTTTATAATAAGTTTAATTATATTTATTTATGGGTGGAAGAAGGATAAGTAAATATGTGTCCTAAAGTATTCAACGTAATAATGCTCAATTCTACTTAAACTAACCTATGAAGTTAGTTTAAGGGTAACACTATAAACAAAACCATCTCACGAAATATCAAACCAAGCCATTTAAATAGCCTTTTCATTAAAAAAGGCAGTAACGCTTTTGAAAACGTTACTCCCTTTGGCTATCTAGCTTTTTTATAGGAATATTCAAGCTCATTTGATTGGTCATTAAATGAAACATAAAGGTCATGTCCAGTGAAATACCATTCATCTCTCTCTTCTATAAAGAACATGATCTCTTCATGTAAGAGAGTTACAGATGGTTCGAATGGAGTATCCTTTGTCACACCTAGTGAGAAAGCCTCTTGTATTGGACTTGAGCCTCCATATCGAGCATAGAAACGAATTTTGTCTCCTTTTTCTGCTTCCATTTCCTCGCGGAACCATTTTAAAGCATCTCCAGAGATATTGATTTTCATGCGAACCACCAAGCTTTCTTTAAATTTTACGATGTTTTTCATGGGTTTAGTCTAAAGCTTTTTAATAGGTTCCGCAAAGAATTTGTTTAACTCTTTAGCAACAGGATGCTTCGATTAAATAGTTAAATCCACTTGACCTTTGGCTCAGTTCCATTTTTAATGCGCTCTATATTCGAACGATGACGATAGAAAATAAAGATTGCAAGTAAAAATACGATTACGATTAGTGGCCAATCTTCTTTGACCGTAAAATAGTAAACAATAGAGTAGATGAGTGCAATGATGGCTAAACACATAGAGGATAGAGATACCATTTTTGTTATTTTTAATATAATAAAAAATCCTACAACTAAGATTACAAATATCGGCCAGTTATAGCCTAATAGGATCCCACCTGATGTAGCCACTGCTTTTCCGCCTTTAAACCCAGCGAACACAGGATAAATATGTCCAATGACAGCAACTACCCCTAAAATAAGAGGATGCACGTTTGTTGAAGCAAAAAATGGAAGCAAACCTAACAAAGTGGCTGATGTCCCTTTAAGAATGTCCATAATTGTTACGGCCAACCCAGCCTTTTTACCGAGCGTTCGGAAAGTGTTAGTTCCACCTAGATTGCCACTACCATGCTCACGTATATCAATGTTGTAAAATAGCTTTCCAACCCATAGACCAGATGGGATTGACCCAATTAAATAAGCAAGCAAAAGTAAAATGAGTATTGTCATAGTGTGCTCCTTCTATATCTATCTATTAATAATATAATAACTTTCTTATTTTACCATGTAGATGAGTTGTTATTCAATGACAAGTAATGCAGTTCTAAAGGATAGTTCAAGCGTAATCTATGCCAGTTTATCCTGTAAAGTAAGCACAAAACGGATTATTAAAAATTTTTAAATGGGTTCCTACTGAAAAAATCCAAGTTTTTACGATATACTTAATATACAACTGTTTTTTTAACAACTGGATTAAAACATTGTTTAAAAGTAAAGAAGGAATTAACTAGGTGAATAGAGAATGCAAGAAAAGGGTAGATTGCATTCTAATTGAACTTTCACTACAATTGAAGTCTGGCCTGTCCTTCAGCGCTATTGACATAATGACAATCTGTTTGTAGGCTTAAATAGAAAGAAGAACAAACGTTTTGTTTTTTTGGAGGGAACGAATTGAGTAAAAACAATAATTTAACAAGCTATGGCGATGATGATATTCAGGTGCTTGAGGGCTTGGAGGCCGTAAGAAAAAGACCGGGAATGTATATTGGATCAACAGATTCTAGAGGTCTTCACCATTTGGTCTATGAAATAGTAGATAATGCGGTGGATGAAAGCCTTGCTGGATTCGGTGAACATATTATAGTTACAATCCATTCAGACCAAAGTATAACGGTAAGAGATTTTGGACGAGGTATGCCTACTGGTATGCATAAGACAGGCGTTCCTACTGCGGAAGTGATTTTTACTGTACTACACGCAGGTGGTAAATTTGGACAAGGCGGCTATAAAACAAGTGGAGGTCTACATGGTGTAGGTGCCTCTGTAGTAAATGCTCTCTCCTCATATGTAGATGTAGTCATTCATAGAGATGGGAAAAAATTTGCACAACGCTTTGAAAATGGTGGAAAAGTAGTCGAATCACTAAACCAAATAGGGACTACAAAAGAAACAGGAACATCCGTACATTTCTTACCAGATAGCAAAATCTTCTCCACTACTAAATTTAACTATGAAACACTTTGCGAAAGACTTAGAGAATCAGCTTTCCTTTTAAAAGGATTAAAAATCGAATTATTTGATGAACGTACCGAAGCCCATGATGTGTTCTATTATGAAACAGGCATAGAAGCTTTCGTCGCCTATTTAAATGAAGAGAAAGATGTACTACATCCTGTTTTTTATATGGAAGGTAGTCATGAAGAAATTGAAGTAGAGTTTTCTTTCCAATTTAATGATGGTTATTCGGAAACCATCTTATCCTTTGTAAATAATGTTAGAACAAGAGATGGCGGGACACATGAAACAGGTGCTAAATCAGCGTTAACACGTGTATTCAATGATTATGCCCGAAAAACGGGATTATTAAAGGAAAAAGATAAAAACTTAGATGGCTCGGACATTCGTGAAGGAATCTCCGCTATCGTATCTCTTAGAATTCCCGAGAATCTATTGCAATTTGAGGGGCAAACGAAAGGGAAATTGGGTACTAGTGAAGCAAGAAGTGCGGTAGATTCTGTTGTGTCTGAAAAGCTACAATACATCCTCGAAGAAAACTCCGAGTTATCCGCTTCTTTAATCCGAAAAGGGATTCGTGCTCAGCATGCTCGAGAAGCAGCAAGAAAAGCGCGTGAAGATGCTCGTAATGGAAAAAAACGAAAACCATCCGAGTTATTATCAGGTAAACTTACTCCTGCTCAATCTAGAAATGCGAAGAAAAATGAGCTATATCTAGTAGAGGGTGACTCTGCTGGTGGTTCTGCTAAGCAAGGTAGAGATCGAACGTTCCAAGCAATCCTACCGCTTAGAGGAAAAGTTATTAATACAGAGAAGGCTAAGCTAACCGACATCATGAAAAATATCGAAATTGCTACGATTATCCATGCAATTGGTGGTGGGGTTGGAGCAGATTTCAAGATAGAAGATATTGCATACGACAAAATCGTCATTATGACAGATGCCGATACCGATGGAGCACATATACAAGTACTATTGCTTACGTTCTTCTATCGATATATGAAGCCATTGATTGAAAACGGCAACATCTATATTGCCATGCCTCCTTTATACAAGGTATATAGAGGAATGGGGAAAAAAGAAGTCTCCGAATATGCATGGACTGAAAAAGAGCTCAATGCAGCTATGCAGAGAATCGGAAAAGGTGTTATGCTTCAACGTTATAAAGGTCTTGGAGAGATGAATGCCGATCAATTATGGGATACAACTATGAACCCTGAGACTCGAACTTTAATACGTGTGACGATTGAAGATGGGGCACGTGCCGAGAGACATATAACAACATTAATGGGGGATAAAGTAGAACCTCGAAGAAAATGGATAGAAGCAAATGTTAACTTCAGTTTAGATGATGATTCAAACATCTTAGAAAATGAAAGAATTCACACGGAGGATGAATTAGTATGACACAAACCGAAAGATATCAAAATTTACCGTTAGAAGAAGTAATAGGTGATCGGTTTGGACGTTATAGTAAATACATCATTCAAGACCGCGCTTTACCTGATGCTCGCGATGGACTAAAGCCAGTTCAACGTCGTATTTTATTTGCAATGCTTCAAGAAGGAAATACAAATGACAAAGCCTTCCGTAAATCCGCTAAAACGGTTGGAGTTGTAATTGGTAACTATCACCCTCATGGTGACTCCTCTGTATATGAGGCAATGGTTCGTATGAGTCAGGATTGGAAACTACGTCATATGCTAGTCGAAATGCATGGGAATAACGGTTCAGTTGACGGGGACCCACCCGCTGCTATGCGTTATACTGAAGCAAGGCTTTCCGCCATATCACATGAGCTATTAAGAGATATTAACAAAAATACGGTGGATTATATTCCTAACTTCGATGATTCGGATATGGAGCCTATGGTTCTTCCTGCTCGTTTTCCTAATTTACTAGTAAACGGTGCCACTGGAATTTCCGCAGGATATGCGACAGATATACCCCCGCATGCTCTACATGAGGCACTTGATGCAGTTTTAATGCGCATGGAGAATCCAGCATGTACAGTGGATGAACTTATGACAGTTATAAAAGGTCCTGATTTTCCAACAGGTGGAATTATACAAGGTATCGAGGGTATTAAGAAAGCTTATGAAACGGGAAAAGGTAAGATCGTTGTACGCTCAAAAGCTGAGATTGAAGCGATTAAAGGTGGCAAAGAACAAATTGTCATTACAGAAATTCCGTATGAAATCAATAAAGCTAATTTAGTCAAAAAAATCGATGAGCAGCGATTAGACAAACGATTAGACGGAATCGCAGATGTTCGAGATGAATCAGACAGAACCGGTTTGCGTATTGTTATAGAGATGAAAAAAGAAGTAGACGCTCATGGTATATTACAATACCTATTTAAAAACACAGATTTACAAATAACGTATAACTTTAATATGATTGCCATTCACAATCGTAGACCAACAATGATGACATTGCCTCTACTACTTGATGCATACATCAATCATCAAAAAGAGGTTGTTACTCGTAGAACAATTCATGATTTGAATAAAGCACAAGAGCGCCTCCATATCGTCTCAGGTCTGATGAAAGCCTTATCCATCTTAGATCAGGTTATTAAGACGATACGTGCCTCTAAAGACAAAAAAGATGCTAAAAACAATCTGATAAAAGCGTATGAATTCTCTGAAGCACAGGCTGAGGCTATCGTTTCCTTGCAGCTATATCGTTTAACTAATACAGATATAACGGAGCTACAAGAGGAAGAGAAAAAATTAAATCTGCTGATCACGAGTTTAGAAAACATACTTGCGAAGGAATCTGTTTTGATGAAAACCATCAAGAAAGAGCTACAGGTTGTACGCAAACAGTTTGCTGAACAACGTAAATCTGTAATCGAAAATGAGATAGAAGAGATTAAGGTTACACTAGATGTGTTAATACCATCTGAAGAGGTTATTGTAACTGTTACAAAGGATGGATACATTAAGCGAACAGGTATGAGATCCTTTAATGCATCTAGCGGACAGGACTTTGCTATAAAAGAGTCAGATTATCTTCTCTATCAAGAGTCTATCAATACGCAGCATCACCTGCTATTGTTTACTTCTAAAGGAAATTACATTTATCAGCCAGTGCATGAATTACCTGATATTCGATGGAAGGACCTTGGACAGCACATATCTAGCATTGTTCCTCTTGATACAAATGAGACTATTATTAATGTTATTGGGATTGAATCATTTGATTTAGACTTATGTGTTTTAACTGCCACAAAAGAAGGTCAGATCAAACGATCACTTCTTTCGGATTATGTAGTGCAACGCTATGCTAGACCTATAAAAACGATTAAACTCAAGTCGACGGATGAGGTTATATTAGCTCAGCTAGTAGCGCCATCAGATGAAATACTTATGACAACGCATTTAAGTTATTCTGTTCGCTTCTCTTTAGACGAAGTGCCAATTACAGGAGTAAAAACAAGTGGCGTTAAAGGGATTAATCTTAAAGATGATGATTATGTAGTGAGTGTAAACGTAGTTTCACAACAAAGCACTGAGGATATTATGCTGATAACTCAGCGTGGTTCCATCAAACGTATGCACCTTTCCGAAGTCGAGCCAGGAGCTCGAGCTAAAAGAGGACTTGTCACGCTCCGTGAATTAAAAACTAACCCGCATCGCGTATTTGCTGTTGTCCTAGCTAAAAAATCAGATGGATTAGTAGTAGAAACAGTAAAAGGACATCAGGAAATGATTGAAGTGAATAGCTTCCGTCCAACAGATCGTTATTCTAATGGATCCTTTGTAATAGATACGGAGAAGGATGGCCAACTTCTAAGAGCTTGGAAGAAGTCAATAGAACAAGAATCCTAAAAGAGGGAAAAAGGATATGTGGAGAAATAGAAACGTTTGGATTGTTCTACTAGGGGAATTAGTTGCTGGTTTAGGACTTTGGAGCGGTATAATAGGAAACCTGGAATTTATGCAGGAAAAGGTCCCCTCTGATTTCCATAAGTCCTTGCTGCTTGCTAGTGGTTTACTTGCAGGAATTCTTGTAGGTCCACTAGCAGGTAGAATAATCGATCAGTCCAATAAAAAAAAGGTATTAATCCTTTCTGGTATCGGTCGACTATTTAGTGTGTTATTTATGTTTGTTGCTATTGCTACAGGATCCATTTGGTGGATGCTATTATTTCTAATAAGTCTGCAGGTTTCTGCTTCCTTTTACTTTCCAGCTTTACAGGCGACTCTGCCGTTAATTGTTAAGGATGAGGATTTACTTCAGTTAAACGGTTGGCATATGAATGTTTCCACTATTGCTAGAGTAGCAGGTACGGCAATTGGAGGGCTTGCATTAGTTTACTGGCCTATTCAATCATTGTATATCATTTCGATGATAGCTTATGCAGGTATCCTTGTGTTTACTTTTATGCTCAAAATAGATGAGAGCACTAAGGAAAAAATGCTAGTAAGTAATGGACCTAGAAAAGATGGTTTTAAAGAGGTTTTTCCTATGCTTAAAGGGAATATGCCTGTCATGCTGACACTACTCCTAACCTTAATACCTGTATTATTTTTAGGCTCCTTTAACTTGATCGTCATTAATATTAGTGAGATTCAAGATTCATCTTCTATAAAGGGAGTTATTTATGCGGTCGAGGGTGTAGCCTTCATGATTGGTACCCTTGCTATTAAGTATATTGGGAAAAGATACAGCACTAAATCTATTCTCTTCACTTTCGTATTTGTCATTGGTCTTGCTGAGATCTCTATGTATTTTGTTGCAAACCCAATTTTAACACTAGTAAGCTTCGCTTTGTTTGGTTTCTCTATTGGCTGTTTTTATCCAACAGCATTAACCATTTTCCAAAAGCAAGTTCCGAAAGAGTATCATGGTCGATTCTTCTCTTTTCGAAATATGCTGGACCGAATTTCGTTCCAAATTGTTTTGTTATCGACAGGTGCCATGTTAGATTTAATTGGTCTTCCGTACATGATGGTCATATTCGGTGTATTTAGTATAGGTTTAACAACTATTTTTCTTTTGCAAATTCAGAAAAGAAAGCTATCGTTTCAAATACCAACTGCATGAACATAATAAAAAGCATTTCCATCGGGGTATAAACCTTGTTGGAAATGCTTTTTATGTTTGTTATGAAGGTGATGCAATTTTTCCTTTTTAGTTTTAGTCTTTCTAACATGAGTGCTGAATTCAATGTCATTTCTCATCGATGATACATCTTTTCCAGTTGTTCTTAGCTGATGAAGTCTTTTTTTCTTGGCATGTGATTTAGCCATATGAATCTCTCCCTTTATAATAGTTTACATCATCCATATTAGAGAAATTGATTGTAAAATTCAATCTTTATCGTAATTCTATAGATTGTGGTATAAGTAATAGAGAGCACTATACTCATTTATGTCTCTTTAACTAGAAAACGTACATTATACTTAGGAGGTCCTTTTATGAAGAAAATCATATTCTTAATCACCATCTGTATACTCCTTATGGGCGGAAAGGCTTTTGCTCATACAGGTTTAGAAAGCTCAAACCCTTCAGATGGAAGCACAATCACAGATCCAATAGAAGAAATAACACTAACTTTTTTAACAAAGATAGAACAAACGAGCTCTTTCAAGATATATGGAGCAAATAGCGAAGAGATTCCGGTAAAAGACATTGTAGTCGTTGACGATATAATGACTGGTACAGTAGATGGTATGGAAAATGGAGAGTATACATTAACATGGAATATAATAGGTGCTGATGGACATCCGATTCAAGGAGACTTATCATTTACCGTAAATCTTCCTGTTGTTGAAAATCCAGTGGAGGTAACTGAAGAAGCTAAGACTGATGTTGAAGAAACTGCTCCTCTTGTAGAGACAAACGAGGTGGAAAGTGACTCATCCTCCAACGGCTTCTTTACATGGATGATTATCGGTTTAGTAATCGTTTTAGCTGCTAGTTTCTGGTGGATAAATGGGCGAAATAAAAAATGATGATGCTTTTATCAACCATTAGCGAAGCCTTTTTATATGCCTGCTTTGCATTGTTAATGGGGAGCTTTATATTTTCACTCATGCCAGAAGATCTAAAGCCAACGATTGTAGTTTCTAAAAAGGCAAAGTTAATAGCAGTTGCTGGTATAGCAGTATTTTCCTTTATGCCAGTATTCAATATATTGATTTATTTGCTGGAGGAATACAGTTTTCTCTATGTATTAGAATCAGTATTATTGACGTTTGAAATAGGTAAGGCTTGGATCGTAACGATTGTGATCACCATTTTTCTAGTAGTCTTTATTTGTTTATTTGACGATAGAAATTCACCTGCCTATCCTATTTTGGGGATTGGATTACTGCTTGCGATGGTCGCAGCAATGAGCTGGACTACTCACTCACACTCTGTTTATGGTATACAAGGCTTTATCACGCATTTTATCCATTTTGGGACTGTGACTGTTTGGATAGGCGTATTAACGATGGTAGCTTGGTTTTCTATTAACAAAGAGAATTGGATAGCCTTTTTAAGCTGGTTCCATACAATGGCTGTTTTTTGCTTTGCGATTATCTTTGTGACTGGTCTAACGTTAATGTCATACTCGATGACTATCACTGAATATCCGAATTCATGGATGCAGCCCTATGGTCAAAGCCTTCTGATCAAACATTTATTTATCCTTCCCTTGATAGGTTATGCATTCATTAATGGATTTTTGATGAAAAGAAAGCTACGTGTAAAAGAAAATATGGATCCAAGACCTTGGACAAGATTAGAATCTGTTATCGTATTATTGATCTTTGCGGCAACAGGTGCTATGAGCCAGCAGGAGCCACCACACAACAATGTGTTGCTAAGTAAAGAAACACTTTTACAATCCTTCGGTATCTTACCGTCTAGTGAAGGCTCTTTAGTTCCTTTAACTGTGGAATTTGTGGCAAATTACAAAGGTATTTCCTTTGGTATTCTAGCAATGGCCTTTTTAGCTATTAGCATCTATTCCTTTATCAAAAGAATGCCGCCAATATTCTCATTTATTATGAGCATCTTATTAGTCCTATGTGCATTATTTGCCATCTCATTTAGCGTAATAGCGTATTAACTAAAAAAGCACTTCTTACAAGGGATCTCTCCTTTGAAGAAGTGTTATTTTATTATATTTATATATAAACTAATAATTACTTGTCGTATAATATGAGAAAACATTGAGAAATGAAGGGATTAGGCATGATTCATAAAGAGATAGCTATCAGAAAACTGATGGAGAACGATTGGGAAAAGGTGCGCGCGATTTTTATAGAGGGTATCCAAACCGGAAACGCTACCTTTCAAACGGAGGCTCCTACATGGGAGGAATGGGATGCTAACCATACAGCCAATTGCAGACATGTAGCGGTGTTGGAGGATCAAGTCGTAGGTTGGGTTGCCCTAAGCCCAATTTCAAGTCGAGAGGCCTTTTCTGGAGTTGCTGAAGTAAGCATTTATATATCTGGTTCAGCGACCGGTATGGGGATTGGCGGAAAGCTTTTAAAGCATCTGATTGAAGAAAGTGAAGAACAAGGATTTTGGACAATTCAATCCATGATCTTTCCAGAAAATGAAGGAAGTATTCACTTACATAAAAAATATGGATTTGAAACAGTCGGTACGCGAAAACAAATGGGTAAGCTGAACGGTGTCTGGAGAGACGT
Organism: Psychrobacillus sp. FSL W7-1493; assembly: GCF_038004905.1. Classification (NCBI taxonomy): domain Bacteria; kingdom Bacillati; phylum Bacillota; class Bacilli; order Caryophanales; family Bacillaceae; genus Psychrobacillus; species Psychrobacillus sp. FSL W7-1493. Next base: position 2,055,270 of record NZ_JBBOSB010000001.1, on the reverse strand, counting down.
CGTATTATTAGAAAGAAGAAGCTCTACATTAGGAAAGGATTAAAGTTTATATATGGTAGAGTTATGAGATATAATAGATATCAAATAGATTAGTAATCTCATGGGTGGTTGGCACAATGATCCCTTATGTCACGGAAAAAGCGAGACAGGAGGGAGGTGCTGCCTTTTTGACTGTATTTGAATCCCTTGTAATTATGATTAGCTTTGGTTCGCTAATTATTGCTTTAATTACTTTGGCACTTTCAATGACACAAAAAAAGTAACCCACCTGTGAGTTAGCGCTCGGATGGGTTACTTTGCCTTAAGAGCCAATCCCCATTGAAGGGAACTAGTCTATTTTGCCGCTCGGATGCTACCAACATCTAAGCGGTTTTTTTATTTTATACATTTCTTAACACGAGTATACCAATATTTTATGCTAGTATCAATTTAAAGGGAGTGATGAAATGAATATTAAACTGGCTGAAAGAAATGATCTCGTTTCAATTGTAAATACCCTAGACAAAACGACGCTGAAGCTATTAAGGAAAGGAATTGAGCAATGGTCTTATCCATGGCCAACATCAATCGTAGAAGAGGAAATAAATCAAGGCTTAGTCTTTAAGATGGAGTTAGATAATGAGATAGTGGGAACTTTTATGATAAAGCCTATCCATCGACTAAATAGCCTATATATTAACCCAAACAGTCTATATGTAGGAAGAATTGCTATTATACCCGAATACCAAGGTAAAAACCATGGTATCTCCGTTATTAACTTTTGCCGTTCTTTTTCTAAGGAACACAAAAAAGATATGTATTTAGACTGTTGGGCCGGAAATAACAAGCTTAAGTCATTTTATAGTGGCTGTGGCCTAGATTATTTAGGAGATTTTCCTGAAGATGATTATCTTATAAGTATATTTCAATTTTAAGAAGTTTATTTAGTTAGGAGGTGGTTTGTTTAAGGAACTTGTTCCATAAAGCATCAAACAAATATGCTATACCTACACCTAATGTATATCTCCAAAGATCTTCGATTAAAAATCCTCTTCCAAATATTAAAGCCCCAAGTGTATTTCCTCGGATACTATTCATCCACTGACCTTGATATAACTGACTAAACTCAATTCCAAAACAAAAGATTAAACTGATGCATAAGGAAATAAGAGGCGGCTTAGTAACGAAAATGAATCTTGCCCCAAAATACACCATGGCTGCCCAAAGTGTGTCACCAGCATTATCGGCTACCATTTCTATAAGCAAGTAATCATATTTTCTAGAAGCTAGTCCTAACACTATCATGAGAAAAGTAAGTGCCAAATACGTGATGCGAAAATGAATAATTGGCTTCAAAGTATACACTCCTAAAAAATGTGTAATAAATATGGTAATTCCTATATTTTCTGACAAAATAATAGTTTATTTAAATTTACATAGTATAATTAATATTGTATTTGTCTGAATAAAGAGTTAAATAAAAGATTACTTGAAGAGAAGGAGAGTGAAAAACTATGGAAAGAATATTATTTAACCTAGCAAGTGCTCCCAGAAGAATTATAGCATTTTTAGTGGATAGCTTACTCTTTTTATTACTGGCTATTATCATTTCATTCATTGTCAAAGGTGATTTTGATAGAAGTTTTATAGACAGCAAATATTGGGACGCAATCTTTGCATTATATTTAACGATTCTCCCAGTCGTTTGGAGCGGCTATACCGCTAGCAAGAAAATGCTCAACATTAAAATAGTTCGTTTAGATGGAGAACTGGTAACCTTCCAAAATATGCTATTAAGAGAACTAGTCGGCAGGTACTTATTGGGGGTTGTAAGTTTTGGTATAACTACCGTCGTAAGCTTTTTTATGATCATATTTCGCAAAGACAAGCGAGGTATACACGATTTAATAGGTGGGACAATAGTAGTTCCAAGTAATAAGAAAAAAATGCATTATTCATCTGAAGAGGAATTATTAACGGGAGAGAGAGAAACTATACGTCTTTAGATTATTAATTTCTTATTCTCTTAGTATACATACAGAGAAATGGTGGGGAGCGGATGAGCGAGCGATTTGATTTGAGTCTTAAAAACAAGGAAGTTAGGATGTGGTTTTATATTATATTGCCGACAGCTGTCGCATGCAGTATAACCTTATTATTTATTAATCCTCATTACGCTTACATTCCACAAGTGATAATTTTTATTGCCTGGATTATCTATTACTTATGGAGATTTTTTCATAGACGTCATAGAGATCATTATTTCAATATGTAAAATGGATTGTTGTCTTTTCAGTAATTTGGTCAAATACATAACTAAGAAAGTGAACTACAAATCAAGTAGTTTAATCTTATTTTAGATTGTGAATGCTGACTTATTTAAAATTATAATAGGAATAACTACTTCAGAAGATAAATATAAATACAAGAAAACGGTTACATAATAACAGGGTTTTCAAATAATGTGACGACTGAGAAATATAGGTTATAAATTTAAAGTTAAAAAATAATTATAGAGGGGGAAAAACCATGATTACCTTTTTAATTGCAATTGTAATTCTTGTGATTGCTTATTTTACGTACGGGAAGTTTATTGAAAAAATATTTGGTCCAAAAGTAGACAGAATGACACCCGCCTATGCTAATCAAGACGGGGTAGATTATGTGCCTATGAGTAAGAATAGGAACGCTTTAATACAATTATTGAACATAGCCGGAACAGGACCAATTTTCGGGCCGATTATGGGAGCGTTATATGGACCTGTTGCTTTTATCTGGATTGTCGTGGGAGCTATTTTCGCTGGAGCAGTTCATGATTATTTAACAGGCATGATATCCATTCGGAACCGCGGAGCACATATTCCTGAACTTGCTGGTAAATTTCTAGGGAAGTTTTCCAAACACTTAGTAAACGTTTTTGCTCTATTATTACTGTTACTAGTTGGTACTGTGTTTGTCACTACACCAGCTTCCTTATTTAGCGCACTCATGGATAATAGAATAGCATTAGGTTATATCATTGCAGCTATCTTCATTTACTATTTCTTATCTACAGTATTACCAATAGATAAAATCATTGGTCGCCTTTACCCGTTCTTCGGTGCAATTTTATTAATCGGAACACTTGGAGTTGGCGGAGCATTAATGTTCTCTGATTATACAATTCCTGAATTGACTTTAACGAATATGCACCCAGCAGGGCTACCTATATTCCCAATCCTATTCTTAACGATTACTTGTGGAGCTTTATCTGGCTTTCACGCAACACAATCCCCGATTATATCTAGGACTACTCAAAATGAAAGTCAAGGACGATATATTTTTTACGGAATGATGATTACCGAAGCAGTTATCGCAATGATTTGGGCTGCTGCTGCAATGAGCATGTTCGATGGGCAAGGGTTACAAGGATTAATCAATGAGGGTACTGCTTCTTTAGTAGTTAAAGAGGTATCTATGACCTTACTAGGAGCAGTAGGTGGAACAATCGCTGTATTAGGTGTAATTGTACTACCGATCACATCAGGGGACACAGCATTCCGTGCAGCCCGTTCGATTATTGCTGATTATTTAAATATCAATCAAGCAAAATTAACTAAACGTCTTGCAATCGCGATACCATTGTTTGCAATTTCATTCCTATTAACGAAAATAGATTTTAATATTTTATGGAGATATTTCTCTTTTGCAAACCAAGGAACATCTGCACTAGCTTTATGGATTGCTACGATGTATCTAATGGTAAAAGGGAAGAATTACTATGTCAGCTTAATTCCTGCACTTTTTATTACCGACATGATAGCAGTCTATATACTAAATGACGCAAAGCTTGGATTTGGATTAGCTTACGGAACAGCACATATCGGTGCACTAATCTTTACAATCATTATTACTATACTCTTCTTTAAGAAGGCGAAGAAAAATAAAAAAGAAGGCTTACAAGTTGATTTAGAGGAAACAAAGGTAGTACCAGTTCCTTAAATAAACGAGATGGGTAGTTCGCTGCCCGTCTTTTTTTTATGGTTTAGGAAATTATAAAATTCTGAACCTGTGGATAAATTGATGTCTAGCTCCACCGCCTTGCCCCTCGGGGTCAAATGGGAAAATACTGCTCCTGCGCAAGCTCGTCGCAAACAAGAGCGTTTGCGGTGGCTGAGGAACTGCCTCCTCGCATTTTCCCATTTGCCTGTCGGGGCAGTGACAGGCGCTTGCGCTTTTCTTGTGGTCAAACCCTCCATTATTACACCAGCGAAAAAATAATTGTTAGAATTGGCTTTGGTGTTTAAAGGGAGGGCAAACAATGATGGATAAAAAAGAGATAACATATTTTGAAAAGATTGAAGCTGATCTTAAAAAAGCTTATCAACGTCTATTAGTAGATATAAATAATCAGGATCAAAACTATAAAGAATTACAAAAATATACGATTGAGTATAAAAGTGAGCTCGATAAATTTGAAGTGTATGATTATCAACAGACGTTAAATATGATCGATAAACAAGGGCTTGCTCAAGTATTAGAAAGAGAACAAATAAAAAAGCTGATCGAGTCACCTTATTTCGGTCGATTTGATTTTGTCTATAATGGAGAAGAACAGGACGATGCGGAAACCTTTTACATTGGGCGATTTGGTTTTAGAGATGAAGAAGGTACTTCGCTTATCTATGACTGGCGTGCACCCATTTGTAATATGTATTATGAATTTGAGCTAGGGAAAGCTTACTACGAAGCCATGGGAAGATGTTTTGAAGGAGAACTCATAGGCAAACGTCAAATCAAAATCGAAAACTCACAGATTAAATATGTCGTAGAAAGCTCATTGACGATTCAAGATGAGGTTCTACAACAAACACTCAATCAACATGCTAGCGACAAGATGAAAACAATCATCACTTCCATTCAAAAAGAACAAAACAAGATTGTGCGTAATGAATCAGCCTATAACGTCATTATACAAGGGGTTGCTGGGTCAGGGAAAACAGCAGTTGCATTACACCGTATAGCTTATTACCTTTATAAATATAGAGACACCTTACGTGCAGATCGAATATTCATACTGTCACCAAACAAAGTGTTTGGTGACTACATCTCGTCCGTATTGCCAGAGCTTGGGGAGCAGCCTATTCGTTCCTTTACTATTGACGATTTGACGGAAAGCTTATTGCCGCCGGCTGTCACGTTCACTTCCTATGAACAGGAAACGCGAGCAATTATAATGGACCCTTCTGGAGAGCTGGCTACACGTGCGAAAATAAAGTCTAATTATTCATTTGTGGAACAACTAGACACATACTTAAGCGACTTAGATACAAAGTTATTAAAGAAAGAATCCATATCGATTGCAGATACAGAATTTACAGCTGATTATTTAAAAGGACGTTTCTTTCAGTATCGAAAAGAACCGGTCGCTACTCGTTTAGAGCTGCTGGCAGATGATATTCTTCAGGTATTAAAAGCTAAACGAAACGGGGAAGGGACATACCCAAGTAAGAATGAGATTGTGAAGAGATTAAAAAAACGATTGTTATACACGACTCCATTAGATATCTATCGTCATTTCATAGAGGAACTAGGAGAAGATTTATTTAAGTACTCAAAAAAGACGTTTGAATTCAATGACGTATATCCGTATCTATACGTTCAGTTATATTTTAAAGGCATTAAAACCTTCGAGCTGGTACAGCATTTTGTGCTCGATGAAATGCAAGACTATACGCCAATTCAATATGCAGTTCTATCGAAAGTGTTTAACTGTAAGCGGACTATAATAGGTGACTTCAGCCAAGCATTACTGCCATATGAAACTATTTCAAAGGAATCCTTCGAAAACATATTCGCTAGTATAGAATATGTAGAATTGACGACAACTTATCGATCCTCATATGAAATAGCCATGTACGCAAAGAAATTTATGCGAACCGGTGATATTCATCCAATTGCTCGTCACGGGGAAGAGCCAGGAGAAATGATTTATGAAACTTTTGATGAGATGATAGCGATGATTCATCAAATGATTCAAAATGAATATAAAACGACAGCTATCATTTGCAAGACAGAAAACGATTTAAATAGGCTTATAAGCAGCTTAACAGTTCCATTTCATATTTTAGATGGACAAACAGAAAAATTTGAAGCTGGCCTTCTTGTCACTACGATCCAGTATGCAAAGGGCTTAGAATTTGATGCAGTTTTGGTGCCCTTTGTAGATGAGTTTAACTACCATACGTCTTATGACCAAGGCTTACTTTATATAGCCACTACAAGAGCAATGCACCAATTAACAATGTTCATCGATGCAAACAACAGATCTCCATTATTGTAGCTTTTCTAAAATCGCAATGATTAACTTCACGTTATTCATTGCTTTTTTTAGGTTTACTTCCAGTTCATCGGTTACATGATAAAATTCATCTTTAAATTTAGCTGAGCTCAATAGGGACTGAATATCCGTTACATGGTTTACCGATTCAATTTCTTCGAAAAGGTGAAGGATACTTGCGATAGAGAAGTGTGCGCTACGTAGTGTACGAATAATCAGTAGCTTTTGAATATCTGAGGCTGCGTACTGCCGGCGATTTTGTGCATTGCGAGGAACTCCAAATAAGCCGTTCCGCTCCCAGTTTCGAACCGTTTCCTCTGTTAATTGCAGTTGTTTGCAAGCCTCTTTATGTGTGAAAAAAGGTGAATTTGCTGTTTCCTCATGAAGCAATTTATCCACCGACTGAATAGCCTTCGTCATATAGTCGTATTCCGAATGTAAGAAGCTTAGATAGGCTTTGGCAGACAGCAAACTATTCTTAAATGCTTCTTGTCCACTAAGTAAAACAATTTCTGTAGCCATTTTACGTAAATTATTTTGGATAAATTCCTGCATAAAGGCAAGTCGTGCAATATACAGCTGTTGTAGATGAATATTACTATATACACGATATCCATTTTCTTTTCTTGGAACAGGGGAGATAAACTTCCACTCCTCGTATAGACGAACGGTATTTGGATGAATTTGCGCTTTTTTAGCAATCTCACTTGTTCTCATATAAGATCGCCCTTTCTATCTTTATGTATTATAAGTATGTACATCTACATTAAACGTATCATATTAATTTTAATACAGTATAGGTAAGATGCGTACATTTTTATAGATTTATTGATGAAGAACAGCACGATCTAAAAAGGCTTTTAACGGAGCACTTAACTAGTATCGTATAGGAGCAGATTCTCTAGATAGCTAGAGACTGAGCAAGCAGGAAGTACCCTATTGTCTGAAATTGCCAAGCTATTGTATTCTTTATATATAATAAGGTTAGTATTTTTTAAAAGCAGGAAGGTGAGTTACGATGGAAAAAATGATAGAACAAGCATTACATTTAAGAAAAGAGGGCCATTTATTAGAATCGAACAGTACTTTTCTTCAATTGGTCAAAGAATTTCCTCAAGATGCTTATATTAACTACCAATGTGCCTGGAGCTTTGACGCACTAGGAAAGGAGTCACAGGCCGTTCCGTTTTATGAGACAGCAATTAAGTCTAGGATTACCTGAAAAAGACCAGGAAGGGGCATTCATAGGCCTTGGAAGCACATATAGAACTCTTGGAGAGTATGATAAGTCCCAAAAAACCTTGGAGCAGGGGCTAAAACAATTTCCAACTAATAGAGCGATGCAAGTTTTTTTAGCGATGACTCTTTACAACTTAGAGTGCCATCAGCAAGCTATGGAACTTTTACTGAAAAATATAATGGAGACGTCGAATGATGAACGTATTCAAAGCTATAAAAAGGCGATTGAATTTTATTCAAACAAGTTAGATCAGACTTGGAAATGAACAAATATTACGATGAAGAAGGAATTGGGATTATTGAAGTACTTTATAAGTATGTTTTATCAAGTTATTAGATAAAAACGGAAAATCTGTTGGAAAACAGCAGGCGTTATTTATCCAAAATGACGAATTTTACGTGATGGAAACAAATGTTCTATTTATGTTGATTGGAAGTTTTGGATGAAGATGGCGCTAGAAAAAGCCCGTATTGGCTTATTTTTTACATCTATAATGCTTATAATTGGAAATATTTTTGCTGCTAAACCCCTTTAGAACAATAGGCGTCTACTGTCTACGAAGAGGGAGCATAGGCGAAATGAGTTTATTATAGTATTCTAATAGAAAAATTTTGCTTACTAATTACCAGTATAACTATCCGACTAGCTGACATGGATATTCGACAAAGGAACACATTAACTCGTCGTATACACATATGACATTTTCCATTTTAGAGGAATCTGTTGAAAACTTCAGAAGGCAAAATTTTTTCTGTGATACAAATATAAAGAGATAGAATATTTGTAGATCTGGATGGTGAAAAATTCTGAAGGAACATTGTAAGATAAATTGAACAATTAAAAGAGGGAATATTAACAAGGAATTATAATCGAAAGCAAGGCTAAGAATTGCAAACAAGCATTAAGTAGAAAATATATAAATTTAAATGTTAGCAATAAAATCTAATGTAATTTTATAAACAAGCGAATAAAAACACGTTTTTCTCAAATATCTCACTGTTTCAAGTATACTTATGTAATGAAACGCAACTCCGTATAATTTATATTATGTAAACTAAAATATTTTTAGTAATAGCAATAACCAATCACTTACCTTCCCGTATATGTACATGAACAAGAATCTACCGTCACTTCGGACAATAATGTCCAGACACTCCTTTTTCAAATATTAATTCAGTTTTTTATGTTAGAAATATTATTTTATCCCTTTTTAGTGGTGTTTATTTAAATGATTAAATATAGTTTTGCTGTTTAATTTGCGATCACTTCACTTAAAAAGTCATTCTAATCGCAGATCTTTCTTCTCCTCTACAAATAACTAATTGAGTAGTCATTAAAGCAATACTTACAGTACACAATTGAATTTACTTGCTAAATAGCTTATTAGAGCTACTGGAACTTCATCTGTTACCTTTGTTACTAATATAGTAAGATTATCTCTATAATTTGCAAACGTATCCTCTAGTCTCTCAGTTTTTAATCATTTCAACAGATTTTCATTCATAAAGAATTGTAAAAAGTTCCCATGATAATTCACCAAAGAAGGAAGTCAAATTCTTCTTTGTATATTTTTAATCCAAAAGCCAGTTTTCAATAAAATAAAATACTTTTTCCTTATAATGGTAATATACAATTTCAGGTGTTGACACAAAAGGAGGATGGAATATTTGAAAAAACTACTGACAGTAGCACTCGTTTCGATTATTTTAGCCGGTTGCTCGGACGAGAAAGACAATATTGGCGCAGGTACAGACTACAAGAAGGAAATCGAGGCACTACAAAAAGAGAACCAAGAGTTAAAGGACATCATGAGTGATTACAGCTCGTTCCTACAGGAAACCGACAGAACTTCGAGACGTTTCATGGATCTACTTGCAGCTGAGGATTTCGAGACGCTAAAAGCCGAGTTCCCCGTCGAGTTCGAAGTGATAAACAAAGCGATACACCTTAAAGAACCGGAGAACAACGCACCGTTCGAAGTCGAACTGGCCAAACAATCAAAACACATCGGTTTCTTTAACAAAGACGATGAAATGACCGAGATAGGCTATTACATGTACAACCCACAATACGACAGCAACAGTCTAGTCGTGTTCCATTACGGCAAGGACAATCAACTGGAGTACGTATACTTGGGTGCCAGATAGAATAAGAGAAGGAGTTCGGAAATCCGACACCCCTTCTTTTTTGGATTTATTATTCCGGCAATGTTTCGATATAGTTCTTGATTCGCTCAGCAACAGCCCTTCCTGCTGCCTGACGCTTAGCGAGGGTATCTAGCTTACTCACATCGGAATTGTTACTTAAAAAGCCGATTTCGCACAGAACACCTCATGCCTTCTGTTCAAACTATTTTATTTCGATTACGTATTCCCAGTTCAATTAATATACTAAAATATATAAAACGTTACTCTTTGAACGTGTTGAGTTGAAATGAGTGATGCAATTAAGCATTTCAACGACTTGATTACTTCCTTTATCAAAAAATTGTAGATCTTTTGGGTAAAAATCAGACTTATTGATAATTAGGGGTTTACACCATAGAAATAAAAAACTAGACTCCACATAAAATGCAAGCCCAGTTTTTTGTTAAGCGTTTATTATAGACTTTTTAAAGGATGGTTTCACTTCCGCGATAATAATAGCAGTAAAAATCAGGCAGCTTCCAAAAATCATTCTCCCTGTTAAAATTTCACCTAATAATAATACAGAGAAAAAGGTTCCAAATAAGGACTCTGTCGACAGAATTAACGCAGATTTTGTTGGATCTGCATACTGCATTCCAATATTTTGACATACATAAGCAATTAGCGTACAAAAAACAGCCAGATATATTATTGTTAAAACACCCTCCACACTTGCAGAAGTAGGAATTTCTCCAAGTATAAGAACACCAATCCAACTAAAAATCGAAGCTACAAAGAATTGGACGATTGTTAATGCTAGTGCATCTTCTTTTTTTACGAAGATATTCGTATAAAAAATATCAAATGCAAACGCGAATGCGCACAGTATCGATAACATATCCCCGAGATTAATGGTAAGTGAATCTTGTAGAGATAAAAATCCAATACCTACAATCGCAATGATGGCTGCCAAAATCTCAAAATAGTCGAATCGACGTTTATAAATGATGTAAGCAATAATAGGTACAATGATCACATTAATCGCTGTTAAAAAGGCATTTTTAGATGGAGTTGTAAACTCAAGCCCTAGTGTTTGTAATGAAAACGCAATAAATAAAATAGCTCCTAATATAGCGCCTTTCCAGAAAACACTTTTTGAAATAAGTTTTAGTTTTTTAGAGAAAATAATGGCTAATAGAACTGTTGCTAATGTGAAACGGAGCGCCATTAATTGCATTACACTCCAATGTTCTAAGCCTACTGACATTCCCACAAATCCGCTCCCCCACATAACAGCGGTAATAATCATTAATAATTCACCTTTATATTTACGCATGTTAAACCTTCTCTCTAATTCATAGCAAAAATATATCAATATAAGAATCATATTATTACTTTTTCACAATATCAACTAGAGTTTAAATAATTGTTTTAATTTTTGTAATAAACTATCTCTAAGTAATTACGATAAACGTTGATTCTAATAATTTTAGGAAATAAAATAGGACTGCCTAGTCATAGACAGTCCCTGCAGTATTAGTTTTCAATTCTTACTAGCTGTGTTTTTTCTACATCATATTTCAATCCATCAGCACTCGGATCTTTATCATATTCGAGAACAGCCATCGTTTTTTCCGTACCTTTTATGGAATCCCAATCTGCACTATTGACGATTAGGAACATATCTGTGTATGTTCTTCCTTCACCAATGATTAAATTACCTTCATATTTTACTTTTTCTATCGCATCCAGATTTTCCACCTTTTGCTTAGCAAAAATTAATCCTTCACCTTCTGAAACTTTCGAAAGAGATTTAATTACTTTTGATTTCCCTTTTTCTTGGTCAGTTATTTCTCGAATTAACTGTTTGCTTACAAGTACTTTTGCAGTTTCTTCCGTCATAGTCATTACTTTTTGTTGACCTTGCTCGATCATCTTAATAGTGAACTGTTCTTCTTCGATTATCTCTTTTTTATCTCGCTCTACAGAATCTATAATATCCTGTTGTTCTCCGTACAATATAACTCCATTAGCTTTTGCAAACATCCCACACCCTGATAATAGTGACGCAGCAACAATGGACGTAAGAAATACTATAAATAATTTTTTCATGTTTTTTAACCCCTTTTCTATTTTTAAAGCCTTCCTTGCTATTACTTTATTATAGGGGAGACATTTACAAAGAGCCTTCGCTTTAGATGACGTTCACATTACAATATTGCAACCTTGGATTTCCAATTAAACAAAAAAGAACCATTCTACTTTTCAAGCCGTAGAATGGTTCTTTTAATATAAACACGATTGTTATTGTCCCAGTAAAGCTAACTTGCTTTTAGATGGCGTTTCGTATTTTATATTGGAGGACTTCTGGATGTAGCTCCCCCCGCCTACGCCATATAATCCGCCATTGTTGCTCTTGTAATTATATACACGGTATTCTTCACCTTTTTTAAGCGTACGGACAGTTGTAATCGATCCACTGCTATCCATTTTGACTAAGTTTGTATCAGATAAGACAGTAACCTTACCTATTTGCCCTAGCTTAAGTTCTGTTTTACCCCACATGATCTTTTTAACAGGCTGAGTATTCGTATTTTTGTTAATGTAAGCAGAAGATATATAACCTACAAGTTTTTTGTCTGCTGTTCTAACTGGATACCATACGAATTGGTTTATGCTTGTTAGTGACTGGTCATATAAAAATTTCCCTTCAATAGTTAAGACAGTATTCTTGCCTATAGTAGTTGAAGCAGATGAAGTGCTGGGCTGTGATCTTAATTTTACATTGTCTATCGTGACACTAACCCTGTCTCCTTTTTGGAAATGATATGAGGAAGAATGCATCGGACTCGTTAATGTGTACTCCTTCTTCTTAAAAACTATGTTTTCAGTGCTGCTAGTATCATATTCAAAGTCCTCTGTACGGAAGTCTAGCTTACCTAATTTAGTATTGTTCAAGTAACTATCCTTTTCAATAAATGAAAAGACCTTCTCCTGATATGCCTCACTATTCTTTAAACCATTAGATTTATAAATAGGGCTGTTCGCTGGTTTTATACCGTTATAAGCCATCACTGGAAAATACCAGCTCTCGATAAATTCTGGTCCTGCTCCTTTTATTTTAGGTAAATCATTACGTTGATACATACTTTTAAGAATTTCCACACCAGCTTGAATATTGTAGGTGACATCGTATTTTAATCGTTCTTGATCATAGGCTGATTGATTAGTTATTTGCATAATACCTATCCCTTGATCTAATGAAACGACTGGCTGTCCATTTTCGTCAAATTGCTTCCATCCACCGTTTTCTTTGGAAGCCACAGCTTTCACAATCTCTGGAGGAATATTTGCATCTAAAGCTGCATTTGTAAGAAGACAGTTCATATGCTGATATGGCGGATTTTGGTTTTGCTTAATATCTCCGTACGAAGAACAATTAGCTTCCCATGTTGACTCAGCGGAAGCTGCATCATATGTCCAAACTAGTAATAGCAAACAAGTTAAGTAGCCCACAATCACTCTAGATAATTTCATTTATAAATACCCCATTCTTTGAATATTTTATATTTACTAGTATATTTTACCATAAAATATAAATGAGGTGTTTTAATTTTTAGACATGTCTTTCAACCGGAATAAAGAAAAAGCTATTCAACACAGATGTTAGTTTAAAGTAATAGTTTTCTCCCAAGTTAGCTCTTTGCCTTGGTCATCTTTGAAAATAAATATTACCTTCCCTTCTTCTCCTTTCATAGCATCAGAATAGAAGAATCCGGAATACTCTCCATTTCCACTAATATAGAATCCTTCTTCTCCGCTAGCTCCATGTTCAATGGCTTCTTGAACTGTATTAATCACTTGACTTTTATTTGAAATCCACTGCATTTCTGTTAAGGAGAATCCCTCTGGTACCTCCTTTATGACAAAGTCAAAGCTATTACCTTCAATTGGCTTAGCTGTTTGGTCAATAACGATTAAAATCTCGTCTTCCGTCACTTGTTTCGATTGATTGCTTTCAGTTTTAGTTTCATTTTCGTTATCCGACGTTCCTTTTGCTGCTGTTGATTCGTTTTGACTTTCTTCCGACTTGTCGGATGTATTAGAATTCACTTGTGTTCCACAACCGCTTGTAAAGAAAAGCACCATAACAGCTATAATGTAAATAGATTTATTCATCTTGTTCTCCCCTATCCTCATTTAATGTAAAAGAAAATGCTACTCCTTGATTTGTATTCATCCCTCGATATTCACTTTGATGAAGCTCGAGTATATGTTTCACAATGGCTAGCCCCAAACCAGTACCACCGGATTTGCGGTTTCGTGAGTTTTCAATACGGTAGAATTGTTCCCAAATATTGCTTAGCTCCTCCTCCGCGATGAATGAGCCAATGTTTTCTATCATTACTGTCACTTTACCTGCCTCTGTTCGAGCAATACTAACGGTTATTATAGTATCCTCGAAAGCATGCCTAATTGCATTGCTTAAAAGATTTAAGATAACCTGTTCCATCCTTCTGTAATCTGCTATAACTAATATTTGATCAGCTTCAAAGTCAAAACTGAGTAGTAATCGCTTGCTCTCCAACTGCTGCGAAAACGATTCAGCTACATTCTGAATGAGCTCGGTTAGTGAAAAGTTTTCCATCTGTAAGCGGATAGCCTTAGCTTCATATTTCGAAAGCTCTAGCATATCTAAGATTAAGGCATTCATCCGATCTGTTTCACTAACGATGAGAGATAGATAGCGTTCGCTTTTTTCTTTAGCTATATTATCCTGCAAACCCTCAGTGAAGCCTTTGATGATTCCAAGAGGTGTTTTCAGCTCATGAGAGAGGTTTGCAATTAATTGTTTGCGAAGTTTCTCAGCTTGCTGTTTCTCTTTTATTTCCTCTTGTAATTTCCCATTTGCAAGTGTTAAATCATTTAAAGCTGCTTGTAAATTATTCGATAAGGAATTCATATCTCGCGCAAGCCCACCAAATTCATCCTTGGAATGGATTTCTATTTGCTCAGAAAAGTCGAGTTTAGCTAGGCGCGTTGCAGAACGGCTTAACATTCTAATTGGTCTTGAAACAATCCTGGAGTAAATCATGGACAGGATAATAACGAGCCCTATAACAATTGGAGCTATTAAGATAAAATATTGTTTAAGCACCTCGACTGCCTCTCCAACAGGCTGTAAAGAAGCCATAACCATTAAATACCTGTCCTTATCCCCTAGTGAGGATGTTAAAACAATGTAATTTACTCCGCTCCATTTGTCCTGCCATTGTCTTTGTACGATAGATCCATCTTTCAAAAGTGATAATTCTCTAGAATTAGGTATCCAATCATTTAAGACTTCATCAATGAGGGTGTCTTGATAAAGAGGGTTGTATGACCTTTGTTCTGGTAGCAGAAAATCAGTTACCTTTCCCTGAACTCTTGACAGTCCCATTTGCACGTCCCTAAATTTAGGGGGGTTAATCTCAACTGGCTGTAAAATTGTATTTTTTTCATCTATGAAAATTCCATCTATAACTAATGTATTGCCAATCTCGAGTTCTTGTGGAATGGATCCCACCTCCATCCCCTCATTGGGAATTCGAATAGAGATCAATGTTTGGTCAACATTTAGCTCGATAAAATATGGTTCTATTGGCATGTGGTTAAAATGTTCATTTAGTATAGAAATTGTTGCATCATTTTGATTCATAAAGGAAGCGATTTGCTCATTTATTTGTTGTTCATTTAGTTCCTCTTTATTGATTTGATCTTTTAAATAAATCATATTCTCTTCTAATGTTTGTACCTTTGACGAATGGTAAAACTTTTCGAAAAAGAACACTTCAGCCAGCATAACCGAAGAAAAAACGATTAAAATAAGAGTAGTTGTTACAATAAACAGTTTAAAAACTACACTATTTCTTCTCATGATTCCACTTCAAATTTATAGCCAGATCGTATAACTGTATAAATATATTTCCCTTCTACTCCAAGCTTCGCTCTTAACTTTTTTATATGTGTATCTACGGTGCGTAAATCTCCCATATAGTCATACCCCCATACAGCGTTTAAAATATATTCTCGGTGCAATACCTTGCCATAATGCTTGATAAGAAAGATGAACAAATCATACTCTTTTGGTGAGAGAAGTATCTTTTCGTGAGCAATGGAAACAGTATGTGCAGATCGATTAATACGTATATTCCCGTAAATCTCCGTATCTCCATCCTGTACGACAATACCTTCCCTTCTTTTGATCAATGCATTCGCACGGGCTACCAATACCCTTGGACTTAGAGGCTTAGTAACATACTCATCTGCACCTAGCTCAAATCCCAAGATTTGATCATCGTCTTCTGATTTAGCGGTAATAATTATGATAGGTACCTCCGATTTTTCGCGAATGTACTTGCATACAGACCATCCGTCCATTTTAGGCAACATGATATCTAAAATAACTAAGTCAAAGTTTGTCTGATTGAAACATTCAAGCCCTGCTTTTCCATCATCTGCTTCATAAATTTCCCAATTTCCCCTTTTGAAATAGTCTGTTATAAATTCCCTCATTAACATGTCATCCTCAATCAACAATACCTTTAGTTTCATAGTTTAAGACACCCATTTCTCCCTCAATCTTAGTCATCACCCCTAAGGCTCACTATAAAGGCCTTATGTGTACATTGTGTGTATTTTATATTATTTTTGAAAAGAATTATATAATTGTAGTTAAAATCTTCCTATTTTCCTATATTTGTAGTTCTTTAGCACAAGGTCTGTTTAACATAATAATAACTGTCCAACTCCATCAAACATGCTGACATATACTAATAAAGGGTCGAATCAACTGTTATTGGAATGATTGAAAATGTGGACTGAATCACAAATAAGTGTTTGGATTGAAGCAATAGGAACTGTATTATCTGCTATAGGAAGCACTCCTTCACACGTTTTATCAGATGCGATGCTAAACGATCTAAATGTCATTGGTTTAGCATTACAGGCTATTGGAAGTAGTCTAATACCGCAAAATCAGGATTATTTATTCATTGTAGGAAGCCAGCTGGAGGCAATTGGAAACTTGGTATCCTTACAAGCAGAGTTCATTGAAAATGAAAACGTTAGCTCGGTGTTAGGTTCCCAAGGTGATTTGATTGAGGCAGTAGGAGGAGCATTAACGATTGATTTCACAGGAAACCAATCCATACAAAATGCTCTAAATAATTTAGGTGATGTTATTCAAGTCGTTGGAGCTGCCTATCAAGCTTTGTCAGTTAGATATCCACCTAATAGTTTAAAAAATCAGGAAATCAATACAGTGGGTAGCTGGATACAAGCTGTTGGAGCCGTACTTTCTGCTATATTTGTAGAAGCGTAGGTTAATAACAATTTTAATCCTTTGATGTATATATATAATCTACCTTCCCTTACATGTTTGGTGTTTTTTGCTATGGGTAATTAATCATTATAATGGAAAATTACAATTAGCTTTCAAGAAGGGAATGATTCTAGTGGAAAACCGAAAAAATGAAAAAATTCCAGCACAAGAACAGAACCGCCAGCCAGGAATAGAAGCGGAAATGAAGCCTAGTCCTGACTTTACTCAAAATCTTGCAGGTAAGTCACAAAGACTTGCCGGAAAAACAGCTTTAATCACCGGTGGGGATAGTGGTATCGGACGAGCAGTAGCAGTGGCTTATGCTAAAGAAGGTGCAGATATAGCAATCTCCTACTTAGATGAACATGAGGATGCTGAAGAAACCAAAAAATTTGTAGAGAACGAGGGCAAAAAATGTTTACTAATACCTGGAGATATTGGTGATGAGTCAGTTTGTCAAGAAATTATTAATAAGGTGATTGGCGAATTTGGAAAGCTGGATATACTAGTTAATAACGCAGGTGAACAGCACACACAAGAATCACTGAAAGATATAACGGCTGAACAAATGGAAAAAACTTTCCGTACAAACGTTTTTAGTATGTTCCATCTGACTAAAGCTGCACTTGATCATTTAAAAGCAGGAAGTACGATTATTAATACTACGTCTATTACTGCATTCCAAGGTGCACCTAATTTGATTGATTATTCCGCTACAAAGGGTGCCATCTTAACTTTTACTCGCTCCCTTGCAGGCTCGCTTGTAGAGCAAGGAATACGAGTAAATGCCGTTGCGCCTGGGCCAATATGGACACCGCTTATTCCTGCGTCTTTCGCAGCTGATGAGGTAGAAGGATTCGGGAGTCAAACACCTATGAAACGACCTGGCCATCCAAGTGAGCTAGCATCGGGCTATGTATATTTAGCGTCAGAAGATTCTTCTTATGTTACTGGACAAGTACTTCATATTAATGGGGGTACTCCTTTATAACATCATGCATATTATCATAAATTAGGTTCCTCTTTCTATAGACGAGGAACCTGTTTTTTTATTTAATATTTGGTGGTTTTTTATCATACTGTGAAAAAACTTATTGGTAATAAGTTAAAATGAATAGCAATTGTTACATTAATGCTTTTTCCTTGGCGTTATGATCAGCTATTATCACAGAAAGGAAAAAGGCTATATACGACTGTGGACTTAGAGCGTACTTAGCCTTAAGTCACTTAACCAATTAATACTTTCTTTGTATGATTATTTTGCTCTTACAATATTTAAAAATCATAAAAAGATTGGAGGAATAGTATTTGAAGTCAAGCAAATCAAGCATTATTTTTCTGTTAATAATCATAATAATAGCTATATTGCCTTTTCCCTATTCAGCAGGAGAACAGGCTACACAAACGCTTAAAAATGAAGATATTGATCAGTTTGTCAATAGCTATCTTGAACAAAATGGGCTACCTGGTGCATCTATTGTAGTTGTTAACGAAGGTAAATTAGTATATGAAAAAGGATATGGTCACGATTCTGAGGGGAATCCAATAACGAATAATTCTTTAATGAGAATTGGATCCGCCTCCAAACCTTTTACTGCATTTGCTATTTTACAACTTGTTGATGAAGGAAAAGTTCAACTAGATGACCCGGTAATTAAGTATTTGCCAGAGATTACACTCGACGATTCAAGATGGAAGGAAGTCACAATACGTCAGCTTTTGAGTCATACATCAGGTATCCCAAACCCGATAATTGTTCCACCTGCGAGTGATTTAGATGCGGGAGTAAATCGTTTACATGATTGGAAACTTCGTTCAAATCCAGGGGAGAAATACTTTTATAGTAACGCGAATTACTGGATCATAGCTCTTTTGGTGGAAAGAATAAGTGAAATTGAATTTTCTCAATATCTTAACCAAAAGGTATTCTCTCCACTAGGTATGAATGACTCAGTTGCGACTGTTACCACTGGAGATGTCGTAGAAGGATTACCTAAAGGATATGTAACAGCATACGGAAAGGCCTTGCCTTGGTCAGAGCTTGAAGCGATGAGTTTGGGAGCAGGAAGTATTATATCAACAGCATCAGACATGGGTAAATGGCTTTCTATGCTAACAAATGACGCGAGATCTGATAAAGGAGAGCAATTACTATCAAAAAAATTGTTAGAAGAATCTTATTCGCCACCACTTGAAAGTAAAAAATATGGACTTGGATGGGAATTAAGTTCACCGAATGTAAAACCTGCGCGCATTTCCCACAGTGGTGTGGAAACCACGTATCAAGCACAGCTAGATATTATACCAGATAGTGGTTATGCTGTAGCGGTGTTGCTGAATAGCTTTACACCAACAATGGAGCACGCTTATGAAATTAGTACGGGGATCATCCAGCTGACTGAGGGAAAAGAACCTGAATTAAAGGCTCCGGTATCTAAAATAATAGATTTATCACTTGGCATTATCACTTTGGTTTATTTGGGATTAGGACTTAGAGGAATCCTTCGGAGTAAAAGGTGGTCTGAGAAACGTAGAAAATATCCTGTTTGGAGATTTATCCTGCGATTATTTCCTCAAATGGTACCAGTATTATTAATCGGTTGGTTGTTTTTTATTGTTCCTGTCTTACAAAATAACAGTTCGACAACGATCAATGTAATTGGTTTATATCCAGCAGCGATGCTGTTAATGGCTTCTATTTTCATTATTGGGCTGGTTCATATTGTTATAAGAATCTATTATCGAATAACATTCAAAAAAGTTTAACGTTTAAAAATAAATTATAAAAACGCTCAGAGCTTCTCTGAGCGTTTTGTCATACCACTATATTTTTAAAAGTTAAATCATATTCGATTTAACGAATATTTAACTTTGCCCTTGGTAATATACCTCTTCATAAGATTGTACAATAACAAAACCGTCCCCTTCGAACTTCATTTGAATCGACTCTCCACTTCCCCTGCCGACGAAAGTTTTAAAAGAAATATCTGTTTGGAAATCTGGCTTAAGATTCCCTGACCAAGCCACGGTTGCATTTGGATCTGTAAAAACAGGCTTCCCAGGAGTCACTCGTAATGTGAGAGGCTCATAATGTGAGGTAATAGCTATTAAACCAGTTCCCTCGCATCTTACATTAAACAAGCCACCAGACATCATCCCAGCCACTTTTTTCATGATTTTGATATTATGTTTTATAGTAGGCTCAAAGGCCAGCAGATCATTCCCATTTACATAAATCGCTTCATTTTGAAGATGAAGAATAATAATCTTTTTTCCACTGTCGGCAAGATATAGCTTTCCCTGTCCATTTGCCTTCATAAGAGAGGCCCCTTCACCCGTTAAAGCTTTTTTGAACATTGCACCCATGCCATGCTCTAGTACACCCTCACGTTCAAATTTAATCTTCCCATGATAGGCAACCATAGCACCTGCCTTCGACCAGACACGTCCATCCAGATTAACCTCAAGTAGACGTTCCGTTTCTAATTCAAATACGCCTTCACCCTTGTCTTCCTGCTCCGTACTGCGTATAAATTCAGCTATCGAGTATCGATTCATCACAACCACCCCTTCTTCTTATCATATACGTTGAAGAGACAAACTATGTTTTAAATTTTTTATGAAGCCTATAAATCTAGCGTGATATCTATTATCTTAGTGTTGATCTCACGATGGACTGTACTATCAAGGTTTAATAGAATAGCGAGGCCAATACCTTCGTCTTGTATTATTCTAAAATGTTTGATTGTTATACCGAGCTACTTCTCTATCGGAGTTAGCTTGGGCAGCTACCTGATTCATTGTCTTCTTATGCTCAAGATTATATTTCCTACTACTTAAACGATCAACAAGATAGGCAGCTAGTATGATACTTAAAAAGAAACCCCAGAAAATCCACATCATCCAGTGCATGACATCACTCCTTCTGAAAAGACGTAACAACTCATATAATATACATACGCTAAAATATTCAGAAAGTTTCAATTACTTGGTATAAGAAAGTAAACTCATGAATAAAAAAAGAATCCATAAGGAAGGATTCTTTTTTATTGCTCTTTAAGTAAATTTAGCTCTTTTTTATATCCTAGGACGATTTTGAAAGATAATATTATCCAAAAAACCGTCATAACTGTTATTACATACTTTAATACAATATCAATTGAAGAAGAGGATCTATTGAAACCCCATTGTAAATACATGGACTGTGCAAGCACCAACAATAAAAATAAAGCGGTGGTCATATTCATTCTAAAAGCTTTTTTAATTTGCTGTCGTTTCTCTGTTGCATCGTAAGAGAATGCAGGTTTATGGTCTAGCTTGCTATAGGGCATCGACCAAATAGAGTAATTTAATAGGGACATATTAGATGTGTATCGAAGCCTCCATCCATTTTCTTTGTGATGGGTATAATAATCAGACTTCAGCTTTGGTTCAAATGTTACTTCATATGCCATTTTTTCGTGTTTAGAAGGAACAAAAGAAAAGACGGTAGCAAACACACTTTCAAGCTCATAACCCTTTTGATGCATCTCATCTAACCAGTTTTTAGTTTGAAGCGGTTGATACATCCAAGCCAAACGGATTTTCCTTATTTTTTTTCTGCTGTTTTTGACCTCTTCGTTTAGATTAAATGTATATTTTTCATATGCTCTATAGGAAATAAAGACAAAAATAGTAATACTTGCTAATAGTAATAATATAAGTAACGGAATAATAATAGATGCAAAGTTAGGATTATTATCATCAAATGATTTTAAAATCAAGAAATTCACGGGACTAGTGGATAAATAAAAGATGGATATGATCAAAAATAAGTATGCATGCAATCGAATCCTTTTAAACAAGCTATCGCTAGATGGATAAAATGGAACATGAGATGCTTCATTTTTGAGGATACTCCATTTACCCACCTTTAATGGATCTCGCCAGCCGGCTTTTTGTAAGCGATCGGGTAAATTGCCGGATTTGTATTGTATCGAATAGGTTACTTTGCTAGGTGTTGTTTTATTAAATGTAAATCTGCGTGTGAATCTGTTGAAATCTTTTAACATAAAACCTTTCAAAGCCATGCTTTCTAGCCATTTCTCGGTCGATTGTATACGGTAGCTCCAAAACCATCTAAATGTCTTCATCAAACTCCCCCTTATAAAGCAAAATATTATTTTGCACTTCCTGTAACCTCTCCATTTCCTTTCGCATAATTAGTTTACCTATTCCTGTAATTTCATAAATTGTTTTTCTTTTTTCATCTGAAAAGACAGTGATCATTTCATCTTTTTGCATTTTAGTGAGCGTTCCATAAATCGTGCCTGAACCAAGATGAAGCCTTCCATTTGTCAGCTCTTCTACTCTTTTGATAATACCGTATCCATGGCGTGGTTCTGTCAAAGAAAAAAGGATATAAAATGCGGTCTCCGTCATCGGTATGTATTTCTTTATTAGTTTCTCCAAGCTGCTCCACCCTCTTTATAATATGTCACAACATGACTATATCACAACGTGACATATTAGCCAATATGTTTTTAACTGATTATTTGTTTATTTTACAAAGTAAATATTACCTTTTCCGATATTTCTCTCATAAATAATAGTTTAAAGTTCATACTTAAAATAGTTTATTTAATCAGGAGGTATCTTTTTGACTATAAAAAATTCGACCGTATCTGCATTTGCACTTGGTGGTATAAATGAAATCGGTAAGAATATGTATGTGATTGAATCATACGATGATATTGTAATTATTGACTGTGGCGGTAAATTTCCAGATGAAAGTCTTCCAGGTGTTGATTTAATTATTCCTGATATTACATATCTGCAGGAAAATGAAAGCAAAATACGTGGTTTAATAGTCACCCATGGGCATGAGGACCATATCGGTGGAATTCCTTACTTTTTAAAACAGCTGAATGTACCAGTCTATGCCACAAACCTTACCCTTGGTTTGATAGAGATTAAGTTAAAAGAGCATGGGATTCTCCGGGATAGTAAGCTATTCCTGATAGACGAGGATAGTGTTTTAAGGCTTGGCACCATACGGACGACCTTCTTCCGAACGAGCCATAGTATACCAGACTGTCTAGGAATTACTTTTCAGACTCCTGTAGGCACGATCGTTCATACTGGCGACTTTAAGTTTGACTGGACACCAGTAGACAAACAAGCTGCAGACATTCATCGAATGGCGGCGATTGGTCAAGAAGGTGTGCTATTGCTTCTTTCTGAAAGTACGAATGCAGAGAGACCAGGATCCTCTCCTTCCGAAAAGCTTATAGAAGAACATTTAGATGAAACCTTTAGGAAGGCAACGCGAAAAATTTTCATTACTACTTTCGCCTCTAATGTGCATCGGGTACAGCAAATAGTAGATGCATGTATTAGAAATAATAGAAAGATCCTCTTACTCGGTAGAAGTATGGTGAATGTCGTTAGAGTTGCAACTCAGCGTGGTTATTTGAGAATACCAGAAGGAATGCTACTAGAAGAAAGTGAAGTTCCGACAATGTCTCCCGAGGAAGTGACGATTCTTTGTACAGGTGGACAGGGTGAGCCTATGGCTGCTCTTTCGAGATTGGCTAGCTCTAGGTTTCGTAAACTCGAGGTACATCCTGAGGATACCGTAATTTTTTCATCTAGCCCCATCCCTGGCAATGAAACGAATGTCACAAGGGTAGTAGATAATCTGTTAAGGTTAGGAGCTAACGTGATCTATGGCTCGGGAAGCAAGACAGGTATGCATGTTTCTGGACACGCTTATCAGGAAGAGCTGAAGCTCATGCTAACATTGATGAAGCCAAAGTACTTTGTCCCAATCCATGGAGAATATCGCATGCTCCATATACATCGAGAGCTAGCACAGTCTGTCGGTGTAAAACGGTCTAATATATTTCTTCTAAATAACGGCGATGTTGTGGATATTATCGATAATAATGAGGTCATACAGACGCGCTCCGTAGAGGCAGGGGACGTTTTTGTAGATGGTTCAGGCATTGGGGATGTCGGGGAAATCATTCTTCGTGATCGCCGAGTACTTGCCGGTGATGGAATGGTTGTTATCGTCATTAGTCTTAAAAAAGGATTGAAGAAAGTCCTAAATGGGCCTGATACACTAACTCGTGGCTTTGTATATGGGCCAGATTCTGAAGAGCTAATCAATTTAATCAATCAAAATGTTCGCACGACAGTAGAAAAATGGGATAACAATAAAAATCAGCGTACACTCAAAAAGAACATCAAGAATTCCGTAGAAAACCTCATATATACTCGTACGAAGAAAAAGCCAATGATTCTTCCGATCATTATTGAAATTTAAAAATCAGTGCATCCTCTGTACAAGTAGGATGCGCTGATTTTTTGCTAGCTCATAAATCTATCCAAATGCAACATCCAGAATCATCATAATTGTGAAACCAATCATTAGGCATACCGTTGCTAAATCACCGTTTCCATACTCCTGGGAGCCGGGAATTACCTCCTCCACCACAACAAAAATCATAGCTCCTGCTGCGAACGCAAGTGCAAAAGGTAAAATAGGTGACATAAAGGATACAGCAAGGACACCGACTACTGCAGCTATCGGTTCCACCATTCCGGAGAATTGCCCATAAAAGAAGCTCTTTCTACGAGACATGCCATCTCTTCTCAAGGGCAATGATACTGCTGCACCCTCTGGTAGATTCTGAATACCAATGCCTATTGCTAATGCTAAGGCTGCAGTTAAAGAAGATGTATCTAGTCCTGCTGCTACTGCTCCAAAAGCAACGCCTACAGCAAGACCCTCTGGGATATTATGAAGGGTGATCGCAAACACAAGCAACGTACTTCTTCTTTTGCCTTTAGGCTTTATCCCTTCTGTTTGGTTCGAGTTAGAGGAAGGATGCATATGTGGAATTATTTTATCGGCGAGCCATAAGAAGAATCCACCTAGTAAAAATCCGGTGGCTGCTGGAAACCAGGCTGGGAATGCCCCTTCCTTTGACATTTCAATGGCAGGAGCAAGAAGCGACCAAAAGCTTGCCGCTATCATGATTCCTCCAGCCGAGCCAAGCATGCCATCCATCAACTTTTGATTTACTGTTTTTGTAGTGAAAACAAGAGCTGCACCTAATGCTGTCATGCCCCAAGTAAATATAGTTGCTAACAATGCCTGCAATACCGGACTGAGCGTAGATATGTAAGCAATCATAAGACCTGTCCCTTCTTCATGTTCTTCTACTATCGTATGATTTACTAAACATTTTTATCTATAAACGAGTCCAGTGTTTGTTACTAAATATTTGAATATAAAAATGCCTGGCAGGTATTAAACTGCTCGGCGCTTGTTCAATCTATTTCTTCCAGTCACTTGCTAGCATACCGTAGACCTCATGATCCACATAATGATCGTATAGCCATTCCGATTGACGAATAGTTCCTTCATGTGTAAAACCAAGCCTTTCAGGAATTGCTCTGCTTTTCTTGTTCTCTACCGCAGCCCGGATTTCTACTCGATTCAATCCTAATTCGATTAAAGCATAATCCACAAACGCTTTGACTGACTTAGTCATTAGGCCATTGCCCACAAAGTCATCACCTAACCAATACCCGATGCTTGTAGATTTGTTGCTCCAGTCTATTTTATGGAAACCAATAACACCTGCAAGATGGCCTTCATACCATATACCAGCTTGGATTCCATTATTTTCACTGAACTGCTTCATCGTCGATTGGATGAAGTTCTCCGTATCAGCAACCGTTTTTGTATAATCAATAAACGGTAGCCATTCTCTTAAGGAATTCTTAGACCCAACAGTTAAAGAGAACAATTGTTCGGAGTCTCGTAAATCTAGCATTTTTAGTGTAATTTTGTCATCAATTGCATATGTAAACATAATATATCCCTCCTTATAAAGAGTATAAAATATTTTTAGAATAATAGAAATAGTTTTTAGTTTACATAATAAAATTATAATAAAAAAATGGTTACCCAATATCTCATGGATAACCATCATTTAGTTTAACTTAAACTGTACTATCTTTTATAATTGCTTTTTGTGAGATTGCACAAGAGTTACGAACCACAAGCTGATGTGGAATGATAATGCGCTTCACAGGTTCGTTCTCATTCTCCAATATTTGAATTAAGCTTCTGGCTGCCTGATAACCTAACTCCACAATATTGATATTAATGGATGTCAACGGTGGTCGAGACATTTCTGCAAACAACGCATTGTTGAAGCTTATGATTGAGACCTGGTTTGGAATGTCGATTGCCATTTCTGTAAGCGTGTTAACTACACCTAGTGCCATTAAATCATCCGTTACGATTAAAGCAGTTGGAGAAACACTTGCTGAGAATAGTTTGTTGACTGCTTGCTGGCCACCTTCTCTCAAGAAGTATTCAGAATGAATGATGTAGTCCTCTAGTAATGGCAGATCTTCCTCGCTCAAAGCATTCTTATAACCTTGGAGTCGGTCCAATGTAACAGTTAGGCTTGGACTACCTCCAATGAAACCAATATGCTTATGTCCAAGTCCTATAAGATACTCAGTCGCCTCTTTGGCTGCTAGAAAGTTGTCATTGTCTACATGAGTTATTTTTTCTACATGCTCAAAAGGCTTACCGATCATCACAAACGGGAAATGGCGTGTTCTTAAATAACTTAAAATCTCATCATTCACACGAGAGTAAAGAAGTATAATTCCATCCACTCTGCCGCCTTGGACCATCTGTACTACTCCATCAAATAGTTCTTCTTCTGTCGTTCCAGTAGTCATTTGGAGGGCATAATGTTTTTCATGCACACCATCACTTAGTCCGTGCATAACCTCTGCAAAGAAAGGATTTTGAAAGAAAGCACCTGAAGAAGGCGGTAATACCAGGCCAATTACTTTCGTGGATTGATTTGCTAGACTTCGAGCAATAAAATTAGGATGATAACCTAGCTGCTCCATTGCCTCTCTTACACGCTTCTTAGTTTTGTCACTAATGCGGGGATTATTGGCAATTACCCGAGAGACCGTCGAGGGAGCTACATCTGCTAATTTTGCTACATCTTTAATCGTAACTGCCAAAGGAATTCACCACTCTTTTTCTGTTTTCTTCAATATTCTTTAGAATATCATTATATAGATAAGGAAAGTTATTAACTAGTCTATATAGAGTTAAACCTATTATTTAGACAGATATACTCTTGTCTCATAGGGCTTTAAAGTAGCCATTCCGGTTAATGTATCAGGTGCCCCCTCAAAATTACTTAGCACGAGGCGATAATCCTTCTGCTCCACCTCATGAAGATCCAGTTCTACTGTCTTGTTACGGAAATTGCATAGAATAACCGCTAATACATTGTCTAAGTATCTTGTATAGACATATACATCTGGATCAGTTTCTAAAAGAAGATCATATGCCCCATAAACAAACACTTCATGTTCCTTACGAAGCTTAATCATGCTTTTAAAAAAGTGGTAAATAGAATGTTCGTCCTTTAATTGAGCCTCTACATTAATGGAGGAGTAGTTCGGATTAACTTTCATCCAAGGCGTTCCAGTAGTAAACCCAGCATTATCTGTGCTATTCCACTGCATTGGAGTTCGTGAATTATCTCTTCCACTAGTCCAAATAGTTTCCATCACTTCAAGATGTGGACGACCCTTTGCTATTTCTATCTCATAGAAGTTACGCATACCAATATCATCGTAATCATCGATGGAAGGTAGTTGAACATTTGTCATACCAATTTCTTGCCCCTGATAGATGAATGGCGTACCTTGCATAAGGAAATAGCATGCCCCAAGCATCTTAGCACTTTCATTCCAATATTCCTGGTCATTTCCCCAGCTAGATACACTTCTTGTTTGATCATGATTTTCTAAAAATAGCGCATTCCAGCCTCTTTCATGGAGTCCCTTTTGCCATTTTGTTAGCGTCTTTTTTAAACCAATGACGTCTACAGACTTATTGGCATCCTTGTTCCAAAGCCCTAAATGTTCAAATTGGAAAATCATACTAAACTTTCCGTTTAACTCACCAACCCAATCATCTGCCTCTTCAACACCTACGCCATTAGCTTCACCGACCGTCATGATGTCATATTTAGAGAACGTTTCTTCCTTTAGCTCACTTAGGAATGTTTGGATACCTGGTTGGTTAGTATGCATATCAAAAGAGGAAACAAACTGCTGTCCATCCGGATTTGGCATGTCTGGAAAGCCTTCTCGTTTTTTAATATGACTGATAGCATCTACACGGAAACCATCAATCCCCTTATCCAGCCACCAATTAACCATCTTATATAATTCCGATCTTACATCTTCGTTTTCCCAATTTAAATCTGGTTGTTTGATCGCAAAAAGGTGCATGTAATATTGTTCGGTTGCCGTATCATATTCCCATGCACTCCCGGAAAAAATGCTTTCCCAATTGTTTGGTGGCTCTGTCCCTTTGCCATCACGCCAAATATACCAGTCTCTCTTTGGGTTATCTTTAGAGGACCGAGACTCTACAAACCATGGATGCTCATCACTCGTATGGTTGATGACAAGGTCCAAAATAAGCTTCATACCTCGTGCATGTGTTTCTGTTAGTAATTCATCAAAATCCTTCATATCTCCAAATTGCTCTGAAATCCCTTGATAATCGCTAATATCGTAGCCATTATCCGCATTTGGGGATTTAAAAAATGGAGATACCCAAATAACATCTATTCCTAAATCTTTTAAGTAATCAAGCTTTGTTATTATTCCACGCAGATCTCCGATGCCATCGCCATTGCTATCCATAAAGCTTCTAGGATAAACCTGATAGCTGACCGCTTCTTTCCACCAATTTCTATTCATATAAAAAATACTCCCTTCGTTATGAGTTGTGTACATCTATCCCATAACTTTTAGACTTTCTTTTTAAAGCTTCTTTCAGTCCTTACAATCTAGACCGTTTGTTCACTTCTTTAATTCCTAGTATAAGAATAATGATGAATGACACAATTACTGCAGATGAAAGAACTATAAATAACCAGTTAGGTCCTGGCTTCTCAGTTAGCTCGAAGATTTCTGCTTGACCACTCTCTAATTTAATCGAGTATTCATTCCCATTCGACTTAACGATAGTGTCAGAGAGCTGGCTAACTAACCGTTTCCCATTTTCAAGTTTATCCTTAAGCACAATGGTCTGATCACTCGACGTGTTATTTATGGCAACAACGATCTTCTCTCCATCTGATTTTCTAGCATAAACTGCGGTGCCTTCTTCTTCATGCAATAGTTCCATCTCACCATTAGTTAAAGATGGATGCTCTTTTCTTATTGCTCCAAGCTTTGATATGTAGTCAACTACATTGTTTTCTGTATTAAAATCCAGCATACGACGATTATCCGGGTCATTACCACCATCCATCGCCATCTCCGTACCATAATAAATGATAGGCACACCAGGAGCGGTATATAGAAAGGTGAGACTTTGCTTAAGTTGAGTCAAAGGATTTTCTTTTTGAGTGATCACCAGATGACTAAATCTTGTCATATCGTGGTTATCGACAAACTGTCCAAGCAAGTGGGACCGATCAAAAACCTTCTCGTTTCTTTCAGCGTTTGAGAACAGCCAGCCAAGTGATTGATTTGATCTCTCGAAAGCAGTGCGCAGACTACCATTTTGGGAAAAGTCAAAAAAACCATCTATACCTGTTTCCTCATAGCTGGCAACGACATTTGGATT
Organism: Psychrobacillus sp. FSL W7-1493; assembly: GCF_038004905.1. Classification (NCBI taxonomy): domain Bacteria; kingdom Bacillati; phylum Bacillota; class Bacilli; order Caryophanales; family Bacillaceae; genus Psychrobacillus; species Psychrobacillus sp. FSL W7-1493. Next base: position 2,025,555 of record NZ_JBBOSB010000001.1, on the reverse strand, counting down.
GTCATGCCACACTTCCCCTATCAAATATAAGTCTTCCTTTTCAGCCTTTACAGCAGAAGCGAATTCTTTCCAGTAATCCTTCGATACATGTTTGACTGTATCTAAACGGAAACCATCTATATCTGTTTCTTCTATCCACCATTTCGCTGCATCTATTAAATAGGCAGCTACCTCTGGATTGCTTTGGTCTAAGTCTGGTAAATCATATAGCCAGCCATTTTCTACTTCCTGCTGGTCATTCCAATTAGTTATGGGTTGTTGGGGATGAAACCAGTCTTCCTTAGAAGGGTCACTTAGCCATTCATGATTTGGCCCCACATGATTGACAACAAAATCTAAGATAATTTTTATATCTCTTTTATGTGCTTCATCTACAAGGGTCTTAAATTCATCCATTGTTCCGAAATATTCATTTGTTTTATAGTAATCCTTTGTCCAATAGCCATGGTACCCTTTTGGCATATTTTCAAAGATAGGGGTCAGCCATATAGCAGTGAAACCCATTTCTTCTATATAACCTAGCTTATCCGTAATTCCTTTAAAATCGCCACCATGATAAGCATAAGGGTCATCAGGGTTAGCATCCTTATCATTGGACGGATCACCATTATTAAAACGATCGACCATGATCATATATATAATCTCATCCTGCAGCGTACGCTCTCCACTGGCAAAGACTGAAAGTGGCTGGACGCTAACTAAAAGTATAAGAATGAAAAGTAAATGTCTACCCCTTTTTATAGTCATACACCCCCGATAGTTTCTTTGAACATTATTATCCCTTTGTTCCCCCAGCAGTTAGTCCGGAAACAAAATACTTTTGGAACGCTAAGAACAAAATAGTTATCGGAATTGCGATTAATACGGAGCCCGCAGCAAAAGTGGTGAACTCATTCCCAAATTGCTTAGATACTAGCTCATACAGCCCCACGCCCATCGTAAATTTTTCCTCTGAGCGAAGCATTACGCGAGCCAATATAAAGTCTCCGAAAGGTGCGATAAAAGAAAACAAAGCAACTACTGAAATAATTGGCTTTGCTAACGGCATAATGATCTGCCAAAAAATTCGAAGGTGTCCAGCACCGTCCATCCTTGCAGATTCATCAAGCTCTTTTGGAATAGTATCGAGATACCCCTTCATTAGCCACGTATTCATCGGTATTTGGCCGCCTGTATAGATTAAAATTAACCCTAAATGAGTGTCTAATAGACCAGTTCTTTGTGCTAAAACAAAGATTGCAATTAGCGCTGCAAAGTTAGGAATCATTTGTAGTACTAAAAACGTTAGTAGGCCATTTTTGCGTCCGACAAAGCGATAACGTGAGAAGGCATATGCAGTTAGTGATACACTGATGACCGATAAAGCCATCGTGATCAAGCTAATCTTCATTGAGTTGATATACCATAAAACATAATTAGAGTTTTCCATATCAAACAACTCTAGGTAATGCTTAAAAGTCGGGTTTTCGGGAAACATAGTAGACCCGGAAAGACTCTGACCTGGATTTAGTGATGACCCAATTACCCAAAGAAGCGGATAGATAACGACTAGAGCAGCTACTAAGAGAATAAAGTACGAAAGCGTCAGTCTAATAATTTTCTCTGTTTTCGTATTCATATCACATCATATCCTCCTCTTTGAATGAATTTGTACGTTTGAACTGCCATAAAGCTACGGCCACCACAACTAATGATAAAAGCATCGTAATTGCTGCAGCTTTACCATATTGAGCAGAAGTCATCGTTAGCTTGTAAATCCAAGAGATTAAAATATCTGTTCCTCCGGCATTTTGCCCAGGTAATGCAGGACCACCACCGTTGAATAAGAAAATAACATTGAAGTTGTTAAAGTTGAACGTATATTGCGTGATTATGATAGGAGCAGTTGCGTATAGTACCATCGGCAAAGTAATACTACGGAACTTTTGCCAAATAGACGCTCCATCTACGTTAGCTGCCTCATATAGTTCATCAGGAATCGATTGAAGAACACCCGTAGTCATTGCAAAAACAAACGGGAATCCAAGCCAGGATTGTATTCCTATTAATGCAATACGGGTCCACATTTCAGAAGTCATCCACGGGACAGGGTCTATACCAAGAAAGCTTAATATTCCATCGTTAATAACCCCGAAAGATTCATTGAACATACCAGAAAATATTAAGATAGATATAAATGCTGGAACTGCCCAAGGAAGTATTAAAATTGTACGGAAGACTGCTTTACCTTTTAAATCTTTTTGATTAATGACAACTGCAAGGAATATACCAACCGCGACCTGGAGTGTTGTTGCTCCAAAAGTCCAAACAATCGTCCATCCTAGCACACTGAAGAATGTAGAGCGCCATAATTCTAATTTAAAAATGTCTATATAGTTTTGTATACCAACCCAGTCCACTAGCTTTGCAGGTGGTGTATGGTACAGGTCATAGTTTGTAAATGAAAGAAGGATAACGAAAAAGATTGGGAAAATAACTACAAAGATTAACAGTAAAAATCCAGGGGAAATCATTAAATATGGAAAACCATTATCTAATAAGTTATGGTACTGCTCTCTTACGCTATTTAACTCGAAGCCTTCATCTCTTTTTTTTCCATTGTTATACGCATCATAAATATTAAAAGCATATATACCTAAACCGATTGCTGCTACGAGTAAAGCAATAACTCCATCAACTAAAAGGAACACGGAATGATCTAAACCAGGAATTTCACCAAGCGTAATTAGTCCCCAAAAGCCCCAGTTAAGGGTTTGATAAAAACTACCGAAAAAAGCTACTGTTAAAACTAAGAAAATGATTCCTTTAACATACTGTTTATTATAAAGCTGGCCCATACCTGGAATAATCGATAATAGCCCAGCAGTTTTTCTATGTTTGTTTGTGACATTATTGTCCATCGCTAAAGCGGCCTCCCTCTTTCCTTTGAAAGGAGAATTTCTTTTCAAAATTATATTATATATAAGCAAAGCCATGTTCCCATGATAGGAAACATGCCTTTGCAATTTAAATCATCAGTTAGGGTGATTTGTTTCAATATTTGTTTTGATGTTTTTAACTGCATCGTCCATTGCTGCTTGTGGTTGAGCTTTTCCTGTTGCTATAGTTTGTAGTGCTGATGCTGCAGGACCCCATACCTCTGCCATTTCTGGAATGTTCGGCATTGGTACTGCATATTGAGATTGAAGTGCTACTGCTTTTGCCCCTTCGTTGTCTGCAATAATCGGATCGTCGATTAATGTTTTAACTGGAGGTATTTCTTGTGTTGTTTCAAAGCGAATTTTTGCATTTTCTTCATTTGTTAACCACTCTACTAATTTTGTAGACCAATATTTGTGTTCAGTGAATGCAGTTACATGCCATCCTTTAACTCCCATGAACGTTTTCATAGGTTCACCGTTAGGAAGCTTAGGCATTGCAGAAATACCGATGTCAATTCCAGCATCCTTCATGCTTTGGAAAGACCAAGGACCATTCATAACGGAAGCAATTTTTCCTTCGTTAAATAGTCCATCTCTTGTAGAACCACCGCTTTCCCCAATAATCCCTTTAGGGAAAAGACCTTCTGAATACCATTTTTGGATATAAGAAGCTCCTTCAACTGCTCCCTCGTTATTTAAACCAATATCGTCTCTATCTAGAGCTCCATCATTTTCTTTAAAAACGTATCCGCCCATTCCAGCAATTACACCATGTGCAAAATAGAAGTCATCCCAAGTTGCGATAAATCCAAATTGCTTGCCGTCTGTAAAGCCTTTTGAAAACTCATAAACGTCATCCATCGTTTCTGGTGCTTCTGTCATTAGAGCTTTGTTATAAATAAATACAGGTGTTTCCGTTGCTTTTGGAAGACCATAAAGTTTTCCATCATATTTTTGTGCGTTCACAGAAGATTCACTGAATGTAGATAGTACTTCGTCACTTACTTCAATTTCTTGAAGAAGACCTTCTGTAACTACTTGACCAATTTGGTCATGCGGCAAAGTAACAACGTCGGCACCAGTTCCTGATGGACCATCCATACGAAGCTGGTCGCGCATTTTATCTGCCATACCTAATTCTTTAAATTCTACTTTAATTCCATATTCCTTTTCAAAAGACTCAATTGCAGGTTTTAAGGCTACAGATTTATCTGTATCTTCCCATACAACAAGTTTTTCAGGCTTAGCTGGTTCATCCGTATTGCCACTTTCCTTATCACCTGTATTAGATGATCCTGTGCTTGTTTCTCGATCTGGTCCACATGCTGCTAACAAAGCCATCAATAAAACTAGAATCGATAAGAATGATAGTGTTTTTTTCATTTCTTTTAACCCTCCCAATTGTTTATCTCTATTTCTTAAAGTTGTACAACCGTTTGCACAAATAAATAAATGAAAACGCTCACATAAAATTAAATTATGAACATGCTAAGCTACTTATTCTTGTTATTTCTAGTATATTAAGAAAAATAGAATCATAATGTTTCAATAAAATGTTATGAAAGCGATTGCACAACTTATGGTTTTATTATACATTTAAAGTAAGTTTGCACAATACTTTTTTTAATATTTTTAAAAAATATTTTATTTAATAATTTTGAAGTGTAAAGTACTCACTTCTAAAAAGGAGAAATCAAATGGAAAAGTCCGCTGTATTTCATAGACCAGTAGATAACTTAGCTTATTTACTCGATAACAAAACGTTACACATACGATTAAAAACGAAAGCAAATGACCTTCAAGAGGTTTTACTAATTCATGGAGACCCATACATATGGTCAGATGGTGAATGGAAGTATGAAATGGAAAGGATGTACTTAGCTGGCACAGACGGAGTACATGATTATTGGGAGATTAAGATTTTCTCAGAAACAAATAGAATTCGATATGGATTTAAGTTAATTTCTAGTGACGAAGAAGTAATTTATACTGAAAAAGGGTTTTATGCTAATCCCCCTAAAGATTCAGATTACTATTTTTGTTTTCCTTATTTGCACAATACAGACCTTTTTGACGCTCCAGCCTGGGTAAAGGACACAATTTGGTATCAAATTTTCCCGGAGCGCTTTGCTAACGGTGATCCTTCTATAGATCCTCCAACGGCTAAGGCCTGGGGCAGCGAGCCACCCGCTATAAACAATTTCTTTGGTGGGGATTTCGCTGGCGTCATTCAGCATTTAGACTATTTGAGTGATTTAGGTGTAAACGGTATTTACTTCACTCCTGTGTTCAAGGCAAGCTCCAACCATAAATATGATACAATTGATTATTTGGAAATAGACCCACAGTTTGGAGACAAAGAATCGTTGAAGCGACTTGTAAAAGAGTGTCATGAGCGTGGCATTAAAGTGATGTTAGACGCTGTTTTTAATCATAGTGGCTATTACTTCCCACCATTCCAAGATGTTTTAGTTAATGGGGAAAGTTCACGTTATAAGGATTGGTTCCATATTCATAGTTATCCTGTCCGGGGTGGTGAAAGACCGAACTATGAGGCATTTGGTTTTGTCGAGTCTATGCCGAAGCTAAATACTGCCAATCCGGAAGTGAAAAAATATTTAATGGATGTAGGTGCATATTGGATAGAGGAATATGACATCGATGGCTGGAGATTAGATGTGGCAAATGAAGTGGACCATAAATTCTGGCGTGAGTTTAGGGAAACTGTTAAAGCAATTAAGCCTGAAGTATATATTTTAGGTGAAATTTGGCATGACTCTATGCCGTGGCTTCGTGGAGATCAGTTCGATGCAGTAATGAACTATCCGTTCAAAACAAACCTATTTAATCTTTTAGTAAATGAAAGCATTAATTCTACACAATTTGTAGAAAATATAACAAGGGTTTACTATAACTATCCTAAAAATGTTTTTGACTATACATTTAATTTAGTTGGTAGCCATGACACTGCTAGATTATTAACAGAATGCGACGATAATATAGGTAAAGTAAAGCAAATATTTACCCTTCTACTAACTTTCATGGGCACGCCATGTATTTACTACGGAGATGAGATTGGCTTAACTGGTGGTCAGGACCCGGGGTGTAGAAAATGTATGGATTGGGATGAGTCGACACATAATCTTGATTTAAAAAACCATATTAAAGAACTTATTAGTATCCGTAAGCAAGAAAGGCTGCTTGCCAACGAAGGCTCAGTTAGGTTTATCCTTCCTACCACTGATAACGGGATTTTTGGTTATGAAAAGTTCAATGAAAAGTATTCTATTGTTGTGTTATTTAACCCAGAACAATACGAGCAGTCATTGGAGTTGGACATAGCTAGTGAGCAGGTGTTGATGTATAGTGATCCAATGTCTGTCGAGGGTAGTACGGTTACTCTTGGAGGAAATGGTTACGTCATTATTAAATCAAAGCTAACGTGAATTAAGTATATTATGAGGATTTTCCATTAACTATTAATGCACAGCAAAAAGGTCGGATTCCATTCGTTTTGGAATTCGACCTTTTCATTCTGTTAAAATCCTATTTTCATTGGATTATTGAAACAATGTTTTTCAGCATTCCTTCTATTATTCTAGCGTTACTATCATTTTTTGGAGCAACCTTACGTACGATAAAGAGGATTTGGTCATAATTTGGGCTCTGTCACATACAATCAATTGATAGACAAATATACAAAACATGATTTATATATGTATGGAGGTGTAGTCCTTAGATGAGATTCCCAATCCAAGAAAGACGCACTCTATTCCAATGGATAAATATGATAATCCCTTACATTTATACTATTGGGATATTAATCATTGTAGCATGGATGGCCACCTCCTCTCTGCTTATTGGAATTTCTACATGGCAAGAGAACCCCAAGGCATTTTTCCTTCAAAATGTTCAGATTAAAGAAATAGAAGCTGAACAAGTGGTCCAAGAGACTGCTTTTTCGATTATTATAAAACCCTTTGTGCAATCTAATTTTCATCAGGTCATATTTAGAGGCATCTTTTTGCTTTTTATATGGTTTCTGCTTTTTCTGTTGATTCCAGTTGCCTTTAAGAGATTGAAAAGGTTTAAGTTTATGAATTTAGAATTTGAAGTGGACAATATTGAGCAGGCGGCTATTGAAACTGTGGAAATTAGTGGAACAAAGGCAAAGCTCATGGCATATTTTACAGGAGACGATGCCTCAGGTAGGACATTAGAATTTTTGTTCAGATCAGCAATCGATTTCAAAGAGGTCTTGGAGTACTTTTTAGAGGAAACACAAATCGGATACAAAAATTATCCAATCCATGGAGCGTTCTCTTTTCAGGTCTATACAAGAGATACCCCAGAAAAGCTGACCGATTTAATAGAGGAATCGAAGGAAACCGGCGAGGCTGTCGTGTTTAATAAGACAGATGAGTTAAATATATGGAAGAAAAATTATTTAGTTTATCATTTCACGTATGATGACCTAGAATTTATAACCGTGATTGAAAGCTTCACCTATTCATTTGATATTATTGACAAATATCTCTTTGAGCTGCTTCATAAAACTATTGCAAAAAATATTGAAAACATCGAGTACATGGTAGCTTTAACTAACTCGGAACAAATGGAAAACCAATAAATATTTATTTCTTAAGGAGTGTTGAGTATGCTAAGTGAAAAGGTTCCTATTTGCACGGAAGATGTGAGGAGTCGGGCAGCAAAAAAGCTAAGTGGATTCAATGCATCCAAAAAAAGCAACAAACATGTTAAGACGGTAGCAATTACGGGAGACCTAGTTAAACCAATCCATGTAAAAAAGACAGAGCCATTAGTGAAGAGAATTACTTATTTTCAAAACAACAGTTAGTACCCACTATTTTAAAGTGGGTACTTTCTATTTTTTTCTTTGAAATGCTTCGAGTGCTTTTCAGCCATTTCCTGCATAATTGGCGATGGTCCAACCAAGTCTGCTGGATGCTTTACGGGTAATTGGTTTAGCTTTATATCACTAACGTTTTTGAACTTCTCGCCCTTTAGTAAACGATTATATATGTCTCGTATTTTCACTTTTTCCCCTCATTTTTTCAATATTCCTGTTGTAGTATATTCGTTCATGGCAAAATGACTTATGCTATCTCTAAAATAAGCGGAAATATTAGTTTACATAATATTATTATTTCAATCTAAAATAATTTGCTCTGTTTCTTCATTTTGTATAGCCACAGATTAAGGACATTAAAAAGATGATTTCTGTACAATACGGAAATCATCTTCTCTCTATAACCATTATAAAAACACGAACAATAAAAAGATTATAATAATATTTGTATGTATTTATGGAAGAAGTAAGTTTTATTTATGCTGAGGAAAGAGGGTTTTTGGGGATGATATTGAAGTGGCCTCTATAACAATTTAGCAGGATTTTAGTATCTTATCAGTTTCAATCCTCCCTACCTCAGTCCTATTTTTCACTACAATAACTATTAATAATCGTTCGTGTTTCATTGGTGTTCTGTTATTTATAAATTAACTCAATTATATGGAAAAAATGTTTCTCGGTACTTTTATTACAGAGCGGTCAGATGGATTGTTCTATATATTAATTCTCAGATTATAATTACTTACCCGTTTTCCGAACTATACTCTACACCAGATTAATGTATCCCCATCAAACTTATTTAAGTTAAAGATCGAGTCGACCACTTCAATTTGTGAATCAATTAGGTTTACATAATAATATTATGTAAACCTAATTGATTTGATTGAATGGATTGCTCTCTAAAACTTGTTGTATTTCTTTGTCTTCCACATGCGTATAGATTTGAGTCGTGGAAACGCTCGTATGACCTAAAATATGCTGTAGACTTCTTATGTCTGCTCCATGCTTGTACATAATAGTTGCAGCTGAATGCCGTAGCTTATGTGGAGTTATTTTATCATTTTTAAGTCCAGAGTTTACGTTGATCTGCTTCACTATTTTAGCAACGGTTTGTCTTGTTAGACGTGTTCCTTTTTGAGATAAAAATAAAGCATTATTGTCTTTTGCCCTTTGTATAGTTGGTCTTTCCTTCTCAAAATACATTTGAATAGAATTTATACAGGCGTTATTTAAGTATACCGTACGTTCCTTGTTACCTTTACCGACGATTCGAAGGGTTCGATCATGTATCGAATTAAGATCTAAGCTACATAACTCAGAGACACGAAGTCCTAAATTCAAAAACAGCATAATCATGCAGTAGTTTCTATAGTAATGATTGTTCCGCTTTATACCTGCTATAAATTGTTCTGCCTCTACCTGATTCATGTAAATAGGAGACTTTTTCCCGATTTTAGGGCTTTCCAACTCATCTGCAGGATTATCCTCCAATAATTTTCGTTTCCCCTTTAAATATTTGAAAAAAGATTTCAGTGTTGCAACCTTTCTCGCTCTAGTTGCTGCACTATTATTTCTCTGTACCTCACAAAATTCAATAAACATATAAAGATCTTCTAATGTGACTTCTCTTATTCGATCTATTTTAATATCTTTTATATTTACTTCTTCTATTTTGTTTGCTGGAATGTCCTCGTCCATAGATTTTATAAAACGTAAGAACAGACTGATATCATATTCGTACTCTTTTCTAGTTCGAGGAGATTTCCCTTTAATAGTTGTCAAATATACTAAAAAATCCTTTAATAATCTCGGAATTTCTTGTTGCATTTCGCTCACCTCATAACATCCATTTTATCACAAAATAAGGTTCCCAAATATGAATTTGGGAACCTTTTTAAAATTTATAGTTTTACATTACTTTAATTGGAAAAGTTGCTATCTATTAGGGCGCTTGAGATTAGCTCTGAGAGCGTTTTAAATTATTATTTCCGTATAGTAACCCCTAACTGTTCTCTTATTGGAAATTCAGAAAAACTAAGTTGAAAGTTGTAGATATTCCTTTATAGACTCAAAATCCTTTGAAATATATTGCGCGTTTTGTATAGTTTGGTTATACCAAGTAACTATTTGCTCCTTATCTTTCTGCAAGATCTCTTCTCCTTCTGATTCTTTTTGAACTACGAAATTAACTAAAGCTACTCTATCTCTGTAATACAAAATATGTTGCATGAAACGATCTTTTACTTCTGGATTAAATAACTCCCCCATTTGTATAATTCCATTATTTATATGCTCTTCGGCATAAATTGCTGATGCAGTCACTGCAAGTTCTTCCTTAAACGAGTTACTTTTTATCATTTCATTTTTATATTCCTCACATAATTCTTCTGCTATATGGGCGATTTCTAACAAGCTATTCTTGTTAGGCTCATCTAAACTTTTTTTACTATTAAAAACTTCTGCTATTTCTAGTACTTTTTTTAATTGTTGAGTAATGATATCTATTTTTTCAACATTAAAAGCACCATTATTCAGAATACCTTTTGTTTTTTTAAAAACATATAGTCTTTGAAGATAACCATTTAATAATACTAAACCGTTATATTGTGTAGCGGCATTCATTGGTACACCCCTTTTCTATATTTATTTAGACGCTTCCCTTTATAAGAACCTTGTAAACGAGTATATTCCAAAAAGTGGATTTCAGAATCTATTTACTAATTTTTACGCTAAATAAATAGAGTATTATGACATTTATATGCTTTCTAAGGAGTTGATGTGCTCCGGCACAAGATCCATTTGTGGAACCCTTTCTCATTCATCCTTAGCTGATAAGAAATTTCTATTTATGAATAGAAGTTAATTAAAAAATGAGCTAGAAAGTTTTCTCCTGGCTCATTTTACTTTGATATTGTTTTTTACTAAAGTACCTTAGTGCAAGAAGAACTTTTGGTAAATCCACTACTCAAGTTTAAAATTCAAAATACTTCTTCCCTCAACCATTTCTCCATCTTTCCATATGAATTCGAAAGCATATTGATTTCCAATCATTTCTTCATCAACTGTAATTGTTAACGGTGCATTTTCAGGAGACTTTTGTTTTCTACTCAGTTCTTTTGAGTCATCTTCATCGCTATTATTAACGTGTATTAAATGAATTTCTGTTGGTTGTGGTTTTAACGAACTCCAATCAATTTGAAGTCGATTACCAACTTCAACGTCTCCGCTATGGATATTAGGGTAATTGAAATGAATGAATTCATCACAATTATTCCAACATACTTCTCCATACGAGGAATCAAACAGATATTGCACGTTTCCCTCAGCAGACAAAAGGGTAATTTCAGGGGTGACAAGAGCCTTAAAAGCTGGAAGGGAATTTTCTTTATTTTCAACAGTATTTTTTTCAGTCTGTATTTTTTTAGTACTCTCTTGAGATACTTGCCTAGGCTCTTCCTTCTTTTGAGACTCCTGGTTATCATTGTTACACGCGATTAAAACTACTGATAATAACAGAAATATTAAAAGTAATAGTGTTTTTTTCATTTCGCACCCCTTCTTGAAGTAAAGCTACCTATTAGTTGAAGATACTATTCAGTAATTTTGAATAGAAATATAGTGTCTCCATCTTCATTTTTGTTTTCTATATAATTACCATTTGAATATTTACAGATTACTTTTTTCCAAAATATTTGAGCATCATTGTTTTCTTTTATGACAGATAATTCCCACGTTTCTTTATATTTTTCAAATAAATTTATAGCAGCTATTCTCCCTACACCCATTTTTCTATACTTTTTCATAACAAAGAATTCAGCTATCGAAATATAAACATCATTGTTGCTACCATTCGTAATCTTTCTTATTAAAGCAAATCCAGCATATTTACTATTAACTTTAATAAAGAATGGATATCTATTTGGTTCATTCCAATAATTATCTAAATACTTATAGTCATATAAACCAATCTCATTTCTCAATAGTGATACTCATAAGCAATGAAAACCCTCCTTAAAAAAGAATTTCTTCTTCGACTAAACTGCTTTAGTTCAATCACTAAATACCAGAACGTAGATTAAATTTTGCGATCAATTCAATAATGGGGGATGTAAATGTTTCCGGAATCATCGGTGAAGGCAATTCCCCTACACGATTTGTCAAACCAAAGGAGGCTTCCTCAACATTAATCCAGTCTAATTCTGGGACATCTTGAATCTCACCGATAAAATGATAATCTGCTATATAATAATATGTTCCATTGTCATTTTCACAAGCTCTCCATACTTCTGCTTCTTTTCTTGGGTCGATGCCAAACTGTTTAAAAAACAGTTTAATTGCTGGAGATGTGTGAGTGATTACCTTTGTATAATAAATGCATTCAGGGCATCCACAATGCTCTTTATCAGAAATTAGTGGAAGTTTTTCATACAAAGCTTTTGTTTTCTGAACGTCTACGTTAACTATCTGTCCATTTATGTTGAATTGTTCCACCATTCTCACTCCCCCTCTTTCTTGAAGTAGCGCCCGTTAGTTGAATAAAACAAGACTTAGTAATCTTCATAACAACTTACCTGTAAAGCAATACCTAGTTCACCAATTAATTTTATTGCTTCTGGTTCAAATGCAAGATTGCATTGTTCTTCAAACCAAACACCAATAACTAAATCGATATTATCTGCACCACATTCACGTAAAATATCAATATGTTTTGATAAGGTTAAAGCAATCCAATAAAGACCAAAATCTTCTTTACCTTTGAATTCCTTTGGAGGACATAGTTCACCATTGCCGTAATCCGATGGTTTACCTTTGTTTCCTCCCCTCTTTGTAATATCACCAACTTCTATTTTATTTTCTAATCTAATCCCACTTTGTTTTTCAACCACTTTAGGAGAAAATTTCTCACCATAAAAATGACATCGAATATCCATTTCCTTTATCATCATCAAAACCCACTTTTCATTTGTACTAATACAACCTATTTCTTCAATATGAACAGAAAATCCTTGTTCAACTAACCTGCTGAGTTAGTTTAAGTGTAACATTTAACAAACAAAACCACTTCCCTAAAAATGAACCCGAGCTTTTAACATAACCAAGCTAAATAACTTACTCAACTAGGAAGCTACGAAAATGTTGAGTGCTTATGTAAGATATCTCCCAGTTCGGATCCTTATCTTCGATTGCCCAGCAAGCACTCAAAGTTCCCATTATAAAACTAGCTTTAATTAGTTTTTGTTTATCTAAATGTAATAAAGCAGAAATTTTATTTATTCTGTTGTGTATTACTTGTTTCACATCCTGATTTTTCGGAAGATGATTGACCATAAAGGAAGTAAAGTCAAAATATAGATGACCTATCACTCCTTTTGGATCTATAGCTGTCCAACCATGTGAGTCGGAAAATAGGATGTTTTCATGATGCAAATCTCCATGCAAAAGAAATATCTTATCTTTGTTGTTTATAAAGTCGCTAACAAAAGATTTGGCTTCTAATACAAATTCCTTCAAAGGATACTTGTCTGCATACTCACTCCTCAAAAAACGGTCAAAACCTGAGAACCATGTAATGATTTCTGTCATTGAGTATGTTGGATTTACTGTTCTTGGTAGTTTGCTCCATACCTCAACATATGTCTCGATTGCCTCTTCCTCCGGCAAATCAGAAAGCATATTGCCTGGGGATAGTTTTTCGAGTAACATAATCCCATCCTTGTAATCAAATCGAAGTAATTTTACACATCCTGTTCCGTTATATGTAATAAGCGTGTTAATTTCATTAGAAAAATCCCAGTTAGGAACTCCTATTTTGAGAATTGCTTGTGTTCCATCTTGCTGAGTTACGTTTATTACATAGTTATAAGACAAGTTGTCTACTGGTTCCTCTATCGACAACTCCCATTTTTCTTTATATTCTTCTATTACTAGATGTAATCGATTGAGCCATTGCTTTCCTTCTTCTTGGAAAGCTCCTGTTATTTTATCTACAAATGCTGCTGGATACTTCATTTTGCCTTCATCCTTTATTGTTATTTGACCTATACTTGAAAAACTAGTTTTCTCTATTATATTCCTTGTTTATTTTATAAAGTAAGAAAATTTGAATTTTAGAGTTGCAAAAACATAGCACTCTAGTAAAATAAATTAAAATATATAGTATAAGTAGGAGACATAGAATGGAAATATTAATAGAATGTGCAACTTTAGATGATTTTAATTCGATTAATTTATTAGTTAAAGAAGGGCATGACGAACATTCCCTTGCCTTACCAAATATTTTTAGACAGGTCGACCAAGTAATGCCGCACGAATACTTCCATTCGTTGTTAACAAATCCATCCAGTGAAATATTAATAGCGAGGCTTGCTAATGAGGTAGTTGGGTTTGCGGTATTAGAGGTTAAAGATGTTCCTCTGTTCGACTCATTAACCCCAAGAAAATTTGCATATATCAATGACTTTGGAGTGGCAAGCAAGCATAACAGAAAGGGTATTGGCAAAAAAATATTCCATGCATGCCTGGATTGGGCAAAAAGCCATGAAGCCACTACATTGGAACTGAACGTGTGGGAATTCAATAATGGAGCCATTTCCTTTTACGAAAGTCTTGGAATGCAAACAGTAAGCAGGAAGATGGCAGTTCGTATAGATGAATAATCATTGATTGAAGTAGTCTATTATCAAGGTGAAAATTGAGGAAGTTTTAAAGCTAAAGCTCAACTATCAATACGTTGGATATAATCAAATATTATGACCCTTTCTGGTAAGTACATACAACTATTGATTTGCAAGAAATTATTTGATGTGAAGCGCTTCTTGCTTGTACTTTGCAAGGTTGTTACCCATCTCTGCAAGATTCTCTTTCGTCTCCGCAAGATTTATTTACGTCTGTGCAAGGTTTTTATACTCTAGTAGGTTTGATCAAAACCTTACCCATTAAAAAAGAATGAACTATAAAAGTCCATTCTCACTCGTATTATATCTTCTATAAAAATTTATTTAACAGATATACTGCCTAAATCCGTATCCAGCTCAATTTGATACTTGCCTTTGCCATATGTGATGGTTTTATCAGAGGATCCGTAAATATTAATACCACCGAAATCATTGCTTGCTGTAATGGTTGCGTTTGCAGGCTCCTGATCAGAGTTCACTTCAATGCTACCATTATCCGTGCTTAGGCTAATATGCTGATCTAGTGTTTTTGTATCCAACGTGATGGATCCATTGTCTGAATCTGCCTCGATTTTTCCTTCGACATTTTTCATGAAAACTTTACCGTTATTCGTTTCGGCATAGACATCTTTGCCAATAATGTCTTCTAATTCTACTGAGCCATTATCAGATTCAAATATAAGTTGATTTGCCTTAATCTCCTTCCCTTCCACACTGCCATTCGATGTAGACACTATTATTTCTTCATATTCTTTTTCAGGTAAAAAAATGATTAGCTTATTACTACTCGTGTTTATTTCAAATCGAAAATTATTCCACCATTTTTGCTTTAGCTCTACTAATAGAGTATTGTCCTTCACTTTTACCGAAAGATTTTTTCTGTTTTGTTTGGATGAATATTCAACTGACGCATCCGAACTAGACGTAGGTAATACACTAATAGATGCATTATCAGAAGTGACTTCCACATGATCAAACTGCTCAGTTATGGTTGTTACCTTAGCAGCAACTACTTGATAAAATCCTCTTACATTAAAGGCAATATTAATAACAACTCCAACCAATAAAATGGTTATACAAACGTAGACTATCCTTTTTAAATTCATATACTTTCCCTCCATCCCTTCTATGTCAAAGGGGCTGTATTTTGAAACAAATATCAATTAAGCGTAATCGCTCTGCGTTATTGGCTTTGGAATAAAAGCAAGGTACATCCAAAAACTGTTTACGATCAGTAATAAAATACTAATTCCTATTGCTATAAATAGCTGTATTCCTATCGAATAGATCGCACCAATAATCACAAATGCAATGATTAAAAAGAATATGCTAATTGCACCTAATGCACATGCAACAGCCATAATATATTTCATAAAAGAAATACCGACGGAATATAAAAGTAAGGGCACTAGATAGCAAACTAACAAGAATGCTAAACCTAGCCACATGCCCGTTGTTCCAAACTTATTTGAGTTTTCACCAATATCAGCCATTGGAGATAAAGAAGTCACAACTAAGAGGCTACTAAATAAAATTGCGGAAAAAATTGTACAAATAATTAACTTCTTTTTATTGTTTTTCACGAACTCACCACCTTTTTATACCTTTCCTAAATTATAGTAAATGTAGGAATGACCTAAAATAGACCTAAGGCTTTTGTTTACTAAGTCTTAGGTCTGATTATTTATGGATGTTTAGTTTTTTGAAATTTTTCTGACAATAATCGTGTCTGGTCATTTAACAGCTCCGTATATAAGGCAAATTCATCTTTATTTTTTACTTGTATAAAAATGGGTTCCCCAAATATGATGGTAGCTTTTTTCATTTGCTTTAATTCCTTTAAAGTACGAGGTCCCTCATAATAAGCTGGAATAATTGGAGTTTTAGATAGGTTTGCAATTGTCACTGCCCCTCTTTTTAATGGAGCTCCTTCAGAATTACGTGTTCCACTTGGGAAGATTCCTACTACTTCCTTGCTTTTTAATAACTTAACTGGAATTTTAATAGTACTCGGAGAAGGATTGTCACGATCCACTGGAAATGCATTGATTTTACGTAATAGAAAACCAATTACTCGATTGTGAAAAAGCTCTTTTTTTGCCATAAAATGAATTGGTCTTGGAACTGCAATTCCTAATATAACTATTTCCAGCCACCCTCTATGAGTGCATGTGACAATATAGCCCTCTTCTTTTGGCAAACGATCCTGGTGCAATACCTCTACTTTACCAAAAGATCTTACAATAATTTTAGCAATACCTAATACAAACTTATACATATTAACCACCTTGTCATCTACAATTAGTACCTAGTGCCAATTGTAGATGAGTAAATGAAAAAATACTAGACATTTTTATATTTAATAGAAGAATAGTTGCTTATTATATGGTCAGGCACTAGCAAAATTCCCATTCGATATTTAAATGACAGGAGCAGTCTTATTTAGTTATTGATCGGTATACCATTTAGGCATTAAAAGCTCGAAATTATTAAATTGGTCTAATGTAAAACGAGTAAATGTTTGAAACTTTTCTTTTTGTTTAATAGCAACTTGGTGACCCCATACTTCTGCAGAAAGAAGATGTACTGCAGCATAAAAGCGGTGTAATTCCCAAAAGCTATGCGGTATTTCTTCTTGGTAATGATATCCATCTATAACTCCCTTTGAGTAAAATTTACTAACCTGTACATTAAAGTATTCAAGTTTATAAAATTCATTGATCGGGTCTGCATATCTTATTTTTTGCATATCGATTAAACCACTAAATTTTTCGTCATCTATTAAAATATTACCAGTGTGAAAGTCATAATGCTGAATACAGCTTGGTCTTCCTTTTAACAGGTGAATTTGACTGTCTATAAAAGGAAGTATGCAGTTATAATCAGGATTTGCCTCTACTATAGGTAGAAATTGAGGTGTCAATTTTATAATACGCTTTGTCCATACTTCCTCCCAACAAGGAGTATTAGGTGGAGCTGTGATACTATGCATTTTACGGAGTGTTTCTCCAACCTGTATACCTACTTGATATTGAACCTTTTTTGATAGAGTAGGAAGTTTCATTTCTCCATTTTCGCCTTTTATGTAATCTAAAATTACGTAACTTCTATCCTCTAAAACCCCAACCTCATAGACACATGGGATATGGTGGTCTAATTTATGTACTTTATTTGTGAGCTCGGCTTGATTTTTTAATTGTTGAAGATCTGTATTACTGGATAAACGAAGTAAATATTTTTGATCTACACACCATTTCTCGTCCTCTGAGTAACCTTCCTCTATTAGTTGGAAAGACGAGTAGTTTTGGAGGAAATGTATTTTGTGAAACTCCATAATTAGCACCCTTCCTAAAATTAGTTTAAATAGCAAAGGCACTAACCAAAGCTAGTGCCCCTACAAAGATTTATTTCTTTCATATTGAATATATATGTAAGTTACCTATTCAATAAACTCAAGTATTTCCGGTGGAACTGTCATAAAAATTAGGATTTCTGCATTTTCATATGGCCTATTTGCTAAATAATCCTCGATACTGATCATGCTTTCCCAGTATTGTTTTACTAAGGTTTCCTTAGAAGGGAGCCCCTTAGTAAAATAACCTCCCCCTGTTTCTTCTTTCATATAATCGTCCTCTATGTAAGCAAACAAATCACTAGAGATTTCTCTATTAAAAATGAGGATTTTGTTAGTGAAAATAGGAAACTTGAAATAAGGCTTGGAAGGTTCCGTAAATTCTGCTCCTATTGCTTGACCAAAATCAATCCATGTCGGTGCACGTAGTGGTCTATATTTTTCTGTTACTTTAGAAAACAAGCGTCCTCCGTTTGTATAGGAACCTGTTTTTGTAGAAATATTTAAACCATGTTTCAATGCTTGCTCTGGATTGATGTATTCATTACTATCTTGCTGGTATCCTACATAATGGTATAATTCCATTTGTTATTCCCCTTTAATATATGTTCATAATTAGGAAGTTAAATTTATTTACTTTATTAAGTCCCAAGATCACTTCCTATAGGCGACTAGCTCACTTTTTAAATCAAAACCACATGACTTATAAAGACCTAACGCTTCGTCGTTACCAGAACTAACGCTTAAAGTAATTTCCGTAATACTTTCGTAGGAAAATAAGTATTGTAAGGAAGCTTGCAGAAGCTGGGTCCCTACTCCTTGTTTCTGATATTCAGTAGAAACTGCTATATACTCTATTGTCCCATCGTTAAAACTAGGCCCTGCCTCTACATAAACATAACCTTTTATTTTTTTATTTCCGTCTCCTACCACCATTAGTCTATTATGTTTGTCCAACCTACTTAAAATTTCTGAACTATTATAGTAGGTCTCTGGAAACGTAACAGTGTGAAGGGCTTCAAATGATTCTTTAAAAGAATGGTCGTATTCAACCACTTCTGTACTTTTTGAACAAAAGTTCTCTTTTTTTACTGTTAGGATCAAATGCTGACCGGTTTCCACTCCGCCAGTTTCACGAATATATTCTCTTGTACGAAAGTTTTCCTTACCGACAAAGAATTCGAAGGTTTTAATTTCAAAAGGCAGCTTTGAAACCAAGTGTTTCCACATGGCATCTGCTATTTCCTTATATTGCTCTGACTCTAAAACAAATGGTCCCCATACCTCAATGGTTCTCTCTTCCTCATCTATGTCAAAGCCGAGAGCTCCTTTAATTGTCTCTTGCTCAGAGGCTACAGCAAAGGAGTGCTCTAAATCCAAATCAGAAAACTCATGAAGTATTGTATATTTTATTTCCTCCGCGTCTTGTCCACAATAGCCGATATGATACTTTGCTTGATTGTTGAGTGTTTCAAGAAATGCAGAAAGCTTTGTTAAATTTGTTGCCTTGTTAATTTCAACCATGTAATTGCCTCTATTCTCGTTATAATATAAATATTCTAATGAAATATGGTTACGACCTTCACCTATTATTAGCCTAATACAGTAATTCTATAAATAAGATAGAAATCCTCTTAAATTATAGGACGCTAGTAAAAATTACTAGTAGAATTTTTGAATAAAACATTTAGCTTAAGGTTCGTGATTAGAGAAGCATAACTAATTATGTTAAAATTAGAATAATAAGAAAATTATAAGGAGGGAGATAAAGTATGAACTACATTTTGGACATGGCGCGTATTTTACTACCTATTATAATAGTAGGTGGAATTGCAGTGTTTGTTATTCTTAGAATGAAATATAAGTATGAAAACGGCACACTTGGAAAAAAGAAAACAAAAAGTAGTCAAAATTTGCTGGATAGTTTGATACCACTTGGAATGATGATTGGATTAGTATTTGCCATCGTTTTAAACATGTTTACCACAGTTTCGCTTCTATCAGCTATTACATGGGGACCGGGATTGGGCTTATTAGCTGGGTATTTAGCTTATGAACAGTACAGTAAAAGTGACAGCTATTCCTATTAAATCGTGATATGTTCACTAAAATAAAAGTTACCTCAAAATAAAGCATGGTTGTTTTCCGTTCCCGCTGCTTTCCGAGGGCACGACTTCAATCTTCTCGTCGCTTCGTTAGCTTATTCCCCAGGAGTCGCCCCTCCGCTCCAAACAACGATAATAGAGGGTTATTTACTAAAAAATAAGTTGCTTTTTTAAAAGAGGCTGGGACAAAAGTTCCCTTAAAATAAAGCATTGTTGTTTTCCGTTCCAGCGGACGCTTTCCGGGGGCACGGCTTCAATCTCCTCGTCGCTTTGCTCCTGCGGGGCTTTCAGCTCGCGCTGTTCCCCCAGGAGTCGCCGCCTCCTCTCCAAACAAACATAAAAGAGAACTTTTTATTAAAAAAACATTGTTAAAGCTATTAGTTGATTTTGATTAAAAATTTCTTTTTTATAGTGACTGTAAACATTACAAAAGTGACAATTCAAAGAACTATTAAAAGCATAAATAGATTATGAAATGTGGTGTGAGTCTATTTCCAAGCTTTGTTTATGCGAGTAATTTTATAGATCTTTATCGCTGTATAAAAGCCGTTTCCATTATTGATTGGAGTGCCAGACGGCGACTCCGGCGGGATGAGTGAGACAGATAAGTCATCACAACCACGCGCGTAAGCGATGGGTGATGGCTTATCGCTCACCCCGCGGAAAGCTTCCGGCTGGTGCGGAAATCAATTCTACTTTCTAATTTAAAGATTTATTTGCTTCATAAATCAACCCTATCTTTTTATATAGCCTAAAAAAATAAGTTACCTTAAAAAAAATAAAGAAGTGAAATCACGTTGTTATTTCACTTCTTTTAATTTATTTACCAGTTATGTCCCAACCTCTTTTAATTTTTGGATTAGTTATCTAGTTATGATCCAGTTCTTACATATATTTTGGATTAAGCTTAGACTAGCAATCCAATATAATACAGATCGCATTGCGTAATATCATTAACTTTGTTTTTTAAGAGATTACTTTATTTTTGGAAGCATTTATTAAGCTACTAATTAGCTCTAAATCTTGTTCTCTAAATGCCTCTACAATTGCACTTCCCACGATTACCCCATCAGCCATGCCATTCATTTTTTCTACTTGCTC
The DNA here is from genome assembly GCF_038004905.1 of Psychrobacillus sp. FSL W7-1493. Taxonomy (NCBI): domain Bacteria; kingdom Bacillati; phylum Bacillota; class Bacilli; order Caryophanales; family Bacillaceae; genus Psychrobacillus; species Psychrobacillus sp. FSL W7-1493. The sequence continues at coordinate 2,004,532 of NZ_JBBOSB010000001.1, read as the reverse complement.
TGGAGTAGATATCCCAAACCCAACCATCACAGGTAGATTACTCAGCTCTTTAATGGTATGTAGGTACTCATCTAAGTCCTTATTCATTCCTTCCCGTGCACCTGTTATACCATTAACGGTGATCGCATATATAAATCCTTCTCCCGCACGCACTATTTTGGCTATTCGCTCTTTAGGGCTGGTCAGCGAAATTAGCGGTACTATTGCTAAATCTGTTTCTTTTAAGGCCTCTCTTAAGACCTCACTTTCCTCATAAGGTAAATCAGGTACTATTATCCCTGCAATGCCTAGACGCTCACAATCCTCTGCAAAATTCCTTAGTCCGTAACTTAATAAGGGATTGAAATACGTCATCAGCACCAATGGAACATCAACCTCTTCATAAAACTCTTCTAGCTTAGCTAGAATGTTCGACAAAGTGGCTCCGTTTTGGAGAGCTCTTTCTCCTGCTTGCTGAATGGTAGGTCCATCCGCCACCGGATCTGAAAATGGTATGCCTAATTCAATAGCAGTGGCACCCGCCGCTTGGAGAAATAGAATTCTATCCTTCAGCTGATCAAGACCGCCATCTCCTGCCATAATATAAGGGATGAAAGCTTTATGTCCATTACGTAAGCAATTAACTATTGCCTGTTCCAGATTCTTTTTAGTCATGATTCATCCCTCCCAATGCATCTCTGACAGTATGAACGTCTTTGTCACCGCGACCAGAAAGACAAATGACGATTGTTTGTTCAGGACTCATTTCCTTTGCAAGCTTAGCTGCATAGTAGATGGCATGTGCACTCTCTAGAGCTGGAATGATTCCTTCTGTCTTCGCAAGTAATTTTAATCCATCTAATGCCTCTAAATCTGTCACGGAAAGATAGTTGACCCTGCCAATGTCATGTAAATAACTATGCTCTGGACCGACCGCAGGATAATCTAAACCTGCGGATATTGAATGAGCCTCCTGTATAAATCCATTATCATCCTGCAGAATGTACATATAGGCTCCATGCAATACACCTTCCTTAGCCCCAGCTATTGCAGCAGCGTGTTTTCCAGTTTCAATTCCCTCTCCTGCTGCCTCCACTCCGTATAAATTTACATCTATATCGTCTATAAAAGGATGAAACATTCCAATCGCATTACTTCCTCCCCCGACACAGGCGACGATGGCTTCAGGTAGTTTGCCTTCCTTTTCTAATATTTGTTTTCTAGTTTCTACACCAATTACTCGTTGAAAGTCACGTACTATTCTAGGAAATGGATGTGGTCCAAGAGCAGAACCTAATATATAGTGAGTGTCTTCCACATGTGCGACCCAGTATCTGAGAGCTTCATTCACAGCATCTTTTAAGGTTCCAGATCCTTGATCGACTGATACTACCTTTGCACCTAGCAGCTCCATGCGAAAAACATTTAGCTGCTGTCTACGAACATCTTCTTTACCCATAAAGACGATACACTCTAGATTAAATAATGCACAAACGGTAGCGGTCGCAACTCCATGCTGACCTGCTCCAGTTTCTGCTACAATTTTCTTCTTGCCCATCCGAACGGCCAGGAGCGCTTGCCCGATCGTATTGTTTATCTTGTGGGCACCTGTATGGTTTAAATCCTCGCGCTTCAATAAAATCCTTGCTCCGCCTACTTCCTTTGTGAGACGTTCTGCAAAGTAGAGAGGTGTCTCTCTTCCTACATAATCTTTCAGGTAATAATTTACCTCCTCTATAAAGGTTGAATCCTGAATTGCCAAATCGTATGCCTTTTCTAATTCTATTAGTGCCGTCATTAATGTTTCCGGCACATATTGGCCACCGAAGCGACCATACCTTCCAGCTTTTGTTTGTACCATGCTCATCTCTCCTCATCTTTGACCGTTCGTATGAATTCACGTATCAATTGCTCATCTTTTCTATTACTTATCTCTACTCCACTCGAAACATCTACCATATAGGGCTTTACTCGATCAATTGCTTCTCTAACATTCGATTTATTTAACCCACCAGCAAGAATAATCCGGTTGGTAGAGATGCTATGACCCCTTAATAATTGCCAATCAAACGTCATTCCGCTGCCTCCTTTAAAATCTGTACCAGGGGCATCAAATAACAAGTAATCTGTATCAAACCTTTTCGCTGTCTCCATGTCACTTTTATCTCGGATTGATATCGCTTTAATACATGCAGTTTTAATATCGTTAAAAAAGTCTGGCTCCTCTTCGCCATGTAGCTGTATAACATCTAAAGGAACCTCTAAAATAGCTCGCTCCAGTTCTTCCTGATCCGGATTGACAAAGACTCCTATTTTTAAAACATCTGCTGGAACTATTTTCGCTAGGTCATGCGCCTGGGCTACTGTAATTCTCCTTTTGCTAGGTGCAAAGACAAAGCCTATGGCATCGGCGCCGGCTTCTACTGCTGCAAGGACGTGACTTTTCTCCATCAACCCACATATCTTCACCTTAGTCATAGGACAACCACTTCCCGTTCAACTTGTAAGCTACGGATAGACTGCTGCACCTCACCGCTTCTCATTAAGGCTTCCCCTACTAGTACTGCACTAGCACCATAGCCCGCAACTCTTTTGGCATCCTCTGTAGTCCATATACCGCTTTCACTAATTAACACCCGTCTCTCTTGAAATGGAAAACGCTTTGCCAATTCAGCGGTATTAGTTAAATGAACTTCAAATGAATGTAAGTCTCTGTTATTCACTCCAATAAGTTTTGCATCTAATTGAAGTGCTACATCAAGCTCTTGGGCGTTATGAACTTCCACTAGCACCTCTAGACCATTTGACACTGCATATGCATATAAATCTTTTAACTTTTCCTTTGAAAGTGCTGCGACAATGAGAAGAATGACAGATGCACCAGCACTTTTAGCAAAATCAATTTGTATTTCGTGTATGATAAAGTCCTTGCACAAAATCGGTATGTCTACTGTATCTGCTACAGTCATTAAATCTTCAAAACTACCTTGAAAGAAAGGAGTATCGGTTAAAACGGATATGCAGGCAGCCCCAGAATTTTGGTAGAGAAAAGCTTGGTGAGCAGGGTCAACCATGCCTTGAATTAAACCCTTGGAAGGGGATGCTCGTTTAATCTCTGCAATGACTTGGAGCTGCTTGTTCTTATATAAAAGCTCAAAAAGAGAAGATCTTTTAATATCTTTTTTAGATATCGGTAGCTTTTTTTGCATCAACTGATTAACAAAGCTCTCTTTTTCTTTAAGAATTTTTTCGAGAATCGTAGTCATAGTATTACCTCCTGCGCTGCAGAGGAGCTATAGGCGATAACCGCCTCCAATTTATCAAAAGCTTTGCCAGAGAGAATGCTGTCTTTAGCTAGTTTTACACCCTCAGGTATATTATTAACAACTCCATTGGCAAAAAGACCGATACCTGCGTTAAATATAACGCTATCAAAATAAGCATCTTGCTTACCGTTAAGCAAGTTCCGCATTATAATGGCATTTTCCTGAGCAGTTCCTCCTTGTACAGCTGAGGCTGGATATGTGGTTAGGCCGACATCCTCAGGAGAAAGGGTGAAAGGGATCAAGTCCCCCTTTTCTACTAACACGAAAGAATTACTCCCTGCTAGGGAAGCCTCATCCATACCTCCTGTCCCGCAAACTACAATTGCTCGTTCTCTTCCAAGCATATGTAGTACCTTCCCATATTCCATCGTAAAGTCTGGCCGGTTAATGCCGGTGTATTGACTGATGAGTGGAACTGGGTTTGTAAGTGGACCAACCAGATTAAAGATAGTTGGTTTACCTATTTGCTGCCTTACTAGTCCGATTCTTCTTAGTTTCGGATGTACGTTTGGTGCATATAAAAATGTAATGCCTTCATTTTTTAATATATTTAAAGAATCTTGTATATCAATCATAGATTCTATTCCCAGTGCCTCTAATACATCTGTACTTCCAGATGCACTGGAGATTTTTCGATTCCCGTGCTTAGCTACCTTTACACCCGCACCTGCCATAACAAACGCTGAAGCCGTACTAATATTAAAGCTATTAGATCCGTCACCTCCAGTTCCGCAATTATCCATATAATTTCCGGAAGGTATATCTAGCTTGACTGCTAAAGATTTAATTACCGTAGCAAGAGCTGCTACTTCGTTTGCCGTTTCTCCTTTTTTAGATAAAGCAATCAAAAATTCCTGTATCAAGTTTAAATCTGTGCTTTCCTCAAAAATAATTCTGGAAGCTTCCTTCATTTCCTCGAATGATAAATGCTCTTTCTTATTAACCTTTTCAATATACTCTCTCATCTAATCTCTCCTCGTCTCATCTCAGCTAAATAAAAAAATCCTCTCCATAGGAATATAAAAATTCCCATGAAGAGGACGATGTTAACCGCGTTGCCACCTCTAGTTGGAGTATATATACTCCCCCTTTGTTCCTTATAACGTAGGAAATACGTCTACCTCTAAAACAAAAATGTTATCAAGGTAGCTCTGATAAGTCCATTCACATCAGTTGCAAATCAGTTCACACCTACCACTGACTCTCTTGATTGCATCACTGATGCTACTTCTCTTATTTAAACAATTTCTCAGCTATACTCATCTCGACTCGTCTGTTCTATTGGCGACATTGCTCTCAATGCCTTCTGCCTTTACCCGAACATAAAAGTTATTGTCTATGTTAATAGGAATACTTTAAATTGTCAAACTATTTTTGCGCCTAAATAATAATTTCAATTTCAAGACCACCATGTGTCAAACTTGCAAAAGGTATATGATTCGACTCTTTGTCGGGCTTTATGCCAATAATGATACTTTTTTGAGATATTTGATGGCTGTAAATATAATTGATGAATTGCTCGGAAGCAGTTAGCCCCTTTTCTCCTGTTTGGGAAACCTTCACCATTGGCTGAATCCCAGGAGAGGTATTTCGAAGCTTAACCTCTAGTCCCTTTTCATTGCTTTCTATGATTGAAATATAAGATTGTCCGCTTTTAAATTGCACGGCACCATTCCCGTTATTTGCATTGATATTAAAGACAATTGAATGACCCTGAAGAGGCTGAAATGCAGCATTTCCTCCAAACAATGTGTTGTGTGCTACCACCCCTGTTGTTTCTGCATCCAAAGGTATTCCTTCTGGGCCCATTTTGACCGTATTTCCAACTGCTCCTACGTCCTTACAGTTCCATAATCTTAAACCGTAAAGAGTCAATGGATTCTGTGTTTTAATCGTGTTACCTAGAACAGAGCCTTCCTCCAAATTTCGAACTAAAATCCCCCCAGCTATTTGTGGATGATTTACATCGATCACGTTATTAGAAATATTACCAGCAAAGTTTGGCTGTGTAGCAATCGAATATCCAACATACATTACATATGGCTCAAAAGTGGTGTTAGCTACGTCTAATTCTTGTGGTGTTCCATGAACGATATTTCCCTCGATAATCAGTCGATCAAATGCCCCAGCAAAAATCACACCTTCTGTACCAAAACAATTCTTTATATGATTATTTGAGATTATCGTATTCATTTCTTGGTTTTCTCTTGATTCTCTTTGTACACCTCCAACATATATCGCTCCAAGTGGATTTTTAGCATATCCGCAATCTTCAATTTTATTATTTGCAACAATGCAGTCTTTCGTAAACTGATCGACATTTGTCCATTTATAGAACACACCACCGACCATGGAGTCCGAGATTAAATTATCAGTTGCGATTAAGCCACCTGCAGCATGTCCATCGATCGCTTTACGTTTATTTCCCCTTAAGGTGCATCCGGTCACTAAAAGGTCGTTTGCCTTAGGAAACATAGTCCCAAGAGCATTTATTCCATAACCCGGGTCGACATACGTATGCAGCTTAGAGGCATTCGGATGCCCTGCTCGATCGCTTATACAATTGATCACTCGTGGTCTCTCCACAGCAGAAAAAACAAAATTACTTGAGTAATTGTCATGGGCATTACATTCTAGGAAAGTAATGTCTTTATTATCCTCGTATTGTAAATCAGTTGGTAAATAGTCTCCCAGATGACCAACTGCAAAACCTGAAAAGTTAAATCCACTGCTCTCACACGACTTAAAAAGAACGTTTTTGCAGCCACGATGCACTAATACTCCGCTGCCGACATTCCCGATGAACCCACCACCAAATATTCCAAAAGGTTTTCCATCATTTCTTGCGCGCTCGCTTGTATCAAAGCTATTATTTTTACGATAGTTCCAAAAACCAGACGTGGGATACCCTCCAGCTTTCGTTCCTTTTTCCCCATATCCTGTTACTGGATCTATGCCTGGGAATTCCCCATACCCTTCAAATGTGATCCCCTCGATTACACAGTCCTCACATTGCTGAAGCTCTAAAATTCCTTGGGCATGTGTCCTTGTAAACAACACTGCACCGTAGCCAACTAAATGCACTCTTTTTTTCCCTCTAAGGAGCAGGCATGGCTGGTCATTATTGGGAAAATCCTTTAGTTTGTTGTTTTTTTCTAGCCAATAACGCCCTGGTGGGAGAATTAACGTGTCTCCATCTCTAGCGTGATCAAAAGCAAGCTGGATTAATTCTTGAATCATTGTCCGTCCGGTTGTGTCGGCCTTAATCGTTTTAGCTGTACCACCATCCATTTCATCTAACATTTCAAAATTACGTGTTATTCCTTGAACGAAATCCTTTGAAAGTTTGTCTTCAATGTTAGTTGGAATATAATATTTTTTCTTGGGTGTATAATTAGTCATTTTTATATCTCCCCTTTTAAATTATTTTTTACAGGCTAATTCCTTAACAATGTTCTTTTCCTCCCCCCCTTATGTTCTTATAAAACGATTAACCCCCTACACACGGGATTAGTATTTTACTAATTCGATGTGTAGGGGGTTATTTCCTTTACTATGTATGGCAGAAACGACATTTCAGTAAAAAAGGCTAGTCCAAAATATGCTAATTTACCTACAATTAATTGTTGAAGTAGGATTATTTTTTTATATGTAAAGTAGAATTGATTTACGCTCATATCTCGGACGCTTTCCGTGGCTGATGGCTTTTTTGTTTCAAGCAATGTTAAAGTTAGGTTTTTAGCATATAAACTATCATGACATTCCATGCACAATTTTCGAATTCATTCGTTTTTCACCACTAATATAAAGCGATGTTGTAGACTTTCTATATATCCTTGACTTTCCTTCATTTTCTCTAATTCTATTAATCGCTCCAGACAGGAGTCGACTGTAAATCCTGGAAATTCCCAATCTATAATTTTTGCATAGTACACAATTGCTCCGACATCCCTAAATTTCAACGAAGGATATGATTCGTTTTTATATAGAAGAGAAAATCCTTCAGCTATAAACTTTTGGGCTTCGTTCTCGAGAAAAAAATTAGGATATAGAGACTTGAAGTTAGGGATTAAATTGTTAGAAAGCCACTCATTATCCCTTCCCCCTACCTGCTGGGTTATAAAGATGCCTTCTTTTTTAAGAACTCTTCGAACTTCCTTCAAATTATAGGATTCATGGCGATTAATAATAACATCAAAGGTTTGGTCCTCAAAAGGTAATAGATTGTCATCAAACACCTGCTTAACACGTATCCCTAATGGCTCCAAAGTCTCCTTGCATAAATTTATATTGGGTTCCCACCCTTCTGTAATGGATGTATTTTCATAGGGATGACCTAAGGTGAGCAGGAACTCACCTCCACCTGTTCCCATATCTAGAAGAGAATGCTCATTAGATAAGTATTGATCTATAATTTTTCGATAATCCCATGGTGTCGCTTGCTCTTCCCAACGGTTTTTTAAATGAGAAAAATCCCATCCTTTAAAGCTTTTCGCTTCTTCCATTAGCCACTCTTCTTTTAGTCTTATTATATTCATCTAGACCATACTCCTAAATTTATTTGCTAATAAAAATGTCTTATGATATTTCAAGTGGAGAGCTATCTAATCAAGTGTTTGGATCACGAATTTATGAAATTTTTCTGCTTCCTCAGAATATGGAAAGTGATTACTTTCGTTAAAAGAAACAAACGTTGAATTAGGCAATAATTGAGCTATCTCTTCTCCATACTTGTATGGACATTGTGTATCAAATCTACCAGCATAAATGTACGCAGGTATAGAGACACTTTTCAATTCTTCTCGAATATCATATGTAGCACATTCTACTTTTCTAAAATAATCAAGCCTTGGTCCCACTGTCTTTCCACTGTTAGGTGTCTTTAAGGCTTCCTTTAAGTTCTCCTCTTTATGATAAGACATCAAAGTCCATTCATAGCTTATGTTTTGGCGAATTTCGATTGGAGTTTGTACATCGTTTAGTAAATCCATTATTTCTATTATTCTTTTAAAATTAGCGTTTTGTTGATTATAAATACTTTCTTCATCCTGACTATAAGCAACACTAGCAGAAGCTCCACCTGCTACTATTTTGTCTAATGACTTCTGAGCTAATGTAGCATATTTTAAAGCAAGCATGCCCCCTGTGGAATGTCCACCAAATGCCCATGTATCTATATTCAAGGCTATCCGTATTGCCTCTAAATCTAATACCGATTCGTCCATGCTGTATTCTGATATTTCTTTAGCCGGAACTGAATTTCCAGCACCTCTAAGATTTATCAAATACACATGGTAATGCTCAGTAAATGGATTAGCAAAATGATTTCCTCTACGATCGAATGCACTATAAAGGTGAGTAATAGCCATAGGTGGTCCAGATCCTTTCTCAAATAATTCAAATGTACCTCTAGTCGTCTCAATAAAACCTTGCGTCCACATACAATGCCCCCTATTTTCGATACTGCTAATATCCTACTTTTGTAAATCATACATTTCAGCCTTCTACCAAAGCTATAAGAATAGCCATAAAAAGAAATATCAAAATGACTACGATGCAAAATTAATTCAAGGTAGACACCCTTATGGAAGATCCTATATTAGTATTCCATATCAGAATAGTTAACTCCTTTAAATTGAAATAACTACTCCTAATATTTTGTAAAAACATGAACAATAACAGAGAGAATAATATTTCTTTGAAATGTAAAGTAGAATTAATAGGCTATGTTATGACAAGTGGACTAATTTTCGATTGAACGCTTAACCATATATGTTGATTATGCGGCGACGCTGGTTAGTTTAATAACAATAAACGAAACTTTAACTGAAAATTAACGACTTATTGGGAAAAGGAGGAAAAGCGTATTAGAATAAAATACTTTTTCTTTTCATTAATAGCTATTGCTATCTTATCGGGTTGCACTAACGATTCATCAGCTATTAGTAACAATTCATCGGAGAAAGAAACTACTGAAGAGCCTGAAATTAGCGAACCTACTCCACTGCAATGGATAAATTATGGTGGTGAGAAGTATGTTTTTAAAAGGATTATTCCTAAAGATGAAGTGGATATGAGTCAAATTGTCCCAACAAACACATTAACAGCATTAGGAGATGGTGCTGAATCTGGGAATGAAATTTTTCTTTATAAGAAAGACGGTAGTTTATTCATAATAGATAACACAGGACCTACTAACCAATGGGTTAATTTCACTAAAAATAATTAAAAGGAGCTACGTTTCTTGTTGAAATAACGGTGTGCTTTACTTCGAGAAGGAAATATTTATTTGGAATCTATTCATGTTGACTTTCGTATATAATCCGAGGGGGAATTTCTTTGAAAAATACAAAGTTAAGAATCGCATGGATTATACCTAATGTATTTTGTTACTTAATGCTATTTGGATTATCCATTTGGACAGTGGCAAACGGCGAAGGCTTACTAGAAATCAATAGACTTTCGATTTACGTTATAATTATGCTTTTACTTTTCTTAGCATCAGTGTTCGGAAGTTACCAAAATCGGACATGGATAAAAGAAGGTAAAATATAAAAAGGTCTTATCAAGCTAGAGGGTTCGTTAATCAAAATAATATTAAAGTAAAATGAGCCTAGAAAAAATATCCTAGTTCATTTTTTATGTGTATTTAAAATCAACCTTTACCTGTAACCTAGTCAATTGATATTAGCACAGGTTCCGGTCTCTTCCCGTTCTATGAAATACATCCCTGCAAAAAAGAAGTATTGCTAAACGTTTCCGTTGCAATACTTCTTAATAGTTTTAATTTATTTATAAACTAGTTTCCCATTGCTTATCCTTCCAATAAACAGTGATCACAAGCCCCACCAACATAACAAGTCCAGCAAACAGGTAAGGATAATGAATATTCACATCGAAAAGAATACCTCCGAGAGCTGGTCCGACAATATTACCTAGACTCGTATAGGTGGAATTCATCCCCGCAACAAATCCTTGCTCTTTTCCTCCCGCTCTTGATAAAAATGTCGTTAAAGCAGGACGCAGTAAATCAAATGCTAGAAAAATAAAACTTGTGACTAATAGTACCATGAGGAAGCTTGTAACCATTGTAGAAACAAACGCTAATAAGACCCCAACTATTAAACAGATTTGTATTAACTTTTTTTCTCCTAGCCAATCGACAAGCTTGCCAAACATAAATATTTGCACGACTACACCGAATATCGAGCTGATAGTTATAATGAGAGCAATGTCCTTTGGAGTGAAGCCAAATTTATGATCAGAAAATAAACTGAACACAGTTTCGTAGGCAGACAATCCGAATGCTAACACAAATATAATAATGAAGGCTATGAAGTACATTGGTTTAAATGATTTCTTCAAATCGCCTATAAAATTGGTTTGCTTACTATTAGCGGATATTTCTGCAAGCTCTTCTTTAGAGAGTGGTTCCTTTAGGATAAATAAAGAGGTGATACAAGCAATAAATGCTATACCTGCTGCAAAGTAAAAAGGTACTCTTATGCCAAATTCAGCTAAAAACCCTCCGATTCCTGGTCCAATGATAAAACCAGTACTAATAGCTGCTGAAATATAGCCCATCGCCTTTGGACGTTCCTTTATCGTAGTTATATCTGCTATATAAGCAGTTACACCAGGCATGATAAAGGCTGCACTAACCCCACCCAATGCTCTTGATAAGTAAAGCACCCAGACATTTGTTCCAGCTCCAAAAATAAGCTCGGAAATAGCAAATAATAATAGTCCTAGAGTAATCATTTTCTTACGGCCGATTTGATCAACCCATCGACCTGCAAAGGGGGAGGTTATCAATTGGGCAACTGCAAATACCGCAACTAGATACCCCATTGTACTTCCTGTAAGATTCATGATATTCATAAATGATGGCATAACAGGAATCACTAAGCCTACTCCTAAAAAAGCAATAAATATATTGCTAAGAAGTATAATAACTACGGATTTTTGTTCTTTTAATGGTTTGTTCATCCTACGCACTTCTTTCTTTAACTTTAATGATTAGATATACCACGACAAAATACCTTCCAGGAGGCATCTAGTCTCTCTGATAAACGCTTCTCATCGTTGTTATAGACAAGTTCAAGCATCATCGAATCTATCATGCTTAAAAAAGCATATGTCAAAATCAATGCTGACTCACCGTCAACTAGCTTTGCATCTATCCATTGTTGAAATTTTTCTTCTAATACAGCTTGTACTTGTTTCTCTATATCAAGTACATCTTCTTCGATATCTTTAGCTAAGTGCGCTGGAGGAAAAAATGACATCCTTAGCCAAAATTTTAAATGCTCGTCTTTTTGAAAAAGATTAATAACCATTTTTAAGAAGCCATATAAATCCTTTAAAGGATCTTCAGCATCAAGAGGACGAAAATAATGAAGCTTTGTGTTCAGCTCGATTTGCTTGGCATCTCTTAAGACTTGAAGAAAAAGGTCATCTTTTCCTTTAAAGTGTGCATATATGGACTGTTTTTTCATACCCACTTCTTTAGCAATTTGAGATAATGAGGCTCCTTCATATCCATGAATCGTAAAATACTTGAGAGCAGCTTCTTTTAATTCTATATGTTTCACACCTATCGCTCCTTTTAACGAACGTTCGTCAGTTATAATATCAAATGTTCACTTAGGAAGCAAACAATTTATCTCAAAATAAAAAACGTGTCCGGAGATGGTACCCGGACACGTTTTATTTACCTATTGATAAATCCTTTACTTCTTCTACATCTGCTTTATATGTAGTACTAACTAGATTGGATTTTAGCTGCTCCCCGACTTTACTAAGTGAGTCTTCTTCTGGAACAAAATACCAAAGGTCCAGTCCTGCTTCTTTACTGTAGATCATTTTACCACTGCCATCTAACTGTAGATGCTCAATAGGACTGTTTTTAAATTTTTGATACATTTTGGCTAGTTTTAAATAATCTGAAGACGGGATATTCGTTTTGACATTATCCCCTACATCCTCTATTAAATCATCAATTTTAGTAATCATGCCCACATTGGTCATCTTGTTTAATAATGATTCGATAACTTGCTGTTGCCGTTCATTACGGCCCTTATCTCCCTCAGGATCTTTTTTTCGCATTCGTACATACGCCAGTGCCTCGTCACCTTCTAAAAACATAGGACCTTCCGTAAAAGTTTTCCACTCAAAGTTAGCGAGTTGAATTTTAAATGTAAAAGGTACATTTACCTCAACGCCTCCTATGGTATCGACTATATCTTGGAAGCCCTGAAAGTCAGTGGAGACATAATAATCGATAGGTATACCTAGCATGGTCTCTATTGCTTCTGATACCCAATCAATTCCCCCGTTTGCATAAGCATGGTTAATCTTATCTTCCCTGTCTAATCCTTCGATATGAACTAACGTATCTCTAGGGATGCTAACCATAGAAATTTTGTTTGTAGACGGATTAACAGTTGCTACAATTAGCATATCTGAACGACCATATTTTTCCGTCTTTCCTCGCTCAACGCCTGTTAAAAGAATAGTAAAAGGTGAGTCATCCGCCTTTGCTACTAGCTCATTCTTAATCGAAGTGTCTTTAAGGTCTTTTTCCAATGGCACAAACATTTTATTGTTTGCATGCTTGGCTTCCCAGGATAAATTAATCGCGAAGAAAATTATAGCCGAAGTCAATGCCATTAAACTAATTAATACTATATTTTTAATCTTTCTCTTTTTTGAAGAAGATTTCTTCTTCAACCTGCTTTGAGAATTTCCCATCCGTTCTTTTCTCCCTTGAACAACAATATATGTATTTGCTTTATTATAAAATCGCTCACTTTTTCTAAATTATACCATTTTGGATTAAAATTACAAGTTGAGGTAACTTCTATATTTTAACCTACTTTAATTTGTTCTGTTAGTGTTCTTAACTGTTCTGCTTGAGTAATATTCCGTTTAAGGTAATCTGGAAACTCTTCCCCATTTAAGATTTCTTCCGTGGTCATCCATATTACTTCATCTAATTCTTCTTTGCATTTCACGTATGGTTCCCCAAAGAAGTGGTCACAAACGAAGACAATATCTACAACAGGTTTTCCTGTATCTGATATAAAGGTCGAGCTATTCACATATTGAAGATTTGTTACTTCAATGCCTACCTCTTCATCAATCTCTCGAATTAGCGTTCTTTCGAAAATATCACTTGAATTCCCTTCTTGATCTACCTGACCACCAACAAGAGCCAGGCCTCCCGCACCATGCTCCTCCTGCTCACTTCGTTTCACTAGAAGCCACTTTCCTTCTTTATATATAGCACCCTCCACATTAACGATGAACATGTAACTCCTCCTTAAAGGTATAGACTTTGAACTCTCCATTATTTGAGGAATAGCGTAAGATATTTTTATCTTTCGGTATACCTTCAAAATAAGCACCTATACAACCTGTCGTACAACGGTGCCCAGAGATGAGTATATTTCCTTGAAACTTGTTGTATGTCTTTTCTAGGTGAAACATGAAATCAAATACTCGTGTAACATATATAGTGATATCTTCCACACCCTTATAAATAGTTGGATCAGGTATCGCACCTGCCAGCTTCACTTCTTCTTTTTTTACTCTGTCTGCCCCACCCAAATCAAAAACATCTAGCCTGGAATCTATGGTAGCTGTTCTACCCGTTACAATTTCTGCAGTTTGTATTGCTCTTTCCTGAGGGGAAGAAAAAACTAAGTGAAAAGGAACTTCTTTTAAAAGTTTTCTTACGTATTCAGCTTGCTGTTTTCCTTTTTCATTTAACGGGAGGCCGTTTCTACCTTGTAAGCGACCTTCCTTGTTTAAATCTGTTTCTCCGTGTCGTACTACATATATCATCGGCTCATGTACCTCCATACGTTAATCGAAGATCGTTTCTTTATCTGGATTAATGAGAAATTCAAACATAGTCTTAATCTGAGATTCTGTATTTCTGTTAGTAGATAGTGTAGGTAAGTTAGTTGGAGAAAAGAATTGAACATGATTTGTCTCCACTCCGCTAGCAGGTGCCCCTCCAGTAATTTCACAACGAATAAAAATTTTATAGTAATGGTAAGCCTCAGGTGGATGGGGATGCTTGTCCTTATCCATTAATGCAAGCAATTTTACTGGCCTTACTTCATAACCAGATTCCTCTTTTATTTCCTTTACGATATTTTCCGCTGCTGATAATCCGATATCACAAAAACCACCCGGTAATGACCATTTGTTGTCCAGGCTTTCACGAACCATTAAAATTTGATTGTCCTTAAAAACTACCCCACGCACGTCTACTTTTGGGGTTTGATATCCCTTATCTGTAGCAAATAAATCACTTACCTTTTGAAATTCTAAACCCGTTTGCTCCGTCAAAATTTCAACACTTATGGCTCTTAACTCTTCATATCGCTCGATATCGTATATATCCTTTGAAAAAGCCAATCCAGATTGTGATAATGCTTGTATTCGTTTGGCCCACTCCAACCATTTTTGGCTCACTATTAAACACTCCTATTTCCTATTAATTCATACTTTTTTAGAGTTAAACTCATTGTAGAATTTTTAAGTTTTTAATACACATTTTTAAAATTAAATCTGAATGATGATAGGTTAGTCTTCTTTTTATGTGGAAAATCTACGAGTTTATGAGACATATCTAGATTCTTAGGGACTTTTTCTAAGTTTATGGATTACTAGTCCTCTTTAATAGCAAAACGCTCATTGATTGTAGAGACAGGCGGCGACTCCTAGGGGAACAGCACGTGAGAGACTACAGGCTCGAGCCGTGCCCAAATAAAGCGCCTGCGTGAGAGCGGAAAACTGTGATTTATCATTCTACTTCATAACCTTCTTTTCCCTTTTCTACAACAGGCGGAGCATGTTATACCGTAATTCTGTTGTAAACAAAATAATCAAAAAACTTATAATTAATATATCATCTAACTAGTTATAAATATATATAAATTAAAAAAACTACCAACAATCTGAGGGATTGTAGTAGTTTTTCATGTAATTATTTATTTTCCAGTTCAAAGATGTTAATTAATTTCTTCAGCAATTGTATTTGTAAATCGTATTGACTATACATATTTTCAAAAATGAGCTCTGTAACTTCATCAATTTTCATATGTTCTTTTTTTATTTGGATACCTTTCTTTTGCATCTCTAATTCTTTTTCCAGTATTGTTGTTTGTTTATAAAATGCTTCTAACACATCTTCTCTTGGAAGGTTTTGTATAAAGCTTAATGCAGTATATAGATTGCTTGGCAGGTTTACTGATAGTTCTTCTAATGTATCTTTCAATAATTTCTGAAATTCTCTTACGCCATTCTCGGTTATCTTATATATTGCTTTACTTCTATTCCCAGTCTGTTCAATTGCCTCAACCTCAACTAGCTGTTCCTTCTCCATTTTCTTAAGAGCGTGATAAATAGAGCCAGCTAATATACCTGCCCAACGATCTGCTTCACTAATTTGAAGAGTTTGTTGAATTTCATAACCACTCATTGGCTTCGTTTTTAATAGTCCTAATACCATCAATCTTGTCATAATAATGTTTCTCCCCAATTTAAAATAAACAACATTGAGTATTATTATAGCACAAGACAATAAATGTTTAGTTTGAAAAAACCTTATACTCTGTTTTAAGTTTTTCCTCCCACTTGAAAGTAGCTGTTGCTAGTAGTACGCTGATCAACATGTAAAGCAATAATATTAACATAGCAGATCCCATTTGGAGTATTGCTTCCTCCATCCCTGCATTTAATCCTTTTACATAGTGATTAAATGGTGATAACTTACTTAGAAATTGAATCCATCCTGGTGCATTGCTTAAGGAATAAAACGCTTCACTAAACAATATAAATGGAATTTGGAACAAATTTGAAATCATATTAATGTGCCCCTCATTATTAGCCAGGTTAGCGATTAGAAAGCCGATGCTAGTAAAACAGAGTGTTGCAACTGTAACTAAAAGTATAGTTCCTACTATTAGTGAAAAACTTAATGATATCTGAAATAACAAGACTCCGAAAGTCCAGACAGCCATATTCAACCCTACACCCAAAGCTGTTCTGGCAAGCACCATAGAAATGATAAAGTGTGCAATTGGTAAGGGAGATATTTTGAGCATTTTATAAACACCTTTATTCCTTTGATAGAGGACTTGAAAAGCAACTCCTTGCATCCCCCAAAATATAGTTCCAATTGCAGTCACACCTGTTAATATACGTTCATCCATATTATCCATGTAAATGCTCAAACCAATCATCACTACTAGTGGAAATAGAAGAGAATAAAATACGGTAATCTTATCACGTAGAGAGCTAATAATCATAGAGCGAAAGATAGTTAACATTCAACTCCCTCCTTAGACACCAATTTTATATAAAGGCTCTCTAAATTTGTTACTTCATGTTCAGCTATCAGTATTTTGGGCTCACCCTCACAAATAATTTTCCCTTTATTAATAAATATAATTCTATCTGCTATGTGGCCTACCTCTTCCATGTCATGAGAGGTAAATACAACTGTTCTTCCTTCATTATTCACTTGGCGAATCAAGGCTTGTATTTCCTTTCTAGAAATTGGATCTAATGCTGCTGTTGGTTCATCTAAAAAAACTAACTTAGGTTGATGAATTAGAGTAATGGCAATTGCTAGACGTTTTTGCTGTCCACCGGAGAGCTTGGAGGCTTCAGTATTAGCACTCTCCGTTAATCTACATTTTAAAAGTATATCGTTCAGTTCATACTTGTTTACATTCCTTTTGTAAAAGGCTCCAAATAGCTTTAAGTTTTCTGAGACAGAGAGCCCTGGGAAAAAGGAGCTTGCTTGTAGTTGAACTCCTATATTTTCTTTAAAATCCTCCAAGAAATATTGTATGGTCCCTCCATCTCTTTCCTTTAATCCTATTAGTAACTCTAAGCAAGTAGACTTTCCTGCCCCATTCGGGCCGATAACACCTAATATTTCGTTATCTTTAATTTCCAGATTAATACCCTTAACAATGTGTCGATTACCATATTTCTTTTCTAAATTTGTAGCTTGTAAATACAGCATTACATCACTCCTTCTCCCTTTATACTCAACATTGACTATTCAACGTTAATTAAAATTTATAGTAGCGCTAGATAATTGTCAATACAAAAATAAAAAGGTACGGAATTTTCACCATACCTTTGAAAAACATTAAAATATTCAACGTTCAATCCATCCTATTTCCCCATTTTCATTTTTAACAAGGAGATATCCTTCACATGTGTCATCAACTACCCAAACCTTTTCTCCTCGCTTTACCGAAAGGAAGGTAGTGCTTACATCTGTTTTACATAGGATGGAATCATTTTTTTCTATAATATATTCATTTTTAATCCATTGTTCTGTTCCTAGGATGACATTTTTACATCGTGTAAAAAATGCCCCCCTTTTCATTATTTTTAATTCATAATTAGGATAAGTGACTGTACCAGTTCTGTTTAAGCCAGCCTTATGATCATGTTCTATTATTATGTAATGATTAAGACTGTCCACAAATGTATAGGAATATGTTCCGTCCTGAATGATTAAAGCATTCAACTGACCGTCTTGTTTTAGTTGGTTCCCACCATCAATGGCTATTATATTCTTCTCTAAATCTACCAAAGGGTTATGGGAGCTTACAGCGGTTGCTCCGTAGTTAATCACTGGCCAATGACCAACAATTACTGGCTTACCTGCCTGATGTGATTTATCTAGAAAAGAGGAGGTATATAAAGCAGTTTTTTCGTCTGTTTGCTTCCAATCTGTTTTAGGATCAATTCCTGCATGAATGATGATAAAATCATCGGTTTCATAAGCGACCGGTAGAGCTTCTAGCCAATCAATTATGTCTTGAAAATGTGCTTTATAATACGTTGACAAGTGTTTTACGCTATTAAATTCCTCAACACGCTTGTTATTCTGTGCAAGCATCTCATTTAAAATAGATTTTCGACTTTTCATGTAAGGAATTATTCCTTCACTTTCTTGAAAAACGTACCGATGAACAACGTCACAATTACCTTTGACAATAAAAACGTTGCTTGAGCTCTTTTGAAGCGAGCGGACAAATTCCACAACCTCTAAGCTGTTATCTCCTTTTTCGCATAAGTCCCCATTAATAAATAGATAATCATCCAGCTGGTAATTCACTCTGTCTAATAACTTTTTAAATAGCTGTAAGTTTGCATGGATATCCGAGATCACTATTACTCTTTTGCCAGGCTCTAAACTAATTTTTTTTATATCTATCATTTTCGTTGTCTCCTATAAAACGCTAATTACATAATACCCTCTTAATCCTCTTGATTTATAATCGCTAGAATGAGATGGTCCTGCCATTTACCGTTTATTTGTACATTTTCTTTAGCAATCCCTTCTTTATGAAAGCCTGCTTTTTCCAACACTTTTATTGAAGGTGTATTGTGAGGCATAACTCCAGCCTCAATTCTATGTAATTTTAATGTTTCAAAGCCATAAGCAACAGCCATCTTAACTGCTTCCGTCATGTAGCCCTTCCCATTTTGCTGGTCGTCTAAGGTGTAACCAATCATACAACTTTGAGCTGGACCTCGAGAGATATGTGATAGGGCAACATTGCCAATTAATTCATCTGTTTTGGATAAAAAGATGCCGAACGCATACAATGTATCATTTGTTGCACCTGTTATCCCATTTTCAATGCGTTCCTTTATTTTTTCATATGTGTAAAAATCTGGCTCTCTTAAAACTGAATAGTGCTTGAAAAATTCCTTGTTTCTTATTTCTAAGTCCAGTGCCGCTTCTGTATCTTTCATTTGAAGAAGACGAATATATATTCTTTCTTGAGTGCCCATCAGTAACCTCCTCTATTTTATTAAATTATATGAAAATTCCACCAAAAATAAAAGCCCTGTTATAAACAGGACTTTAACATGAATTTACTTAACTACTAAAGCTGGGCATTGAACTCGTTTTATTACCTTATGACTGACGCTTCCTAAAACCATTTCTTGTAGGGAATTTAAACCCCTGCTGCCTATAACTAAAAGGTCCACATGGTTGTCATTAGCAAATTTCACAATCTCAGGACCGGGGTTTCCATGCAGTATATTGACTTTATAGCAAATTTCCGATTCCTTTAAAAGCAGCTCTACATTTTGCATTTTCTTTCGACGTTCTAATTCTAAAACCTCTGTAGAGCTAGCATGCAGTACCTCTGTCTTTGCCTTTTCAAAATCTGCCACATAAACTATTTCCACCAAACATTGCTTATTTAAAGAAGCAATTTTGATTGTCTCCTTTGCTGCGCGAACGGCATTTTCGGAGCCATCTGCTGCTAAAACAATATGGTTATACATGGTAGTGATTCCCCCTAATGTGTTGATAGACCATCAATTTGAGCAATCATCTTTTTACTATAAGAATCTAAGCCGATTACTTCTACTTGAAGTCCTCGCTCATTTAGTAAATTCTTTACTTTACATAATGCTCCTACCCCCGAATCATCCCAGATTCTACTATTAGTAAAATCAATTTGTATCTTATCTGATAGTGTAGTTGACTTTTTAAAGTAATCTACAAAACCATCAGTAGAAGCAAAGAATAGCTGCCCTTCTACAATATACCGCTGATCCTGTTCAAGTATTTTCAGCGTAGACATTTTAACTACGAAGAAAACAGCACTTAAAATGACACCTGATATCACACCTTTGGAAAGATCATGTGTATAGACAACTATAATAACAGTTGTTAACATGACGACTGCATCTGTTCTTGGTGCCTTTACTAAATACTTAAAAGAATTCCAGTCGAACGTACCGATACATACCATAATCATAATACCAACCAACACTGGCATTGGTATTTTAACGACTAGGTCACCTAAAACAATAATTAAGAATATAAGAAACAAACCGGCTACTAGGGTAGAAAGTCGCCCTCTTCCCCCCGATTTAACATTAATCACAGATTGACCAATCATGGCACAACCTGCCATTCCTCCAAAGAAGCCATTTACAAAGTTAGCAATACCTTGTCCTCTGGCTTCCTTATTTTTATCACTTTCGGTTGCGGTCATATCATCTAGTATTTGTGACGTAAGCAACGATTCTACTAGTCCTACTATTGCAAGCGCAATGGAATAAGGAAAGATGATTTGTAATGTTTCCATATTAAATGGAACATCCGGAAGCAAGAATGAAGGTAAGGTTTGAGATATATTTCCTAAATCACCAATTGTATTTAAATCTAATCCACCGTATATAGCCACGACTGTCAAAGTGACAATGGCAATTAGAGGTGCTGGTATTACTTTTATAAATCGTGGCAATGTATACACCAGGATAAGCGTAATCCCTACAAAAATATATGTCATCGTTGAAATGCCAATGAAATGTGGGACCTGAGCCATAAATATCAAAATTGCCAACGAATTAACAAAACCGATCATGACCGCATTAGGAATATACTTCATCAACTTGGCAATCTTGAATATCCCGAATAGAATTTGAATAATACCTGTTAAAATAGTAGCGGCCAATAAGTAGTCTAATCCGTGTTCTTTAACTAGTGGTACCATTACAAGTGCCATTGCTCCAGTTGCTGCGGAAATCATACCAGGTCGCCCACCAACAAATGCGATGATTACAGCAATACAGAACGAAGCATATAGTCCAACCATCGGGTCGACTCCTGCTATGATTGAAAAAGCGATGGCTTCTGGAATAAGGGCTAGGGCTACTACTATTCCCGACAAAATGTCGCCCCGTATATTTCCAAACCATTGTTGTTTTAAACTTTCCATGATAATCTCCTTCAAAAAAATTCTTCGATTATCATATCACCTTCTTTCCCATAAGGGAACCTTTGCTCTTAAAGACGCTAGTTACTTGCTGAAGAGTACAAGCATATTGTAGTTAAAGCTATAAGACCTATCCAAAATATTTATATCTAGATATAGATATAAAAGAATGAAAGAGCAACATACGAATATGAGTGTAATTTTGTTGTTTTATATATTAATATTTTAGGCTATGTTAAAGAGTAGGGTTGATTTATGAGGCAAAGAAATCTATAAATCAGAAAGTAGAATTGATTTCCGCACCAGCCGGACGCTTTCCTCGGGGTGAGCGATAAGCCATCACCCATCGCTTACGCGCATGGTTGTGATGTCTTATCTGTCTCACTCATCCCGTAGGAGTCGCCGTCTGGGGCTCCAATCAATAAATAGAAACATCTTTAATGCATTATATAAATTGCTTATAAATTTACTCGCATAAACAAAGCCGAAAAACTGTACCCAATCCCAATTTCATCATCTATTTATAATCTTAATAATCATTTGAATGTGTATTTATATTTATCTAAACTAAATAATATAGAATCTTATCTCTCTTTACTTCACTTGAGTTAATGTCATAGCCCTTAACAATCAATCAATATACTACCTTCCTAATCGGTAAAAAGCAAAACCCGTGTTAAAGGATTTATTCCTTTAATACGGGCTATAAATTAGCTTAATTTACTTTTAGCTTCTTCTATTTGAATTTTAACTTGATCGAAACCTGTGCCGCCTAATGAATTTCTTCTTCTGACTGCAGCTAATGGGGACAAAACATCATAAATGTCTGCTTCAATCAAGCTACTAGCTTCCTGTAAATCACTTAACGGAAGATCTAATAGGAAATAACCTCGCTGTATACAAAGGAAAACTAGCTTACCTGTTACTTCATGTGCTTCACGGAAAGGAAGTCCCTTTGCAGCTAAGTAATCTGCTAGCTCTGTAGCATTAGAGAAGTCTTTGTGTACTGTTTCATGCAGACGCTCTGTATGCACTGACATTGTACGAACCATTCCCTCAAAGATTTTGAGGGAACCAACAATTGTCTCTACCGTGTCAAACATGCCTTCCTTATCCTCTTGCATATCCTTATTATATGCTAGTGGCAGACCTTTTAATGTTGTTAAAAGTCCCATTAGGTTCCCGTAGACACGACCTGTTTTACCACGTATTAACTCCGCCATATCGGGATTTTTCTTTTGCGGCATGATGCTTGATCCCGTAGAAAAGGAATCATCCAATTCAATAAAATTAAACTCAGAGCTAGACCATAAAATGATTTCCTCTGCAAAGCGAGATAAGTGAGTCATTAGCAGTGACGAATTACTCAAAAACTCGACGATAAAGTCACGATCACTTACAGCGTCCATACTATTAGCATATACATCGCTAAATCCAAGATACTCTGCTGATAGCTTACGATCTATCGGAAATGTAGTTCCTGCAAGAGCCCCTGCGCCAAGAGGGGAAATATCAATTCGTTTGATAGAATCTTTAAAACGTTCTTTGTCTCTCTCAAGCATCCAAAAATAAGCCATTAAATGGTGGGCGAAGGAAATAGGTTGCGCACGTTGTAGATGAGTATACCCAGGCGCCAAAGTTTCAATGTGCTTCTCCGCTTGATTGATAATCGTTTCTTGAAAAATTCCAATCAATTCGATGATTTCGTTTACTCTATTTTTTAAATACAAATGCATATCTGTTGCCACTTGGTCATTACGGCTTCTCCCAGTGTGTAGCTTTCCTCCGACTGGTCCAATTAAATCTATTAACATCTTTTCGAGATTCAAATGTATATCCTCGTGGTCAACCGTAAATTCTAGCTTTTGCTCAGCAGCTAGCTGTTTAAGCTGTAGTAAGCCACCAAGTATTTCTTTTACATCTTCATGGGGTAAAATCTTGCAATCGAAAAGCATTTTTACGTGTGCCATACTACCCTCTATGTCTTCTATTACTAGCTGTTTATCAAATCCTATAGAAGCTCCAAATTCATCTACCCATTGTTCCGCTGATGTTTGGAATCTTCCACCCCAAAGCTTACTCATACCTGCACCTTCTTTTCTCCTTTGTTTACCATTGCATGCACTTTTGTTGGAAGGCCCCAAAGCTCGATAAATCCAACAGCTGATGAATGGTTAAATTCGTCTTCTGCAGTATATGTTGCAAGTTTCTCATTATACAAGGAGTTAGGAGATTTACGTCCTTCTACAATTGCATGACCCTTGAATAGTTTTACACGTACCGTACCATTAACATATTGTTGTGTTTCTTTTAAAAACGCCACTAAAGCTGTTTTTAATGGAGAAAACCAAAGACCCTCATAAATAAGTTCTGTCAGTTTCTTTTCCATTACTGGTTTAAAGTGAGCTAACTCTTTCACTAATGTAATGTCTTCAAGCTCCTTATGAGCAAGAAGCAGTGTGTGAGCCCCAGGAATTTCATAGACTTCACGAGATTTAATACCAACTAGACGGTTTTCTACGTGATCGATACGACCAACCCCATGCTTTCCAGCTACATCGTTTAACTTAAGAATAAGCTCATGCAATGGATATTTAACTCCGTCTATAGCTACGGGAACTCCTTGTAAAAATTCAATTTCAATTATGTCTGCAACGTCTGGTGCATTTTCCAAAGAAACTGTTAAATCATATGCATCCTCTGGTGGCGCTGCCCATGGATCCTCTAAAATGCCACATTCATTCGCACGTCCCCAAAGGTTTTGATCTATAGAAAATGGACTGTCTAAGTTAATTGGAATCGGAATATTTTTCTCTTTTGCGTAAGCAATTTCTTCCTCACGGCTCCAGCTCCACTCTCGAACAGGTGCAATTACTTCTAAATCTGGGTTTAAAGCGTTAATGGATACCTCGAAACGAACTTGGTCATTTCCTTTACCTGTACAACCGTGTGCAACAGCAGTAGCCCCTGTTTTTTCTGCAATTTCAACTAGTTTCTTAGAAATAAGCGGTCTTGATAGCGCAGATACTAACGGATATTTATTTTCATACCATGTATGAGCTTGCAATGAAATTAGTGCATATTCATTTGCAAATTCTTCTCGTGCATCGATCATATAGCTTTCAACAGCTCCAACTTCCAAGGCTTTGTTTTTCACAAATTCCAAGTCTTTGCCTTCTCCTACATCTAAACAAACAGCTACTACATCATAGCCCTCATCCTTAAGCCAAGTAATTGCTACTGATGTATCTAATCCACCTGAGTATGCTAAAACAACTTTTTTGTTCATTATATATTCCTCCAATGTATTTATATACGGGTTATTTGTATTAATATACATAATGTAACACTCACAATGCATAAATACAACTATAAATTTATTAATTATACAAATATATTAATTTTTCATAAAAACTATTACCTTGTTAACGCGCATTATTTGAATCAATAGACAAAACAAGCGATAATATGAAAAAGGAGTGATTCAAAGAAATGTCCAAATTATTTACACCTTATAGCGTAAAAGGGTTAAGCTTGAAAAATAGAATAGTAATGGCTCCTATGTGCCAATACTCTGTCGAGGCAAAGGATGGAACTCCGAATGACTGGCACTTCGTCCACTATGTATCTCGAGCAGTTGGTGGAACCGGCTTAATCATTGTAGAAATGACAGATGTAGAGCCTGATGGAAGAATTACGGATTATGATCTAGGCTTATGGTCAGATGAGCAGATTCCTGCATATGCAAGGATAGTTAAGGAAGTACATAAACACGATGCGAAAATCGGTATTCAAATTGCTCATGCTGGAAGAAAAGCAACAGACGCAGAACAACCAGTAAGTTCTTCCAACATACCTGTTGAATCTGATGGTACATGGAAAGAACCAAGACCTTTAACAATTGATGAGATAAAAGAAATGGTTAATAAATATAAAGAAGCCGCTCGCCGTGCAGTTGAGGCCGGGTTCGATACAATAGAATTACACGGAGCCCATGGTTATTTAATACACCAGTTCCACTCTCCTTCTATTAATACCCGAACAGATGAATACGGAAAAGATTATGCTAAATTTGGGGTAGAAGTTATACAAGCAGTGAAAAGCGTGATACCTGAAGATATGCCTCTCTTATTCCGTATATCAGCCATTGAATATATTGATGGTGGCTATGGCTTAGAGCACTCACTGGAAATAGCAAAACAATACAAGGAAGCAGGAGTAGACGTTTTCCATGTTTCTAGTGGTGGTGAAGCAACTCCTGGGAAAGTGAAGCCGGCAAATACACCTGGCTATCAGGTTCCTTTTGCAAGAGCTTATAAACAAGCTTTAGATTTACCGGTAATTGCTGTAGGAATATTAGAAGAGCCAGTTTTAGCTGAAAAAACGTTGGCAGAAGAGGATATAGAGTTGATCGCCATCGGTCGAGGTATGTTAAAAGATCCTTATTGGGTATTACATACAGAAGAAGTGTTAGATGGCAAGGCAAATGTTCCTAAGGCATATAAAAGAGGATTCTAAAACCTTAAAAACAGCGCCAAAATAGAAACCCCAAATAAAAAACTATGGAAATTTTACGCACTGTAAAATCTCCATAGTTTTTTTTTGCATTACACCTTGTCTGTTTGTTGAATATCTATGCCTTGAGATACAACCTTAACGCCATTAATTAAAGAGTCTAGTGCGGGACAATGGTCCTCAACGTATGTAATGAATTCCTCAATTTTCTGAGGCGATTCATTAGATTTAATATTAACTTTATATCTTACCTCTATAAAACCTGGGCGAATATCTGAAATTCCAAGGAAACCATCCGTATCAATATCCCCTTCTAAGTCAACAGACAAATGATCGTATTGAATGCCAAATTTCTTTGCTGACATTTGCGCAACAATTGTTTGGCAGGCTCCTAGCGATGAAAGTAATAATTCTAAAGGATTCATACCTTCGTCTGTACCACCTAATCGTTCCGGTTCGTCGATGATAACTTGATGTCCGCGTGTTCCAACCTCCACTTGAAGCTTATCCACTAAATTTGCAGTTGAACTCATAGTAGTAATTGCCAATTATATCCTCTCCATTTCTAATGATATTATATTACAAAACTATTAAAATAGAACATTAAACAACAAAATTAAAATTCCGTTTTAGCTTTTACTTTCTATGCCCTCCGCTATCCTTTTTAATTCCACAGAGCGGTGTTTAATGAAATTTGTCATGTACTTTTCGAGAAATAATAGATCTGCCAACCTCCCCAGTATTCCCAAAGGGGAACGATAGACAAACTCATCCCTTACCAATGTACCATTTTCTTGTCTGCTAAATTGATGCGTGTGTGTAAATGAATGGAAGGCTCCTCTTACCATAATGTCTCTAAAAGTATGAGGCTTGTCCATCTCAATAATTTTTGCAGTTAACCTTTGTCGAACACCGAAGTGTGTAGCTTCCCAAGTTACACTATCTCCTTTTTCTAATAACCCTTTTACTTTGCCTCCAACAGCCTTTTCCTTTGTTTTTCCAGTCGTTTGAGTGTGTATTGCTACATCCCGTGATAAATCAAAGCAAAGATCTATTGGAGCATCTATTAAAATCTCATATATAATAGTTGGCATTATTTTTCCCTTTCTTAAATAGGTTACCTCTTATTTGAAGGCGTAAATGTCATTGCTTCATTACAGCTGATATAACCTTTACGTTTATAAAACTCAATACTATCATCACTTGGCCAAACGATAACAAACTCGTACTCATTCGACTCCACCCATTTATTAACTACTGTAAGAAGATTAGAGCCAATCCCTTTGTTTCGTTCCGCAGGAATAGTGTAAACATTGGTCATATATACAAATGGATGAGTAATTCTACCTGGACGAGGAACCTTATGGATAAGCTCCATATAAATATGAGATACTACCTGTTCATTTATTTCTGCAATCCATATAACCCATGAATTACTTTCGATTGCTTGTTCCAAAAATTGTCTACATTCCATTTTAAATTCCTCTAAATCATGATCAACCGCTTTTTCATTATGCTCTATTGTAAAATCCCATCGCATTTGAATTAACTGAGCTATATCTTTTTTCTGCGCCAGCCTGATATTCATAGCATCCTCCGTTTATGCATAATGCATTTTCCAGAAAACTACCTTTAATAAGTTACATGTAGTTTCTCCTACTCTACAATTATAACAAGAACAGTTGCTTCATTGATTCGATTTATTAGGTAAACTTAGGTCTTGGAAGAAAAACTTATTATTTAATAAGGCTATGTTAAAGAGTAGGGTTGATTTATGATGCAAAGAAATCTATAAATCAGAAAGTAGAATTGATTTCCGCACCGTCCGGACGCTTTCCTCGGGGTGAACGATAAGCCATCACCCCGAGGAAAGCGCGTGGTTGTGATGTCTTATCTGTCTCCCTCATCCCATAGCATAGCTATCAAGTTAAGAAAAATTTACGTCATTCACTCTCATATGAACTGGTATTTTTGAAAATTAGACCATATGAAATTAACACTTTTTGGTTTAACCAAAAAATGTAAGTTTAATTTCTTTCTATACAGGGCATAGAATACTAACTGTAATTTGCACCGAGTATAATCAATGGATCCTTTTCAGGTGGCCCTTTTGTTTTCAATGCATGTTTACAAAGAGCACCATGAAACCTTTTCAGTACCCCATTGGTAAGCTTGGTGTATTTTTTTATGCTTTCAAACATCAAGCGAATAAAGCGTAGTGCAACTGAGATGCCCTTTTGAATGCTTATCTCTATTCTAGATTTCTCTAGCAAGAATAAACGTGCCTGATAAGTTGTTGTAGTTGTGATTAGAAACAATAATAAATGAGCGAAAAAATGACATAGGACACGTTCTTCCTTTATCTGTTTATAAAAAGTGGTCGGGAAATTAGATTTCCATCCTTTAAACAATAACTCGATCTGCCAGCGCAATCGGTAAAGGTCCATCACTTTCTCAGCTGGGATAGTATCCGGGAGGTTTGTCATAATAATCGTCGCCCCATCTAGCGCTCTTACGTGCTCCTTTGTCTGGTAACGTGAATGTTTACGTTTATACTGATCACTTTTATCTTGTTCCTCTGTATGGCGATACAAAATTAAACGGGTAGGGAATTTATAGTCATACCCCACATAAACTTCCTCCCATTCCCTTACGGAGCCACGCTCCATTTGTTCCAGGTGCTCTGCCAAAGATTCCTTCTGATAAAAAGAGGATTTGACGACCCTGCCATCGGCATGGTAACGAGGGTTGGGATTCCCTGTATAGATAGAACAATCTGGTCGAACTCTAGAGACGAAATAGCCCCCGGACTCATCAATTTTTTGGAAGGTGGGTAGATGGAAATAACCCAAGTCTTGTAGAAATAAATCGCCAGGTGAGACCGTCTCTAATCGATTCTTCCCATATAGAGAATCGTTTTCCTTTCCGTTCATCCAGTCAGCCAATATGAACTGTCCTGTCAGGAATTCATACTCCAGTTGGCATTTTAATTCGGCTCGATAGACGCCAGGAAAAGTCTCCTTCAAATCCGAAGGAAGGGAATGGATGGTCGCGTCTATTATACGGATCCTCTCACAAAATTTTCGTAGTTCGTCACTGATCGGCAACTGATAATTTAACTCCACTTGTATAAAATGTTCCAAACACTTTTTTAGAAATACGATTAATTCTTTATTTAAACGTTGGTTTATTGCCTCTGGAGTCATAGAAATATGACAGGTTTCTTCTAATGACAGGCTGAGCTCGCGTAGCGAACTGCCGGCCAGGTTTCCGCAATGATAAAGAAGGATGTGGAGAAATGAATACGCATCAAGCTTTCGTTTTCGTTTGATCCATCCTGATTCTTTGGCCCAACAATCCAACTTATCTGGGGAAAATAGTTTATACAATTGTTCCATTAAGAGTTTCCATTCGTCTAAATCTGTTTTTTTCATGTGAAGCACCTCCTGTTGGTTAGTTTTCTATACCAACCTCGAGGGTTTTTATAAACTTCTTAACTTGATAGCTATGTCATCCCATAGGAGTCGCCGTCTGGCGCTCCAATCAATAAATGGGAACGGCTTTCATGCATCGATAGGTACTTATAAATTTAATCGCATAAACAAAGCCGAAAAACTGTACCCAATCCCAATTTCATAATCTATTTATAATCTTAATAGTCATTTGAATGTCCCTTTTATAATGTTTACAGTCAATATAAAAAAGAATTGTTAGTCAAAATCAACCAGTAACTTTACCAAAGCTTTTAATAATAACTTTGCATGCAAATTGGAATAAAGAGATTGCTTTAATCCTCAACTCCTCACCACTTGTAATCCTTAATGTTCCTTGCATTTACCTCAAATTCATACTATACTAAACCCTAACGTTACGGTTAGGAGTGATACTATTGGGACAGAGAAACTAAGAATTGGCGAGTTAGCTGAAAAAAGTGGCATTACTAAGCGTACCATCGATTATTATACTACTCTAGGGCTATTAGATGCTGAACGTTCTAGTTCCAACTATCGTTACTACCCTTATGAGGCTATTGAAAGACTAAGAGTTATAGAAGAGAAAAAGTTAAAAGGTATGTCACTTGAAGAAATAAAAAGAGAGCTTGCCAAAGATAGCATAGAAGAGATTGATATCCAGGAAATACGATTACAGATGCAATATTTAGAAAAAGAAGTTTCTCACTTATTGGAACAAATAAATGAGAAGGAAGATAACACAAAGCATTCCATCAAACAGAAAGTTTCATCAGAAAGTGTTGCTCTTATGCAATCCTTATTATTATTAATCACTTAGGAGGTGAAGTCTTACTTTCGAGTAAGACAACTTATTGACCGCATTGAATTTAACTATTTTTGTCATATTAATCGCTTTAACCGCATTCTTCGTAGCTACGGAGTTTGCTATCGTAAAGGTACGTCATTCCAGAATAGATCAGTTAGTAGCAGAAGGTCGTAAAGGTTCTAAGGCTGCAAAACAAGTTACATCGCGCTTAGATGAATACCTGTCTGCCTGTCAGCTTGGTATTACTGTAACTGCTTTAGGAATAGGGATGGTTGGTGAATCGACATTCGAATTTATCCTACATCCATTGTTTGAAACAATTGGAATTAGTACGGACAACATTCATTACTTTACGATTGGTGCTGCATTTTTAATCGCTACTTTTTTACATGTCGTGGTCGGAGAGTTGGCTCCAAAAACAATAGCTATCCAAAAAGCAGAAGCAGTAACCCTTGTTTTTGCTAAACCGATAATGATTTTCTACAAAATCCTATATCCATTCATTTGGTTCCTAAATGGCTCTGCTCGCTTGCTCGTTGGGCTTTTTGGTATGAGACCAGCATCAGAACATGAACTATCTCACACAGAAGAAGAGCTTCGATTATTACTTGCGGAGAGTTATAAGAGCGGGGAAATTAACCAAAATGAATTGAAGTATGTAAATAATGTATTTGAATTCGATGACCGCATTGCTCGTGAAATCATGGTACCTCGTACTCAAATTATTGGTTTTGAAAGAAAAGCTACCTTTAATGAGGTATTAACTACGATTTCTGAGGAACGTTATACACGCTACCCTGTTTATGAAGAAGATAGAGATAATATCATTGGATTTATTAATATTAAAGATTTCTTAACTCTAGGTATTAATAATCGTATAACATTGGAAAACTTCAATATAGAGGATTTTGTTAATCCTGTGATTAATACTATAGAAACTACTCCGATTAACAGTCTGTTATTGAAAATGCAAAAAGAGCGTATTCATATGGCTATATTGTTAGATGAATATGGTGGTACGTCTGGGCTTGTAACCGTTGAAGATATCTTGGAGGAAATTGTAGGAGAAATCCGAGATGAATTTGATGACGACGAAATAGCAGATGTTCGGAAAGTCAAAGAAGACCACTATATCATTCACACAAATGTGTTACTTGATGATGTCGCGAAATTGTTGAAAATAGATCTTTATAATCCTGATGTAGATACAATTGGTGGATGGTATTACACTCAGGACATAGAGTTACACATGGATGAACAAATTGAGTATGGTGGTTATATATTCTCCATCAATGAAAAACAAGACAATCATATCCAATTTATCGAAGTACAAAAATTTAATGCTTAATTTAATATATAAAACCCATTTTGATATTTCAAAATGGGTTTTATATATATTCGCTCAATCATTGTTACATGACTTACTTAGCATATTTTCTTAATGATTAATTTATTAATAGATTTAATGCCTTCTCAACTATAAGTTCAGCACTATTCTCTTCAGGTGGCATCCATAAGCCAGTAACAGGTCCATATATAATGGGATTCACCTCAACTTCGTAACCCCCTGCTAAATAGGAATCTTTAGTCGGTAAGTAGCCTAAGTAGCCATTCATATAGCCACCAAAGAAAGCTAATTCATTTCCTAACCTTTCTTTAAATGTTATAGCTGTTTCTGAGAATGGCTCTAAAGGAATACCGGTAAACGAACCCTCATTGAGTTGAAAGGATTGTATTTCGATATCTATCCAAATAGCTTTTTCTTTATTCTTGTATTTTTCTAATAGAACATTCAACCACTTTGATGTGTTTACTCCCCATTTAGATTCCGCCAGCATTGCCATTTTGTGCAATTCAACAGGTAATGGAACATTCTTTAACTTCATAGGAAAAGTGATGGATGTGGTCTTTAGGTTAGTAATGGCTGTGAAGTTAAGTGCTGGGAGCATGGTCAGTACATGCCCACCAAGAACATAGGCCATCTGATTTAATGCTTGACTTCCCCCTCGGTAAAGCGGATTGATATCACCTGCTGCTCCTTGGACAACAATTACTTTGCAATTTAATACTTTTTCTAGCAATACTCTTGTTGTTCCAGGAAAATCCGCAGACAATCTATAACTGTCTGATTTAAGTACATTGGGATGTGCAGTACAAAAAACTATTACTCCAGATAAGTTAGACGAGTCTTTATCTCTAATAACTAATATACCAATTCTCTTATCAATAACTCCGTGTAAATTAATTCCCATTGTTACCTTGTCATCCGAAGCTGGTTCTCTTCGATTAACACCTAAATTCCCTTCGTTTACATTCCAAGCAATCTCTGAGTGCCTGACTTTTTGATTTGCTTTAACAGCTGTCTTAGTTACAAGAGATACTAGCATATTTTTATACTTTATGACTTTCAAATTGTCACTAACTGTTGCAGGCCCTGAGTGAGTATGTGTAAAAACAATTGTAATACGATCAATTTCTATATTTAATTGCGCAGAGATTTGCTCTCTTATTATTAAAGTATCCTCTATTAACATACCTATATTATCTATACTTATAAAAATGGACTTTTCTTCATTTACTTCAAAAACAAATGCTGTAGTATAGATCCGTTCTGTAATATCCTTTATACCTACTGGTCTATGATAACCTATAAAATCAGTTCCTAAAGGAGGTGTGATATCTATCCTATGAATGCCCACCTTGCTCATTTAGAATCACTCCAGACTTATTAAAAATTCTTTTGAAACATTAGTTATTCGACTCTTTAGCATCTTTTCAATTTTCTAATGTAATACTATGTTCTATCATATTAACGTTTTTACCTGCTTAAAATCATAATTTTAATCTCTCTTGGTTATAGAATATTCTACTTTAACAAGAGAAAGCTTGACTTAAAAGAAATGAATTTTTATGATGAGATAGAAGGCAAAAAAAAGGGAGAAGAAATATGAGCCCACTTATTAGTATTTCAGATTATATCTTTAATAATAAAGAATTGTTGGCTAGTAATATCGTTGATGAGGTAATCAATTCTCTAGATATGGATATACCTCGTTGGGAACAGGAACAAGCTAAAAATATGTATATTGAGTTTGTTACCTTTATTGGAGAGTATATTTTAAGTGGTGAGGAGAAAATCCCTGAATCCTTATTAATATGGAGTAAAAAGAATGCAGCAATGGTTTCTCTTGATGGTAATCTATCTACCCTAGTAGTCAGATATCTCCCTACTCGCAATGTAATTACTGACATACTGACTAATTTAGCAATCACATTCGATCTTAATTTGAAAGAGCTAAGTAAATTGATTAAACAGGTTAACAGAATGTTAGATATGAGCCTTAACGAAACGGTTGCCAATTATGAGTATCTAGCAAGCGAATACCAAAAGATGTCCCAAATGGAATTAGCAAAGGTCGGAGCACCAATAGTTCCTGTTAAAGAAGGAATTATAGTTTTGCCATTGGTAGGACACATTGATACATATCGGATAGACTATATGATAGAAAATTTAACTCCTAAAATTGCAAGTGCTGGTGTATTTTACGTTATAATTGACTTTTCAGGGGTATATAAAATCGATAAAGGAAACGTTCAATATATAAACGAATTGGTTCAAATGATTCGTATAATGGGAATTAGTGTTATGGCAACAGGGATTTGCCCTGATTTAGCTAAAATGACCATTAATGAAGGAATAGATGTGGCTGCAGATGTCATTTACCCTAATTTAAAGATTGCATTAGAAAGCATTAATTAATATTATTACTTCAGGAAAAGTACCCATTATATACCACTATGTTTTAGTTTGCTAATCCTACAAGTTGTTCTGTATGATTGTGTACAAATCCTTGTAAGGAGCTAGTAATTATGATGTATCTTTTAGCTATTGTGTTACCACCAGTAGCAGTTTTATTCTCCGGGAAGCCATTTCAAGCTTTTCTTAATTTACTACTATGTTTTTTAGGTTACGTACCTGGAATTATTCATGCTATTCTTGTAGTACATGACCATAAAGCAAATAAACGAATGCTTAAACAAACAGAGCTAATAAAAAGGAATAATAAATAATCGAATATTTGCAGGGAATAAAATTCCCCCTCTAAAAAGCTCCAAAAATTTTGCGCAAAGCAAAATTTCTGGAGCTTTATTTTGAATTAGTCACTTATAGCTTTATGGGATTCATTTATTATTACTCCTAAAGTCCTTCATACTTTCTCCAAGCATATAATGTGAAAACCACATTAAATTCTGCTTCATAATAGCCACATTCATTCCCGGTTGATTCGGACTATACGCCATCCCTTTAAATATAACTAATTCTGTATCAACTTCCATATCCTTTAATCCCTGATATAGCTCATATGCATTTGGAATGGGTACCCTTGCATCCATTTCGCCGTGTTGGATTAAAGTGGGGGTAGAGGCGGATTTAATATAATGCATTGGTGACGTTTTTGTATATATCTCTGGATCATTCCATGGATTATTTCCTAAACACATCCGAATAAAGTATGGTATATCTGTATTAACATAATGGGTTCTCCAATTAGTAATACCACCTCCAACGGAAGCAGCTTTAAATCTATTACTAAATGTAGAACAAAATGCGGATAAATATCCTCCATTGCTCCATCCCATAACTCCTACCCTTTCATTATCCGCAATCCCTAAATCAACCAGTTTATCTACTCCTGATATAATATCATCATAGTTAGCAATTCCAAGTTTTCTGTAGTTTGCTTTTAAGAATTCATTACCATAACCAGAACTTCCCTTGTAGTTAGGTTCTAAAACTATAAAGCCTTTTTCAATAAACTTCTCTATAGGATACTTCTCATTAAAGCAGTCCGAAAATATGGGGAATGATGCCCAAGCAGGACCACCATGGATTACCACTAATAAAGGATATTTTTTATTCGGGTCCAAATCTACTGGTGTTGATAAAACCCCTTCTATAACAACCCCATCCTTACTTTTCCATGAGGTCACTTCCCTGTTACTTTTAAGTTTTCCTTTAAAAAAGCTGTTTTCATTCGTAATCTTTTTATCGTTTAAATAGATTTCAAAGGTTTCATTTATTTTAGCCTTAGTATAGGATATATGATTTCCATCTTTCGTTATGTAAGCATTCATTATAAAACTATCTACTTTTTCACTTAGCATTTCCAGCGCGCCATACTCAGTTAACAATCCAATAAGGTAGTTAGTTTTATCCTGCCATTTCATTAAAATCCCTTTAGTTGTCCAACGTATAGGAACAACCGTACTATCAAAATCAGTTAACGGATGAATTACCTTCCCACTATTCATATCATAAATTTCTAATGTGCTGTCTTCTATATGAGTTTCATAGTAATCTTTCTCCTTAATACTTGCTTGGTAACAAATTTTTTTGCCATCTGGTGAAAAGCAAACACAGCCGCCCAATAACCTATCTATATTCAGCTTTTGAAGCTCTACAGCTTGAATATCTAATATGTATAAGTCACTCTTCATATAATCACCCATATCAGGGCTAGGTGTAGCCAAAATTACCGCATTTTTTCCGTCTAATGAAATATCAAATTCTTGAACATGAAAATCTTTCCCATTGGTAAGTTGAACTACTTTATGTTGTTTTTCTGGATTGTTATTTTGTACCTCTTTATCTAGATTTATATAATATAAACAATTTTTTTGGTATTCCTTACCTATATGAAGATAATCTCCATATAATTCTTTTCGTTTATTTAGTACCTCAGATTCTTTTGACTGTGCAAGATAATATATACCCTTGCCAGTTGGCTCCCATTTGAATTTACTGACTCCTTCTTTTTCATCAGTAATTTGAACTGAGCTATTTCCTTCTTTCAATTTAACAAAGATTTGATTCTTTTTATCAGCCAGTTCACCAACTGGACTAAGGTATGCAATATCTTTAGAATTTGGAGACCAAAACGGATATGTACTTTCTATATCTCTAGTTGTTAATGGATTACAGTCCTCTTTATCTTTTTCATATATCCATATATGATTTTTGTATTTATTGTCTTTCCAGTTGGCTGTCTTCTTGACAAACGCTACTTTTTTACCATCATCACTAATATTGATATCCGATAAAGTTGGTAACGAAATAATCTCTTCTATACTTAGATATTTCATTTCAATCATTTTGTTTCCCCCCTCGTAAAGGTATTCATTCTATAAAAGCCATATTTCCCCCTGTTCCTTGTCCTTTCCGTTATCGCTTTAATCTCATTAATGTACTACCATTAACATCGGTAGAAAATCCAAATTGCTCATAGTAGGAAACTAATCTTTCAGGACAATAAAGCTCAACTCGCTCTACATCCTGAATGACTGAGTGATTTAACAGACTGTTCATTAGAGTTAACCCATGTCCTTGCTTCCGACCGTTTTCTTTTACAATTACATCAAAAATAAACGCCCTGTATACTCCATCTGAAATTGCTCTTGCGAAACCCACTAGCTCGCCTGAGTCCTGATCAACTAAGCATATTGTTACATGACTCAAATCAATCATTGTTTTTATATCAGCTAAGCTACGCTCTTTTGTCCACCATTCATTTTGAAATAATTGATACAAGTCTGTTAAATGCTTTTCAGTGAAATGATGAATTACTTTTATATTCATTTGAACTCCTCCAAGTAAGTAAATAAAAAATTTATTATAATGGTAATATTTTAGGGTGGAGTGTAATCATTTTAGTAAGATAAAAGGACTTAGCTTACTCAAAAAAACTAAGTCCTTTTATAAATCCTACGGTTGTTTAGATATTCAACAAAAACCCCAGTTACCTATCCTAGAACGGCAGGCTTTGAAAAAGGGAAATGGTTAAACCTAATGCCAATACGGTTCCTACAGACAGTAAGCTAATCATTTTCCACCAATTTATCTCTTTTGAGGGTTTTACAGCCTCTTGGGAAACTACAATCCAGATCACTACAGAAACTATTGATATTATGGCAATAAACTCTTTAGACATATTTAATCCCCCCCTTAACCTTATGTTCCTCAGTTTCTAGCATTAATTATCAAAAAGTGTGGTGTTGTCATCAGCTTGTGATAACCTTTGGAATCTATCTTCTTAAATTCTTCCGTAGGCTGTGGCTCAATAAGACGCTCTAATTTAAAGAATTTTAACGTTTCATTAAGGATGGCTTGCATAGGTCTCCTATAAAAAGGCACTTCAATTATTTTCCCATCACGCTTCCACTGATCTATTATAAATTCATGTGAAAAATAATCTCCTTCCTCTGTTTTTTTCACATCCATAGATGGGTGGTGTACGGAAAATATGAATTGACCGCCTGGCTTTAAGATTCGTTGAAACTCTTTTAACGTCAATTCCCAGTCATTGATATAATGAAGGACTAATGAGCTGATAATGAGATCAAAACTGTTGTCCTCAAAGGGCAGTTCTTCCTCAAGGCTTAAGCAAAGTACATTTGCTTTGTCCTTTACTCTTCTTTTCGTTGCCTCTACCATTTTAGGACTGATATCGATTGCTGTAACCGTTGCCCCTTCACGTATAAGCTGGGAGGTATACCATCCTGCAGCACAACCCGCATCCAAAACGCTTAGATTATTTAAATTAGAAGGCATTTGTTTGACCATTTCTGGTCTCTCATACTCCGTGTTATATATACTTCTTTGATCGACGTTAAATTCATAATCATTGGCGAGCTCGTTATACGCCTGAATGACACGATCCTTCATGTTAGCCCTCCTTGCTGACTTGTAAATACTGGTCTAACCAATCCTCTATCTCTTCTGTTTTTAATCGCTGTTGCACTTCTTTTTCAAATAATAGAGGATCTAAAAGCTCATCTAAATTCCCTAAAACACTCTCTACATTGCTTCTGTTAACGAGAAAAGTTTCATTTGGAAGTCTTAACTCTATTTGTTCCAAATTCTTAATAAGTACAAATGCAGCTGTAGTATTATAAATGACCGATTGTTGTATTTGACGTGGAGAAACGTCACTTAAATCTTTATAATTCACGATTAACAAAAAACGATCAGGGTCCTGTTCAAAGCCATTCAAATAATTTTGTAAAGGAAGTGATTGAAACAAATGAGCATTATTTGAGTTGTTTCCCATATATAGATTTTCATATACTAGCACCTTGCTAAAATCATGCGTCTCTGGATCAAGCTGCCGTAGCATTTCTTCCGCTTGTAAATTTTCTTTTTCTGGTAGGTAAAAAAGGTTCATCCATCCAAAAAGTATAAGCCCAGTAATGAATAATCCAATTATTAACTTATTCTTCATAGTTCGCTCCATTACCTCCTCTGATAACTATGTTTTTAAATCTGTTAATTAATAGAGGTACAATAACGGAGAAAAATGGAGCCAAATAGGCTGCTATAGTCTGACCGAATTGATAAGGACCTTCAATAGAGATATTACGGCCAAACCATAGATCACTACCAAAATGGATGGCAGTAATCATTCCCCACTGCGCTACCATAAACAATGCCCAAATAATCCAAATCCATTTTTGCCATCTATTCATAAAAGCTAGTTGGATTGTTCTTTCATTCGTTAAAGAACCTGCTATGATTTTTAACAAGATATAAAATACGCCAATTATTAATATAATCGTAAATAAAAGCCAACTCGTAGCCCTTAAGGAACTAAACATATTGAAAGGGATAGAGATAATCCATGCAATCAACAAGTAAATAAGCGACCATTGAGTCAGCTCCACCAAAACCTTACTTAATTGAACTGTTTGCACCCCTTCTATTACTCCGTCCAGTTTAGTCATTTTCTCTGTACTAATTCTAAAAGCTTGTTTAACAGTTAAGCCCTTGTTCGTAACTAAGTCTTCAATCTCCGCCTCTAAATTTCCAATTACTTCTTCTTTCAATTCTAATGTTTCATCATTTTTGGGATATCCACTAAACATCTTATTAACATACTTTCGGACGTCATTCATATTCACCACTTCCTCCTACCAGTAATTTATCTATGAGCATTTTCGCTCGATTCCATGCTCTTACATTTTCTTCGTAGGCAGATAAGCCTTCTTTTGTAATCGTATAATATTTTCGTCGACCACCTTGGGACTGATCACCCCAGTATGCCTGGATAAATCCAGTCTTTTCTAAACGTTTCAGACTGCTATATAAACTTGGCTCTTTTAATATATACTCTCCATTGCTACCGACTGAGATAGCCTTCATAATTTCATATCCATAATTATCTCCTGCCTTTAAAACCTTTAAAATAATTGTATCGATATGACCCCTTATTAAATCGGCACTTACTTCATTTTCTGACAAGCTTATCACCTCTTATTACAATGTATACCAAATTACTATGTCTGTAAAAGTACTATGTCATGAATAAATTGAAAGATTTCTTCCTACAAAATGAATAGAAATCCACAAATAATTTATAAAACTCATGAAAGTATCCGCGCATTGCTTGTCCCTGCTGTTCTCTTATGGTTATTCTCTTTAAAATAACCTCTATTTATTGTTTTTTAAATCTTCTTGTTACAACAACTCATTAAATCGGTAGAGTAGCAACCTTGTTCCTGATCCCTTTACACATCTTTCTTTACTTTTTTACACTCCAACCGTATCTCTTTAGGACAATAAAAAAAGAACTTGCTAAGGGATCCACGATTATCTATCTCGTGAGACCATCTGCCAATTCCTTAAGGTCGTTTGCATATTCATCATCTGTTTTTTGTACATTCTTTTTCCTAGCATCATGATGGTACTCTTTTACTTTGTACCAGGTACCTTCACACAATCCCCACATACCAAATGCCATAGGGTTTTGTGTCCCGTAGTCACTAGATACATAGTATTTAGTTTATCTTCGCTCTTCTGTTTTTACTTTATTTTTCTTTTCATCAAACATACTGAAGATAATGCCTTCAGCACCCATAAGCCAAGTATAAAACGCTGAAAGAACAAACCAGTGTACACCCGTTTCTAACGCTCTTTGGTTTTCCACCTAACGATAAGTTATCATCCATCGTAAAGTGAAGCTGCAGCATATTCTTTTCTTTTCGTCGGTCAATCTATTGTTATTTAAACCAATAATATGGTCCAGCAGGGTTACAATTAAATCAGAACTAAGACCCTTCCGCTGAACAACGGGAAGTTGCTTGTGATAAGAATGATTCCGCATAAGAGCTACCTCATTAAAAAACATACCTGCAAGCGTGATACCTTGAATAAGGTCTTGGGAACATTCGTCTTTCCCACCGAAAACGTAAAAGTAATTCGTCACCCCTTTATATTCAATGGTTAGGAAGTGTCAGCACGATGATCCTTAACTTTATATCCTCTAGAACTAAGCATCCCTTTCAATGGAGTGATTACATTACGTCTAAAGTAGCCTATTGTCTTACCAGCCATCCCAAAGTTTTCATCTTGGAAAGACTCCATTGCCCACATCACGTTAGAAAGCGACATAACCACTGTTTTGCCAGATCGGACAGAGCCATCACAGATGATACCGTCTTTATCTTTATGAGGAGATCCAGGTCTCCACCAAGTTAATACTTGTTTTTGTTTTTTAGAGAAGGTTTGGAAATTGAAAGGTGCTGGTATCTTCTTGAAGTTACTTTTCTCTGTAAAAAAAGAAAGGTACCTAGTCTTCGTCGGCGTCGTCATCTTTCCACAACTTCAAAGTCGTAGCAAGCATTTAGAGCCTTGTTGAACCCATCCTCATATCGTTCTGGTTCATTACCACCAAACGCTTTATGATGAGCGATTTTTAGTTTTTCTTCTTCCACTTCACGTTGTAACTTATCAGGGAATAAATCGAAGTATAAGGACAGTTTATCTTTAGCTTTCATTTTATCTGCTACTTTAATAGACACGCCATCTTTGCCTTGCTTAACCTCGGTGATTATTGTGCCATCAACCATAGAGGATTCATTGAGGTCTACATTATTGATCTCTTTCATCACTTGATTGCCATCTTCATCTAAAACAGGACCCATCATACTTATTACAGGTAGTTCTCTTTTACCGAAGGTGGTGTAAACTGTAATGTCTGCAAAGGCTATTTTAATGTATTTCTCTAAGACGTCCATTGCATCAACAAATATGCCCTGTCTCATTTCACCCTTTATCCTTCGTATCTCTTCAACTACCTTAGAATCCCTTAATAATACGCTCCCCTGAACATGTGCACTGTCTTTTACATAACCAACTTTAATAGCTGCCTGTGTAGCGTTGAATGATTTGACTTAATAAATGCAGAAGAGACTTTGTTTTTCAGTCATCCTCAAATCGTCTATTAATTCATCTAAGGTAGGAATAGGAGGCTCTTTGTTTACCTTCTTTTCTTTTGGAGTACTCCGTTTGATTCAGCGTTCCAGTTATCTTTGGATTTCCAACCACCAATGGTCTTCTCAGATACATCTAACTGTTCAGCAATAGCTCTATTTGTTATTTCACCTTTATGTTGTTTCCATATTTGGCTTTTTATGACGTAGAAAAAGCACCTCACTAGGAAATGCTAATACTTATCGTATTGTTTAATTATACTCACTAAAATTTCAATATCTTTTGCTAAGGGATTAGTAATTGCGCGAGTAGCATCTAAATCATTAAAGTTGTCGATTCTCGAATTCGCTAGTTCAAAAAGGTTTTGATCTATTCCGTTTAAACAACTAAATATTTTTTTTAAATCTTCGTCTACTATCTTCTGGTTTATTAACAATAACTCATACATTTGATTTATTTTTAATTCAAGAAGAGACTTTTTAATTCTAAAAGAATCCTCATGTTGTTCATTCTTTTGCCTAGGAATTAAATGAAGCATCCTATATTCAAACATCAATTTATCATAGTCATTACTTAACCCATCAGCTAGAATTAAAAGTCTTAGCATTATGTTTTTGTATTTTTTACTGTCTCTAATGCTATTGAACCAAGAGATTCCTAGAGCAAATACAGAAATAATAACTGGAATTACGTGCAATTATTTCACCTCCATATGACATCATTCGCCAAAGGGGTATAATATTCCTTTTATTAACACAAAAAAGACCCCCACTGTATTGTGAGAGCCTTATATAAATAGCTTAAGTTAGTATAATTACTACACCAGCACAAGCGTGCACGTGGTCTCTTTGTTTCAATTATAATTTTATTACGGTATTTTTCAAGCCGATTGTAATGTCGTTGTCACATTGATCATAACACATCCTCCCCCAGTCTAAGAATTTTCTTCAAGTGGGGTTAAAATGACGGATCCATTATGATTAGGAATATTGGGGCCCTGAATATCATATGGAGCATCGTCTGTTACATATGATTTGTCATTAATGATATCAGCTTCCGATTCTTTATATTCTTCAATAAGCATTTTCTCAAACTGTTCAGGGGTAATATCTTTTACATTGTTGTAAAAACGTTCCTTATTTTTGGTTTCAATGTAAAATGGAACACCTAAATCTTCACTTAAATTATCCATTACTTTTTGATAAGGTAACAATAATAAATCCATGTCGGCATTTTTGTTAGCAGAAGATGCAGTATAGAATCCTGTCAAAATAAGGAACGCGATTCCTAAACCGAGTATTTTTTTCATAATTAATTACCTCCTCCATTTAAAAATGGTTGAAACGCTGAATATGTTAAAATTATACCAAGCCAATATATGTTTATTGTAACCCAATTTAATGAATTTTTAAAAATTTAAACAGACATACAGTAATAAGTATGTCTGTTATAGATAATTAATTCGCATAAAATGTATTAGATGCTGTTAAAGATAGTGCAAGGGCTACACCGTTTGCGTCTTCTGGATGACCTCTCAGAGTTACAGTGCAACTTTTTTCATCGCTACTTAGTCTTGCTGATTTAGAATCGACCTCCCAATGAAATCCTGTAAAACCAGACGGCCATGTAGTGCCGTAAGAATAGATGCTATTGTATTTAAACGTCCCCGATCCCCCAGTAAAACTAAAAACATTAGAACTAAGATACATCGAAGAATTATAACTCAGCGAAGCATACTGGGTTATGTCTTCACTAACATAATATGGTTTAATTATTGTTTCTTGTGAAATTTCATTTCCAGGTCCCATATCCATGTTTAAAGATTCAGTAAATTCTTTATATTGCTTTCTCAATAATTCTTCAAACGCGCTTGGAGTAATATCTTTAACATTATTATAGTAGAATTCTCGCTTTTCCTCTTTCACATGAAATGTAGAACCTAATTCCTTATTAAGTTTGTCCATAATCTCTTGATATGGATAAATATAATTGTCATCAGATGCATAGCTCGTCACTGAGCCAAACAAAATGTTAAGAAAAACCAATGCAAAAAATAGAGTAAAAGTTTTTTTCATATTGTTCCTCCATCTATTTTTATTTATCCACCAAAAAACTATTTATTGGGAATATTAATTTAATTTTACATAGAATTACAATTAACTGTCAATAAAGTTTTATAAAATTAATGGGTTAGGTACGTTTACATTTCCTACAGTGACAACCCCTGTTTTAGCTGTAACTCGTTGTGTAACTCCATCGTCTTGTGTTTGCACTGAATTTTCTTCATTGATGGAACTAACCACTTTAAGAACTTGTTCTTTATCTTGGTTTCCAACAAAGCAAGCCTACAGCATGATTTGGAACTTCTCACGGTCTACAAATTATTCAAATGTAATGCTTGACAATAATGCCCCAGCTCTAACATACGTACGACGATCGTTAACATCATTTAATGCATCAAACACATTAACCTCCGTTGGAGACTTCACATGATTCATCAACTTGCGATTATGGTCGAAGTTTAATTTTACATAATCCACTAGTCCAGATAAGCTACGAACATTAATTGCACTATCCGGTTGTTCAACAGTTAATTGATTTAGGTCACGAGTTGAATATGTTTTGTCACCTGTTTCCACTAACTTTGGAAGCTTTAATCTAATAAGTACTGTACGATTTCTTTAACATGTTTTCCTCAGATTTAATCTTTTCAGTAAAGAGTTCTACTTTTCTTCGGATAAATTCTTCAATAAGTATCTTTGGTGCTTCAGTTATTGAAGCTCTTCCATCAGTTCTTTTTTTAATCTTTGTATTCATTTTAAAAATAAATGTTTATGATTAAACAAATATAGGTATAATAGAATAGATACTTTTTCCCAAAAATAAAGGAGTCGTTTTTAATGAACCTCATTTATATAGAACTAGTTAGATTAGTAGATGATTATTATAGATGTGACAATGACGCATTTAAAAAAGAAATCCTCTATGATATACAGTTATTAACTAAAGCCGTATGCCTTACAGAGTAATACAATGAAATATAATATATAAAATGCATAAAAAAAGACTCCACTTTATGGAGTCCATTTAGACTAT
Organism: Psychrobacillus sp. FSL W7-1493; assembly: GCF_038004905.1. NCBI lineage: Bacteria > Bacillati > Bacillota > Bacilli > Caryophanales > Bacillaceae > Psychrobacillus > Psychrobacillus sp. FSL W7-1493. The sequence goes on along the minus strand of NZ_JBBOSB010000001.1, from coordinate 1,960,283 downwards.
TGGAAACTTTTTACAGATTCTTTAAAGCTTCTTTTATTGGTAGTGTCCCATTTACAACATTAAAGCTTTTTTGGTAGGTGTTTGCTTCTTCTAAAGATGCCACTAAAACATCTGCTACATCCTCACGAGTAATAGTACTCGGCTCCGCATCCACTCCTACTGTCACTTTTCCTAATGCATTTTCATTTATCAATCCACCAGGTTTAACGATAGTATAGTTCAGTTTACTTTGCTCAAGCATTCGGTCTGCATAATGCTTTGCAACATAGTATGGTCTCATTTCAGCGTTCCAATTTTCACGCTTGTCAGCATCAAATGCACTAACCAAAATATATCGCTCAACCCCAGCAGCTTCAGCCGCTTCCATTGTTTTTACTGCCCCGTCTAAGTCAATAAGTAATGTCTTATCAGGACCTGTATGTCCTCCTGAGCCTGCTGCGAAAATGATTGCATCAGCTCCAGTAAATGCTTCGGTTAATAAGTCTACCTTACCCTCGAGATCAAGTAATACTGCTTCTATCCCTTTTTCTTTAAAATCATTTACCTGTCCCTGTTTTCTCACAACTGCAGTAACTGTATGCTCACTGTTTTGTAATTTTTCCACGACCTGTTTACCAATCTGACCATTCGCTCCTACTACTATTACTTTCATTTATATACACTCCTTTTGATAATTGAAATAAAGAACCCCTTCATTTAAGTGAAGGGGTTTGAAATTATTAGTAAGGTTTAGATTCTCGACCAACATCTTCTGCTTTATCCGCAGCAGCATTGGCACCCGGAGAGCTCTCTTGTTTTTGTTGTTTTTTTAAGTCTTCCATTTCTTTCATCTTCATCTCGATACCTTCTTTTACACGACGACCATAATCTTCGTCTGCCTGTGTAAAGTGGTAGACCATAGCCTCTTGGATTCGAGGATCACAAATAGAAAGTGCGGTAGACAGGTTGTTTATCAATTCATCGCGCTCCCAATCTTCAAAGCTACGATAAGTCTCGCCTGCTTGTCCATAGTTATTTTCACGATCTATCGGTGCACTTGTAGCTTTTGCATTATATTGTGGCTCGTGCTTAATTCGTTCCGTTTTTTCTGCTTCCTGCAATCCACCAATCATCGATGGCTCATAATTGATATGTGGATTTCCACCTGCTTCATCTGGTCTATGCACATCCATTTGACCACGATGTTGATTTGTTCTTACAGGAACCTTAGGGGCATTAACAGGTAGCTTTAAATAGTTAGCTCCTACTCGATAACGTTGAGTATCTGAATAAGAGAATGTACGTCCTTGAAGCATTTTATCATCTGAGAAATCCAACCCGTCTACTAGTACACCAGTACCAAAGGCAGCTTGTTCAATTTCTGCATGATAATCTACTGGATTTCGATTTAATACCATTTTACCTACTGGTAGGAACGGGAATTGTTCCGGTGGCCATAGCTTTGTATCGTCTAATGGGTCAAAATCTAATTCAGGATGCTCATCATCGCTCATAATTTGAACAAATAACTCCCACTCTGGATATTCTCCTCGCTCAATGGATTCGTATAAGTCCTGTGTGGCATGAGCAACATTTTTTGCTTGAATTGCATCTGCTTCATCTTGAGTTAGGTTACGAATACCTTGTTTTGGTTCCCAATGATACTTTACAAGTACTGCTTCGCCTTTATCATTTACCCACTTGTACGTGTTTACACCAGATCCCTGCATATGGCGATATGTAGCCGGAATTCCCCATGGAGAGAATAGGAAAGTGATCATATGTGTCGCTTCAGGTGATTTAGAAACGAAGTCAAACATACGCTCAGGGTTGGGTATATTCGAAGCAGGATCTGCCTTAAATGCATGAATCATATCCGGAAATTTCATCGCATCACGAATAAAGAATATTTTCAAGTTGTTTCCAACTAAATCCCAGTTGCCATCTTCTGTATACATTTTAACTGCAAAACCTCGTGGGTCGCGGGCAGTCTCTGGAGAATCCTTAGAACCTGCAACTGTTGAAAAGCGCACCATCAAAGGTGTTTGTTTTCCAGCACCCGAAAATACTTTTGCACGAGTATACTTTTCTACGGGCTCGTCCCCTACTTTTCCGTAGGTTTCAAAATAGCCAAAAGCACCAGCTCCACGAGCATGAACTACTCGTTCAGGAACTTCTTCTCGGTCAAAGTGTGAAATTTTTTCAATAAAATGATAGTTCTCAAGAGTTGCTGGACCGCGATTTCCTACAGTTCGCATATTTTGGTTATCCGTTACTGGATGACCTTGTCTAGTTGTAAGAGTCTCTTTTCCTTGGTTACTTTCGGTTGAACCATTTCTCATTTCTTTTTCTTCTGCCATATATGAAGCCCTCCTTCAAAATAGTGCATTCCTTATTTGTAATTCCCTGATATATGACCTTAAAACCTAATTATCACTTCTTTTATTGAAAAATAATCCAGTTAATCAAAATAAAAAAGAGACTACGTAGCCTCTTTTTTATCAGATCCTATTATTTTTAAAAGAAGGACTTAATTCGCTCCATACATCAAATTTATTTTCATCAAGATCCTGAAATACAAAATTTCTACCAGCATGTCCTCTATCTTCTATTTCTCCTACCCGCAATCCTTTTTCTTTGAATTCTTTGTGTAATAATAGAAGATTATCAACACCATCTACTTCAAATGTTAAGACAAATTGCTCTAGCCCATGAAAATCTTTAAAGTTCAGACTTTCTTCTTTTTTACTTTTAATCAAAAAGACACTTTGATTGGCTAGGTCCAAAATTGCTTTATCCTCGTCCTTATAATTCTCAACAGCGCCGAGTTGCTCCTGGTACCAAACACTTGCTAGAGAAACATTTGAAACTGGGATATAAATTGTTCCAACTCTTATTAGTTTATCATTCATAGCCTTTCCCCCTCCTTACTCAAATAAAATGTGAAATCAATAGTGCACCCGTTTGCGTGACCAGATAGTCTTTTGAAAACAACTCTTGTGGGTTAGCATCTATAACGCAAATAGCGGGAGCTAAAGACCTTGAACTAATCGCAGCGATTGAAGCTTCCCAGGATAGGGTCCGTTTGCAGCAAAATTCAACATTTCTAGCATTATTTTTATTTTAATAGAAAACAGACTGTAGGCAAACACCAACATTCATGGTGTCTGTCTACAGTCTAAAAATTACATACGCACTAATCTCAGATGGATCCATAATTACACTAAAATTTTGGGCTTTCGTTGTTCAAGCTTTGGTTCTTCGCTATTTATTTCTTCTCCGGTCTCAATATCAATAAATGTACTAGTTTCATTGAACCATTGGTCTGGTGCCTGATGTCCCCAGAATGTTTGACGTAGAGGATCATTTAAATCCCAACGCTTTGGCTTCATATCTGGATCGCAAGTCAAATAGTCTCCGGTATATAACTCTATACGATGACCATCTGGATCTCTTAAATATAGAAAGAATGCGTTAGATAATCCATGTCGACCTGGTCCGCGCTCGATACAATCTGCATAGCCCATACTAGCCAACACATCGCAGCAGTCGAGCACGCTCAGCCGGTCAGATAAAGTGTACGCAAAATGATGGAGCTTAGGCCCTGGTCCACTCATGAACGCTTGATCATGAACTGTAGGCTTTCGGAATAACCAGGCAGCCCATAAGTCACCTTCTTCCGTTTCTGTGTATTCGGAACAAGAAAATCCTAAACTGTTTACATAAAAATCATAGGCTTTTTGCACATTTGGTACAGCACAATTGACGTGGTCTATTCGCTGAATTTTTGCTCCGCGATATAGGTCGTATTTTTGAAGCATCCGATCCACGGTAGGCATTTCTGCAAAAAATTCTAGCGGAATACCAGAAATGTCGTGAACTCTAAGCGTTCTACCGATAGCATACTGATTTCCTTTAGGAATCCACTTCGTTTTAAGTCCTATAGCAATAAATAACTTTTCAATGTGCTCTAAATCTTCTTCCTTCATTACCTTGTAACTTAGCACTTCCACAACTGATTTCTCGGCTTTTTTTAGTAATAGACTGTGATGACAATGTTCTTCTAATCCTCTTAGATAGACATGCCTATCATCTCTCTCAGTTTCTATCATCCCCAATCCATCTACATAGAATTTACGAGATAGCTCTAAATCCTTAACATGTAGCACTGTGCGAGCGATACGTATAATGGAAAAATCCAATAGCCTTCTCCTCCTTTCTATTGTTTTCCGAATTGCTGGATATGATGATCCTCAATTGATACGTGAATAATTTTATGCTCCGTGTAAAAATCAAAGCTGTAATGCCCACCTTCTCTGCCTATGCCAGAATACTTCGTCCCTCCAAAAGGGGTTCTAAGATCTCGAACGTTTTGAGCATTTACCCATAGCATTCCTGCTTCCACTTTATGTGCTACGCGATGTCCACGTTTAATATCGTTCGTCCAGACATAACCTGCCAAGCCATAATCAGTATCATTCGCAAGCTTAATGACTTCCTCTTCATCTTGGAACGACATAGCAATTAGAACAGGACCGAATATTTCTTCTTTAGCAACACGCATTTGGTTATGAGCATTTAAAATTAATGTTGGGGGCACAAAATTTCCTTTGGAAAATTCAGCTGGAAGATGTCCTGAGATTACCTCAGTACCTTCATCACGTGCTATGTCTATATAGCCACGTACCTTGTTATAGTGACCTCGATCAATAAGAGGGCCAACCTCCGTAAGGTCATTTAAAGGGTCTCCCACTTTTATATTAGCAACTCTCGTCTTTAACGCATCTATAAACCTGTCTTTAATGCTTTCTTGGACGAATAATCGAGAATTAGCAGTACAGCGTTCCCCATTAAAGGAAAAAATACCCCATACACAGGCGTCTAGTGCTCGCTCGAAATCGGCATCCTCAAAAACAATTATTGGAGATTTGCCGCCTAGCTCCATGGAACAGCTCTTCAAGGTGTCTGCACTATTTTTTATAATAGTAGATCCAGTTGTAGTCTCCCCAGTAAATGAAATGAGCTGTACATCAGGGTGCTTAACTAAAGCATCACCAGCTACTTCTCCCTTACCGTGAACCACATTAAAGACTCCTTTTGGTAGATCTGCCTTATGAATAACCTCTGCTAATAGATTTGCCGATAGAGGAGAAAGCTCTGCTGGCTTTAGGACTACTGTATTTCCTGTAGCAAGTGCTGGAGCAATCTTCCATGTCTCAAGCATGAAAGGTGCATTCCATGGAGTTATTAATCCGGCTACGCCTACAGGGGCATGAATCGTATAATTGACAAATTCGTCATCCACCTGATAGACATCCCCTACCAGACGACTCTCAACCATTCTTGCATAAAAGCGAAAGTTTTCAGAGGCACGGTTTACCATTTTTCTTGTTTGGCTTATTGGCAAACCGGTATCTAAAGCCTCTAAATATGCGATTCGTTCTACTTCCTCGTCAATAAGGTCTGCAATACGATAAATATAAGACAACCTTTTGCTTAACTTCATCGTTTTCCATGGACCATTGTCAAAAGCATCACGAGCTGCTGCAACAGCTTTATCTATGTCTTCCTTTTGGCCTTCCGAGACTGTATTGATTTGCTCGTTCGTAAAAGGATTCATGTTGTTGAAAGTTGCACCACTAGCTGCAGACGTAAACTCACCATTTATATAGAGGGAAATGCTTTGTTGGGTTTCATGCTTGAGTGAAATTAACTCATGAGAAGACACCATGTTCATCACCTTCTTTCATTAAAATTGTGGGGCAGTTTCTTTCGGCAGAATATCTAAGCTTATTAGAGTCTGTCGCACTTCATCCTTTACTGCTTGTGATGGTGGACCTAATGGAAGTCGCAGTTTAGGGTTTATCTTCCCCATCATCCCTAGGGCCACCTTTGCCGGAGCAGGATTCGTATCTCTAAATAACGCATCATTCAAAGGCATTAGTTCAAAATGTAGATCCTGAGCCCTCTCCACATCTCCAGCTGTCCAAGCATTGTAAAGCTCCGCTACTTTAGCAGGTTCTACATTAGCCGTCGCGCTAATAAAGCCTGCACCGCCAATAGCAAGCATTGGGTAACATAGAAGCTCTATTCCTGAATAAAGTAGAAAATCTCTTCCACAATTAAGGAGTACACGATTAACATGCTCAAAATCTTTATTTGCCTCCTTTACTCCAACTATGTTTGGACAAGCTTCAACTAGTCTCTTCATCGTACCGACTTCCATATTTACTGCAGATCTACCTGGAATGTTATAGATGATAATTGGGATCTTCACAGAGTCTGCAACTACTTTAAAGTGTGTATATAACGCTTCCTGATTTGGCTTATTATAGTAGGGAACAATTACCATAGCAGCATCAGCGCCTAGTTCCTCTGCATACTTAGTAAGCTCCATCGTTTCATCGTGGTTGGTTGACCCTGTACCTGGTGCAAAAAATACTCGACCAGCAATTGTTTCACTGGCTAGCTTCATTACTCTTTTACGCTCCTTAATGGCTAACGAGCTTGGTTCCCCACTTGTACCCGTCACAGATATACCGTGACTCCCACTTTCTATTTGCCAATGGATAAGGTTCTTAAAGGATTCCTCATCTATTTCTCCATTTTCTGTAAAGGGAGTAACTACAGGACAAATAGAACCTCTTAGCTTCTTTTTTTCTTCTTCATATGCCAATTTATTCGACTCCTTCCAATCCATTATTTTCTTCCTCCAGCTATTTGATTAACTCTTGATATTTACCTCCAAAAAACAAGAGAGGCTCACTTGGTTCGTGCTTTACCCCTGTTACTTTTCCAATGAAAATAGTATGATCGCCAGCGTCTATGTGGTTAAACAATTCACAAGTGATAACTGCAAGTGAGCTCTTTAAAATAGGGTGCTCCTGATAGTAATCAAATGCTACTTCCAGGTTCGAATTCAACTGCCCGGCAAACTGCTTCGAAAGCTCCAGTTGGTTAGCAGCCAAAATATTTATAGCAAATCGTTTAGATAAATTTATATAAGAATGCATTTTAGCTTTATCTCCGATACTTATAGCCACTAGCTTAGGTTCAAGAGAAACTGACATAAATGCATTCGCTGTCATGCCATAAACTTCTTCCTCTACTTTTGTAGTAATGACCGTAACTCCAGTTGCAAAGCTGCCCATTATCGTTCGGAATAACTGATTATCTATTTCATTTTTAAGCTGTTGCATGGATACACTCCTTTATGAAAATCTTTACTATGAAAGTATGCCTGCTTCCTTTTTCGCTCTATTTAAAAAGCTAGTCACCATATCCTTATACGGTTGCTTATTGAAGCTATCATAATAAGCATTGGACATACGAACCGGATCTCCAAAGAAATAATATTCATATAGAGCTTGTCGATTTCCAAATGCACTGATGGATATATCCCAGCCTAAACGGAACAGCTGCACACGTTCTTCCCCATTTATGTTTGCACCCTGAGTATAGCGATGCACTAAAGAACCTACATCATCATTGCTAAAGTCTGCTTCAGTTGGCAATGCCATTAATCCAGAGGCACCTAAAATTTTGATAATTTCATTCATACGCTGGTACATTTTAGGAAACCAGTTTCTTGCTGCATTTAATGGCTCGAAGTCTGGGGTCATATTGCCGTATTGGTCTATCTTTGCATTATGCTCTGCTCGGTATAAGTGAGAGCGCATCACCTCTAGAATCACCATGATTTCACTGGCCTTTTCCTTTACATGCATGAACTTATCGATACCAATGGCCTCCATCATGCTAATAACTACACCTAGGATAAATTCAGTTTTCACAACGTTTTTAGAGATTACTTGATGCGTCATATGGATAACGGCATTCGTTTCTGCATACGTACGATTACAAATATCGGTGCTTTCACAAACAAAGACTCTCTCCCAAGGCACTAATACATCCTCGAACGATATAATCGCATCACTTTCATCAAATCTGGCACCTAGTGGATGGTCCCATTTACTCTTTCCATAATCAAAAGATTCGCGGGAGAGAAATTTTAAGCCTGGTGTGTTGTTGGGAATAGCAAATGCAAAGGCAAATGGATCGTCCACTGTACCTGGAGTTCGATTTATAGTAGATGGAAATACGACTAATTCATCCGTTATTCCCCCTAGGGTAGCTAGTAGGCGACATCCGTTTATGATAATTCCATCTGTCGTCTTTTTAGTAATACGGGCAGATAAGAAAGGGTCCTTTTGTTCCGATTGTGTTAGCATGGATCGGTTCACCTGCGGATGAATAAGTGTATGCGTAAGACTGATGTCGTTCTCTCTCGCATATTCATAATAATCTTCTGCATTTTTAGCAAATTGCTTACTCCCGCCTCCCTCCTGTGCAAAGAACTTACTTGCTGTTCCAAACGCCATAATGCTTGTGTTTAAATAGTCAGGTGAACGACCCATCATTCCACCCGAAAAAGCTGCCCATTCACTATGCATTTCTCTTCTTTTAAACAAATCTTCCTTTGTTTTCGGTGCGATAAAGGAAAGCCCCACCTTATCTCCGGTAGTTGGTGATTTGTATAACATTTTTTCTGGCTTTTCATGCTGGAGATCATATAAACCCGCTACACTTTCTATCACGTTTTTAAAAGCTGGATGGGTAGTCACATCCTCTACTTTTTCTCCGTGAATCCACACCTCTGTTTGACGATCCTTCACACCTTGGATGTATTCCTTCCCTGTTCGAGCACCCATATTTACAACCTCCTAAATCCGAATTTTCTGAACAAATTAAACAAGAATATATGAAATAATATATGATTTAAAGCATGATAATATTTAAAAACGAGAATGAATATTGTTCTGCTTGTACGTTCCTGAATCACTAAATTCAACCAATTCCATAGACAGTGCTAAGTATCTTTTATTCATCGTTTCATCGAAGTGAGCTTTAATAACCTCGAATATAGCGTCACATACTTCTGCCTTGATTTCTTCAGACCTACCTGCAGCAATCTTTAATGTGGCATGTACAAAGGCATCATCCTCTAACCCATCAGCTACTCGATAATCTGTTAGCTCTATTGCTCTCGATCGAATTCCTCCAATTGGGAATGTATCGTTTCTAGCTATAAGTATTTGATGAACATCTTTTAATAGCTGCTCCACTTTAATGTCTTCCTTTAAGTTGTCTGTGTACTCTACAATAAAATGAGGCAAATCAATTCCCCTTCCGTATTAACTCTTAATGAATTTTTCATCGCCTATAATAGTATTTGCTAGACGACCAACTCCTTCAATTTCAGTCACAATATGATCGCCCACTTTAGTGTCCACCGAGCCTTTAGGTGTCCCGGTTATAATGACATCATTTTCACTTAAGGTCATAAAGCTACTGATATATTCAATAAGTGTTGGAATATCAAATATCATATCTTTCGTATTACCCTTTTGAACGAGCTTGTCATTAACATACGTATATAATGGAAGATTCATTGGATCTGGAATATACTCCTTATCCACTAACCATGGTCCAAGCGGAGTACAGCCATCCCTATTTTTCACACGAAGATTTGGTCGGTAATAGTTCTCGAGGTAATCTCTAAAAGCATAGTCATTTGCTATACTATAGCCTTTAACATAATCGTAAGCGTCTTCTTTTTTTACATGTTTGCCTTTTTTACCGATTACAACAGCAAGCTCACATTCGTAATGCATGTAAGTTATATCAGATGGTCGTCTGGTAAACCCTTTATGACCTACAAATGTATTAGGTCCCTTTAAAAAGATAAGAGGTTCAGAAGGGGCATCAAAAGCTAATTCTGCAGCATGATCGGCATAGTTAAGACCTAAAGCAAAGGTAGTTCGCGGGTTAAGGGGTGTTAACCATGTAACCTCATCCTGTTTCACAATCCTACCATCCTCAAGCTGAAGCCTAGTGTCATATTCACTTGCATTATGAATAGCTCCACCATATGCAACTCTAGCTCTTTTTATAAGAAACACCCCTCTTCCTCTTCCATAATATAGTTTTCTAACGTCCCTATTTCGCTTATATCAATTCTGACCTGATCTCCTACGTGTACTTTAGGAGAAGCTATAGGAATTCCGACCAGTAGGAGGTCCCCAACGTCTAACGTCATAAACTCCGTTATTTCTTCTAGCAATCTAGCAATTGGGCGCACTAGAGTAGACGTGTTTTTTTCTAACTGGAGTTCATTGTTAATATAGACCTTTATCGTAAAGGAATTTGGGTCTATAATATTTTTGGCATCTATGATCCAAGGTCCAATGGCACAAAAACCATCCCTTGCCTTGTATGGCACCGCTGGTCGGAAAATACTATCGTGTGGAATACTGACATCATTTACAATTGTGTAACCAGCAATATAAGAAAATGCTTCCTCCTCTTTTATAGCAATCGCCTTCCTACCGATAACTACTCCTAACGATGCTCCAACTTCTAGTGTAGAGACCCCCTTTGGCATAGGAATAGGAGCACCATGAAAATTGATTGTATTTGCCGGTTTTATATACAAGATAGGCGCGTTAGGAGGAGCAGCATAAGGTTTTTGATGAAGCTGCTCTTCTATGGCTGTAAGATCTTCTTTATAGTTAAGTATAGTTCCGTACACTGTCCCACAAACGGGTGAAGCAACAGGGTAATCCTTTAGCCCATTTCTTTGTCCATTTAAGTAAAACGAGTTAGTTAGAGGATCCACCTCAACTGTTTTTAACTCGTTTAGATGACGAAGCTTTATGCTTGCCGAACTCATCTGCATACCTCCTTAGACCGATAACAATGCTTTATCGCTTGTTAACTTCTCTCCCCGGATTCGTTGGAATTCATCCATAAGCTTATTGATTGTTAAAGTTCTTTTCTCCTCGGCATCTATTTGTAAAATGATTTGACCTTTATCCATCATTATTAATCGATTGCCTAAATCTAAAGCCTGCTGCATATTATGCGTGATCATCAACGTCGTCAACTTATCCTTTTCCACCAGTTCCTTTGTAAGACTCGTAATGAGTTCTGCTCTGGAAGGGTCGAGTGCTGCTGTATGCTCATCTAAAAGTAAAATGGCCGGCTTTGTAAAGGTTGCCATTAATAAGGAAAGTGCCTGCCTTTCTCCACCAGACAGCAAACCTACTTTTGCATTTAGTCGATTTTCTAAGTTGAGATGTAACGTTTCCAGAGAGGTCCGGAAAAAATCACGCCTTTTCTTATCGACACCAATTTTGAAACTTCTTTTTTTATTTCTTGAATAGGCCATCGCAAGGTTTTCCTCTATAGTCATCGTTGGAGCGGTTCCAGCCATCGGGTCCTGAAAAACTCTACCAATCATTTGAGAGCGTTTATATTCAGGCATTTTAGTAACATCCTTTTTTTCAATCTCTATTGTTCCGAAATCTGGAGATAGAGCACCTGATATCATGTTAAGCATAGTTGATTTACCTGCTCCGTTACTGCCAATAACTGTCATAAAGTCACCCGGACGGAGCTCAAGGTTTATTTGGTCTAATGCTACCTTTTCATCTGGTGTTGCTTCATTAAAAAGCTTATTAATCTGATTGAGCTTTAACAATAGCTGTCCCCTCCTTCATCAATAAGGATTGGTTTTCTCGAAGTCTTTCAGAATGTCGCTTTGCCTTTCTATTTTTTTCCCTTTTCTTTTCTAAAAACTGTGGTAGCACTAGTGCTCCTATAACAATTACCGCGGTGATAAGCTTCATATCACCTGTATCCAAAAAGTTTAAACGGAGAGCCAGTGCAAGCACGATACGATAAATTATCGCTCCAGCTATTACTGCTAATGTTGTACGGACAATCGTTTTTGTTCCAAAAATAGCTTCACCAATAATCACAGAAGCAAGACCAATCACGATCATCCCAATCCCAAGGCCAATGTCAGCAAATTTAGCATACTGAGCTATTAAGGCACCTGAGAAAGCAACAAGGGCATTAGAAAAACCAAGACCTATAATGATTAAAGTATCTGTATTGGCTGATAGACTGCGGATCATTTTCTTATTGTCACCAGTTGCTCTGATCGCTAAGCCTATCTCGGTCTTTAAAAACCAATCTACTATGATTTTGATAAGGATTACTACAATAGCCATCAGAAACATAGTTCCCCATGTAGATGGAACTCTTTCTACTCCAAGCATTTGCAAAAAGCTATTGAGTGCGGAATCTATACCAAGCCCACTCCAAAATGATTGGAACTGAACAAAAAGAGTTTCAGCATTCAACAGGGGAATATTAGGACGACCTATAGAGTTTTCAGAGGTGAGCCCCATAATTCTTAAATTAATCGAGTACAGTGCAATCATCATTAATATCCCAGATAGAAGGGGATTTATCTTTCCCTTTGTATGCAGTAACCCAGTCATACAGCCTGCTATAAAGCCAGCTAATATAGCCATACTTGTTGCCAATACGGGATGATACCCAAGTATAATCATCGTAGCAGCAGTCCCTGCCCCTGTTACAAAGCTACCGTCAACCGTCAGATCTGGAAAATCTAGCACTCGGAATGAGATATACACTCCAAGTGCCATAATTGCATAAATGATTCCTTGTTCCATTGAGCCGAATACTGCTGAAAACATAAAGAATCACCTCCTCGTTATTCGCTCATTTCAGCTTTCCACTCGTCTTTAATATCCACACCAATTGTATCTGCAGTTTTCTGGTTCATTATTAATTTCAGCTTTTGAGGTACCTGTACTGGGATATCAGCAGGCTTACTTTCCCCTTTTAATATTTTGACTGCCATCTGACCAGCCTCGTAACCAATATCGTAGTATTCAAATCCATATGCCCCTAAGCCACCACGCTTAACCGAATCAAATTCTCCTACCATCACAGGAATTTTGTTTTCATTTGCTACTGAGATTACCGATTCCAGTGCAGAAACAACCGTGTTATCTGTGATGATATACATAGAATCGACTTTTCCTATAAGTGATTCCGTTGCTTGTTTTACATCAGCAGTTGTAGCTACTGATGCTTCTACAACCGTCATATCCATGTCTTTCAGTAACTCCTTAACGGAGTCAACTTGAGAGCGTGAATTCTGTTCGCCTGAGTTAAATACCATCCCGACTTTCGTTGCACCAAGCTCTTCTTTTAAAAATTTCATTGTATTAGCAATAGCATCCGGATGGGAATCAATAGTACCCGTGACATTACCGCCTGGCTTTTCCATCGATTCAACTAGCTCTGCACCAACTGCATCCGTAACAGATGTAAATACAATCGGTATGTCCTGTGTTGCACTAAGTGCAGCTTGAGCACTTCCTGTTGAGTTTGCAAAGATTAAATCGACGTTGGAGCTAACTAGGTTTGTAGCTATAGTTGTGTTATTATTACCGTCTCCTTGCGCATTTTGAAAATTGTATTCCGCCTCTATTCCTCCATCCTCTAAAGCCTTTTTAAAGCCGTCATAAGCTGCATTTAAGGATGGGTGCTCCGCAATTTGAGTAACTCCAATATTATAGGTTTTGGACGAAGAAGCTTTCTCACCCTCATCTCCACAAGCAGCAAGTAACAAGGATGCACTAGCTAATACAGTTAAAAAAACCTTCCATTTTTTCTTCACGTTATTTCCCCCTCCGACTCTTTTAGTTATTTAACAAGCTTCTGGTAAAATAGTTTATAGCCGTAGTTTAACCAATTACCACTTCCTTCTTTACTGGAGCTAGATGAATCGCTTGTCCAAGCAATCCTTCAACCGATTCGAGTAGTGCCTCATTTATGCCTGGGTGCACGTAATTTGGAAATTTAATATCCTCCTCCTTCGCAGCCATCTCTAATAGTTGTAAAAAGGAGCCTGACAATTCGATAGCGCCATCGCCAATCATATGAATTCCTTGAATTACTTCAGTCGTAGAATCAGAGATTACCTTTATAAATCCATCTCTTTTCCCAGTAATTGTGGAATAACCATTACCGCCAAGTGGAAATCTACTTGCACGTACAGAAAGTCCTAGGTTATTTGCCTGTTGTTCCGTTAAACCGACAGATACTACCGGTGGAATTGTATGAGCACAAGTGGGGGCGATTGTTATGTCCACCTCTGGTCTTTCTCCCGCAATGAAAGATACTGCCGCTTTTCCTTGCTTGATAGCCTTCCAAGCAAGCAGGGGACCACCTGTTACATCTCCAACTGCATATATGTTGGGGATTGAAGTTTCTAAACGATTGTTTACTTGGATAAATCCATTTACACCTAGATCCATGCCCAGACGCTTCAACCCAAGCTCTTCTACGTTTGAGACCCTTAGCTCAGGAACCACTAAACAAGAAGCCTCAATTGTTATTTCTTTATGCTGATTGGTTAACACCGTAACAGAGAAACCGTTTAAATCCTCATGAGTCCCAATAATTTCTTTTTTCTCTACTACTTTTATTTTTCTCTTTTTAAATATTCTTAATAACTCCTTATTGACCGATTCATCAAAAGGTAGCCCAGTATCGGATTCTATTAATAAGGTTACTTGTGTGCCAAGTGCTGCCAAGCTTGAGGCCGCTTCTAGGGCAATATAATCTTGACCATCAATGATTACATCTTCAGGCAGCTTGCTTAGTTGAAACAGTTCAAACGGATATAGCACATGAGGACTCTTAGAAGTTATATAGCTAGGAAGTATATTTTTACTGCCTGTAGCGATAATTACTTGGTCAAACTCATACATATCGAATTGGTGACCATTTTCCACACCAATTTTATGCTTTGCTATAAACGTAGCTTTCCCTTGAACGATTTCTACCTTATTCGCCTGGCAAAGTCTTTCTACACCTGACCTCAGCTGTCCGATTACATCCTTTTGATATTCAAGTAATCTCTGGATATCTATATCTCTTCCAGCCGCATCAATACCAATCTTAACTAGCTGATCCAACTCGGAACGTTTCGAGCTTGCAAAAGTATAAACCTTTGAAGGTATACAACCTTCGTTCAAGCACACTCCTCCCAATTTTTTTTGCTCAATTATAGTAACAGAAAGGCCAAGCTGAGCACCTCGTATAGCTGCGCTGTATCCTCCTGGTCCACCCCCAATAATGATTAGATTTCGTTTATGGCTTATTTCTCCTACAACCATCTAAATCATCTCCAAAATTAGTTTATGTGGATGTTCGATCAAACTTGAAAAACGATTCGTGAATGCAATTGCAGTTGCACCGTCTGCTACGCGGTGATCAAATGACATGGATAGATTCATGATGTGTCCAATAACAATCTCATCCTGCGCATTAACGATTGGCTGTTTTTTGGTTTTATGGAATGCGATCAGTGCCGTCTCTGGATAATTGATAATAGGAGTGGCGGCTATGCTGCCTAAAGGTCCTACATTACTAACTGTAAATGTGCTGTTTTGCATTTCTGATGATTGAAGCTTTCCTGCTATGGCCTTTTGTGTTAATTCTTTTATTTCTTGATTTATTTGTATGAGAGACTTTTTATCGGTATCGTGGAGTACAGGGACAATCAGTCCGTTTTCTGTGTTGGTGGCTATGCCTATGTGATAGCTTTTCTTGAGGAGTATCCGACTATTTTCTTCGTCAAGCTCGGCATTGAATATCGGAAAATCCTTTAAGGAAATGACAAGTGCTTTCAAGAGAAAGGCTGGAATACTTATGGAATGACCAGTGGCTTTCATCTGTGCCTTCATTTCTAATAGATTAGTCATATTCACTTCGTCAAAATGGGTTACATGTGGAATGGTAAAAAGTGATTTCTTCATATTTTCAGCAATCTTTTTTCTAATTCCTTTATAGGGTATTTCATCTGGTTGCGTTGGAGTAACAATCTTCTCAGGTATAATCTTCTTCTCTGTTTTATGATCTATAAACCTCATAACGTCCTCTTCTGTAATTCTTCCTGAAGGATCTGAAGGTGTCACATCCTCTAAATTGATGTTATGTTCCCTAGCTATTTTTCTTGTGTAAGGTGTAGCTAGTATTCTCTTATAAGTGAACTCTAAGGATTTATCTTCTTTTAAGGGCTGGTTACAGCTAGTCTCTACTGATATATCCTTTGACGACTGCTCGGTTGAGGAACCCCCTCCGCCCTCACTTTCTAAGGAAAGAAGACTGGTACCTACTTTAACCATTTCTCCTGCAGCAATTCGAATCTCTTTGACAATACCAGTACAAGGAGAGGTAAGTTCTGCAACCATTTTATCTGTTTGGACTTCAACTAAAGGCTGGTCCGTTTGCACCCTATCACCCACTTTAACTAAATAGTGGATAACCTCTCCTTCAGTCATTCCTTCTCCTATATCATGTAATTTCACATCAATCATTCAAAACCCTCCTTAAAAATGAATTACTTTATCAATCCCCTCCATCACTCTAGCGGGAGTAGGTAGATAATGCTCTTCTAAAGTAAAGAATGGAACAGGAACATCAAAACCTGTAATTCGCTCAACAGGTGCTCGCAAATATAAGAATGAGGTATCGTTAATAATAGATACGATGTCATTACCTAACCCACCTGTAGGATGAGCTTCATGAATGATTACTGCTCTAGTTGTTTTTTGCACAGATTTGGCGATTGTTTCCCTATCTAATGGATAAAGCGTACGTAAATCTATTATTTCGCAATGTATTCCTTTTTTTCCTGCAAGCTCTGCAGCTTTTTGAGCGATTGAAACCATTGCTCCCCAAGCAATGAGGGTTACATCTGCCCCTTCTTGGACAACCTTCGCCTTTCCAATTTCCACTTTATATTTATTTATTGGAACATCCTCTCTCACCGATCGATAGTTCTTCATAGGCTCTAAAACAAGAACTGGGTCAGGATCTTCCATTGCAGCTATTAACAATCCTTTTGCATCATATGGACTGGAAGGACAGACTACCTTAATACCAGGCATATGAGTAAATAGGATTTCGGTGCTGTCCGAATGTATTTCCGGTGCACGTATCCCTGCTCCATAAGGTGCACGAATAACCATTGGCACTGTAAAACGAGACATAGACCTCATCCGAATTCTCGAAGCATGTGTCATGATTTGCTCATATGCTGGATAAATAAATCCTAAAAACTGAATTTCAGCTATTGGTCTAAATCCATTTACAGCTAATCCAATAGAAGTACCTATTATTCCTGATTCAGAAAGAGGAGTGTCGATTACTCGATCAGCACCGAACCTTTCTTGGAGTCCCTCAGTAGCTCGAAAAACCCCACCATTTTTACCCACGTCTTCACCAAGCACAAGTGTAGATTCGTCCTCCTCTAGTAGAACACGCATCCCATCGTTTATCGCCTGGATTAATGTCATTTGCTTTGTTGTCTCTTGTGAAGCACTTGATTGTTTTAACTGGGTCATTGATCATTGCCTCCCTAAATATGCAAGATACGCATCTTTTTGTTCGGTTAGCTGAGCAGGCATTTCAGCAAATACATGGTTGAAAACATCCTCTACGTTAGGAGGTGGGAAATTTTCCATTTCTTCTACAGCTGCATCTATTTCATTACTAATCTCCTCAGTAGTAGCTTGCAACCATTCTTCATTCCAGTAACCGTAGTTTTTCATAAATAACTCTAGTCTTAAAAGGGGATCCACAATATGGTCTCCCATGGTAGCAGCTCTATATTTGGATGGGTCATCTGCAGTCGTATGGGCACCTTTTCTCCATGTGACAGCCTCTATTAAGGTAGGTCCATCCCCTGCTCTTGCTTTCTCTACTGCTTTAAGCGTTTCAAAATATACAGCAAGGCTATCATTTCCATCTACTCTAACACCAGTCATTCCATAAGCCACTGCTTTTTGCGCAATGGTTTCTGAATTCATCTGCTTTTCCGTAGGAACAGAAATTGCAAAGCCATTGTTTTGATTGAAAAAGATAGCAGGTACTTTAAAGACGCTAGCAAAGTTTAATCCTTCATGAAAGTCTCCCTCAGAAGTAGCTCCATCACCAAAATAAGCTATCGCTATATTTTTTGTGCCTTTTCTTTTTTCTGCCCACGCTGCTCCTGCAGCATGGGGAAGCTGAGTTGCGATTGGCACAGCGGGAGGGAATATGTTTCTATTCTTCGGGGAAAAACATCCCTCAATTCTTCCATTCCAGTATAAAAAGGTTCTCGCCATGCTCTTACCAAATGTTAAAGTAGCTCCATGATCACGATAGGTCGGAAAAACCCAGTCATCTTCTGTTAATGCAAGCGCACTACCAACCTGAGATGCTTCTTGCCCCTCGAATGGTGCATAGGTTCCTAATCTACCTTGTCTTTGTAGGTTGATAGCCTTCCGGTCGAACGTTCGAATGCGTAGCATGTGAAAGTAAAGTTCCTTGACTAAGCTTTCCTCAATTTGTTCTTTGAATTGTTCATCTAGTAGTGTCCCTTCATCATCCATTATTCTTTTTAAAGGATAATTATGCTTCACTTAGCTTCCCTCCAAACGACTTATTTGCGAATACTCCACTTTGGCTTTAATGGTGCTGAATAAAAGTTATTGCGAGCTTTTCTGTTCTTAATACGCTTTTCACACATCGTATTTGCTGCTTCTTCCGTTGTATTTCCGGTAAGGGAAGCCTCCTTATATACCTCTAATAAGGTATGATATATCTGCTTCGTTTTAGCTAGAACTCGCTCATGGTTAAAGCCATATAGTTCATCAGCCACTTGAATCAGACCGCCTGCATTGACGATATAGTCTGGTGCATATAGTATTCCTTTTTCTCTGAGCATTCTTCCATGTCGATCTGCTAGTAATTGATTGTTGGCAGAACCTACTATTGCCTTTACTCTCAACTTAGGAATCGTCATATCATTTATAATTCCTCCATGTGCACAAGGAATAAAAACGTCAGCATCAGTAGAGTAAATTTCATCATTCGATACAATCTTTACGTTTCCCTTTAAATTTGCTGAAATCTGCTGAATGGAATGAAGGCTTTCGTCATTTATATCAGCCACAAAAAGGTTCGCGCCAGCTTCTAGTAAACTAGTGGCAACTTTATAGCCTACTTTTCCCAGTCCTTGAATTGCATAGCTTTTCGTTCCGAGTTCTTCATCTACAAATAGTGTTCGATTTGTAGCTTTTAATCCATTTATAACTCCTGCTGCTGTTGGGATCGATGAATCCCCTCCACCACCATAAGCCTCAGGTAGTCCATTAATGAAATTAGTTTCCTTCATCGCATGTATGAAATCTTCCATCGTCGTGCCCATGTCTGTACCTGTGTAAAAACGGCCGCCAAGTGAATTGACAAATTGACCAAATGCTCTGAATAGCTCCGGTGATTTATCCTTTTTAGGATCACCAATAATGACTGCTTTTCCTCCCCCAAAGTCCACATCTGCTGCTGCACACTTATACGTCATACCTTTTGAAAGCCTTAGAACATCCTCGAGCGCATCTTCCACACTATTATAAGGTTGCATTCGACATCCACCGAGAGCTGGACCGAGGGTCGTATTATGGATAGCGATAATCGCTCGTAGGCCAGTAGTGGGATCATTACAAAATACAACCTGCTCATGAGAAGCCATTCGATCGAAAAGCTCAAATTCTTTTGTCATTGATAATCTTTCAGCTAGCATTAGATCAGTTCCTCCTTAGGCAATTTCAGTGTATATTCTTACGCTGTAGCCTCGTTCCATTTTGTTTTTATTGTAGCCTTTGGCAAAATAACCTGAGTTACCTCACCCAGACCGATAACTCCAGCTTGACTCTCAGCTACCACTTTTGTTATTACTTTATTGTCTCGAAGCTCTGTAACAGTAGCAGTTAAAGTAACCAGACTTCCATAAGGAGCGGGTGAAACATGCTTGATCTTAACTGAAGCTCCCATTCCCTCTTGTTCAGCGCTTAAAAAAGGTAAAATTATTTTCCTAGAGACCCATTCCATATGATATGTCATACTCACCGTCGAATAGACAGGGTGTACTACTTCTCCTTCAAATGCAGCAAACATCATTTCTGTAACTGTGATTTGAATGGTCTCTTTACTCCCAATCTCTAAGCCTTCTAACATATAACTCACCTACTTTAATCATTTAGTTTTTAAAGAACACACATTACACTATTGGAAGCGCTTACAAGCAAATGAAATGAATAACTCCTTTCTTTTATTGAGCACGCAGGAGAAGTTTCGTTAAATATTTACAAATATCATATATCATTTTATATATTATTACAATATTTTATCAGAATTTATTTTATTATCAGAATATATTTTTGATATTATGTTCTACTCTCCTAATAGGAATCATATAAATCTCCCTATTTTCTATATATAGTTCGTATCTTGACAAAATAACTGTATTAATTGTTTCAGTAATTTTTAAATAATCTATCTATTTATTGATTTCATATATTAAATGATATACAATTCGATTATTATGAAAACTAATATGAATAAACGCCAATATGCTTACAAAGTTATTCGTACAAGAATAGTAGATGGTACTTACGCACCTGGTCAACGAATCATTATCAATCAAATTGCAAAGGAGGTCGGCTCTAGTCATATTCCGGTCAGGGAAGCAATTCATCAGCTCGAATCAGAAAAGCTTCTTGAATTTAAACCTAATATCGGAGCAATCGTCAAAGGAATTGACAATCAACTATATAAGGAATCATTAGAAGTACTCGCTTTACTTGAGGGCTATGCTACGGCCATTAGCGCCACAAGCATTACAGCTGATGGTATTACAAAGTTAAAAGAAATTAACAGAGAAATGAAAATTATGCTTGATAACTATGAATTAGATAAACTAGGAGCACTTAATAGAGAATTCCATTTTCATATTTACTCATTTTGTCCAAACGAATTACTAATAAAAAATATTGAAGAAACATGGGGTCGACTAGATATAGTGAGACAGGCTGGTTTTACGTTTTATCCTAAGAGAACCCCCCAATCCATTGAAGAGCATGAGACCCTTATACAATTACTAGAGGATAAGGCGAGCAGTTCTTCAATCGAGCAATATGCTAGAAATCACAAACTAAAAACGCTTGATGCCTTTAAAATGAGAAGTTAAATTCGCTGACCAGAGGTGGTCTTCGTTTTTAGCTTTCTTTTTTTAATTGTCTAATTTCTATTAAATCATTTTGAAGTTTTTGTTCTGCTTCGATCATCATTCTATTGAACAAATCTTCTACTGAAGGCAGATCATCCAACAAACCAGCTATTTGGCCACTGTTTAAAAAACCACTTTCTAGGTCTCCCTCTATTGCTCCTTTTTTATGGTGCTCCTCCGTCGTACTTTTTAAATAATCATCGATAGTCAGCCCCTGTTTTTCTCGGTCCATCAACCGACTCGCATAAGGAGTATTTAACACTCTCCGAATTCTACCAACACTTCGCCCAAGCAATAGTGTATCTAAATCACTAGCTTGAATTACTCTTTTTTTATACATTTCATGAAAGGGCGCATCTTTCGTCGCCACTAGCCTTGTTCCTAGCTGCACCCCACTAGCACCTAGGGATAGTGCGGCCGCCAATCCTTTCCCATCACCAATTCCTCCTGCTGCAATAACAGGTATCCTCACATGTTTTACTAGCTGAGGAATTAACGTGAAAGTGGTCAATTCAAGACTAGAATTAATACCTGCTGCTTCAAAACCTTCACCAACTATCATATCTGCCCCTGCTTGTTCTGATTTTAGCGCCTGTTTTACAGAAGCGACAACAGTCATCACTTTAATCCCGTTTGCTTGTAATATAGGAATATAAGGTGCTGGGTTTCCAGCCGATAAAGATACAATCGGTACTTCGTGTTTTATAACAAGTTCTATCAGTTCTTCTACAAATGGTGAAACATTAATGGCAATATTAATAGCAAATCTTTTTTCGGTTATCTCTTTTGTTTCTAGTATGATTTGTTCCACTTCTTTTGGTGTCATCGTACCGCAACCAATTGTACCTAAACCACCAGCTTCAGACACTGCAGCTGTAAGCTGAGCGTTACTTATGTTTCCCATCCCTCCCTGAATGATTGGATAGGAAATACCTAACAACTTACAAACGTATATCATTTTTTATCCACCCCTATAAAAATATGTTATATTATAATTAGTAGAATGACAATTGCTAATATTTAAAAAGGAGGAAATTATTTGATTATTTCATTCAAAGGAAAGTCACCAAGTATAAGTGATAACGCAATGGTTGCACCAGGAGCGAAGATTATTGGCGATGTACGAGTGGGTGAGGAATCCACTATATGGTTTAACTCTGTTTTACGTGGTGATGAGGCACCAATAACGATTGGTAATAGATGTAGCATACAGGACAATTCAACGATTCACTTGTATGAAGATGCTCCAGTTATTATAGAAGATGAAGTGACTGTAGGACATAATGTCATTCTACATGGCTGCAGGATTGGTAAACGGTCCATTATTGGAATGGGATCTACTATTTTAGACCATTCCGAGATTGGTGAGGAATGTATCGTAGGGGCTAACACCCTAGTGCCCTCAGGTAAAAAATTTCCTCCTCGTTCATTAATCGTCGGCTCTCCTGGAAAGGTTGTGAGGGAGCTTAACGATAAGGATCTTGAGCTTATACAACTATCAATTGATACTTATGTACAAAAAGGGTATGATTACCGAGAAATTTTTGAAGACACTTTGTCGTAAAGCTTAACTTTCTAAGCAAAAGCAGTAAGTATTACTAATATTATTAATACTAATTCAAAAAGAAGCTGGGATGAAACTGGTCAATAAATTAAAAAAGGTGAAATCGGCAACTTGATTTCACCTTTTTACTTTTATAGCTAGCTGATATCTTGTAAGAAATTTCTCCACTATATTTGTTTGGAGAGGAGGCAGCGACTCCTGGGGGAACAGCGCGAGCTGAAAGCCCCACAGGAGCAAAGCGACGAGGAGATTGAAGCCGTGCCCCCGGAAAGCGCCTGCCGTATCGGAAAACAACTGCATGTATTTGAATAGAAGTCCTAAAACTTTGCCAGGTCGTAGGATTTGAGAGGTTTTTATTGGAAAGAGAGTTTTGTCCCAGCCCCCTTTTCGTTTATATTATATCCCATCAAAAAGATTTCCTATCGCTCTACCAATACCTCGAAGTATCCAAAAAACAAAACGAATTGGCAGTATAATAATATCAGCTAAAGTGAAAAAAAAATCAAAATAACTCCACTTTGATACTTGGATATTATTCTTTTTTCTTTTAATACTTAGCTCTTTTTTACGCTTCCTCCACTCCATCATCTAAGTAAACCTCCATTTTGTATTCATATACTTACGAATAACTGTTAAAGAAGTTTCTACTATTTAATTATTAGGAATAGCACTACTCCTAGAGTTCTTTTAATAGAGGGTGGTAATTAACATCATATTCTTCATCTCTTCTTTTCAAATCATTATCCTCTTGGAAAACACCCTCAAAAAATTCACTAGCTAATGGTGCAAGTAATTTATAATATTGCTCGAACAAAAGAGCAGCATGATTTCCGTTCCAGATCTCTGGCAATAGCTCCTTCGGAAGACCAGGATCAATAAAAAGAAACTTTCGGTATTCATGGACTAACCTTGTTCGTTCTACAAAACAGTCTGCAGAGGACATTTTATTATCATTTATCATACTTTGATGCACAATATACTGATGACTATAAGCTGTTATAAATTCTTTATACTTTGCTTCTATATCAACAAGTGGCCAGCTTTTTTCAACTAAAGCTTGGTTCTCTTTTGGACCTTTATAGTCAGATACAAAAAAGTCTACATACTCGTGTATTTCATATTTATCTATTAATAATTTTACTTCTTTTTCTAGATTATTCGGAGAGATCCAGCATCCACTAGAAAAACTTCCAAAACCACTCCAAAGCAGCTCTTTTCGAAGCTCATCTCTTATTTGTCTTTTTTCCTCGGGAATTGTGTACATTAACATACGCCATTTCCCATCCCATTCGTTAGGCATAAGCTTAAATATTCGATTTGCCGCTTCTTCCATTCTTACTTTGCCTCGATTAGTTAGAAAATAATAGCTTTTATTACCTTGTTTTTCAGACTCCAACCATCCTTGTTTCATCATTCTAGAAACTGCTACGCGTACGGATTGCTCATTATGTCCGAATTCCTTGAGTAGGCGAATCAGACTTCCAATCCATATTTTATTGCCGTAGTGCCTTATATAGTCACCATAAACAGTGAAAATCATTGACTGTGTATTAGACATGTTATTAATCACTCATTTCTATTTTACCTAATTAATAATATATCACTTTTTCAGAATTTTTTCTTTAATTTGTTATAAGAGTATACTAATTATTTCCCTGAAAATAATTTAATTTTCTGAATTTGTTTTCAATCTTGGAGAAACCAGTAAGAGCTGTACCAACACGTTAAAAATAAATGACATTATATTAACACAGAAAAACAATTTATCTTCTAAAAAGTAATGCGATTTGATTGACGATATATTCTGAGCTATGCTCCGTACCTTCTTCCAACCACCATTCAATCACCCCAAACATTGCAGAAGCAAGTATATCCAGTGAGACACGTTCTGGCCCATTTAATACTTGTCTTGTTGTTCTCCGCGCTTTGATAAATGACTTTATTTCTTTATGCATTTTTCGCTTAAAACGGTCTTCTTTAAATAAAACAGAGAACAAGATGCGATGGTTATAGAAATAGTCTAAATATGATAATAACTGAGTTCGTTCATTAGAGCTTTCTAATTTGCGCACTTGCTCCGAACTTTAGTATTCTACTAACTGGTCGAATGATTCAAGCAGCTGGAGCTGGAATTATCATGCCGTTAATGATGAGTATTGTTATGTTCATATATCCACCTGAAAAACGCGGAAGTGCAATGGGCTTAATCGGTTTTGCTATTATCTTCGCTCCAGCCATTGCTCCTACATTGGCTGTATTTATACTTGAATATTTTTCATGGCGCTGGCTATTTATTGGTTTATTGCCTTTTGTCGTATTCATTATCGTACTTGCACTTAAATACTTGATCAATATATCTGATCAGGAAACCGCTAAGCTAGATTGGCTAAGTGTTATATTATCTACACTTGGATTTGGATTTTTACTTTACGGTTTTAGTAGCGCAGGCAGTCAGGGCTGGACTAATCCAATTATTATAAGCTCTACCGTTGCTGGAATAGTCATTACTTACATTTTCTGCATGCGTCAATTACGATCAGAGGATCCGTTGCTCAATTTAAATGTCTTTACAAATAAGACATTCACTATGATATCCATAATTAATGTGCTTGTTACGATGATTATGTATGCAGATATGATTTTACTGCCCATTTACTTGC
The DNA here is from genome assembly GCF_038004905.1 of Psychrobacillus sp. FSL W7-1493. Classification (NCBI taxonomy): domain Bacteria; kingdom Bacillati; phylum Bacillota; class Bacilli; order Caryophanales; family Bacillaceae; genus Psychrobacillus; species Psychrobacillus sp. FSL W7-1493. Next base: position 1,935,079 of record NZ_JBBOSB010000001.1, on the reverse strand, counting down.
AGGACGGTAGAGGCTTTACAGCTCTTGATGCTGGGTTATTATTACCAGGAGCGTTAGTCAACGCTTTCATGTCACCAGTTACAGGAAAACTATACGATAAGTATGGTGCCAAACCATTGTTTATAACTGGATTGTTATTCATTATTCCAACCATGTGGGTCGTGACAGATTTAAATGATTCGACGTCCTTTACATTTTTGATGATTCGAACGATTTTCTTGCGTATTGGGCTAAGCTTCATCACGATGCCGCTAAATACAGCTGGGCTAAATGCCTTACCTAAATTGCTTATAACACATGGTACTGCAGTTAACAATACGGTTCGTCAGCTTGCTGGCTCGATTGGAACAGCAGTTGTTGTTACTATTTTCACGGTTCAGTCATTAAAGCATACCGAAAATATCTCGAAGTAAATCCCTACAGCTGGTATCGATCAGCTTAAAGCGTTAGCATCCATTTACGGTTCAAGCGACGCCTATATTTTCATGACTATACTATCCATACTGGCGTTACTTATCACCGTATTTTATCCTAACAGACAAAAGAGCGTTCCAACTAAATAATCTGGTAGTTTAATGTACTCAAAAGAGGTTGGGACATAAGTCTCTTCAAAATACAATATAGTTGTTTTCCGATACGGGGGCGCTTTCCGGTGGCACGGCTTCAATCTCCTCGTCGCTTTGCTCCTGCGGGGCTTTCAGCTCGCGCTGTTCCACCAGGAGTCGCCCCCTCCTCTCCAAACAATAAGAATAGAGAAATTTTTCATTAGATACCAGTTATATTAAAAAGGTGAAGACGTGAAATCAAGTTTGCTGATTTCACGTCTTTTAATTAATTGACTAATTATGTCCCAGCCTCTATTTGACTTTCAATCTATCCTTTTACTTATAATAATTACTGTATATTTTCAAATACTGCAGCTATACCTTGACCTACGCCTACACACATAGTGGCAAGACCGAATCTCACTTCTCTTCTCCTCATCTCATATAGAAGTGTAGTCACTATCCTTGCTCCGCTAGCACCTAACGGATGTCCGAGAGCGATTGCACCACCATTCACATTTACAATTGTTGGGTCGAGTTCTAATTCACGAATGCAAGCCAACGACTGTGAAGCAAATGCCTCATTTAATTCGACTAAGCCAATTTCTTCTTTTAAAACTCCTGCACGCTTTAGTACTTTGTTAGTTGCAAATACAGGTCCTATTCCCATTACACCAGGCTCTACACCAGCAGTAGCGGATGCAATATACCTTGCTATAGGCTTCAAACCTAATTCCTTTGCTTTGTCTGCGCTCATTAGAAGCAAGCCTGCTGCTCCATCATTAACACCAGATGCATTTCCTGCCGTTACACTACCTCCTTTAAAAATAGGAGGAAGTTTGTTCAGCTTTTCCAAACTTGTTTCTGGCCTCGGATGCTCATCAGTATCAATGATCACTTCCTGACCCTTTTGATTTGTATACTTCACTGGTATTATTTCATTCAAGAAGCGATTTTCAGCCATTGCTTTTTTAGCCCTTTGCTGACTTTCAAAGGAATAGAGGTCCTGATCTTCTCTAGTTATTTTATATTTCTCGGCAACGTTCTCAGCTGTTTTAGGCATCGAATCGGTACCATACATTTCTTCTAACAATGGATTTATAAATCTCCATCCAATTGTCGTATCTATAAGCTCCATATTCCCTCGGGGAAATTCTTTCATAGGCTTTGCCATTACATAAGGGGCGCGAGTCATGCTCTCTGTTCCACCAGCTATGTATATATCACCCTCGCCAACTGCTATTGCCCGAGCAGCATAAACGATAGCATCTAAGCCAGAACCACAAAGCCTGTTTATTGTCGTGCCTCCAACCTCTATTGGAAGACCAGAAAGTAATGCGGACATTCTTGCCACATTACGATTATCCTCCCCTGCTTGGTTTGCATTACCTAGGACAACCTCTTCTATTTGGTCCACTGGAACACGTTCGTTTCTTTCTAGAAGTCCCTTAATAACCATGGCAGCCAAATCGTCTGGTCTAATACTTTTTAAAGACCCATTATATCTCCCGATAGGAGTACGAACAGCATCGACTATTACAACCTCTCTCATCTTCACTCCTCCTCACCGGTATAGCTGTAAACTCCCTTGCCTGTCTTCCTTCCAAGACGACCAGCCTTGACGTATTGTTCAAGGAGGGGGGCAGGCCGATATTTTTCACCAAGCTTTTCATGTAAATATTTTAAATTGTTCAGTCTAGTATCTAAACCAACGAGATCTCCTAGCTCAAACGGACCCATCGGATAATTCAAGCCGAGCTTAATCGCCTTATCAATTTCCTCTGGCGTACCGATTCCTTCCTGAAGCATATAGAACGCTTCGTTACCAACCAAAGCACTGATTCGACTAGTTATGAAGCCTGGAAATTCTTTAACTACTACCGTTTCCTTTCCCATTTGCTCAGCAACCTGTTTAATAGCAGCAACTGTTTCATCACTCGTCTCAAGCCCTCTTACAATCTCTACTAATGGCATTTTATGTACCGGATTAAAAAAGTGCATGGCAATTGTTTTATCCGGACGATTAGAAAAGGAAGCAACTTCCGTAGGACTCATGGTAGATGTATTAGTAGCAAAGTAACACTTAGCGGGAGCATGCAGTACTAATGCTTCAAAGACGGATTTCTTAATCGCTAGTTGCTCAGGCACAGCTTCTATAACTAAGTCAGCCGTTTCCAGAGCCAAAGAAAGATCTTTTTCATACCTCAGCTTGTTTAAAGACTTTTCCGCCATATCAGAAGTTATCTTTTGTCGTTTAATACCTTTTTCAAATAAGCTCTCAATTTCTTTTTTAGCCTGTTCTAAGGCAGTAGGTTTTGTGTCCACCACCGTTACGGCAAAACCAGAAACTGCAGCTACGTAAGCGATACCTCGCCCCATTACCCCGGAACCCACAACAACTATGCAGTTAATCAATATAAGCACCTCCATATTTTTTATTACTATACTAAAAAAGGACAGGAACCACTCTAGCTCCTGTCCAGTTATTTTATAGTCCTAAAGGGTTCAAAGGACGGCTACCATAATATGATAAAATACTCTTCGTTTCTGAGTATAAATCTAATGTTTCAATACAAAGCTCTCGGCCAAAGCCTGACTGCTTATAGCCACCAAACGGAGTGCCTGGAAATGCAGAAAACGGACAATTTACCATTACAATTCCTGCTTTTATTTGATTAGCTACTCTTGTTGCCCTTGCTCCGTCTTTAGACCAAACCGCAGAGCCAAGACCAAAAGTAGTATCATTAGCTAGCTTAATAGCTTCTTTTTCATCTTTAAACTTCATTACCACCACAACCGGTCCAAAAATTTCTTCCTTAACTATGTTCATGTCGTGATTCACATTAGTAATGATAGTCGGCTCAAACCAGAATCCTTTTTCATATCCTTTAGGAGAGCATTTATGACCTCCAGCTAGAATCTCTGCTCCGTCCTTAATTGCCGACTGAACATATCCATTTATAGTGTCCAGCTGGGTTTGATCTATAATTGCCCCAACATGCGTCCCTTTATCAAAAGGGTTTCCTAGCTGTAGTCTTTTTGTCTTTTCTACAAATTTACTCATAAATTCATCATAGATTTCCTCTTGGACATACAATCGAGAGCGAGCCTCACACGATTGACCTGAGTTATAGAAAATACCAAACAAGGAGCCATCTACTGCTGCATCTATATCTGCATCAGCAAAGACTAGACTAGGCGACTTACCACCAAGCTCAAGTGTTACTCGCTTCAAGCTTTCAGATGCCTTCCCCATAATGTCCTTACCAATAGGCGTGGACCCTGTAAAAGCAACCTTATCGACTTGTGGATGCTCGACTAAATAATTACCTATATCCGACCCTGAACCTGGAATGACGTTAACAACTCCGGCTGGCACGCCTGCCTCTAGGCAAATTTCCCCTAGTGCAATGGCAGTGAGAGGAGTTAAAGAAGCTGGTTTTACAATAACCGAACAGCCAACTGCAATTGCAGGAGCAACCTTCCAGGCAGCCATCATCAGTGGGTAGTTCCACGGTATAATTTGTGCACATACGCCAACGGGTTCTTTTTCGGTATAGTTGTGAAACTGACCGGGTACGTTATTAACCGTCCCTCTATGACCAACAATTGCCCCTGCGTAAAATTCAAAATCCTCTATTGCCTGTGTTACTTGGCCCTGAGCGGCGTGTAGTGATTTTCCCGTATCTAAAATTTCTAGCTCTACTAGTTCATTAAAGCGAGATCGCATGATGGCAGCAATTTTATTTAAAACTTGCGCCCTTCGACCAACGGGATACATTTTCCACTTTCCATGATCAAATGAATGACGTGCAGCAGCTATTGCCTTTTCTGCATCCTCTTTTGAAGCCTTTGCAACTTCTGCCACTAACTCACCCGTTGCCGGATTGTAGGTTTTTATCGTTTCGCCACTCGACCCTTTCATTTTTTCTCCATCTATGATTAAATGATAAAATTCTCTTTTAATAGTTTCTTTTTCCGTTTTGTCGTCTTTAACAGTTGTCAAAGTACCCACTCCTTATTTTCCTGTGAAAACAGGTTTTCTTTTTTGTAAGAAGGCTTCAACACCTTCATGGTGATCAGTTGTTAGACCGGCAATACGCTGCGTTTGTGCCTCTAATTCTAAGTAATCTTCTAGCCTCATATCTGAAAGCGCTTTCAAATTTTGTTTTATAAGAGCGATTGCTTTTGTTGGTAGAGATGCAAGATGCTCTGCAAAATTAGTTACTTCGGTTTCCCAGCTTTCCATAGGTATTATCTTGTTTGCTAAACCTAGGTCCATTGCTTTATGTGCCGTAACTTTCTCTCCTAATATAGATAGCTCTAACGTTTTCCCATACCCTATTAGTTTAGTTAAGTAATACAGGTTCCCACAATCGGGTACGAGTCCCACATGTATAAATGCGTTGATAAGACTAGCCTTTTCTGATATCACTCGAAAATCACATGCTAACGCTAGACTAAAACCTGCTCCTGCCGCTACTCCATTAACAGCAGCTACTACTGGCTTTTCACATTGCCGGATCTGGAGAAGCATTGGATAATAGGACTCTCTGAGTAGATTACCATGATTCATCTGATCATCTACTTCAGCTAAATCCTGTCCTGAACAGAACGCTCTTCCTTCTCCAGTTAACACGATGCATCGTACTTCCTCGTTAGATGATGCCGATTTAAAGATAGTCTTAAGTTCTCGATTCATTTCTGAGGTAAAAGCATTTAGCTTGTCTGGTCTGTTAAGGGTAATCCATGCTACTCCATTTTTCACTTCAAACTTAATCGTCTCATACATACTCTCAACACCTCGCTATTTCCCTTGATAGTTCGGTTTTCTTTTTTCTATAAATGCATTCATTCCCTCTTTTTGATCCTCGGTACCAAATAGCAAATAGAAGTTTTTTCTTTCATATTGCATACCTTCATGGAGGGAATAATCTACCGCCTTGTTAACAGAGTCCTTTATGAGACGGAGAGAAATAGGCGGTTGTTTAGCAAGCTTCTGGGCCAGTCTCATTGTTTCTTCCATAAGTAGCTCGCTCGCTACTATTTTGTTGATAATACCATGGTCGAGAGCCGTGTCTGCTAGGATTCTTTCCCCGGTCCAAAGCCATTCTAGCGCTTTTGTTTTACCGACTAGCTTCGTCAATCTCTGGGTTCCACCAGCGCCCGGCATTACACCAAGTCCTACCTCTGGGAATGAAAACTCCGTTCCTGTGGCTGCTATCAAGAGATCACAAGCAAGTGCAAGTTCAAAGCCTCCACCAAAGACAAATCCTTTGACTGCTCCAATAATTGGCTTTTTAACAGTAGCTATACGATCCCATTCAGAAAATTGATTTAGTAACTCAAGACTGATTGGATCGTCCTCCATCATTTCCTCAATATCAGCACCAGCCGAGAATGCCCTTCCTCTTCCTGTTATGACAATAACCCGAACTTCTTTTTCACGTTCAAATGCTAGTAGTGCATCCATTATTTCACTAACCATTTTTCTATTTAGTGAATTGAGCCGATCAGGACGATTTAATTCGATTAACCCTATATGATCATTAATGCTTGTTTCAATGAAGTCGAAGGACATTATGCATCCTCGCCTATCATTAGCGTAACTAATTCTCCTGCAAATCCCATTAAATCCTTTCCAGAAGCCCTTCCTTCCGCTGATTTTAGTCCAGCTTTCAAGGAATCCATGTCATCATAGATCATTTCGCACATTAAATAATATTCCGACTCTCCTCCCATTGGAGAACCCGTAAACTTAGTTACCTTCATTTCTCGTAGACCCGGGATTTTTTGTGTAATGGGAGCGTGTACGTTAAAGTAGTGTTCATCAAAATCCTTTTTGTTTTCTGGGTGCTTATACATTGCGACTAATTTAGCCATTCATAATCCTCCTTTACATAATAGTAGAAATTGGTTTCATTGCTTCAAATACGTTTTTACAGCTTTTACAGTACAAAATGCTTCTACAAGCCGTTGGACCAAAAAGGTTCTCTAAGGTAGTGTAGGTTGACCCACAATAAGCACAGTCCACCTGCCACACATCTTCTCCTTCCTTAAATATAGGAGGAGGCGCTATGCCAAACTTCCTTAAATTTACATGCCCTCGTTTTGTTATCCTTTCCGAAGTCCAGGGAGGATGAAAAATAAAATCTACCTCCACTCCCAGTACACCTGGTATTCGCTCGATTGCAGCCCTAGTATTGCCTTTAATTATTTCCAACGCAGGACAGCCTAAAAAGGTAGGTAATAAATGGATATGAACTTTCCCACCATCTATCTTAATCTCCTCCACCATACCAAGATCCATAATACTAACCGAGTCTATCTCCGGATCCATTACTTTATAAAGGGCACTGATCACTAAATCCTTTAAAACTATTAAACTTTGGGTCACTCTTGTCACCTCTTTTCTTGAGCCTTACCAGGAAGCCGCCGGATCCATCCTATATACCTCTGAAAGAGTTTCAATCGCCTCATCTAAGTCCTTCAAATGCACTCCATTGCGACCATTTTTATTGGGAACAGTGGATATACTTGGCTTAGCAAGCTGAAGAAATTCAAAAGTCGGAGCTACGCTTTGGAGCCATCTTTCCATTAATAAGTTCTCTGGTTCTATTAACTGATGCTTTTCTATAATCTCCTTGTCTGCTCCACAGGAGAAAAAATCAGCAAAGTCATCACTCACTAGCATTATTGCATCTGTCATTTTCTGTTTAGCTAAGTCGGTTGAATTCAACAATTGCTTAAACCATGTTTCCCAATGCAAACGGTGGTAGTAAATTTCCATCTTTACCTTTTTAGCAATTTCAGCCAAAGGAATATATGAACTAGAGCACAAGGAATCGACTTTAACCTTTTTCGCAGTAATATAAAAATAGCTTCTTACTACTTGTAAAGCCCAGTCATATTGTGGAATCTCCATGTAAGAGCCTTTTCCATTGGCTCTTTCCGTCAGTATGCTATTCTTTCTTTTACTGGACTCTCTCAGATGAGCAAGATCATCAGCATTCCCCAACCCCAATTCTTCAAGTAGGTTGTAATACATGACGGCATGCCCCATACTATCCTGGCTAATGGATGAGGAAGCGACGTCCTCTTCTATATGAGGAGCGAGGCCTAGCCACTCTGATCCACGATACGCATACATAAAATCGTCATCTGCTAACTGAAAAAGCAAGCTGGCTATAGCTTCCTTATGTTCCTTGCTCATACCAACAGTCATTTCCGATCCCCTCCCCAAGATAATATTTCTTTTTCATCTAATATTTGCTGCTCATAGTGTCGCCATTTTTTCTTTAGGTACCCGTAGCCCTTTGTCGTTCGATAATCCTTGTTGTCTAATCTTGCTAACGTTTCCTTCTCCTCCAGGTCAAGCTTACGGATATGCTTGCGATTGACGATCCATATGTCAGCTACCGGCTCTCGTCTCATAAAGTTTTCTTGAGCCATTATAAAAGCCATATCTTCATTCGGAGCGAGTAAACTAAACTGATGTAAAAAAGCTGAGCTTGGGGTTCGTTTGCTAAATATTTCATATTCTTGATAAAAATTTTCTTCTTTCATATTAGCTGCTCCTTCCTTAGCTTACTGTCGCACTAAGCGCATCACGGACCCATGCATTGTTTTCATATGAGATTCTTCTTAAATTTAGGCGCGTCTCTGATCTAGGACCACCGTTTTTAATAATTTTCTTAAATTCATTCCAATCAGGCTGCTGGTATATCCACGTATTAGTTTCTTTATCGAATGTTAAGGTTGGATCAGGAACAGTCAGCCCCAAGGATAAAATTCTAGGGATGTATTTATCAAAAAAGATTTGTCTAAATTCTTCATTTGTTTTCGTTCTTATTTTGTATTTAATCGTTAAATCCTGTTTAGAGGAGCCTGTAGTTTCCTTAGATGCGGGGCCAAAGAACATAAGGAGCGGCTCCCACCAACGGTTAAGAGCTTCTTGAATCATCTCTTTTTGTTTGCTTGTACCTTCAGCGAGAGCCATGATAATCGACTCCCCATGCTGAGCGTGAAACACCTCTTCGGCACAAATTCGCTGCAACGCTCTCGAGTACGGACCATACGAGGCACCCAGCATATTTGTCTGGGTGATTATAGCCGCTCCGTCTACTAGCCAGCCGATAATCCCTGCATCTGCCCAAGTTTTTGTCCCCATATGAAAGACATTGTGGAACTTAAGATCTCCTTTAAAGAGATCCTGCATCAAATCAGCCCTATTTTTCCCATAAGGCTTTAGCAAATCCTCTGTCACCCTAAGTAACAGCTGACCATGACCCATTTCATCTTGCACTTTCGCCATAATCCCTAACTTTCTAGATAGAGAAGGAGCACGTGGCACCCATTCCTTCTCTGGCAGAGCCCCCATAATTTCACTCATCCCATGCATAGAGATCAATTTGATTAATGTGACGCGATATTCCTCAGGCATCCAATCATCGGCTTCAATCTTGTCTCCCATTTCAATTCTTTCCATAAAACGATCCATTTGCTGCTGCTCATCTTGTGAAGTTAGAACTACGCTCACTTACCTTCCTCCTTTATTTAAGCTATGCTTTTCTAAAATAACTCATAACACCATTAAAACGACTTAAAATAAAAGTTATATAACATGCTTTAGTTCCCAAATAAACGAATGCTCTAGAACTCTATCATTATTAATAAAAAGTTACTATAGTAGTCTCTATGATTAATCAGTAATTTATATAACAAATATTAAACGTAAAACTTAAATTTAGTGATACTTTTATTACAGATTAATAGTATCCTTGAAATTAGTCAACTAAAAATTCAGAAAATAACAATAAATAATGGACCATAATAGCAAGAATTAAGACGATTCCTTCTCCTATATTTGTTAAAGTAGACATAAGGCAATTACAAACGGAAAAAGTTATATGATATGATGAATAAAATTTACTGAAAAAGGGAGTGAAAATTCGTGGCTAAAGTAAACCTTTCTTTTGACGAAATGTGGCAAAGGATTATATCTTGCGATAGTAATTATGATGGATGCTTTTATACAGCCGTAAAAACTACTAAAATTTATTGTAGGCCCTCCTGTAAATCCAGAAAACCCAAAAAGGAGAACGTACAGTTTTATGAAACTAAATCTGAGGCAGAGAATGCTGGTTTTCGAGCCTGTAAAAGATGCAAGCCTGATATAGAACTTGCGCCTCAAGAGGATTTAGTGAGCGAAGTAATTTCTTTTCTGACCTGCAATTACAAGGAGGTAATAACGCTGGAGAGCCTCTCTTTACATATTGGAGTAAGTCCATTCCATCTGGAGCGAGTCTTTAAACATGTAACGTCCGAGAGTCCACGTACGTTTTTAGAAAAAGTTCGCATAGAAAAAGCAATCCATTTATTGAAGAATACAGATAATACAAACCTAGAAATATCATTGAAAACAGGCTTTAAAAGTACATCAACTTTCTATAAGGCTTTTAAAAGCTCCTTACATACCTCTCCTAGTGAATATCGAAAACAATGGAGGAGTTCGGAAATATGAATGAGATCCTAAAACCAAATACACTAAATATACCTACTCCTTCTGACTTTTGCTTCCAGGAATGTCTAGCTCATTTAATGAGATCTGAACAGGAAACAGTACATCAAGTAATAGACCATTCTATTTATAAGGCTATTAAAATAGATGGCGATGAGCCCATTTTGTTTATAATTGACTGGAAACCTGATGCACTACATGTACGATTTCCACTTACTACACCTTCTGCTAAGCAGAAAGAGCAAACTGCTTCATTTATAATTGAATGGTTTGATCTAACTACGGATTTGAATGGGTTTTATGAGCTCGCTAAACATGATCCTATTTTAAGCCCGATCGTTCAAAACCACTATGGCTTACGTATCATGGGAATCCCTAATCTTTTTGAAGCATTAACCTGGGCCATTATCGGTCAACAAATAAATTTGACATTTGCCTATACTTTAAAAAAGCGGTTAGTTGAAAAATACGGAGACTTTGTAGAATATGAAGGTAAAAAATTCTACACATTTCCTTCCTTTGAAATGATTGCTTCTTTAACAACAGATGATTTACGAGCCTTACAGTTTAGTACTAGAAAAGCAGAGTATATCATTGGTATTGCTCAGCTGATGCAAGGTGGAAAGTTAGACAAGGACATATTATTTAAACTAGAGACATTTGAACAAAAGCATTTGTATTTAACGACTATAAGAGGTATTGGACCTTGGACTGCAGACTATGTGTTGATGAAAAGCCTACAAGAGTCCTCTGCTTTCCCTATTTCAGACGTTGGATTGCATAATGCCCTAAAAAAACAATTAAACCTTGACCGTAAACCTACGATGGACGAACTAAAAGAACTAGCCGAAAGATGGAAAGGCTGGCAGGCATACGCTACATTTTATCTATGGAGGTCCTTATAATGTATCAAGTAGACTATCAATCACCGATTGGAGTATTAGAAATCTCAAGTACGAGCGAGGCTATTGATGCTATTCGCTTTACTGAAAGAAAAGAAGTAGAACACGGGCTAGAGGCCGATCATCCTCCTATACTTCATACTTGTATCGAGCAATTAAATGAGTATTTTTATGGAGACCGTACGGAATTTACCTTTCTCTATAACTATGAGGGCACTGAATTTCAGCAATCGGTTTGGCAAGCACTTACACAAGTTCCTTATGCGACAACTGCTACCTATAAGCATATAGCCGAAACGATTGGGAAAAATCGTGCGGTTAGAGCTGTAGGAAGTGCTAATAACAAAAACAGATTACCTATTGTTATACCCTGTCATCGGATCATAAGCGTTGGAGGAAAGTTGACTGGTTACGCTGGGGGTCTGTGGAGGAAAGAATGGCTTTTACAGCATGAACAATCTAAATTAAAAAAGTTCAACACAACCACTTTATAAATATAGAAGAAGGAGCCCTAGATAAATATCCGGGGCTCCTTCTAAGAGTTGATTTTCGTTGTATAGCTTATGTGTAAATGTAAAAGATGGCTATGTTAAAGGGTAGAGTTGATTTATGATGCAAAGAAATCTTAAATCAGAGAGTAGAATTGATTTCCTCCCCAGCCGGCCGCTTTCCTCGGGGTGAGCGATAAGCCATCACCATCGCTTACGCGCGTGGTTGTGATGTCTTAATAATAAATGGGAACAGCTTTAGCATCGATAAAGCGCTAATAAATTTACTCGCATAAACAAAGCTAAAAACTGTCACCAAACCCAATTTCATCATCTATTTATGTTCTTAATAGCCATTTGAAAATTCATTTGTTTATGTTTACAGTCACTATAAAAAAATTGTTAGTCAAAATCAACCAATAACTTTAACAAAGCTTAAAAGATTATGGCGATTTCTTAATTCGTTTTAAGACATATATAATTACCAGTAATAAACCTAAGGAGAGCAGACTGATATATATGGTATTTATATTTGTGGTACTTTTGGGAGTTAACTGTTCTTCATCCTTGCTAGCAGTTGAGTCATTTGAAACTAGTTCAATTGGTTTTTCACCTTTTCCTAATTCAGATAAATCCTTATCTGCTAAAGACAACGGAGTAGTTTTGGAACAGTAATTCACTTGAATTTCTCCATTTGATTCATTTGCATATACTAAATACTCTTGATTCAATTCAAATTCGTAGCCACAACTTTCCGTATTTCTTACAGTATAAACTGTAATTGGTGATTGATTCGGCCCTTTCCAATATTCATTAACTTCAAAATGTACACTGATAGGATCAGTTGAAGATTGTATTGACTTATTTTTGTTCTCATCTATTATTTCAACAACTTTTCCAGAAAAAACTGTGGAACTAAAATCTAATTCTTCTTTCACGGTGTTTGGCCCATCACATGAACAAGCGTAACCTGTAACAGAGAAAAAATTAAAAAAAGGTAAAAAAAGTAGTATCAACAACAAAACAATGTACTTAACTTTATTGTTAATTATAGAATTGATGTTCAGGTCACCTCCCCTTTAACACTGTACAAGCTTAGAATATATTACTGTTCTTCGTTATTAAGAAAAATAAAGTCACCGTCAATAATATCCTGCAAATACTCGTCAAAGCTGTCTGCAATCACTTTGTATTCATCTGGATCGTGCAAAAATCGAACTATTTGACCGCTTACACCATCAGCTGAAGGGTTAAAGTCGATATAGAGTCTTGATGTCCCACCGTTGTTCATACAGTCTGCAAAATGAATATATTTACCAGGTAGCAGTCCCTCTTGATTTATCTTAGGGTCAACAGCCTCCTCGTCAACTTGATATTCTAAAAGATAGGAGACGTCTTCTTCTTCCTTTGAACTATCGAGCATCTGTTGTGTAGATAGCAAATAATATGGATATTCGCCATCAGCAACATCAGCGCCTAAAATACAAACCGCAATTTCATTTTCTTTATACACCCGCCAATATGTACCGTCTATATTTTCCAGTAAACAGATTAATGATTCTGGACATTCTGGATATTTTATCCTAAGGGTATTAATATCCTCTTTTGATGCTCCACATGCTGTATTTAATTCGTCGAGTTCCTCTTTTGATAAAGCTTTTCTTAACCTGATTAAAAATTCGTTAACCAAATTCATTATTTCGTCCTCCTAAAATAAAAAATAAGAAGTATTTGTTTGTCTGTATGTCTATTATAAAACTCATTTAAATTTACACAGATTAGTATAAGAAAATTCTTTTTCAAACTGGTCTTTTCTTTTAATGCTTAATCCTTTGCTTCTTAATGAGACGTTCTTTTTCGTCCAAATTAAATATACCTGGCTCCCAGCTCGAATTAACACCATGACCACCAATAATTTCTCCATCTGCTTCGAATACTACAGCTTCTAAATGTTTTCCTTCAACATCTTCTTCATTTAGCTCATAGGTATGCCGTATAACTTCTTTTCCTAAATACTCCCTCAAAAATGTAATTCCACTCGCTTCATAGTTACTAAGCATTTCATCGGGAATATCTAATATATAAGTTTCAACTTCAATTGACTCTTTTATCTCCCAAGCTTTTTCTGATAAATATATTTCGTGACGTTCATTAAGACTTTCCTGACCACAAGCCGGAACGAATAATATTCCTACAATCATCATAAAGAGCATTTTGATTTTCATTACAACACCTCATTTTATAATTGATGCATGAATGATAGCGTTTTACACCTTACCGAACCTATCTCATCAGAATCGTTATATTCCGGAATATACACTTAATAAGTACTCCTTTTCCGAATGATGTTGAACTATTAAAATATTATTTCTAACTTATATTATTCGACTAAGAAATTTTATATCCTCTAAAAAGGACAATCAATAAGTAATGTAGAATATGTATAAAAATACTATTTGAAAGAGGGTTAATTTGAAAAATCAAATTTGTGTTATAAGCATTTATGTGCCAAATTTAAAGAAAGCAATTGATTTTTATACTAATACTTTAGGTTTTGAATTACATAAGCAGTATGGCCCTAAGCTTGCATCACTCGTTAACGGAAACTTACCACTTGTTTTGGAGGAAAATGATAGTGCAATCAATAACCAAAATGCTTCAGGAGTTGCATTGGGATTGCAAACGGAAGATATTTATGAAAAGGTTAAATTCTTAAAAGAAAAAGAAGTACATTTTATAATAGATGAGCCAACTGATTGTCCTCCAGGAAAATTCATTAGTTTTCGAGACCCTTTTGGAAATATTTTAGAATACCTGCAATTTGAAGATTAATAATCTAATGAAAATAAAAATTGAGTTAAGGCGTGCATTAAAAAAGAGCTAGAATAAGTTATCTAGCTCTTTTTTAATTTGATCAGAAAAGAGAAATTATTTAATAAGTTGCTAGAAGCGTTTTCTGAAATTCCGCTATGCTTTGTCCAGTAGTTTTCTCTAAGGTGTTATAAAAATCATTTAATGACTCAGATAATAACAATTCCGTAATAATTTCTGAACCATATAAATTATCCAGCTTTCTTAGTGTAAAGTAGCCTTGTAGATATACTTTATAATGCTCTAATGTAGCGGGTATAGTTTTATTTGTGTCTAGTAATCGATAATCCACCGCTTCCCCTAGAAGGTCCGGGTTGATCACTCTATCCTGATAGCCTACATATTCACTTAACCCCTCTATAAACCAAAAAGGCAGATGCTCCATTTTACTACTCAATCCATTGACCTTGGCAAATTGGTGAATACGATAATGGGTATATTCATGTAATAAGATACGTTCCCATCTTTTTTCATCATCCATTTTCATCAGATGAATAGACTGATTTCTACGTTTGTAATAACCTACTGCTCCAGGGGACACTTCCTTAATTGCAGCTGAATCATTATATATTTCGATTGTTAAGGGGTCCTGTAGCTCTGGCCCAAAAATCCGATCTAGGTTTGCTTTTTCCTTGGCTAACATAGAAGAATACTCTGCCACTGAAGTATAATTATCTTCAGAAAAAAAATAAGATATACTATCAATCTGCTTGGACTCTACATTTTTTTGGATTGAGTCTCCTGTAAATAAAGAGAATAATTTTCTGCTTTTAGTCTCTTCTGCTTTTGTTCCAGTGGATAGAGGCGCTATCTCTTTATAAGGTTCTTCACTGAAATTAGACCATGCGCTACCTCCTATGTAGAAGGAGCATAATAAGGTGGCTGTTAATATAAAGCTCACTGAAGGACGAACAATAGACATCGAAAAATCTCGCTTCGTTTCCAAGTAATACATAAAAAAGATAAATAGTAAGCAGCTAATTAAAATGCTCCACACTAGATGACTCCAGTTATAATGAACAATAATTGTTTGTATGGTATACGCTCCGATGACGAAAGGAAACAACAGAAACAAAGCTCGCTTGATGATCGTTCTCAATTTATCCTCCTATTGAATGTTTGTACGTTTGCTCGTTGCTATGTTGTGCTTGGCATGGTCGATTTGCTTCATGCCAACCATTGTTGATAATATGCCTTTCGTATTCATTAGGAATCGCAAGCTATCATCTGTTTTTTGTATTTCTTTTCCTAGGTTAAAGGGTGCACTGGTCGTTACGTGCATATTTAACTGTCTTGCTGCCTCGAGTACTGTCATGTCAATTCCAGCAACTGATTGGTTTTTCTTTTTGATTGCTTCAAGAAAAATTCTATTTACGGGTATTTGCACAAATCTAAAGTGATGGTCTTTACCTCCAACATTTTTGGCTATACTTTCTGCTATTTCTAAAGAGATATAGCCTTTCTCATCCTGATCACTGATAAGTCCAAGCCATGTAGCCATTCCATAAAAGCGGATATTTTGCTTCTCTACCTGTTCCTCAAAAAAGTAAAATAAATCCTCTAGCTGTTTGTAGAATACATCTTTTCCAAGAACCTTCATAGAAAGCTCTGGAACATGTAAATAATATATATCAATCGTATCCAAATGAAGGTGCTTTCTGCTTTGCTCTATAGCAAACCGGAAGTAATTAGGGGTGAGTACGTGCTTTTGATGTTCAACAGTTTGTATATCTGTCTCTTTAATAATTGTATTTTGTAAAAGCACCGACTCTAAATAATCCTTGGGAACAAGTCCGGCATCTTTATCTCCCGGAAGTAGCCCACCTTTAGTGGAAAGGACAAATTCTGATCTTTTCAATTTTGTGTTTTCTGTTAACTCTAAAAGAACCTTGCCGATGTCTCTTTCTGATTTCATACCACGATAATTTAAGGCGGTATCAATAAAGTTTAGTCCGTTCAATAGACTAAAGCGAACCGTTTCTTGATATAAGGCAGAATGTGCCTCCGTCATCTCTCCTAAATGTGTTCCAATTGCAATTGGAGAGCAATAAAACCACGGTGTTTCTCTATTATTGGATTGGTGATGACGCAGGTAACCAAAGGTATCCTCTCGAGTCGCAAAGCCTTTTATCATTTGATTGCATTCTCCTTTAAAAAATCTAAAGCCATATAATAAGCATTGGCGGTGAAAAGCTGTTGAATTTCACCATTCTTTATTAAAGAGTGCATTTCCTTAAAATCAAAAATATGCACATCAACAAATTCCGTAGGATCCAGGTGTTGATCACTAATTTGAAATGCATCTAAAATCAAATAGGTGTATACCTTATTCGTTTGAGTAGCTGGGTTTACGTAAAATTGACCCAATAAAACTGGCTCGCGTTCGGTTGTATATCCGGTCTCCTCTTTAACTTCTCTAAGAATTGCCTCCTGGTAGCTTTCTTGTCCCTCTGGCTTTCCAGCTGGGATTTCTAAAAAAAAAATTTCGACCTGCGTAGCGGTATTGGCTTACTAAAATAATTTGCTGTTCCTTTGTAAGCACAATGGCATTGACCCAGTCCGCATATTCATTTACATAGTAGTCATCAATTACCTGTCCATCTGGCAGTGCACAAATGTCTTTTCTTAAATTTCCAAATGGGGATTTAAAAATATACGAGGAACTTAACGTTTTCCAAGCGATCAATCGTTTCACTCCTTTATCTTGAAGTTCAGTAGGTAAGCCATAATTATGACTAAAACTTATATTTGTAGTGAGGTACCACAATCGGAGCAAAAATTGGATGATCGACGAACTGGATGGCCACAGTTTGAGCAATAGGCTTCCGCTTTTAACTGTCCCTCCTCCCATCCTTGGCTGGCTGCAGCCATTTGTTCACGTATTACCTCGTTATTTAGTTCTTTTATTTTTTTATAATTACCTACTCCAGTTAAAACAAATCCGAAAAAGATAAGGGGAGCACCCACAAAGAATAACCAAAAATACTGTGGTTCCTCAAAAAAATCCAGCGTAAAAAATTCAAAAAAAGCAAACCCTATGCAACACACGCCAACTATCATCAAAAATGGACCTATTAGCTTCACTTCAAGGTCACCTCATTTTCAAAAAAATTCATAAAGACCTCCATCAAAATATTTAAATTCTTCTATTGAAATAGGTGTAGAATCATAACCCTCATAGAAAGCTTCCACTAATAATGGATTTGATTGTATGGATCTAGTTGCAAGAGCTAGGTCATACCTAGGGTCTCCATGTGCTACTCCAGCAAGATCAATAAAAGCATATACCATACCATCCTTCACAAGTACATTATCAATCGTACAATCCCCATGTATAAGTGTTTGAGGTATTGGCTTAGGCTGGTTGAATTTTAAATAAGTAAGTAGCTCTTCATTGCCATCCACTTTGTAATGCATGACGTTATAAGCGGCTGTATGTAATTGTTTTTCAAGCCAATTATTTTTAGTTAGCAATGCACCTGGTGATCTAGTAGTGTGTAATAATTTTAGGAGAGTTCCAAAGCTGAGAAAAAGGGATCTCTTTTCCTCGATTGAATTTGCTTCGTGTAAGGCTTCTCTTAAAGGTACTCCTTCTAACTTACTCATTAGAAGTGAATTCTCTTCTGGTTGCTCTTTGTAATGCATGAATAATGGAATCGGAAGTTCTGTCTCTTTATTTAGAAGTTCCATTACCTCTGCTTCTTTTTTTAGCCATTCTCGATAAGGTAGCTCAGTTGCTACTTTCCATACAAAATTTCCTTTTTTAGTTTGTAGAAAGGTGGTAAATGATGTTCCACCTTGACGCTTTGGGAAAGACTGTGAAAGTATCTCTCCAGTTATTTTAATATCCAAACTATCAATTATTTGTTTATTCAAAATAAAACACCTCTAGGTCATATTATACAATAGCTTAATAATAAATAACTATGTCTTTTTCATTATTTTGTAAAAATTAAAACTATTTTCGTTATTTCAATTGACGTATATCCCAGCAATCCCTATATGTTAACTACTTGCATATTCTAATAATATGGTTAGCTCACCAAGGAGGAATATAAATGGGATTATTCATCAACGATAGTCAGCATCCGGGGGTTTTTAAAAACAAGGGCGAATTAAAAGCTAGCAACCAAGTCGATTTTCGTAGTAACTACCTATCCGATTTCATGCTTAACCAAGAAACAACTAACCAGTCTTTTTTAGATAATATTATTCGATTAAATAATTCGCAACAACAATATGGAGAACAACAAATAACCCATTGGAATGAAGTTAATAAAAGACTAGAGTACTTAAAGGAATTAAATACGCAACATGAACTGGTTGAAAAACAGATACAGTCTGGGTTACAAAAATTAGAGCAACAAAACGAGAAGCTGAACCATTTAATAACAGAAGAACAGCTTGGAAAACAACGTTTAATGGAGCATATTGAGCATCTAGATGAAACACAACACAATATAAAAATTCGATTGGACAGATCAGAAGAAACTTCCGAAGTGATTGTTCAAAAGATAGACGATCTTTCATTAAAAAATGTAGAAGTACTTTCTAGTATGGAGCAGGTGTCAGCTTTTCAACATGAAGCAATGTCCAAAATGGACGAACAGCACCAGTTCCATCATACGATTACCCAACAGATTAGCGGTTTGGAAGAAGCTCAAAAGGATTTAACAAGTCGAGTAGATCTCCAAGAAGGCTTGTTGGAGAAAATAATGAGGCAGATCGATCATGTTCGATTTTCATTATATGAAAGAACAAATTTCATAGAGGAAAAAATGGAGAAGTTGTATCAGGCTTCTATAACTAGCTTTCAAAAAATAAAAAAAGGGTCTAATTAATTTAAATTGCTTTGGGAGTAAATTGCAAAGATATTCATGTACAATATGGATACTTTCAATTTACTTTCTAGCAGCCTGAATAGATTATTAGTTACGTTTTTATCTAAAGTGAAGAGGTGATGTTTATGAAAACGATTACCTTAAGAAAATATTAAGAATTATCCTACCATAATCTTAAAGTCTACTTGCTATGCTAGAAATATCTAGTAAGGGAGTGAGACAGTTGAAAAAATTCTTCTTATTATGCTGCCTTTCAATATTTGGGTATTTTATCTTTACTAACTATACCAATGAAGACAGACAAATCTTTACAATTGAAGAAGAACAGATTTATGAAGGGAATCTTATATTAATTAATAACGAGGTAAAACTTCAACAAGAACCAACCGAAATCGAAGCGATACCTAATAACTTTGCAAATAACGTAGAAATTCAATCAGAAATTACTGTACATAAGGATTTACTGACCCCTATGCAGGATATGTTCGAGACAGCCGAAAAAGATGAAATTATGCATTTCAAGCTTAATAGTGGTTTCCGCACTGGCCTTGTCCAACAACAACTTTATGAAGAATTAGGTTCACAGTATGCCCTACCAAATGGCTATAGTGAGCATCAGTCCGGCCTATCTATTGATATTGGTTCTACCGAAGGAATGATGGAATTTACACTGGAAGCTGAATGGTTAGCACAACATGCATCAGAGTTTGGCTTTATTTTACGTTACCCGGAAAACAAAGTTGACGTAACTGGAATCGCTTTTGAACCTTGGCATTTCCGCTACGTTGGAAAACCACATAGTCTTATTATGACAAAGGAAGATATGGTTTTAGAAGAATACCTCGCATTTTTAAAGGAAAAAGGCGAATATGAAACAATGATTGAAGGTAAGCACTATCAAATAAGATATGTAAAACCGGAAAAATTTAAAAGTAGGAAGTCATTTAAAACAAATAACTATGAAATATCGGGGGATAATTTGGACGGTATCATTATAACTAAAGTAATTGATTGAACTTATACTCCAACTCTAGAGTACATAGAATGACAAAAATATATTCTAAACCTATATCTTCTTTTACTCTAACATAACCGGAAAACATGTGGTAGAATCCAAAGACTACAGTTTCCTTTCCAACAAATTGCTAATTTTTTTAGTCATTTCTTTATCAAAAGTATAAATTGTATGGGTATCATCAGCTTTCATTAAAGAGCTGTTTTGCCTGTTCTCTCCTACCCATAAATAATAACTTTGTTTTTTATCGTCTTTAAACATAATATCCATATAATAATCTGGATTAGCCATATTAACAATTCCATCTTGTTTTATAGAACTTGAAATCATATCTTTAAACTCTTTTATACTGGCTTCATCTTTAAAAATAATAGTGTCTTCCAAAGTCGAGCTTGATAGGATAACTTCTATTACTTCTCCCTCACCCTCACCTTCTACTTGTACATTTAACGATTGCTGAGGGTTATCGTAATTTGTTTCTTTGCTTTCAATTGATTGACATCCTATTAGTAAAATAGATAAACATGTTAACGGGATAATGAATTGTATTTTTTTCAAAATGTCACTTCCTTCGGATTTTAACCATTTTATAGTTAGACGACCTTTTCCTTGCTTTGTTTCAAATTTAAAAATTATTCCATAAAAAAATACCCCGTACGTATTAGTTAACGACTAATATACACAGGGTTTTCGAATCGTAATATAAATTATAAATTATGTCTGGTTATACGGTTTCCTCTAGAATTTTTTTCAAGTCCAACCATTCTTTCAGTCTTGGCATATCCATTAACTGATTATACGATTGATCCTTTATGAATACTTTTGTTTTTACATTTTGGAGCGTTTCTAGAACAGCTGGCTTATCATCGAAATAATAATCTAACTCTAATGCCTTGATTGTGGCTATTTTTTCCTCATCCTGCATTCCGCAGTAAAAGTTTTCATCTGTTATTGGAAAGCCTTGTGCTTTCATCCATTCACGAGTTTGAGAGCAATATTTTTTCGGGCGAGAGGTGATATAGTAAATCTCATGTCCATCATTTTCTAGAGAATTTAAAGTTTCCAAAGCTCCCTCAAAGGATGGGCATTCGGTAAAATATATTTCCTCCATACAATCTCTCCACATGGTGTTTCCAGCTTCTTTTTCCAAACCAAACGCTTCATGAATCTCTACAGTTTTTAAAGCATGAAATACGTCAAGATTCACATTTTGGTTAAGTTTTTTATTGTACAAGTGAAAAGCATGCTCTCTCAAATTAATTAGTGTATCGTCAATATCAAAACCGAATTTCATTTTTATTCTCCTACTCTTCTACCGTTTATCACGGTGTATAACTGTCATTTTATTTAATTTTCTTATACTAAATCGTAGTATGGTTATGTAGCTCATTATTTTTTAGGGTAGGCAATTATACGAAGATCCTCTCCAAACTTTTGGAATTCGTCAAAATACAATTGCTTGGCAGCATCCATTGATTCTGGATTTTCACCAGTAAAAGGCGTAATGGATTCTTTACCCCCCAGTACTTTTGGAGCTATATAAATATAGTATTTATCTATTAAACCAGCATTCAGAAAGGCAGAGTTTATCGCCCCTCCACCTTCAACTAGTATATCGGTTAACCCTTGTTGATATAATTCGCTAAGTACCTCTTCTAAATCCAATCCCTTATTTCTCTTGGAAACAAATAATACCTTTGCTCCCCTTGATTCATATTCTTTAACACGATTTAAATCTACTTCTTTACTTGTAACAATAATGGTTTTGGCTTCCTCTGTTTGAAGGACCTGTGCTTCTAAAGGAGTCCGTAGGCTGCTATCCAAGATAATTCTTGTAGGATTTTTTCCATCAAGCTCAGTAAGTCTTGTAGTTAAGGCTGGATTATCTGCTATTACTGTACCTACCCCTACTAAAATACCGTCTATTTCATTTCTTAGCGTATGCACATCTTTACGTGATACTTCTCCAGTAATCCATTTAGAATGTCCATTATAGGTTGCGAGTTTACCATCTAGTGTCATGGCAAACTTTGAAATAACAAATGGACGTTTGGTAAGCATATTGTGTATAAAACGCTCGTTTAACTTTTGCGCTTCTTTTTCTAATATCCCGACATCAACCTGAATGCCAGCGTCACGAAGAAGTTGAATGCCTCTCCCTGCAACCTCAGGATTAGGGTCCCTAGTAGCTACAACGACTCTGCTTACCTTTGATTCCTTCACTAAATTTGCACAAGGTGGTGTTTTGCCGTAATGTGAGCAAGGTTCTAAAGTTACATAAAGAGTGGAACCCTCGGCATGCTGTTGCGCCATATTAAATGCATGCACTTCTGCATGAGGCTCGCCTGCCTTCCGATGTAGTCCCGTACCAACAATTACTCCATTTTTCACAATTACTGCACCCACTACTGGGTTAGGATTCGTGTTGCCTTTCGCACTAGCTGCCAAGTCTAATGCAAGCTTCATATATTCCTCGTCGGTTTTCATTGTATACACCTCACACTTTTAGACTTGGGTTCTCTTCTACAATATGGCCGGATTTTTTCACTTTCGTATTCAAATAAAATTCATTTGTTTCGTTCAGTCCACCCCATAAAGGAACGTGATCCTTCGCAAGAAGACCATGGTTCTTTAACGCAGCCAGCTTCCTAGGGTTATTAGTTATTAAAGTGACCTGCTTGCTTCTCAATACTTCTAACACACGAATTGCATCTTCATATGAGCGACTATCGTCTTCAAAGCCTAGTGCATGATTGGCTTCAACTGTATCATAGCCTTCCTCCTGTAAAAGATAAGCCAGTGATTTAGAAAATAGACCAATCCCTCTGCCTTCATGATCAGCTAAATAAAAAATGGCTCCACAGCCATGATTTACTACCATTTTCATCGATTCATGAAGCTGGAAACCACAATCACAGCGTTGACTACCAAAAATGTCTCCTGTATGACAAATACTATGCATACGAATAAGTGCATCTTCCTCATTTGCGAAGTCACCATAAACAAGAACAGAAGATTGTTGGCCAAAAGCTAAATTTGATTGTGGTAATGATGTTAAAATATCCTCTTTTGATAAATTTTTATCAATTTTAACCCAGGTATACCATTGAAAGGTTGTTTGGAAATCGCCTTGCTTAATAGGCAAGTTAACTGGCCCAACTAAACAAAGATCAAGTTCCTCAACCGTTTCTATTATTTTTATTTTATCCTGTAACAATGTCAGCGTTTCTTTATTTATATTCATTTTCATTCACCTATCATTCATATTCATCATTTTTGTCTATTATATTCTAACTATTTTTAATCACTTACATAACGTAACCTAGTATATAATTACAACCTCGCCGTGTCAACTTTTCTTCCCTTTTCTATTAGGGAATGGTGCGTACAAACATAAACATCTTACCATAACTTTTCACCTAAGATAACATAATCTTTCTTGACTCGATCTGACAAAAAGAAATAAAAATAGTAAGCTTTTATAACCGTTCTACTCCATTTTAATGTTCATAAAAACTAGAGGCGTACAAATTAGTCATTAAATCAAAAAACGTGTAATGAGCAACTTGATTTCCTGTAAAACCTCACTCTATGCTTGACTATGGAGCAGGCGACTCTCGGGAAAGCAGCACTAGCTAGTTCAACTGTTGTAGTCCTATTATTGTATTAGTAAAGGTTAATTTAAAAAACACATAAAAAATGAGCTAGGATATTTTTATCTTTGCTCATTTACTTTATTATTATTTTTATGTTTTTGTAATAATTTGTTAAATTACCTGTTAGTTACGTAATATTTTTAAACCAAGTCATCATTCTAACAACTTGAAAAGGTTCAAACCAAGTAACTAAAAATAGTAAAATGATAAAAGTAGCAATTAATATATATTTCATGCTTCCTTTTTCTCTTTTAGAGATCGCAATAAAACTAAATACAATCCCTATTAATATTAAAACAACTCCAGTAATTACAATAGGTTCCACGTAGCCATCTATTAACCAGTTTAATATAAAGAATAGAATTCCAATAAACATTAGGACTATTGAGCATATACTGAATCGTTTCATATATAACACCCCTATTAGTTTAACTTCTAAGTATGACTTTAAAATTTCGTAAAAGTTCCAATTCGTGTTCAGCTAACCTTTTGCTTTAGATCAATAAAAAAAGGCATTACTCCTACTTAAAGTAATGCGCCCATAAGGTGAACAAGATCATTCAATTAAACCAAGTTCATATTGAATATGTTTCAAAACATATTTTTGATTAATATCATATCCTGTTGCCCGTTTTCCATACCAACTAACGCCCACTTATAATCTCTCTTAACTGCTTGTTGTAGTTCAATAAGAAAAAGGGCATTACCTCTATTGTCGTAATGCACCTGTTAGCTTAAGAAGAATTTTTTACTTTATCATTCTGTTGCTTACGGTAAAAAAAACGCCATAAATAAAAGACAGTCCAAGCTATTACTGATACTAACCAAGGAATATACTGATATTTTTGTTCACCATAAAATATCAAGATGCTTCCTATAATAAATGTTGGTACCATCAAATAGAACCACATTCTTACTTCCTTATTTTTAAAACTTAATTCAAATCGTTCACTCATATACTCCCCCCTTTTTTATAACTTTCTTCATCCATCTTTTCCTCTAATACGTTCGAAACGAATTGAGGTTCCTTTATTTCACAATTTCTTAATCTCTATTCAACAAATTCGTCTTTGGTTCAAAATGAAAAAAGAGTTGTCTTATCAACCTCAGTAGCCCCCATAGACTTGAAGTAAAGCACTACATTACATTGAAGAAGCTTTAGTTATTTCAAATATACTTTTGAAGAGAACCCTTCGCCTGTTAACCTTGATAGTATCTCAATATTTTTCGGATCAGAATTCGACTAATACCACAGGCAGTACAAATGGGAGAGATTTAACCTAATGGACCATATAGATTTATAAATTCTCCAGTGTATGCATCCATCACAATAGTTGATTCTTGAACATTGTATTTAATTGTTACTTCCCAATTCATATTATTCATTATTTCATTCCAAAACCCAGGCTTTGGAGTGAGGTACACACTAATATTCTTAGGTGGAATTTCCTCTAAACCATTGAAGGATATTGAGTTTTTCCACTCTTCTGGTGGATTTAGCAAATATTTTTCTGCATTATTTATTGCTTCACCTGTTGTAATTATAGGTGACTGATAAAAATATAAAAAAAACATTATTGTAATAACTACTAAACTTTTTAGTATTGTTTTCAAAATGAGTACCTCCAAATCAGAATTCGCGCTTTATATTCTGTGTTACTTTAGTTCATTAAGAAAATAAGGTTCCCTCAGCAATACATAATCTTTTGCTAAAGGAACTCTGGGATCAACTTGTTATTTTGTACATAAAAATAGATCATCGAAACGATGACCAGATTGTGCTAGGACCCGTTCGTTTAGTAAGTATTGAGACGCTTATTAAACTAGTTTAAAACAGATAGATATAAGCAATTAGTACGGAAATCCCTATTAATATCATAGCAATACACTTAATGGTATTGCCCTCACCTTTTATTAGACCTACTCCCCAAATTACAAACCAACCAAATAGCGCTAAAGCAATCCCTAAATCCCGTAAGACTTTTATGTCTGATGCTGCAACAGAGCCTGTAAGATATACGAGGAAACCAATAAAACTGGGTATAATCCCTAAAATAGATAAAGGATTTCCCAACTCTTTTATAACCTTTATCTGTTTCTCATTCTCCATTTTTCTGAAGGAATACCAACAACCCATACTAGGTATTGTCCATATAAGCACAATATATATCACTTGAATTAAACTCAATCAATCACCTCTCCTGTCCCACGAATTGCCTTTTACAACTGTGAGATGGTTGACCACGTGTTAAATAATACCCTTTAAAACTAACCTACTCCTTTACTTTAATACGGTTGAAGTAATTAGAAGTTCCAATATAAATAAAATGTGACCATTTAGATTTTGTAAAAATGCTCCTGGTATGTTGAACTATAAAGTAACCATGATAGCTTGTGTCAATACACCTCTTTGTTCTTCCATAAACTATTTACTATTACCACCAATTATTATTTCCCCCTCTATAAGATAGTCTTGCTAACTAAATCACAGCGGAAGTTGAAGAGTATAACGTAAAAAAATTTCATTTACTCTTTTTGATTTTCATCAACAGAATGGATATTCAAAGTCTCACTTGCTTGTGTTGTATAATCACTTCCTAAAGCCTGAATTGTAATATGGTCGTGGAATATTCTATCACCAAATTCCCATTCAATAGACCATCCATCATTACCATCAATGTCGTAACCAATAAGAGTTCTTTCCCCCCACGTCTCCGTACCTGTTGGGGCTATCCAAAACAATATGGTTTCAACATTTTCTGCTTCCATAGAAATAGTGATTTTCTTAATACCTTCAGGAACAATATGCCATCCATGTTCCACTTCTAAATCCGTATTAACCTTTTGGATTTTGGCTTTATCATCTCTATTTTCCGAATAAACGGATGAATTATCTACATTTTCTTTTGAGCGATCCTTTCCTACAACATTACATGCAGTGAGTATCAGTATTACCATTAAGAAGACCATACCAATTTTATTCATTCTCATACGCATCTCCCTTTTTAACAATAATATTGCGTTTTTGGTAAATTTTCCAATAATAATTTAAACATACTTTCATCTTCTTTACCTAAACTGCACCATAATTTTAAGAGCAACATTTCACAAACAAACCAATGCACGAAAAATCAACCCTAGCCATATACATAGCCAAAATTAATAAGAAGTATTAAGCGTATCAAAACAGATGAAATGCTCATCTTTAGCGTAAACAAAAAAGACTATAGACAACTTCAAATTTGTCTATAGTCTGAACGGATTTACGTATGAAATTTTAAATAATGATTTAATTATCATAAAAATGTAACCAAGCCTCATGAATTCCGCCTGCACAATTTTTAGTTGCTCTAAATAATTGAGGGTGGTCTTGAATAGCTCTTAGCTCTGGTTGCGCATTTGCTACTATAACAGATGGATATCCAAGACTTATCATTTCTTCGTCATTCCCTGAATCGCCTGCAATCAATATCGATGCTTGCTCATCTACATATTTTTCAATCACGTATGTCAAAGCAGATCCTTTTCCACTGTTCTCAGGGAGTATATCAATATCCCTTCCTGAGCTGAAGATAAATTTATGTGGTATATTAGCTTCTAGTAATTCTTGCTTGAGCTTTTTAACACTGCCTTTATCTTCTTGCACAGTATAAGAAATCCTAGATTCGTCTGGAAGCTTTTGTGGAACAATAGTTGGGTAATTAGAAGCGATTCTCTTAATAGCCTCTGGATTCCAATTTTTCTTCATTAAAAGATCCCATTCTTCATCTGGTTTAAGGTCATTGCCTATATATATGCCTGTTCCCACATCCGAGATTAAAATACTCGGCATTGGAATGTTAGCCTCTTTAATAAGATCTAAGGCTGACTCCCGATGCCTTCCTGTGACATAAACTAAAGTAACTTTCTTTTGTAGACCTTCAAAATAGGTAAGTAAGTCTTTTAAGTGTTTTTCATCACCAACAAGCGTTCCATCAAGATCGGTTGCTAGCATTTGCGTAATCATTTGCATATAACAATTCCTCATAAGTATGATCTATTTCTTTTGCAATGGAAGACCAATTAAAGATACGTTTTGCACGTTCTCCAGCTTCTCTGCCTAGTCTTTTTGCTAAAAGATTGTCTTTTAATATAGTTTTCATAGCTGAAGCCAGCTGAGACGGATCTTTGGGCTTTACCTGTAAGCCTGTTTTTCCATGAGACACTACATCTTTGAGTCCTCCGACTCCAGAAGCAATAACAGGTGTCCCACATGCTTGGGCTTCAGCTGCCACCATCCCAAAGGATTCATAGTATGACGGTACGATAACTGAAGTGGCTTTAGAAAAAAGATTACTTAATCCTTGTTGAGATTGAGGTCCTATGAATTCAATGTATTCCTCTATACCTTTAACTTGCTCCCTTAAATGGGGGTTGATAGGTAATCCTGAGTTGATGTCTATTTCTTCCTTATCACCACCAGCTAGCACCAATTTAGCATTAAGTTCTGGATTTTCCTTTTTTAATTTCTTAAAGGCATCTAATAGTGTGCCGATTCCTTTTGTCTTTTCCAGACGACCAGCATATACTAGCAACGGTTTAGTTACTGATTTTTTCTTGACCTGTGATTGGAATTCTTTTGCAACTCCAATAGATACTACTTCTATATTTGTATGTGGTCCTGCAAAGTCTTGAATTATTTGCTTTTCAACTTCGGTAGTGGCGATTACCTTATTCGCAGATGTTAAAATTTTCTTTTCTGCGTCTAATCGTATCGGGTTTGCAGTTCCAGTAGCTTGTTTTTTTGCGATACCTAATGAATGAGAAGTGTGAACGAGGGGAATACCAAACTCTTCTTTTAAAGCAAGCCCAAGTAAACCGGACATCCAATAATGAGAGTGAACAACATTATATTTTGGTATAGATAAATTGTTTTTAATTTCATCATAAAATTGTGGTAATAAATCATATATCTTATCTTTTGCCACATATCCTTTATGCCCTGCAGCAAATCTAATGACCCTTGACATATTTCCTAATTTCTCAACCTGTGGGGCATTGGGGTTACTCCAATGAGTAATTACATCTACAGCTATACCTCTTCTTCCAAGGGCAAGGGCAAGTTCTTTTACATAGTTGTTTTGACCTCCAGCTTGTTTACCACCTAGAGTTTCAAGTGGGTCCCCATGCTCGGAGATAAATAATATTCTTTTCCACATAACTAGCATCTCCCCTTATTTCTTAATAGTTCCTATAATGTAAATACCCCATTTTCAGACAATTAAACTTTAAATTATATTTATAAAGTAACTAAGTGATAAGTCCTTTTTTATTATAAGAAACAAAAAAGTACATAAAAAAAGAGCTTGGAAATAAATCTCCAGCTCTATGTTAATCTAATGCTTTTATTGCAAATTTCAATTTTGAATTGTTTCCATCACTTTCATCTGTATAAAACACTAAAATATTATTGCTTGTGTATGTTTTGTGGGTTTCCAGTTCCATTGTGGCAGTTTTTTTTTCAAAATCAGCCATCCCCTTTTGCCGTGCATCAACAGTTGAAAATACATAAATAGATAGTGTCTTACCATCTAGAAAATATGCTTTTGGTGACACCCCATTTAATGATTGGATAAAAGCATTTTCACGTGGTAAGTCTGCTTCTACTAATTCTAATCCTTGCTCTTTTATAGCTGTTTCTATCTTTTCAAAAGTAATATTGAAAGCAGTTCCTGTCGTTTCGAAAATTTTATCGGAGTTGTTTATATCTAAAGATGTTTTTTCATCAGTACCTTGTGGACTACATGCTCCGAGGACAAAAATGATAAATAAAAAAGATAATATATTTTTTGTCATATAATTACCTCCTACCCAATAAGACGAAATGGCTCACTATTTGTATCACCTTAAATAATATAATATTTAATCGGTTGAAAAGCAGGTGTCAGCAAACCACTTTAATATAAATCGAACCAAGCCTTTCACATAACCAATAAAAAAAGCCCAGAGTTTTCTGGACTTTACAAAATCAATTTTTATTAAATGCTCCCATGACTTCAATCGTTTCAGTAATATTTACAAACGCATTACTGTCTACTTCCTTAATCATTTTCTTTACTTCCCCTAGTTCATATCTCGTAATGACGGTAAAAAGCACTTTTCTTGGTTGTTTAGTATATGCTCCCTCTCCGTCCAAAACAGTGATCCCTCGGACTAAGCTTTTAAGCATCTTATCTTGAACTTCCTCACCTTTTTCAGTGATGATCATAAGAGTTACTTTTACATGTTTGGTATGAATGACATCTACTACTTTTCCGAATACGTATAGAACTAGTAATGTATACATCGTTTGCTCCCAGCCTATGAAGTAACCAGAAGCTAATACAATGACACTGTTCATGACTAGCATTAAAGTACCTAAGGAGAAATCCTTCTTTTTGGTAATAACAAGCCCAATAATATCTATTCCACCAGTAGAGCCATTGAATTTAATAATCATTCCGGTAGCCGCACCACCAATTACTGCTCCAAAAACTGAGGACAATAAAATATCTTCTGTAATCTGATAAACCGGAATATATTGCATTGCTAAACTCGTAAGGAAAACAGAATACATACTATATGCTACAAATTTTTTCCCAATACTTATGAATCCTAAAACAAAAACTGGAATATTTAGGATGAAAATTATCCAACCAATATTCCATCCGGTTAGAATACCTATTATCATCCCAATACCAGAAAACCCACCAAGAATAACTTCATGAGGCACTAAGAATAAGTTCAGTGCAACAGCCATTAATAACGAACCCAAAGTAATAACAATAAAATTTTTCATGTCTTGCTCCTTAAATTTAATCGAACTTAACTATACATCATTTTATTAAAAAAACGTATGTTTAATAAAAAAAAGTTTATTGAGTCAATTTAAAATTTCATGGGTTGTTTCATTAATAACCATCTTTTCATAAAATTATTACTGTATTTGATGTAAGTCTGGATTATCTAGGAAGTAATTATGATATAGATTTATAATAAAGATTCATAGAAATCTTAGCCAAAGTGTAACATCAGTCGAAAACAAAAACCTTGATTCACGAGATACATCTTTAATTCTTTTCTTCGTGTGTTACTGCAAAATATCAATCCAAATTTTAATTGCTGTTGCCCCAATCATAATAGCTAGCAGCCATTGTAAAATTTTCACGTTCATTTTTTGACCAATTTTTGCTCCTAGAGGGGCTGCGATGATACTTGCGATAATCATTATGAACGCAGGCCAGTACTCAATTTGACCAGTCATGATTTTACCTACACTACCACCAATAGAAGAAATAAAGGTGATTGCTAAACTGGTCGCAATTGTAACACGTGTTGGTATTTTTAAAACGGTAAGCATTATTGGTACTAGTAAAAATCCACCCGCTGCTCCGACGATCCCAGATCCAACTCCAACAATGAGCGCTAGGCTACTTGCAAGAACTTTATTGAACGAAATTTTAGCGTTTTCCTCTATAGTCTTACGTGGAATAAACATCATAACTGCTGCAATTATAGCGAGTGTTCCGTACACAATATTAACAGCGTCTTCAGATAAAAATCCTGAACCGTAACTACCAATAAAGCTTCCGAGTAAAATTGCTCCACCCATGTAAATGATCAGTTCCTTATGGAGCAGCCCACTTTTTCGATATGCCCAAACACCTGCAATAGAAGCGAAGAATACTTGAATAGCACTAATTCCTGATACTTCATGCGCAGAAAATGCTACCAGTCCAAATAGTGGTGGAACGTATAATAGCAAGGGGTATTTAATGATGGAGCCCCCAACTCCTAACATGCCCGAAACAAATGACCCTATAAAGCCAAGGGCAAAAATAACAACTATAAATGTAATGGAAAGATCCATAATGTCTGTCCCTTCTTTCTGTAAAAAAAGCGAGTAGAAGCATATTCTACTCGCTATTTATACTGTTAAGCTTTTTGAATGTAAAAGAATAGCACGCCGTCTTCCTCTTTTTGTTCAACAATTGTATGCCCGCCAGCTGCTGCCCACGCTGTAAAGTCATTTAACGCACCTTTATCCGTAACAAGTACTTCTAGTATTTCTCCCGAATTAATCGTATCAATTGTTTTTTTCGTACGAACGATTGGCATTGGACATGCTAATCCTTTTGCATCTAATGTTTTTGTAATGTTCATGTTATATTCCTCTTCTCGAATTATTTTTTGTCAGTATAAACTTATCTCCAAGAGACAAGCTTATGAATCATATTTCCTTTGTTATGAAAATTAACGTACTGCACAACGGTTTGGTCCGATTTCCATTTCCGTTTGCTCTTCATTACTTGGTGTAATTTTGCCCATGTTCACATGGCGAATTTCCTGATAGGCATTTGGTTGAGGAGGCAAGTTGTCTGTTACCATTGAACGGAATACTTCCTCGTCTTCTACATTTAAGCCATGATTTTCTGCAAACAGATCTCCTAAACGTTTTGCTACAGTACCATTTTCGTTTAGCTCTTCAATAATCATAAAGTGTGCTGGTAATACGATTAGATCTTCAGCTAGTGAACGATAGCGAGAGTATAATGTTTCGCGTAAATCTGCTACCCAATCCTCTGCCAGGCCGGCTAAATCAGGACGCCCAATCGAATCGATGAATAAAATATCTCCTGTTAATAAGTACTTATCATCAATCACAAATGAAGTAGAACCAATTGTATGACCTGGTGAGTAAAGTGCACCTACTTCAATTTTTGATGAACCGAGCTGGACTGCTAACCCGTCTGTCAAAGGTGTATAGTCAAATACAACTTCTTCTGCATCCTTCGGTGGTAAATAATAGGTTGCTCCTGTTTCAGCAGCGATATGACGTCCACCTGAAATATGGTCGGCGTGTAAGTGAGTATCAAATACATGCTTGATTTCTACACCTTTTTCCTGTGCAAACTTTGTAAATATTTCTGTGAAACGGACTGCATCTATAAGTGCTGCCTCACCTTCAGAAATTGCCATGTAGGATAAGCAGCCTTTTCCTAAACGTACGAATTGATATAACTCGCCACCATTTGCAAGGTCTCCTACTTTAATTGGCTCTAAATACATAGACCAGGATTTCATTCCACCACTCAAATATCCAACTTCTAGGCCTGCATCTGATAACATTTCTGCTATCATTATGGATGAGCCTTCCTTCGCACAAACTACTAAGATGTCTTTGTCTTTCGGAATTTGTGGTAATAACTCTTCCACGCCATCTAATAGATCAAAATACGGAATATTTAAATACTCAAATTTATGACCTTCGATCTTCCAATCCTCAAATGCATCTGCATTTCGGACGTCTAATATAAATAATTCTTTGTTATCAATTACTTTGCGAGCTACATCAGCAGCTGTCCATATATTTACTGTCATAAACAAGTACCCCCATAGGTATAATTTTATTTAAATTTTTTAGGTCGGAAGGGAATTCCCTCCCATTACCTAATTAAAATGTTAATGTTGGTGCTGCGTCTTTTGCGAATTCTAAGAACGTAACTGCTCCACCGACTTCAATATCATCTACAAAATCATTTTTTGTTAAGCCCATAACATCCATTGTCATTTGGCAAGCAATAAATTTCACACCTAGCTCTTGAGCCATCTCCACCAATTGTGGAATTGCTGGTACTTGTGCCTTAGTGAAGCCTTCCGCAAAATGCTCTTTGCCTGCTGGCATTTCAAGTGCGTGCATACCTTGCTTATGGATAAGGTTCAAGCCTTCAAAAGTAAAGAAAATTGCTACTTCCTTATCAGAAGCTGCCGCTGCTGTTGCGATATTAAATACTTTATATGCATCAAATAAACCGCCGTTAGATGCAATTATTGCTACTTTGTTTGACATATTATTCAACCTCTTTCTGTAATTCGCCTTCATACCCTGACATACCAGGTAAGACATTATATATATTTTTAAATCCTGCTTTTGACAATTGCTGTGCTGCCATATCCGAGCGAGTACCAGTACGGCAAATGACATAAATAGTTTGCTCTTGATCTAATTCAGTTAAACGATTTTCTAACTCACCCATTGGGATCGATTTCGCACCGGGGATATGGCCGAATCCATACTCTGCTGCTTCGCGCACATCTAAGATTAAGCCATCACCAGCGATTGCTTCTTCATTTGAAACCGTTTGTTCAAATGACTTTTCTTGTTGATCGCTAATTTCTGGATTGCATTTTCGAATATAATGATAAAACACACCATTTTCTTCATGAGAACCGATGTATTGGTGCCCTACTGTTTTTGACCAAGCTGCTAAATCCGCGACAGAGCCTTTATCTGTTGCTTGGATTTCTAAAACTTGACCTTCTTCTACTTCATTCATTGCTTTTTTAGTTTTTACTATTGGCATTGGACAAGCCAAGCCCTTTGCATCTAATTGCACATCTGATTTAAACATTTGTTACCTCCACCTATACCAGTTAGGGTATAAATTATTTTTAAAAATATATATTTATTTAACTTCGCCATTCCATTCCAGCATTCCGCCAGACATATTTGTCACATCAAAACCTTGCGATTCTAAAAACGTTGTTGCTTGGCCACTGCGCCCACCTGAACGGCAAACCATAATATACGGTTTAGTTTTATCTAACTCGTGTAAACGAAATTCTAACAAGTTCAGTGGAATATGGATAATGCCAGGGATATGACCTGACTCAACTTCTGCAACTTCACGCACGTCAATTAAATTTAAGTCTTCCCCTGCTTGTAGCTTTTGTTGTACTTGCTCTGGTAAAATTGTTTTCATTTTAATATCCTCCTAATATGCACTCATGCCACCACGGACATTCGTTACTTTAGTAAATCCCAATTTCTTTAATTGCTTACACGCTTGACTTGATCGCATACCACTTTGACAGATTACAATGATTTCCTTGTCTTTTGGTAACTTCGAAAAATCAGAACCAAGTGGTATATTTTTAAATTGGGGTATATTTCGTGATTTGAATTCACCTTTTGTTCTTACATCGACAAATACTTTATCCTTATCGTTAATAATTTGTTTTAACTGTCCCGTAGATATATTTTGAATACCTTTTGTCGGTTTAAAGCGCCATATTATAAACACTGCTACGACTGCTATGATAAGTATTGTTTCCATATGTCACCTCTTATATGAATAAGTTTACATTGCCATTTTCTGCATCTGCTAAATAAGCTGCAACACCTGCATACTGAATACCATCTAAAAGCTCTTCTTTTTGAAGGCCAAGTAAATCCATTGTCATCGTACAAGTTACTATTTTAATATCTTGCTCTTGAGCCATCTCCACAAGCTGTGTTAGCGTTAATGCATTGTGCTTATTCATCACATGCTTAATCATTTTTGGTCCCATTCCTAGCATTTGCATTTTAGATAAACCGAGCTTTTCTGCACCTCGAGGCATCATCTTTGCAAACATTTTTTCTAGAAATCCTTTTTTCACAGCAACTGATTCTTGCTTGCGTAACGCATTAATTCCCCAGAACGTGTGAAAAATAGTTACTTCGTGGTCATAAGCTGCTGCACCATTCGCAATAATATAGGCAGCCATTGCCTTATCATAATCTCCACTAAATAAAACGATTGTTGTTCTTTTCTTTTCCATAAATATCTCCTTACCCGTATAGGTATTTTTTATTTTAAAAATAAAAAGTCTTATCGACTTTTTACTAATAGATCAACTGCTTGCTTTACCATTGCATTTTTATCAAGAGTTTCTACACTTTCTTTAGATAAACACTCAACTAAATTATCTGTG
Source organism: Psychrobacillus sp. FSL W7-1493 (assembly GCF_038004905.1). Taxonomy (NCBI): domain Bacteria; kingdom Bacillati; phylum Bacillota; class Bacilli; order Caryophanales; family Bacillaceae; genus Psychrobacillus; species Psychrobacillus sp. FSL W7-1493. The sequence continues at coordinate 1,899,466 of NZ_JBBOSB010000001.1, read as the reverse complement.
ACAATAACACCAATTGTACGATCTACAGCAGAACGAACAGCACTTAGTTGTGTAATCACATCTTTACAATCTTTTTCTTCTTCCATCATACGTAGTATACCTCTAAGCTGGCCTTCTACTTTTTTCATCCTTGCTGTAACCTTCGCATCATATTGCATCATCTCACCTCATTTAATTCATATTTGTTCTAAACACATATTACTACCCCATAGGGTATATGTCAATACAAAAGATTAAAAGCTTTGCACCTCATTTGCGAGAGAACAAGAATATGAAGGTCATAATAGGATGTGAGGTGGCCACTTCCTATAATTTGATGAGATAAATCATTTATACTTGTTCGTTAAATTTCGTAAAACCTCTTCACTTACCGGTCCTATAATCCGTTCTAGTTCTTGCCCTTCCTTATTTAGAACTACCGTAGTGGGTATAGAAACAATATTATAGGACCTACCAAACCGATCCTTTTCATCTAACAAAATAGGATACGTCACTTCATGTGTTGTCATAAACTCTGCTAATTCCTTCGGACCATTATCACGGTCAGTCAAATTGATCCCAATCAATTCCACTTGATCTGGTAAATCTTCAGCAAAATTTTGTAAATGCGGCATCTCTGCCTGACATGGTGGACACCAAGTCGCAAAGAAATTCACCACTGTGAGCTTCTGGTCTTTCTCAGATAAAATATATCTATCATTTGAGGTAGTATTTAAATCGATTGCAACTCTATCAGATGTAGAAACTGTCGCACGTAAATCAGTCACTGTCATTGCCATTAAGCTTAGTACACCAACTAAAGCAATTTGCTGATAGCTTTTCTTTTTTAAAATTAAAGACACAATACTCAATAAATGTGCTATGACTAGTGCATCCATCCATCCACTTACCCATAAAAGAATTGGCCACTGAACAATTAATATCCACTGTTTCTCTTTCATTTCGAGTAAGACTAATACTGCTAACCATATACTTGCAATGACCCATTGCTCCATTAAGATATAGCTTACGAATTGGTGGGCTGCTACAAAGCGGGTCCAATATTGCCATAGCACCTCCCATTCAATTCCTGCTCGATGCTTTACAAGTACAATCATCATCATTAAGAAGGCTAATATATTTCCTTTTAAACCTCCATCAAAGTAGAGAATTGACATAGGTGCTCGGACGAAGCTTTCCCATGCAAATAGGATATAACTAAACTTCCAGATTAAAACGTAAAACCAAAAAAGACGACTAATTATTTTGTCAGTATTTTCATCTTTATTTCTGTTTCTAAAATCGCTGTAGAAAATAGCGATAAAAAACGCAATCCAGGTAATGGGGATTGAAAATTGCCCCAAGGTTATATAAGTCATAAACATCTCCCTTGCATATAAAGGTAGTTCAATCCCAAATGGTGAAATCATTATTTAAAAGGCATGGTAAAGGTTCGGGTTGATTTAGGATGCTCTCTAAATCGGATAGTAGTATTGATTTCCGCGCCAGCCGGACGCTTTCCGTGGGGTGAGCGTTAAGCCATCACCCGTCGCTTACGCGCGCGGTTGTGATGACTTAACTGTCTCACTCATCCCACAGGAGTCGCCGTCTGGCGCTCCAATCAATAAATGGAGTAGGGCTGTAGCTATAATCTATTTATGTACTAACTAGCCATTTAAAATGTACAGTCAGTATAAAAACGCAATGTCTATCCAAGTCAACCAATAACTTTAACAAAGCTATTTAAAATTATATTTCGTCACGATTGGTTCACGATTTTTCTGCTGATCATTAAAATATTCGTATAAGCTTATTCCTAAAAATGAGCCCGAAACATTAAAAACTTCATCATAACCGCTATGCACTAATGCCATGACAGCATTATAACTGCGCTGTGCTGAACGACAATGAACATATACAGGGATATCCTTTGGAATCTCATGCATGCGCTCACGTAACTGACTTAAAGGAATATTCTTTGCACCCTTCACTGCTCCAATTGCAAATTCATTGGGCTCTCGCACATCTACAATAAATGCTCCCGATTCAACTAATGAACGTACGTCACTTACACGTACTTGTTTAAAACGTCCTGCCATCATATTCGTTGCCACCAGTGCCGCTAAATTCACAACATCTTTAGCAGTAGAAAACATTGGAGAATAGGAAAGCTCTAAGTCTTTTAAATCTTCAATTGTTCCATTCATTGTAATTAGGGTTGCTATTACATCGATACGCTTATCTGCATTACCTTTTCCGATAGCTTGTGCACCAACAATACGTCCTGTAGGAACTTCATAAATCAATTTAAAATGTAATGGGTTGCTCGATGGCATCAGCCCAACTTTATCTGGAGCAATTACGTACACTGCATCCACTGGTATGCCAATTTCTTTCGCAGTACGTTCATTTAATCCTGTAGCGGCAGCTGCATAATCAAACACTTGAATACTTGAAGAACCAATTACACCCTTATTTGCATTATGAATACCATATATATGATCTGCAGCTGCACGTGCTTGACGCTGTGCTGGCCCAGCTAATGCTAAACGTGTTGGTTTATTCATTAAACGGTGATATACTTCGATTGCATCTCCAACCGCATATATATTTGTATCATTTGTTTGGTAATTTTGATTTACTTTAATGGCGCCTGTCTCACCAATCTCCAGTCCTGCCTCAACCGCAAGGGAAGTTTCTGGACGAACACCAATTGCCAATACTACGATATCCGCTTCTATTACTTTGCCAGAGCTTAAAGTAATAGAGGACATATTAATCTCAGCTAAGCCATCGTCTACCACCAACTGAATACCTTGATCCATCATTTCCTTATGCAATATTTGTACCATATCTTCATCAAATGGAGTGAGAATCTGAGGTGCATGTTCGATCAATGCAACATCACGCCCAGCTAAGCGAAGGTTTTCAGCCACTTCTACACCTATAAATCCACCACCAATAATCGCAATATTTTTTGCGTCTTTTTTGACAATCGCATCTTGTAATTTTTCAATATCGACTACATTTCGCACAGTAAATACATGTGGTAAATCTGTTCCAGGTAGCTTTGGTATAATAGGGCTTGCTCCTGGCGATAAGATTAACTTATCATAAGATTCATTAGAGAGTTCACCTGTTTCCGCATTTTTAATCGTTACCGTTCTTTCATCACGGTTAATCGAAACGACCTCATTGTTAACACGTGCGTCAATATTATATTTCGATTCAAAGGAATCTGGTGTCATCATTAATAGACGTTTGCTATCTTCTACGATCCCGCTTAAATGAAATGGTAATGAACAATTTGAAAAAGATACATGAGGACCTTTTTCAAACATAACTATATGTGCTTGCTCATCTAAGCGTCGAATTCTGGCAGCTGCCGAAGCTCCACCAGCCACACCACCAATAACCACTATTTTCTTCATCCATATTACCTCCATATGATTGTTTATATCACTAGCTACCGTTTCAAGAACCTTTTAATTTGAAAAACACGATGGTTCTATTCTGCTCATGTCATCACGCATTGCTTACGTAAGACTGTTATAATAACTTCTGCTACTGCAATGCATACATGAAAATTTTCTTGAAAAGATTAATTATCAGGTTAAATTCCACTTACTTTCATCACTTACATTATACCCCTACAGGTATAATGTCAACAAAAAACTATTCTTTTAATAGAGTTTATTGCTCATAGATGACCGTACAGCATTACTAAACCAAAATAACTTATATGTATAATAAATTCCCCAAGTCCAGTAGTCGTCATACGCTGTTCACATTGCTTAAATACTATGATAATATTTTATTATCTAAAAATTCTAATTACACAACTGGCATTCTTAAATAAAAATACATTTGTCTCAAAGAAGTGCGGTGTTAGTAGGAGCGTCCTGCTGTATATAATATTGAAGAGGCTGGGACAAAAGTTCCCTTAAAATAAAGCATTGTTGTTTTCCGTTCCAGCGGACGCTTTCCGGGGGCACGGCTTCAATCTCCTCGTCGCTTTGCTCCTGCGGGGCTTTCAGCTCGCGCTGTTCCCCCAGGAGTCGCCGCCTCCTCTCCAAACAAACATAAAAGAGAACTTTTTATTAAAAAAACATTGTTAAAGCTATTAGTTGATTTTGATTAAAAATTTCTTTTTTATAGTGACTGTAAACATTATAAAAGTGACAATTCAAAGAACTATTAAAAGCATAAATAGATTATGAAATGTGGTGAGAGTCTATTTCCAAGCTTTGTTTATGCGAGTAATTTTATAGATCTTTATCGCTGTATAAAAGCCGTTTGCATTATTGATTGGAGTGCCAGACGGCGACTCCGGCGGGATGAGTGAGACAGATAAGACATCACAACCACGCGCGTAAGCGATGGGTGATGGCTTATCGCTCACCCCGCGGAAAGCGTCCGGCTGGTGCGGAAATCAATTCTACTTTCTAATTTAAAGATTTATTTGCTTCATAAATCAACCCTATCTTTTTATATAGCCTAAAAAAATAAGTTACCTTAAAAAAAATAAAGAAGTGAAATCACGTTGTTATTTCACTTCTTTTAATTTATTTACCAGTTATGTCCCAGCCTCTTCATTTGCAATCTATTTAATATGTCAGATTCCTGAATCGTTCATGAGCACCACTCTCCACCCGTCTGGATCTTCAAATGTAACCCCATTCTTCTCCCAATATGGATTTTCTGATGAGACAGTAGGGTATCCCATATCAATTAATTGATTAACTAGAGTGTCTAGAATGAGTTTTTGAGGAATATAAAAAACAAGTAAATTATCCTTAGAAGGACTAGGACATGGTGACCCGTCCTTATGAGCAGTAAATTCTAAGTGGTACAACTTGTTTGGCAAACCAATCATCACCCCATCGTAGCCGTCATGATCCTTGAAGCTTCCAATTTTCTTTAATCCTAAGCCTTTGTGGTAAAACTCAATAACCTGACTTAACTTATCAGTAGGTCTTGCAATTCTTGTTTGAGCTATGCTATTTTGCCAATGATTCATCGCATTGTCCCCTTTTCGATGAATTGTATCATGTAATATATACCCCTTACTTCCACCATTCGAATGAACTTATGTAGAACATTAACTATTAACTATAGAAGGAGTGTTAAAATGAGACAAATTATTGCAATGGGTGGCGGTGGTTTCTCCATGGAGCCAGACAATCCACTGTTAGATCAATACATATTAGGACAAGCAAAGAAGCAATCACCTAAAGTTTGCTTTATACCAACTGCGAGTGGGGATCAAGACAACTACACAAACAGGTTTTACGAATCGTTTAATAATCTAGAGTGCGCGACCTCTCACCTTTCGTTATTCGAGCCCAACTTTAGTGACTTGGAAGAGTTTATTTTGGAGCAAGATGTTCTGTATGTCGGTGGAGGAAATACTCGAAATATGCTAGTGCTTTGGAAGGAATGGGGACTAGATAACATTATTTTAAAGGCTTATAAAAAAGGTATTATTTTAGCAGGTCTTAGTGCAGGTTCTATTTGCTGGTTTGAGGAAGGACTGACCGATCCATTAAATGGTCCGTTATATAAGCTTGACTGTCTTGGAATTTTAAAAGGAAGTAATTGTCCCCACTACGATGGAGAAAGTAAAAGAAGACCAGCTTATAAAGAAATGATTGCTGAAAACAAAATGAAACCTGGTTATGCAGTAGAAGATGGAGTTGCTTTACATTTCGTGGATGAGCAATTACATATATCCGTTAGCTCTCATATAGATCGTAAAGCGTATTTTGTCAATAGCATGGATTATGCAGTTGAAGAACTTGAAATAAGTACTAAGTACCTAGGTTAATAATATCCATATACTTGGATATTAAAATACTAGTCAAATTTTCTTTGATAGAGTACAAGGAAGCAACATTTCTACTACATAGATGCATAAATACAATAAAAAAATAAAAAATATTTTAATTTCCTCCACAGTTTGACAAATTTTTCATTAATGATACTTTACAATAAAAAAAGTTCATCATTATACCAAGAAACCATTACAGTAAAAATCTGTTAAACGGAGGAAATTATCAGTGGAAACCAAGTGGCATGAAACATCATTATTGATCTTAATAACTAGTAAAAGAAATGATATGTACAAAAAAGCAAAAAGTCTCGGGTTTACTCATCCTGTTGTAGTAGCATGTAGCCAAGAGCTCGATCAACTATTGAATGTTTATCAAGGAAAAGTATCTTGATCATACAAAAAACCAATCAACTATAGCATTGATTGGTTTTTTCGTTATTTTTTATTGAAAAAGCTTTTACCTAGTAATTCAACAGTTTTAGGAAAAACAGCATATAACTTACTAGTGAAACTCATATAAAAAGGTAAATCTACCTCTCTAACAGGCTTATCAATGACTTTCTTAATAGCATCTACAACATTTTGAGGAGAAAGCAAATGTTTGCTCATTTTCTCACGGTAGCCCCCTGTTTGGTCTGCTAAATCTAAAAATGGAGTATCTATCGGACCAGGATTAATAGTGCTCACATGAATACCATATTCCTTTAACTCCATTCGGGCTGCATTTGCAAACCCAATGATTGCATGCTTAGTTGCTGCATACGCAGAAGCCTTAGGTGTGGCAACCTTACCTGCCTGTGATGCTACAATAATAAAATGTCCTGAATTTCTCTCTTTCATCAGCTTTGCAAAATAGTTGGTGAGCATAATAGGTGCTTTTACATTCACACTCAGCATTTGATCTATCTGTTCTTCCTTTAAATCTGTTAGATAAGCAAAGGTACCCACTCCTGCGTTTAATATGACAACATCTGGGGTTTCCACCTTCTCAAAGAGATTTCCATAAGCCGTTTCTGTCGTTAAATCAGCAACAAGGACATGGACTCCTTGCTTTTCCAGCTGATCTAGGGCATTAGTATTTCTCCCTGTTGCATACACCTCATGACCATCCTTTTGCAGTTGTAGCGCCAGCATAAATCCTATACCACTTGTGGCACCAGTAATGAGAATCCTCTTACGCTTGTTCATATAAAAGAATTCCTTCGTCTGTCCGCTTTTCTTGAATGAGACCGTTGTCCATTAAATAATCTATTTGTCCGATTGTTTCAGATAACGTCAAACCAAGCTCTTTTTCGTAGACCTTTGGAAACAACCTCTGAGTTAGTTCAAAAATAGTCTTTTCCCCATCCTTCATCATTTCAAGAACATTTAATGCTCTCTCCCGTTGTCTTACTAAACGAGAGGATATTAAATCAGCGACTCCAAATACCTCATTTCCATGGCCACTGTATACTTTTTGAACGCCCAATGCTTGCACTCTTTTTAACGCTTCATTATACTGAAGCATCGATTTTGGACGAGGTGCGGATTTGTCCAACGGTGGCTCTATTAATGGATTAGAAGAAATTTTTTCAAGGATTAAATCCCCACCAATTAACACCCCATTTTGTTCGTCCCATAAGGAAATATGACTCTGCGCATGACCCAAAGTTTCTAAAACCTGCATATTTGGATGACCTGGTATTGTATCTCCTTCCTTCAACATCGCATCTAATGAACGATTACCGATGAAATTTAATGGTCTCCTCATCTTTTCAATCCATTTTAAGTATTGTTCAGGAACACCTTCCTCGACCAAACAGTTATAGTAAAATTCATCATGATAAGATAAAAATTCTTGATCTTTTCTTAGCCATACTTGGTTATATTTGTGTCCTAGAATCTGCGCTTTTTCAAACGCCTCGATCCAACCCGAATGATCAGGATGATGATGACTAAGGATGACTTGTTCTATATCATTAAGATCATAACCTGCTTCGTTTATACCACTTTTTAAAGCTACTAGTGCTTGTTCCGTTTTTGGCCCTGCATCTACTAGAGTAAGTACATCCCCTTTTATAAGGTATGCATTAACATCCCCTACAGCAAAAGGCGTCGGAATAATTATCTTATGTATCATCTTTTTGTTTCTCCTTTACATGAATGACTATTCATTTATTTTACAGGTTAATAAGTTAGGAGTCACTAAATTAGATTGACTTTTTGTAAAATGACCTCTATAATTTCATTAATTCAGATAATTCTTGCTATGAAGAAGACTAGTACATATATGATGGAGTAAAGAGAGTGAAATGCCTGCTGAAAATTTCATCTCCCTCTCATATAAGGAACCTGCTTCGGAGCTACTATGTAAACATAGTCGTGACCTTCGCGATAAGAAGGAAAAAGATGTGCTATTTTATAGCAAACTTAGGTGGTACCGCGGAAATCAAACGTTTTCGTCCTTATTTAATATAGGGACGGGAGCGTTTTTTTATATTCAAATCTAGGGGTGAGTGGATGGAAGGCTTTCAAAAAATGATAAATGTACTAGTCAAGGAATTCCATATTCAAAGCAATAAAAAGGATGCTTTTTTTAGCCTATTACTCCCCATTTGATATAACTCGTTGTTGATAATTGGAAGGGTATTTAGAAGATAATTTATTGTTATCTAACGTTTGGTTATTATTACTAAAGGAAAGTTGTAGATATGAACTAACTTGAAGGAGGATAAACGTATGACTAATATAGTTTTTGTAGGGGCTGGCTCCATGGCTGAAGCTATTATCCACGGCTTATTGGAGGAAAATAAAGTTTCTCCAGATTCCATTTGTGTCATGAATAAATCAGATCAGAAACACCTTCAGTATTTACAATCTAAGTATCAAATCAATATTATGTGTTCAAAAAAGCTTGCTCTGCAAAAAGCAGACATTGTATTTCTTGCTATGAAACCAAAAGATGCCGTAGAAGCTTGCAAAGATATCTCGTTATATATAAATAAGACGGCTACAATTGTATCTGTCATTGCGGGTGTTTCCATCCAAACAATAGAATTGTACCTTGGAGAGCGACCAATTGCACGTGTTATGCCAAACACCTCTGCCTCTGTTGGTTTGAGTGCTTCTGCCCTTTGCTGTAATGACAAAATAAATGATCTATCTAAAAAGGTAATAATAAACTTATTAGAATCAATAGGAACTGTTATGTTAATAGAAGAGGAAGATATGCATGTCGTAACCGCTCTGTCTGGTAGCGGACCAGCGTATCTATACTATTTTGCTGAACAATTTGAAGCAGCGGCTGTTTTGCACGGGCTAAGTAAGGAAGATGCCCGTCAATTATTCTTTCAAACGATGAAGGGGGCAGCGCATATGCTGATGAACGGCAATTTAGAGCCTTCTGAGCTTAGAAGAAAGGTTACGAGTCCAGGAGGTACAACAGAGGCAGGCATTGAGCAGCTCATGTCACACAAGGTCGACGAGGCTATTTTTGCATGCATAGATGCAGCCCAGCAAAAATCAAGAATTCTTGGGAAGCAATTTGAATAGGGAAACGAAAACATGGTGATCAGAAACCATCCATAGACTTACTGTCAGAAAAAAAGCTGGGGCAAATCTCTAAATATAAAAAGCCTCGAAAATTCTGCTACTAGGTAAAGTTTTCGGGGCTTCTACTCCTATGATATGCAGTTGTTTTCCGCTACAGCGGACGCTTTCCAGGGACACGGCTTCCATCTCCCGCTGTTCCTCCAGGAGTAGCCGCCTCCTCTCTAAACAATAAAAATGAGAGATGTCTTACAAAAAACCATCGGGCTTTAAAAACAAATAAAAACGTGAAATCAAGAATTTAGGGGGTGAAGAAGATCTATGATAGGAACTCTTAGCCACCCAAGCGGGTCGACCTCCCTTCTTCTACTACGGAAAAATAGTAGTACAAACCATGGTTTTGGTGTGTACTACTAATGTTAGTATGTTTAGTTTTCCAGTTTTTCTAATTGACCGTTTATATAATTGAACTCGTTAAAATCATCTGCAATATAAATAGGGAAATTATATGAAGAAACTTGATTTAGCAAAGTTCTCAAATCCTCTGCCATAAAACGAGCACTAATATGGTTGACTATTAAATGCTTAGCTCCAGCACTTTCACAGACATTTGCTGCATCAATAATTGTCGAATGCCCATATTCTCTGGCAAGCTCCTCCGTCCCAATGTCGAAGGTACCCTCATGTATTAATATATCTGAGTCCTTTGCTAAAACAATAGAATTTTCGCAGTGTCTCGTGTCACCTAAAACGGTAACCTTAAACCCATTTTTGGGTTGTCCTGTTACATCAGAGCTCTTGACTGTTTTACCATCTGGTAATACAACATCCTCACCGGATTTTAATAAACGTAATAATGGACCTCTTGGAACCCCTAGAGCATCTGCCTTCTCGATTAGTAACTCAGGAGGAAGTTGCTTTTGGGTTACACGAAAACCATAACAAGGAATAACATGCTCAAGCAATCTGGCTTCTACAATAAACTGTTCATCCTCAAAGATTATTCCCTCTTCTATCTCTACTATTTGAAGAGGATATTTTAATCGAGTTTGGGACGTAGATAAAGTAACCTCTAACCAATCTTTTACACCCTTTGGACCGTATATCGTTAGCTGCTCGTCTCCAGCTAGAAAAGATCTAGAGCCTAAAAGCCCTGGCAAACCATAAATGTGATCTCCATGCAAATGCGTGATAAATATTTTTTCTAGTTTTCTCGGTTTAATAGTTGTTCGGAGGATTTGATGCTGGGTTGCTTCCCCACAATCAAACATCCAATAAGTCCCTCGTTCCTCCAGTAGCTTTAAAATCATCGAGCTTGTATTACGTTGCTTAGAGGGCATACCTGCTCCGGTACCTAAAAACAAAATTTGCATATATATCCAACTTCCTTATTTTATATAATCTTCGTTATATATCATTTTAACATTATGAGCGCTTGGGACAATAGTATGTTCATTATTAGCACTTATACAAACATGCTATTGTTTCCTGAAATATATATCATAACTTATAGATAGCTACAAAAAAACGTTAAACGAGTTTTAAACTCATTTAACGGTCTATGATTAGTGAATGTCACGCTTTTTGAAACTGCCGCCGCGAACCTCTGCTACATCTGTAATTACTACAAATGCACTTGGGTCCTTTTCTTTAATAATTGTAATTAGTTTGTTTTCTTCCATTCGAGTAATGACACACGTAACAATGTCAATTGTTTCATTGGTAAATCCGCCTCTTCCATTCGAATAGGTTACCCCTCGACCAAGTCTATCCTGAATGGCTGCTCCAATTTCCTCTGAATGTTTACTAACAATCCTAGCAGATTTGGATTTTTCAAGACCTACTTGAATAACATCAATTACTATTTTAGCAATATAATAAGTGGTAGCTGAATACAGTGCACTCTCAAGACCATATATGAACCCTGCACCAACAAAGATAAATGCATTAATAAATAATATTATATCCCCCACTGAAAATGGTACTTTACGTGAGACTAGAACTGCCAGTACCTCTGCTCCATCAAGTGCACCACCGTTACGAAGAACGATACCAATACCTACACCAAGCATTACACCACCTGATAATACAACAAGTAACGGGTCTTCCGCACTTAAAATCGGATTAATATGATGTAACAAAACAGTTGAGACTGATAATGCAGCGATACCAATGATACTAAATAAAGCAAACGTCTTACCAACCTGTTTATAGCCTAAATAAATAAAAGGAATGTTTAATACAAATAGTAGGATTCCTAAAGGGATCTCAAATAAATAATTCCCCATGATACTGACACCTGTCACTCCGCCGTCAATTACAGAGTTTGGAATCAATACTGCTTCTAGTGCGTAGGCCGCAATTACCGCCCCTACAATAATCATAATAATTCTGCCTATCGTTTCTGGTGTTTTTGTTTTCTTCATCTACTCGTAAAACCCCTGTTCTTAATAAATTGATTTTTTATCTTTCGTGGTCATCTAAAAAGTCTTTACTAAAACTTGTTTTAGATTCAAAAGATGGTTTTTTATCCAACTTGATACCTCTTTTAATAATCCCTGCTCCAAATTTAGTTTGAAGCTGCTCCACAAGCTTTAATATTGGTTCCTCTTTTGCATGTTCTTCATAGTTAAAAATAGATAATTGCTCTACTGATTCTCCCTTATCAAATACATTGTTAACTGTGACGCCAAGCAATCGAATAGGCTCGCTATCCCAAGCTGATTCAAATAATTGATAGGCTAGCTGAAATATTTCATCCTCTTTAAAGATGCGATTAGTTACAGTCTTACTTCTCGTTTTATTTTTCCAACTAGCATCCCGAATATGTATTGTGATAGAACGTCCAGCGAGGTTTTTAGATTCTAACCGTGACGCGACTTTCCCAGATAGTCTTCTGAGCACTTTTTGAAGCTCATCCATATTTGTTTCATCATATGGTAATGTAGTAGAATTACCTACGCTTTTTGTTTCAAAAATAGATTCTGGATTCACTTCACGATCATCTATGCCATGAGAACGATTATATAACCTCACACCAGCTTTACCTAGCTTTGATTTTAAAATTTCAGGATTGGCACTAGCTATATTGCCAATGGTTATAATACCTAATGATTCTAGTTTTTTAGAGGTACTTTCTCCAACGCCATGCATTTCGATTACTGGTAAGTGCCAAAGCTGTTGCGCGACCTCTCGTTTTCTAAGCACAGTAATACCCATCGGCTTTTTCATATTGGAGGCTGTCTTAGCTAAAAATTTATTAGGGGCAATTCCAATAGAGCAAGGTAAATCTAACTCTCGCAATATTCTTTGTTGAATGGATTTTGCAAATGCTACTGCATCATCTTGCATATCAACATCAGTTAAATCTATATAGCCTTCATCAATAGAGACAGGCTCTACCATTGGAGTATAAGACCGTAATATATCAAACATTGCTTTTGAGGCGGCTCTATAACTTTCAAAATTAGGAGGCAATAAAATTAGTTCTGGGCATTTTCTTTTAGCCTCCCATACTGACATGGTTGTATAAATGCCCCTTGCCCTTGCCTCGTAGGAGCATGTTACTAATATTCCTCTACGTTCCTTCGGATTTCCAGCGACTGCGATTGGCTTACCTTTTAAAGAAGGGTTATGTGCTTGTTCTACAGATGCATAAAAGCTATTCATGTCTAAGTGAAAAATGATTCTGTTTCGTTTAGTCAAGTCTATTCACCTCTTCTACATCTTTAACTCCTTCAAAATAAAAAGGGAAAAAGGTAGCCATTTAATAGCTACCTTCCACTGTCCAATCGAAAAACAGAACTTACCCATGTCTAATATTATATACTACTTACTTCAAGGTTTCCTTTATTGTCTTCTAAATAAGATTGTATATCTTGTATGCCTTCTAATGATCGAACTAAAATAGAAGGGTCTATAATTGTAATCATTCTATCTTCAAGATTAGCAATATTCGTGAAGTATTTTGTCTTAGAATAATTCATAATACCCAGCTGTTTTAAAGACTCAGAAGGGATATCTAAAATCTCCTTCGCCTCTTTCACAAGAATACCAACTGACATTTCTTCCGTATGCATCGTAACAACACGGGCATTAGCATTCATAAGACCACTCTGATTATATAGAATCTGTTCAAAATCAATTATAGGCACAAGCTCTCCTCTAATTTTCATCAATCCTATCAGATAAGTCGGTAAATGAGGGATAGGATTAACTTTATCTAGCTTTTCGATAGAAACTACATGATCAATAGATACTGCATATTCTTCATTTCCGGATTGAAACACAACTACCTTTTGAGAAGACATGGATTAAAACCTCCTGGTGCATTATTCTGCGGCAACCTTTACGATTTCTACAAGTAAATCTGCTAGTTTTTCAAGTTCCTCCACTGGCATTCTTTCGTTTGTGGTATGGATTTCCTCATAACCGACTGAAAGAATTACTGTTGGTACACCAAATCCAGCTATTACATTGGCATCGCTACCACCACCGCTTGTTTTTATATCGGCTTTTCTTCCTATATTTTCAACCGCACGCTTTGCAACCTGTACGACTTGATGATTTTCTTCAAAACGGAAGCCAGGATACATTAATTTAGTTTCCGTAGTAGCTTTTCCACCGAATTGCTCTGCTTTTTCTGCAAATGTATTTACCATATGCTCAACCTGTGCATCTAGCTTTTCTTTATCGATAGAACGAGCCTCTGATAAAATATGAACAGTGTCGCAAACAATATTTGTTGCCTGACCACCCTCGAAGCGACCTATATTAGCAGTTGTTTCATAATCGATTCTACCTAATTTCATAGCTGCGATTCCTTTGGCAGCTAATGTAATAGCTGAAACACCTTTTTCAGGAGCAACACCGGCATGTGCAGTTTTTCCAGTAATGGTAGTCCAAAGCTTTGCTTGATAAGGTGCAGCGGTAACAATACCGCCTACTTCTCCATCACTGTCTATTGCATAACCGTAGGTAGCAGTTAGCAAGGAAGGGTCCATTTCCTTAGCTCCAACTAGGCCACTTTCTTCTCCAGCAGTTATGACAACTTGTATATCTCCATGCTCGATGGACTGCTCTTTTAAACGACGTATTGCTTCGAATAATGCTGCAATCCCTGCTTTATCATCAGCACCTAATATAGTTGTGCCATCTGAGTAAATATAGCCATCTTCTTTAATAACTGGTTGGATTCCCTTACCTGGCACAACCGTATCCATATGAGTAGTAAAGTAGATGCTATCTGCCGAAGACTTATTCCCCTTCAAAGTAGCGATTAAATTACCAGCTCCATGTCCAGTTCTCTGTGCTGAATCATCTTCCAGAACTGAAAAACCAAGCTGCTCGAGCTTATTCTTTAAAATTGGTGCAATTACTTGCTCATGCTTTGTTTCAGAATCTATCTTCACTAACTCAAAAAATTCTTCTATTAAACGATTCATCTTGTAAAAGACTCCTTTATAATGGGATATTCCCGTGCTTTTTCTTAGGTCTAGTTTCTTTTTTGTTACGCATCATCTCTAGCCCTTGGATTAACTTGATGCGAGTCTCTCTCGGATCAATAACATCATCGACCATCCCCATGGAAGCTGCTACATATGGATTTGCAAATTTTTCACGATACTCTTCAATCTTTTCAGCACGAACCTGTTCAGGATTATCGCTAGAGGCAATTTCTCTCGCAAAAATAATATTAGCTGCCCCCTGTGGTCCCATAACCGCAATTTCTGCATTTGGCCAAGCAAAAACTAGATCTGCTCCGATAGACTTAGAGTTAAGCGCCACATATGCTCCGCCATATGCTTTACGTAAAATAACAGTCATTTTTGGAACTGTCGCTTCCGAATAAGCGAATAAAATCTTTGCACCGTGTCGTATAATACCACCATGCTCTTGTTTTATACCTGGGAAGAAGCCAGTTACATCTTCAAACGTGATTAATGGAATATTGAAGGAATCACAGAAGCGAATGAACCTAGCCGCCTTATCAGACGAGTCGATATCTAGTCCACCAGCCATAACTTTCGGTTGGTTACAGATTAATCCTACAACCTCTCCTTTAATACGAGCTAAGCCTACTACTATATTCTTTGCAAACTCTTTATGAACCTCCATAAATGAATCCTTGTCAACGACCTGATCAATTACCTTACGAATATCATATGGACGAATTGCTTCAAAAGGTACGATGTCTGCTAAATCTGGGCGGTCATCGTCTTCTTCTAATGGCTCTAGAACTGGTGGTTTTTCCTCAAAGCTTTGTGGAAGGTAGCTCAACAGCTGTCTTACACTTTGTAACACTTCTTCTTCTGTTTTACCGCGGAAGTGTGCATTACCACTAATAGTATTATGTACTTTGGAACCTCCAAGATCTTCTGAAGATATCTTCTCACCTGTAACTGTTTCAATTACCTTAGGGCCTGTAATAAACATTTGGCTTGTTTCATCTGTCATAAACACAAAGTCTGTAATAGCTGGGGAGTAAACCGCTCCACCCGCACAAGGTCCGAGAATAACAGATATTTGTGGAATAACACCGGAGTATATAGCATTACGGTAGAAAATTTGTCCATATCCATCTAAAGAAACAACGCCTTCTTGAATACGTGCACCGCCTGAATCATTTAGACCTATGAACGGAGCACCGTTTTTAGCAGCCAAGTCCATCACGTTAGAAATTTTAAGTGCGTGCATCTCTCCTAGTGCCCCGCCGAAAACAGTAAAGTCTTGTGAAAATAGATATATAGCTCGTCCATTTACTTTTCCGTATCCTGTAACAACACCGTCCCCTGGCCCCTCTTGCTTGTCCATGCCAAAGTCAACCGTACGATGTTTTATAAATGGATTCAACTCAACAAAAGAACCTTCATCTACTAGCAGTTCGATTCTTTCTCTAGCAGTCAGCTTCCCTTTTTCATGCTGTTTTTCTATTCTTTCGTCTCCTCCACCTAATTCCACTTTACGTTTACGGTCATATAGATCATTAATTTTTTCGTAGATATCCATTAGTTATTTCGCTCCCCTTGATTTATCGCATAGTTCATATAAAACTCCACCAGAAGATTTAGGGTGAATGAAAGCAACCTCAGCTCCTCCTGCCCCAATTTTAGGAGTCTCTTGTATTAAACGAACTCCCTTTTCCTTTAACTCATCTAGTCGCTCCTGAATATTTTTCACTCCGAAGGCGACATGATGAATTCCTTCACCCTTTTTTTCGATGAAGGCGTGAATTGTACTAGTCTCATCAATTGGTTCCAGTAACTCTAGTTTGACATTTCCGCTGTCGATAAAAGCTACTCTTACTTTTTCGGATTCTACTTCCTCAATATGTATAAGTTTCAAGCCTAAAATTTCAGTATAGTATGGTAAAGAGTTTTCTAAGCTTTTTACAGCAATTCCGATATGGTCTACCTTTTCCATTGTTTGCACATCCTCTATTGTTTGACTATTCACTATACTATTGTACATATATTACAAAAAAAAATCTCTACCTCTTGTGCATTTTTTCAATTTTGATAAAATAGGAGTACAAGCAAAAGGAGAGAATTTAATGCGCAATCAAACATTTCGTAAGATTATTGTATATCTCATGATATTTGTCATGGTAATGTCCACATTATTGTTCGGTCTAAGCTTCGTATTATAAGAAATAAATGAATGTAAAAACAGCGGGTAGCAATTTATGCTTCCGCTGTTTTTTTGTAGATTATACTTCCTCGCAATACTCTTCGAATAAACCTTGAAGGTGTGTAATGACAGAGGTTGGGGCATGCCCTTCAATTTCATGACGACCTATTTCTGCTACTGCTTGGCCATCTTTTAACATTACAAATGACGGGGATGAAGGTAAATGATCATCTCCGAACATATTACGGGCTTGTTGTGTAGCTAATTTGTCTTGACCAGCAAATACAGTGACTAAATGATCAGGACGTTTGTCATAATGTACAGCATTTGCAGCTGCAGGACGAGCGATGCCGCCAGCACATCCACAAACAGAGTTGATCATTACTAGAGTTGTACCTTTTCTAGCGAAAGCAGCTTCTACTTCTTCAGGAGTAGTTAATTGTTCATAGCCACTGTTTTCCATTTCACTACGCGCTTGTATAATCATATCGTTCATTAATAAGTTAAAATCCATATTCATTTGACAGCTCTCCTTTTTCAATTCAAACTAAGTTTATCAGATTATTTATATGAATTCGAGGAAAATAACTCCTGAATAGCATCAGAAACAGTGATTTTTTCTTCTCTTACTTGTTGTTCTAACTGTTTCATCGTCTGCTTTCTTTCAATTGAGGCAAAAAAGTCATCATACAATCGATCTACAATCATTGATTTAAACCAATCAATCGTTTGTTCTTTTCTTCTCTTTTGCCAAAAATGCTGGTAATTCATTTTTTCTTCGAAGCTCTTAATTGTCTCCCACACCTTGTCTAGACCTCGGTCATGTAAGGAGGATACCGCAAGCGCTGGGGTTGTCCAATTGGGAGCAGAGGGAGCTAGAAAATGTAATATTTGTTTATATTCAGCTACCGTTTTTTTGGCTAAGGCTTCATTAGCGCCATCTGCCTTGTTGACGACGATTGCATCTGCTAGCTCCATAATTCCTTTTTTCATTCCTTGTAATTCATCACCTGCACCCGTCAAGGCAAGAAGTAAGAAAAAGTCTACCATTCCCCTAACGATAGTCTCACTTTGACCGACTCCTACTGTTTCTACTAATATGACGTCATATCCAGCAGCCTCACATAGCAGCATGGTCTCCCTAGACTTTTTATGCACGCCTCCCAGTGTACCTGCAGAAGGTGAAGGACGTATAAAAGCGTTTGGATGCTTTGCCAGCTCTTCCATCCTAGTCTTGTCCCCTAATATGCTTCCGCCGGTAAGGGATGAACTTGGATCAATTGCCAGCACGGCTACCTTATGCCCAGAATTACATAGCATTTTTCCAAAGGCCTCAATGAACGTACTTTTTCCTACTCCAGGCACCCCAGTTATGCCTATGCGAATACTATTACCAGTGTGAGGTAACAATTGTTTCAAAAGTTGTTGACCTATCGTTTGTTGCTCAGAGGTAGTGCTTTCAATAAAAGTAATCGCTTTGGCCAAATGAAGTCGAGAGCCCTGTTTAATCTCATAACTATACGATTCAGTATCTATAGAAAGAGTAGTCTTCTTTGTAAATTTTTTAACCGAAGACCTTCCCATACCGTCGTGCTGAGATGTTACACCGCTCTTGACATGTAAAGAAGAGGTTACCTTTTCCTCATCTGCCATTAGCCTTCCACTTCCTCGTAGCCAAGTCGCTTATAAATTTCCTCGATAACTTTTTGAGCTGCGACCGGAATAACAGTACCAGGACCAAATATAGCAGAAGCTCCATTTTCGCGTAAGAAAGCATAATCCTGTGCTGGGATAACACCACCAACAACGATTAAAATATCCTCACGACCAAGTTTCGCAAGTTCTTCTTTCAAAGCTGGTACTAGGGTCATATGCCCAGCTGCAAGCGAGCTAACTCCAATTACATGGACATCATTTTCAACTGCCTGCTGAGCTGTTTCTGCAGGAGTTTGGAATAGTGGACTAATATCAACATCAAAACCTAAGTCAGCAAATGCAGTAGCAATTACTTTAGCACCACGGTCATGTCCATCCTGCCCCATTTTTGCGATTAAAATTCGAGGACGTCTACCCTCATTTTCTTTAAAATCCTCTGCCATTTGCTTAACAGAATCTATTTCTTCTGCGTCACTAAAATTAGCACTATATACTCCACTCACTGAGCGAATCACCGCCTTATGTCTACCTGCCACAACCTCTATTGCATCTGATATTTCCCCTATAGTCGCTCTTTGGCGAGCGGCATTTACTGCTGCAGCTAGAAGGTTTTCATTACCCGTTTTAGCAGCCTCAGTTAATGCTGATAAGGCTTCTTGAACAGCTTTTTCATCTCTATTAGCCTTAACACGTTCCAAGCGTTCCATTTGTTTTTGACGAACTACTGTATTGTCAATATTTAAGATGTCGATGGCATCCTCTTGCTCAAGACGGTATTTGTTCACCCCAATGATAATCTCTTTTGAAGAATCTATTTGGGCTTGTTTTTTGGCAGCGGCTTCCTCTATTTTCATCTTTGGTAACCCAGTTTCAATCGCTTTTGCCATTCCGCCTAATTCTTCAATTTCTTCTATTAAAGTCCATGCCTTCTCCATCAATTCATTTGTTAACGTTTCTACATAATAAGAACCGCCCCATGGATCAATTACCTTTGTCATGTTTGTTTCTTCCTGTAAGAAAAGCTGTGTATTTCTTGCAATTCTAGCGGAAAAGTCTGTTGGAAGTGCAATCGCTTCATCTAAAGCATTTGTATGCAGGGATTGAGTGTGTCCCATTGCTGCTGCATTTGCCTCTACAAGAGTACGAGTCACGTTGTTAAAAGGATCTTGCTCTGTTAAGCTCCATCCAGAAGTTTGCGAGTGAGTACGTAGAGCTAGAGATTTAGGGTTTTTAGGGTCAAAGCTCTTCATCATCTGAGCCCAAATTCTTCGTGCTGCTCTCATTTTTGCTACTTCCATGAAATAGTTCATACCAATTGCCCAGAAGAACGACAGTCGAGGAGCAAATGAGTCTATTTCAATTCCTGCGTTTATGCCTGTACGTACGTATTCTAATCCATCAGCAAGTGTATAGGCTAACTCGATATCAGCTGTTGCTCCTGCCTCCTGCATATGGTAACCAGAAATAGAAATGGAATTAAACTTTGGCATGTGCTGCGCTGTATATGCAAAAATGTCAGCAATTATTTTCATAGACATTTCCGGTGTATAAATATACGTGTTACGTACCATATATTCTTTTAAAATATCATTTTGGATCGTTCCTGCAAGCTGTTCCGGTGTAACACCTTGCTCTTCTGCTGTAACAATGTAAAATGCCATAATAGGTAATACTGCGCCGTTCATGGTCATGGAAACAGACATTTGATCTAACGGTATACCATCAAAAAGGATTTTCATGTCCTCCACTGAGTCAATTGCAACACCAGCTTTGCCGACATCGCCTGTTACTCGCTCATGATCAGAATCATATCCTCTATGTGTAGCCAAATCGAAAGCTACAGACAGACCTTTTTGACCCATTGCTAGATTTCTTCTATAAAATGCATTACTTTCTTCTGCTGTAGAAAAACCTGCATATTGTCGAACGGTCCAAGGCTTCGACACATACATTGTTGGATAAGGTCCACGTGTATTGGGAGCTATTCCTGGCAGATCATTTATATGGTTTACATTTTTTAGATCTTCCGTCATGTATTGTGACTTTAATTCGATTCCTTCATTAGACATAAAGGAACCATGTTGACTGTCTACTTTATTTCCAGCCTTTTTTAATACTTCTTCTATAGAAACAGCTTCATAATTAGGCGTTGTCATGTGAACCCTCCTTCTGAGCTAGTGCCAGTAATTCTTTTCCTTTTATAAGAAGAGACTGTCCTGCATAAATAGAACCAGAGAGCCCTGCTTCTAACCAATCCTCATACTCCTCGAACTTCCCTGCTACATCTAATGGCACGGAAAGCTTTTCATTCAAAAGAGCAGGTACTAGTCCAGCTGTTTGGTCATCATTACCTACAAAAACAGCATATTGAATATTGTCATTCTCGATCCACTGCTGTAAATCAAATGGCTTTAAATTGGCTTCTGCAAGGACGGGAGTAATTCCAATCGCATTCAAAAAGCCATTAATATAGTCCATTCTAGGCTTATACTCTTTTAAAACACCATAAGGAAGAATGGCAGCCTTAAGTGGAAACTGTTTAAAAGCTTTTCGTAGGTCTTCAAAAGGTTCTGCTAAACGTTTGTAGTCCGTATGTTTAACCGGATTTTCTATTACATCGTCGGGGTTAGCATAGTTATTCGTACCGATTAGAGATTTTTTTCGAGATGACACTGCCTTTAACTGTAGCTCCCATTTCTCTTGAGCTCGTTGAAGCAGCATACTTTCTCTCGATTCTGGGGAACTATCCTTCATAAGCTCAATAAAATATGTCCAAGCCTTCTCAACAAGCTGTTTAGTCAATGACTCAATATAAAAAGAGCCTCCAGCTGCATCGATTACACGTTGAATATGTGTTTCTTCCTTTAATACAAGTTGCATATTGCGAGCAATACGGTTAGAAGTTGCCGTTGTGCCAGTTAAATAATTATATGGATATGCACTTACAAAATCTGCACCACCCAATACACAAGACAATGTACTGTTCCCAGCACGCAATAAGTTTACTGTTTCATCAAGTGCTGAGAAAGACCGGAGAGATGTTTCTGCATAAACTGGTATAGCCTTCACATTTTCTTTACCAAATGCTTCTCCAAACGCCTTCCAAAGTATTCTAAAAGCTCTCAGCTTTGCTATTTCCATAAAGAAATTAGTGTCTACTGAAAATTGTACAAATGCATTTCCTTCTACTTTCTCGATACCATTAAGATGCACAAATGTATCCGCTTGCACTAATACGCTAGCTAATTCACTAATTGCATCCCCACCAGCCTTATGTAACTTGGAGCCATCTAAATGTAATGTACGAGCTCCTTTAAAATCTTCTTCTGCTCCGATTATAG
Source organism: Psychrobacillus sp. FSL W7-1493 (assembly GCF_038004905.1). Classification (NCBI taxonomy): domain Bacteria; kingdom Bacillati; phylum Bacillota; class Bacilli; order Caryophanales; family Bacillaceae; genus Psychrobacillus; species Psychrobacillus sp. FSL W7-1493. The sequence continues at coordinate 1,877,500 of NZ_JBBOSB010000001.1, read as the reverse complement.
AACCATTTACATGATTAAAGTGTTTTAAGAAACTTGGATCATTTTTTACATCAAGTAAAACCTCATGTTGTTGGAAAAGCTCCTTCAACTCCTCAAGCTGTAAATCACTCCACTTATGGTCAATCTCTACTTTATAATTAATGACATTATTTCCTTTGGAAAGGCTTTCATTCAGATCAGATAGGATTTCCTCTGATGTTAATCCTACTGATTGCTGTGCAACCTTCCAGCTTGCTGATTCTTTACTTTCTCTTACTGTTTTAGTTTGTTCGACGGGGATATTTTTCAAATCCGCTAATGTGTAAAGCGGTTTCAACATAATTTCTTCTAATGTCTTAGTTTCTAAAGATTCTAACGATTTACCTTTTAATGATTTTACTGCAGCCTGCTCCCATTCCGTAAAGCTTGCTTCATTAAATTTGGTTTGCTTCATGTCGTTTATAGTCATATGAACGCTTTCGCTTCCCCCTTATATAATTATTGTTATATATCTATTCTACATGAGTACTTCAAGGTAATAAAGTGATTTAATGACTTATCAGTATATTAAGGATAATTTCCTAAACAGTCCGATTCTCTTCTGTGCATAAGCGTTCGAACATATAATTTGAAAATAAAACAATAATTGAATACATTTCTCTATTCCTATAATTATTTAAAAAAGCTTTGTTAAAGTTATTGGTTGATTTTAATTTTGATTAACAATTCTTTTTTATAGTGACTGTAAACATAAACAAAGGAACTTTCAAATGGCTAGTAAGAACATAAAAAGATGATGAAATTGGGGTTGGTGACAGTTTTTTAGCTTTGATTATGCGAGTAAACTTATTAGCGCTTTATCGATAAAGGAAAGCCATTCCCATTTATTGATTGGAGCACAAGACGGCGACTCCTACGGGATGAGTGAGACAGATAAGACATCACAACCACGCGCGTAAGCGTGGGTGATGACTTATCGCTCACCCCGAGGAAAGCGTCCGACTGGTGCGAAAAATCAATTCTACTCTCTGATTTAAGATTTCTTTATATCATAAATCAACCCTATCCTTTAACATAGCCTTTAAAAAAAGACTGATTATTAAATATCTGTCTATGTAAAAAGGTATATCACATTTTTAATTATGAATTTAACTCAAATTAATGTAAAACTTTAAATCGAAAGAGGTCAACAATGACAGTAATCTTTTTAGGCTTTATTTTATTTCTTAGCCTTTCGATAGGATGTATAGCTGCTTATATGGTTTATGGGATACTTCACCAAAAATATGAAAAAATATTCGGGTTGTTATGTGGATTATTATTAATCGGTTTATTGGTATTTGAAATTGTTCCAGAAGCTCTCGAGTCCTTTGAAAAACTAGGGTTATTTTTAGGATTCATTTGCGGTTATTACTTGTTTAGCTTATTAATTCCACATCGACACGCTGCAAAAGATGAAACGAGTACCATAAGTCCTCTGATTATTGGACTATTTTTACATACGATTCCCTTAAGTCTGACCATTGGCTCGTTACTTCATAATGATTGGTTCCCTTTATCTATCACTGCTTCTACAGTCCTGCATCATATTCCAGAAGGGTTTGCTCTTACAACAGTTTTTCTGCTTTATAAAAAGAAAATCATAGGCTTAATGATTTGTTTTCTTTCTCTCTCCATTTGTTTTATTTCTTTCATTTGGATTGGGGAACACCTGATTGTCTCAACTAGAATTCAAGGGGTTTTTATGGGGGTCTCTATATACCTTATTGGCACAATCAGCTTAAAAGAATTTATTGATCCTTTTTTTAGAGGTAAATGAAAATCGTAATAAATTAAAAATATATGTGACTTTCGTTAAGTAACCACCGTCTAATAGTAAAGGAGTTGTTGTTATGACTAAATTCTCAGTGTTGACCATCGTAACTGTACTTGTATTAGTAGGGTGTAGTCCAGTTAAAACAAATGATAATAGCGAAAAAAATATATATGAAGTCTCAGATAGTACCAGCACACTTAGTGAATTAGCCTCTGCAATTGCACCCGGCACAGAACAGAATGTAGAAGGCCCTCCTCAGTATGAAGTAAAAAACAAAGGGGAGCTATCTATTCAGGATGCAAAAAATGCTTATGAAATGTGCGCAAGAGCTCTGACCGACTATTATAAGGCGGTATGGAATGGTACGGATATTGAATTGAATGCTTTTATGAATAATGAAAACCTTGTACATTATACACAAAAGAAGATTCAATCCCAATTTGACTTGTATTTCACGATTAAGCTTACAGATGACTTTGTACAAAGTGTGGGTATTGCCACTCGTGATGTAGATTGGGAAGTGGAGTATACGAACGATGAGGATGGAGGCTTTCTCTATTTACACTTACCTGCAGAAATCAAACATAATCAAGGTAGCTTTGGGGAAGCCACTGAATTTCTAGTGCGTAATGAAAATGATCAGCTGGTCATTGTTGATTGGTATACAGGTGGTAAGGATACTTATGATTTTATGGTTCGAGGAGAAAACGAAACGATTGACAACCCAACTATTTGGAATGATAGTCAATGGGTAAAGGAGATAAATAGTAATCAGCTTAAATTCTCTAGCCCAACTCGATAGTTACATCCAGCTAACTTGAAATCCACAATTAAATCTAATGCTGGCTATTACTAATTAAATTTATGAACTGCTGTAAAAAATAGAAAAAATGAGTTTAGCGTTCATTTTACATCTCATCTAAATTGTTCCTATAGAAGTTAAAAAGAAGGACAAGTACTACTTTTTTGGCAACTTCCGATATTTATTTAATGTGGATCTTGCTCTTCGGGAATGGTGCTAAATACTAAGCTTTTATCATTTCTGACTGTCACATAATTTTCAAGCTGATGGACCCATCCGTCTTCTCCTTTTACACCTCTTCCAGCTAATATAAAACTATCTGGATTTATGCTCTTAACTGAGAATTCTAATCTATATACGTCTTCAGAAGCATCATTTGTATAGCTTAGCTCTAAATCATCTAAAGTAAATTCGGTTACCATGTCATCATTTTTCAAATTCTCCGTTGCTGTATCGGTAATTCGTTCTCTTAGCTCATCTTCTGCTGAACCTCCCCTTAAAAAGAAAAACCAAAAAGGAACAGCCATAACTAAAAGAAAACAAAGAATCAAAAAAGATAATTTAAGCATTAAGATTTTTTGATATGGCGTAGTTGAGATTAGCTTCAAGGCTAGCTCCCCTTTCATAAAAGTAATCGTAATTTACATAAATAACAATCGATGATCTTGGCAAGGCAACAACTCTAGTAGTCTGAATCTTAAACCCCAGAAGCCCACACTGTTTTTACTTTTCCTATTTTAATGCCCCTCCATAGGTGTAGCGCTGAATACTAGCGTCTCGTTATCCTTGACCGTTACATAATTCACTTTTTCATTGATCCACCCATTTTCGCCCTTAATCCCTCCTCCTGTCAGTATAAAATTTGTTGGATCTGTAGGTTTAATGGAGAAAGTTATTATATATACCTCTTCTGACTCTTTGTTTTTATGACTTAGCTTTATCGTGTCAATTGTGAACTCAGAAATAGTGGGGTCTTCCTTCAGCAGAGAACTTGCAGCAATATGGATACTTTCAGTTAAATCTCCCGAGACATTAGTGCTGTTGCCACTTTTAAGTAACCAAACGGTGCTAAGAACTATTGCAAAAATAAGTAGTAATAAAAATAACTTTTTCCCATTCTTAGAGGAAGGTGATTTAGAAATTAGTTTCACCTTTAACACTTCCTTATCTACAAAAATCATACACTTATCTTTATATATACGATTAACTTCTATAAAACATTCGCCATCTCCCTGACTGTTAGTACAAAGGGATATTTATTAGAATTTCGGAATGTCGATTGCGGTATGACTGATTTTTCTACGCATAGAAATGTATTAGTCTGCATATGAAGACGCGATATTTTCTATAATCATCAAAAAACCCCGAGAGATGTGCCTCACGAGGAAATTCAGTAATATGATGAAGCTCTTCTTATAGAGGAGAGGTTTCGCTATTTTTGGAATCAAGGAGAATCCTTTTACCAAAAGCTATCTTACTTCTACATCAATCTTTTTATCTCCTTGCCTGCCTTTTTAATCTGTGTCCAATCATTTAACCGCTCCTGCCGTTAGCCCTTCCATAAACTGCTTCGATGCAAGAAGAAAAAGAACCATCATAGGCAATGAAGCTAATGTTAGCCCTGCAAACAAAGAGCCCCAGTCAGCAGAATGCTCCCCAAAAAGGGAAAGCATACCAACCGGAATCGTCATTTTTGCCTTTTCAGTTATAAATATTAGCGGGAAGAAAAAGTCATTCCAAGCAGCTATAAAGTTGATAATGATAACTGTTCCTAAAGCAGGTCGCATAAGTGGAAGAAGTACATGCCAAAGGGTACGAAGGTTCCCAGCCCCATCCATCCTTGCCGCCTCCTCGAGTTCCATCGGTAACGTTTTAAAAAAGCCTGTTAAAATAAGCATTGTAATAGGGGCACCAGTAGCTATATTCATAAGTATTAAAGACCATAAAGAATTGATAAGGCCTAGATCACGCATTAAGATAAATAACGGAACTATCCCAAGCTTTATCGGAATCATCATTCCTAGCAAAAACAAAAAGAAAATCGCATTATTCCAACTAAAGTCAAATCGAGCAATATAAAATGCAGCCAAAGAACAAAATAACACGACTAGAACTACAGAAGTAACGCTCACCATGACACTATTATAAAAATATTGGTCAAATGGAATCTTATTTAATAACGTTCTGTACGTATCTAGACTAAAGCTTGTAGGTAATCCTAAGGGATTCTTGAATATCTCCGAACTAGATTTAAAAGAGGACATAAACATTAAAAAAATTGGATATAAGCTGACGGTAGCAACTCCGAACATAATAATATAATAAAACGGCCTGGTCCAAATTGTATTTTTCTCCATACTATTCACCTCTTACATTTGTACTTCTTTTTTATTCATAAACTTTAGGAAGATCATTGTACATATTAATATGAAGAAAAATAAAACGGTCGCAAGTGCGGAGCCAAGTCCAATTGCCGATGAACTAGAAGCAGTGGAGCTACCAAAGGCAAGTCGGTAAAAAAATACTGCCATTGTATCTGTTGAGTAATATGGTTCTCCCATCGAGCCCTGCATAGCATAAACGAGCTCAAATGCTTCGAAGGATTGAATAAAGGTCAAAACCGTCATAATCAAAATAGATGGAATCATTAATGGGATGTATATCTTTCGTAACATGGAGGTCCCCTTTGCTCCATCCAGTCTTGCAGCTTCGATGAGTTCGCCAGGGATACTTTGGAAACCAGCTAAAAATATTAGTACACCAAAGCCCAAGCCGAACCAACAGTTTACTAGAATAATAGAAATTAAAGCGGTTTCTGGCTCACCCAACCATGCTCTTTGTAGATTTTCTAAACCAAGCTTTCCTAAAATAAGATTGAGTGTACCAAAGTTAGGATTTAAGATTAGCTTCCACAAGAAACCAACTACAATAACTGATAATAACCGCGGTAAGAAAAAAGCTACTTTGAAAAATTCAGCACCTTTTACTTTTTTATAGACTATAAAAGCTAAAAGAAACGCAAGGCCATTCATGACAACCATTTGTACGCAAAAATAAAGGACATTATGGGAAAAAGCATTCCTAAACATGGACCCATAAGGCTCGGTAGTAAAGAGAGTGACAAAGTTATCCAAACCAACAAAGGAATCTCTTGTGAATCCTTTAAAGGAGAAGAAGCTATATGATAGTGCTGCTAGTATAGGATAGAGTACAAACATCCCATAAATGATTAATATAGGGATGGGGAAAAGGTGGATAGTCCACCCTTTCCCCTTCTTTGAACGTTTTACTGGAGCTGTTTGTTCTGACATAAATCACAGCCTCCTTACTTATTTATTGAAAGGGGGAAAACCAGGATTCTGCACTTTTTTGCACCTTATCCGCTACTTCCTCTGGTGTAACCTCGCCAAGGTACATTCCTTGTAATTCTGTTTCTAAAACAGTTTTTGTAGTAGGATCTCCACCTGTAAAATTAATAACCCAATAATACGGGGTTGAACTTGTTTCTACCGCTTTACTTAGCTCACTAAGAAGCTCATCTTCTGAACTGATACCAGGAATTGCACTAATCATATTAAATTCTTTCACAAAAAGTTCTCCAAATTCTTTTGTTGTTAAAAACTGAAGAAACACCTTAGCTGCTTCTTTGTTTTTAGAATTTGCATTTATCGCAAATGAACCATCAACCCACGAGGTTACTGTTTGATTTCCTTGCTTAGACGGCATTGCAAAATACCCATAATCCAAGTCTCCGTTTAAATCATTCACTACTGGAATTTCCCAGCTCCCAAGTGGGAACATCGCTGCCTGCTCCATTGCAAACATCGTGCGGATATCATCCATTCCTAGTCCCTCAGAGTTTTTTGGGAAGTATTTCTTTAAGTCATTCATTACTTGAATGGACTCTTTAAATGCCGAATCAGTAAAATCCGTTTCTCCTTTGATAAGCTTTTCTGCAAAGGTATTTCCATCAACAACCCCTGCTCCAACTATTCCATGGGTTAACGACAACAACCAACCTTCTTTAGTTCCCATTGCAATAGGCGTCACTCCGGCTTCTAATAGCTTCTCATTCACTTCTATAAACTCATCCCATGTAGTAGGAATTTCAATTCCTTGGTCTGCAAATATCTTTTTATTATAGAAGAATTGAGTGGAACTAATATTTAGGGGAACCCCGTATTGCTCTCCGTCAGCACCTCGAGATGCAGCTAGAAATTCATCTGAATACTGACCTAACCCTTCTAAATCACTAATCGGCTCTACAAATCCAGCATCCACTAGCTTTAATCCTGCACCATAAGGTCTTAAATGAAAAATGTCAGGTCCCTCTCCTGCTTGAAGTGCAGTATTTAACACTGTATTGTATTCTGTATTTTTAGTCGGGTTAAAATCTACTTGTATTTCCGGGTGTGTTTCGTTAAAAAGTGCGATTACTTTCTCATATTTCGAAACATCCTCTGTTCTCCAGCTTCCAATGGTTAAGTTTACTGTTTCCTTTTCTCCTGATGTGGCAACTTTGTCTCCATCTCTATCCGAGCCAGGTGAGGACGAACTATTTTCTTTATCATCTGAACAAGCCGCTATAATGAAGGTAACTAAAATAATCAAAAAAATAGATAGACCATTTTTAATCCAACTTTTCATAGTTATTACTCCCCTTTTTTATAAACATCTCGTAAACGCTTTCATGAATCCCCAGTCTAAACTCTTTCTTTGGTACATCCCTCCCATAATGTATAGCATTAGTTAACAGCACCACAAATAGTTTTTCTTTTGGGTCCATCCATATGGAAGTTCCAGTAAAGCCTGTATGCCCAAATGAGCCAATGGGCCAGTTAGTACTGATTGTAACTTCGGCATCTTTGCCATTCCATACTTCAAAGCCTAGGCCCCTGTGTTTAAAAAGTTTTTGATTACAGTCTTGTAACCATGCAGGATTAAATACAGTTTGTTCAGATGGATGTAACCAGTAATGCACGTATTGAACAAGGTCATCTAAACACGAGAATAATCCTGCACTACCTGATACCCCATTTAACATATATGCTTTTTCATCGTGTACTACCCCTTGAACATAGCTCCCGTTCATATATTCAGTTGATGCTATAAGACTTCTAACTTCTTCTTTTGGATTAAATGTCGTATTCTTCATCCCCATTGGTATGAGAACTTCCCTCTCTACAAATTTATCGAAAGACTCTACCGACACCTCCTCAATAATTTTCCCTAACAAAATCATCCCTAAATCGCTATAAACTACTGTTTTTCCTGGTTTGAAAATTGGATCGACACTAAGTATCTCTTCTAAAATATCTCGATTCTCTCCTCTTTTTACTGGCGGGGATAAATCTGCAGGTAGACCACTATTATGATAAAGAAGGTTTTCAATATTAATATTTGGATATCGGAAATGTGGAATATACTTCTGAACAGAATCCTCTAGAGATAACCGTTCTTTGTCTAGCAAAACTAGCGTGGCTGGCAACGTTGCAACTACTTTGGTTAAGGATGCGATATCAAAAACAGTTTCCATTGTGATTTCCTTTACTTCACCAGTATTCGTAACGAAAGATCCAAAGCTGTCCCTATATAGCACTACATCGCCTTGCTGAACATGAATAACGCCTCCCGGTATCTTCTTAGCTACTAAGTATTCATTTATAATATTCCTTAGCATAATTCCCTCCTCCATTAAATTTAATTTTCTGATAATTATTAATTACAGTATATAAAATAACATTATAAGAAACAATTGAATTTTTAAAATATTATTTTAAATGGGTAGAATTGCGGGACGTGTCAGCCAGATACAGAAAGCACCAGCATCCAAATTTTAAAAAGGGGCTTGGTTAATCACACCTAAGAAGTTCAAAAGCCCTGAAATTTTACTGTTTGTAAAATTTTCAAGGCTTTTTTACTACTTCTTAATCGTTATTCTCCGCTTCAGCGGACGCTTTCCTGAGGGCATGTCTATTCCACACACCCATAAGGGAGACTAATTATGTTCCAGCCTCTTCATTTACTCCAAGACTTTTAAACAAATATTTTCAAGAATAAACAGACGAAAAGTAGTTTATACAACTACGACTAGTTTCCTTACGAATAACCCTGCATATAATAAACCGATTCCAATCATAAGGATAACTCCAATATATACTGACATCATGGTCGGTATTAAAAATGCCCCGATAATAATCGTGGAGCGAGCGATTAAGTCTGCCCCGCTAAATGAAAAGTTGGAAAATGCGGAGTAAGATCCCCTTTTGTCTGCGGGTATCATATTTGCTTGCTCGGCATTTCTTACAGGGGAATATATTAACTCACCAACCGTAGCTATTAAATTAAAGCATATAAGTATATACCATGTATTGGCAGATGTTATCGTTATGTATCCAATACTATATAAGGCTAGACCTACTAGTAATACATGCTTATTGCTAAAACGATCCGTTATTTTATTGATGAAAAAAGTCAAACAAACTACTAAAAGCATGTTTTCTATATTAAGTAAACTTAGCATTCTAACTCCGGCAAGCTCGAAGTCTCCTATTTGGACCGACTCAAAAGTTTCCGCTAGCCTTACACCTATATAGCTGTTTAAAGAAAACTCGGCAGCAAAAATGAACATGGACCCAACGACTACTTGGACGAACGGTTTATCTTGAAAGGCAATTTTATAATTATGTATGAGATCAACAAAAACATTTTTGTGCTGCTTTTCTAAAAGCTTATTATGTCCATCCACCAACCAAATTTTATATGCGATCGGAAGGCATAAAGATGTAAAAGAGAGTAACGTAAACAATTCAATCTGATGGTTTAAATATAGCAATCCTCCTAATGCAGCCCCTATAGCCATAGACAAATTGGTAAGCCAGTAATCCAGCGCATATACTTCTTTTCGATTATCAGGAGAAGTAGAATCGATGATGATTGCATGCATAGCAGGCCTCCCTAAACTGCTTGTAATAATATATAGCGTATAAGCGGTTGCGAACATCCAAATGATATTAGATTTAGGTAGCAAGCTAATGGTCATGCAAACGAACATACACCCACTTAAGAGAGATGTAATTACTAATAAACCCTTTCTTGGTAAACGGTCCGAAATATAACCTCCAATTAGGCTGATTAAAAAACTTACACATACTGTACCTATTAAAAATAAACCAGCCCATACTTTGCTCATCTCTTGAGCAAAGAACAATGCCATAAAAGGCATAACAGCCGATGAAACTGCTCTATTAAAAAAAGATGTTATTAATCGAACTTTAATATTTTGTGGGTAGTTTTTCCATTTCATGTTGTACTCCTCCTCTGTATTTAGTATATTAAACTAGACTTTTTAATATAAAAATGGACAAATAGACTAAAGTTGTCCACTTATAGAGGTGTATGACATGGATCGTTCATTATTAACCCTTTGGAACACTGTTCCCTCTGGCAACATAAAGCAGGAAGAAATTGCAACTATAATAGGCTTCAGCACTAAGCAAACAAAACGATATTTACAAAGATGGTCTTCAGAGGGATGGATTAAATTTATTTCTGGTAAAGGAAGAGGGAATTCCTCACAGTTAACGTGGTTAAAAAATGTTGAGGCTTGTTTCGAGGAGCAAGTCATGCAGATTTTAGAACATGAAAGTGCAGAAATAAGCAGCAAATACTTAATGTTTGATTGGTCGACAGAATGTCGCCAAAGACTAATGAAAAAGTTCCGAAACAAAATTGGCTTTGAGCAACAAATAAACGATAAGCTTATTGTTCCAAGGAAAAATCCTTTTCTCACACTTCACCCACTAAAAGCAGCAGACGCAAATAGTGCTAATATTGTTGCTACGGTATACAATCGTCTAGTTTCTGTTGATGAAAGCGGAATAGTATCTCCAGAGCTTAGTCATAGCTGGGATATGACAGACTCGAAGCTTCGTCTTTACCTAAAAAAAGATATTGCTTTTCATGACGGTTCCATCCTCACTGCAGAGGATGTAGTATATTGCCTTCGGAAACTTAAAAATAATCAGCAATTTCGTTTGCTCTGCGAGCCAATTAAACAAATAGAGGCAATTACTCCTCTAATAGTTGATATTACATATCCGGCAGGTTGTAGCTACTGCTTGCAGCTTTTAGGTAGCATGAATGCCAGTATTTATAAGGAGCATTTAGACTTTGTTTATGGGACAGGCTGCTACTATGTGGAGGAAAATGGTCCATCCATTACTACATTAGTCGCATTTAAAGACTTTTACGGCGAAAGACCTCTTTTAGATACAATAGAGTTTATTCAAGTTCCAGAGGATTTCGAAAATGTATATCGCACGTCCTCCAATCAGCAAACCTATTTTCCCATCGAAAGTGACTCAGGCTTTGGAGTAGTTTTGATTAGTCCTCAATTAGATATAGACCAAAGACACTATCTTCATTACATTATTTCGAAATACCGGCACGAGATAAATACGGCGGATGACAGACTTTTACCTAATGAAGAAGGATGCTTAATTGGAATAAGTACACCATATGAATTACATAACATACCTCGACCGAAGTTCAAGAAACCTATTGTATTAAAACTAGTAAAATACACTAACAACTCTTCACACTGGTTAAAAGAAATACTTACTAAGAATGGCATTCCCGTTGATATTATCACAGTCTCCTTTAAAGACAATCTATTAAATAGGGAATTAAATCCTGAGGCTGACTTATATATACATGGAGAAATCTTTGAGATGAATCAAAATTATTCATTTTTTCATTTTCTTATGAATGGCTATTCCCCATTAGCTGCTGTATTAAAAGGACAAAAGAAATATCAAACCAAATTAAAAGAATATCCCATTACTCCATTTGATAAATGGACAGCTCTCAATAACGAAATGGATCGTATGCTCATAGAAGATTCATTGGTTTGTCCTTTATACTATTCGAAACGGCAAATCCCTTTTTCATCAGACTTAATGAACATTAAGATAAAGCACTTTGGTTATGTGGATTATTCTAAACTATGGGTAAAGCCTAATATTCCATTAGATTAAGGAATGATGGTTTTATACTTTTAAAAAAAAACTGAAGACAACTTTTAGTTTGTCTTCAGTCAATAATTAACGTCTTTTCATTAAACGAATCGCTTGTATTGATAGTCGCACTAATAACACTGCACACAGAAATAGCCCAACAAAGGCAGCAGCATTTAAATAGACTGCATAAACAGCATCAATGAATTGAGCAATAGCTAGTAGTGAAGAAGAGATAATTCCAAAAGTGATTCCAACTAGTAATAATATAAAACGAGAAAATAGATTGGTTACGAATTCAGCATTATTTTTGTCGGAAAAGATATCATGGTGTAATATTATTTTTCCACTTTCCACTTTTTGAACTAGCTTATCCACTCGTCTTGGAATTTTTCGTAAAGCTGGAATCATTAAAGCGAATTCTTCCTCTAGTCGCTCTTTTGTAGCACCTGGATCTCTGAAAGGTTTCTTAAAGAGAGAACTCAAGTAATGTGAAGAATATTCCTTTGCTTCTGTAAAAATATCAAAATTTGGTTGAACTAAATGTAAAGTGCCCTCTAGCGTAACAATAGAACGTAAAGCTATACCAACCGAAGGATAAAAAGATAGTCCAAAATCTCTAACGACTTTAAAGAAGGCTTGAATTAGTTCTTCCGTTGGTATTTGTTCCACATACGATATGCGAAGAAGGATTTGCGAAAGCGCCTGTTCCATTTTTACCCGATCTATATGCTCGTGATCTTCTACAAGTAAAGTAATCGCATCATAAAGCATGTCGGCATCATTATGTTGAATCCCCATTAAAAATATCTTCATACCTTCTTGTTGGGGCTCTGCCAATCTACCAACAGCACCAAAGTCTAGCAATATTGGCGTTCCATCTGCTTTATCGATGAATATGTTCCCAGGGTGAGGGTCGGCATGGAATATCCCTGAATTTAATATTTGATCAAAAAAGGAATATAAAACTGTGCGAGCAAATTGCTCACGATCGATATTCAGTGATTGAAACAAAGAATCCCCGTTCGCGACACTCTGACCGTATGCATGTTCAAAAACGATGATACAGTCATTACTAAGCTCAGCATAAACATGAGGAATCTTAACTTCGTATTTACTCTCCTCTAGCGCTTTTTTTATTTGTAAAACATTTCTTTTTTCGATTTCGAAATTTACTTCTTCCTTCAAATTTTGTGCAAATCCTAAGGCTAGCTCACAAAGGCCGAGTCGTGCAGCCCAAGATGATTTATCTGTTAGCCATCGAACAAACTCTAGCAATATATTTAAATCATCTCTTATCATACTTTTAACATCAGGTCGCAAAAGCTTAACAACAACCTGTTGGTTATTATCCTTTAAGATGGCTTTATGTACTTGACCAATTGATGCAGAAGCTACTGGAATCATGTCAAAATACGAGAACATATCCTCCATTTTATAGGGCAAAGACTTTTCAAGTATAGATTTTACTTCTGATTCCTTCAAAGGTTCTACGTTTTGCTGTAGCTTTTCTAACTCTTTGATAAATACTGGAGAAAATAGATCTCGACGAGTGGAAAGCACCTGACCAAATTTAATAAATATTCCACCAGCCTGCTCCAACGTATTCCGAAAAGCAATAGCCATTTCATGATCATTATTTCTGTACCTTGAGTATTTCATTGCTCTTGAAATACCATTTTTCACAGCAATTTGGATGACTTGTCGCATCCTTTTTTGCCCTCTCCATTGATTTCTTATCCTCAAAAGAAACGGCCTAGGTTTTATTCCACTTTCTTTTCGCTCTCCTGAATCCATTGGACTAAATAGCTCAAAGAACAAATATAACAGCATGGATATTAATAGCATGCTACCAATCCATATAATAGTGCTCACATCCATAAATGAATAAGCAAAGTTCTCCGAAAAAACATCAACGCTCTGTAAATATGAATACCAGTACACAAATAGCGTAAATACTAAGCTTATAAATACAGAAAGCACTCTTTTCATAAAGTTTATTTGAGAACCCATTAATTTGCCACTCACATAATAAATAAATAAAGAAATTAAGATTATTTGTCCAATTAATTTTACATATATCAAAAAAGTCCCCCCTATCTTTTCTTTCTATTTAGTTATACATTCCCCTTTTCTACTTATTATTAATCTTATTATTGATTAAATTTTTAATAGAGAATAATATTACAATTCAATTATTTATATGAATTCAATAAATGAAAGAGAAATCTCTTTTTCATTTTTCGAGTAAACCCTTAATTGTTTTTTAAAGATCTTAGGTGATATGCTATCATATTGCCTTAATTTTCCTCGTATCATGTTGGATATTTCTTTTAAAAGGCTATGTTGAAGGGTAGGATTGATTGATGATGCAAAGAAATCTTAGAACAGAGGGTAAAATTGATTTTTCGCACCAGCCGGCCGCTTTCCTCGGCGTGAGCGATAAGCCATCACCCATCGCTTACGCGCTGGTTGAGATGACTTATCTGTTTCACTCATCCCGTAGGAGTCGCCGTCTGGCGCTTCAATCAATAAATGGGAACAGCTTTAATGCATCGATAAGTGCTTATAAATTTACTCGCATAAACATAGCCGTAAAACTGTACCCAACCCCAATTTCATCATCTATTTATGTTCTTAATAGCCAATTGAAAGTTCCTTTGTTTATGTTTACAGTCACTATAAAAAAGAATGGTTAGTCAAAATCAACCAATAACTTTAACAAAGCTGTAAAAATTACCTCCCAAGCCAGTCTTAAGCCCAGCTCCTCCTTCCTTACACAATACATTACCAGCAGAAGACTTGAAATAATAATAAACGGACAATAAACAAACATGGTACATCCAAGCTTGTTTATTGTCCGTTTTTTTAAAGTTTTTAATAGAAGGTTTATATACTGAATTATTCTTTTCCACATTCAATACAGCGGTGGTCTGAGTCCCCATCGCCATACATTCGTAGCTCCTTTTTCAAGCCACAGATTACACATTGATTATAAAAGATTTGCGGTAATATACCTGATTCTGCTAAGGGCACCCATTCGTTCTCATACAGTTGTTTTGTCATCCCATAATCAATTAATATTAAATTGCCTTTATCATTTAATCCGTAATTTCTGCTATCCAAAAAGTCAAAACCATCTAACTTTGAGTCAATAAGATGAATTGCATGCTTCAGGTCATCTGTTAAACGACTATCATGGATAAGATCTAATTCATACGAACACCCATTTTCCAATGGTAAAGGTTTAAAATAAGGTTGTATTAGTATTTGTTCATCTAAATAAGTTACCTTTGCTACGTGCTCTGCTAAGCTCTCTTTCTCCAAGAAATCATACATATATTGCTCGTTTATCCCTTGTTTATATCCTATTGGATGTAAAAATCTTTTAATCACCATATCATTATATTTATATACTTTGCGAGTAGAACCAATACCGATAAAATTATCCTCTACACATAGCTCTATGTATATATCTTTAATTTTCATCTATTCTACCTGACCTTAAGGTTAGTAAAGCGTTTACTTCTTCTTTTATATACTCTTTAAATGCTACTAAAATTTCCGTCTTAAACTGTAAATCAGACCTCTTCCCTTTATAGATGTCTATGGCAAGATTCACTAGCTGGCTATGCTTTTCAGGTAAATATGTTACTCCCCACTTACCAGCCTCCATTTTCGAGAAAATAGTACCATCATTTAAATAACGGTATACCCTTAGCATATTTAATATGCAATAAACTGGTTTTTTCTCAATGTTACTCAAACAGTCTCTATAGTCTTCCAAAATTGAATCGATATAATCAGTCATAGGAATATTCGGGAATACATGCTCTATTGATTCACCTCTAAGACATATTCCTTTGTAGTTAATGATAGTGATGTGGGCAGCCAAATCAGCATCTCTATACTCATCTATAAGCCATTGCTTTTTGTTTTTTTCGTATCTTTCTCTCCAGTACTCACTATAATGATAATCATAGGCTGGTGGATACTCCCATTTTTCTAGCTGGTTTCTATTCATAAAACTAATTTCTATTGGGAAAGGTTTGTTAGACGACTTTAAAAAAAACTCGGTTAATGTTAATTTTTCGTGTAATGATAAGGCTTTTTCTGTCACTACCATTAAATCTATGTCACTACTTAACGGATTGAACCCTCCTAAGGCTAGAGATCCGTGTAAATAAAAACCGACACTATTTTCTTTTATCACCGTTTGAATTTCGTCTATTACTTGTATGGTAAATTCTTTGACTTGATTTGTAGCGTCATCCCACTTCATCGATTAGATACCTCTTTCAATGGCATAAATTCCTCTGGTTTCAATTCCTTTGCCTCTATCACTATGGCAGTTAATAAAGTATCTGTCATCGTTTCGTGTCCCTCTCCCTTTTCCCAGAAAACTGCATCTCCAGCTCTTACCTGTATCTTCGTTTGTTCATTACCAGTTACCCATCCCTCTCCATTAACAATTAATAATAGCTGGGGCATAACAGCCTTATGAAATCCGATAACACCATTCTCCTCCAAGTGCATACTGGTCTTCTGTAAAGAAAGTAGACAAATTAATTCACAACTTTTTTTCTTCCACTACCGCGCTGTCGCTTGCTGGGATGGTGAAAACAGGATAGGTCACAACCATACCTATCCTATTTCCACCATCTCTGATTTTCTCACCCTGCAGCCAAAAGACAACTTTTATTGAACGCTTGTTCAAAGTCTACAGGACTCACATAACCCAACGTGGAATGCCTTCTTCTCGTATTATAGAATTGGTCAATATAATGCCCAACCGCTTTGATTGCTTGCTCACGCGTCTCCCATTTATGGCGGTAGATCAACTCTTTCTTGATCGTCGCATGGAACGACTCGATACAGGCATTGTCATAAGGATCTCCCTTGCGACTCATGCTGCCCTTCATTTCTCTTTCGGTCAATAACCCGGTATAATCCTGCGAACAATATTGCGATCCACGGTCCGAGTGATGAATTAGTCCTTCCCCTGGGTCCCTTATCATAATTGCCTGTTGGAGGGCTTCGAAGGGTAATTCTTTTTTCATATTGTCTCTAATACTCCAGCCAATAATTTTTCGTGAAAAAAGGTCCATCACGCTCGCCAGATATAACCACCCCTGTATAGTCCAGATATACGTTATATCTGTTACCCATACGGTATTAGGTGCTTCCGCCAAGAATTTGCGTTCAAGCAGATTTGGATAGATAGGATGTTGGTGATTGGAATCCGTCGTCACCACGTAAGGGGTCGCTGATGTCGCACGGAGTCCCATCTCGTTCATTCGTTTCCCTATTGTCCGCTCACACACGTGAACACCTTGCGCCTCCAAATCTTTTGCGATTCGCGGGCTGCCATAAGTTCCATGACTTTCAATGAAGCTGGTTCGGATGAGTTGGTTGATTTCTTCTTTTTCCTCTTGAATTCTGTTCCGTTTCTCTTTTTCTCTCAACCATTTGTAATAACCACTAGTTGAAACCTTTAAAACTTCAGACATCTTCACCACGCGAAACTCATTTTGATGTTCCTCTATGAACGTAAATATCACGTGTGGCCTTTGGCGAAGACATGCATGGCCTTTTTTAAGATTTCATTTTCCTCCTTCAGTTCTTTTTCGTTCTTCTCTAGCTCTGCTATGCGTCTTTTCAGTTCTGTAGAAGAGATGAGATGTTCATTATTTGAAAGCTCCTGCTTCTTGTTGTAGGCCCTTACCCAGGCACGAATTCTTTGCGGCTTGATCCCATGTTCATATCCTAATTCGGTTGCCTTTCTTCCATCTTCGATTACCAATTTCACCAGATAATCACGCATTTCTCTACTTGTCCTTATCATAATAAACACGCTCCCTTTATTTTCTATAAGTATGAAGGTCGTGTTTTAACATGTCTACTTTTTATACTATCTCTAACTGTTTTACAAAAAAGATTATGAAGTTAATTCATTCAGGATATTTTTAAAAGTTCTTTATCTCTTCTACCATGCAGTAAGTAATAAATAGGAATACAAATTAGTATCAAAAAGACCATGGAAAGAAAAATAGGACGATAACCGCTATACGGTACTACGAAGCCTAATAGGAATGGACCTACTCCTAATCCAATATCATATAAAATAAAATAAGTGGATGTTGCAAGACCAAATCGATGTGGTGGAGTTACCTTCACTGCTACACTTTGAGCGATTGAATTAAAGTTACCATAACCGACCCCAATGAGTGCTGCTGCAAGTAAAAGCATCCACCCAGCAGTTGCCTGGCTGAATAAAAACATACCGATAGCAAACAAAACTAAACAAGGATACGTTACAATATTAGCTCCTCTAGTATCCATCAGCTTTCCTGTAAAAGGACGAGAAAAAATAACGACTATAGCATAAATTAAAAAGAAATAACTTGCTGCAGTTACTAGATTTATCTCTTCAGCATAGAAGGATAAAAAGGACATGACACCAGAATAGCTAAATCCGATTAATAATGCCACAAAAGAGATAGGTATAGCTCTAGGCTCTATAAATTTCGATATAAATGAGCTTTTTTCCATATCTTGATTTGGAAATTTAGGTAATGGCACATCTATCTTTACAATCGCGTAGATGATTAAGCACACAACCGAAAGCACTACATTCATAGCAAAAATCCATTGGAATCCACCTTCCATTTTCAATAATAGAATGCCTAGAAATGGACCTATTGCTGTTGCTAATATGGCACTTAAACTGTAGTAGCCTATGCCTTCTCCCTTACGAGTATTCGGTAAGATTTGAGCAACAATCGTGCCGGTAGCTGTTCCTGCAATACCAACAGCAATCCCTTGAAGTAGTCTATTAACAATAAGAAGTCCAATATTAAAAGTCGCAAAATATAAGGCAGATGTAATCGTAAAAAATAATAATCCTATCCACAATGTTTTTTGAGTCCCTATATTCCCTATTGCTCTACCTGCCCCTAATCTGCCTATTAGAGACCCTATTATGAAAATACTTGATACTAGACCTGCTGTGCTAGTAGTTGCTCCATATTCTGACTGAGCATAAGAAGCAATCGTAACGATTAATAAGTAAAACATTAAAGTAATTATAAAATTGATCAAGGAAATGAAAAGAAATTCCTTTGTCCATAATTTTTCTTTTATCACTGCCATCATCTTCCCTTTAAATTAACAAGTAGCTTTTCTAATACTCGTTCTGTAATTTTTCTTTCCTCTTCCGTGATACCTTTTAATAGGTCCATTTGAAAGGCTTCTACTATTAATTTTGCTTCCTTATATTTCAAAACACCTAGACTTGTTAAATGCATCACTTTTTGTCGCTTATCCTGGCCTGTCCCTATGTAGATTAGGTCTTGATCTACTAGCTTTTGAGCAATCGGAGTTACGGACGGCTTTTCTACTCTCCAATAAGCTGCTACATCCGTAAAGGTTGAAGGCCCCTCTTCTTGCAAAATACGTATCAGTCCCCACTGTATTTCTGTTAAGCCTAGTGGCATCAATAAATCATGCATTTTGCCACTATATGGTCGAGAAATCAATTTTAGAGTAGTAAAAAATGGTTGCATTTCAATTCCCCCTAAATTAGTTAGTTAGGCTAACTAATTTTAAACGTTTAAATTATATTTGTAAAGAAAACATTTCTTGCCATTTACAATTCAAATACTTATATTTTTTATAAGGGGGGAGTATCTATGGAAATGAGGCTAGCAAATGAAAAAGATTGGGAGCAAATCAAGTATATTTATGAAGCAGGTATCTCTACTGGTAACGCAACCTTTGAGACGAGTGCCCCATCTTCATATGAACAATGGATTTCAAAAGCGGACAAGATATGTACTTTCGTCATGCTACATAATGAAGCGGTAAAAGGCTGGTGCAGACTTAGCCCTGTCTCATACAGGGCTGTTTACGCAGGAGTTGGGGAAGTAGGTATATACGTTCATCCAAAAGCAATCGGTTTAGGTATTGGAAATAAGTTACTTGGAAAGTTAATCGCTAGTTCAGAAGAACAAGGCTATTGGATGCTACAGGCAAGTATATTTCCAGAAAACAAAGCTAGTATAGAACTTCACAAGAAAAACGGTTTTAGAGTGGTGGGATATCGAGAGCGAATTGGAAAGCATAATGGAGAATGGAGAGATAACTTACTTTTAGAAAGAAGAAGCAAGTTCATTGGTAACGATTAAACTGTTGCCCGAACAATATAGTAAGAGTTCGTTATAGGTAAGCCATTCATCTCATGGAGACCAAAAATCTCCGTTATCTCGTTTAGGTTTTCATTTTTAATTTTCTCTGTCACGAATGGATGCTGTCCAAAACATCTTTTATTTATGATGTCCATAGGGCTGTGTAGTATTTCTATATTGCTCACCGTTTCGATTTCCCATTTATCAAAGTTCGCTGTCTTTAATCTTTTTTGTATAGCCTTTAATGTTGAATCTCTTGGTAACTTGGCTTGAAAGAGATTTGGAAATAAAATAGGAAGTTCCTTGTCCATATCATCACCAGGATGCAATCCGAGTACAGCTCCACCTTTTTTTACAGTTTGCGTCAAAGCAAGATATCCTGATGTGGGCCCTTTCCGAATATATGCACAGTCAAATTCATCTTCTGAAAAGGACAACTCTTCTTTCGTGCTACCTTGCACGAAAGAGACGTTATCAGGCTTCTTTCTTTTTCCCTGTTCAATAAAGAGGTTAGTTACATCAAATCCTACTATTTCTTTTGCAATAGGGCTACATTCGATAGCGAATTCTCCATGACCACATCCAACATCTAATACTTTTTTAGACGCAATCATTTTTTTAACCTCCTCATCGAAAAGAATTTCTCCATTAGGTTTTAAAATAGTAGAATTCCATGAATAAGCATATTCTCCTTGTTGTTTCCCAAGCTGGTTGTACCATTCGAATGAATGAGGTTCGATCCATTCTGCAAACAGAGTTGGATTTAATAATGCCATAAAATACCCTCCCTATATTGTTCATTGTACATATCTAAAACTCCAGGCTGCTTATAGTGATACTAAAAGTTGAGCTTACCTAAATGGAAGTGACTCTATACTAAAAAAAGAAGCACTAATATTTAGCACTTCCTTTTAAACTGGTAAAGTCAGAGTGAATGTCGTTCCTTTACCCTTCTTACTTTTTACTTCTACATTTCCTTTTAGCTTGGAGATTGTCCCATAAACCATCAGCATACCAAGACCAGTTCCTTCTTTTTTATTCGAGTAATAAGGCTTCCCTAACTGACTTATTTCTTCTGAAGACATCCCAATACCTTGATCTTTAATGGTAATAACAAGGTGTTTTCCTAGTTGTACAGCTTGGACAAAAAGAATCCCCCCCTTGCCCTTCATCGCTTCAACACCATTCTTTATTAAGTTAATAATGCATTGTTTCATTTGATTTGAGTCAAATTTAATCTTCGCTGTGTTCTGAAACTCAAGAATGATTTCCACTTCGTTAAATTTAGCAAATGGCATCATAATATTTTTTACATATACGAGCTCCTCTTCCATAGTAGAGTGAACCATATGGACGGATTGTGGCTTAGCAAATGCTAAATAATCATTTAAAATACTTTCTGCTCTATTCAACTCTTTTAGAGAATATTCTATATAAACTTTGTCGTTTGGTGTAATATCCTTTGAAACGCTTAACAATTGTAAAAATCCATTTGTCACTGTAAGCGGATTTCTAATTTCATGAGAGACACATGCTGATAGCTCGCTCATCACATGCAATCGCTCAGAACGAAGAAAGTTATCTCGCTGTTTAATATTGGACAGAATCTTTTCAATCATAATCATATTAAATAGCATAATGACTGCATAAGTAATAATAACGTAACCAACAACGTTCCAATATTCGGATGTCAACGTTTCAAAATAGGTGGATAACGAAATTAAGTAAGTCAACCCGTTAACTAATACTATTATTATGCCTGTAATTATTCTATTTTTAGGGGATAGGCTAATAAATTTTTTATGCACCAGTGGAATAATAATAAAAGTCAATGTTGAAAAAATAAACGACTGAAACATTCCCTCTCCACCAACAAAGAAACGTACAATATTTAACGTAATGTATAAAGGTAATAGTGTCTTGTGGCCGCCATATAAAGCCAAAGTAATAAACGGAATATATCTTAAATCTACTGTAAAACCTAATTCTAATCTTATTGGATAAATCATACACAAAAACATAGAAACAATTGAAGAAAATATATAATAAAATAAATTTTTTTTACCCTTATAGTTATCTATAAAGATAACAAATAGCAGAACAGGTAAAGTTATAAATAATATATTGATCAAAAATGTTTGCAGCAATGATGGTCCTCCTCGGAGCTTCTTCCATATACACAAATATAAATTATAGCATATATATTACCAAGTCTTTCATATTAAAATTTTGCTATTTTCAAATTGATTCAAGAATAAAGTTTAAAGTTAAAAATATGAGGTAGACATAAAGTAGGCCTAGAAAAAACTTTACTAACTATGAATGGAGGAATTTTAAAATGAAGAAAAGAATATTTGCTTTACCAATAGTTTTAAGTTCAGCATTACTATTAGGAGCATGTGGTGATGGAGACGATGATATCAATGATATCGAAGTAGAGGACCCGACTTTTGAAGATGATGGACAAAATGATACAGGAATTGATTCTGAAAATGAAGGCGAAGTAGATACTCAAGATGATCAAGACAGTACTACAGGAACTGATGGTACTGATGACACTACCTCTACCGAAACTGAAGGTACTGAGACAGAAGGTACAGATAGTGGTACAGAAGCTAAATAATAACCAAAAACCTCGAAGCATAAATGCTTTGAGGTTTTTTTTGAACTTAGCTTATATACTTGATCATTTTTGCTTCGTCGATGATAGAAAGGATTATATCATGATCATCAATGATATAAGGAACTTCTTCTGGTTCAACCCAAATACGCGTCGTTGTTTCGTGCTTCCGCTGAAAGGGCTCGCATTCTTCTATATCCAACCGATAAAATAATTGATAACCAATCATAGGATACTTACCATTTGGTTCAAAGTAAGGATTTTCTTCATGATTTACCTCAATAGCCCCAATATAAGTAGCTTTTCCCTTTACATACCCTTCTTCGAAGACCTCTCGGTGTAATGCTTCTTCTGGAGTTTCATTTCCTTCTATATGCCCTCCAGGTAGATTAAATCCCCTCTTTTTCACTTTAACTAATAACATTTTTCCTAGGTGAAAGCAGCATCCGTGTACACTTGTTACTGTGTCTTTGTTTCCTATTAACTTTGAACGCTGCCACTTTAACCTTACTGGATGTTGCCCCCATACCACTGTTATTTGATCAGTCATCTATTTTCTCCTTTTTCCGTACTGAACCTGTGATTACTCTCTCTTGTACATAGCTTCATGTAAATTTTTCAATGTTTTTTTGATTTGATGCTGCGTATGTATATTTTGATCGAGATATGTTAATCGAAAATAAAGAGATTTTAAGAAGTTCATTACATTAGATCGATATTTGTAAAAGACTATGCGATTCTGTTCTTTTAAGCTTGTCCCCAATAAACTCTCAAAGTTATGTACCCATTCTACAAGCATTTCCTCCAGTAAACCTTGTTCTATCAGTGCTTCCACTGCAAAGATTAATCGTTCATCCTCATCATCTTGGAGAACAGTATCCTTCCAAATGCAAGCTTTTATAACGTTTAGGCATTCTTCAGCGTGTAATAGATCGTACGAAGGATGACTAATAATAGATTCAAAGAGATCTGCGCCGTGAGCAATACTATGCGCCCACCCCTTCCCATCTACATAACCTCTCACATCCTTTTCTGTCAGTAAATATGTAATCGTTTTTTTATAGACTTCTTCTAATTGCTGTTTTTCCAAAAACTCTTTTGTTTTATCCTTTTCTACAATCAAAGCAATGACTAAAGATGAGAATGATCTAGTAAACACTGTATCGGTGTCTTGTTCACCTATGCCTTTAAATAAATATTCTTCTGTTAAACAGATGTCTAGTATTTTTAACATGAGATCGTTTGACAATTTATCGTTCTTTATGAGCCCGTAAAAAGTTGAGTAAATTAAACTATCTCTTAGCTCGGCATCCACTGAGCCTATATGAATAAGCATTTCTTTTATGACTTCCTCAAAATTTTCCAGCTCTCCTTTTTCATTTTGCCATTCTCTTAATATTGTTTTTAGTTCCATTTTATTCCTCCTTAATAAACATTCTCTTATTATTTCTAGAGAAAGGAACTCATTTCCTTCTTTACTGCTATTTATTTTCCCAAATTCAATTATTTGTATTAAAAATTTACCAACTAAAATAGTAGATATTTTAATTTATATTCTCAATGACATCAGGCTACAATCGTCACTAATTGCTCCCCATACAGAAACATACTTAATATGAGTCTAAATTTCACGTAGAGAATATTAAGATTTTTTATTTATAAAATTCAATTAATTTAATTACCGCGGTATATTTTGTGATTTTTTTCCCAATTGTAAATTTGTACTAAATGATTAAAATTAAAGATGTAGTAAAAATATGAAAAAGGAGTTGTATTATGAAAAAACCATTCGCTGCTCTATCTGTAACAGCTATGCTACTCTTCTCGACTTCCTTTGCCTCTGCCAACAGCTATTCTTATCTTGATGAAATCTTGTCCCTACAACCAGATGTATCTTCTGAAGAAATGATGTCCAGTGTTCGTGAAATCGCAAAAAACACCGGAGAAACGGAAGAACAGATTTTAGAACAAATCTATAAAGAGTTAAAAAACGATCAAGCTCAAGGATTGGCTGAAGCAAAGTCCAATCAAACTCAAGGCGCAAGTGGTGGAACAGTTAGTGTAGGTAACAGTACTAAAGGTAACTTCTACTACACACCTTCTCAAACAGCCTATCTTGATCATGGTCATGTCGGACTTTATTAT
Source organism: Psychrobacillus sp. FSL W7-1493 (assembly GCF_038004905.1). Classification (NCBI taxonomy): domain Bacteria; kingdom Bacillati; phylum Bacillota; class Bacilli; order Caryophanales; family Bacillaceae; genus Psychrobacillus; species Psychrobacillus sp. FSL W7-1493. Next base: position 1,852,935 of record NZ_JBBOSB010000001.1, on the reverse strand, counting down.
ACTTCTACTACAATAGTAGAATCCGTTCCTTCTTCTGGTGTTCGCACAATCTCTACAACTGCTAGAAAGGTAGATAGTTCGGGTGCTCTAGTTAAATCAGTTAGCACAACTTCAACAAATAGAAATAATGCTGCTAATTGGGCCTATTCACAAGTAGGTCAGAGTTATTCATATAATTTTGCAACTAACAGATCTACTGGACATAACGGAGCCAAAAACTGTTCGAAGTTAATTTGGTCTGCCTATAAATTAAACGGTAACTTAGATTTAGATGACGATGGTGGACTTGGAGTATATCCTAGAGATGTGCGGGATGCACCAGGTACAACTCTAGTAAGAAACATTTAACATTAGAATGACAATAGGACAGTGGAAATGCTGCCTATTGTCATTTTACCTTTAGGAGGGTTTTTTATATGAAAAAAAATATAGTTTCTGTAATCGGAATCATGGGCCTAGGGGTTATTGTTTACTTCGCCTACACGCTTTTTTTCACACCTACACAAGCAAATAGCAGTTTACTTCTATCTAAAGCGGATATCGAGGAGGAAAATTTTCTACATAACAAAAAGGCTATTCTGTATCTGTCTACTACAGCTGATCAGGACATAGACGGGGAAGGATTTAGTTATGCTGTTTTTATTGAAAAATCAGGTAAAGCCCAAGCATTAAAAATGGAGGGATTGGAGTTAGGAAGCACAGTAGTTTATGAAAATAAAGTTTTTTTAGAGGAAAAAGATATGGTACGCCTAGTGGGTGAGGAATATAAGGAATTTCCAATGAAAACTGACCAGTACACAGGTGAACGTACAGGTTATATTCAAGACGAGGAAATATTCTTCAGCATTTATAACAGTGGATTTGCTCAGGACGGAAACGGATATCGTTCAGATGTTCGGTTTGGAAACGAGAAAAATTTTCAAACAGATAAAATCCCCTTTTATATCGCAGCCTCTGGTGTTGAAAGTGACAAGGTAAATATTCTTACCCAGGATGTAGATAAAAATGAATTCAATTTAAAGGAAGTAACATTTGATACATCCTTAGAGGTTGATCATTTATCGAAAGTAGACACACCAAAAGATGAGTTTTTTAACGCATTAGCCCCTGTATTATCAGATCAATCATATTACTATTTAATCTTGTCATCAGCGATAGATGATTTCAACGAAAAGACCAGTCTTTATCGAATCAATAAGGAAACTCTTCAGCAGGAAACGTATGATTTCATAGAATATAAGGATATGAAGGATCTTGTGGCGACTATTCCATATAATTTTAAGAATTCTGCTTATATATATAATGACATGTTGTACTTTATCAATGGCTTAGGGGAAGTTTACACCTTTGATACAAACACGGAAGAAATCCAGCTAAAATTCTCTTTAGAAGATGCTAGTGAATCTAAAATAAGAAATAATGAAGAAACTTATTTTAAGGATGGTTCCCTTTTTGTCCTAAGATATAGTGAAGATAAGAAAGAAAAATACTATTTAGAGGAATATGATTTAAACAATGGCAATCGAGTAAGTAGCCTTGATATAACTGGCTTATCCGAACTATTATCAAGCGTTCAAAGAAAAAGTATTTACTCTTATGATTTAAAGGTATTCGATTCACAATAAATTATAGAGCTGGGACAAAACGCATCTTAGAAGTTCAAAAGCCCTGAAAATTTTACAAACAGTAAAATTTTCAGGGTTTTTTTGCTACTTCATCATCGTTGTTCTACGCTTCAACGAATGCTTTCCGTGGGGTGATGTTTTATTTGTCTCCACGTTCATACCTACGTCGCCGCCTGCCGCTACAATCCATATAAAGAAATTTTTCGTGTTTGAATGGTAAATTGCTATTTATGAACTTGACTCATCCATTTAAATTTTAGGGCTAATTCTATGTTTAGTAGCTTGCTCGTAAACATAAGCAAGTTTAATTAATATTCCTTCACTAAAAGCTGTTCCTGCAAAGGTAATCCCAAAGGGTTTACCGCTGTTCATATAGCCTGCTGGAACTGCGATGGAAGGATATCCAGCCTTGGCACTAATCGTTGAGCCGATGTAGGAAGGAAAAACAATTGCATCTAGATTATACTTTTGTAAAGTATAATCTATACCCTTCTCTTGGGAAAAGTATAAATCTTCACTTCTTGCTTTTAAATACTCTGGAGCTGTTAATGTATTTGATAGATTTTCTCTCAGTTCCAACATGTTTTGTCCATACTTTAAGTTTTTTTCTTGATTTTTTTTATTGAACTCAATTAATTCAGAAAGTGAATGGACTGGTAAATTAGTTGGTAATTTGGAAAGATAATTATCTACACTATGCTTGAACTCATGTAGTAACACTTCTCTGCTCCATTTTCTATGAAAGGAAGGTATTTCGATATCCTCTATAACCTCTGCCCCTTCCTCTTTTAAATGAAAAACTGCTTGCTTAAATAATTTATCATCATATTCCTCGGAATTGTAGAAACGCTCATCTGCATTATGCAATATACCAATTCTTGCTCCCATTAAACCATTAGAATCCAAGTAAGGAGTATAATCTCTGCAAGAGATTCCTTCACTTTTGAAGGTTGCAACATCATTAAGGTCTACCCCTGTTAAAGCACCTAACAAAATAGCTGCATCTGCAACCGTTCTTGCAATTGGTCCAGGAGTATCTTGAGAATATGTAAACGGAATGATACCTTCTCTACTGATTAATCCAACTGTAGGCTTTATACCAACTACTGAATTTTGTATTGCAGGACTTAGAATAGACGCATCTGTCTCCGTTCCAACTGCTAAGACTGCAAAATTTGCCGCAACAGCAACAGCAGACCCTGAACTAGATCCACCTACGAATAGCTTCTCATCCCCATATGGATTTAATGTTTGCCCGCCACGCGAGCTATATCCTGCCCACATTGTCGATGACATCCCATTCGCCCATTCTGTCATATTTGTTTTACCTAGGATGATTGCGCCTGATTGACGAAGCTTTTCGACTAAGAAAGCATCTTGATTACTAATATAGCTTTCTAGCGCAAGCGACCCAGCGCTTGTATGCATAGAATCATTTGTTTCAATATTATCTTTAAGCAGAACAGGTATCCCATGTAATAACCCTCTCATGCCTTGTTTCTTTCTTTCATAGTCCAAAGCCTCTGCTATAAATAAAGCATGAGGATTTATCTCGATAATTGCATTAAGATTAGGACCATCCTTATCAAACTTTGCAATTCTATTCATGTAAAACATAACTAATTCTTTTGAAGTTATTTCTTCTTTGAGTAAAGCAAAGTGTAGGTCTTTGACTGTTAACTCTTCTTTTAAAAAGGGGTTGAACTTTATATTCAATTTAAAAGCTCCCTTGGAAAGTAATTTTTGTGTAAACACTGTAATTACGACATCATTTAGACTTCATAATTTACTCTAACTTTAACACTTATCTATCAAATTAATAGTATATTAAAAATTTTTGATATATAAAATATATTCCCCAAGAAGATTTTGCAGTTTCCTATAACACATTTTTAAAACCAGCCTTAAGCTGGCTGGTTTCTGTTCTCTCTCTATATATTCTCTCAAAAAACACCTTCATTTATAAAATGAAGGTGGCTTCTTTACATCTGTTGTTCTTTTGTAGGTCCCATAACTCCGGGTACCTCTAATCCTGCTTGGCGAAGTAAAACGGTCATTTGACCTCGATGATGTGTTTGATGGTCTATAATTTTTCGTAATATTAGACCACGTGGAATAGAAGTGCCAAACGCCGGTACTTGCTCTACCAAATCTGCATCCGTTAGAGATGCTGCGGCCTCTCTAAAAGCGCCTGCCATTGTTTCATAAGCAGAGACAATTGTTTCAACTGATCCAGGTACTTCCTTAGGGTTCCCAACAGATGGTAGGTCAATTTTTGCTAGCTTAGCTAGAAAAATGGGTGTTGTCGTTAAATGCCAAGCTAACCATCCTAGTGTATTATGGTTTTCTGCAATTGCTTGGTTCAGCCTATCATCTGTCATTGCTTTAAAAACGTTAACTGTACCATCAGCTGACATCGTCCATTCTTGTAATAAATCTTCTGTTTTACGATACATATGAATACCTCCTAGTTATATCTATTTTCATTTTAATTTAAAAGTCGCCTTATTCAAGTAAAAGGACTTACTAAATATGAATTCAGATCCAGGATAAAAATAAAGTATCATCATTTAACTTAGCTGGAATATATAATTCCAACTGGTTATTTCTCTTCTTCAAAAAACATCTTCCCATCTCGATACTTTGCATATGGGTCATCTTTTTCACCAATCAATAACTTTCCTTTAACAATGTAAGCAACTTCATTCCATTCACTTTTTTCTCCATCCTGCTCTACTTCAAGCTTGATATGGTGCCAGAATGAGTGCCCGTCTTCGTACTCGATCTCTACAATTGCAAAGTCTTTCAGTTTATACTTTTGTTCTTCCAAGAGATTGATTTTTTCTAAATATATAGCTTTTGCTTCCTGTTCGGATAAGCCAGTTTTACCAGCTAACTTACTCTCTTCTGTATCATATAAATGTAATTGTTTAAATGCTTTCTCATAATCCTCATCTATTATTGCTTGATAATAATTTTGAATAATATTTTCAGCTTTCTTTTCTTCTACGTAATTACACCCTGTTAACATCAGTATAAATAATAATAACAACAGAATTGATCCTGGTTTCTTCATATTAACCTCCCAACATTAAGGAAATTGAAACAACTACTACAAATTAATTAATTCATTTTTTAAATTTTAACATAAATATCCATATAAAAAAATGGGTTCTTCTAGTGCAACTCAACTCTTCAACTGTTTTTCCAGATAATCAATTTCCTCTTGAATTGTACTAGGATCTATTCTTGCAAATAGTGGTTGTATATTGCTTATGTTATCTACTTTCACTTTTATTGGATTCCAATAGAATTCTTCTAATTTTAATATGTTTCGTACTTCCTCACTTGAGAAAGGAAGGAACGGTGATAATATTTGAGCAACATTTCCAATGATATATACGCAACTTGCCAGAGTATCCAAACAGCTATCCCTATCTTCCTTTACTTGTATCCACGGTTTCTGAACGTCAAAGAATCTATTCGCTTCACGAATATATGAAAAGATAGAATCTATTGCTAATTTGAACTGACCTGCCTCGACCAATTGCCCAACCGTTGTATATAAGTTTATAGTGGTTTCTTCTATTTTTTTATGAATTGCTCGATCAGGAATTGTTCCTTCAAAGGACTTTTCAATGAATTTTAATGTGCGATTGATAAAGTTTCCATATGCTCCAAGCAGCTCCCCATTATGACTATGAATAAATTCTCTCCACGAAAAATCCGAGTCTCTATTTTCGGGGGCATTGCTTGTTAAAAAGTATCTTAAGGAGTCCGGATGATATTTCTCTACAAAATAAGGAGCCCATACCGCCCAGTTTTGGCTAGTCGAAAATTTTCTCTTTTCCAACGTTAAATACTCGTTGGAAATGATATGAGTTGGAAGTGTTTCTTGACGAATACCTTTAAGTATCGCTGGCCATATAACGGTATGGAAAGGGATATTATCTTTACCATGAACATAATAGGAAATGGTTTGTTCATTCCAAAATTCTTTTTCATCCGTTTGATTAAGAGTGGCCCATTCCTTACTCGCTGAGTAATAACCGGAAACAGCCTCTATCCATACATACACTTTCTTTTCCTCGTATCCTTCTATGGGTATACTTACCCCATTTGGCAGATCCCTTGAAGCCGCTCGATCTCGAAGCCCTTCATTTAAATATCGCTCGGTCAGGTGAACTGCATTTTTTCGCCACGCATGATTTGCTTTTGCTGACGTAAGATAATTCTCTAGCTGCTCCTGAAAGCTGCTTAGTTGAAAATATAAATGCTTTGTAGCTTTAACAGTCGGCTCATTTCCACATAGCTTGCAACTTCTATTTGTTAAGTCCATAGGGTCTATAATCAAAGAGCAGGCATCACACTGGTCCCCTCTTGCGCGGCTTCCGCAATTTGGGCAATTCCCCTCCACATACCTGTCAGGTAAAAATTGATTATCAGTGGCACAATAGATTTGCTCTATTTCATTTTCGTATATATAACCATTCTTCCACAGTTCTAAAAAGATTTGCCTAACCACTTTATGATGATGATCACTATCAGTTCGAGTATACATATCATAAGTAAAGCCCAGACGCTTAAAGGTTTCTTTAAACTCGTTATGGTATCTATCCGCTATTTCTTTAGTTGTGACGCCTTCAGAATTAGCACGTATGGATATGGGAGTACCGTTACAATCGCTCCCAGAGACATACAATACCTCCTCTCCCTTTTGTCTATAATATCTCGCCAAAATGTCGCCTGGTAATAAGGCAGCAATGTGTCCCAAATGTAGGGACCCATTAGCATATGGCCATGCCCCTCCGATAAAAATGTTCATTTTGATTCTCCCCTTTTCTTCATTAAGTTTTTTAGCCAAGTTAGTTTTAAATATCTTCAGCCAAAATAAAAAACCTCAGCCTTATCGAATTTCGATAAGGACGAGGTTTTCTCGTGGTACCACCTTAATACTCAAATGGTTCGCACCATTTGACTCCATAAGTACATAGCAAAAAGCCTTTATACTTTGACATGGGTAACAAGTGCCAACTCTTGTCGTATCCTACTAGTTGTGAAACGTTCAGTACGAAGCTCCGAGATCATGTTCGAATGACTAGCTTGCCTCATTTCCACCATCAGAAGCTCTCTATATAACATCATCACTCTACTTTTCCTCTTCAACGCCTTTTTATATTAGGTTATATTAAAGTTATTGATGATTTTACTAAACATTTCTTTTTTTTACCGAGTGTACAAATTAAATGAAGCGATGGGTGATGGCTTATCGCTCACCCCGCGGAAAGCGTCCGGTTGGTGCGGAAATCAATTCTACTTTCTGATTTAAAGAGTATTATAATTCAACCCTAGCCTATAACATAGCATTATATTATTAGAATTATACAAAATGTTCCACTCATAAATCAATATTTATTTTTTAGCAAGGAAAAATCTATCTATTTGAATAACTATGAATGGTACGAAAGCCAATCCATAAATCATCGCTAGTTGAGAGCGACTTATTGCTGCAACGTCAAATAGCTCGAATATCAAAACTAGGTTCAAAAGAATGACACCAATTAGAAAAGCTATCCAAACAGTTAGATTCGAAAACAATCCAATTTTAAATATGGACTCTTTTGATCGGCAATTAAAGCCATGAAATAATCGCGACAAGCATAAGGTTGCAAACGCCATAGTAGTCGCGACCATTGTATCCCCAGTCGCCAATCCTATTTGAAAGGCGATAATTGTTACTGCTGCGATGAGGAAGCCCTCTAATCCAACCTGTATAGCAAACTTCTTATTTAGAAGCGGTTCCTTAATGTCCCTTGGCTTTTCTTTCATTACTTTTTTATTGTGTGGCTCTAAACCAATTGCAATGGCAGGTAAACTATCCGTCAGCAAGTTTATAAATAATAGATGAACCGGTAAAAAGGGTGCAGGTAAAGCAAGAATGGTTGCATACAGTACAACTAGGATAGCCCCTGTGTTACCGGATAGCAAAAACATAATGGAATTGGTAATGTTAGTGTAAATACTTCGCCCATTGGAAACTGCTTTGACAATGGTTGAAAAATTATCATCAGTCAAGATCATAGCAGAGGCATCCTTTGCAACTTCAGTACCTGTAATGCCCATAGCAACCCCTATGTCCGCTTGCTTCAAGGCTGGTCCATCATTTACACCGTCACCTGTCATCGCTACAACGTGACCTTTTTCTTGCCAAGCTTCTACTATACGGATTTTATGTTCTGGGGATACCCGTGCATATACAGAGACATTCTCGACTACGTCTTGTAATTCTATATCTGATAATTTTTCAATTTCCTTCCCTTCCATTACTTCCTGAGGACCTTCTATTATCCCTATTTCTTTCGCTATAGCTGTAGCGGTAATTTTATGATCTCCAGTAATCATAACAGGCTTAATACCTGCCTCAATACAATCTTCTACCGCTTGTTTAGTTTCTGGTCTTAAGGGATCCATCATAGCGACTAATCCAATGAAAGTGAGATCCTGCTCCATTTCCATGTTTACTATCAGGGAATCTACTTCTTTATAAGCAAACGCAAGGATTCTTAGACCATGGCTTGAAAAATGGTGGTTTGCTTGTTTTATCCTTTCGATTTGCCCTATGTTAATAGGTGAAATGCCTGTAGATGTTTCCATTCTTACTATTCGAGATAATAGCTCATCAACTGCTCCTTTTGTAATCATCATATATCGATTATTTATTCGATGAATCGTACTCATTAGCTTGCGATTAGAATCGAATGGCATTTCTCCTACACGGAAATATTGTTGGCGTACGTTCCCTTCATCAAAATTATATAGTTTACTCCAATTTACAAGCGCAATTTCTGTTGGATCTCCAATTTCTTTTTCTTCTGTACTTATCGAATCATTACAAAGCAACGCCATGCTCATTAAATTTTTATGGAGTGCGTTGTTGATATTAGCTCTATCAGCTTCTATGGTTTGCTCATTTACGTAAATATGCTGGACTGTCATTTTATTTTGTGTAAGCGTTCCAGTTTTGTCTGTACAAATAACAGAGATACTCCCTAAACTTTCAGCTGCTCGTAATTTTCGAATGATTGCATTTTCTTTTGCCATCTTCTGTGTGCCAAATGCAAGTACTATGGTGACGATTGAACTTAATGCTTCCGGAATAGCAGCTACCGCTAAGGATACCGCAAACATGAAAGAATCTACTAGCTCTCGGCCTCTAAGAATGTCTAGTCCAAAAATGATTAGGCATATAATGATAATGCCAATAGCCAATCTCTTTCCAAAGTGATCCAGATTCATTTGTAAGGGGGTTTTCTTTTCTTTTGCATTTTGCAACAGATTAGCAATCTTGCCTATTTCAGTAGACATACCAATGGACGTTACAATAGCACGTCCTCTACCATTAGTAACAAAACTTCCTGAAAAGACCATATTACGCTTATCTCCAATTGCTAGCTCCTCTTTAGCAATTAATGCTTCAATTTTGTCTATTGCTTCGGATTCACCTGTCAATGAACTCTCATTTACTTGTAAGCTATAGCTTTCCATCATTCTTCCATCTGCACAAATATAATCTCCCACTTCTAAATAGAGAACGTCTCCCACCACTACCTCTCGGGATGGAATTTTTATAACTTCTCCATTCCTCAGAACCTTAGCTATAGGAGCGGCCATTTCTTTTAAGCTATCTAATGATTTTTCCGCTTTAATATGTTGTACCGTCCCTAAAACTGCATTTAATACAATTACTATTACAATAACTATTGAACTTTCTAATTCTCCTAAAAAAGCAGAAATTACAGCGGCAACTATTAAAATGATGACTAGAAAATCATTAAACTGCTCTAAAAATACTTGTATGGCATTTTTCCTTTTACCTTCCTTCAATTCATTGAAGCCATTCTCTTTATGTCTTTGTCGTACTTCATAATCTGATAATCCTTGTTGAGTAACATCAAACTCTTTCATCACTTCTTGAACTGATTTTTGGTAGTATGCTGTGATATTCATTAGATTCCTCCAAACTCAATAGTTAAAATAGTTACATACCAATCAATCACTTAGATATGAATATATGTGCGAATTTAAGAGATTAGTACACAAATAATGATAGATTTAAATTATGATGCGATTTTAAGAGATTTTAATGCATATAAAAACAGGAGAGGCTTTAGAAATTGCCGCTCCTGTCAAAGATTCTATCTTATTATTTTAATTAGCTTGATTTATAATTGGTATCTAGAAAACTATTCATAAATTCCTCAATAGATTTTTTAATATTCTCTTCCACAGGAACTTTTTCAAGTAATTCATCTTGCGTGTATAAAGTCCCTCCCTTAATAATACTATGAATTTCTTTTGTGCAACGTATGTCTTTTAAAGGGTTTTTTTCTAGTACTACCATATCCGCAATTGTTCCTTCTTGAATGACTCCTATATCTTGTCTATTAAGGGCATCTGCTGCATTTATTGTTGCTGTCCTTATCGCATCTATTTCCGATAAACCATTTTTTACGAATAGCTCTAGCTCTCTGTGAAGCGCCATACCAGGAAAGGTGAAAATGCCAGCAGGAGTATCAGTACCAGCTACCACCCGGCCCCCTAAGTCAAAATAAGCTTTTGTAATGGCCTTGTTAAAGGTATGTTGCATTCCTAATTTACTCAAAGAACTTGTATTTTCGATAAAGCGTCTCCAATGCTGCATTAACACGGAGTTCTCTTTAATTTTGTCCATTATCTTTTCTTCCGAATACCAGTAATTCCGCATTAAATTGGCTTGGTCATACAAAACCATTGTCGGACAAAGTACAACATTATTTTCCACCAATACTTTACAAACATCTCGGATCTTTTTCTCATCAGGATTTTCCCAATCAATTTCTTTCCAAACACCTTCATTTGCCTGCATGGTCCAATTGGGGAAAATATCTTTTATAATACCCGAAGCATGCTCATTCCATTTAATACCCATTTTAGCAGCGTCAGTTGCAGTTACTTCCAAGGAGTGTATTAAATCACAACTGACTTCTTTCTGCTGAAGTTTTGCCTCATCAACAACTACCTGCATAATCTCCTTGGATAACCAACCATACACCTTAATGAAATCAGCACCCGCTTCAACCTGCCTTCTAACTTCTGCTCTAGCACTCTGTTCATCATTTACATTTATGTTCCATGGACTATTTTCACCCCACAAGCCAGGCGGTCCATCGATAATTCTATCTGATGAAATAACTCTTGGCGTTGGTGCACCTTCATTCGCATGTATTAGTTTTTCTAATTCACCAACATTCCCGCCCGTATTACGAACGGTTGTAACGCCTGCTGCAGTAAAAATAGGAGCATAATCTTTTTTCATATGTACGTGCATATCAATCAAACCTGGTATTACATACTTTCTTTTCAAATCATAAATAACCGCTTTTTTATGAATATTACCAATCTGCTTGTGGGCAGAAAAAATTCTAGTAATATAGCCATTTTGGATAAGAAGATGTGAATAAGTAGTTTTCCCAGTAGTTACATCTATTACATTAACATTTTTTAATAATAATACCGCATTCTCCATGGCGCTCTGTCCTTTTCTCCCAAGGTATAGGTAAGATACAAACTAGTTGTGATAATCATCTCGCATTTTTTATAAGTTTCAAAAGGTCTCATCTTTCTATTTCCCCGATTTCTCCCTTTTTCAAACACGGTGTTGGCTTCAGTTCACAAAGACTATTTTTTGTTTATAAACTCATTAATTTCATTAAATAGTTTGCTAATCAAATATTGTTTTTCGTAAGTTATGGCATTAACTCACCTAGAAAGTTAATTGGATGAGCATAAGCTACTTTTATTATTCTATCCATCTAGTTATTTTTCCTTTTAAATACAAAAATATAATTTTATAGAAGCTGATTCATTTCTATCATACGGAAAAGTGTAAACAAAATGCCTCTTGCATAGTAACTGCAAGAGGCACACTATATACTTTTAAATTAAGGGTTACAGCTATTACACTTTTTCGGGAGTATAAGTACCATATTCCTTTACGTAAAACTTCCATTCGGTATAGAAATCTATAACTGAAGCATAACGATTGTTCCTATTCTTTTCCACTGCTTTCTTAGCTACCTGATATAATTCTCTCCCTGCTTCCCACGTATCAGAGGAACGGTCAAGAGTTCCACCAACTAAAGCGAATGCCATTGCTCCCATATTGAAAACATTGGATCGACCATCAATTTCGGATGCGAGGGTAAACTCTTCTGGTGACATAAACCTGGAAGAGCCCCAAAGCCTTCCTATTTGGTTATAAAACGGTTTTACTTGATACAAATCCACGTCACATATTTTAGTAATATTTTGTTTAAAATCATATAAGATGCTTCCATCGTAAAAGTCTATCGCTACATAATTATTTTTTTCTACATGAACGTGAAATTCAAAAATAGTTGAAAGAGATTGTAAGCGTAATTCAAGTGGAAGCTTCTTAAATCTATGACAAGCAGAGTTTAGTTCAACATTCTTTTGTATGTTTAATCCATCAAACCATTCGAACACTAGTACAAATCCTTCTCGGAGCTCCAAATGATCAATTAGTTTAACTAAGTAAGGATGTTCTAACTCTTTATACACTACCTTTGCATTTTTGAGTTTTTTTATAGCTTCTTTAGGATCTCCTGCATAGTTTATAGTTTGAGCACCAGCATATTTTATAAGACTTTTCACATTCCCCTTCTGTACACCAAATGAGATATTACCTGAATCTTGCTTATCAAAGACACAAAAAACCTCTCCAAAATCGTTCAGCCATTTAAAATCATGACGTTCTTTTAACTGAAAGGACACTCCGTCTAACACTAATGATTGTGCATATCTCACATTCGTTCTCCCTCCATAAGAAATTCAAATTCACGTTTTTAAAAAGTTCTCCGCTTTGTAAGATGAGAAAGTAAATTCATGGTAATATCCTATGCTCTCTTTAGTCCGCATATTGGCTCTTAGCTAGTATGTCTTGCGCTGACATCTTGGTCCATTCCTCTATTGAAACGTCTCGATTTTCTTCTAAAAAGCTTTGCATGATTTCATAACCAATTTTGTAATTAGTCCATTTAGCTATCCCTTTAAAATGATTACCATTGAAAAGGAAATGCCACATTTCTGATTCCTCGGAGTTCAAGTTTTCCATGAAAATTTCCCACCCATGCTCCTTATAATAACCGGAAAGGGGCTGTAGCCATGCTGGTTCCATTTCTGGATATATGGTTTTTGAAAAAGTATCTGCCTTTCCCTCCAACACACTTCGTTCCAGCAAGGTCGTTGAATATCCACTTTCCATCGCGACTGTATGATGATATTCATGTGCCACGGTATATTTTAGAGAGCGCTCTGTAAAAAGAGGATTTATCTCTAAAATGAAACCATCTTTATTTAAGACTAATCCACCTACATATTCTAAGTCTTTTAACGAAGCTTCCTCCTCCATAAAAGAAGGAAATATATAGACTTTCTTGTCTTCTCCTGGTAAATTGTCTACGGAATCCTTAAGAGCTTCCTTGATCCATTTATCTATATTATTTTCTTGCTTTTTCAATCGTGTTAAATATTCTCCTACTTTATCTATATCCTTGGGTGCTGATATTTCTTCATATAGAGAAACTGTATGATTTGTACTTTCTCCGAAGGCTTTCATTACTTCTTGCTGAAATAATACTTTTATATTATCTGGTTCCTTTTCCGCCTTCTCGATAAAGTTCTCGTATTCATCAAAGAACGTGTATATTTCAATCTGCTGACCGTTATGCTCAAAAATCACAGGATTTTCATCCAGCAAAATTTCTGGTTTTTCCACATCTTCGTTACATCCAAACAAAAGAAGAGAGATAACTACAAATATAAACATTCTCCAATAGTTAATCATGAATTTCCCCCTGTAAAGTTGATGAAATGGAATAGATCTTTAACACAATTTTATCGGGCCATCCATTAAATGCTATACATTGGATTCTTCATGACGACTAGCCACGTACAAATCCACCCTCCGAATGTATAACCTGACCAGTAATCCAAGCTGCTTCATCACTTGCCAGGAAGGCTACACTCTCTGCGACATCTTTTGGTTGACCGATTCGCCCCATTGGAAATTTCGGTAATAGATGTTCTCTTATTTCCTCCGTCATCCAGGTAGAATCAGTCGGTCCTGGATTAACAGCATTTACTGTTATTCCTAGTGGTGCAACTTCTGTCGATAATGATTTTGTAAAAGCTGTTATAGCAGCCTTGGTTGCTGCGTAGGCAAGCTCGCCGGGCATCGGGCCCAGCTCTTGACCTGATGTCATATTTATGATTCTTCCGCTTCTTAATTCACTGTTTTTAAAGCGCTTGGCAAATTCTGCACTTAATAGAAATACTGTTCTCATGTTAACTGCATAATGATCATCTATCGTCTTGCTGTCTAAATTCAAGTATCCATCGTTTGTGGAATGAGCCGCATTGTTAACTAGGATAGAAGGCTTTCCTAGTTGCTCCTCTACAGCATTAAGGACAAGTGCGTAAGCCTCGCTGGCAGATAAATCAATGTCCAAACCTACACAACGGACACCTAAGTTGTTTATTTCTTGTTGAAATTGTTGAATCCATTCACTTTCGGCTTTCCAATAGGTAAAGAATATATCTATTCCTTTGGTGGCTAATTTTCGACAGATAGCAGTCCCAATGTCTCTTTGATTACTTGCTCCTGTTACTATAGCTATTTTTTTATTCATCTGTTTTCCCCCTTGTGAATAGATAGAAATAAATAGTTACTTATAAATAAAAGGCTATGTTAAAGCGTAGGGTTGATTTATGATGCAAAGAAATCTTAGATCAGAGAGTAAAATTGATTTTTCGCCCCAGCCGGACGCTTTTTCGCGGGGTGAGCGATAAGCCATCACCCATCGCTATTGCGCGTGGTTGTGATGTCTTATCTGTCTCACTCATCCCGCTGGAGTCGCCGTCTGGCGCTCCAATCAATAAACGAGAACCGCTTTAGCAGCGATAAAGTGCTAATAAATTTACTCGCATAAACTAAGCCGAAAAACTGTCACGAACTCCAATTTCATAATTTATTTTTGATCTTAATAATCATTTGAATGTCACTTTTATAATGTTTACAGTCACTATAAAAAAGAATTGTTAGTCAAAATCAACCAATAACTTTAACAAAGCTAAATATAATAAGAGGTTCAAAAATTTATAACCTCCCTCTTATAAAATGTCTCCTACCATTTTATATCAGAATAACCAAAATTAACATGTATTTTATACACTTTACTGTAAGAACTTATTAATTTATTCTTATACAAAATAAAAAAGGTTCCTGACAGCTGTCAAGAACCTCCACGTTTCTTACTTATTTTAGTTCCCCTACATAAATGGATTGTGGGCGGAAAATAGTATTGTCTCTAATTTGCTCAATTGCGTGTGCTGTCCATCCAACCATTCTTGCTGCACTAAAAGTTGGTGTAAATAGTTCCGCTGGCATGTCAATTGAACGCATGATCGCTGCAGCATAATATTCTACATTTGTGTATAATTTGCGCCCCGGCTTATGTTCTGCCAGTAACTCAATAATCTCCTTTTCCGCTATAGTCGCTATGTCTAGCCAAGGATCTTTCCCTTGCAGATTTAGGCATTTATCTCTCAGTAAAATAGATCGAGGGTCTTCAGTTTTATAGATGCGGTGACCGAAGCCCATAATTTTTTCACCGCTCGTAATCTTGTCTCTTACAATATCTCTAATCATTGTAGGATTTTTAAACTCATTAAGTAGTGAAATTACTCCAGAAGGCGCACCTCCATGCAATGGTCCCTTCATTGTTCCTAATGCTGATGTTACTGCTGCAGTTAAGTCTGACTCGGTTGAAATAGTTACTCGAGCAGCAAATGTAGAAGCATTCAAACCATGCTCCATCGTCAGCTTTAAATAAGTTTCAAGTGCTTCAACTTGTACATCTGTTGGCACTTCCCCATTTAACATCCATAAATAGTTTGCTGTATGGTTAAGCTCCTGTTTAGGTTCAACTATCGGTAATCCTTTTTGATTCCGGTAATGCCTTGCAATAATAACTGGCAATGCAGCCGTTAAAATTACTGCCTGCTCCTCTAGCGTTTTTTCCCTAAATTCTGTATGTGCAAAGGCAGATATTGCTGTTCTCATGGCATCCATTAAAGAAAAATCGCTTGGAAGAGCATCAATAATGGCGATTACATGATTTGGTAACACTCTATATTCTTTTAATGATGCCAAGCTTGTATTTGCTCTTTCCCCTGACCATAAAAAGCTTGCGATATCTTCAAATGTCCCTTCATTTATAAGCTCATCTACCTTCACACCTCGGTATCTAAGCTCACCCTTTTCCCCGTCCACTGATGCAATTTTTGTATGAACGGCAACTACATCCTTTAGTCCCTTTTGAAACATACGAAACGCCTCCTTTTTCTTTATTATATTTCAAAACATTGATAATAAAAATTAAATATATATAATTATATTAATTAAAAAAATTAATTGAGTGGGTGTATATATGGAATACCATTGGTTAAAAACATTTTGTGTAGCAGCAGAAACCTTAAACTTTCGAAAAGCCTCTGAAAAATTAATGGTTTCTCAGCCTAGTGTAACTGTCCATATTAAATTACTTGAAGAATATTTAGGTACCCCTCTTTTCGATCGAGTAAACAATCGTGTTTCTCTTTCAGACGCTGGTAAATTTTTTCTCCCAGAAGCTATGCGGCTTGTCCAACAAACAGATCATAGCGTCAACAATGTACGTGCATTCGCACAAGGGTATCGAAGAAAATGGACTATTGCCATTTCTCCGCTTATGGCAGAGACAATCCTACCTTACTTTTTAAAGACTTTCTTAAAGCGTCATCCAGACTTAGAGATAAATATTCGGGTAGAGGAATCCAATCTAATTGAGGATTTAGTAGATACAGGTGAAGTAAATATAGGAATATCAGCAATTGATTCTCAGAAAAAAAATATAGAATCGATCTCGATATATGAGGATCCTATTCTGTTTTTAATGCCTTACGATGGCTTTGATGAAGAAAATGGACCCCCAATAGATATAAAAGATATTCTTCAAAAAAATTATCTTTTTACCCACCATCATCCTGTGTTTTGGGATGAACTGTTATTAAAGCTGAATAAGCATGTAGTCGGATTAAGAACGATGAAGGTTACGCAGGCACATATTACTAAACGCTTTATCCAAGAAGGACTCGGTATATCCTTTCTTCCTCACTCTATTGTGAGACGAGAATTAATCGAGGGAAAGATGATGCAACCACATTTTGATTTGTTTGAACTGCCTACAGTTTCTACATTTATAATTATTAAAAAGAAGGGCGTGCTCGAAGAAGAGTTTATATCCCAAATTTCCAAATATTATTTTGGGTAGGTTAAGCATAGTGTATCTGCCCTAACTTCCTTAATATGAGATAAAAACGTAAAATTAAATTGCTGATTTCACGTTGTTTAAATTTATTGATTCCCTACATACCAGCAGCTTTTAACTACGATTACTCTAGAATGGTTACATCGACTATTTCATCAATCTTTACTTCATAAAAACGATAGGGATCGTCTAACTCAAGAACACGCCTATTTAAATCAATCCATTGAATGGTCCCACGATGATATAAAAATTCTCCATCCCTCCAACGTTTAATTTCTATATCGACATTTCTTTTCATAGCAATTTCTATTTGTTCTTGAATTGCTTCGTAGTCGAATTCATTTAGATCTGGGCGTGGAACTTTTTTTATCTCCTCATGATAGTCTCTCAACATTGTTACATGCTCAGGCAACATCATAGCCACCCATTTTTTTGAGCCTCTATCACGTATTTTAGATAAATCAAACTCGTTCCATTCTTCCTCGAAATTAGTCATCTCCATCACCTTTCTTTTTTGACTATTATACAGAACACACGTTCCTTATACAACCACCAATTTATCCCTAGGCATGAACAGCCTTTACATAATAGTTATGCTTAAGAAAGTGATTATTTAATAAAAAGTCGCCATTATTACCAGTAAAATTCTAATTAATGTTGTTCTAAAATGGATATTTATGTTAAATTTGTGGTAGGTTCCGATATAACAGTGAGGGAGATCAAGATGCTTGTAGCTAACAGAAAAAATATTACATTAAATAATTTTGTGTATGCTGTTTTACTTATGCTAACAGGCTATGGAGTGAGTTATTTTAATAGCCATTTTTTTAACGGATATGGCACACTTATTTGGTTTACTATTTTCATTTTGTTATCCATAAGCTTTAGTCCAGTAAGAAATTTAATAGTCCCCTTACTAAATTTCAAGCCATTTAAAAGTTCTCGGACATATCTATATATGTTAGTGGGAATTATTATCCCCTACCTAATATTAAAGTTAAGCATTCGTTATGAAATTTTAATGGACCGAAGTCTTATCGTTTATTACAAAAATGGTTTACTTGAGGGTTTCAACCAACTTTCCTTAATAGATGCTGTCATCTTTGCTCCAATTTGGGAGGAGCTTCTTTTTAGAGGGGTACTATTATTTGCTCTATTAAAAGTAGTCAAGCCAGTATGGGCTGTGGTTCTAACTTCAATACTTTTTTCTCTTTTCCACCCGGCGTACCTATTCCTTTCACTTATTGCAGGGGTGGTATTAGCTTGTATTACTATAAAATCGAAATCCGTCATACCTTCCATGGTCACACATGCTATTTGGAATTTGTATATCGGAAAGCTATCTCTATTCTTTTAACCGATTGCAGCCGGCATTTTAACATAGCATCTCAAAAGAAAGTACATTAAAAAGGCCCTGCATATAGCAGAGCCTCGAATACACTACATTAATTCTTTTGCTAGCAATCGGTAAACGTCTAGTCGCTTTTGTTGAGAGTGTGGGATACTACAAATCATCACTTCGTCGAAGCCATAATGTGCCTGTTCCTCTTGAAGAGTATTAGCTACTTCCTTTGCAGATCCTACTAAGTGGATTTTGCGGTTTTCTTGAATCATCATCCGATCCATTTCTGTTAAAGGATAATTTTGTGCCTCTTCCGGTGTCATAAGCTGGCTAATCTGTCCTTTCATAAGTGAAAGTCTAGAAATATCTTGTGGTAGCGCCTCAAATTCCGCCTCTTCCTTAGTTTCTGCAACAGTTACTAAATAGGTTACATTGATTTCTGGCTTTTTCATAAATGCTGAAGGTTTAAAATTCGAACGATAAGCATCTAAAATTGTTGGAGTCATCCCACCCTGGAAGAACTGAGCAAATGAATAACCTAGTCCCATCTGTCCAGCCTTAATGGCACTGTTCCCAGTGGATCCAAGCAGCCATGCTTCAGGAAGTACGACGTTAGATGGTGATGCAATGGTTCTATTATACACACTGTCCTCAGGTACCTCATCATTTAAAAGCTCCAGTGCTGTCCCTAACTTTTCGTATAAATTATTCACCATAGGCGGACGTCCTTCTGAAAGAGCGTACATCGCATAGTTGTCCCCGCCCGGGGCACGTCCTACTCCAAAGTCAATTCTTCCTGGAGAAAAAGCACTTAACGTTTTAAATACCTCCGCCAGCTTAAGTGCTGAGTAATGCATCATCATTACTCCGCCCGTTCCAATTCGAAGGTTAGTCGTTTTCGCAGCAAGTTGAGCAGCAATAATTTCTGGAGCTGAGCTTGCAAAAGCACTTGTTCCGTGATGCTCCGCCATCCACATTCGGTGATAGCCGAGCTCATCAGCTAAAATTGCTAATTCTTCTGCTTTTTTCAATGCATCTATTGCATTATTTCCTTTAGTGATCGGTGCTTGATCTAACACACTTAATTTCATATATATATTCGCTCCTTCGTTTGCTATACATTCTCTAATTTCTATTTAAATGCTATAGAAATAGTAAGAAAAAGTAAACGAAAGGGTCTTGGAATTTGCTAAATAGATAATAAGGGGAGCCTCTTAAAAAGAGACTCCCCCTCACCTAAACAGATGAAAAAGCCCGCCTTGGCGGACTTTTTTATTGGAATCGGTCGGTTTTCTGAAATAATCGGTCGGTTCCGGTCGATAATCGGTCGGTCAATCCGAATAATCGGTCGGTCAACACGCACTCGAGACGATTCCTCGATTTATATCTAATATTTGGACGTAAGTATATTTTAGTATACTGAAGTATTTTCTTTCGAAATATTCTCTAAAATTTCTTTCACGCGAGCTAAGAAACGACCACATACAAGGCCATCTAATACACGATGATCGAGAGATAAACATAGATTCACCATATCTCTAGCAGCAATCATGCCGCCCTCCATAATTACTGGTCGTTTTACAATAGACTCTACCTGAAGAATTGCTGCTTGTGGATAGTTAATGATCCCCATCGATTGAACAGAGCCAAATGAACCTGTATTGTTTACAGTGAAGGTACCACCTTGCATCTCATCAGATTTAAGCTTACCAGATCGGACTTTTCCTGCTAGCTCCATTACTTCACGAGCAATGCCTTTAATCGTCTTTTCGTCTGCATGCTTAATTACTGGAACAAATAAGGCATCATCCGTTGCAACTGCAATTGAAATATTGATGTCTTTCTTTTGGATAATTTTGTCGCCAGCCCACATAGAATTCATCATTGGAAATTCTTTTAATGCTTGCGCTACTGCTTTCACAAAGAATGCAAAATAAGTAACATTAAAGCCTTCTTTTTGTTTAAATTCATTTTTAATCGAATCACGGTACTGTACTAGGTTCGTCACATCTACTTCAATCATTGTCCAAGCGTGAGGTGCCTCATGCTTACTACGAAGCATATTTGCAGCAATTGCTTTACGGACACCAGTTACTGGAATTTCGATGTCACCTGCTCCGACTGGGACATTAATAGAAGCTGGCTTTGTTTGAGTGTTAGTAGGAGCAGAAGCTATAGCCGCTTTTTCCTCAACCTTAGGCTCGCTAGCTGGTGTCGGCTGTGGAATTTCTCCACTTTCTATTATTTTCAGTAAATCCTTACGAGTAATTCTACCTTCATTACCAGTACCAGTGACTAATGAAAGATCAATATCATGCTCCTGAGAAAGTTTAAGAACTGCAGGTGAGTAACGAGCTTTTGCTCCTTTTGCACGGTCTGTTGGGGCTGACTGTGCATGCTTATTCACCTCAGCTGGTTTAACCGTTTCCGCAGTTGGTTCTTCAGGCGCCGCTTCCTTTACCTCTACGATTTCTTCAGAAGAGCCTCCTTCTGTTTCAATCGTACAAACGATTTCTCCTACTGCAAGTGTATCTCCTTCATTGGCAATAAGTTCTTTAATAACTCCCGTGAAGGAAGAAGGTACTTCTGCAGTTACTTTATCTGTGTTAACCTCTGCAAGTGCGTCATACTTATTAACATGATCGCCTGGTTTTACTAACCATTTTTCGATTGTTCCCTCGGTTACACTTTCCCCAAGCTGAGGCATTTTAATTTGTTCTAGTGCCATATGGGTTCCTCCTTTATAGATCAAATTTGCTTAGGCGTTTTTCTATAGCTTAATATTCCGCCAGCTCACGCATTGCTTTTTCGACTTTATCTGGATTAATCATAAAGAATTTTTCCATAGTAGGTGCATATGGCATAGCTGGAACATCAGGACCAGCAAGGCGCATAATCGGAGCATCTAAGTCAAACAAGCAGTTTTCGGCAATAATCGCTGCGACCTCACTGATTACACTACCTTCTTTGTTATCCTCCGTTACAAGTAATACTTTACCTGTTTTAGATGCTGCTTCTATAATTGAATCTTTGTCTAACGGGTAAATTGTACGTAAATCTAAAATATGAGCTGAAATACCATCTTTTTCTAAGCGTTCTGCAGCTTGAAGAGCGAAATGTACTGCTAAGCCATAAGTTATAACAGTAATATCTTCCCCTTCACGTTTTACGTCTGCCTTACCAATTTCAATCGTATAATCGCCGTCCGGTACTTCTCCTTTAATAAGGCGATAAGCACGCTTGTGTTCAAAAAACATAACCGGGTCCTCATCACGAATAGCTGCTTTTAACAATCCTTTCGCATCATACGGAGTAGAAGGAATAACTATTTTTAGTCCAGGCTGGTTAGCAAAGATAGCCTCTACTGATTGAGAGTGATAGAGAGCACCATGAATACCACCACCAAAAGGAGCTCGGAATACAATAGGACAAGTCCAGTCATTGTTAGAACGGTAGCGAATACGAGATGCCTCAGAGATAATTTGGTTGACTGCAGGCATGATAAAATCTGCAAATTGCATTTCTGCGATTGGACGAAGACCATACATTGCAGCTCCGATTCCTACACCTGCAATAGCAGATTCTGCAAGTGGTGTATCTAACACTCTATATTCACCGAATTCATCGTAAAGTCCGTTTGTTGCTTTGAACACGCCGCCCTTACGACCAACATCTTCCCCAAGAACGAAAACGCGCTCATCGCGGGTCATTTCTTCCTTCATTGCAAGTGTTATTGCATCTATATAAGACATGATTGCCATTATGCGTTCCCCCCGTCTTTTTCAGCATAAACATGTTTTAATGCATCTTCTGGAGCAGCATATGGTGCAGCCTCTGCATAATCAGTTGCCTCATTTACTTCCTTCATAATGCGGTCATTGATCTCTTTTTCTAAATCGGTAGAAAGAATATCTAAATCTCTTAAATATTGTGCAAAGGTAATAATAGGATCTAAAGCTTTACCTTCTGCAATGTCTTCTGCGGTACGGTATTGTCTATCATCGTCATCTGATGAATGGGCTGTCAAACGGTAAGTAACTGCTTCTATAAGACTCGGTCCTTCTCCGTTTCTTGCGCGGTCAGCAGCTTCTTTTACTACTCTGTATACCTCGATTGGATCTTTACCATCCACCGTTACGCCTGGCATTCCGTAGCTACTAGCACGGTCTGCTACATTCTTACTAGCAACCTGACGCTCAAAAGGAACTGATATTGCATATTTATTGTTTTCAACCATTGTTATACAAGGTAATTGATGTACTCCCGCAAAGTTCAATCCTTCATGGAAATCTCCTTGGTTAGATGAACCTTCTCCTAATGTAACAAAGGTAATGAAGTCTTTCTTTTCAATCTTGGCAGCTAAAGCAACACCCACTGCATGAGGAAGTTGAGTTGTAACTGGTGAGGAGCCTGTTAAAATACGATTTTTCTTCTGACCAAAATGTCCTGGCATTTGACGACCGCCTGAGTTTGGATCCTCGGCTTTAGCAAATGCTGATAGCATTAAATCTTTTGGAGTCATACCGAAATGTAATACTACCCCCATATCTCTATAGTAAGGAGCGATATAATCCTTTGTATTATCTAAAGCAAATGCGGCTCCTACCTGAGCTGCCTCTTGTCCCTGACAAGAGATAACGAATGGAATTTTACCTGCACGGTTTAACAGCCACATACGCTCATCAATACGTCGTGCCATTAACATCGTCTCGAACATCTTTAATACGTCTTCATTTGATAACCCTAATTCCTCATGACGATTGTTTGTCATATAGAGATCCCCCTTTTTTTTACATATGAATAGCTTTACCATCAACAGCTAACGCTGCTTCTCCCATTATTTCACTTAAGGTTGGATGTGGATGAATTGTTTGTGCAATTTCCCAAGGAGTAGCATCAAGAACCATTGCCAAGCCAGCCTCTGAAATCATATCTGTTACGTGTGGACCAATCATATGAACACCTAATATGTCATTGGTTTCTTTATCGGCCACAATTTTAACAAACCCATCTGATTCACCGTACACAAGAGCCTTACCAATTGCTTTAAAAGAGAACTTGCCTACCTTTACATCAAATCCCTTTTCTCTTGCCTGTTGCTCTGTAATTCCTACACTTGAGCTTTCAGGACTTGCATAAATACAGCGAGATACAAGATTGTAATCCATTGGGATTATTTCTTCGCCAGCAATATGCTCTATCGCTGTTATCCCCTCATGGCTTGCCACATGTGCCAATTGAAGTCCACCAATTACATCGCCAATGGCATATATATGAGATTCCTTTGTTTGAAATGTTTCAGAAACCTGAATAAATCCATTTTCAATCACGATATCTGTATTTTCTATACCAATACCTTCTGTATTTGCTTGTCTACCAACTGATACAAGCATTTTTTCAGCAGTAAACAATTGAGTTTCCCCGTTAACCTCAGCAGATATTTTAACAACATTATCATTTGTATTTAACGTATCTGGAAGTACTTTTGCATTAGTTGCAAAGGTGATTCCCTTTTTCCCTAAAAGTTTTTGCATTTCTTTAGAAATGTCTTTGTCTTCCGTAGGGATAATACGATCAGCGTATTCAATGACCGTTACTTCTACACCAAAATCATTTAGCATCGAAGCCCATTCAATACCAATTACTCCACCGCCGACAATTAGAATTGACTTAGGCAGCTCAGTCATCGCTAATGCCTCGTCTGAAGTCATCACTAGCGAACCATCTATCGACAGACCTGGCAAGGAGCGTGGACGCGAACCAGTAGCAATAACCACATTTTTAGGGATAAGCATTTCATTTTCTTCTCCATTATTCATCTCAACCGAGACGGTCCCCCCAGGAGACGGAGAGAAAATGGATGGCCCGAGCATTCTGCCTGTTCCTTCATACACATCAATCTTGCCTTTTTTCATCAACCCCTGAACTCCTTGAAATAATTGGTTCACAATGGATTCCTTACGGGCTTGCACTCTACTAAAATCTAATGTTACTTCACTTGTATTTACACCAAAGTCGGCTGCATGATTTTTAGTAGTAGAAAAAACCTCAGCACTTCGAAGTAATGCTTTACTTGGAATACAACCTTTATGTAAACATGTACCACCTAGTTTGCCTTTTTCAACAATTGCTGTTTTTAAACCTAATTGAGCTGAACGAATGGCAGCTACATACCCACCAGTTCCTCCACCAATAATTACTACGTCGTATTCTTTTGCCAAATGAATCGTCTCCTTCCAAATAAGAAGGCCGGCTTTACAAGGAATCTATAAAGTCGGCCAATTTGCTACTAGGATATAATTATTGATTAACGGCCATTTAAAATATGTTTTCCGTTTTGTAAAAATTGGCTACGAGATTTGCTTACACGCGCGATACGCTCTTCAGCTAAACGGTCCGCAGCTACATAAGTTGGAATTCCGTCGCGTTTTGAAATTTCAAAAATACGTTCAATTTTGTCATAAATACCTGCCACGCGTTTCATCGCACGGTCATGGTTGTAACCATATAATTCATCTGCTACATTGATCACTCCACCAGAGTTAATAACATAATCTGGTGCATACACGATACCCATTTCATGAATGATGTCGCCATGTGTTGTATCTTTCAATTGGTTATTGGCTGAACCAGCAATTACCTTAGCTTTTAATTGAGGAATCGTATTATCATTAATAATTGCCCCAAGCGCACAAGGAGCAAAGATATCTACGTCTTGTGAGTAGATTTCATCTGTTCCTACTTGTACAGCACCGAATGCTTCTACTGCACGATCCACAGATTTTTGGTTAATATCAGCAACAACTAATTTTGCTCCTTCTTCATGTAGGAATTCACATAGCGTATAAGCCACATTCCCTACGCCTTGTACTGCAATTGTTTTTCCTTTTAATGAATCAGAACCAAATGCTTCTTTAGCTGCAGCCTTCATCCCAACGTAAACACCATAAGCTGTTACTGGAGATGGGTTACCTGAAGAACCAAACGCCTCTGAAATACCAGTTACGTAATTAGTTTCTTCATGGATAAGGTCCATATCTGCAACCGTAGTACCTACGTCTTCAGCTGTAATATAACGACCATTTAACCCTTGGATGAAACGTCCAAATGCACGGAACATTTCTTCATTTTTATCTTTTAATGGATCCCCAATAATTACAGTTTTTCCTCCACCAAGATTAAGTCCTGCTGCTGCATTTTTATAAGTCATACCTTTAGCAAGACGAAGAGCATCCTCAATCGCTTCTTCTTCCGAAGCATAATTCCACATACGAGTACCACCAAGAGCCGGTCCTAATGTAGTGTCATGAATAGCAATAATAGCTTTAAGTCCTGAAGTTTTGTCTTGGCAAAATACTAATTGTTCATAATCATAAGTTTCCATATATTTAAAGATTTCCATTTGTAAGTTCCTCCTAGTAGTTAAATTGGTGCTTGTATAAATGATTTATAGTAAATACCCCTATTTACGTGAACACTTTCCTTTTACACCAGATTGTGTTTTTCTAACTTGTAATATAAAGAGCGTAGAGAAATACTTAATTTTTTAGCTGCTTTAGATTTATTGCCATCACAAACTTTAAGTGCTTGAGCAAGTACTCTTTTCTCCATTTCGTCCATTTGATCAGCAAGTGGAGCAATCGTATCCTCATCCTCCGCCTGTGATAACTGGAGAATCGATTTTGGTAAATGCTGTTCATCTACTAATCGTTCATTCGATTGAAGAAAAATCATTGAGCGGCTAATAATATTTTCTAACTCTCTGACATTACCTGGCCAATCGTAAAGACATAGCATCTCGAGAGCTTCCTCTGAGAATCCTTCAATGTTTCTCCCAAATTCTTGGTTAAGTTTAACCAGCAACCGTTCTGCAAGAAGCGGAATATCCTTTTTCCTTTGTCGTAAAGAAGGTATATAAATCGGCATTCTATTTAACTGAAAATAGAAATCCTCTCTAAATGTGCCGTCTCTCATTGCCTTTTCCAAGTTAAGACTACTCGCTGCAATGATCCGAACATCAACCTGCTTCGGGCTTGTCGCTCCGATAGGTATGATAATATTATCTCGTAATACCTGAAGGAGTTTTGCTTGAGTTTTCTTAGTTAACTCACCAACTTCATCTAAGAAAACCGTGCCCTTATATGCTTCTTCTAATTTACCAGGATATTTGATACCATCTTCCTCATATCCAAATAATTCACGTTCTAAAAGATGTTCCTCTAAAGAACTGCAATTAACTCGGATAAAAGGATAGCTTGAACGCCCACTTTCTCCATGAATGGCATGGGCAAACAAATCCTTTCCTGCGCCGACCTCTCCCCTTAAAAGGACGGTAATTGGAACATTAGCTGCTAGTTTAGCTTGTTCTATTGCTAAATTAATTTCATCTGAAGTCCCAACTATGTCTTCAAATGAATACGTTGATTCTAGTGTTCTGATAATAGTTCTTGCGCGATCTAATTCCTTCATTAAACCTCGCATTTCAGTCATATCGTGAATAACACCGACACTACCCTTTAACTGGTTATTCACAATAATCGGAGCTACATTAACAATAACGTCCTTTTCTTGTTTTCCAACTCGAAGATTTACACCTCTAATAGGTTTTTTAGATTGAAGGACCTTTAAATGTATACTTTCTCCCTCCGAAATGTCGGCGGTAGCCGGCTTTCCTATTACCTCTTCTTCACTAAATCCAGTGATACGAGTGTATGCGGGATTTATCAATATACCTTTTCCTTCTTCATCCACTACCGAAATTGCATCATCACTTGAATAAATGATAGCCTCGAGCATTTTTTGAATTTCAGTAAGGTTAGTAACTTCCTCTGCAAGACGAACGACCTCAGAGATATCCTTAAAAACCGCAAAAGCACCAATTCTTTTTCCTTCTTCGTTTACCATCGGGTATCTAGAAGTGACTATTTTGGTACCGCTTTCAAGAGTAAGTTCTTTGTGAAGCTCAATCTTGCCAGTTTCAAATATTCTCGGTAATTCACTTAAAGAGATCACATCTGCTACATGCTTACCTAGAGCTTCCTCAACAAGAATTGAGGTCATTCTTTCGGCACTCTTATTGAAAAAGTTAACAATGCCTTGGCTATTAATGCCAATCATTCCTTCTTCAATGGAATTAAAAATGAGTTCCTGTAATGCTTTTTTCTGATCAATAATTTGAATATATTTGTTTTTCTCTTCTATTAATGTAACGATTAAGTTGGCTATCTCGCCAGGTATCAGTACAGCTGTAGCAGGCCTATTTTGAAGTAATTCATAGAAAACTTCCTTTCGACCAGTCACATCAATAATGATTTGAATATCATTGCTTAACAAGCTTTTCCATTCCGAATAGGTTGGTATATTTTGTTGCTTAGCGTAGATCATTCCAGGAGCCTCATCATTAATATCAACAATAGCAGTAACCTGAAGGTAATCTGCCTGCTCTATTAACTTGAGAAGTGCATATCCACCGTTACCAGCACCTACAATGAGTATGTTTTGCAAAAATATGCACACCCCCACTTTTTTTCTGCAACTTATTGCATTTCCTCTATATCATACCGTAACTTTCTGACGTTGACAATCCTAAACTTGGATGTAAAATTAAAATAGTAGAGAACAGGAGTGAAAAAAGTGGCTCGTTTATTGGCTTTAATCGTATTATTAATACCTGGAATTTTAGCAGCATTTGGAATCAAACTGATGAGAGATACATTTTTTGGTCTACAAATACTTCCACTTGGTGGATTAGCAGTACAGTTTATTTGTGGTCTACTATTTACAGTTTTAGGTTTAGGATTTTTCGCTGGATTTCTACTCAATAGAGATAGAAAAAATGGAAAAGTTGCACCGCGATTTCAAAAGAAAAAAGACACTGACTTATAATTAACGCACCCAAATAGTCAGATCAGTGTCCACATTAAGTCTTTATCTATTGATGAAGTATCAAATAAAAAATAACAATAAAAAAGACACTTTCTGTCCAAAATGAACAGAGAGTGTCTTTTTTTACTAAAAGGGCTCATATTTTATTGATGCGCCTTTATTCGGCTTAGTATTACGAGCTTCCATACTAATTTTAGCTAAGAAATGAGGATGAACATCAACAAAAAGGTGCCAATAATTAACCCGCTATCTTATATGTTGTATCTCACTCGTTACAGTTTATAGGTTTATAATTTAGTAAAGGATTTATAAATTTACTCCAGTGAAAATGTGCATCGTATTTATCGCATTTTTGTAATGTTATTCATCTTTTTACGCGATTTTGCTGTTCTATTACTTTCCTTGGATAATCCGTGATCCAACCAATAACCGCCTCATGAGGACTTTTCAAATATTTCTCAGTACCCTTAATGTTATAAAAACGCATAGGAAATCCGGCATCCCATATCTTGTTCATCAAGTCAGACCCGTAGAATTTTTTGTTAAGATGTATTGCCTCATAGTTTTGATTGGACAATATTTGATCCCAACTAGAACTCTTTTTTCCAATAAATGCTGTTTTTGTTTTTATCGGCATCCTTTGAATAACTTCTAGAATGCTTTCTTCAAAGGAAGAATAATGCACATCCTTAATAGCCTCGGTCTTATAGACAACCTCTTCAATTTTTTCGGTTTTGCCAAGAAAGGATTCCTTAAACTCCACGTTAAGCTTCATATTTGTTTGCTTAAAAAAATCGAGAAAGTCATCTAAGCTCAACACCCTTGAATATAAAAATCTACGCACAACTGTTTTCCCGAGCTTTAGCTTAAGAATTTCCTCCGCTGCCATATCAGTGATTCTTTTATTGATACCAGCTAGTCTAAAAAAGTCTATATCATGGGTCACGAAAGCAATCCCATCTGCTGAAAGCTGTAGGTCCATTTCAACACCATCTACACCTATTTTACTTGCAGCTTCAAAAGACTTTAAAGAATTCTCTACATACTTTGTCGCTCCACCTCTATGAGCGTATACAGGTATATTAGACATTTAACTCCCCATTTTCTAACTTAAATTTTCCTTTTGTAGTACTTGCTACGAAGGTAGATTTATTACCTATTTGTATATAGGTACCCGGATTAGCTTCTTTTGTAACATCCACAAAGTATTCCGCTTTACTTCTTAGCATTTTTAAAATTCGTTGGATTTCCTTATCAGCTTCTTTCATTTCTTGCTGTACCAGATTATATTTTTGTTTAACCTGCTCATACATTCCATTTTGTTGCGTTGTCATTTTGCCTTTAAACTGACCTAGTTGACTGATTTGATAATTTAATTTAGTCGATTCTTCTTGATGCTGCACTATTTTTTCTGCTAGCATCTTTGCATTTTCGGTTAAAATTTTTCGATCGATCCCCTGTACAATTAACTCTGTCTTCCTTTCCATACTATTACTACTATATGCAGTAGTAATCGAATGAACTGCCACAGCTTTTCCCCCAATAATCTTCCCTTTACGTTCGTCCAATATAATTTCATTGGCAAACATAGAAACACCAAGGGCATAGAAACCGATATGTATATTTTCCTTTGCATCTAATGTACATTCATTCGCATGTTTAAGATATATATTATTATGAGCTTCCACCTTTGTTACTCCCCGTCCGAAAATACCTCCTTTTATAAAGACATCTCCTTCGGCAGACTTGATCAGTTCAGCTGAATTAACTCCATCTTTCCCTTCTATAGACACATCTCCGGAAGCAATTACTGAGTAGCCAGCCATTACAGTACCCTTCACTTGAATTGACCCATCGAATTTCAAATTTCCTGTTTCTATACCGACATCTCCGTCGACTACCAAATGTTTTAATACAGAGAGAACCCCATTTACTTCTCCAATTACACCTTTTGTTTTCGAGCGAAGGATAATTTTTCCTCCCTCTTCTATTTCGTAGGCTGTCTTGGGATCATATTTAAGGGGGATGTCGTCTCCAGGAGCAGCTTTAACAGTTTCCCCATATACATTCGTCCCATCCACCCCTTCTTTAGCAGGTATTTTCTCTCCTAACCATGAGCCCTCATGGATCTCTTTTAA
This sequence comes from Psychrobacillus sp. FSL W7-1493, assembly GCF_038004905.1. Lineage (NCBI taxonomy): Bacteria > Bacillati > Bacillota > Bacilli > Caryophanales > Bacillaceae > Psychrobacillus > Psychrobacillus sp. FSL W7-1493. The sequence goes on along the minus strand of NZ_JBBOSB010000001.1, from coordinate 1,822,517 downwards.
AAAATTCATATCAAAATAATCTGCTTTACCATCCTCATTAATAACCGGTTTTTTTTCAGCCTGCGCTAAATAGCTTACTTGTGCATCTAAACCTTTCTGAGGTGGTGTACCTTGAGCAATAATGAATGGTTTTCCAGGTTTTAAAGACAATATATCTATGTTTTTTTTGCCATATGTAATATTATTGTTTTCTAATGCAATATGTATTTGAGATTGTACTTCTATTATATTTTCCTCAATGTAGCTTGTTGATTCATTAACGGTTATAAGTGCCTGCATATAGTCTAAACTAACATCTAACTCAACCAAATCAATCCAATTTCCAATCTCGATTGGTTCCGTAGACTTAGCCGTTAGGGCTTTTTTTAATGTCATAAAGCTTGTAATTTTAAACCGAGGATTTTTTCGAGGATATTCTTCAAATTTTTTCAAACTGTACCCTTCTCTTTTGGTAAAAAGAAAAACCTTACCATCCTTTACAGACAAGGTTATATGATCATTATCTTCTATTATCAAGTTTCTCACCCATTCCATATTATCTTAACTACTTACTTCATGTATTTTGAAATGACACATTTAAATTAGAGATCTAAATTCAGATGAAAGACACTTACTTTCAAAACCACCTGAGCCTTAATGACCATTCGAAGAACGAATCATTGTACTTATTTAATATATATGATTAAGTCGGATAATACCATGAATTTTCTGGAAATTAGTTAGTTAATCTCATTTTATCACAATAATTTTCATTCATGAATTATTTTCATTTTAGCCAAAAAAAGTATCTATTTCTACGGAAATATCCATAAAATAAATGCACTATTTACTAAATCAGTATCCGATATTAGATGATCTTAAAGTGCAGTTGTGTTTTTAAACTTTCCCTCTGCATATCTCATGTGATCAAAGCAATGTAAGTTATTAATTCGGGAGTAACTGAAGTTAAAGGAGATGACAATAAGTCGAGTAAAACTGCCTTCTCAACTATAGATGACAAAAAAATACAGGTTATATATAAGAAGTCAGTCCAATGGGGTGACACCAAGTATGATTATGTTATCATAAATTTTAATTAACCTAAATATTGAAGATGAGAGGAAGAATCCCAATGTCACTAACTCCAATTGAAAAAGCTAAAAAGGTATTACGAGGTATTGAAGAAGGCGACTTTTTATTTGATATGCACGCCCAATGGAGAGGCGATTATTATGACGAGTACTTTAAATATTTTAATCATCCTGATTCCGAATTACGTAAGTGTTCTCTTTTTATCTTTATGTCTGGTCTCGGAGAGACGTGGATGGGATCGGCCTCTGTTTTTTCACCACTTAAAGAAAGAGAAAAATATGAATATACTGATTGCTATAAAGTTTATCTTTTCGAGGATTACATTAAATCATTCTTAGAAAATGGAGAAAGTATTAAAAAGGATTATCCGTTACTATATGAGAACCTGATAAGGTATTTAATAAAGTTGGATATTAAAAAACGATTTGAGGATTCATTTGTTGAAGTTGATAAGGAACTTTTTGTGGAACTTAGAAAAGTCCTAGATGAATATGCTGATCTAGATGAATTTGGTGATTACAATGAAATATTAAAAGAGTGTGGATTTCCACCATTCTCTTTCAAATGATAGATTGACACTGCAAGGGATCTTACCTTTGTGGTGTTTTTATGAAATGGAAAGTATTATCAGAGGTATGATTCTAAACTTCACCTTTTCGGGATAATCAAATAAGAAGTTCATAAGATGAAAGTGTTTTTTTAGATAAGTTCTTAACTTGACAATACGTAAGAAAATCTTCCAAATAAAATTCTAATTCTGTGATCTTCATATTTTTCATCCTTTTTTTAAAACACAAAAAAACCAGCGAATCAAATAATTCGTTGGCTTTGTTGATATTAGTTTATAGGCTTTGAAGTAGAGATCAAGTTAAAATTTCAGAAGTTGGTTGGTTTGTACACCCCGTCAAACCGCGATTCCTAACCCTTTCAGCTAGCCATGTTCTCCATGCGAATTTTATCTGCAATCATCGCGATGAATTCACTATTAGTAGGTTTAGATTTTAAGTGATGGACGGTATATCCAAACATTTTAGAAATAGTTTCATAGTTCCCTCGGTTCCATGCTACTTCAATGGCATGACGAATAGCGCGTTCTACACGGGAAGGTGTTGTTTGGAATTTCTTTGCTATTTCAGGATATAAAACTTTTGTAATTGATCCAAGCAGCTCAATGTCTGAATACACCATTTGAATTGCTTCTCTAAGATAGGAATATCCTTTAATATGCGCGGGAACACCCATTTCTTTAATAACATTTGTAATGGTATTATCAATCATCCGCTTGTTTTGTAAAGCTTCTTTTTCTGGGTTTGACTTAACTGGTGCTTCCTGCATGGATCCCTGTCTTCCAGCGACCTGAATAATCTGTGTAACAAGACGGTCAAATTCAAAAGGCTTTAGCATAAAATAAGAGGCACCTAAATCCACTGCTTGTTTCATCACATCTTCCTGGCCAAAAGCAGTTAACATAATAACCTGTAATCCCTTTAGCTTGTCATTTTTTGGGAGTGAGTCTAATACAGCAATTCCATCAAGGTGTGGCATGATTATATCTAACAATAAAACGTCTGGTTTAATATTTTCTAACATTTCCAAACATAATTTCCCATTATACGCGGTACCAATAACCTCAATTTCAGGGTGTTGTTCAAAATATGAATCCATTGTCCGTATTAAATCTTTGTTATCATCGACTATTGCTACTTTTATTTTCTCCATTAAAATTCATCCACCTTTTGTAAGTTTTTACATAATTACTATTCGCTAATTTTTCCCTACTTCCTTTATTAATTTTCAAAATGATTCTTTCCTATTACGATTCCGAGGTATTATGACAAATTGTAAATCTTTTCTTCTCATTTGTCGAATTATAGTTATTTACATTTTAAGCTTTTATACAAGAAAAGCGCAAGCGCCTATGTCTGCCCCGACAGGCAAATGGGGAAATGCGAGGAGGCAGTTCCTCAGCCACCGCAAACGTTCTTGTTTGCGACGAGCTTGCGCAGGAGCAGCTTTTAAACATTTGACCCCGAGGGGCAAGGCGCTGGAGCTAGACAAAATAGAAAAGCGCAAGCGCCTATTCCTGCCCCGACAGGCTAATGGGGAAATGAGGAGGCAGTTCCTCTGCCACCGCAAACGTTCTTGTTTGCGACGAGCTTGTGCAGGAGCAGCTTTTAAACATTTGACCTCGAGGGGCAAGGCGCTGGAGCTAGACAAAATAGAAAAGCGCAAGCGCCTATGTCTTTTAAATCCACAGGTTCAGAATTTATTTTATAATTTCCTAAACAATTACAAAAGGCTACACCCAAATGGATGTAGCCTTCATAAATCATGGATTTTTCTTCATCATCTCTGTTATTGCTAAAGCAGCCCCGTTTTTTGGTTTATCCACGTACATATGAGTAACAACCCCAATTATTTTGTCAGCTTGAAGAATTGGACTTCCACTCATACCTTGAAGAATACCACCAGTCCTTTTAATGAGCTGGGAATCAGTTACCGTAAACTGAAATAGATGTCCTTCCACAGAGGAGATATTTATCGTAAAGTCCTGCACTTTCTCACCATCGATTGATGTTCGCATAATTGCTTTACCTGTCGTTATTTCTTCTTTTTCTGCAACTGACATTTGTTGCATCGGTATATTTGCTAATGCTTTGTTTTCTAACTTGCCAAAAACCCCATAAACATTATTTTCATTTACTCCTCCTATAGGTGGAGTATTGTTTTCATGCGAAGTAATCTTATATCCAGGTTTTCCTGGAATACTTTTTTTAATTTGTTGAATGGAAGACAAATAAATGGAGCCTTCTGAGAATTTTGGAGTAATTCCAGAAGAATGGTCTACTATTTGATGCCCAAGTGCACCAAATTCATTTGTTTCTGGGTCATAATAAGTGAGCGTTCCTATCCCTTCAGTTGCATCACGCAAGAAAGGGAATAATTTCATCATTTGATCTGGTGTGATATCTTTCGTATACATTTTTTTATCTCGCTCATACTGGATAATAATTTGTTTCTTATTTTTTAATTGTCTTTTTAAATCATCAATGTTAGATACCGTTTGGTCATTTATTTGATGAATTGCATCACCAGATTTTAGCCAATAGTCATCCTCTAATAACACATCGTGATTAAGAAACACAGATCCATACTGGAGGTCGATCTGAATAGATTGCCCAAGTGGAACAACTGTTATTTTTGAAGCGAATGCAGTGGTGCTTAGAAAGAACAAAGTAAAGAAAAGTATTGGCAAAAGCGACCAAATTCGATAGCTTTTTTTCATATTTCACCTCCCATACATCTTACTATGTCCTTTGCTGTGAACTCTATGTGAGGTAAATAATTGATAAAAAAAGAAGACCCAAAAGTTACAGGTCTTCACGAGTTTCTTAATATTTTTTTACGTTCATTTGCAATTTTTAATAATTCTTTGGAGTGTTTTAAAGTAGTCGTAGTTATTTCGGTACCTGACATCATTCGGCTCAATTCCTCAGCTCGTTTATTGTCTGTAATTTCCTCCAATAATGTATACGTTCTATTTCCAGTCACTTCTTTTCGGATTAACAAATGCTGATCTGCCATTGCTGCAACCTGAGAAAGATGAGAAATGCACAGAACCTGAGAATTCGTAGCAATGCCAGCTATTTTCTCCGCTATGGCCTGAGCAACACGTCCGCTAACTCCGGTGTCTACTTCATCGAAAATGATGGAAGTAATCCCTTGGTGTTTTGAAAAAATGCTTTTTAGGGCCAACATCATACGAGAAAGTTCTCCTCCGGACGCTATTTTCGTTAATGCTTTTAATGGCTCTCCCACATTTGTAGAAATGTAAAATGACAAGTCATCTAAGCCATCTTCATTATACGTTTGGTTAGACTGTTCATGAAACATAACCGAAAAAGTAGCTTTTTCCATATATAACTCTTTAAGCTGCTCCATAATTGCTTTACTTAACTTTTCAGCAGCAATTTTACGTTTTACGGTCAATTCATTTGCTTCCAACTGAAGATCAATTTCAATTTGCTTGATTTTTTCACCCATTTTTTGAATCTGTTCATCTCTATTGACTAATTGGCTTAGGCTATGCTGAATTTGATCTTTGTATTCTAAAATTTCTTCAATGGATGAGCCATATTTTCTTTTTAACGTTTGAATAGTTGCAAGTCTCTCTTCCACCTCAAGCAACTGATTGCTATCATATTCCATCTCGTCCAGCTCATTTTTAAGCTGGTGGGCGGCATCCTGTAATATATAAAAAGCAGAAGATACGCTTTCACTTAACTCCTTCATATTATCATCAACATCGGAAATATCCATTAAATCAGACATTGCAGTTCCTATATAATCTAATCCTTTAGATTCTCCTAAAATAGCTTCATAGGAATTACTCATCTTGTCGAACACCTTATGAAAATTTAATAATTTCTTTTTTTCATTTTGGAGTAATTCTTCTTCTCCACTTTTCAACTGTGCTTCCTCTATTTCCTCTACTTGAAAAGTGTACAAATCTATTTTATGCGCTATTTGTTGTTCGTTTTCCGTCAGTGTCGCAAGTTCTTTTTTCCATTTTTTATATGTATGGAACAATTCTTTATAATTTTCTTTTACTACCTTTAAGTCTTCTCCAGCAAATTGGTCTAGTAAATGAATATGTGCTTTGTCATCCATAAGTTCTTGGCTTTCATGTTGGCCATGAATATCTATTAAACTAGCACCAATCTCTCTTAAAATGCCTATAGTAACTAATTTTCCATTAACTCTACAGACACTTTTTCCAGAATCATTTAAATCTCTTCGGAGAATAATAGTTTCGTCGTCGACATCTATACCAACGTCAAACATTTTCTTAAAAACACTATGTTGTGGATCTGTTATGATGAATAATCCTTCCAGTTCAGCTTTTCGTGCTCCATGTCGAATAAATTCCTGTGAGCCTCTACCTCCACAGAGTAAATGAACTGCATCTATAATAATGGATTTACCAGCACCAGTTTCACCAGTTAATACAGTTAGTCCTTCGTCGAAACCAACTGATAGCTCGTCTATAATAGCAAAGTTTTTAATGGAAAGTTCTTTTAACAAAATATCACCTCTGTTTAGAAAATCTGTATCGTTGAAGGTAATTCACTTTATTTGTATACATATTTAGTTGAACACCCGTTAAGATGATAGCACGCAGACCGCAATCCATGACGAGGTAAGACATCACTCCTACTCCCTTAAGCCTTCTTACGCCACGGAAAGCGTCCATGCTGATCAATGATTATACTTTTGAGAGTTGTTCATTTTTGACAAAATAACCGAAATTACAGAATTACATATGAAGCCATTGGATATTACAGCATTTCCAGTAATCGACTTTTTAAAGTTTGACTATCATCTTCTGTTCTACAAATGATTAAGCATGTGTCGTCACCACAAATAGTCCCCAATATCTCTTCCCAGTCCAAATAATCGATCAGCGAGCCAATAGCATGAGCATTACCTGGTAAAGTTTTCATAACTAAAAAATGACTTGCTCCATCGATACTAACAAAGGCATCTGTTAATGCTCTATGCAGCTTTTGCATAGGATTAAATCGTTGGTCTGCAGGCAAACTGTACTTATAGTTGCCATTTGGTAAGGGCACCTTTACTAAATGTAGTTCCTTAATATCTCTGGATACCGTAGCCTGAGTAACGTTAACCCCAGCATTTTTTAAATGATCGACTAAATCATCCTGTGTTTCAATTTCAAAATTCGCTATTATATCCCTAATACGAATATGCCGTTGTCCTTTATTCATAATGAGCTCCTTGCTGTATAAATATACTGTTTTAATTATACCTTAGCATTACATTGCAAAAGTAACAAGAAAAAACGCGACTCTTGGGGAGTCGCGAATTATTTTAATAAATTATGTGCCTCATTGACAAGTTTTTCAAAGTCGAACGTATGAGGGAGAACTTCTTCAGGATTTACACTAACTAAATGGAATAGAAATTCTATATTACCTTCACCGCCAGTAATAGGTGAATAAGAAACATTTTTTAATTGGAAGCCTTGGCTTTCGGCAAAATTTGCTATATCGTTGAGCACATCTATATGCACTGCCTTATCTCTCACTACGCCCTTTTTACCAACTCGATCTTTTCCAGCTTCAAACTGAGGCTTAACTAAAGCAATCACATCTCCGTTTGGAACTATGATTGTCTTTAAAGTTGGGAAGATAAGCTTAAGGGATATAAAAGAAACATCGATAGATGCAAACGACGGTAAGCCTTCTTGGAAATCAGCAGGCGTAGAATAACGGAAATTTGTTTTTTCCATTACCGTTACACGTGGATCCTGCCTGATTTTCCAAGCCAATTGGTTACTACCGACATCTAATGCGTAAGCATGTGTCACTCCATTTTGAAGTCCACAGTCTGTGAATCCTCCAGTCGATGAACCAATGTCTAACATAATTTTATCCTTAATCACTAGATCAAACTGTTCTATTGCTTTTTCTAGCTTTAAACCACCACGGCTGACATATTTTAAAACCTGTCCCTTCACCGTTAATACAGAAGAGACCTCTATTTTTTCTCCCGGCTTATCTATTCTTTCTTCATTCTTGTAGATAAGCCCAGCCATAATAGCACGTTTAGCTTTTTCTCTCGTTTCAAACAACCCTTGTTCTACTAAGAGTATATCTACTCTCTCTTTTGGTATCTTACTCATGAGGAGATATACCTTGGGCTTTCTTTTAAAGTAGATTTTACTAAATCGACTATGCTATCGCTTGTAATATTAATTTCTTCGAGTAATTGATTAACATCTCCATGTTCAATAAACATATCAGGAATACCAATTCTTTTAACATTAGCTTGTAAATTTTGCTCGTTATAATATTCCAATACAGCACTTCCAAATCCACCTTGTAAGGCGCTTTCTTCAACTGTAATAATAGGCATATTACGAGAGTGAATATCTTTAAGCATTGCTTCATCAAGTGGTTTGATAAAACGAGCATTTACTACTTCTACAGAGATATTTAATTTACTTAGCTCGTCCGCTGCCTTTAATGCCATTGGAATAGTAGTTCCAAATGTTAGAATCACAGCTTGACTACCTTCTTTTAGTACTTCCCAAGACCCGATTGGAATAGGAGTTAGCTCTTCGTCCATTGGGACGCCAAGTCCGTTACCACGAGGGTAGCGAAGGGCAATTGGGCCATCAGAATAGTCAAAAGCAGTTTTTACCATATGTTGTCCTTCATTTTCATCCTTTGGCATCATGATCACCATATTAGGCATATGTCGAAGGAAGGAAATGTCAAATACTCCTTGATGTGTTTCTCCATCTGCACCTACGAGGCCAGAACGGTCAATACCAATTACTACATTTAACTTTTGACGGCAAATGTCGTGTAAAACTTGATCATATGCTCGTTGAAGGAATGTAGAATAGATGACTAATAACGGTTTCATCCCTTCAGCAGCCATTCCTGCTGCCATTGTAGTGGCGTGCTGCTCTGCTATCCCCACATCGAACATTCGATCCGGGAATTCTGATGCAAACCCTTCCAATTTAGAACCAACCGGCATAGCTGGAGTAATCGCGACAATACGACTATCTTCACGAGCTAATCTTCTTGCAGTTTCTGCTACTAGTGCACTCCAAGAAGGTGCTTTAGAAGCAGATTTCACAAAGTCACCTGTCTCCATTTTATAAGGACCTGTTCCATGCCAAGTACCTATTTTATCTTGTTCAGCCGGTTTAAAGCCTTTTCCTTTTTTCGTAATTACATGAATAAGGACTGGGCCCTTCATTTTTTTCGCGTTTTTCAAATTTTCTTCTAGGTCTTCAAAGCTATGTCCATCAATTGGTCCAAGGTACGTGAAGCCTAGTTCTTCAAAAAATGCTCCAGAAACTAGTAGATACTTTAACGAATCTTTTAAGCGTTCTGCAGTGCCTGCCAGTTTACCGCCAACTGCTGGAATTTTTTTCAGCAAGGATTCAATTTCATCCTTAGCCTTGTTATACGTTCCATGAGTACGTAATTTACCCAATACATTATGCAATGCTCCTACGTTTGGAGCAATCGACATCTCATTATCGTTTAGAATGACAATCATGTCTGTTTTTTCATGACCGATATGATTCAATGCTTCAAGAGCCATACCACCTGTGAGAGCCCCATCACCAATAATAGGAATCACAAAATTTTTCTTCTTTTGAATATCACGAGCTTTTGCCATTCCCATGGCGGCAGAAAGTGAAGTAGAGCTATGCCCTGCCTCCCATACATCGTGCTCGCTTTCGATCATTTTAGGAAATCCACATAGGCCTTTAAATTGGCGTAGCGTATCGAATTGATCTGCACGGCCAGTTAAGATTTTGTGAACGTATGCCTGGTGTCCAACATCCCAAAGAAATTTATCGTCTGGACTATTAAACGCTTTATGCAGTGCCACAGTTAATTCAACTACACCTAGGTTAGGTCCAATATGTCCACCTGTAACTGATAACTTTTCTATTAAAAACGATCGAATATCTTCACTTAAGTCCTTTAATTGTTCATTGTCTAAACGTTTTAAAAAGGATGGACTAGAAATTGAAGTTAAATCCATTGCCATCACTCACCTTCTTTTAGATTTCCTTTAATAAAGCTAGGTATAATCATATCAATATTTGCTTATAAAACAAAATTATACGCTATTTATTTTGATCTTTTTGTTATGTAGTCGGCTAATTCTACTAAAAGTCCCTTGTTTAGTGTTACAGGATGTAACGCCTCAATGGCCAAGTTATATTGCTTCTGTAATTGTTTCTTAGCACCAGCCAAAGTTAAAATAGACGGATACGTATTTTTTTCACTTAAAATATCTTTTCCAGCAGTTTTACCTAATTGCTCAGAAGTACCCTCAACGTCTAGAATATCATCTTGGATTTGAAAAGCTAGTCCAATATGGATGGAATATTGATGGAGTGCTTTCATAATATCTTCGTTTGCATTGGCAATTATTCCGCCCGCTAAAATACTATAAGATAATAATGCTCCAGTTTTGTTCAGATGTACCTCTTCCAACTCTTCTAAAGAAAGTATCTTACCTTCTCCAAGCATATCTAAAACTTGTCCGCCTACCATACCTTCCGCTCCTGATGCCATACTTAATTGATCAATCAAGCGAACTTTTTGGCTCGGCTCCAAGTCTTTGAGTCTAGCTATAATACCGAATGCTAGTGTTACTAAGGCATCCCCTGCAAGAATTGCTAAAGCTTCGCCAAAAACCTTATGGTTCGTAGGCTTACCTCTGCGTAAATCATCGTTGTCCATGCTAGGTAAGTCATCATGTATTAAAGAATAGGTATGAATCATTTCTATAGTACTGGCAACTTTTATAGCTTCTACATTTTCCACTCCAAGTTCTTGCAACACTGCAAGCGTGTATAACGGTCTAATTCTCTTACCGCCTGCTTTAAGAGAGTAAAGCATAGCTTCTTTTAATTCAGGTGGAGCTTTAATTTCATTTATAATTGACTCAAGCTGGAGTTCTATAGGTGGAAGGTTGGTTTCAATAAATGTTTGTAAGTTACTCATCATTTTGCCCTACCTCTTCTTTATTTTCCCCCATAAAGGAAACTAACTGTTTTTCAGCGCTTTGTAATTTATCACTGCAAAGTTTAGATAGCTCCATCCCTTTTTGGTAGAGCTCGATTGCATTTTCAAGCGGGACATCCCCTTGCTCTAGCTGACGAACAATTTGTTCTAATTGGAGCATTGCTTCATCAAATGGAATCTCTTTTTTTGCCATGCTATTTTACCCCCTCTTTACTCACTGCTTGTTGAACTATAGCATCTATTTGACCATCAGGTAATGTGACAGCAATTGTATCACCTTTTTGAACTTCATTTATCGACTTGATTAATTGGCCATCCTTATAAGTAATACTATAGCCACGGTCCATAATTTTTAGAGGATTTAGAGCCTCTAAGGTTCTTAATGACCCAGTAAATTGTTGACGATTTTTTTCGAAAACAGCAATCATCGCTTGGTTCAGTTGATTTGTACTTGTTTCCAATTGTTTAGATTGTAATGTGATCAACCTTTGTGGTGAAAGCTGTTTGAATCGATTATCTAACTGAGAAAAGTTGCGCACTTTGTCACCAAATAATCGATTAACCTCTCGATGCAGCTGCTGTTCCGTTCGAATATACCTCTCTATAAAGGGACGATATAATTTTTCAGGAGTTGCCATGACTGGTGAGGTGATTGCTCTTTGGTATCTGTTTTTTTCATCCGTCAGTCTTTTAGTAATAAAGTGAAGACTTGCAGACTGGTAAGATAGAATGTTCTTCATAAGATTTTCTTTGCTTGGGACAGCCATTTCTGCAGCTGCTGTCGGTGTTGGTGCCCTTAAATCAGATACAAAGTCAGCAATAGTTGTATCTGTTTCATGTCCCACTGCACTAATGATAGGAACACTGCTTTCTGCTATTGCCCGAGCAACAATTTCCTCGTTAAATGCCCATAAGTCCTCTATCGATCCTCCACCTCTACCAACGATTAATACATCAATACTTCCTAGGGTATTAGCTTGTTTAATGGATTTTACTATAGAAGGGGCTGCTTGAGGGCCTTGGACGATACTAGGGAAAACAATAACCTCACTAATTGGGTAACGTCTTTCGAGCGTAGTCAAAATATCTCGAATCGCTGCACCTGTCTTCGATGTGACTACTCCAATTTTTTTAGGAAATGCAGGCAGTTGTTTTTTCCTATTTGGATGAAAAAGTCCTTCTTGTTCTAGCTTCTTCTTTAGCTGTTCAAAGGCTAAAAAAAGCTCGCCAATACCATCTGGCTGTATAGAAGAGGCATATAACTGATATTGTCCTGCTGCCTCAAATACATTAATGTCCCCTCGAACTAGCACATTCATACCACTCTCAGGTCTAAATTTAATGCTACGAGCGTTCATAGCAAACATAACTGAGGTAAGACGAGCAGATTCGTCTTTTAAAGTGAAATAAATGTGACCACTAGAGTGAACCTTTACATTTGAAAGTTCTCCTTTTACGTAAACATCTCGCAAATGAGTATCCGCATCAAATTTTCTTTTTATGTATTTAGTTAAGGCTTTTACAGTTAAATATGTTTGAGACATCCGATCAACTCCCAAGACTGTTGACAAGGTAAAAGCTGTTCTCTTGTAGAACAGCTTTTACCTTATTTATCTAGTGTATTCTCTGCTGCAAGGCATGTATTTTCCATTAACATTGCAATAGTCATTGGACCTACACCACCAGGAACAGGGGTGATTTTAGAAGCAATTTCTTTAGCAGAAGCAAAATCTACGTCGCCACACAGTTTATTGTCTTCATCACGGTGAATCCCAACATCTATTACAACCGCACCTTCTTTTAAGTGACTAGCATTGATCATTTTCGGCTGACCAGTTGCTACTACTAAAATATCTGCTTGTTTTGTAAAGCTATGTAAGTCTTTTGTTTTCGAGTGGCAGTAGGTTACTGTAGCGTTCTTTTGTAAAAGGAGCTGACCCATTGGTTTTCCAACGATATTACTTCTCCCAATAACTACAGCGTGCTTCCCTTCTAATGCTATATCGCTATATTCTAAAAGTTTCATTACACCAAAGGGCGTACAGGATAAGAAAGTAGGCTGGCCAATGAGCATCTTACCAACATTTACTGGATGAAAACCATCTACATCTTTTAATGGAGATATAGCTGCAATTACTCTATCCTCATTTATTTGTTTTGGTAGTGGTAATTGAACTAGAATACCGTGTATCTTATCATCGTCGTTTAGCTTGTTAACGTGACTTAATAGTTCTTCTTCGGATATGTTTTCTTCTAGTTCTATCATAACAGAATACATACCGAGTCTTTCGCACGTTCGTGTTTTACTATTCACATAGGTTTGAGAAGCTGGATCACTCCCAACTAATACAACCGCTAATCCTGGTGTAATACCTTTTGATTTTAGATTTTCCACACGTTCTTTCACTTTTTCAGTTACTTTTCCAGCTATTTCTTTCCCATTAATAAGATTATCTGCCACTATAAACGCCCCTTAATGTCGAAATTTATTGATCTGTATATTTAGATAAAACTCCATTCACAAATCGGCTAGATTTTTCATCGCCATAAATTTTACATATTTCCAATGCTTCATTTATAACTACTTTTGCCGGTGCCTCGTTTGCATATAGTAGTTCATAAACTGCGATTCGAAGAACTGTTCTTTCTATTTTAGGTAATCTGGAAAGCGACCAGTTTTCTAGCTTGTCTGTTAAAGAGGTATCAATTTCATCTTTATGCTCAATTGTCCCTTTTACTAAATCAGTTAAAAAAGGGTCATTTTCTTCTGTAACATGCCCTATCGCTTCTTGTATTGTTATTTCATGATTGTCTAGCTGAAATAGTGCTTGTAATGCTAGCTCTCTTGCTTGTCTACGTTTCATTATTAGTTCTCCTTTAAATGTAGCTATCTTACCCATAATATCATATTTTTTTGCAGAGTGCTTATTAGAAAGTAGAAAATAAGAAAAAGAGCCCCAATTGGAGCTCTTTTCTCATGATTCAACCGTTTCAAATTGTACGCCTGTAATATGAACGTTTACTTCGGTTGGAACTAAGCTAGTCATATTTTCAATAGCCTGACGAATTTGAGACTGCACTTCTCTTGCTACATTAGGAACGGATATACCGTATTTCACAAGGCAATATACATCAATATACAGACCGTCATTTGTGATTTCAGTCTTAATGCCCTTACCATGCACTTTTTTTCCTAATCGCTCTACTACGCCTGCTGCAAAGTTACCGCGTGTACCTGCAATACCTTCTACTTCAGTTGTAGCAATTCCAGCAATTACCGTTATAACCTCTGGAGCAATTTCAATTGTCCCTAGGTTTTCTTTCCCATCAGGAGTCATTTGAACAAATTTTTGTTCGGTTGTTTCTGTCATATGGATCACTCCTTTTATGAATTCATCACATCGTATCTCTCTAAAAACTTAGTATCGAAATCTCCAGAGACAAATACCTCATGATTCATGAGCTTTTCATGGAAGCCAATAGTGGTATCGACACCTTCAATGGCGAATTCACTAAGCGCACGTTTCATCTTAGCAATCGCCTCTTCTCTTGTCTCACCAAAAGTAATAAGTTTAGCCACCATAGAATCATAAAATGGAGGAATTGTATAACCAGGATATACTGCTGAATCTACTCGAACTCCAAGTCCGCCTGGTGGTAAATAGAATTCAACAAGTCCCGGAGAAGGCATGAAGTTTTTATCTGGGTTTTCCGCATTAATACGACATTCTATTGCCCATCCATTAAGTTTAATATCTTTTTGCTCAAATGGCAATTTTTCTCCGGCTGCAACTTTCAACATTTGTTTAATTAAGTCAATACCAGTAATCATCTCTGTCACTGGATGCTCAACTTGAATACGAGTATTCATCTCCATAAAGTAGAACTTTTGGTTAATATGATCAAAAATAAACTCTACTGTTCCAGCACTTTCATAACCAACAGCTAATGCTGCCTTTACTGCCGCGTCGCCCATTTCGGCACGCATAGCTTCTGATAAAGCTGGTGATGGAGCTTCTTCCACTAGCTTTTGCATACGTCTTTGGATTGAGCAGTCTCTTTCACCCAAATGTACTGCATTACCATAAGAGTCAGCTAATACTTGAATTTCTACATGACGAAATACTTCAATATATTTTTCGAGATAAACGCCAGGATTACCAAATGCTGCAGCAGCTTCTTTTTGGGTAACTTTTATCCCTTTGATTAAATCAGCTTCGTCTTTTGCTACTCGGATACCTTTACCACCACCGCCAGCAGTTGCTTTAATGATAACCGGAAATCCAATTTCATTTGCTACCTTAAGTGCATCCTCTTCCGTTTTAACGATACCCTTAGAGCCAGGAACTGTAGGAACTCCAGCCTTTTGCATAGTTTCCTTTGCTACATCCTTTATACCCATGCTTTTGATGGCCTGAGATGTAGGACCGATAAACTTAATATCACATTCCTCACATAGCTCAGCGAATTCTGCATTTTCCGCTAGAAAACCATAACCAGGATGTATTCCTTCACAGCCCGTTAACTTGGCAACGCTGATAATATTTGAAAAGTTTAAATAGGAATCCTTCGATAATCTAGGCCCTATACAATAAGCTTCATCTGCCAGTTGCACATGTAAAGCCTCTCGATCCGCTTCAGAATATACAGCAACAGTTTCAATATCTAGCTCCTTGCATGCTCTAATAATACGTACAGCTATTTCACCACGATTGGCAATTAACACTTTTTTCATGATGCTTACCCCTTTCCTTATTTAATTCATATTTTTAAGCTTTAACTAAGAATAGAGGTTGACCGTATTCTACTAATTGACCGTCTTTAACAAGAATTTCAACGATTTCTCCATCTACTTCTGCTTCAATTTCATTGAACAGTTTCATCGCTTCTACTATACAAACAATTGAATCTGCAGTAACCTTGCTGCCGACCTCAACGTATGCAGGAGAATCTGGTGATGAAGATTGATAGAATGTCCCAACCATTGGAGAAGTAATTTTATGTAAAGAGCTATTTTCCTCTTCAACTGGAGCTTGTTTTGTTACAGAGCTTTCTACAGCCGCTGCTTTTGGAGATTCCTCTACAGCTGGTGTCTGAACTTCTTGTACTTTAGGAAGTTCCCCTACCGAAGAGCTTTCTATCGTTTGAACAGTAGATTTATGAGAGTTTTTATCCCCTCTTTTAATTTTAATTTTTGTCCCCTCTGTTTCGTATGAAAATTCATCTAGTGTAGATTGATCGATCAGTTTAATAATTTCTCTGATTTCTTGGATTTTCAATTATCCCATCTCCTTTTAGTTGCATTTTAATACTTCCTTATTCATTTTAGTCGTTTTTAAGGTAATTGAAAATAGAAACGTGCAAATGTTCTTAACTTTTAGGGAATAAAAATCTTATATAATCCAATAATTGTATTTTATGCAGTAGCTTTAAGATAGTAAAATGTTCCACTTTTTTATCTTTTTATTTCAAAATAAGCTTTGTTAAAGTGAATGGTTGATTTTGGCTAACAATTCTTTTTATTGTGACTGTAAACATAAAAAAAGAATATTCAAGTGGCTATTTAGAACATAAATAGATGATGAAATTTAAGTTGGTTACAGTTTTTTCAGCTTTGTTTATGCGAGTAAATTAATTAGCACTTTATCGATGCTAAAGCTGTTCCCATTTATTGATTGCAGCGCCAGACGGCGACTCCAGCGGGAGGAGGGAGACAGATAAGACATCACAACCACGCGCGTCAGCGATGGGTGGTGGCTTATCGCTCCCCCCGCGGAAAGCGTCCGACTGGTGCGGAAATCAATTCTACTCTCTGCTTTAGGATTTCTTTGCATTAAAAAAGGACTATTCATATACAACAATTCCGCGTTATAACTAATTGAAAACAAAAGAAAAAGTGCCCTTTAAAGGCACTTTTGTTATAGTCCGTCAAATTTCACTTCGACATTGTATGCTTGAGGGTATTCTCGCTTTACTGCGTATATAATAGCATCAGCCTTTTTGGAAGATTGTTCATTTGAAACTACATCGATCAGCACTTTGTTTTGGTCAATACGAACAAGTGCATCGTCATATCCTAATGATTTTATAATTAGCTCCAACATCGCTTCTGTAGAGTTTATCTTTACTAATTGTTCAATTTCGTTGTATGCTTCATTTTTTTCTTCAGGAGAGAAATCATTTGAAGCGACCTTAGATTCTAATTGCTCATGTAACTGTGAACGTTTTTCCTGCACTTCCATACGTAATTCTTCATATTGATTACTGTGAGAAACAAACGATTCTTCATTTGTTGAGGATGTTTCTACCAATTTCACATCATCAACTGAGTCATTAGAAAATAGGGCTATTCCATCAAAAGGGGATGGCTTTTCTGTTGCATAATACACCGTCACTACTGCCACTAAGCTTAGTAAAGTTAAAAACCATACGGATCTTTTTTTAATGTTCATATCATTTATCCTCCAATTCCATTTCTTCTATTACTATTCGATGTGGAGATATTTGCAATACAGATGAAAGGGTTTTAATAAGATTATTTTTTATACGTTTATCGCTCGCTCCTTCCGCAACTACCAGTATTCCAATCAGTTCTTCTTTTTCCATCTTGCTGTCACTTGTCCATTGGAAAAATGATAAATCACTTTCCGTTTTATTTTCAGCTCGTTCTGCGTAATGAAAGTAAATAGATACTTTTCCAACCCCATGGATTTTTTCCAATATAGCGGAAAGCTCATCTTTTGTGTGAACCTCTGGTGGGCTAGTGTTTTTATTTACATCATCCGTCAGTCCGAAAATCTCTGAAAATAAGAGACTAATAACCAAAACCGCTAAACTTATTATTACAAAACGAAAAGTGGGTTTTTTTTTTAATGAGATAGTGTTCACCCTTCTTTTCATATTGGATAACATACTTTATGCAGGACAATCTATTTATATGAAGAAAAAGGAGATAATCCATGAGATTATAGAAAGTTTTATAAGAAAGCTCGTCTTCTCCTTGTCCAAATGATCAATTAGAATAGATAGAATCTCTCCGATTATGACAATCATTAAAATCCCATATAGTAATGTAGAGAAGTTAAACATTATCCCTTCACACCTATCAATAATTTGGCGAAAAGCATGATTAATATCACTGTAAAGAAAAAGGCAAAGGCTATTAATACGGAAATGATAGAAAGTACAAATAGCGTTTTTCCAATATCGTCTAATAGACCACTAATTTGTCCATCTACAAAAGGCTCAAGAATAGCACTTAGAAATCGATAGAGAAAAGCAATCAGGATCGTTTGAATAGTTGGAATAGAAATTAGAACTAGAATTGATATCAAAACAGAATTCCCAGTGACAGCAGCAGCAGTAGATGAGTAGCTTTTCATCGTACTAATACTCTCTGTAAGCAAGGAACCGACAAAGGGAATATTATTGGAGATTAATCTCTTTACTGTTTCGTTTACAGCACCACTTACTGACCAGGTTACTACACCGTTTACGGTTATAAACAGACTATATAATACGAGAATAATAGAGGTAGCCCCAACTAAAGTCATTCGTATTAGGTCAGACATTCGAGAAAAAGATATAGAAGGTTGAATTCTAGTCATAAGATCGAATATAAAGGCTGACAATAAGGCTGGAATCATAATCTTGTCTGCCACAATACTAGTAAAAGAGGCGAAGAGCATTACAACTGGATTCCATAAAGTTATAAGAAAAGCGCCACCCGAAAGTGCTATTCCAGCAGTTAATACTGGATAGACTCCTATAAACACATTAACGAGTTCACCTGTTACTACTTGAATCATCTTTACAGAGCGAAAAGCTGGCTCTAAGCAATAAAAACAAATAATAAGAATAAACAATAACTTAAATAATCGCTTGCTACTGGGAATAAGCCATTCTAAACACATAAATACAAAACCGAACAGGAGAATATAAACAAACGTTTGCAGTACTTCTTTCGCGGGTTGCAAGATTGTTGCAATTAATTCTTCCATTACTGCTCATTCCTTCAAGAGAGTAGTCCCATAAATGAAAAAAAATTTTGATAGAATGGTTCCATATGCTGAATCCATACAACAAGTAATATTGCCTTGGTCGTAATTGTAATTAGTGAGGCTAAACTAGTATATTCATAGTCTTCCAGTAACTCTTCTATTATTTGTGAGATAAATAAAAGGATTACTGAAAATAATAGCAATTTCACAATAGGCAGAATTGCGGCCGGTACGTTTGAAATATACTGGTTTATAAAAGGAATAATGACCGAAGTGGAGAGGTAGGTTAAAAAAAGAAAAATATAAATAGTATAAATTAGGGAATGAAATTTGGGGTAGGTTTCTTTAACTAACTGCAACAAGCAAAATGCAACAATGATAGTAATATAGACAATCATTTGTTAACTCGTCATAACAAGCCATTCTAAAAATGAGGAAATTTCATAAAAGAACAGCCGCAGCAAACGTAGTAACTCAATAGTCATGTAAATATACCCCACAAAAAACAAGAAGAATGCAAACTCTTTTTTTCCAGTCGATTCAAAAAACAAGTGAAGAATTGCTATCAATAAGCCTATACCCGCAACTCGAAGTACATCGTGAAGTTCCACAATGCCTCCCCCTTCCCTATTACGTACTATATGTTGGACAGGTGGAGAATATGAACATACGGTTTGAAATTTACGAGTAATTGAGTGGCTATTTTCACTAGAAATATTGACTGACCTATATCCTTCAAGGGAGTGTTTAGTGAGTTTCAACTAATTTGTTCTGGTTGATGATTACTCTAGTGATTCAGGTTTGCAGGATGCTACTGTGCCATTTTCGATTTTTCCTTGCATGCCCAAAAAAAAAGACATCAAGAGGTTTCCCTCTTGATGTCTTTAAAAAGTCTCTTAAGCTCTTGAAACGTATGAACCTTCATCTGTATTAATAATTAGCTTGTCACCAACATTAATAAATAGAGGTACTGTTACAACTAAACCAGTTTCTAATTTAGCAGTTTTAGATCCACCACCAGAAGTATCGCCTTTGATCCCTGGTTCTGTTTCAATAACTTCTAGTGTTACTGATTTTGGTAACTCTACTCCAAGTGTTTCTCCTTGGTATTGGATTACTTGTAATTCCATGTTTTCACGTAGGAATTTTAGTTCATATTCGATTTGGTTTTCATTAAGCTCTAATTGCTCGTATGAATCTGTATCCATGAATACATGTTGATCTCCACTTGCATAAAGATATTGCATTTTTTTGTTATCAATTTGTGCTTTTTCTACTTTTTCACCAGCACGGAATGTTTTTTCGTTCACAGAGCCGTTACGTAAGTTTCTAAGTTTTGAACGAACAAACGCTGCCCCTTTACCAGGCTTTACGTGTTGGAAATCAAGAACACGGTAAAGAACACCATCTACTAAAATTGTTAAACCTGTTTTAAAATCATTTACTGAAATCATTTATTTCCCTCCAAATTACGATAATATAAGTAGCTCTTTCGTCGAATGTGTTAACTTCTCTAATCCATTCTCCGTAACTAGTGCGTCATCTTCTATGCGCACCCCACCGATGTTCGGCAGATAAATTCCCGGTTCAATTGTTATAACCATTCCTGGCTCTAAAACAATGTCTGATCGGAAGGATAAACCAGGTCCTTCATGTACCTCAAGACCAATACCATGACCAAGTGAATGACCAAATGCCTCACCATATCCTTTTGACGCAATATAGTCTCGTGCAATAGCATCCGCTTCTTTACCTGTCATTCCTGGTTGAACCTTTTCAAGAGCTAATAATTGAGCATCTAAAACTACTTGATAAATTTCTTTTAGTTTTTCACTCGGCTCTCCTACTGCAACTGTACGAGTAGTATCAGAAATATAACCGTTGTAAAGTGCTCCGAAATCTAATGTTACAAAATCGCCAACTTCAATTACTTTATCTGTTGCTACACCATGTGGCAATGCAGAACGCGTACCTGAAGCTACTATTGTATCAAAAGAAGAGGAGGTAGCGCCACGTTTACGCATAAAGAATTCTAGTTCATTCGAGACTTGAAGTTCTGTCATGCCGGGTTTTATGTAAGTCACGATATGCTCATATGCCTCATCTGCAATACGACAAGCTGCCTTTATTATACTAATCTCTTCGTCCGTCTTTATCAAGCGAATTTTTTCTACTACACCTGATAGAGGTACTAAATCTGCTGAAACAGCTTGTTTATATAATTCGTATACACCATATGTTACGTCATCTTTTTCAAAGCCAAGTGATTTAATACCCATTTCGTTTACTTGGTGGGAAATTTCCTCTATCAACGTTTTAGTATGTTGAACTATACGGAAATCCTTAATTTGACTAGCAGCTTGTTCTGTATATCTGAAGTCTGTAATAAAAACTGCATCATTTTTAGAAACTATGGCTACACCCGCTGTCCCAGTGAATCCGGTAATATACCGACGGCTGTAATCATTTGTTATTAATAATGCGTCAACGCCTCTTTCTTCTAATGCTAAACGCAGCTTTTCTAATTTCATCAATTTCCCTCTCCCCATATTCAAAATAAACACTATAGTCTATTTTATCATAGTAAAGAAGGGTGGTAAATTTTCATTTTCTGATGGGCTGATCCTTAGAATGAAAAATAGCTGACTCCATTAGAAAACGCATTCCAATAACTACAATACAAATAAATGGTATGGATAGTTTCTTCATCGTTTTAAGCACTGTAGGGGCATCGATAATTAACCACTCAACAACAAATGCTAAAAGTATCCCAAAAATAAGACTAGATATAGCAATCGGTACTTTGGCAGTTAAAATACTTATATAATAAATAACTATACTAATAGCCCAAATAACTAGAAATAAAACCAACCATCGTAAGTACACATTGGTATCCTCAAACATCTCGAAGGATTTTGAAAAACCTACTGGATTCCATTTAATAAAACTGAATAAGTGTAAAAATTTAAGTAACGCAGTAATGCCAATAGCCGCAGCCAAACTGGTTAATACCGATAAACTTTTCATTTCTGCTCTCCTCCTTTTAGAGACAGTTTGTACCTTTTCTTGTTTTACTAAACAAATAGCTAGAACATTTCTTCAAAAGAGGTTACGTAACATTAAGCGTCATGAAAGCGGGTAGAAAGTTCTCATCCAAAAATCATTCTCGGAAGTTCTACCGCTTTGTATAATTTTGGGGTTCTCTTTCAAATTTCAGTAGTTGTTTTTCGTTACAGCAGTTGCTTTCCGGGCACTGCTCCAATCTCCTCGTCGCTTTGCTCCTAATAAGGCCCCCTGTTCCCGCAAGAGTCGCCGTCTCCACAACTAGAATGAGGAGAATTCCAAATAGCTGCCTTAAAAAGAAAAAACGCGAAATCATGATACTGATTTCACATTTTTTAACTTATTGACTAGTTATGTCCCAGTCTTTTGAAAGGAACAAGTTTTGTTTACAAACATTGTTAATTCCTCACAAAACATCAATTAACTCTCGTATTGAATAAATAACGATATCTGGTATAGGTAAATTAGGAATTTCACTAGTCTTCGTGCCAGTTTCTTTTTGCCACTTGTGTTTATATAACTCTAAAAAAATTGGGTCTTTATTTCTTTCAAAAGGGGAACTATTTTGTAATTGTTTTGGAAGATCACGATAAATGAAAACTGATTTAATATTTATTTGAGCTGCTAAATACACATCATGATCAATTCTATCTCCTACGTGAGCAACCACCTTCCCTTTCTTCATTAAAGACTCAATAATCTTAATATTTGGCTTGGCACAATGTCCTTTTTCCGGAGTAATAAAATAATCAAATAAACCACTCAATTGCAAATGCTCAACTACAGGAAGTTGATACTTTGCATGACCATTCGTTATAACCGCAAGTCTATATCCACTTTTTTTCAACTGATTTAATATTTCTATAACATTTGTTTCCAGTAGTTTAATTTTTGGAGATACTGAATGCTTTTTTACAAGTTCCTCGATATTAACTTCACAATCAATCCCGCTACCATGGAGAAATTCTACTAATATATTATCCCAGTCATATGCTTCCACACTTTTATTTTGTTTCATACGGTTGATATGTTCAGAAAACATTGCATTTTTCACTTCTATCTTTCTCTTCGCCGCAGTTGATACTATCTCCTCGATTTCAGGGAAAACCCATTCTACAAATGGATTTTGCATAAGTGTCCCATCAAGATCAAAGGTAATCCATCGTTCATTCATTACTTCATCGCTCCTGACGTCAAACCATCTATAAACAATCTAGAGGCAAAAATAAATGCTAATAATAAGGGTAATGATGAGATTGTCAATCCTGAAAATAGCAGATTCCACTCTGTATCATACTCACCGAAAAGGGTTAACATTCCGATTGGAATAGTTCTAAGTTCATCAGTTTTAATAAAAATTAAGGGATAAAAAAAGTCATTCCAAACATTTACTAAATTAACAATTCCCACTATTGCTATTGATGGCTTCATTAATGGTAAAACAATTTTGTAGTATACTTGAAAATCATTACATCCATCTAATCTCGCAGATTGTTCTAAATCTTTAGGGAGGGTTTTAAAGAAACCGTAAAACAAAAATACAGCAAAAGGAATCCCACCAGCCACATAAACAGCAATTAATGAATAATGGGTATCTAATAATCCAAAATCTCTCATAATCAAATAAAGTGGAATAATCGCAAGTTTCATAGGTAACATTAGACCAATCATAAAAAAGAACAGAATAAATGCATTCCACTTGAACGAATATCTGGACAAATAAAAGGCAGCTAAGGACGACACAAAAATCACTATGAATACAGAAGCTGAACTAACAAGGATACTATTCCATATGTAATCTGAAAAATTAACTTTTTCCCAAACAATTTGATAATTTTCAAATGATAGCTTTTTTGGTAAACCCAGAGGAGATGTGAAAATTTCAAGTTTAGATTTAAAGGATGAACTAATCATTAAAAAAATAGGATAAGCAATAATAAAAGTCATTATAATTAAAATAAAATACTTTAATAACTGTACATACCATTTTGTCCTCATGCCTTCTCCCTCCTACCTCTCAAAGTCTTTTCGCTTGAAATAAAACATTAGGATAGCTGTTGAACAAGCAATGATTAAAAATAGTACAACTGCAATTGCAGAACCTAAACCTATTGATTGTCCTCCATCAGCTGACCCGAATGCTAACCGGTAAAAATATGTACCTAAAACATCCGTAGAATAATATGGTCCGCCTGAAGAGCCTTGCAATGCAAAAATGAGTTCAAAAGTTTCGAAGCTACCTATAAATGTTAAAACAGCCATAGTCATGATTGCAGTCATTGTCATTGGAATCGTTACTTTAAAAATTAATTTTAAGCCCGAAGCGCCATCTATTTTGGCAGCTTCAAAAATTTCTTTATCTATAGTTTGTAAACTTGCTAAAAAAATCAACATAGAGAAACCAATACCAGCCCAGCTACTAATAAGAATAATTGTAATAAGAGCTGTATTTGTACTACCTAACCAAGGCTGTGCTAAAAAGTCCAACCCTACCGCCTTTAACATTACGTTTAATGCTCCGGATGTTGGATTAAGTATTAAGTTAAATAAAAAACCAATCACGATTACTGAAAGAAGTTTCGGAAGGAAGAAAATGGTCTTGAAAAATTCCTTTCCTTTTAGCCTACTATTAATAATTAAAGCTAAGATATATGCAATTACTAATTCAGAAAATACATTGACTATAAAGAATATCCAATTATGTTTAAATGCATTATAAAAAGTTTCTTTAAAGGGTGATTCGGTAAATATCAAAATAAAGTTATCAATTCCAATAAAGGTATCCCGATTGAAGCCATTCCATGAATAAAAGCTGTTTATTACAGCCGTAATAAGTGGATAAAGCTGAAATATTCCATATAATAAGACCGCAGGTAATAGAAATAAATGAACAAGATGTTTTTTAAAATTAAAATTTTTCTTGAATTTCCTATTAGCAGCACCCATAGATTTCGAAGGCTTAATTTCTACCATTTTATCCCTCCTTAAAATAATTTAGAGCTGAAATTCAGCTCTAAATTAAATTGAATAAATTTACTTCACTTATTTACCGGCTGCTCTATCAGCATTTAGTTGAGACTCTTGAATAACAGCCTCTACCGATAATTCATCTAGATACATACCTTGTAGTGCATTCTCAAAAGTTGTTTTTGTTGTTGGCTCACCTTCACCAAAATGAACTAGCATTAAATATGGAGTTGAGTGCTTTTCACTAGCCTCTGAAACTAATTTAACCAGTGGATGCTGAGGTTCTACTCCATTCACTGCACTTAACCTATTTGATTCGTTTGTAAAAATTTGACCAAACTCTGATGATGTTAAAAATTCCATAAATAACTTTGCTTCTTCTTGATACTCAGAATTTTTAACAGCTGCGTAGGATCCATCCACCCAAGTCACTACTGCAGGATCTTCACTCTCTTCGTTAGACAGACCCGGAATGATACCAACAGGTAAATCCGGAGCAGTAGTCTCAATATTACTCAACCGATAGTCTCCGTTAATGTACATGGCTGCTTGCTCGGTGAAAAACAATGTTTGTGCATCTGAATCTTCCAATGCGATAAAATCTTTCGGGAAAAATTCCTTTAATTCACCCATTCTTTTAACTGATTCCACAAATTTATTATCTTTTAAATTTGTACTTCCAGATATAATTTTTTCTACATATGCATTATTGTCATAAGCACCAGGTGCGATGACTCCGTGGGTCATCGACAACAAGTATGCAGCTCTTCCCGATTGAGCAATTGGAATTATATCTGCATCCTTAAGCTTTTTACATGCTTCTATAAACTCGACCCATGTTTTAGGCTCTTTTATGCCATTCTCTTCTAGAAGTTTTTTATTATAAAAAATAACACCGGCATTTAAAGATAAAGGTACACCATAAACCTTGCCGTCACTGCCTTTAGCTGCATCCAGATAAGTTTCGCTAATATTATCAATTCCATTAAGATCATCTAACGCAAGAAGGTATTCGTTATCAGCTATAGATTTAGCTCCACTGTATGGTCGAAGTTGAATAATATCAGGTCCATCTCCAGAAATCAGTGCATTTGATAGTATCGTATTATACTCAGTAGATTTATATGGCTGAAAATCTATTTTAATATGAGGGTAAGTTTCTTGAAACTTCGTAATTGCCTTTTCATACATTTCTCGGTCCTCTGGTCTCCAGCTATACATAACCAAATTTACTTCCTCTAGAGTTTTTCCTCCATCGGTTTCTTTGTTCCCGTTGCTTGATGTCTCATCACTGCACCCAAAAACTAATAAGCTTAAAATAAATAGAAGAAAAATTTTAGTCATTAACCTTTTTGTTTGCATACAATCAATCCCCTTTCGAATTATTTTGAATATTAACATAATTCAAATATAAGAGAATACATATCGAGCGTCAATATAAAATTTTAGAATTATTTTATATATTTGAAATAAAATACCAAAATAATATTTTAATCTATATAAGTATGATGATGTTGATTTTAAGAAGCACCTATCCCTTATTTAGGTGTTTTGGACATAATAAAACCCCTTTGGATAAAATAATCCAAAGGGGTGTAATTTTATTTGAAATTGTACAAACTTAATTCAAATCCATATCAAATGCTCTCTATAAAATTTACAGTCCACATTTCAACTGGGCATTACAATTTGTACAAGTGTTGCATCCGCCCATTTCCTCTACCGTTCCTTTACGGCAGACAGGACAGGTATTACCAACCTCTGAACCGATTGTAACGTTAGTAGAACGTATATCTTGAATCGTATCAATTAATACGATTGGACGTTTTTCCATCACTTTTTCTTCCTTCACCGTATCATCGTTTACAGTGTTTTCTTCCGCCTTAAGGGTAAGAACTTGGGAGTCACGGCTTCCATCCACATATACTGTTCCGCCTTTTGCTCCACCATTATATAGACGTTCGTAAACACCTTCTACTTGTTCTACTGTATATCCTCGAGGAGCATTTACAGTCTTCGAAATAGAGCTATCAATCCAACGTTGAATGATACATTGTACGTCTGCATGGGCTTCTGGTGGCAATTCCATTGCGGTTACAAACCAATTAGGTAATTCATCTTCTTTGGTATCCGGATTTGCATCCAAGTATTCTTGTACAATATCCGCTTTTACCTCGATAAATTTACCTAAACGACCACTACGGTAATACGTAAATGAATAATAAGGTTCTAAACCAGTAGAAACTCCAACCATAGTACCCGTGGATCCAGTAGGTGCAACAGTCAATAAGTGAGAATTGCGGATACCTTTTTCAAGTACAGCTTCACGAATCTCCTGTGGCATTGTTTGCATAAATCCAGTTTCCGTAAATGCCTTACGAAGTCTGTTCGTTTCCTCTTCTGTTTCTCCAGTCAAGAACGGGAAGCTACCTCTTTCGTTTGCTAGGTCTGCAGATGTTTCGTACGCAGCTATAGCAATCGTCTTGAAGATTTCATCAACAAGAAGATTTCCTTCCTCAGAGCCGTATTCTTTTTGGCAATAGATTAAAAGGTCAGCTAATCCCATGACACCTAGACCTACACGTCTTTCACCAAGTGCTTGAACTTTATTTTCCTCTAAGAAATAAGGCGTAGCATCGATTACGTTATCTTGCATACGAACTCCCACACGAACAGTTTCTTTTAATGCTTCAAAATCAACTGTTTTTGTATCTTTGTTAGCAAACTGAGCTAGGTTGACTGCTGCAAGGTTACATACTGAATACGGAGCAAGTGGCTGCTCTCCACATGGGTTTGTTGCAACAACCTTTTGACCATATGCAGTTGC
This sequence comes from Psychrobacillus sp. FSL W7-1493, assembly GCF_038004905.1. Taxonomy (NCBI): domain Bacteria; kingdom Bacillati; phylum Bacillota; class Bacilli; order Caryophanales; family Bacillaceae; genus Psychrobacillus; species Psychrobacillus sp. FSL W7-1493. The sequence goes on along the minus strand of NZ_JBBOSB010000001.1, from coordinate 1,794,999 downwards.
ATTTGTTTTTTCGTTAGCATTATCGATAAAGAATACGCCTGGCTCAGCAGAGTAAGTTGCACAAATATTGATTAAGTTCCACAATTCTTTCGCTTTCACTGTGCGATATGTACGAACCTTGTAGCCCATACGCTCCCACTCACGAACATCACCAATTTTGTGCCAATTTTCGTTATAAAAAGCCATCTCTTCTTCTGTATAAGTTTCTGTTGCAGGGAAGCGAAGAGCGAAGTCTTCATCTTTTTCTACAGCTTTCATGAAATCCTCAGTTAAAGTTACAGAAATATTCGCTCCTGTTAAAAACTCCGGATTGTGAACAGAAAAAGTTCCGCCATCTCTTAGTTTCGTTTGAGCATCGCGTATGATTTCATCGCTAAATCCACCTAAACCAGGGATGTGTTGGTAGTTTACAATTCCTTGGTACATTGCTTCCTCTTGTGCAGTTAGCGGCTTAAACTTAAGCTTGTCCTTTGCAAGTTGTTTGATTGTTTCATCATTTGTGTTCTCAATCAAGAAGCGAAGAATACGTGGGTTTTGCATTTTAGAAATGATAAACTCTGCGATGTCTGGATGCCAGTCTGCAAGCATAATCATTTGAGCACCGCGTCTTGAACCGCCTTGTTCAACTAGGTGCGTCAGCTTAGCAATGTCATCTAACCAAGAAACCGAACCTGAAGACTTACCATTAACTCCTCGAGCTAAAGTATTACGAGGACGTAATGTAGATCCGTTTGTTCCAACTCCACCACCACGACTCATGATCTCCATCACTTGTTTTCGATGATCACTGATGCCTTCACGTGAGTCAGCAACAAAAGGCATAACGTAACAATTAAAGTAAGTTACATCTGTACCTGTACCTGCTCCATATAGCACTCGTCCAGCTGGGATAAATTTTAGCGATACTAATTGCTGATAGAACTTTTCGAACCATTCTGCTCTTTTTTCTTCTGTCACTTCAACAGAAGCTAGTCCAGTCGCATTACGCTTAGCAATTTGCTCATAGAAAACCTCCAAAGGTTTTTCAATAACACTTAAAGGACGGCGTACGATTCCTGATTTAACTTTAGTACTATCATCGATTGCACTACGATAATCTTCCTCGATTAAAACTTCTGCCGTTTTATCTTCCTGGTTAATGGATACAATATAACCAAGACCTCGTGCAGGAAATTTAGGGTCTTCTTTCACCGTTAATACGACAAAATCCCCTACTTTTAGTGTTTTCTTTTCGGTATCCTTGAATGAATATCGATCAATCATCACCAAACGTGACACACCTTTGTGTGTTAGATTCATATCTTCTGTTATTGGATGTACTTGAGGAAATAATTCGATATCGTGATTTAATTCTTTTACATTTAATTTTATTTGAGATTCATTTGTAGTAGTTACCAATTCTTTTCCTCCTTTCTACAACTCGTATTGACACAAGATGTAGTAGTTTCATTTATCATACGGCACTACATATAGAGGTGTAAAGCAATTTAGTTCTTCAAATTAATTTTTAAGTATTAATTCCTATACCTCATATTCTCCATATGTCTTTCATACTTTTATTTTTTAAAATTCCAGGCGTCATTTGCATAACGCCGTCTTTCCAGCATTTTCACGTATTCATTTTGTTCATTATTTAAATGAAATGGCACCAATTCAATGTTTAAGGCTTCCGAAAATCCCTTTTTAAAAGCACCCTTACATATGTCTATTGGTATCGATTTTTGTAATAATTTGTTTATAGCAACAGCTTTTTGATTAATGCTATTTTTCACTTTTTCCCGGACTTCATCGGAAGAAAATTTGAAAGTCTGCACAAGTTTTTCATCATCTAAGTCTAAAAGAATTGCACCATGCTGAAGTATAACACCCTTTTGTCTAGTTTGAGCACTTCCAGCTACTTTCCTGCCTTCTACTACGAGCTCATACCAGCTTGGTGTGTCAAAGCAAACAGCAGTTTTCGGACTTTTTAAGGCTTGTAGTTTATCTGGAGTATTAGGAATAGAAAAATAAGCCTCTAATCCCAGACTTTGAAATCCCTTTAATAGTCCTTCACTGATCACTCGATAAGCTTCTGTCACTGTTGCTGGCATATCTGGATAGTTTTCCGAAACAATCACGCTATATGTAAGTTCATGTTCATGAAGAACTCCTCGTCCTCCCGTCGGTCTGCGGACAAATCCTAAACCGAGCCTTTTAACTGCTTCCATATCTATCTCTTTTTCTACCGATTGAAAGTAACCAATCGATAGAGTTGCAGGATTCCATTCATAGAATCGAATCACTGGTGGAATCAACCCTTCACTATGCCAATCTAAAAGGGCCTCGTCAAGCGCCATATTATAGGACGGGGCGCACGGACCTGAATCAATAAAATACCATTTTGTCTTTTTCAAACTTTCTCCCCCCTAACAACGCTATTCATTTTACCAAAATGATTGAATTGTATCTAGCAAATCTTTTATAATAGATAATGGAAGTATAGAAAGGGGAAAGACCGTGTTAGAGACTCTTTATATTATTATAGCAATATTGGTCGTATTATTAGTTTATGCAGGAATTTCAGCATACCGACTAAAGAAAACAGTTACAAACCTTACGCAGGAGCAATTCATCGAGGGCTATCGTAAAGCTCAATTAATCGATGTACGCGAGCCTAAAGAATTTGATGGTGGCCATATCCTTGGAGCAAGAAATATTCCTTCCTCACAGTTAAGACAACGCCACAAAGAAATTCGCCCAGACAAACCAGTATATCTGTATTGTCAAAATGGTGCAAGAAGTGGACGTGCAGCTATGTTCTTAAAGAAAAAAGGTCATACGCAACTTAACCAGTTACAAGGCGGCTTTAAGGGCTGGACCGGCAAAATCAAATCTAAATAGTATAACATAAGGTTCTTCTTAACAAGAGGAACCTTTTTTGTTTAGAGCTTACACTAAGGGGGCATGAACTACTATGAAAGTATTATTTTCCCATGAAGAACAATTTCGGGAGATTCATCCAAGTTATGAGGATTTTGCTATTCTGACAAGACGAATCACTAATCTTTTAAATGAGGAACAGGCAGGCAACTGGCAAATAGTCAACATTGACAATCAATTTAATCAATTAGATACTAGTCTAATCGAAATGATGGAACATCAATTGATTCCTTATAAAATTTTAGCAAATATTTACGACACTAAGCCTTTAAGTAAAATCTCCAGTAAATCTTTACTTTCCATGGAAAACCATTTGGAAATTGTGAGTACATTTGAAAATACACTTGTTTTGTTTCCAGATTATCAAGTAGCTATCACAATGGCATTTAACTACTCTGAAGGAAACTCTTGGCCGGAATACTTCTTCTTTTCAACTTCACCTAAAGCTGCCCTATTCTTTTTAGAAGAGATAAATGAAAAGCTTCGTGAGCTTCTTATGCAGTCTGTTACTTTTTTAGTAGACACAGAGCACGGGGTGCAACGAAGAAAATATAGTGAACAAGCAGTTGTTCCACGAGAAGAAGTTTTACTAGAGAATCATATTAAACAAGATATTTTTCGTTCAATCGATGAATTTTTCAAAGAGGATGGACATTTTTTCAAGGATTATGGCCTTCCCTACAAAAGAGGGATATTACTATATGGTTCCCCTGGTAATGGAAAGACTACATTAGTTAAATCTATAACCGGATCTACTAATGCCCCCGTTGTGTATTGGCAAATCACTGAGTTCACAGGAAGTCACTCCATCCAAGAGGTTTTTGGAATTGTTTCTAGATTAGCCCCAGCTATTCTGGTGATTGAGGACATTGACTCGATGCCCGAGTATACAAGATCTGTCTTTTTAAACACATTAGACGGAACACAATCTAGAGAGGGTCTATTTATCATTGGAACAACTAACTACCCACAGAAGATTGATCCAGCATTAATTAACCGTGCCGGAAGATTCGATCGTGCATATGAGATTCCTTCACCACCCCAACAAGTGAGAGAAAATTATTTACGTAAGCTTGATATAAAGAAGATTCTTCTTGACCACGTCTTAGTAGATATAGCTAAACGATCAAAAGGCTTATCCGTTTCTCAACTAAACGAGCTGTACATGTCCATTGCACTAAACTGGCATTATGATGGTAAGCTGGAATACGAAACACGGATCGACGAGCTGATTAAACAAAATAAACGAACCATAAAAAATGACTGGGAAGAAGACAATCATTCTATTGGTTTTTAGAAAAAGCAAAACACTCCTAACACTAAAAAAGGGAGTGTTTTGCTTTTTTTAAGATAACATTTAAGGTAAAAAGCATACGACAATTAAATTTTAACTTAAAAAAATATTGAGTTTCTTCTATATATTAGAAGAATTTTGCGTTAATAAAAATTCTGAATAGTAGTTGGGATGCAATGAAACATTCTAACAGTCATTCTTCTTACTAGATTACGTGATTCCTGGTTAAAGAAGCTCCATTATTAGTTCAACATTTCGTTATTACTTTAGTGTTCAGAAGTAGTCCTGCACCTTCTAACCAGTTTTCTAATATATCATTAAAAAACTCTGGAGCTGCTAATGGAATTCCATGACCAATACCAGTGATAGTAATTGCCTGAGCCCTGTCTTGCTTGCATAAAAGGTCAATTGCTGAACTTTTCATCACTTTTCTTTCTTTCTCGCCTACTGTTATTAAAAGCCTTGCTTTTACGTCAGAGTAGGAATCTGGTACTTGAAAAGACATATTCTCTTCTAGAACCATTGTCAATGTATCTAAAGACATTCGATTGCTATCTTTAAAGTATTTTTCAAAAAGGCTTGGACCAATATACAATTGTTTAGCTTGTAGCTTGGAAAAGAATCTATATTTTATCAAAGGATATGTTAACTTTATAGTAGGTTTAACCATTTCCTTTCCAAATGGTACTTTTCTTACGAGAGCACTGTTAATCATTGCATAATCGATTAAATTGGGAGACTGACTAAGCATCTGAATCGCAATTTGGGCACCAAGTGAAAATCCCACGACTATTATCTTTTTATCTTCTTTTTTTCCCTCAAGTAAGTGTAAGAGTTGAAATGCGCAATCTTTAATAGAGACAAAATCAGTCTCCCTACTACGACCATGCCCTGGGAGATCAGGTACTATACAATGATATTTTTCTTTAAAGTACTGAACCTGTTCGTCCCACATCCAACCTCCGACCCCGCCGCCATGTAGAAAGAAAATTATTTGTTCATTTTGTTCGCCATCTTCCTTGTAATATAAAGCCATTTAAACTCCCGCCGTTTCTTTTGTATACCTAACTGCATTTGTTTTTCTGTGAAGCCCTCTGCTATCTTCTGAAAGCTAAAGATAAGCAGCATAAATATAGCTAATGGTGGTAGAATCAGCCATAGTTGTCTCGTTAAAAATACTTCCTTTGCAATAGATATCATTCCAGATAATTCGTAAATGACTGGAGAGAGTCTAGCACTATCTGGAAAGCTTATCGCTCCACCGACAAAAATAGATAAAACCCCTAAATGTACTAGTGTTTGAAGTACTTGTACTACATGCTGAGACCAATATAACCAAAGCTTTCTTCCTATTTGTGGGTTGATATGCTTCAGAATAACCCATATTAATGACCCGCCCATTACAGCAGAACTTTGCACATATTCTTTTTTTATTGCCTCATTCATTTCATTCCCTATAAGACTAGTAGTTATGGGGAGGACTAACACGGACATGATCAAAACTTGGATGAAAAGCCTTTCTCCTAAGCTTGTTTCTAAGCCACTTGTTGAAATAGTTAAAATTGGTAAAAGTAATATAAACATTAATAATGTTAAAGGTAAAAAGTGCATACCATCGGCGATACTATTTATTACCTTCCTCCATCTTTCGTTCAGAAAGAACGCATATAGAATTCCTAGTAAATATCCGCCGCCTACTCTGATCGTAGCGATTAACACAGTCATACCAATTGTATATTTTGTTCCAACAAGCAGTTGCTGAAGAATAGAATATCCATATGGATCTGTACCAAAAATAATACTACTAGATGGAGGAAGTGGTGGCCTACCGATAAGCCTACAGTTCTCACCATATAAAAAATTTACCTGCTCTACATAGTCATGAAAGATAAAATAATAGGCGATGGACACACTGAATAGTCCAACAATTATTAATGCAGGAATTGTTATATCCAGACGTTGTCTGGAGAATATATTGAAGCTCCGTGTATGTGCCTTATTTTTGTATCGAAAAATTGCTTTCCACTGCAGTCGATCTAAGAGTGGCACTCGTAACCCTTCAAATATAACGCTTTTTTCCTGTCGACCCCTTTTAACCAGATTTTCAACAACCGAATAGAATAGAAAAAATGGTATGAATATCGATAGTAATATGAAAGTAATACCCTTTGGACTAAAATCATTCGTTAAATAGTGTAGAATCCCTTCTATCCCAAAAAGATACTCTACTATGAACAAGGAGGACAAAGTGAGCCAGACGATTGATTTTGATTGAAAGAAGACACTCTGCAGAACATTACGGGTACAGTGCTTAATCAGCACCTCGAGATTAGAAAGCCCCTTGGATCTAGCAAGCTCTACATATGGCTGGTCCAGCTCTTGTTTAAATAAAAGCACCAATAATTTATAAAACAAAATGGCTGGCATCACCGATAGGCAAATGATAGGAGCCGCATAAACCCTTTCTCCTCCTAAGCTATAAAAAGAAAGGAGTCGTAAACCTGTCATCGTATACAGTTGTACTACGGCTAATTGAATAAGAAATATGTATGCAAAATCAGGAATCGCACTTAGTATATTTGCAAATCGTAGTAAAAGCTTTTGGACCGGACCATTTGAAATAGTCGTAAAAATAGCTAATATAAATGAAATGAAAAAGGAAAACACAAAAGAGACTATCAATATAGTCATAGAATAGAAATAAGGACCCTTCAAGTATTCCGATATGCTAATCGGAATAATCTCCATTGTTTGCATTACGAGATAGCTAAGATGCCATTCAGATGGTAAAAACAAACTTTTACATACCTCAAAAATTGTTCGTAAATAGAAAGAAAAGTCAAAGAGGCTACCTACTTGAAACAAAACGATGGGAACGCAGCTAATTAAAATAATCCCAATAATACCTAAAAGAAATTTACCTAATATATTAATCCATCTGTGCATATTGTTCCCCCTAGGTAGACCTCTTCTATCGCTCTCTAAGGGTATACGAACCTATTTAGGTAAAAGTTTCAAAAATGTTAAATATTTGTTTCTTAATCATAAATTATCTTTTTCCTCTTTGATTTTGGAGGATGCAATTCCGTTGGGTAACTGATAAAACACCTCCAGTCGCTGTCGCTCGTAAGCTTGTAGCATCTTAACATTCTCATCCCACTGGAATCCTCTCTTACTTACCTCTACAAACAATAAGAAAATGTTGGTGTTTTTTGTAGTTGACGTTATATCAAATATACGACTGAGTTCTTTTCATATCAGTAATGAAATAAGGGTTATCTTTCTTCATTCTCTCAGAAAGAAGCACTACCTTACTTGGATCCTCTATTAAACTCTCTAATTCCCTCTGGGTGATTCCAACCAATTGAAGGAAGTCAACTCTACCATGGAGGCTATCCACCCCTGAGACCTCTGGGTCACCCAAAACAAGTAACGCTGTAATTGCAGAGTCTACTCCAATATGGATAGAACCCCCATTGCCAGCAACATACTGAAACGGCTCAAAAGGTTTTTTCTGCGTATATGTATAGTTGGCAAGATTAGAAAGCATGGATACCGCCCATAAACAATCCTCTACATTTTCCTCTGCCAATTTTATTGTCATTTCATATCCCCAACCACTCCATTTACCCCCAAATGATTGATCATTCACATATAAGTCGGTCATCCCATAAGTCACCATATGCTTGTACCCATTAGGTGACTGATAAATACTATATCCATCAATATATTGGTCTCCACCTAACCAAGCACGAGCATGTAAATCTGTCCCAAAATGAGCCGGCTCTTGATTCGGATACAACTCCTCAAAGACTCTATCTATTACATCCCATCCTGGTGACCAATCCTCTTGTTCCGCTGCTCGCTTTTTATACTCTTCTAGGTTCATCATAATATCTTCCTTTCGCCTTTACCTTTTATTAATGCTACGAAAAAATAGCAAATTAGTTTCAAATATAGGAGATTCTATTTCCTTCACCAACAATAAGAAAATCAAGACCTATTACTTTAGCTCAATAAAAAAGAGTTTACTCCTTCTGGAAGTAAAGCACCCAAAGTTTAAGTGTATAGTTTGGCAAACATCCTTATTATTTTATAATGAATAAACCTGAATGTTCTTTTAACAATTTTGAAAGAAACAATAGTTGAGGAAAAGGTGTTAAAACCAAATCTCTATTTATATTTCCTTTTAAGATCGCTTTTCCATTTTGTTTCATAAAATCAATTAAAGTAATTTTATTATTACAGATAAAATGAACATCTTTTGGAGTTAGTAGTAGAAGTCCATTCGTTTCTGAAGAGGGATTTGGTTCATTCTCAGAGTAGGAAAGATACATAATTGATAAAGATTCCTTTTCATTTCCTATAACTAAAATTGGAGCTATTTCCTCGCCTAGCTTTATTATGGCAGGCTTATTTCCCCACTCACTTATATGATATGTTACTGGAGAATTTAGTGGAGTTATTTTCATTGAAGCCTCTTCAAAAACTTCACGTCTAGCTGTCTGTAATGCGGTTTCTTCAAATTCTTTATGACCTCCGAGTCTAACTACCCCAAGTCTATCTGCCTCTTTTGTAGGACCTACCTGAAAAATAAACAACCCCCGATATAAAACGTAAGCACCTGATGTTTTTACATTTTGATTAATATTAATGTTAATCACTACTCCCCTTATAATTACATGATTGATAAGAATCCTAATCCTCCATGTTTATTCTCTACTCGTATTTCCTATTTCAATAATCCGAGACTTTAAAATAACAAGAAAAAGAATTCACTCTTCCTTGAAGTAACGCATCTGTTAGGGAAATCCATACTTTAGGCTCACTATTCAGTAGTATTCTTTAAAATCCCAAAATTCATAATAAGCAATATAGCTACAATTCCAATTCCATTTTTATGATATTACACAATATTAACTCCACGTTTCACATTCCTATTTTTATTCTTGGAACAAATTTAACTTATTCAACACAAATGCAAAAAACCTTTAATGGATTATTTCACTAACGCACCGGTTAATTGAATAAGTTAGTGGATATTTATGTAGAAAAAATAGCTTACCTTTCCTTCTTCCCAGTTTGCTAAGACTTGGAATATAACTTTCCCTTTGAGCTGTGAAAGATCTAATTCCTCATAAGTCCCAGTTATATTATGTTCCGATTCCCAAATTATGAACTGATAATCGATTGGAGATCTTTCAAATTTTAGTGTAACTTCTGAATTGGAATCTACTTTCGTTACCTTATCAATATTCCCTAAACTTGGTGGCGGCATAGTTTCTGTCTCTATGGCAGCCATGGAGCCTTCATTTTCGTCGTAATAACTCCAAGAGTAACCGAGTAAAAATGTTCTAATAGCCTCTTCGCCAATCGAGATTGTTAAAGTTGGGGGTGATTTGGATGTCATTTTATTTTCTACTGTACCTTTGTCATTATGAAGGTTTTCAATTCTTTCTTCCTTACTCGAACATCCCATTATGAGTGTATTAAGCAACAAGAAATAAACTACTATCTTGACTTTCAATTAGATCCCTCCCCCCTTTCTTTATCAGTCGATACAAATATCCAAAAGTTACATATGTTATTCTTAAGCTATTCAAAATCAAAAACAAAATCCTTCTATTACTAACCGACGACGATATTTTAATAAAAAAAAGCTTTACCCTTTCTTGATGTAAAGCATCCATTAATTGAATAAAGAATTTCAATTTAACTTCGAAACTGATCGCAAATATAATTTATTTTTAAACTAATCTATAAGACTTCCACTAATCTTTATACTGCATTAATGATAAAACGTACTTTTTAAACAGATGTCAGATGTAGCCTATTAGCCTACATGTCACCACCATACCATTTAAAACAATTAACCTTCCTTTTAACATAGCCATAGAAAAAAGTGCGACCCTTAAGGATCGCACTTTTCATTATGCTTTAGTGTATCGCAGTACTGGCTTACGTGCAGCTTTTGTTTCGTCTAAACGATTGATCACTGTTGTATGTGGTGCATTTTGAACGATTTCTGGGTTTTCTTCAACCTCTTTAGCAATTTGAATCATTGCATCACAGAATGCATCTAACGTTTCTTTGGATTCTGTTTCAGTAGGCTCAATCATCATGCCTTCTTCTACGTTCAATGGGAAGTAGATTGTTGGTGGATGATAACCAAAGTCTAACAGACGCTTAGCCATATCTAATGTACGAACGCCTAATTTCTTTTGACGACGTCCACTTAATACGAATTCATGCTTACAATGACGGTTGTATGGAAGGTCGTAATAAGCTTCCAAGCGTCTCATCATATAGTTAGCATTTAACACAGCGTATTCTGTTACTGCCTTTAGACCATCTGGGCCCATAGAACGAATATATGTGTACGCACGCACATTGATACCAAAGTTACCGTAGAACGGTTTCACTCGGCCAATAGATTGTGGACGGTTATAGTCAAACGTATATTTATTATCTTCTTTTACAAGAACTGGACTTGGAAGGAAGGGAATCAGATCCGCTTTCACTCCAACTGGTCCAGAACCCGGACCTCCACCACCATGAGGGCCAGTAAACGTCTTATGCAAGTTTAAATGAACACAGTCAAAGCCCATATCTCCTGGTCGCGCTTTAGACATAACGGCATTTAAGTTGGCACCATCGTAATAAAGCTTACCGCCTACCCCGTGAATGATTTCTGCTAGCTCTAGGATATGTTCTTCAAATAAACCTAACGTGTTTGGGTTAGTAAGCATCAAGGCAGCTGTATCAGGCCCAGCAACACGACGTAGATCTTCTAAGTCTACTAAGCCGTCCTCATTAGACTTAACAGTAATAGTTTCGAATCCAGCTACTGTTGCAGATGCTGGATTTGTACCATGCGCAGAGTCAGGTACGATTACCTTCGTGCGCTGTGTATCCCCATTCGATTCATGGAAAGCACGAATCATCATCAGCGCTGTCCACTCACCGTGGGCACCGGCTGCTGGTTGAAGTGTAACTTCATCCATACCAGTTATTTCAACTAGAGATGTTTGTAATTCATATAATAGTTCCATTGCACCTTGAACAGTTGACTCTTCTTGAAGTGGGTGAATGTTTGCAAATCCAGGGAATCTTGCAACAGATTCATTGATTTTCGGGTTGTATTTCATCGTACAAGAACCAAGTGGATAGAATCCTGTATCCACACCATGGTTTCGGTTAGATAAAGCTGTATAGTGACGCATAATGTCAAGCTCAGATACTTCTGGAAGCTCTGCCTCTTCTTCACGTAACATCCCTGCAGGCAAGATGGATGACAAATCTACTTCTGGAACATCTAGCTCAGGTAGGCTATATCCTACTCGACCTTCTTTTGTTATTTCAAAAATTAGTGGTTGATTGTCCTTATGCATAAAGAGCCCCCATTTCTTGCACGAGTGCATCTATTTCTTCTTTTGTGCGTTGTTCTGTTACTGCAACTAATACGTGGTTTTTCAAATCCGAGTTGATACGACCCAAATCAAATCCACCAATTATACCTTTTTCTAAAAGCTTACTATTTGCATCAGCTACTGAGCCATTCACTTTCACGACGATTTCATTAAAATGAGCTCCTTGGAAAGGTACTTCAAAACCAGCTTTTTCAAATGCTAGCTTTGCATAGTGGGTCTTTGTTATATTTTGAATAGCCATTTCTTTTACACCTTTTTTACCAAGAGCTGTCATCGCTACAGATGCAGCAAGTGCATTTAAAGCTTGGTTAGAACAGATATTAGAAGTAGCTTTGTCACGACGAATGTGCTGTTCACGCGCTTGTAATGTTAAGACAAACCCGCGGCGACCTTCCTCATCTGTTGTTTCTCCAACCAAACGTCCAGGGACCTTACGCATCAGCTTTGAAGTTACTGCGAAGTAACCACAATGTGGTCCACCAAATGCTTCTGCAATACCAAAAGGCTGTGCATCCCCTACTGTAATATCTGCACCAAACTTACCAGGTGGTGTTAAAGCACCTAATGCAAGAGGATTAGCTGAAACAACGAACAACGCTTTTTTCTCATGTGTTACTTGTTCAATTTTTGCTAGGTCTTCAATTTGACCAAAGAAGTTAGGATATTGAACCATAACTGCTGCTGTATCCTCATCGACTGCTTCTTCTAGCTTAACTAAGTCTGTAACCCCATCTTTCATTGGTACAGTAACAACCTCTACATTTTGACCCTTTGCATAAACCTTCACTACATCAATATACTCCGGATGGATTGCCTCAGAAACAACTAACTTTTTGCGCTTTGTGTGTCCTGCTGCAAGGTTACCCGCTTCAGCAAGCGCAGTACCTCCGTCATACATAGAGGAGTTTGCAAGATCCATTCCAGTCAATTCGCAAATCATCGTTTGGAATTCAAAAATAGCTTGAAGCTCCCCTTGAGAAATCTCAGGTTGATATGGTGTATAAGCTGTATAAAATTCAGAGCGTGAAATAACATGATCCACAATGATTGGCTTAAAATGATCATATACTCCAGCACCTAAGAAAGACGCATATTGTCTACTATCTGCATTTTTAGCAGCTAGCTGGCTTAATTCCTTAAGAAGAGCAGATTCTGCTTTAGCAGGTTTAATATTATATTCCCCTTTAAAACGAACCTTTTCTGGGATATCTGCAAACAATTCATCAATAGAAGAAATGCCGATTACGTCTAACATTTCTTTTTGATCTTGTTCAGTCATTGGTAAATAACGATGCTGCTTCATCAATGGACAACCTCTTTCTTTGTCTTATTTTTCTCTTTTATAAAACGGAGTAGCTACAGTTACTGCTTTTAATCGTTTGTTACGTATTTCAATTTCAAGTTCCTGTCCAATTTCAGCAAATGTTGCGTCAATTAAAGCTAGACCGATATTCTTTTTAGATGTAGGTGATTGCGTCCCGGTAGTAACAAAACCAATTTGAACTCCATCTTTGTATACTGGATAACCAGTACGTGGAATTCCTTTATCGATCATTTCGATTCCAATACTCTTTCTCGGAACACCATTTTCTTTTTGTTCTACCAATACTGACTTCCCATTAAAATCCTGCTCTTTATTCAGTTTCACTACGAATCCAAGCCCTGCTTCCAATGGAGTAATATCTTTAGATAATTCTTGACCATATAACGGCAGGCAAGCTTCAAAGCGTAATGTGTCTCGAGCTCCAAGCCCACATGGAAGTAATCCTTCCTCTTTACCTGCCTCTAGTATGCTGCTCCATAAATCTGTTAGATCATTACTAGATGCATAGATTTCAAAACCATCTTCTCCCGTATAACCAGTGCGAGACACGATTACTTCTTTGCCAGCGACTTCTACTTTGTCTTTAAAGCGGAAAAATTTAATTTCTGCTAAATCCTGTGTCGTTAACTTTTGAAGAATTTCTTGTGCTTTTGGACCTTGCAAAGCTAATAGTCCATAGTCATTGGAGCTATCATTTAACTCAACATCATCTATAAGATTTTCTTTCATCCACTCAAAATCTTTTTCTATATTACCAGCATTCACAACCAATAAATAATGCTGATCCTCTAGCTTATAAACTAATAGGTCGTCAACAATTCCGCCGTCTTTATAACACATTACATTATACTGTGCTTGACCATTAACTAATTTAGAAATGTCATTGGTAACTAAACCTTGTATGTAGTTTTCACTTTGTGGCCCACTTACGAAAATTTCTCCCATATGGGAAACATCAAACAATCCAGCCTTCGTACGAACAGCTTCGTGCTCTTCCTTAATACTTGAAAACTGAACAGGTAATTCCCAGCCACCAAAATCGATTGTTTTTCCTCCATACGATGAATAGACATCATACAACGGCGTTCGTTTTAACTGTTCTGACAATTTAAATTCCTCCTTTAAATAGGTAGAAAAAGCATAGGGCATTAAAGGTACATGGTTTGAAAATCACAAAAAGGACAGAAAACCCCCTTTAACTTAACAAGGGTTCTCTGTCCTGGCACCTGAAAGTTTACCATAAGATGGCTTTCCCCTTTGGTGGCTTTCCACTTAACTTTGAAAGCACTCTCCAGAGTTGCGTCCTATACGAGTCCATTTGCCTGAGAGATTCATAAATAATTACTTGCTCCTTCGGCGACGCAGTGATGCGTTCTCTCCCCGTATAATCATCCGCTAAATATAGAAATATCACTAGCTTTGTCTATATCCTAACATTGAACATAAGAGAGCGCAATCATTTTTACAAAAACTATCTAAAGACGAACGAACATTTAACTAAAATGATAAATCATTCGCCTTTGAGTCGATTTACTTGAAATCCTGCGTATTCTGTTATTTGTCGAATATGCCTGTTTTCGGTTCTAATAGTAATATGAGCAGCCTTTTTGTAGCTTCTTCTGCGCGTATTATAAAGTTGCTGTAATTCTTCCTTCGTACTCCTTTGAACGATTGGCCTATTTTTATCCGTTTTTATACGCATCCAAATATCTTCGAATGTTGCGTCTAAAAATAAAACTAGTCCATTATTTCTCATAATTTTAATATTCCGTTCAAGTGTGGCTACACCACCACCCGTAGAAATAATACAAGATTCATTTCGAAAGGTTTGCAAAAACTCCGTCTCTAATTTCCTAAAATATGCCTCACCGTGCTGCTCAAATATTTCAGGTATCGACATTTTCTGTTTTTTGACAATTTCTTTATCCATATCATAGTAAGGCATTTTTAAATGGTAGCTCAGCCTTCTTCCGACAGCGCTCTTACCGCTCCCCATAAAGCCTACTAAATAGATCTTGTACATTTTTCATCAACTCACTACATACCAGGATTATTTTCTTGATCAATAAAAATACTCATTTTATTGATAGTATCACTAATATGACGGATTTCCAACAAATCATACGTTCGATATTTAGATTGGTATGCGGCAGTAATGGTGAGAATGGAAAAACAGACAATGGAAAGTAGGATGGTGGAAGCTAGTAGCAAAGCACCTTTTTGCTCATTTAGAATACGTAACATACATGGTGTGCTCCTTCTGTTGACCATTAAAAAAAGTGACGAAGAATGTAATATTTTGTCCTTCCATACTAACTTTAAGCGCTTGTACATTTAAGAGGAGAGGCTCGTTACCCAATCTATTCTTTTGTTTTCGAATCACGTTTGATGCGTATTCTACATCAAACTCTTCCCCTTCTTTTATAAAGCGGATTCCTGGCTGGCTTTTTTGGACCATGATACTATCTACATTATTTAAGTAAGCTTCCACGTATTGTATGAATAAACCCCATTCCACTTCTTGTGGATCCGTCACCTTTTTTTCTGTCGTATATAACGACCACATTATTAGTACCAGTATTTGAGCAAAGATAATAAATACCGATAGTTGTAAAATACCATCGATAAAAGTATAACCATTTTGCTTTTTTAATTTACCGATGAGATTTCTATACAGTTAATCACCTCTCCTCTCACACCTTGATATTCAACACAAACCTGTTGTTCATCTATTTGAAAGTTAAATGTTACACTTTCTATAGTAAGAGAACCGTTTTTTATATCTTCTGTTACGAACATTTTAGCTGCTTCATTCATGACGATCGCCGAGTGGTATTTCCTCTTTTTGTCTTCAAGCTTTACATTCATATTTGTAAGTAAAGGTAGAAGTATTGTAGCGATCATAAAAGTTATAAATAAAGTTAATATGGTTTCTGCCCATGAAAATCCCTTATTGTTCATACACTAATTTACCAGTACCTATATGCACAGTAACTAGTTTCGTTTCTTTTGAAGTCAAGAAAGCAAAGCTCCCAAAATTTCTAAGCATACCACTCGGCAGAAAAATAAGTTCCTTTAATTTACTGTCCTCCGATAAACTAATATGTGAAGGCAGCCTATTTTCAAATAAAGTTATATTGGAGTTTGTCGTGGAATAGCTTGTTCCTTTGTTTCCAAATTTTAAAACGATATATTGCTCCTGACTTAACGCCAGAGCTTGCGCTCGTTGCACATCTAACTGAAATTGGCGAAAAAATCTTTTTTCCTCTAGCTCGATTACTTTATTAGATGTTCCATAAATAACCGCAGAGCTAATTACCATAACAATCATTAGAATTAACGTAGTCTCGATCAAAGTAAAACCAACTTGTTTTTTAATTTCCTCCATTAGCTACTTCCTTAATAATCACTTTTCCATTTTCAATATCAATTTCATCCCCGTTAGGGCAGCTTTTATTATTTGCTCCCAAATATTCATCTACAGTTAAATCTGAGAGTAAAGGAGTTTTATTATTATCTATTTTATAGGCTTGCACTTGTCCTTCGACCATTTTAATGTAGGCTGCACAGCCCTTCTTATCAATATTTGCTGAATGCTTTGTGACATTTGGAATCGAGATTAATATTAGTACAGATATAATTAGCAGTACAATCATCATTTCAATTAAAGTAAAACCTCTATTAGATTTTAATAAGTTTTTCATTTGATTAGCTCCTTTAAATTATATTAATCATTTCATATACTGGTAGTAAGATTGCCAAATAAGCACCCACTATAAAAACTGCAAGTATTAAGAACATCAAGGGTTGAATAATACTTAAGTATCGGGATAGCTTTTCCTCCACTCGCTTGTTTATAAAGTCACTATAAAGTGTAAGTTCTTTGCCTAGGTAGCCATTATTTTCTCCATGGACAATAAATTGATGAAAGTCATCAGTAAAACAATCCACTAGTATGACACCTTCTGAAAACGAGGAGCCATAAATTACTTTTTCGTTCATCTGAAATACAATGTACTGCAGTATTTTATTTTCTTTTTGGTTGATTAAAGCAGTAAAGGATTCTTGAAGAGACATACCACTCTCTAGTAGTACCCCTATCTCCCTAGAGAATATTCTGGTGACCAGTAAACGAAACCAACTATTCAAAATGGGAGTTCGTTTAAAGAATATAATTTTAATCTCCATACTTTTCTTTCTAAGCAGGAGCCATAGAAATAGACAGAGTAATATCATAGAGAAGAGAGAGACTACAAAGGTGTTAGGAAGGTTAAGTAGGGTATTGGTTAATGAAAGGGAACTGTCAGATTGGGCGGAGTTTTTAGAAAGCAAGGTTTCCATATTAGGAATAAAGTAAATTCGAAAAACAGAAAACAACAAAAATATTATGACAAACAAAAATAAGGGATATAACAAAAGGTTCTTCAAACGTTTTCTTGCTTGCTCATTGAAAGCTGAGTTTACTGCTAAAACTTCTGTTGTCTCCACTAAATGTCCATGCTGGGAAGCCAAATAAATGGGAAGAAGCAAACGATTGGGGAAACCTAGCACCCTAAATACTTCTATTACGCCAAGTCCTCTTTTTTGTATGTCCGTCACTTTCGTTTGTACCACATGTATGTTCTTCACATGAAATGGTAACAACATAGTAATCGCTTCATGAAATGTATATCCCTCATTGAGCAATTCACTTAACCTTTTCAAAAAAGAGGCATGCATAGAAGCGTGGATGGTTTCATCCTTCTTACGGAGATGATCTTTAATTGATTTTAATAACACCTTCCCTGATCCCCCTTTCTATTTGATAGGAAAGAGTTAAGGGAACTGGAACCTTGAAAGTATTTCCTTCACTTATCGAGAGTAATGCACCCTCTAAAACATCATCTGCAATAATTTCATATATGGCAGATAGTTCTGGACTTTTTGTTTTCACTACACTTACCAATCTTTGAGTGACAACACCGGTTACCGTTTGTTTTAATTCATCAATACTAATACCAAGATCCATCAGCCTATATAAAGCGCCTAATCCGTCCTTGGCATGAATCGTGGATACTACTAAGTGTCCTGTTAAGGAAGCCTGTATTGCCGCTTTAGCCGTATCCTCATCTCTAATCTCTCCAATCATAATAACGTCTGGCGAGTGCCTTAAAATGGCTTTTAGCCCTTTGGCATACGTAACTCCTGAGCGCTCATTCACTTGAATTTGAAGTAGATACGACTGACTATTTTCAACAGGGTCCTCTAAAGAGATGACATGCCGGTTCATATTTTCTGCACAGTATTTTGTCAATGAATACATAGATGTAGACTTACCTGAGCCAGTTGGTCCAACAAAAAGAATCATCCCTTGCCGTTGGTTAGCCAGCTCTACAATTTTGTCTGATGCTCCTCTAAATAAGGAAAGTGAGTGGATAATTTTTGCATTGTCATGCTGTTGAAGTCGAATGACTAAGCTCTCCTTTCCATACACAGATGGTAAGGTAGAAACTCGAAACGAAAATTTTTGTGAGTTAAACATATGTTGGAAGGAACCGCTTTGTGGTTTTCGTTTTTCGCTGATATCAAGAGAGGATAAAAACTTGAAGTATGATATGATTCTGATCCCAAGATTCGATGGAAGCTGACCTGCCTCGAACATTTGGGATGTCTTCTTGAAATAATAGATATAATTTTCTTCATTGGGAATCATGTGAAAATCAGAAGCTCCAAATTGATGTGCCTTCTTTAATAGTTGGAAGCATCTTTGTTCCACTACATTTTCTTCTTGTTGCATTTCGTTGTCCTTTCCCCAGTCACAAGCTTGGCCGCACGAAGCTTATAAAACATAGTATACTTCCTATTTCTAAATAAATAAAGTGATTTTTCACAATTTTTATTTATTAGATAATATCATTTGTCATTCTTAAATTCTCCCTTATAATAAAATTAATGGAAGGTGGGATATACTTGTCCGATACATTAAAACTAACAGGTACCCTGGCAGATGAGACTAGATACTCAATCTATCAATATATTATAAAAGAAAATAAGGAAGTAAATGTACAGCAAATTGCCCAACATTTTGGTATTCATCCAAATGTGGCTAGACTACATCTTACAAAACTAAACGAAGCGAAGCTGCTGACTTCGAAATTCGTTAAAAACGAAAAAGGTGGCCGGCCAGCAAGAGTTTATGTTGTTGCTGAAGATCCAATACATTTAAGTTTTCCTAAACAGGAAAATCATTTACTGCTTGAATGGCTATTGGAATTAGTGGATACAATGGGTGAAGAAGCACTTGAAAAAGCTAAGGATATCGCTTATCAAAATGGACAAAAAGTGGTTAATCATACACTAATGGATAGCATGTCCTTTGAAGAGAAACTGGATATTTTAAAGGAAACTGCCCACTCTATAGGTTATATCCCTACTATCATGGAAAAGAACAATAAAAAAGTGATCACTTTTTCTATATTTAATTGTCCTTATAAAGATTTTTTAAATAAATACCCACAATTTATATGTTTATTACATGAATCCTTTCTAAAAGGGCAGTTTGACAAGTTATTCCCAGAGAATTCATTCATCCAGTTAGAGAGTAAGCAAAATCACTGTATTAATTGCGTATATCACGTCGAAGTTCTATAATGAGTTGAAGATGTATCTTAATTGTGACAAACTTATGTTATTCATATGTAGATATTTAATAATCAGTTTACATGTAAGAACACTTTCATTTATAATGAATAGGAGAATTATTTGTATTCTTTGCAAAAGGAGGGACTACAATTGGGCAATATGTATAAAGTAATGGCATTCTGGACAGGGATTTTTGCAGTTATGTTTTATTTAGGTGATATGACAGAAGCGTCTTTACTATTTTTAGCAAATACGGGGTTATTCCTTCTTTTAGGGTTCTTAAACCTATCTGAGCGTATGTATATGTACATCTTCGGGGCTTACTTAATGTTCTTCTTCGCTGGTTTTACATACTACACTACATTCATACATGTACCAGGTGGACATTAATAAAGTCCAAAGCAGCTTCCACATATAATGGAGGCTGCTTTTTATTTGGTCTTTATTAAAACCCATTCAAAAATGGATTGCTGTCCATTTCTGCTTGAACAGTTGATGCTGGGCCATGCCCAGGATATATTACAGTTTCTACAGGAAGTGTTAATAGCTTTGTGTGTATTGACTTTAACAGCTGCTTCTCGTTACCACCAGGTAGATCTGTACGACCTATACTGTTTTGGAATAACGTATCTCCAACAATTGCAAAGCCATCTGATTCAAAGTAATAGGTTATGCTACCTGGTGAATGTCCTGGTGTGTGAGAGATAGTAAATTCAAAATCTCCAATACTCATCTTTTCTTCATGATTTAACATTACGTCGGCTTCTTTAGCAATAATATTTGGAATTTCTGCATATTTGGCAGAACCATTCTTCTCCGCATTAGTTAACCATGATTTTTCTGTGGGATGTATATAGACTGGAATATGATATGCATCTCTTACGTCATCTACAGCCCCAATATGATCAAAGTGAGCATGAGTCAGCAGTATGGCAATTGGTTTTAAATGTAGCCTGTTTAGCTCCTTAATTAACTGCTCTCCGTTGCCTCCTGGATCAAAAATTAGGCATTCTTTTTTAGTATTGGAAATGACGTAGCAATTCGTTTGTATAAAACCCAATGGATATGTACGTATATTTAACATAATTTCACCTCTTCTCTATATTAAACGATTTGTTTACTTTTGTTCAATCTTTCGCCACTTTTATTACTCGACAAAAGAACAGATAACAATTACAATAGAAGAGGAATATGCAATCGCGACATTTATTTTATATGTCGGAAGGAGTGTCTTTCATGAACTTATTAATAGTTATTTTTGGTCTTGTTACAGTGCTAGCTATTATAGGCACTTACCAAGCAATCAAAGAAAAAAATTTACTAAGTGTTTTATTTAACTTTGGTACATTTGCAGTTTTTGGTTTCTTTACAGTTATGACAGTAATCAACCAAGGTTTTCCACCAAGCTTACACTAAAACATACAGAAAAAGCTGTTATACAAAATTGTATAACAGCTTTTTCTATTCCAATATATTTAACCATTTAGCTTCTTTTAAGGTATTTAAGTTAATCCATTGTTCTTTCTCATATCCACCAAGACAAATCATACCGTTTGGCGAGCAGTCAATAGGTCGTTCTATTATTTCCCCATATTGTTTTTCCCCTTCTAGGGAGTACATACCTATTATACTTTTTTCATTTGTTTCATCCTTATTTCCCTTTTCTTTCGCTTGGAAGGCAATAAAGCTATTTGGAGAGATTATTGATATGGTAGGTATAACCCACTCAGAGTAATTACTTACGGCTGGAGATACCCAATCAAAGCTCTTACCATTGCTTTTGTTCACTAAGTGATACTTAAATTGCATGTTTTCTTCATCTATTTGAATATAGACTAGAGAATCTCCTAAGTTTTGGACATCAATAATATTACTCCACTCAGTAGCCTTAATGGAATGATCAGCTATAGAATACTGTTTTAGATAACTTCCATCTAAACTAGTTTCACTCCAATCGAATACCATTAAATTCTCGCTGTCCAACCACTTTACAAATGGATTCTCTACATCAATCGCTTCCATTTCTTGCGTATGTCCATTGTAAACAAGGCTGTTATAACTCCAATCTTCATAAAAAGCAGTGAAAACAATTAAGTTTGGATCTGTTGGATGCCAATCCATGTACAGTTCAGCAGATTCGAAATACAAGCTTTGCTCCACTACCCCGTTCATATGTATTAATTGCACTTCAGCTGAGGAGGAATTGTTAGAAGTATGTAAAACTATCATTTCTTTACTCGGATGAATCATTCCTTGAATCACTGGTGTTTTTGTTCTATAAATCTCTTTCCATTCTTCTTTTGTGACCGAGTAAGATTTTAAAATCCACTCTCCTTTGTCGACCAATATAAGTAAGATTTCTTCATCAGATAACCAGCCAATAACACTATGAAATTTGTTGCGTTCTAAATGAATGGATGGGATATTAACTTTTAGATTTGTGATATCATTTTCATCTGCAGATGTGTGCTGCTCGGAGATATCGTCAGGGGGAACTTCTGGTGACTTCTCTGTTTCTGTGCAGGCCTGTAAAAACATTATACAAAAAATAAATAATAAAGCTTTTTTCAACATTCTCCCCCCTTCATCCTATACACATTAGACGATTCAAACTAAATTTTGTTTCAAAAAAAAGTAAATATCTTATATTTTATTCTCTAACTTTTTCCCTTGAGCTAATACAATAAAATAACAATCGTTATTTTATAGGATAACATAAAAAGTCACACCACTTTACATTATCTAGATAATTTTTAGCTTAAAATTTTAAAAAGGATATATTAAAATCAAGACTTTTCTGACTGCTTAAGATTTAAATAAAAGATGCTAGTAAATTTTACTAAGTTTGGTTTTCAACTAAAAAAGCACAGACTTTTAGTCTGTGCTTCTAAGAAATTATTCAGCTGAATCCTTCGTTTCATCAATTAAAAGATTACCTGTCTTCAAATCATAGAATCGTAGCAAATCTCCATTGATAATTTTATCGGAATAGCCTAGTGCTTGTGTTGCTCTATCAACATATGGTTGACAGCTTTCCATCTCGACCTCAAGACCTGTTCCATTCTCATAACATGTGTTTGCAGTGTATAAATAATCCTCTGTAACAAAACCACCATTACGGAAAATAACAAATTCCTCATGATCCTCAGAGAAAATATCTGCACCTAATTGCATATCCTTATTCGTCTCTAAGCCTAATAAGTGTAAAATTGTTGGACGCAAGTCAATTTGACCGGAGATATCCGTTACTTCTTTTCCGGCATCACTATTTGGAATATGAACGAACATAGGAACGCTTTGTAACTTAGCAGACTCATAAGGCGTGATTTCTTTTCCTAAATACTTAGACATTGCAGCATTATGATTTTCAGAAATACCATAGTGGTCCCCATACATCACAATAATAGAATTATCATATAATCCTTTTTCTTTTAATTCATCAAAGAACACTTTTAATGATTCATCCATGTAACGAACTGATTGGAAGTATCTATTTAATGTTCCAGAATTAGAATCGTATTCAGGTATTAACATATCTTCTTCATCCAATGTAAATGGATGGTGATTCGTCAAGGTGATTAAACGAGAATAAAAAGGCTCAGGCATTTCTGTCATTAAATCTACAGATTGCTCTAGGAATGGTATATCCTTTAGTCCCCAGTTTACTGAGTTTTCATCATTTACATCATAACTCATTACATCATAAAACTTTTGAATATTAAGCGACTGGTACATCATATCTCGGTTCCAAAAGCTTTTCTTGTTAGAGTGCATGACGTTCGTAAAATAACCTTCATCATTTAAACGTTCAGCCATTGAGTGGTATGTGTTTTCTCCGTGTGTAAAGAATACAGCACCGCCACCTAAAGGATAAAGAGAATTTTCTACAAGAAACTCGGAATCAGACGTTTTCCCTAATCCTGTTTGATGATAGAAATTTGAAAAATAGAATGTGTCTTTATCGTTCGTTAAACTGTTTAAGAATGGTGTTACTTCATGCCCGTTCATTTCGTTATTTAAAACAAACGATTGTAAAGATTCCATAGAAACAACAATTAGGTTTCTGTCTTTAGCTAAGCCAAACATTTCCTCATTAGGATCCGCTTGATTTGAGCGTACATAGTTATTTACTTCGACTAACTCACTTCCATCTGCAAGTGCACGTTGAGCATGGGACTTGGATTGAATATAAATGTCGTATAAATGGTAATTGTATGAGCCAAGATTTTTAACAAGCATTTCTCTGTCAAAACTTCTTGTTAGAAGCTGAGGTCTTTCAATTTCAGAAAGTCCTAAGTTTAAAAATAATATAGCAGCAGAAAGCACAAAATATGCTCTTCTTGTTGCTGGTTTAATACTCGTACCTTTTTCTCTAGTTTTTAACCATTTCATCGCGATTAAAATAATCGCAATGTCGGTGAAATAGAAAATATCAGTAAGGAAGATACTTGCTGCTGCAGAAGAACCTAAATCTCCAAAATTACTTGTTTGAAACAAGACTGGAATGGTTATAAAATCCGTGAAAAAGCGATAAAATACAGCATTTGCATAAAGTACTATGGAAAGTATCACACTAGTAATTACTATATGTCTATTTCTAGCCTTATTGGTTTTATAAAATAAAGAAATTCCATAGATCAGGAGCAAAAAGCTCAATGGGTTAATAAATAAAATAAATTGTTGCATTATATTCTCGATTTTCATATCAAAGCTCGTGTGGTACACAATATACGTTTTTATCCAAGTTGCCACAATTGCAATTACAAGAATAGAATGTTTTGGCCAGTTATTTTTCAATGCCTACATCCTCCTTATTTACTCGTTATGTGAGTAAAGTAACAGTGTATATATTAATCCTTTCTTGACAATAAATCAATATCAATGAAATGGGATATTAATATAAAATTTTACAATCCCTTTTTTATATACCCTTTATTAGACGTTCTCAAACCTGAAAAGTTTCATTTATTTTGTAATATAGCTTTTTAGTCTTACACAAGTTTACTATTTCCTAGTTATAAAGTTTTAATAACTCTACTTTTTTCTTGTCTAAGTATTAATATTGCCTGTTGAAAATCTTGAGGTTGAATCATCTGCATAGCATATAATTCTTTTATTTCTTCTTCCATTATTTCAAGATCTGCCACACGATCCTTCGTGTATACATAAATCCCAAAACGTTTTAATAGCTGCATCACATCATATACAGACTTCAATTACTATCATCCTTTTTTCGATATTCATAACATGGTATGGTTGCACTCTCAGTTATTATGCGGTCAACCGGTAGATCGAACTGTTCTCGTACTACTTCATCATTAACCTGCATATCAAAAGCCAAGGACATTGTTAAGCCAAGGTAAGTAGATAAGAATCGATCATAATATCCACCACCGTACCCGATTCGATAACCTGACTTATTATACACAATACCAGGGACTATTAACAACTCAATTGCATCCGAACTAATAGCCGTCGTCACATTTGGATTTGGCTCCCTTAGATTCATGTAGACCGTTTCAAGCTGATCGTAGCTTTCTATATGATAAAAAGTCATCGTTCGACTTTTGGGAGAACATTTTGGTACAACTACTGTCTTCCCCATATCCCAAAGGGCCTTAATAATTCCCTCTGTATCCACCTCAGGATAAGAAGATATAGTTAGGCCAATCGTTTGGAAATTTAAAGTTAAAATTTCTTGTAAAAAGTTTGTTTTTATTTGCTCGGAATATAATATGTATGAATCATGATCTATTCTAGATAAATTCTCCTGCATATTTTTTCTTATTAATTGTTTGGACATAATTTTACCCCCAATATTAGATTAGCTAAAGAAAAAAACCAAAACCACTAAAGGTTTTGGTTTAGGTTATTATTTAGTTTCTCTATGAAGAGTCATTTTCTTTTCACGAGAGCAATATTTTTTAAGTTCAAGACGTTCTGGATTGTTACGCTTGTTTTTCTTAGAAATATAGTTGCGCTCTCCGCAATCTGTACAAGCTAATGTAATATTAACGCGCATGGTTGTCCCTCCCACTCTTTGCCAGGATTAAATATAAAACTTGAGCATGATTTATACGACTAACCAATTATAGCACACAATTGAAGAAAATCTACAATATTATAGAAGAATTTGTTTAAAGTTTTTTCGGATATGGTAGTATAGATAGAAGATATTTAAATTTTGAGGTGAAAAAAAGTGGACTTATCATTTATTATTATGGTTCTCGGGGTACTTTTAATCGCAATTTCTTTCTTTGTTAAGGACACTTCTAAAAAAGTAGAAGCAGAAGTAGAGGATCTTTCTTTTACCGTCTACCAGGAAACAAGTGCTCTTAAACGGAGAATGAAGGTTATTGAAGAAGAATTACTGATAGAACCTATCCATGCTGCCCCTAAAAAAAATCCAACTGTGGTAAAACCAATTGTACATGAAATAATAAGAAATCAGGTACTGGAATTACATAAGCAAGGATACTCCTTAAAGGAAATTAGCACTCGCTCCTCCCTTTCTGTAGAGGAAGTTAAATCAGTAATAGGTGGTTCCCAGGGATGAAAAAAACATCTATTCTTTTCTTAGGCATTGGCTTATTCCTTGCCGGCACCATGATTCAAATAGATCAACGCTTTTTCCAAGAAGATATAACTTCGACTGGGGTTGTTACGAACCAGGCATATGAGCAATCTCAAAAAGAGCTATCGAGTGTCAAAGAACAGCTTGCCCAACTCCAACTGAATTTGGAAAATGCACAAAAAGAGCAACCAAATGAACCAAATGAAGAAGAGAATAAACAACAAGCATCTTCTCCGACTGTTCAAGGCTTTACTTTATCCATCACTTCTGGCATGACCTCCTCTGATATTAGTTCTTTACTTGAGGAAGCTGGAGTTATTCAAAACCAAATGGATTTACACAATTATATAGTAGATCAAAATTTGGCAGGACGAATCCAAATAGGGAATTATGAAGTGGACTCTTCCATGACTATCAAACAAATTACTGAGTTAATCACTAACTAAACATGAGAGTATATACACCTAGAAAAGCTCCTTCAATTTTACCATTCGGTAAGATTGAAGGAGCTTTTTCACTTCATAAAATATAAGTCTCTGCTAGATTACGTATGCTTTAATTGTTTAACTCGTAATGTCTTCCTTTTAGTAAATATAAAAGGCGTTCCGCCATGTTAGTGGCATGATCAGCAGACCGTTCGAGATATCGACAGACAAAGGATAGTTGTGTTACCTGACTCAATTGAGAGGGATCACTTACCCCTACCCCTAATAGAGTTTTAATCGTGTAGCCATACATTTCATCGACCTCATCGTCCAGTTTAGCGATTGCTTTAGCTTCTTCCATATCTTCTTTAATAAACGCTGTTAACGTTTGTTTTAACATAGCAATTGTTTTTACTCGCATTTCATCTAATAAGTAAATGGGTGCAATATGTTCGTCCTTACCTATACGAATAGTTTCTTTTGCGATATTTACCGCATAATCCCCTATACGTTCCATATCTGCAGCAATCTTCACTAACACCATTAACCGTCTTAAATCCGTTGCTACAGGCTGTTGTTTTGCAATTAGTAAAATAACCCGATCATTAATTTCCTCTTCCATTCGGTTAATATGAACATCATTATTAATAATGGTTAATGCACCTTCAATATCATTTGCCAATAAATAATCCATTGCATGGTCAATCGTTTGTATGGAGGTATTACTCATTTCAACCAATAACTGCTGTACTTGTTTAAGCTCTTCATTAAATTTTTCTCTTCCTACCATAATGTTTTTCCCCTTTCGTTATCCAAAGCGGCCCGAAATATAATCCTCTGTGCGTATATCCTCCGGAGTTGAAAAAATAACATTTGTTTGATCAAATTCAATTATTTCGCCATTTAAGAAAAATGCAGTTTTATCTGAAATCCTTGCTGCCTGCTGCATATTGTGTGTAACAATTATAATGGAATAATCCTTCTTTAACTCGGCCATTAATTCCTCTACTTTTAAAGTAGAAATTGGATCAAGCGCTGAAGTCGGTTCATCCATCAGAATTACGTCAGGTTCAATTGCCAGACAACGTGCTATACAAATCCTTTGCTGTTGCCCACCAGAAAGGCTATAGGCATTTGCATTTAAACGATCTTTTACCTCATCCCAAATAGCTGCTCCGCGTAGGCTATTCTCCACAATTTCATCTAGTATTTTCTTATTACTAATCCCATGTATCCTAGGACCATACGCTATATTGTCATATATCGATTTTGGAAAAGGGTTTGGTTTCTGAAACACCATACCTACCTTTGTTCTTAGTTCCTCTACGGTGTAGTCTGCTTTAAAAATACTTCTATTACGATAAGTTATTTCTCCGGAAATTTTTACTGATGAGACTAATTCTACCATTCTGTTTAAAGTTTTGATATATGTAGATTTACCACAGCCTGATGGACCAATGATTGCGGTGACTTCGTTTTCATTTATTTGCAAATTTATATTTTTTAAAGCATGGTGTGCACCGTACCATAAATTTAAATCCTTTGTATCGTATACGATGTTAGTTGATGTGGAATCTTGGGCAGTTCTTTTCTGTTTAGCATAGACCATTGATGGGTCCTCCTAGTATCGTTTTTGGAATTTGTTACGGATTAAAACCGCTATTGCATTCATAAACAACAAGAAAATCATCAAAATTAAAATTCCCGCAGCTGCAACATATTGAAAATCCACTTGTGGTCTTTTTGCCCAATCGTAAATTTGCATAGGAAGAGCTGTAAATTGGCTTAACGGTCCATCGGGGAGAAAATGTATAATAACTGGTACACCTATAACAACTAACGGAGCAGTTTCTCCGACAGCTCGAGATAATGCTAAAATTGCGCCAGTCAACACTCCGGGAATAGCTGAAGGAAGCACGATTTTAATAATCGTTTGCCATTTGGTTGCTCCCATTCCATAAGAAGCTTCCCGAACCTCTGATGGAACAGAGCGTATAGCTTCTTGAGATGCCACAATAATTACCGGTAAGATTAACAAGCTCATAGTAAAGCCTGCTGCTAGTACACTATTCCCTAATGCCAATGCACGCACAAAAATAGTTAATCCTAATAATCCAAAAACTACTGAGGGAACTCCTGCTAGATTAGATATATTCATCCTTATAAAATCATTCCATCTATTTTTCTTTGCATATTCCTCTAAATATATTGCTGTTCCAACTCCTAATATTAAGGAAACTGGAGCGACAACTCCCATTAACCAAATAGATCCCACCAATGCAGCTTTAATACCTGCTTTTTCTGGAAATCTGGACCCATAGTTTTGAAAAAATTCAGGTGTAATGTAATCTGCACCTTGCGAGATAATTCGGTAGAATAAAATACCCAAAGCTAATAAAGCAAATAAAGTAGTTAATAAAAAAATAAATTTAAATACCATATTTATCGTCAGCCTACTAGTCATCCTTTTCACAACCGTCTCATGTTCTACGTATCTCATTTAATATTCCTCCCGAAATCTTTTCGATATAACATGAGCAAGATAGTTCATGAACAACGTAAATAAGAATAATGTAAAACCTACTGCATAGATCGAATAGTAGATGGTGGTTCCATAACCGACATCACCAGAAGACACTTGAACAATGTAGGCCGTCATTGTTTGAATTGATTCTGTAAGATCCCAGTCAAACTTTGGTGTTGAGCCCCCAGCCAAAGAAACGATCATTGTTTCGCCGATTGCTCTAGACATGGCAAGCACAATAGAAGCGATAACTCCCGAAACTGCTGCAGGCAAGACGATCTTTATAGCTACTTCTAATTTCGTTGAGCCAATTGCTATTGCACCTTCTCTAATGGAGTTTGGTACGGATGACATGGCATCCTCCGACAATGAAACAATCATTGGTAAAATCATTATGCCAACGACGATTCCTGGACTCAAGGCATTAAATATTTTTAAATCAGGTATGATCTGCTGCAATAGAGGGGTAACAAAGGTTAATGCAAAAAAACCGTACACAATAGTAGGAATGCCCGCTAATACTTCTAAAATAGGCTTAATAATTCTTCTTGTTTTATCACTTGCATATTCACTTAAATAAATTGCTGAACAAATACCAAATGGGACTGCAACAATCCCAGCTATAAAAGCCACCTTCAATGTTCCTACTATTAATGGCAGAATCCCAAACAGCTGCTCTGTATTTGCAAATGGATACCATTCAGTTCCAAATAAGAATTCTGTAAACGAAATACGTGAAAAGAAAATAATTGTTTCCACTACTAACGTTATTATTATTCCAAAAGTGGTAAGGACAGAGACTGATGCAATAAGCATGAGGATATATGGAATAATCTTTTCAAATTTTTTAGAGTTACCTGCGCGAGATTTTACGATTAGTTCTTGAATGGAAATGCTCTCGGTTAGTCTTTTTACCACAGTAAATCCCCCTTTTTCCAACGAAAGAAATGAGCAGCAGCAAGCTACTCATAAATCTTCCCCATATAAATCTCTATTACTTAAGTGCCTCTAAGTCTGCAAGCCCTTTATTATAGTTTTCTTCAGGTAAACTCACATATCCAACCGCTTCTGCCATATCACCGGCATGTTCAATGGTAAATTTCATGAAATCATAGAAAGCTGGATTTTCTTTAATGGCACGATTGTTAGCGTAAACGAATAAGGGACGTGACAACGGCGAATAATCTCCAGATTCGATTGTTTCGTTTGTAGGTTCAACACCATTTACTTTAACTACCTTTAAAGTCTCTTGGTTAGCTAGATAGTATGCATACCCAAAGAAACCAATCGCATTTTTGTCACCTTGTACTCCCTGCACAAGAACATTGTCATCTTCGGATAACGTTGCACTTTTAACCAAATCCGCTTCATCTAATATTACTTCATCAAAGTAGTCATAAGTTCCAGAATCCGTGCCTGGGGAGTAGTATACAATCTCTTCCTCTGGCCACTCTGGGTTAATATCTGACCATTTTTTCTTTGTCCCATCTTCTATCCACATCTTTTGTAATTCTTCTATAGTTAAAGAATCTACCCAATCATTTTCTTTATTTACTACTAGTGATAATCCGTCGTAAGCAATTTGAAATTCTGAGAAGTCAATATTTGCTTCTGCCAGCTTTTGCTTTTCTTCTTCTTTAATAGGACGTGACGCATTAGAAAAATCAGTATCTCCAGCTATAAACTTTTCAAAGCCTCCACCTGTTCCTGACACTCCTACTGTAACCTGGACTTCAGACTGTTCAGCTGCATACTCCTCTACCACTGCTTCTAAGATAGGCGCCACCGTGCTTGAGCCATCTCCAGAAACTTTCCCTTCCAAGACACCTTCTGCTTGGGGTTCATCCGCTTCTGATGAGCTAATATCGGATTCTGTCTCTGCTCCTTCTGTAGAATCTGATCCGCAGGCTCCCAGAACAAATGTCAATCCTGCCATAGTTGTTAATAAAAAGTATTTCCAGCTTTTCATCAGGTATTTCCCCCTAAAGTATATTTTCTGTCTTACAAGACTTACTTTAAAGTTTGTATATTGAGTGGGTATAAAGGAGATGTAAATAGTTTGTAAATTCAAATATTATAATTTTTACATTTCCTGACTTTAAAGATTACAAAAAGGGCAATTCAAATGACTTTAACGAACATAATAGCTAATATTTCTTCTTTAAATGATAAAGACAAAGAATACACTTCAGATTATCTAACTCGCCATTTTTCGCCGTCTACCTCACAACAAGGAGCTTTAATCGGTAAATTGTGAGAGAGAAAGATTTCAAATGGATTTCATTGTCGGCATTGTGGAAGTACATCCGTGGTTCGTTACGGGAAGCGAGACGGTCGGCAACGTTATAATTGAAAAGACTGTCATAAATTAAGCAGTGATTTGACTAACTCCCCTATGTATCGTTCGAAAAAGGCAGATAAATGGATCCCATTTATTGAGTGTATGTTGAATGGTCTATCACTTCGGGAAACCGCTAAAAATATTGGCAGTACTCAAGTAACTGCATTTTACTGGAGGCATAAAGTGCTCTCTGCACTCGCAAAAGAAAGTATCGGTATATTTGAAGGACTAGTAGAAGTAGATAAAACATACTTCTTAGAAAGCCATAAAGGACGAAGAGTTATTCCGAATCGCAAACCAAGAAAACGTGGCGGTCCTGCTTCCAAAAGAGGTATTTCCAAGGAACAAGTCTGTGTATTCGTAACAAAACAACTCTCTCAAAACGTGTGGGTTCAGGTAGAATTCTAATGGAACAAATTGATAACACTCTTACATCGCATTTTAAGAATGATACGGTGCTTATTTCCTATGCTCACAATTCTTACAAACCTTACACATCTACTAACGATATGGAGCACATCATCATAAACGGAAGTAAGAAAGAATATGTAAAGAAAGGCATCTACCACCTCAATAATATTAATAATTACCATTACAGTTTAAAGAAATGGATAAGTCGGTTTAATGGTTTTTCTACGAGGTATTT
The DNA here is from genome assembly GCF_038004905.1 of Psychrobacillus sp. FSL W7-1493. Classification (NCBI taxonomy): domain Bacteria; kingdom Bacillati; phylum Bacillota; class Bacilli; order Caryophanales; family Bacillaceae; genus Psychrobacillus; species Psychrobacillus sp. FSL W7-1493. The sequence goes on along the minus strand of NZ_JBBOSB010000001.1, from coordinate 1,762,901 downwards.
ACAACTTTATTTAGTGTGATTCCAATTCCTCGACAACAGGAAAATGGAAAGCGATTTAAGCAAGAAAAAGCAAATGCTTATCTTGGCAAGTGTTCATGGAACATGGGAAACCGCAGATAAGTTAAGGTTGAGAGACTATGCATTCTAAAAAAATGTGCACATAAAAATAAGCTTGGAAATGTATCTCCAAGCTCACTGTATCCCACTTTCGATTTTTCACTACAGTTAACTGTTAGTTCAATAAGAACAATTAATGAATTTTAGAAATTACTATTTTTCTATACATTCCATTCATCATAATTGGTATATCCTCTTCTACTTTTATACTTTTTTCAGGGATTAATTCTTCAAAACTCCGACCAATATCAGTTCCTAATACTTCTATAATAGGTCTTAAAAGAACTTTTGTTAACGAAAGCTTTTTATTTTTAGGAGCAAATTTATCGAAAATAATTATTTTTCCTTCATATTTTAAAACTCTTGTAATTTCTTGAAAACATTTATTAGCATCAGGTACAACTGAAAGGATTAGACTTGCTACTACATAGTCAAAGGACTTGTTTTCAAAATCCATATTTTGAGCATCCATTTCCAAAAACTTTATCGTAGATCCCTTGAACTTTGTTTTTGCCTTTCCAAGCATGTCAGGTGAATAATCAATTGCAGTTATATCTAAGTCTGAGTAATTTACTAACTCTAAATCAGCACCTGTCCCTACTCCAACAAACAAGATTTTTTGTTTGTTATCAAATGTTATTGATTGGAATATTTGTTTTCGAGCATTTAAAAAGATCCCCGAATTAAAAAACTTATCGTAAATTGGAGAACCAACCTTATATATAAATTTATTCCAAGGATTATTCAAACTGCTACACTCCCAAATCAACTCAAATTATAGCTATCCTATTATGTGTAGATTCCTTCACAATATTATTCTTATTTTAACATAAATATCCAGTTAAGTTGAAACTAATTTATTCAGATGTAGGGTAGGAATCATCATACGATTTTACGAAAAATCAATCTTTTTCTTTAACATAGCCTTTTTAAATGGGTTTACATCATTGTTCAATATTCTTTGGTTTTTTATAACTGTGTACAAATAGAAAAAGGCCACACCATGAGGTGTGACCCATTATTTCTACACATATATTTGTTTATTAGAGACTTTATTGGAGGCGCTATTTTGCTAGGATTCCCGTTTTTTTAATAACTTTTTTGTTATGAATGCCCCGGCGACCCCTATGGCTCCACCTATAAGACTGGCTATAATTATAAAAAGAATTTCGCCCCAATCAACCTCGTTGTTATTCCATAGACCTTTTGCAATTACTAGGATTATTATTAAACCCATAAATAATGATAAAGCTTTAATCTGTCTTGCAATCATTATTACACCCCTGTTTTAACTAATCGAAATTATTTCTACGTCTTTGGGTCGCCATCCATTGTCTTTATAATGAACTTTACCTTCTACACCGATTGCACCTTTAGCTGAACGGTACTTAGAACCTATGAAGGGTATTTGATTGTTGGACTTAAAATCAATTAATTCTACTTTGAGAAGTACGCCGTCCAAAACCATCGTATCTGAATTAAACAAGCCCTTTTCTTCTAATTGCTCAAAAGTTGCGTCCATTACTTCGACGTTATATTTATCCTTAATGTATTTTACGATTTCTTCTTTGTCACTATCATCTACATCCTTGAAATTACTCATATCAATAGCTATAAATTTCATATGGTCATTCAATGAATTATCCTGTTCCATTATTGAGTCCAATGTAACACTATATATTTCTCCTAGATGTTCCTTCGGCTCAACTGCATTATTACAAGCAGAAAGCAATAGCGATAGGATAACAATCATACCAAAACCAAAATATTTAAGATTCAAGTTAACACCCCCTTTTACCGTATAGACGATAGTAATTATAGTTCCGTTTCAAATAAATTTATTCCTCATTTCATAAATTCCTTATTTATTACAAAGTTCTTGCTCGCTTTGCGGTTTCTTTTCTGTGTGTCGCATAAATATCGTTTTGTAATCTGTGCCACTTCCTGCGGTAACTCTTATCATCGACGATGATCCTTCGTGTATTGTCGTAAGGGCTATACCGCGACGTGACAACGAGATTCCCCTTTTAGTAGATAGTCTCTTAGAAAAAATACACAAAAAAATGAGCTAGGATATTTTCTCCTGCCTCATTTTACTTTGATATTACTTTTCACTAAAGCTACCCGTTAGTTGAATAAGCACCACTAAAAACTTAATTTACTTTATATGTTTTAATTTTTCTATTCAAACTTAACATACTTACTATATGATACAGTTCACTGAAACTGAAACTGTTTGAAGGGACCGCATAAGACGCTAATCATTAGAGTCACATAAACCAAATCTTTGTCCAGTTTTTTGCACAAACCAGATTCTCCATTCAATTACCTGTATAAGCACTTTTTATAATTAACTAAGCTAAAAACTACAGCCACTATTGAATATAATACAGAGGTAACTGTAAGAATATTAAGTACGTTTCCAACTTGAATGCCCATAAAATAATTGAAAAGTTGGTGGATCATAATAGGAATAATGAGATTATGATTCAAGTTATAAATTGCAGTTATGATGATTGATATAGCAACAATGGCACCCAAGAAACAAATGATATATTGCACCAATTGTAACCCAGAGTATCCTGACATAAGCCATAACGGTGTATGCCAGAAACCCCAAACCAATCCAACGATAATGGCTGATTTTAATGGACTGAATCTTTTTTGCAATTCATTTAATACAAATCCCCTCCACCCTAATTCTTCCCCGAGTGGTCCTAAGATTAAATTGTAGCCAAATACGATAAGAAGTGAAGTCCACGAAGGAGTTAATTGTTCATGTATGGGCAAACCCCACACTTTGTTTGTCATTAAAAGACTACCAATCAAAACCAAAAATTGAATAAGGACGACACACAATACCGTTGATATTCTGATTCTTTCCCTAAATTGGCTTTTTATAAAGTTCCATAGATTCCCTTGAGGGTATATTTTACAGAACATTGTTACGAAGACAAATGTAGCCGTCCATGATGATAGCACTATTAATATATCTACAATGGGCTGAGACTTTAATAGAAACATTGTCAGCCCTATGACAATAAGAAAAACAAAGAACATGACATAGGTCCATAAAATATACTTTTTTAACATTCCACTCAAACCAAACACCCTCCTATATATAAAAAACCAATAGAACAGTTTGAACATGTTCCATTGGTTATAAAGATAAACTATGGTGTTACCCCCAGGTCAATATCAATAAAAAGTATTTTTACTCTTCTTCAACAGGAATATATATTTCTAAGAAGGCTCGTTCTTTGGTATCAAGATATGTAATAAGACGAGTATTAACAAAAGCAACACCTTTTGGTTTAAGTCCTTGTTCGTTTCCCCATTCTAAAGTAGATTCAAATACTTTATCTTTAATATCATTATTTCCATTTTGATACCTGCCATCCTCAACGATTGTATAGATACATTTAGAATATTGTAAATAACATCCGCTTTTTTCCTTATGTATCGTTTCATGCTTTTCAACAATATACATCCTAGAATCTAGAAACCCGTTTTTATCAAAAGTAAATTTCCTCATGATTTTGCTAAGAATATCATCCTTCATCATATCCATATTTTCCAATATGGTAGGATATTCCAGAAAGGAATAAAAGTCAGAAAACTCATTGATTACTTCATAGATTGGGAATTTCCTTATGGAGTATTGGTTTAAATGTTCTTTTAATTCCTCACAGAATGCTTTTGTTTCTTTTATTTTTTGAAGCATGAATTTATTATTTCGTATGGTTTCTTCTAATTGTTCGGCTTTTACTTCTAATAAAATTTCCAGTTCTTCTATTGCTCTTCCTTCCTGTAGATTTCTAACTTCTTTCATAGATAAGTTTCTCTTTATATAAAAATCTGCAACCAATAATGTATAAATATCATAATCATTATATTGACGATAATTATTTGATTCATCATGGTTCGGTTTTACAATTCCTTGTTTCTCGTAATACCTTAGTGCATCTCTTGATACACCTAGAATTTCAAATAATTGACTTGTTCTATATGTTTTCCTTTCCATTTCATATTGACCTCCTAAAGATATACTATTCATAGAGTAATTATAAAAATTTTACTACATAATCACGGATTTTATTAATATGATCAAATATATCTTAACAAACTACATAATTATAAAGATATCCAACTAAGGATTATCTACCCAATTAATACTAAGAGAGGATTATTTTAATCAATCTTTATTTATATAATCGAACCTTGTGTTAAACGAACAATCTTTTTACAAAACTACAATTAGGTTCTCTTTTTGTATTCTTATTCAACTAACCTGCGGCGTTGGTTCAATAAGAAATAGGCTTTACTCCTTCTTGAAGTAAAGCACCTCGTTAATAAAATAATCAAAGCAAATTTGATATCCTTAATAAGCCATATAGCATTAGTAGAAGTCCTAAATAAAACAAAGCTGTTAATCCTGTAAAAGGGTCTAAAACAAAATCAAAAAACTCACTCCACTTTTCCTTAGTAGAATCAGCTTTCTTTATACTGGGTATGAACATAAACAACGAAATAACTATACAAATAACTCCTGCAAAGGATAAAACACCCATCAGTAAACCACCTTATTTATGTTTTTATATCTTTACATTTGGAACTCAATCCAATAAAGTTACCAATCGCTTCTTCAACTAAACTGCGGCGTTAGTTTAAGTGTAACACTTCACAAATAAATCTCCTCAAGAAAAAATCAATCCTACCCTTTAACACAGCCAATCGAGTAGGAGGGAGTGATTAACTCCCGACCTCTCACACCACCGTACGTACGGTTCCGTATACGGCGGTTCAATTAAGATGAATGACGCAAAGTTTCGTAACGAACGTGCAGACTTTTCAGCCCTTGGCTTTCCCAAAAGGAATTGCCAAGGGTTCTGTGTAATATGGGGCTTTTAGAAATGCGCCAGTACCCTTTACGGGTATTTCCCCACTCGTATGCTTTTCCATAAGGAACTTTTAATCGAGTAAGATTTCTGACTCTTGTTCGAGGTTTCTTCCAATCCTTCCAAAGGCACATACGTAATCTTCGTTTAATCCAGCTATCCAATATTTTAAATATGGTAGGTGTATCTGCTAAAGCGAAGTATCCACACCAACCCACTAGATATTGGTTTAACTTTTCAATTCTATATTCCATGGAATATGGCATCTTTCTAGAGGTAATTTCTCGTATTTTCTTCTTCATTCGTTGTAGACTTGTTTTTGCAATACGAACCTTCGGTTCTTTATGAGCAGTAAAGCTAAACGCCAAGAATTTTCGATTCCAAGGGCGGTCCACTGCCGATTTCTTTTCGTTAACTTTCAGTCGAAGTTTTCCTTCAATAAATCGTTGTATACTCGCCATTGTTCGTATCCCTGCCCGTTCACTCTTCACATAGATATTGCAGTCGTCTGCGTACCGAACGAATTTATGTCCACGTTTCTCTAACTCTTTATCAAGTTCGTCTAATACGATGTTTGATAAGAGTGGACTTAGAGGTCCACCTTGCGGGGTTCCTTCTTCTGTACTGGAAACTACTCCATTTATCATGACACCGGATTGGAGATATTTACGGATGAGTTTTAGTAAAGGTTTATCTGAAATTCGTTTCGCTAACGTTGCCATTAGTCGGTCATGATTGACCTTATCAAAGAATTTCTCTAAATCCATATCCACGACCCATCGATAACCCTCTTTTATATAACCCTTTGCTTCTCGAATGGCATCATGGGCACTCCGATTTGGTCGGAATCCATAGCTGTATTCTGAAAATGTTTTATCATATTCCTCAGATAATATCTGCGATATAGCTTGTTGAATCAAACGATCTGTCACGGTTGGAATACCTAATAGACGCACACCACCGTCTGGTTTCGGGATTTCGACTCGACGTACTGGCTGCGGTTCATAGGTTCCATTCAAAATCTGCGATTTAATGGTTTCCCAATTTTCGAGGATGTGCTGTCGTAAGGTTTGTACGGGCATCATGTCTACTCCATGGCTTCCTTTATTCGCTTCTACCCGCTTTAACGCTTGTATCATGTTTTTCCGTTCCAGTATCTGATTCAACATCGCCATTTCGTTCCTTTCCGTGAATAACTTATCTTCTTTTGCCCAACTGGACTACACCCTCCGCAAATACCCTCGTGGGATTCACCACTACTTTCTAAGCGTGAGGTTTCTTTGTTTTCTGTGTTCATTCATCCAAGTTGGAAAGCCAAGGGTTATTCTCTCCTAATTGTTCAGTCCTTCCGAATGGTTCTAGACCCATTCGTACTATGACCTCTGCTGACTTCTGATGGTTCAGCCACTCCTCATGGAGTGGGTTATGAAGGGTACTTCACGTTTCCATCAGACCTCCCCGGGTAAGCGCATGCACTTTCACACCATCTATCCGCCTCATTTACTTGGTATGACCTTCGACAGAAAGAGCTTTGTTTTGTTATGCAAACTCACTCAATCATACCTAGCCTTCTATGAGATTCGTGTTCCTCGGACCGGTGATTTGCCTCCAGCTTCCTTCAGATTCCGCGTCACCACGGACACCCTTGCTCTCGGCTAACCTTTACTTCTGTCTTCGGGGTTCGGGACTTGCACCCTATAGTTCATGCGCATGCCGGGCGCACATAAAAAAAGTGAAATTGCACAGTCGCAATTTCACTTTTAATGCGGCAAGAGATTGAACTCTAGCCCTTATTTACTGTTCATCGGTTGTATTTGTTTCTTCACCTTCATCAATTTGGTCATTTGTGAATGCCGGTTTGATAGGAGGTGTTGCCGTAGATTCGTTATTTTCTAACGTACTTTTCTTTTTCTGTATATTAAAGTAAGTATCTACAACCTCACGAGCCATTACACTCGTATAATTTGTTTTATAAGAGGATTCAGTGAATGCATGCGGTACAACAATCGCATAAGCAATCTCAGGGTTATCATAGGGTGCAAATCCTACATGAGTTAAATTAACTGTCCTAACTGATTCTTTCATCGTGTCATCCTTATAATATGACTGGGCCGTTCCTGTTTTACCTGCTGCTGTATAAGGTGCGTTACCAAAAGCTCTAGCACCTGTACCTTGCTTTCCAAAATAAACGCGTTGCATCCCTTTTCGAACATGATTGATCTCTTCCTGCGAATTATCTACCACATTTAAAACGGTCGGTTTAATTTCTTTTACTAACTTCCCTAGAGTGACTCCATCCTCTGATGGTTCACGAATTTCTTTTACGACATGCGGTTTAATACGTTTGCCTCCATTAGCAATAGTCGCAGTATATTGAGCTAACTGTAATGGAGTGTAGGTATCATACTGACCAATACTTAAATCTAGTAATTTACCTGACTCTGTTTTACCGATAACACCAGTAGACTCTCCTGGTAAGTCTATGCCAGTTGGGACACCTAAGCCAAACTGGGCATACCCATTACGCATTTTCAAAAATGCTTCTGCTCCAAAATTGACCGGCTGATTTGGCTGGTATGTTTTGCCAGCCAAGGCATATGCTATTTTAAACATATACACGTTGGATGAGCGTTCTAAAGCTGTTAAATCATTTAAACGAATTCTTGAGCCTCTATTAAATACAGAGCTTTTTGGCGCTGAACCCTTAATACGGATAGGCTCATCTACCATATAATCCCCTATACTAATTGCATTTTCTCTATAAGCGGTTAAAACAGTAGCAGGCTTTACAGTAGATCCAAGCTCATAGCCAGTTTTAAATGCTCCATAGGCATAGTCTTGTACAGCCCATTTACCATTCTCTTTTACTAGTCTTTTTCCTACTAACGATAAGACATCTCCCGTATATGGATCTAATATAACTAAGAATGCACTGTTTAAATAATCTGTTCCTGCATTATTGTTTTTCATTTGAAGAAGTTGTCTTTCAATAATTCCTTCCATTTCTAGCTGAACCTGACTATCGATTGTCAATACGAGCTCATTTCCTGGTTTCCCATCATAAATGGTACTTACATCAATCACTCGACCTTTACCGTCTGTTATATTTTTTACTACCGTTTTTTGTCCTTGTAGTATTTCTTCATATTGTTGTTCAATATAAGAAGTACCTACTCGATCATTACGAGTGTAGTCTCTAGATAAGAAATAATTTAGTCGCTCATTTGGAAGTCCTTTTTTCGGAGAGGATACGCTTCCTAATACTGCTAAGGTTGAGTTTTTCACACGTCTCCAGTCAGTTGTCGTGTTTACCCCGACCATATCTGGATCTCCCAGTCTCTCGGAAACTCTAGCAAATTCCTCAGCTGTGACCTCTTTTATGTCTCCTTCTTCCTTGTTCATTTCATCACCTTTAATAATTTGTGGTGATAAGGCATAGCCTGCAGCCATCTCTCTGTAGATCGCAATAATTTCCTCTTCCTCGGGGGTAAAGGAATTGAGCTGTTCTTCAGTAAGCTTACTTCTTTGTAAACGGTCGATTGCTCTGTTCTTTTCGCTCGTCGTTAATTCTTCGTTAGATTCGATTTTATTACGTTCTTTATCTGTCACGAGGTTCTTAGCTTCTTCAGCATTCTCTCTTAACCAATAGTCTTGACGATCACTTTTTGTAATATTGTCTGTATCCTTTTCAATTAACTTACTCAATTTCTTTGCAGTTTCTAACATATCCTCGGATTTCGTAGTCTGCATTTTTGTATAAGTTATAACCTTTTGTGGTTTATTGTCGACTAGTATACGTCCTTCACTATCATATAATCGTCCTCTTGGAACGCTAGTGTTTACAGATGTCTCCTCCGTACTCTCCAGTTTTTTGACATACTCTTCCCCTTTTACAATTTGAAGGTATCCTAGTCTCAGGATTAAAAGGGTGAACAAAAGAAATATGGAAAAGAAAAGAATGTTCATACGAAAAGTAATGTTTTTCCTTTGTTTTGCTTTTATACTTTGTGCACGTTTTTTTGAAATTTTTCGCATGATCTCACCTACTTGTTAAATAATTTTCTTTACTTACAGTGTAACATAAAAAACACACACTTTTAGACGAAAAAGTGTGTGCTAAGTTTCTTTTTATTGACTTTTTATAATAATAATTATTTTGCTGAAGCGTAACGTTTTGAAACTTCATCCCAGTTTACAACATTCCAGAAAGAAGAAATGTAATCAGGGCGACGGTTTTGGTAATTTAAGTAGTAAGCATGCTCCCAAACGTCTAATCCTAGTAATGGAGTTTTACCTTCCATGATAGGTGAATCTTGGTTTGCAGTCGAAGAAATTTCTAACTCTCCGTTTGATACAGATAACCAAGCCCAGCCAGAACCAAAACGAGTTGTTGCTGCTTTAGCAAACTCTTCTTTGAAAGCATCAAAGCTACCGAATTTTGCATCGATTGCTTGAGCTAAATCTCCAGTTGGAGTACCACCACCATTTGGTGATAATAGTTGCCAGAATAATGAGTGGTTAGCGTGCCCACCACCATTGTTACGAACTGCTGTTTTAATGTCTTCTGGAAGAGCGTCGATATTAGCAATTAGTTCTTCTACTGATTTGTTTTCTAAATCAGCTTTACCAGCTACCGCATTGTTTAAGTTTGTTACATAAGTATTGTGGTGTTTCGTGTGATGAATGTTCATCGTTTCCTTGTCGATATGTGGTTCAAGTGCATCGTAAGCGTAAGGTAATTGTGGTAATTCGTATGCCATTATAGTTTCCTCCTAAAGAATAATATAGTAATTTTCTGCCCATTTATTAGCGTATCAAAATTTGATCAAACGTTCAATTAAAATAGCCTATTATTGTTCTCCTACTTTTGACTGAGTTATACAAAGAGAACAAATACCACTAGCATTACAGTTAATATTACCACTTTAGCTATGGAAGAAGTTAAGAAACCGATTAAAGATCCTATACCAGATTTAAACGCATGTTTTAATCCTTCTCTTGTAACGAGTAATTCAGCTATTACAGCACCAAGGAATGGTCCAATTATGATACCAGCTACAGGAATAACAAAAGGTCCAAATAACAAGCCGATTGTACTGCCCCATACTCCGGCCTTCGTTCCACCAAATTTTTTAACACCAAGCGCATTGGCAGCCATATCCGCTCCAAACAAAAGAATGACAAATAATATTTGGATTGTCCAAAACAGCCAAGTCAATTCGGTGAAAGAAAAGAACAATCCATATAAAATATAACCAAGTAGCATGAATACTACTGAAGGAATAATAGGATAAAAAGTACCGACATAAGCTATTACAAAGCTAGCTATTATTAAAATCCACCCAATAACCTCTATCATGTGCGTCTCCCCAATACGGCTTCTGCCACATTACAAGCATGGTCTCCAATTCGCTCTAAGTTACTAAGAATGTCTACGAACATTATACCTGCTTGACCTGAACATTTACCTTCGTTTACTCGTAAAATGTGATTTTTTCTAAATTGTCTTTCCATTTTATCTATAACATTCTCTTGTTCTGCTACTTCTTGTGCTAATTTTACATCGTTAGTATTCAGAGCTTCTATCGCTTTTTCCACTGTTTTTATCGTTAACTCAAACATTTCAGAAACATCCTCTATTGCATCTGGAGTTAAAACAATTCGGTGAACCTCTTGATACTCTATCAGTTCCAAAATGTTCTCAAAATGATCTCCAATTCTTTCAATGTCACGAACAGTATCCATTAGCATATTATGTCGGCTAGAATCTTGGTCAGACAGTGGCTGAGAGGAAATCTTTACTAAGTAATCTGTAATTTTTTGATCTAAATTATTTAATGCGTCTTCTACCTGATATGCCAGATCTGAATCACGCTTGTTTTTTGTTTTTAGATAAGCATATGTTTTCTCCAAACCTTGTATACTTAGAGCTCCCATACGTAAAATTTCCTCTTTAGCCTGACCGATAGCAATTGATGGTGATTGTTCGATAAAGTTAACATCTAAATGTTTAGGCTTATATTCTATTGAAACATCGTCTCCAGGTATTAACTTAGTGACAAGATACGCCCAAGCCCCAATCAATGGAAACTGTATAATTGTATTTGCTACATTAAAGGAACCGTGAGCAAAAGCTATTTGCATCTTGCTTTCCAAATCTAATACCCCAGAGATCCATTCTATATAGAGAGTAAAAGGAATTAACAAAATTAAAAAAATTACAGAACCAACCACGTTAAATAAAACATGGGTTGCCGCCGCTCTCTTTGCAGCAACAGATGCACCTAAAGATGCCAGTATTGCTGTAATAGTAGTCCCAATGTTATCTCCAAATAATACTGGCAATGATCCTTTTAGAGATAAAAGATCTTCTGCATATAGTCCTTGTAATATAGCAACAGTTGCACTTGAGCTTTGCACTATTAATGTAAAAATTGTTCCGGCCAATAGCCCGAGAACGGAATGATCACTCATTGCCAGAGTGAAATCAGTAAATGCTTCTAACTCTCTTAAAGGCTTCATACCGCCACTCATTAGTTCCAGTCCGAGGAATAACCCACCAAATCCAAATATAACTTCACCTACATTTTGTACAATATGTTTCTTAAAAAAGAAAATTAAAAAAGCTCCTACTGCCATAATTGGAAGTGCATAGCCTCCGACATCAAAGCCGATAATAAAAGCAGTTATTGTAGTTCCTATATTTGCTCCCATAATAACACCAATGGCCTGTCGCAGTTTCATAAACCCTGCACTAACTAGACCTACAGTTATTACAGTTGTCCCAGAACTAGATTGAATCAACACAGTTACAATGATTCCGACTAAAACTCCCATAAAAGGATTAGTAGTATAACGGTCTAAAATATCCCTTAGTCGATCCCCCGCCGCTTTTTGCAACCCATCACCCATATACTTAATAGCGAACAAGAATATACCCAGTCCTCCAAAAAATTCAAACAACATTTGCTGCCAGTTCAATTCCACGATAACCCTCAGCTCCCATTTCGACAAATTAATTCAACTTCTATTATGGTTAAATTATTAAGTTGATGTAAACACCTACTCACTATTCTTTACAATATCTTAACAAAGTAAAATTAAATTTACTTTGGTTACTTCATTCTGATGATGATAATATAGAATTGAAAGGGTGAAATTTATGAATTTATTTCAGCTATTTAAAGCAAGCCTACATAGCCCTAAAAAAATTGCTGCATTTCGACTTATTCCAATCGGAAAGGTTATGCAATACGTGTTTATCTACGTATTTTTCATGACTGCAATCTCCTTTTTCGGATTTATAAACGGTATTTCAGAACAACAACAAAATGTAGAAGGACTAATCGAATACTTTTCCGATATTCAATGGTTAATCTATCCCTTTGCATTTCTATTTCTATTTGTTTTAAATACTATGTTTATATTTGTCCGTATTAGTATCTTTGCCTATTTAGGTACCCTAATACTTCTCTTTTTAAAACGACGTGGTGAATATCGACACCTTTGGAGATCTACGTTGTTTGCTAGCACGGTGCCTATGGTCATTTCTATTGTCATTGCAATCTTGCAATGGTCCAACGATTGGATTCAGCTAGGAATCTATGCTGTTACCTTTGTCTATTTATATATTTCTTTAAAATATTATCCTATAAAGAAATAGCATAATGTCCCCTCCTCCGACATAGAGTTGGTTAGGGGGGATTTTTTTATGAAACTATTTTTAGCAACCATTATACTTTTTATATCGTTTTATATTATTAAGGTAGATTTGTTTGAAGGAACAATCCCACTAGCTTATTCAAGTGAAGTCTCTATAGAAGAATGTATGGAATCTCCAGAATATATAGTTGCTGAGATTATGCCCGGAGAAACAATCTATTCGTTGTTTGCCATTTATCCAACAAGTGAAGAAATTTCTTTCACAAAACGTTTAAATGATTTTTACGAGCTTAATCCGCACTTAAAAAAGCAATCATTTCATGTCGGAGAAAAAGTACTTTTACCTGTTTATACATCACAATCAAACTGTAAAAAAGAAAATTAGAGGTTTCTTCCTTGTCAATTCGTTTGAAAGACTGATAAAATGGTGGATAGTGACGGCATAAAGCCTCAAGAAGGAGAGAATTTCATGAGTGAAATAATTCATCGTTCCAAAACTCGTCCTGTACGAGTTGGAAACTTAACTATAGGTGGCAGTAACGAACTTTTTATTCAAAGTATGACAACAACTAAAACACATGATGTGGAAGCAACCGTAGCTGAAATATTACGTTTAGAGGAAGCTGGTTGTCAGGTTGTTCGTGTAGCTTGTCCAGATGAACGTGCTGCTTATTCGATCGGCGAGATAAAAAAACGTATTAATATTCCATTAGTAGTGGACATCCATTTTGATTATAAATTAGCACTAATTGCAATCGAGCAAGGTGCCGATAAAATTCGTATTAACCCAGGTAACATCGGGCGTAAAGAAAAAGTAGAAGCTGTAGTTAATGCCGCTAAAGCAAAAGGTATTCCAATTCGTATTGGAGTTAATGCAGGTTCATTAGAGAAAAAAATCTTAGAGAAATATGGCTATCCTACTGCAGACGGTATGGTAGAAAGTGCTCTACACCATATTAAAATCCTAGAAGACTTGGATTTTCATGATATTATCGTTTCGATGAAGGCTTCTGATGTTAATCTTGCGATCGAAGCATATCGCAAGGCTTCTGAGGCATTTGATTATCCATTACACTTAGGGATTACTGAGTCAGGAACTTTGTTCGCTGGATCTATTAAGAGTGCTGCCGGCCTAGGAACACTCTTAGCCATGGGTATCGGAAACACATTACGTGTATCGTTAAGTGCAGACCCAGTGGAGGAAGTAAAAGTAGCTCGTGAGCTGCTAAAAGTATTTGGTCTTTCTTCTAATGCGGCTACATTAATTTCTTGCCCTACATGTGGACGTATTGAAATCGACTTAATTTCTATTGCAAATGAAGTGGAAGAGTATATCTCCCATATTAAAGCACCTATTAAAGTAGCAGTACTAGGCTGTGCAGTAAACGGTCCTGGAGAAGCTCGTGAAGCTGATATCGGAATTGCTGGTGCACGTGGCGAAGGTCTATTGTTCCGTAAAGGAAAAATAGTTCGCAAAGTGCCAGAGGAAACTATGGTAGATGAACTGAAGATTGAAATTGATAAAATCGCAGCTGAATATTTTGCGAAACAAGAGTTAGAAAAGCAACAAAAGGAAATTGAAGCTCAACAAGCTTAAGGAGAGATATAAATGACGAATGTACGTTTCGGCATTGATATAGATGGGACAGTAACTTGCCCTACTTCTTTGCTACCTCATATAAATGAAGCATTTAAATGCAACTTGCAATTAGAGGATATTAAAGAATATGACTTAACTAAAGCTTTTGAAGTAGACCAAAAGGAATTTTATGAATGGTTTAAATCCTCTGAGCCAGTCATTTACGCTACATCCCCTATCCAGGCTGATGCGAAAGCTGTTTTATCAGCATGGAAGGAAAAGTATGAGCTATACTTCATCTCAGCTCGTGGAGAAAACGTGATGGATGTAACGCTAAACTGGTTTAAAGAGCAAGAGCTCCTATATGACCATATCGAATTGATTGGTACGCATAACAAAATTGAAACTGCAAGAAAGCATAGGGTTCATGTATTCTTCGAAGATAAGCATGACAATGCTGTTGAAATAAATGAAGAGCTAGATATACCTGTATTATTGTTCAATACCCCATATAACCAGCAGCCAGCTCCTAAGGGAGTCATTCGAGTGAATAACTGGATTGAGGCTAACAATTGGATTGAAAAGGAATTTTCGATGACAATTAAATAAAAAGTTGAAGGGGTAACCTGTTAAGGGTTACCTCCTTTTTTTAGATATAAACCAACTTCATGACTTTGCAAAAGATCGTCCTACAAAAAGCAAAACATTAACCAAAACAAATGAAAAGAGGAATTACGAATGGACATTATTATATTTGGAGCTAGCGGTGGAGTAGGTAAACATTTTACTAAATTAGCATTAGACAACGGCCATTCTGTCACTGCTTATATTCGTACACCTTCCAAGCTAGATATCAATCACGATAATCTAACTATTATTCAAGGAGATGCTTTTGACAAGCAGGCTGTCGAAGCTGCTATAAACGGAAAAGATGCCGTTGTTTCGTGTTTAGGCTCCACTACCGGAATGAAAAAATCTACGCAGCTAGAGAATATGATGAAAAACGTAGTAGATGGAATGGTAGCAAATAATGTAAGCCGCATTGTTTACACTGCTTCAGCAGGTGTAGAAAATGAAATACCTGGGTTAATGGGCAAGATGATGATGAAGATGCTTGGTAACGTGTTAGCCGATCATAAGAATGCGATTGAATATATCAAATCTAATAATTTAACGTATACGATTGTAAGACCTATGGGATTAACGGACAAAGCATTTACAGGGGATTATAAAGAGTCTGCTACAAGCGTTCCTAGTTCCGGAAAATCAATTTCAAGAGCAGATGTAGCTGATTTTATCTACAAGGCGTTAACTGACAGCTCGTATGAAAACACTTCTGTAGGAATTAGCAGCTAATAAATTTTAAAGCGTAAGTAAGTGTTAAATATTTGCGCCGTTAACATAGCCAAATAAAAAAGGAGACTTGAACAAAAGTCTCCTCAAGTAAAATGAAACCATAAGAATAGAGAAATTTTTAATACAAATTAGTCACCTTTAAAAAATAAAGGCTATGTTAAAGGGTAGGGTTGATATCTATGATCAATTCAGAAAGTAGCATTGATTTCCGCGCTAGCCGGACGCTTTCCGCGGGGTGAGCGATAAGCCATCACCCATCGCTAGCGCGCGTGGTTGTGATGTCTTATCTGTCTCCCTCATCCCGCTGGAGTCGCCGTCTGGTGCTCCAATCAATAAATGGAAAAGGCTGTACTGCATCCATAAAGTTCTTAAATTACTCGCATAAACAAAGCCAAAAAACAGTCACCAACCACAATTCAAAATCTATTTATGTTCTTTAGTCATTTGAACGTCACTTTTTTAATGTTTACAGTCACTATAAGAAAGAAATTTTTAGTCAAAATCAACCAATCACTTTAACATAGCCAAAATAAAAACACATGAAATCATTGTTGATTTCATGTCTTTTATTTAACTACTATTTTTGTGATTTTTAATGACACTCTGGACAGTTGCCGTAAATCTCGAACTTGTGATTTTCAATTTCATATCCAGGAATCGAATTTTGGAGCGTTTCCATCGGGCAATAATTTATTTCTTTAATGTTGCCACATTTCAAACAAATAAAATGATGGTGGTGATGGTCTACTTCACATTGCATACGAAAGTTCTTTTCGCCGGCAAGCTCTGTTTCTTCTAAAATACCAAGCTCAACAAAAGTACTAAGATTACGGTAAATAGTATCATAGCTCATGCCTGGATGCTCCTCCATCATGACGTCTAATATATCTCTAGCGGTAATATACTTGGTTGTTTTAGAAAAAATATCAAGAATTTGTTCTCGCTTGTCTGTTTTTTTAAAACCCTCTTTTTTAAGAATATCCCATGCTTTATCTATATTCACGTTGCCACCGCTCCCTTTCTACCCTTCTTTTTAACAAAAATAGCTCCAAGTAAAATGACAATAGATGTAACTACAATGGTACCTCCCGGGGCTAAATCAAGGTAAAATGCACTTACTAATCCGATAAGGACAGCTAACTCACCAAATACTACTGAAAGAATGAGCGCCTGTTTAAAGCTTTTTGACAATCTCATAGCAGCTGCTACAGGTAAGGTCATTAAAGAGGAAACAAGTAAGATTCCCACAATTCGCATAGAGGCAGCTATTACTAGAGCTGTGACTATCATGAATAGCATATGAATCCACTTAGCAGGAAGGCCAGATGCCTTTGCATACTCTTCATCAAATGATAGTACAAATAGTTCTTTAAACAATAATCCTAAAAACAAGAAGACAACCGCTGCTATACAAATAACTATCCAAAGATCTTGTCTACTAACAGCAGACACCGAGCCAAATAAATAACTAAACAGGTCAGAGCTGAACCCTTCGGCTAAGGAGATAAATATGGCACCAAAGCCTAAACCTGCCGACATAATGATTGGAATCGCTAATTCTTCATAGTGCTTATATAAACGACGAAGCCTCTCTATAAAAAGAGAACCAGTAACAGAAGCCACAATGCCTAAATATAATGGGTTTAGTAGCGCAAGTGCTCCTACAGATTGACTCAGGTAAAGACTGCCTGCTATTCCGGCAAGTGTTACATGACTCAGTGCATCAGCGATTAAGGATAATCTTCTGACAACAATAAACACACCTAATAATGGAGCAATAATTCCAATAATCAACCCGGAAGCAAATGCATTTTGTAAAAACTCATACTGAAAAATAGACTCTATCATGACTGTACCTCACCCTGGTGTTCTACTTTACGGACCGAATGACCGTACCACGATTCTAATTGTTCTTCGCTCATTGATTCCATATCTTTTTTAAAGCCGTGAAAATGAATTCTCTGATTTAGGCAAGCAACATGGCTAATACTTGTTGATACTGCGTCTACATCATGTGTAACTAATACGATGGAAATGTTATGTTCACGATTTAAATGTACTAACATATTATAAAATGAACGAACATTTTTACTATCAATTCCAACGGTAGGCTCGTCTAGTATTAACACTTTTGGATTACTTATCAAAGCCCTTGCGATAAATACGCGCTGTTGCTGGCCTCCAGAAAGCTCTCCAATATTTTTTTGAGCGAAGTCTTCCATTCCTACTGCTTTTAATGCTTGACGAACTTGTATTTTAACATCATCCGGAAAACGCTTAAACAGACCTATTTGTTTAACAACTCCACTTCTAACAACTTCACTAACGGTTGCTGGAAATCCAGTATTGAATGAATTGGACTTTTGAGAAACATATCCGATCCATTCTCTTTCCTTAAACTGATTAGCCGGCTTTCCAAAGAGAAGTACATTTCCGTTTGATGGCTTCAATAAGCCCAACATTATCTTTAATAAGGTTGATTTCCCAGAGCCATTGGGACCGATAATAGCTAGAAAATCGCCTTCCTTAATAACTAAATTGATATCGATTAAGGCTTGTGTTTGTTCATACTTGTATGAAATATTATGTAATTGAATTAATGGTAAGGCCAATTTGTTTCCTCTATTCTAATTAAGAATGATTACGATTTACAAAATAAAAGTATAGAGGATAAATCGTATAGTGTAAATAAAAATGCTTGAAAGGATGTTCTAGTGGATATTGCTAAGTTTATTATTCAGCTACAAACCTGTTCAAAAAAAGAGTTTAAGAAAATACTCAAAGGGTTTGATGTGAAATTATCAGATAAAGAAATAGAGGGCGTCTATCCCTTACTGCAAGAAATATCTATTACTTGGTTGGTTTTAGGTGTGCCTAATGCTATTCAACAAAAACTTATAAGCATTTTAGGAGAAAAACGTGCAATTGCTTTATACGAGCAATTGAAAGAAAAAGGCCCCTCTTCTTTTCAATGAAAAGAGAGGGTCCTAAATAATTGAATCTATTTAAACAGTTAGTAGATCTAATGCATTTGGGTCAAAAGTTTTCGAGCGTAGCATCTCAATCTCCATTTTATATGGAGCTTTCTTTGATTTGGCATCCACACCAACGAAAGGAGTCTCTAAAATTTTAGGGATATTTATCAGCTGTGGATGATGCACTACATATTGCAATGCCTCAAAGCCAATTTCACCAAACCCTATGTTTTCATGACGATCTTTAGCTGCTCCACAAATATTTTTACTATCATTGATGTGTAGAACTTTTAATCGGTCAATTCCAACCAAACGATCAAAATGATTTAAGACGCCATCAAAATCGTTTACAACATCATATCCGGCATCATGGATATGACACGTATCCATACAAACCGACAAGCGATCATTATTTTTCACACCATCAAATATTTGTGCAAGCTCTTCAAAAGTCTTACCACATTCAGAGCCTTTTCCCGCCATTGTTTCTAAAGCAATTTGAACAGGATAATCAGAGCTTAATACTTCGTTTAAGCCTTCGATAATCTTTTGTATACCAGCATCAGCTCCAGCACCAACATGTGCACCAGGATGCAATACGATTTGTGTAGCTCCTATAGCTGCAGTGCGCTCTACCTCTTTTTGTAGAAAGTCTACACCTAAAGCAAACGTTTCTGGCTTCGTTGTATTCCCCAAATTAATAATATAAGGTGCATGAACGACAATATTATTTATGCCGTTTTCCTTCATATGCGCAAGGCCAGCTTCAATGTTTAACTCATCTATTGGTTTTCTGCGTGTATTCTGTGGTGCACCTGTATAAATCATAAATGTATTGGCACCGTACGACGCTGCCTCTTTACTAGAAGCTAGCAACATTTCTTTTCCACTCATGGAAACATGTGATCCTAGTAGCATGGAAGTTCCCCCTTATTTCTTACGGTTTTTGATGCGACGTTCTCTTTTCTTAACTTTATCCATTTCCCATTTCATGTTTCGTTTATATCCTGGTTTAACCTTTTTAGGCTTTCTAACCAACGCTTTTGCTTTTGCATCTATCTCATTTTCGACTTTAGTTCTATTTTTTCTAGCATGTCTCTCTTTCAATTCAGACCATTCGCCATTACTTACATCTTTATGCTCAAATGTAATCCCCATCTTTTCAATACGGTTTAAAGCATCTTCATCAGATGGTTCAAATAAGGTAATAGCTGTTCCGGTTAGTCCTGCGCGGGCAGTTCTACCAACTCGGTGAATGAAAAATTCAAGGTCATCAGGTATTTCGTAGTTTATGACATGGCTTACTCCTGGAATATCGATTCCACGAGCTGCTAAGTCAGTAGCCACAATGTATTGATATTCTAATTCGTGAATTTGCTTCATCACTCGTTTACGATCACGTGGAGAAACATCTCCGTGAACAACGCCAACTTTTATGCCGTTTCCTTGTAAATAGTGTGCTACTTCATCCGCATTCTGTTTCGTATTAGCAAAGATAATCGCTAAATAAGGATTAATACCTTCAATAACGTCTAATAATCTTTTTTTACGAGATTTACTACGCACTGGAACAACAGTAAAGTCTATGCCATCAGCGACCGCACGTTTATTGCCTATTTTAATATGCACAGGTGAATCCATGTATTTCTTAAGGAATGGTTGTAATTTTTCTGGTATCGTCGCAGAGAATACGAACATTTCTAATTCATCTGGCATTTTTGATGCAAACTGATCGATTTCATTGATAAAACCTAAATCAAATGCAAGATCGGCTTCATCTACCACTAATATTTTTGCGGTATGAACTAAGAGTGCCTGCTCAACTGTTAAATCACGAAGTCGACCTGGAGTACCAACGACTATTTGAGGCTGTGTTTTTAACTTTTCGATTGAACGAGCTTTATCAGTTCCTCCGATAAATAGCTTAGTTTGGATTTCAGTGCCTTCAATTAACTTGTTCAACTCTTTATATATTTGAGTTGCGAGCTCTCTAGTCGGAGAAGTAATTATTGCTTGAACTGCTTGCTTACTAGCATCAATTTTTTCAACAATTGGTATTAAGAAACTATGTGTTTTCCCAGTTCCTGTATGCGCTTGACCAATTGCACTTTTACCTTTTAAGACTAGTGGAATCATTTCTTTTTGAATTGGTGTTGGTTCTTGGAAGCCTAATTTATTTATAGCTTCTAGTAAAAACGGTTGAAAATTATAATCTGTATATTTGGACATTTTAGTCCCTCCCTATCATACCTATATTGTAACACGATTTGTACATAAAACCGATAATTTGCATAGAATAGAATAGTCTGTTTGTTCGAAAGGAGATGAGAAATAAATTGCGCTATGAATCATTTTATCCATTTGCTCAGAGAAGAAACAATTTCTCTAATTTTGGCAATCCAAATTCTTTCCAAAACACGCCCCCTCCTCCACCTAATTTCAATCAAGCACCAAGTGGGCAAGCGAGTGGACCAATTTCAAATTTTATAAGACAATTCCAAGGCAATGGTGGTTCTGCAGATGCTGTTCCTACTCCACCAATTGGTGGATTTAACCAAGGAGGTCCACCGGTTCCAAATGATTTTGGTCAAGGCCCTCCACGTGCAGGAGGATTTAATCCAGGAGGCCCGCCTAATTTCGGTCCTGGGCCGCAAGGATTCGCTCAAGGAGCCGCTACGGCAGGTGCCGCAACTACAGCAGCGGGTGCAGCGGCAGCAAGTACTGGAGGATTAAGCAGTAAAACCATGTCTTATTTGCAAACAGCTGATAAGTTTATAAATACTGCACAACAAATTACACCTATGGTTAAACAATGGGCTCCAATGCTTCAAAACGTCCCTGCTCTATTAAGACTTTACCGTGGATTCTCTGCTGCCCCTGCTGCAGGTGCCGCAGCGAGCGCTGCAACTGCAGCAACAGCAGCGGCTACTGCGACTACAGCAACTTCAGCGGCAGCTCCGGCTGCTGCCCGAGTAGCTAATACGGTAGCTTCTACAGGCGGTGTTTCTTTACCGAGAATTTTCCAGCCACCATTTTAATATTTTGTAATCATCTCGTACCTCCGCTATAATATGAGTATGCTCGTATTGAAGGGAGTTTCTTAAAGATGATTGTACAAAAAATTTCGCCTAGAGGATATTGTTATGGTGTGGTGGATGCAATGGTTATTGCAAGGAATGCAGCAATGGATTCATCTCTTCCACGTCCAATTTATATATTAGGAATGATTGTTCACAATAAACATGTAACAGATGCATTTGAGCAGGATGGAATTATTACTTTAGATGGAGAAAATCGTTTAGATATTCTATCGAAGGTCGATACAGGAACGGTCATTTTTACTGCACATGGAGTTTCACCAGAGGTAAAGGAATTAGCTCGCAAAAAAGGATTAGTATCCATTGATGCCACATGCCCTGATGTTACCGTTACCCATGATCTAATAAAAGAAAAAACTGCAGAAGGCTATGATATTATTTATATCGGGAAAAAAGGTCACCCTGAACCTGAAGGGGCGATCGGGGTTGCCCCAACTAAAGTCCATCTTGTCCAAACAAATGAGGATATCGAAAGTCTTTCCCTTTCTAACACAAAATTATTAGTAACAAATCAAACGACTATGTCTCAATGGGATGTTGTTCATCTCATGGAGAAGCTAAAAGAGAAATTTCCTGACATTGAGGTACACAAAGAAATTTGTCTTGCTACTCAAGTGAGACAAGAAGCGGTTGCAGAGCAAGCAGGAGAAGCAGAGCTACTTATCGTTGTCGGTGACCCTATGAGTAACAATTCTAATAGACTTACACAAGTTTCAGAGGAAATTGCAGGAACTCCATCTTACCGAGTTGGCGATATATCTGATCTTAAACTAGAATGGCTGGACAATGTAACTCATGTAGCAGTGACTGCCGGAGCCTCTACGCCAACACCAATAGTAAAGGAAGTTATACAGTTTCTAGAGAAATACGATCCAAATGATCCTACAACTCATGATACAACGAAAAAAGTGCTTCCTGAGAAAATTCTACCAAAAATTAAAGTTCCAAAACCAGTTACTAGAATAGAGCCTTATACAGTTAACTAACAAAGTAACTTGATTATATAGAGGTCGATTTAAAAGATACTCTAAAAATAAGCTTCGAAAATTTACTAATAGTAAAATTTTCGAAGCTTTATTTTTTAGCTAAATAAGTTTAAAAGGTTCTGTAGATATCTTAGAAGCGATGAATTCACAGTCCAGTTTTTTATTTAGACACTCCGCTTGCATATATCTTGCAACGCCAATTTTCATAATTTGTTCTATATGGTGGCCAGGATCAATAACAGCAAGTCCCATCGCTAATGCATCTTGTGCAATATGAAAATATAAGTCCCCCGTTATAAAAACGTCTGCCCCTGCCCTTTTAGCAATCGAAATATATTTGTTACCGTCTCCGCCTAGCACTGCCACCTTTTGAACTGGTTTATCTAGCGGTCCAACGACTCGAACAAAAGGCACGTTTAGCAATGATTTCACGGTATTTGCATAATCCGCCAAAGAAACTTTGTTTGGTAACAACCCTATTCTTCCGAGTCCCATTTCATTGACCTTAGTATCAAGCTTCATCATATTGTATGCAGGTTCTTCATATGGATGGTTATTAAGCAATGCTCTTAATACTTTATTTTTCTTTGAAGCCGGTAGCACTACCTCTATTTTATCTTCTTGCACAACCGCTAACTCATTTGCCTTCCCGATATAAGGCTCTGCACTTTCCTCAGGCTTAAAACGGCCTTCTCCAGAGGTTGTAAAGCTACAGCTATTGTAATCCCCTATATTACCTGCTCCAGCCTCTGCTAGAGCCTTTCTAACAGTTTCAGTAGCTTCTTTAGGAGTGAATACTTCAAGCTTCATTAAGTTTTCGGAGGTTGTTGGTTCTAATATAGAAATATTCTCTAGCTTCAGTGCTTCAGCTAATAAATCATTAACGCCTCCACTGGCAATATCCAAATTCGTATGAGCAGCGTATACAGCAATATCATGCTTAATCAGTTTTTCAAACAGACGTCCTTGTGGCATATCTGTACGTATATTCTTAAGCTTACTGTAAATAGGAGGATGATGAGCAATGATTAGCTGACACCCTTGCTCAATTGCTTCATCTACCACTTCGTCGTTCACATCTAATGTCACAAGCACCTTCGTAACAAGCTTATCTAATCTACCGATTTGAAGGCCTACCGAATCTCCCTCTACCGCTAAGGAGCGTGGTGCCCATTCTTCAAAGATAGAAATAAGATGTTGTCCATTGGTTTGCTTCATGTTTACAACAGCTCCTTCACTAACGAGATTTTATTCTCTATTTCCTCTACTTTTTGTAAAACTTCCGGAGATGGTGGAATATTTTTTAATTGAGTCAATATTCTTTCCCATTCTTTCATTTCGACTGACCATTTTTTCTGAAATACACTTGTGCAGCTTTGCATTAAAATTGGTCCTAATAAAAGCTCCTGTTCATTAAGCACCATATTTCCTTTTTTAAGTACAATTACTTCATAAATTTTGGAATGCTCCTCCAAAATTGTTTCTTGATCAATATTCCAGCCTTCTCTAATTGCCCATTCTCTAATTGCTTTTGCGTGAATGTTCGGTTGAAGAATTAGCGTGTGAACGTTAGTAAGTTTATGCTTACCTGCTTCTAGTATGGAAGCAATTAACGGACCACCCATCCCAGCAATTGTAACGGTGCCCACTTGGTCCTCGTCTTCAATCACTTGCAGTCCGTCTCCAAAACGCACTTCAATTTGCTTTTCCAGGCCTTCACTTTTCACTTGCTTCACTGCAGATTCAAATGGTCCCTTTACTACCTCTCCAGCAATTGCTTTAGAGATTATGGATTGATGGACCAAGTAACATGGAAGATAAGCATGGTCACTTCCTATATCCGCTAAAATTGTATCCTGTTCGACAAAGGATGCTACGATTTTCAGTCTATCTGATAAGTTTTTCGCATTCATTTTATACACCTCACCATTATTATAACAAAAATAAAAAAAGACCTCGATTCTTAAAAAGAATCTAGAGGTCTTTTCTTAAAATCTTATTCACCTAGAGATTTGACCCAAGCAGCCATTTCATCAAGGTTTTCTTCTGGTACTAAACCACCAGGCATCATGCTACCTTTACCGTTAGCTAAAATGTCTTTAATTTCATCTTCAGACAATTCAAGACCAACTAAAGATGGTCCCATTCCGCCTTCATAAGTGTTACCGTGACAGCTGATACATTTTCCTTGAGCAAGTGCTTCAGGATCGAATTCACCAGCAGTAGCTTCTTCTCCACCTTCAGCGGACTCTCCGCCTTCATGTGACTCAGCAATTTCTGCTTTATTACCTACTCCATCGATAGATAGGAAGAAAATTAAACCGATACCAAATGCCATAATAAGTATAAATGGGATAATTGGATTCTTTTGCATAGTTAACCCTCCTTCTTTTATACATTCTTTTCTAATATAGAATTAGTCAACACTCATATTGTACTCCATTGTGTCGAAAACGAAAAGTGTTATTGAAGAAAGTTTTAAAGCTTTGTGACAAAATCGACATATTTTTAATGTTTAACAACCAATATGTCTAGCTATTACCATTCGTTGGACCTCGGAAGTACCTTCTCCAATTTCAAGTAATTTTGCATCTCTCATATAGCGTTCCACTTCATATTCCTTCATATATCCATATCCGCCATGAATCTGAATCGCCTGATCAGCAACCTCCATTGCGATTTCAGAAGCGTATAGTTTACACATAGACGCTTCTTTACCAAACGGACGTCCTTGGTCCTTTAACCAAGCAGCTTTATGCACCATTGTTCTTGCTAATTCAATCTTCATTGCCATATCCGCTAGTTTAAACTGTGTAATTTGAAACTCTGATAATGTTTTTCCAAATTGTTTACGTTCCTTGGAATACTGTAGTGCTCGGTCAAATGCAGCTTGAGCAATCCCTACTGCCATTGCACCTATTCCAATTCTTCCACCATCTAATGTAACTAGAAACTGTCTAAAACCATTTCCTCGTTTACCTAATAAGTTTTCTTGAGGTACTCTAACATTTTCTATTACTAGTTCAGTGGTGTTGGAAGCATTTAACCCCATTTTTTCATAGTTATCAATTACTGTAAAACCATCTGCATCAGTTGGAACTATAATAGCAGAAATCTCTTTTTTACCATCTGACATACCAGTGATAGCAGTTAGTGCAAGATGTTTTGCATAACTAGCGTTTGTAATAAACGCCTTGCTTCCATTTATAACAAAATCATTACCTTCTTCTTTTGCAGTTGTTTGAGTACCCCCAGCATCCGATCCAGCATTGGGCTCCGTTAATCCAAAAGCACCTAAAGATTCTCCCGTACAAATTGGAACTAAGTACTTTTGTTTTTGTTCTTCTGTTCCGAACAAGCTTAGCGGTGCACCGCCTAGTGATATATGAGCTGAATAGGTAATACCAGTTGATGCACAGGCACGACTCAATTCTTCAGTCACAATAGCAAAGCTAACTGTATCAGCTCCTGCTCCACCATACTCCTCTGAAAACGGTAAGCCCATCATCCCCATGTCGGCTAACTGTTTAAAGATATCTTTTGGAAATTCCTTCGTTTTGTCTCGCTCAATTGCTCCGGGAGCTACAACCTCACTAGCAAACTCTCGAATCGTTTTACGAATCATTTGGTGTTCCTGCGTTAAATCAAAATTCATTTTATTCCATCCCCTTTGTAAATAAAAACGCTTACTTTTTTATTATACAAAAGATTATGTAAATAATCATATTAAAACGAATTTGAATCTATTTTTCTTTATTAATCTTTTAGTTCCAACAGAGAAATATAAAAACTTCATACATTTCACAGAAAGTACAATTGATTTCCACTCCAGTCAGCTTTCTATGGAGCACACGATAAGCCATCATTCCATTGCTCAGGCGCATGTGTAGGTTCATTAACTCAAAAAAAAAATGAAATTCCACTTGTAACGTGAAATTTCAATCATTAAAAATTGTATTCTATGTAAAAAATGTAATAGAGATGTATATAAATATCAACAAGAGTCCCACAATACCGGAAATAGTAAAATAAATTAGCTTCAATCGTAAGCCAGAAAATAACCATAATATGCAGTTAACTGCAATCATAATTACTAGTGTAGTAGGCTCCGTTATGAAAAAGGCTTCCCATATTTTAAAAGTAATTCCTAATAGTAATAACGCAGAAAATACTAATAGCAAGGGTGATAAGATTGAACTTTTACTAAACTTTTTAATAGATAGGTACGTAAAAACTAGAATTGCAAGTCCCGATAAAATAATAGGTATTATAATGGCCGTTGTTATGAAAACTAGTGAGCCTAAAAGTGCGAGAGTAATGAGACTTATAACGGAAGTAGCCGAGATTACTTTCAGCTTTGACTTTTTCGCTTCCTCTGCTAGTATACCTTCGTTGATTACTTCAGTTCCCTCTCCTTCCCCTTGAGCATAAAGAGCTGTAAGAAAATCACAGTAATGCTCGGGAAGTAGCTTGTTTTGCTTCCAAAAAGCAATTTCATTCAATATTACTTTTTTTCGTTGAATAGACATATCCATCCTCTTTTCCCTTATATCTCTTTATACTAATCTTTTCGGCTAGTTTCAAGTGCATTTTTACGAACACCTTGAAATAAAAAGAAAAGTGAGATGGGTAATCCCTCTTTTCAGGAGAAATAAGGCACTAAAAAATACTGTAAAAAAGACACCCTTTATCAGGATGTCTCTTGATTATTCTAAGAAATCTTTTAAACGCTTGCTTCTAGAAGGATGGCGTAATTTTCTTAAAGCCTTCGCTTCAATTTGACGAATACGTTCACGAGTAACACCAAAAACTTTTCCTACTTCTTCTAGTGTTCTTGTACGTCCATCATCTAAACCAAATCGTAAACGGAGTACATTTTCTTCACGGTCAGTTAATGTATCTAGTACATCTTCTAATTGCTCTTTAAGAAGCTCATATGCTGCATGATCAGATGGTGACTGTGCATCGGCATCTTCAATAAAATCACCTAAATGTGAGTCATCCTCTTCCCCAATAGGTGTTTCTAAGGAAACAGGCTCTTGAGCAATTTTTAAAATTTCACGAACTTTTTCTGCTGGAAGATCCATTTCTTCTCCGATTTCTTCTGGAGAAGGCTCACGGCCTAAGTCTTGAAGTAATTGACGTTGCACACGAATCAGCTTATTAATAGTTTCAACCATATGCACTGGTATACGAATAGTTCTTGCTTGGTCTGCAATTGCACGAGTTATGGCCTGGCGAATCCACCAAGTTGCATACGTACTGAATTTAAAACCTTTTCTGTGATCGAATTTCTCTACTGCTTTAATAAGACCCATATTTCCTTCTTGAATTAAATCTAAGAAAAGCATACCACGACCAACATATCGCTTCGCAATACTTACAACTAGACGTAGATTCGCCTCTGCTAGACGTTTTCTGGCTTCTTCATCACCTTGCTCTATTCTTTCAGCAAGTGCAATCTCCTCTGATGCCTTTAAAAGATCTACTCGACCAATTTCTTTTAAGTACATACGTACAGGATCGTTGATTTTAACACCTGGGGGGACACTTAAATCATTTAGGTCAAAAGTTTCTTCTTCCTTACCCTTCATCAAACGATCTAAATCTTCCTCATCTCCAGCTTTACGCCCAAGTTCAATACCCTTGCCTTCTAGCTGATCAATGAATTCCTCGATTTGGTCTGATTCTAAATCGAAAGATGCTAATTTATCTGCTATATCATGATAAGTTACCTCACCATTCTTTTTACCTAACTCAATCAGTTGTTTCTTTGCTTCTAATAATGATAATTCTATGTCCGTTTCTTTTGTACGTTCAGACTTGTCCGCCATAAGAATTCCTCCTTTTACTACCGGATGATTATTGAAAATTTACTAAAGATTTTTTTAACTGAATGGCCTCTTGTGCCAGTTTTAGCGCTTTAGTTATATCCGTCATTTTTTCAGCCTCTTTAGCTTCATGTAACTTTTGCCCAATTTGCTGCTCAATCCGGTATTTTCTAATATGGCGCAAACAGTCCATGACTTCCTCAGTTTCATGTTCTGGATCACGTTCTGAGAGCGCAGCTTCCATTACTATTTTCCTTAATTCACCGTCGTTTAATACTTCTAAAAACCGTTGATAGTCACCTTCTGGATAATCTTCGTAATACCCCATCAAACGAACGTACGCAGCTTCGTATGCGTCCCTTATAAAACATGGGCCATCACTTATAGTTCTAATTGCAATGTCAATTACCTGCGGATTATGGAGCATATGTGCTAATAATATTCTTTCTGCTCTTTCATCTGCTGAAAGGGTTCGTTTCTTTTTAGGCAGCTCTTGAGGAGCAGCTAAAGGAATTGAATTGTTGCTATGATTACTACTTTTAGTGTCTCTTGCTTTTTTCCCCTGTATTTTCCGTAAATGTTGATAGATAGCTTCTTCGGATACATTTGTTTCCTGAGAAAGCTGTCGAATATACAGATCCCTTTCTACAGAAGAACTTCTCTCACTCAGTATTTCCAATATTTCTTGAATATACTGAAGGGTATCATTTTCGTTATTAAAATTCTTATCTCTTTTGGAAACAATCATCATAAATGAAAGATAAGAATGGGGCTTTTCAATAATTTTCTCCTTAAAAGCTTCTTCCCCATAATTCTTAATATAATCATCTGGATCCATAGCATCCGGAATAATAGCAACCTCTGTCTGAATATTTTGCCCTTGTAAAGAGATTGCTGCTCTTTTTGCCGCTTCCATCCCTGCCTTGTCTCCATCGAAACAAAGGGTCACATTGGAGGTTAATCTATTCAGCTTGGTTATATGTTGAGACGTTAATGCTGTTCCCATTGTTGCAACACCATTTGTTATACCCGCTTTAGACGCCGATATAACATCTAAAAAGCCTTCAAAAATAACCACGTTGCGTTTTTTCCTAATGTCTAGTCTAGCTTTATCTAAGTTATAGAGTATCTGGCTTTTTTGAAAGATAGGAGATTCAGGACTATTTAAATATTTGGCTTCATTTTCTTTCTTACCAAGAATCCTTCCAGAGAACGCAACTACATGGCCAGTTTCGTCGAAAACAGGAAACATAATTCTTCCACGAAAGCGGTCAAAATACTTCAATTCATTTTCTTTTCTAATAATAAGTCCAGTTTTCTCAATTTCTTGCAAATCCATACCTTTTCTCTCTAATAAGGTAGTTAGGGCATCCCAGCTAGGCAATGACCATCCTATTTTATACTTTTCGATGAGTTCGGTAGAAAACCCTCTTTCTTGTAAGTAATGTAATGCATTTTCTCCTTCCTCCGTATGAAGTAAAAGATGATGAAAATATTCGCTAGCAAATTCATGCGCTTTTTTCATAAGAGATACTTCTTTGGAGACCGGTGCTTTCTCTTCAGAGTTTTGGGTTGCCTTATGTTCAATCTGCATTCCAAGGCGGCTACCTAGTTTACTAACTGCTTCATGGAATGAGAGATTCTCAATGTCCATTAAAAATGTAATTACATTTCCGCCAGCCCCACAGCCAAAGCAATGAAAAATTTGCTTTTCTTGAGTGACAGAAAAAGATGGGGTTTGTTCACCATGAAATGGACAAAGGCCGAAAAAGTTTCTACCTCTCTTTGTAAGCTGAACAAATTCACTGATAACATCAACAATGTCTGTATTATTTCTAACTTGTTCGATTACTTCTTCTTCTATACGATTCATGATTTCACCATCTTTACTTACTACTTAGTATTAATTCGAGAGACTGAAGAAAAATCCTGCAAGAATCGACAAAATATTTACATGATAATACGAAAAATTTCTTTTTTCCACAAATAAGTATTATAAAACATTTCAATATATTAATCTATACTTTAATTCGCTTTCGTACATAAAAAAACCTTTTCACAATTGTGAATCGGTCCAAAATTTTAAATTATTTTTGCTGAATTTGAGTGATTACTAAATTTGCTGTTTCTTCTACTGCTCGATTCGTCACATCAATAACTCTACAGCCAATTCGATCCACCACTTTTTGGAAGTGCGCTATTTCTTCATTAATACGTTCCACTTTGGCATAGCTAGCATCATCCTTAAGACCAATTGCGATTAATCTTTCTCTTCTTATGGAGTTTAATTTATCGGGAGTGATTATAAGACCGAAGCATTTCGAAGGATCAATTTGGAAAAGTTCTTCTGGCGGCTCTACTTCCGGTACTAAAGGTACATTTGCAACCTTGAACCTTTTGTTTGCTAGATATTGAGATAAAGGTGTTTTGGAAGTGCGTGAAACCCCGATTAAAACAATATCGGCCTGCAGTAGCCCTCTTGGATCTCTGCCATCATCATATTTTACTGCAAATTCTACTGCCTCAATTTTCTTAAAGTAGTCTTCATCAAGCTTACGTACAAGACCTGGCTCTTCAAAAGATTTTTCCTCTAGTTTCTTTTCTAAAAGATTAATCACAGGGCCTATCAAATCGACGCACTCTAATTCATATTCCTTGCAATACTTAACGATTGCTTCTCTCATTTCCTGTTGAACCAATGTATATAAAATACTTGCATTCTGTTCTTTAGCTAAAGCGGTTATCTCTTTAATATGATCCATAGAATCGATATGGGTAAATCTTTTTAACTTTGTATGTTGCAGACCTGGTCTGAACTGACTTACCGCAGCTCTAGCTACTAGCTCGCCAGTCTCTCCTATAGAGTCTGAAACAATAAATAGGTTTAACATTTTCATTCTTTCACTCCTCATAAATCATGGTCATCAGCTAAAGATAAGAAAGCCCGAGTAATATTTGTCTTAGTAATTCTTCCGACAATTTCTAAACCGTCTTTTGCTTCTTTTACCACTGGCAATGAGTCTATTTGGCGACTCATTAACTTATTTGCTACCTCAATTAATGTATCTTCCTTCAGACAATACGTAATATTTGGCATCCTAGTCATAATCATATGTACCGGCATTTTAGTTAAGTCTTGGTTTCCGATACTTGTTCGTAAAAAGTCTTTCCTAGAAAGCACACCGGATAATACTGATTTTTTATCAACGACAAACAAAGAGCCAACATCCTCTAAAAACATATGGCATATTGCATCGTAAACCGACATACTTTCTTCTACAACAACGGGGATAGACTGAAAATCCTTTACGAGCATTTGTGCAATGCTATCAGAGATTGCCTGACTGGTTTTCTTACCTGAGTAAAAATAACCTACACGAGGTCGAGCATCCAGGAAGCCAGCCATCGTTAATATCGCAAGATCAGGTCTTAGAGTTGACCTAGTCAGATTAAGTCGTTCTGCAATTTGTTCACCAGTAATAGGTCCATTCCCTTTTACAATGTCCAAAATTTCGACTTGCCGTTTGTTGAGTTCGATTGGACTCACCGCCTCAAAGTTTATACTTAGTTATACTTATTCTAAATAATTATATACCATTATCCATCACATTGCTAAATAAAGAAGCATATGATACAATCATCAGTAATATTAAAGCGTTGAAGAGCATTATAAGTACTGTAACATAAAGCGAGTGGTGA
Organism: Psychrobacillus sp. FSL W7-1493; assembly: GCF_038004905.1. Classification (NCBI taxonomy): domain Bacteria; kingdom Bacillati; phylum Bacillota; class Bacilli; order Caryophanales; family Bacillaceae; genus Psychrobacillus; species Psychrobacillus sp. FSL W7-1493. Next base: position 1,730,700 of record NZ_JBBOSB010000001.1, on the reverse strand, counting down.
TAGTGCAAGACCACATCTACAGGAAACGGCAGCTTGGAGCTTAAGTTTTTAAAGAGGGTTGTCATACATACAACCAATCGGGGTGGAACCGCGGGTTATAAACTCGTCCCCGGGCTATTGAGGCCCGGAGACGAGTTTTTTGTTTCATTTTTTTCTTTAAAAGCTTTTATCAAAATGGAGGTATGTCAAATGGAATTTTCAATGGAAAATGTAGTAAGTTTAGCAAAACAAAGAGGCTTTGTATTCCCTGGCTCTGAAATTTATGGAGGTTTGGCAAATACATGGGATTACGGTCCACTTGGAGTAGAGCTTAAAAACAACGTTAAAAAAGCTTGGTGGAAAAAATTTGTACAAGAATCACCTTATAATGTAGGGTTAGATGCTGCTATTCTTATGAACCCAAAAACATGGGTCGCTTCAGGTCATATTGGTAACTTCAATGATCCAATGATCGACTGTAAAAAATGTAAATCACGTCACCGTGTGGATAAAATCATCGAGGATGTATTAGATAAAAAAGGAATTGAAATGGTAATAGATGGCCTTTCCTTTGAGAAAATGGAAGAAATCATGAAGGAGCATAATGTAGTTTGTCCTTCTTGTGGTGCATATGATTACACGGAAATTCGTCAATTTAACTTGATGTTCAAAACTTTCCAAGGTGTAACGGAATCTTCTACAAACGAAATCTTTTTACGTCCAGAAACGGCACAAGGTATTTTTGTAAACTATAAGAATGTACAGCGTTCTATGCGTAAAAAAATGCCCTTCGGTATTGCCCAAGTCGGAAAAAGTTTCCGAAATGAAATCACTCCTGGTAACTTCACTTTCCGTACAAGAGAATTTGAACAAATGGAGCTAGAGTTTTTCTGTAAGCCCGGCGAAGACATGGAATGGTTCGAGTTCTGGCGCAATTATTGCCGCGAATGGTTACTAAACTTAGGTGTTTCGGAGAATAGTATTCGTCTAAGAGACCACTCTGACGACGAGCTTTCACATTACTCGAATGCAACAACAGACATTGAATATAAATTCCCATTTGGTTGGGGTGAGCTATGGGGTATTGCCGATAGAACTGACTTCGATTTAAAACAGCATATGGAACACTCTGGTGAAGATTTCAATTATATCGACCCAGTAACCAATGAAAGATATGTACCATATTGCATCGAGCCATCTCTAGGAGCTGACCGTGTAACATTGGCATTCTTATGCGAGGCTTATGACGTGGAGCAGCTAGAAGGCGACGATCAACGAACAGTTTTACGTTTCCACCCTGCTCTAGCTCCGGTAAAAGCAGCAATCTTGCCTTTATCGAAGAAGCTATCTGAAGGTGCAACAGCAATGTTTTCTGACCTTAGCAAACATTTCATGGTTGATTATGATGAGTCTCAATCCATTGGTAAACGTTACCGCCGTCAGGATGAGATTGGTACACCATTCTGTATTACGTATGATTTTGATTCCGAAACGGACGGCCAAGTTACAGTGCGTCATCGTGATTCTATGGAACAAACAAGAATGCCTATTTCAGAAGTAAAAGCTTATATTGAAGAGCAAATACAATTTTAATTAAAAGCATTCTAAAATAATTTAAGCCTGCAAAACAAATCCAATTTCGGATACAATTTGCAGGTTTTTTTGTTTATATTTTTTCCAAAACGTATATCGAAATACAATCCGTAATGATTGTTTAGTTATTAGGACTTTCACCCGGCTGCCAGGACTTACAGCGTTGGCCGAAATAACTCATCGCTTTAGGTATGTTGTTATAAACCCAGGAAGTTAAGTAGTTGAGATAACGTTAATAACGGGAATAATAGGAGAATGGAATCGGAATATAGAATTACTTAAGTAATGACAAATTTAAGGAGAATGAAATGAATAAATTTAGCCTACTTAATAAATTTATCGTTCAAGAAGGAAAAAAAGAAGAAATGGTTAATATTTTGATAGAAGCAGCTGAATCAATGGAAACTTTAGATGAATGTGAAATATATGTAGTGAACATTGCCGATAATGAACCAAATTCAGTTTATGTTTATGAAGTTTGGACTGATGAAAGTTCCCATCAAGCCTCTTTAGGTCTTGAGGTTACTCAAAAATTAATCAGCCAAGCAAAACCCATTATTACTAGTATAGAAAGAATTAGCACGCTAAAAACAAAAGGTGGAAAAGGTGTATCTAAAGAATAAAGTCTAGACGGTTTGTATACAAATATACTTAACCTAAAGGAAAATTTAGGGCAACAAGTTTTAATAAACTATACAAAATAAAACCCAAATGTAAGTTTGGGGACGGTTTATGTAATAGCGTTTCGTGCATTTTCTTGTGCACATTATAAAAAACAACAATTAAATTTAACAGAGCCTTTCCAATAAAAAACTCATCCGGAATTATTCTTCCGAATGAGAATCTTTTTTAGGCTGGAAAAACTCTGGTGTTTTTTCCATTTGGTCTAGAAACCCTTGAGATTTTAAACGAACTCCAACTTGCTCATTGTATATGGTCCGTACGATTTTTTTTATAAAGCCCTTCGTCTCTTTTTTCAAAGTTAGCTTACCAACCTGGTCAATAGGAACGGTATAAAATGTTCGGATTAACTTCACCTGTGAGGGTGTTAAACGGATTAAATAAGGGTCAATTGTAAAACAACGATGACATAAAAAACCGATTTGAGCAAAAGAGAATGCAAATTCCCCATCTGTTGCTCCACAATTGGCACACTGATGGAGTACCGGATAAATTCCAGCTACGGATAACATCTTCCACTCAACAAACAAGCTAATGGCTTCTGGATCATAGCCCTCAGATATTGCCTCTAATGCTTGCTGTAAAATTGTAAACACATGTGGTTTAGGAGATTCATCATCAATTAGTTTATCTACTAGCTCCATTATAAAACTAGCATAAGCTGTAGTAAAAATATCTTCTCGAATGACACGCATCGAATCAATTATTTCACCTTGTTGAAGAGACCCCATCCCTCTCCCTTGTTGTATTAAAAAATATGCATAGGTAAAAGGCTGAGAGATCGAAGAAAGACGGCTAGTTGGCTTTTTAGCTCCGCGAGCCATCGCAGCCCTTTTTCCAAGCTCTCGAGAGAATATAGTTACTACTTTATCTGTTTCTCCGTAGGAGGAGGTTCGTAAGACAATCCCTTCTACCTTTTGAAGCAAAAGCCTTCCCTTCCTTCTATGCTTCCTTTATATTAATATTCGTCTTCTCTAAATCCATAATCTTTTAGGTGGGCAGATTTATTGCGCCAATCCTTTTGAACCTTCACCCAAAGTTCTAGGAATACTTTAGTTCCTAAAAGCATTTCAATATCATGACGAGCTCTTGTCCCAACTTCTTTTAGAAGTGCACCTCTTTTACCGATTACAATACCTTTTTGAGAATCACGTTCTACAATAATAGTAGCCATAACACGGATCATCTCTTTATCTGTATCTTCTTCTTTTTTTATCTTGTCAATTACAACCGCAATTGAATGTGGTATTTCTTCTCTAGTCAAGTGCAATACTTTCTCACGGATCAGTTCAGAGATGATAAATCTCTCTGGGTGGTCAGTTACTTGATCCGCTGGATAATATTGTGGACCTTCCGGTAAATATGATTGAATTGTTTCTAGTAGTCTTTCTACATTGTTACCTTGAAGAGCAGAAATAGGAACGATTTCAGCAAAATCATATTTATCTTTATAAGATTCAATAATTCCGATTAAATCATCTGGATGTACTTGGTCTATTTTATTGATCACTAAAAATACGGGAGTTTCGTTTTTTTCTAATAGATCAATGATAAATTCATCACCTTTACCTCTAGGCTCTGTTGCATTTACCATGAACATGATAACATCTACTTCACGTAGCGTATTTTTAGCAACTTTTAACATAAAGTCACCTAACTTATGCTTCGGTTTATGAATACCCGGAGTATCAATAAAAATCATTTGACTTTGGTCTAGAGTAAGGACTCCTTGTACCTTGTTGCGAGTTGTTTGTGGCTTATCACTCATTATTGCTATCTTTTGCCCTATTACACGGTTTAGAAATGTAGATTTACCTACATTTGGTCGTCCGATTATTGATATGAATCCTGATTTATATCCTTTATTGTTTTCCATCATAATTTAAATCCTCCGTTGTAAAAGCTCCAGGCAATAATTCTGACACCGTCGTTTCTGTTACATTTCCTTTTAAGTTTGTTAAATATACGGGCATGTTAGGCTCGCAGAACTCCACTAAAACTTGTCTACATGCTCCGCATGGTGAAATTGGTCCATCTGTATCTCCGGCGATAGCTATTGCTGTAAAGTCTTTTATACCTTCTGACACAGCTTTAAAAACGGCAGTTCGCTCAGCACAGTTTGTTAACCCAAAAGATGCATTTTCAATATTACAGCCTAATATAACATCTCCACTTTTAGTAAGTAAAGCTGCTCCCACAGGAAATTTCGAATACGGAACGTATGCTTTTTCCATGGCTGTGATAGATGCTTTTAGTAATTCTTCTTTCTCCATATAAAATCACACCTTTAAAATAAGATTACCGACCATTTCGGTATGAATATAATTAAACCTACTATTACTGTGCAGATCGCATAGACTAAACATGCGCCTGCAGCAAGATCCTTAGCCTGTTTGGCTAAAGGATGGAAGTCCGGAGAAGCAAGGTCTACAATTCTTTCTACGGACGTATTCACTAATTCTATCATGAACATCCCAAAAATGAGCATAACAACGATTATCCATTCCCATTTAGAGAGGCCAGTTAATAAACTTGCAAGGAATACTATACCTGCAGCAAACAAATGCAGTCGAAAATTTTGCTCAGTCTTTATTGCATGTATAACTCCCTGTGTAGCGTAGACAAAGGACTTCCCAAACTTATGAAAGTTCATGGCCTTCACGCTTCAAACCAAACTCCTGCAAAATTTTCTCCTGTAGACCAAACATTTCTTTTTCTTCTTCTTCCGTCCCATGATCATATCCTAATAGGTGTAAAAAACCATGGACGGCTAAAAAAGCAAGCTCGCGTTCAAAGGTATGCCCATATGCTTGTGCTTGTTCAATCGTACGTTCTACAGAAATAATGATATCTCCAAGCAATATGGGTATGTCAGCGTCTTTAATTTCAATTTCACCTTCACCCATTTCTTCCATAGCAAAAGATATTACATCTGTAGGCATATCTTTGTTCCGATAGTTTTTATTGATTTCTTGGATTTGATCGTTTGTAACGAACGTAACACTTACTTCGCTCTCGTTTTTTACATTCAATTGCCCTGCTGCGGATTGTAGTACTTTTTCTACTAGTGCAATAGCTTCTTTAGTTAATGTATTTGTTTCGTCCATTAAATCGAGTTCTAGCATATTATTGACTCCTTACTATTTATTTAGGGTATTCTATTCTCGAATGGAATGTGCCATTCATAGTAGAACAGAAGCTTTCTTCAATTTTCTTTATTTCTTTGAATGATAAGTCGCATTCGTCTAATTGTCCATCAATTACCTTATCTTTAATAATGGATTTAATCAGACTGTGGATTTTCTCTCCATTTGGCTCCTTCATGGATCTTACAGCCGCCTCTACGCTATCTGCAATTGAAATAATTGCAATTTCTTTCGTCTGTGGCTTTGGCCCAGGATATCTATAGGATTCCTCAGTAGTATTAGGATTACTTTCTTTTGCTTTATAATAAAAGAATTTCAATAAACTAGTGCCGTGGTGCTGTTCCGCCACGTCTATGATTTCTTTCGGCAGCTTATGTTTCTTTAAAATATTCGCTCCATCTGTTGCATGAGAAATAATAATATCCCTGCTAGCTTCTGGAGAAAGGTTATCATGTGGATTATAGCCGTTCACTTGGTTTTCTATAAAGAACCCAGGTCGATTTGTTTTTCCGATATCATGATAATAACATCCAACTCTAGCTAGCAAGCCATTCGCTCCGATTGCCTCACAAGCTGCTTCTGCTAAGTTTGCCACCATCAGACTGTGATGATACGTACCAGGGGTTTCAGTTAAAATTTTCTTAAGTAATGGATGATTTGGGTTAGAAAGTTCTATGAGCCTCATTGTGGATAAGATTCCAAAAAGCGACTCAAAGAAAGGCAAAATACCAAGTGTAAGAGCCCCGGATAATATACCAGATATTAAGGCAGCGCCAATATAGAAAGCTACATCAACAAACTCATAAGTTGTCTTTGTCATTAACAGATAAAATAAGATAAACGTTAAATTTATAGACGCAACGATTAAGCTTGAACGTAAAATTTGAGAACTATTGTACATACGCTGTACGGCAAAAATCCCTGCTATACCACCAAAGAGTATGTATAAAGCAACTTCCATTTGAAAGATATTCGTATATCCTTCTTGAAAAATAATCCCTGCATAGGCAGCTACGACAAAGCTAGATATAAAAGCCGCTCTTTCATTGACTAGAATATAAACTAACATGGATACCATTGCAGTAGGAAACAAAAATGCAATAACAACATCAAAATTGTACGCTACTGATTGTAGCACTTTCATCATCAAGACGGATACAATAACACTAAAAGCCACAACAATCAGATTTTTCACATTGATAACATTAGGGTCTTTAAAACGAATGGTTTGTCCGAATAGCACCCACATTGTCATCAATACAAAAAGAGCTACACCTATATATTGTTTATAAGATGATTTATCAGTCAGCATTCCTAATAGATCTAGTTGGCGATACACATCTTTACTGACAATTTCCCCTTTTTGAACGAGTATTTGACCTTGTAAAATTCTAGTTGGTTCAACGCTAGCTCTAGCTTGTTCCATGCGTAGCTCAGTTAGTTCATCGTTTTTTGTTTCTGTAGCTATAATGGAGCCCCGAGCTATAGAAACTAAAACGCTCATAAAACTATCTGGGTAATTAAAAGTAGTTCGGACTTTCTGAACAACCTTATCTCTTTCTGTACCTAAGTTTTCATTCCTAATCGGTTCACTTAATGTTTCTTCTACTAGGATAGGAAGCTTTTCTTTAACATCATTTATAGTTGCTATGTTTTGACTTAATAATATACTCAGTGCATCGTCAGTTAACGGTACAAAGCTAGCATTTTCTGCTAGAACGTTCATTTCTTTTTTTAGTCTTTGAAGACTATCTGTTGCCGCTTCAGGCTCATCACTTGTGATAGATTGCTTAATCTCTATTACACTATCGAAAATAGACTCAATGATAGTGGCCTGATTTTCAGCTGTTTCATCCTGAAATTGATAGACAGGATTAACTTCTGATGCAGCCTGGTCTTTTTCTTCTTCAGTTTTTACTGGGTCTTCCATCGTTTTAACTGAACGGATGGTTTCAGGTGCTAAATTCATTAAGGATATATCATATGTATTTTCTTGCACGCTTCCCTTAACCAGTAGAAACATGCTTATGGAAGTTAGAAGGATAATAATTAAAGGGAGATATTTACTTTCTCGCCATTTTCTCCACTTGATCATTAAAGACTTCATCCTATCATCCCCTCGTCTACTATTCTCTTTATTATACCTTATATTTTCAAAATTTGACCAATTTATCTGAATTGACCGGTTTACAGTTAGAATGATGACGTTATCGGGCTGTAATTGGTTCATCTTCTATTCGAGGTACCTATTTAGTTTAGATCCTAACTAGTAACTGAAGGTCCGGTTGTGGATAGTTACTTACTTCGAAGGGCAAAACATATTGCGGACCCAAGACTCAGAAGGATTCACTCACTACTAAGTAAGTATAGACGTTAATGTAAGCCAACAACTACAAATAAATAAAAGAGCCTAGGACCAAACTTCCCCAAATTAAAAAGCCTCAAAAAATCTACGATGTGTTAAAGTTTTCAGGGCTTCTATTCCAATTATATAGTTGTTTTCCTTTTGGTGGGATACTTCCCTAGGGGCACACCTTCCAAATTTTCGTGGCATTTACTCCTGCTTATGTTTCAGCTCGAGTTATTCTCACAGAATTGCACTTCCTCTCAAACAGCTAGTATGGAGAGGCTTCTAAGAAATTAACTGTCTTTAAAAAGAAATAAAAACGTGAAATCAAGTCGCTGATTTCACGTTCTTTATTGACTACTGCTCTTCATATGCAGATATAATTTTAGCAACTAATGGGTGACGAACAACATCGCCTTGCTCTAAATATTGGAAGTGTATGCCAGAAACTTGATGTAGTATTTTTTCTGCTACAATGAGACCTGACTCTGCACCCTTTGGCAAATCTATTTGAGTTTTATCTCCAGTTATAACCATTTTTGAACCAAAGCCTAATCGTGTTAAGAACATTTTCATTTGAGCTTTTGTAGTATTTTGGGCCTCGTCCAGAATAACAAAAGCATCATCTAACGTTCTGCCGCGCATATAAGCAAGGGGAGCAATTTCTATTGTTCCACGTTCCATAAGGCGATCCGTTTGCTCCGTTCCTAATACATCATGTAATGCATCATATAAAGGGCGTAAATAAGGGTCTACCTTCTCTTTTAAATCTCCTGGTAGGAACCCTAGACTTTCCCCTGCCTCAACTGCTGGACGTGTTAAAATGATTCTTTTAACGTGTGCATTTTTTAAAGCTTGTGTAGCCATTACTACAGCAAGGTAAGTTTTTCCGGTACCTGCTGGTCCAATTCCAAACGTTAAATCAGTATGTCTAATTCCATGAACATACTCTCTTTGACCAATGGTTTTAGCCCGTATTGCTTTCCCTTTAGTATTTCGAGCTATTTCTTCATCATAAAGACTTGCAAAATATTCAATTGTCCCATTTGCACTCATTTCTATAGCTGTGGTAACGTCTCGAAGGTTAATATTAATACCTTTTCGTATCACAAGTAGAAGCTGTATGATTAGCTGCCTTGCATCTTCTACATTTTGTTCTTCACCAGCAATTTGTATTAGTTCTCCTCTGGTGATCAACTGCACCTTCAACTCTTCTTCAATCAGTTTAATATTCTTATCTGAAATACCAAGCAGCATCACTGCTTCAGTTGGATCTTGTAAATTAATATCTAATTGTTTTTGTTGGCTCATGTGTCGTCTCCTTGGGGTATAACTTGTGGTGTTGCAATATTTTCATTTATTAGTAATAATATCTTTCCTTTAACTTTATCATTTTCTATAGACATCTGTAAAACTTTATCTTCTAATATTTGAGTGCCCCGCGGTAAATCATTCATAATTTTTTGAAATAATAAAGGTCGAACTAAATGCTCTACGGATTCTTCATCTAAGTCATAGGTAACTTTTTCACTACCTTGCACATAGCCCGCTTTAAAATATGGCTGTAAGAATCGAGGCATAGCTATTTCCTTCCAATATTCATTGCTGTTATTAGATTTTTTCTCAATCAGTACTTCTCTAGTAGTTGGTTTTACAATGGTCACTTTTTTGGGAAGTTCGAAGTTAAGCTCTATCCAATAACTTGCATAGACCTTGCCCTCTGCGCTAGTTATAATTCGTTTTTCTCCTTGAGTAACAAAGCCGTTTACAAGTATGTCACCTTTTTTTACAGCTGCATTCTTATCTACAGCTCTAACTCCCTTTACTAGCTCAAAGTCTGTAATCACACCGCTTCTTTTAGCAATAAGATGAGACGCGGGAGCATTTTTTACTTCTCGTTCCTTCGTGACTGGAGCAAGCATCGGAGTCACTGTTAAAGTGGAACCTGATTGCGTGAAGTGTATCCAAGAGAACTCCTTATGCTTTAAAAGTAGCTTTTGCCGAATTTCTTGCTCTGACGGTAAAGAAGAAATACGTATACGTTCTTTAATTTTCATTTCTTTCAGTTGTTCTGTAATTAGAATATTGCTTTCTGGCGTATAAGAGTCTATATTGATCTTCCATATAAATTGCGCCAAAACCACTGGTATTATGAAAAAAAAGATTACCCCGATTATGGAATATGAATATAAAGAAATCGTACGATTTTTTGTCTCATCTTTTAAGTGTACAGGAATCTTCAATGTTTTCCTTATCTTTCTAAACTCTTTAAGATCTTTACGTTTGATAGAAAAGAACAAGCTTTCTTCTGTGCTATACACCCGATATACTTCAATTTGTTGTGATAACAGCTTTTGAAATAATAGAAACTGATCAGTAGAGCTTGGCAATTGGATCCTAATTAATTGTTGTGGCATCAGCTGCTTTCCTTCCTAGTAAGTTTAAAGTGAAGGAGTTTGTCTACCTGAAGATGAAGGCGCTCCATCGACATGGACTTTATAGACAAACGGTCTGCTTTTATTTCTAGAAGATAATGGTTGTAGGAACAGACTAACTCCGTATCTGTTAACCGAAGAAGAGAAATTTCATAATCTAATATAATATCATCAAAATTATCAATCATAATACTCGCATGGAGTGGAAATAATTGTTTGATAAAAAACACCCCTTTACATGAATTTATGCATGTAAAGGGGTGTTCATGAGTTATCTTTTAGATTTTGGCGGAGCTAATATTTCCGATAAGACAATTGCGCGCATTAGCTCCTCTTTTGTATCAGGCATTATGTTATGAACTACAGATTTTTTAGTTATATCAGTCGTTCCCACTTGATGAACAGAAAGACGGCCAGTTGACCTTGGCACACCTTGGTCTCTCCCCGCTTCTCTTCCAGCTTTTTGTATTACTGGAGGTACCTCTGCCTGTACTACTTGTTTTGGAGCTTGCTTTCTAGATGTTTGTTTTCTTTCGGGTCTAGCTTGTTGTTGCTCCTGCTGAAACTCTTTCGCTAAATCCCCTAAGCTTTTAAAAGGATTTTGTGCGACAGGCTTTTGCTGTGGAGCAGGTTGAATATCACGTGAAGCAGGTTTGGGTGCTGGTTTCTCATCCGGCTTCTTTCTCCCAAACAATGAACTAAGGATAATAATTATTAATGGTATTATTAAACCTTCCAAGGAGAAGTCCTCCTTTCTAAGCTAATACTAGTCTTTCAACTCATCCGTTGAAGGCTTGTCATTTCCTACCTTGCTAATTGAGTCTCTCATACCAGTGTCCGCTTTGATGTTGTTATAATTCATATAATCCATGACTCCCATATTACCTTCACGAAGTGCTTCAGCCATTGCGCGAGGAATCTCTGCTTCAGCTTCAACTACTTTAGAACGCATCTCTACAACTTTAGCTTTCATCTCTTGCTCAGATGCTACAGCCATTGCACGACGTTCTTCCGCTTTAGCTTGCGCAATTTTCTTGTCAGCTTCAGCTTGCTCCGTTTGAAGCTCTGCCCCAATGTTTTTGCCGACATCAACGTCCGCAATATCAATCGACAGAATTTCAAATGCAGTACCAGAGTCTAATCCTTTAGATAAAACTGTTTGTGAAATTAAATCTGGATTTTCTAATACACGTTCATGACTTACACTAGAACCAATTGTACTTACAATACCTTCACCAACACGGGCTACGATTGTTTCTTCACCAGCACCACCGACTAAACGATCGATATTGGCACGAACTGTAATACGAGCTTTTGCTTTTACTTCGATCCCATTCATTGCCACACCAGCGATAAACGGTGTTTCAATAACTTTAGGATTAACAGACATTTGTACTGCTTCTAATACGTCACGACCTGCTAAGTCAATAGCAGCTGCACGTTCAAACGTCAACTCGATGTTTGCACGATGTGCAGCGATTAATGCATTAACAACACGGTCAACATTACCACCTGCTAAGTAATGGCTTTCTAATTGATTGATCGTTACATTTAATCCAGCCTTATGTGCTTTAATAAGCGGGTTTACGATACGTGACGGAATTACTCGACGTAACCTCATCCCTACTAATGTGAAAATACTAATTTTAACTCCTGCAGCCAATGCTGAAATCCAAAGTGCTATCGGGAAAAATGTTAAAAATACCGATAACAATATGAATGCAATGACAATAATAACTATAGTACCAATCATGCCTCCAGTAATCATTGTGTTGCCTCCCCTTCTCTTGCTTCTCGAACGACAATTCGAGAGCCTTCCACCTTGATAATTACTACTTTCTTATCTTTGCCGATAAAACTACCATCAGATACCGCATCGATACGTTCATTCTCAATACGTATAGTCCCTGAAGGTCTAAGCTGTGTCATTGTCTCTGCTATTTTCCCAACTAAATCTAAACGATTTTGATTAGAAACATACCCTTGTTCAGTAGTAGTAGCATCTGTCAAAATCATTTTATTCAACAACCTCACTCTTTTACCAAAGAATTTCACAATAATCACCATTCCTAATATAGCTACTGTTATTGCAATTAAAACAGCAACACTCATGTAAAAAAGATTACCACCTGCTAATATTATACTAAATAAAACAGCTGCTAAACCTATTATACCAATAATACCTCCCGGCACAAAAAATTCAGCGATAATTAATATAATACCTATTACCAGTAAAATAATGGATTCATACCCTGCCAACCCTGCTACAAGATGCCCGTAAAAGAAAAGACCTAACGATAGTAATCCGACCGATCCAGGAAGTCCAAAACCTGGAGAATATAACTCCAGTACCAAACCTAAGCTTGCAAGAGATAATAAAATCGGCACTACTACTGGATTTGTCACAATTCTTGCGAGCGTTTCTACAAAGGCTTGCTCTATTTCTACTACTTTTGCACCTTCAAGACCACTCTCTACCAACAACTTATCAAACGTAGCAACCGTACCCTCGGAATAACCTACTTCTATGGCCTCATTTGCTGAAAGCGTTAACAATTCTCCGTTTCCCGCTCGTAGCTGAGGGAGATCGACAGATTCATCAGCCATTGCCTGAGCATAAATAGGATTCTTTCCTGTTCTTTCCGCTGCATTTATCATTTTAGCCTTCCACGCACTAGTTGCTTTCATGTCAGCAGCATTTCCGGCACTATCAATCACAGCGGCAGCTCCTATGGAACCATTGGGTGACATATAAATCTCATCTGTGTGTAGTGCTAAATATGCACCTGCTGATAATGCCTCTGAGTTAATATAGGCTATTTTACGAATGTCAGTCGAATCTAACAAATTCACGATACTCTCTGCAGAATTTACAAACCCTCCTGGCGTGTTTATATCGAAAATGATGGCATCTGCTCCTGCTTCCTCCGCTTCCTTTATAGAGCGTTTTAAAAAAGCATACAAACCATTCTCTACTTCCTTATAAACAGGAACTTTATAGACTAACTTGGAGTCTGCAGAAAAAGTCGGAATCACTACAGCAAAAGCGGCAAGTAACAAGCAAAAAGATATAAATAGCCGCGCTAATTTCACACTTAAACCTCCCTTCATCTATATGTATATTATTGTTTACGGATGAAAATCTTAAAAGTTTCATTTTATTAAGAAAAATATTTTGATTATGAGATATTTTTTTATATTCATGTCAATGGAATTAGAGATATTATAGAAGGCCACTGAAATACCAAAAAAATTAAGAACAGCCGACCCCTCTCTAATACTTTTGGTTGACTACTTCATTCATTTTAAATTGTATGGAGTATAGACTTAATACCTGCTGCAAGCGAATAAAACGTGATTGAAAAAAATGCCCAGGCATAAAAGCCTGGGCATTTTCATTGTTTTTTATACTGTCAATTCTGCTGCTATTTATATGCTATGCTAGTACAATTGTTTGTAACGTTTTCGCGTTTTCTCTCCATCAACCCCGCAAGCATAATGTCCAGTCTCTTTTTTCTATTCATTTGTACTAAAGCATCCCTTTATATACCATATTGTATTTACCATGGCTTTTGAAAGGACATTCTTAAATCATCTGTCACACGCATTAACTTTCCCCTTAATCCATCATACCAAGACGGAGCATCAATGATGACTTCATGATCTAGTGAACTCAATAACTTGTAGAATTTATATAAATTCGCATATCTTTGAAACCGTGGAAATTGAGCCACTATATCATTTTCTAGATTCATTTTGGAGCGATAACCATTCAAAAAAGACTGCATTAATACTTTTGAAGAAGGATTTTCCTCGCCAATAAAATCATCAAGGGCTGTTACAATATCAATCGCATACCAATGGTATATAGCATCATCAAAGTCGATTACATTAAAACAATTTCTTTTCTCTTCAAAAAAGATATTATCCAGCTGGAAGTCATAGTGTATGAGTCCAAACGTATCATTATCCGACGGTAGCGATTGAAGCCATGAGGTAACTCTATTTAGCTCCTCTAGGGCAATACAATCAGCAGGATGCTTTTGAAAAATACCTTTCATGAGATCCACTGTGTCCAACCAACTTTTTCTTCTTACAAATTCAGGCTCGAATTTTTTCGACAAAGTGTGTAGTGAGCCAAGTGATTCTCCCCACTCCTCCATCTGTATTTCAGTAATATCATCCGGATCCAGGTTAATTCCATTTGCTTTACTAAAGACAACTGCCATATACGTTCCTTCAGGTGCCATTAGTGTTTCAATTAATTCTCCATTCTTTGAACGAATTGGTACGACAGATGGAAAACCATTTAAGGATAAGTATTGCATATAATCTAACTCAGCTTTTAATTGGTCCATAGTTTTATCCTGTTCTAAATTAAATCGCAAAAAATATTGAATTTCATTTTGTTTAAAAGCATATACAAAGTTTGAACTTGCGCGCCATAGTTCTAATGAACCCTCATCATTTCCCCAAAATTCAACGAGGTTTTGGGCCACCGTATTTGAAGCTAATACGTGTACCATGTTTTCTAAATTCATCATCTTTAATTTTTCCTCCCATTACCTTGAGAGGTTTATACCCTAGTTAAGAAGTAATACCTCTCATTAGTATGCTCTTTTGAATTTTCTTCATTTTCAATATGTCACCCCTTCCAGAAGTTTCGGCCATAAGAATTCATAGCCAGGTATCTTCTAAATTCTATATATAATTACAAATCCCTCTTTTACTCAAAAAAACAAAAAAAGCACTCGAACGATGATCGTTCGAGTGCTCAGTATATTACATACAGCTAATCTCTTTTAAACTATAAATTAAAATAAACCGAGAAAATAAATTTTCTCGGTTTACATAATTGTAAATGTTAATCATACAGTACGTGTTTTGAACGTAGGGATGGTTGGGATTAAATTACCACTTACGTTTACGTGCAGCTTCTGATTTCTTTTTACGTTTCACGCTTGGTTTTTCATAAAACTCGCGCTTTCTAACCTCTTGAATTGTACCACTTTTAGATACAGTACGTTTGAAGCGGCGAAGAGCATCTTCAAGCGATTCGTTTTTGCGAACGACAGTTTTTGACATCTCTCTTTCCCTCCCTCCGAACACACGTCAGTACATAACCAAGTGTTATGTACTAAAAAATTATACCGTATATTATAGACTTGGTCAATACTTTGGTTTTAAATATTCACCAATTAATAATCTGACTTACTTTCTAAGCCATTTACAATATCTACACCAGAACTTGCACCTATTCTAGTAGCTCCTGCTTCAACCATAGCTTCTAAATCAGCAAGACTTCTAACTCCTCCAGAAGCTTTCACACCTAGCTCAGGACCTACTGTTTCGCGCATTAATTTAACTGCTTCGACAGTTGCTCCTCCAGTTGAAAATCCAGTAGAAGTTTTGACAAAATCTGCCCCAGCTAATTTAGATAGTTCACTAGCTTTAGCTATTTGCTCATTTGTTAATAAACAAGTTTCTAAAATTACTTTTACAATAGCTTTTCCTTTAGCTGCTTGTACTACTGCTTCAATATCCTTTTGAACATAATCAAAATCGCCGTCTTTTAAAGCTCCAACGTTTAAAACCATGTCTATTTCATCTGCACCTTTTTCAATAGCATCCGTAGTTTCAAATGCTTTTACTTCACTAGTGCTAGCCCCTAGTGGGAATCCGATTACTGTACATACCTTAACCGGTGAGTCTTTTAATAGAGAAGCACTTAAGCTAACCCAAGTCGGATTAACGCAAACAGATGCAAATACATGTTGTTTTGCTTCCCCACAAAGTTTTTCAATTTGATTTTTAGTCGCATCTTGTTTTAATAACGTATGATCTATAAGTGCTGCTATATTATTTGTCATTTTAAAATCTCCTTCTTAGTTGTACGTACCTCTTAATATTACTAGTAAACATAAGAAAAGCCAAGCAACTATGTTTCTTCCAACAAAAAAAAGGAAGTAACATGGGTGCACTTGCCTTTAATGCCCCCCTTGTCTTTCCTTTTTCATGTAAAAAAGCTAGTGACCTAAGTCAAACTAGCTCTTTTACTTCTTCTAACACACGAACAAATTGACCAATATTTTGAGGATAGCCTGCTCGCGTTATTTTTACTCTTACTAATTTTCCGATCAGTTCTTCAGAGCCTGGTATAGCAACTTTTAAGTAATTATCCGTATAGCCTTCTACCATGGTTTCTCCCGTTTCTGAAGTGATAACTTCCTCTGGGATGATTTCCAGAACTTCTCCCTCGAAGCGAGATGCATATTCTACTGCCAGTTGATCATTCAAAGTAATAAGTCGGTGTACTCGTTCGTTTTTAATTTCTTCATCCACTTGATCTTCCATTCTAGCGGCAGGGGTACCTGTACGTTTTGAGTATGGGAAAACATGTAGTTCAGAAAATTTTTGATCACGAATAAAGCTATATGTTTCCATAAATTCTTCTTCAGTTTCTCCCGGGAATCCTACAATCACATCTGATGTAATTGCCAAATCAGGAAGTGCATCTCTTAAACGGTCTAAGCGATTCGCAAAAAATTCCATTGTATATTTTCTACGCATTCTTTTTAGAACAGTATCTGAGCCTGACTGAATTGGTATGTGTAAATGTCTTACAACTATATTCGATTGCTTTAAAACATCGATTACTTCATCTGATAGCTGACTAGCTTCTATTGAACTAATTCGAAGACGTTTAAGTCCCTTTACATTTGTTTCAATATCTCTTAATAGTTGAGCAAGATTATAATCCTTTAAATCTTCTCCGTATCCACCAGTATGTATACCAGTCAAGACGATTTCTAGATAACCAGCATCAACTAACTGTTGTGCTTGTCTAACTACTTCTTGTGGGTCTCGGGATCTCATCAAGCCACGTGCCCAAGGAATGATACAAAAAGTACAGAAATTGTTACATCCTTCTTGTATTTTAAGAGAAGCACGTGTACGGTCAGTAAAAGCAGGTACATCCAGCTCTTCATATACACGATTTTTCATAATGTTTCCTACCGCATTAATAGGTTTACGCTCCATTTTGTATTGTTCAATGTAACCAAGCATTTTTGTACGCTCTTGGGTACCAACGACAATATCAACACCAGGAATCGCCATTATTTCTGCAGGAGAGGTTTGTGCGTAACAGCCGGTAACACAAATAACAGCATCAGGGTTTTGACGAATAGCTCTTCGTATAACCTGTCTACTCTTTTTATCACCAGTATTTGTTACAGTACATGTATTAATTACATAAACGTCTGATTTTTTTTCAAAGTCTGTACGTTCATAACCATTTTCTTTAAATAGTTGCCAAATGGCCTCTGTTTCATAATGGTTTACCTTACAGCCTAATGTATGGAATGCAACGGATGACATATCCTTACACCTCTTTCATTCATATTCATAGGAAATAGCAGCAAGCGCATATAACGGCGCAGTTTCAGTTCTTAATATTCTAGGACCAAGTGCAATGGGTTGAAAATCATTGTCTAAAAGTTGCTTAACCTCATGTCTATCTAGTCCACCTTCCGGACCAAAAACAATAAGTATCGATTGTTTATCATACACCTTTTTTAATTGGTCAGCAAACTTTTGTCGCTCAGTTAATTTTGCATCCTCTTCATCAGCAACAAATTTAACGTCATATTGCTTAGAGACTTCTATTAGGTCTTTCAAGCTCTTAGGACTATGTATGTGAGGAATAGATGAGCGATGGGACTGTTCCGCCGCTTCTTTTGCAATCTTTTGCAGTCTTGCTATTTTTTTCTCGTTTTTTTGCTTGTCCCATTTCACGATAGAGCGCTTTGCTTCAAAAGGAAAGAGGGAATGCATACCAAGTTCAGTGGCCTTCTGTGTGATTAGTTCTAGTTTGTCACCTTTTGGTAATCCACAGGCAATAGAAACTTTAATTGGCATTTCATTTGTTTTTAATACTTTTTCTTTTGTTTCTAAAATGACTTCTTTGCTAGTTCCAGAAAGAATAGTCATAATATACGTTTCTTTAGCGGCTACTATATACACTTCATCACCAGGTGACATGCGCATCACTTGAATCATATGATGCGCATCGTCTCCAAGTATTTTTATAGTAGAATTCTCATCTAACGGTTTTTCTGTAAAATAACGTTGCAAGACAACTACTCCTTTACTTAACAGGCTTTCTTGAAATGATAGTTACCCAATCTTCCATCATCATTATTTCATCTATTTCAAAACCAGAATTTTGAAGAGCAGTTTTCACATCATCTTTTTTAGTCGAAATTATTCCAGAAGTTATGAATTGCCCACCAGGCTTAACAATAGTATAAGCATCATCGGTAAATGTCATAATGATTTCAGCTAAAATATTGGCAACAACTATATCTGCTTGTTCTGTAATATTGTCTAATAGATTACCATGAGTAACTTTTACAATATCGCTCACTCTATTGATCGCAATGTTTTCTTGTGCAGATCTTACTGCCACTTCATCTAAATCAAGTGCGTGAACTGTAGCTGCCCCTAGTTTAGCTGCTCCAATAGATAACACACCAGAACCAGTGCCTACATCGACAACTGATAGGTTGGGCTTCACTGTTTTTTCAAGTGCCTGCAAGCACATAACGGTAGTAGGGTGTGTCCCTGTGCCAAACGCCATACCTGGATCTAACTCAATAATTAATTCATCAGAGTTCACTCTATTATATTCTTCCCAAGTAGGAACAATTGTAAATCTGTTAGAGATTTTAACTGGGTGATAATACTTTTTCCATGCAGTCGCCCAATCTTCTTCGTCTACTTCGGTTACGGTAATAATATTATGTCCAAGGTCTATATTAAAATTTAGTAAGTTGTTGATCGCAAGTTTGATCTCTTCCACCGTTTCTAATAGAAAGCTTGTTTCAGCCAAATAAGCTTTAATACGCACTCCGTCTACTGGAAAATCATCTGGATTTAAGCTGTAGATCTCTCCAAAAACATCTTCTCTATCTCTAGCCAACTCTTCTGAATCCTCAATTACTACTCCACTAGCACCAGCTTCATGCAAAATATTGCTTACTGCTTCCACTGCCTCATTAGTAGTATGAATGGATAGCTCAGACCATTTCACTTGCTCCAACTCCTTATTCGCCTTTTATCGTTCTCTTGATTTTGTCAAATAATGTACTACCTTGCTCTTCCGGTATATCACCGCTGATTTCTGCAAACTCACGTAATAATTGTTTTTGTTTTTCAGTCAATTTCTTAGGCGTGATTACTTTTACGATTACATGCTGATCTCCCATGCCATAGCCATGCACATTTTTTACGCCTTTTCCTTTAAGACGGAATTTAGTAGAAGACTGCGTGCCCGCTGGAATTTTTAATTTTACTTTTCCTTGGACAGTTGGAATTTCTACTTCATCCCCAAGTGCCGCTTGTGCGAATGTCAAAGGTAATTCGTAATAAATATCGTCACCATCACGTTCAAATCTTGGATCAGCTTTCACTCTAAATACAACGTATAGATCTCCTGCTGGACCACCATTTACCCCTGGTTCACCTTGACCGCTAACACGTAATTGTTGACCATCATCTACACCCGCTGGAATAGTGATTTTGATCTTCTTGCGTTTATTAACTGTTCCATTACCATGACACGTTGAACATTTGTCTTTGATAATTTTCCCAGTTCCTTCACAATAATTACATGCTCGTTTCGTTTGAATTCTTCCGAAAGGAGTATCTTGTGTAACATTAACTTGGCCGTTTCCGTTACAGTGTGTACATTTTTCTGGATGTGTGCCTTTTTTAGCTCCAGTACCATTACACGTATCACAAGTTTCTTCTTTAGCCACTTCAATCTCTTTTTCCATACCAAATACTGCTTCTTCAAATTCTATAGTCATAGAGTACTGAAGGTCGTTTCCTTTTCTAGGAGCATTCGGGTCACGACGACGCGAACCTCCTCCTCCAAAGAACGAGCTGAAAATATCTTCAAATCCAAATCCATCCGCGCCACTAAACCCGCCACCAAAACCTTGGTTAGGTCCTGCATGACCAAATTGATCGTATTGTGCACGTTTTTGATCGTCGCTTAATACTTCATATGCTTCTGAAATTTCCTTAAATTTATCTTCAGCGTTAGCATCCTTATTGATATCTGGGTGATACTGTTTAGATAATTTGCGATACGCCTTTTTTATCTCATCTCCAGAAGCTCCCTTGGCTACTCCAAGGACTTCGTAATAATCACGTTTGCTCATAGTTCACTCTCCTGCTCTGTTAACTTACACATAAAGATAATTGTAACATGGATAAATTCCTAATAGCAAAACAAATAGCGTATTTCTCCAATGCTACTAATTACATGGAAAAAGCCAAAGCCGAAAACGGTCTTTGACTTTTCCTGTTGACATTACTTGTCTTTATCGTCCTTTACTTCTTCAAACTCTGCATCGACTACACCGTCATCAGATGGCCCGTCTTCTTGTTGTCCGTTAGCCGCTGCATCCGCTTGTGCTTGTTCATAAAGCTTCATAGTCAACTGTTGAACGATTTCGTTTAATTTATCTTTTTTCGCTTTAATATCTTCTAAATTTCCAGCTTCTAGAGCTGCTTTTAACTCTTCTTTTGCATCTTCAGCAGATTTTTTCTCATCGTCTGAAACTTTGCCTTCCAAATCTTTCAGTGTTTTTTCAGTCATAAACACTAATTGGTCCGCTTCATTCTTAACTTCTGCTTCTTCTTTGCGAACTTTATCGGCGTCAGCATTTGCTTCCGCTTCTTTTACCATACGTTCAATTTCTTCATCAGATAAAGATGAATTAGATTGAATTGTAATTGTTTGCTCTTTTTGTGTTCCAAGATCTTTCGCCTTAACATTTACGATACCATTTTTGTCGATATCAAACGTTACTTCGATTTGTGGTACTCCACGAGGTGCTGGTGGAATATCCGCAAGTTGGAAACGACCTAGCGTTTTATTGTCAGCTGCCATTGGTCGCTCACCTTGTAATACATGGATATCTACTGCTGGTTGGTTATCAGCAGCTGTTGAGAAAGTTTGAGATTTAGAAGTTGGTATGGTTGTATTACGTTCAATTAACTTCGTAAATACTCCGCCCATTGTTTCAATACCTAAAGAAAGTGGTGTTACGTCTAAAAGTACTACGTCTTTTACGTCACCAGTTAATACTCCACCTTGTACTGCTGCTCCCATTGCTACTACTTCATCTGGGTTAACACCTTTATGTGGCTCTTTACCTGTTTCTTTTTTAATCGCTTCTTGTACAGCTGGAATACGTGTAGATCCACCAACTAAGATAACTTTATCAATTTGTGAAGAAGATAATCCAGCATCTTTTAATGCTTGACGAGTTGGAACCATTGTACGCTCTACTAAATGAGCTGTTAAATCATCGAATTTAGCACGAGTCATTGTAACTTCTAAGTGAAGTGGACCTGCCTCACCAGCAGTGATAAATGGTAATGAGATTTGTGTTGAAGTAACACCTGAAAGATCTTTTTTAGCTTTTTCAGCAGCATCTTTCAAACGTTGCACTGCCATTTTATCTTTAGAAAGATCAATACCGTTATCCTTTTTAAACTCTTGTACTAGGAAATCCATAACTACTTGGTCAAAGTCATCCCCGCCAAGACGGTTGTCCCCAGCTGTAGCTAGTACTTCAAATACGCCATCTCCAAGTTCAAGAATAGATACGTCAAAAGTACCTCCACCTAGATCATAAACAAGGATTTTTTCATCGTGATCCATTTTATCTAAGCCGTAAGCTAGCGCTGCAGCAGTAGGTTCGTTAATGATACGCTCAACTTCTAGACCCGCAATACGTCCAGCATCTTTTGTAGCTTGGCGTTCTGCATCATTAAAATATGCAGGAACAGTGATTACTGCTTTTGTAACTTTTTCTCCAAGGTATTCTTCTGCGAAACCTTTTAAATATTGAAGGATCATTGCTGATACTTCTTGTGGAGTATAGTCTTTTCCTTCAGCACTTACTTTTTCGCTAGTTCCCATTAAACGTTTAACAGAAGAAATTGTATTTGGGTTTGTAATAGATTGACGTTTAGCTACTTCCCCAACCTGTTTTTCGCCATTTTTAAAAGCTACTACAGATGGAGTCGTACGATTTCCCTCTGGATTTGGAATTACTTTTGGCTCTCCGCCTTCTAGTACAGATACACATGAGTTTGTTGTTCCTAAGTCAATACCGATAATTTTTGACATACAATTTTCCTCCTAATAAATACTGTTATATGCAATTTATATTATAACTGGCAACCTAATGGACACCAATAAAAATCAGTTTATATTTTATTCGTTTACTTTTACCATTGCTGGTCTAAGAATTCTATCCTTCAGTTTGTAGCCTTTTTGTAGTTCTTGAAGAACAATACCTGAATCTTGGTTTTCGTCTTTTTCCTGCATAACTGCATGATGAAAATTTGGATCAAAAGGTTTCCCCTCTGACTCAACTGATTCCAATCCTTCTTTTTCAACAGCTGCTACAAGAGAACGATAAACCATATCTACACCCTTAGTTAAAGAAATCGCTTCTTCAGATGTAGCTTCAACAGCAAGTGCTCGTTCTAAGTTGTCTAATACAGGTAAAAGATCGCTAAGTAAAGATTGGGCACGATATTTATAGTCTGCTTCTTTATCCTTTTGAACACGACGTTTGTAGTTTTCAAAGTCAGCACGCAGTCTTACTGTACGATCTTGTTCTTCTTCTAATTGCTGTTTCAAAAGAGTTAGCTCGTCTACTTCTTCTACTTCAGTAGCTTCTTCTGATACATCTGCTTCTTTAGTTTCGTTAGTTTCTTCAGTTACCATCTCTTGTTCTGCTGATTCTTCTTCCGTCGATACATCTTTTACTTCTTCTTTTTGATTTTCCATTTAGCAGCAACTCTCCTTTATTCGTGTTGACCTCGTAATATTCTAGACAACTCTCTAGATAAGTCCCCACTCATTACATCCAACAAAGATACTACACGTTTGTAATCCATTCTCGTGGGACCTATGATGGCAATAGAACCACTTTGTTCTTCTCCAATATCATAAGAAGCTGTGATTATACTGCAATTATCCATTCCAAATTGGTTATTCTCAGAACCAATACTGATATTGATGCCTTTTTTGTTCAAATGGAAAAGTCCAGGGAATTCATTGACGTGTTCCATCCAATACATAATGCTTTTTGCTTTTTCCACATCATTAAATTCAGGCTGGCTTAACAATTGCATTTTTCCACCATAGTACACTTTATCCTCATGCTCGATTATCATCGCTTGGTTTAAAGAACCAAGAAGGTCATTTAACCGACCGTTATTCTGACGTAAGACGAACTGAGTGACAGCTTCTAACTTCATTTGTAGCTCGTGTAAATATACACCAACTAAATGTTCGTTTATGATATTGACCATCTTTTCAATATCAGAAGCAGAAAAGGCCTCAGGAATAGAAAAAACTCGATTCTCAACATGACCACTGTCCGTAACGATTATAGCTACTGCCGAATCGTCTGTAAGAGGAACGATTGAAAATCTTTTGACTCGATGCTTTCTCACATCTAAGCCTAACATAATAGAGGTATAGCTCGTTAGTTCAGACAAAATATTAGCTGACTTTCGAATTATTTGCTCCGTCTCAACCTTTCTTTCTTCGAAAACAGAACGAATTTGTTTAATCTCTTCTTTTGAAACCATTTGTGGAGTTAGTAAGTTGTCTACATAGTAACGATAGCCTTTTTCTGATGGCACACGGCCAGAAGAGGTGTGAGTCTTTTCTAAATAACCCATATCTTCTAAATCTGCCATTTCGTTTCGAATCGTAGCAGGACTAAACGGTACTTCCTCCTTTTTCGAAAGTTGACGAGATCCAACTGGCTGAGCGGTATCAATAAAATCATCTACCGTTACTTGCAATATTAATAATTGCCTGTTAGTTAGCATGATTATCACCTCTGTTAGCACTCATCTGTAGAGAGTGCTAATACTCATATAAAACTTATCAAATCTAAAGAAAACTGTCAACGATTATGCGCCAAATTATTTAAGGAAATATTGAAATACTTCATTACCTACAAAACGTCCTCGAGTTGTAAGGAAAATGTGGTCTTCTTCTAAAGCCACAAGCTCTTTATGAATTAGCTCTTTGATTTCTTTACCGTATACCTCATGTAAGGTCTTGCTGTATTTTTGTTCGAAGACGGTTAAAGAAACTCCTCTGTTTTTTCGAAGACCTAAAAACATTTCTTCTTCCATTTTCTCTTCATAAGTAACCTCTTTTTGCATCATAATAGGCTTTTCACCTAAATCTAGCTGCTGCATATACTTTTTAAGAGGACCATGATTAGAATATCGTATTCCATTTACATAGCCATGGGCACCAGCCCCTAATCCAACATATTCGTCATTGTTCCAATATAAAAGATTATGCTCGGAGGCTTTTCCCTCATGAGAAAAATTACTAATCTCATATTGGTGATATCCGTTCGCTTTCATTTCATCCATTAAGAATCCATACATTTCAGCTTCTAAATCTTCACCTGGTAATGATAATTTCCCTTTTGAAAGAAGGTTATAGAATATGGTCTTAGGCTCAACTAGTAACGAGTATGCAGAGATATGAGGTATCTTCAGCTTAAAAGCCTCTTGGAGGGATTCCTTCCATTGCTCCATCGTTTGATTTGGCAATCCATACATTAAATCAATGCTTATAGAGGGGAAATTTGTTTCCTTCGCATATTCAATTACTTTATATACATGTTCATTGGAATGGGTTCTACCTAATATTTTTAACAAGTCTTGATTGAAAGTTTGCACTCCCATGCTTAATCTATTCACACCAAATTTTCGCATGAGCTGCATTTTTTCCAGGGTAAGCTCATCTGGATTAGCTTCTGATGAGAACTCCTTTACATGATCCAGTGGGATATGCTCTTGGATAAGTGTTAACAACCGATCTAACTGTTCAAGTGATAAAGAAGTTGGAGTTCCTCCACCAAGAAAAATAGTTTCTATATGACCTTTCGATAAGTCGTCTTTCCAAAGAGCCATTTCTTTTCCTAAAGACTCAATATACTCATCTACTGGCTGATTATGAAAATAGAATTTATTAAAATCACAATAATTACATATTTGATGACAAAAAGGGATGTGTATATATACTCCGCGTACCATTTATAAGCCTTCTTTCTACGTTCTTTTATAAATACGAAGAAGGAGGCAAATAGTGCCTCCTTCTCCTAGTTATTTATCAAGCATCAAATATTGCACTAATTTGAATACTGTTTTCCGTAATTACCTACATAAATTATAGCTTATAATTCATGTTCCTTCAAACTATTGAAATTACACAGGGTTTTCCGATTTATTTATTAAGTTGGAATGATTTTAAGCAAGATAACCATCTTAAAGAAAAGGAGATGGTATGAAGATGATCAAAAAAGTGTTTATAGCCATAGGTATATGTATGTTAGCAACCACTGTGTCCATGAATATGTATTCAAGCACATATGCTCAAGACCAAGTTCCAGCATATGCGAAATGGGGAAAGCTAGCGGTAAAGGAGACACAAACTAAATATCCAAATGCGACTATTATTGACTACTTGCATATAGGAAGTGAAACAAAAGAGGATTCAACCATTGAAAGGTTTAAATTGTGGATGAAGGATGGCAATAAGGAATTTGGAGTTTTTATAAATATTAAATATACAACGGTAACAGGTAAATTAGTTAATATTGAATTTCAGGAAACTTCTCGATAATAAGAAAAGCGAAACCGCCTATGTCTGCCCCGACAGGCAAATGGAGAAAAGCGAGGAGGCAGTTCCTCAGCCACCGGAGCTTTTATCCATTTGACCCCGAGGAGCAAGGCGGTGGAGCTAGACATCAAGAAAAGCGCAACCGCCTATCCCTGCCCCGACAGGCAAATGGAGAAAAGCGAGGAGGCAGTTCCTCAGCCACCGGAGCTTTTATCCATTTGACCCCGAGGGGCAAGGCGGTGGAGCTAGACATCAAGAAAAGCGCAACCGCCTATCCCTGCCCCGACAGGCAAATGGAGAAAAGCGAGGAGGCAGTTCCTCAGCCACCGGAGCTTTTATCCATTTGACCCCGAGGGGCAAGGCGGTGGAGCTAGACATCAATTTATCAACAGGTCCGAGTTTTATAATTTCCTAAACAAATAAAAGCCATGGAGGGTTTAAAAACTTCTCCATGGCAAACTAAATTTATTTATTCGGCTCATCCATCTTAAGGACTGCCATAAACGCTTCTTGAGGTACTTCTACAGAACCTACTTGTTTCATACGTTTTTTACCTTCTTTTTGTTTTTCAAGAAGTTTACGTTTACGTGAGATATCTCCCCCGTAACATTTAGCTAAAACGTTTTTACCCATAGATTTGATAGTAGAACGTGCAATAATTTTTTGTCCGACTGCTGCTTGAACTGGTACCTCAAACTGCTGTCTCGGAATTAGTGCTTTCAGCTTCTCAACAATCAGCTTCCCGCGCTCGTATGCAAAATCTCTGTGCACGATAAAGCTTAAAGCATCTACTTTTTCCCCGTTCAATAAAATATCCATCTTTTGTAGTTTAGATTCCTTGTAACCGATAAGTTCGTAGTCAAAGGAAGCATAACCCTTAGTGCTGGATTTTAATGAATCAAAGAAATCATAGACGATCTCGGATAGTGGAATTTCATAGATAATATTTACACGAGCAGAAGATAAATAATCCATTGTGATGAAGTTACCACGCTTACGTTGGCAAAGCTCCATAACAGATCCAACATAATCCTCTGGAACCATGATAGAGGCTTTAACATAAGGCTCCTCTATTGCGTCTACCTTTTGAACGTCTGGCATCATAGAAGGATTATCAACTTTTAAAGTCTCTCCACTAGTCAACTTTACATTATAGATAACGCTTGGTGCTGTCGTAATAAGATCAATTTTAAATTCACGCTCGATACGTTCTTGAATAATCTCCATATGGAGCAATCCAAGGAAGCCACAGCGATATCCAAAACCTAGGGCTTGGGAAGATTCAGGTTCAAACTCTAGTGCAGAGTCATTTAGCTGCAGTTTTTCTAATGCATCTCGAAGATCATTATATTTAGAGTTATCAATTGGGTACAATCCACAGAACACCATTGGATTCATCTTACGGTAACCCGCTAATGCCACTTGTGCCGGATTATTCGCCAAAGTAATAGTATCCCCAACACTCGAATCGCCAACATCCTTCATAGAGGCTGTTAAGAAACCAACATCTCCGACAGTCAATTCATCACGTTGAGTAGTTCTAGGTGTGAAGACCCCTGTTTCTACAACATCAAATTCTTTGCCCGAGGACATCATTTTAATGCGATCTCCAGGTTTTACGGTTCCTTGCATAATTCGAATATAAACAATTACACCACGGTATGGATCAAATAATGAGTCAAAAATCAATGCTTCTAAAGGTGCTTCTGGATCACCAGTTGGCGCAGGAACTTTTTCCACGATTTGCTCTAAAATTTCTTCTATACCAATACCAGCTTTTGCTGAGGCATGAACAGCTTCTGAAGCATCTAAACCAATTACTTCTTCCACTTCTTTTTTTACACGCTCTGGATCAGCTGCAGGTAAATCAATTTTATTGATAACTGGTAAAATCTCTAAATCGTTATCTAATGCAAGATAAACGTTAGCTAACGTTTGTGCCTCAATTCCTTGTGCAGCATCAACAACTAAAATAGCACCTTCACAGGCTGCTAAGCTTCTAGATACCTCATAAGTAAAATCGACATGTCCAGGAGTATCGATTAAATGGAAAATATATTCTTCCCCATCTTGTGCCAAATACTTTAGCTGAACTGCATTTAATTTAATTGTAATTCCACGTTCTCTTTCAAGATCCATAGAGTCTAACAATTGGTCTTTCATTTCTCTAGATGTTAACGTCTTTGTTTTTTCTAAAATACGGTCAGCAAGCGTTGACTTCCCATGATCTATATGGGCGATTATAGAAAAGTTTCGTATCTTTTTCTGTCGTGCCAGTCTCTCTTCATTATTCATGCTTGTTCACTCCTAATTAAACTATTATGAATTATAGCAGTGAACAAGCGATACATCAATGTTAGGATGCATTTTGTTGATCAAAAACATTTGAAACTGCTTTCGCTAAGATTGCAATTGTCCTATTTAGTTCGACTTCTGTACTGTCAATGCCACCTAATTCAATAAGTATAGTGTTTTTATTTAGGTCTTGATTGTAGACTCCATCTACACCTTTTCCAGTTTTCAAGAAAACGCCTCTTGATATACCTGGCACTATTGTATTCATTTGTTCCGATAGTTTGTTAGCTAGTTGCTCATTCCATTTATAGTTCGCATGCTCGCCGCCTACAACAAGCATGATTTTTGCATAGCTCTCTTCTCCAACTTTTAACGTAGTCACTTTTGCTTTTGCAGAGTCTCGGTGAATGTCTAGTACAATATCATAATTGTTTTGAGATAAGGCTTTCTGGACTAGAGGTCTAACCGAGTGATAATCTTTTGTACCATGTGGATTGTCGCTTGTTAGAAAATCAGTTTCTACATTATGAAAAGCAAACTGAGCAGTAATTTGCTCTTGAAAATTAGTAATATTTTTTTCTGGATGATAGATTTCAATTTTTTCTCCGCTGGCAGCTAATATTGGTTTAAAAGCTTCTTGCCAATGGGTAAAGTACACGAAAGCTTTTCTTGGCGGTTGCAAAATTTCTGCTACCGGATCGGCTTTAGCTTCCGTTTCAGTTTCAGTTTCGGTCTCAGTTACCGGCGGTGTTTCAATTTGTGCCGCATAAACAACCGGGATATCCTCTTTTTTCTTTTCTACTGCTTTTTCAGTTGTTGCGTCCATGCTTAGAGGTGTTTGGACTGTTGCAATAATAATAGGCGCCAAAAATAAGAGTAATAAAATCGTAGTTAGCTTCTTTAACGTATTAGTCATAGGTTCCACTCTCCTCACACAATCGTATGAGAAGAGAAGGATTTTTAGAACGACCTATTTACTTACAAGCCAGGTTTCAATACCCGTAGAAAGCATGTAAGCATACTGTTCCACCCATAAATCTGTTTCCTTTGGCGTAACAAATAAGGATGGATTTTTTCCAACAAATACTTCCTCAAATAATTTTCTTTTTTCATCAGTTGACCAGCCAACCCATTCACCAAAGATAGGCTGAAGGACTTTTTTATCAATGTTCGTCTTATTAGAAACCATAGGAGTAACTGCTAAGGCAGAGGAAGGTTTCCCTTTTTCCTCTACACGTGCTGCAACATGATGAATAACCTGCTCTACCGCATCTGCATATAACACAGGTCCATCTACCACCATAGGTATACCAATTGCAGTAACCGGCACATTATATACCTCTTTAGAAATTTCCTTACGCTGGTTACCTACTCCTGACCCTGGATGAATACCTGTATTAGTTATTTGGATTGTCTTACATAAACGTTCGCTATTCCTTGCAGCAAGAGCATCCATCACTATTATTAAATCAGGTTGAAATGCTTCACTAATCGCACTAACAAAATCGCTAGTTTCGAAACCAGTCTGACCAGTAACACCCGGCGCATACATAACTACCTTTACTCGTTCATTGTTGGTCAAGGATGAATTTTGAAGATACTCGATTGCCTTGGGACCAATTGCATCAGGAGTAATAGTTGCATTTCCAAGTCCAATGATTAATATTTTAGATTGATCTGTGAGTTTAATATCTTGATGCATATTCCGAAGATGGTCGACAAAGGCCCTGGCAATATTCTCAAAGCTCTTCTCATCATCTGGACTTAAGGTTAGATCAGTCAAGGTAATGTATTTCCCTTGTTTTTTACCTATTTGTTTCTCCCCTTCTGCATCCACTTCGATCGATGTAACCAATACGGCTCCATTCCTTGATTCCTCAAATTTTATACCTTTTGATTTTGCCAATGTATCTTTTTGATTTTCCGATCGATGCTTTACCATTTCATCCGATTCATCGATTAAATCAGTTCTTCCCCACATAATTATCACCTCTGAAATAGTTTGTTCAAAGTGTCAAGTAAATATTCTTTGCATTTATATATTGCAATTTGTTTTTTCGTTTGTTAAAATAATGCTTGTTGTATAAATTCAGTTACCAACAAAATGTATCATCTCAGACCTTACTAGGAGGTGAAAGGTATGCCAAACATTAAATCTGCAATCAAACGTGTTAAGAAAAATGAGACTTTAAACACTCAAAATGCAAAGGCAAAATCAGCTATGCGTACTGCTGTCAAAAAAGCTGACACTGCTGCACTTAATAACGATGAAAACGCAAAAGAACTTATTAAAACTGCGATTCAACAAGTTGAAAAAGCAGCTTCTAAAGGTTTAATTCATAAAAACGCAGCTTCTCGTAAGAAAGCTCAATTAATGAAAAAAGCGTAAATAAAAAAGACTGTTCCGATGTCAAACTCGGTCAGTCTTTATTTTTTTTCATTAAATCATATTTTCTAAGAAGTTTCAGGAATAGAAAAAGAGCTTGGAAAACTATTTCCAAGCTCTCTATTAATTTTCTCTTAAAATAATTCCTTATACTCCCCTGTCGAACTCACATGTTAATCTTTCAAACCAAATGCCATTATTTTAACAAAAATAATTCAAGAATACGGTCTCTATTTGTATTCAATGACTTTAACTGCAAATCTACTGTAGCCAAGTCATTTAATGTATTTAAGAGCTTTTCCTCTTGATGTAACAATGGATTGTCGAATAACAATTTCACTCTGTAAGGGTGCACCTTCAATTGGGTCGCAATTTGTTGCGCATGATAGCCTTTTTTCTTTAGATGACTCACCTGAATCATTAATCGCACTTGAGAAGCGATCAAGGCATTTAGCTTCAAAGGATCTTCCTTACGCTTAAGTAAATCATGATAAATCGCCATTGCTTCACTCTTTCGTCCAGATAAATACGCGTTCCCTAAAGTGAAAACGTCCTCCTCTAGCGTTCTGACAAGTAAAGATTTGACGGTATCTGCATCAATCTCATTCTCTTCTCCGATATATGTCGAAATTTTAGCGATTTCTGTTCTTAGGTGAACTAAATTTGTTCCTCCACTTTCAATTAGTCGTTCAATACCTTCATCTGTAATCGTTTTTCCTTCATTTGAAACTTCATGTAACACCCAGCTTTTTAAGTCATGAATTTGTAGACCCGCAGCTTCGATCACATTTGCTGTTTGCTTTATAGCCTTTGTTATCTTTTTGCGTTCATCCAGCTTTTCATAAGGTGCTACAAACACAACAACGGCAGTAGAAGAAGGATCTTTAAGCCAATTTTCTAGTAGAGCTGTATCGTGAACAATTTTTTCTTTGCCTTTTTCCAAGGCTTTTAAGAAAAATGCATTTTTTGCGATTATTAACTTTTTCTCAGAGAAAAAAGGAAGTGTGTCTGCCTCGTAAATGACATGTTCAATATTTTTTTCCTCTAAATCGAAGTAAATGACTTCTGCCTCTCCATCTTCTTCGAGTTTATTCTTTAATTTTTTTATTGTTTCTTCGATAAAATAAGCTTCCGTGCCATATAATAAATAGACGTTTGATATTTTACCGTTAGAGATTTGCATCCATTTTTCTGAAATCATTTTGAATCTCCTTGCTCATCATTAGTATATTTATTATAACGCAATTGTAGTGAAAACTTTGTGACATTATGTATTAATAGTGAAAAAGAAAAGTTTGTGTGTAGATTTTTTTTGCGCTATCCTATATAATTATGTGGAAATAGGAGGGGTAACAATGAATGAGTTTGAACAAAATGTACAGTCGAAGCGTAATGACGCTATCGATTCTGGCGTAGGTTTTGTAGTCTCCTTTGGATTTTTTACAATTATGTTTGTAATTGCAGTAGTTATTGAGTTTCTTGCTCGATAATTCATGAGAAGGGTTTTGTCTAGTATATAGACAAGACCCTTTTCTCTATTCTAATGTGGAAAAATAGTTACTTCCCCTTTTTTCGTTATTATAACCTCAATAGACCCATCCTTCCCTGTTTGAAAATAGGGTATGTCCAATTTGTTAAGACGCTCTACAACTTCAGGGTGCGGATGTCCATAACGGTTATTCAACCCGGCAGAAACTATGGCAAATTTAGGATTAGCTCTCTCCAAAAAAAGCTGCGTACTAGAAGTTTTACTTCCATGGTGGCCAAGCTTAAGTATGGTTTGTCCCTCAATCTGCTTGGAATACTCTGTAGCTAACACTTGCTCTCCTTTGCTCTCTAAATCTCCTATAAACAACCCTTTAAAATATGCATTTTCCATAGAAAGCACTAAAGAATCATCATTCCCTTCATAGTTTACATCCTTTGGATATAAATAAATAAGCTGATAATAGGACGACTCAATCACTTCTCCCGCCCCTTTCTCAAAAACTGAGATTCTTTGCTTATTAATTTCTTCTCTTAAATCTGTCATAGCATCTTCCTCATAAGAACCTGGAGTAATATGTACTTCCTCAACTTTTATCTCTTGAAGAATTTCCTCTGCTCCCTCCATATGGTCTGCATCGGCGTGAGATAAAATCATTACGTCAATTTTACTGATACCTCTCCCTTTTAAAAAAGGGACGACGACTTGTCTACCAACCTCATACATATTTTTGTTTTCCATCCATTCTTCCTGATCAAATCTTAATAAACCACCAGCATCAATTAAAATAACCTTCTCCCTTTTCGGCATTTCGATAAGAATAGAGTCCCCTTGCCCTACGTTTAAATAAGTTATTCTAGTCTTAGTATCAAAATAGGGAGATAAATGGAGTATAACGATTGGTACAAAAAGAATGCAGAGTGATAGAGAAACCTTAGATTTGTTCTCTACTAAAATGAAAAAAGTAAAAATACTTATATAAGCCATCACGACTAACCAAAGCTCAGGCTGTCCAGGATTCCACATTTGAAATGGCAATGCACCTAAAAAAATGATGAAATCATCTAGCCAAATTCGTAGTGGCTCATAGATTCGAAAGATAATATTGCTGATTATGGGAGAAAGAAAAGTCAACGGGAGCATAAAAATATTAATTGGTAGTATAACAAATGAAAATAGAGGAACAAACAAAAGGTTGGCTAAAAAAGAAGAAAGAGAAATCTCATAAAATTGATAGATTAAGAGAGGGTATACCATCAGCTGACAAATAGCTGTAATAAGAAAGGACTGAGCTAAAGGATTTTTGCTTAATCTTAACAAGCTTGAGGAAAATATAAGTGAAAAGGCAGCTAAGTAGGATAATTGAAAGCCTGTTTGATAAACAACCCAAGGAGAGTAAAACAAAAATAAAATGAAACTTAAAGAAAATGCATCTGAAATGATTAACTTATTTTTTATTAGACTACTGATCAACAAAATTTCTGTTACAGAAACAGCTCTCCACACCGAGGGAGCTCCTCCAGCAATAAATCCGTATAAGGGTAATGCTAAAATTAGAAGCCAATTTGCGGTTTCTCTTCTCACACCTAGACGTACCATTACTTCATAGAGCAACATAACTACTAATGCCACATGTAAGCCAGAGATTGCAAATAAGTGAGTGATACCTAGGGTGAGATATGCATCCTGAAGTTCTAGAGGCATACTTTCTCTGCTCCCTATTAGTAAAGCTTCTGCTTCGGCTTGGAGGCTTGCTGGAAAAGTAAGTTGAATATGCTGCTTTAGTTTGAAGCGTTGTTTAGCCATATAAGTACTAAATCCAGTCTTCAAAGTTAACATGTTATATTCTTCAACGTCTATTTGACCAATAGCCCCATGACTCTTTATATACTTTTCTATGTCAAAAGCATATTTATGAGAAGCTGGTTTTCCTATAGCCTTATCCACATTAACTTGTAGCTCCATACCAGTTAAAGAGTTATTAGAAAAGTAGTCTTTATCGTCTTCGTTTAATATTTTTAGCTGAACATACCACTTTTGGTTTGTATCTGAAGTAGCAAAGCCTCTTATAAATCTTCCGTTAATACGATAGTTATCCGTCCAAGTAATCGTTTTTACGTCGTTATGTTCGACCTTTTCTGGATTTATATGATCTACATAAAAAAAAGTAAAGAAGCCTATAGAAATAATAGTAATAGTTAACATTAACGAAATTTGCCTATAAATAAACCAACAGAATAATAGTACGAACAAGATTAGTAGCCTTGTCGATTCAAATGCTGCTAGAGTAGCAAGTAAAATGGACAAGGCTACATATATTACATTACCTTGGATTCCTCCAAACCGAATAATTCTGCCACCTTCCTCTCATAAGGCAGAAGTTCCTCCTCACTTGCTCCCTTGTCCCTTAGCTTCGTTATAAGCTCCATATAAAGGGTTACCTTCTCGTCACTAAGGAAATCAATCTTACGCTCGTCAAAGGGCACGTGAATGGTCTCTACGCCTGCTTTGTTCAGTAATTCTATTGCATAGGAATTATTTTTATAGTCTTGCGCATAGTACAATCTTGCAATACCAGCTTGAATGATTGATTTCGTACAAGGTAAGCATGGGAAATGGGTCACATATAAGTCTGCTCCACCGACTGTAATACCATATTTTGCACATTGTAAAAGTGCATTCATCTCAGCGTGCACAGTTCTAACACAATGGTTATCAACTACATAACATCCATCATCGATACAATGCTCCCCACCCGATATGGACCCATTATATCCTCCAGCCATGATTCTTCTATCCCTTACAATGGTAGCTCCAACTGCTAAACGTGTACATGTGCTTCTTAGTGCTAATAAGTGGCTTTGTGCCATGAAAAATTGATCCCATGTAATTCTCTCCATATTAAATACCCCCTAAATAATACTTCTTTTAGTTTAAATCTTTCATGGATAAACTTCAATCAAGTCTATTATTTAACAGTGATATAAGTTTCAAGCTTTTCAAAAGTCTTTTGACCGATTCCAGTAACCTCCATTAAATCCTGAACAGATTTAAAACCACCATTTTCCTCTCTATAAGAAATAATAGCTTCAGCTTTTGCCGGACCTATTCCAGGTAAAGAGGTCAAGCCTTGTATATCTGCTTTATTAATGTTAATCAGCTGATCTTTTGATGAACTGGTAGCGGAATTAGCAGGGGTTACAACCTCTTCACCAACTAAAGGGACATAAATTATCATCTCATCTTCTACTTTTTGAGCATGATTAATTGTTTTACTATCACCTTCAGGCAAATACCCACCCGCTAGTTCTATAGCAGTTAACACCCGATCACCATTTTCGAGTTCATAGACTCCTGGATTTTGGACAGCTCCTTTAACTTCTATAAATATGGAGTTATCTTCTTCAATGTTTATTGTTTCTACAGTTTCTTGTAAGTTTGTATCGTCTAAAAGGGAGGGTTGTATTGGTTCAGCCGAGGGGACAGCTGAAAAAAATTGCTTTTGAAGAAATAGAAACACTAGGAGAGTTAATACTCCAATAGGGAGTATCAGCTTTTTAAGCTTACTAGGTTTAATCTTGGGGATCATGCATCAGCCTCTTTTCTTAAAGAGGTAAATGATATGGAGATGTACAAAATATACCAAATTTACCTCTTCTTGAAAAGAGTTATTTCACTGCACGTATAAAATATCTTTCAATTTCATCGGTGGGCTGTTCGTCAAAAATATTCGTTTCCGTATAAACTTGCGAAAATCCTACACGCTCTAGAAGTTTTATATAAACTTCAAGAGGAAAACTTCTTTGGTAATGGGATTCCTCAAATCTTTCGTAATAGCCTGATGCCGCATCACGGACGAAGAAAGTAATATCGTGGTAAATAGAATGTTCTTCTTCTCCTTGCTCCGTGTTCCATATATAAGCTACCTGCTCATCTTCATATGTAAATGGTCCATCAGGAAATATATGATTCATTTTATATTCCGAATGAATGTCAAAGAATAACTGACCTTCTTCATTCAATGTAGAATAGACCTGTAGAAAGGTTTGTTCTACCTCTTCTAAAGTTTCCAGATAGTTTAATGAATCTATCGCTATCACTGCAACGTCTACATCGGAAACACCATCTATATCGGTCATAGACTGGCACACAAACGTTATATCTGTATTCTGCTCGGTGCTTCTATTTTGGGCAACTGTCAGCATTGACTCAGATAAATCAATGCCGATCACTTCATACCCAGCTTTTGCAAAGCTGACACTTAGTACACCTGTGCCACAGCCTATGTCCATTAAACGTTTATTTTTCAAAATAGGTGCTTTAGCCAGCACCCATTCTGCATATTTATCATATGGTATATCTGACATCAACGAATCGTAGATGAAGGCGAACTGGTCGTAAGTAGACATTATGCGTCATGTCCTACTTCAATCATTGGAGCATCGCCCCATAGACGTTCTAGGTTATAATAAGAGCGCTCATCTTTATGGAATACGTGTGCTACCACGTCTCCCATATCAACTAATATCCAACGAGCCTCATCGAAGCCTTCCATACGTTTTACATTGAATCCAGCTTTATCTGCTTGTTCAAACAGTTCCTTTGCAATCGCTTGAACTTGACGATCTGAGTTAGCGTGACAAATTAGAAAGTAATCCGCAAGTAAAGATACGCCTTGCATATTTAAAATTACAATATCCTCCGCTCTTTTGTCGTCTGCCGCTTTATAAGCTATTTCTACTAATGATTTGTTTGAAGTCATTCTTTCACTTTTCCTCTCTTTTGTATCAAGTCATTATAACAATGAAATGAATCCGGAAAAACCGGCTGTCTTTTTTTGATCAAAAATGTCATGCTGTGCTGGACGCAACTAAGCATCCCTTCTTCTAAATCTTGATTTGCAATTTCCCTTAATACTTCTACTCCAGGGAAACTTCTACTAGGTTCAATCATATCTGCAATATAGACGATTTTTTCTAAGTTAGACATCCCTGCCCGGCCCGTCGTATGATACTGAATAGCATTAAGAATATCCGCGTCTTCAATATTAAACTCCTGCCTTGCTACATAGCTTCCCACAGGAGCATGCCATAATTCATGATGAAAATTTAAAAGCATCGGGTCCATTTGCTCTGAGATAATTATTTCTTTCAGCCAGGACTTTTCTGCATATTTTACACTGTCATGTAATATGCCAGCAATTTCAGCTTTTTCTATATCCTCACCGTATTTAGCTGCAAGCTGTGTAGCTGTCTCGGCTACACCTCTCGTATGGATAAAACGGCGCTCCGGCATTCTGTCTTTCATTTGAAGAAGCATAGATTCAAATTTCATACAGATTCTCCTTTTGAA
This sequence comes from Psychrobacillus sp. FSL W7-1493, assembly GCF_038004905.1. NCBI lineage: Bacteria > Bacillati > Bacillota > Bacilli > Caryophanales > Bacillaceae > Psychrobacillus > Psychrobacillus sp. FSL W7-1493. The sequence continues at coordinate 1,693,249 of NZ_JBBOSB010000001.1, read as the reverse complement.
TGTATTCTCTAACCTGAGCAGGAATTAGAAATTTTGTTGTTTCTCCATTCTTCAGTCGTTCCCGTATGACAGTAGAAGAAATATCGATCTGGGGAATATCTAAGGTAATAATAGGATATGCAGAAACGATAGAGGTATTTGGTCTTGCAACACCAACCAAACGCACTAATTTTAATAGATCGTCAATACGGTGCCATTTAGATAAATACTCTACCTGGTCTCCGCCAATGATGAAATAAAACTCGGTGTCTGCTTCTTGCTCTGTTAATATTTGCATCGTGTCAACAGTATATGAGGTTCCCCCTCGAATAAGCTCAATCGTTTCAATAGCCATATATGGCACCTGTTCAATAGCAAGCTTTAGCATTTCTAATCGCTGTTCAGAAGTCACTCTTGTATCCTTTGATTTATGTGGAGGAATAGCATTCGGCATCAGTCTTACTTCATCTAAATGAAGTGCATGAAACACTTCATTTGCAATGATTAAGTGGCCAATATGTGGAGGGTTAAAAGTCCCCCCCAATATCCCTACTTTTTTTGTCATGCACGATTCACTTTTGGAAGCTCAATTCGTTTGTTGTTTTTAGACTGCTTGTACAAAACAACCGTTAAACCGATTAACTGGACAAGCTCTGCTCTAGTGCCTTTTGCAAGTGCTTCTGCCACCTCGTGCTTTTCATCCTCACAGTTTTGTAAAATACTGATTTTGATCAATTCACGTACTTCCAATGCTTCGCTAATTTGCTTAGTCATTGCATCATTTACTCCACCTTTACCTACTTGAAATATTGGTGATAGATGGTGAGCTTGACTACGTAAAAATCTTTTTTGTTTACCTGTTAACATATTATCCTCCTAATTGCTCTGTCAATCGTTGAATCATATCATCTGTATTCGGATAACTTCCGTTCCAATATGAAAAAGCTAAGGCACCTTGATGTACAAGCATACCTAAACCGTTAATTGTTCGAACATTGTACTTTTCTGCTTCCTCTAAAAAAGGGGTAACTAAAGGATTATATACAATATCCGCAACAATTGTATACTCTTTAATACCTTTGAGTTGAATAGGAAGCTCTTTACTATTACTTTTCATACCAAGAGGAGTTGTTTGAACAACCACATCAAACGATTGTAATTGTTCCTCTGCCTCTAGGTATGTAATTGCTTGACCAAATTGAAGCTCATCTACAAGTTTTTTTGCATTTTCTAATGTACGATTTGCAACTGATAGATTTTTATATCCCAGCTGCTTAAAGGCAAATATAATTCCTCTAGCTGCCCCGCCTGCCCCGAGCATCAATATTTTATTGGATTGGTCGGTTTCTCCAAGCGAACGGATAAATCCTAATCCATCCGTATTATAGCCCACGAATTCCCCTTCATCTGTTTTGACGACTGTATTTACAGCTCCAATTTTGGCAGCTGATTCATCCAGGCGGTCCAAAAAAGGAATGATGGCTTCTTTATATGGTACCGTTACATTCCATCCACTACACCCTAGAAGCTTTAAACCTTCGATAGCGTCCTTTAGCTTCCCTTCCTTCACATGAATAGGAATGTAGCTTGCATTGATATTTTGCTCCTGTAGCCAAGCATCATGCATATAAGGTGATAAAGAATGGGCAATTGGATTACCTATGACTGCAAACCATTTCTTCAAACTTACTTCCCCCTAAATAAGAGATGGACGAATAGAAACCTCTACACCAGCAGGAGCATGGGCTGCTATCACAACTCCGCCTTTTTGCACAGTTATCCAACCAAGTCCTGAAAATACGATATCCGTTTTATCATCTTTTATCTTAAATTCATGTCTTACTAAAGGTGGTAATAGGTCTATAAATTTCTCAGAAGGTGGTGACAACAATTGACCGCGATGCTCTTGCCATAAAGTATCAGCATTCTCAAGCTTCGTACGATGAATTGGAATATCGTTTGCTATATGACAAGTAAAGGCAGATCGTTCGCCCTTTATAAAATCAAATCGGGAAAGTCCTCCAAGATAGAGGGTTTGCTCACTATTTAGTTGGAAAACCTTTGGCTTCACTTCTTTTTTAGGTGTGATATATTTCAGCTCCGATGGATCTAAGAAATGGGCCATTTGATGATGATTAATGATTCCTGGAGTATCATATAGAGCTTTTTTATCGTCTAAAGGTATCTCAATCATGTCTAAGGTTGTCCCAGGAAAATGAGAAGTAGTGATAACTGCTTCTACTCCGGTAGCCTGTTTAATAATCCTGTTTATAAATGTAGATTTACCAACATTGGTACAGCCTACTACGTAAACATTTTCACCTTTACGATAATGCTCTATGGCTTCCATAGCTTCTGGCATACCAGTACCTTTATGTGCACTGACAAATAGAACATCAATTGGTGATAAGCCTAGTTTTTTTGCTTCTTGCTTCATCCAATTGATTACTTTGTTTTTCTTTACGGATTTAGGCAGTAAATCTGCTTTGTTTGCTACTAATAGTATTGGATTGTTACCAACAAATCGGTGTAGGCCAGGTAGCCAGCTTCCGTTAAAATCAAAAATATCTACAATCTTCACTATTAGTCCTTTTTTTGTTCCTAAACCATTTAAGATTTTTAAGAAATCATCGTCGGTTAAAGATACCGGCTGCAACTCATTGTAATTTTTTAAACGAAAACAACGTTGGCAAATAATATCCTCTTTTTCTAACGAAGAAACAGGAGCATATCCTGGATCTCCAACTACCTCGGTTTGGATTACTGTTCCACAACCTATACATTTTGGTGCTTCTGTCACGCTTCTTCCTCCCATGTAACTTGTCCTTTTTTGTCCAAGTAACTAAAAATTCTTCTCTCCACCATACGATTGAACTTCGTCACGAAACCATCTGATTTTGCGACAGGTATCACTAAAATGGTATGGAGCTTTTGTCTATTTCCGCCAAAGACATCCGTTAATAGCTGATCACCAATAACTACAACTTCCTCTTTTTTAACGGACATTATACTTAGAGCATGACGAAAAGCCTTTCCTAAAGGCTTTTTTGCTTTATATATAAAAGGAATCCCTAATGGATCTGCAAATGACTTAACACGTAATTCATTGTTATTGGATACAATGGTTACTTGAATACCTGCTTCTTTCATATTAGTGAACCATTCTATTAGCTTAGGGGTTGCATCTGGTCGATCCCATTCAACTAATGTATTATCCAAATCTGTAATAATTGCCTTTACGCCTTTTTCCTTTAACATTTCCGGTGTTATATGAAAGACACTTCTAACAAATTCACTTGGTATAAAATTTGAATACAAAGACAAACACTCCACTTCGACACTTTTTCTTTAACGATTATAGCATATTTGCGACTCTCTCACCCATTCGAATAAACTTTCCAGGAGTTATTTCTCTTGAAAACTCTATACTGTCTTCTTCAAATAACAAAACTACTGTTGAACCGAAAGAAAAGTAACCTACCTCTTCTCCCTTTTTCCATTCTAACTCCCTATTAGTAAGTTCAATGGAATTGACGAACATTGCCCCCACTTTAATGTGAAAACAACGCTTATCATTAGGCATCAAAAGCTCTGTTAATAGCCGATAGTTGCCACTAATTGTTTCTTTACCATAAGCTAGACCCCATTTGTTCACTGGATAGGATTTTTTTCCTAGTACATACTGTCGAGTAACCTTACCATCAATTGGGGAATGGATTCGGTGATATTCCGCCGGGCTTAAATATAAAATGATAAATTTACCTTTTTCATATTCTTTACCTATTTTGTCGGAGCCGAGCATATCATAAAGCGTGTATGGTTTTCCTTTTACATGAAAAATTCCATCATACGTTATATCCCCGAAAGTTTCAATAGTCGCATCTACTGGACTTATAATTCCGTTGGCAGCAGGGTCTATATTTCTACTATTTTGTTTTAATGGGCGAACAAAAAAATCGTGCAATGTAGAAAATTCATGGAGATGACATGGCATTTCAGAAGGATCTATATTAAAATGTTTCATATAGGCAGGTATTATTTTCTTACTGAGATTAGACTGAGCAAAGCCTTTGATTAAAGATGATGACCACCTACCATTGGTCAGCTCAATCATAGATTGATATATTTTTTCTTTCATTTCTTAGTCTCCCTATAAAAATTTACTTACAATTTTTGTTTACTCGAAGTATAATGAACAAATATGTTATTTGTAAAGGAGTGATTTGCAATGTATTTACAAAATGCTATGACTCAAACAATAAAAAAACTAAAAACGCAGGCTGCTAATATGATAACAATTGGTAATTTAGCATTCGGTGGAGCAGCAATTATGGCTACAGTAAATGAATACTACACGTTTAGCGTGTTATTTATATTTATAGCAGGCTTGTTAGATCGTTTTGATGGCATGGTTGCCAGAAGATTCAACTTAGAGTCAGAGCTTGGTAAACAATTAGATTCGATGAGTGATATTATATCATTCGGAATTGCACCTGCTCTTTTAATGTACTCCTTAGTTTTACAGGAATTTAGTATTGCAGGAATGATTATTACTGTTATATATATAGCTTGTGGCGCATTTAGATTAGCCCGCTTTAATATTTCTGAGTCAAATGGATTTTTTACAGGACTACCAATTACGGTTGCCGGAGTAATTTTAACATTATCATACTTCGCTATTAATTTTGTTCCGCCAGTTACGTACATGTTTTTATTTATTATTCTTGCATTATTAATGATTAGTACCTTTACTTTAAAAAAGGTCTGATATGCTTTAAGCAATTATATATTTCTTAAAAGGCGACTGCAAATGCAGTCGTTTTTTTCATATTTTGTCGTAATTCCACATATATTGAAAGTATAACTAGATGGAGGTGAACATAATTTCCGGTCTTCTAACCGCATTTATAAACATGGTCATCGATTTGCCACTTGTGCTTGGTTATTTAAAAGGGCAGGCGTTCCATCAGCCCCTTTCTCCGGAGGAAGAACAAGTAATGATTCAACGTTTTCTAGATGGAGACCTCACAGCAAGAGATGAACTAATCGAACGTAATATGCGGCTTGTTGCACACGTAGTTAAGAAATTTCATCCGAAGCATGAGCTTTTAGATGACTATATATCAATAGGGACAATTGGGCTGATGAAAGCTGTTAATAGCTATACACCTACCAAGAAAACAAAATTAGCAACATATGCTGCTCGCTGTATTGAAAATGAAATTCTTATGTATTTGCGTTCATTAAAAAAAGTTCAAAAGGATATTTCTTTACATGAGCCTATTGGAATGGATAAAGATGGACATTCTTTAGAAATCACCGATTTACTACAAGGACTGGATAAAAGCTCGGACGAACAGCTAGTGGAAGAAGAAGATACCAATCGTTTATATAAACACCTATCCCAACTGGAGAAACGAGAGCTAGATATCATCGTTCGTAGATATGGACTATTAGGCCATGAGCCAATGACTCAAAAAGAAATTTCTAAGCAATTAAAAATTTCAAGAAGCTATGTTTCTCGTATTGAAAAGCGTGCGCTTGTAAAGCTCTATCAGTATTACATCCATGAAAAAAACTCTCTTGATGGATCAAACACCAAGAGAGCTAGAGAAAATTAATCTTCACTTGTTTCGGCAATCATTACAAATGCTAATACAGCTGTAACCAAAACAGACATAGCCATGATAAAAACCATTTGATCTCCCCCTAGACTATTGTGGAAAGCTTTTAATACTTTCATCATAGCACATATAGGAAATACTAATTACATGCATTCTATGCTATAGTTTGTCCAATTAATGACAACTAAATGTTTTCAATTACACGAAGCACTATTTGTGTGGAATGCTTAGCTGCAACTGGCAGAAACTCATCAAAGCTAATCGAGGATTCTTTTCCTGCTATATCGGAAAGAGCCCGAATAACTACAAATGGCACTGAAAATTGATGACAAACCTGCGCGACGGCAGCAGCTTCCATTTCACAAGCTTTCATAGAAGGAAAATAACTCCGAACTAGTTCTACTCGTTCTGGATTATGCATAAAGGTATCACCAGTAGCAATTAAGCCTGTTGAGGCCTGATGCTCACCGATTTCATTTACCGCATCTTCTGCAAGCTTCATTAAACGCTCGTCCGATTTAAATGCAGGTGGCATTTGAGGAACCTGTCCCATCTCATATCCAAATGCAGTTACATCTACGTCATGATGTCGAACTTCATCTGAAATGACAATTGCTCCTACTTCTAGCTGAGGATCATATCCGCCAGCAGATCCTGTATTAATGACATAATCTGGCTTATACTCATTTAAAAGAATAGCAGTAGACATGGCTGCATTAACTTTACCAATTCCACTTTTCAACAGGATTATTTCATGGCTTTTATATGTACCAGTTGTAAACTCACTATTTGCAATTTCTATAGTCTTTGCATTTTCAACCGCATTTCTTAATAATTCTACTTCTTCTTCCATTGCTCCAATTACAGCAATCTTCATTATTAAAAACCCCTCTCTAAAAGTACTTCTTTTAAAGTAAAGGAGAGCGGCACTTTAGTCAAGTACCGCTCCCACATTGTATATTTATTTTGCTGATAACAGCTTTTCTTTTTTGGTTGGCTTCCACCCTTGACCATCGACCCATTCTAAAGATATGCGATAAATTTCTTTTCCATCTTTAGATGTAACGGTTCCTATAGATTTTTGTGGACTTCCACCATTACCCAGAAATTGGACAATCATATTAGAAGGGTCTAAGTTTGCCGCGTAAGCTAATGCGTCAACCTTCTCTTCCCAATCTACTGTATCCTTCGTATAACTCGAGACATGTTCTCCTACTTGAGCTGTCCCTATTGGTTCCCATGAAGGGTCTACTACCACAGCCTCAACATTTGGATCATCGGATTCTTCTGTAATTTCATTTGAGCCGTCAGAAGATGAGCCTGACTCTGTGGTCGAATCATTGTTTTCAGTGGCTGTTTCGTTTTGTTCGTCCTCTTCGGCTATTTCCTCAGTAGTCAATTCAATGTCTTCTGATTCCTCTTCTTCGACTTCACTACTCTCTGAAACGGATTCAGTTTCCTTTGGGTCTTGGGCAATATCTTTTTCCTCTTTATCACCTGTCACTAAATTAACAACAACTATAATGATTAACAGAAGAACTACTCCAATTAGGACATTCAATATTGTATTTGTTTTTTTCTTACGATTATTTTTGTTTAAGCGTGAATTAATTCTTTGATTTTGCTCTGACATACTCTTCCTCCTTTTAAAGATAGAGAACTATTAATATTAGACGTGAATATAGACACTAAGTTTCATAACATTAGGTGCTAACTAATTTAATACATAAAAATCCTTTTAGCAAGTCTCATTTTTATTCCAAAAATTATATGTTGAAGAATTTTAAAGAGGAGAAAACAAAATCCATTATAGATATCAATAAGCGACGGGAGATCGCTTATCGCTCCCCCCGCGGAAAGCGTCCGACTAGAGCGGAGATCAATTCTACTTCATTCTTAGAAAATCTCTAAAAGGCATGGTTCATTTGTGTGGTTTTCATTTATGAAATGGACTCTGTTAGTTGCATCTTATTAATAACATTTTCTAGTTAATCGCTAATTTATCTATATTGATTGAAGCGACAGGCGGCGACTCCAGCGGGAGGAGGGAGACAGATAAGACATCACAACCACGCGCGATAGCGATGGGTGATGGCTTATCGCTCCCCCCGCGGAAAGCGTCCGCCGAAAGCGGAGATCAATTCTACTCTATTCTTAGAAAATCATGTAAGCTACTAAAGTTGAATTAATGTGAACAAAAAGAAAGAGTCTCGACTTCCTCCTACACCTGCCTCTACATATACAAAGAGACTTTTGTCTCTAAAATTCATTTTCCTGAAATTTAAAATGAGGAGTAAACATATAAATGTCTACTCCTCATTTTTAAAATATAATGTTTTTTATGAAATAGAAATAATTTCTACATCCATTTCTCCGCCTGGAGTAAGGATTTTCACTTTATCTCCTGTTGTTTTTCCAAGTAAGCCTTTAGCAATAGGAGAATCGTTTGAGATAAGACCTTCTAAAGGATCAGCTTCAGCAGACCCAACGATTGTGTAGCTTTCTTCATCTCCATCTGGAATTTCAACAAATGTTACTGTTTTACCTAAAGAGACAACATCATTATTATCTTCCTCTTCGATAATCACAGCATTTCGAATCATGGATTCAATTGTAGAGATTCTTCCTTCAACAAAAGCTTGGTCTTCCTTAGCAGAATCATACTCCGAATTCTCCGATAAATCACCGAAGCTACGAGCTATTTTGATACGTTCTACGACTTCTTTACGTTTTACAGTTTTTAATACTTCTAATTCTTCTTCTAGTTTACGTTTACCTGCTACAGTCATCGGAAATTGTTTCTCAGTTGACACTTCCATACACTCCTTTAAAATCCCTCTTTATAAACATATATTTCCTATTCATATGCTTCGAGTTAAAATGATATGAATTTAATGAAATATTTGTAAATCTTTCATCATCATATTATACAATAGCATTAGTTTCAAGAATAGTTTTTATTTTTGTAACCATTAAATCGATTGCTACCTCATTTTGACCGCCTTCAGGAATAATTACATCTGCATATCTTTTAGTAGGCTCTATAAACTGATTATGCATCGGGCGAACGACTGTTAAATATTGCTCTACTACAGATTCTACCGTACGGCCCCTCTCATGAATATCACGTAAAATTCTTCGAATAATACGTAAATCTGAGTCTGTATCTACAAATAATTTAATATCCATGAGGTTTCTTAAACGCTCGTCCTCTAGCACTAGTATACCTTCTAAAATAATTACATCCTTTGGTTGGATCAGGACTGTCTCGCTTGAACGCGTGTGCTGTGCGTAATCATAAATTGGTTTTTCAATTGCTTTGTCGTTCAGCAAATCATTTACATGCTGAATAAGTAGGTCATTGTCAAAAGCAAAGGGATGATCGTAATTTGTATTCAATCTTTCTTCAAAAGCTAAATGGCTTTGGTCTTTATAATAATAATCTTGTTCAATAACTACTACTGAATGGTCTTTAAAAACTTCACTAATTGCTTGGGTAACGCTGGTCTTTCCTGAACCGGAACCACCAGTGATACCTATGATAAGCGGAGTACGTTTAGCCATTAGTTTAACCCCTTTCTCATCATGTTGTTTGGATATAATTTAGTCGGACATGTAAATTGAACTATTTCTAAGGGATGTCTTGCTGCATCTAGAACTTTTCCCTTTTCATTTTTAAGTTCACCAATTACTAATCGAACGTTGTCGATTTCGGGTCCAAAGAATTCCACTTCATCTCCTGGCTTGAAGTAGTTTCTCTGCTGTAATGTTACTACTTGTGTTTCATCGTTATAGTCTAGAACTAGCCCAACAAAGTCATATCCAAGTTTTTTGTCATGAACGCCATACATTTGTTGTTCAACACCAGGCTCACCCTCAAAGAATGCTGTATCTGCTTCTCGGTTTGCACACTTTTCAAGCTCTTCCAACCATTCCTGCTTCATAACAAAGTTTTCTGTGTCCGCACAGTAAGCATCGATGACTTTACGATATACACTAATAACTGTAGCTATATAGTGAATAGATTTCATACGGCCTTCTACTTTTAGTGAATCAATTCCCATTTCAATCATTTTAGGAATAGATTCAACTAGCTTCAAATCTTTTGGACTCATAGCAAAAGGAGTATCTTCCTCTTCAAATAATGCTTTCTCTTCTCCATTAGAGCTTGCTTCGTAGAGATCGTAGTCCCAACGACATGATTGACAGCAGCCGCCTCTGTTGGAATCACGAGCAGTCATATGATTAGAGAGTGTACATCTACCGCTATATGCTATACACATAGCTCCATGGATAAATGTCTCAATCTCTATATCCACTTTTTCTTTCATTAGCTTTATTTCTTCACCGCTTGTTTCTCGAGCTAAAACAACTCGGTGTAAGCCTTCTTCCTTCCAATATTGGACTGCTTTCCAGTTAGAAAGGGATTGTTGAGTACTTAGATGAATTTCTAACTTAGGAGCTGCCTCCCTACAGGTTTCTATAATTAAAGGATCTGCAACAATAATTCCAGTTACTCCTGCAGCCTCTATTGACTTTAAATAATCCTCTAGCCCGTCCATATTTTCGTTATGAGCAAAGATATTAGTTGTAACATAAATTTTTGCTCCGTATCGATTGGCAAACTCGACACCCTCACGCATTTCATCAATGGAGAAATTACCTGCGTTTGAACGTAAGCCAAACTCTCTACCACCTATAAATACTGCATCTGCACCATAATGGACAGCAATTTTCAATTTTTCTAGACTACCGGCCGGAGCCAATAACTCAGGCTTTTTCGTAATGACACGTTTGCCGTCGACTAATTCACTTATTTCATCTATTTTCGTGTTTATCACATGAATTCTGTCCTTTCTGAACCGAAAATAATTTCAGCTAAGAGCTACGCAATTAGTATACTGTTTCTTTAAAATAGAATCCGGTATCCAAGGGTCTAAGTGGAGGTTGAATAGCTTCAATTTTCTTAAATAGTTCCTTTTTAATCTCTTTATAAGCTGATCGTGATTCATAGTACGCGTCAATTGCCTGACGATAGTAGCTAGTGACTTCCGTTACATATGACGTTTCATGGAGAATGCCATCAATTTTCAAGCTATCCACTCCTGCATCTAAAAACTCATCTAACTCATCAATCATACAAATATCATTGGGACTAAAAATATGGGTTCCATTTTGATCTTCGAAGATAGGGTACTTATTCGATCGCTCTTTATCATGTAAAAACATATTTCTATTTTGAGAGCGATTTTCCACTTCCATTGCTTTATCTTGAAAAAGAAAATAGTTGCCGATTAAAGATCGCTTTGACTGGAACATACACGTCATTCCGTGCACCTGCGCCTCTATTTCGACTTTTGCATTTTCCTTTATATCTATCACTTCTTCTAAGCTAAGCTCACGAGCTAAAACAGCTCTTGTAGAACCACGTTTTCCCCAATAGTTTGCTGTAAAGAAATTAGTAGCTGTTTGTTCGGTATTCCAATGAAGAGGTATTGTAACTCCCGCCTCTCTCCTTGCAATAATTACTGCCGGGTCACCAAATACAATTGCATCTACACCGATTTCTTGTATTTTCTGCAAATAAGGGCCAAGTTCATCTACTTTGTCATTGTGAAAAATGCCGTTCATGGCAACGTATATTTTTTTATTATGTTCTTTTACTAGCTTTGTCGCTGCTTGAATATCATCTAGTGTAAATTCTCCTGCTAGCCTTAACCCAAAATACTGTTCGCCTACTAAAAAAGCATCTGCACCCGCCTGTAGAAGCTCTCGTATGTGCTCTACATTTTTAGGTGTCACTAGTAATTCTGCTTTTTTCATGCTTGTCACCTCTTTATACTTACTAGCATTCCGTCTCCAACAGAAAAGAATGCTGTGTCATAGTCTGGATGCTGCATTAACCATTCCATAAACTGATGCTGGTTTCGCACCATGGTTCTTTTCCTTCTCGGCACCTCTTCTATTGGAAGCTCGGAGAGACCGTTTAACAATATATTATCACAGTAAATAACGCCCCTATCGTTTAACAAAGGTGCGTACTTTTCAAAGAATTTTTTATATTGTCCTTTTGCAGCATCAATAAAAATAGCATCAAATCTTTGATAATTCAAAGCTTCCTCATCTAACTCTAAGGCGTCTCCAATAATGACTCTGATGCGTTCCTCCAAGTTGGCTCGGTTAATATATTTCTTAGCTAGCATTGCTTTTTGCTCATCACGCTCTACTGTGACAATAGAAGCATCTAGTTTGTCGGCCATGCGCATAGAAGAATAACCGATTGCTGTTCCAAGTTCTAAAATAGAGGTTGGCTTCTGTAAAGAGAGTAACTGTAGCAATACTTCCATTCCAGACAATTGCATAATTGGTACATGGTTTTCTTTTGCATAGCTCTCCATTTCAACAAAGATAGGTTCTCTCGGCTTAATTAGATTTTTCATAAAATCTTCACTGATGTTCATAGCTTAACTCCTTTTAGATGCAAGGTTATTTCGTTATGTAAACTGGAGATACCTCTGCTTCCCGAAATTCTACTCCTAAGTGTAAGGATAATCAACAGACAAATATAACCTGATACGTAAAAAACCCATCTTATAATAACATAGCAGGAGAAGGAAAGCGATAACCTTCCTTCTCCTGCATGCTTATTATTTTAAATGTTCGTCTATTTTTTGAAGATGTTCATCATATGTCTTTGAAAAATGATTTTTTCCTTCTTTATCAGCTAGGAAATAGAAGTATTCTGTCTTTTCTGGATCTAATGTTGCCTCTATGGACATTTTCCCTGCATTTGCAATCGGACCTGGTGGTAATCCTTTGTTTTTATACGTGTTATATGGATTATCATATTCTAAATCCTCAAATAATACTCGTTCCTTATGGCTACCTAAGGCATATAGTACAGTTGGATCGGTTTGTAAAGGCATATCGATTTCAATACGGTTATAAAAGACGCTAGCTATCTTTTCACGATCTGTTTGAGCAGTTGCCTCTTCTTCTAGTAAGGAAGCAAAAGTTAACAGCCAATGTACCGACTTTTCTTCTGCTTGTAGCAGCTCATAATAAGGAGCCAATGCTTTGTCCGTTTGGGCCAATAACAATTCTGCTATTTCTTCATTTGTAGGATTTTCCTCGTAAAATGGATATGTCGATGGATATAAATAACCCTCTAATGCGTAGCGGATATTTTCCCCTTTAATTTCTTCTGTTAACAATGTAGGATACTTACTCATCATTCGATCAACAAATTCTGCGTTAGTAACTAGCTCAAAGAATTCCTTAGAAGAATTTCCAGTCTTCTTTTCCACTACATCTCCAATTTGCTCTAGAGTCAATCCCTCTGGAATGGTTAAGGTTAGTAGTGGTTCCCTATAAATTTTTCCAGTTTTGAGACTTTCGATAATTTCATCTAAAGTCATATCCTTAGACAATGCATATGTACCTGCTTGAAAATCAGATTGGTTATTAAACTTAACATAGTATTTGAAAATCTTTGCATTTTTAATTATTCCATTTTTTTCAAGAGTCGAAGATATGCTATCGATACCTGAGCCAATTGGAATTTCAACAGTCACTTTCTCAGTAGAGTCAGGATCCATTGGTGAAAGAGCACCTTTTACATAGTTATAACCAGTGAATCCAGCTATAGCAATAACGACCAAGAGAACTAATGCAATTATCATTACTATTTTTCTAACAAGTTTTACTTCTTTTTTTTTGTTTTTCATCTGATCAAACATTATCTCTTTTTTTGATTTGTTTTCCACGGGCTTTCCCCCTTTATTCTCCCTTATTATACATGATGCTTCACAAAAAGAAAAAGGATGGAATGAGAATACTCAGTCCACCCTTTTTAGATTTGAATTAGTCTTCGTCTTCTTCTGTTTCATCTAAAAATGTGTTTAACATTTCTTCGATCATATCCCATTCAGCATCTGTCTCGATTGGATGTAAATCTCCATCTTCTCCGTTTTCATTTGGAGTGAAAGAAGAAGCATGAATTTCTATTTCTTCGTTCTCATCTTCTTCAGCACCGATTGGGTAGTAAAGTACATAAGATTTACCGAATTCATCTGATTCAAATGTAAATAATACGTTACAAAGCTGTTCATTTCCGTTGTCATCAACGATTGTGATATTTTCTTGTCCGTGGTCCATTTGTGGTCACCTCATCTGTTTTTTCTATCAAGATATCCTTGTAAAATCATTACAGCAGCCATTTTGTCAATAACTAGCTTGCGTTTTTTACGACTAACATCCGCATCTATTAACATACGTTCTGCAGCCATAGTTGTCAATCTTTCATCCCATAATGTTACTGGAAAGTTATATTTATCAGTTAACAGCTTGGCGAATTGTTCCGAAGCTTCTGCACGCGGTCCGATAGAATTATTCATGTTTTTAGGAAAACCTACAACGAACTCACTCACTTGATGTTGTTTTACCAATTCATCAATTCGTTCCATCCCAAATTCTTGTGCATCTTCGTTAATTTTAATCGTTTCAATTCCCTGGGCTGTCCAACCGAGGGCATCACTTATTGCAATGCCCACGGTGCGAGAACCGACATCTAAACCCATTATTCTCATAATTACGCCTCATTATTCTTTTTAATATAGAACTTAACTAGCTCCTCTAAAATTTCATCTCGTTCTAATTTACGGATCATATTTCGAGCATCTTGATGGCGAGGAATATAAGCTGGATCACCAGAAAGTAAATAGCCAACAATTTGATTTATAGAGTTATACCCTTTTTCCTCTAATGCAGAGTGAACCTGAAGCATCACATGTTTGACTTCTTGTTCCATCGATTCCTCTGGGAAATTGAATTTCATTGTTTTATCAAATGAACTCATGATCAGCACCTCGCTTTCAAATTGGTAATAATGTTTGCTTAGTTATTTGTTAAGTATACCCTATTTTTGAAATAGTTTAAACTGATTTGATATATTCGTAAACGGAGTTAAGTGCAAGCTCCAGCTTACTTGCGTCTTTAGCCCCAGCCATGGCAAAGTCCGGACGACCCCCACCTTTACCTCCACATTGTTCAGCGACTAGTTTGACAATATTTCCAGCATGGTAGTTCCCACCTACTAAATCCTTAGTCACTCCAGCAGAAATCATTACTTTTTCCTCATCTACTGCACCTAAAACTATGACAGCATTATCCATTTTTTGTTTTAAATCATCCATCATTTGTCTTAGCTGATTATTATCCTTAGCATCTACTTTAACAGAGAGCACAGTAATGTCATTAATAGTTTGAGCTGATGATAAAACGGAAGATGCCTGACTATTAGCGATTTTAGCAGATAAGGATTCATTTTCTCTTTGAATGTTTTTCAATTCACTTAACAATTGAGAAACCTTCATAACTAAATCCTTTGGTTGAGCTTTTACTAGTGAAGCAGCTTCCGTAAGAAGCATTTCTTCCTCTTTAATAACCTCAAACGCACCTTTTCCAGTAACTGCTTCGATACGACGTGTTCCTGCACCGATACCGCCTTCAGAAAGGATTTTAAAGTAACCTATCTCAGAGGTGTTTTTCACATGCACTCCACCGCAAAGCTCTAATGAATAAGCTCCCATTTGAACTACTCTCACAATATCTCCATATTTTTCTCCGAAAAGAGCCATGGCACCCATATTTTTTGCCTCTTCAATATTGTGATATCCAGTTACTACCGGGATATTATCCCACACCTTTTCATTAACTATACGCTCGATTGTTTCTAACTCTTCTTTCGTTACTTGCCCAAAATGAGAAAAGTCAAAGCGTAAACGATCTGGTCCAACATATGAGCCAGCTTGGTTTACATGTGTTCCTAGAACGTCTTTTAAAGCTTGATGTAGGATATGTGTTGCTGAGTGATTCTTTATAGTATGCCCTCTTAATGTTTGATCTACTGTAGCTACTATGTCAGCCCCAGCCGTCATTTCTCCAGACTCAATAATAACAGTGTGTAGATTTTGACCATTTGGAGCTTTTTGAACATCCTTTACAAAACCACGGAAATTATCATTTTCAATTGTTCCATGATCTGCTATTTGACCCCCACTTTCCGCATAGAAAGGTGTCTGGGTTAAAATAATTTTCACTTCATCGCCTTCTTGTGCAGAATTAACTAATTCTTGCCCAAGTACAATAGAGGTAACCTTTGTAGTGACACTTAACGTATCGTAGCCAACAAACTCACTTTCATCTTGTAAGTTACTAAAAACAGCAGATTGCACCTGCATAGAATCTACATTCTGACGAGCAGCACGTGCTCTAGAACGTTGAGCTTCCATTTCAGCTTTAAAGCCCTCATGATCAACTGTCATATTTGCTTCTTCTGCATATTCCTCTGTTAACTCAATCGGGAAACCGTATGTGTCATAAAGTGTAAAAGTAGTTGTTCCAGGTATAAATGATTCACCTTTTGAACGCTGCTCCTCAATTACTTTTTCTAAAATGCTAAGCCCGTCATGTAGTGTTTCATGGAATCTTTCTTCCTCTGTTTTAATAACACGCATGATGAAGTCTTTTTTCTCTGTAACTTCTGGATAGAAATCCTTCATGATTTCCCCTACTACAGGTACAAGCTCAAATAAAAATGGCTGATCGATACCTAGTTGTTTTGCAAAACGGACAGCTCTACGAAGAAGTCTTCTCAGTACGTAGCCACGTCCTTCATTGGAAGGTAAAGCACCATCTCCAATAGCAAAAGCAACGGTACGAATATGGTCAGCAATTACTTTGAAAGCTACGTCATTTTCCTTGTTTTGGCGATACTTCTTACCAGCAATTGTTTCAGTTTGCTCGATAATTGGCATGAAGAGGTCTGTATCAAAGTTAGTTGGAACATTTTGTACAACACTAGCCATACGCTCCAAGCCCATTCCAGTATCGATGTTTTGCTTTGGTAATGGTGTATATGTGTGATCTGGATTATGGTTAAACTCAGAGAAAACTAAGTTCCAGATTTCTAAATATCGATCATTTTCTCCACCTGGATAAAGTTCTGGATCATTTACATCATTACCATAGGTTTCACCACGGTCATAGAAAATTTCTGAGTTAGGTCCACTCGGTCCTTCTCCAATATCCCAGAAGTTTCCTTCTAAACGAATAATACGCTCTTCTGGAATACCAATTTCATCCTTCCAAATAACATATGCCTCTTCATCTTCTGGATGAATAGTAATAGATAGCTTTTCAGGTTCAAAGCCCATCCACTTTTCATCAGTCAAAAACTCCCAAGCCCAATGAATTGCCTCTTTTTTAAAATATTCACCGATTGAGAAGTTACCTAGCATTTCAAAGAACGTATGATGTCTAGCTGTCTTTCCTACATTTTCAATATCATTTGTACGAATAGATTTTTGTGCATTTGTGATTCTTGGATTTTCTGGAATTACACGTCCATCAAAATATTTTTTTAACGTAGCAACTCCACTATTGATCCAAAGAAGTGAAGCGTCATTAATCGGTACAAGTGGCGCCGATGGTTCCTGTGAGTGACCTTTTTCTATAAAAAAGTCTAAATACATTTGTCTAATTTGTGCACCAGTTAAATGTTTCATTTTTTCTTTCCTCCTAATAAAATTATTCCTCTTTAACAAAAGATTTGACGCTATGCAAAATAAAATAAAAAAAGCCTTCATCCCAAAAAGGGACGAAAGCTATTATTTCGCGGTACCACCCTAGTTACATAATAGAATACAACCTATTATGTCTCTTAAGAATCCTTAACGCAGATTTACGGCAGGTATTAGCTGCACTCAGGAGTAGCTTTCCTAATTGTTATACGCTGGGGATTCTTTCAGCCAAAGGAACCCTTCTCTCTTCAGGTAACAACAGTACTTTCTCCGTCATCATGTTTTTATATGCAATTTTGATTATAATTAACAATTTGTACTATGTCAATCTGTATCTAAGAACTCATATGGGGTAATCCCCTTCATGCCTATAAGAGGATCGATTAAATGATAATTATCTGCTGACAAATATGTTGAGTCCACTTCATCAGCCTCAACAGACAATGTCTCTTCAGTACGACCTTTTTCTGCAGATACAGATGATGTAGATTTTGTCTCTATTTCTTCTTTTTCTTCATCTGATAAACGTTCTTTCAATGTAGTTAAACGCTGCAAGTCATCTGTTCGTTCAACGCCAAATTTAAATACCTCTGGATCTCCACAAAGAATTAAGAAATTTTTAGCGCGAGTAATTCCAGTGTAAAGCAAGTTACGTCTAAGCATTTTCATATAGCTTCTAGTAACAGGCATAATGACTGTTTGGAACTCACTCCCCTGTGATTTATGAACGGAGCAACAATACGCTAGAGTAATTTGATTTAAGTCATTCTTTTCATACGTAACTTCATTGCCATCAAAAGAGACAACAAGCATCTCTTTCTTCTCAACCGTTTCATTGGCTCTAAAAATAGCAACAACTTCCCCCATATCACCATTAAAAACGTTACTTTCCGGTTGATTTACTAGCTGGAGTACTTTATCGCCTATTCGATAAATTGTATCTCCAAAGGTCATTTCCTTACGTGTTCCATCGGTATTCGGATTGACCATCTCTTGAATCATTTTATTTAACGCATCTATTCCAGCAGGCCCTCTATACATAGGAGCTAGCACTTGGATCTCTCGAATGGATTGACCTTTAGACAATGCCGCCTTTAACACTTGTTCTACTACTTTAGGGATTTGTTCAGTAGTTGCCTTGATAAAGGATCGATCTTTTGTTTTAGCGGTAAGTGTAGCAGGTACACTTCCTTGTTTCATTTCATGTGCTAATTCTATAATGGAGGATCCCTCTGATTGTCGATAAATATCCACCAGTTCGACTGTTGGAATTCTTTTAGATGCCAGTAAGTCCTTTAATACCTGACCTGGACCAACAGGTGGGAGCTGGTCTTGGTCACCAACAAAAATAACCTGAGCATCCTTAGGGATAGCTTTTAAAAGCTGATGACCTAGCCAAGTATCTAGCATAGAGGTCTCATCAATAATAACTAGTCTTCCTTCAATTTCTTTACCTTCTGTATCGGTGTCCTCTTGGCCATTAAAACCAAGTAATCTATGAATGGTCATTGCAGGCAGCTCTGTAGATTCACTTAAGCGCTTAGCTGCTCTACCAGTAGGTGCAGCAAGAACAATTGGAAAAGGCTTTTGCTCCTTTGCCCATTCCTTGGGATCTAAGGACAGCCCGTGCAATTCAGAGTATAGTTCTACAATCCCTCGTACAACGGTTGTTTTTCCCGTACCAGGTCCACCCGTTAATAACGTAATATTCGAATTAAGAGCTGTTTCAATAGCCTTGATTTGTGTATTGGCATATTTAACACCAAGACGTTTCTCTAAAGGACCTAAATGCTTCTTAATTTCTTTTAAAGGAAATTGGTGAATATCTTTATCCATTAGTAAAGTTTCTACCTTGGAGCTGATGCCAACCTCTGAAAAATAGAGAGATGGAATATAAAATTTATTTACCTCTCCAACAATCCTGCTTTCCTCAGCTAGCTCTATACAACATTGTGTTATTGACTCATAAGAGATTTCCTCTCTTTGTGCATTTTCAAGCATTCTTTTAACGTCTTCTAAGAGCTGCTCAGCATATTGAAAGACATGGCCCTCACTAAGCGAAGAAGTTTGAAGTAAATGGTATATCGCTGCTTTTATACGGTCTGGATGGTTTCCTTTTATCCCGAGCTTGTAACCTAACTCGTCAGCACGTACAAAACCAACCCCCTCAACATCTTCTATTAAACGATATGGGTTTTCCGTTAACTTAGCAATTGTTTCTTCTCTATAGGCCTGATAGATTTTCATTGCAACTTGGGGACCAAAACCCCACTCATTTAGCTGAATCATAACCTTTTCTAGTCCTAAATTTTGTTCTAATGTGGCTCTAATAGTTTGTTTCTTATCTTCACCTAGCTTTGGAATAATATCTAGAGACGCTGGATCATCTAAAATTCGATTAATCGCATTTTCTCCTAGTTTCTTAACAATTAGCTCCGCGGTCTTCCTACCTATCCCAGGAAACATATCACTAGATAGATAATGAACAATCCCTGTCTCTGTTGCCGGGACCTCCTTTTGGAACGTTTCGACTTGAAACTGTATACCATACTTTGGATGATTTTTTATAACACCTGTAAATTTATACGCTTCTTCTAAAACTAACTGGGGGAAATAACCTGTAACAATTATTTCTTTATCTGTGTATGTAGTATTAGTGGATTTTATCTTTAGTTTAATAATGGAGAAAAGATTTTGCGGATTATGAAAGATAGAGACGATTGGTCGACCTGATATAAATTGTTTTTCGTTATTTATTTCATTTGTCATTTCAATCGTCTCCTAACTTCCTAATTGCGTAGTGAAATCATATCGTATACATATCTAGCTTGATCATAGTTTGGTTGTATTGTAAAAGCTGCTTTTAGATGTTTAAGAGCGCTTTCTGTGTCAGATGTAGACACTGCATATAAAACTCCCATGTTGTAATGGGCATCTGCGTTTTCTGGGTCTAGCTCTAGTATTTCTTTAAAAATTGGTTCTGCTATATCGAACATTTCAAGGCTTGCCAGAGCGATACCATATGTTAGTTTAATCTGAATATCTTGTGTCTCGTCTAATTCGTAAGCTCTTTGAAGATATGGAAGTGCAAGCTTCGTTTGATCAACCTTTTGAAAGCTTTTTCCTAGCATGAAATAAGCATCTGGACCTTCAATACCTTTTGCAATTGCTTTTTCATAAAGCTTCGCAGCTTCTTCAAAACGCTCCGTATTATAATACAAATTAGCTAGGCTATAAAAGGCTGTCGCAGCTTCGTCTAATGTGATTGCCTTTTGAAAAAAGCGTTCAGCACGTTCATTTTCATTCATAGAAGCTAGTAGGTTTCCAAAGTTTATAAAACCAATTGATTCTTCTGGATTTTCTTCAATTGCTTTGTTAAACAATTCTGCTGCTTTTTCATAATTTTCTTCTTGTATTGCTTGTATCCCTAGTTCATTGTAATTCAAATCCAATACCTCCATTAACCAACGTAATCCAATTTAAGTCCATCTTTAAAAACCTCGTCTATCGTCGCTCCACCAAGACACTCATCTCCTTGATAGAAAACAACTGCTTGTCCTGGAGTGATCGCACGAACTGGCTGATCAAATACTACACGAACACGATTTTCAGACAGTAGCTCTACGTGAACTCCGACATCTTCCTGACGATAGCGGAATTTAGCCGTACATGTAAAGGAAGATGGTTTGTCTAGCGTAGTTGTAAATGATAAGTCAGTAGCTGTAAGACTCGTAGAGAACAAGGCGTCATTATTAATATTCTGACCGACTAATAAAACATTTCTTGCTAGGTCTTTTCCGATAACAAACCAAGGGTCTCCAGCTCCACCAATACCTAAACCATGGCGTTGACCAATTGTGTAATACATTAAGCCATCATGTTTACCCATTACTTGACCGTCCATTGTTTCCATAGTACCTTGCTTAGCTGGTAAGTACTGACTTAAAAATTCTTTAAAGTTTCTTTCACCTATAAAGCAAATACCAGTAGAGTCTTTCTTAGTTGCAGTTGCTAAACCTTGTTCTAATGCTATCTCACGGACTTTTTTCTTCTCTAAATGACCGATTGGAAACATGACCTTCTCTAATTGCTCTTGGTTAAGTTGATTTAAGAAATAGGTTTGGTCTTTGTTGTTGTCCTTACCACGCAGCATTCTCGTTTGGCCTTCTTTAACTTCTACTTGTGCATAATGTCCTGTTGCAAGATAATCAGCTCCAAGTGCCAATGCATACTCTAAAAATGCTTTAAATTTAATTTCCTTGTTACACATCACATCAGGGTTTGGCGTTCTTCCCGCCTTATATTCTTCTAAAAAGTAAGAAAATACTTTATCCCAATACTGTTTTTCAAAGTTTACAGCATAATAAGGGATACCAATTTGATTACAAACCTTTATAACATCTTCGTAATCCTCTGTTGCTGTACATACACCATTTTCATCGGTGTCATCCCAGTTTTTCATAAATATACCGATTACATCGTAACCTTGCTCTTTTAGCAGATAGGCCGCTACGGAGGAATCAACTCCTCCAGACATACCTACTACTACTCTTGTATCTTCTTTTTTCTTCATCATTTAACTCACTCTTTTCAGTTATCCAAGAATAATTTTACTTATTTTATTGGCCGCTTCTATTGCTTCTTCTTTTGTATTGTTTAATCCAAAACTGAATCGCACTGAATTTCTCAGCTCAGGTGTTTTTTCACCATACATCGCTACTAGGACGTGCGAAGGGTCAATGGAGCCAGCGGTACAAGCAGAACCACTTGACGCATCAATCCCAGCTAAATCTAACTGTACGAGAAAAGTCTCAACATCTGTTTTGGGGATACTTACATTTACTACATGAGGTAGTAAATTTTCTAGTGATCCATTTATTTTAAACTCTACTCCATTTGTTTGTAATTGCTCAACAAATGTATCTCTTAACGTTCGATAATGCTCGTTGCTTTTTTCAATGTTTTGCTGCTTAATTTCCACTGCTTTTGCAAAGGCAACAATTGCCGGAACATTTTCTGTACCTGCACGTTTTTTGCGCTCCTGCTGACCACCATACAATAATGGTTTAAGGTAAATATCCTTATTTTGATATAGAAAACCGATCCCTTTTGGTCCGTTAATTTTATGGCTGGAGACACTGAGCAAATCGATATAGGTCTCTTTTACATCAATTGAAACACTTCCGTATGCTTGTACTGCATCTGTATGGAAATATGCTTGATGATCCTTTAATATGCTGCCAATTTCTTTTATAGGTTGAATCGTTCCTACCTCGTTATTGGCAAACATAATGGAAACTAAAATAGTATCTTGTCTTAAAGCTTTTTTCAAGTCATCTATACTGATTAAACCTGTTCGATCAACCGGTAAGTAGGTTATTTCAAAGCCTTCTTTTTCAAGCTGCTGACATGCATGCAAGATTGCATGATGCTCAATCTGTGTCGTAATAATATGTTTACCTAAAGCTTTACGGGCATAGGCAGTGCCGAATAATGCGTAGTTGTCTGCTTCTGTCCCACCACTTGTTATAGTTATTTCAATTTCTTGTGCTCCAATAGATTGAGCTAATATTCTTCGAGCATCATCTAATTTTTTTCGAGCAATTCTTCCTGTTTGATGGATACTTGATGCATTGCCATAAACATTATTTATCTCTTCTACTAAAGTATGGACAACTTGCTCTGCCATAGGTGTTGTTGCAGCATGATCTAAATATATTCTATTCATAGTGAACTCTTAACTCCTTATATATAAAACATGTACCCTTCCAAATCAGGGTTTTCTTCTGTGTATTTGGACAAATCTTCAATCGTTGTCGTATCAAGCACATTTTTAACTGCATCACGAATTCTTAACCAAAGCTCGCGCTGTGCTGCTGCTTCCTCATCTATACCTTCTACAATTTGAATTGGACCCTCTAATACACGAATAACGTCGCCAGCAGTTATCTCGTTTGGCGCTTTAGACAGCATATAACCACCATATGCTCCTCTAACGCTTTTTACTAAGCCAGCATTACGTAGGGGTGATACAATTTGTTCTAAGTAAGCTTCAGATAAGGAGTGCTCCGTAGCAATTTGTCGTAAAGCATGTGGACCTTCCCCATACTGTTTCCCTAAAGCTACCATGATGGTAAGTCCATACCGACCCTTTGTTGAAAATTTCAACATTTTCACCTCATTTTAATTTAACAAATTACTTATTTGATCATTCTTAAGTATAATTTTTGCGTTTAATGTTATATTCATCAGGGTATAAAAAATTCTTTCCCTAGTATAGCATAACTCATAGGGCTAACGACTTCAAAATGACTTTTAGTCCCATCTTCTATATAATAAAGGAACAAATGTACGTTTTAAAGTACAAAAAATCATTTGTTTCTTAAATGTCTAAGTTAAAATAATAAAAATGCAACTAGCTGAAGCTTTTAATTTACTGAAATAGCCAAATATATTCTAAAGTCAATTACAATACTTTGTTTTATCACCGTTCGGAGGGATTTATCACCGTTCAGCAGGGTTTATCACCGTTCGCGCAGTTTTATCACCGCTTAGGCTTAGCCTGAGCCACAAATAAAAATAATCTTGATAAATACATAGAAAAAGGAGAGATTCGTTTTGCAAAATGAACCGTTAGCCTATCGAATGAGACCACAAACAATAGATGAAATTGCAGGACAGCAACATGTAATTGGTAAAAATACAGCTCTATATAAAATGATTATCAATGGACATGTTCCCTCCATGCTCCTGTACGGAGATCCAGGTGTAGGCAAAACCTCTTTGGCTTTTGCCATAGCTGGAACAACCAAGCTCCCTTTTGTAGCCTTAAATGCAACTAAAGCTGGTAAGAAAGACGTGGAGGATGTTGTTGCAGACGCAAGAATCAGTGGAAAGATTATATTATTCTTAGACGAAATTCACCGATTCAACAAACTACAGCAAGATACTCTTTTGCCACACGTTGAAAATGGTTCTATCATTCTGATCGGTGCTACAACGGAAAATCCTTTCCATGACGTCAATCCAGCGATCCGCTCCCGTTGTGGAGAGATTAAACAGTTGAAGCGGCTTACTACGGAGGATGTAGACGTTCTTCTAAAAAGAGCTTTAGAGGATAGCGTTAAAGGTCTCGGTAAAACCCCTATAAAAATTACAGAAGAACAACTATTAAAGATTGCAGATGCCTCGAATGGTGATGCTCGTAAAGCTTTGACTCTATTAGAATCAACTATTTTTGCAAGCTTTGAAGAAGATGGTATTACCGTAGTAGAAGATTCTACGCTGGATAGCCTTATTGATCGAGTAGGTGTATTTGGAGATAAAAAGGGCTCTCACTTTTATAACTTATTATCAGCCCTTCAAAAATCAGTGAGAGGTAGTGATACGGACGCAGCTTTATATTATCTTGCACACCTTTTAGAAAATGGGGATTTGGTAGCTGTCAGTAGAAGACTTTTGGTGATGAGCTATGAGGATATTGGACTTGCCAATCCTGCAGTAGGACCACAAGTATTAGCCGCAATTCAATCAGCAGAAAGACTAGGGCTTCCGGAAGCACGTATTCCACTGGCAAATGCAGTAGTTCTAATGTGCTTATCCGAGAAATCCAACTCTGCGTATGTAGCACTCGACAAGGCGATCAGCAGTATCCATGCGGGTAAAACCGGGGATATTCCAAGTCATTTAAAAGATACTCATTACGCTGGTGCGAAGGAACTTGGGCATGGTGGCTATGTATATCCTCACGATCATAAAATAGGAACGTTCGGTGGTTGGGTGAAACAAACCTATCTTCCAGATAATTTAGTCGGTACAAGATTTTATGATCCGATAGATGCTGGCGAAGAAAAGCGATTGGCAGCTATTTATAATCGTTTAGAGAACTTTAAGAAGGAAAAATAAAGTAAAAAGAGAACACGAGTCATAAAAATTTAAAACGCTACCGAAAACATCGGTAGCGTTTTGTTTTGTCTCATCTTTTAAGCATGATTATAAGGATTATACACCCATTTTTCTGCGTGTATTGCTTACCTTTTTAGTTTGTTGACTTTTCATTTTTTGATTAGCTGCTGGACCAGCCCCTTTTAAGTTACCGCCACCAGCTTGGTTTTTCTTTTCTTCTAGCTTTTGTTTAACAGCTTCTTGAAGAGTCATTTTTTTCTTTGGCTCTTCCTGATTTTTTGTTTCAGTCATTTTAGATTCCACCTCGTTTGAAATGTGATTAGTTTTAGTATAAGTGATGTAAAAAAAACTGCAACCTATTTACTGCACTCTATTAATTGTAATATTTTTTGTAATGTCATTTATTACCCAACTAGCACAAATTAAACCTACCACAGACGGCACAAATGCATTAGAGGAAGGTGGCATCTTAGCTTTACGGATAGCAGCATCTGGCTTTCCAACTGTTTCTACTACATCTTCTCTCACTACAATAGGACTTTCATCTGAAAATACAACGGGAATTCCTTTTGTAATACGATCTTCCTTACGTAACTTTGTACGTATTACTTTTGCAAGTGGATCGGTATGTGTCTTAGAAATATCAACAATTTTAAATCTCGTTGGATCTGTTTTGTTGGCAGCTCCCATACTAGAAATTATTTTAATACCACGCTTTAAACATTCTTTCATCAAATGAATTTTATATATTATTGTATCCGATGCATCTATAACATAATCAATTTTCATATCAAAAAATTGTTCATACGTTTCTTCGGTATAGAACATATGCATATCAATTACTTCACAATCTGGATTAATGTCTGCGATTCTTTCTTTCATTACCTCAGATTTTGATCGTCCTACAGTAGACATGTAAGCTACTAATTGACGATTTATATTTGTTATATCCACATTGTCCTTATCTACTAAAATAATTCTACCCACACCACTTCGGGCGCATGCTTCCGCAGCAAATGATCCAACGCCTCCTACACCCAAAATAGCTACTGTTGTATTCTTTAACAGCTCTACTCCTTCTCTTCCTATAGCAAGTTCATTTCTAGAAAATTGATGTAACATAAAAAACACTCCATTTATATAAGATTAGTTGGTTTTATCTTTTCACTACTCAAATATTATCACATTAGTTCCAGTCAAGTGCTATTCTATTAATATTTTACCCTTGAAAATTTATTATAAACGATGGAGTGTACTATGGTACACAGATAACCTATTTACTAAATTCACTAATTTTATAGCGTTAGGAAATGCTAAATTGGATTAAAGGAATTCTAATTTGCAGTTTATTTTTATATTACTAAATTTGCTTAAAAGTTTTTGCGAATATGATTGTTTTTGTACGAGCAACTGTCTCTGAAAGTTATTATTCATTCCACTAAAAAAGTCCCCTGAAAATACAGGGGACTTTTTTAAATAGACGAATCCCAATCGTGCCGACTAATAGTGCTTATCGTTTTGAACCCGCACAGAGCAGGTGGGTGTCCTCTTTACTGTCTTTGAAGTCCCTAACTAGAGGGCATGTCATCAACAATAAAAGTCAGACTCCCGACGATATAATTGTTCGGTCAAAACTGATTGGCGTTTCGCGAACACATCAGGATTCGTATTACTTGTATAATAGCATATCCCTTTTAAAACTTCAATGAATATACCATGATATTATTTGACTATTCAGAATCATGAAGGTTAGTAGATATATCATATATAACACCTTTCTTCCATATCCTTACCCTTCTTTCACACTTACAAACGTCGATAAAAATACTCTATAAAACTAGTCCTAGATATCCTTGTCTATGAATAATATACATAGACAAGACTTTAAACGGAGGGCTCTATGTGAATTCACTAACCACTTATTTTATATTAGGTATATCGTTGGCTGCACCAATCGGCCCTGTAAAGGCAACCTTGCTGAACACTGGCATAAAAAATGGGTTTTTTCATGCTTGGTTTTTTGGTTTAGGAGCAATTGCAACTGACATTCTCTACATGTTAATGGTGTACTTTGGTGTCGGACAATTTATTGACAATCCAATGATGAAAACGTTTCTTTGGTCTTTTGGATTTTTTGTCCTCATGTACACAGGGATTGAAAACTTGTTAACGGTAAATAATATTTCTATGGATGCAAAATATCGAAAGGTCGTAAGGTTAAGACATTCCTTTCTATCTGGGTTACTTATGGCTCTATTGAATCCTTTGACTATTTTATTTTGGCTTGGAATTTATGGTTCCATACTTGTTGGAGGAGCAAGTGGATCTTTATCAGGGATTGAGGTTATTTTGTATAGTATTACTATCTTATTAGGAATTACACTTGTCGATCTGACGATGGCTACTATTTCTAGTGGGTCTAGAAAATTACTATCTACGCCTCTTTTAAAAACTGTATCCATCATCTCTTCTATTTCCATGATAGGTTTTGGTATATACTTCGGAATTCAGGCTTACTATTCTTTATTTTAAACAAGAAGTCAATTCTTATAAACATATGCATAAAAAAATCCCTATAGGAGAACATACCTTTATTCTATAAAAATTGAGGTGTGTAGGTTGGGGAAGAAAGATGAAAATCTTATCGTAAGCAAGATGACTATTATTAGTATAGCTTCGATTCCATTAGTGATGACACTGGGGAACTCCATGCTTATTCCCGTGCTTCCAATACTGGAGAAAAAGGTAGATATTAGTTCTTTTCAATCAAGTATGATTATAACTAGCTACTCAATTGCTGCCATCATTCTTATTCCAGTCGCTGGCTATTTATCTGATCGATTTGGGAGAAAGAAAATTATATTGCCTTGCTTACTTTTAGCATTGATCGGTGGTCTTATAGCTGGAATGGCCTCCTGGAAAATGGACAGTCCTTACATGATGATCATTATTGGTAGGGTTTTGCAAGGTATGGGTGCTGCCGGTGCTATGCCGATTGTCTTGCCTCTAGTAGGTGATTTGTTTAAAGATGACCCCGAGAAGACAAGCTCCACCTTAGGTCTGATTGAGACATCCAATACTTTTGGTAAAGTTTTAAGCCCTATCCTAGGTTCAGCTATAGCTGCTGTATTATGGTTCTTCCCATTTTTCTCTATCTCTATTTTTAGCGCCATCGCCTTCATACTCATATTATTTTTCGTTAAAGTTCCTAAAGGAGATAACGAAGAACCAGATAAACTTAAGGAATTCTTAAACAAGGTCAAGGAAACATTTAAAGCTGAAGGTAAGTGGTTAACCTCGGTATTTTTAAATGGAATATTTGCGATGTTCGTTCTTTTCGGGGTTCTATTTTATCTATCAGAAATATTGGAGAAAATTCATGATATTAAAGGAATTAAAAAAGGGTTTGTATTAGCCATTCCTTTATTATTCTTATGTATTGCATCCTTTATTACTGGCAGAAAGATCAAGGGACAATTAAAAACGATTAAACGTCTAATGATTATTACACTCATCGTTGCTTCGGCAAGTGTTGTATTTATAGGATTTGTAAAAGACAGCATCTTTTTGTTAATCGCCGTTTCCAGCATTCTTGGAATCGCAATTGGTGCCATCCTTCCTGTTTTAGATGCGATTATTACTGAAAACATAAAAAAAGAAGAACGAGGAACCATTTCTTCCTTTTACAGCTCTGCTCGTTTTTTAGGAGTAGCAGCAGGACCACCTATCCTATCATTAGTCATGAAAAACTATATCAATCCTTTTTATATAGGCTGTGGTGTTCTAGGAATTATACTCACGTTTCTTGTCTTTAAGCTGGTTAAAGTTAGTGAAATCGAAAAAAAAGATGAAAAGCCCGCTTAAAATATTGTTAAATATAAAAATAAAACCGATAATGCCTTCAAGTTATCGGTTATTTAATAAATCCTCAAAAAAATTAGCACCAACTTCCATTCTCACTATTGAGAAGGAAACATGTGCTAGTTTTTTTAGCTTATAATTTGATAAACTCATTTTGAATTTACACTAAAGAGTATTAATAAAATACCTGCGAATAGGCATACGATTCGAGTCATAGATATTTTATCCGCTAATCCCATTAAACCTATACCTGTCGTAACGATCAAAATGCAAGGCCCTACTAGTGCAAGCATTGAATTAATATAGAATGCTTTTTCTAAGTCATTAAACTTTAGCATAAACATGGCTGCAGTAATTTCTATGCTACCAGATGCAAGTCTTAATAAAATTATAAAGAGTAATGCCTTTTCAATAACTCCAATCATCCTCCCAATTATGTATAATCTCTTAAAAGTATATGTGACCTCATCTTAAATTATTTTAGTTAGATTTTGTTATCTTCCAATTTTTATTTAGTTTTAGTATTTGGAAGAGTGTTTTAGGTATTACTTTCTCTACTTTTAATTGTGTCTTCACTTATTAGGTATCACTTTCTCTTCTTTATGTTGCACTTCCCTCCCTCTTACGTGCGGCGCCTCATTGTGATTTAGGTGTCATTTCCTCTACTTTTAGGTGCGATTCCCGCTGTTTTAAGAGGAACTTCCTTCCATCCCCTATATTTAAACTCACAAATAAAAAAACACCTTTTAAGCATAAATTTCATGCTTAAAAGGTGGTAACTATTTATTGTTCTTTTTTATTTAAGCTTAACTGTAGTTCATCAAGCTGTGCTTCTGCTACTGGACTTGGTGCTTGTGTCAGTAAGCAGCTAGCACTTGCTGTCTTAGGGAAAGCAATTGTATCACGAAGATTTGTTCTTCCGGATAGAAGCATAACTAAACGGTCTAATCCGAATGCTACTCCACCGTGAGGAGGTGTACCATATTCAAACGCCTCCATTAAGAATCCAAACTGAGCTTTTGCCTCTTCGTCAGAGAATCCAAGAATCTCAAACATTTTTTCCTGTACTTCTCTTGAATAAATACGAAGAGATCCGCCACCTAGCTCATAGCCATTTAAAACAAGGTCATAAGCTTGTGCTTTTACTTGGCTTGGATCAGTTTCCATTAACGGCAGGTCTTCGTCAGCAGGACGTGTAAATGGATGGTGGGCTGCGTAATAACGTCCTTCTTTTTCATCATACTCGAATAGTGGCCAGTTCACGACCCATAGGAAAGCATAACGACTTTCATCGATTAGCTTTAAATCTTTACCAAGCTTCAAACGTAACGCTCCAAGTGCATCTGCAACTACTGATTTCTTGTCAGCTACAAATAGCAATAAATCTCCTGCTTCAGCAACTAGAGTTTGAATAAGCGTACTTGCCGCTTCACCTTCAAAGAATTTTGCAATAGGCCCTTTAATGCCTTCCTCGTCAACTTTAAGCCATGCAAGACCTTTTGCACCATAACGAGATGCATATTCTCCAAGGGCATCAATATCTTTACGTGAATAGTTATCTGCTGCTCCTTTGACGTTAATAGCTTTAACCTGGCCGCCAGCTTCTACTGCAGATGCAAATACTTTAAAGGAGCTATCCTTCACTTGCTCTGAAAGATCTGTTAACTCTAAACCAAAACGAACATCTGGTTTATCTGATCCGAATCTTGCCATTGCTTCGTCATAATCCATTCGTGGGAATGGAATGCTAACATCTACTTCTTTAACATCCTTCATGATCTTTTGCATCATGCGCTCATTCATCTCAAGAATTTCATCCATGGACA
This sequence comes from Psychrobacillus sp. FSL W7-1493, assembly GCF_038004905.1. NCBI lineage: Bacteria > Bacillati > Bacillota > Bacilli > Caryophanales > Bacillaceae > Psychrobacillus > Psychrobacillus sp. FSL W7-1493. Next base: position 1,662,472 of record NZ_JBBOSB010000001.1, on the reverse strand, counting down.
GGAAGCTCATTTCCATATCAATTTGTGTAAATTCTGGTTGACGATCAGCACGTAAATCTTCGTCACGGAAACAGCGAGCAATTTGATAGTACTTTTCAAATCCTCCAACCATCAGCAACTGTTTAAACAATTGTGGAGACTGAGGTAAAGCGTAAAACTCTCCTCCATGTACACGACTTGGTACTAGGTAATCTCGAGCTCCCTCTGGCGTAGATTTTGTTAAGATTGGTGTCTCTACTTCAAGGAATCCTTCATCGTCTAAGAAACGTCTAACTGTTTTTGTAATATCTGAACGCATTTTAAACGTGTCATACATCACTGGTCTTCTTAAATCTAGATAACGATATTTTAAACGGACATCTTCCCCTGCGTCTGTTTGATTTTCAATTGAAAAAGGAGGATTTTTTGCCTCGTTGATAACGGAAATTTCATTTGCTTGAACCTCAATTGCACCAGAAGGGATGTTGCGGTTTATTTGATTTTCTGCACGTGCAACGACATTCCCTTTAATTTCAATGATAAATTCGTTTCGTAACGTATTTGCCACCTGTAGAGCAGTTTCTGAAATTTCTGGATTAAATACAACTTGCACAATACCAGTACGGTCTCTCACATCAACGAAAATTAGTCCGCCCAAATCTCTTCGTTTTTGAACCCAACCGATTAGTTGAACCGATTCACCTATATGTTGTTCGTTTAGTTGTCCACTTGTATGCGTTCTGTTCATGATTATTTTGCCTCCGTTAATTTTTTAACTTCATCTATTAAGGATGTAAATGGTACTAGCTGTTGAGTCCCGGTAGTTAAATCTTTCAACATAACACTTTGTTTTTCGAGTTCATCTTCACCGATTACAATCACTGCTTTTGCTTTTAATCGGTCCGCTGATTTCATCTGAGCCTTTACTTTACGGTCTAAATAGTCCATATCAGCAGAAATTTTGTTTTGACGCAGCTCAAAGGTAAGCTCCGTCACTTTTTTCTTAGCTTCCTCACCCATAGCCACTAGGTAAACATCTAGTGAAGTATGGTCTGGAAACGCAATTTTTTCTGCCTCCATCGCCAGTAGAAGTCTTTCAATACTCATCGCATAACCGATACCCGGAGAATCTGGCCCACCTAGCTCCGCTACTAAGCCGTTATATCTTCCTCCACCAGCTAGCGTAGTGATTGCACCAAATCCCTCAGCAGTACTCATAATTTCAAATGCAGTGTGATTATAATAGTCTAGTCCTCGTACTAAATTAGGATCTACCTCGAACTCAATATTTAACGTGGTTAAGTATTGTTTTACTTTTTCAAAATATGCTGCAGATTCTTCATTTAAAAAATCTGTTAAAGATGGTGCTTTTGCCATCAAAGGATTGTTACGATCTACCTTACAGTCTAAAATTCGCAGTGGATTTTTTTGCAATCTATTTTGGCAATCAGAGCAAAATTCCTCGATATGCGGTTCAAAATGGTTCACTAAAGCTTCTCTGTGAGCGATTCGGCTTTCTGTATCCCCTAGTGAGTTAATCACTAGTTTCAAGCTTTTTAAACCAGCTTTTTTATAGATCGACATAGCTAGAGATATTACTTCAGCATCGATTGCTGGGTCAGCACTACCGATTGCCTCCATACCAAATTGAACAAATTGACGATACCTACCAGCTTGTTGACGCTCATAGCGGAACATAGGTCCCATGTAATATAGCTTTACTGGCTGATCAGGATATCCGAACATCTTATGTTCTACAAATGATCGTACAACTGATGCTGTTCCTTCAGGTCTTAACGTAAGTGATCGATTTCCTCTGTCCTGAAACGTGTACATTTCTTTTTGGACGATATCAGTTGTATCTCCTACTCCTCTAGTAAATAGTTCAGTATGCTCAAAGACAGGTGTTCTAATCTCTTTGTAGTGAAACATACGACACTCGTCTCTTATTAAATCTTCTACTATCTGCCACTTTGCTGTTTCAGATGGCAAAATATCTTGTGTTCCTCTTGGTAATTTAATATCCATTATGTTGGACTCCCTTCAAATACAAATAAAAAAAGCCCTCATCCCTTGCATATAGCAAGGGACGAGAGCTTTTAAGCTTCCGCGGTTCCACCCTAGTTGGTTAATATAATTAACCCTCTCAACGCTGGATAACGGCCAGATCCGTTTTTGCCTACTAAAGAATACTCTTTCGACAAAAAACCTCTCGAATGTTGTTCACTGTAGGGGTCTGTAGGAAAGATTGCAGCCACGTCTTTCCCTCTCTTGTCATTCCTTATAAACAGTTACTTTTTCGGTCAATGGTTTGTTTAAATTTTTAATTATACTTTATCATAATAACGTAAATGAAATAAGTCAACCTTTTTAAATAAATGGTAGTAATTTTTTGTTAGACTATTTACAATAAAGAGAGAGGTGATCCAATGAATAACAAAATAGTCCACAAATTGGTAACATTATTACTAGTATTTTCGCTCTTCATACATTTTGTTAATATACAGGTTCAAGCTCAAGAACAAGAGGCTGTAGTAAGTGTATCATCTTTAAAGGTGCGTAGTGGTCCGGGATTAACATATGACACAATTGGTTCAGTACATAAAAATGATAAACTCACAGTAGTTGGAAAAGAAAATGATTGGTTAAAAGTTAAATACAAAAATACTACTGGTTGGGTTGCTAGCTGGTATGCAACTATTGAAACGGAAGGATTAGACAATAAGCAAATTGTCTCCAAAGTAAATAATTTAAACGTTCGTACAGCTCCTTCAGTTTCTTCAGCCGTTATCGGTAAATTAAATGAAGGAGAAAAGTATGTTGCACATCAATCAGAAGATGAATGGGTTGAAATTGATTACAATGGACAAAAGGGATGGGTAAATAATACATATGTGACTATAGTTGAACATACGGCAACAAAAACCCCATCACCGGCATCATCGATAAAAGAAAGAAAGTTTGTTATTTCTGTGGATGCTTTAAATGTACGTGCTAAACCTGACTTATCTTCAAAAAAAATAGGTCAAGTTAACAAAGGAGACCAATTTAACGTACTTGCTACGGACCACCAATGGGTTCAAGTAGAACTTGAAACAGGAAAAAAGGGATGGCTTTACAGCTTTTATGGTAGTTTTACAAATGCAGTAGGATCTAGTTCAAAGACCACTTCATCAGAGTCCATTACTGTGCTATATAGTGGAACAAATATCCGCGCTGAGAGTAATACTAACAGCGAAGTAGTGAAAAGAGCTGCGGCCGGTGAATCATTTAAAGTCATTGAGACAATTAATGACTGGTTTAAAATCGATTTAGGAAACGGAAAAAATGGGTATATCGCTAACTGGGTAGTATCCTCCTCAGAAGAAACAAATACTCCGGAAACTTCAAAAGAAACAGAGAAAGAGCAAAAGAAAGAAAAAGTTACAAGAAAAAAAGGGACATTAAAAGGAGCAACAATTGTAATTGATGCCGGCCATGGTGGAAATGATCGTGGGACAACCGGTGCTTTAGGGACCGATGAAAAAGATATAACGCTTAAAACAGCTGAATTGCTCTCCTCTAAACTGCAAGCTGCAGGTGCTAATGTTAGGATGACCAGACAATCGGATGAATATGTAGACTTACGTAAAAGAGTTTCTATAGCGCATCAAGTGAATGCCGATGCTTTCATAAGTCTCCATTACGATGCCATTAATAATAGTTCCGTACGAGGCTATACAACGTACTACATGAATAGCCATCAAAAAGAGCTTGCTAACTACGTTCATAAAGGACTCGGTGACATGATTTCCTTAAAAAATCGTGGTGTTCAACCAGGTAACTATTTAGTACTTCGAGAAAATAAGCAGCCTGCTATTCTCATAGAATTAGGATATTTGAGCAATCCAACAGAAGAACAGCATGTGACTACACGAGCATTTAGGGAACAAGCAACTCATGGAATATATAATGGTATTATCGACTACTTTGATAGTCAATTGAAATAATTAAAAAGCTAATTGTCTTTTAACATTCATGAAGTAAACAAAATAAGTCCTGAAAATTTTACTGTTCGTAAAATTTTCAGGACTTTTAATATAAAGTAGGATTTATTTCAGTCTCGTTTTTAAGACTAAGCCTCAAGCACGATAGTTACTGGGCCATCATTAGTGAAAGTGACATCCATCATGGCTCCAAAAACCCCTGTTTCCACTTGGATTTCCTTTGCCTGTAACTTGCTATTGAACAGCTCCCAAAGTGGCTTAGCTTGTTCTGGTCTAGCGGCCTCTATAAAACTAGGACGTCTTCCTCTTTTAGTATCTGCATAAAGTGTAAATTGAGAGACAGAAAGAATGGAACCATTCATTTCTTGAATGGAATGGTTCATCTTACCATCTTCATCCTCAAATAACCGTAGACCCGCTATTTTCTCTACTAAATAATCGACTTCTTTTTCAGTATCTGTAGTTGTAATTCCTACTAATAACATATATCCACGATCTATCTGACCAGTAATTTCGCCATCTACTGTTACTTTTGCATTTTTACATCTTTGTAGAACTACTTTCATCTAAATTTACTCCCTTTAACTAAATTCAGTTTATAGTTTGTATTAGTTAATAATACGCTGAACAGAATAGACATCTGATAGCTGTTTAATTCGATCCACAACTTTGTGCAGATGTGCAATATTAGAGATTAAAATAGACAGATGGATGGAAGCTATATCATTATCTGATTTGCCACTAACTGCAACTATATTGGTTTTAGATTCGTTTACTACTTGGAGTACTTCGTTTAGCAAGCCTGTCCGATCAAAAGCAGATACTTCGATATCTACTTGATATTCCTTTTTCGACGGGCTATCTGATTGCTCCCACTCAACTTCAATGATACGAGAATGGGCATCGTCATTTTGAACATTCGGACAGTCCGCTCGATGAACAGAAACTCCTCTACCTTTCGTGATAAATCCAACAATCGCATCTCCTGGCACTGGACTACAGCAGCGGGAAAGACGAATAAGCAGATTATCGATACCTTTTACTACAACGCCAGATTCTGTTGTTTTCTTAATCGTAGGCGTTTGCATTTCTGTATTAATCTTTTCAAGCGCCTCTTCTTGGTCACGAATTTTGCGCATTTTTTCCGCTAAACGGTTTACTACCTGTTGAGCAGTTATTCCACTAAAGCCGACAGCTGCATATAAGTCTTCTTCCCCGGCAAAAGCGTATTTTTCGCATACTCTTTTAATGTTCTCAGAAGTAAGAACTTCCTTTATATCAAACTCTTGAGCTTTTATTTCTTTTTCAACAGCTTCTTTACCTTTTATAACATTTTCTTCTCTGAGCTGTTTTTTAAAGAATTGCTTAATTTTATTTTTTGCCTGCGATGATTGAGCAATTTTTATCCAGTCCCTACTCGGTCCAAAAGATTGTTTAGACGTCAGAACTTCAATAATATCTCCAGTTTGTAGCTTGGTATCCAGCGGTACCATTTTTCCGTTCACTTTAGCACCAATCGTTTTGTTACCGACCTCCGAGTGGACTCGATACGCAAAATCTATTGGAACAGAGCTAGCGGGAAGCTCAATTACATCGCCCTTTGGAGTGAATACGTACACCATATCAGAAAACAAATCGAATTTGAGGGATTCCATAAATTCTTCAGCATTTGATGATTCCTGCTGAAATTCTAAGATTTCTCTAAACCAAGTAAGCTTGGAATCAACGTTTTGCTTGCCTGCCTCTACCTTTTTGCCCTCTTTGTAAGCCCAATGCGCTGCAACCCCATATTCAGCAATATTATGCATTTCCTCAGTACGAATCTGAACCTCTAAAGGTTCTCCGTTAGGTCCGATTACCGTAGTATGGAGGGATTGGTACATATTTTGCTTAGGCATAGCGATATAGTCTTTAAATCGTCCGGGCATTGGCTTCCAAAGTGTATGAATAACCCCTAAAACGGCGTAGCAATCCTTAATACTATTTACAATGATTCGCATTGCTAATAAGTCATAGATTTCATTGAACTGCTTGTTTTGAACGACCATTTTGCGATATATACTGTAAATATGCTTCGGTCTCCCAGATATATCCGCTCCTACTTCCATTTCATCTAGCTGATTTCTTATATCATCCATAACATCCGTTAAATAAAGCTCTCGCTCAGTACGCTTCTTCTTCATAAAATTAACAATTCGATAATATTGCTGCGGATTTAAATAACGCAATGCTGTATCCTCTAGCTCCCATTTCACTGCTGAAATCCCTAGTCTGTGGGCAAGAGGTGCAAAAATCTCTAATGTTTCGTTAGATATACGTCGTTGTTTTTCCTCAGGTAAATGCTTTAATGTACGCATATTATGTAAACGGTCAGCAAGCTTAATCAAGATAATTCGAATATCCTGTGCCATTGCTATAAACATCTTCCGATGATTTTCAGCCTGCTGTTCTTCTTTAGACATATATTTAATTTTACCTAATTTCGTTACCCCTTCTACTAACAGGGCAACCTCTTCGTTAAATTCACGAACAATATCTTCTCGTGTATATTCAGTGTCTTCTACAACATCATGTAGAAAACCAGCGGCAACAGTCTCGGGATCCATTTGAAGATCAGCAAGAATTCCTGCTACTTGTATGGGATGTAGAATATATGGCTCCCCAGAATTACGGAATTGTTCTCTATGAGCATGCTCTGCCAATTCGTATGCTTTCTTAACGAAGTCAACATGTTCTTTATTCATATAAGTGGAAACTGTTTCAAAAACATCTTCTGCTGTCTTCACCTGATCTTTTGCCATGTTAACTCACCTGATTTCGTTATTTTTCAAAAATAGTATATAAGCTATATTTTATAAAAAAAAAGAGGGACTTGTAAAGTCCACCCTTATCTTGTATAGTCAATTACTTTCTTATTATGCACAATTTGTGTCAATAAAGAAAGAAGAATATTAGTATTGCATCAACGTGCGGATGTTATAGTCCTTAAGCTTGTCACGTCCATCTAAATAAGACAATTCGATTAAGAATGCACAACCTACTACTACACCACCAAGTTCTTCTACTAATTTGATAGTAGCCTCAATTGTACCACCTGTAGCTAACAAGTCATCTACAATTAGTACACGTTGCCCTGGTTTTACAGCATCTTTATGCATTGTCAAAACATCTTTCCCGTATTCTAATCCGTACTCAGCACGAATTACTTCCCGAGGAAGCTTGCCTTCCTTGCGAACTGGTGCAAAACCTATGCCTAAAGCATAAGCAACTGGACATCCAATGATAAATCCACGTGCTTCCGGTCCAACGATTATATCTACACCCACTTCTTTGGCATATTCCACAATTTGGTCAGTTGCATATTTATATGCTTCCCCATTATCCATAATTGTTGTAATATCCTTGAAACGAATACCTGGTTTAGGCCAGTCCTCTACAATTGTAACATATTTCTTTAAATCCATTTTTGCTCCTCCTCAGGAACGGTTTGTACTGCTCTTCGCTCTTCAAACCATTGTTTCAGCTCTTTATATGGTGCGTACAATAGCTTCTGCTCTAAATCAATTTGCTTTGTACGCTGTTGATAGATTGGTGCTTCCGATAAATCTCTTTTAGGTAGATTTTCATTCAACACCAATGTGCCACCCTCTATTCTAACAAAATTCAATTCAAAAAACACCTTTGACATAAAATTAATTGTATTTTGGCTCCATCCAGTATGCTTAGATAGCTGTTGTATATGCTGTTTTAAGGCAAATGTTTTTCTTTTTGCGATGAAAGAATAGTACCATTTAAACTGTTCTCGCGTAGGTAAGCCCTCAAAGTAAGTCGACTCCGATGCAAAAAAGTGAGCATAGATTCTTTTCCAATCGTGGTATTGTAATAAATTCATCAATTGCTCTTCATCTTCAGGCAAGTCTAAGAGACATAAACAGTTTGCTTTGACTTTTTCTTTTATCAAGCTATCCCATGACCATATATTTTCAGAAACAACGGATTCAAAATGGGAAATAGATTCTTTGTTAAAACAAACAAAAACAGTCTGAGAAACGGGAATGGTTGGTAACCATCTATTTACTTGTCTCACACCACGTATATCAAACAACTGCCATTCATTTGTTCTAGCATCCTGAATCATAAGCTGAGGTTTCTTACGACCATTCCACTCGTTAATTTGCAAGTCCCCTATAAAAGATAACTTCGTAGCTGGTGCTATCTCATCAGCTAGCTCTCCTTTTCCAAAACCAACCGCATCTAACAAGACTGCTCCCTGCATTAGCTCCATTTTGACATGATTTTGAGCAGACCCAATCTTTTTTACCGAATTTACTTGTATATTTTCTATACAATACACTGGCTTAGCAAACCCCATTCCAAATGGAGAAAGACGTTGAATAGACTCTATGGACTCGGTAGAGATTTCATCCATTTCTAATGGTACGTCTATGGATACTACAGGTATTAACTGTTCCTCTGTTAAGCATTCTCTTGCCTGCTCATTGAGCCTCTCTCTAAACTCATCTACATGTTCAAGTGGAAACGTCATACCTGCCGCCATCGGGTGACCACCAAAATGAGAAACAATATCGCTATTCTTAGCTAGTTCATTGTACATATGGAAGCCTTCGATACTGCGTGCAGAGCCTTTAGCAATTTGCTTATCCGGATCAAATCCAAGAACAATTGTAGGACGATAATATTTCTCTACTAATTTCGAAGCGACTATTCCTAAAACACCAGGGTTCCACCCTTCCTTACCAACTACGATGACACTTGGACCCTCGATAGTATGGTTTTGCTCTAGGAGTTCCACCGCTTCATCTGTGATTTGCTTAACAATGGCTTGTCTTTCCTTATTTTTATCATTCAGCATATTGGCAAGTGCAAGTGCTCGATTCGAATCTTCAGTTATGAATAACTCAACCCCTGGGGCTGCTTCACCAAGGCGACCTACAGCATTAATACGTGGTCCGAACATAAAACCTATTGTTTCTTCATTGATCGTGTTTATTTCTACGCCACTCACATTTGCTAAAGCTTCTATCGCTATGTTGGTAGTTTTTCTCATTTGCTTAATACCTTCTTGTACGAAGTATCGATTTTCTCCCTTAACCGATACAAGGTCAGCAATTGTACCGATAGCTACTAAATAAAACAAGTCTTTAGGTATTTCACCAAGTAATGCATGAGCCACTTTAAAAGCTACTCCTACGCCTGCTAAATGAGAAAAAGGATATCTTGTATCTTTTAAACCAGGATGTATGATAACATCTGCCGCTGGAAGCACATCTCCTGGTTCATGGTGATCCGTAACAATGACATCCATCCCTAAATCTTTTGCAAACTGAATCTGCTGGATCCCTGATATCCCATTGTCGACTGTAATGATAAGTTTTACACCCTCATCATAAGCTTGTTGGAATAAACGCTCACTTGGTCCGTAACCGTCTATAAACCTGTTTGGAATCTTAAAAATAACATCGGCACCAAGGGCCTCCAATGTTTTTATCATGACAGTAGTACTTGTTATTCCATCAGCATCGTAATCGCCATAAATCATTATTTTTTCATCAGCGTCTATTGCTTGATGTACTCTTGCTACCAATTTCTCCATTCCTTCAAAGAGAAATGGGTCATGTATATGTTCTTCCGTTATATATAAAAAGTTTTTAGCATCTTCTACACTATTAAAACCTCTGGAAACTAGTACTTTTGCACAGACGCGAGGTATGGTCAGCTCTTTTTCAAAAGAATTTACTAATTCGTCATTGGGTCTAGATATTCTCCATCTTTTTTGTGATTGGATCATTTTTCTTCACTTCCTTAATAGTTATTATAACGTATAAAACAAGAAAGGATGAATATATTACTGCAAAGAAAAAAGGGGCAGAGTATAAAATACCCTGCTCCCTTATTTTGTTTCATTATACTACAGGCTCATCTGAACCCCATTTTTTCTCTTCTTTTTCCACTTTAATACCACCAGTTTTACGAAGCTCTTTGGCTTTCAGATCATACCATAACTGAGCTGCGATAAATAATGATGAATATGTTCCTGCTAATAAACCAATTAACAGTGCAATAGAGAAGTTTCTAATACCTTCAGCACCAAATAATAATAAGGCTACTACTACAAGAACCACTGTCAACACAGTGTTGACTGAACGTCCTAATGTTTGGCGAAGAGACTTATTAACGATTGTTGCAAGTTCTTCTTCTGTAGTAATCGCTTTACTACGATGAAGGTTTTCTCGAATTCTGTCAAAAGTTACAATTGTATCATTTATCGAATAACCTACTATCGTTAATATAGCTGCGATAAAGGTAATATCAACTTCCAAACGTAAAATACTAAAAATAGCTACCATTAGGAAAACATCGTGGAGTAAGGAAGCTATAGCTGCAAGACCCATACGCCACTCAAAACGAAACGCCACATAAATTACTATACCCAACGCAGCGAAAAACAATGCTTTCATTGCATTTGCAGCAAGTTCCGTACCTACCGTAGGTGAAACTGTACTTACTTGTGGTTCCGCTCCAAATTGTTCTTTCATATCTGCTTTTAAATTTTTAATCTCTTCTTGAGAGAATTCATCCTTATAACGGACAACTGCTCCTTCGCTATTGTCACCTGAAATGACGATATCTTCAGTAGACAATCCAATAGCATCCAATTTCTCGGCAACTATCTCCTGAGTCAATGGTGTAGTGGAGTCAATCTGTACGCGTGTACCAGAAGAGAAATCAATTCCTAGATTTAGCTTAAATACACTTAATATGACAATTCCGGCAACTGTCAAAATAATAGAAGCTGTATAATAAATTTTTCGGTTATGAACAAAGTCTACTCGATCAAACTTCGTTGTTAAATCTAACGTATCTACTTCCTCTTCAGGAGAGTGAACACGTTTTTTTGAAATCCCAAACCAGCCTGGTTTATTGTCAAAGTATCCACTATGAACTAGCAGTCCTAAAAGAATACGTGACGCAAAAACTGCAGTTATAAATACAACCAAAATACTAATTATCAAAAGTGTCGCAAATCCTTTAACAGAACTTGTACCAAAATAGAATAATACAACTGCTGCTAAAAGGGTGGTGACATTCGCATCAAAAATCGCTGAGAATGAAGATTTCGCTCCGGCCTCAAATGATTTTTTCACCGATTTTCCAACTCTTAGCTCTTCCCTTATCCGTTCATATGTTAGGATGTTGGCATCGACTGCCATCCCTACCCCAAGAACGATGGCTGCTATACCTGGGAGAGTAAGAACCCCATTAATCCAATCAAATATGACTAGGATTAAGAAGATATATACGACTAAGGAAATTACTGCTACCAGACCTGGCAAGCGATAATAGAAAATCATAAATATGAAAATAGCCGCAACACCTATAATACTAGCAAGAATAGTGCTGTCTAATGCTTGCTCACCGAATTGCGCACCAACTGAAGTAGAGAAAATTTCGGTAAGTTTAACAGGTAATGCTCCCGCATTTAAAATACCAGAAAGATTTTTTGTTTCTTCTACTGTAAATGATCCTGAGATTTCCACACTATCTGAACTAATTCGTTGAGATACTCGCGGATTAGAAGTAAATTTAGGATCTTCCTTTAACACCTCTGCAGCATAGGAATCTACGCCTTCTTCAAAATCTAACCAAATTACTAATACATTGTCTGGAGCTGGTCTTGCTGCTATTTGCTCCGTTACTTCTGCAAATTTGCTTGCCTCTTTCAACTCTAATGTAACGATTGGTTGGCCTTGCTGGTTGAATGCCGCTTTAGCACCGCCCTCTTTAAGGTCCATACCATCTAGCATTATATTATCGTCAGAATCTCGGAATGTTAGATTAGCTTGAGTAGATAGCAATTCCCTTGCAGACTCCTGATCCTCTACACCCGCTAGCTGTACCCTGATTCTGTGATCATTCTCAATTTGAATACTAGGCTCACTTACACCAAGCACGTCGATGCGGCTAGTTAAAGCTGAAGCCGTATCTGCTACGATCTCATCTGTAATCTCTTGTCCATCCTGAAGTTCCTCAACCTGATAGAGAACCTCGAAACCACCTTGTAAATCTAGCCCTAATTTAATATTATTTAAAACTCCGCTAACTGTAGGGCTTATTGTCCCTGCAAAAATTACAAGAAGCAGTAAAAACGCAACTATGCGTCCTCTTGTTTTCATATGTACTTCCTCCTAAGAATAACCACAGACTTCCTTCGTCAGAAAGACTATTGCTAAAAACAATTATGAAATAGAATATTCCATCTATTTCAATTCCAAAAAAATGCAACACATTTATTATGAAACACGATGCCCTTACTGTCAAATGACTGTTTGCTTATTTTTTCTCATTTTGAGGATTTAATAAGACTTGTAATTCCTCTTGGTTAATGTCTGCAAACCAATTAGATGTTCGAGAGTTTTGAATTTGCTCGTAAGTCATATACTCTGCTGGTGTAATAGAAAGAACGTCATTGACAATCTGATGAAGAGATAAGGAAAGAACATCTAGCTTCCTCCATTTCTTTTCCACACAATACTTCCAAATATCTTGTTCTGTTACTGTTTCGTACTGATAAACTTTAAATTCACTCTTTTTGCTCTCTAAAGCTGGTAGCACGTGTAGAAAGATATGATTGTATGAGTTTTCCAAAATACTGCACCTCTTTATAGAATAATGTGGTAAGTGGCTTGCATATTATTATTGTAAACGAAGTTCCTGCATTTGAGAAGGAAGTGTTTAATTTGTCAACGTATTTAAGAGGGTCCATTGTATTAATGTTTGCCATTTTTTTGTCCAAGTTCTTAGGCTTTATTTACCGCATGCAGTTTGTTCGGTTGACTGGAGAAGAGGCAGTTGGTATTTACAGCACGGCGTATCCAGCCTTTATCTTCTTCTTATCCCTTATCCAATTGGGTATACCGATTGCTATAACTAAAATTATAGCTGAGCTTCGAACGAGAAACGCTATATCTGATTATTTCACAGTTATGCGAACTTCCGTAATTGTAACCGTAGTATCTATGATTATTTTTACACCAATCTTTATTTTTGTCACTCCGCTTATTTCTAGTAATCTTTTGAAAAACGATGCAATCACGATGACTCTCTATGTATCTATTGCTATTGTCCCGATCGCAGCGGCTGGTGGAATCTTAAGAGGATTTTTACAAGGAATTGCTAAATTAGAAGAAACAGCAATAGCCCAGCTAATTGAACAAATAGTTCGTATCTTACTAATCACTTTTGCCTTGCCTTTATTTTTAACATCTTCATCTCCACAGGAAGCTGCTGCATACGCCATGTTCTTAGCTTTGGTTGCAGAGGCAGCATCATTGCTTTATCTCAAATGGAGATATGAAAAGTGGAAAAAACAACAAACATATACAAAGTCTAAAAAGGCCTACCCACTACCACCTTTATTCGCTATAGCCCTACCTTCTTCTGGCAGTAAGCTTTTTGGTTCATTCACATGGTTTTTGGAGCCTATCATTTTTATCAAGGCTTTAGCTATTACGGGTATAAGCGCTGTTGCTGCTACAACGCTATATGGGGTAATTTCAGGCGTTTTAGTACCGTTACTACTCTTCCCATCCTTTATACCCTTTGCACTCTCTATCGTCCTTATACCTGCTGTAAGTGACGCTTATGCTAGAAAGAACTATAGTCTGCTTAAAGAGAGAATCCATTTATCTTTAAAATTTTCTACGCTAACGGGCTGTTATGCAGCTACCTTGTTCTATTTACATGGTGGTGAGCTAGTCTATGAACTGTTTCATGTTGAAAACGCAGAAGTCTATATGAAAATTCTATCTCCAATTTTTTTCTTTTACTATATTCAAAGCCCTTTGTTCTCTATCTTGCAGGCTCTCAATAGCTCTAATAGCGCATTTCTCAACTCGCTTTATGGCGGGGTAGGTAAACTACTATTACTATTTTTCTTAGCATCTCAGGCTGGCATCCAGGAGAAGGGTGCAATTGTTGCGATAGGATTTGGTGTTCTGATCACTTCATTTCTACATATCGCTTCACTTAAACAAAAGAAAGAAGCTCAAATTGGGTTCTCTTTCTTCGCTTTACCTTATGTCGTATTTCTTTTGACTATTATTACTCGACCAATGTTAGTGTCCATAGGTAGCCAATCATTGATAATAGATTGTTTACTTACTCTAGCTTATTTAACAATCGGCCTATTACTATTTGGACAAATCCGACGAAAAGAGCTAAGTGTGATTTTTAAAATAGCTAAAAGCTCTAAAAATAGATTTTAAGTCCAACAGTTAAAAAGTAAGAGTCCAAGATCCCCTTCAAAAGGGTGGTTTTGGGCTTTTTAATTAAAAAGATGTCTTGAGTTGAATATATAATTCTTCTTCCTCATAGGAACAATAGAATACTTTTTTATAATCATAAAGCATTTTCTTATTCAGTTCGTCCAATAACCATTCTTTACTTTTTCCAATTCGAATAAGATGATCCATTTGTATATCTCCATCAATAATTAAAGGAAATATAAACTGCTCCTCTTTCTTTTTGAAAACTGATAAGTTTCCCGATGGCTCTAAAAAGGCGTAGGAAACTGAACGAATAGAACCAATCTGCTGTTCTCTAAGCTGTTGGAGCAAATCATCTAGATTATATCTCTGTTTCCTCATCTCTTTTTCCACTATCACACCATCTTTTATAATAATGGATGGATGGCCCTCCATCATATCTCTAAATTTTTTACTCTTTAAGGAAGTATACGAGGCAATCAGTTGAATAATCAGCAAGATTCCCATTGGTAAAAAAGCATGCCAGAAATTACTTTCCGGATTATCAATTGCAACTGAACCCACTTCTGCAATCAACAAAAAGACAACTAAGTCAAAAATACTTAGCTCGCCGACTTCTCTTTTTCCCATAATTCTTAAAATAGCTAATATAATCCAATACAATGCTATTGTACGCAAAATGATTATGAGAGTATCATTCATAGAATTCACCTCAATTTTATATTGCCCACAAAAAAAAAACTTACTCATTAGAGAGTAAGTTCTTTTACTTAAATTGTAGAATCTGTAACCACTCGTCCAACTGCAACACGTTCAAATTGTAAACGAGTACCATCAGCTACGACTACATAAATTGTTTGATCATCCACTGCATCTACCTTACCGTGTAATCCACCTACTGTAATAATATGATCTCCACGCTTTAGATTACTTTGCATTTCGGCAGTGCTTTTCTGTCTCTTTTGCGCTGGTCGAATGATAAAAAACCACATAACGACGAACATAGCAATAATTGGCAATAAACCTACTAAATCCATTAATATTTCCCCTCCTTTGCCTCTTTATACAGTATACAAGAATCAGAAGTTTTTTGCATTTGGTTTGTTGTACCCATACTCTTCAAAAAACTCTTCTTTAAAATCTAACAGTCGATCTTCTCTTATCGCCTGACGTACATTTTCCATTAATTTCATCAAGAAATGGAGATTATGGTAAGATGCTAAACGCAGTCCAAAGGTTTCGTCTGCTTTGAAAAGATGACGAATATATGCTCTAGAATAGTTTTTACACGTATAACAATCACACTTCTCATCGATTGGTCCAAAATCTCTAGCAAATTTAGCTCCTTTAATCACTAATCTACCTTTGTGAGTAAAGAAAGTTCCGTTACGAGCAATTCGTGTCGGCAATACGCAATCAAACATATCCACTCCACGAATAGAGCCATCGATTAATGAGTCTGGAGAACCTACTCCCATTAAGTAACGAGGCTTGTTATCAGGCATTAAAGGAGTTGTGAAATCTAATACTCGATTCATAACGTCTTTTGGTTCACCTACAGATAAACCACCAATTGCATAACCAGGGAAGTCTAATGAAATTAAATCCTTCGCTGACTGGCGACGAAGCTCTTCATATTCTCCACCTTGAATGATACCGAACAAGCCCTGTTTATCAGTATTTGTATGAGCAGTTAAGCATCGTTCTGCCCAACGAGACGTACGCTCTACAGATGCTTTCATATATTCGAAAGTAGCTGGATAAGGAGGACATTCATCAAAGGCCATCATAATATCAGAGCCTAGTGCATTTTGTATCTCCATCGACTTTTCTGGACTTAAAAATAGCTTGTCCCCATTCAAGTGATTGCGGAAATGCACACCTTCTTCTTCTATCTTACGCATATCGCTTAAACTAAATACTTGGAAGCCACCTGAATCTGTTAAGATTGCTCGATCCCAATTCATAAATTTGTGTAATCCGCCAGCTTCACGAATAATATCATGTCCAGGTCGAAGCCACAGATGGTAAGTATTACTTAAAATTATTCCTGCGTCCATCTCTTTGATTTCTTCTGGAGCCATTGTTTTAACAGTTGCTTGTGTTCCAACCGGCATAAAGGTGGGTGTCTCGAATGACCCGTGAGGTGTATGTACAATACCAAGACGGGCTCCTGTTTGTTTATCTTTTTTTATTAACTCATACGTAATTGCAGTCATTTAATAGTTCCTTCCTTTTATAAACATCGCATCTCCAAAGCTAAAGAAGCGATAACGCTGCTCGATTGCTTCGTGGTATGCGGACAATATAAATTCCTTTGATGTTAAAGCACTTACTAGCATTACAAGTGTGGACTTCGGTAAATGGAAGTTAGTAATCATTCCATCGATACATTTAAATTCATATCCTGGATAAATGAAAATGGATGTCCATCCGCTATCTTCTTTTAATGTACCATCAAATTTTGTAGCGACAGTTTCCAATGTTCTTGTGGAAGTGGTACCAACTGCTACTACCTTACCGCCAGCTTCCTTCACTCCATTAATCAGTTCAGCAGTTTCCTGTGTAACACGGTAGAATTCCGAATGCATCTCATGGTCATCTATGGAATCAACGCTTACTGGTCTGAATGTACCCAATCCTACGTGAAGTGTTACAAATGCGATTTTAATACCTTTCGCTTTTATCTCCTCTAGTAGTTCGTTTGTGAAATGTAAGCCTGCCGTTGGAGCAGCAGCTGAACCTTGTTCTTTTGCATAAACCGTTTGGTAACGATCCTTATCTTCCAATTTTTCATGAATATAAGGTGGTAATGGCATCTCGCCGAGCTTGTCCAATACCTCAAAGAATACTCCAGTATACTCAAAACGGAATATTCTTCCTCCGTGATCTTTTAATCCGGTACATACTGCTGTCAATAATCCTTCACCAAACACTATTTTTGTGCCTATTTTCACTCGTTTAGCTGGTTTGACAAGAGTTTCCCATTCATCCCCTTCCAACTGAGTTAACAAAAGCACCTCAATATTGGCACCAGTATCCTCTTTAGTTCCCATTAGTCGGGCAGGCATTACCTTAGTGTCATTTAGTACCAAGCAGTCACCTTCATGCAATTCATCAATTATTTTCGAAAAATTTGTATGTGTCAGCTTTTGGTTCGCATAATCGGTAATTAATAGCTTACTGCTTGTCCGATCAGCTAACGGTACTTGTGCGATTAACTCTTCTGGTAAATTAAAATCAAAATCTTCTACTCTCATTTATAAGGACATCCTTTATTAATTGTTTCCATCGATTGGCAATGGTTTTCCTAAATGTTCATAAGCAAGTGGAGTTACAATTCTTCCACGAGGAGATCGTTGTATAAAGCCTATTTGCATTAAATAGGGCTCGTAGACATCCTCAATAGTTGTAGATTCTTCTCCAATACTCGCTGCAATAGTATCTAACCCTACGGGGCCACCTCTAAAACGCTCAATCATTGCATTAATCAGTTTATGGTCAATATGATCCAACCCTCTAGGGTCAACCTGTAATAGTTCCAACGCTTCTTTGGCAATAGTTATCGTAATGTTACCATTACCTCTCACTTGAGCATAATCCCTAACCCTTTTTAACAAACGATTGGCAATACGGGGGGTGCCTCTAGAGCGACGGGCAATTTCACCAGCTGATTCATGATCTATTGCTGCATTGAATAGCTCTGCGCTTCTTAATACAATTGACGTAAGGGCTTCTTCATCATAGTAATCCAAACGAAGCAGTACTCCAAAGCGATCTCGTAAAGGGGCAGATAGTGCGCCTGCTCTTGTTGTTGCTCCAACTAACGTGAAGGGAGGAAGATCAAGTCGTACACTTCTTGCCGAGGGACCTTTTCCTACTACAATATCTAAGCAGAAATCTTCCATAGCTGGATAAAGAACCTCTTCAATCGAGCGGTTTAAACGATGGATTTCATCAATGAATAATACATCGCCAGGCTCCAAAGAGCTAACGATTGCTGCCAAATCACCTGGACGCTCAATTGCGGGACCACTTGTCATCCTCATTTGAACATTCATTTCGTTAGCTATGACAGCAGCAAGTGTGGTTTTACCAAGACCCGGTGGACCATAAAGTAAGCAATGATCCAAGCTCTCATTTCTCATTTTTGCAGCTTCAATAAATATAGCCAAATTATGCTTTATTTTATCTTGCCCAATATACTGAGTTAATAACTGAGGACGGAGGGATTGCTCAAAAGGTTCATCATAGGAAGAAATTTCACTGGAAATAACACGTTCTGACAAACAAAACTCCTCCTTTCTTACTTACCAGAGAATAGTAGCTGCAATGATTTTTTCATGAATTCGTCAGTTGTAGTCAATTCATTATTTGCCTTAAGCTTAGGACGGATTTTGGATAATTCTTTTTCTGAATATCCTAGAGCTGTTAGTGCGAGCATAGCCTCTTCCATTTCATGAACAGTATCATGCTCAGTGAATAGGCTTGGCTCATCGTCCTCAAATTCTAGCTGTTCGATATCTATTAGGTCATTTAATTTACCTTTTAAATCTAGAATCATTTGTCTTGCAGTTTTTTTACCTACTCCGGGAAACTTGACCAAGAACGATTCATCTTCTCTTTCAATCGCTTGTATCACATGTGTCGGCTCACCACTTGCTAGTATGGCTAGTGCACCTTTAGGTCCAATTCCAGATACAAGGATCAATTTTCGAAATAGCTCTCTTTGTGCCAGGTTAGGAAAGCCCATTAATTGTTGGGCATCCTCTCTTACATGTAGATAAGTAAAGACTTGCGTTTCTTCCTCACTTCTTTGAAAGGCGAACGGATTAGGCGTAAACAATTGATAGCCAATTCCCTGTTGTTCTAACACAACGTATTCAGGTGTCACTCGAGTGACCTGCCCTTTTATGTAATCATACATACTTTATTTCCCACCAATCCTTCTAATCATTATAACATATCAAACAAAGAGGGCCGCCCATGTTCTTTGAGCGACCACTACATGTAAACTATTATAGCTGACTTAAATTATAGCATAAAATAGGCCAATTTGTTAAAGCTTTGTTCGTATACGGAATAAGCTGATTTATAAACTTCTGTTTACGTTCTTCTGGTAAGGCAAATGCATATAACCATTCTCTATACAATTCATTCGGATACATGATTGCTTCTTTGTATTTGGACATTATTTTTTCTAGTTCTGGAAACTCATTTAAAAATAACTCAATATTGTAGTCCATTTCAGGTAGTACTCGATGAATCCATAGGATAAACTCCATTTCCTTTGGACCTAGCACCGCTAAATCAAAATCAATCATCTTATACGTATCATCTCTTACTAGAAAATTATGATGAACTACATCCCCATGTAAAAGTGTTAAATTCTTCAAACTAAATGGTCGAATTTCGCGAAGAGCAATCTCCCCATAATGTAAAAGCAATTTAGTTTGGTTATACCCAATGTACGTTTCTATGAATGGCACAATCTCTGAAACCTTGAAATACCTAGCTTGCCATTTAGAGATAAGGTTAAAGGGATAAAGAAATGGGCTCTTTTCCCATTCTATTTTCCTTCTCGTTCCATGCATTCTTTTCAGTAACGTGTACGTTGCTAATCGATCTTTTTTATCCTTGTAGCTTACTGCACGACTATTTTCGAACCATGGCTGAATGATATACCCTTTTTGGGTAGTCGGGATAATAGGTAAGACAAATGGTTTTTTAAGTGCAGACAGTTCATCATGAATATAGCCTATCTTTGCAGCCTGTTCCTGGGAAGCATATTTCTTAACTGAAAAAATACCGTCTTCCTTTTTCCACTTCCACACATTCTTTTTAATTTGCTTTATATAAGTATCCACATTTAAAAGTGTCTATGAGGATATGGTGGGCAATGAAAATTTGGTTGGTAAAAATGTTGTGGAGGGCAAGGATAGCCACCTAAATATGGGTTGTGTGCATACATTTCTGGCTGAGCATGGTTAGAGCCTCCACATGATGAACATTGGACCTGATTATATGCAGGATACTGTTGAAATTCCGGCTGAGCATATGCTTGGTGAGCTTGTGGCTGCTGAGTATGTTGCATATAATCATAAGCCATTTCCATTGCAGACGATGGATCCTCTACAAACATTTGCATTACCTGTTCATGAACATTTTCTTCCACTTGCATACGTGGATGACTAGGTGTTGCACTAAAGTGTACCTGACCCTCCGCTTCCATAGTCGTCGATTCAATTAGCATCCAGTTATTTGGCGATGGCATTTCAAATTCTGGCTTAGACATCATATGCATTGGAGCAGATGTCGTTGGTTGAACAGCCATTGGTTGCATATGCGGTAAATAGTGTACAGGATAATCTGGCGGACATGGCATCGGTGGGCAAGGCATTGGTGGACATGGCATTGTGTATACTGGTTGGTGCATTGGTGGACATGGAATTGGTATAGGCATTGGCATCGGATGTACCTGAATTGGTTGTACTGGTTGTTGAATTGGTTGTTGAATTGGTTGAACTGGTTTTGGAGCTGGAACTGGAACTGGTTTAGGTTGAGCTATTGGCTTAGGTGCTGGTGTAGGTTTCGGTGCAGGTTTTGGTACTGGTTTTGGCGCGGGAGCTGGTGTGGGTTTGGATTCGCGAATTGGAATCGGAATTGGGATTGGGATTGGAATCGCTTTTGGTTCCGCCTTAGGTTGAATTGGTGGCATGGTAGGCATAGTCTGAATAGGTTCCGCTTTTTGTATAGGTGGTACTTGTGGTGCTGGTTGAGCTTTAGGTGTCGGCGCTACTTGAGCTGGCTGAGCTTTTTGCATATGTTTAAGGTTTCCATCGTAAGGCTGCGCCGTTCCATCCCCCATCATCCCCTTTTTGTTGGGACGATTATCTCCGTACGGATGTACCATAGTCTCTGCCTTTTTAGTTTCTGGGATGAAGATTTTCATGCCAGGTACTATATATTCTGGATTTGCTAAATGAGCGTTAATCTTTTTTAAATCATCAAAAGAAACTCCATACTCTCTGGAGATTTTCCAAAGGGTGTCACCCTTTTTGACAATATGAATTTGCAAAGTCTTCCTCCTTCCTTCACATTAAAATATGTGTAACATCAAAAATTGGTCACAGATTTTAAAACAATGTTACTTCCCTTCATGATAAACTTATGAATAGTAACTATACCGTTATGCAAGATTGGAGGGATTTACATTGAAAAAATTAAAAGGGGCAGCGCGAAGAGAATGGATCTTGACTTATTTAAAGGAACAGAACTCCCCAATCACTGGAGCTGATCTTGCGAAGCTAACTAATGTAAGTAGGCAGGTTATCGTCAGTGATATCACTTTACTAAAAGCTATTAACCATCCTATTTTGTCTACCAGTCAAGGTTACATCTTACTACCCAATCAAGAGGAAAGTAACTTTGTAAAAAGAAAAATTGCCTGTAATCATAAGTCAGAAGATACGAAAGACGAGTTACTCACATTAGTGGATGCAGGTGTCACAGTGGAAAGTGTAACTGTAGAGCATCCGGTTTATGGAGAAATCACCTCCTCTATCATGGTTTCTAATCGCCATGATGTTGAAAACTTTTTAAAAAAAGTCCAAGAAACAGAGGCATCTTTTTTATTAGAGCTAACTGCTGGACTTCACATTCATTTGTTATCTGCTCCAAATGAAGAGGTATTACAACGAGGAATCGAAGCAATACGAGAAAAAGGCTATGTGTTCGAGGGTTAATATTCATTAAGAAAAGCGCAAACGCCTATGTCTGCCCCGACAGGCAAATGGGGAAATGCGAGGAGGCAGCTCCTCAGCCACCGCAAACGCTTCTGTTTGCTACGAGCTTGCGCAGGAGCAGTGTTTCCCCATTTGACCCCGAGGGGCAAGGCGGTGGAGCTAGACATTAATTTATCCACAGATTAGATAAAAAAGCGGAAGCATCTCAGTTAGAGGTTGCTTCCGCTTTTGTTTCATATGTATAGTAGGAGCCGAGTGATTTTACTTCACACCCTAAAGCTATTAGCTCTTCCATCGCACCTTTCATCATAGGTGCTTTTTCATTTTCAAGCACATCGATAATAAAAAAGTACTGTCCTAGACCCGTCTTCAACGGACGAGATTCAATTTTACTTAAGTTCAGCTGACGCCAAGCGAATACGGAAAGCACTTGATGTAAAGCACCAGATCGGTCATCTTTTGGCAATGTAATCATAACCGTCGTTTTAATTTGTCCGTTATGACCTATTTCTTCAATACTTGTTTTCGTCTTTGAAAGGACAAAGAAACGAGTATGGTTAAAATGGAAATCATGAATATTTTGTTCCACGATTTTCAGCCCATATTCTTCAGCAGCTGAAGTATTAGCAATTGCTGCAATACATTGATCACTGTGCTCCGAGACATATTTGGCTGCGGCTGCAGTTGAGGATGCTTGCTCAAGTGGAACCTTACCAAATCGGTAATACAAATATTTATGACACTGGGCCAAAGCATGAGGATGGGAGTAAATGTTTGAGATCTCTTCCCATCTTTTTTCATTATTTGGATGAACCATTAAATGCTGTGCTATCGGTGATAGAATTTCTGCAATAACAAAGACGTTAGCCTCGTGAAACAAATAATCTATTGTTAAAGGAACCGTCCCTTCTAGCGCATTTTCTAATGGCACTACTGCTATTTCAACTTGACCGTTGCTCACCATCTCAATACACTCTGGAATCGTACGGATAGGTAACAATGGTGCCTCTGGAAATAATGCCTGTGTTGCTAAGTGGGTAAAAGATGCCTCAGGTCCAAGAAAAGCAACTTGGTGATTAATCATACACAAACACTCCTTAAAAAGCACCAGAACTAATTATTTCTGCTGATTCTACAAAGTCTAGTCGCTTCATTTCGTTTATAAACTCGTCTAATTCCTTTGCCATGGCTGTTACATCCAATGACAATGTCACGCTAGCTCGTCCCTGTATCGGGATCGTTTGGTGAATTGTTAAGACATTGCAAGCATAATCAGCCACTAGGGATAATAATCGTGCAAGCGTTCCTTCTCGGTCCTCTAACTGTAAAAAAACTGTTAAGATTCTTTCTTGTACAATAGAATGGAACGGAAAAACCGCATCACGATATTTGTAAAAAGCACTACGCGATAAATCGACTTCTTTCACAGCATCCCAAATCGAAGAAACTTTCCTCGATTGAAGGAGATGCTTAGCTTCTAAAGTTTTTTGCATTGCTTCTGTCAACACATCTTCTCTCACTAGAAAAAATCGTTGGCTTGTAACATCCTTCATGCGGTTCCCATCTCCCTATTCGATAAATTCAAACTCGAATTGTAATAGTCGTACAGTATCTCCATCTTTTGCACCACGTGTACGAAGAGCATCATCGATACCCATTCCACGTAATTGTCTAGAGAATCTGCGGATAGAATCTTCTCGACTGAAATCTGTCATTTTAAATAATCTTTCTACAGTTCCACCAGAAAGCACGAATGCACCATCGTCATCTCTAGAAATAACAAAGTCATCCTTAGAAGCTTCATGCTTGTACATGACAGATGTTTCTGTTTCTTCTTCCTGCATATGCTCTAATGGATACTCAGGAGCATCTTCTAAGATATCAGCTATAGCAAAGAGTAATTCCTGTAATCCTTGACGAGACACTGCAGAAATAGGGAATATTTTTGCATCTGCTCCCACTTTTTCTTTAAATGCTTTTAGGTTTTCCTCTGCTTCAGGCATATCCATTTTGTTTGCTACTATAATTTGAGGACGTTCAGTCAAACGTAAATTATATTGTCTTAACTCCTCATTAATCGTTACATAATCCTCGTAAGGCTCGCGACCTTCCATGCCAGACATATCAATAACATGTACAATTACACGAGTACGTTCGATATGACGCAGGAATTGATGTCCAAGGCCTACACCTTGATGAGCACCTTCGATAAGTCCCGGTAAATCAGCCATTACAAAGCTACGGTGATCTTCCGTTTCTACTAACCCTAAGTTAGGTACAATGGTTGTAAAATGATATGATGCTATTTTAGGCTTAGCAGCTGATACTACAGAGAGTAATGTAGATTTACCAACGCTTGGGAAGCCTACTAGTCCTACATCAGCTAACACTTTTAACTCTAAAACAACGTTTAACTCGTTTCCTGGTTCTCCTTTTTCGGATAACTCAGGTGCTGGATTCGCTGGTGTTGCAAAACGTGAATTTCCGCGTCCGCCTCGTCCACCTTTAGCGATCACAGCTCTTTGTCCATGCTCAACTAGGTCAGCGATAACTTGTCCAGTTTCCTCGTTCATCACTACAGTGCCTTCTGGTACTTTAACAATTAAATCATCCGCGTTTGCACCGTGCATATTCTTACTACCACCGTGTACTCCTCGGTTCGCTTTAAACTGTCGCTTATATCGGAAATCCATCAAAGTACGTAATCCTTCATCTACTTCAAAGACTACATTACCTCCATTTCCTCCATCGCCCCCAGCGGGACCTCCCATAGGAACATACTTCTCACGACGGAAACCAACCATACCATCTCCGCCATCTCCACCTTTTACATACACCTTTACGTGATCGACAAACATTTATTTCACTCCAATCTTTCCTTTGCAACTAACTTAAATTGCAGGTATCCTACTGTGTTGTTCAGTCTTTCCATAGTAAATAATTCATGATTCGAATATTCTATCCAAGAGAATGGAGACCAATCTCCATTTACTTCAATTATAACTTCAAGTAATTCATTTGAATGGATATGAACCTTTAGAATCTGTTCTTGATAGCCTTGCAGCTTAGGATAAATAGTTTGCACAAAGCAATCGAGAATATTTTCTAATTCATAATCGAACATTTCTAGTCCACGTTTTGACACAGATGTTTGAATTTCTAAAGTCATCTGACTATACGTTATAGGAAACGTTTGCAGCCATTCATTCGTCTTTAACAATCCTAAATTGTTTAAATCGAAGAATTGGGCGCACTTCTTTGAATACCTATGAATTAATTGTTTAGCCTCTTCGGGTCTACCGATATCCAAATTCATTTGAATTAAATGCATATGATTTAAAAAATCATGCATGGAATGACGAAGTACTTCGTTAATTGATATATTTTTAGGATTCATATTAGTATACACGCTCCAACGTTTACTATTCTTCTAGTATAACAGGTATAGAATTATTTTGTGCAGGAGTATGATTACTTTTTTGTTATTTAAGAAAATAAAAAAGGACTGCATAAATGCAGTCCTCTTATTTTGTAAATTAAGCTTCTTGAGCTACAGGATATACACTTACTTTTTTCTTGTCGCGGCCGAAACGCTCAAAGCGCACTACACCGTCAACTTTCGCGAAAAGTGTGTCATCTCCACCACGGCCAACGTTTTCACCTGGGTGAATTTTTGTACCGCGTTGACGGAATAAAATTGATCCGCCTGATACGAATTGTCCATCAGCACGTTTAGCGCCTAGACGTTTCGATTGAGAGTCACGACCATTTTTAGTCGAACCTACTCCTTTTTTCGATGCGAAAAACTGAAGATTTAATCTTAACATATGTTCCACCTCCTACTTTTTGAAGGTTATTTTTATATACTTAGCGTAATCTTGCTCAATCGTTTGTAAAGATACAATCATTGACTCCAATATTAACTGCATGCTTGCAGCTTTTTCAGAGCTTTCAATGCTAGGTACTTCAACGTATAAATACCCTCCGTCACCCTTTTGCTTAATAATAGGAGTAATTTTTGTAAGTGAGATAATGGCATTCACTGCACCAAATGATACAGCAGAAGCTCCTGCACAAACTAAATCCTTCCCATGTTCAGCAAAATCAGCATGTCCTTTCATTTCAAAGGAATGAATAAGACCTGATTGATCTCGTGTAACAGTCACTTTAATCATATTATAAGCTAATAGATTCTACTACTAATTTAGTATATGGTTGACGGTGACCTTGTTTTTTACGATAGTTCTTTTTAGCTTTGTATTTGAAAACGATGATTTTTTTAGCTTTGCCGTTTTTTACAACTTTCGCTGTAACTTTAGCACCTTCCACGAATGGAGCACCAACTTTAACATCATTCCCACCTACGAATAAAACTTTATCAAAAGTTACAACTTCATCAGCGTTTACATCTAATTTTTCAATATAGATTTCTTGCCCTTGTTCAACTTTGATTTGTTTACCACCAGTTTCAATAATTGCGTACATTTACCTGCACCTCCTCTTAGACTAAGACTCGCCTTACAAAAGGTGATTCGATCACTCGAATGCTTGAACCTTTTCAGAGCGGTTGTAGCAACGGGTGCTGCTACAAACAATAACATTAAAATGTTAACACATATAAAAAATCGAGTCAAGCGTTTTTCGTCATTCGATCAAATGCTAGCTTGTACTTTCTAAATCTCCAAGAAGAATAATTTTGTATAGCAACAAATAAAAAGATTAGCGATACAAATAAACCTTTAGGAAAGTAGTACAGACTGGTATAAAAGATTAGCATACTGATCCATAGAGAAAAACTGACTAACTCGATATAAAAGTTCGGAAATATTGAATAGATAACGCGTCCGCCATCAAGTGGATAAATAGGAAGTAAATTTAATCCTAGGATTACTAGCTGCGTGTAGGTAAGTAGCTCCACCTGTGGAAAATGCAAAATTAGACTTAATAAAAGAACTAACAAAGTAACAAATGGTCCTCCAAAAATAACAACAAGTTGCTCTCTCTTTTCCCATTTAGAAAATTGTTCGATTTTAATTTCTCCTCCATACGGGAGAATCGTACATGAATATATTTTCCCACCAACTAGCTTTGCAGCTCCTAAATGACCTAATTCATGTAAGATGAGAGAGCCGAAAACGATAGCATAAACTGCAATCTCTCCAGATAAATAGAAAAAAAGAAGAAAGGGGATCATAATCGGATGTATTCGGAAAAGCCTATTCTTCATAGTTTAAAGCTAGCCAGTCAACGATTTCCGTCGTATCTAATACTTCCCCATCCTTCTCTACTTGCACATACAGTATATCTCGCTTTACTGATGCAAATATTTCTCCAGCGCTTACAGAAGTATACGGTAGCTGGAAGAAATCCTCCACAAATCCATAAGTAACTGTTTCTCCATTGTCGTATAAAATAGATATAGTCTTGCCAGTTTTCTTTTTGTAGCCAGTAAATATAATCAGACCATTTTCAGAAGCTCCAATTTCCTGTGAAGCAGAGAGCGACAGGACTGCCCCCTCACTATATGGTTGAATAGTGCTGTACTCCAGTACTGGATTTTCTAAAAGCGGTCCACTCACTGTGACTACTTCCTCGTTTGGGGTAATCCAATCTCTTACTTTTTGATACATTTCTGTAGGCTTTTGAGGAGCTAAAAGTTTAGACGCATAGTTAGTAGACAGTGCATCATTTTCTTCTAATTTGTCCATCGCGATAAAAGTAAATACTAATAGAAATGCAAGAACCCATTTTCTTTTCGATAGCATAACATTCCCCCTAAAAAAATATATGACTATCTGTCCCATTTCATGATAGAAAAATGGAATTCCTAATAATTTTAACGTTCTTGTTTAAGAGGTAAATGAAATTAATAGTAAGTAGATTTTGATTTACGTTCCAGACGGAGGCTTTCCGCCGGCATGGCCTCAGCCTCCTCGTCGCTGTGCTCCTGCGGGGTCTTCACCTCATGCTATTCCGGCTGGAGTCGCCATCTTCCACTTCAATCAAGAACTAGGGAGGTTTTTGATTAGGTAAGCTTGCTTCTATTTATGAATTTATCTATTTTAAATACTTTTAAAGAGTATTAATAACGAGTAGACTCTGATTTGCATTCCAGACGGACGCTTTCCGCCGGCATGGCTTCAGCCTCCTCGTCGCTGTGCTCCTGCGGGGTCTTCACCTCATGCTATTCCGGCTGGAGTCGCCGTCTTCCACTTCAATCAAGAATTATGGAGGTTTTTGATTAGGTAAGCTTGCTTCTATTTATGAATTTATTTATTTTATATACTTTTAAAGAGATTAAAAGCGAGTAGACTTTGATTTGCGTTCCAGACGGGCGCTTTCCGCCGGCATGGCTTCAGCCTCCTCGTCGCTGTGCTCCTGCGGGGGTCTTCACCTCATGCTATTCCGGCTGGAGCATTCCTGTATGATTACTTTACAGGCTCTTGAAAAAAAAAGAACCCTCTTATATGATGCTAGAGTAACAACAACCAATTGAATACTCAAAACATATATAGGAGGGCCTCTTATGAATAATAGTACGAATCATAAAATTAATCAAGTGAGTGAAAAGACGTTGGTCATTGGGATCGATATCGCCAAGCGCAAACATTACGCATGTGCTGTAGACGACCGTGGACGAGTATTGCATAAGTCATTCCCTATCAGACAGTCGGCAGAAGGATTTACGACCTTCTATGAACAGCTACTCGCATTAAAAAACAAACACGAGAAATCAGAAATCCTTGTTGGGTTCGAACCAACGGGACACTACTGGATGAACCTAGCGGCCCATTTAACAGCGCATGGCATCCGCTATGTGCTTGTGAATCCTAGTCACGTGAAGAAATCCAAAGAATTGGATGACAATCTACAGACAAAGAACGATGTGAAGGATGCGATGGTCATCGCCAAGCTAATCCGCGATGGGCGGTTCAGCTTCCCACGCATTTTAGAAGGCATCGAAGCGGAACTGCGCAATGGTGCATCCCATCGCGCCTCGCTTCAGAAAGAGCTTGGCATCATTACCAATCGAATCATTCGATGGACAGATCGGTTCTTCCCAGAATTCCAACATGTCTTTAAAGACATCGGGAAAACCGCCCTGGCAGTGCTGGAGAAAACACCATTACCAGAGGACCTTCGAGAAAAAGAAGTGGCGGAGCTACTCCCTTTCTACAAAGAGGTTGCTGGGTTAAAGTGTGTCTCTTCTCCCAAAATAGTTAAACTCAAGGAAGCCGCTGAAATCTCGATCGGGTTGACCGAAGGCCTGGAGATGGCTCGATTTGAGATTCATACCTTGGTTATGCAATATAGACTCGTTCAACAACAGTATGAATTACTGGCAGAACGGTTACAAGAAATCGCTCAGAATATGCCCGATTATCTCTTTTTGGTATCTATCGAGGGGGTCGGCCCCAATACAGCCGTCGAGCTGTTATCAGAGGTAGGGCCGTTCACTAACTTTCATAGTCCACGCCAAATTATCAAACTAGCGGGACTGACATTACGGGAGAACTCCTCGGGTGAACAAAAGGGACAAAAGAAGATTTCTAAACGAGGACGCAGAAAATTGCGTGCAGCCCTCTTCCGAGCCATCTTGCCTATGATTCGTTACAATCCTGCCTTTAAGGCACTGTATCATTATTATATTGAACGCCCAGTAAACCCTTTAAGAAAGAAAGAAGCCATGGTGGTCTTATGTGGCAAACTATTAAAAATCGCACATGGCCTCTGTACGAAGAAACAGATGTTTCAGTCAGAACGCATGATACAAGACCTGACTGTTCTTCAAACGGCAGCGTGAACCATTTCATTAGTTGTTTAACTTAGTTGGATGACATAGAGAGCTGGCACAACCGCGACATTCGACTTCAAGTCCCTGCTGGAGCATAGCCGGCCTCTGCCTTATGACTAGACCGAACGAAGGAATGTATGCGTGCGACGCAAAGAGATATGGGAGGGTACGTCATCATAAGTTCTGCAGAGAAACAGAGTGCATCCAAGAATAGTATATTTATGGAATTTTTAACCAAGATTTTTAGCGGAGCACAGCCTTCGTTTCCAATATTTTTAATAAGTGGTTTAATAAGGGTGCAAAAGATCAGTTAGACGAGTTAAAAAAATTTTTTTCACTTTAAAATACGTAATGAAACCATTGGTACGACTACATTTTAAGAGGGAGTCGCCGTCTTCCACTTCAATCAATTAATATCTTCCTTTTAAATTATTAAGCATAAGGTATTTCCTATGAAGAATAGAAACACACGAAAAGTAAAATCAGTAAAGTCGATTTGGTAAGTTTAAATTCAGTAAAAACACGTAGAGTAGTGATTCGCCTTTAAGCAAAAGGATGAGTTGATTTAAGGCTAGCAGGATAATAAAGAGATAAAAAACAATGATACATGAGTCTTAAGTGAAAATTGAAGTTGTTAGAAATACACAAACAAAGAAGACACTTTCTGTTCAAAATAGAACAGAGAGTGCCTTCTTATAATGTCTCTTATTTTTTTATTTAGCAAAAATAGATTTAATTTTAGAGATAACGCCTTTTTTAGGGGTATCCATTGACATAAGTGGTACGGATTCTCCTAGAATGCGTCTTGCAATGTTTCGATAACCAAGTGCAGCACGGTTAGATGGGTCCATTACTACAGGCTCACCCTTATTAGAAGATGTAATAACATTCTCATCATCCGCTATGATTCCTAATAAATCGATGGATAAATGCGTTGTAATTTCATTGATATCTAAAGCGTCTCCACTTTGCATAAGATGCTGGCGGATTCGATTGATAATTAATTTTGGAGGATCGATAGCTTCCTCTTGCTCTAACAAGCCGATTATACGGTCTGCATCACGCACAGCTGAAATTTCAGGTGTTGTGACAACAATTGCTTTGTCAGCTCCTGCAATCGCATTCTTATATCCTTGTTCAATACCTGCAGGACAATCTATTAATACATAGTCATAATCTCGTTTAAGCTCTGTAACCAGTTCTCTCATCTGTTCAGGATTGACTGCATTTTTATCCGTTGTTTGTGCTGCTGGCAAAAGGTAAAGTTTATCCTCAAAACGTTTATCCTTTACTAATGCTTGGTGAATCTTACAGCGACCTTCCACAACATCTACTAAATCATAAATAATTCTATTTTCTAGTCCTAGAACAACGTCTAAGTTTCTAAGACCTATGTCTGTATCCATTAAACAAACTTTCTTACCTTGCAAAGCCAATGCAGTACCAAGGTTAGCAGTGGTCGTCGTTTTACCGACTCCTCCCTTACCTGAAGTTATTACGATTGCTTCTCCCACATTAGCTTCCTCCTTTAAATGTCGATAAATTTGGTCTTATTAATCTAAGCTCCTGTAAACGGTCAATTGCGATAGAGCCATTAGTATGTAAATAAGCACATTCCATTTCGGGTTGCTCCGATAAGACACTTAACTCATCCGTCATCGTTTCTATAACATTATCAATTATTAGATGGGTTGCCTCTAGCCAGGAAGCTGCGATGACTGCATTTTTGTTGCCATTTGAACCAGCATGTGCGATGCCCTTTAGCCTTCCAAGCACAAACACATTTCCTCCAGCTACTACTCGTCCATTCGGATTGACATCTCCAATGACCACGAGGTCGCCCACTGCTTTGATGACTTGTCCAGACCTTACAATCCCAACATATGTCTCTGACTGATTTTCTAATAATCTTCTATTACAATCTTCAACGGTCATTACTTCACTCTGTATTTTAGAAACACGGAGATGTGCCGTCTGTTGTACACAATTTATAATTTCTTTTGCCTGTTCGTCATTACAATATCGATATCCAAGTTGTAAGAGTACTTCTGCCTGGCCTTCAAAACCTTCATCAGAAACCTTTTTCGTTAATTCTTCTAAAAGTTCTGTGTATGAACACTGATCGTCTAAACGTAATACAAGGCCCTCTTTCGTTCCTTTAATCGATATTAACTGCTTTTTCGTCAATCAAGTCACCTCAGATCTACTGTGAAACCAAAAAATATTATTTTTGAAGAAGTAATGCTTTTTGATTAAAACGGTATAGAAGAATATATTTAAATAACCATCCGAACATCAATATAAAGATGAGGTTCGCCAACATTGTTGGTAAAAGATTATGTTCATAAAAACTACTAAATGTCATGATTTTAATACCAATTGCTGTATAGAAAAAGAACAGCAATGTCTCTACTACTGCCACTAAAACTAGCGACAAGATAGTAGCTACCAGCAAGTGTTGGTGTATAAATTTTACTATAAAACTTGCTACCAAGCACATTAATGGGTAAATAAAAGAATATAATCCAATAATATCAATGAAAAAGACATCGTACAAGAGCCCAAACAACAATCCATATAACATTGCCCTTTTTTTATCATAATAAATAGAAACAAAAATCAAATATATAATTAAAAACCTTGGTACTAGTGTATAAAGTTCATTATTTAGCTCAATTGGCGAGAAAAGACCAAAAATCGGTTCCATATAAAATAATAGAACCGAAATGAGCACTACTAGATATCGCATCATGAGCCATCCCCTGCCTCTTTCTCGGCAGCCAAGTCAGCCTCCGTATTAGCACCATCAGAACCATCTACTCCGTTCATAGAACGATTTGCGATGATTACATGGTCCAATATAGAGAAGCTTGCCTCTGGTTTAATGTAAGCGAGTTTAGTCAAACCATAATCATCTGTGGTAACCTCAGTTACCTCACCAACTAAAATTCCTTTTGGGAATATTCCACCCAAGCCTGAGGTAGTGACTTTCTGCCCTTTTTTCACCTCAAACTCCGAATCAATTCTCTTCAGAACTAATTCTTTTCGTTCTTCGTCAAAGCCTTCTATTAATCCAAACACTTCTCCCTCTTCGCTTGCAATGACAGCTGATACACGATAATTCGGGTTTTGTGTAGATAAAAGCTCAACCGTAGAGGTATATGGAGTAGTTAAAATGACCTTACCAATTAGACCTTTGGCAGTCATTACGGCCATATTTGCTTCTACTCCATGAATTTCTCCCCGATTAATGATTATTTTCTCTTCCCATTGATCGGGATTACGAGCAATAACCGTTGCTTGGATAGGGTTGAAATCACGAAGATCTTCTTTTTTATCAACTATTTCTTGTAATTCTTTTTTTTCGAGCTTTAAATCATTTACTTCTGCTTGTAAGGAGGCATAATCTTCTAATCTTGCTTTCAATCTTTTGTTCTCATCATATGTATTAAGTAAAGAATCTATATTATTAAAAACACCCGTTACATATTGAGTAGGTTTGGAAAACAACGTTTGTCCAAACCCGACTACATCTTTTACTAATTGTTCTGGCAATGATGCATGATTTCGATCGCGCAATGTAAAGCTGATAAGTGCCACAAGAAAAATCATCCCTACAAGTAGCAAGATTAATCGCTTATTTGAAAAAAACTGTGGCATATCTCACTTCCCCTTAACCTTTTGTTTGTTGACGTTTCAATAATCCCATATGATCTAACGCTTTACCAGTTCCGATTGCAACACAATCTAATGGGTTTTCAGCGATAAATACAGGCATATTCGTTTGATCACTAATTACTTTGTCCAGGTTACGAAGTAAAGCTCCACCACCTGTAAGCATAATGCCGCGCTCCATTACATCTGCTGAAAGCTCTGGAGGAGTCTGTTCTAACGTTTTCTTCACTCCATCAATGATAGACGCAATAGATTCACGCAATGCATTTGCGATCTCTTTTGATGATATTTCAATTGTTTTTGGTAACCCCGTCACAAGGTCACGTCCACGAATATCCATAGACTCTTCTGCTTCCATAACACGTGCAGATCCAATTTCCATCTTGATTGCCTCTGCAGTACGTTCACCGATTGTTAGGTTATACGTCTTACGAACATAGCTTGTAATTGCTTGGTCCATTGCATCCCCGCCAACACGAACGGATTCACTCGTTACTACTCCACCAAGAGAAATAACAGCAACTTCTGTAGTTCCTCCACCTATATCAACGACCATACTTCCAGTAGGTTCCCAAACTGGCAGATTAGCTCCGATGGCAGCTGCAAACGGCTCTTCGATAGTCAATGCTTCACGAGCTCCTGCTTGCTTAGCAGCATCAATTACAGCGCGTTGTTCTACTGAAGTAATACCAAAAGGTACGCAAATCATGACATTGGGCTTGCTCCAAGACATTCCTGATGACTTCATCGCATTTTTCAAATAGTATTCTATCATGGCTGAGGTAGTATCAAAATCTGCGATAACCCCATCCTTCATTGGGCGAATCGCCACAATAGAACCGGGAGTACGGCCAATCATATTTTTTGCATCGTTACCTACTGCAACAATGTCACCGTTTTGTACGTTTTTTGCTACTACGGAAGGCTCTCTTAAAACGATGCCCTTCCCTTTGATGAAAACAAGCGTATTCGCTGTTCCTAAGTCTATTCCTACATCTCTTGATCCAAATCCAAACACTATTTTTTACTCCCTTTCTAATCTAAACAAGTTTCACTTATTTTTTAAGTAATAACACTTATTATAACGGAAAGAAAGAAAAATGCACAGTGTCACATATACCCCTTTTCTTTTAAACTTATAAATTGATGGTCCCCTATGATTACATGGTCAAGAAGTTCAATACCCATAAGCTTTCCCGCCTCCATTAACCGTTTCGTTACATCTATGTCTTCAGTCGAAGGAGATGTCAAATATCAATAGTAAAGTGGGAGAAATATTATGAAAGCAATCTCTTGGCTTTGACTACATGTCTTCAGAGTTAGCATAACTAAATTATAAAATTACCTTTTTTATGAAAGAATTAGTCAAAAAAGATAAGAGAAACTGTTTAACTTTATGGGGGCACTTCAAATGAGTGGTCGCCTTTTTATTTCGTTTACCCCTGTAAATTTAGTTTTCGGTGGGGATCATGTCGTTTTGCCTTTATTAGAACAGGAACTTGTACCAACTGGATGGATAAACGAAGTCTGGTCGTTCGCTGTAAAGATACTTCGCACTAGGAATTGTTGATTAACTAATTAATTTAGGTATTAACGATAGAAAACTACATTTCTGTATTTTTAACTTAAAATGATTTGTAAATCAAAAGAACTGGAGGTATAATTCGATTATACATATTCAAACATTTGAATATGTATAATCGAATTTGTCAAAGGAGGAAAATTGATTGTGGACAGATATACAACAATTTAAAGCTGATTTTTTTAAAGCCTTGGCACATCCACTAAGAATACGGATTCTTGAATTACTGTCAGAAGGAGAAAAGAGCGTTACAGAAATTCAAAGCACTCTTAATAGTGAAGGTTCCGCAGTTTCCCAACAACTAAGTGTATTACGCTCTAAAAATATTGTAGTTGGTATCAAAAATGGTAAACGAGTTGTTTATTCACTTCGCGACCCATCCATTATAAAACTTTTAATAGTTACACGAGAAATCTTCAATAATCATTTAATTGATACCCTTTCTATGTTAGAAGAATTAGATGAAGAAGATACACTTTCTAAATCATAGAATCGGAGTAATCAATGGAAATTTAAATAGATATAACTCCCTAAACAATCAATAATATACAATCAATTTACTATTTTAATCATTCATAGAAAAAGAAGGGGTATAATGAAAAGCTTTTTTACAGGAAGATTTGATGACTATTCAATACGGCATTTCCAAAAAGATCTTCTTTCAGGCGTTATTGTAGGGGTAATTGCTATACCATTAGCTATGGCATTTGCTATTGCATCAGGTGTGAAACCAGAATACGGGATTTACACAGCATGTATTGCTGGTATCTTAATTTCTTTATTTGGTGGATCGAAATATCAAATTGGAGGACCTACTGGTGCTTTCGTACCTATTCTTTTTGGGATTGTCATAGCTTATGGATATACAGATTTATTACTTGCTGGTTTTTTAGCCGGTATTATCTTGTGTTTAATGGCGATTTTTAAAATAGGTTCTTTGATTAAATTCATCCCTCGTCCTGTCACAATTGGTTTTACTTCAGGGATTGCCATTATTATTTTCACAGGGCAAATTGAAAATTTCTTTGGACTGACAGGGCTTGAAAAACATGAGAAGTTCATTGACAACATGAAGGAAATTATCTTTCATATTGATACAATGAATTTTTATAGTATAGGAATTGCCATATTGTGTCTTTTCGTCATTTTACTCACACCGAAATTATTGCCGAAAGTTCCTGGATCACTAATTGGTTTAATCGTAACAACAATAATAGCAACAGTATTCTTTTCAGGCAATATTTCAACTATAGGCTCCACCTTTGGAGAAATTCCAAGCCAACTCCCTCATTTTCGCTTTCCCGATATAACATGGGAAAGAATACAGCGTTTAATAGTACCTGCATTTGTAATTGCTATATTGGGAGGAATTGAATCTCTCTTATCCGCTGTAGTAGCAGATGGGATGACGAATAGTAAACACAATAGTAATCGTGAATTAATGGGCCAAGGAATTGCAAATATCATTACTCCTTTATTTGGAGGAATTCCAGCTACAGGTGCAATTGCACGAACAGCGACAAATATTAAATCTGGTGCTACTTCTCCTATGTCAGGGATTATTCATGGGATTTTTGTTTTATTAACCCTCTTAATATTAGCACCCTATGCTTCACTTATTCCGTTAGCTAGTATGGCGCCTGTTTTAATGATAGTGGCTTGGAATATGAGTGAAAGAAAACAGTTTCTTCATGTGTTGAAAATGAAAAGTGGCGATTCTCTTATTTTATTGGTTACATTTCTTTTAACTGTCTTCACCAGTATTACGATAGCAGTTATGGTTGGTCTCATCTTAGCTGTCGTTTTATTCGCAAAACGCATGAGTAATATGTTGGTTGTTTCCAAAGTGTTACCAGACCACACTCATAAGAATGAAATTGTTCAATCCCATGTAGTTAACGAAGCTCATAACTGCCCACAAATTAGCATTTATACAATTGAAGGGCCACTTTTTTTTGGTGCTGCACAAGTGTTTGAACAACGCATAATGGATACAATTCATTATGAACCTACTGTCTTGATTTTACGTATGGGGAAAGTACCGTTCATCGATTCGACAGGTGAAGCGAATTTGAAGAATATTGTCAATTATTATAAAAAACAAGGTGGAATTCTTGTGCTTTCAGGTATAGTTGATGATTTGAAAAAGTCATTGAAAAAGTCTGGTCTTTATGATGAAATTGGTGAAAAGTATATATTTAGTCGTACAGGCGAAGCCATTGACTATTCCATCTCAGAAATTAACCATAATAAATGTTTAGGATGTAAGCATTTCGCTTTTCATGAATGCAATCAACTTTCACATACAGGAAATCTCGATAAAAAGGAGTCTAAATTACTAGAAATATAAAAAATAAAAGATAACTAAAAAGGATGGATATAAAATGGGACTAAACAACGCACTCAAATTACATTTTAATATAACACCTAGTCAACTAATAAAAATCGCTATCAAGCGTAAAGAGGTTCAACTTTCTTCTGGTGGCGCGATAGTAGCGAAAACAGGTAAATATACAGGCCGTTCACCTAAAGATAAATTTATTGTTAAAGAACTTGCCTCTGAACTTGCAATTGATTGGAAAACAAATCAACAAATGACGTCAGCAAATTTTGATCTTCTTTTAAAGGATGTTTCTAATTATCTAGAAGAAAAAGAACTATTTGTATTTGATGGGTTCGCTGGAGCCGATCAAGCATATCGTCTACCTATTCGAATCATTAACGAGTATGCTTGGCATAATTTATTTGCTCATCAATTATTTATTCGTCCAACAAAAGAAGAGTTAGCTGTACACAAAGAAGATTTCACTGTAATCTGCGTTCCTAATTTTGAAGCTACACCTTCCATTCATGGAACAAATTCCGAAACTTTTATTGTGATTAATTTCGATAAAAAAATCGTATTGATTGGAGGAACACAGTACGCAGGAGAGATTAAAAAATCGATTTTTACTATAATGAATTATCTTTTACCAATTAATGATGTTCTTTCTATGCATTGTTCTGCAAATAAAGGATTAAATGAAGATGTTGCTTTATTTTTTGGTTTATCAGGTACGGGAAAGACCACTCTCTCAGCAGATGCTAATCGTATGTTAATTGGTGATGATGAACATGGTTGGTCAGACAAAGGTGTATTTAATATTGAAGGTGGTTGTTACGCAAAATGCATCAACTTATCAGAGGAAAAAGAACCAGAAATATTTCGCGCGATTACTTATGGATCTGTTTTAGAAAATGTCATAATCGATCCTCATACACATTTGGCAGATTATAATGATTGTAGTTTAACAGAAAACACACGAGCAGCTTATCCGATCCATAACATTCCGCATGCTCTTAATCCGAGTACGGCAGGACATCCAAATGTTATTTTCTTTTTAACAGCAGATGCGTTCGGTGTTTTACCACCCATTTCTAAATTATCAAAAGAACATGCCATGTATTATTTTCTTTCAGGTTATACCAGTAAATTAGCTGGAACTGAAAGGGGCATAACAGAACCAGAAGCAACATTTTCAACCTGTTTTGGTGCACCATTCTTGCCATTATCACCTAGAGTTTATGCTGAAATGCTTCGAGAGAAAATTCGGAAACATGACGTGGATGTTTATTTAATTAATACAGGTTGGTCAGGAGGCCCTTATGGAATAGGCGAACGTATTTCCCTTTCCCATACTCGAGCGATGGTTACAGCAGCTATTGAAGGTCAATTAGCACATACAGAATTTGAAATGGAACGGAGTTTTGGTCTTAACATACCTAAAAGTTGTCCTAATGTACCATCTGAAATTCTTAACCCCCGCAATACATGGAAAGATAAAGAGGCTTATGATATCCAAGCAACAAAATTAACAAATCTATTTCGGGAAAATTTCGAGAAGTTTTTATAAAAATCATAAAATAAAGGGTAAGTGGAGAAAAACGAGTCGTTTTTCTCCACTTACTTTTGTATATTTTGATTTTTCCCCAAGGGAATGTTATCTATCCAGTAACATTAGCTGTAGTCTAACCATAGAAGATCTTCGGGAATGCCTTGCTCCATATTTAACAGAGTGCTTTTCTTGTTTTAATTTGCAATGTACTATTTTATCTTATTCAACAAGACCTCTAAAACAACTTGCCATGTAATTTTTGAACTTGATCCCTTAATTGTTTGTTTTCTTCTTCTAGTGCCTTTATTCGGATTTTTAATGTCTTAATTAAACTATCTTCTGAACGAAGGTTTTTACTCTGTTTACGGGGAACTAATTCACTTATTTGCATCCCTCTTAATGTCTCTATTCTAGTTCTAATGTCTTTTTGTTTGTACAGCCATGACTTTGAAACACTTGCTTTTTGTGCAACGGAATTAAAATTAATCTTCTCTTTTTTCAGTGCCATCTCTGAAATTGTCTTTTCAACCCTAATTCTTGTCTTCTCCGACTTTTCTTTGGATAGTTGAATTATGGCAGTTGTGTTACTCTTTCTAGTCATCTTAATTCGTCTCCTTTAACGAATGAATAATTTGCTCTAATCTATTTTTAACACGTTCGTTAGTTTCAACCTGACGCTGCCATTGGTTCTGTTTAGCCCTATTTAATATTTCTTTAGTTCGGTCTAAGTGCTCTTCATGTTCATTTAGAAATTGTTTACTTGTACAGAAGTTCGTACAATCTAAACAAGCATTTGCGTGAGGACACGGTCCCGCAATTACTGGTAAACGACAATAGCCATTAGGAAGTGCTTGTGCATTGATATTTTTTTTAAACCATTGAAGATCTGTATTGTCAGCTTCAGTATTTTCTTCGGTTAAATCCAGAATGCTACCGCTATTCGTCACCAAAGTTTCCTTAAACTTTATGAACTCTTTCTTTAGAGTTTCATCAAAAATATGGGCATATCTTGCAGTCATTTCTGGTGATTCATGCCCTAAGAATTTTTGAACAATATGCTGTGGCACTCCGTTGTTTATCATTCTAGTGCCAACTGTATGCCGAAAGGCATGAGCATGAAATCGGAAAATCTCTCCTTTATTATCCGTTATCTTTTCTTCATAAGCTAATTTATTTAATTTAACTCTAAAGGTATCTTGCTTCAATGGAGAACCATCTTTCCGTGGAAATACATATACACATCCATCGTCAAGTTCATAAGCCACTCTTTGCTCTTGAACCAATATCAATGCAGCAATTTCTTTAGAAATAGGAATGGTATGTTCTTTCTTCATTTTCCACTGATAATACTTTAAAAAGCAATCCCCTTCTTTATCTGTTATGACACTCCCTTTTTTCAATGTACAAAGTTCACCGATACGCATTCCGCATTCTTGAAGTACCATAACCATTGCAGCCATATAAGGTTCCAATTTATCCAATTTAACATTTAATTGTTCAAGGACATGTTCATCTATATAACGTGGTTGTGCCTTCGGCACTTTAGGATAATCTTCTCGAAAGATAAGGATTTGGGAAGGCGAATCCTTCCAATCAAACCTTTGAAGTGTAGAGAAAAAAACTTCTAAAGTAGATATTCGTCCAGTCGCAGTACTAGGTTTTAAACCTTTTAAATTAATTTCATTTAAATATTGCTCAACTTCATTCCTAGTTAATTGATGAATCCTTCGTATGCCTTCACAATTTGTATTTATAAAATTAAAAAACTCTCTTAATTTTGACGCCATATCAACTACATGGGAAAAGCTACGTGTATTTAACATTAACTTACAATATCGCTTGACGATTTCTTTAAAATAATCATTTTCAAAACCCTTGAAATTGATTGTATATTCGTAGGACGTTGGATTTATCTTATCTTCCGGCAATGAAAGTTTTCTTAGATCCCAAACATCTTTATCCCATTCTTCACCATCAAAATAGAAATCCTCATAGAACTCCATAAACTGTTTTAAATTAGTAACGTAGTAGGAGTTCGCTTGCACAGAAATTTTATTTTGATTTATATCAAGCTTGTAATTTTTAGTCGTAGATTTTATTCCTTGTTCTACTAAGTAAGTTCGGTATTCCGTCAAAGCTTTTACTATAGGTACTTCAGTTATAGAGGTAATATCGGGATATTTTAAATTTAAAAACCCCAACATTCGACTTATCACTGTTCCTTTTCTAATCCAAACAGTTTTTGCACTCCAAGTTCCATTATTTAAGAGAACATAATAAAAGTATTTTAATTCTGTTTTTAACCAGATGTTTTCTACTTTATCAAAATTTACCCAACGATTTCTTAACGAAGGATTCTTACTTAACTCTATCGCACTAGGATGTGGGCAAATTCTTATATCCCATCTATCTGCTGCCCAAAACCCTTGTAAGACACTAGTCATATCCGCTATTTTTTTATTAATCTCTGTGTTAGTGACGAGCTTTCGATTTGTTGCAACGCTTGGAAATTTCATTTTTTATGTTTCTCTCCCTTGGAGATACGCTTTATATTCATTTTTCATATCTTGATCAGAAAGATGAACGTATGTATCAAGTGTTGTTTGTACATGTGCATGACCTAACCTTTTTTGTACGTAAGCAGCATCCCATCCACTTCTAATGAGTTCTGTGGCATGCGTATGACGCAACATATGGGCAGTGAAGGTAATCCCTGTCCGTTTCACCAATCGCCTTATAAGATCTAATACACTTTGATATTTTAGAGGTTTCCCAAAATAAGATTCTTTGAGATTTATAAATATATAATCATGCTCCAAATCTTCCCCATATTCATGAACTAAATAATCGGTGTATAAAGCCATTAATTCCTTGCTAACATCGATTGTTCGTTCTTTTCTAAGCTTAATATAAGCCCCATTTTCGTTGTGATCTCTTGGCATGATATTAATCTGATTATCCCAAGTAGAAATATCTTCGATACGAAGGGATAATACCTCTCCTACCCGAAGTCCTCCTTCATACATAAGCATAATAAGTAACTTATCCCTTTTTGTATGACACGCATCGATTATTGCTTTAACTTGTTCGTGTTCTAATACTTGTACAAGTTTCTTTTTGACCCTAAGCTTTAAAATATTTTTTTGATAAGATTTACCTTTAGAAATATGGTGAAGAAACCCCTTGAAATTTCTTCCCCTCGCTTCTTTAGTCATATCTATAGCTTTAAAATCTCCTGTACGATTTAAATACTCTAAGAAACTAGTTACAGCATTAAGTATGGCATTAACAGATGTTTCTTCTCTTTTAGCCTTCTTTGGTTGTAAATCTATTACCTTTACCTCCCCCGTTGGATTTCTTAACCATCCCACAAAGTTTGACATTTCCTCGAATTTCAAATCTTCTAATCTAATTCCTCTTTGGCTCATAAATTCATAAAACAGCTTGAGATGATAACAATATGTTTTAATCGTATTTGGCGCTTTCCCCGTATTATCCAAGTACTTTATATATCTCTTAACCGGTTCTACCACTTCAAAATTTTTGTCTAATAGTATGTATAATGGATATGATTTTTCCTCAACAACTACTTTTTGAACTTTCATTTCTCCACCACCTTTAAATACCTTAACTCCTATAAATAATACCTATATTTATTCATTAGTTAAAGTATTGAATTAAAAAAATCCTAAACTTTAAGTACTTAGAGTACTCTAGTTTAGGATACTATGTTTATAGGGTTTCCTGAAGGATGGTTGTGAGCACAAATAATGGATGCAGCGGAACGTTTTACCGCTTCTCTAAATATTTCCCTAGGATGAACGATGGAAGCGTTTAAAGACCCGATAAATATCGTTTGCTTGTGTAGTATTTGATTTTTTACATTTAGGAATAATGTTACGAAGTGTTCTTGCGTGAGGGAGGTCATATCTGGCATTAAATAAGTGGCTGCGTCACTCGGGGATCTAATTGTAAACTTCTCATTAGTTTTTTGCTGCGATAATCTTTTTCCTAGCTCGACCGCTGCTAGAAGTTGGACAGCCTTTGCTTGGCCAATTCCTTTAACCGTCATCATTTCTTCCAGCGTAGCATTTTTTAACTCTTGAATCTGTTCAAAAAAACCCAAAACTCGATTGGCAAGATGAAGAACAGACTCTTGCTTCGTTCCAGTACGAAGCAAGATTGCAAGTAGTTCTTGGTTTGATAAGCTTGAGGCACCTTGTCTAATCAGTCTCTCTCTTGGTCTGTCCGCTATATGTACATCTCGGATCATTAGAGCGGGAGAAATTTTAGCACTCATTCAGAAGTCTCCTTTTCTAACTGGATGACTTTCAATGTTAAAAGCGTCTGGAACAAACGACCTAGCGGTAATCCGACTACATTATTGTAATCGCCAGTGATTTTTTCAACGAACATTCCACCCATTGTTTGTATACCGTAAGCGCCTGCCTTATCGAGTGAATCTCCACTAGCAACATAAGCATCTATCTGTTCTTCTGTCAGTTCGTAAAATTGCACGGCAGTAGTTTCGGTAAAGCCAATAGAAATACCTGCTCCTTGGATGGATACTCCTGTGATCACCCGGTGCTCTTGACCAGAGAGTGCTTGAAGAAACTCTTTTGCCTGATTAGAATCAACAGGCTTAGTTAATAGTTTTTCGCCCAAATATACAGTAGTATCCGCGGCTATAATGATGGCATCTTCATTTCCTTGTACTACTTCATCTGATTTTTTGGTCGCTATCGCAAGTGTAAATTCCTCTGGAGATAGCTCCTGTTCGATGTCCTCGGATACACCTGAGGCTTGTATTTCAAATGGAATCCCTAATCTACCAAAAAGCTCTTTTCTTCTGGGTGACTCGCTTGCTAGAATAATTCTGTTATTTGTTGTTATTTTCATTGAAATTCCCCCTTTTCCTAAGCATACAAAAGAATGGAGAAAATGAAAATTGTGTTAAAAACGTGACTATTTGATTTTGGGCTGTTTTCTTATTTAAAAATTTAATTTTACACAATCGTTCTGTTCTAAATAGTGCGTAAAAACATGCAGTCGAATGACTGATGGACTGTCCGAAAACGTTGTGATAGCTTGAACAATTGTAGCTAGATCATCGGGATATTTCTCCTTACTGGCAATGGAGTCAAAAAAATTTTTAGACAAATTTTCCTCAGTTAATAATGTCATCATGTTTTTAACTTTTGGATTCTCACAGCTGCTAGTAGACACATAAAAATTTTTTATAAAGGATGGCAATGCTTCTGTGCTAACAGCAGCAGTTTCTTTTACGTATAAATCACTCCAAATATAAAACTGTCCTTCTGCCTGAATAATACCGGCGCGTTCCAGTGAGGGTTCAACTGCCATAAAAGAAATGGCACTTTCTTTTGTAGAGAACATTCCATATTGCTTAGCCTTGAAAGTTAGGGACGGCTCCGTAGATGTCTCTACCTTTTCTCCTCCCGTTTCCTTTCCATTTTCGGTAGCCGGCTTTTCCGTATTCTTATCTCCACTTGCTTCTCCTTCTACCTTCCGATCGTTAGCTATATTTAATAACAACCCAAACAATAAAACCCCGACAACTCCTATAACAAGCCCTTGTAGTCCAGCCATTAAAATCATTTTCTTAGGATTTTTTTTTCGAAATGGCATAAATTCACCTCTTTTTTCACCACTTTACCATTCCCCAATTAAAAAAGGACAAGACCTTTGTCGGCTTGCCCTAAAAACTTATCGAGTTAAAAAAACAAATTAATATACAAGTCGACAATTGCTTGACCATAGAAAAAAGAAATTATCGCTGCGATTGCTATAGAAGGTCCAAATGGAATAGGAGTTTTCCTTCCCTGCTTGGATATTTTCAACGTAATAATACCCACTACCGTTCCTATAACAGAGGCTAAAAATAATGTCACTAAGGTGGATACCGTTCCTAACACGACACCAATAA
The DNA here is from genome assembly GCF_038004905.1 of Psychrobacillus sp. FSL W7-1493. NCBI lineage: Bacteria > Bacillati > Bacillota > Bacilli > Caryophanales > Bacillaceae > Psychrobacillus > Psychrobacillus sp. FSL W7-1493. The sequence continues at coordinate 1,617,602 of NZ_JBBOSB010000001.1, read as the reverse complement.
CAAAGAAAAGCTTGATATCACCTCCACCCATGCCACCTTTCGACACCATAGCGACTAAGAGTAATATTCCAAATCCAACAATTGCTCCGACTATACTGTCCCACCAAGGAGTTAAAGGTGAGATAATGCGACCAATAATTAGTGGAATTAAAAAGAATAAAAGTATTTTATCAGGAATGAGCATATACGCAATATCGGAAACTGTAATGATAATTAATAAAGAAATAAACAACAGTGAAACAAGGAACTCCCACGAAAAACCAAGTTGGAAGTATGCAAATGTGAATAATACACCGGTAGTTAGCTCGATAACTGGGTAAACCCAATGGATTTTAGTATCACATCCGCGGCACTTTCCCTTTAAAAAAACATAGGATAAGACCGGCACCAAGTCTTTAGCCGTTAAATTGCGATCACATATCGTGCAATGAGAAGGCGGGCGAACAATAGATTCACCTTTCGGGACTCTTAATCCCACTACATTATAAAAAGAGCCAAGCACTAAACCATATATAAATACTAATATTGCGATTACGATTTCCATTCAAACACCTTATTTCCTACTTTTTAAACTTTCTTTATCTGCATACATATTGAGGTCAGCTACATGAAAAAGATCCTCAAAGGAACCTCCCTGCTCAGGGCAGTAGGCTATCCCAATACTTGGTATAACCTTGATATGGATATCGTTATAAATAAAGTTTTTTTCCTTAAATGTCATTCTTAATTGAGATAGCCATCCATCAAAGTCTTCACGGGTTTTAAAGTCATCCAAAAATAGAACAAACTCATCTCCACCAAAACGGGCTACCAAATCGTTTTTATTCGTTGCATCTTTCAATACTTCAGCAGTATATTGCAGTACTTGATCCCCAACCGAATGACCAAAGCTATCGTTAATAATCTTAAATTGATTTAAATCTAGTAAAACAAAGTATGCCTCTCCAGCTTCCTTTTGCGACATTTCTACTAATTTTTTGTTAATATGCGTGACAAAAAAAGCTCGATTATGTAAATCAGTCAGGACGTCATGATAGGCCATATGCATAATCATTTTTTCCTTTTCAACCTCGCTCGTGACATCTCTAAGCATAGCGTAGTAGATTCTTTCCTTTCCAGTAACCACGTACTTGGCATCTATGGAGATGTGTATTCGTCCATCAAGGTATAGATTGTCTAGTGCCAAAGAATAGTCTCGTAAAGTACCTTTTAGCTGAAGTTGTTCAATTAGTTTCCGGAGAAGCTTTTTATTATGCTTGGTCCGCGCATATTTCATCAAATTCATATCCGTAGGATCACTGATATTCAACAGAAACTTACCTTGCTTGTTTATTTCTAAAATATCCAAGTTATTATCTAATATCATGATTGGTATGGGACTGATATCAAATAAGGTTCGATACCGCCGAGAAATGTTTGGCAGTAAGTCGTTATGCAGGAAGGAAAAAGATATAAAAATGGAGAAAACAATTCCTTCAATCAGGAATGTATAGGGAGGTATATGTTCCCCGAAATTTAGATAACCCATGGACGCCTTTAAAGTAAACACAACCAATGTACAAACGATTAAAAACTTTAATAGCTTTCGTTGCTGTAAATTCACGGTCTTTCGCAAACCTATCATTAAAATAAAAACCATCATAATATTCAACATAGCGGATGACGTCAAAACAATATAATATTCCTCATTATAAATAGGCACGTACCAGAAGCCCCTTGACTCGTGAGAAATAAATGGAATGGTCCTCCAATGTAAAATTTGAGCCACTAGCATGATCAAAAAAGGCACATAAAAGACAACAGGATACACGATGCGTGGGATATATATGTACAAGTTGGAAACGTGTATATACAAATGGAGAGTAAGACACACCACCAACAAACCAATTAAACCAAGTCCAATACCAGAAACGGTTGAACTATATTCAATCGGTAACAGGTGCCGAAAAAACTCCCCAAAGTAAAGGAAACTGTAGGCCACTAAAATAGCCGTAATCAATCTATTTTCCAATCTCCTGGACTGCTGTATTAGCACCACACAAGCTAAGCCAAACAAATATAAAGCCGGCATAATATACACGGCTAGATAAATACACAATTGAGATATCGACATAGATAGACTCCCTATCTAGTTATTTTATAAATGTTAGATGAATCATTCCTTATGAAAGAAAGTAGTTAATTGAATGGTGGCTGAGGTAGCAGTAGGTAATTCTTGATCTAACAGCTCTTGTTCCCCAGGAGCATTCATCGTAATTTGATCTACTCTCAAGACTCGCTCTAAATTTTCTATTTCTTCTATTAAAAGAACTAAATGTTCATAGTTTTTAGTTTGGACAGTTACATTGAAGGTAATTAACTTTAAATTAGCTGGCAAAGTAATTTCTGAAACTGAGGAGATAGGAAGTTCCTCTAAAGCTTCCTCATTAGCTTCTGTGGTCTCGTTATCTTCCGTATCTTCCGTGACTTCTCCAACTTTTTCTGTATCTTCTGTATTATCATGAACCGGGTAAAGAGCTAATTGTGCTTCATCTATAATTCCATCATAATTATTAAATTCAATAGATTCTATTTTTGAATCACTTAGCAGCTCTACTTCCTCTAAAGAAAGCAAGAGTTGATCTAATTCGCGTTCTAACGGCACCTTGTCTTTCATCTTGAATACATTCTCATCTGAGTTAACATCAAGTTCAAAAGTATTATATTCATCTCTTAAGACCTTAACCTCTCCTTTAAGCACTTCAACAGTAACCTCTTTAGTATCTCTCTCATTTTTTAGAGGTGAAATTAGAAAATAATATAATGCAAATAACAACAGCAAGACTAATAAACCAATTAAAATAACGGTATTTTTTTTATTACTTACTAGCTCATTCAAGGAGTTACACCACCATTTTTCAAATAAACGGAATCAATTTCTAAAGTTAATTCTGCCGAATATCTTGGAATTATTTCGAAATATACTTTGTTTTCTTGTTCCGAGCTATCTATGTCAAAGCTAGTAACACTCTCTACCTTAATATCGTTAAAATATTCGCTTGCAGAAAGGTTCGTAACCAATCTAGATATGGTACTCATTGTTTCAACATCCAAAGTAAGCGTGATTTGTTGCTCTAAAAACTCATATTTTCTAAGATATGTATGTTTCTCCAATAGGGAATTGACCTCTATAAGTAATGGGCTTACAGGATATGAAATATTCTCAGCGAATGAAACAGAAGCTATCAAATCCCCTTCGCTCGAAGTCTTCACACTTTCCAAATTAGTTGTCAAATCTACCTGTTCCTCTAAAGAATACGCCTCATCAGAACTTAAAGTCTCAATATCTCTTGTTAACGTAATATATTGAATGAAAAACCATAACAATATCGTGATAAATAAAATTAAACTTATGGCAAAAATCAATATAGTGTTAGATTTCTTTCTTTCTCTTTCCGGCAATAAATTTATTTCCATTATTGTTCCTCCCTATATATCAGTCCAATAAGTGGAATATCTTTAGAAGAGAAGTTTGCATGAAATGCTTGAACTTTTCCGTCGTTTATATATTGAATCGGTGTATTAAAGCTGGACCTCATCTCAGAAACAATATAATCCATCTCTGGTGAACATCCAAAGACAATAATTTCATCTACTGCCCTTTCCCCTTTATATAAGGAAAAACGATAGAAGTTTAGTATTCGGTCTAATTCAGCTATCTGATCTAAAAGTTGTCCGCGGTACTCTTCTATATTACCGTTATAAGTAAATTGATGTTGGTTATTATCTAGAATAAATTTCCATTTTTCCTTCGATATGTCGATTGGTTGATGGCGCAAAAACTCAACTTTTCTATCCTTGTAAATACTAATGGAAACACCATCTAAAGCCCATTCTGATATTAAGTAACTTTTTCCCTTAGCAAGGCCTATAGTCTTCTCAAAAAAACGAATGGATGATAGTGGTCTTACATCTGCAATTGTAGGGTGAAGAGATAAATCGTCCAATAAACCAGCTAACTTATTTATTTCCTCAGATGGTGCAGCAAAAAGAGTTGCCTCTCCATCGTTTGGTAGATAATCATAAACGTCAATTAATGGTTGATTGAAAGGTAAGTGGATTGTTCTCCCTAACTCCATCTCTACATATGACTTTAACTTTTCAGTTGACACATCCGATGGGTGTTCGAATGACTTCATCATCACTGAACTATCTGGCACAAAAAAGCGAACGTCATATCGCTTTACTTCCCACTCTTGAACTAGCTTTTTCAATATGTCATAAAGAACCATTTCATCTACTAAAATGTCTCCTTCAAAAATTCCACTATTTAGTGGGTATTCGTATATGGTAGCCTGCTTAATGTCTGATGTATTCATTACGATTGCTCTAATCAAATACTCATTCACATCAAAAGCAACATATCGGTTTGATTTTTTCTTGAATCTATTAAACATTTTATCACCCCTATGTATAACGTTATTTAGATTTTCATTTGAGCCAATGAATTAACACAAGCTTAAATCAAAAACTAAGAATCTACAGCAACTTCCAGCTGCTGTAGATGGTTAACTTAATTATGGTTGAGTAATTGTTTCACCTGTAGCTGCGCCAATAGTGTAGTTTCCTGCTCCGCTACCTTTATTAGAATCACTATTAATTCCTTTAATAGTTGCATTAGTAAAAGTAACTTTTTTATTACCAGAATAATTTACCTCTGCTTTGCTTAGAGATATTGGACTACTTTTAGTAACTTCAGCAGTTAGTGGTATCGAACCCTCCGACTCTAAATACTTATTAGTTTTTAATTCTGTCACAGTAACTTTTGTTTTACTTGAATCATCTGTAAAATACAACTGTGCTGCACTTAACACATTCGTTGCATCTGCTTTAACTGCGTTATATCTACTGTTCTCTATTATGTTCCCGATTGCTGGTACTGCGATTGCAGCTACAATAGCTAAAATTACAATTACTGCTAATAGTTCAACTAGTGTTAAACCCTTTTGATTTTTTAATAATTGCTTCATTTTTTTCATTTTATTATCCCCTTTGCTTGTATGTTTTTTTGATTCGTTCGTCATGAACTTTTCACCTCCTTTTAATGAAAACCTTCTAAATTTGCTCGTACATGCTAAACATTGGCACCATGATTGCCATTACAATCGTTCCAACTACCCCTGCTAAAAATACAATCATTAACGGCTCGATCATTGATTTTAACGTGTCTACTGTTCGATCTACGTCATCCTCGTAAAAGTCAGCAATTTTTTCAAGCATATAATCCAAAGAACCCGTCGATTCTCCAATGGAGGTCATCTGTGTTACAAGTGGAGGGAATATCCAGCTTTTAGCTAATGGTGCTGAAAGCGTACTTCCTTGTTCAAGACTAGTACGAGATTCCCTTACTACTTTTGCAACAACGGGGTTGCCAATAACGTTCTCCACAATAGACAATGCATGTAAAATTGGAACAGCGCTGCTGAACAATGAGGAAAGCGTTCTTGTCATTCTAGCAATTGCAGATTTTTGAAGTAGCTTTCCGAATATCGGTAACTTCAACAAAATTAAGTGGAACCCATAGTTGAACTTTGCGTTATTTTTATATAAATAATTTACAATAATTCCGAAGAGCAAACTTATAATCAAGAATATATACCAAGAGGACTGTAAGGATTCACTTAAAGACATCACTACTTTCGTAATTAGTGGAAGATCCGCGCCCAAATCATCGAACATCGAGACAAATTGCGGGACAATAGTAAGCATTAAAAACACTGATACGACTATTGTTAAAAACAACAAAATAAGAGGATAGGCTAAAGTAGACTGAACCTTCTTCTTTAAGTTAAATTGTTTTTCATATGAAAAAGCTAACCTATCTAACGATTCGTCTAAATTACCTGTCGCTTCACCGGCTCTGATCATATTTACGAAAAGTACTGGGAAAATTTTAGAGTTTTTGGATGCTGCATCAGAAAAAGATAAACCCGATCTCACATCCTCTTCAACCGCCTGCAGACCTTTCTTTAATGGCTTACTAGATGTTTGCTCTGCCAATATTTTAGTAGATTCCAAAATCGAGACACCAGCTCTAATTAGAGTTGCAAACTGTCTGCTATAAATAACAAAATCTTGATTTTTTACGTTTCCTCCTAAAGATAATTCTTTATGAAGAACACTTTTAGATTCTTCAATTTCTCGTGGGTTAATTCCCTGAGAACGAAGTCTAGTAATGGCCATCTGTTTATTAGTAGCATCTACAATTCCTTTTTTAATCGTTCCCCTAGAGGTTCTTCCAACATATTTATAAACGACCATTAATAGTCACCTACGTTCATAAAGGGCTTAGCAACTTCAAAGGTAATTGTACCTGCGCTCACCAGTTGTTGGATGGAGTTTTCAAGCGTATGCATCCCTAGTGCTCTACTAGTTTGCATAACATTTTGTATTTGGTGTATTTTTTCATTTCTAATGAGATTTGCAACTGATGATGTCTGTATTAAAACCTCAGTGGCAGCTACTCTACCTAATTCATCCTGCTTAATAAAAAGCCGTTGAGAAATAATTCCTTGCAATACATTCGCCAGCTGAACACGAATTTGTCCCTGTTGATGTGGAGGAAATACATCAATAATCCGATCAATAGTAGTAGGTGCGCTACTAGTATGTAAAGTCGCCATTACCAAATGCCCTGTCTCAGCTGCAGTGATTGCTGTAGAAATCGTTTCTAAATCTCTCATTTCCCCAACTAATATTACGTCAGGGTCCTGTCTCAATGCTGCCCGAAGGCCATTTGCAAAACTATTAGTATCTGAACCTACTTCTCTTTGATTTATAATTGATTTTTTATGCTCGTGCACATATTCAATCGGGTCCTCTAAAGTAATTATGTGTTTAGAGGTAGTAGTATTAATATAATCTAGCATCGATGCTAATGTTGTAGATTTCCCTGAACCGGTAGGGCCTGTCACCAATATTAGTCCTTGAGGCTTTTCAGACAAGGAGTAAAGTATGTCTGGCATCCCTAACTCCTCTATCGTAGGAATTTGATACTCAATCATTCTTATAGCAACTGCCACATTACCTTGCTGGTGATAAGCATTTATGCGGAAACGGCATAAATTAAGTAAAGAATAGCTGAAATCTAGTTCACCTTTGCCGTTAAGCTCTTGCTGCATTTCAGTAGTTAATAATTCTTCAATAATTTCTTTTGTATCATTTTTATCCAAAATAGCGTCTCCATAGTTTTCCAGCTTTCCATTTCTACGATAAACTGGTGGTAGCCCTACGGTTAAATGAAGATCAGACGCTTTTATCTGAAATGCTCTTTCTAATAGCTTTGTAATATCAAACTTCATATATGTCACCTCAATTAACTGTAGCTACTCGAAGAACTTCTTCTGTAGTTGTAAGCCCCTCTTTTACTTTCAATAAACCATCCTCTAAGAGTGTTAAATATCCAGTTTCCTCCATATATTTACGTAGCTGTGCTGGACTTTTACTAGTTAAAATGACATCTTTCACAAAATCATCTACAACCAATACCTCATGAATCGCTAGCCTTCCGCGATAGCCAGTTTGGTTGCAAGCAGGACAACCTCTCCCCCGTCGAACATCCTCAATATAGATTCCTCTTTCATGAAAGATTTCTTTTTCTCTTTCATTTGCTCTTAGGCTCTCTCCACAATCACGACATACTTTTCTTACTAATCGTTGTGCCACAATTCCTACCAGTGAAGATGAAAGTAAAAAAGGTTCAATTCCCATGTCTTTTAAACGCGAGACAGATTCGATAGCACTATTGGTGTGAAGAGTACTCAATACTAAATGTCCTGTTAAAGAAGCCCTGACAGCAATTTGAGCAGTCTCAAGATCACGTATTTCTCCAACCATTACAATATCTGGGTCTTGTCTAAGGATAGAACGTAACCCGGCAGCAAATGTTAGGTCTACTTCTTCTCGTACTTGAATTTGGTTGATACCTTCAAGTTGGTATTCAACGGGGTCTTCAACAGTAATAATATTTACTTGTTCATTGTTTAGTTTGTTTAATGCTGCATATAGCGTTGATGATTTACCTGAACCCGTTGGACCAGTAAGAAGGACGATTCCATTAGGATGTTCTATCATCTTATTGAAAGCTTTTAAATTTTTTTCATTGAAGCCTAGCTTTGTTAGGTCGTTTAAAGCATTGGTCATGTCTAAAATACGCATTACTACCTTTTCTCCATATATTGTAGGCAAGGTGGAAAGTCTTATGTCAATCGCTCTCATGTTAACGGTTATTTTTATACGACCATCTTGTGGAACTCTATTTTCAGTAATATTTAAATTTCCCATTATTTTTATACGAGCTAGTATCACATTTTGCATGTACTTGGGTAATGATCGTTCTGTTTTTAACATTCCATCTACACGATATCTAACCTTCAAATCAGTCTCCTGAGGATCAAAATGAATATCACTCGTACGTTGAGCCACACCATTGGCAATTATTTGATTTACTAAGCGGACTATTGCAGAATCCTCATCCGTAATTTGTGTATCATTCTCAATTTCAGTCGGAGTCATATCAATCAATGCTTGATCCATTGATTCTTGTAGATCATAGTACTTAGTTATCGTTCGAAACAAGTCATCCTTAGCAGCAATGCTTGTCTCAATTTGACAGCCAGTAGCCATACGAACCTCTTCAATTGCAAAGTAATCCATGGGATCTGCCATCGCTATTAAAAGTTTATTCTTATTCTTTTTGAGAGGCATTATATTGGTTCTCTTTGCCAGTTCCTTAGGCACCAGCTGAAGAAGTTCAGGATCTATAGAATATTGATTTAAGTTTACATGAGGAATACCTAGTTGAAATTCTAAAACCTCTATCAATTGTTGTTCTGTAATAAGATTTTCAGTAATCAAATAGTCTCCGAGCTTTTCATCTCTTCTTTTTTGACTTAATGCAAAATGTAATTGTTCATCAGAAATTACATTTGATTCTACTAATAGATCACCCAATAATTTTCGAGTTTTATTTTTCACTTGATGTCTCCTCACTTTATTTAGGAGTTATTATATTTCCAGCCTTATCATAATAACTACCCTCTGGTAATGTATCTGAATCTATATTTTCAGATTCTTCAATATCATTCTGCTCGCTTTGATTATTTGTATTATTTGAATCGTTATTTCCTCTATCCGGTAATCCATCCCCATTTAAATCGACCTCAAGGTCTTTATCACTAACATTAGGCTCACCTACTGCCTTCATAATAATTCTATGAGTAGGTGGATAATAGTCTGTACTCACCAATTCTTGAGATTCATAAGGCCCTTGCTTATCGGATACAGTTCTATAAACAGATACTTTTAAGCCTGGCACACCTTCTTGGACAAGAGTTTCTTCTCCTGCATTCATAGTCGAAGAATAGCGGTATATCGTTCTAGGTGTTACTGGTTCTTTTTCAAGCACCTGATATTCACCTTTTATATTATTAGGAACAGAGAACAACTCTACTAACAATGCATTGTCTTTTAAAATAACCTTTAAAATAGAAGGTGTTTCATTAATATTTTTAAACTTAAAATCTTTTCCAGAGTTTATATCAACTTTTGCTTCTATTCCTGCTTCTAGGTAGTTAGGGATTTTTTGTTGTGAATGTCTCTCGATAATTTCATAATTTGTTTGCAAAATCACACTATATAATAGAGATGCTACTAAATCGATTGTTTCTTCATTATAAGTAATACTATCCTTCTGAATTTTTTCCTTCAGAGAAAATATCTGTCCATTAGGGATAACTTGATTATTTAAGGCATCTATAATTTCTGGAAGATTTACTAAGTTTGAACTCATTTCCTCCAAAGTAAATGCTTGACGCTCTGATTCTAGAATGGATAAATCTAGTGCCACTGTTTCAATTGGCTCATTCGACAAATTTTCTGCATGTTTTTTAATGTTTGAAATTGTTTCCTCTTGGTTTAAATGAGAATATTTAAGAAGTTCATTTTTCAAGGTTTGATCCATTTTTACACTTAGTGGTATATGTATCACAGGATCTTTTTTCCAAAAAGTGTACCAAGGCCGAGAAGATTCTATCAAATAACTTTCAATGGTAGTATTTACATCAAAAGTAAACCAGTCAGGGTTTAACGAAATATCTGTACCATTACCGGATAAAACAATAGGATTTTCCTTCCACAATTTAATTTCTTCTTCTAGTAAAACTTTTATTTCATCAACTTTTTCAGATTCAATTTCTATATTTCCAATAGTTGAGCCAGATTCCGTGCTTTCTGCCATTACAAGCACTGTAGGTTGGAAGGAAACTACATAAAAAAACAACAAAAATATAGAAAGGAATAATTTACTTGTTTTTTTCATTAATCTCACTCCTTAATTTATTCCAAAAATATATTTCGCTTCTATTTTTTCATAATTTACGCCAAAATGTTACAATAAAAATATTAACTTATAATTAAGTAAAATTACACAGGATAATAGTAATGTTTTTATAAAATTAATGTTTAATCAAAAATTAATTGAAACATTTTGCTTATTTATATATGATAAAACTAGTTCCAACGGTTTAAATATTGGATTTTCTTGTAGAAAAGGGTGGAGTATATGAAGAATGAAAAAGGATTCTCGTTATTAGAAGTTTTGGGTTCTCTAGTAATATTAACTATAATTTCCCTTTCTTTTTTTCAAGTTTTTATTAATTCTAATAAAATTGCGACTGTTAATAATGAAAAGTTAGTAATGATATATCTAGCAGATGCCAATCTTGAACGGACGAAGATTGATCCTTTTGAACACCTTCCTAAAATTGATCCAAATTCCAACTCCCTATATAAAGAAACTAAAGCACATCAAATTTCATTAAATGACAAAGAATATACCGTAACTTTAAATACTACTCAAAATTTAAAAGAGAAAGAGTTAAAAATGTTTAATATTGAAGTAAAAGTAACCTCTAATACAAATAAATCTGGCAGCTCAGTGGAGGGATATGTTATCTATGAATAAATTCTTAAGTAATGAGACAGGACTTACATTAATTGAATTACTCGCCTCCTTAGTTTTAACCATAACATTATCAATCTTTGCATTCAATTTATTAACTAAAGGGTTAGAACATTATGAAAATATAAAAACAACTAATGAACTGCGGGATGAAGCAGATTATATAATGGCACAATTGTTAAAAGAAATTTATACGACTAAAGAGTCGGAAATCACTTTTCACCCTAATCCTGACCAGAATAAAAATTACTTCGTTATCAGTAAATCTGGAAAAACATATAAAAATGGATTCGAAAACCAAAAAATTATTATTCAAAATAAGGAAATACCCTCCCAACACAATAATGTTAGTATTTCCAATAAATCTTATATAAAAAAACAAGACGATGGCAAGGATGCAGTAGAAATCTATAATGTTCGCTTAGTATTGGTAGATTTAAAAAAAAATAAAGAAGTCCATTTTGATAATGAGGTTAGAACAATTAATGATAAGGAGATAAATTAGATGCCATATATGAAAAATCAGAGCGGAAATACATTACTTATAACTCTCATTATTTTAATTGTATTTAGTATATTGGGCCTTAGTTTAATGTCTCTATCATTAAATGGATTAGCTAAAAATGAAATACGAGAGGATAATGTTAGATCTGAGGATTTATCTGAGAAAGGAATCGACCGAATTACTCAGCAGATAAATACTGAACTTACTAAAAAAATTGAAGAGAATAATGGACTAACTCGTACAAATTTTATCAACATACTTAACTCAACTATAAATAAGTACAAATGTACAAATGGTTCTCCTATCACAGACAGTTCAGGAAAAACAGGAACATATACAACATGTATTAAGGAAGTTAAGCCTACCTTTGAAAAAGGTAATCCCACAGTGGAAAACGAGCTTAGAAAGTTAATTGTTTTTGAAAGTCATGGAATCTCCGGTAATTCCACGAAAACTATGGCAACAGAAATTGAAATTGGTGCTGAGTCTGCTCCGGAAACTCTTAAGTATGCTGTAGGGACGAACATAAATACTAAAGATGGAATACAGAATGGAGAAGGTAATCTTTACATGCATGGAGGAGTTTCTGTAAAAGGCGACTTTAAGGTCGATGGTAATATTATTACAAGGGACCGCGGTTATGCATACTTAAACGGTGAGCAATGGATTTCAAGTATATTACCTGAATCAATACCTACCGATGGAATCCCAAACTCTAAAATTGTGTTAGGCAAGAACTTCTATACATTTAATTCAAATCTAGCGTATGGCAATCATATTGCAAACAATAATTTTTCAAATTCAAATTACAAAAAAGAATCAGATATAAAGAAACTATTTCTAGAAGGCAAATCTCCCAAGATAATTGTAAGGGAGCCGGTAGTTAGTCCTATCGGAATAACAGATCAGCGAACAAATTTCTATTTGAGCAATGGAGAAAGGTTCTCTACAGGATTGAACAGTAAAAAAATTGCTAATGTTAATAAACCAAACTCAAAAGTGATACCTACTTATACCGAAAGAGAATGTACAAGATGGTTTATATTTTGCGTAGAATATAAGAACGTAGAAAAAGAAGATGCCACCTTTGAAATGACTGGAAACAATACGTTTGAGCAGTTATCAACTATTGGTAGTCTTGAAATAGAAAATTCAAACTCAATCTTTAAAAAGGGCATGTATGTAGGAGGTAATCTTCAAATTGGAAACAATAATACAACCTATAATCCCTCTAACTATTCCCCCATCACTTTAGATGGACCGGTATATGTTAAAGGAAATGTAAATATTCAAGGAGCAAATTTAAAAAGTAATGTTCTGCTATATGTTGAGGGTGATGTAAACATACAGTATTCAACTATTAACGGAAAGTCTTTAGCTGATAAAAAAGAAGGCTCCTTAATTATTTTCGCTAAAGGACAAATAAAAATTTCTAATAACTCAGTAAACCAGGACACTCCTAGCCAAATTAAAGGATTTTTCTATACAGAAGAAGATTTAGAGATATTTGGTGTAGGATCTAATATTCGAATTGAAGGAGGAATTTCAGCTAGAAGAATTGTCCTGAATGCTATTAGAGGTAGGGCAGATAATAGATCATTTAGTGGTTCCCAAAAGATAACTAATGATAGCTTTTTTGAAGGGGTAGCCGGACAAAGAAGTAAACAATCACGACTACAAATAATTTACGATCAGGATATAATAGAAACCTTCTCTAATCTGAAACAACCGGAACCTATTATATATAAAGTCGAACCTCCTATAGTTAAGGATAGAGAACTATAAGTAAACTTGACCACCCCACATAGTACAGTCCAAAATGTTTAAACAGAAAAAGGCGAGAATGCTAGTTAACAGCATCCTCGCCTTTTTAGTTGTTATTAAGACTTCACATACTCCGCAACTCTATTTCTACCTGCCTGCTTAGCTCCAATATAAAGTGCACGATCAGCATTACGTATTAGAGAATTACCCTCGTCACTATCCTCTGGGGCGGTGGAAACGCCAATACTTGCTGTAATAAAGATGATTTCTTCTCTCGTTACGTCAGCTAGGTCTAGTTCGACCATAAATGGCGTTTGCTCGATTTTTAAACGTAGCTGTTCAGCAAGATTCATGGCTTGTAGCTTGGTGTAATTAGGCAAGATGACGACGAACTCTTCTCCACCGTATCTCCCAACAGTGCCTTCCTTGCCAATTTCACTTTTTATGAGCTGAGCAAATTCTTTTAGAATAATATTTCCACTATGATGTCCATACGTATCATTCACGGCTTTAAATTTATCTATGTCCAGCATGATCAATGAAAGAGATTGATATGCCCCTGCCTCCATTTTTGCCATATCGCCAGCTATTTGTTTGTCTAAATATCTATAGTTAAAGAGTTTTGTAAGCTCACAAATTTCACTTTGTGCAACAGCTTCACGAACCAATCTTGCTTTTTCAAGGGAAACAGCAAAATAGGAGCATAATAAATGAACTATATTTAACTGATATGGCTCAAAGGCGAACTTACTCTTCGTTGCTAGAACCAATACTCCCTCAATTTTTTGGTTGCGGTAAATTGGTACACACATGACACTTTGCATTTCTGTTGATAAAAATGGAGGCTTTTGTGATACCCATTCTACCTGTTTATTAAATAGGGTTGGCTCCCCTTTATCGTAACAAGTACCTGCAAAGCTATTTTGAATTTCTTCATGAGGGAATTCTAGCTCTTTCATACTTCCATCTACCATTGCGCGTAAAATAATAAATTTGCCATTTAAATTATCAACAATAAAAGCACTATCAATAGGAAACATGTTAGAAACTCTTTCCACAAAAATATCTAGTATTTCATTAGATGTTAAACGTTCCGCTAACTCATGTCCAAATTCACTAGCCTTATTCAAATCATTATTGACTTTTTCTGAATCACTATATAAACGAACGATCACAGTTATTGTCATTAACGGGATCCCCATTAACAATAAAGCAATGGGACCTATTGCAGCTTCAAATAAATATAAGCTTAGCCCAAAAGGCAGTGTCATTAAAAGACATGCAGTTTCCCAATAGAAATCTTTTGTAAGAAAAAGTGGTTTAAAGCCGCAAATTACTTCTCGCCCATATAATATAATATGGTTTATGAAAATATAAGAGATGGCATATAAGGAACCAAAAATAATAACGTCCATTATATTCACACTACCCACTTCAAATCCAAGTCCAATAATAAGACTTCCGCATATTACGGAAAGAAAGAAAAACATAGATGAGTTGAAGAAGTATTTAAATAACGTTTCACGTGTTATTTTCATGTGGTAGATAATAGGAAACATGCATAATTGCATCGAAATTAATTCTGCTAGTATACCGAACTGCATGAAAATTGCTACATTGACCCAAAGGACTAGAACAATGGTGGATCCGGCTATCACAAAAGGAAATACACTAGATAACAAGGCTAAAAGTAAATAGTAGCCGTAGTTTTCCCATTCGGTAGGTTTTGTTGGGGAATTTATATACACTAACAGAGTACCTAATGGAACAAAGATAAACCATACGGCTATCATTATATTTTTTGCTCTCTGAGTGAATTCCATAGACCTTTAGACCTCCCTTCAACATATCTATTAATTTTACATATATTTGTATTATAAAGATTATAACATATATAAACTGAATAATTAAAATTACATTTTAACTGTTTATTCCTTTTAATTCGGTAATTAGATACAATGACCCTGATACAATAGTCACACTTTCTTTTTTAGGTTTATGTAGGTCTATCAAATGTATATCTTTAGTTACACGTTTATCACTATGGGAACAGTGGTTAAATAATGTAGTAGCGGCTAAAGCACGTTCATGTTTGAAGTCAACGAATTCAAAGCTAGTCGCAACTTCTTCTAGTCTACTTAATATATATTTATAATCTTTATCTTTTAAAATACCAATAATAAAGTGAATATGTTCATTAGGAAAATACTGCTTAATGGTATCAACGAGTGCATCTATACTAGCTTGATTGTGTGCACCATCCATGTAAACATGGTCATTCCACTTTTCCATGCGGCCAGGGAGTGAAGCTTTTATAACAGCTTTTCTAACGTCCTCTTCATTTAATATAAAACCAGTTTCTATCATTGCAGTAATGGCAAGGGCCATATTAGAAAGCTGATGCTTCCCTAGCATCTGAGGGGTTAGTTCCTCAAATGCATAGTTTTTATAATTATAGCTGTTTTTACGGATTTGAAAATCTTTATTTATCTCGATCAGCTGTGCATTTTGACTATTTACTTCTTTCCATATAACTTCTTTAGAAGACTGTAAAGTATCCCCTAATATCAATTTGCCATGTTCCTTTATTATTCCTGCTTTGTGCCAACTAATTTCTTCGATTGTTTCCCCAAGGAAATTAGTATGATCTATAGAAATACTAGGTATAACAGCTACGGATTGTTTAATCACATTTGTACTATCAAATCTTCCACCCATACCAGCTTCTATAAATACTACATCCAATTCTTGTTCTGCAAAGATTATAAACGCAATAACTGTTAACAGTTCGAAGTCAGTCAGCATTCCACTAATACCCACATTCATTAGCTGTGCAAACGCGTGATCCATTTGGGCCTCTGTCACATTATTACCATTCAGTTGAATTTGATCATGTACGTCAATTAAACATGGAGATGTGAAACTTCCGTACTTGAGTTTATGTTCAGATGCGATTACTCTCATAAAAGCAATCGTTGAACCTTTCCCATTTGTTCCGGCAACATGAATTATTTTTTGTTTATCTTGAGGATTCCCAAGCAAATCTAGAGCCTTTTTTATCCTATCCAGGCCAGGTTTAATCATAGTTTCACTATTAATATTCCACTTTATCTTATAATTGTTAAATTTTTTTATTTCCAAGTCATTCACCCTATTCCGTCTTGGTTACTTTTCTGCTAAACTTCTTGTGAACACATTATAACACGTACCCGTGGAGGTCATTTAATTATGCAAACTTGTTGGATCATTTACAATGGTAGTCTTACACATGATAAGTTTCTCGATCAGGCTCTCCTCCTTAAAGAAGCCGCAGAGAAAAAAGGCTTACAAGCTATTTTAGTAAAGAATTATGAACTTCTGATGAACGTTCATGAAAGCTTATCAACGAGGCCTGATTTTGTCGTCTTTCTAGATAAAGATATTTTGCTTGCGAAATATCTGAAGAATGCGGGCATACCAGTGTTCAATGATCCTAGTGTAATTGAGATTTGTGATAACAAAGCACATCAATATCTCGAGCTAGCAAAAGCTGATGTACCAATGCCAATAACGATCATAGCACCAAAAGTTTATCCTGAATTCACTATTATGCATACAGGTTATTACGAACATGTGCTACAAATACTTCAACTGCCAATGATTATTAAAGAAGCGCATGGCTCCTTTGGTCAGCGTGTATACCTAATAGAAACAAGAGAGCAGTTCTTTGATAAAGTAGAAGAACTAAAGGGAGTAGAGTATGTATTCCAGCAATTTATTGAATCTAGCAGAGGAAGAGACATACGGGTGAATGTGGTAGGTGGACAAGTCGTTGCTTGCATGCATCGCCAATCAGCTACAGATTTCCGGGCTAATATTACTAACGGTGGAACTGCAACTGAAATTATTTTAACAGAAAGACAAAAAGAAGTAGCTATTCAAGCTGCTACTGCACTGAATGCTGAGTTCGCAGGAGTAGATCTTCTGTTTGGGGAAAATGAAGAGCCTTTAGTATGTGAAGTTAACGGAGTAGCCCATATACGTAACATTTATAACGTCACAGGCATTAACGTAGGAGATGCGATGATCAACTACATTTTATCTAAAATTGGTGCTGTTGTTATATGAACGGCCTATTGATATATGAATATAAAGAGATTGAGCGAAATCAAAGCTTTATAGATCGGCTAATCCAAGCAGCAAAAACTCATGGCCATTCTCTTACCGTTATAGACGATAATCAAACTGAATTTCCGGATTGTGATTTCATTTTCTTCCGAGCAAGGAATCCTGAGCTTTCAAAAAAGCTAGAGCAACGCGGTGTTCCCATGTTCAACCGATCAGAGGTCAACGTCATTGCTAATAATAAATGGAAAGCAATCCAGCTAGTTCAAATGCTTGGAATCGCTACAGTTCCAACCTATAAAATTAACAACGTTGAAGACATACGAGATTATCCGGTTGTACTTAAGACGACTGGCGGACATGGGGGAATGCAGGTAGAAAGGTTTACGGAACCACAAGATGCGGATGTATTTCTAAGTGACTTTTCATCCCAGACCATTATCGCTCAAGCTTATGTAGAAACGAATGCTACCGATGTAAGAGTATTTATGCTAGGTAGCGAGGTAATTGGAGCAGTAAAAAGAATCGGTGCCCCAAATAGCTTTAAATCCAATTTCACGTTAGGTGGTACCGTAGAAAAATATGAGCTCTCTGCAACTCAAGAATCAGATGTGATTAAAATAGCAAAAGCCATTAAAAGCGATTACGTAGGAATTGATTTCTTACTTCTACCCGACGGCAGATGGCTATTCAATGAATTAGAGGATCCTGTTGGAGCAAGATCATATTATCAAACAACCCAGACGGATATCGCTATACCAATTATGAAATATATTGATGAGCATTTAAAAAAGTACATTGAGCGTTAAGCTTGATGTACTTTTATTTGTTTATGTGGCCATTCATTCTGAAACACTTCCAGCCAGTTGTGCAACACTCTCTCTATTTCCCGCAATACTTTTATCTCCCGCAACACCTTCGAGTTTTCGCGCAACACTTCATCTCATTTCTGCAACACTTCCGACCCGTTCGCCCAACTCTTTCTCTATTTCCCGAAACACTTTTATTCTCCGCAATACCTTCGAGTTTTCGCGCAACACTTCATCTCATTTCTGCAACACTTCCAGCCATTCGCGCAACTCTTTCTCTATTTCCCGCAACACTTTTATTTCCCGCAACACCTTCGAGTTTTCGCGTAACACTTCATCTCATTTCCGCAACACTTCCAGCCATTCGCGCAACAGTTTCTCTATTTCCCGCAACACTTTTATTTTCCGCAACACCTTCGAGTTTTCGCGCAACACTTCATCTCATTTCCGCAACACTTCCAGCCATTCGCGCAACACTTTGCCTCTTTTCTGCAACACTTCCACTCGTTCGCGCAACTCTCTCTATTTCCCGCAATACTTTTATTTCCCACAACACTTCCGACTATTCGCGCAACACTTTGCCTCTTTTCTGCAACACTTCCGACCCGTTCGCCCAACTCTTTTTGCCATCTCTTTAATACGTTTTCCATCACCGCTTCACATTATCACTCGCAAGGTTCTACTCCATCTCCGCAAGATTTTCCCCCGTCTCCGCAAAGTTCCACTCCATCTCCGCAAGGTTCTCCCCCGTCTCTGCAAGGTTCTGCACCATCTTCACAATACTTCCCACTCACCATTGCTCCATCTCAGCAATATATTAAAACACCATTATCCATTAAAAAAGTGTAGCCAGATACCTCATCGGTACTGGCTACACTTGCACTTGCTTTTTTACAAACTATTTAATTCCTCAATACGTTTTAGAACGGTTGCGTGTTTTTCGAGGTAATCCTGTTCTTTTGCACGCTCTTCAGCAACTACTGCCTCAGGAGCTTTTGATACGAAGCGTTCATTGGATAATTTCCCTTGAACTAGCTTCACTTCTTTTGCCCATTTTTCTAATTCTTTTTCCAGACGTGCTTTTTCAGCATCAATATCGATTAAGCCTTGTAATGGAAGGTATAAAAGAGCACCTGTTACTACTGCTGACATCGATTGACCTGGATCATCGAGGTCTTGACCGATTACTAGAGGCTCTGGATTACAGAAACGCTCTAAATATTTTGCGTTTGCTTCTAGTACTGCTAGCGTATCTGCATCTTTTGCAGAAATGTATAACGGTACTTTTTTGCTCATCGGTGTTTGTACCTCTGAACGGATGTTACGAACAGAGCGAATGATCTCTGCTAGTAATTTCATGCTTGCTGCTTGGCTTTGATCAGAAAGCTCTTCATTTACTGTCGGCCATGTCGCTACGGTAATAGATTCGCCTTCATGAGGTAGGTTTTGCCAAATTTCTTCTGTTATGAAAGGCATGAATGGGTGCAATAAACGCATCGTGTTGTCTAATACGTATGCTAGAACCGACCGAGTCATATGCTTCGCTTCTTCGTCTTCTCCGTTTAGTGGGAGCTTCGACATTTCGATATACCAGTCACAGAAATCATCCCAGATGAAGTTGTATAGGGCACGACCAACTTCACCGAACTCGTATTTATCGGAAAGTCTTGTTACTTGTTCGATTGTTTCATTTAAACGAGTTAGGATCCAAGCATCTGCAACGGATTTTTTCCCATCTAAATTAATTTCCTCGTATTTCAATCCATCCATATTCATCAATGCAAAACGTGAAGCATTCCAGATTTTATTGGCAAAGTTCCAAACAGCCTCTACTTTTTCTACTGAGAAACGTAAATCTTGTCCTGGAGAAGAACCAGTACTTAAGAAATAGCGTAGTGAATCTGCTCCGTACTTATCTATTACATCCATTGGGTCGATACCATTTCCAAGGGATTTAGACATCTTACGTCCATCTTCTGCACGTACAAGGCCATGAATTAAAACATCATCGAATGGTCGAGTTCCTGTAAATTCTACTCCTTGGAATATCATACGTGACACCCAGAAGAATATAATATCATAACCTGTAACAAGGGCATTTGTTGGGTAATACTTCTTCATCTCTTCGTTATCTACATCCGGCCAGCCTAGCGTAGAGAAAGGCCATAACGCAGAGGAGAACCATGTATCTAGAACATCTTCATCCTGCTTCCAATTTTCTTCGTCTGCTGGAGCCTCATGCCCAACATACACTTCTCCAGTTTCTTTATGGTACCATGCTGGAATTCTGTGTCCCCACCATAGTTGACGGGAAATACACCAGTCATGTATATTTTCCATCCAACGTAAATACGTTTTTTCAAAGCGATCCGGTACAAAATTAACCTTACCCTCTGACTCTTGCAACTTTATTGCTTCTTCTGCAAGTGGCTGCATTTTTACAAACCACTGAGTGGAAAGGTAAGGCTCAACTACTGCTCCGCTTCGCTCAGAGTGGCCTACCGAATGTGCATGCTCTTCAATTTTAAATAAAACACCTGCATCTTGAAGATCTTTTACGATTTGTTTGCGGCATTCAAAGCGATCTAAGCCTTCATATTTAGCTGCATTTTTGTTCATTGAACCATCTTCATGCATAACTAAAATACGCTCTAAGTTATGGCGATTACCTATTTCAAAATCATTTGGGTCATGTGCAGGAGTAATCTTAACCGCTCCACTACCAAACTCCATATCAACGTAATCATCTGCTACGATTGGAATTTCACGGCCTACTATTGGTAATTTCACCGTTTTTCCGATTAAGTGTTTGTAGCGCTCATCCTCAGGATGTACTGCAACAGCTGTATCCCCTAGCATTGTTTCTGGTCGAGTTGTTGCAACATCGATCGAACCAGTACCATCTGCAAGTGGGTAATGCATATGATAGAATGCACCCTGTATATCTTTATGAATTACTTCGATATCAGATAGTGCTGTTTTTGTAGCAGGATCCCAGTTGATAATGTATTCCCCGCGGTAAATCAAGCCTTTGTTATAAAGCTTAACAAATACTTCCTTTACTGCATTGGAAAGACCCTCATCTAAAGTGAAGCGTTCACGAGAATAGTCTAAGCCTAGACCTAGTTTTGACCATTGCTTGCGAATATGTCCTGCATATTCATCTTTCCATTTCCAAGTTTCTTCCACAAATTTTTCACGACCTAGGTCATATCTCGAAATATTGTCAGCACGTAATTTTTCTTCTACCTTTGCTTGTGTAGCGATACCTGCATGGTCCATTCCTGGTAGCCATAGAGCGTCATATCCTTGCATACGCTTCATGCGAATAATAATGTCTTGAAGAGTTGTATCCCAGGCGTGACCTAAATGTAGCTTCCCTGTTACGTTAGGCGGTGGAATCACAATGGTATATGGTTCCTTTTCACTTTCTGGATGCGCCTCAAAATATTTACCTTTTAACCACCATTCATAGCGGCCTTTTTCGATTGACTGCGGATCATACTTGGTTGACATCGTTGTCTCATTTGTCATATCGTTTCCTCCTTAAAAAAGAATATAAAAAAACTCCTATCATCACTAAAGGACGAAGGAGTTTGTTCGCGGTACCACCTTTATTCGCAGATGCAATACAACACATCACGCTCTCAATTAGATAACGGCTTCAAACCGGCAATTGCTACTGTTAGTTCACAAAAGCTGCTCTTGGGCTACCTTCAAATGGTGGCTAACGGAAACATTTCAGCAAATTGTTTCCTTTCTTTAGATAACCGTGTCATTTTACTCTTCCCATTCATAGCATCCATATATAGTTGTTTTTATTGTATAGGATATTATTATATGCCGTCAAGCATAGTCTTGTGAAAGGAGGAAAACACTATGAAAAGAGGATACAACCCCTATTTACTGCCCGACTGGTTACGAAGAACTCGTTTTTACGTGAAAGGAATCATTATACCAATCGGTTGCTTTCAACTTGTTCGTGTTTTAATTGTTCCAACAACATGGGATTTTCTCTTGCTAGTATTTCTAGCATTTCTTGGTTTTCTATTATTTAAGGACATTATTTGATGGAAAGGAAAGCTTGGTATACCCATCCTCCAAATTAAATATAAACTGTAGCTCAGAATCATCCTCAGCCGGGCTTTCCACTTCTCTATTTTTAATCGTCACATTAGTCTGTTCCGGAACTGGTTCCTGTACCGTACGTGGGGACTGCTGTTCATTGCTTACAAAGGCCTCTCTATGGCTACTAGACTCTAAGACTAGGGTTTCTTCTACTTCTTCAATCATTTCTTGTCTTACCTCTGCTACTACTTCCTCCGTTTTCGGACGTTGCGTCTCATATTCACAATTCACTAGCCATACGATTTCAATACCATCAGACTCTGCCTTGCAATTTATAGTTTCTATACTAACTGTCGGTAACGTTTCGGCTTGTATTCTATCTTTACTAATCTCTACACTCATCGGTACCGCATATTCAAAATAACCAAGCTCACCGTTTAAATCTAGATCTTCGATTTCCGTAAATTCACTTGTTGCGTGATGCTCCACTTCACCCTCCTCGAACTCCACGTGACAAGTAATGTGATAAATACCGTTGATATGCACCATATTGTCCATTTCCTCATGAAAATACTGTGGGGTTACATTGATTGTTTTTACTTCCTTAGGCACTCCAAAACTTTGTGGAAAACAGAACTGTTCCTTTACTTCCCAACTTTTAACTTCCATGTTTCATCCTCCTTCATATAGGACAAATTATGTTTCAACGTAAGAAAATATGAAAAAAACCTCTCAATTATGCCAGCTTTTCAAAAGTTTTACCCAGTCTCCGCTATCTTTTCTATTTTCTCAGTGAGTTCCGCCTCTACTTATAACTAATTGTAAATATAAAATAAATACAAAAAAACAGACAAGCCATTCTAATTGCTTAGAACGTTTGTCTGTTTTTAATATTTATTATCGAGCTAATTTTTCAAACACTGTATGGAACGCTTGAATTGTTTTTTCAATATGCTCCTCAGTGTGCGCAGTGGAAAGGAACATTCCTTCAAATTGAGAAGGTGGTAGATAAATTCCTTCCTCAGCCATTAGGCGATAGTATTTTGCAAATAAGTCAAGGTCTGCCGTTTTAGCTACGTCATAGTTCACAACATTATCATTTGTAAAGAAGAAGCCAATCATAGACCCAGCACGATTTACTGTATGTGGAATGTTGTATTTGCTTGCAGCTTCTCTGAATCCTTTTTCAAGCATGTCACCAAGCTTCACAAAATACTTATACGTATCCTCATTCAAGCGTGATAATGTCTCATAGCCTGCTGTCATTGCTAAAGGATTGCCTGAAAGCGTACCTGCTTGATATACAGATCCTGCTGGTGCAATCATTTCCATGATTTTGCGTTTCCCACCGAAAGCTCCTACTGGTAGGCCTCCTCCGATTACTTTACCTAAACAAGTTAAATCTGGAGTAATACCAAAATGTCCTTGTGCACAGTTATAATCAACACGGAAACCCGTCATTACTTCGTCAAAGATTAAAACAGTTCCATTTTTCTCTGTTAATTCACGCAATGCTTCGAGGAATCCTTCAATTGGAGGCACAACTCCCATATTACCTGCCACTGGCTCCACAATAACTGCTGCTAAATCGTCACCAAAGTTTTCAAACACGTAGCGAACACTCTCAATGTCATTATAAGGTGCCGTAATCGTATTTTTAGCAATCGACTCTGGAACACCAGGGCTATCTGGAAGACCTAGTGTAGCAACACCAGAACCGGCTTTAATAAGAAGGCTGTCTCCATGTCCATGGTAGCATCCTTCAAATTTTAAAATCTTGTTGCGGCCTGTGTAGCCACGAGCCAATCGCAAAGCACTCATAGTAGCCTCTGTACCAGAGGAAACCATACGGACCATCTCGATTGATGGCACTCGCTCCATAACTAATTTTGCAAGTTTATTTTCAACTAACGTAGATGCTCCAAAGCTAGTCCCAGTTGCAGCTACATCTTGAATTGCCTTCACGACATTCGGCTCCGTATGACCTAAAATAAGTGGTCCCCAAGAAAGTACGTAATCAATGTATTCATTACCATCAATGTCCTTCAATATAGCGCCTTTTCCACTTTCCATGAAAATCGGATCCATGTCGACCGATTTAAACGCACGAACCGGACTATTTACGCCACCTGGCATTAAGTCCTTTGCTTCTGCAAATGCTTCTTTAGATAATTTGTATGATTTAGACATTATTTCTCCTCCAACCAACGCGCTACATCTTTAGCATGATACGTTAAGATGATATCTGCTCCAGCACGTTTCATTCCTGTTAACGTTTCTAAAACTGTTTCTTTTTCGTTTATCCAGCCATTGATGGCAGCAGCCTTCACCATTGCATATTCTCCGCTCACGTTATACGCAACAATTGGAGCGTCGAAGCTATTTCTAACATCACGAATAATATCCAAATACGCTAGTGCAGGTTTAACAATTAAGAAATCTGCTCCCTCTTCGATATCAGAAGTGGCTTCGCGTATAGCTTCCATTCGGTTAGAATAATCCATTTGATAGGTTTTGCGGTCTCCAAATTTAGGAGCTCCATCTGCCGCTTCACGGAATGGACCGTAATAAGCGGATGCGTATTTAACTGCATACGACATAATTGGTATATCGTGAAAACCAGCTCTGTCTAATCCTTGACGAATAGCAGTTACAAATCCATCCATCATGTTAGAAGGTGCAATAATATCTGCTCCAGCTTGAGCCTGACTTACAGCTGTCTTTGCTAACAAATCTAAAGATGGGTCATTCAGTATTCTTTCATGCTCGTCTACTACTCCACAGTGACCGTGATCCGTAAATTCACATAGGCAAGTATCAGCTATAACAACTAAGTTTGGATGACGCTCCTTGATGAAGCGAATTGCCTTTTGTACAATTCCATGATCATGATACGCTTGAGTTCCCTCCGCATCCTTTGTTGCAGGTAAGCCAAATAAAATAACGGATGGGATTCCTAAAGAAACGACCTCGTCTACTTCTTCACCTAAACGGTCTAATGAAAATTGGAAAACTCCCGGCATAGAGTTAACGGGATTTTTAATGTTCTCTCCATCCATAACGAAAATCGGATAGATTAAATCCTCTTTATGTAAGTAAGTTTCTTTTACCATTGCTCTAATACCAGCCGATTGTCTTAAACGGCGGTGACGTTGAAAATATAAGTCTGTCATTACATTCATCCCTTCCATTGAGCTAGCGCATTTACTACCTCTGTTAAAGTATAGGTTTTAGGCATTACCTGCACGGTAACACCTAATGATTTTAAATGGTTTTTCGTTATATGACCAATAGCACATACTGTAAAGCTATTATAGCCTAAATCCTTGCCAATCGTTTGATGAAAGGCATTAACCGAGGAAGGACTAGTGAATACTACCGAGCAACTATTCCCACTAGTTAAAAGCTTCTTCACCATCTCCACATTATCTTCTAGCATCACGGTCTCATAGACTGTCCACTCATCAACTGAATTGACCAGGCCCTCTGTAATTGTATTTTTTGCAAGATTCCCTCGGAAATACAAACATGCATCATCCGGGACTGCTACCTGTGGAAACTCTTTAATAAAAACATCCGCACTAAAGATAGTCGGCATAAAATCTATTGTAAATCCAATTTTTTCGAGAGCTGACGCCGTTTTTGAACCGACAGCGGCCATTTTAACCTGAAAAGCTTCTACACCTAAATGATAGGTAAGCATCTTTTGATGAAAGGCAGCTACACTAGCCTGACTCGTAAATATAAACCATTGGTAAGCTTTACTGTTTAAGAGTTTATCTTTGTCTTCGAGCTCCACAATTTCCTTAGTAGCTATGAAGGGTGCCACATAAGGAACCCCTCCTAAACTAGCAGTAAGGTTTGCTGCCTCATCTGATCTATTCACCCCTGTAAAAATGATATGCTCATTTTGTAGAGGTGAATTTTTAGACATTTAAATCAGCCTTAACCTTTTGGATTAAATCATAAGCTCCTTGTTCTGTAACAATTCGTGCCGCTTCTTTTCCTACTGTTTCCGGGTTTGTTCCCGATACTACTTCTTTGTACACAACAGACGCATCTGGTGCTGCAATAAGTCCAGTGAACGTTATTTCATTGCCATTCATAACTGCATGTCCTGCAATTGGTACCTGACATCCGCCATCCATAGCTGCTAAGAATGCACGTTCAGCATGTACAGTATCCCAAGTTTCTTTGTCTGAAAGCTTTTGAAGCTCAGCTAGTAGCTCAGCGTCATCCTCACGACATTCAACCGCTAACGATCCTTGTCCAACAGCCGGTACACAATCCTCTACCGAAATGTATTCAGTAACTACTTCATCACTCCAGCCAAGTCGTTTAAGTCCAGCTGCAGCCAATATAATAGCATCATATTCTCCGTCTTGAAGCTTTTGTAGTCTTGTATCCACGTTGCCTCGTATCCACTTAATCTCGATATCTGGACGTAATAATAGTAATTGAGCGCTTCTGCGTAGACTACTTGTCCCTACAATAGCTCCCTTAGGTAAATCCATTAGCTTCACATGTCCTGTAGAAATGAAAGCATCACGTTCATCGATACGCTTA
This sequence comes from Psychrobacillus sp. FSL W7-1493, assembly GCF_038004905.1. NCBI lineage: Bacteria > Bacillati > Bacillota > Bacilli > Caryophanales > Bacillaceae > Psychrobacillus > Psychrobacillus sp. FSL W7-1493. Next base: position 1,590,787 of record NZ_JBBOSB010000001.1, on the reverse strand, counting down.
GGAGTACATCCCATTACTAAGCCAGGAGGCAAGACTGATGGCATATCCTTCATGCTATGTACGGCAAAATCTATTTCCTTGTCAAATAGCGCTTGCTCAATTTCCTTAACGAATAGACCTTTCCCTCCAACTTTGGAAAGTGTTACATTTAGGATTTGATCACCTTTTGTAACAATCTCTTTTACTTCAAACTCAAATGGTGCGCCCATATCTTTCATTTGTTGGATAAACCAATTTGTTTGTGTTAGAGCTAATTTACTTCTTCTTGAACCTACAATAATTTTACGCATAAACACGCTACCTTTCTTAATACCAAAAGTGGAATTGTGATAATTGACTACCTAGTAAAAAATTAATTATAACAAATAAAAATGCATATACGTGAATCCACGCATAATTCGTTCCTTTATATCGTACACCCTTTCTTATTAAAAGAACGACAATATATAGAACTAATAGAATAAAGGAATTAACAATCTTAAAATCAAATATAGAAAACTCATTTAAAGATATATAAGCCCATTGTAACCCAAGAACGAGACTTACAAACAATAAAGGTATTCCAGTAATAATAGACAGGGTCATTCCTGTTTCCGCATGCTGTAGAGAAGGTAATCTACTAAATTGCTTTGTCCATTTTTTCTTCTTCAACACTCTATACAATATCAAATAAAGAATAGAAAAAACAAACGATAAAGCAAATGCTGCGTATGCTAAAAAAGCAAATGTAATATGAATGAATAATAACTCCGATCGGAGTGCATCACCCACTGGAGATTGCTCCAATTGGCTCGGGGCAAATGTATGGATAGTCATAAATATGAAACCAATAATATTTAAAAAGAATCCAGGCAAATCTGATTTGAAAACTAGCTGCATGACTAAGGAAAGCAAAATGATGAGCCATGCATAAAAGTAAATCCCTTCAAACAACGATAAAATTGGAAAGCGCTTCATTTCAATCATATACAACACTAAAAACACCGTTTGAAGTAGCCAGACGATGGAAAGAAGCCCTACCGCCAAGCGATGAACTTGCCGATCCTTATTAAGATAATCTATAAAATAGAAGACAAGGCTAACGGATTGAAGGACGACCATAATCTCGTGGAGCCGTGTCATCGTCAAATCAGCCATATAAATTTCTCCCTTTGTACAACAAAAAAGGTGTTTTTATATCTCTCTAGTTGCCATAAAGATACAAAAACACCTCCTTTAGATTAATTGAACGTTAAGTTCTCTTTTAAATCTTGATGCATTAACGCTTGCTTCAAATTAATTTTTGCTTTTTCAGCTTGGCTTTCGACTTCCATTTTCACATCATCCTCAATACCAAAGATCTGTTGGAATAATTGAAGCTGTTCACCTGGATTTTTAGACGTAGAAAGCTCTTTAGCTTGTAATATTGGCTCTTTTAAAAGCTGATTAACGATTGATTTCGTATGTTTATTTAATATTTTTCGTTCACGATCAGATAAGTTTGGCATCTTGTTTTCAATAGAACTCATTGTTTCCATTTGAATTCTGTTAGCTTTTTGACGTAATGCAGATATGATTGGCACTACTCCAAGCGTAGCTACCCATTCATTAAACTGATCAATTTCTGTCTCAATCATTTTATTGATTTGGACTGCAGCACGTTCTCTTTCTGCAAGATTCGCTTCTACAATTCCTTGAAGATCATCAATATCATATAAGAACACGTTTGGTAAATCACCGATACGTGGATCTAAGTCGCGCGGTACAGCAATGTCTACCATGAATAAAGGCTTGCCTTTACGTAAACGGTCTACAAATTGCATTAGCTCATAGTCAATTACATACTCAGTGGCACCAGTAGAACTGATAAGAATATCAGCCTCTAATAGAGCACATTGAAGTTCGTCCATCGGCTTAGCGTTTCCAGCGAATTTAGACGCAAGCTCCTTTGCTTTCTCATACGTACGGTTTATAACCGTTACCTTTTCAGCCCCGCTACCATGTAGGTTTTGGATAGCTAACTCGCCCATTTTCCCAGCACCTAGGATGACCACGTGCTTATGATTTAGCGAACCAAATATTTTTTTACCTAACTCAACTGCTGCATAAGAAACAGATACTGCATTTTCACCAATAGATGTCTCCGCATGAGCACGTTTCGCAAACGTCACTGCTTGTTTAAATAATTGGTTAAATATCGTACCAGTTGTCCCATTTTCTTGCCCATTTAAAAAGCTCTTCTTCACTTGTCCCAGAATTTGAGTTTCCCCTAGAACCATGGAGTCGACTCCAGCAGTAACACGGAATAAGTGATTATTTGCTTCATTGTCTTCATGAATAAATAAATATCTAGAAAGGTTCTCCATCGGGATATCGAACCAATTTGCTAGAAATTGTTTTACATAGTATCTTCCTGTATGCAATTGATCTACAGTAGCGTAAATTTCAGTACGGTTGCATGTAGACACAATAACGTTTTCTAAAATACTTTTCTGTTCTTGTAACGCCTGCATCGCATTTGGAAGCTCCGCTTCAACAAAAGAAAGCTTTTCACGAATCTCAACAGGTGCAGTACGATAATTGACACCTACCACTAGTGTGTGCATGGAGTCATGTCACCCTTTCACGTTCATTTCATAAGACCTATTATAGCATAGGTTCACAAGTAGAGAATTCGACATTTGTGAACAAGCTATGAAATCTTAATTAGAATTATTATAAATTAATAATAGCAAAAACTATTCGCATATACAAACATTCTGTCCAAGTTTATAAAAGATTAACTATTCAATTTAATTTAATTTAATTTTTAGCTTTTCGAGATGGACATTCTCTGTGATTGATTGTAACGGCAGGCGGCGACTCCGGCGGGATGAGTGAGACAGATAAGACATCACAACCACGCGCGTAAGCGATGGGTGATGGCTTATCGCTCACCCCGCGGAAAGCGTCCGCCTAGAGTGAAAATCAATCTTTATTTAATTCATAAAAAGGATATAAATAACATGATTCTCTACTCAGTAATAATAGTTAGATTAATTCGCACAAAAAAAGATTAACTAAGGATGGTATTCCCCAATTAATCTTTTTTAATCTTATCTAGACTTATTAACGACTTAATTTAAGGCATAAAAGAGTATATATGAAAATACTACATTCTAGTTTCGATTTCCTTCCAAGCTGCATCGAATCCTAGTCCAGTTTCAGAAGAGAAAACAATTAGTGGATCGCTTTTATCCATTTGAAGTTCGTCTTTTACAATCTTCTTATGTTTGTCCCATTTTCCTTTAGGAATTTTGTCCGCTTTTGTAGCGATTACGATACATGGAATGTTGTAATGCTTCAAGAAATCATACATCATACAGTCATCTTTAGTAGGTGGATGTCTTAAATCCACTATTAATAGTACACCTTTTAGAACCTCACGAGAGGTAAAATAAGTTTCAATCATTTTACCCCACGCGGCACGTTCTGATTTTGATACCTTTGCATATCCGTATCCAGGTACATCGACAAATAGCAGATCTTCTTCTAGCTTATAAAAGTTCAGTGTTTGTGTCTTTCCTGGCTTGGAAGAAATACGAGCCATGCTTTTTCGCCCAATCATCTTATTGATGAACGAGGATTTCCCAACATTGGACCGCCCAGCAAGCGCAAATTCCGGCAAGTCACCTTCTGGATATTGCGCTGGCCTTACGGCACTTATTAATAGTTCGACGTTATGAATTTTCATTTATTTTGCCTCCTCTAATGCAAGTTGAAGCACCTCTTCAGCATCGGAAACAAAATGGAATGTTAATACTTCGCGAACACTTTCTGGAATATCTTCAATATCACGCTCGTTGTCTTTCGGACAAATAATTGTCGTCAAACCAGCGCGATGAGCACTTAATGTTTTTTCTTTTAAACCACCGATTGGCAACACACGACCTCTTAATGTAACCTCACCAGTCATCCCGACCTCACGTAGAATTGGGCGTTTAGATAGTGCAGAAACAAGTGCCGTCACAATCGTTATACCTGCAGATGGGCCATCCTTTGGAACAGCACCTTCTGGTACGTGAATATGAATATCCTTATTTTCATGGAAGGTAGGATCAATTCCGAAATCAGCTGCCTTAGAGCGAACATAAGATAACGCAGTTTGAGCCGATTCCTTCATAACATCTCCAAGTTTACCTGTAAGCTGTAATTTACCAGACCCGGCTGATAAGGAGACTTCTATTTGAAGTGTATCCCCACCAACTGTTGTATAAGCAAGACCAGTTGCAACACCTACTTGATTTTCCGACTCTGCTTGTCCATAACGGAATTTTCGCTTACCAATAGTATCTTCCAAATTCTTTGTGGAAATAGTAACTCGTTTTTTATCACCTGAAACAATCAGGAGAGCTGCTTTACGGCAAATATTAGCTAATACTCTCTCTAAGCTACGAACACCCGCCTCACGAGTGTAATAACGAATCACATCTATAAGTGCATCGTCCTTCACTTGAAGCTGAGTTTTCTTTAATCCATGCTCTTTCAGCTGCTTTGGTAGCAAGTGATTTTTAGCAATAGACAGCTTTTCAATTTCTGTATATCCCGCAATTGATATAATTTCCATACGGTCTCTTAATGGACCTGGAATTGTGCTTAAATCATTAGCAGTAGCAATAAACAATACATTGGATAAGTCATAGGTCTCCTCAATGTAGTGATCACTAAAGGAGTTATTTTGCTCTGGATCTAGCACTTCTAGCATTGCAGCTGCAGGATCTCCACGGAAGTCATTGGACATCTTGTCAATTTCATCTAAGAGAATTAACGGATTGATCGTCCCTGCCTTTTTCATTCCTTGAATAATACGACCAGGCATAGAGCCTACATAGGTTCTTCTATGTCCACGGATTTCTGACTCATCTCTTACCCCTCCAAGAGAGATACGAACGAATTTTCTACCTAGGGACTCTGCAATAGATTTCGCTAATGAGGTTTTCCCCACTCCGGGTGGTCCCGACAGACAAAGAATTGGTCCTCTTAGTGATTTAGTCAATTGACGAACTGCTAAATACTCAAGCACGCGTTCTTTAACAGTTTCTAATCCATCATGATCGCGATCTAGAATTTGCTCTGAGCGTTTAATATCTAACTGATCTTCTGTAGAATTGGACCATGGAATAGAGACAATCCATTCAATATAGTTACGAATTACTCCACTTTCTGGAGCTTGAGTTGGCAACTTTTCATATCGGTCTAATTCCTTCAGTACATTCTTTTTAGTAGACTCAGGTAAGCCTGCTTTTTCAATACGTTTTTTTAACTCGGCAACCTCGCCAGTCTTACCTTCTTTATCACCAAGCTCTGTTTGAATCGCCTTCATTTGCTCACGGAGGTAGAACTCTTTTTGTGTTCTTTCCATCGCATTTTTAACTCGATTATTTATTTTTTTCTCAAGATTCAAAATTTCTTGTTCATTATAAAGCTGCACGATTAAAGTTTCCATGCGCTCTTTAACATCCATAATTTCCAAAATCTCTTGTTTGCCTGAAATCTTTAACGGCAGAGCTGCTGCGATCATATCAGCTAATCTACCTGGTTCTTCAATATCAGCTACTGAACGATATGTTTCCTCCGATACGTGCTTCGAAGCTTTAGAATACTTTTCGAAATTATGTAATAGAGTACGCATTAAAGCTTGATCTTCTTGATCAGCATTTTTAGGCTCAATATAAGCCGATACAGTAACCTCGTCAATTGTATCTGTCACTTTATATTCATCCCAAATTGCACGCTGTAAACCTTCTACTAAAACTCTCATCGTCCCGTTAGGTAGTTTAACCACTTGTTTTATATGTGCAATTATTCCCACATCATAAATATCCTCTTGCACTGGCTGTTCAATACCTAAATCCCTCTGAGCAGAAAGAAATAGTTTTTCCTCACGTTCCATTGCTGTGTTCAAAGCGGCGATGGAACGCTCGCGACCTATATCTATATGAAGCACCATGGTAGGAAATATAAATAATCCACGAAGGGGTAATACCGGGTAATATGTCTTTTCTGCCATCTTGGAAGTCACCTCCATCATATTGTATCCTTTATATATCCTAATAATACAGTAAATCCTCTGGATAAAAAGAGGTAGATTTCACGTTATAAAGAGAAATAGCTGACATCCTTGCTCGCGCCTAAAGCACGTAGTTTGGAAGCCAGCTTTTTCAATGGCTATTAAGCCGATGTTTTTTCGTTGTCTATTTCTTTAAGTTCAGACCCATCTTCCAATAAAAGCTTAGGACGAGAGTGTTGTGTAATTGTTTCTTTCGTAATCACACATTCCACAATATCTTCACGAGATGGTAATTCATACATAACGTCTAGCATTGTATTCTCAATGATAGAACGTAATCCACGAGCACCAGTCTTACGCTCAATAGCTTCTTTCGCAATCTCCACTAAAGCTTCATCTTCAAATGTTAACTTAACATTATCCAACTCAATCATTTTTTGGTATTGCTTCACTAATGCATTCTTAGGCTCAGTAAGAATTTGCACTAATGCTTTGTCATCCAATTGCTCTAAGCTAGCTAATACTGGAAGTCGTCCTATGAATTCTGGAATTAAACCAAACTTTAGTAAATCCTCAGGAATTAATTGGGATAATACTGATTTTACATCTACTATAGCTTTATTTGGATCTGCACCGAAACCAATTACTTTTTCACCTAAACGGCGTTTAATAATTTGTTCGATTCCATCAAATGCTCCTCCAACGATAAACAATATGTTTGTTGTATCTATTTGAATGAATTCTTGATGGGGATGCTTACGTCCGCCTTGTGGTGGAACGCTTGCAACAGTTCCTTCTAATATTTTTAGAAGTGCTTGTTGTACCCCTTCACCTGAAACATCTCTAGTAATAGAAGGATTTTCAGATTTTCGAGCTACTTTATCTATTTCATCTATATATATAATACCTTTTTCTGCTCTTTCAATATCATAGTCTGCTGACTGAATAAGCTTTAACAGGATATTTTCAACATCTTCTCCAACATACCCAGCTTCTGTTAATGAAGTCGCATCTGCAATAGCAAAAGGAACATTCAGAATTCTAGCTAAAGTTTGAGCTAGTAAAGTTTTACCGCTCCCTGTTGGTCCGATTAAAACTATGTTTGATTTAGATAATTCAACTTCATCAATTACGCTATTGGAATTAATACGTTTGTAATGGTTATAAACAGCTACTGCAAGTGATTTTTTTGCTCGCTCTTGGCCAATTACGTATTCATCAAGAATAGCTAAAATTTCTTTTGGTTTTGGAACTTCTTTGAACTCTACTTCTTCTTCTGTGCCAAGTTCCTCTTCCACTATCTCAGAACATAGATCTATACATTCATCACAAATGTAAACTCCAGGTCCTGCAACAAGTTTACGAACTTGTTCTTGTGGCTTGCCACAAAAAGAACATTTTAAGTTCCCTTTTTCATCATTGAATTTGAACAAAATATTCACCCCTATTCAAGCCATTATCTTACAAGATTCTTTGTCCAGAATCAAATAATAAGTTTGCTTAAGATTTATTCTATATACGCTGTTACATCGGATTGCATTACTCAAGGTAGTATTCAGACTAGATACAAGTGACAACGATAGCAACAGCGCCATACTAAAAAAGTTATGTATGTATAAAACAAGGCACAGACAGATGCTGTACCTTGTTATATTATAACGCGTTATGTGTAATTATGAAATTTTAGCGTTTTCTACTAAGAATTCCACAGTTTTTTGGAAGCGAAGGTCTTTTTCAAGAACTTCCGTACCACCAAGTGCACGTTTAATATCATCAGCTGACATATTGAATTGAGCACTCATTTTTTCTAGTTCAGCATTAACCTCTTCTTCAGAAGATTGAAGCTCTTCTTTTTCTGAGATAGCTTCAATAGTTAATTGTACTTTCACACGCTTTTTAGCATCTTCTGTCATTTGCTCACGTAAAGCAGCTTCGTCTTGACCAGAGAACTGGAAGTAAAGTTCTAAGTTCATACCTTGTTGCTCTAAACGTTGACCAAATTCTTGTAACATGCGGTCTACTTCTGTTTCGATCATAGCTTCTGGGATATCGATAGTAGCGTTTGCAGCTGCAGCTTCTACTAAATCATCACGAAGGTTTTGTTCAGACATTTGTTTTTTCTCTTCAGTTGCTGCTTCTTTTAGCTTAGTGCGTAAAGCTTCAAGACCTTCAACCTCAGCATCAATTTCTTTAGCAAGCTCGTCATTAAGTTCAGGAAGCTCTTTTCCTTTTACTTCTTTAACTGTCACTTTGAAAGTTGCTGCTTTACCAGCTAATTCTGCTGCATGATATTCTTCTGGGAATGTAACTTCTACGTCTTTTGATTCGCCAGCTTTAACGCCAACTAATTGACCTTCAAAGCCTGGGATGAAAGAGTTAGAACCGATTTCTAAAGGATAATCTTGTCCTGCTCCACCTTCAAATGCTTCTCCGTCTACAAATCCTTCAAAGTCGATTACTGCAGTGTCGCCTTCAACGATTGCATCTTCTTTTACAACTAATTCAGCTAAACGAGCTTGATGCCCTTTAAGTTGCTCTTCGATTTCTTCGTCTGTAACTGTTTGATCTAACTTAGTAACTTCAAGACCTTTGTAATCGCCAAGAGTTACTTCTGGTTTTACTACTACATTAGCAGTAAACACTAAAGGTTGACCTTTTTCCATAGTTACGATGTCGATTTCTGGACGATCTACTGGATCGATTCCAGCTTCATCAATTGCTGAAGCATATGCTTCAGGAAGAATGAAATCTAATGCATCTTGGTATAAAGACTCAACTCCGTACATTTTTTCGAAAATTGGGCGTGGCATTTTCCCTTTACGGAAACCTGGTGCATTAATTTGCTTAACCACTTTCTTAAAAGCTTGGTCTAAACCTTTGTTTACTACATCAGCAGCAACTTCAACTGTTAAAAGACCATTATTTCCTTCTTGTTTTTCCCATTTAACTGACATTTATTCTACCTCCAATAAATAAATTACAATAATTTAGTAGCCTGTATATTAAAAGTTTGAAACTTAACAGGACAGTTTTTCACTAATTATATTGACAACTTGTATATTATAGCATAACTGACTAGACTTTCAACATTATTGATATACAAGTAAGCTCGCCTATTTTCCTAGTAAACTTTTTTCTATATGTTATGTAAGGGCTTCAAAACTATTACCTAATCAGATAACCTTCATTACTTATAATCCTTTAATCCTTATAAGGTTGTCAACTATAAAATCGGAATTGCCGTTCTTTACTATTCATAAAATGAATTGATTTTATAATTTTTAGGCTATGTTAAAGGGTAGAGTTGAATTATAATGCAAAGAAATCTTCAAGAAAGTAGAATTGATTTCCGCCCCAGCCGGACGCTTTCCACGGGGTGAGCGATAAGCCATCACCCATCGCTTACGCGCGTGGTTGTGAGGTCTTATCTGTCTCACTCATCCCGTTGGAGTCTCCGTCTGGCGCTCCAATCAATAAATGGGAACAGCTTTAGCATCTATAAATCGAATCAATTTACTCGCATAAACAAAGCTGAAAAGCTGCAAACAACCCCAATTTCATCATCTTTTTATGTTCATAATAGCCATTTGAATATTCCTTTTCTAATGACTACAGTCATTTTAAAAAAGAACCGTTAGTCAAAATCAACCATTAACTTTAACAAAGCTAATTTTTATTTTAATTTGCTAACACAAGCTACATATATAGAATTATGACATTTAGATGCTTTTATATTTATAGAGTAGAATTGATTATCCTTTAGACGAACGGTTTTCACGAGCTTTGCTATAAGACATCACCCGTCATTAACACGCGCAGTTTTGATGTCTTAGCTGTCTCTATCATCACTACTTATATAGCGCATGCAGCTTACACCATCCGTACAGAAGAAATGCTTTTTGGTTACGATTCCTGTATTAAATCAACCTACACAATCGAATTTCCCCAAGCTATTTTACCCATAATAACTGCTTTTTTAGCCCCGGTAGCCGCAGGAAGGTTATTTGTTTTTTTCTTTAAGCATTGATAGCCTAATAAAGCGAAAATTACCGCTTCTTTCGCATCTGCGCTTACTTCATATGCTTCCATCCCAACCACAGAAACACGATCTGACATATAACCTTGTAGGCTGTTGAATAGTGTCAAATTATGTCTCCCCCCGCCGCTAACGATTACTTCTTCTATCTGTGCAGATTCAATAAATTTTAAGATTTCTGTAGCAATCGTCCGTGCAGTTAATGCAGTAATGGTAGCAATCCGATCCTCCAGACTAATAGCTAGATGTTCAGCTTCCTCCCACAGTATTCTCGCAAATTGAGTTCCAAACATCTCTCTACCTGTGCTTTTTGGGAAATTCTGATGGAAGAACGGATAAGCAAGTAGCTTAGTTAGCCATTTTTCATTCACCTTACCGCTTGCTGCTATAGCTCCATCGCGATCATAGTCATTTTTACTATTTGTTGCCCATTGGACAAATGCATCAATGATCATATTTCCCGGGCCGGTATCGTATGCAATAACCTCCGATGCTGTAGCTCCTTTCGGAAGGACAGTTATGTTAGCAATTCCTCCTATATTAACGAGCACTCTCCCATGACTCTTATTCGTATAAAGCATATGATCAGCATAAGGGACTAACGGAGCTCCTCCTCCCCCTACGGCCATGTCTCGTGTCCTAAAATCACCAACAGTCGTAATACCGGTACGTTCAGCAATTACTGCTATGTCCCCTATTTGTAGAGTGGATGTAACATCTCTTCCTTCAATGTTAATCGAAGCCGGCTGGTGAAAGATAGTTTGACCATGGGAGCTTACAAGTAAAATATCTTGCGGCATTAAATTGGCTTGTTGAATAATAGATAAGGTAGCCTCAGAGAAGATTTCTGCTAAATACATATTCATCCCACTAATGTCTGTTACTTTTGCTATTTCAGGAGTGCAAATTTCTCTAAGCTTTTCTTTTAGTTCCCTTGAGTAAGGGACTGACAAATACTTTACTAAATCTATTTGCAAATTGTCATTAATATCATTAATTTTGACGAGAGCTGCATCTACCCCATCTAGTGATGTTCCGGACATAAGACCAACTACATAGCTCGTTTGCTCTTCCAAATACATCTCTCCCTATAAAGAAATTTATAATAAAAGCATATTAGAGCTCTTTTCTATAAGAGGTGTAGCCTTTCCAAACCTCATAATCTAATTTACGATAAAAATCGACAAGCCCGGTCCAATCAATGACAATATGTTTAATGTCTCTATTTCTTAGAAAAGCTATAGCAGCTTGTACGATTGCTATACCGTATCCATTCCCGCGTTCCATGGAATCGACCCCTAAAGGTCCTATCCCCCCTAATTCTTGGCTGAATAGCGGTGCCCAGTACACGTTTTGAGCGATTAAGGGCGAGCTATTATCGTTAATTCTTGAAAACCCAATAATCTTATATTCTTTTTTAAGAACGGCAAATTCCCTACCATTCCCACCCTTTTGGAAATATTGATGAGCCTCGTATTCCCATCGTCCTGGAAAGCATCCATGTAAAAATGCAAGGAACGCCTCCTTTTCCTCATGCTTTAATATTGAAAACTCAACATTAGGAAGGGCAGGTAATTCTTTCGCTACCTCACCCTCATATTTACAGAGCATATCGAACTCTTTTCCAAAAGAATGATAGCCTCTTTTTTCAAACCAATCTTCATAGCTATCTAATGGGACACCAGGGAAATAATGCCATGGGTCTTTTCCTAATAATATTTCCTGCATTCCAGCTAATTGAAAAGCGTCCTCTGCATGCCTTAATAGATTAGAGCCGATCCCCTTGTTTCGGTACTCACGATGAACAAGAATTACTTGAATCCAGCCTGTTTTATCCTTCATCGGTATCTCTAATTCTTCCTGCCACCTTTTACCTACTACAAACCCGATTATTTGACCTTGCTCATTTACAGCTATTCGGGAAGCATCATAGCAAATATTTTCATCCTGAAAACTATTTTGCTCAAATAGCTCCTTTCGCATTGGAAAATCTCTTCCTAGCTCTTGATTCCACAAACTCACCAATTCATCTAGTCTATCTAACCGCCATTCTATCAACTGCATGCTTTCACCTCAATTATCATAGTTTGTTCTATTAAATGTTTCTAAAAAATACTCTTCTATTTCTATATTTTCTTCTAAAAGAGCAGCAACTACTGCCCCACCTGCCGGTAATATTTTCGGGAAGATTATATCTACATGAATACCTTCATTCTTAATCGTTCTTTCGATTGATTCTTTCAAAATGTCATATCTATTAAAAAGTCCACCTACTAAAACAACTCGTATAACATCATTCCCTTGGCTGAATAGCTGTTTTACAAGAGCAGATATCGCCAATCCAAGCTCTACTCCATTCTGATCGATGATGCGCTTGGCAATCATATCATTACGTTCTACCGCCTTCATAACAAGCACCGTGAGAGAGGATATCAGCTTTTTCGGATTGTCTGCCTGATAAATAACCGGAATAATATCCGGCAATTCTTCTTTAGTGAAATGCTGGATAAGTAGGTCAGACAATAATGTTTGTTCCATGAGACCGTCCCTCGCTTTAAAGGCAGCTTCTAATGCATCTCTTCCAATGGCATATCCACTACCTTGATCTCCAAACAGATGGCCCCATCCTCCTACACGCGCTCGATCGGAAGCTTCATTCACACCGTATGTGATTGCTCCAGTTCCAGCAATTTGGACTACCCCTGGTTTTCCTATTGTCCCGGAATAAAGTGCTGTAATCGCATCATGGTCTATAGTAATACTTACCTCTGAAGAAAATAGAGGTTGTAGTATGGCTTTTAAGGCGTCTTGATTGGTTATATTGCCCGCTCCTGCCATACCAGCAAATACACGCTTTACTAGTAAGAAATTTTGTGGTGCCAATTCTTTTAGTTCTCTTATAAGCTTTTGCAGTTCTGATTGGACAGCTGTTTTGCCCGTACTATTAATATTAGTTCCACCAACCGTTGCTTTTGCTACTACTTCCCCTTTAGATGTAGCAATGATTCCAGTAGTTTTCGTTCCTCCACCATCAATCCCTAACACATACATTCTCTACACCCCTTTTGACAATAAACAAGATAACTCATAGAGAGTCAGCTTATGAATAAATTATTTCTTTGAATCCTTTGATAGAAAATTGACCGCATCTCGGGTAGCATCTAAATACTTAACCGTTTCTTCATATTGCAGAGAAGCAACTCCCATAAACAAAATATCCACCACTTGCAGCTGTCCAATTCGAGAGGAGGTAGCGCCACTACGAAACGTTGATTCTCTAGTGGCAGACGTATATAGCTTAATGTCTGCAATTTTAGAAACGATAGAGTTACCATATTTCGTAATACTGATAATAGAGATACCCTTTTCCTTAGCAAGCTCTAAAACTCTAGCAACTTCTGATGTCTCTCCAGAAAAGGAAATTGCTACAACCACATCCCCTTTTTCGGCAGTAGCTACGAGTGTCATTGCTAAATGCATATCTGGAAAGGCATAAGAGTTCTTGTTAATACGCAAAAACTTTTGTTGAGCATCTTGTGCAATGATATTAGAAGCTCCTACTCCAACAAAATGGATTGTATTGGCCACTCTAAGTAGGTCAATAGCTTTTTCTAATTCTTCGGTATTTAACATTTCAGCCGTTTCTCGAATCGTTTTAATACTATTGTTTGTCATCTTATCTATTATCGACATAATTGGTTCGTTCGGTTCTATATCTCTAAAACCATGCTCTGTTGTCTTTTGTAAATCTCCTGCAATTCTTAGCTTCAGATCTTGTAAGCCTTTTAAATCTAATGACTTACAAAGCCTGATGACTGCCGCCCCACTAGTAGAGCTTCTTTTCCCTAATTCGACTGCAGTTAAAGAAATTGCCTCTTGAGGATGATTTAATATATATCTTGCAATTTTCTTCTCAGAGGGTGGCAATGTATTCACCATTTCATTTAGCATAACTAGTCCACCGTTGGCAGATGACATAATTTATCCACTCATTTCTTCCTTGAAATAGCTATTTAACTCTACCTCTCCCTTTGGACTAGGTCACTGAGGTATTAAGTTAAAAGGCTTGTATTCATAATATATACCGTTAGATTGTAAATGGAGGAGCCCGTAACCGATGTTATTCTCCTGCTTCATCACATATTTTTTTGGTGAGGCATTGCCTGTAATAATGTATCTCACATCGCTAACTTCCCATTGGTCTTGCGTATGTAAATGTCCAAATAAAACTACAATGTCTCTAGAAGGTAATTCTTTTTTGTATTCGCTAAGTATATCTACTAATTGAACGGAATCTTCATATACCATTTCATGTGCAGTTCCAAAATGGTCCTTAGTAGGTACATGAGTAAGTACTACAATATGCTTTTGCTCATGGGTAGATAATACTTCCCTCAGGTAAGTTAACTGGGTTGAGTCTGAAAGCGTGAGACTTTGCCCTAAAGCACTATTTAAAATGATAAACAGTACTTTCCCATAAGTAAAATGATAGGATGGTGAACCCATAAAGCTCTGATATAGCGTTAAGTTTCCTCGAAATGCTTCATGATTCCCAGCAAGCGTTAATATGGGTATGTGTTTCTTCATATCCGAAAATAGAGATGTCTTCGCTAACTTAAATTCCTCTTCTGTCCCTTGATCTACAAAGTCACCCATATGTATGATAAACTCAGGTGCTTCATCCAATGAATGTACTAAAGCAGCTTTTCCATGCTCCAGCGTATGTGTATCTGGAATTATACCTACTATAAAGTTGTCCTCGTCTATTGGCCCTTTTATAGATTGAACAACAAAATTTTGCTGATATGGGTCCATTTCATTTCCTGCTCGATCCTTTGCATGAATAGAAAGGTAATGTGGACCATCTATTAAATGAGTACTAGATATCGCAAATCCCCAGCCTGTTTCTTCATCATAGAACACTTTTTGCTTTTCATTATTAATAGTAAGAATTATATCGTTCTTTTCAATCCCACTATGTTCATCACAAAGTCGAAAGCCAATCCGCGGTGTAGCTGTATAAATAACAGCGGAATCAGTTGGTGTGACATCAGATATAATGGGACATTCATAATCTTCACTTAAATCTATTAAATAATTTTTTTCTAGATGCGGTACCGACCAATTACCAGCCAAATCTTTTACTTGGATGCTAACTTTACAATTTCCCTCTTGAAGTTCTTTTACATGATAAGATATTTTGTTCGCTTGAATAGAAGGAACAACCAATTTATTATTGATTTTCATGATTAAAGAATCGAAATCTACACCTGACATGTCATCGCTCACTACTGCAGAAAAGACAAAGGAATTTCTATATACCTTCTCCTTTTGAGGTAATATGTCACTAAAAATTGGTCCCGTTAAGTCTTGATCATCAACATATACAAATGTAATATGATCCAAATAGAACTTTCCATTAATACTGGAGTCTTTTTGATTAACCAAATTTGTTTCTACTGCATATATTTGCTCCAACCTTAATGGAAGCTTCCAGTTTTGCTCCAAGTCTGCATCTAAGTATTTCCATCCATTCCAGCTAATATTTCCATTTGTTAAGTTAATTATCTTCCGTTCATTATCTCCATCTATTATTGTTGCTCGTAGCCATGGTGTTTTTCCATCACTATGTACCCAAACTGCCAGCTTTTTTGGCATCTGCTTTGTCACTAACTTCTTTTTAAACTTGATATACATAGCTCCATTTCCTTTAACCCAACCTCCGTAGTTAAAGTTAACCTCTAAGCTATACTTTCCATGTTTGACGTGATCCTTGTTTAAAGATAAATAATAGGAGGAGACAAAGGAATGATTGGTTTCATAGTCACTAAGATTGGCATTATTGAAATCGTCCAAGATTAGCTTCTTATGTTCCTTCATCCTTTTCCCTCCTCTTATAATTTCATATCCGCTATTTCTATAGCTTTTCTTACAAAACCGTTTGCCTGTTTAATATAATCTATTGCCTCTTCATAATTAACATTAGCTTTCATCATTACTATCGCAGGTTTTACTTCATTATTTGCAAGCTCTAAAAATTCTTCTGCCTCTTTATATGACCGGTTAGTAATCGTTTGAATAATACCCTTCGCTCGCTCTTTAAGCTTTTCATTACTAACGGAAACATCTACCATTAAGTTTTCATAAACCTTACCTAGCTTAATCATAACCGTTGTTGAAATCATATTTAAAATGAGCTTATGTGCAGTAGCTGCTTTCATCCTTGTAGACCCCGTAATTACCTCTGGTCCAGTCTCTACCTCAATTTTAATAGTAGCATGTTCACTGATAGAGGAATTTTTGTTTGCAGTTAAACTGATTGTTTGTGCACCAACCTCATTAGCGTATTCCAATGCCCCAATTACATATGGTGTTCTTCCACTCGCTGCTATTCCTATCACTACATCATAACTAGACAAAGCTCTTTCTCTTAAATCCTCTTTACCTTTCTCTGGACTATCCTCGGCACCCTCTACCGCTTTTTCGAAAGCTGAAAGTCCACCTGCCATAACAGCCTGCACTAAATTGGGCGGTGTCCCAAAGGTGGGTGGACATTCGACCGCATCTAAAATACCTAGTCTCCCACTTGTTCCTGCTCCAACATAAAATAGTCTCCCACCAGATTTCAATGAGTTGAATACAGCCTCTGCAGCCCTTTCAATATCATCTATTTCATCCTGTACACATTCAGCAACACGTTTATCCTCTTCATTAATCATTGCTAAAATGCTTTTAGTAGACATATGATCAATGTTTATGGAATGGCTATTTCTCTGTTCAGTTGACAGTTTATTCAAATTAGATAAATCATTCATTTTAATCATCCTAGTTATATATGTCGTATATTTTCTTTTCTTTTTGAAAGCCTTCTATTAAATCTTGACAATTCTCTATATATTCTTTTGTCGTTCCATTCCAAATACGTTCCCTTATGCTTTTAGAACCAGCCAACAAGTCAAAGAAATACTTCTTCTGCTCATTTTCTATAAATGAGAAGTCATTTGGATACATTTCTGCGATTGTTTCTATAAGCAACAGACCAGTTTCCCATGCATTTAATGTGCGACGATCGACAATATGTAGCTGAATTCCGCTGCAAATGACATTCATATACTTTTGATAGGTTGGCTTAAAAGAAATGGGCCTTGCGATAATTCCTTCTATCTTTTTCTCATTAAATGCCTTTGCAAGCCTTTGCCCATCCACATAAGGAGCACCAATCCATTCAAAGGGTCTTGTAGTGCCTCTCCCTTCAGATAAGTTAGTTCCTTCTATTAAACAGGTTCCAGGATATAATACATTCATATCAATGTTAGTAGTATTTGGAGAAGGGGGTACCCACAATACAGGAGTGTCATCAAAGTACATAGCACGATGCCATCCCTCCATTGGAACAACTGTTAAATCACAATTATAGCCAAACTTATATTTAAATAACTGTGCAAGTTCCCCTACAGTCATCCCATGCCTATTTGGAATAGGTAGCAAACCAACAAAGGAGCGAACATCCTCTTCCACAAGATTTCCTTCTATTCGGTCACCAGAAATCGGATTTGGTCGATCCAATACAACAAACTGCTTTCCTTGCTCTCCACAGGCTTCCATTACATACGCCATTGTATAGATGTACGTGAAGTATCTTGAACCAATATCCTGTAGATCAAAAACAATTACATCAACAGATTCTAACATCTCTTGTGTAGGCTTCCTTGAATCACCATATAGACTGTAAACCGGAAGATTTGTGAAAGGGTCTATCGATGACTGGACTCCCTCTCCTTCTTTCGCATCTCCACGAATCCCATGTTCTGGTCCATATAATGCTGTAAGATTTATGCCAGGATGATCGACAAATAATTCAATAGTCGGAGTGAGCTTTTGGTTTACCCCCGTCATATTTGTCACCAAGCCTATACTTTTCCCCATAAAAGGTTTATAGCCATCTTCCAAAAATACTTCTACCCCTAACTTCATGTGCTTCCTCCATTAAATTAGACATTTGAGGGTTCATACTTTGTAAATGTTTTAGACGCTCCCCATGTGAGGATAAAGGCAGTTACACTTCCGCCAAAGAAAAAGAGCAAAGCAGGAATGGTTATAAAAGTTACATAGTGAACAAATAATAATATGGCAATCAATGCAATCGTTAGTATAGGATGAATGACTCCTATCACAAATGCCCATTTAATATTCTGTAAGGTGCTTATATTAAAATGTACAAAGATTGGGAACGAATATAACAATACAATCAGTAAAACTATAAATAACGCAATTACCCCATAGCTAGCCACAAAGTAAACCATATTCTCCTGAGCTCTTAAAATTTGCAGCTCGATATATAGTAGGTATCCTATACCGGCAAGTATGTATCCGAGTAGATTAGCTTTAAAAAATTCTTGACGATAAGATTTCCAAAAGGTTTGAAATACGGGAATATCGGTATCTCCAGAAACCCATTTTCTTACTACTGCAAACATACCCGCCGTTGCAGGCATGAGCCCAAAAAAGAACAAGCCTACTAGTGTGAATACAAACCAAAGTATGTTCAAGTATGCTAACCTCATTGCCCATACTGCGAACTGATAGTATCCATTAACAAAACTGTTCATAGTAGACTCTCCCTTCTATGTTTATATTGAAAAGCGTAGGCGCCTATTCCTGCCCCGACAGGCAAATGGAAAAAAGCGAGGAGGCAGCTCTTCAGCCACCGTAGCTTTTAACCATTTGACCCGAGGGGCAAGGCGCCGAAGCCAGACACCATGAAAAGCGGAGGCGCCTATCCCTGCCCCGACAGGCAAATGGAATAAAGCGAGGAGGCAGCTCTTCAGCCACTGCAGCTTTTAACCATTTGACCCGAGGGGCAAGGCGCCGAAGCCAGACACCATGAAAAGCGTAGGCGCCTATCCCTGCCCCGACAGGCAAATGGAATAAAGCGAGGAGGCAGCTCTTCAGCCACCGCAGCTTTTAACCATTTGACCCGAGGGGCAAGGCGCCGAAGCCAGACACCATGAAAAGCGTAGGCGCCTATCCCTGCCCCGACAGGCAAATGGAATAAAGCGAGGAGGCAGCTCTTCAGCCACCGCAGCTTTTAACCATTTGACCCGAGGGGCAAGGCGCCGAAGCCAGACACCATGAAAAGCGGAGGCGCCTATCCCTGCCCCGACAGGCAAATGGAATAAAGCGAGGAGGCAGCTCTTCAGCCACCGCAGCTTTTAACCATTTGACCCGAGGGGCAAGGCGCCGAAGCCAGACACCATGAAAAGCTATTCTTTAATCGAACCGATTAATACACCTTGGACAAAGAACCGTTGTAAAAATGGGTAAACAATTAGTAGTGGCAAAGAGGAGATAATGATGACCGCATATTTAATAAGGCCACCTGTCCTCACCTGTTGGATGAGCGATTCAGTTTGCTCCCCAGATCCTTCACCTAGTTGTGCCTGATTTACTACTAAAATTTCCCTCAAAATGAGCTGCAGAGGATATTTATCCCGATCAGACAAATAAATTAACGCATTAAAATATTGATTCCATAAGCCAACTGCATGGAACAATGCCATAACCGCTATAATTGGCAATGATAGTGGTAATACAATTTTGATAAACATATAAAAATCAGATGCTCCGTCAATTTTAGCCGCTTCTACTAACTGATCTGGAATACTACTTTGGAAGAAAGTTCTCGCTACTAAAATAGACCAAGCCCCAACCACTCCAGGTATTACAATAGCCCAAATGGTATCAAGCATTCCTAAATTTTTAATCACTAAATAAGTTGGAATCAAACCACCGCTGAACATCATTGTGAATAGAACAAACCATAAGATATACTTACTTCCCATCAACTCTTTTCTAGAAAGTGCATAAGCACATGGCAATAGCACAAATAAATGGAGAAGTGTTCCTACTGCGGTATATAAAATGGTATTGCGATACCCTAACCAAATAGAGTCATTTTGTAATATTTTTCTATACCCTTCAAACGTAATATCAACTGGCCATAACCACATTTTCCCTGAGCTTACGGCTAAGGGATCACTTATGGAGGCACTGATAACAAAGACAAGTGGATAAACTATTAAAATGACGATGAACGTTAAGAATATTTTGTTTAGCACGTCAAAGCCTTTATCAGACAAACTAACTTTTTTCATTTGAACCCCTCCTTACCATAAGCTGTTATTGCTAGTTTTTCTTGCAACATAATTGAAGGTTATTAATAAAGCTATGTTAATGATGGAGTCAAATAAACCAATAGCTGCTGCAAAACTATATTGACCTTCTAGTAACCCAGCTTGATATACATAGGTTTGTATGACATCTGAGGTTTCAGAGTTCAAGCTATTTTGTAATAATAAAACTTTTTCAAATCCTACAGACATAAAACTACCAATGTTTAAAATTAGAAGCACGACAATTGTTGGAAAAATGCCCGGTATGTTGATATGTAGAATTCGTTGTAATTTGGACGCCCCGTCGACTTCTGCTGCTTCATGTAGTTCTGGGTTAATGCCCGCTAATGCAGCTAAGTAAATAATGGAGCTCCATCCTAATGTTTGCCATACTCCAGACCAAACAAATATATGTCTAAACCAACTAGCCTCATCTAAAAAGCGAATTTGTTCCCCGCCAAATAGAGTAATGATTTGATTGACTAAACCGTTTACAGGATCCAAGAAAATAACAATCATCCCAACTACTACAACTACGGATATAAAGTGAGGAGCATATGTAAGTGTTTGAGCCCATTTTTTAAAAGCACCATTTTTCAGCTCGTTTAATGAAAGGGCCAAAATAATTGGCAAAGGGAATAATAACAATTGATATAGACTAAGAATGATTGTATTTTTTATTAATCTCCAAAAGTAGTATGAATCAAAAAAGCGCGTAAAATGATCAAATCCAATCCATGGACTTCCCCAAATCCCTTGATTAGCCATAAAGTTTTTAAAGGCTATTTGTACTCCATACATAGGAACATAGTGAAAGATTAAAAAATATAAAAGCGCAGGAAGTAAGAAAACATAGAGCTGCCAGCTTTTTAGGAAATTTCTTTTGATTTTAGCAAAACGACTCACTTTCGGAACAACCCCATGCTTTGCTTTTGTTTCATTAATGTGCATATTTTTACCCCCTTCTCCCCGTTTTTCTAATATTGCAGAGGAAGATACTTCCTCTGCAAATTAGAAAGCAACTCATTTATTAATCTTTGTATCTTTCATACGCCTTTTGTTGAAGCTCCATGAAGTCCTTTAATCCCATTTTTTCAATGGTTCCCACATAAGAGTCCCATTCAGTTAAAGGAGTTTCTCCTGTTATAAATTTCGCTTGCATTTCTTGTACGTATTTATCAATATCTGCTTTTAAAACTGATACTCGATCATTTTCCTCTGCAGTATAGGTAAAGTTAGGCCATACTTCATCTATTAAATATGGTTCAAGCTCTTTCGTAGCCTCTTTATCACCTGGTGCATTCTCTGATCCAGTGAAGTAATCATCTGTAATCATTACGGGATGATTTCCACCTGGATTGATTAAATATTTTGCTAGTTCTTGTGTCATAGTAAGTCCGTCTTTACTATTTGTGATTTTATCTAATAGCTTCGGTCCATCAGCTGTTTGTTCAAATGTTTCTCCTTCAATTCCCATGAAGAACATTAAAGCTCCCTCATCACTGTAGAAATGATCTAACCATCTTACCGTTTCAGCAGGGTATTTATTTTCACTCGTAATAGCAAAGTTCCCTAAATCTCTTAATGGAGAGGTAATTCCTGTGTATAATTTTTCCCCACTCGGGCCAGCTAGTGCATTACCTACCACATAGTCCTTACCGATTTCTTCTCCAAATAGTTCAACAGGGTTGTAGAATTGAGTAGCTCCATACAACTCCTCAGCTGCAGCTGCCAAATATTTAGGTACGTCAATGGAGTAAATTCCTTGATCGATTAAGCCCTCTGAGTATAATTTATGCATATACTCTAACATTTCTTTATACTCTGGAGCAGTTGGGAAGAAACGAAGCTCACCAGCTGAGTCGGTATCAAGTAAGGTGTGAAGAGATCCTTTGTTTTGTACACCGAATGCACCGGAAATCCAATGTAGTATACGAGTCATAGAAACACTACTTAAAGGAATCTCGTCATTTTTTCCATTTCCATTCAAGTCAGTTTCTTTTACTGCCTTCAAGTAAGCATATAGCTCATCTAAATTCTCAGGGTTTTTCATACCTAATTGATCTAACCAATCTTGTTTGATCCAAGGCTTAGCACCTATTAATAGAGAAGTGAACTCTGGTGAATAAATAGTAGGGAACGAATAAATATTCCCATCTGGGAAAGTAAGTCCTTTCTTAATTTCCGGATTTGCTTCTAACACTTTACTTAGGTTAGGTGCATAATCCTCAATTAAGTCGTTTAATGGAATAAATGTGCCTTGTTGGCCGTATTTCTGTAAATCCCCTACTGGAATTGTTGCCGCATAAAACACGTCAGGCAATGTTCCACTAGCTAAAGCAAGATTTCGTTTTTCTTGTAATCCATCGGCTGGTACCTGCTGCCAGGTGATATCTATATTTGACATTTTTTCATATTCATTAAGTATTAATACATCGTTCCAGTCATCAGCTGTAGTAGCTGACTTACCAGCAAAAATGTCCAATTTAATTGTTTCGTTTACAATGGGCATTCCAGTTTTGTTAAAATTTTTGCTATCTGGTTCTACAGTACCTTTTGCTTCATCATCCGAACATGCTGCTAAGGCTAATGCTGCTATAAGTGCTAACGAAATTATCTTTTTACCTCTCATTTGTAATACCCCCTAGTTTTTTTAAAATAGTCAATGCGCTATTTCTGTAAACATATCTTCCCTCCCTGCTTATGTATCCCTCACCCCCTAAAATGTCTGATTTTCAAGTAAAGTTACTGGAAGTTTTCCACTAACGGAGACTTTTCCAAATATTGCTTGAGCTGCGGTTCTTAGTGCAAGATAAGTAAACTCGTAGGTTGCTAAGTATGCAGCTACCTTTGGGAAAAACCTTAAATCATACGGATTTCTCATTGCTACACCAACAATCGGAATATCTATTTTTAAAAGTCTATTAAACAACTCCATCTCAGAACTTGAACCCGAGACGGAAAGAGTACCAATAACAATTACATCAAATTCTTTTGCTCTTTGAATGAGTAAATCCATATCATTTAGAGTGAATGATTCAGGAAAATCATAAGCCTCTACTTGATCACTAAATTCCTTCATTGCATCACTTAGTGTTGTTTTTATTTCCTTTACATCCTCAACACCGTAAATAGTTTGGTTAGGTGGATTAATTACTAATATATTTTGATCCATCTTTAAAGGAAGTAGGCCCTCATTCTTCACGATTGTAATGCTCTCTTTAAATACCTTCTCAGCTAATATTTTATGTTCTTCACTACCAAGGGAAACAAACTCGGAATGGAAGGGAGTGTTTTCCCAAGACAAATATTTTTCCTTAAGTCTATTAATGCGATTAAGGGAAGCCTTTAAGCTCTCTTCTTGTAATACACCCTGAGCTAAGGCTAGCTCTAATTCCTTTATCGTACGTAGCTGTACTTCATGTGTATGTGAGACCATTACTAAGTCTACGCCTGCATTAAGGGCCTCAACGGCACCTTTTTCAGTACCAATTGTTTCTGAAATTGCCTTCATTTCCAGACAATCTGTTGTGACCACACCGTCAAATCCAAGTTCCTCTCTCAACAGCCCACTAATCACTTTTTTGGACAAAGTAGCAGGGACATTTTCTCCATCCTCAATTGCAGGAAAATAAACATGAGCAGACATAATAGTATCTGCCCCTTCTGCAATGCAAGCTTTGAATGGTACAAGCTCTACTTCATCTAACCTTTCTCTTGTATGACCAATCACCGGTAAGGATAAATGAGAATCTACATTTGAATCACCGTGGCCTGGGAAATGCTTTAGCGTAGTGATCACTCCAGCACTTTGCAATCCCTTCATCGCATTTTTTCCAAATTCAGCTACTAAATGTGGATTTTCTCCAAAAGAACGAACCCCAATAACCGGATTATCCGGGTTATTATTTACATCTAGTACAGGTGCTAAATTCCAATTAACCCCTAACTCTTTTAGCTCTTTTCCAGTGGCAAGGCTTATATCAAAAGCATTTTCTGAGTTTTCCGTTGCCCCAATGGACATTGCTCCAGGGAATGTAGTTGCACCTTTCCCCAATCTACGCACTACCCCATTCTCTTGATCCAAGCAAATCAGAAGAGGATATTCATAGCCTGCTTTTTGTGCTTCACGCTGAAGAGAAGAGGTTAAATTTAAGAGTTCCTGAGGTGTTCCAACATTATGACTGAACAATATAATTCCACCAATTCGGTGTCGATGGATCTGCTCAACGATACTCTTTGGTGCAATTTTCCCTTTAAATCCTACAACCATTAATTGTCCAACTTGAATAGACGCAACCTGTTGACTCAAATAAACACCTTCTTTATATTAATCAATTTAAAAAATAGTTCTCATAAAAACAACTTTTCTATTAAGTCTGAATATTAAATAACATATCATATTTATTTTGAAAATGAAACATGATTTTTGAAATTTATAATTATTTTCGTTTTAATATTTCAATTTATGTTTTAATAAAGATAGATTTCATCCATATAAAAAACCTGAAGCCTAAACGGCTTCAGGTTTTGAATAGCTTACTTTTTGGTTTTTGTTTCCTCGGCATTCTTGCTTTCCATCCCTGTGTAAGAAATAGATGTTACACCATAAGTGTAACGCTTATTCGGATCCACGTTCTGATCTTGAAAGTTAGCAAAGCCGTTTTGGTCAAAAACTACCCCGACAATATTTTTAGGGTCATTGTAATCCCCAGCGTGATTGCCCTCGAAGCGGTAAATCACATATTTCCTAGCATCTTTCCGCTTCTTATTGTCGATTGATATTTGAACAGAGTTCCCATCATTTTTAGCAGTCACTAGTATAGGTTTTTTAGGTTCTTCTGCTCCGTTCCATGGAGTAGGAGGGGTTAAGGATTTTGTCTGATAAATTTCATTTTCTACTATATCAGCATAGCCAAGCTTATTTGCAAGGATATCCCGGAGAGTAAAATGCATTTGGCCCATCGTCTTTCCATTTATACGGTTGTCCAAAATTTGCTCTGGTAATTCATACGGATTGTCCCACGCCGTATCAAAGTTAGCATTTACTTTGTAATCTGCCATTCCAATGTAAAGATTTATCGGATATCCTTCTGTTTGTCTACTCCACCACTCTAGAAGTACCGAATAGTTTGCTATAGCCAACTGACGAGACCAGTATACTTGCGGTGTAATATAGTCTATATACCCTGATTGAATCCACTTTCTACTGTCTGCGAAAAGTGAGTCATAGTGTGCAGATCCATTTGTCTCGCTTCCATTCGGATCATCCTTACTATTTCTCCAAATTCCTGATGGAGAAATACCAAATTGTACCCAAGGCTTAATTTGTTTGATATTACTATTAATATGTTGAACTAGCTCATTCACATTATTACGTCTCCAGTCACCGATGTCGTTAAAGTCAGTACCATACTGTGCGTATGTTGCAGCGTCATCAAAATTAACTCCTGGATAGAAATAATCATCCATATGAACCGCATCCACGTCATAATTTGACACTAGTTCTTTTACAGTGTCTATTAAGTAACTTTGGACACCTGGAATTCCTGGATTTAAGTAATATTGAGTCCCATGCTTAACTACCCATTCAGGATGAATAGAAGCTATATTATTTGATGCTAGTTCCTCTAGTTTTTGATTAGCCATCGTAACTCGGTAAGGATTGATCCAAGCATGTAACTCCATACCATGTTCATGTGCAGTATCTAGCATAATTTGCAACGGGTCGTACCCTGGGTTTGTCCCTTGCTTACTACCTGTGATGTAACGTGACCAAGGTGCTAACTCAGATGGATATAATGCATCTGCAGTTGGTTTAACTTGAAAAACAACCGTATTAAAATTTTTTCTTTCTAACTCTTTGATGGTAGAGCGAGCCCATGATGTATAAGCAGCTTCATCCATACCTGGCTTCAAGTCTATATTTGCTACAGTAGAAATCCATGAAGCTCTCATTTCAACCTTAGGAGAGATTGTACTCACCGCACTTCCTGTTTCGATACTTGTAAAGAATAGAGTAAACGTAAGTAACACAGCAATAAAGGCTTTAAAATACCTTCTGTTCATTCTTTTCCTCCTCTTTCCAATTTATATTTTATAAAACTAAAAAATACCCTCCTTTTCCATAAGATTTATATAATACTAAGTTATTAGTGTGATGCTAGAGAAGGAAAATCTATAATTCACTACCACATGTAATTGTGGTTTCTTCTTGGCTCACTTTCTCCACTTTAGATACTTATTACCGCTACAAAACTATTACTTCACAACACTATTACTCAAAATAACTAAATTTTACAAAATATTAGCAATAATTTGTATATTATTTGAATTGATAAAAAAAGTCAATATAATTCTTTTTAAATAAAATATAGTTTCATTATTTTCCAATAAAAAAACTCATTAATTACTACTTAAACTTAAGTGTAACGAATGAGTTTCTTATATTTATGAAATAAAGATTTATTTTCCTTTGAAAAACGCGAGAAATTAACTTAAGGCTTTTCTATCGAATTTTCTATTGTCTCAATAAATTCCAACAAGGAATTTAAATGCACGTTTTCTTCCCCAAACATAATTTTAATAAAATCAATGTACGCCATTGCAACCTCTTCATTTTTGTACCCTTGCCAGTCAAAAGGAAAAAGAGCATATGCATGGCGGTGTAAAAGCTCCGTCGTAAGCATTTGTTTAGACGGGTCTTTTTGAAGATATTCTTGTACATGCTGATTTATTTCTTCCATTCGATCTACTCCTGTTTGAGGAGGAGGAGAAGAAGGATTTACCTGCTGAGTCAAACCAAACTTACTAATTGTGATAGTATCAGTAATTCCAGCACTACCCAAAAGTAAAAGTGCTAGTGTTTGAACGGTCGGAGAAACGTCAGGATATTCTACAATTGCCTTAATTTCAGGAATAGCTGAATGGATGTCTTTATAAAAAGCTTGCTGTAGGATTTGCTCCTGTTCAACAAAGCTTAGTTGTTTAAACGTTTTTAACTCAAGTTGCTCCTTCTCAATAGGTATAAGAGCATTTCCCTCATTATCATCTATAAGCGGTTGCTCATTAGCAAGGCGATTACTTAAATCTTTTAGCTGATTAAAATTGGTCTTTCTTTCATCTGAAAAATTATATTCAGTTAAAATTCGGTTAATCACTTGATTTAACTCGTAATACTCCTTTAAATCTAATAATATAGTCAAATAAAGCTCTACTATCTGTTCAAAAACCGGAGATTTTTCTTCTAGTAGGCCCTCACATATTTGCTTTGCCTCTTTGGCCCTCCTAGTTTCTAACAAGGTAAGCACATAAACACTTAGAATCACATCATCGAGCACCACATATTTCTTCGCTTCGTCAAAGCAAGCTGCTGCTTTAACATAATTATTAGCCTCCGCATAGGCAAGCCCATCACTTATTAATGTGTCCACCATTCCCGGAAACACAATTACATTTTCATTTGTTTGGAGGTTATGTTTTTTCTTCTTCAATATATTCAGCCGCCTTTTATATTCACTATGTATATGTATTATTTTATACTAACTCTTACTTATGTACTAACTACAAACTGTAAAAAAGGCAATTCATTTATAATCGCAAGAAATAAAATCAGCCTGGTTATATTTTACCTATTATAAAAATAACTATGTGAGAAATTAACGTTATTAAGATAGGGTATTATTATTATTATATAAAAATAAAAGGATATCCCTAAATAATTCTTTCAAGGAATACCCTTTCAAACACTCACTTATTTATTGAAGCTATCTTCTTGTCTACTAATTGTATCATTCATCGGAAAGTCTTAGTTTTCTTTGGCTTTTTGTGTATGGTTTTTTTCCGTATTTGGAGGCTGCTCCTGGAAACTATTAGGCTGTCTAGTATCTTTTTCATCTTTGGGATGAGCAGAATTACCTTGCTCTTGAAAGCTATTTGGTTGTCTCATATCTTTTTGTTCGTTTTTTTGTTGCATTAAGATTTCCTTCTTTCTCTAGATGGATTTACTATATATATTCCCTTTTAGAGATTAGTGAAACCCTTAGAGAAAAAATTAAGCCATCTGTATATAGATTACAGATGACTAGGACTTACGCGATTTGTTCATTGTTTTCTTCCATAAGACTGTTATAAATAGAAAAATCAGCCTCGTATGAATCTATATAGGTAGACAAGCTATGTTTTTTAACAAATTCTAAATGAACAGGATCTACTATTTTATATGTTTCGTTAAGTGTCCCCGCATTAGTCCAGGCTGTTTCCTCAAAGACAAGATTCATTTCATGTTCTTCCAAAATCACAGATAACATTTCTAAATTATTGTAAATTTCTTTTATCGAATGATTTCGTTTCATATGAAAAATTTCTTTTGTTCGCTCCAGAGTATTCATTAATGCAACACGATCCATGGCATGACCTAGCTCATGCATTGTTAGTATTTTAACATATAACTCCATTGTTAAAGAGCAAGGCATCTCTTCTATGGCTATAAATAATCTGTGCAAATCTACTCCGATATAATTGCCTATAAAGTTGTAGCTCATATTAATCCCTGAATTGTCTTTATAAACCTCCATTGTCATGTTAACCGAGTGCACTGTTGAATGGATTATTTCTTCTATATTATTTTGTGTTTTAACATCTGTCATTTTGTTTCTTTTTTACCCCTTGTAAGTTTATTCTAAGGACGAGTTTTCAATGAGTAATACTATATAACAACAACTAAAATTTTACAATATTTTAGCATATAATCTTCAAGCACAATTCAAGTAAGTGCATAATGAGCTTAATATGCTTTTTAATAAGCAATTAGAAGTGATTTTCACTTATCTGTATCATTATCCATGGGCACGCTAGTTGCGATCTCTTTTTACCTTTTACAATGCAGTTTGGATACTATACCTAACATTAAATCGTTATGAAGTGACTAATGAAGATGTAATTATACTTATATCATTTCCGAGGAAATAAACAATATTCTATCTTTGAATACAATAAGGAATTCTTTGTACCTTTGCTTAAAAGTCAATAACCTGCTTGTAAGTAGGTCTTATATAAAGTTCCTTACAACATTCTAATACAAAAAATACCCGAGTCATAATCGACTCGGGTATTTCAGATATGTTCTTCTTTTTGTATATCAGATTGTAGTAATTAGTTATTACCTTGTTGACGAGTTTCCCCGCCCTTACGTCCAATTTCCTTATAGACGTCTTTATTATGGTTACCGGTTGTTGCTTCTCCGCCTTTACGTCCGATTTCCTCGTAGAATTCTTGTCCGTGATTATTGGATGTGGCTTCTCCACCTTTACGTCCTGCTTCTTCTACAGACATTTTACCATTATTGTTTCCTCGATTGTTTGTAGCCATTAAAATCATCCTCCTAGTAATACTTAATACTCACTATTTAGATTCTTTTTTAAATTTCATCTTACTATAATTTGATCTGGGATTAATTATTGTTCGGTTTCGTATAACTTAGGTTTAGTTGTTACTATTGTTGCCGGAATTACTTTGTGACTCTCCGCCTTTACGGCCAATTTCCTTATAAAAGTCTTTGTTATGATTATCGGAAGTGGCTTCTCCACCTTTGCGTCCGATTTCCTCGTAAAATTCTTGCCCAAGATTATTGGAGGTAGCTTCTCCACCTTTACGTCCTGCTTCTTCAAACGACATGTTTCCATTGTTATTTCTTCCGCGATTGTTTTGGTTGTTGTTAGCCATATTAATTCCTCCTTTTGCTTGTTTTGAGCTTTTATCTCAAGCTCACTAATCATATTCCCATCTAATAATTGCTGAAACATTTTCTTGTTAAAATAGTACCTTCCTCTTAAGTGTATAATTAAATTAGTATGTTTTTTAACTGTTCTATTACTTTTTTGAATGCACGTTGATTGTCTACATGTCTAAACGTATGAAATATATCTCCATGCTTACTAACTCTTTCTAAAACAATTGGAATTGTAAACAAAGTGGGACTCAGCTCTTTATTTACCTCATCCCAATTTACTGGAGTAGCAACATAGCCACCCACGTTACCGCGTGTAGAATAGGGAGCAATAATTGTTTTCCCTTCATGGTGCTGCACGTAATCCAGGTAAAGCTTGTTATCTCTATTTTTTTTCATGCGTTCAGTCGTAAAAAGGTTTGGCTCCTGCTCACATAGAAAATCGCAAACAAACTTAGTAAAAACCCTAGTGTTCTCGTAGGAGAAAATACCTTTAGGTAGTGGAATATAAATTTGCAATCCCTTTCCCCCTGATGTCTTAATAAATGAAACAAGAGAAAATTCATCGAAAATAGCTTTCATTCTAACTGCTGCTTCAACTGCCATCCAAAAATAATCCACGGACGGGGGATCTAAGTCAAATACAATTTCTGTTGGCATTTCTGTATCAACTGTTTGAAAAGGAATATGGAATTCTAGTGCTAGCTTATTTCCCAGCCAAAGAAGAGTTTCGATATTATTACAAATAACATACCTATTATCTTCAAAAAGTTTGGTTTCTACATATTTAGGGATGTTATCCTCCCAATTTTTTTGATAAAATCGTTCTTCCCTTATCGTTCCATGTGGGTATCTAATGACAGTCAAGAGTCTATTTTTTAAAAAAGGTATCATATAAGAAGAGACTCGTTGAAGGTAATAGAGATAGTCCTCTTTTCTAATATCATTTGAAAGCCATATAGGCTTGTCCGGATGAGTTACTTTCACTTTTTCGGGCAGAGGATATAACTGTAAATTAAATTGTCTTTTTGTACACTCAGCTGGTTCACAATCAAAATTAAATCGATGGAACCTTGGTTCTCTCAAACTTTTTCCATCAAAATCGATTGAAGCAATATCCACGCATATCGAAGGTTCTATGACCCACTTATTTTTCCCAACCATTTGACCGTTAGTATAAAAAAAGTTTTGAAGCGTTAGAAGCTCTTCTTCCTTTAGACCGTGGCTAAAGTTGACCACTTCTATTAATTTATCCTGTTCATAGATAGCTCCAAAAAAATAATTATTGTTCTTATCAAATGAGGTTAGGATGATGGTTGCAATCTTCCAATTTTTGATTTTGAGCCAATCAGTTGAACGCTTTCCAATAGTCCAAAAACTATTCTTTTTCTTAGCAACCATTCCTTCTCCATTATGAGCTACAATCCTTCCCCATAGTTGTTGACTCAATTTACTTTGTTCAATTATTTGTAGTCGTTTATTATTTTCACAATCAGCAGTAGGTAGACTAAGCTTCTTAAACATTAGACTAAGCTTCTCTCTTCGTGTAACAAGTGGAAGACTATGAATGCCATCTCCATTAATGGTCATGAGATCAAAAATTACTAGGTGGCAAGGGAATTTAGCAGCATGCTGTTCAATTGCATCTTTAGTTCTCATCCTGCCTCTTGTTTGAACGACTGTAAAATTACTCTTATAATTATTTACTAAATGTACAATCTCCCCGTCCATCACTATTGGTAAGTATGGTTTTATTTTGTCCTGAATGGAAATGCAAAATTGGATAATTTCTGGAAACATTTTATTAAGAACGTTCTCATTTCTACTTTTTATTATAGGTTCCTCATGCCATTCTAATATACATCGAAAACCATCATATTTAGTTTCATATATCCAATCCTCATCTAAAGGAATATCGTCACTAGGAGTTAAAAGCATAGGTTTAATATTTTTTCCTACTTTCTTTTTCATTAGCTTTTGATAAATTTATCTTCCTCATACATAAAAACTGTCGAAAGATATCATAGTAAGGGAAAAGAAAAGCAGGTGTAACACATATGCATACAGTTTGGAAAGGAAGCATCAGTTTTGGACTTGTCAATATTCCTGTAAAGCTTCATACTGCAACTGACAATAAAGATATTAAATTACGCCAACTTCATAAGGAATGCATGAAGCCTATTTCCTATAAAAAGGTTTGTGAGGGCTGTAGTGAAGAAGTGAAAGCTGAAGATATCGTGAGGGCTTACGAGTATTCTAAAAACAAGTTTGTCGTCTTGGATGATGAGGAACTTGAAAAGCTACGAAAGGAAAATGAGGATAAAGCCGTACAAATAATCGATTTTGTGAAACTAGAAGAAATTGATCCTATATATTTTGAAAAAAGCTATTTTTTAGCTCCTGACAATGGTGGCTCTAAGGCATATTCCCTTTTAAGAAAAGCTTTAGAGGAATCTGGCAAAATTGGCGTAGCTAAAATTATTATAAGAGCTAAAGAACAGCTAGCAGTTGTGCGTGTATACAAGGAATTGCTCGTCATGGAAACCATTCATTTCCCTGATGAAGTGAGAAAGGCTTCAGACGTTCCAAATATCCCACTTGACCAAACAGTCGTACAAAAGGAATTAGAAACTGCCTTGCTATTAGTCGATCAGCTAACTACTGAATTTAACCCTGAAAAATACACAGATGATTACCGCACTGCACTTATGGAATTAATCGAAGAGAAAAAAGTTAGCAGTCCGCCTATTGAAACGGACAGTAAACAACAGCCTGCAGCCGCATCAAATGTTACGGATTTAATGGCAGCGTTACAGGCTTCATTAGATAAAACAAAAAAGAAAAAGACGCCTGCTCGGAAAAGAACTCCAAAAGCAAAGACATCTTAAGCTTATTTTATATCAAAGCATACTTCCTAGATTCAATATACACATAATTTATTGAAAACAGCTTAAGCTAGTCCCAAGCTCTCTATATATTACGAGGGCTTTGTTTTGATTTTAGGAACTCCTTTAACCTACAATAAAAGGAGAGAGAATCATAAAAACTGACACTGTAGCAATAACATAAGTAACTGAATTGGGTAATTTTTTTCTTCCTTCTCCTTTATACCAACCTGAGAATTGAAGTCTATTCCTATATAGTACAAATAGTAATAATAAAATCGCCACGCCACCTAACCAAGAATAAGTTCCAACCTCGAACCTAATATAGAGTGCATTCAGTAAACCACTCAAAATTACACCAAGGATTGCAAAAATGAAAATGATACGAAGAATTTCTAAAAGCATTCTTATAAGCATTTAGATGCATCTCTCCTTTAAAATCACCTAGAAGGTCATCCTTTTTTAGTTTTACTTGTAGCCATAAAGATAATAATAAGTGCTATGATTGCTATAAAAGCAAGAACTATAATAGTAAATAAAAAACCAGGCTAGAGATAGTATAAAAAGTAGACATGTTAAAACACGACCTTCATACTTATAGAAAATAAAGGGAGCGTGTTTATTATGATAAGGACAAGTAGAGAAATGCGTGATTATCTGGTGAAATTGGTAATCGAAGATGGAAGAAAGGCAACCGAATTAGGATATGAACATGGGATCAAGCCGCAAAGAATTCGTGCCTGGGTAAGGGCCTACAACAAGAAGCAGGAGCTTTCAAATAATGAACAGCTCATCTCTTCTACAGAACTGAAAAGACGCATAGCAGAGCTAGAGAAGAACGAAAAAGAACTGAAGGAGGAAAATGAAATCTTAAAAAAGGCCATGCATGTCTTCGCCAAAGGCCACACGTGATATTTACGTTCATAGAGGAACATCAAAATGAGTTTCGCGTGGTGAAGATGTCTGAAGTTTTAAAGGTTTCAACTAGTGGTTATTACAAATGGTTGAGAGAAAAAGAGAAACGGAACAGAATTCAAGAGGAAAAAGAAGAAATCAACCAACTGATCCGAACCAGCTTCATTGAAAGTCATGGAACTTATGGCAGCCCGCGAATCGCAAAAGATTTGGAGGCGCAAGGTGTTCACGTGTGTGAGCGGACAATAGGGAAACGAATGAACGAGATGGGACTCCGTGCGACATCAGCGACCCCTTACGTGGTGACGACGGATTCCAATCACCAACATCCTATCTATCCAAATCTGCTTGAACGCAAATTCTTGGCGGAAGCACCTAATACCGTATGGGTAACAGATATAACGTATATCTGGACTATACAGGGGTGGTTATATCTGGCGAGCGTGATGGACCTTTTTTCACGAAAAATTATTGGCTGGAGTATTAGAGACAATATGAAAAAAGAATTACCCTTCGAAGCCCTCCAACAGGCAATTATGATAAGGGACCCAGGGGAAGGACTAATTCATCACTCGGACCGTGGATCGCAATATTGTTCGCAGGATTATACCGGATTATTGACCGAAAGAGAAATGAAGGGCAGCATGAGTCGCAAGGGAGATCCTTATGACAATGCCTGTATCGAGTCGTTCCATGCGACGATCAAGAAAGAGTTGATCTACCGCCATAAATGGGAGACGCGTGAGCAAGCAATCAAAGCGGTTGGGCATTATATTGACCAATTCTATAATACGAGAAGAAGGCATTCCACGTTGGGTTATGTGAGTCCTGTAGACTTTGAACAAGCGTTCATTAAAAGTTGTCTTTTGGCTGCAGGGTGAGAAAATCAGAGATGGTGGAAATAGGATAGGTATGGTTGTGACCTATCCTGTTTTCACCATCCCAGCAAGCGACAGCGCGGTAGTGGAAGAAAAAAAGTTGTGAATTAATTTGTCTACTTTCTTTACAGAAGACCAAGGCAATGCTATTGTTGGCATTCCGGCACCTCCATTTACCTAATATTAGCACAGTTATTTTACATTTCCCACCATATCTCAATTCCCTACAACAAACAAACGCGAAAATTCAAACATTCATCATTGTTTGAAATAACATGAATGTTTCTAACACAGGGGCAACTTCACAGGGGCACTTTATAAAGGAGATGTTTTATTTGCGCTTATGGCATCAACATTTACTAAGCTCTTTACCGAAATCCCAGCTGTTGGCACAATGGCGTGAGTTAAACAGTATTTTTGCGAAAGAAGATCGCCATATTTTAATAAACTATATCTATGACTACCCAAAAGATGATCTGTTTGCTTATACCCAATTGGTCTTACTGGAAATGCGTAAACGCAACATAAATATACGTACAGTAGACAAAATGGAAAAATATTTTGAAGGTCGCTCTTATAAAACGCTAGCAGATCCATTTGAGCATCATCATACGAAAGAATATTTAGAGATATGTTTTTTCAATCTAAAAGAAAAATTTATGCGTGGGCAGAAGGATTTTAATACTGAACAGTATGAATCCTTAATGTCCGTGTACAAAAAGGAAACGTGAATGTAAATACATTCACGTTTCCTTGAACCTTCATGTGTGTTTCTCATCCATGGCGAAAATCATTTTTTCTTCTTCAAACGATCCTCATAAAACACATTAAAGTTTGGATCCACCACGCCTATATTTAAATATCTAGCCTTGTAATCTCTTAATAACTCAAAGAATTTCTTGCTTAAAAATAGTAAGACAACTAAGTTTACGAAGGTAGGGATCGCTGTAGTAATATCAGCAAAGTACCATACCGCCTTCCCTGGCAGATTATACATCACAGCATAAACAACCATTAGGAATCCAGGTATTGGGTAAAGCCATTTAAACCAAAGCAAAATCTTATATTTTAACGTTAACTTCTTCTCATCTCCAAATACTTGTCTTAACAAAATTTCGTAATACGTATACCAGCCTGTAGATGTAGTTAGACCGAAAAGGAAAATAGAAATAGTGATTACATATCTACCAAACTCACCAATTCCAATTTCAAAAGCTGACAGTGTCAGCGCTGCTCCATCTAATCCTGATGACCAGACACCAGTGATAATTATAGTAAATGCTGTTATTGTACAAACGATAATTGTATCTACAAATACTTCTACTGCTCCCCACATTCCTTGTTTAATGGGATGACTAGTTTTAGCTGTTGAGTGAATCATTGGGGATGTCCCCCATCCAGCCTCATTACTATAAACTGCTCTTGCCACTCCCATGCGTATTACTTGAGCGATTGCAGCACCAGCAAATCCTCCTACTGCAGCAGTTCCAGTGAAGGCACTTTCAAATATTAAAGCAAAAACGGGAATAATCTCAGAGTAATTTTTTAAAATTATAAATAACCCCGCTAGCACGTAAAAAATACACATAAAAGGTACAAGTCGGCCAGCGATTTCTCCAATCCGTTTAATTCCTCCATAAATAATAATATAAATGAGAACTAGATAAATGAAGGATGCAGGAATCATACCTATATTAAATGAAGAACTTAATGCCTCGGAAATCGTATAATTTTGAAGCGTGATGAAGAATGTAGTAAAAATCCCAATGCCAAAAAGAATGGCAGGTATCTTCCAAAACTTAAAGTTTTTCTCTTCTCCTAGACCCTTCTCCATATAATAAGTGGGTCCACCAAAGGGCTGTCCTTTTTCATCTGTATTTCGATAATGGACTGATAAAGTTACCTCAACTGTTTTGGTAATCATCCCTAGTAAAGCAGTAAGCCACATCCACAGGACAGCACCCGGTCCACCAATAGCTATAGCGGTTGCGACACCGCCTATATTCCCAACACCGACGCTACCTCCTATCGCTGTGCTTACAGCTTGAAATGGCGTTAATATACCCTTTGTATCAGCTGATTTATCTTTCTTTTTAAATAGTTCCCCGAAAGTTACCTTGAAAATATGAGGCAGATAGCCAAATTGAAACAATTTACTTCCTATCGTAAAGTAGAGTCCTACAAAGAGAACTGTAAATATTAATGGTAAACCCCATAGCCATGCTACTATCGTTTCCAATAATGCTTCCATGCTGTAACCCCCTTATTCTATTATTTTCTATATTTTATTTCTCCGCCAATAATAGTCATTTCTACTTCTGTTTCTAAAAGTTGATCTGCATTTTCCATAGTAAATGGATTTTTGTTTAATACAGTCATATCCCCAAACTTTCCTCTTTCTAAAGTTCCTTTGGTATGTTCTTCATTAGTAGCAAAAGCCCCTCCAATAGTAAACATTTTAAACGCCTGATACATGGTAATTTTCTCTGCTTCATTATAGCCATTATGTACTTCCCCTATCTTTTTACGAGTAACGGCTGCATGAATTCCTAGCAAAGGATTTAATGGCTCTATTGGTGCATCAGAGCTACCCGCAGTGATTACACCTCGTTCAAGTAAAGTTTTAAATGGATAGGACATATTAGCACGAGTCTCCCCGATACGGTCGACAATCCAAGGATAATCGCTTGCTACAAATCGAGGTTGTACATCTATTATTCGATGAGGACTGCCCAGTCGTTCAATTAAGTCATTATTTAAAATAGACACATGTATTAGCCTATCTCTAAAAGCAACTGGCTTTAAATGGTCCAGGTTATCCAAAACGTCTATTAATGCCTGATCACCAATGGTATGCACTGCAATTGGCATGTTAAATTCTCTACAATTTTTCATAAGTTGCAAAAGCTCTTCCTTATCGTACATCGCGCTTCCATAATTACCTGGATTGTCCGCATAAGGCTCAGATAACAGCGCCGTTCTTCCTCCCAATGCACCATCAGCAAAAAACTTTATCGCCCCGATCGTCACCTTATCATTACCAAACCCAGCAGACATACCGGCATCCTTTAGTTCTTCCAGATATTTATAGTCCATTAATAGATTACTTCGTGGACCCATTCCTTCTTGATTGATAAGTTCATCAAAGAGCTTGTAAGTTTGCTTTGCACCATTCAAATATGTAGGATCGTTCGTATGAATACTTGTCATGC
Source organism: Psychrobacillus sp. FSL W7-1493 (assembly GCF_038004905.1). Taxonomy (NCBI): domain Bacteria; kingdom Bacillati; phylum Bacillota; class Bacilli; order Caryophanales; family Bacillaceae; genus Psychrobacillus; species Psychrobacillus sp. FSL W7-1493. The sequence continues at coordinate 1,552,934 of NZ_JBBOSB010000001.1, read as the reverse complement.
CAAATTTTAGAGCTTCCTTTAAGCCCAACTTTAAAGCAACTTTGAGCTGATCATAGCTTTTTGTTGGAATTTTTTCTGTAATTAAATCTGAGGCTGTCTCAAGCAATAATCCAGTCGGTTTATTCGTTTCCAAACTAGTTACGACTGTTCCTCCAAAAGGTACTTGCATATCCGAATGATACCCACTTTGCTCTAAAGCCTTTGAATTCACAAGGAAGGCATGACCACAAATTCTAGGTAAAAATAATGGTGACCCGGGTGAGACATAATCTAATTCTTCAATGGAAGGAATTTGCTTGTCGGGAAAAATATTTTCATCCCAGCCTCTACCTAAGATCCATTCACCAGGTTGAATAGAGCTAGCCTTGTTACTAATAACATTTAGTAGTTTCTCTTTCGTTTCAATTCCAGTCAGGTCTAACTCCTGTGCATTAATCCCTACACTCGAAATATGTAAATGACTGTCTATCAATCCTGGAAATACGTACTTACCATCCAAATCGATTACGGTCGTATGATCTCTCCCCCATTGAAGGAGCATATCCTCACTCGTTCCTAAATCTATAATTTTTTCATTTTCTATCACAATGGACTGGACAAGCGGCTCCTCCAAGTTCATCGTGAAAATGTTGCCGTTAGTATACATTATTCGCATCTACATTTTCCTCCCTTTTTCGTCACTACTTTATTCTAACAATTTATTTAATATTCAGATATATATTATTGAATTTTTATCGTGATTTTGATGAATAAAAGCAAATTAGAACTAGAAAGAAAAACCTTAGATAAATCTAATGTACTACAGTTTCCTTAGGAATCGGCTTAGACATTGTCTTTCTAACAATGAGACTCGTAGTCATTGCCACTGATAATATAGTCATAATCGAGAGTAAAAAAGAATCCATGGAAAGTAAAAGTCCTCCTACTACTAACACTAGTGAATCGATTACAAAGATATTAATCCCTACATTTACACCTGTTTTGGCACTTATAAACTGCGCGATTAAATCCGTTCCACCTGTACTTGTCCGGTACCTAAGCATGAAACCTATCCCGATGCCTACCATCGAACCACCGACTAAAGCACTTGGAACAGAATCGAAAACTACTAATGTACTGAAAGGTTTAAGTAAATCAATAAAAAAAGAAGAAATAATCATTCCGTGCAAACTATTATAGAAATACTCACGGTACTTAAACCAGGCAATCACAAATATTGGAATACTAAAAAATATAATAGTAGCACCTGTTTTAAAACCCCATAAATAATTTAAGATTAACCCTATACCTATTACTCCACCGTCTAATATCTCATAGGGGACTAAAAACATATTTATTCCAAGTGCGATAAAAATACTGCCAAAGATAATTACTAAACCCTTTTTAAATAAATACATATGAACCTCCATTGTCTGGATATGTATTTAATTTATGTACAGTAGGAGGACAAAATGTCTAAATCTTATTTGTTCTAAACAAAAAGAAGGTTAGTAGCGTCAAACACTACTAACTTTCTTTTTAGTGAACTATTATATACTTCTACTATGCTTTTGAAGATACTTTTCAATGTCGTTATATAAGCCACCTTGATTGGAATATCTAACATAATTCTTGGCTGTCCGTAGCCAATCCAATGTAGAAGGCTGCTGATTACTTAGTGCCTCCAGCATATCATCTGTACTTAAAGGTCTTTCGTTCCCAGTAGTTAAAATTTCAGAAAGGACATTTTCTGATGCTATTTCTATGACGTTTTCTATATCTGCACCAGAGAAAAACTCTGTTTTTTGGGCTAATAGCGCTACGTCAATTTTTTCCGCATACCGATCACTCAGTTTAAGCTGAAAGATTTGCTTCCTCGCTTCTTCATCGGGAGGTGCCACAAATATGAGTCTGTCAAATCTTCCGGGACGCTTGAGTGCATTATCTACATCCCACGGAGTATTAGTAGCAGCCATGACTAGCACTTCATCTGTACTTGTATCAATACCCTCCATTTCGGAAAGAAATGTATCGATTATCCCCCTATGAGTTGCAGAGGATTTAGAACGGCTAAAGCCGATTGTATCTACCTCATCAAAGAACATAATGCTTGGTTTCTGGAAGCGTGCTTTGTCAAAGATACCTTTTAAATTTCTTTCGCTAACACCTATGTAAGGATCAATGATGTCCGTAATATGCACCGGATAGAAGTTTGCTTTACATTCTCCCGCTGTTGCTCTCGCAATAAATGTTTTACCACAACCTGGAGGACCATAGAGCAGCACCCCACCACCTGATTTTTTCTTAAACTTTGCAAACAACCCTTTATTGTAAAAGGGACTAATGATACGGAGCGTGATCGTTTTCTTTAAATCCTCTAAGCCAGCGACGTCTTCAAAAGTAATATGGTGAGACTTCTTATTAACTACCTTAGGCTTTTCATCTCCATCGATTACCTTTAGTTTTGTCTTTAATAAACTCAGGTTATCTTTTTGTTCAACTAAATAATCTGCTTCTACTTCTTCCACTTCTTCTGATTCTACATTTTCCTGTACGTTAGTAGTAAAAACCATTTCATTGTTCACTGGTTTTTGCAAGTTCATACTTACGATAGATAACTCTTGAATTATTTCCTTTCGAAGTTCCTCGTCTTCACAGCAAGAAAGAGCAGTAGAGAGGGATTGCACTGCCTCAAAAAGATTTCCACTTTCTGCTTGTTCCTTCGCTAGCCAGTAATGTGCTTGAGGATCCTGTGGGCTTTTTTTTACCATTTCATGTAGCCACTCTATTTTTTCCACTTACTCACCTTCTCTTCTTTAATAATAACTTCACTATTGGTTCGGACACCCATATATAGATACAAAAAACCACATACAAGGAAAATAAAGCTCCTCCTGCAGTATCAAAATCTAATGAAAACAAGAGAATAGAGACACCAATGCCCACAATCCATGTATAGTGCATACCTATTTTATGAGCCCAGCGACTAATGGCTAGTAATGGATGGTTTATAATCTCTAATTCTTGAAGAATATTTAATAGCTTCTCATTATTCGGATCTAATGCAAATGCCTGGCGAAAATATTCCTCTGCCTCTTTTGTTTTATTTCGATTTTTGGCCGTTACCCCTAAGTGAAGAAGTTTGTTCAGTTCGTTATCATTTGAATTAATATAAGTTTGAATGGTATCTAAATGATCTTTTTCTTTTTTTTCGTCACCTTCGATTAAATAATGTAACCGTAGAATACGTCCGTCCTCAGGATCTAATTCAATCGCTTTTTTTATTAACCTCGAAGCCTTTTTGTTTTGACCTACACTCTTCATCAAATATGCATAGCTAGCATGAATATCTGCATTATTAGGATTCAGTCGAAGTGCTTCAAGAAATGCTTTTTCAGACTCCGGCCACTCTTCCATGGAATAATAGATTAAACCCAACAGATGAAAAGCAGATTCCTCATTTATACCTAATCGTAGAGCTTCTTTTACTTCCTTCTCAGCTAACTCAAAATTGTTTAGACTATAATGACTGTATCCAAGATAATACCAGGCTTTCTCATTATTCATGTGCTCATCCATATTATTCTCTAGCATTTCTATAACCTGTTCATAACGGTCCATTTGAAAATAATGTTCTATTAAATCAAATGAATTCATCTCTTTCTGAATCATTCTATAGTCACCTTCCCCAGCATCTATATAAGAGAAATAGTTATTATTAATATCATTTCTACTGCCACACTGGTAATACACCAAATGATGCCAGGAACAACAAGTGACTTAGTATCACCCTTTGTAGACACATGTAAATTAAATGAGCCCTTTAACAAATTATAAACAGCTGCGAAGCATATAATTGCCATTACACTCCCCATTAATCTATAAGTAGATCTTTCAATATCAATCATTTGATGGGTATAGGCATAGATTAAAAAAAATTTCAAAATAAACAGCACAGAAATTATGCTTAAAAGTGTATACAAAACCTTCTTTTTAACTTTAAGCCAAATAGCATTCTGTAAACCAAGTGCGCTAATCGCTACAAGCTGCCCAAGAGCCGCCACGACAAATAAACTCGATAAATTATAGCTTTTCGTTTCCTCTATTTGTTCTCCTGATAAACTAGGAGAATAAAGATCTCCCTCCATTTAGTATTTCCTCCCTTCCTACTTATGGTATATACATAATTTTCTATTTATTCCCTTGTAAAGTCAAATATTTATATAATAATCGTGCAGCAATTTCATAAACCCCATTTTTACTGTAAAATACGAACATTAAAGAGAAAATCATTTTACCGAGCTTATAAATTCGTATAATTTTAATTGCTATAATATTCTAACGGTTCATTTAGTCAAAAAGACAGGAAAAAACAAAAAAGCTTTCCATCCCTGTTAGAATGGAAAGCTAGCAACAAGATTAAATTTTTCCTTAGCCAAATAGATTGCAGACTGTTTTAGTCGCAGTTTGCTAGTTGATTAATTACTTTAAAACATTTTTCTTATGCCACTTAAGATACTTTTTATGCTCTTCCTGTCGTTTTATACGTATTTTCGAATGAATCATATATTTTTCATAATCCATTTCTTTTATACGATCTGAAATATGGATTTTACCTTGACCATCAAATGCAATATACCCCTTTCTATATAATGCATCATGGTTTGAGCAAAGCAAGATTCCATTAAAGGGATCGAGTTTTTCTTCCTCTGTACTGTCTTTCCAAGCCTTTGCTGGTGAAGCATGTAACAAATCTGAAGAATTAATGCTACAGATAGCACATTCATTATCCCATATCGGAGAAAGGGCTAGCTTAAACCTTTGCTTACCTTTACGGATTTTCGACTTTGCCTCCGACTCCATTATTGCTATGATTTGTAGTAGGAGATTGCGTTCCTTAAACAGAACTGGACTGATCGCAAATTCCAGCTGTTCTTGTTTTTCAAGGTTTACATTCATCTCGGCTATTAACTCTAGAAGCTTGATAGCCAATAGCTCGTTACAGGGATAAAGATACCCTTGGTTTCCATCCCCATTTTCTTGAAAAGCTGAATACTTTATCGGGAGTAATAACTCTATCTCTTGAAAATATTCCTTAATACTTAATGGGTTATGTAACTCCTCATAAGATGTTTCTACTAGATATCCCTTTTTCTGATATTCCTTGTCATAAGGGTTAACTGCCTCGTAGTAATCTCTTTTAGCAATACTAACTGCCACAATATCACCTTTTACATAATGGAAAATGCAGTCCCCTGCTTGCACTTCTTTCATACGCTCCCAAAACGGTGGACGCATCCCACTCTTATCAACCTGTTTGGACCAAATAATACTGTGCTGTTTTTCTTCTATATACGTTTGTCCTTGCATGACAATATAAAAATTCATATCAATACCTCTACTCTCCAATAAACCATTACAAATATTATAGCAAAAAAACAACAAAATATTATAGGTTAATACCTCTTCCAATTTTAGTTAGATTATTAAAAAAAGTTCGAAAAGCATATATATAACAGCTCTTTCCATTCATAACAAAATGAAGAGAAAAAATATATGAAAATAACTACTATAATATGATAAGGTAGAATATCTAGAAATTAAATTTAGAAGGTGAAGAAGTGTTAGAAGTAAATGAAAGTAAGTTAGATCAATATATAGTGCATTATGCAGGAGATTCACTCATTTTAGGTGACGAAGCTTATCCCCAGCCTGAGGTTATACTAGAAGCAGCGTTCACTCAGCTAGCATTTAACAAAGTGGATTTTGAACAACAATATGATTTTTTCCACCAAACAGATTTAGGCTTAAACGAAGTATACACATACGTGAAAACTATCTTTGAAAATAAAAATAGCTTCTTAGAACAATCCAAGAATATAGCAGTTCATTTACAAAGTGTGTCCCAGCACCCTAATATTAAAAACGGTGAATTATTTATCGGACTGTTTGAAAACTGCATTTGGAATACAGAAGCTAAAAGAGCTATTTCCATCGTTAAAATCGATGAAAAAGAAATGTATTTAGACGTTAAAAATGAACAAGAAAAAGTTATTGTAAACGGTGTAGATGGTATAAACGTAAAGAAAATAAACAACATAGCGGTAATTCTAGATATGGGTGCAGACGCACCACCAGCTGTTTTTATGAAAACGAAGAAAAAGGAAGATGTTGTTTACTGGCAAGAACGTTTTTTAAATATTAGAGTCGCGGACGAGCATTTCCAAAAAACTAGTCTTGCTCTAACAGAGTGCAAAAAATATATCGTAAAAGAAGAGAGCTTTACGAATACAGAAAAGCTAGGACTTCTTAATAAGACACTCGATTACTTTAGAAACGAAGAAGCATTTGAAGTAGACGAATATATAGAAACGGTATTTGAAAAAGCGGATCAAGTACAAAAGGATATTATTATAAATTCAGTAAAACCTTTTGAAACTGTTATTTCAGAAAGTGCGATTGCTAAGATTGAAAAGAATTATAAGCGTAAAATCAAGCTAGATTCTAATATTGAAATACAAGTGAACGTTAGAGATATCGAGCAAGTTGAACAGCTGATTGAGGTTGGTTATGATGAAGTGACCAATCGTAAATTTTATAAGATTTACTTCCAAGAAGAGCTATAAAAGAATACTATCTTGTTTATTATAAAAAAGGCTATCTAAGAGATGAGTAGATTCATCTCTTAGATAGCTTATTTGATATTATTGAATTGTCTCCGTCGATTGAACTGCTTCGGGTTTCTGATGTTTCTTTTCACTTTCTGTCACATATAGGGCACATGTTAAATCTCCAGTACAATTGACCATTGTTCGTGTCATGTCTAGTAAGCGGTCGATACCAATGATTAACGCGATACCTTCTACTGGTAAATTAACAGATTCCAGCACCATAGCCAGCATGATCATGCCTGCTCCCGGTACAGCCGCAGTTCCTATAGAGGCAAGTACAGCCGTTATTACAACAGTAAGCATTTGGACAAACGTTAAATCAACGCCATATACCTGAGCAATAAAAATGGTTGCAACCCCTTGCATAATAGCTGTTCCATCCATGTTAACTGTTGCTCCTAAAGGTTGTACGAAACTACTAATCCCCTTTGGAACTCCAAGTTTATTTTGTGCAATATCCATAGAAACTGGCAAAGTAGCACTACTACTTGAAGTACCGAAAGCGACAGTTAAAGCAGGGATATATTCTTTAATGACCTTCACTGGGTTTTGTTTAGCTAAAACCTTCAATGCCCCCCCGTAGACGATAACTGAATGAACAGCTAATGCTAAGAATACGACAAACATATACATAAGCATTACTTTTAATGCGTCAAATCCTTGTTTACCTACAGCCGAAGCTAATAACCCAAATGTACCGATCGGCGCAAATTTCATAACTAATGTCACCAAAAACATCATCAGCTCATTTGCCTGCTCCATAAGTCTTTGAACACTTTCTACCTTGCTTCCTAAATAGCTAATACCTAAACCAATAAATACAGCAAAGAAAATAATTTGGAGCATATCTCCGCTAGCCATTGCTTCAATTGGATTAGCTGGGATTATACCTAGAAGTGTTTCAGAAACTGGTGGTGCTTCTGCCGCTTCATAATCAGTTGCTCCGACTTCAAATTGCCCACTTTCTCCTGGTTGGAAAACTAATGCAAGTATTATTCCTATTGTAATCGCTATAGCTGTTGTAGTTAAAAAGAAAAGCATAGCCTTTGCGCCCATGCGCCCCAGCGATTTAGGATCTCCTATATTAGCAACCCCTACTGCTATGGAGAAAAATACTAAAGGTACAATCAACATTTTTATGAGATTTAAAAATATTGTTCCTAATGGTGTAAACAAATAATTGTCTGCCGTTTTAAAAAAATCAGGTGCAGCTAAATTCAAAATCACCCCAACGAGTGCACCCAGTACTAATGCCCACAAAATCTTAGTTGCTAACTTCATTTGACCACCCTTTACTTTAAAATATTATATAAAAAAAACTATTAGCAGGTTAGTGATCTCTTTGTTTAAATAACTGCCGCATCCTTAACACGAATAAAGAAAATAATACTATAAGTATTTGATCGAATCTTCTATTATGTAAATCCTTTAATCTCATTATTCGATGTTTTCTAAAAACAAGATACCCAATTAAACTAATCACTTACTTGCTAATACTTTTTATTAATTTAACTTAACTTTCTACTTTATAAGTTCCACAAAATAATAGATTCTAATCCTAAATATTAAAAAGTTTAGATTTTTTAGCTTAAAAAGTTATTTTAGGCACTAAATACTAATTGTCTTTTATACCAAAATAGCATCATTCCCAGTAAAGAGAGTGATGCTATTTAAAATGTAATTTAAATAAAGATACCAACTAAAGTTGCTGTTAAGAAAGATACCATAGTAGCAGCGACTAATAACTTAAGACCATGTTTCGAAATAATAGAAGCTTTCTCTCCATTAATTGCTTGAAGAGAACCACTGACAATTCCGATAGAACTGAAATTTGCAAAACTAATCAAGAATACAGAAACTACTGCAACTGTTTTCTCCGATAGGTTAGGAATTTGATCTCTAAATTGTAGCATTGCTACGAATTCATTTGTTGCAAGCTTAGTACCCATCGTTTGACCTGCTATTAAAATCTCACTTGCAGGAACACCCATTAACCAAGCAATTGGAGCAAATACATATCCTAAGATCTCAGTAAATGTGATACCGACTGTAGCTTGGAACCCTGCATCGATTAACGCCATTAAACCTACATAAGCAACAAGCATAGCAGCAACGATTAATGCCACTCTACCACCATCTAAAGCACCCATTGAGATAGATTCAAATAATGATTTAGCCTGTGACGCTTCCTTGATGTCAATAACTTCTTCTTCTGTTGAAGAATCCGGAGCAATAATTATACCGATGATCAAACCTGATAAAGCATTTAGAGCCATGGCACCTAAAACATATTTAGCTGGCAGCATCGTAATATATGAACCCATTATAGATGCGGATGCAGATGCCATAGATGTAATAGCCATCACAAATAATTTGTTTTTATCCATCTTAAGGACATGTGATTTAATAGCTAAAATACCTTCTGATTGACCGAAGAAAATATTATTTACCGCATGGAAAGTACTTACACGAGATAACCCTGTAATTTTAGATAAGAATCCACCTAAATACTTAATAATGATTGGTAAAACACGTAAGTAAGTTAAAACCGAAAGTAGCATAGATGTAAAGATAAGAATCACTAATACATTTATAAAGAATACGGATCCACCTTCTGGTACCCATCCACCTACTACAAAGTTAACCCCTTCTCGTCCAATGTTAATGACTTTAGTAAACCCATTCCCAATTCCTTCTATTACAGTTAATCCTACTGTAGTTTTAAACATGATTAATGTTAAAACCACTTGAAGAACCAACATAACCCCAACAGCTCTATAATTAATTGCTTTCTTATTATTGCTTATTAGATAAGCTAATCCTAAGACTACAACTAACCCCAGTATTCCAATTAAAATTGACATTCTCTCTACCTCAATTTTTCTATATTTTAGTTTCAACAGCTATTACTTGTTGTATTTTGTTAGTTCGCAAAAGCACTAAAGTCTCTTTCTAAAGAAGTACAGAGTAAGTTCTAAATAATTTTAGAAAACGTGATTGGGACCGCTTTCAAAACCATGTGAAATGTAGATTGATGTCTCAACTGATTTCCATTATCGTTTAAAATTAGTAAACAAAAACGCTTTCAAAAAATAATATTTTAAAATTACTGGATGTGCTTCCTCTGCGTTGCTTCTAGTACTTTTACTCGTTTTGTCATTCTACATTGAAAATATTATTTTAGTCAAATAATTAATATTTTAAAATTTTTAAAACAACTAAATGCCTAATATTCAAAATTTTCCCTTGGAATAAGCATTAGGAACTACGGAACACTAATAATTTCTATTTAATAGAAATTTTTATAGGTCATATTTCTCTCCACAAAAAAAGAAAGAAGGAGTTGTTAGTAAACTCACTTCTTTCTAATGGAAGTTAATAGTAATATTATTCAATATTTCTGTGTTTTTTAGGAAGGTATTACCACAATATAATTTGAAATTATACGCTTTACTCACATATCTATACTTTAATAATCCTACATAAAACCGCTAAACCAAATTCCTAAGAATGTTCCAACGTAATTCCCAATAATATATCCTAATGTCCCAACTATTAAGATTGGGCCTACTAAATTACTCCATCCCTTCGCTATTGCCAGCGCTGCAGCTGTGGTTGGTCCTCCAATATTGGCATTTACGGCGAGTAGTGTTTCTTCTAATTCGAATTTGAATACCTTCGCCCCTACTAAAGAAATAGTAAGATTAATAGCTACAATGATAAAAGCAAAAACTAACAACAAAGGAGCATTATTAATAATTAATGGTATGGACGCTGGAATACCTATTACAACAAAGAAAATATGAATGAGATAAGTTCCAATTTCTTGGCTTCCTCTTAACGAATCAAAGAATTTTGGAAACAATAATAGAGCAAGGAAAGTAAATGTCGTTAACAACAAATACTGATCTCCTATTAATCCGTTCAAAAGATTGAAAAGAAAATTTACATCTTCTCCTGATGGGATAAGCGTATCAAACCAAGTTGATACCTTTTTTGCTAAAATCACTAATGCAAATGCTATTCCCACTGACAGAGCTATATCTTTTAATGATATCTCTTTCGGTTTCCAGTAAGTCTTCGCCTGATTATCCTTGTCGTAATTCCCTCTAGATTCTAACTCATCTATATGAGGTGTCTTATACTTTTTACGGAAAAATTGCATGGTAGGAATGATCATTAATATCACAAACAAAAGCGCCATGTTCAAATTATCAGCAACTACTGCTGAGGATACAAGCTCACCAGGTGTCTCAAACTTAGCAGACATAGCTGCGAAGTTAACTCCCCCTCCTATATAACTAGCACTAAACATTGCAGCTAGCTTATCCAGCAGTGGTATATAATCCTTTAATATAAAAAATGCAATAATCGTTCCAGCAACAGTCCCAATGGAGCTAATCAAGAAAATCATTAAGAGCCTGCCACTTTCTTTAAATAGCTTCTTAATATTTACATGAAAAAGGAGCAGTGGTATAGCAAGAGGAACAATTATAGTCCATACCGAATCATAAACTGCAGATTCCGTTGGTATGATCCCTGTATTAGAGAGTAATATAGCAATCAATAATGCAATAATGGCTCCAGTTATTTTGGCTGCCCAACTAAACCTCTGCTCCAAAAAGATACTTAATGAAGCAACGATAACAATGATTCCCCAAAGTGTAAGGGTATCATCCGCTTGTATTAATGTATTTCCCATATTCTCCTCCTAATTTAAACATAGTTATGTAAAGGTTTCTCAAAAATACCTCCTTTCTTTTATCTATTATATTATTAATATTTAAATTTTCAAAATATATGCCATACCGAAACATTGGATAGCTTTTAAAGGATGTATTATAATTTACTGTGCTACATCAAAGAAGAGATTAGACGAGGAGCAATACATAATGAAAAAATTTATGAACCAACCTGAGAATATGGTGATGGAAATGTGTAACGGATTAGTCCTAGCACATCCAGAGCTAGAATTTTTAAAGAAGTATAAAATTATTAAAAAGAAAACGATTGATAATAACAAAGTAAGCCTAATTAGTGGTGGAGGTAGCGGACATGAGCCTGCACACGCTGGATTTGTAGGCAAAGGTATGCTCGATGCAGCTGTTTGTGGAGATGTATTTGCCTCCCCTTCTCAAATCCAAGTGTACCAAGCTATTAAGGCAACAGCTGGTGAAAAAGGTCTTTTAATGATCATCAAAAACTATAGCGGTGATATGATGAATTTTAAAAATGGTGCTGCTTTAGCCATAGAAGATGGTATTCAGGTGGACTATGTGAAGGTAGACGATGATATTGCTGTAGAAGACAGCTTGTATACAGTAGGAAGACGAGGAGTTGCCGGTACTGTTTTTGTTCACAAATTAGCCGGAGCTGCTGCAGCGGAAGGTAAAGATTTAAATGAAGTCAAAATAGTAGCCGAAAAAGCTGCATCTAACGTACGGAGCATTGGTGTAGCTTTTACGTCTTGTACCGTGCCTGCAAAAGGAACACCAACCTTTAAATTAGCTGAGGACGAAATAGAATACGGTGTAGGTATCCATGGAGAGCCTGGTATAAAACGAGAAAAAATGCTTTCTGCGGATGAGCTAGCAGATCGAATGACTACTGACCTTATAATAGATTTAGGTATTAACGAAGAGGATGAAATTGCAGTATTAGTAAATGGCTTTGGAGCAACTCCTTTACAAGAATTGTACTTGTTAAACAACTCAGTTACACGAGTACTATCACATAAGAACATTAAAGTGAATCGCATGTTCGTAGGCAATTATATGACGAGCATCGATATGGCCGGGGCTTCTCTAACATTTCTAAAATTAGATGATGAACTAAAGGACTTACTGTCAAAACCTAGTGACACTCCAGCCTTTAGAGTAGACGGACCAGTTGATCCAATTGAATATACGGAAGTGTTAGAGGAAAAGACAGAAAAGCTAGTATCCTTTAAAACTGAAACTGATGAAGGCTATGCGTTAATACAGAACGAAAAATTAACCTTACACAACATGATTTACTTAATAGATAAAATGAGTGAAGTTATTATACTAAACGAGGTGCCTTTTTGCGAATTAGATTCCCATGCTGGAGACGGTGATTTTGGGATGAGTGTGGCTAAAGGTTTTAAGCAATTGAAAAGAGATTGGAATGACATTATTCAGCAGCGCGACCTAAACATCGGATCATTTTTACACAGTTGTTCCCTAGTAATTATGGAATATTGCGGAGGAGCATCAGGACCTATTTGGGGATCTGCATTCAGAGCGGCTGGAAAAGCGACAATGGATAAACATGAATTGTCCTTAACTGAGTTTGCTGACATGCTTCAGGAAGCTGTAAAAGGAATACAAGCTACTGGAGAACGTTCCTTTGGCCGTGGTGCAGAAGTAGGAGATAAAACATTAATTGATGCTTTAATACCCTGTGCAGAATCTTGGATGGATAGCAGCTCTTCAGAAAAAACATTTAAAATAGCGTTTGAACAAGGTGCTATTGCTGCAGTTGAAGGTGCCGAAAAGACAAAAGACATTGTAGCTCGTATGGGACGAGCAGGCACAGTAGGTGAACGAAGCCTCGGTTACCCCGATGCAGGTGCCTATGGCTTAGGAGTAATCTTTACAGAGCTTTCCAACTCTATCAAATAACGATAAACGACCTATCTCTCCATAAGGAGGATAGGTCGTTTTAAATTATATTCTTTTTATTTTTACATTGGTAATCAATTCAACACCTTTTCTCTTTTTACCACGCTTTTTCTCTTACTGGATAATATTCTCTCCAAACGATTCCGATTATATCGTTGTGCTATTATAATTGGACCATTAAATAATAAGGCATACGCGACCATGACCCATCCTGCCCACAAAGGATTCCAAAGAAAAAAGAAAATTGAAGGTAAGATAGATAGCCAATGGGTCAGTTCTGCCCTTCTAGACTCTATTAAAAACTTGAAAAGATAATCCCTATTTTTACTTATAAGACTCTTTTTCTCAAAGCCCTTTTGGATGATTTTTGTTCCATCAGGTATCAGATGCTTCCATTTTTTAACTTGGAAAAGTCGTGACCATAGCTGATTTGATTTTTCCCATTCTCTTATACGATATAAATTATTATCATTTTCAAATTTACTTGAAGGAATAGCCGCCATGCAAAGCGATATAGCTATGTGAAAAAAAGCCCATGCTACTATATCTATTAAAACAGTTTCCATTATAGGTAACTCTACTAGCTGTATTGGATTCCCTTTATACATTTATTTTTCTACCTTTCCAAGTAACCGTACGAAACACCTTTGTTCGCACCAGTGACCAGGAGAAGATTCCAATAAAAAAGAAAAATAATATTGGATAAATTATAAATACATAAAGTCTAAAGTTACCAGTACGTCGTGCCATTAAATAGACTTGTACCATAAACCCTATATAACAAATACAAGCAATAGCAATCCATGAGAGAGAACCAATGTAAAATCCTAATATCAGTAATGCAATGGGAAGAAAACTTCCAGTGATCCAAGTACTTATTAACGACATTACAAGTGGATGCGTAGACCGAGAGGCAGTACCAAAGTTTTTTGTCCATCCTTCGATTAATGAGTTCATGCCTTCCGGATACATTTGAAAATTAAGTACTCCTCTACCGCTAACACATCGCACAGGTATACCAATTTTTTTAAAAGCCTTAGCAAGCTCAAAATCATCCATAATCGCCTCACCAACAACAAAATGTCCTCCAGCATCCATATAGTCCTTTCGGGATGTTAGAATACAGGGACCGAATGCTCCAGCACTTTCCAATCGCGTACTCCACACAGTAAAGACATTCATGCCAGTTATCACAATAATATTAAAAATGGCAGAAAAGTTTTCATACAGCTTACTAACCTTGTGATAAGGCTGAACTGATAAAATACCTCTCTCTTTTTGCGATTGATAGTTTAAAGCTAACGTTTTTAAGCTATTCTCGTTTTCCAGCCTTGTGTCAGCATCTAAAAATAATAACCATTCTCCAGTTGCAGCCTTTGAGCCGATCCAGCAAGCGGCAGATTTTCCCTTCCAGCTAAGGTCTCCTTCATGGGTTTGTATAACCCTGCATCTAAAGTCTTTCGCAATTTGTACTGTCCTGTCAGTGGATTCATCATCAACAACAATAATTTCCTTCGGCTTTAGAGACTGTTTTTGTAATGATTCAAGCAATGGTTGTAAGCGCCCCTCCTCATTTCTTGCTGGAATAATAACTGTGATAGAAGGGTTTCCAGATAGTTCTTCTTTTATTTGTCCCGGTACTGGGATTTTCCAAAGCATCAGAACACCACAAACCATTGCTAGGATGAGAAAAGCAACTATAATCATAAAAAGTAACTGTAACATAAGCCCACCTCTTCCTTATGATTCTTTTCTGTCTCTCTCCTCTATCATCCCGCTCACCTGCTGACCACTTAGTGTAACCATAGGCATACCGCCACCTGGATTCACTGTGCCGCCTACAAAGTATAGATTATCGTAAAGCTCACTATGTTTAGTATTCTTAAATCCGTGATTTTTCTTTTTCGAGGAAACTGTTCCATAAATAGAACCTCTATGGGAATAATACGTACGTTCAATGTCATGTGGTGTCCACATATCCTCCGTGACAATATGCTGTCGAAGCCCTTCCAATCCCATTTTTTCAAGCTTAATCAATACTCGTTCCCTTAGCTCTAAATAATCTTTATCCGTAAAGGGCTTATCTTGTATATAAGGAATATGAGGTAATATTTTTATATTTTCATGTCCAGGAGGCGCCTGACTCGGGTCTGTTTTATTTGTATTTACCAAATAGATCGTTGGGTCATCAGGTAGCTCATAGCGATGAAAAACCTGATTCATTTGTTCTTTCAAGTTATCCGAAAAGAAAAAGTTATGGTGAGCTAATTGAGGATATTTTTTATTAACTCCTAGATGTAATACTAAACCCGAGCTTGAAGGTTCAAACTTATCCTCCAGCTTTTCTACATAGGCTGGCTCTTCTTCTAATAACTTTTCATATGCAGGAATTACCTCCATATTAGAGATAAAATAATCTGCACTAACTCTTGTTCCATCGGCAAGCTCTGCAGAAGCAATACGCTTAGCTCCGTCTCTATGTAATTGCTTTACCTCTTTTCCAGTGTGGAATGATATTCCAAGCTCCTTGCCAAGCTTCACCATCCCACGGGCGATTCCATGCATACCTCCCGGAACATACCATACACCCTGTGCATGCTGCATATAAATCATCATATTTAGTACTGCGGGTGCATCATACGGAGATGAGCCAACATACTTAATAAAGTAAGAAAGCATAGTTCTTAAATTAGGATTGCTTATTCTCTTTTTTATCCCATCATACATAGTAGAAAAATAATCAAAGCCTTTTAGTGACTCTATGAATCCATGCTGCTTAAATACGTCCATGGTGCTATCTAATCCTTTACCTAAATACCCTTCTTCTGTTACTTCATATATTCTTTTTGCATATAGAAGGAATGCCTCGTACTCTCGTATATCCTTTGCTGACAAGCTCATATTTTCCTTTGCCATCTTTTCAAGATCCCCGTATAGATCAATAGTTGTTCCATCTGTAAAAAAGGAACGCCACTCATGCTCTAATCTAAATGTCGATATATAATCTGACATATTACGGTCACTACGTGTAAATAGTCGGTTAAAGATATGTGGCATTGTAAGAATAGAGGGACCTAAATCAAATCCAAAACCATCTTGTTCTAGTCGATTTAGCTTTCCGCCTAGATGATTGTTTTTCTCATAAAGGGAAACAGAATAACCTGCCTGTGCCAATGAAATAGCCGCAGATAGTCCACCTAATCCCCCACCTATTATTACGACAGTTTTTTGTTGTTCTACCATTATGAAAGCACCTTCCTATTCACTACAAAACGAGCTGCCTGATGGATTTTTTGCATCTCAGTTGGTGAAACATAATTTTTCACATGAAAACAATCATAATTATTTTTTCTCACCGCATTTAATATACCGCGATAAACCTTTGCTGCTAGTAATACCTGAAAACGACTATCCTCATCAAAATAAAAGATAGAATGAAAGAAATGGTCGTATAACTCCTCCGCATGGTGCGCTAGGGATTCCCAAATGCGAATAAAACTGGAGTTAATCGAGGCATTCTTCAAATCATCTGCGCTGTATAACTCTGAAGCTAAAAGAGACTGAGGTATATAAATTCTATTTTTTACCTGGTAATCTTCGCCGATGTCTCGCAGAATATTCGTAATTTGCATAGCTATACCGAGGCTAATAGCCTGCTCTGTTAAATCTATGCTACTGCCTTGTGCGAGGACAGGTAAAAGCATTAAGCCAACTGTTCCAGCTACATAATAGCTGTATTTCTCCAATTCCTTAAGCGTCATTGGTTCAGTAAAATTTATATCCATCCGCTGACCCTCCAATTGCTCATAAAAGGGTTCAATGCTCATGTTATATCTATTAAATACATCCCGAAGTGCTAGCCACATCGGATGTTGTATTTCTTCGCCTTTCTCAAAAAGCTGCAGCTCCTTTTTTAAGCGTTCCAGTTCTTCCTTTTGTCTAACCTTGGAACCATTCTCGTCGACACTGTCGTCTGCTCTCCTGCAAAAAGTATAAATAGCAAATACAGCATTCGCTTTATCCTCTGGCAGCTGGCTAAATGCGAAATAAAAGCTCCTCGAGTTCTTTTTAATGACTTCTTCACAATACCGATAGTAATCCTTTACAGTTGTATCCTGTTTTCTCACCAAATCCTTCGCCTCCTTCTAATATTCATAGGACTTGCGCATCCACTCTCTTAGCCTAGTAATAACAATAGCTAGAGAATAATTGGAGCAAGTGGAACAAGATTTTCATAGTTCCATTTTTTTAATTGGTCACAAGTTCTGGAAAGCCCGTTTTATTTTTTTCTTTTATTCCATCATCCAGCAGCAGTTCTTCGGTTGCGATCTTAGCAGAGAGCAATACTATAGGCACTCCTGCTCCTGGATGCGTGCTACTTCCAGTAAAATAAAGATTTTCACAGTTTTTTGCTTTACTCTGCGGACGCATATGGTTGCTTTGCGTAAGCGTTGGCTGTAGACCAAAGCAAGCACCGTTATATGCATTAAATTTCGACTCAAAATCTAATGGAGTCATGTACGTTTCAGAAACAATTTCCTCTTCTATATTTTCTAACCCTTTAACATTCTTTAGAGAATCCATTACTTTTTTTCGATAATATTGTACCGTTTCATCTGTCCAATCATACTTCGAGGAAGATAGCTCAGGAACTGGTACAAGAATATAAAGCCCATCCTTTCCTTCTGGTGCAAGACTAGGATCTAATTTAGAGCCAACGTAAACATAGAAAGAAGGCTGCTCTAACTTGTTCCCATCAAATATATCAGTGAGGTTCTTCTCTAACTCTTCAGTGATAAAGAAATTGTGGACATTGTCCAGCTCATCGTATTTTCTATCCATTCCTAAATACATCACGAAGCAGGAACAGGAATATTTCATACTATCTATTTTTTTATCCGTATACTTTCCTTTGGATTTAGTATCCTTGACTAAATTTTTCATTGCATAAGGGAAATCAGCATTGCACATAACAAAATCAGAAAGAACTTCTTTTCCTTTTACTCGGATACCATAAGCCTGTTGATCTTTTATTAGCACCTCATCTACAGATGCATTGTAATAAACTTTGCCACCTAGTTCCTTAAACAAACGCTCCATTGAAGAAGCCATTGTATACATTCCACCTTTGATAAACCAAACGCCATAGAGCATTTCTATCATTGGGATAATTGTGTATAAAGAAGGTCCATTGTATGGCGACACTCCTATGTATAACGTTTGAAAGCTTAGAATTTGCTTTATGCGTTCATTCTTTACATACTTCCCGATAAAATGGTCTGCACTATCAAACGTTTTTAGCTTAAGCATTTGACGAATCGTATTTGGATTATAAAAATCAGTGAAGTTACGGAAAGGTCTTTGAAGAAAATGATTTTTTGCTACAAGATAACGTTGGTAAATTTCCTGAAGATAGTTTAAAAAGCCTTTTGAATCTTCCTCTGATATATTCTCCAGCGTCTTCATAAGTTCTACCAAATCAGATGAAATGTCGTATTTTTCCTCTGCATTTGCTCCGAAGTATGTTGAATACATTGGATCAATTTTTTGCATAGGGATATAATCGTCCGGATCTCTTCCCGTTAACTCAAATACTTCCCTATATAGCTCAGGCATCATCACAATACTTGGCCCAAGATCAAATTGATAACCATCCATGTCAATTCGATTCATTTTGCCACCTGGTAAAGCCTCTTTTTCGTATAACTCCACTTCATATCCAGCATGCTGAAGGCGAATGGCACTTGCTAATCCAGCTACCCCTGCTCCAATAACTACTACTCTCTTTTTACTTTTTGGCATTATTTATTCTTCCTCTCCGGTCAAATGTCGTCTCTTTCCAACAAACTATATTTGTTTTAATTATTCACAAACATTATACAAAAGTCAATAATTTTGTCTAACCTTTATTTAAATTACATTATACAAACATTATATATAATTAATTCCTTCTCATCTGAATAAAAAAACCCCCTTGTGCTCCTTTAAGCACAAGAGGGTTCTATACTAAGATTTAGTTTTCACTTTTTTCGTGAATTATTTTTTTGTGTCGCTTGATCAGCCTTTTTAAATTCCTGCTGATACAAAACTTCTTGAGTTGATGTTAATCCATTGTCTTTTACAGTTAACTGCTCATGTGGCGGTTTACGGTCTGGCATCATACCACTCCTTTCAACGTATATTATTATGTTGTTCTTTGAAAGGAGAGATATACTACAACATGCTAATTTTAAGAAAGTGTAATAATCCCGGCAGGGACATGTTATCCAAAATCCCTGTGCTTTTTTACTTAAATCATGGCACCTTCAGCTATTAATCGTGTTTTAATTCCACATTATCAAGCAACATACGAACTTCATCCGTTGACTTTGTATTCATCAATTGATTTCTTAATTCACTTGCCCCTGGGAAGCCTTTAACATATATTTTGAAGAAACGATGAAGTGCCGAGATAGAGCGTGGCAATTCTTCTGCATATTTGTCCTGTAAATCCAATTGCAATCTTAAAAGGTCAAGGTATTCCTGTGTACTATGCTCTTTTGGCTCTTTTTCAAACGCAAACGGATTTTTAAAAATACCGCGTCCAATCATAACTCCATCAACGCCATATTGTTCTACTAGCTTAAGCCCAGTTTCTCTATCAGGAATATCACCATTTATAGTTAAAAGTGTGTTTGGCGCAATACGATCACGTAGCTTTTTAATTTCTGGAATCAGCTCCCAATGTGCGTCAACTTGGCTCATTTCCTTTCTAGTACGTAAATGAATAGAAAGGTTCGCAATATCCTGTTCAAGAATATGCGTTAGCCATTCTTGCCATTCATCTATTTCTGTATATCCAAGTCTTGTCTTTACACTTACTGGCAATCCACCTGCTTTTGCTGCTTCTATAAGTTCTGCTGCTGTGTCTGGACGAAGGATTAGACCACTGCCCTTTCCTCTTGTTGCTACATTCGGTACAGGACAGCCCATATTTATATCAATACCTTTAAAACCTAGCTCAGCCATTCCGATACTCATTTGACGGAAAAATTCGGGTTTATCTCCCCAAATATGCGCAACCATTGGCTGTTCGTCCTCAGTAAAAAGTAATCTTCCGCGCACACTTTTTTGGCCCTCTGGATGACAATAGCTCTCCGTGTTTGTAAATTCCGTAAAGAAGACATCAGGTCTACCTGCTTTACTAACAACTTGACGAAAAACTACATCTGTCACATCTTCCATTGGTGCAAGTACAAAAAAAGGTTTAGGCAATTCCTGCCAAAAATTTTTAGTCATATTTATATTCCAACCCTCTCGTAATGGGATTCATCTTCAACCACAGATCCCAGTGTTATTAAAAATTATGATTTAATTTACATATAAAAAGTTATTGCACATATAAAGAGAGCTATAAAGATCTCGTTTGGCTAGGCAATAAAGTCATTTTTATAGTATAACCTAGCTTTTTCAATTTATCTTCATACATGTTTCTCTTATAAAGATTTTCATTTTGCAAGAAGGAAATTTGGTAGTTCTGCTCTTTATTAATTTTCATAATGACACATTTAAAACAAGGAGCCAAAAGACAGAAAAAATGCCCCAAATCCCTTTATATAAAAGGATTTGAAGCACTTTCAGTTAGGTTCAAAACTTCAATCATCTGAACCCATCTACGTCCCAGGAGAGATTCGAACTCCCGACCGACGCCTTAGAAGGGCGTTGCTCTATCCAGCTGAGCTACTGAGACAATATTTTCTTTCCTAAATAAAATACTGGAAAGACAATATTTATTATCATGTATTTTTGATTTATTGTCAAGGGTATTTATCATTTTTTATAAATTAATAAGGAAAATAAAACATTTTTTCCTAACCTATCCCCTTATTTCCTACAGAACAAGCAATTAAGCTATTTAATTGTTTCTTTAAATGCTTTTCTCCCTGTATAAACCTTATTAACTTCTATAGTTATGCTGCTAATAGAACTTTCTGTCAAAGGAACTTTGCCATCCTTCTGTACTTTTTTCCAATTCTTCACATCACTTCTATACAAATATTCCGATAGACGATAAATATCCACGTCTTTTTCCAGTCCTTCTAAATAGGTTTCTTCGATTTCTTTTTTAATTTGCTTCTTCACAAATTGTCGAATCTCTTTCTCTGTAATCTTCCCCTCAAAGCTACTTAGTAAAGCATTCATATTTAATTTCACTTCAAATTTCACTTCGTCGCCTTGTACTTTAGGTTTTACTTTTACTTTGAGATTATCTATCGTAATCGAAACAAACTTATCGTTACGAGGAATCGTAATTTCCCCTTTTTTTGTTTCCTTAGTCATCCATTGTAATCCATTAATCTTTTCGCCTGAGATAAAGCCTTTAAATTCGTCTGGAGTAACGACACCTACCCCCTCGAATTTCGGTAGTTTATCTTTTTCTTTTTCATTCTCCCAATTATCGTCTATTTTCACATAGGGTATGTTTACTTCGTAACTAGGTTCATTTAAACGGATAACAAGCTTCCGAAAATCTATTGGTTCTATAAAGGACTCTTGTTGGTATGAACTCATAGGATCGGCTAGTTTAAGTCTAGTCATGGCACTGTTAAAAAGAGGATTTAACAACATAATTTCACCGATAGGATCTTTCGTTGTATATACCCACGTTTGATATCTAATCTCTCTAAATCTTAAAAAGGCGTTAATAACAATATTAGCTCTTCCTTCTTTCAGTGCTTCCTCAGAAAGAACCATATACGTCATATGTCCCCAGAAAAGCTTCAAATCCATTGATTTATATAATTCGAAGAATGCCTCTTCTATGGTGTCACCTTTAGCCTTTCCAACTTCCACCTGAATAGCATCCTGGTTTGGTTGCTCAGTCTTTGCAATATTGATGAAGTCGATGATTTGAGCATGTATTTCATACTTATCCTCTTTATAATCTATCCCTATTGCATAAATGTATCGTATTCTATTTGGTTCATCCACATCCCAACAGCTGGTAAGTAGAGGTAGAACTAAGCAAAGAATGCACAGCTGTTTAGTTATCCCCTTCATCATCTGCCCCTCCAATTCGAGTAGAATCCTGAGGACTTAAAGCATGTGGGCGCTCTTTATAGTTTTTGGGTGCTGACCTTATAAGCGACTTTTTAATGGTAGCCCAACTCAAATCGGTTGCAATATTCATATATGGAACTCCAAATATTCTAATACTTGATAAATAAAGAAGTAAAAAATATAAAGAAATAAAAAACCCAAACAATCCTAATATAGAAGTAATCAGTATGAGTATGATTCGAACTATACTTACAGCTGTGACAAGCGACTGATTCACTAAAGTGAAGGTAGCGATGGTAGATATAGCTATCACCACAATCATGGCGGGGCTTGTTAAACCTGCTCTTATAGCTGCATCCCCTACAATTAGGCCTCCTACCACACTAATGGTTCCTCCGATTACAGTTGGCAATCGTAAGCTTGCCTCTCTAAATAACTCGAACATAACTAGCATCGTCAGCATTTCAAGGGCTGAAGGCAACGGAAGTCCAGAATTATTTTGAACAACAGTGGCTAGTAATTGAAAGGGTAGTTGGTCCTGATGAAAAGTAGTAAGCGCTAGCCAAAAGGCAGGTAAGGCTAATCCTATCATTAGACCAATTATTCTCAGAACTCTTTCAGCACTACTAAAAGCCATCGGATATTCTACGTCTTCCCCTGATTTTAATAGCAAAAATAAGTTGACTGGGGTTATTACTACATAAGCCACGCCATCAACTAGAATAAGAAACCTTCCCCTTACCAAGGCTTGTACAGCAAAATCTGGCCTTCCAGTATAATCATTTCTAGGGAAGATGGGAGATTTTTTATTTATTTTTTCCAGCAAAAGTTCTCCACTAAAAACAATATCAATATCCACTTCCTTTAATTGACTCATAATATCCTTTAGGATGTCCTTGCTAGCAATATCATCCATATAAAGTACAGCAACTGTTGTCTTTGATCTTTTCCCTAGTTCCAGTTTTTCCACATTCAAGGAGTTTGTAGGTAATCTTTTTCTTATTAAAGCAATATTAACCGAAATATCCTCAATAAAATTATCCCTTGGCCCCTTAATAAGTACTTCCATCCTGGATTCCTCAGGACTTCTATTAGGCTTTTTAGCAATATTACTTGAGAGCGTAAGATTTTCATCCTCAAAATAAAGAATTAGAAAACCATTAAAGATTCTTGAGATTAAATCTTCTTTTGTCTCAACCTTTTGTAAATCTGGTATATAAAGCTTATTCAAAATGAACTCTTCAAGTGGTTCCTCGCTAACCTCACTACACGTTTCTTGTACCCTAGGAACAATGGTCTCATTTAGTAGTTGAAGATCGATCATAGAATCACAGGTGATAAAATGGACTTTATATTTCCCGTAGTTGTACAACTGAAATATGACATCTTCATTCTTCTTGAATAGTTCCTTTATTGTGTGAAGATTTAGTATCCCCTCCGGTGATTTCACTTTGTTTATCTCCTTTCCTACGTTTTTTCTCTTTTTTAGTTGTTTTTTTATGAAAGAAAGCTATCAAGAACAGGAAGATTGATACGAATAAAAAGAACACGAACGTAGTTATCAGAAAGTAGTTACCTTTAATGTAAAGAAATAAGTTGTCGTTTATTACCGTTAATATCATACAAATGATAAAAAACGCTGGGGCTAAGATGAACCATACAGACTTCTTTTTATTCATTTTAAGAAGGTCAACTGTGATGAATAAGAGAAGTCCAACACGTATAAAGGCCCCGGTTAACCATTGGTAGATGGAAAAAAAGTCTAGATGTTCAATGAACTGCCCAATGGTAACTAAACTCCATTCCTCATATGCCGGATAATTTTGTTCGGCTGCCTCGTGAGGTCCAAACTCTGTAATAGCCCCCAATAATGGACCTAAGGTTAGCCCCATTAACAAGAACAGAATGATTGCAAAATGGAACCATCTCATTTTGTCCTTAATATGTTGTTGTAAAAAGAGAAGTAGTATTAGCTCGATATAACCTGCAGCAGGAAAAACACTGGCTTTTAGCACTGGCTCCCAGCCATGCTCCAAAAAAGGTCGTAGTAATGAATAATCCTTCACTTGAATATTCACAAAGGCTACAAAAAAACCTAAAACTAAAACACCAAACAAGACCATGACATTTACAATGGCAATAGTTTGAATACTGCTAGTTGCTAATAGGATGCACAAAACGATATAAATTATTAATAAGACGATAATGGAGGTGGTAGGCAAGAAGGTTGTTTTCACCCATTGCATCGCTTCACGCATTGTAAAGGCCGCCAATACGAACAGATAGATCCCTACTACGTAACGAAAAATTGTACTAGTTTTGGGACCTGTTGCCTCCTGAAGCCACTCCAACAATGGCCTCTGTTTAGCTTGCTTATAAATATAAACAAGTATAAAAATCCAGAAGCCCATGATTACTGCAGCCAATATGACAGAAATCCACCCATCTCTACCTCCTACCTCTAAAATAGGAGGTAGAATAGTGACATGATTTTTTAATCCAATCATAGTCATGGATAAAGCAACAACGTGTAAAATACTTATTGGACCGACTTTTTTCAAATTCATACCTTCTAACGTTTTATAATACTTTATAGTTTTGACAACTTTTAAAGTGTTTATAAGGTAAAATAGATATAAATTGAGAACTATCCATAAATAAACTAAGTGGAGTTAAAATAGGATGTGTTTTTTCGAAATCGATAACATCCTGATACAACTTATTACTAGAGAAATTTATCTTTACGCAGAGATAACCTTCGAGCTAAGGATTGCTCTAAAACCGAAAATAAAAAGCCTCGCAAACTTTACTAGGTCGTAAAGTTTGCGAGGCTTTAATTACAATTTTTTATAGTTTTTTATTACAGCGGATGCTTACCAGGATAAGGATATCTCCCAAACAACTACAATGGAGTATTTCTTACAAGAAATAAGCTACCAAAAAAAACGTGAAATCAAGTTGACCTATTTCACTTTTTTTTTATTGATAGACTAGCTATGTCCCAGTCTCTATTCTTATTCAACTACTGAATAGTTTCCGTGCTCCATGGAAATCACATATTCAGGCTTCGGTGGTTTTCCACCGTGCTCTTTAATTTTATTTTTGTGACCAGCGATATGTTCAGGGCTCTTTTCCCATGCTTTCCATGCTTCTTCCGATTCCCAACGAACGATCATAATGACTTCTTCTTCACCGCGACGAACATTTTTTACTAATAGCTCACGGCCGATAAATCCTTCTCTTTGCTCTATTAGAGATGGCCCTTGATCAGGCTTTTTCTTAAAACGCTCTAATACCTTCACTGAATTTCCTTCTGTTACTGTCCATTTGCGAATTTGTACGAACATTGTCATCCCTCCAAATTATAACGATTGTATGTAATATCTCTCTTATTACTCTTCTAATTCGTCCACTCTAATCTGTTGACTTGGTTCGTCAACTTCTACTAATTCAAATAACTGGGCAAATTCATCCATTAACATTTCCACAGCTTTCAGCTCCCCCACTAACACCGAGTTTACTGACTGCAGCTCTGGAGTAGCGAGCTGTTTTTTTAGAGAATTCGATTTCGTCTGCATTATTTCATAGAAGGCCAAAGCTCTTCCCCGACGAAATGTTTTTGCTCCACGTCTTTTTCCATTTCCTCTATACGAACCATTTTGTTCTTCACAGTGATTAGAGATTCTTTCTCTATGGGAATCATTTTTCATTTTTCATTCCCCTTCTGTATACATTTGTATACTTAAAATTGTATACCGATGTATACAATTTGTCAATTAGAAGTAATAAAATATACTAAATAGTATACCAATTTCCATTTAATTCACGCTAAAGTATATTATTCACCATCACCTAAAAAAAACGCCTTAAATCCTTAATATTAAGGGGCTTAAAGCGTTTTTTAGATGGTTTACTTTTGTGCAATTAATTCTCTTTAACTGAAGCATCTACTGTTTCGTTATTAAAGTAGTTATTATACTTGTCCATATCAAGACGACCTTCCCATTTCGCCATGACTAATGCTGCTAATGTATTACCACATATGTTAACTACTGTACGCATCATATCTAATAGACGGTCAATTCCAAGAATGAAGGCTAGCCCTTCTAAAGGAATACCTACTGCACCGAGTGTTGAAAGAAGCACCACAAATGATACTCCCGGCACACCTGCTATGCCTTTCGATGTGACCATTAACGTTAAAACTAAAATAATTTGATCTGTTAAAGACAAATCAATATTGTACATTTGTGCAATGAATAATGCTGCAATTGCTTGGTATAAAGTAGAGCCATCTAAATTAAACGAATAACCTGTTGGAATAACAAATGACCCAATATCTTTTGGTACACCTGCTTTTTCTGTTTTCAGCATAATACGCGGCAATACAGTTTCAGAGCTTGCAGTGGAAAATCCTAATATGAGCTCATCTTTAATCATTTTGATAATGCGGAACATGCTTAACCCAACAATTTTAGCCGTAATGCCCAATACAACTACAATAAAGAAAATCATCGCAAAATAAACTAAAATCATTAGTTTCCCTAATGGAATTAAAGAAGATAACCCAAATGTGGAAACAGTTGTTGCAATTAATGCAAAAACACCAATTGGCGCAAATTTCATAATTAAATTCGTTACCCAGAACATCGCGTCAGCTACACCATGGGCCAATGCTAACACCGGTTTACCTTTATCGCCAATAGCTGCAACCCCTAAACCAAACAATACGGAGAAGAAGATGATTGGCAACATGTCCCCCGCTGCCATGGAGGAGACAATGTTTGTAGGTACGATACCGACAATTGTATCCATTATGGTATGATCTTCCTTTGCCATTTCTTCCGACGTTTCAACATACGAAGAAATGTCTCCTTTTGTTAACTCATTCATATCGACTCCGCTACCAAATTGCGTTAGGTCAGCTAACAATATACCTAATATAATAGCCACTGTGGTAATGATTTCAAAATAAATAAGTGTTTTAACACCTAGTTTTCCAACTTGTTTTAAAGAACCTTGACCGGCTACACCAACAATTAATGTCGAAACAATAATTGGGACTACAATCATTTTAATCATATTCATAAAAATCGTTCCGAATGGAGTGATGTATTTTAGAATATTATCGTTTCCATAAAATATACCGCCAACAATAATACCTAAAATCAACCCGATTAAAATTTGCCAAGCTAGACCAATTTTTATACGCTTGCTCATTTCTTTTAATACCCCCTCAATACTGTAGTTAAAGAATAAATTATCTTAAAATAATATATAGTTTTTCATTATACTAGAATAGAAACGAAAAGTTAAGTTTTTAAATACTATATAAATAATTGGTAAGAATAATTTAATTCTTTCGATTATAAAAAATGTATCAACGGATGATATTGACATCATCAACAGTTAGTACCGCAAATAAACTAGAATGCCCAACTGGAAAAGTTGCGGTTATTTTAATGTTTTAGTTAATGGACCAAACATAATCTGACTGTATAGGAAAGAAGGCTATTTGCGAGGTTCTTTGCTAGGACACCTTGTAGTTTTGGAGCTAGTAAATGGGGTATCAAGCTTTCAAAGAGTTTACTCCTACTGCAATGCTTAGGAATTTTATTTGTAGTAATTGCTGCGGTTTCTCATGAAGCCTCTTATTGTTATGGCAATTGGCAATGACTTTAATACATATGCACTCCAAACAAGTATTGAAAATTATGTTTATTATGTAATTGTTTAAATACATTAATCGTTGAATGATAAGCTTCTTATTGTTTAAAAATTACGGAAGTCGACAACTCGTAGAGTTTACCCAAGCTAGAATTGGAATCATCCCCATGAAATGTAGATTTTGAATAGTAAAAGGGTCTGATCTGAATTAACTCTCTGGTCAAACCCAAGAATAAAAAGCACCTCAAACCCTTGAAAATAAAGGATTTGAGGTGCTTTTTAGTTGATTAAAATTATTTCTGAACCCATTTACGTCCCAGGAGAGATTCGAACTCCCGACCGACGCCTTAGAAGGGCGTTGCTCTATCCAGCTGAGCTACTGAGACCAAGTACTCCCCCACCACACAGATAGGAAAGACAAGATTTATTATATAATGATAACAAATGAATGTCAACACTACTTTAAAAATTGAAAGAAACTTCTTCTATTAGTTTATGATCAGAGGAGAAGAATAGAACTTGCCAACTATCTTTTTGTATCTCGATAATCGAATAGCTTTTTTCCTTACGTCCCCTTGGCTGATGAAGACTACCAGGATTGACAAATAAAATGCCATTTTGAAGTTCTGCTCCAAGCAAATGTGAATGGCCGAAGCAGACAACCGTCGCTCCAACTTCCTGCGCCCTATAATTTAGAGGCAATAACGTGGATTTGACTTGATGACGATGGCCATGAACTATTAAAATGGTTTGGTCTTCCAACGAAATAATTTTTTCCTCTGGAAAGCCAAGATCATAATCACAATTCCCTTTAACAACAGAAACAGGTTTGTCTTCAAAATAGGAGGCCTCTAACTCACTATCTCCACAGTGAATGATTGCATTGACCTTACCGGAATATAAACGGATTACCTCTTCCATAGCCATTATATCGTTATGCGTATCACTCATGACTAAAAGCTTCATCGAACAGCCACCACCCTTATAGTAAATCAGGTAATTTTGACTTCAATTGCTTAATAGCATTTCCACGGTGAGAAATAGCCCCTTTTTCTTCTGCAGATAATTCGGCCATCATTTTATTCTCGGACGGAACAAAGAAGACTGGGTCATAGCCAAAACCGTTATTCCCTTTTCTTTCTTGAGCGATAACGCCTTCGCATGTTCCTCTGACTGTGAATGGTTTCATCGTAGGAGATGCCACTGCAATCACACAAACAAAGCGGGCACTTCTTTCGGATTCTTTTGCGTTTTTAAGCTCTTCTAACAGTTTGGTGATGTTTGCCTCATCACTCTTCTCTTCTCCCGCATAACGCGCAGAATAGACACCAGGACGACCGCCTAAGGCATCTACTTCAAGGCCGCTGTCATCCGCAATTACTATCGATTGTAAATGCTCAGCTAACGCAGTCGCCTTTAACAAGGCATTTTCTTCAAAGGTTGTACCTGTTTCCTCAACATCCATTTCTTTTGCTACGTCATGTAGGGTTAGCACTTCGTATCCAAGGGGATTAAATAATGCTTCAAAATCCTTTGCTTTCCCCTTATTTTTAGTTGCAATAATTATTTGTTTCATGTTCAAATCATCCTTTCTCATCAATTTTAGAAGCTAAATCTCCTAATGCAGCTCGTTGGATATCCATTAACTGCTGGATCCCAGCTTCACCATACTCTAGAAGCTCCAATAGCTCAGTTTTTGAGAAAGTTGCTTCTTCGCCCGTACCTTGAAGCTCAACGTACTCACCACTGCTAGTTTGTACTATATTCATATCCACGGTTGCGGAAGAGTCCTCTACGTAATTTAAATCTAACACTACTCCAATTTCATCAACTATTCCTACACTAGTAGCAGCTAGGTATTGACGTACGGGAAACTTAGGAAGCTGCTTTTGCTCGTAAAGCTTTCCAAGTGCAATTGTCAACGCCACAAACGCTCCAGTTATACTAGCAGTTCTTGTCCCTCCATCAGCTTGGATGACATCGCAGTCAATCCAAATTGTTTTTTCCCCAATTACTTCGAGGTCTACTACCGATCGCAAAGCTCGTCCTATTAGACGCTGTATTTCCATCGTACGACCAGTAACCTTCCCTTTAGACGACTCACGCTGTGTACGTGATTCTGTGGCGCGTGGAAGCATAGAATATTCAGCTGTAATCCAACCCTTACCTTGTCCTCTTAAAAAAGGAGGCACTCGATCTTCAATTGTTGCATTACAAATAACTTTGGTATTACCTACCGTGATTAATACAGATCCTTCTGGGTGCATTAAATAATCTGTCTCGATTGTTACCTTTCGCAATTGCTTTGTTTCTCGTCCATCAAATCTAATCATATATGTCTCCTTTTTATGTACCTGAACAGAAGAAAACCCCGCTATTCGAGGATTCTCTTAACAGGGTTAATGAAATGAAATTGTCCGTATATCTGCATTCGACAAGTTTAACCATTTTTCGACAATTGTTTTAAAGATTGGCACCGAACCGGTCGTATAGAAAATTGGTTCTTTTTCTATCTCGGTCGGATTGCGTAAATGATGATAATCTAAGTACTCCAAAACATCCTGGGCGGTTTCTTCAGCTGATGATAGTACATTTACATGTTCACCAACTGCATCCTCAATATGCTTTTGCAATAATGGATAATGCGTGCAACCAAGGATGACCGTATCAAAATGCTCTGATTTTAAGGGCTGCAAGGCTTCAAAAACCATTTTTCTCGCAAAGTCACCCTCATATTCATTACTCTCAACAATTGGAACAAAAGTAGGGCATGCAAGCGGAATGATTTTACTAGATGTATTCAGAGCTGCAATCGCTTTTTCATAAGCCCCACTTTTAATTGTACCGCTTGTACCTAACACTACAATTTCATTTTTTTTCGTTGCTTTAATAGCCGCTCTTGCTCCCGGGAAAATAACACCTATCACAGGGAAAGGCATTTTCTTACTCAAGGAGTTTAGAGCTACTGCTGTCGCAGTATTACATGCTATTACAAGCATTTTAATCTTCATTTTAGACAAGGCAATTGCCATTTGCCAAGTAAATTTACGAACTTCTTCACTAGTTCTAGGTCCATAAGGACATCTAGCTGTATCACCAATATAAATAATTTCTTCGTTTGGGAGTAGATGCATAATTTCTTTTGCAACTGTCAAACCTCCCACACCAGAGTCTATCACACCGATTGGGGCTTTCACGTCAATTCCTCAGTTCTTTTTCATCTCAAGATGTAATTTTGCTAATAAAGTTGATAATGTTTGTGCTTCATCTTGGTCAAACTGTTTCAGCACATCTTTTAAGTATTGCTGTCGTTTGTCAATTACCTCTTCGATGATACGCTCGCCTTCTTTTAATAAATGTATTCGTACAACTCGACGATCTTGCTCATCTCTTACTCGCTGTACGAGTTCACTTCTTTCCATTCGGTCAATTAAGTCCGTAGTTGTACTAAAAGCTAAATACATTTTATTAGATAAATCCCCGATTG
Organism: Psychrobacillus sp. FSL W7-1493; assembly: GCF_038004905.1. NCBI lineage: Bacteria > Bacillati > Bacillota > Bacilli > Caryophanales > Bacillaceae > Psychrobacillus > Psychrobacillus sp. FSL W7-1493. The sequence goes on along the minus strand of NZ_JBBOSB010000001.1, from coordinate 1,521,447 downwards.
TCATGTCTCCAATCTCAAATAGCCACTGAAGAGCTACAAATTGGGGAGGCGTTATCGTATAAGAATTTAAGATTTGTCGCCCTCTTTGTTTGATAATCCCTGAAATATGCCGTAGTTCTTTTTCTAAAAAAGCAACATCCTCGTGGTTTAGTTCCACTTGGTTCTTTTCTTCTGCCATGAATCTCACTCCTCAAAACAATAAGTCCTCTTATTATTGTGACTTGTTCTGAGGAAAATGGCAAGGATTCAAATCAATTCAATGATAATTCGCCTAGTCTTAATAGTTCAACAATTGCTTGAGATCTACCAGATACGCCTAATTTTTGTATCGTGTTAGATATATGGTTTCGAACTGTTTTTTCACTAATAGACAGCTGAATTGAAATGTCTTTTGTAGAATTGTCTTCTACTAATAATTGAAATATTTGACGCTCTCTGCTCGTCAAAATTGATCTTTGCTGATTACCATCGTACAATGCCATAGCCCCCTATCCACTCTCCTACTAACGTATGTAGCAAAGGGATGGTAGGTGACGGCTAGTAAATACTCTTTTGAAAAACTTCTTTTTCTTGTTCGGTCCATTTTGCAGATTTTCCGGTTTTCTTATCAATTTGTACGATACTGCCTCTTCCAGTAAACACTATATCCCCTTTTGTATTCTTTGCCATGTAATGGATATCAACCGAAGAACTACCAACGGAATTGGCTTTTACATAAATGTGGAGCTTCTCATCAAAAAATACCTGTTTCTGATAATCACATTGTAGATCAGCAACTACTGGTATCTTTTCTCCTTTAGGATTAAGCCAATCATTCATAAGCATAACCTTTTTAAAGTATTCAATACGAGCATATTCAAAGTAAGTGAATGGTACCGTATTGTTTAAGTGCCCATACATATCTGTTTCTGAAAAACGCACACTGACCTCCGTATAAAAAGAAAATCCCTTTTCCCATGCTTCTATGTCTTCTATGTATCCTGCTCTCATATAATAATCCCCTTTGTATTTAAAATGAATATCCACTTAAAAATGAATAACGATTCATTTATTATATCAGAAAATTTAAAATCCATCTAACAAATTATTAGTGAAAGGAATTAACATTTCATGAAGTTTCTTTGTCATATTTTGACGAACGGACAATACTTGAAAAAAGCCTTAAACGCCGACGGGAATTTTCCAATAAAAAAAAGCCCAGAATTTGCATTCTGAGCTTTTACATTTTTATTAGTCTACCATGTTGTCGCTTCCGAAGAAGTTTCTAAACATTTGAACTGTAGTATCACGGTTTAATGCAGCGATAGAAGTTGTAAGTGGAATACCTTTTGGACATGCAACTACACAGTTTTGTGCGTTACCACAGTTTGCAAGGCCTCCATCTCCCATTATCGCATTTAAACGCTCGTCTTTGTTCATAGCTCCAGTTGGATGCGCATTAAACAAACGAACTTGTGAAAGCGGAGCTGGTCCGATAAATGAAGCATTATCATTTACGTTTGGACAAGCCTCTAAACATACACCACAAGTCATACATTTAGACAATTCATAAGCCCATTGACGTTTACGTTCTGGCATACGTGGACCTTCTCCAAGGTCATAAGAACCATCAATTGGAACCCATGCTTTAACTTTTTTCAAAGCATCAAACATACGGCTTCTATCTACTTGAAGGTCACGTACGACAGGGAAAGTGCTCATAGGTGCTAATGTAATCGGTTGAGTCAATTGATCAATAAGTGTTGAACAAGATTGACGTGGACGACCATTAATAACCATTGAACATGCACCACATACTTCCTCTAAGCAGTTCATGTCCCATGTTACAGGAGTAGTAGCTTTACCATCTGTGTTAACTGGTCTTTGACGAATTTCCATTAATGCAGAAATTACATTCATATTTGGACGCCAATTTACTTCGAATTTTTCCCAGTAGGGTTTGGATTCAGGAGTATCTTGACGGTAAATTTCTATTTGAACCTTTTTGGTTTCTGTTGCCGTCACCATGATTATTTTGCTCCTTTCGATGATGAGTAATCACGTTTACGAGGAGCAACAAGAGATATATCAATATCTTCATAATGAATAATTGGAGCCCCTGTAGCTGGATCAAACTTAGCCATAGTAGTTTTCATGAATTCTTCGTCATTACGTTCTGGGAAATCAGGTTTGTAATGTGCTCCACGGCTTTCATTACGTTGAAGTGCTCCTAACGTGATAACACGTGCTAAGTATAACATATTTTTCAATTGACGAGTAAATGATGCACCTTGGTTAGACCAACGTTGTGTATCATCCATGTTAATGTTTTCGTATCTTTCCATTAACTCTTGAATTTTTCTGTCAGTTTCCTCTAGCTTGTCGTTGTAGCGAACTACTGTTACGTTATCAGTCATCCACTCACCTAGCTCTTTATGTAAAAGGTAAGCGTTTTCTGTACCTTTCATAGCTAGTGTTTGCTCCCACTTCTCTTGCTCAAGCTTCACTTCATTTTCATAGATAGAATCATCTAAGTCTTCTGCATGAGTGGAAAGCCCTTTCATGTATTTAACAGCATTAGGACCAGCCACGCTTCCACCAAATACAGCTGAAAGTAATGAGTTAGCTCCTAAACGGTTAGCTCCATGTTGAGAATAGTCACATTCGCCAGCAGCAAATAGACCAGGGATGTTCGTCATTTGATCATAATCTACCCATAATCCACCCATTGAATAATGAACGGCAGGGAAAATTTTCATAGGAACTTTACGAGGGTCGTCCCCAGTAAATTTCTCATAGATTTCAATGATTCCACCAAGTTTTACGTCTAATTCATGTGGATCTTTATGAGAAAGATCTAGATATACCATGTTTTCGCCGTTAATACCTAATTTTTGATTAACGCAAACGTCAAAGATTTCACGAGTCGCGATATCACGTGGTACTAGGTTACCGTAAGCAGGATACTTTTCTTCTAGGAAATACCAAGGTTTACCGTCTTTGTATGTCCAAATACGACCACCTTCACCACGAGCTGATTCTGACATCAGACGAAGCTTATCATCTCCAGGAATTGCCGTTGGGTGAATTTGGATGAATTCTCCGTTTGCATAGTAAGCGCCTTGTTGATAAACGATACTTGCTGCAGATCCTGTATTAATAATAGAGTTAGTTGTTTTACCAAAAATGATGCCAGGACCACCAGTAGCCATGATTACAGCGTCTCCACGGAAAGCACGGATTTCTGATGAGTTAAGGTTTTGCGCTTTAATACCGCGACAAGTTCCTTCATTGTCTTTGATAATACCCAGGAATTCCCATCCTTCGTATTTTGTTACTAGACCTTCTACTTCAAAGCGACGAACTTGTTCGTCAAGCGCATAAAGTAACTGTTGACCAGTTGTTGCACCAGCAAATGCTGTACGGTGCATTAAAGTTCCTCCAAAACGACGGAAATCTAATAGACCTTCTGGTGTACGGTTGAACATAACTCCCATACGGTCAAACAAATGAATGATTCCTGGAGCAGCGTCTGCCATTGCCTTAACAGGAGGTTGGTTTGCTAAAAAGTCTCCACCATAAACAGTATCATCTAAATGAACTGCAGGTGAATCCCCTTCACCTTTTGTATTTACAGCCCCGTTAATACCGCCTTGTGCACATACAGAGTGTGAGCGTTTAACAGGAACTAATGAGAATAGATCTACTTGTGTGCCTTCTTCGGCAGCTTTCATTGTTGCCATTAATCCGGCTAATCCACCGCCGACAACAATAAGTTTATTTTTTGCCATGCTATTTCACTCCTTAAATTTATAGTAGCTTAGGTGTAGAAGGGTCTTATACGAATGCTAAAAGTGCTTGTACACCAACTACAGATAACGCTAAGAAGATTACTAATGTTACATAAGTTGAAATTCTTTGAGATTTTGGTGATTGAGTAATTCCCCAGCTTACAAGGAATGACCAGATACCATTAGCTAAATGGAAGGTTGCAGAAATTACACCTACAATATAAAAAGCTAACATCCATGGGTTAGATAAAATTTCATTCATCATGTTAAAGTTAACTTCCTTCGCTCCAATTGCAGCTTGGAATCGTGTTTCAAATACATGCCATGCGATAAACACAACAAGGAATATTCCAGTAAAACGTTGTAAAATGAATAACCAGTTTCTTAGAGTACCATATCTGTTAGGATTGTACTTAACAGTAAATGCAATATAGATACCATAGAATGCATGGAACAACAAAGGAATATAAATTACAAACACTTCCAGCATTAGTCTAAAAGGTAGACTCTCCATGAAATGTGATGCCGTGTTAAAGGCTTCTTCACCTCTTGTAGCAAAATGGTTTACTACTAAATGTTGCGCCAGAAATAATCCAACTGGAATAATACCAAGTAAAGAATGTAATCGACGCATGAAAAATTCGCGATCTTTCGACAAAACAGTAACCCCCCTCAAATTTCCAATTAGCGATGATTAAACTATAGCAATAGAATAATAAATCATCACATGTTCACACCTTCTTGTTACGAATTTATGACATATCCATTGTACTCTCAACATTTTAGAGCGTCAAGGTATGTTTCCTGATTTTATTCATCTTTCTGACACTCATCTATATAATGATTAGTTTATTTTTTCACAAAGTATTCTCTCCCAGTGAAAATATTTTATGCTAGAATAGATTATAGTTTTTATTTATCTTTGGAAAGAAGGGTTGCTGTTTGAATGAAAGAGAACATTCACATGTAACTTCCTTTGGATATGAAATAATAAGAGATCACGTGCTCACTTCTATTCTCGGAAAACATGAAAAAGAAATATTGTACTGGGCAGGTAAGGACCTTGCTCGAAAGTTTCCACTCTATTCAATGGAAGAAGCCATCTCTTTCTTCCAAGAGGCTGGCTGGGGAAGGCTGGAGTTAGATAAAACATCAAAAGATTCGGCCCATTACACACTTGAAACATACAATCTTCCTCAAAGTGGAATCAATAGATGTCACCGATTAGAGGCTGGCTTTCTCGCAGAGCAGAAGCAAAAAATAGATGGCTATGAAACCGAATGCTATGATGAGTTTGTTAAAAAAACTGGATTGGTTACTTTCCATATTAAATGGGACTTAAAAAGTAAACGCTAAAGATACATAAAGAGGAGGATGGGGGCAACTTGCATCCTCCTCTCTTTTTTTAACTTAAGCTTTGTTAAAGTTATTGGTTGATTTTGACTAACATTTCTTTTTTATAGTGACTGTAAACAATAAAAAAAGGGACATTCAAATGGCTATTAAGCTCTTTATCGATGCATTAAAGCTGTTCTCATTTATTGAATGGAGCGACAGACGGCGACTCCTGTGGGATGAGTGAGACAGATAAGACATTACAACCACGCGCGTAAGCGATGGGTGATGGCTTATCGCTCACCCCACGGAAAGCGTCCGGCTGGCGCGGAAATCAATTTTTACACTCTGATTTAAAGATTTCTTTACACATAAATCAACCCTACCCTTTAACATAGCCTTAACTTATTACTTAATTTATAGCCAAATCAAATTCATCATGGAGTGCATTCGCTGCTTGAATCATATTGCCTTGAGGCACTACAACTGAAACCTTTATTTCTGAGGTACTAACCATTTTAACTGGTATGTTTTCCTTGCTTAATCGGTCGAACATTTGTGCAGCGACACCAGGATTAGATACCATCCCTGAACCTACAATAGATACCTTAGCTAAACCCACCTCAAAATCTGCAAAGGTAAAACCTAGATTCTGTTTAGTTTTCTCTAAAACGTGAATTGCTTCCGAAAGAGATTCTTTTTTTATAGAAAAGGAAACGGTAGGCTTCATTCCTTCGACAATCGACTGGACAATAATATCTACATCAATATGGTTATTGGCAAGGGTAGTAAATATGGAAGCGAGTGAACCATTAAAAGGCACTGTATACTCAATCGTTAAACGTACTATATCTGATTCAAAAGCTACCCCTCGTACTACTAAATTATTCTCCACATCTACTTCCTCCTTTAAAATGGTTCCTTCCGTTTCTTCATAGCTTGAACGTACTCGTAATGGAATCTTATAGTTCTTTGCAAATTCCACTGCTCTAGGGTGCAGTACTCCAGCTCCTAAATGAGCTAACTCCAGCATCTCATCATATTCTAGCTGTTCTAGTTTTCTTGCATGAGATACGTAGCGTGGATCTGACGTATAAACGCCATCTACATCCGTATAAATATCACAAATGTCTGCTCCGATAGCTGCAGCTATGGCGACGGCTGTAGTGTCTGACCCTCCTCTTCCTAAAGTAGTAATCTCCCCTAATTCCGACATACCTTGAAAGCCGGCCACAATTACTACGCGATTAGCCATTAAATGCTCATTTATCTTCTGGCCATCCAATTGTTTTATTTTTGAATTTCTATGTACTTCATCTGTAACTATTCCAGCTTGCCAACCCGTCAAAGATAACGTCTCCACTCCAAGTGAATTTAACTGAATAGCAAGTAAGGACATAGTTACTTGTTCTCCTGTAGCAAGCAACATATCCATTTCTCTTTTTGTTGGATTGTTAGTGATTTTACTAGCCATTTCCGCTAAGTCATCTGTTGTTTTTCCCATGGCAGATACAACTACGACGATATCATGTCCTTTCTCCTTTTCTAGTTGTACCCTTTTTGCTACGTTACCAATTAACTCCATGGAGCCTACAGAGGTTCCGCCAAATTTCATCACAATTTTACTCATTTACCTATCTCCCCTTTATCTCCTTGAGCGGACAACAAGAAAAGCGCAAGCGCCTATCCCTGCCCCGACAGGCAAGGCGCTGGAACTAGACATCAACTTATCCACAGGTTCATAATCTTATAATTTCCTAAACAATAAAAAAAGCTTCCCACATATTTGCGGAAAGCTAACTCTTCTCATACACGGTCAAAAATGATTGCCCATGTGAGATAGCCCTCCAGAATATATATTCTGACAGTCCTGCATCTCTTAAATACAGAACCAACATAGGAAAGGAAAAGCTTTTCTATGTTTCGGCGAACAACCCTTTCCTAATCGGTCGTAGGATCTTTCATCCTCTCGATTAGTACTCTTGCAATTCGCACCTCTATCTTCACTGTTTGAATAGTGAATATTAAATTGTTTTAAAGATAACATAAGATTATTCAGAAGACAATAAATTTTTCTGAAAATGAGCCATTAGATTATCAGCTAATTTACTTGGGAGTCCAGATTCTATTAGTTCTTCTCTTGATGCAGCTTGCATTCGTTTGAGGGAGCCAAAATGCTTAAGAAGCATTTTCTTACGTTTTGGACCTATTCCTTCAATTCCATCTAACGAGGAGGCAATTGTATGCTTCCCTCTCTGTTGTCGATGGAAAGTAATTGCAAATCGATGGACCTCATCTTGAATTCTTTGAAGAAGATAGAATGCTTCACTCGTTCTTTTCATCGGGATAATCGCTAATGGGTCACCATATAACAAGGAGGATGTTTGATGCTTGGCATCTTTCGCTAGTCCTGCAATTGGAATATCTAAGCCAAGTTCATCCTCGATAATTTCTCTTGCTGCTTCTATTTGTCCTTTACCCCCATCAATAATGATTAAATCAGGTAGAGGCAATCTCTCTTTTAGTACACGAGTGTAACGTCTACGAACGACCTCACGCATAGCGCCATAGTCATCATGCTTTGCTGCAGTTTTCGTTTTATACTTCCGATAGTCTTTTTTATATGCTCTGCCATCAACGAATACAACCATGGCAGAAACCGCATCGGTACCGTGAATATGAGAATTATCAAAGGCCTCAATTCTGCTTGGCATGGCAATTCCCATAAGACTACCTAGTTCTTCTACTGCCCCTACAGTTCGTTCCTCTTGTCGTTCAATCAAATGGAACTTTTCTTTCAAAGCTATCGCAGCATTTTTTTGAGCTAAATCCACTAGGTTCTTTTTTGCACCCTTTTGAGGAATAATAACCTTCATTTCCAACAACTCAGAGGCTAACTCTAAATCAGTCGTATTAGGTACAAATATTTCCTTTGGTTTAATATGCTCTGGTTTGGAGTAGAACTGACCTAAAAAGGTAAGAAATTCTTCCTCCGGGTCACGGTAAATTGGGAAAAGAGAAACATCTCTTTCTATCAACTTTCCTTGACGCACAAAAAACACTTGGACACACATCCATCCCTTATCTACTGTGTATCCGAAAATATCACGATTTGTGAAATCATTCATCGTCATTTTTTGTTTTTCCATCACTTGATCGATATGTGCTATTTGATCGCGATACTCTTTTGCACGTTCAAACTCCAGCTGCTCTGCTGCTGCATTCATTTTTTCAGTTAGCTCTTTCTTGACCGCTGCATGGCCACCGTTTAAAAAACTAGAGATTTCATGAATAATTTCGGTGTACGTTACCTCTTCAATTTCTTTCACACAAGGGGCAAGGCATTGTCCGATATGGTAATACAAGCAAACTTGACTAGGTAGCTTTTGACACTTTCTTAATGGATATAATCTATCCAGTAATTTTTTTGTTTCATGAGCGGAATGAGAATTTGGATATGGTCCAAAATATTTCCCCTTATCCCTTTTAACCTGTCTCGTAATAATGAGCTTAGGATTCTTTTCCCCTGTAATTTTTATATATGGATACGTTTTATCGTCCTTAAGCATGACATTGTATTTTGGATCATGCTTCTTTATGAGATGGAGTTCTAGAATTAATGCCTCTAACTCGGACGATGTAACGATATATTCGAAGTCGACTATTTCTTGAACTAATCTTTGAGTTTTTCCGTCATGTGATCCCGTAAAATAAGATCGTACACGATTTTTTAATATCTTTGCTTTACCTACATATATAATGACGCCTTGTCGATCCTTCATCAAATAACAGCCTGGCTGATCTGGTAGAATTGCACATTTTTGTTGTATAAGTTCGTTCATCTCATCACCTGTTTAAAAAAACCGGGAACCTTAGAGGACCCGGTTTTTATTATTATGCGTTTTTCTCAACGAATTGAACTAGTGCTTCTTTTGGTTGGAAACCAACAGCTTTATCTACTGGTTGACCATCCTTGAATAACACTAATGTTGGGATAGACATGATTCCAAATTGACTTGCAGTTGCTTGGTTCTCATCAACGTCCACTTTTACGATTTTAACTTTATCGCTCATTTCAGCGTCCATTTCTTCTAAAACTGGAGCAATCATTTTACAAGGTCCGCACCATGTTGCCCAAAAATCTACTAATACTAATCCTTTTTCTACTTCTTGTGAGAAGGTTTGATCTGTTCCGTGTACAATTGCCATAAATAATTCCTCCTTTAGTAACTCTAAATTGATTATAGCAGACAAAAAAAGCTTCATCTACAATTTAGCTTACACACTTGCATAGGCTCATATCCATATAAAAACTCGGCCCCTTATGAGCCGAGTATTTTCTTATGCATTTACCTTAAGTTTTTTGAACTCTTCTGTAAGCATTGGAAGAACTTCAAACAAGTCCCCAACAATTCCATAATCCGCAACCTTGAAAATATTTGCTTCTGGATCCTTGTTAATCGCTACAATAATTTTTGAGTTAGACATTCCTGCTAAATGCTGAATTGCCCCTGAAATACCAACAGCAATATAAAGATCCGGAGTTACCACTTTTCCTGTTTGACCGATTTGTAGTGAATAATCACAGTAGTCAGCATCACAAGCCCCACGAGAAGCTCCAACTGCACCGCCTAATACGTCCGCAAGCTCCTTCAATGGTCCGAAGCCTTCCTCACTCTTCACTCCACGTCCTCCTGCAATAACAACCTTTGCTTCAGACAAGTCAACACCTTCAGAAGATTTGCGTACCACTTCTTTAATAACAGTACGAAGGTTTGTAATTTCTACCGATAACGATGAAACGTCGACAGATTTACTATCGTCTTTCGCAAGTGGAGCGATGTTATTAGGACGAACAGTTATAAAATCGATTCCGTCTTTTACTTTTACTTTTTCAAATGCTTTTCCAGAGTAAATCGGACGAATATAAACTGCATCATCCCCTTCTCCTTCAATAGCTGTTACGTCAGAAACTAATCCGATTTGTAATTTACCAGCAATTTTTGGTGATAAATCTTTTCCTAAAGCAGTATGACCAAAAACAATAGCTTCTGGATTTTCTTGTTCAACTACTGCCATAAATGCTTGACCATAGCCATCAGAAGTATATTGCTTTAAATGTGGATGTTCTACCGTAATGACACGGTCTGCACCATATTTCCCTAGCTCAACAGCTAAGTCCTGGACTGCATCCCCTAATAATACTGCTACTACTTCTCCACCATCAGAAATTTGCTTTGCTGCAGCGATTGATTCATATGATACGTTACGAAGTGCACCCTCACGTGCTTCCCCTAAAACTAATACTTTTTTAGACATGATTTGTTCCTCCCATTTTATAAATGATTCGAACCCTCTTTAATTTCGAGATGTTCATAGATTACTAGAAACTAAATGTTATACTACTTTCGCTTCTGTATGAAGAAGGCTCACTAGCTCTTTCACTTGATCAGCTAGATCTCCTTCTAATACTTTTCCAGCTTCCTTTTTAGGAGGTAAGTAAATTTCGATTGTTTCTGTTTTAGCCTCTACATCATCTTCGTCAATATCAAGGTCATCTAATTCTAGTTCTTCTAAAGGTTTTTTCTTCGCCTTCATAATACCTGGTAAAGAAGGGTAGCGTGGTTCATTCAAACCTTGCTGTGCAGTAACTAAAAGAGGTAATGATGCCTCTAAAACTTCTGTATCCCCTTCAACGTCACGTTTGATTGTAGCAGTTGTTCCATTGATTTCAAGGTTTGTAATCGTAGTTACGTAGTTAATACCCAATAGTTCTGCAACACGTGGTCCAACTTGACCTGAACCGCCATCGATTGCAACGTTACCTGCTAAGATTAAATCTGCATCCTTGTCTTTTAAGTATTCGGATATAATATGAGCAGCAGTGAACTGGTCCATTTCTTCTATGTCGTCTTCTGTATTGATAAGTACTGCTTTATCAGCACCCATCGCTAGAGCTGTACGTAATTGTTTTTCTGCATCCTCACCGCCCATTGTAAGAACAGTTACTTCTCCACCATGTGCGTCGCGTACTTGGATTGCTTCCTCTATTGCATACTCATCGTAAGGGTTGATGATGAACTCTGCACCATCCTCTTGAATTTTTCCTCCGCTTACAACAATTTTCTCCTCTGTGTCGAACGTGCGTTTAACTAGAACATAAATATTCATGTTGAAGTCCTCCCCATATTGTTATTTACCTTTAAAGTCAGGCTGTCTTTTTTCGATAAATGCTGATATACCTTCTTTTGCATCCTCTGAAACAAAAACTGTTCCGAAGGCATTCGCTTCTGCTTTTACACCCTCGTGATAAGATGCAGGCTTCACATATTGAAGCATTTCCAATGCTGCCTTTACTGCAACTGGGCTTTTCTTTGCAATTTTAGCTGCTAGCTCCCGAGCCTTTTCAAACAATTCTTCCTCTGGGTAAGCATGGTTTGCTAGCCCGTATGCAGCTGCATCTTTCCCACTGATAGGATCGCTTGTTAAAAGCATTTCTGCTGCTTTAGCAAACCCAACATAGCGTGGAAGACGTTGGGTGCCGGCAAAGCCAGGTATTAATCCCAACTGTAGCTCTGGCAATCCAAGCTTAGCATTGTCAGCAACTAGTCTAATATGACAGCTCATTGCCAGTTCCAATCCCCCACCTAGTGCTGCACCATGAATGGCAGCAATAATTGGTTTAGAGAATGTTTCGACTCTTTCAAATATAGTTTGTCCACTAGAAGCTAGCTTTGAAAACTCTTCTCCAGAAGTCACTGTGGTAAATTCCTTAATATCTGCCCCTGCTGAGAAAAATCGTCCTTCTCCTTTTAGAAGGATCACACGAACGTTATCGTCGTGCTCCACTTCGTCTAACAAGCTATTAACTTCTAAAATGACACCCCTTGCTAGTGCATTTGCAGGAGGACGATTCAGAGTAACAGTTGCTACATGATTTTCGACATTCCATGACAAAAACTCCATTTACCCACATCCCTTTTTAGGTTGTTATCCCTTTTAATAATAAACGATGCACTTTCTCTGTAAGTCCGACCAAGTCATATTTATACTCATTCATCACCCAGGAAGTAGTCGTCTCATCAATTGTACCAAAAACCATTTGTCTTGCTAAGCGAATATCTACAGAATTTTCGAATTCCTCATTTTTTATACCTTCTCTTAAGATGGTGTCGAGCAATGTCAAATAATTTTTTAAGATTGCATTTATTCGTAAACGCAAGGCTAGATTGGATTGACGAAGCTCCAATTGGGTTACAGTTGCTAGATGCTTATTACTTGCCAGTACCTTAAAATGATTTTCAATCATTTTATATAATTTTTCAGAGGCACTGATGTCCTCTTTTAAAATTTCTTTCAAGTTATCAGCAAACACTTCCATTTTTTCTTCAAAAACCGATATTAAAATATCTTCCTTGTTTTTAAAGTATAAATAGATTGTTCCATCTGCAACACCAGCTTGTTTAGCTATTTTAGAAACCTGAGATTGATGGTATCCGTTTTCAGCTATGACGATGATTGCTGCGTCAATAATTTGTTTATACTTAGGTTTGTCTTTCTTCAATGAATTCACCACCAAAAAATAAAAATATGAATGATGATTCATTCATATTTTTATTTTATATTCAATTTTTTATATTGTCAATAAACAATTAACTCTCAACTGCTACCTTCTTCAACTTTTCTCTTTCTTCCTCTATCAGATTTCTTCTTAAAATTTTCCCGATGGCAGTTTTAGGAAGCTCATCTCTAAATTCATAAATTCTAGGAACCTTAAAGGAAGCAAGGTTATCACGACAATGTGTATTGAGATCTTCCTCTGTCGCAGTCATACCCTCTTTTAATACAATGTATGCCTTTACTGTTTCTCCTCGATATGGATCTGGTACTCCAGCTACTACACATTCTTGAACAGCTGGATGTTCGTATAATACTTCTTCTACATCACGCGGATAAATATTATACCCACCAGCGATTATAAGGTCTTTTTTGCGGTCTACAATATAAAAGAAACCGTTTTCATCCATGTACCCTAAATCACCTGTTAATAACCATCCGTCTCGCATCGTCATTTCCGTATCTTCTTTGCGATTCCAATAGCCTTTCATTACCTGTGGGCCTTTGACAGCGATTTCACCTATTTCTCCATGTGGCAATGACTCAGTAGATTCTGGTCCAAAAATGGTAGCTTCTGTATCTGGCCAGGGAACACCAATGGAGCCTTTTACCCGGTCCTCACTGTATATTAAATTTGCATGTGTAACAGGAGACGTTTCAGTTAAACCATAACCTTCTACTAGTCTTCCACCTGTTATTTCTTCAAACTTTTCTTGAACCTCGGCTGGTAGGGCTGCTGAACCACTTAAACAAGCTACGATAGAAGATAAGTCATACTTTTTAACATCTGGGTGATTTAAAATACCGATGTACATAGTTGGAGCGCCTGGAAATAGTGTGGGCTTTTGTTTATCAATTGTTTTTAGTGCCGTCTCAACATCAAACTTAGGTAATAATATCATACGATTGCATTGCATGACAGAAAAAATCATTACAGTAGTCATTCCATATACATGAAAGAAAGGTAAGATACCTAAAATCGACTCTTCTCCTTCACGACATTCATGCAACCATGCTCTACTCATAGAAACGTTTGAAATCAAATTCTTATGCGTGAGCATAACGCCTTTAGGGAAGCCAGTAGTACCACCAGTGTATTGAAGTAAAGCTAGATCTTCTTCAAAATCGAACGTTAAGTCAATAGTATCCGTCTTACCGACCTTCATAATTTCAGTAAATAGATGGTTCATACCTCGATGCTCAACTTTTACACTAAAGCCATATTGCTTCTTTTGTATAAATGGATAGATAAGATTTTTAGGAAAGGGCAGGTAATCCTTAATTCCTGTGATAATGATATTTTCTAAATCTGTTTCTTTAATTACCTTAGTAACTCTAGGAAAAAGAATGTCCATAGCTAAAATGATTTTTGCTCCTGAATCCTTTAACTGGTACGCGATTTCTCGTTCAGTGTACAGAGGATTTGTTTGTACAACAATACCACCTGCATATAAAGTCCCAAAATAACCTATAACCCCTTGTGGACAGTTTGGCAGCATGATTGCTACTCTGTCCCCTCTTTGCAGGCCTAGTGACTGCAAATAATTCGCAAACTTCATCGATGATTCGTAAAGCTCTTTGTAAGTTACATCTCTCCCCATGAAATGTATGGCTATCTTCGCTGGAAATTTCTTGTACGCTCTCGTAAGATACTCTTGGACAGGAATAGTTTCATAGTCAAGCGTGTGTGGAACTTCCGGCGGATAGTGAGAAAGCCATGGTTTTTCAATCATTTGTTTGCCCCCTTTGTATGAATTTAATAGAGTGAATATTCCTATTTTTTATTATAGATAAAAATGAATGACAATTCAATTCATAAAAAAAGAAAAGTAGTAGTCACTTTGCATTTCCAATACAAACTAAGAAGGTAATAGGCCTGACAAAACATAAACGTTAGTGTAATCAACTTAAAGCAACATAAAAAAGAGACTGTACTAATTCGTTAATTCATTCAATTGAATTTACTAACGCATAATTACAGCCTCCTCTGGAGCTTAAATAACCCTATGAATTTTTTACTATATATATTATGCCAATTGCTAGAAAAAATATTCCAACTACAATTAATACCTTTGATAATTTCTCCATCTTTATCTCTCCTAATTAAATACTCGCACCAATAACAAATGATAATCCTACAGAAATAATTAACGAAATAAATCCAACGGATCGATTATCATTTTCTATTTCTTTATCCACATTAAAGCCTGGAGTAAAAAATTCAAATAACCAATAGGCGATAATTAGAAGAGCGAAGCCATATAGTCCCCAACCAATCATCTCAAAAAGTGTATTATGCTCTTCAATTGAATATTTAAAGATATTACATACACCGAATATCTTCCCACCGGTGGCTAGTGCCACTGCGACATTTCCATTTTTAATTTCCTGCCAGTTTTTATATTTGGTCACGATCTCAAACATAACCATGGAAACTATTAAACATAATATAACCACACTAAAATAACCTGCAGATTCTACTAATGGATTTGACCAAAAACTACCTAGCAGCATGATATAGCCCCTTTCAAACTTTTCTATCTTTACGATTTATAAAAATGAAAGTTTCATTTTTTTATATAGCTGAATGAATTTCCATTTCCCAGTGCTTTTGTTAATAAGAAAATAACGAGTTATATCTACTTTTACTAATAAGGTGAGGAAAGAGAATGCGGAGTAAATCACATCTGTTTCTCCTTCCTTCCAACATTACTTCAGTTCAACGACAGTAACGCCGTGTCCCCCTTCTCCAGCTTCACCGAATCGATAGCTTTTTACTCGCGAATGATTTTTCAAATACTGCTGAATAGCCTGTCTTAGGACACCTGTTCCTTTTCCGTGAATAATAGAGACTCTCGGATAGTTCGACAATATCGCATCGTCTAAATATTTTTCTGTTCGAATAATAGCATCCTCGTAGCGCTCTCCACGTAAATCCAACTCAAGCTTCACGTGTGAATCTCTACCTCTTACTGCATTCACTGATACGCTCTGTTTCTGCTTTTCTGGTTTTATAAATTCTAAGTCTGATTCGTCTAGCTTCATTTTGAGCATTCCAATTTGTACGGACCATTCGGATTTAGACACCTTTTCTAGTAATGTCCCTTTTTGGCCAAAGCTTAACACCTTTACCTCGTCGCCCGACTGTAATTCTTTTACTCGTTCATTTATTTTTTTCTGTTTTTTCAATACAGGATTGTTCGGAAGGGCTTCATCTAAACGTTTTTTAGCATCTATTAACTCATGTTCCTTCACAAGCTTATGTGTATTAGATTGCATTTTTCGTAGCTCGCTAATAATTTCGTCCGCTTCTCTTCTTGCCTCTTCCACTATTTTTCTAGCTTTGTCTTTCGCTTTTTGTTCTAGTTTTTCTTTTTTCTCATCGTATTCTGCAAGTCTTCGCTCAAGATCATCCTTTAAATGCTTAGCCTTTTCTAACTCAGCCTCGGTTTCTTCTGCATCTCGCTCAGCTTGTCTACGACTATCCTCTAGGGAAGCAATCATAGAATTTACCTCTCCACGGTCGGTACCCGTATAGGTTTGTGCCTGTGAAATAATATGGTTTGGCAAGCCTAAACGCTCTGATATTTCAAAAGCGTTGCTTCGCCCCGGGACTCCTATTAAAAGCTTGTATGTTGGACTGAGTGTTTCAATGTCAAACTCCACACTTGCATTAGCCACACCAGGTCGGTTGTAGCCATAAGCTTTTAGCTCAGGGTAGTGAGTAGTTGCCATGACACGAGCTCCTGTTCCATGGACAGCATCTAGAATAGAGATTGCAAGAGCTGCTCCCTCCTGAGGATCAGTTCCAGCACCAAGCTCATCAAACAAAATTAATGATTTTTCGTTATATTTTTTTAGAATATCCACAATGTTGACCATGTGAGACGAGAATGTACTTAGGCTTTGCTCAATAGACTGCTCGTCGCCAATGTCAGCAAACACGGACTCAAATAACGCAAGCTCCGACCCGTCTAATGCTGGTACTGGTATCCCGCTTTGAGCCATTAAAGTACAAAGACCAACCGTTTTCAATGTAACGGTTTTCCCTCCCGTATTTGGACCAGTGATTACTATAGCAGTAATATCCTTCCCAAATTCAATTGTATTAGGAACAGCCTGTTCTACTGAAATAAGAGGATGTCTCGCTTTCACCAAACGAATGTAGCCATTATTATTAATTTGTGGCATCGTACATTTTTCTGCCTGTCCATATTTAGCCTTTGCTAATATGACGTCAATTTCACCTAGTATATTAACTAACAGGAATATCTCATGTCCAACAGCCTCTACCTCGCCTGACAAACGAATAAGAATACGTTCAATCTCTTCTTGTTCTTTTACCTTTAATGCACGAATATCGTTGTTTATTTGGATTACCGCTGATGGTTCAACAAAAAGTGTTTGTCCAGAGGAAGACTGATCATGTACAATTCCACCGTAATGGCTACGATATTCTGATTTTACCGGTATAACATAGCGGTCGTTTCGAATGGTAATAATTGAGTCGGAAAGCATTTTGGATGCATTGGCCCCACGAGTATAGCTCTCTAGCTTCTCACGTACGCGACTCACTTGAATTCTTAACTGCTGACGGATGGAGCGCAGCGTGCTGCTTGCACTATCCAGTACACTTCCGTTTTCATCGATACAGTCGTTTATTTCATGCTCTAAAGCCGTTAAAATCGGCAAAGAGTCCTTTTTAGATAGAAAATGTGGGATTGCTACTGACTCTGCTTCTGCGACGTTCTCTAGGAAATTTCGAAGAATTTTACTAGCTCTTATCGTACTCGCAGTCTCCATCAGCTCCATCGGACTTAGCATCCCGCCAATTTGAGCCCGTTTTGCATGTGGACGTATATCGACGATTCCTCCCATTGGAACATTGCCTCTTAGCCGTAGTATGGTAAGTCCCTCATCCATCTCCTCTAAAAGCTTAGTTACTTCCTCGTAATCAACAGATGGAACTAACTTTTCTATATGCGTTTTTCCGATAGAGGAAGTACAATATTTCCCTACCTCTTCTCTGATCTTATAATATTCTAAAGTTTTCAGTGCTCTTTCGGCTATCACCATGGCACCTCCTATTTATTCTTCACATACTGTTTGAACTGATCAAATGTCCATGTATTAACAATGTTATCCTTTTTCAGCCATGCTTTTTGAGCATATTTAACCCCTACATCCATATATCTTAATTGATCGATATGATGTGCATCTGTATTAATGGCTATCAGAACGCCTTTTTCCTGTGCCAGCTTCAAGTATTCTGTCTCTAAGTCGAGACGATGTGGGTTTGCATTAAGCTCTAGTATTTTTCCAAATTCACTAGCCCAATCTATTAATATTGGCACATCTGGGTCATAGCCTGTACGACTTCCAATAATTCTTCCTGCAGGGTGAGCAATCATATGAACGTTTGGGCTTTCCATTGCTGTACGAAGTCTTGCCATAATTTTATCTTGTGACTGACTAAAGCTAGAGTGTATAGACGCGATTACGAAGTCTAGCTGCTCTAGTAGCTCGTCATCAAAGTCCAGGGAACCGTCAGGAAGTATATCCATTTCTGTTCCAGCTAATATTTCAATATCGTTATATTTTGCATTTAATCCTTGTATCGTTTCGATTTGCTGTAGCAGTCTCTCTCTTGAAAGACCATTAGCAACTTTTAAGTAGTTAGAGTGGTCTGTTATCACCATATGGGAATAACCTTTTTCACGACAAGCCTCTACCATTTCTTCAATAGAATGAGCTCCATCTGACCAAGTGGAGTGCATGTGAAAATCGCCCTTAATATCCCCCAGCGTTACAAGACTTGGGATCTTTTCTAGCTTGTCTAGTTCTGTCCCATCCTCTCGTAAAGTAGGAGGTATAAATGGTAAATCGAAGAATGAATAAAACTCTTCCTCTGTTTCAAAGGACTGTACGGAGCCGTCCTCTTGCTCCACACCGTATTCACTTATCTTCAACCCTTTGTCTTTGGCAATTTGTCTCATTTTAATATTATGATCTTTAGATCCTGTAAAGTGATGTAATGCAGAAGCATATTGATGAGGTTCTACTAACCTAAAGTCTACATCTACTTCGTTTTCAACATCTAACGTAACTGATACTTTAGTGTCTCCAGCTGCAATAATTTTTAGAAGGGGAAGCTTCTCTAGTAATTGCTCTCTGACCTTTTGATGGGAATTCGTCGCAACGATAAAATCGATATCCTTACTAGATTCTTTTACTCGTCTATACGAACCTGCAACGGAATATTTAACAACTTCATCTATATTCGCTAATGTATCTTCGATAAAAGCAACAATAGGCTCAAGCTGCCAAATAGCAGTTCTTTCCGGTTTGGTTTGAAACACTTCTAGCTGAGCAAGTATCTTTTCCTCTGTTTTGGCCCCAAATCCTGCTAGTCCGCGAACCTTCCCTTCCTCACAGGCAGTCTTTAACTGTTCGATGGATTCAATACCTAATTCTTTGTACAGCTTGGCAATTTTCTTTCCTCCAAGACCCGGGATTTTTAGCATAGGCAACAGTCCACTTGGAACTTTCTCTTGCATTTCTTTGAGAAGAGAGGATTGTCCACTTTCCATTAAATCAGTGATTACCGATCCAGTTGCCGCACCAATACCCTTAAGCGAAGTTATATTATCCATTTCAGACAAGCTACGATCATCTAGCTCTAAAACTTGTGCTGCTTTTCGAAAAGCAGATACCTTAAAAGGATTTTCTCCTTGAAGTTCCATATATAATGCAATTTTTTCTAATGTTTTAATTATCGTCTTTTTATCCACCAGTAGACCTCCTTTAAGTAAGAAATCATAAGTCTTTCACAAACTATAAGTTAACTATTTAAAAAAACTTCCCTCTACTGAGAGAAGTTTATCTTAGACATTGTTACTTTTCCAAATAAATATACCACCAGTTTTTGACCATTTCAGATAAAATTGGCGTATGCTCAAGCATCCATGAAGTTAAGAATGAGCCTGATACAGCATTTTGGATAAAATCAATTGGTAAAAGCACAACGACGTATAGAAGTACGAATAAAATGAAATAGAATTCAATAAACCCTAGAATCGCACCAGTTACAGTGCTGACAAATCCTAGTATAGGCAAGTACTTTAAAAAATCAAACATAGAGGCTAATAATTGTAACCCGAACTTAACTACCATAAATATCAGTGTGAAAGCGATAATACGGTAAAACGTTTGATCGAGATCCAAAGTCTCTACTGCTATCGTAAATGTGGACTCTGAGGTTACTGCAGGAAATGGAATCCAGAGAACAAATTTATCCGCCAGTGGTTTATAATAAGTGTAAGCAACAATTAGAGCAATGATGAAGCCTACCATATGAATGAGCTGTACAATCAGCCCACGTCTAGCACCAGTTACAAAACCGGCAATTAATAAAATCAGTATAATTAAATCTAACATTTTTTCAGTCCTTTAGCCTTTTCAATTCTTCTTCTAGAAGTTCTAATTGTTCTTTTACTTTTATGTAATCGTTTACTGCATTAACAGCGGTAAGCACTGCCAATTTTGCGATGTCTAGCTGTTGATTGTGAGAGTGTATTTCTCTCATTTTATCATCTACCATGGAGGCAACGAGTCTCATATGACCAGAAGTTTCTGTACCTAACATTTTATAATTCTGTCCATAGATATCAACAGAAATTCTTGTTTTCTCTTGTTCTGACAAAGACATACCCTCCCCCAGAAAATCCTATGTATAATAATAACACGAAATAGATTACGATGTGAAGAAAGGAACATATGAATGTCAAATGAAGTTTTACTAATGCCCGCAAATGAAATAGAAAAAGTAAAGGCACATTACTTAAAATACAAAATCGAACGCTCGGCACCGGGAGTCGTTTTCGCTGCTAAGCTATCAGATACAGCAATCACTATCTATAAATCTGGGAAGGTTATGTTCCAAGGAAATGGCGCTTCTAGGGAGGCAGCTCTATGGAATGGTGGAACCTCCTCTACAACAACTACTGTAAAAAGCCCCCTAACGAAAGGTGACACGCTCCCGGAAAACTTTGAATTACAATCTGTAGTTGGTTCAGACGAAACTGGAACCGGAGATTATTTTGGACCTATTACGGTAGCAGCCTGCTTTGTACCTTCTCATCAAGTAGAGCTTGTAAAAGAGCTCGGTGTGAAAGATTCTAAAATGCTCACAGATGAGCTAATGCGTCGTATTGCTCCAGATTTGATGAAAACCTTAACACATAGAGTGCTCGTATTAAAAAATGAAAAATATAACGAAATCCAAGGACGTGGCTGGTCACAAGGTAAAATAAAGGCTATGATGCATAACCAAGCATTGAAGCATGTTTTGAAAAAAATGGAACCCGAGAAGCCATCATACATCCTAATTGATCAATTTGCTGAACGTGGTATTTATTATAACCATATTAAAATGGAAAAGGAGATCATTCGTGAAAATGTTTTGTTTTCCACAAAAGCAGAGCAATTACACGTTTCCGTTGCTGCTGCCTCTATTATAGCAAGATATGCTTTCTTAAAGGAAATGGACCGCCTCACAGAGATAGCCCAAACTCCAATTCCTAAGGGGGCTAGTGCAAAAGTCGATGAGATAGCGGCAAAAATTTATTTAAAGCATGGCGTGGAATTCCTCAAATCCATTACCAAATGGCATTTTGCAAATACACAAAAAGCCATGAAGCTTGTGCAAAAAAGGAAATTTTAAAGGATGGGAAAATAAATGAACATTATAGGGGAAACAGAAAGATTACGCCTTGTAGTATTTGAGGAAAGCCATGCAGAACCAGCAAAGCTTTTTTGGGGAGACAAAGAAGTGATGAAATTATGTGGTGGCTCGGCTTCCGTCGAAACATTGCCTAAAACGATCGAGTTTTATCACCACTGTCATGAAAATAATAATCTATCCGTTTATGCAGTGATGGAAAAAAGTACAGGAGGAATAATTGGAGCAGCTGGCTTCAATGTTGAAAATACAATAGAGGAAGTAGAATTGATTTATCATTTCAATAAAAAATCTTGGGGAAAAGGGTATGCAACAGAAGCCGTGGGAGCTTGTATGAACATTGTAAAACTTCATCCAAAGGTTGAACTTGTCTCAGCTTCTGCAAGCAAAGAAAATGTTGGATCCCTCAAAATTTTAGAGCGAGTGGGCTTTACTTATATGGGGTTGAAATGGTTTGAAGATACCCAGCAAGAAGAGCCCGTGTATGAATGTAGATTGAATAAGGAAACTATATCACAATAGATTATAATATGCTTTTATGGAGGAATTTCGTGAGAATATTATGAAATTCCTCTTTATTTAATTGGCTATGTTAAAGAGTAGGGTTGATTTATGATACATAGAAAAAGAAATCTTTAAATTCGAGAGTAGAATTGATTTCCGCGCCAACCGGACGCTTTCCTCGGGGTGAGCGATAAGCCATCACCCATCGCTTACGCGCGTGGATGTGATGTCTTATCTGTCTCACTCATCCCGTAGGAGTCGCCGTCTGGCGCTCCAATCAATAAATGGGAACAGCTTTAATGCATCGATAAATTGCTTATAAATTTACTCGCATAAACTAAGCCGAAAAACTGTCACGAACTCCAATTTCATAATTTATTTTTGATCTTAATAATCATTTGAATGTCACTTTTATAATGTTTACAGTCACTATAAAAAAGAATGGTTAGTCAAAATCAACCAAAAAATTTAACAAAGCTATTTAATTTAATGGCACCATATTTCTTAAAGCCTACTTATTTAAGATTAGGTTAGCCTCATTTACAACACGGCGTACAAGTTGTTCAACCGTTTCCTCTCTAGCTAATGTTGGGCTTTGGCCCGACCATAGAGACATGAAATCTGCATTCTTTTGCTGAGTGGCCGCTTTTCTTAAGTTTTGGGTAAGAGCATTTTGGACGGGAAAGGGCGGTAGCTTGTTTTCATGCACATGCATTTCTTTCATAAAACGATTTTCAATTCCTCTTGCTTCCTTCCCGGAAAATGCTTTCGTACTCACTATGTCCTCGCTTTTCGCTTGCAGTACGGCTTGTCGATGCACTAGGTGTGCCCCACTTTCTTTGCAGGTTAAGAAGGCCGTTCCCATTTGTACGGCATCTGCTCCTAAACATAATGCCGCAGATAGTCCTCTGCCATCCATTATTCCTCCTGCTGCAATAACTGGTATCGATACCTGATCAGCAACTTGGGGAATCAGTGCCATTAAGCCAATCATGCTGTTAGGGGAATCTACTAAAAAGTTCCCACGATGCCCTCCTGCCTCACTTCCTTGTACAACTACAGCGTCCATCCCCGCCTGTTCGATAGCTATGGCTTCTGGCACAGTAGTAGCTGTCCCTATTGTCATAATCCCGTTTTGTTTAAGATTTTCAATCGTTTTTTTGGAAGGAATTCCAAATGTAAAGGAACAAGCGGCCACTCTTTCTTCTATAACAATCTTTAGGAGTTCCTCATATGTTTGCTTTTCAATTTCTTTTGTAGGTAAGTCCGGTTCTTTCATTTTATGATTTAAAAGGAGCTCATAATTGTCTATTAGCTGCTTAGATTTTTCAACCTGGTCCTCATTCAATTCAAAATGCTCAGGAACGAACAAATTTACTCCGTAATTTGCATTCGTAAGTGCCTTCACCTGATTTATTTGCATTCGTAATTGATCAGGCTTTAAATATCCTGCACCAATCATTCCAAGGGCACCTTGATTGGAGACTTCACTAACTAGCACAGGAGTCGTAATTCCTCCAGCCATTGGCGCTTGAATGATAGGGAACTTTAAATCTAATGCCTTCAAAAAATTATTTCCTATCATAGAAAACCTCTCCTTATTTCAGTTCTTTTTAACTTTCCACTGTTCATAATAAGTAGCTTCAACAGATATCTTTTTTGTTCGCAACCATTCAAATGCTTTTAAGACTAAGGGCGAGGAATTTTCCGTCGATGTTTCCTGTTCCGAAATCCAAACAGCTCCTAGTGAGTCCTGTCCTTCAAACTGCAATGGTGCAGATATCGATCCCCCTACATGCTCAACTTCATAAAAAACGGCTACATGGTGTACAGCCGTGCCTTCTCTCCAATCGGTGTGAATAATAAAGTCAGCTGCTCCAATCTGTTTACGCACATCGATTAATAACCCTGTTTCTTCCTGGAATTCTCTTTCAATTGCCTCCTGCAGCGATTCACCTGTTTCTAAATTCCCACCTGGAAGGTCATAGCGGTTGATATAAGGGCCACCATTTTTCTGAATAACTAGAAGCTTGTTTTCATGTATACAGATACCATACACTCCAAACGCTCTATGAAAATTCAACTGAACTCTATTATTCCATCGCATAGCTTTTTCCTCTAATGTTTGCACAAACTTGTCCTTACCATTAATATAACTCTCCACATCATAAGGAAACTGCTGGGCAAGAGCTTTCTTTAGCTCACCGTATTTCTTGGCCTCCACAGAATGTTTTCTTAAATAATCTCTAAAAATAAGATGTCTCTCTATTTCAGGATTCCCTTGTTCATAAATATGTACATGATGAGTCCTATTGTCTCCCCCTTTTTGAAAGTAGCGTCGACCTGGTAAACCGTTTTCTCCTTTTGGGGTATAGCCAAGCGCAATCATTCTTTCATTGTACAAATCTACTCGGTTAATATCCCGAACAATTGGCATTATATCAATAATCGGCTTTGCGGAAATCCCTTCTATAGCAGTGCTCCCTATATGGTGAATTTCTAATAGTTCTTCCTTAAATATATTGTTTAGATGCTCTGATTCGTGTTGAAAATCAGTAGCCCATTTCTTTGAAAACTCTTTAACTTCAATTTTTCTCATTTTACATCCTCACTTTTATTTAAGAAGTGCTGTCAACTCGTTTTTATGATATACGGATAATCTTAATAGGTTCATGTTATTTCCCTCTAGCTCATCCATGATTTTTTGAGCTACATGTTTAGCCAGCTCATATTTCTCTTGATTTATTAGACCAGAATGTAAAGCCTCTTCAAGCTCCTCTTCATCCACGAGAAAATAATCACCAGATGGAAGGACGATAATATCTAAAAATAAATCATCCCACCAAGGACCTTGATCGTCTAAACCATGTTTATAACATACATCTATATACCATTGAACAACTTTTCCGTTTTGATCGAACATGGTCGTTACCGTATAGTTTTCTGCCGTGGGGAAGTGCTGCAGCCACATATACCCTTGGTCGACAATACAAACCTTCTTTGAATCATAACTAACCCATAATGGTTTTGCCGTCTCTACTAAATGTAAAAGGGATGCCCCTCCAGTAAACTGTTCGGAATTAATCTCTACAAAAGTATATCGCCTTTTTAAAATTCTTGACCAACCCGGGCGTTCACCATATTTTCTTATAACCATCCTAATTCTCCTTTAATAGGATAATGTCACTTCTATAGTGATTAAAGGTAATTCCAAATTGTTTAATCCATATAAATCAATTATCTCTGGGATTTCACTTCTATTATTTAGAGTGATAGATACAGTATTGCCTTCTACAATGATCTCTCTGTGCTTAGAATCATATAAGGTATCTCCTTTTTCTATAAGTATATCGGTAGATAAATACATATAAGTGGCAATTGGAGTAAAGTGGATGAGTATGCCAACTCCTAAATCATCGTCCTCGTATATCCTATCAGCCTTACTGCCTACATTATCTTTGCTGGGACTAATATTTTTAAATAAATGAAACACTTCAATTCCCTCCTAATTGTTTTGAAACGTATAGGGTGCTGCTGAATTTAACAAGCTACTTATTCCTCCTAGGTGATAGGGCATCCATTTATTAGCGGTTTCATGATCCACCCATCTTAGCTCTTCTATTTCATCTGGATATTGTATACTACACTCTCCATTAAGTACGTTCATTTTGAAGGTTACAAACAATACCTGGCTATCCTTGTGTGTAAAAAATGCTTCATTTAGTGCCACTACTCTCTCTACTTCCGTTATTAATCCAGTTTCTTCTTGAATTTCTCTCCTAATTGCTTGCTCAAGTGTCTCGCCAGACTCGACTGTTCCACCAGGAAGTGTCCAGCCTGCCCCCTTATTCTTGACCATTAGTATATTTTCTTCATTTCTATCCGTTATTAAGCCGTATACCACGTCTACTCTTTTCAATATATGATTCTCCCGTAAATTAATTTTTAGGAAGAGGGCTTAGACTCAATCCTTAAACTATTGAACAGCCTCAATCTAATAAAGAAATTATAACAAAATTGATAAATTTATGTTCTGAAATTTTAGAATATTCACCAAACAAACGTTCCGAGTCTTTAGGATTAATTTTCTAAAAAAAGGGTATATATTAATATATTTATTTAACAATTAATACGTCTCACTAAGAGTTTTTTCTTTGTATGGAAGAGCTTTTGGTGGGAGGTGATTAGTTGAGAAGAGTCTATGGAGTAAAAAAACTAACGACATATTTAGATTCTGTTGGCTATCCGCTCACAGAAGAACAAATCCACCAATTGATTCTAAATAAAGAAATACCACATCTTAGACCAATCGGAGATATTATAGCCTTTAATTTAGAACACATAGATTGGTGGATCAGTCACAAAAAAATTTCTCCATAGAACAAGCCCTGCCATAAAAGGCAGGGCTCTAAATTTTTGGAAGTATAGTTTTACAAGTTAGTCTTAGGGCAGTACCCACAAGCCCCTTGCCCGGGTATATCCATCGACATACAACAGCTCCGTCGGATCGGCTGATTGACTAGCATTGCAGGATTTCTCCCTTTTGTATATTCATAAAAAAGAGATTTAGTTGAAAATGATTTCCAAGCCTCAGTACTCTCTAAAATTTCTATATCATCCATCGCCTGAGATGCAGTAGATGGATTCTCTAAAAGTTTTTCATACATTTTAACAATGGCAACAAAAAAGCTTTCCCAAATTACCAATGGCGAGATACTTGTTGTCTTTCTTAAATACTGAACAATCTCGTACCCTTGCTTCTTTAATATTTTCATAATGACGTCTTCTCGTTCTGTTTCTTTCACATAACAAAAATCATTTGGATTGATGAACATAGCAATGGTGTAGGCATCATACTCCTTGGTGACATCGAAATGAAGTTCAGTATGCTTACCATCCCAAATCATGTCGTAAGCCGCTAACATATAAAATTGATTGGCAAAAAACAGACCATATCTTTTAGCAAAATGAGAAACAGCTGCTACCTGATTTTCTGCATCCGTAATTCCTTGCATCAGTTTTGCAAAATCATCCTGGAAAAATTCTTTGCTGAGGCGTTCTAAAGTGAATAGAGTACGAAGCGGCTTAGTCGTGTATATTCGATGTTCATTTAATATAAATTCTTGTTCAAACGTAATTGCTGGCATATTCTCACCTATTCAAATAATTTATTCAATACTTCTATTTTATCGGAAGGAATCGCCATTGCAACATTTCCAGCTTGAACGAGAGAAAACCCCTATATCGATTGCGGAATCGGTATAGGGGTGTATTCGTTATACCTCTAAAGATGTCTCTTTTGGAGTAGGAACCATTTTGGAGATGATCATAGTTAATAATACAGAAACTAAAACACCCCATAAAATTCCTAAGGCAAGTGAGGCAATAGAGCCAGCAACTATACCAACTCTTGCTCCCCAAACAGAAACCTGACTGTTACTTGAACCCATTGAAAATTCTTGACCCTTTTTCTTTTTCCAAAGTAATCCGACAACTAAGACTGGCACAACTCCTCCACCAGCCATCGAATAAGCCAAGGAGAATAAATCTATAATAGAATCTGCCCAAATAGCTGTCCCAATTGTAAAAGCCCCAATTACGACAACTCCTATTCTCGTTATTTTCAAGTAATAGGAATCTTCTTTAGGTTTCATATTTGGAATCACTAAGTCGTTTACAATGACGACTGCTGCGGAATGTAAAAGAGAAGAAGCACTCGAGATAGCCGCTAAAAATATCATGATAAAAAACGCGAGAGCAGCAAGTTGCGTCATTTCTTCTAAAATAAGCCAGGAAATAGCCTCATCTGCAGCTAAATTAGGATTCTGTATTTTTACTACCATTCCAGCTAGTGTTGCAAAAACAGTAAATACAATTGCTACTATTCCACTGATTAGCATAGCTCTGCTTGCTGCCTTCGGATTTTTTGAAGCAAAACACCGCTGCCAATATACTTGAGCAGCCAGTATCCCTAAAGTTCCTGTAACAAATAGAGAAATAACCTCTATAGCAGAAAGATTCATTTGAGCTAACTCGATTGCCCCTACATTTTCCAACCCACTTTTTAGGGTCGTAAAACTAAAATCCACTTTATCGAATACTTGTATGTAAAACCAAACAGCGATAGCTATGAGTATTCCTCCCTGTATGAGGTCAGTCCATACAACAGAATACATACCGCCAACTGCTGTGTAAATGATGAATACAGCAGAAAAGACTAATATCATCATCAGAGGATCTGCTCCTGTAAAAGCTGAAAATAAAGCCCCCATTCCCATAGCCTGACCGCTTACCCACGCAATCATAATTGCGGAGGTTAAGATTGCTATCAAACCACGAGACAATCTATCTCCTATGATTAAATCATCCATCATTTCTGCTAGTGTATTATATGTAAACTTTGCCGCAAAACCTGCAAATACAAGTGCAAATAATATTTTTGCACCCTGCTCTCCAATGACGAATGGCACATTAGCTATTCCAATCTCGTACCCCTTTGAGGAATGGCCTACGAAATTGCCGACTCCCATGATGGTTGCAATGTCTGTAAACAATAATAAGAAAAATGGCAACGTTCCACCGGCTATTGCATAATGCGCAAAGCTCGTATCTGCTTTTTTCTTAAATAGGAAAGACATCCCTATAAAAGCTAACGATAATATAATCGTAACTGTCCATGTCCAAAACGATAAACCCATACAACCCCTCCTGTAGAAAATGTAACGCAAACATTATTAATAAAATTAGTAAATTATTAAAAATTTGCTATTACTTTACTACCCCAGGTTTGATTGACATAAACCATAATAAAAGAACGAATAAATATCTATTTATCTAATAATAAGATTAGAATTTCCCATAAAAATTGGAGTCTCTCTTTTGCTAAAGAAATAGGCTATGTTAAAAAGTAGGGTTGATTTATGAGGCATAGAAAAAGAAATTTTTAAATCAGAGAGTAGAATTGATTTCCGCCCCAGCCGGACGCTTTCCGCGGGGTGAGCGATAAGCCATCACCCATCGCTTACGCGCGTGGTTGTGATGTCTTATCTGTCTCACTCATCCCGTAGGAGTCGCCGTCTGGCGCTCCAATCAACAAATGGGAACAGCTTTAGCATCGATAAAGCATTAAAAAAATTTACTCGCATAAACAAAGCCGAAAAACTGTCACCAACCCGAATTTCATAATTTATTTATGATCTTCATAGTCATTTGAAGGTCACTTATATAATGTTTACAGTCACTATAAGAAAGAATTGTTAGTCAAAATAAACCAATAACTTTATCAAAGCTAAGAAATATTAGAAGTAGTTCGAACTTTGCCGGACCATTTTCGTGAAATATTTTAGAATACTAAAAAAATAGTAAGGTGGAGTTTTATAATGGATAGTAGAAGCTTACCAATGCAGGATTAGAAATCCTAAAGGAAAACAGCAAGTGGAATAAAATTAAATGTGAATGAATGGCTTGAAATGTAACCACCATTTCTTCAATTATCGGATCCTTAAGTAAAAATCATAGGCTAGTAAAGGCAGCTTTTCTTTCCTGTTTCACGAAGGTCACAAGTTAGTTGAGCAACGATTTTAACAGTGAAGTACATAAAAATTGGAGAGAAGTGGAAAGAATGAATAAAATATATATTATATCTGGACCAGCGGGGGCTGGTAAATCCACGATTTCAAAAGGGCTTGCAGAACAGTTTGAGAATAGCGCCTATATTGAAGGTGATTTAATAAATCATATGGTTGTTGGAGGATATCTTCCTCCTTGGAAAAGTAAAGAATCTCTATCGTTAGTTTGGGATAATATAGCCGATTTAAGTATCAACTTCGTACAGGCAAATAAGGATATAATCATTGATTATGTTGCGTTTCCAGATGAAGTAGAGAGATTCTCTGAAAAGATTTATGCTGAGGTTAAAAACGCGGAAATTAGGTGCGTTGTTTTATGGGTCGAGAGAAAAGAACTTTTAAGAAGGGATTCTTTAAGGATCCAGGAACATCAGATGGGATTAAGGTGTGTAGAATTACTAAATGAATTTGAAGCTAAAGGAAAAAATAAACGCTTTCTCTACGATACAACCTACTTACAGCCATCTGATTTAGATGAAGCTTTTGTGAATATAAAAAACAATTCCTCTTTTAAATATTAAAGGCTATGTTCTATGGTTGGTTTTGTATGTGAAAAGTTACACTTTAACGAACGGGACAGGTTAGTTGTATAAGAGGTGTATTTGAAAAAGCAGCGAAATAGTAAATAAAGTTGAATTGTTGAGAGGGAGATTATTATGTTAGAAGTAAGAGCTTTAGAGAGCATAGATTATGAATTGATTAAAGAGGCAGAAAACGTTATTGAAAAGAATTATAGATACGAACGACATCACATTGGATCAGCGGTAAGGACGAAAACGGGAAAGATTTACTCGGCGGTACACGTTGAAGCCAATGTAGGAAGAATTACAGTATGTGGCGAAGCAATGGCTATTGGTAAGTCTATATCTGAGGGCGACCATGAATTTGAAACGATTGTTGCAGTAGCCCACCCTCATCCACACGAGGATATAGAAAAATGTTGGGTAATGCAATTAATACCAGAAAAATATACAAGTGATACTGAATGACCTTCTTAAATGTAGTGTAGTGAATTAATTTGAAAATCGTATAATTGAATACAAAGAAAAACCCCTTCTTTCAAATAAAACTAGGGGTTTTTGCGTTTTAATAGACTTAGGGATATGTGAAAAATAGGTGACTTTATTAAAGTAAAACTCCTGTTAATGAAACAGTGGTTGAACTATTCTGTAATCCTTCTTTAAAAACACAATAAAAATGTCAGCCTTTCCATGACAAGCTATTTACTCCGAAGACAAGAAGGATTCACCGCACCGTTTTTAATGTCGATTTTTTATTAAAATGAAAAAATCCTGTTTTGTGCTACCATACACGGTTATTAAATTTAACCAAAAATCTCAATATCTTCCAGATTCAATTTACTAAAATCGACCTTAACTCCTCCCATTTCATAGATAACATTGGATCTATTGTTAAATCCACCATGATCATCGTTGCCTACCGTTATTAACATATTATTTGTTTGACAAAAGTCAACGAGAACTTTTGTTGTTTCTTCTGTATGGGTCGTGTAATAGCATTCAAAGCCATCTGCACCCATATTTTTAAGTACTTTTAAACGAGGTACTATTTCTTTAAGATTGTTCTTCAAGTTTTCTCCGATGTGGGCAATAACGGCTTTACCATTTGCTTTATGTATTGCATTTATTACATATTCTATCGATGGAAATGACCTTTTTGATTGAACATGATAATCGCTGACGAGCTTAAAAAAACTAGAAACATTATTAACTAAATTTTTGGTTTTTAAGTAATCAAAACCTTTCCACCCACCGTTATTTATATTTCTATTGTAAGAGTTAAATTCCTCTATACTTATTTCCTGATAATCAACACTCATACTTTTGATTAATTCTAAATCAATATCAGCATAAACCGACTCAGATTGTTTGCAAATATTAATAATCTCTTTGTTTTCAAAATCGAAATCATAAGCGAGGACATGAAATTCTTTACCTTTAAAAGAGGTAGAAATTTCTGCACCTCCAATTAATTTAATTTTGTACTCTTTACACAATTGAACAAGCTCGTTATAAGCTGCTGTTGTGTTGTGGTCGCTTACACATAATAAGTCAATGCCGAGCTCTCTTGCCTTCTTGACAATTTCCTCAGGAGAACGGGTGCTATCGGAGTAGTACGAATGAATATGTAAATCTGCATACATTATAATTTCACCTCTAATTTGTAAATGGATGTCTTATTCCTTTTTTCTTATATACTATTAATTCTATTATTCGATGACGGTCATTTACCTTTATTTCATTTCCATTAAATATAATAAATACGAAATGAATTTCAGTATTCCTCCTTAAAATAAAAAACTATCAAAATTTACAGAACCTATTTTGCTTGTTATATTATTGTGGACAGTGTCGTATTGAACATGGAGTGCCTTAAATGGGCCTAGAGAAAATATCCTAGCATATTTTTTAAGTGTATTTAAAATCAACCCTTCCTTTTAACATAGCCATATTAAATTAAAGTGAGCTCGGAGACACGAGCTCATTTTATGTTTTGGCTATGTTATAAAGGCAAGATTTGATTGTTCACCAGATGGTTTTTGCCTGAAAAACTACAGGAACAGTTTGATAGCAAAGTGTAGTAACAAAACGACTATCCAAAACGTCTAATTGATAAAGGATGGGTGTTTTTTGAAAAGGAAATATATCTGCTTTTACTTCCTTATCTTTATATTTCTCTTCGTCACGGGTTGTGCAAAAAATGAAAAAGAAAGCAACGTTGCAAAAAAGAATGACACAGATACAGAGGTCATAAACGTAGTACAGGAATATTTTCAAAATCAGAATACGAACCAACATAGCTCAGTAAATGAATGGAAAAACGCATCGGTGAAAAAAATTATGGTAGATGAAACATTTAAAAATTTTGATCATTCATATATAGGAAAAGAAATATTTTTAGTGACAAAAGTAGATTCAGTTGCATCACCACTAGTATTTGTTGATATGGAAACATTTGAAGTCATAGCATTAATGCCAGGGGAATAATTTCTCTGTTTCAGGTTTCCTTCTTGAAATAACACATCAGTGAAGTTAATACAACGATTAATCTTTATTTTTTATGAAGGTAATTACACCAATGCTAAATACCAAAATACCGACTAACATCAATGAATATATAAATCCGTTAAGAATTGGTACATATTCTTCAGCTAAACTTTTGTTTCGATACACGATCTTAACTAAACTGTACCCTAATGGTGTACTAATCAGTATGACACTTATTCCTAAGATAAAATAAGTTACAGCTTGTTTATTCATAAATTCTCCCCTTAAGCTAGTATCGATATATGGACACAAGTTAGTTAAGTCCTCTCCTATAAAATAGAGAGGACGTTCCGAAATGAGACATAAGCGTTCTAATCAGGCTATTAAACTCTTTCTCTCTTTTAAAAGAATATGATTAAAACAACTTACGGATACCAGGACAGCTTAGTATCACTATCTAATGGTAGATCTTTAACTTCAACACTTAATGTATCAAACCATTTATTTAATATTTCGTCCTTGGCTAGCTTTGAGTACTCGTCGTCTTCCCATATTATATGTGAAAACCAAGCGCTAGTTTGCCATTCAAATTGCAGCTCCGCAAATGCAATGGTTGGGTGATTGGCCTGTATGAAGTTATCATTTACTGCTTTCACAACATCGGTTGCTTGAGGAAGCAGTTCGTTTTCAATTTTTTCTTTTATATCCTGATGCTCAAGCTGATGCCACATAACTAAACTTCCATCTACTTGATAAAAGATATCAAAAGAAGGTTGTTCCCCAAAATCGATGAGGACAAAAGCTCGTTCAACAGAATTGTTGGTTGCCTTAACCGTGTTCACAATAATATTTTGAGCCATTTCCACCCAATAATCCTTTGCTTCTTCTACAGGTGACTCAAGATAGAACTCGGATTCCAGTTCAGAAACAGCTACTTCTCCCTTATTAATATCTTCAACTTTTTTAAACAAGCGATTAAAAAAACCCATTTTTACACATCCTCAACAAGTTATTTTTTCCAAGGATTAGCTATATTATAGCTTTCATGATTTCGAGTATATTTATAAATTCTGTTCATTTCTTCCTAAGAAGCTTTCGATTTCTATTCTTCTACTCTACATGGGTCCACCCTCAAACCCAATTGGCCAACCATTTTCTTTGAATTTCACCTTATATTGATATTCATGCGGTTTTTCGCTATAAAAACCTATTGTAAAGCCGGTATAAAGCTGATCATCAAAATTAATTATTCTTCCAAAGGAAATCGTAGATAAATAATAGTCCTCCGATTGTTGAGTAGGAAAAAATTCTTTCAAGTAATTTAATGCACGATTAATATGCTGAGGAATATCTTTTAGTATTTTCTCGGCCATTTCTATACAGCTGACATAAGGCTTTTTATCATCACCTTGTATAAATATTTCTACCTCTTCCCACTCCCCTATATCCGCACGACAAAACCACTGCTTCGGTAGAAAGGTATCCTCTTCATTTTCAAGATTGTTGTTTGCTAAATTCAATTTCTCTGCTTCACTTTTGGTTAAAGGCTTCGATAGAATTAGCTGTTTCTCTAATATTTCTTTCGTGTATGTATTGTTGTTTGGATCAAAGGTACCCATTCGCACACCTCCAATTTCGTAACTTTTTATACCTATTTTAACATAAATATACTTATACTTTCAGAGTTCAACTAAAAGGAGCAACACCTATTTTGGTGCTGCTCCTTTTTCATTTATTTAATTCTTTTAGTTATTCTCTAAAAGTATTGTGGTTTTCTGCAAGGTTTGGGGTCATCTCCGCAAGGTTTTGACTCGTTTCCGCAAGGTTTAGAGTCATTTCTGCAAGGTTCTAACCCATCTCTGCAAGGTTCGCTATTCTCTGTAAGGTTCTAACCCATCTCTGCAAGATTTGGGGTCATCTCCGCAAGGTTATCAGCCTTTATCCTCGGAGCTCGGCTCCAGCTTGCTCAGCTAGTGCTTTTAGAACTTTGTTATGTGCATTGACTACTTCTTCATCCGTTAATGTACGCTCTGGATCGAAATACGTTAGAGAGAATGCAACTGATTTTTTGCCTGGTTCCATTTTTTCTCCTTCATATAAATCGAATAAATGTACACCCTTAAGCAATTTTCCACCTGATTGTTGGATAATTGCTTGTAGCTCTCCAGTAGCTTTTTCCTGATCCACTACTAATGCGATATCGCGAGTAATAGAAGGGAATTTAGAAACTGGTGAATAGTACAATGTTCCAGCATCTTTGTTTAATACCTTCATTAAATTCAGTTCGAATACATACGTATCCTTTAAGTCACGTGCTTTTTGTTCCGCCGGGTGTAATTGACCAATAATACCGATCTCTTCCCCTGCCAATTGGATAGTTGCAGTTCTTCCTGGATGCATTCCTTCTATTACAGCACGTTCAAAGGTTAACTCACTTGTATGGCCAAGTAGGTCCATTAAGCCTTCAACAATTCCTTTCAGAACAAAGAAATCTACTGCTTTTTTCTCCCCTTGCCAGCTATGCTCAACCCATTTACCAGCAATAACGCCTGCTAAATGCTCTTGCTCATGAGGTAATCCAGATGCTGTTTCTCCTAAGAAGACAGAACCAATTTCATACAATGCAACGGTATCTGCTTGACGAGCAGTATTATACGTTACAGCCTCTAGCAAATGGGGAATTAGGCTTTGACGTAGCGTGCTACGCTCCTCACTCATTGGCATTAACAGTTCCGTTACAGGAGCAGTTTCTAAAGCAAACTTTTGTGCTACTTCTTTAGAAGTTAATGAGTACGTAATTGCTTGGTAAAGTCCTGCGCCTTCCATAAAACCACGCACTTGGCGACGTTTTGCTTGGTAGGATGTTAAACCACCTGGTTTAGACTCTTCCACTGGTAATGTCATTGGAATTTCATCGTAACCATACATACGAGCGATTTCTTCCACGATGTCCTCAGGAATTTTAATATCCTGACGTCTAGTAGGTGCTTTAATATATAAATATCCATTAGCTGCTTGGAATTCAAATTTCAAACGGGACAAGATAGATGTCATATCCTCTAAAGATATCTTCATTCCTAAACGACTGTTAATGAAATCTGGAGAAACGATGACTTCAGCTGGTGATTTATCTAACTCGTCTACTACCACGGAACCAGCTAGTACTTCACCATTTGCAAGCTCTGCTAATAGGCTTGCTGCGCGCTCTGCTGCCATCATTACACGATTTGGATCCACACCTTTTTCAAAGCGAGCACTTGCATCACTACGTAGGTTATGGTCTTTAGATGTTTGACGAACAGATCCAGCTGCAAAGTAAGCTGACTCGATTACAACGGTTGTCGTACCTTCATGAACCTCTGAATTAGCCCCACCCATTACTCCAGCTATAGCAACCGGCTCTTTACCGTTAGTTATTACTAAATGATTAGATTTAAGTGTTCGTTCTTGGTCATCGAGTGTAACAATCTTTTCACCTTCAGCTGCAGGGCGTACAACGATTTCCTTTGTCGCTAAACGGTCATAGTCAAATGCATGAAGTGGTTGACCAAACTCCATTAATACATAGTTAGTAATATCAACTACATTATTATGAGGACGAATTCCAGCAGCCATCAGACGATTCTGTAGCCATAATGGAGATTCTTTTACTTGTACGTTTTTAACTACCTTAGCAATATACAAAGGATTTTCTTCTATTGCATCCACACGAAGCTTCAAATAGTTTTCTGCCTTTTCGTTGCTCTCTGTATAAGCAGCCTCCGGATATTTCATATCCTCTGAAAGAATAGCTCCTACTTCATAAGCAACTCCTAGCATACTTAGTGCATCCGAACGGTTTGGTGTTAATCCTAACTCTAGCACTACATCGTCCAAGCCTAATAAAGGAAGTGCACTTTCACCTGGTACAGCTGTTTCAGGAAGAACATAAATACCTTCTGCATACGCTTTAGATACGAGACGACCTTCAATACCTAGCTCTTGAAGAGAACAAATCATTCCATTAGATACTTCACCGCGTAGCTTCGCTTTTTTTATTTTAATGCCGCCTGGTAGTACAGCTCCAGGACGTGCAACGATTACTTTTTGACCAGCGTCAACATTCGGAGCACCACAAATAATTTGAGTGATTTCATCTCCTACATCCACCTGACAGATGTTTAGCTTATCTGCTTCTGGATGCTTCACTTTTTCCTTTACATATCCAACTACTACATTTGCCATGCCTAGAGAGCGATCAATCACTGCATCTACTTCTATTCCTGAGCGAGTAATTTTCTCACCTAAGTCTTTAGGGTCCAACCCTTGTGTGTTTACATATTCTGATAACCATTTCGTTGATACTAACATGTCATTTCCTCCTTACACTTCTGTTCGGTGGAATTGCGATAAGAAACGCACATCATTTGTATAGAAATGACGAATATCTTCCACTCCATATTTCAACATTGCAATACGCTCTGGTCCCATACCAAACGC
The DNA here is from genome assembly GCF_038004905.1 of Psychrobacillus sp. FSL W7-1493. NCBI lineage: Bacteria > Bacillati > Bacillota > Bacilli > Caryophanales > Bacillaceae > Psychrobacillus > Psychrobacillus sp. FSL W7-1493. The sequence goes on along the minus strand of NZ_JBBOSB010000001.1, from coordinate 1,484,366 downwards.
AAAACCAGAAAGCTTTTTAGAATCATAGCCAGCCATCTCAAGAACATTAGGATGAACCATACCTGCTCCTAGAATTTCAATCCAGCCTGTTTTCTTACATACGTTACAACCACTTCCTCCACATTTGAAGCAAGAGATATCCATCTCTACAGAAGGCTCTGTGAATGGGAAGAAACTTGGACGCAGTCGAATTTCACGATCTTCTCCGAACATTTTCTTCGCGAATAAAGATAAAGTACCTTTTAAATCACTCATACGAATATTTTCACCGATGACTAAACCTTCGATTTGAGTGAATTGATGAGAATGGGTAGCATCATCATTATCACGACGATATACCTTACCAGGACAAATGATCTTAATTGGTTGCCCTTCTTTTGCTTCCATCGTGCGCGCTTGAACTGGAGAGGTATGCGTACGCAATAGAATATCCTCTGAAATATAGAAGGAATCCTGCATATCACGAGCTGGATGTCCTTTAGGTAAATTCAACGCTTCAAAATTGTAGTAATCCTTTTCTACTTCAGGACCCTCGGCAATTTCATAACCCATGCTTAAGAATAGATCTTCGATTTCCTCCACTACACGTGTGAGTGGATGATGATTACCTGTTTTCACTGGTCTTCCCGGTAATGTAACATCGATAGACTCTTTTGCAAGCTGTTCTTGAATCGCTTGTTCTTGAAGTAATGTCATACGTGCTTCTAAAACGGCAGTTACTTCTTCACGCACTACATTCACAAGTGCTCCCATTTTTGGACGTTCTTCAGCTGGGAGTTTACCCATACCCTTTAATAAATCTGTGATCGGTCCTTTTTTTCCTAAATACGCTACTCTCACATCATTTAATTCTTTTGTGTTTTGTGATGCTTCAATTTTTTGTAATGCTTCTTCTTTTAACTGTTGAAGTTGTGCTTCCATTTGAAAAATCCCTCCTAATTGACAAAATAAAAAATCCCCGCCCCTATAAAAGGGACGAGGACTAATTTCGCGGTACCACCCTGATTATTGCACAACAAAACGTGCAATCACTCAATTCGAATAACGGCTCTACACCGGCACACCTTTACAGTAAATACTGGTCCCAGTGGCAGCTAACGGGGTGAACTTCTTTATGAATTCTCCATTTACGCTTCCAGTCTAGGCGCAAAATCCCTACATTCGAATAATCATATATACTTTTCCCGATGACAGCTTTTCTTATTTATCAAATTATTATCTATTATACGGACTTTTAAACATTTCATCAAGGGTATTTATCTCAATGTAAGCCCATAAAGAAGAATTCCTGTTGCGACTGCGACATTTAAAGATTCCGCTTGGCCCAATAAAGGAACAATAATATTTTGGTCCGTTTGATCTAAAAGACTTGCTTGTATGCCACTACCTTCGTTTCCTACTATTAATGCAAACGCATCACTTTTCTCTACTTCATGAAACGGCGTTGAATTTTCAAATGCCGTTCCATATACTTTTACATTTTTCTTTTTTAGCTGATCGACCCAATAGCTCAAGTCACCTTTTAAAATAGGTATGTGGAAATGAGAGCCTTGAGCAGAGCGAAGCGTTTTAGAATTGTACGCATCAGCTGATCCCTTTCCAAGAATAACAGCGTCTATCCCTGCAGCATCAGCCGTACGAATCATCGTTCCAATATTCCCTGGGTCTTGAACCGCATCGATCAATAAAAATTTACTCCAATTTTCTTGTTCATCTGCTTTAGCTGCACTTTGTTTACAATGTGCAAAAATGCCTTGTGTATGCTCTGTTTCAGCAAGCTCTTTTTTAATAACATCATTAATTTCTACTATTTCTAGATTGTCTACGTCCCAACTGGCAGGAATTTCACTTGTATCGCTTAACATGATAGTTAAGACAAGTTCTTTTTGTTTGATTGCTTCTTCTACTAAATGATAGCCTTCAATGATAAATTCACCAGTTTTATCTCTTTCTTTTCGAACACTGAGTAATTTTTTCCAATGCTTTACTAAGGAGTTTTGAGGAGATTCGATTCGTTTCATATTATGTACCGCCTTTTTCTAAAGTGCTGTAAAACTAAAGTTTTAGCATCTTTTCATTGTAAAAAATTATATCACGTTCTTTCGGTAGTTCATATTTATCTTCTATCAATTAAACAAAATTATGTATACCTGAAGAAACATGGGGAAAGATAAAGACAAGGAGTGATGAAAATGGATTTTCAAATTCGAGAAGCAATAGCAGCTAACCTAAAGGGTAATTCAGCTACTGATATTAAAGAAGTGGTAGAAGATGCGATTAACCGAGGAGAAGAACATTTATTACCTGGTCTTGGTGTAATCTTTGAAAAATGGTGGAAATCGGCTGATGAATCCAGCAAACAAGCAATGCTCAATAATGTTTCTACTGCATTTGCTCAATAAGTATTAGCTAGTGGAGACCGTACATTCTACGGTCTCTTTATTAGTTCGATTTTAGTGCCATGGCCAGAGCCTGGTAAGCGTGTGTCTAGGACATCATACCAGACTTTCACCTTGTCCCCGACCTCTATATCCGATAGTTTTTCATCAAACACAAAGGATGAAGATTGTATAGATTTAGATGTAACTTCCTCCTTTGTTAAAATTCTATCTATTCCTGGTTGCTCTTCATAAATAAAAACATGAGCATCAGAGACCTCTGCTACTATACCCTCCATTATAAATCGCTCTTCCTGACTTTCTTCATTACAACCCCATAAACTAACAACGGATACCAGTATTATAAGAAACCCCAAATATCGAATCATTGGTTAACCTCCCAACATTATTCATACTCTTCTAGAATTTCTACAACTTCTATTTTTCCATCCACTAACATCTCTGGTAATCCACTATTTACATTTCCTTGCCAATACTCTCTTGCCTGCTCTATTTTCCGTGCAAAAGGTACACCATCTTCCTTTGGCAAATGGCTTGCATCTCCCTCAAAAGTTTTACCATCAACTCGAAGCTTAACAAGCTGCAAGACCTGCCGATTATAGGAATTAAATAAGTCTACCCATTTGAGTGCATCCTCTAAGCTTTTTGTAGCATATAGACAGGATAATCTAGATGGGTAAGTCGGATATTCCTCTAATCTAACCATTTCGACTATCGTTTCGCGGATTGCTCTAGTCGTTTGATCCAAATATTTAAGACCAACCTCTGCATCCTCTTTAGTTAAGTTCACCCCTTCATTTGTATATTGGTTTTGAAAAATTTTAACAAAGTCTTCTCCCTTGGAATTTAATTGTTCTTTTTCAAAAAAGAAGTGATATAACGTATTCTTTTGATTCTCACTAAAATCAATTATCTGTCCTACCCTCATCTTGTTTCTTGTAACAATATGATAAACAACTAGTTCATTCTCCGTCATTTTTTTCTCCTTTTATTAATAAAATAGAAAATAAAATATTTCAATTCACTAAACTACTAAATTATTTTATTTATTAGATAATTTGTTCTTGATTTATATAATATACTGTATATAATTACTCTATGAGTTTGAATAATTAGAAAAATCGTAAAAGTTATACATCTAAATTATAGCAAAGAGGCGAAGCGAATGAAGATTTTAATGGAAAATATTGTGGAAGCATTGGAAGAACACCTAGAACAAGATCAGATTTCCACCAACCAAACTATCCGAGAATTACATGGAAAAGATGAATCCTACCATTCTATTAGCTTGCCAGACATTGTCGTTTTCCCTAAGAATTCGGCAGATGTCAGCAATATCATGAAGACTGCTAATAAACTTGGAGTTCCCGTCGTACCGTTTGGACGTGGCACGAGTTTAGAAGGGCATGTTATTCCCTATGATAATGGAATAACTATCGATTTTTCTTTAATGGATAAAATATTAGAAATAAGAGAACAGGATTTACTTGTGGTAGTGCAGCCAGGTGTAACGAGAACACAGCTGAACATGGAGTTAAAAAAGTATGGTTTATTCTTTTCAGTTGACCCCGGTGCTGATGCTACTCTCGGTGGAATGGCCGCAACAAATGCCAGCGGGACTACAACTGTGAAGTACGGCGTTATGAGAGACCAAGTTCGAGACCTAGAAGTAGTGCTTGCAGATGGAACAATCATACATACAGGAAACTTGGCAGCTAAATCTGCCTCTGGATTTCACTTGAATGGGTTGTTTGTTGGTTCGGAAGGTACTTTAGGCTGTTTTACAGAACTGACTTTAAAAGTGTACGGCATCCCAGAATTCACGACAGCTGCTAGAGCAACATTCCCTACTGTCAAACATGCAGTAGAGGCAGTAACCTCCATTTTACAGGCAGGTATACCGATTGCTCGCGTAGAGCTAGTAGATGAAAGCTCTATTCGTCAGGTAAATCAATTTAGTGAAACTAACTACGCTGAAAAGCCAACTCTATTCTTAGAATTCCATGGCAATGAAGCTGGACTTGCTCAAGATGTAGAATTTACTCAAGAAATTGTGAAAGACCATGGCAGTGAGGATATTCAATTTGAAACAGATAACGCTGCTCGAAACAAGCTTTGGGACGCAAGACATAATCTAGCCTATGCTTACATTCATGGAAACGTAGGAAAGAAGCTCATGGTGACCGATGTTTGTGTTCCTATTTCCGAGCTAGCTGACGCTGTCATATTTGCACGTAAGGAACTTGATGCTTTTGGGTTAATAGGAGGTCTTACAGGTCATGTCGGTGATGGAAATTTCCATGCCCTTATCATGATTGATATGAACGATTCGGAAGAAATACAGAAGGCAGTGACCTATAACGAAAAAATCGTACGATACGCTCTGGAACGAAAAGGTACTTGTACAGGCGAGCACGGGGTAGGTGTAGGGAAGCAAAAATACCAGGCAGCTGAACATGGGGAGGCACTTCAAGTTATGGAAAAGATTAAAGTTGCTTTAGATCCCAACAATATTTTAAATCCAAACAAAATTGTAAAACTTGAAAGAGAAGGTGAGTAATATGAAAACATTAGAGAAAATCAGTAGCTTTGCTGGAAAGTATTTTGCTTTCCTAGTTATCTTAATTGCAGTAGTTGCTTTCTTAATACCAGAGGCATTCTTACCTTTTCGTAGTTATATAACTTTATTACTTGGAGTAGTTATGTTTGGGATGGGGCTTACGCTTAAAGCAGTTGATTTCAAACTGATTATTACTAATCCTAAACCAGTAATTATCGGTGTAGCAGCACAATTCCTCGTAATGCCTTTAACCGCATTTGCTATTGCGTACATTCTACAGCTGCCTAATGAGTTAGCAGCTGGCCTAGTTCTACTTGGCTCCGTACCCGGTGGAACTGCATCCAATGTAATGGTTTACTTAGCGAAGGGGAATGTACCACTTTCTATTACGATGACCTCCTTCTCGACTCTAATGGCTCCATTAATGACGCCAGTTTTACTCCTATGGCTAGCAGGGCAATGGATGCCGGTAAATGCCATGGATATGTTTATGTCCATTGTACAAGTGATTATTGTTCCAATCGTTCTTGGTTTACTTATTAAAAAGTTATTACCAACTGCTGTAGAAAAAAGCGCAAATGTTGTACCATTAATCTCTGTATTAGCTATTATCATCATTGTTTCAGCTGTAGTAGCAGGTAATGTAAATAACATCGCTTCTGCAGGACTTTTAGTTTTTGTGGGAGTATTCCTTCATAATGGTGCTGGCCTATTGCTTGGCTATTACACCGCAAAGATGATGAAGCTTTCCAAATCGGACTGCCGTGCCATTTCAATTGAGGTTGGTATGCAAAATTCAGGCTTAGGCGTTGCACTTGCAACTGCCCATTTAGGACCGTTAGCTGCACTCCCTAGTGCCTTAGGAGCCGTTTGGCACAATATCTCAGGTCCAATTATAGCAACTATTTGGTCAAAGAGTGCTGGAAATGAGGAAGAAGAAATAGAAGCTATCCCGTTAGAAGGTAAGCCTTCACAGGTTTAAATTTAAATAGGAATGGTAGTGTATTAATCCACTACCATTCCTATTTTTGTTTATCCGTTACTCATAAATTATTTTTCTGGTACCTGTAATTCCAATTCTTCATACATAATAGGCTTAGAATATTGGAAGGTAGCTAAGTTTACTCTTTCAATTTCACTTGCCTTGAATACTTGCTTAAAGCTATTGTCTTCTATTCTCTTTGCAAACGGAGCTTCCTCGAGCATTAAATTATTCCCGTGTTCATCCTCTAACCATATCGGATTTCTAGTAAGTCTATTATCGTAAAGTGATTCGCTGTTAACATCAAAATATACAATAATTTGCTCTTCATTTGACTGAATCTCTGTAACGGTAATATCCCCGAAATCTCCTTGACTTAACTTAAGAGGATATTTCTGTCCTTCAAGAGGAATCATCACTTTTTCTAAGGGAATATGGTCCTCTAGCTTATAAGGAATAACTCTAACCTTTTTAGTTCCTTCTTTTAGTGGACTAAAGAGATATCCAACTGTTGTTTCAACCACACCACTTTCCGTATCACCATGTGCATCTTTTCCTAATAGATCAAGTACATTTCCATGATCATCTACTAGAAAAAATTCTAAGTCATATGGCTCTAAATTCATTTCTTCCTCTTTGGAAGTTATTTGAACAGCTAAATCTGTTCCTGCTGGACCTATTTTCAATGAGTTAATTCGCACTTTCATTTCTTCAATCATTTGAGCCTCTTCTAGACGTACTACCATCACCTGATTCGACTGTTTGACATGAAATTGGAAATTCCAATTACCCGGTATCAGTCCAATAGCGTCTATCCTCATGTTTAGCTCGAATTCTTCTGGGAGCTCCTCAGTTGGATTGATCTCCACCATCCCCTTATACTTTTGTGGTGTTATAAATTCTCCTGAATAGCTAGAACTGAAATTGATTTCTCTTCCATTTACCTCGATTGTTGGTCTTTCTAACTCGCCAATTGCCAACAATGATTCTTGTGTGTAACCGAAAACAAGTCTTGTTCCGTCATAAAACATTTCATTGATAGTTAAAGTAATACCACTATCCTTGGAAGATTGATCGATTATCTGTGTTAATCCTTTTTGCCCAGCTATTTGTAAACCTTCATCTTGCACATCATTAAAAAATGTACCAATAAGTGGAACGTGTGAAGCTATTTTAGCCATTGCAGGAGAAACACTAGCCGATCCAACAAAAATAAATAACGCGACAGCGGCTGCAACTGCTGTATAGGACACTATTTTGAGTTTAGATTTTTTCTTCTTTATCGAAGGAGCAACGTTTTTTATGATTTTATCTAGCTTCTCCAGTGGCACTTGTATATTATCCATTTCCTTTTTTAAATCTGGCCATTGCTTACTCATTTATACAATCCTCCTTTATTGTTTTTCTTAAGAGAATTAGTCCTCTGTGGATGTTTGTTTTAACTGTCCCCTCTGGAGATTCCAAAATTTCGGCTATTTGCTTAATGGCATAATCCTGATAATACCGTAAGACTAATACAGACTTATATTTTTCGTCTAGCTCCATAACAGCCTCTAACAAGTCGATTTCTTTTTCAGGTGTTATGTAAGGCTTCACTTTATTTTCAAGTAAGTCTCTGTCCATGGGCACTACCCTATTCTTCTTTTTTATATGATCTAAGGCAGTATTTATAAGTATGCGAGCCAACCACGTTGAAAAATATCGCTCTTCCTTTAAATTTTTGATGGAAATCAACGCTCTATAAACGGTTTCCTGAAAAACCTCTAATGCATCCTCTTCATTTTTTACATACATAAACGCTATTTTATATAGCTTTACCTTCTCCTTTTCCATGAGATCCTGGAATGCTTTATGGTTCCCTTTCATAGCTTTTTGTACTTTCTTCACATCCGACAACTGAGTACCCCCTTTCGTTCTATATGTTAGATAAACGAGATATGTAAAACGTTTCATTTTTTTATGTATTAAGTAATTGAATCATAATGCGTTTTACAAATTTAACCTAAACATTTTCTATGTATTGATTGTAAGTGGCGGGCGGCGACATAAGTCGGGACGAGTGAGACAGATAAGACATTCACAACCGCGCTTGTTGTGCTGTGGATGATGGCTTATCGCTCACCCCGCGGAAATCAATTTTCACCTCTATTCTTAAAGTATATAAGTGCCTTTACTCTCTTTTTATCGTACGTGTTTATCCTCTTATAAGAATAAAATAGAATTCACCTACCAGTGAGATATAATTCTGCAGGTTAAGATACTAATTTTCAATAGATTAGAGGAGTTACTGCTGTATAAGATTGGAGTTGAGAAAGAAGATATATCTATATTGACGTATTGGGGAATGGTTGTACATGACTGAGGTTTTTATCTCTTGCTCAAATAAAATAAAAAGCGATCCCAGCGTCTCCCGGAATCGCTTTTCCTATGTAGCGATGAAGTCATCCTTCTAGATAAGCAACATCGCATATATATAAACTGTAGGACACACCCTGTCGTTACAGCTTATTCAAAAATTTTTAAGCCATCAAAGAAGCAAGTACAGCTTTTTGTGCATGCAAGCGATTTTCTGCCTGCTGGAATATATATGAGTTAGGTCCATCTATTACTGAGCTAGAAACTTCTTCTTCTCGATGAGCCGGAAGACAATGAAGGAACATATAATCTGCTTTCGCATTGGCTACTAGCTTGTCATTAATTTGATAATCCTTAAATTCCTCCAAACGCTTAACAGCTTCCTCCTCCTGCCCCATGGAAGTCCAAACATCTGTATAAACTACATCTGCATTCACCGCAGCTTCTAGTGGATCATTAGAAACAAACAAGGAACCTTCGTTTGCAAGAGCGATTGCCTTTGCCTTTGCCATAATCTCTTCATTTGGCTCATAGCCAACTGGAGTTGCTACAGCAATGTGCATTCCCATGTATGCAGCAGCAATCACTAAGGAATGTGCAACATTGTTACCATCACCAATAAAAGCTAGCTTCAGACCTTTCGTATGACCTTTCACTTCTTGTACTGTTAATATATCTGCTAATGCCTGACATGGATGGTAGAGGTCTGTTAGGCCGTTTATTACAGGTATACTTGCATGCTCCGCAAGCTCTTTAACCATAGCGTGTGAATTAGCACGAATCATAATACCATCTAGATAACCCGAGAGGACATGTGCTGTATCATAGACAGATTCTCCACGACCAATCTGCAAATCTCTAGCGTTCATGAACATACCATTTCCGCCTAGCTGCTTCATCCCCACCTCAAACGAAATCCTTGTACGTGTAGAGTGCTTTTCAAATATCATTCCTAATGTCTTCCCTTCTAACAATGGAGGACATTTACCAGCCTTCGTTAAAGACTTTAAGTTTGTTGCCAGTTCTAGTAATTCAGTCACTTCTTCCTTAGAGTAATCCAAAAGTGTTAAAAGATCCTTTCCTTTTAAACTATCAACTAATTTAAGATTTACCCACTCCAATAATTTCATACTCATAATCCCCTTTACCCGTATCTTCTGTAATTGTTATTATAAGTATGAATATTTATAAAGTCAAGCGAATTTATATACATTTTTTTATACATAAAAAAACTAATGAGGAATACTGTGTATTCTTCATTAGTTTTGTTTAATTAGTTAAAAGTTATATTGTTTACTGTATCACGATCAAGCTTTTTAATAACTTCAACAATCAATTTAACTGTATTCTCGTAATCATCTCTATGCAGAATTCCTGCATGCGAATGAATATAACGAGTAGCGACACCGATTGACAAGCAAGGTACACCATTTAAGGAAATATGCATAGACCCTGCATCTGTTCCCCCACCAGCAATTGTTTCAAATTGATAAGGGATATTATTTGCTTCTGCTGTATCCACTACAAAATCGCGTAATCCTTTATGGGATACCATAGATGCATCAAATAGGACGATTTGAGGGCCATCTCCCATTTTACTAGATGATTCTTTTGGAGTGATTCCTGGAGTATCACCAGCAATACCCACATCAACTGCAAAGCCGATATCAGGGTTAATTTTTGCTGTAGAGGTTTTAGCTCCGCGAAGACCTACTTCTTCTTGAACATTCCCGACACCATATACGATATTTGGATGATCTTGGCCTTGTAAATTTTTCAATACATCGATTGCAATAGCACAACCAATGCGATTGTCCCAAGCTTTTGCAAGTAGAAGTTTATCGTTGTTCATTACAGTGAATTCAAAATACGGAACGACCATATCGCCTGGTAATACTCCCCATGACATAGCTTCTTCTTTAGAGGAAGCACCAATATCAATAAACATTTCTTTAATATCGACAGGCTTTTTACGTGCTTCTAGGCTAAGAATATGTGGTGGTTTAGAGCCGATAACACCTGTAATAGTTTCGCCCTTACGAGTAACGATCGTTACACGTTGAGCTAGCATTACTTGTGACCACCAGCCTCCCACTGTCTGAAAACTCACGAATCCCTTGTCATCAATTTTGGAAATCATAAAACCAACTTCGTCTAAGTGACCTGCAACCATGATTTTAGGTCCGTTAGCATCTCCCACTTTTTCAGCGATTAAGCTACCAAGGTTGTCATATTCAATTTTGTCTGCATAAGGGGCAATATATTTTTCCATTACTTTACGCGGTTCACGCTCGTTACCGGGAATCCCTTTTGCATCCGTAAGTTCTTTAAGCATTGTTAATGTTTCATCTAATTTTGTCATTATTTCGCCCTCCTAAATATACTCACCAATTAATTATATGATAAATTGAATGCTTATTCAAAATATATTTTTAAAATTCTAAAGATACATAAATACATCTGAATTAATCGGCACCGGCGCCGCCACCACTATCCCCACTGCCACCTCCATGGCTTCCACCACTATCTGAATATGTAGTGGAGCCTCCAGAAGAACCATCTCCAGAAAATAGAAACCCTTTTGTCCATCTCCATGAATCCTCTACATATTTCATAGGGTCTGTGTCTGTTAACAGTAATCCAGTCAATAGGGTAGCACCCGCTGTTTCTAGTGGATAAGACTGGCGACTTCGTTTAAACAAATAGGCTCGAATGATCCACTTATCTTCCTTGTGCAATACAGTATGATCTTGTTTGCTTAGTGCTTTACTAAAAGTCCTTATAGAATCCTTAGCTCTGACTGCGTTCATCGATAAAATGTTCCTTGGTACAGTAAAATATAAAACAATGAAAGCAAGCAACAAATCATACGTTTGATTAAGTAATGCTTCATCTACTAAATTTACGCTAGCAAAAAACATGAAACCTATATATAAGAATAAAAATCGTTTTGATTTTTTCTTCCACCATAGCATTCCGATATATATAAGAGACACTGCTATAATGCATACAATTCCCCAGATGCTTCTTAAGTCTGCATAATATGCAATAGAAAATAGTATAGCCAATATAATGGTCGCTATACTTAAAATCCCAAGTGGAATACGGTTATTAAAAGCACCAGCCTCGATCATCTCTGATTCAACTGCTAACTCCCATTGCTTCTGCTTTTCTTTAAATATTTTTTTCCGCTGAGCAAAATAGCCTTTTTGCCTTTTCTCATCTCTTGCTGCTCCTGCGACATCGTGTAAGTTAAACGTCCATTTGTTAGATCCATTTTTTACTCCGAATAGCCAATCTATCATTGTATTTTCGAAATCTGCATTCCCTAGACTTCGATTGACCAGCTGAAACTCTAATGTCTCTCTAGGAGCCTTTGGATCATTTTGAAAACGAACTGCCGCTTTTCCTTTGCTTACCTTTACTGCTCCTTTTTCCACTAATGAAAATAATCCTGCCAAAAAGCTTTTTTTATGAGTCTTGCCGGTTTTATCAACAAAAAACATATATAAAGCATCCGTCTCTATCACATCTTTTTCAGAGCCAATCCTCCAAAAATGTCTCTGTGGTAATAAAACAATTAATAAGACAGCAACAATAAGCATTCCCATCATAAATTTTGGGATGAGATTCTTTACCATTTCATTTTTATCTAAACGACTCTGCATCTTATCAAATTGTTTTTGCTCTAAAGCAATGGCTCCACTTAAAGTTTGTGCTGACTTAATCTTCGGCATTGTCGTCATTACGGAAGAAGGAAAATAGAAACTAGTCTCAGTAGTAGAATACGCCTCCGATTTAGGAGTCACAAATCGTATACCATATTGGTTTTTTTCTCGTTTTCCCGCATGTCGATTAAACATAAATCCCTCGAAAGTATCAGGATTTAGTGGTTGCGGAAGTATAAAATCGATTGTCACATTTTCGTAAGCTTGATCATGTGCATCCCCGCTAAAGTATGTCACCTTTAACTCACTGTAATTGTCATATGTCTTAACAGCATTCTTTAAGGTATAAGCATAGAAGTATGACACCTTCTCATTAGTCTTTTTGATGTTTGTGCGAAAATGGCCTTCCTCATAGGAGACAGTTAATGGAATCATCGATTCTGCTCCCACAAAGCCTGGCTCCATGTCTAAGCTAGTAAGCTCATAGGAATAAAAATCTACTACCTGCCCATTGTATGTATCAGGAAATTCTCTATAAAGGTTATGAAAGGTACCATCAAAAGTATAGGTAAATACCTCATTAACTAGTAAGTCACCATTGGGTTGAATCCATGACTTTATATGTACTTTATCAATACTATAAGTTTTAGCTTCTCCGATGGAATGAAAGGATAGGAAAACTAAAAAGAAAACTAGGTAGGAAACAATCGATTTTTTCATGTGACACCCCCATACCAAATTTATATATATGTATCGTACGAACAAGAGATTATTAAGTTTCATTTTTGTCATTTAATCCGAAGATGGATGGTTTGTGTATTATATTTTTCAATCTATTTAAAAGGATTATTACCAATTTAATAGAATAAAGTCATAGAACAACATTAGTGCAATAGAACTGCTAGAGGGGTGAGCGAATTGAATAGAAAGAAAAAGTTATTAGTCAGAATCTCCATAGGTTTAAATATTTTTCTTATCTCACTTGTAGCTTGGGCAATGGTTACTATGAACTTTGTTAATGAGCAAGTTCTTCTTACAGAAGTACAATATAATTTGGTCGAGCTGGACGGTTTAATAGGCTACCAAATCGATGAAAGCTGGTCTGAGCCCAACATGGTTACAATTGAATTAAGTGAGGTATTGAATGGTCTTTGGCTTAGTATTACTACTGGAGAACAATTAGGAACCCTATCTAAGAGTGATAAGGAAATTCTTCAAAAATTGTATTCCAGATTAAGTCAATATCCAAAACATGAATTATATCATTTCGGAGATCTTACTGATGAAGATAAAAAGAATTTTGAAGACCTAAGGGAGGCACTTCGAGAAGTAGGAATAGGATTAAATATTGCTATGAGTGATATGGATTCTTTTATGATAAAAGCAGAGAAATTAGTAGGCAAAATTAATTCTCCAATAAATTAGAACTTCTAGCTCGGTTGCCCTTTCAATGAATAGTTATAAACTGAACAAAAACTTGTATTTAGACTTATGAGGTGACTTAGTAAACAACAAAGTAAAAGGAGCATGACAAATTTGTCTCAAGCTCCTTTTTAATGTGTACTTTTAACATGACTATCTTTAATTCAGTATACTCGCTTATTTACCCGACGAACCAAAGCCCCCTCTTCCTCTATCAGAATCGGTTAAGCTTTCCGTTTGCTCGATTTTCACTTGTAAAACTGGAGCTATAATCATTTGAGCGATCCTCATATGTTTTTCTACTGTAAAGTCTTCTAAACCATGGTTTATTAATATGACTCTAACCTCACCTCTGTAGCCCTCATCTATCGTTCCAGGACTATTTAAAACGGTGATGGAATGTTTTAACGCCAAACCACTTCTGGGTCTAACCTGTGCCTCTGTTCCTTTTGGTAGTTCCATCTCAATTCCTGTTCTTATTAATGCTGATTTCCCAGCTTGTATTACCTTTTCTTCAATTGAATACAAATCCATTCCTGCATCGCCTTCATTTGCTCGGTTCGGTAGCTTTGCATCTTCATGAATTAATTTTACTTTTAACGTTTGTTCCATTTCAATCCTTCTTTCCTTTGTATAGATTTATATGTATTGTGAAAAAATATATTTATTTTCTTTCAAAAAAAAATAAATTATTTTGAAACCAAACTACTTCTTCTATCGTATAGCAGGTATCATGTATTTTACAAGGAGGACATTTTAATGGTCCATATTATACGATTACTAATAATTATACTTATTATATATGTATTCTATAGAATATTACGCTATTTATTTGATCCGAGGCGAAAGTTGGACGAAGCAAATGAAAAAGAACAATATTATTTCTATGACGATATAAAAAATGTTCGCAAAAATTTCTTTATTACGTATAAAGGTGCTATGTTTGAGGGCGAAAAATATCTTGGTACTACTGATCAGGCTTTCGAGGTAGTATCTATTTTCATTTGGATTAAAGATTCTTCAAAACTACAGGGATTCACAAAAGAGGACTTCCACTTCCTTCAAAACGAAATACGGATGAATTACCCGAACGCTAAAATAAATTGGAAGAGTCCAATTGAACAGCTGATGAAGGAACAGGATTAAAAGCATTTGCACTTTTGAAATAATGTCGGTAGATTAAGTAATCAGGACTAAACTATCTTGTAAAAAAATAACTCGACTTTGCTGGTTGCTATCAATCAACAAAGTCGAGTTATTTTAGAGTCAAATCAAAAATTATATAATGTCGTAATCGCAAAATAAACTAAGATTCCCAGGATAAATATACCTGCCAATTTCTTAATAGATAATCCCCCTTTTAATCACCAACAACAGTTAAGCTAATCGGACAATTTCTGGAATGACGGCTTCAACGTCTTCGATATTCTTAATAACGTATAGATAATCCGCTTCCTCTTCAGATGGATCAGTAACGTCTTCTCCATTTTGACGCATCAAGACTTCCTCAAAATTTAAGGCAGTCCTTAATATAGAAGTGCTTCTCTCACTAGTCTTGATCCTTTCTAATAATACCTCTTCCGGTATATCAAAGTTCACGACAATTGTCGTAAAGCCAAGACTCTTATAATACTCTAAAAATCTTACTCTACCACCAATGCCTCTATTAGAGTTACATACAATTAGATGGCAATCAGTTTCATTTAGTGCATAATCAACAATCATTTGGGTTAGTCCGTACTTTAACTTATTGCTTGCAGTCTTAGGTAATAAGCTTTTGTAATGAGTATTTAGAAATTCCGCGTGATTGTCCTGATCAATCACTACTGAGTTTGGTAACTGCAGTTCTAACGCCTTAGCAAATGTAGTTTTTCCACTATGTGTTTTTCCAACGGTCATTATAACAATTCTTTTTTTCATATAATTGACTCTTTATCTAATGAGATAAATAAGTTCTCGACGTTAAAATATGTACTAAGAGGCTCTTTTCTCCCTGCTTCATGCCATTGATTGTATCGTTTAAAGACTTCCAAAGGATTATTATTCGCTTGTTCTTCCACCAGGTATTTGATGGTTAAAAAGCTTCTACAATAATCAAACATGATATTAGTTAAATCATGAACATAAGAGTTAGACCCAAACTCATCTATACTTCTCTTTCCATGCTGTTCGTTAAAATGAGCAACTATTGCACGTTCTACTTTCGAGATTATTTCAAACGCTTCAGTGGTCATTAAATTTTTTCTAGAAATATAGTCACACATTCCTTCTTCAAACCAAATACTTTCCCTTTCTTCATCAAACTCATCTGGGAATAAATCGATATGATGAACCATTTCATGGCCAGCTATTGTCAGAATATGCTCTTCTTTGAAATTGCGGTAGAAATCCTTTATATACTCATTTTCCACGTTCCCATATATATTCATAAAAAAATTTCGCCATTCCATAATATCAGGGGTCATATAGACTAAGTGTCGATTTGTATACGCTGGTATGGGAACATCTGAAAAGACACTGGTTGCTATGTCCCCCGGAGTCCAAATAAATCCTCTCGGAGAATCATTCAATTCATATCCTTTTTCTAATAATGCTTTAAATTCATTCAGTTTAACTTTAAAGGATTCTATGATTTCTAGATATTTGACTGCTTCATATGGCGTTTCAAATGCATAAATATGCTTCATTTCATCAATCACTCCATTTTATTTTTAATTGAATCAATCATTAATATGATTTAAATAAGAAAGTAGAATTGATTTCAGCTATGGCGACGTCTTCTCTATCTCACTACTTGCGTTGCCGCTAATTGCTGCAATCTATAGATAAATTATATATTAATTTAATTAAAAATTCATATTTTTGTAAAAACCTATATCTCTATTTATACTTTTCTACCAGCTCTTTGCTCTTTTTTTCTGGTTTTTATTATTTTTTTCAAATAAAAAAAGAGCCTAACAATCTAGGCTCGTTCCAAGGCTTCTATTCATTTCTTACACTCAAAGGAATAATCACTTGTTAAGTTATTATGTATTACCAAAGTCGAAGCTCCCCCAGTTTTAGTGCAACCGCTGGTGAGTAAGTTAATTTCCTTTGTATGAAAATAACTAGACGTAACAATTATTAAAAGGAGTCCTGTTATAGTCACTCCTATTAGACCAATCATTGGTAGCAAATACTTATTGTATTTAGTCATCATCTCAGTCCTCTCATTAAGTTCATACGAATTACCCTTCGGAATTATGCTTTCTACTACTGAGACTAGAATATTATGGGACTATTATCTGTCAGTAACCAGACAATTAGAAAGACATACACGATCAATAGCATAAGAAAACCTACACGAAAGCTAGTATGCAATGTTTTATGACGAAATAGCTGCATCCCTAAATACGCACCTATTCCTCCACCAAAGATTGCGAAAGTCCATAATGTTTTTTCCGATATTCTTTGTCCCCTTTTCTTTGCTTGGGACTTATCATAGCCCATCAAAAGGAACGCTGACACCGACATTAATAAAATAAAAATAAGAATCACATTAACCATAATAATCCTCCTTAGAAAAGCATAAGCCCCTATCTCTGCCCCGACAGGCAAATGGGGAAAAGCGAGGAGGCAGCTCTCCAGCCACCGCAGCTTTTATCCATTTGACCCCGAGGGGCAAGGGGCTGAAGCTAGACAATATGAAAAGCATAAGCCCCTATCTCTGCCCCGACAGGCAAACTAAATTAGATTGTAAAAAAAGGCTGATAGAAAATCTATCAGCCTTTTCATCTAACTTATTTGTTGATTGCTTTTTTTGCTAAATCAGCAATTTGTGTAAATGCTGCTGCATCAGTTACAGCTAATTCAGCTAACATTTTACGGTTTACTTCGATTTCAGCTAATTTCAATCCGTGCATTAAACGGCTGTAAGAAAGTCCGTTCATACGAGCTGCCGCATTGATACGTGTGATCCATAGTTTACGGAATTCACGTTTCTTTTGACGACGGTCACGGTATGCATACATTAAAGATTTCATAACCTGTTGGTTTGCTACTTTATATAATGTATGTTTAGAACCGTAATAACCTTTAGCTAATTTTAATACCTTTTTACGACGCTTGCGCGTCACTGTTCCGCCTTTTACGCGTGGCATGTTCATTACCTCCTGCTATTCTTTCGAATAATTTGATTTCGTTTAAATTATTTCATGTAAGTAAGTAAAGTTTTGATACGTTTGTAATCGCCTGAAGAAGCTACTTTAGTTTTACGTAGTTTACGTTTAGCTTTAGTAGATTTGTTAGCGAATAAGTGGCTTCCAAAAGCACGGTCATGTTTTAATTTACCTGTACCCGTTTTTTTGAAACGCTTTGCAGCTCCACGGTGAGTTTTCATTTTCGGCATGTCGAATTCCTCCTAAACAATTGTACTCTATTACTGTTTTTCGTTCTTCGGTGCAAGCACCAAGAACATACTGCGTCCGTCCATTTTCGGTTTTGACTCGATAGTGGATACTTCCGCACAAGCTTCTGCAAATCTATCTAAAACTCGTTGTCCGATCTCTTTATGAGTAATGGCACGACCTTTAAAGCGAATAGATGCTTTCACTTTGTCTCCTTTTTCAAGGAACTTGATCGCGTTTTTCAATTTCGTTTGGAAATCATGCTCATCGATAGTCGGGCTCAAGCGAACCTCTTTCATTACGATAACTTTTTGATTTTTACGAACTTCACGATCTTTCTTTTGCTGCTCAAATTTGAATTTACCATAGTCCATGATACGAGCGACCGGTGGCTTGGCTTGAGGAGCCACAAGGACAAGATCCAAATTTACACGACCTGCTATTTCAAGTGCTTCGTTACGTGTTTTTAAACCTAATTGATCACCATTTTGATCAATAACGCGTAGTTCGCGTGCTCGAATGCCATCGTTCACATACATGTCTTTGCTAATAATGATCCACCTCCAGATAGTGTCGCGAATACATGGTTTGGGCATAAATTCCGTAGAAACGAATCAGTCACGCCGTTTTCGATCCAATAAAAAAGCGAGCAGACATCTGTTAATGTCTGCCCGCCGATATGAGAAATATGTAGCAACTACATATTACAGTCGATCGTGTGCTTACCAGTCAACAACCAATGTGTCGAGCAGGTGAGAAGCGGGCAGCCTCTTCTTATACCACAAACTTGTATTCAATAACCTAAATAACTATACCATCCACAAAACTATTTGTCAACAATATAATTATATAATTAGTTGTGTGCTACTTCTTCTTGCAAACGAGCTAAAAATTCGTCGAAAGGAATACTTTCGGATTTTTGCTCTCCATATTTACGAACGTTTACATTACCTGATTCTAACTCTTTATCTCCTAGCACTAGCATATAAGGAATCTTTTGCATTTGTGCTTCGCGAATCTTGTAGCCAAGCTTTTCTTCGCGGTCATCCATTTCTACACGGAACCCACCTGCAACTAATTGCTCTTCAATTTGCTTAGCATACTCGAAATGTACTTCATTAGAAACTGGAATAATCTCAACTTGTACTGGTGCCAACCAAGTTGGGAAAGCTCCTTTGTATTCTTCGATTAGGAATGCAACAAAACGTTCCATAGTAGAAACTACTCCACGGTGAATAACGACAGGACGATGCGGTTTTCCATCTTCTCCTACATATGTTAGATCAAAGCGCTCTGGTAGTAAGAAGTCTAATTGAACTGTTGATAATGTTTCTTCCTTACCAATAGCAGTTTTCACTTGAACATCTAGTTTTGGACCGTAGAATGCTGCTTCGTCTTCTGCTTCAATATAATCTAATCCTAATTCATCCATAGCTTCTTTTAGCATACTTTGAGCTTTTTCCCACATTACATCGTCGTCAAAGTACTTTTCTTTATTGTTAGGGTCTCTGTAAGATAAACGGAATGAGTAATCTTTCAAGTCAAAGTCTTTATAGACAGAGATGATTAATTCAACAACCTTTTGGAATTCCAATTTAATTTGATCTGGACGTACAAATAAATGGGCATCGTTCAAAGTCATCCCACGTACACGTTGAAGTCCTGATACTGCTCCAGACATTTCATAGCGGTGCATTGTTCCTAGCTCCGCGATTCGTAGAGGAAGGTTACGATAAGAATGCATACCGTTTTTGAATATCATCATATGGTGCGGACAGTTCATTGGACGCAATACTAGTGTTTCATTGTCCATCTCCATAGGAGGGAACATAGAGTCTTGGTAATGCTCCCAATGTCCTGATGTCTCATAAAGTTCTTTAGACCCTAAAACTGGTGTGTAAACGTGTTTGTAACCAAGCTTTAGCTCCTTGTCTACAATATAACGCTCAATTACGCGTCGGATAGTTGCACCGTTTGGTAACCATAGAGGCAAACCTTGTCCAACCTTTAAAGAGTTAGTGAAAAGCTCTAGCTCCTTACCAATTTTACGATGGTCACGTTCTTTTGCCTCTTCCAACATTTTAAGATGCGCTTGAAGGTCCTCTTTTTTAAAGAATGCAGTTCCGTAAATACGTTGAAGCATTTTATTGTCACTGTTACCTCTCCAGTATGCTCCTGCAATGCTTAACAGTTTAAACTCTTTTAGCTTTCCTGTAGAAGGAACATGAACACCACGGCAAAGGTCAAAGAAATCTCCTTGCTCGTAAATCGAAACTTGTTCTCCAGCTGGTATCGCTTCAAGAAGCTCTACTTTATACTCATCATCCTGAAACTTTTCAAAAGCTTCTTCGCGAGAAACGTCATGACGAATAATTTCGATGTTTTCATTAATAATTTTTTTCATTTCTTTTTCTATTAACGGTAAGTCATCAGCTGTAATTGGCTCTGGTGAGTCAATATCATAGTAGAAACCATTTTCAATGACTGGTCCGATTCCTAGCTTTACATCTTTAAATAGACGCTTTACTGCTTGTGCCAGTAAGTGAGCTGAACTATGACGCAGAATTTCTAACGCTTCATCTGACTCGGGAGTAATAATCGCAATCTCTCCATCCTCAGTAATTGGTGTTTTAAGATCGATCAGCTGACCGCTTAATTTACCTGCTAAAGCTTTTTTTCGAAGCCCTGGACTAATAGATTGTGCTATTTCTTCTGTAGTTGTTGATGAAGGAAACTCTTTTACTGCTCCATCTGGAAATTGTAATTTAATAACATCTGCCACGTTGAACACTCCTTAATAATTTTTAGATTAAGTATTAGCCTAAGACTGCTCTTCCCTAGAGCAGATTAGTTGGTTTAGGTAAGACGATTCATTATTTTTAGACAAAACAAGAAAAGCGGAGGCGCCTGTATCTGCCCCGACAGGCAAATGGGGAAAAGCGAGGAGGTAGTTCCTCAGCCACCACAGCTTTTATCCATTTGACCCCGAGGGGCAAGGCGGTGGAGCTAGACATCAATTGATTCACATGTTCAGAATTTTTTAATTTCCTAAACAACAAAAAAACCCCGTCCCGGTAAAGGGACGAGGTTTAAATCGTGGTTCCACCCTTCTTCTATCTATACGAATATAGACGAAGCTTTGCATCGGTTAACGGACCGGTGACCGGCAAGCTGCTACTACAATTTCACAGCTGCTGCTCGGAGGTGGTAAATCGATTGCCGGTGCTTAAGAAGCTTTCAGCCAAGGCTTCTCTCTCTAAAAAGTCGTACAAACTGATCATTATCCTCTTCAACGCATCTACTTGTTCTTATGAAAATGATTATACGCCACGACTTTAGCATTTGCAAGTAGTTATTTATGCTCTCTCCAGTTCTTCCCTTGAAGAGCAACTGGGATAGTCAGCGCCTTGATCCGTTCCATAATACGTCCTGCTTTTACTACCTCTTTTTCTCCTCGTTGAGTATAAGAAAGATGATGCTGTAATTCATCATAGTTAAAGTTAGAAGACATAAAGGTTGGAAGCTGTTCTGACATCCTGTAGTGGAGAATAGTTCCTATAATTTCATCACGAGTCCAGCTAGACATTGTTTCTGCACCAATATCGTCTAGCATAAGCACAGGTGCTTTTTTTACAAACTCTACTTTTTCAGGAAGAGATTGATCTTGTATAGCCTGTTTCATTTCGCGAAGAAATTCAGGGACGTATACAACTACTGAATGAATATGTCTAGCTGCTAGTTCATTTGCTAGTGCGCCCAATAAGTAGGACTTACCGACTCCAAACTTCCCGTAAATATAAAGTCCTTTTGCAGGCAATTTATTTGTTCTTTCCCATTCATTTAAGAAGTCCTTAGCAGCTCGAACTGCTACAACACGGCTATCATCTTGTAAGTCTAAGCTTGAGAGACTAGCCTCCATAACCTCTTTAGGCATATGAATACTGTCTATCATAGAGGTCACTTTTTTACGCTCATCCTCTATAACCCCTCGTTTACACCTTACATACTCAACATCTATTAGGCTCCGGTCTAACACTAGCTTCGGCTCATAGCCCTTCATAAAATTCGCACATTCGTCTAAGGAAGGACAGCCCTTGCAATCGTGAGACTGTGATTTATATTCATATAACTTACTCAAGCTCCGATTAATTACCTGTTTAGATATTACATCTGAGTTTTCCTCTATAAATGCTTGTATATTCGGTTCCTCTAATACTTCCTGCTGCAACTCATCCAATCGAGAAGTAAATTCAGGAGTGACTACTCTTTTGAGCGTTTCATTAATCCGTTCCATTTCCTTCACCTACCTTTTCATCATTCCTAGTTCTTCTAATAGCTTTTGCCTTTCAGCATCTATATCTTGTATGCCATTTGTCTCTTTTCCTGTAAGCTTTAACTCGTCATCTTTTTTATAAAACCAATCTGGCACCTTTTCTTCTCTAGTCGGTTTTTTCGAATATGTCTTTTGCTTAGATCCTTCGCTTTTCCATTTCATGTACTGCTCATGCTCGTTTCTTGCTAATTCCATAGCTTCCTTAGCTGTTTTAACGTCCTTGCGCATCCAGTGAGAAGCAATCTTTTCTGCATAATTCTTCGTCAGCTTCATGTCTGTACGAAGAAGCACATATTGTAACAGGACATTAACTACCCCGATAGGCATTTTATAATGCGTGACAAAATAATTGGCTAACTGAACGTCTGCAAGTATAGGTTCTTTCCCATTAGCAATATCCTTCAAGACCTTTGCAGGAGCAGTCGTTTCCAAATATTGAATCAGCTCTTCTTCTTTGGTTAGTTTCTTTTCATCTGTTTGTACTACTTTCGAAGCTGGTTCTATTTTTTGAATAACTGGGGCAGTGCGAGAGACCGTTAACTTATAATACTCTGCACAAGCTTTTTTCAATCTAGCATCCGAAAGACGAAGTTCATCATTCAAAGCTAGAATAACGACCTTTTGCATTTCTACTGGCGATAGATTATACAAAAATGCAAGCTTTGCAATTACTTCCTTAGCTTCTGTTGTCATGGCAGACTTCGGAACCAGTTGCTCAGATAGACCATCTTGTAGCAAGGAGAAATCGAAATCCTCGTAATAGAAAGGTACAGAACTATTTCGTGTCTTTGACTGGAAATTTTCTTCCGTTGATGCAGGTAAACCTGTTTTAGTAGTTGGTTTAAAAACATCCACAAAGGTTCTTGAGACGTCTGTATACTCATGTTGCCAGTTAGACGTTTGAATGTAACGGCTTCTAAGCTGTTTATATGCACTTTCTCCAATTTTGTTTAGTAGGAACATGGATAACAAAGGATCCTTTAGAAAAGATTCCGCATCTAGAGGAGCTTCAAGTTCATAGCAGAAGCTGCGTCCATCTCCATTGGGCTTTTGCCATGTGCGCAGCAGGCCAATTGCTTCTAGTGCTATTCTCGCTTGAAAAACTTTTCCCAATGATAAACCAAGGACATTTAATAAATGATAATGTGTCCATTGGTTTTCACTTTGCATTTCTCCATCAGCCCATAACGTCAAATAAAGGCTCATGCTTTCTGCTCCGACTAGTGGCTGATAAAATAACGTCAGCAGCTGACGATCATAGTCAGAAAAAGAATACGGCAAGCGAATCATATATGTATCTGTCGAGTGTAGCTCCTTATATAACATCACTTGTTTACCTACTCCTTAAATAATTGCTTATAATGAAGGATTCTTTTTTAAGATTTCCTTTAACTCATCAATGAAAACATTTATGTCTTTAAACTGGCGATATACAGAAGCGAATCTTACATAGGCAACCTCATCAATCTCAGCAAGCTTGTCCATGACCTTTTCGCCAACTTCCTCTGATTTAACTTCAGAGTTACCTGTTCTTCTTAGTTCCTTTTCAATATAAAACACAACTTCCTCTAATTGGTCAAGTGCAACAGGTCTCTTCTCACATGCACGTATTAACCCTCGCAATATTTTCTCTCGGCTGAATTCTTCTCGAGATCCATCTTTCTTTACGACAATTAAAGGAGTTTCCTCTACCTTTTCAAAGGTCGTGAAGCGAAACCCACAATCCTCACACTCTCTCCTTCTTCTAATTGCCTTATTATCATCTATCGGTCTGGAATCGACCACTTTAGTGCCATTAAATTGGCATGCTGGGCATTTCATAGAACCTCTCCTAAACGTTTGCTTTAATTTTGTATACCTATTATAACAACTTTTCCTCATAAAATCGAAAAAGCAGAGGAATAAATTCCTCTGCTCACTCAGTTTTGTTCATGTTTCATTACACTTGAACTGTCATGCGTTCTTTAGGTGCCTTGACTGGACCCATTCCACGTGGCATTTCGAGCGTTTCGCGTGTTCCAGCATTAAGAGCATCTGCAATATAGTTAGCCGCGATTGATGGATCTAAATCACCACAAGTATACACATCAATGCTTGCATAACCGTGCTCTGGAAAGCTGTGAATCGTTAAATGCGACTCGGAAATTATAACGACTCCACTTACACCTTGTGGTGCAAATTTGTGAAATGCAACTTCTCTAACTTCTGCACCTGATTTTAGTGCAGCATCAACAAATGTTTGTTCGATAAATTGCATATCGTTAAGTTTGTCGAAATCGCACTCCCATAGTTCTGCAATAATGTGACGTCCCATTGTCTCCAATGTCCGTTTCCCCCTTTGATAAGTTTTATTTTTAACATCAAAGTTGACTACCACGGGGGAAAGTTAGTCCTAAGAGGTCCTAACCCTTTAAGTAGTCTATGTACTAGAAGTACACGATTTCCATTATAAAACATATTAACTAATAGTGCAATATAAAAAAACCTCTTTCTAGTAATACTAGAAAGAGGTAGGCATTATGTTAATATTAGGAAAAACACTCATTAGTAAAGCATAATGTCAGACTCAATTAAATTAAATTAAATTAAATTAAATTAAATAAAATAAGTTATTACGATATTACAATCCACTTGCAACTTTTTTAGCTAAGTCTACCACTCTTGCTGAATAACCCCATTCATTATCATACCAAGCAAGTACTTTAACTTTTGTTTTACCCATTACCATAGTAGTCAGTCCATCTACAGTACTAGAATTAGTAGTTGTATTGAAATCAATCGAAACCAATGGCTCATGAGTAATTCCCAAAATGCCCTTCATAGAGCCCTCGGCTGCTTTTTGGAACGCAGCATTTACTTCTTCCGCTGTCACTTCTTGTTGAACATCCACAACTAAATCTACTAAAGAAACATTAGGAGTAGGAACGCGTAAAGCCATTCCATGAATCTTTCCTTCTAGCTCTGGCAATACAAGTGAAAGGGCTTTCGCTGCACCGGTCGAAGTAGGAATAATAGATTGCCCACAAGAACGCGCACGTCTTAAATCTTTATGGGGGTTATCTAAATTATTTTGGTCATTTGTATAGGCATGAACTGTAGTCATTAAACCGTTTTCAATACCAAAGGCATCGTTTAATACTTTTACTACTGGTGCCAAACAATTAGTTGTACAGCTTGCATTTGAGATGATTTGGTGATTTACTACGTCTAGCTTTTCATCATTTACACCAATGACAATCGTTGCATCCTCATTTTTGGCAGGTGCTGTAATAACGACCTTCTTAGCCCCAGCTTTTATGTGACCTGATGCTTTTTCTCCATCATTGAATTTACCAGTAGATTCAATTACGATATCCACATTCAATTCTTTCCATGGAAGTTTTTCTGGCTCACGCTCGTTTACGATCTGTACATGTTTACCATTTACGATTAGAGCATTATCTCCAATCTCAATTTCTCCAGAGAAAGTTCCATGTGTAGAATCATATCTTATTAGGTGAGCTAAAGTTTCTAATGGGTATCTAGCATTAATAGCTACTACATTAAGTTCCTCTTGTACGATTGCTTGGCGAAATACCATTCTTCCGATTCTTCCAAAACCATTGATTGCAATTGAAGCTGACATATAATAAGTCCTCCTATAACGTGTGATACTTTTTCTTTTATAATCATGCATTAGTATAACACAATTTTAGAATTATGTAGCCTTAAAATACCCTGTTTTTAAATTCGTTATTTTCAAATAATTATTACTTCCAAGCTCTAAGAATTTTTTCTAGCTGCTCCCTAGTTGACTCCAAAGTACCATTATTATAAATGACAGCATCTGCGCCCTTCTCCTTAATAGACAAAGGCAACTGAGATTGAATTCTTGCTTTTGCTTCCTCTTTGGAATAATTATTTCTAGCCATTAGCCTGTTCAGTTGAGTTTCTTCTGATACAGTAACGACAATAATTTTATCCACGTAAGATTGGAGCTTACTTTCAAAAAGCAATGGGATATCCATTATAATAACCGGATGACCTGCTAGTAACATTTCCTCTTTTTGTCTCATCATTTCCGCTCGAATGGCCGGATGCATAATATCATTCAACTGTTTTCTTTGGGCGGGTGAAGAAAAAATTATTTCACCTAGCTTCGGACGATTTAGTTCACCATCCGCATTAAGTATCTCGTCTCCAAAAACCTCCGTTATTGCCTGAAGAGCATCTGTTCCTTTTTCCACAACGATTCTTGCTACAAGATCTGCATCAATAATGGGATATCCCATTTCTTTCAGCATATTTGACACCGTACTTTTGCCGCTAGCGATACTTCCAGTCAATCCAATGATCATGATGAATCCTCCGTTACTTTTGGCACGAACCACAATAGGTAGATGTTCGGCCAGCTATTGTTTTTTGCTTGGTAGCCTTCCCACAGATTGGGCAGCTTTTTTTGCTATACATTTGTAATCTATGCTGCATCGTTCCTGCTCCACCATTAATAGAGCGATAATCTGAAATAGTACTTCCACCATTTTCAATGCTGTCTAACAGTACTGTCACTATTTCCTGAAACAGTTGAATTTTTCTTGCTTTACTTATTCTTTTTACTGTCCGGGCAGGATGTATTCTAAGATTAAATAATGCCTCTGTGGCATATATATTGCCACAGCCCGAAACGACATGACCATCCATGATGAACTCCTTGATAGCTTTGTTTTCATAGCGCGGCAAGAGACTCATCTGTAGAAAATGCTCTAATGCTCCATCGTCAAAAGGCTCGGGAGCCATCAAAAGTAAAGGTGGGTAGTCTGCTTCGGTTTCTAGCAGACGTAGCTCGCCAAAGCGACGTATGTCCGCATATACAAGCATTTCTCCTTCTTCAAAATGAAGAGTAACATGACTATGCTTTTTAAACTTTTCCTCTATGATGTCATCCAAGGTCCTTACATAGAACCAAGCACCAGACATGCCCAAATGCGAAACGAGTAGAAATGGTTCTCCATATTGGTTTTTCAAATGAAAATAAATATATTTCGAGCGCCGTTCAATTCGAGCGATCACCATACCAGGAAGAGCAGCCTGGAATGACTCCACGTCTGCTCCCTTGATAATAGCTTCCTTTCCAACTTGCTTTGATTTTATGATGGTTGGAGAAACATCCACTGATTGAATCAATTTACCTGTGACAACAGGCTGAAGTCCTCGAACAACACCTTCCACCTCTGGTAATTCTGGCATACATAAAACTCCTTACTTTGTATCGTACCAAGATGATCCAAACGCATACTCCACTTTAAGAGGAACGTTTAGCTCAATCGCAGATTCCATTACCTCAGGAACGATTTTCTCAAGCAGTGCAATCTCTTCTGGAGGAGCCTCGAATATTAGCTCATCATGCACTTGAAGAAGCATCTTGGTTTGCATGTTTTCTTTTTTAAGTCGTGCTGCCATATCAATCATCGCTTTTTTAATGATATCTGCTGCGCTTCCTTGTATAGGCGTATTCATAGCTGTGCGTTCAGCAAAGCTTCTCAGATTAAAATTAGAGCTAGTTATTTCCGGCAAATATCTTCTACGGTTCAAAATGGTCGTAACGAAACCTTTTTGCTTAGCTGTTTGAATACTGTCATCCATATATTCCTTTACTCCAGGGAAGCTTTTCAAATACTTCTCGATAAATATAGCAGCTTCTTTACGAGTAATATCTAAGCTTTGAGATAGACCGTAATCACTAATTCCATAAACAATACCAAAGTTAACTGCTTTTGCTGCACGGCGCATATTAGAATCAACAGCGTCTGCCTCTACATGGAATACATCCATAGCGGTTTTAGTATGGATATCCATATTATTCTTAAAGGCTTCCATCAGGTTTGCATCCTCTGCCATATGTGCAAGCACCCGTAGCTCTATTTGAGAATAATCAGCTGCAAACATAACCCATTCAGGATTACTTGGTACAAACGCTTTACGAATTTTTCTGCCTTCTTCAAGACGGATAGGAATATTTTGCAAGTTAGGATTGATAGAGCTTAAGCGCCCTGTTGTTGTTAGAGCCTGCTGGTATCTAGTATGAATTTTCCCGTCACTCTCATGGATTTCTTTTAAAAGTCCTTCGATATAGGTTGAATTTAACTTCCCTAATTGACGGTACATTAGAATCTGTTCAATAATTTCATGCTCACTAGCTAGTTTCTCTAACACATCGGCTGCTGTAGAATAGCCAGTCTTCGTTTTCTTAATAGGTGGCAGTCCTAGCTTTTCAAAAAGAATGACGCCAAGCTGCTTTGGAGAATTAATATTAAATTCTTCTCCCGCTAAAGCATGGATGTCACCTTCAATTTGCTTCAGCTTGATTTCTAAATCATGGCCCATTTCAACAAGTACTTGTTTATCCACTTTTACTCCATCCGACTCCATTGTCCCTAGAATAGATGCTAATGGTAATTCCAACTCCTTGTATAGCTTAAATTGTTCATTTTCTTTTAATTTCTTTTCTAGGATAGGTTTTAAATGCCATAAAGCTAATGCCTTTCTAGTTGCATGCTCCGCAAGCTTCTCTTGCTCGGGAACAGACTTTTTGGCTCCTTTTCCGTAAATTTGCTCATTGCTTAATACATTATAATAACCATATTCTTTCCCTATCGTTGCTACATCATCTGCAGACAAAGATGCATTATCTATATAGGCTGCCAGTATTAGATCAAATTCCACCCCAGCAATGCTTACTCCATGTTTTCTGCTTACTGCTTGAGTTGCTTTTGAATCCACGACATACTTTGTTTTGGACTCATCCTCTAGCCAAGCACAAAATTCTTTTGATTGGAAAGCTGTTTCTCCAGGGATAAAATAAGATTTTTCCCCATCTGACAACGCAATGCCCAATAAATCGGCTCTATGGTACTGTTCATCATATAATTCCAAGTGCAGGGACATTTCATCTACTAAGAAACTAGAGTTCACGTTCTCTACAATTTCAAAAGTCGTTTCCGTGGTAGAATGCTCCTCTGCAACATACTCCGTTTTTTCTAATAAAGTTTTAAAGGATAGCTCCTTCCATATAGAAATGACTTCATCCATATTTGGACCACTATAAGTGATATCCTCAAGTGACACATCGATAGGAGCGTTTATTTCAATAGTTGCAAGCTCCTTACTCATCTTAGCCTGTTCCTCATTGGCTATAAGCTTTTCCTTTAGCTTAGCACCACTAACTGAATCGAGCGCTTGATATAGTTGCTCAACAGATCCATGCTCCTTTAAAAGTTTAATGGCTGTTTTTTCACCAACGCCTGGAACTCCCGGGATATTATCAGAGGAATCCCCCATTAATCCCTTCATATCGATGATTTGAAGTGGTGTAAGTCCGTATTTTTCTTGAACGTGCTCTGGTGTATATTTCTCTATGTCTGTAATTCCTTTTCTCGTAATATACACTGTAGTCGAATCAGTAGCTAGCTGAGTTAAATCCTTGTCTCCTGACACAATGACAACCTGCTGTCCCTTCTTTTCAGCCTGTCGACTTAGCGTCCCTATAATATCGTCTGCCTCGTACATTTCCAGCTCATATCGTTTAATGCCATAAGCATCTATAAGCTTGCGTAAATATGGAAATTGCTCTGAAAGCTCGGGTGGAGTTTTCTGTCTTCCTCCCTTATATTCTTCAAAAGTGGAATGGCGGAAGGTAGTTTTCCCTGCATCAAATGCCACGAGCATGTGTGTAGGATTCTCTTCATCCATAATTTTTTGAAGCATCATTGTAAAGCCGTAAACAGCGTTTGTATGTATTCCATGTTCGTTCGTTAATAAAGGAAGGGCAAAGAATGCACGATAAGCTAAACTATTCCCATCTAATAATAGAATTTTTTCAGATGACATGAATCATTCACTCCTTAGTTATATTGTTTTACATTAGCTTGTACAAAGAAAAGCGCAACCGCCTATCTCTGCCCCGACAGGCAAATGGGAAAATGCGAGGAGTCAGCTTCTCAGCCACCGCAGTATTTTCCCATTTGACCCCGAGGGCAAGGCGGTGAAGCTAGACATCAAGAAATGCGCAAGCGCCTGTCCTGCCCCGACAGGCAAATGGGTAAATGCGAGGAGGCATTTTTTCAGCCCCCACAGCT
This sequence comes from Psychrobacillus sp. FSL W7-1493, assembly GCF_038004905.1. NCBI lineage: Bacteria > Bacillati > Bacillota > Bacilli > Caryophanales > Bacillaceae > Psychrobacillus > Psychrobacillus sp. FSL W7-1493. Next base: position 1,454,148 of record NZ_JBBOSB010000001.1, on the reverse strand, counting down.
TTTAACCATTTGACCCGAGGGGCAAGGCAGTGAAGCTAGACATCAAGAAATGCGCAAGCGCCTGTCCTGCCCCGACAGGCAAATGGGTAAATGCGAGGAGGCATTTTTTCAGCCCCCACAGCTTTTATCCATTTGACCCGAGGGGCAAGGCGGTGAAGCTAGACATCAATTTATCCACAGGTACAAAACTTTATTTTCCTAAATAAAATAAAATCGTCATTCCCTATATCTTACCACGACAGTAAGGGGAATGACGATTCATATACTATTCTAAGTATCCAGATAGGATGTTGGCATAAGGAGAATCGGAAGGAATAACAATCATTGTATCTTCACCGATTGTCTTCTTATAGGATTCTAACGTTCTATATAAAGAATAAAATTCAGGGTCCTTTGAAAAGCTAGTATTATAAATTCTTGCAGCCTCCGCATCCCCTTCAGCTCTTAGAAGAGCAGCCTCTTTTTTAGCTTCTGCTATCATCTTCGTAACTGTACTATCCGTTTCCGCTTCAATTCTTCTCTTATCAGCATCACCCGTAGACAAAAACTTTTGAGCAACACTTTCACGATCGGAAATCATCTCGTTATATACAGACTGCTCATTTTCTTCTGGCAAGTCGGTTCTTTTAATACGTACATCTACTACTTCTATACCATATTTATCTTTAGATAGAAGTTCATTTACTTCTCTAGTAATCTGGTCATTTAAACTACCACGCGATGAATTTTCATCATTAATGATTTCACTATAATTTAATTGACCAAGCTCTGATCGCACTACTGAATAAATAAATTCCTCCATACGAGAGCTTGCATTTACTATGTTACCAGCGTTAGAAATCATGTCCTTTGGATTGACTACTCTCCAAACTGCATAATTATCGATAATTATACGTCGCTTATCCATTGTATTAATCTCTGCCTCAGATAAATTATGATTCATTTGGTATTTTGGAATGGTCGTTACACTTTGTATAAATGGTATTTTCATATGCAAGCCAGGGGAATCTTTAATACTTTTAATCTCACCGAACTGACGAATAACTCTATATTCCCCCTCCTTGACTACATATATATTAGCGAGGGCAATTACAGCAATTACAAAGACTACAAAAATTGAAATGAACGATTTAGTATGCTTTTTATAATCAATGGGAGTCTTTTCTTTTTTGGGTTTGTTAGGCACAGTTTTAAACTTTGACTCTAAATTTGCAAAAGGGTTGTTATTATCTGACATTATTGTCCACTCCCTTCTTCAGGCTTTTTCTCAGTAGTAGTGCTAGGCGGTGGTGCACTTTGTTTAGAGGACTCTATTTGTTGAAGTGGTAAATACTTCATCGTCCCACCTTCATCATTCATTATATAAATTTTAGCATTAGGCAAAACAGCTTCCAATGTTTCCATTACTAATCGCTGTCTAGTGATTTCCTTATTATTTCGATATTCGGCATATAGCTTATCAAATAAGGCAACATCTCCTCTTGCCTGTTCAATACGTGCTGTTTGGTAGCCTATAGCCTCTGATTTAATAGCATCCACTTCACCTTCAGCCACACTAACCTTTTCATTTACATACTTTTCTGCCTGGTTTACTTTTGTATTTTTAGTTTCTTCCGCATCCGTTACAGCTGTAAATGCAGCCCTAACTTCTGCATTTGGAAGCTCTACGTCTTGTAGCTTTACGGTCAACACAGTAATACCAATTTCATATTTATTAATCAATGAAGCAAGCAACTCATTTGTATCTGCTTCAATTTGAGCCTTACCTGAAGTTAAAGCATCATCAATTTTCGAATTTCCGATTACTGAACGAATAGATGCCGAGGTTGCATCATGTAACATTTCCTTTGGATTTTCAGAATTAAACAAGTACGCTTTAGGATCTGTGATTTTGTACTGAACAACCAAGTCTGTTAAAACGATATTGTCGTCTCCAGTAATCATTTTAGTATCCTTGTCATAGGAAGTGATTTCCCCATTCGCGTCTTGCTTATAACCAAACTGTAAACTGAAGGTTTCTTTTGATAGCTTTTCTACCTTCTGTATTGGCCAAGGAAACTTAAATTTCAACCCTGATTCTGTTATTGGCTCGCTTGCATCTCCAAATGTAATAACTATTGCTTGCTCTGATTCATCTACTGTATACCAAGATGTAAATACTGCGGATAGAAGAACAATGCCAACAATAGATACAGCGATAATAGTTAACAATCTTTTTGTACTCATATTTTTCCCCCTTCTCTATGTATAGTTATTTTACGGACCTGAAGAAGGAAAGTTTCAAAAATTTCAAAACTGACTATTTCTTTTTGACTTGGCTTAGATAAGGGTTGTTTTTCGTAGCGTGGGTATCGTTCGTGTAATGTTACATTTAAATGGGCGGAAGCGGGCTAGTAAAAAAAGGATATTTGCCTATTAATATTTAATAGGTAATGAACAGAGTAAAAAAGAATAGTCAATTGATAAAATATGAAATTAAAACGTGTAGAGGATAAATTTTATTTGTAGGGTGATCAATCGATGATAGGTATAAGTATTGCAACAAAGTGGGAATATGAAGCAACATTGAAATTCTTCAGCATAAAAAATAACGAACGTTTCAGTTACCCATACGGTGAGTATTTCATAAGAACAATCAATGATACTGGACTTGTTTTTTATAGTACGGGTGTAAGAAAAGTAAATGGTGTTGGCGGCAATCAGTATATGATTTCTAAATTTAATTTAACTAAAGTCATCGTTGCTGGAACATGTGCTGGAATTGATGAGAAGTACAGTAATTTGGATATTTTTGTACCCAATAAAGCCGTTCAATATGATTGTACAGTAAAAGAAATTGAGCCATTTATTAAACAATCCTTCATAGTCGATATTGATTTATCTAGATATGGAGGAGATGATTTTTATACAGGAACAATTGGCACTGCTGATAAAGCAGTAGTTATGTGGGAGGACTATTTAGAACTTAAAGAAAACGAAATAACAATAGCCGATACAGAAGCGAGTGCAATTGCTTATATCTGTAAGAAGAATGATGTTGAATGTATTATTATTAAAGGAATATCTGATTTTCCAACAGATGAAAGAAACACTGATAAACTCCAATCGAACATGGAACAAATTAATGTTTATTTAGAAAATACGCCCAAGGTTATGAACAAAATATTTGGAAACTATTTAAAAAGATTTATTTAAATAAATTTCAAGTTTGTTAGAACTTTTTTGCATGGGAAACGTATTTAAATAAATTGGTAGGTTAGTTTGGAGGGGAATTTATGCTATATGATAAGATCAGTCAGTTCTTAATAAATTTATTCATTTGGTGGGGTTTCCTACTCATCTTTCAAAGATTGAACAATCGTTATCCCAAAAATAATACTTGGAAAAAAGATATTTTAGCAACTTTCATGCAAAGTATGGTAATCTTACTTGTTTTATTTCCTGTTTTATCTTTCATTTTATAATCATGTTAGATATACTTTGATCATTTTGGTTAAGTTGCTTGTTCAAATGAGGAGCATTTTAATAGATGAAGTTAAAGTAAGCTTAAAGATAATGTTTGTAGCAAGCAATTTTTAATCTCTTCTTTTGTGCCACACCCCCTTTGATTGCAGCGGCAGGCGGCGACTCCAGTGGGATGAGTGAGACAGATAAGACATCACAACCACGCGCGCAAGCGATGGGTGATGGCTTATCGCTCACCCCACGGAAAGCGTCCGCCGAGAGCGGAAATCTGCCATCACCTCCTCCTACTTTTCTTGTAAATAATAGTGTCGAAAGGTGAATTGAGATATATTCTAAAAATTAAAAGGCCAGCAACAAGTGCTAGCCTTTTAAAGTATTTCATTTGGAAAAGGGGGTCTATCTAAACTCTATCAAAGCAATGTAAATAGCATGTGAATTGTTTGTAAATTTTTACTCACCACTGATTATTTTTATACTTTTTATAATAATTCACCTGACGAGCCATTAGATATAACTTGCGTTTAAAATGCTTGTCCCCTTTATAAAACAATGGGTTACCCCACTTACCTTCCCCTAACAGCAAACGAATTTCTTGCTGTATAGATAGATTATCCACAAATTTCTTCAACACTATTTTAGGAACAACCGTAAATAGGTAATGTTCATTTAATAGCGTCAAAGGCTTTTCTTTGTTATAAATAACGTCATCCACAATATATCGTGCCATGTTATGTCCCAGTGCAGTTACATAATAGCTTGATCTACCTTGTCTAATATTTACTTCAAAAACTTTATATTTACCGTCTCGCTCATCGTATTTTAAATCGAAGTTAGCAAAGCCAACGTATCCAACTGCCTCTAAGAAGTGTTGAAGTTTTTTCATTAACTCTTCATCGTAGCGAGTAATTAGTGCAGTATAATTTCCTATTGCAGTCACTGTATGCTCTTGTAAAACTACTTGAGCAAGTGTACTTAGCTGTGCCTGCCCTTTTGAGCTAACATAAAATACAGAATCCCACATGTAAGTATCGTCTCCAGGAATATAATCCTGGATGATCAAATCTTCCTCATAGCCGCTCTCATTTACTTTGCGAATAACTTCATCTAATTCTTGCTGAGACTCTACTCGGTATACTTTTTGTTGACCAGCAAATTTATGCTTATAGTATTCAACACCATTACTTGGCTTAATGATCAACGGGAAAAGCACCTCTTCAGTAAAAGGTTGTTTTTTAGAGCATGAGTAGAAATAGGTTTTAGGTGTATCGATTCCGTGCTCTTCACAAAGCTTATAAAAGTTCGATTTTACTAAAAGGTTGTTCATTAGATCCTCGGTCATATAGTTAAACACATACATTTCTTTTAAAACGTCTGCATTCTCAATGATTAGACGAACATAAAAATCATTCGTACCGATTAACAGTAACTGCTTATCTGCTGTTTTATATTTTTTTGCTACTTCTGTCAAAACGGATACAAAAGCAGATTGGTCCCATAAGTTTGAGTGTATTTCAATATGTTCAATGACACTGCTTAATTTAGTGAAGGACATTTCTTCTTTACCTACTAAAATTGGTTTAATACCATACTCCTCGTGAAAGGAAATGGACATATTGTATGCGTTCATATCTGTCCCAATTATAATAGGGATAAATGGTTGATTATTCATGATGGACCTCCATTAACTTTTCGTGAGTGGAATATACACAGTAAAAGCTGTACCTTTTCCAATCTCACTTTCAACTTTTATTAAACCATGATGAGCTTCTACGATATGCTTGACGATTGCCAAGCCTAATCCTGTACCACCTGAGTTACGACTTCTTGCACGGTCCACTCGATAAAAACGTTCAAATATGCGTTCTACCTCTTCTTCCTTAATACCAATTCCTTGGTCCTTAATTGTGAAGTAACCATATTTTTTGTCTTTTCCTATATTCACCGTGATGAAGGTATTTTCGGATGAGTAGGTAATAGCATTGGTCAATAAATTCATCATAATTTGCATAATTCGGTTGGAATCTCCCAGTACCTCTACCTTCTCATCTAAGGATAGAGTTAATTCCATATTTTTTTCTTCCAATAAATGATTTGTCATTTCCATACTTTGCATGAGCACATCGTATAACCGAACCCTATTCAACTTAATTTCATATCCAGCTTGTTCTACTGTTGATAGGTCTAATAAATCATTAATAAGCATTTGAAGACGATTGCTTTCCTTGTATATGATTTCTAGAAAAGATAATAACGTATCTTCTTTTTTATAGGCACCATATAACAGGGTTTCAGAAAATCCTTTAATGGAAGTCACAGGAGTTTTTAATTCATGTGATACATTCGCAACAAAGTCTTTTCTTACCTGCTCCAGTTTGATCAATTCAGTGACATCATGAAATACTACGACAATCCCTAGCCATCTTCCATGCTCCCCAATTACAGGGGCACCGTATGCTACGAGGTGGTATGTACTTAAATTACGCTGTATTTCAATTTGTTCCTTGCTTAGCATTTCCGTCAAAAATAGCTTTTCTATAAACGTTTCTATCTGTTCGGGTAATCCAATTTTACGAAATTGTTTTCCGTCTACTTGCTCAAAGCTTAGCTGCAGCTGGTTAAGAAACGAGCGATTGACTATACTCACTACTCCGCTGCGGTCTATCATGATTAAACCACTTCCCATATTCTCAATGAGCGTTTTTAATCGTTCTTTTTCGGTTTCACGCATGATAGATATATCCTGAAGATTTCTAGCTAGTATATTAATTGAATTTGTAAGCTTGGACATTCCTGAAAAACCATCCTCAAAAGCTCGTATTCGATAATTTCCTCTAGCTAGCTCCATTGCTGTTTCCGTTAAGTGTTCAACTGGCTGCGAGTATCTTTTCATTATATTAAAGCTAATGATCAAAGCAATTAGATAAGCTAATATAAGGATAAATGCCAATGCAATCCATAAATTCATTTGAATAAAATTCACATCTTCTTCTAACAAAGAAGCATTTAAATGATTAATGATTTCTTGTCTTTCCTCGGAAGTGATATTGGTTGTACTTATATAACTTTCGATATCCTCAATTTTCCCATCAATACTCGTACTAGTAGTACGCTCGATGAAGATAGGAAATATTTGTGCCAATACTAAACCGACTCCAAGGAGAATTAGTCCGATTAAAATAGAATAAATACGAAATATTCTATTGTGAAAACTCATATTGACTTTGGCTCCTCAAACTTGTATCCAAGCCCTCTAATGGTTTTAATATACATAGGCTTACGGCTATTTTCTTCAATTTTATCTCTTAGGTGACTAATGTGAACATCTACAATCCTTGTATCACCCGCAAAATCGTAATTCCATACAGAGCTTAACAACTGATCACGAGTTAACACTCTATTTTTGTTTTCAATTAAATACACAAGCAACTCAAATTCTTTTGGGGTGAATTCTAAGGGCTGATCATTTAAAAGAACTTCAAAGCGATCAGGAAATATTTTTAAACCGCCAAAGGTATAGTTGTCATCAGCATTTTTCTTTTGATGCTCTGATGTTAATACACTTCTACGAATCATCGCCTTTACTCTCGCAGTAACTTCTCGAGGGCTAAATGGCTTTGTCATATAGTCATCTGCTCCAAGTTCAAGTCCAAGAACTTTATCAAACTCTTCACCTTTGGCTGTAAGCATGATTATAGGTGTTTGTATCTTTCTTAGCCTTAACTCTTTACATACTTCCATGCCATCTAGATACGGTAACATCCAGTCCAGAACAATAACATCCGGATTTTCCTCTACAGCATAATTCAAGCCTTCACGCCCATCAGCAGCTGTAATAACTTGAAAACCAGCTTCCTCTAAATTATATTTTAATAAAGTTACAATCGAACTTTCATCATCCACTACTAATACTTTTTTCATTATCTTAGCCTCCATAGTCGATTTGAAACCCCCATTCCAAATCAGCAACTAAACCGATACTTATTATAGTATTTTAAGGTTGTAAAGTGGGAGGAGCTACAAGAAACTTACCTTGTAAGACTGTTTCCTTTTCCTCGTTACGGCCTTCAACTTCTATACTAACTTCATTTTTATGTACATTAATATCGGTAATTACAAACGTAAATGTTATTAAGGAATAATGGTACGCAGGTACAGGAAACGTAATCTCTTGCCTATATACATGAGAACCTGGTCCAGGAAGATATTTGGATATTGCAGAAGTTACAATACCAGTCAACATAATCGTAGGTACAATTGGTTTTTCATATTCTGTTTTGGAAGCAAAATCATGTTGAATATAAAGAGGATTGTTATCATTTGTCAATCCTAAGTATAGTAATATATCTTTATCCTCGATTTTCTCTGTGATAGACAGTTTTTCTCCGATAATTAAATCTTGTATACTCTTTCCGATTCTAGATATTCTCCCTAGCAATTATGCTTCAACTCCCTACATTTAAGTTACCTATATCTTATCAATAATTATTAGAGGAACGCAACAAACGATACTACTATATTCACGTATGGATGACTACACTCTTTTCAACAGACGTTCCTCTTAAGGAAATGTTGCATTAGGTTACGTCCATTAAATAGAAAGTGTTTCTTATTTAATTGAGAATGCGCCATTTATTAAACTGATTAGGATTAGCTCCATAACAAGAAAAGCGTAAGCTCCTATGTCTGCCCCGACAGGCAAATGGAGAAAAGCGAGGAGGCAGTTCCTCAGCCACCGGAGCTTTTATCCATTTGACCCCGAGGGGCAAGGCGCTGGAGCTAGACATTAATTTATCCACAGGTTCATAATTTTATAATTTCCTAAATAACAAAAAATGAGTGAGAAATTAATCTCACTCATTAGATCAGACTATTAAGCTAAAACCTTCATTACTACTTTTACTGCATCAGCAGATTTACTTAACAGATTTTTTTCTTCTTCAGTCAGATCAAGTTCTATAATCTTCTCAATGCCACCTGCACCTAGAACGGTTGGTACTCCAAGGTAAATACCTTCCATACCATATTCCCCTTCTAAGTATGCAATGGATGGAAGAACACGTTTTTGATCCTTTAGGATAGCCTCTGCCATTTCTACAAGTGAAGCAGCGGGTGCATAGTATGCAGATCCATTGCCTAAAAGGTTAACAATTTCTGCTCCACCTTTACGAGTGCGATCCACAATAGCCTCCAGGCGATCTTTATCCATTAGTTTTTCTAAAGGTATACCGCCAGCATATGAGTATCTTACAAGTGGAACCATGTCATCGCCATGACCTCCAAGAACAAAACCAGTTACATCTTTAACAGATAGGTTTAATTCCTGTGCAACAAATGTACGGAAACGAGCAGTATCTAACACTCCCGATTGCCCGATAACTCTTTCCTTCGGTAGACCGGATTCCTTAAAGACAGTGTATGTCATAGCGTCAACTGGGTTGGTTAATACTAAAATCGTTGTGTTCGGAGAATATTTAATAATTTCTCCAGTAACAGCCTTCATTACTTTTTGGTTTGTCTGAACTAAATCGTCACGGCTCATGCCAGGCTTACGTGCAATACCTGCAGTAATAATTACTAGATCCGAATTCTTCGTTTCTTCGTAATTAGAAGTACCGATAATACTAGCATCGAATCCTTGAACTGGTCCAGCTTCCGCCATATCTAAAGCTTTGCCTTTAGTAGGGTTTTCAGCTTGTGGTATATCCACTAATACGATATCTCCCAATTCTTTTTGTGCCAATAGGAACGCTGTAGTAGCACCTGTAAACCCGCTACCGATAACTGAGATTTTATTACGTTTCATTGTCATGTCGTAACTCTCCTTTTGTCCAAAATTGGAAAAGAGAGGAATTAATCCTCTCTTTCGTTAAACCAAATTTCATAACTTCCGATTAAAGATTTTTAATCAATTCGTCAGCAAACTCTGAACACTTAACTTCTTTAGCGCCATCCATTAGACGAGCAAAGTCGTAAGTTACTACTTTAGATTCAATTGTTTTTTCCATGGAATCCATGATAAGTTTAGCAGCTTCGTTCCAGCCAAGGTGTTCAAGCATTAGTACACCTGAAAGGATTACTGAAGATGGGTTAACTTTATCTAAACCAGCATATTTTGGAGCTGTACCGTGAGTAGCTTCAAAAATAGCATGTCCAGTTACGTAGTTGATGTTAGCTCCAGGAGCGATACCGATACCACCAACTTGTGCAGCAAGTGCATCAGAGATATAATCTCCATTTAAGTTCATAGTAGCAACTACATCGAACTCTTTTGGACGAGTTAAGATTTGTTGTAAGAAGATATCAGCGATTGAATCCTTAACTAGGATTTTACCAGCTGCAATTGCATCCGATTGAGCTTTGTCAGCTGCTTCAGTACCTTGTTCTTCTTTAATTTGATCGTATTGGTTCCAAGTGAATACTTTGTCACCAAATTCTTGTTCAGCCACTTCATAGCCCCAAGTTTTGAAAGCTCCTTCAGTGAACTTCATGATATTTCCTTTGTGTACTAATGTTAAAGAAGTACGACCTTCTTTAATAATGTAGTTTAATGCAGCACGCACTAAACGTTTAGTACCTTCTTCAGAAATTGGTTTAATACCGATACCTGAAGTTTCTGGGAAACGAATGTTTTTAACACCGAATTCTGTTTGTAAGAACTCGATTAGTTTTTTAGCATTGTCTGTACCTTTTGCATATTCAATACCAGCATAGATATCTTCTGTGTTTTCACGGAAAATAACCATATCTGTATCTTCAGGACGTTTAACTGGAGATGGAACACCAGTGAAATAACGAACTGGACGTAGGCAAGTGTATAGGTCTAATTCTTGACGTAGAGCTACGTTTAATGAACGAATTCCTCCACCGATTGGTGTTGTTAAAGGTCCTTTAATAGCGATTAAGTACTCATTGATAACGTCTAAAGTTTCTTGTGGTAACCATTCACCAGTTTGGTCGAATGCTTTTTGTCCAGCAAGCACTTCTTTCCATTCAATTTTCTTTTCGCCGTTATAAGCTTTTTCTACTGCAGATTCTAATACGCGTGAAGCTGCTGCCCAGATATCAGGACCTGTTCCGTCACCTTCGATAAATGGAATGATTGCTGTGTTTGGTACGTTAAGTACACCGTTTTCTACTGTAATTTTACCAGATGTCATTATTATTTCCTCCTACTATCATAATCATAGGGCCAATGACACGCTATGTGTCTTAGCCCTAATCTTTACAAACAATTGATATTATCGTTCTTCGATTGGAACATATTTTTGCATACCAGGTCCAACGTATTCTGCACGTGGACGGATTAAACGGTTGTCTGAATATTGCTCAAGAATATGAGCTACCCATCCAGATACACGTGAAACCGCAAAAATAGGTGTGAATAAATCATGGTCAATATTTAATGAATGGTAGACAGATGCTGAATAGAAATCTACATTTGGTGGCAAGTTCTTTTGACCAGTAACGATTTCTTCAATGCGTACAGACATATCATATAATTTTGACTCTCCGCGAAGAGCTGTTAGTTTTTTAGACATTTCACGCAAGTGTTTTGCACGAGGATCACCTTTTCTATAAACGCGGTGACCAAAGCCCATGATTTTAACTTTGTTGTCTAATTTATCTTGAACATAGCTATCTACGTTTTCAAGAGTATCAATTTCAGTTAACATTTTCATTACTTGTTCGTTTGCTCCACCATGAAGTGGCCCTTTAAGAGCACCGATAGCTGAAACAACACCTGAGTAAATATCAGAAAGAGTTGCTACACAAACACGTGCAGTGAATGTAGATGCATTTAATTCATGGTCTGCATGAAGTACTAATGCTTTGTTAAAAGCTTCCACTTCAATTTCTTCTGGCATTTCACCAGATAGCATATATAAGAAGTTTGCAGCGTAGCCTAAATCAGATTTAGGAGCTACTGGCTCTAATCCTTTGCGTACACGAGAAAATGCAGTTACTAAAGTAGACATTTTAGCTTGTAACTGGATAGCTTTAAGGTAGTTTGCTTCCTCGGACATATCCTCTGCAGAATCGTCATATAATGCTAGCATAGATACAGCTGTTCTAAGAGCAGTCATTGGATGAACTTTATTAATAGGATATGTTTTGAAATGATTTAATACTTCTTGAGGTACTGCCATGTTATCAGCAAGTTGCTGTTTTAGCTCTGCTAGTTCTGAAGCGTTTGGCAGACGTTTATGCCATAAAAGGTAAACTACCTCTTCAAAACTTGCATTATTCGTTAAATCATCAATATCATAGCCGACGTATGTAAGGGTGTCATCAATAATAGAGCTTATTGCTGACTGTGTCGCTACGATTCCTTCTAAACCACGAGTTGACGTCATTAGTAATCTCCCCTTCTACAGAAAAACTGCATTATCTACATGTCTCGTAAATAGAGTTTTACCTGTATTTAATATGTACCTTTAAATTGCTTACTCTCGTATTATAATCAATTTTGGCTATTTTGTGAATGAAAACGCTTAAAATTATTAAAAAATAACTTTTCAATCAATTTATACTGAGAAAAGAATGGATGAATATAGTTAGTTTTCAAATAAACAAGAAAGATATTATATCTTATTGGATGCCAATTGGAATCATCGGATTAATCCTTTTCATTGCTTACCCTTTAACGTTATCTATCCTGTGTGGATATCTATTGTTTCCAACGTCTAATTTCTTTCATAAGAAACTCAGGCTGCCAATTATAGTGAGCGTACTATTAACAGAGGTAATTATATTAAGTAGCTTTTTACTTTTCGTATATTTCATCTTTCAATCATTAGTCACGCTTATACCTCTTCTGCATGAGCATCTTTTATACTTACCTTTTGATGACTTGCAAAAGCATCCTATATTTCTAATGTTTGAAGATAAGTTCCAAGAGCTATTAAACACAATTTTAGATAATTTATTGGTGAATCTTACTCATCTGCCTACCTATGTTTTTGAAGTACTTCTTTTTAGCATTGGACTTTTTTTTTCGTTGTATGAGTCTACAAAGGATAGACTTTGGTTCCTGATTTATTTCCCAGTGAAAACAAGAGAATTCTTTCATAAAGTAGTCATGAAATCTTCGGAGGTAGTTAATAGCTTTTTGGGCGTGGAAGTGAAGTTATTGTTAATTACATTTATTTTACTTTCTATAGGCTTTAGCGTGCTCGGTCTACATAACCCGATAAAAAATGCTTTTTTAATTTCTTTAGTGGATAGCATCCCTTTTCTTGGGACTGGCATAATCTTAATACCTATGAGCATTTATTTCTTCCTTCTAGATGCGAAACTATTTGGAAGTATTATTTTATTGCTTTATATTTTTGTACAGCTTACAAGACATATAGTAGACAATTTACTTTGGTCGGCTTCTATGCAGATTAAAGCTGTCCATGTATTCTTTTTAAGTGCTGCGGCAGTATTGATATTTGGCTTTGTTGGTATTCTATTCAGCCCATTCATCTATTTAATAGCTAACAAATGGGGCGGTTCTATGAAGACTTCATCACGATGACTTGACCATTCTTCATCTTTTTCTTAACCCATCTATAAAACAAAGGTTTAAACAGCTTACGCGTTGGAGAGAACAACAATAAAAATCCAAGAATATCAGAGATAAATCCTGGTAGTATTACTAAAATAGCCCCAATGAAAATACAAATTCCATTAATCGCTGATTCACCCGGTGCTTGGTAGTTTTTCACACTATCCGAAACCTCACGGAAAGCTTTCATACCTTGACGCTTTGCTACAAGTCCACCAATTATTCCAGTGGCCATGATTAGTAAAAGTGTATTGAAAGCTCCTAATGACTTGCCTGCTAAAAGTAAAATATATAACTCAATTGCAGGAACTACTACAAACAAACCTATGATCCATTTCATAAAGACACCGTCCTTCTATACTAAGTATAAAACAAGTGCCTCACTTTATGTGAGGCACTTGTCTTGAGAATATATAAATTCTTAGCCTATCTTATTAAATAATGCTAGCTTGCCCATTGTAGATTACTCCACTTTCAGCGTCTAACGTTAATTCTTGACCATTCTCTATAAGCTTCGTTGCATCGTGTACCCCAACTATTACAGGAATTCCAAAGCTTAAACCAACAACAGCGGCATGACTTGTTAAGCCACCCTCTTCTGTGATTAAGCCTTTGCAATTTTCGATAGCAGGAACCATATCTTTGTCAGAACCAATGGTCACGATAATACTCTCACTTGTATCCTGACCTTCTAGTTCCTTTGCGTTATTAACAACGATTGCTTTACCAAAGGCAGTTTTCTTTCCGATCCCTTGCCCCTTAGCTACCATGTCTCCAATAACGTGAACTTTCATTAAGTTAGTAGTACCTGCTTGTCCAACTGGAACTCCTGCAGTGATTACTACTAAATCTCCGTGTGTCACATAATGCTGTAAAATACTTTCCTCCACAGCAATTTCTAGTACCTCATCCGTAGAATATGCTTTCTTACCAACTATCGGATACACTCCCCATACTAATGTCAGCAATCTAGATGGCTTTACAGTAGATGTTACTGCAATAATAGGCACACCAGGTCTAAATTTAGAAATCATTTTAGCTGTATGTCCACTTTCTGTCGGAGCAATAACCGCTTTAACCTTTAAGTTGATGGCAGTATGAGCAACCGCTTGCCCTATTGCATCTGTTAGATTAACTTCTCTTGCCTTGCTTAGTTTGTTAACAATAGCACGATAATCAATTGCATTTTCGGTACGTTTTGCGATTTTATCCATCGTCTGAACTGCTTCAAGTGGATAAAGCCCTGCAGCTGTCTCACCAGAAAGCATAATAGCATCTGTACCGTCAAAGATTGCGTTTGCAACGTCACTTGCCTCTGCACGTGTAGGACGAGGATTTCTTTGCATAGAGTCTAACATTTGTGTTGCGGTAATAACCGGCTTACCGGCTTCGTTACATTTTTGAATAAGTGATTTCTGTACTAATGGAACTTCCTCAGCAGGAATCTCTACTCCAAGGTCTCCCCTTGCAACCATTAAACCATCAGAAACTTGAAGGATTTCATCAATATTATCGACACCCTCTTGGTTTTCAATTTTAGGTATGATTTGAATATGAGATCCATTATTATTTTCTAAAAGTTCACGGATTTCCTGTACATCTTTAGCTCTACGAACGAAAGAAGCAGCGACGAAATCCACATCCTGTTCAATACCAAAGAGAATATCTTTTGCATCTTTTTCTGTAATACCTGGTAATTGCACAGAAACTCCTGGAACGTTCACACCCTTGTTGTTCTTTAAAGTTCCAGCATTTTGTACATACGTATGAATAATTCCATTTTCTAAATCTATTCCTTTAACGATAAGCTCGATCAGCCCATCATCAAGTAATATAATAGATCCTTCCTGTACATCCTCTATTAACTTTTCATAGGAAATAGAGAAACGTTCATTATTGCCCAGCACTTCTGTCATAGAGATATCAATGGATTGCCCAGATGCAAGCTCAATCGCATCATTTTCCATCTTATGTGTACGAATCTCAGGACCTTTTGTATCCAGTAAGATTCCAACGATTTTGTCTAATCTTTTAGCTACTTTTTTAATACGTTCGATTCTTCCAGCATGTTCCTCATGGCTACCATGAGAAAAGTTTAAGCGAGCAACATTCATGCCGGCCTCAATTAGCTTTTCTAATGTTTCCTCTGATTCACTTGCTGGTCCAATTGTACAAACTATTTTAGTTTTTCTCATACATCTAATCCTTCCTGTTGCTGTAATTTATGTAATCTTAAATAGACAACTCTTTAGATAAGCGATACATATCTAAATCGAATTCTTCCGTTTT
The DNA here is from genome assembly GCF_038004905.1 of Psychrobacillus sp. FSL W7-1493. Classification (NCBI taxonomy): domain Bacteria; kingdom Bacillati; phylum Bacillota; class Bacilli; order Caryophanales; family Bacillaceae; genus Psychrobacillus; species Psychrobacillus sp. FSL W7-1493. Next base: position 1,438,844 of record NZ_JBBOSB010000001.1, on the reverse strand, counting down.
TTCAAATGCTTCTGTCATATCATAGTCTACCACTTGATGATTTTGGATTCCAATTGCACGGCCTCCAGAGCTATTCAGTAAAACTTCTACTGCTTTTGCACCAAATAAACTCGCCAACACACGATCTCGTCCTGTAGGAGAGCCACCGCGTTGAATATGCCCTAGCACTGAAACTCTCGTCTCAATATTAGCATGCTCCTTAAGTTTTGCAGCAAATTCCTGTCCACTCATTACACCTTCTGCTACAACGATAATACTATGTTTTTTTCCACGTGCCGTTCCACTTTCTAAGCGTTCCACTACCTCTGTAATATCCATCTCTACCTCAGGAACAATAATGGTTTCTGCTCCTCCTGCAAGCCCAGCCCATAAAGCTAAGTCTCCAGCATCTCTTCCCATGACTTCAATGATAAAGGTGCGATCATGTGAAGTAGCAGTGTCTCTAATTTTATCAATACATTCAATTACTGTATTAAGCGCAGTATCAAAACCTAATGTATAATCAGTTCCTGGAATATCATTATCGATAGTACCTGGAATCCCAACACATGGGAACCCGTTCTTTGTAAGAGTCATAGATCCACGGTAGGATCCGTCTCCCCCAATAATTACGAGTCCATCAATTTCATTAGCCTTCAACTGTTCAATTGCCTTTAATTGGCCTTCTTCTGTTCTAAATTCTGGACATCTCGCAGAGTAAAGCTTAGTTCCACCTCTTTGGATGATATCACCAACAGAACCCAGATCCAGCTTTTCCATTTTTCCTTCTATTAATCCTTGATAACCATGTAAAATACCAACAACTTCAATACCTTCAAATATGGCCTTTCTTACAACCGCTCGAATTGCAGCGTTCATACCTGGAGCGTCACCGCCACTAGTTAATACACCAATACGTTTCATCTCTCTATCCCCTCCAAACTTACCTCTATTAACTATAATTGTAACATGAGAAACTTTCAAAAAAAATGCGTCTATAAAGACGCATTTTCTTTAAATTGACCAATTTGCTTAAATTTTTTGTAGCGTGCTTCTACTAATTCTTCTGGTGAGAGCATGGATAGTTCTCTTAATGAGCTAACAAGCACGTCCTTCATATACTCTGCTTGCTTTTCAATATCTTTATGAGCTCCTCCATGAACCTCTCTTATAATTGTATCAATTATATTCATTTTTTTTAAGTCTGGAGCGGTAATTTTCATCGCTTCTGCTGCTTCCTTCGCGAGCGAGGCATCCTTCCAAAGAATAGACGCAGCTCCCTCCGGTGAGATAACAGAGTAGGTAGAGTTTTCAAGCATATGAATATGGTTAGACAAACCTAACGCTAACGCTCCTCCGCTTCCTCCTTCTCCGATAACAACGCTAATTACAGGCACCTTTAAGCCAGCCATCTCTACTAAATTTCTAGCAATTGCTTCACTTTGCCCTCTTTCTTCAGCAGCCTTACCTGGATAAGCACCCTTTGTATCTATAAAACAAATGATCGGACGATTAAACTTTTCTGCTTGTTTCATCAAACGAAGTGCTTTGCGATATCCTTCAGGGTGAGGCATACCGAAATTCCGTTTTATATTTTCCTTTGTATCTATTCCACGCTGATGCCCAATTATAGTAATTGGATTTCCGTTCAATAGTGCTATTCCAGCTATAATAGCAGCATCGTCGCCGTATGAACGATCTCCATGAAGCTCTATGAAATTAGTAAACAACCGTTGTATATAATCTCTAGTAGTAGGACGGCCTGGATGTCGAGCTACTTGTACTCTATCCCATGGCTCCATATTCTCATAAATATCCAGCTCTAGTTTTCTTAGTCTCTCTTCCAGCTTTTCAATCTCAATAGACATATCTACTTCTGCCGTTGCAGTGTACTCTTTAATTTCTTCTATTTTATTTTTAAGCTGTACGATTGGCTCCTCAAATGGAAGTACCTTTACCATACGACTACCTCCTTTTGGACATGTAAGTTAACTAGATTCGCTACCGTGTCTCTCATTTCTTGTCGGTGTACAACTGCATCCAGCTGACCATGCTCCATTAAAAATTCAGCTGTTTGAAAATCGTCTGGTAGCTTCTCCCGAACGGTTTGTTCAATGACTCGTCTTCCAGCAAAGCCAATCAGTGCACGTGGTTCTGCTAGGTTAATATCTCCGACCGAGGCAAAGCTAGCGGAGACTCCCCCAGTAGTTGGGTGAGTTAAAATAGAAATATATAATAAACCATGGTCGCTATGTCTTCTTAAAGCAACAGATGTCTTTGCCATCTGCATTAAAGACAATACGCCTTCTTGCATTCTTGCTCCACCGCTCGCTGTATAAATGATAAAAGGAACTTTCAGCTCCGTTGCTTTTTCAATTGCTCTCGTAATTTTTTCGCCGACTACCGATCCCATAGATCCCATACGGAAATGTGAGTCCATTACTGCCACTACAACCGTATGTTCCTTCAGTTTCCCGATGCCAGTTAAAACTGCCTCATTCAAGCCTGTTTTGTTAGAATCTGATTTAACCTTTTCCGTATAGCTAGGAAAATTTAATGGATTTACTGTTTCTAAATGATCGTCCATTGAAACAAAGGTATTTTCATCTAGAAAAATATCAATACGTTCTTGAGCTGTCATTTTCATATGATGTTCACAGGAAGGACAAACCTTTAAGTTTTTCATAAGATCCTTGGTGAAAACATTTTTCCTACACTCCGGACATTTAACCATAATTCCTTCAGGAACATCATGTGCTTTCTCCGATGGTATAGTGGCATATTTTCTTTTTTGGTTTTTTCTAAATATATCTCGAATGCTCATTTAAACATCTCCCCTGTTTAGTAACAATAGCCAATCCTCAAAAAAAGAAATTCCTTTTTTCTCATCTCCTAGCTTTATACATTCTAGCAATTGAGTCCAAATTCCTTTCTCTTCTAAAGTCATGTAGCTACGATAAGGCTCTCCACCATATTGCTTCAATAAAAACCAAATTTTCAAGCCAAGGCGATTGTCCGATAAGATTAGGATTTCTCTAATAATGTCTTCTCTTTGCACTTCTTCCAACTGCAATTTTTCTATAAAAGCATCCCAAATTAAAAGTTTATGTAGCTTTTCTGAAAGACATACCTTTCTAATAGCATCTTTTTCAAGTGCCTCTCTTGTTATATGGACATCTTCCTTAGGCTTAGCCTCCTGCAGAATAAAGGTCGATAGCACTTCTACCAGTTTATGTTTTCGATAATCTGAAAGAAATGTTCCTTCTCCCCTTCTAGTCTCTATTAAGCCTAGTAATTCCATGCTTCGAAGTGCTTCTCTTACGGAAGATCTTCCAACTTGAAGTCGTTCTGCAAGCTCTCTTTCCGAAGGTAATTTTCCACCAATAGGTACTTTTTCATCATGAATAAGCTGTCTCAGTTGTTTTACAATTTCCAGAAACATTTTTCTTGAGGCCTTATCTGAATTCAAACTACATCACTCTTCCATAAATTACAAAGTGGTCAGACCACTTATAAATAATAGGATACATAAAATCTTCCATTACGTAAAGGAAAAACTGCACAAGGGGTATGTGCAGTTATTAAAAAGTCATGAATTTATTGATCAGAGCTTCTTTGATAGCAGAATAAGGGGTATGATAATTTATTTAACAAACGGTTGCAAAATTAAGGCGAGCGATTGAATAGCCTAATTTGAGAATCATTATTGTGTGAATGTTGTTATAATGACTGTAAAAACCTTAGGTACCAGCGGTAGCGTAGTTATCTCAGTTCATATTTTTATTTTTTTATTTTGGCTATGTTAAAGACTAGGGTGTTGTTTATGATGCCTCTGAGTCAGCAAGTAGAATTGATTTCCGCGCTAGCCGGACGCTTTCCGCGGGGGGAGCGATAAGCCACCACCCATCGCTTGCGCGCGTGGTTGTGATGTCTTATCTGTCTCCCTCCTCCCGCTGGAGTCGCCGTCTATCGCTCCAATCAATAAGTAGGAAATATATTTATTACTTAAAGCTCTATATTTATGAGGATTAACTCACATAAAAAAGCAATAAAAATCTGTTTATATTCGTAAAAGTCTTTTGAATTAATCCTCCTAGAATACTATTGCAGGGCCTTTCTCGAAAAAAAATCTTTTTTGTTCATAATAGAGTAATAAATGCTTTCAAAACCATTTTTCCCTTTAACAATAGCCTTATGAACAACAAAAAAGATAAGCCATCACCGTCGCTATGCGCACGTGGTGGCTTATCTTTTTCACACTAGGTAACCATATCCAAAATTGTTGAACATATTAGTAATCAACAGACAGATAAATTCTTCGCAATTATTTGGACTCTGCCATTCCTGCTCTCTTTCTTACCTTCTATAAAAAGAATAGCTTGTTCTTTTAAAAGGGTATTAAATTTAGCAAAATCATCCGGGAATAAGGTGATAGAAACAGTCCCGGTATCATCTTGGACGGTGACAAAAGCCATTGCTTCTCCTTTTTTTGTCCGGATCCTTCTAATATCCTCCACCATTCCAATAACCTTCACATAAGAATCTTTCGAAGACTGTAGAATATCCCAAATATGCTGGATGTTATTATCCATCTTTTTCTTAGAGACTGTTGGATGCTCTGAAAAATATTGACCAAGCACTTCTTTTTCGAATTCTAATTTTGACATAATTGGTAACGGATCCATTTTAATATATTTTGATTTTCCGAAAGGAGAAGAGTCTCCTTCAAATAAATCTGTTTCCTCTGTAGGACTGACAAGCTCCGCATATTTTACGGCAGCATCTATAGTTGCTAATAACGTAGAACGTTCCACTCCAAATTCATCTAAAGCTCCAGCCTTTACAAGTGGCTCGATATTTTTCCTAGTAAAGAATACAGCAGACAAATCAGAAGCCATGTCAAAAATATCTTCCCATTTCGCTGGACGTTTATGTCTTTGCTGTAGAAGCTTTTGCGTGAATGGATACGAAATCCCCTTTATCGCCTGAAGGCCAAAGCGAATTCCATTGTTCTCTACACTAAAGGATGATTGACTTTTAAAAATAGAAGGAGGTAACACAGCTATACCTCTTTGTTTCATCTCGATTACAAGCTGATTAATCTTTTCCTGATTCCCTATCGCAGTACTTAAGAGAGCTCCGTAAAACTCTAATGGATAGTGAGCCTTTAAATACGCCATTTGATAAGAAATGACACTATATGCAACCGCATGGCTTTTTGGGAACCCGTAATCTGCAAAACGGACGATTAAATCATAAACAGAAGTGGCTGCCTGGTCCTCATGACCGAGCTGTTTGGCTTTTTGGACGAAGTGATGACGTTCCTTTTCTAAAACTTCTCTATTTTTTTTACTAACGGCTCTTCTAAGCAAGTCAGCCTCGCCAAATGTAAAGCCAGCCATTTTGGAGGCAATTTGCATGATCTGTTCCTGATACACTATAATTCCATATGTTTCCCTTAATATCGGCTCTAAAACTGGGTGCTCGTAAGTAATAGGTGCCTTTCCAAGCTTACGTTTTGCATATAAAGGGATGCTATCCATCGGGCCTGGTCTGTATAGTGCATTAACTGCTACAATGTCTTCAAATCTAGTCGGTCTAATTTGTTTTAATGCATTACGCATACCAGCTGACTCTAACTGGAATACTCCCGTTGTATCGCCTTTTTGAAGAAGACTAAACGTCCGTTCGTCATTTAATGGTATATCCTTTAAAGAAATAGAAGACTTCTTAACATGAATCGATTTAAGAATTCGCTCAATTATTGTTAGATTTCGCAATCCTAAAAAGTCCATCTTTAATAAGCCTTTTTCCTCCACTTCCTTCATTGGCCATTGCGTTAAATAAATCTCATCATGCCCCTTTTGAATTGGAACAGTATTTACTAAAGGTTGTGGGGATAACACTATTCCTGCGGCATGGGTAGATGCATTTCTTGGTAGTCCCTCTAATTTTAGAGCAACTTCAAACCATTTTTTACGCATATCTTCTGTTTGGATAAATTCTCTTAGTTTAGGTGAATGGTCGTAAGCCTCTTTTAAAGTAATTCCTAGTTTGGAAGGTATAAACGAGGAAATGGCGTTCATGGTGCTAGCCTCAAATCCAAATACTCTTGCTACTTCACGGGCAGCTGCTTTCGCTGACAAGGTACCAAATGTAATAATTTGTGAAACATGATTTTGTCCATATTTTTCCGCTACATAGCGAACTACTTCCATTCTTTTTGAGTCAGCAAAGTCAATATCTATATCGGGCATCGTGATACGTTCAGGGTTTAAGAATCGTTCAAATAGGAGTCCATATTGGAGAGGATCTACATCTGTAATATATAAAGTATAAGCTACAAGGGAGCTGGCAGAGGAACCCCTTCCCGGTCCTGTTAAAATATTGGAACGCTTTGCATACTTCATGAAATCCTGGACGATTAAGAAGTAATCTTCATATTGCATCTGACTTATAACGTCTATTTCATATTGCAAACGGTCTAAATAAGCTTGGGTATATAGTGGAACTCGCTCTTTTAGTCCTTCCTCGCAAAGAGATATTAAATAATCCTTGGCATTCACATCTACTGGCAAAGGATATTTCGGCATTATATGCTTTTTCTTATCGAATACAACCATACAACGCTCTAACATTGTTTTTGTGTTAGAGATCCAGTCTGGGACATCTGCAAACCATTCTATCCATTCCTCGTAAGAAAGCACGTGAGAGTCTGGCTTTGGTTTTTTTCTTTGAAAATCAGTCATCTTTACAGACTGGTCCATTGCATGCAGCACTTCAAATGCAAACGCATCCTCTTTATCTACATACCGACACTCGTGATAAACAGTAAGTGCAATATCTAATTCTTCTGCTATTTCTCTAACAAAACTCTCTTCCTCCGTCGGTTTGCCGCTAGGACGCTCTATCCCAATGAATAAGCAACTCAGTTTAAATATGGCCATTAGCTCTATCAGATTATCTTTTGAGAGCAAGGGATCCGCTTTATACACAGCTATTAATCCTTCTCTATATGCACTCAGCCATTTCTTTGGTAGTAAATCTAGCTCTCTCGTTTCCATTGCACTTGAAATTTTTAAGATGTTTTCATAGCCTTTATTATTCTCAGCATAAACTACTAAAGACACCGTGCCATTGTCTAGCTGCACCTTGATGGTTAGCCCAATGACAGGCTGTATTTCATTTTTAATAAGCGTATGCCAAAAAGGCAACACACCATACAACATACTATTTGTAATGGCTGCCACCTTTGTATTATTTTTTTTCAGCTTTTCAATGAGCTGCTCCAATTGAATTGTACTTTTCAGCATATCCGCTGAGGTTACAATTTGGGGATATACTGTTTGCATTCATAACACCTCAATTTACAGCTTTTTTTAAGTCCTCTAATACTTCGTCTGCTTCCTCCCATGAATAAGCAGTAGCTCCAGCAGCCAAAGGATGTCCACCGCCACCATACTTTTTAGCCACTCCATTAATAACTGGGCCCTTGGAACGTAATCGAACACGGATTTCCTTTTCGTCTTCTATAAAGAAAACCCAACATTTCATCCCTTTCACGTCTGACAAGGCACTTACCAATAAGGAAGCCTCAGATTCTGACACTTGGTATTTTTGCAGAAGTTCTCTTGTTAACTTCATATGTCCTACGCCATTTTCCATTTCAAAATTAGCGTAAATATAGCCTTTTAACTGAAGCATGTTGCTCTCTACTTCATACATACCATTAAATAGTTCTGTTCGATCAAAACCGTAGGAGATCAGTTTACCTGCATAAAGCATTGTTTGTTCTGTTGTGCTTTGGAACATAAATCTTCCGGTGTCCCCTACAATTCCTGCGTATAATAGGCGGGCAATAGTCGAATCCATTTTCCATCCCTTATATTCCTCCCCATCGAAGAAAAGCTCACAAATCATTTCACTTACAGAACTCGCCTCTGTATTTACCCATAATAGGTCTCCGTATGCATCTTCATTTGGATGGTGATCTATTTTGATTAAAAATTTACCTAAATTATATCTACTGTCATCTATTCTCTCTGTATTGGCTGTATCCGTCACAATAACTAGTGCATCCTTAAAGTCCTCGTCTGTAACAGTATCAGGCTTTGCTAGGAAGTCTAATGTACTATCATGCGTGCCTGTTGCCCATACTTTTTTGTTCGGGTAATTTAAAGCAAGTAATTCCTTTAAGCCGATTTGAGACCCGTATGCATCGGGATCTGGCCTAACGTGGCGATGTATAATAATCTTGTCATAGCTCTCGATTGTGTCAATGATTTGTCTTTTCATAATTTTTCCTCCATAGAGACGCATTACTATTCGCCTTTTTTTAAGTTTACCTTTACAATAAAAATAGCATTACTTTTATTGGAGGTACATCATGATATTAAATGGAATATTAGTTTTAGGTATAATCGTCTCGTTTGTATGGTATTTTTATTTTAAAACAAAACAGCTTCGTGCAACACTTCCTATTCGCAAAAAATGGTATACTGCGAAGGCTTCCGTTTGTCTTGGAGCGTTTATATTGTTTTTCGGCTTTAACTTTATGTTGATTTATCAATCAACACTCACTTATGTAGTATCTATTATCTTTGTATTAATCGGTGGGTATTTTATGTACCATCATTATAAAGCAGCCAAACACTACGGTCAGTTTGTACAAGAAGAACTTAGTTTAAATCAATGATGCGGCAAAATGCCGCATCTTTTTTATATTATGCGTTATCTTTCTAATAATTGATAAGTGACCATAGCCTTACCAACTAATTGTTTATCGTGGAAAACCTCAATATCCATCTTCGCTACTTTCCTACTCATTTCTAATACCCTCACTTGGATGCGCAGGATACTTTCTAATTGAATAGGCTTAGTGAAATAAATCGTCATGTTTTCAACGACAGATTCACCGCGCTTTTTAATTTTTAACGCTTGTGCTCCTGTCTCCGTTAAAAGGATCGCAAAGGCCCCATAAGACATCGCCCCGTAGTGGTCCGTCATTTGTGGAGTCACGACAAATTCAAACATGAACTCCTCAGATGAAACTACTTTAATCTGCTGCTTTACTATATCATCAATTGTTTCACCGTTTTGAGGCTGTCGAGAAGCAGCCTGCAAGGCCTTTAATACATCCTGCCTACTGATGACACCTTCTAAATAATTGCTCTCTTTAACAACAGGTAGAAGATCTATTCCTTCCCAAATCATACGATGGCTAGCAGAAGCAACGCTCGTTTTCATCGTAATGGCAATAGGATTCTTGGTCATAACCTTTTCAATCATCTCATTGCTATTTCTTCCGATGACATCACGAGCCGTCACTATTCCAACGAGCTTATTGGATCGATCTACTACAGGGAATCCCCCATGAGAGGTCATATTATTTAAATCTCTGTATTGTTTTACAAGGTCTGTTGCGTATAAATAAGACGTCTCTTCTAGTGGTACATATATATCCTCAATTAGTAAAACGTCTTTCTTAATAAGCTGGTCGTCAATCGCTCGATTAATCATCGTGGCAACTGTAAAGGTATCATAGCTCGTGGATATAACCGGAAGTTCTAGCTCATCCGCTAATTTTTTAGTGTTCTCCAAAACATCAAAGCCACCCGTGATTAATACTGCAGCTCCAGCCTTTAAAGCAGTCTCATGTACCTTCAAACGATTACCAACGATCAATAGATTGCTTGGCTCTACGTAGCGCATCATATCATCCAGCTGCATGGCACCAATAACGAATTTGTTCAATGTCTTGTATAACCCAGCTTTACCACCAAGTACTTGTCCATCTACTATATTAACTACCTCTGCAAATGTAAGACGTTCGAAGTGCTCTTTTTTCTTAAGCTCTATACGAATCGTACCCACTCGTTCAATAGTACTAACTATTCTTCTATTTTCTGCTTCCTTAATGGCTCTATAAGCTGTTCCTTCACTTACCGATAAATCTTTTGCAATTTGCCTAACCGATATTTTATCACCAACGGGAAGGTTTTCAATGTAAGCCAAAATCTGCTCATGTTTTGTTGTCATGTAGTCACATCCAAACGTTAGTTATACGCTTATTGTAACACATTTTAATAATTTTCTTATCCTAGGAGAGTGCAACAAATTCTCCAGCTGAAAGTATTTGTACCTCTGCCTTTTTAACTAAGCCTTCAAAGTACTTTGGATCTTGTTTGATAGGTGGAAAAGTATTGTAGTGAATAGGAACTACAATTTTAGGCTGAAGTAATTCTGTAGCATACGCCGCATCCTCTGGTCCCATTGTGAAATTGCTACCTATAGGAAGGAAAGCAACATCAATATCGTGTCGATCACCTATAAGCTTCATATCACCAAATAAACCAGTGTCCCCAGCATGGTATAGGGTAGTTCCCTCTGCACTGAAGAGAATACCAGTAGGCATCCCTAAATAAATGACCTGGCCTTCCTCATTTGTAGTAGAAGAGCTATGAAAAGCTTGAGTAAATTTTACTTTTCCAAACTCAAATTCACGTTCGCCTCCGATACCCATAGGATGCACTTCTACCCCTTTAGATTGTATATAATTTGCCAGCTCAAAAGGTGCTACGACAATGGCATTGCATTTTTTAGCAATCTCCACTGTATCTCCGACATGGTCATCATGGCCATGTGTTAAAAGAATAGCATCCACTTGTTGTTCAGCTGCGTTTAAGTCTGTTTTTTCATTCCCCGTTATAAAAGGGTCAATTAAAATAGTGTGAGAATTTGTTTGAATTTTTACTACTGAGTGTCCATGATAGCTAATTTTCATTTTGACATCTCTCCTTAAAAAATATTTTAAATCTACTTATTGTTCATTCAACGTTAATGCAAGAATTCCTTTATTCTGCTATCCTTATAATATAAATAAAAAAGAGGTGCTTTACTTGGAATCTATAAAAAAAATTCAGTCATACCTACAAATTAACAGCATAGACGCTGCTTTCGTAACTACTCCTGATAACGTCTTCTATTTTACCGGATTTAAAAGCAATCCGCACGAACGTTTACTTGGAGTAATGATATTTAAAGATGCTCCCCCGTTTATCATTTGCCCTAAAATGGAGATGCCGGATGCCAAAGCAGCTGGATGGTCAGGGACTATTATTGGCCATCAGGACACAGACAATGCATGGGACGTATTAGCGTCAGCAGTGAAAGACAGCGGACAATCCATTCAGAGCCTAGCAATTGAAAAATCTCATATGACGGTTGAAAGATTAGAAGCAATAACGAAAAGATTTTCTTCCCTTCAAATCAATCGTTTAGATGAAAAGATTAATGAGCTACGTGTTATAAAATCCGAGGCAGAATTAGCTAATATGCGTAAAGCAGCTGAGCTAGCAGATTATGCGATTGAAGTCGGTTGTAAAGAGATTGCTGAAGGTAAAACGGAGCTAGAAATATTAAATGCTATCGAGTTAGCCGTGAAAGAAAAAGGCGCAGCTCAAATGTCATTTGATACGATGGTATTAAGTGGACCGAAGACTGCTTCTCCTCACGGAACTCCAGGAGATCGCAAAATTCAAAAGGGTGATTTCATCCTGTTTGATCTTGGTGTAGTGTATAACGGCTATTGTTCTGATATAACTCGTACGGTAGCTTTCGGCGAACCTTCTCCTGAAAAAAGAGAAGTATACGAAACGGTACTTAAAGCAGAAATGGCAGCTGTAAACGCAGTGAAGCCAGGTGTCACTGCTATGGAATTAGACAAAACGGCTCGTGATGTTATTACGGAGGCTGGCTATGGTGAATACTTTACGCATCGCCTAGGTCATGGCTTAGGAATTTCAGTTCATGAATTCCCTTCGATTACAGGTGTTAATGAAATGGTATTAGAAGAAGGAATGGTATTTACGATCGAGCCTGGTATTTACCACCCAGATATTACGGGCGTACGTATTGAGGATGATGTAGTGGTTACTGCTGACGGAGTTGAAGTGTTAACTAAATTCCCGAAAGAGCTGCAAGTACTTTAAAATAAACAGGAGACTGTTACTTATCTCGCTGTTACCCCAGAAGACGTAGCCTCCTCTCCAAACAACTAGAATGGAGAGATTTCCACAAGAAAGAAACTAGCTTTAAAAATTTGTAAAAACGTGAAATCAACTGCCGATTTCACGTTTTTTTATTTCCTATTTTAAAGGTAAAGGGTGATTTTAAATACACATAAACAATGAGCTAGGATATTTTCTCCTGGCTCATTTTACTTCACTTTTCATCTTCAAATAACGCAACGTTACTTGAATAAGGAATTGTTAATTTTGATGAAAACTTGTTTCAGCGGGAATTACACTTTTGATTAATGCAACATCACTTTTTAATGCATTAGGTACAAAGAATTCCGTCCCCCAGTGTCCCGAATGAAACACAGACATCATATCCTTGTCTAAATTAACTGTGAACCACTTGAATTCTCCTATTTTATTTAAATAGTCATTCAATAAATAATCTGAAACGATAGAGTGCTTTCGCCACCTAAATATAGTGAGATTTTCTCCTTTAACAATTTCTAATTCATTTTTATAGAGAGATTTAATCTCTGAAATAGTTTCAATCTCTTCATTCCAACAATGAATTTCAATTGTATCTGAACTTTTTAAAAAGTGTTCGAATAATGCAGTCCAATAATCGTAATTTCCGATTACTGGCTTTGGAAAGGTTGATTCATCATCTGTATAGGTTGGTATATTAAAAGCTACATTATATTGGATACTAGTCCTTCCTCCTATGCCGTTTTGTAGCTAACCCTAATTTTTATTCAATAGAAAATAAGAATTAACTAATAAACATCCATTTTAGCTAAAGCGCCAGTTAGTTTAAGTACACAAACTTGTTGGCTACGAATAAAAAAATAAATATGTTTACTAATCACACTTTTGAAGTGTTCGGCGAAAAAGGTAAGCCAAGCTTATAAAAACTAGTGTAGTAATAGCTACCTTAATTAAAGAGAGATGTTCCATTAGAGGGGTATGCGTTGAGCGGTCCGATGTAAAGATAGACCACCAACTTGGTTCAGGATATTGATGTGATATCATAATCCAAAGGATAAAAAATAATAACACTATAAACCAAAATATCTTCATATTAAACCCCCTTTTATATTTAGACGGTTAAGTAAATAAAAAGTCACTTTCTAGTAAGAAAAAGCTACCCTTAAAGACAGCTACCTGTTTACTAAAGCAAGCCGTTAGTTGAATTAGAACAGCGACGCTTATTAAACAATTGCACCCGATTGCTTCAAAATTTCATTTATGAGATTCATCATAAAAAACGGTGGTATAGTTATTAAAACTTGCCCAGAAATATCCTTGTAAATTACCTAACATCCTTTGCAAATCACTTCTCGAAAAATATTTGCCGTTTCTAATATATCTAATACGATCTTCCAAGTTCAGGAAATTATTTATACTATCAACCAGGTATCCCCTTTCTTCTCTGGAATAATCTCCTTCAGTAACAAGGTGTAACAGGGTATTTCTTGCCTGTTGTACATCGAAAAGCATTCTATCCAGTTTATCTTTGTCAATTGTTTTGGAGTCCGTGCCGATTAGCCATTCTTGTTCAAAAATCGGAAGAATAAATTGAGTACGATTTACCGTAGGATTGTAATTATCACTTTCTAAATCCTTTTTTAGATCCTCCTCATAGGCAGCTTTAAACTCGCCAATCTCTTCTTCGTAGGTTTTGCCATTATGAGTATTCGAACCAGGATGATATGTTACGCTTTGATGGATGCTAAAAAACGATAATGGATAATACCAAGTTATGAAAGCTATAATAAGTACAATAATTACTACTGAACCTTTCCCCCAGACCTTCCTTTTAGGTTCTATATTCATAAAAATCCCCTTTATCTTCAGACTTATCCGCTTGTTTATTCGGATGGTTATGTCACAACATGGTTAGAGCTAAATAAAGGATTAACTTTTTATTTTATTCTATACCAGGTATAGAAATGGTAGCCTCTTCCCCATTAATTGTGCCACTAAATACATAAATAGGTTGATAAAATCCTTTAGAATCCATCACATACGCTTGCTTTACTTGTTGAATTTGCATTTCCTTAATATTTTTATCATACGTCTTAAACTTCCCATCTAATAATTCGTTATAGGCTTGTTGTTCACTTTTTAACTTAATTTCTCTTACCTTTTCATACGTGACTATGTTATTTACAACACTTTTTATCGTTTTATCTTGATAATAAGCCACTTTCAATGTCCCATCAATTAACTGGCCATCTGTTTCGAATTGATTGACCGTCCATTCATACTGCCCTACATCCATTCTTTCAAATTGTGCGGTTGCAGGAATGGTAATTCCCATTTCTTGAAGTGATAATGTTAATGTTTGTTCATCTGTATCAGCATGTTCAACATCAAAACTTGAAAAATCGGTAATTTCATAGGACCCATCTAAAAAGTGAAGCCATATAAAATACGATGGTTCCCCGTGATAGCGATAATTCGCCTCATTTTGATAATCAATAATTTCAATTGATGATGTATCCACCTTCTGCTTTCCAAAGATTTCATAGGCATATTGCTGCGCCTCGTCCTTCGATAAACTTGGTGCCTTATAAACAGTTGCTACAGGACCTTCGTCATTGAATGTTAGCGTCATTGATACCTCCACATCTTCCATCTGTATTTTATTAGCAGGCACAATCGACAAATTCCCAAACTCTTTTTGCTCATAATAAGTAAACATTCCTAGTGATAATCCAACGACTAGTAACAACGGCATCAATGATAAAGCACGTAACGCCCATCGTTTCACTATGAAAGCCTTCGCCAAACCAAAGCCAATCAATGCGCCTAATATATTATTAAATAAGTCATCTAATTCAAAAATGCCAACACCTGTTATGTATTGTACAGCTTCAATAAATCCAGTAGACAACATCGCAGCAAGTACCGTCCAACCTATTGCAAAAAAGCGTTTATGCATTAGTGGCAGGAAAAAACCAAGTGGCACAAACATTGCAATATTAAAATAAATATACTGCCAATCACGTACACTAAAATCATACCAAGCTTCTCGATACGAGCTAAACAGTGCTAAATTAACACTACCTTCATAATTTGCCCCACGATTCAGTAGCGTTAGCGCACATACTGATAGGATATATAAAATAAACAATAAAGAAACAATTACTTGTCTTCCTTTAAGTCGCTTATCTCCAGCAAATTTTTTTAAATAAATAAATCGATACACTATAAAAAGAACTAAGCAAATAATAATTGTTGCACTTAGTGCAAACAATAAATTGCGTTGTAACATCTGAATAATTTCTTCTAATCTCATGTCTGCCCCCTATTCCGATTTAAGGAATTACTAATAATTTTAACAGAATTAAATTGCAAAAAGTTCCAATTTAGAGAATTTTTATTTTTTCAACATTTATTCCCAACTTTGTAAATTAATAAAACTTACGATACTCCTTGTTGCACTAAACTGCTGCGTTAGTTTAAGTACATTGCTTCACAATCTCAACTAAACCTGTTTAAGTGTAACATTTAACAAAGCTTATCTGAGATCAACTTGATATTTTGGACATAAAAATAGACCATCGAAATGATGGCCATAATTTGCTAAAGCACGACGTTAGTTGAATAGCCAAGCTTAATTGTGATCCTCAATAGGTTCAATATCACTAAGAAAAATTAGTCCATTTCTTTTTATCGTGTAATTTACGAAGTATGTCTTATCTTTCTGAATTAAATTCATTACCATTGGTTCCCTAACAATTACTTTAATCTCTTCTTGTTGTCCCACTGGGGAATTGGGGTTAAATCCCTTTATCCATGCTTCATGGTTATCGTTAGAATGCCCTTTTTCAGTGACAGTAAAATCAGTTACAGTTAACACAGACGAAAAAGAATTATAAATAAAAATAATAATTAAAAAGGCAATAGAAATTGTTATAGCCGACAATAAAATTCTTTTACTCTTCATAAAATCCCCTCCCTCACTATCCTGCTACGTAGTTTAAGTGTAACATTTCACAATGCATATTTAGGATCAACTTGATATTTGGGACATAAAAATAGATCATCGAAATGATGCCATACTTTGCTAAACCAGCTAATAGGATGTCAATATTTTTCTCTAAAATTATTATTAATCCTATGATATACTATTTTGCGTATGACAAATAGCCCTCCAAAAATCTTTTGGAAGGTTTTCCCTTAATTACTTGTAACCAGTGATTATCCAGTCCGACTACTTGGTTCATTAACTTTCTCCTCTGACTAACTCACCAGTACCCCTGTTCCTCCTTGTAGTGTCATAGCTTCGCCTGTTATACGAGATCTATGTCCCAAACAGCCTCAAACCTGTTTCTACAAATAGGGGGTGGACAGTTTAGCCGATGGAATCATTATCCCACGCACCCGTACGTCCTACCCTTGGCTACTGATATATTAAATCCTAAAAAAATAAGGTCAACCAGTAAAAACTGGTTAACCTTATAACATGAAGCACCCGTTAGCTTAATAAAAACACTATCTTCCCTTATTTCACTTACAAACCACTTTATCATTTTATTATCTTTAAATTATCTAGAGGTAAAAATACTACTTTTGCGGTACCCAATATTTTATCCTCCGAAACAAATCCAACACGAGGGTCTCTGCTATCTGTGCTATTACGACGATTATCTCCTAGTACAAAAAAATGTCCATCTGGCACAGTTATTTCACCTAAATTTTCCTCTAATGTAAAGTCTCCCGTAAGTGTACCATTGTCTATCAAAGCTTTTTTATATTCCTCTAAGTAGGGTTCGTCGTACCTCTCACCATTAATAAAAAGTTCGTCGTTTTCATAAGCGATGAGGTCACCAGGAATACCAATAATACGTTTGATATAATTAGTATCTTCTTTTGCTTCAAATACAATAACATCAAATCTTTCATAATCCATCAATTCTGGTCCGATTTTATTCACTACTACTCTGTCACCATTTTCAAACGTGGGCATCATAGAAGCACCGTCAACTACAATAGGTGTAAATAGGAAAAATCGAATACCACATGCAAATAAAATAGCAATCCCTATTGCTTTTGCCCATTCCAATAATTCATTTTTTTCTTTTGCTTTTTTCACTTTCAACGCCCCTTTCTCTTTTATACACTTAGCTGTACTTGATTAATTCATTAATTAACCTATTCGACCTTCCTTTAAGAATACCTGCTACTTAAACTAAACTGCATTATTAATTTTAAGTGCAACATTTCATAAAGCATATTTAGGATAATTATAAATTATTATTACATGGTAATATAAATCGCCTTTATTTTTGTTTATATAGGAGCAGTATTTAAAATCTACAATTTCTTTTTTATCTCTTCTACTCTGAGTATTAAACTATCGAAAGCTTCTTCCGCTTCAACTCGACGTCGTACAGTACAAATAACAGGATATGTAGGGCAAACTTGTATCAACTTCTCCTTTGCTATTTCGATAGGTAAATCACCATCTACCTTTACATCCCAGAGTCCTTGTCTATTCTTATATGCAACAGCTTGAAAATCACTATTCTCATCTCTGTTAAAATAGATATGCCAATGACGGAATGGTAAATGCTCTTCAATTTCTTTTGCATAATCACTATATGATGTTTTAATAAAAACAAGTTCCATCTCTTCCGTCACAAGATTAGTAGGAATCTGTCCCTGACTTGGTAAATCTTCATTATCATATAGAGCACCGGCTAACAAATAAGCTAAGGCCTTCTTTGCATTTTGAATTGCTTCCTTTTTCGTGGGACCATAGCTTAACGGAGTCTCCCACCCGTGCTTTGGAAGCAAAGTTGGGAAATGAATATTGAAACTTTCTTCTTGCTTAATAAACGCTGGATATACTACATTCTCAAATGCCATATCATCTATACCTGCCCTTTATTTATTAGGAAAAACTAGAAATTAAAAGTATCCTTCTTCAACTAATTTGTGTGTTAGTTTAAGTAACTAGTTGTGTGTCAGCCTCATTTGATAGTTTTCGTGTAGTATAGTTTTCCGCTGGATTCGCCGTCTGCCGCTCCAATCAATACAGGCAACCCCATAAATTAGAGCTAAAATACAGTTCCAAAAAAGTAACCTATAAAAGCTACGAACAACCCACCTACATAAGTAGAAATAAAATAAAAAAGGTATTGTTTTCGTTTTTCCTTTAGTTTTATCAATTCAACGTTCAACGTTGAAAAGGTTGTCAGTGCTCCTAATAGCCCGATACCAATGAGCAGATAATAAATTCCTTCCACGTTCACCCCACACAGTAACCCGAGTAGAAAAGATCCTATTAAATTCACATAAAGCGTTCCAATAGGAAACTTGTTATACTTGTTTAACTTTTCAGAAGTATAATACCTCAATATTGCACCGAGGAATCCTGCTCCACCAACTGCTATTAGAGAAATTAGAGTCATTCTTCCACCTCTTTTTTCCATCCAAGATTACTGCTAATCATGCCCCCGATTATACTGCATATTAGATAAATCAGTGCCAAAGCATATTCGGATTGTTCTACTAAAAGTATAGTTTCCACACTAAAGGCTGAAAAGGTAGTAAAAGAACCGAGGAACCCGGTGCCTAAGGCGAGGCGTAATTTGTAGGAGAATCTCTCTGTACGAGACAAAATAAAAGCGAGAGCAAAACACCCAATTAAATTTACAAATAAAGTGGAAAAAGGGAAAGAAGATGAAGGAGCTATATAAAATCCAATCACATATCGACATATTGCTCCTAATCCCCCTGCGAGGCCAACGTATAGATAATTCACTATTCCACCTCACTGTTTAGAAATTTAGAAATCACCCAAACTCTCCTGAGCTGGGTGATTGAGTAATGTTATTTTAATAGAGTTGTAACATCTGTATATGGTAAGCCTTGTGCTTCTGCAACAGCTGCAAATGTAACATGACCGCCTAATGTATTAATCCCTTTTTGAAGCGCTAGATTATCCAGACATGCTTGCTTGTACCCTTTGTTAGCAATTTGCACTGCATAAGGTACTGTAGCATTCGTTAATGCCATAGTAGATGTTCTTGGAACTGCTCCTGGCATATTCGCAACTGCATAATGTACTACGCCGTGCTTTTCATAGGTAGGGTTATCATGAGTTGTTATTCTGTCAGAAGTTTCAAAGATTCCTCCTTGGTCAATGGCAATATCAATTACAACTGAGCCTGGAGTCATTGATTTAATCATATCCTCTGATACCAGCTTAGGAGCTTTGGCACCAGGTATTAATACAGCACCTATTACTAAGTCTGCTTCCTTCACCGCTTCTCCAATATTGTAAGGGTTAGAGATTAGAGTTTGAACATTGCTTCCAAAGATATCTTCTAATTGACGAAGACGATCCACGTTTAAATCGATGATAGTGACTTTCGCACCCATTCCTATTGCCATTTTTGCAGCATTTGTCCCTGCGATCCCGCCACCAATGATTGCTACATTAGCACGTGGAACCCCTGGAACTCCACCAAGTAAAATTCCTTTACCTCCATGGATTTGCTCTAGGAACTGAGCGCCAATTTGGGTAGCCATTCGACCGGCAACCTCACTCATCGGTGAAAGAAGAGGTAAAGAATTGTTTGGCAACTGAACTGTTTCATAAGCAATCGCTGTAACTTTCTTTTCTAATAGCACTTTTGTTAATGCTTCTTCAGGTGCTAAATGTAGATAAGTGAACAGAATAGAACCTTCTTGAATTAAGTCAAACTCTTGATGTGTGGGCTCTTTTACTTTCATTACCATTTCTTGATTCCATGCTTCGTGAGCAGTTTGAACAATCGTTGCTCCTGCTGCAATATAATCTTCATCGGTAAAGCTAGAACCTAATCCTGCTCCTGTTTCAATAAACACTTGATGATTATGTAGAGTTAAGCTTACAACTCCCGCTGGTGTCATTGCGACACGGTTTTCATGATTTTTAATTTCCTTTGGAACTCCTATACGCATGTCTATATCCCCTTTAACAAGATTAAATAGATTAGTGAAACAAGTATATTTTAGCATTAATAATTCTAAATTGCTCATCAATTCGTTCATATAATTAGCCTTTGTTCACAAATTAGACTAAATAACTATTAAGAAATAGCAGGAATTAGAGATTAAGTATAGAAATATAACAGTATAACAAACCCAGGAGGGATTTAGAATGACATTAAAATATAATCAAATCTTAGTAGCAGTAGACGGTTCAAAGGAAGCAGAATTTGCTTTTAAAAAGTCTGTTTCTATTGCTGAAAGAAATAACGCAACTTTAAATTTAGTAAATATTATTGATACTCGTTCTTTTGCAGCTATCGAGGCATATGATCGTTCTATCGCGGAAAGAGCTCAAAAATTTGCAGAAGATTTACTTGGTGGATATAAAAAAGAAGCTCTTGCTGCTGGAGTGGCAAATGTAAATATTATTGTTGAGTATGGCTCACCAAAGACAATGATTTCGAAGGATCTAGCTAATAAGGTAGAAGCAGATTTAATCATTTGTGGAGCAACTGGGTTAAATGCTATGGAAAGATTTTTAATTGGTAGTGTGTCTGAGTATATTGTACGTTCTTCTACATGTGATGTACTTGTAGTTCGTACAGATGAAGTGCTGGAAGCATAATTTAGTATATTAAATTTAGAGAACCATGGCTTATGCCTTGGTTCTCTTTTTTTGTTTTAAACATTTTGAATGTAGGACTAGAGGTAAGTAGGCAGAAGGCGTTGATGCTTTACATAGAACAATGTAGAAGTTGATTTACGCTCTAGGCGGACGCTTTCCGTGGGGTGAGCGATAAGCCATCACCCATCGCTTACGCACATGGTTGTGATGTCTTATCTTTCTCACTCATCCCACCGGAGTCGCCGCCTGCCGCTGCAATCAACAATTGGTTATCCCTTCTTAAAACCTCCTAGCTAATGCTTAAAATCAAGTAAGAACAATGCCATTCATAACTATTTAACTATAAATATGAGTTTTATTATACTATAATGGAAAATAATACTATATTTTATAGAATTTAATTAGAAAGAGACGTGAGTTTTTTTGATTAAGCATCTTGTGGAACGAATATTTATGAAAAACTCTATCACTAAAGAGGCAACAAATGAATTATCTTTTGCGCAACCTCAAAAAATATATCTTTTTGAAACAAATCAAGAAGAATTAGAAACAATACTTAAATCTCCTTTTCCAGACGGTAATGCTCCGGGGTATGTGTACTTCGTCCAAGAATATATGAATGGCACTTTTAAAATTGGAAAAACAAAGCACATTGAAAAACGAATGAATCTTTTTAACATTAAGCTTCCATTTGAGAACAAACTTATCTACTTGATTAAGACTGGAAATCACCACCAGACAGAGGTGGCGTTTCATAAGCATTTTTCTTCTAAAAGATTAGAAGGTGAATGGTTTAGCCTGAACAGAGATGATATGAATTGGATTAAGTCAGGTAAATATACGGATGAAATTAACTACAGTATTAGTAACAACAAAGAAAAAGATGTAAACGACAAAGGAAAAATGGTTGAAGAGTCTATAAAAAAAGAAAAACCATTAACTAAAAAACAAATACAATATGCTAAAACAATGATCCAAAAATTAGATCAGGAGTATGAGTTAATGATTGATTATTCCTCTTTAACGAATGAAGATTTAAGTAGATTAAGTGTTTATTTTAGATTTAAAAACATTGGTGCTTTAAACAACCTTGTTAAAAATGGTGTGTTAAAGAAAAAATAATATTAACTACATCCCCGCCACCCTCATCACATCTCTAGCAATCATAATCTCTTCATTTGTAGGAATGACGATGACTTTTACTGGCGAGTGCGGGTAGTTGATGAAGCCTTCTTTGCCGTGCAGCTTGTTTAGGTCTGGGTCCATGTAGACTCCCATGAATTGGAGACCAGAGAGTACTTTTTCGCGGATAACCTCGCTGTTTTCTCCTATGCCTGCTGTAAATATGATGGCGTCTACTCCATTCATACGGGCAGCGTAGGATCCAATGTATTTGTGTATTCGGTTAGCAAAGACGTCTAGTGCTAGCTGGGCACGGTCGTTGCCTTTGGTTGCCTCTATTACTATGTCGCGGAGGTCGCTGGAAAAGCCTGAAACTCCTAACATTCCTGATTTCTTATTTAGTATATCTAGGATGCCCTCTGCGCTTTTTCCTGTCTTCTCCATTAAGTAAGGTATTAATGCCGGGTCAATGTTTCCTGATCTTGTACCCATCGTTACTCCTGCGAGTGGAGTGAATCCCATGGAGGTATCGATGGATTTCCCTTTATGAATAGCTGCAATGCTTGCCCCATTTCCGAGATGGCAGGAGATGAGGCGAGTTATTTCTAGTGGTCTATTTAATAATTCTGCTGCTCGGTGAGCGACATATTTATGAGAGGTTCCGTGAAAGCCATATTTTCGAATACTATACTTTTCGTAATAGTCATACGGAATCGAGTATAAATAAGAACTTTCAGGCATCGTTTGGTGGAAAGCAGTATCAAACACAGCGACAGCTGGTATATTGGGCAAAACTTTTTGAAATTCTATGATTCCTGTAACGTTTGCCGGGTTATGAAGTGGAGCAAACTCTGCTAATCTTTCAATATTTTTGATCACGTCCTCGTTTATTAAAATGGAGTCATTGTATGTTTCTCCTCCATGTACGACACGGTGGCCAATTCCTTGTATATCTTCTAACGATTGAATTACTTTGTGATCAATCAGCATTTTAATGAGCAATTTAACCGCCTGTTCGTGATTATCTACTTGCTCTATTAAGTGGATACGTTCATCGTCAAAGTTCATCGTAAACACAGGATTTGATAATCCTATTCTTTCGATTAATCCTTTTGCTATTACTCTTTCTTCGGGCATTGAGTACAACTGAAATTTTAAAGAAGAACTACCTGCATTAACTGCTAAAATATTTGGCATAAGAAAACGCCCCTTCTTTATACTGATACAATAATTGTACCTTGCATAAAAGGGGCGGGCAAATTTTACCTATTATTTTCTTCTTGCCATATGTCGATTTTTTTGAAGAATAGCTCCATTGCTTCTCGATTTGTCATACTTGGTACCTTCGCAAGCAAGACCTCTCGTGGAGCCTTTAAGTCTTCACTTTTCTTTTGTAAAATAAGGAGACTCTTTTCTTGCGCTTTGTTCTTAAAGATAGAGTCTGGAAGTTGAATGACTGCTTGTATCCAGCCATTTTCTTTTATAAATTTATGCAGCTGTGGTGCTTGCTTTGATTCGAAGATCGTAGCTGGGACTAGAAAATATAGATATCCACCTGGCTTTACATGCTTCATCGCTTGTTCCATGAACAAATGATGGGCATAAGGCATTTCATCCTCGCTATGAAGGAAATAATCCTTCGAGGCCTCTTCGTCTGGATAATATCCTACTGGCAAGTCACTTACAACTATATCGACAGGATCAATCATCAATGGACGAATTGCATCCTGTCTAAATAACTGGATGTCCTGCTCCAGTAGTTCCCCAACCTGCGCAGCAAGCTGAATAAGTAACTCGTCTATCTCAACTCCAAACGCATGGGAAGTATTCGGAATGACGTTCATTAGGGTGAATAAAAGGTTTCCAGTACCTAGTGCTGGATCTAAAAAGGACAGCTCCTTTTTCTCCTTGTTCATTTCTTTTACGAAGTAGCTTAATAGTAAGCCAATTGCGTCCGGTGTCATTTGGTGATTTGCTTGAGTAGACTTGCTCATCCCTTTTAAAATAGCGAGCTGGATAGCTTTACGAATCTCTTCTTTTTTAGGATTCACAAGGTCAGGAGCTTTTTTATTTTCAAGCCATAGCTCAAGTGCATAGACGATTCCTTCTAAATAAGGAGCAGATTCCTGCTCTTCAATATATGTGGCTTCTTGATCGATAAATGAAAAGATTTTTTCTACATTTGTTTGCATACTGATCCCTCAAATGAAAACCCACTCGAAATAGAGTGGGTTTACTTATTTTTTATAGTGTTAGTTATTGAGCTGCTTTAACAGCCTCAAGCGCTTTTTCGTAGTCAGGGTGGTTAGTACCTTCACTTACGATTTCCTTGTAAGTTACAACACCATTCTTATCTACTACAAATACCGAGCGAGCAAGTAAGCGTAACTCTTCCATTACTATTCCGAATGCTTTCCCGAAAGAAAGGTCACGGTGATCAGATAATGTCTGAATAGAATCTGCTGCATTTGCTCCACACCAACGAGACTGTGCAAAAGGTAGGTCAACAGAGATTGTTAAAATAACAACATCATCACCAAGACTTGCAGCACTTTCGTTAAACTTGTTAGTTTGTGCTGAACAAACACCAGTGTCAAGGGAAGGTACTACACTAATCAGGCGAGTTTTTCCAGCTGAATCCTCAAGAGTAACCGGCGATAGGTTATTTGCCAATACTGTAAAGTTTGGAGCTTTTTCCCCAACCTCTACCTCTTTGCCTAATAATGTTACAGGATTATTTTTAAATGTTACTTGTGTCATAATTATGTAGCCTCCTTTTCGATACTCTCATCTTACTAGAATTCGTTTGTCTCTTGCAACTCATTTGCAACAGGAGTGCGCTTATATTCTACAATTTCCTTTTTGTCATAGGAAGATTCGTGTATTACTAGTGTATCTGCAATAAAATCATGGATAGCTTGCTTTTGTGGCGTAAAGGCCGCAACTACATACGGTAGGTTAAATGGTATGACTGATATTAGACGTCCTACCCATTCTCTGAATAAAACCGTACCCCATGTTAGCTTTCCTTCTCCTTTAGATACAACACGAATGCCAAAAATCATTTTACCCACTGTTTGTGAAAAGAACTTCGTCATAAGAACAAAGTACAAATAGAAAAGAATTGCTGTTGTAAGTGAAATTGGAGCATACCAGCTCGAACTGCTTACATCCAATGAGAACAAGCGGAAAACTGGTTTGATTAACAGCATGCCTACAGAAGATAGCACTAGCAAATCTACTATATAAGCCCAGAAGCGTATCCAAAAACCAGCAGCCTTTTGTACGTAGCTTTCCGTTTTCGAAACGGCCATTGTTTGACGAACAGGCGGGCTTTCTTTTACAAGCTCATGGTTATTTGGTTCTAACTCACTCATTGTATTCCCTCCTTATTCATTTCCATAAAGGTACATCATTTTTGGTGCAGAATTATCTGCAATTAGCTTAGCAATCAATTTAGATTCAATGTCTACTCCAAAAAATGATTGTGCCTTCATCGCAAATAACGAAGAGAAGCTAGGAGAAAAACCATACTCAAATACTTCTGCATCCCCTAAGTCATAATCGTTTTGAATAGCAGCTACGGCATCCTCTAAGAAACCAAGCTCATCCGCAAGACCAGACTCCACAGCCTGTCTTCCGTTTAATATTCTTCCATCTGCTACTTTTTTAACTTCAGCCTCTGTCATATTTCTTCCTTGTTCAATAATATCAACAAAGTCCTCATAAGAATCATTTAGCATATCTTGTAGCATTGCTCGCTCTTCTTCTGTCATGTCTCTCGTTGGACTCATAATGTCTTTATATGGCCCTGATTTGATCGTCACAAATTCCACGCCGTACTTTTCAGCAAGGCCGCCATAGTTTATGCTTTGCATAATAACCCCTATAGAACCTGTCAGTGTTTCTTTGTTGACAAAGATTTTATCGGCTGGTGCAGATATGTAATATCCTCCTGAAGCTGCCATGCTTCCCATCGAAACATAAAATGGTTTGCCGGTTTCTTCTTGAATCTCTACTATTTCCTTATAGATTTGTGCTGATTCCACTACTCCTCCACCAGGGGAGTTTACTTGAAGAACGACTGCCTTAACTGAGTCGTCATTTCTCACTTGATCTAATTGTTGAAGGAAAAATTGATGATTATATCCTTCTGTTCCAAACAAGCTAGTAGTTCCACCAGTATCTTGAATGGTACCGTCTACTGTAAGTACAGCCACTCGTTTATTCATACTTCCTGGCTGTAGGACTGTTTCATAGAACTCTGTATTAGCTGTGGAACTGACGTCTTCCATAAATGTAGACCAATCTGTTGAGAATATGGATGAAGCAGTATTAACAACCAAGGATATGGCTAACAAAATTGCAGCTCCTACAATGGCCAACCAACGTTTCATATTCATATTACTAATTTCCTCCTTTTTCTTTCCTTCTTACATACGTTATAAATGTCTAAATGTTTCACTAAATGATAAAATAATAATACATAGACTAAAAGTACATGTAAACTTAATAGATTCTGTGCTTCGCAGTCTAAGCCCTATAAAAAGGAGCATGCTTATGACTTCAAGAAATAATATCTACCTATACACAAAGAATGACGCACACTCTCTAAAACGTAAAGAATCGATACAAAAAGTTATACACCAACATGGGTTTGTAGCAGTGGAAAATTTTGAAGAGGCTTCTATTATCGTCAGTATCGGATCCGACGCGACCTTTTTACAGGCGGTAAGAAAAACTGGATTTAGACAAGATACGTTGTACGCGGGTATCTCGACTACTGACTCTTTAAATATGTACTGTGATTTTTTCGTTGATGACATAGAGAAAATGGCTGAAGCGGTATTAAAAGATAAGATTGTTGTACGTAAATACCCTGTTTTAGAGGTATCTGTTAATAGCAACCCAAAATTCTATTGTCTTAATGAGTTTACCATTCGTTCCAATATCATTAAATCTTTTGTTTTAGATATTTTTATTGACCACAAGCATTTTGAAACCTTTCGTGGGGATGGAATGGTTATTTCCACGCCGACTGGAAGTTCCGCCTATAATAAGTCATTAAACGGAGCTGTCGTAGATCCACTCTTACGATGCATCCAAGTTGCAGAGATTGCATCTATGAATAGCAATGAATACCGAACTCTTGGGTCTCCGTTTATATTAAGCAGCGATCGAACACTTGAACTTCGCCTTCAACAGGATTGGAATGATTATCCATCCATGAGTACTGATAACGAGGCGCTAAGTATTCAGCACGTGGATACTGTTGCCCTTTCCTTAAGCGATAGAGTAGTAAAGACGGTTAAACTAAAAAATAATAGCTATTGGGATAAGGTAAAACGTTCGTTCCTATAATTCTTACTTATACTATTAACATTTTCTTTCTTCTTAATTCGATTATTTTTGAAAAAGTAAAAAGTAATAGAGCAGCCCATATGAATGAAAATGAAATAAACTCTATTTTGCTAAATTTCTCACCGTAAACAAAGATACCAATTAATAACATTAGTGTTGGTGCTATATATTGAATAAAACCTGACATATATAGAGGCATCGTTTTTGTTCCCTTTGCAAAAAGCACAAGCGGTACGGCAGTAGCGACTCCAGTAAGTACAAGGAGTATGGTTGTCGAGATATTACTTGAGAAAAATACTGCTTGATCTGATACAACCAGGTGGCTAAAGTAAGCTAATGCCACAGGGAGCACAAATAATGTCTCAATTGTCAGCCCTCTTAAAGGATCGATGGTGATTCTTTTCTTGATCAACCCATAAAATGCAAAGGTGCTTGCTAACAACATGGCAATCCAAGGAACCACTCCGTAGGAGATTGTTAGTAAGACTACCCCTGTAGCAGCTATTAGAACGGAAATCTTTTGCGCCAAAGAAAGCTTTTCCTTTAAAAAGATAATACCAAGTAGAACCGATAGTAACGGGTTGATATAATACCCGAGGCTTGCTTGTACTATATAACCTTCATTTACTGCAAATATGTATAAAAACCAGTTACCTGTCACTAAATAGGAGGCTAAAACAAGACTCCAAAATGATTTTTTATCCTTCCATAAGTTTTTTAGGTCTTCTCTTAAAACAGAAAATTTTCGACCTAGCAGTACTAACAACAATGTGAAAACAAATGACCAGATTACTCTTCCAGATAATATTTCACCACTGGCAACATGATCTAGTAGCTTCCAATAGATGGGCATGAACCCCCACCAAGCATATGCCAACACAACTACAATAATTCCTTGCTTTTCTTCTGCGTTCAAAATGACACCTTCTTTACATACTTTGACACTCGAAATAATAGGATTATTATAGTACTTTATCTAACTAAAGTAAATATATTAAGAATTATTTTAAATTAACATGAGAAAACACCTACGCTTATAATTAATAGATAAGAGGAACAGGTATACCGCTCTTTTTATGAGTAAAGTAAAATTGATTTTCGCTTACGGTGGATGCTTTCCGTGGGGGGAGCGATAAGCCCTACTTGCGTCGCCACCTGCAGCTTCAATCAATAATTAGAAATTGATCGTGTGGAATCTTTGATAGCCAATTGCTGAATAGGTTTTGCTTCATAATAAGGTTAGGGTATCTTATTATTTATTTATTTATTACCATTCCCTTTGGATAAGTTAAGATAGAAAATCTACGGCTTCCAAGTACAGAAATTATTTTTAGAATAAAAAGGCTATGTTAAAGGTAAAGGTTAATTTAAGACACAAAAAATGAGCTTTGATATTTTCTCCAAGCTCATTATAGTTTGATTTCATTTATACTAAAGCACCTCGTTAGCTTAATAAGAATAATCCGTTTCTATTGTTTCTGAGACACATCTTATTTCGTCCCCAGAGTTTAATGTAATTGTAGTCTTAATATATTCATCTTCTACTTCTAAACCAATTGAGTAGATATAAAAGCCACTTCCCCATGGTTCTAGCATTGGAACGTGTAAATTTCTTACCTCATTGAAAAACAACTTAATTTCCCTTGCATTTGTGTCTTGGTTCGTCGCTGTTCTTAGATTTATTTCTATTTCCTTTTTACTGTACTTAACCAATATATTTTGAAGTTCGGAATCGTGTAAATAAATGTCTTTTAATTTTTCGTAATTATTTATTGAATAAATAGGCACTTCGAACCCCTTTCTCATAACATTCTCAGATAAAAATATAGTACTTTTAACAAATTTTCTTATTCCACTAAACTGCTGAGTTAGTTTAAGTGTAACATTTCACAAAGCATATCTGGGATCAACTTGATATCTTGGACATATAAATAGACCATCGAAATGATGCCATGTATGGATTTTAACTTGGTTTACATCCATTTCTATCACTTAATGACAATTATCAGATCTACCATCAAACGATATAGAAAATCGTGCTGACTTAGGGTCATTATTTGATATGGAAGTAGAGCCGTTTAGATACATTGAATTGGGTATTTCCTTTATTCTTGCACCAGTATTATCCACGTAATAAGCCCTTGTTTTATGCCATCCAATCTTATTGAATTCTTTCTCTGATGTAGAAGTTACTACCTTCCCATCTTTAGGAATATCTATTATTATTTTATTATCCACCAATTCCAAGCTTTCATGTCCTTTTTGACTATAATAGATTGTCATACAACCTTTGAATCCTTCAGGAACGTGATAAATAACTGTCTCTTTTGAGGTATCTATGTTAGCAATTAGTACTATAAGAAGTACTATTAACAAAACGATTGCAGTCCATCTTTTCTTCCACTTCATTAAGTACTCGCCCCCTTATTTAACTTCTCTAGCTAGTTTAAGTGTTACATTTCACAAACTAAATGGCTTCACAAAGAAACAACCCTAGCCTTTAACATAGCCAATAAAAAAATGCAAAAAAATGTGCTCGGAAATGTGACTCTAAGCTCATTTTGATGTCTATATTTTTATTAAAGCGTCCGTTAGTGAAAGAATAATCATATCTTATTAATTCTTATATATTTTAACTAATTGTTTACCATCAGTTTCACCTAGGATTGTATTAAGTGGAATTAGATTAATTAGTACAGTAAGATACGATACAAAAATAAAACTATCTAAGTAATTTCGAAAAACTAGGAATTCATAACCAGTTAATAAGTGAAGTACTAGTGCAGATAGGTAATTAAAGAACACACCGCCTAAGAAATAGAAGGTTCTTTGATTTTTACTCAACATATTATAGTCTTCAGTGAAAACTCTCCCACCAAAAAAGTATGCCTTTTTAATGAAAAAATTGTTTTTCCTCCAAAGTACATCACCGTTACCGATAGAAAACTCACTTACTTTTGCACCAAATATTTTCAGAAAAAATGCATGTCCAGATTCGTGAATCAGTGCAATAATTGGACAAATAAATAAAGTAATAATAATGAAGTTTATTATAAAATCCATCTTTTCATCCCCTTTCTATTGTTTACGAAAAAGCGAAAAGATGGTTCCATATATTTTCGAATATTGTTAAAATTGAATTCATAAATATCTAGTTTTATGTATTACTGATTTTAGAGATGTATGGTAGACATCTCACCCTAAAAGCGTCCGTCAAAAGCGGAAATCAATTCTACTTTACATACATAAAAGTCACTAAAGATGGTTCTCTTACTCAGTTTTAACTCAAAAGCAGAAAACTGCAAACAAGCATTTAAAAGGCTTGTTTACAGTCTCGGCTATAAATTATTTATTATTTAGTCTTTAACAATTCCTTTTGTCTAAGCTCAATTCTTCTAATTTTCCCAGAGGTTGTCTTTGGAAGCTCAGATATAAATTCTATTTCTCTAGGGTACTTGTAAGGTGCGGTTAGCGCTTTCACGTGGTCTTGAAGCTCCTTAACTAACTCATCCGATACTTGTAGGGAAGGATCTCTTAGCACCACAAATGCTTTAACAATAGTCCCTCTTATTTCATCTGGGCTACCGATGACTGCGCATTCTTGTACTAGTGGATGCTTTGTTAAAGCGTCCTCAACCTCGAACGGTCCAATGGTATATCCAGAGCTAATGATTATATCGTCACCTCTACCTTCAAACCAGAAATAGCCGTCTTCGTCCTTCCTAGCTCTGTCTCCGGTAATATAATAATCTCCTCTAAACTGCATCGAGGTTCTTTCCGGATCTTTTAAATATTCCTTAAACAATGCAGGAGTTTCAACATGAACAGCAATGTCTCCTACTTCTCCTACGTCACATGGCTCTCCTTGGTCGTTAACGATTTCTACTTTGTTTCCAGGAGTAGGTTTACCCATAGAGCCTGGCTTAGCCTCCATCCCTTTCATCGTACCGACTAGCAATGTATTTTCAGTTTGGCCATATCCGTCTCTCACTTCTAGGTCAAATAATTTTCCAAACGTTTCTATAACCTCTCTATTCAATGGCTCACCAGCAGAAACAGCACTATGGAGACTAGATAAATTATAATCCGCTAACCCATCTACCTTTGCCATGATTCGGTATTCCGTAGGCGTGCAACATAGAACATTTACCTGTTGTTCTTGGATATTACGTAGATATACTTTTGCATCGAATTTGCCGTTATAAACGTATCCTGTTGCACCGCTTCCAAGCGTAGCTAAGAAAGGACTCCAGATCCATTTCTGCCAGCCTGGACTTGCTGTAGCCCATACAACGTCACCATCTTCAATCCCTAGCCAGTTGGGAGCTGATGTCCGTAAGTGTGCAAAAGCCCAACCGTGGGTATGTACAACACCTTTAGGATTACCGGTTGTTCCACTTGTATAAGATAAGAAAGCCATGTCTTCTTTTAATGTTTCAATTGTAGAAAAATCCTCGCTTTCCTTTTCCATTTCATCTGTAAGAGATATCCATTGATTTTGACTTTGTCCAATGACAAATAGTAGTTTGTTTTCTAAATTGCTTACATCGTCATATTGGGAGAGGAACGGTTCAAAAGCTATGATTGCTTTTGCTTCACTATGGGTTAATCGATATTCAATATCCTTAGCTCTGAGCATCTCGGAGCTTGGGATTACAACTAATCCTGCTTTTAACGCTGCAATATAAACTTCATATGCTTCGATCAGTCTAGGAACCATAATAAGAACGACATCGCCTTTTTTAAGGCCTTTGCTCGTAAATAAATTGGCAATTTTATTTGCTCGGAGGAGTAAATTTTTATAGGTGATTTGTTTCTTTTCCCCTTTATCAGATTCCCAAATAAGAGCTAACCTACTTTCATCCTTACTATACTTTTCGAACTCGCTTACTAGGTTATAGTGTGATGGTGCGATTAAATCCATTTTGTTCATGAATCATTTCCCCCTTCTTGTTCTAATATAAAGTATAGGGGATTTTTCCAATTTTTTATATAATAAATTTAATTTTTAGAAATTTTTTAATATATGTACCATGAAAATTGATGCGTAAAATAGGAAAAAGCCGGCAGTTTCCTGCCGACTTCTCTTTTATATGATTAGCTGTTTGAACCGTTCATTTGTTGTTGAGCTTTTTGCACTAAACGCTTAGTAATTTCTCCGCCTACGGATCCGTTGGCACGCGCTGATGCATCTGCTCCAAGATTTACACCAAATTCTTGAGCGATTTCATATTTCATTTGATCAAGAGCTTGCTTTACACCAGGAACTAAAAGTTGGTTGCTGTTGTTGTTTGAAGACATTGTAATCACCTCCTTGTGAAATTAGAATGGTCGATTTCATTCTTTTTATGTACACAAGATATGAGGTATATTTTGCTATTTTTTACAATAGATCTTCAAAAGCATTTTCTTTTTTCTTTGGGAATGAAATCGTCTCTCTATTTTCAACTGCTTCTTTTATCAATTCATCAAAATCCTTAAAGCTTTCATAGTATTCCACTTTCTCTAGCTTCGGTTTAGTCTTTGGACAAGAAGGTGTGAAAATAGTACAGCAATCCTCATATGGAAGAATTGATGTGTCATAAGTCCCGATTTCCCGGGCAATATCTATAATATCTAGTTTATCCATTGATATTAACGGTCTAAAAATAGGTGTAGATGTCACTGCATTTATAGCTGTTAAGCTTTCAAGTGTTTGGCTTGCTACTTGACCTAAGCTTTCACCAGTCACGATTCCTAGTGCTCCAATTTCTTCGCGAACTAGATCTGCAATTTTCATCATAATTCTTCTAGTCGTAGTCATGGAAACATTTTCGGGAATTTGAGCCTGAATACTTTGTTGTATATCAGTGAAAGGTATGACATGAAGACGCACAGTTGCTCCAAAATGGCTTAACTGATTGGCAAGATCCATTACCTTTTCTTTTGATCGTTCGCTAGTAAATGGCGGACTATGAAAATGAATCGCATCTAATCTTACGCCACGCTTCATTAGCATATAACCAGCTACAGGACTATCAATTCCACCTGACAGCATCAATAAGGAACGACCATTAGATCCTAATGGCATTCCACCTGCACCAGGAATTACTTGAGCCATCATATATACAGCATCGGTCAAGACTTCGATACGTAAATCGATTTCAGGTTTTTTCATTTGAACCTTCAAGGCTGGATATTGTCTTAACACATGGCTAGCGATAGTAGTTTGTAGCTCATACGTATCCATTGGAAAGCGCTTGTCAGTACGTTTTACTGTAACTCGGAATGTTTTATCTTCCGTCTCAAGACTTTCCATGATCTCTAATGCTGTTTTTTTAATATCTTCTATATCTTGTGAACAAGAAGCAACCGGACTAAACGATTGAATACCAAAAATTTTAGGTAACCGTTTGATTAGCTCTTGGATTTCTTCATCATCCGTAGAAGTTAAAAACATGCGATCTCGCTCAGCATGTACCTTTATATTTGGTAAGTCTACAAAGGAAAACTTAATATTATTTCGTAAATGATTAATAAACTGTTTTCTGTTCTTACCCTTAGTTGAAAGTTCTCCGTACCTAACTAAAATTTTCTCCCATTTCATTGCATTTAATCTCCTTTTATAACATTCATCACTTCGGTGAATATTTTTTTAAATGTCTCTATTTCTTCCTCGGTCGTTAGAGGACTGATACTTAAACGGATAACACCCTTTATATAGTCATCTGATATATGCATCGCCTTTAACACGTGGCTTGTTTTTGTTTGTCTAGAAGAACAAGCACTACTAGTAGAGACAATGACATCTCTTTTTTGCAATGCATTGATTATAACCTCTCCCTTGATTTTTCGCACAGAAAAAGTAACGATATGGGGAGCACGATTCTCTGGGGAAATCATTTTAATACGTTCGAAGCCATGGAGAAACTGAACAAGCTCGTCAGTTAGATTTTTCATGTGTGTTGAATTTTTTTCCAAGCCAGTACTAGCAATTCTCATTGCTTTTGCTGTGCTTACTGCCAATGGAACTGGAGTTGTGCCACTTCTAATACCCGATTCTTGTCCTCCACCGAACAGTATAGGCTCTATTTCTCTTGTTTTTGAAAGTGCAAGTAAACCGGAGCCTTTTATTCCGTGAATTTTATGAGAAGAAATAGTTATTGCATCTATATCATACCGTTTAAAGTCTATCGATAATTTACCAAAGCTTTGTACTGCATCAACATGGATGACTGCCTTACTTTCTCTTCTCACAATTGTGCTCAATGCTTTAAGTGGCTGCACAGCACCCGTTTCATTGTTAACATGCATAACACTCACTAGCATCGTTTCTGCGCGAATCAGTTTGGAAAACTCATTTAAATCAATTGTTCCGCTAGCATCGACCGGAATCCATTCCACCTCAAAACCCATATCAACCAATTGTTTAGCAGCTTCTATAATAGAAGGATGTTCAATTTGAGAAATAAGTACGTGCTTTCCTCTAAATTTATATTTGTTTGCAAGTCCAAATATCGCTAAATTATTGGACTCCGTACCACCAGACGTAAAGTATATTTTAGCACTAGCAGTGTGCAGAATTTCTGCTATTTGTTCTCGCGCTGATTGTAATAACTGGTTCGTTTTATGACCAAATTCATGAATAGAGGATGGATTTGCCCAATATGTTTCGTTCACAGCGACAAAAGTATCCATTATTTCCGGTAATACTTTTGTTGTTGCGCTATTATCCAAATAAATCAAAGTATTCTCTCTCCTTCTTAGGAAAAAGACCACCATCACAAGTAGTGAGGTGGTCTACATTTCTATCTGTTTTTAAGATACCATGTTATGTACGCCAAGCTGCTTCTTTAATCATCATTTCGATTTTCTTTAAAGCTCCTGGTTCCACTTCTTCTACTGCAGTTGCCGCATCTTCCAATGCCTTAGCATAGCGCAATTGTCTGAATGCTTCCTCTGCTTCGAGTAAACGTGCATGAACATTTGGATGCGACGCACGATAACGATTTCCATACTGAATAATTTTTTCAGTTAGCTCTACATTTTCTAACATTTCTTTTGCTTTATGATGTACATCTTCCATGCATGCCTCTGCCTTTTCCAAATAACCATCGACCAATGTCATATTTAAAGGAACTTCCTGCAAGCTTTGCATAGCAACATAAATATGCTCTTCCGCTTCTTCTAATCGGACATCCATTTCTTCTGGGATACCTGGAATATTGGCTTTTTGAATCATACGATCCGTATCATGCAATAATATTTTTAAGTCATCCAGCTTTTCTCGAGCTTTGTTTTCGTCGATGCGAAGATTTTTTAAACGGTTTGCGAAGCGATCCTGCTCTTCGTATAATCGATCAATCTCTTCCGCAATTTCGTTCAGTTCTTCCTGAAGACTTGAATAAGCTGATTTCTCTTCCTCTACTCGGAGAGCAAGCATGCTAAATTTCTTATCTAGCTCCTCTAGCTCTTTTAGACAGCTCTGTGGTATTTCAGCTTCTTTTTCAGGTAAACGATAACTTTGCTGTACATAAGTCGCTTCTTCATTGATCGCTCTAGTAGCTGTAGTTACTTCTCTCAAACGAATAGCTGTCTGGTCCTTATAGCTATCCACGTACTTTTTAGCTATTACTTCTTTTTCCAATAGATCATAGAACGTTTCAATTTCTTCTTTTATCTCTCCCACACGAATCAATGGCTTACCAACATCTAGACTAATAATAGAGGTCTTTAACTCTGCAAGCTCTGCTTCTAAATCATCTAACTTTTTAGTCATTTCTAAATGCTGCAAGTAATAAGAACTTGCTTCCATTTCCTTTTGACCGTTTCGTAGCTCATGTATCGTAGCAGGGATTTTATGCTGAATCTCAGTAAGTAAAGTTGGAATTTCATGTATTTTATGAAAGAACTTTTGTCCTTCATCTTGTATGTTGATCACTATTTCTCTAGCGCTTAAGTAGTTTCCAGTATCCGTTAGCTGGTCAAATTCCTCAAAGAGTGGTAAGAAGGATTCTAATTTAGCCTCTAGAGCAGGAGCTGCTTCGCCAAAAGAATATTGATGGGCTAACAATGTTTTTCTTGCTGAACGATGTTGGTCCTTAAGCTGTTCTATTTCTATGCGGTTTTTTTCCTCGCTACCGATTAGTTCCTCTAACTCTTTGATAATACCTGACATTTTCTCATCACAAGTAGAAATCAAAGTTTGAAGTTCTTTTTCGATTTTGGTGGCCTTCATAAAAAGGAACTTATCTACATATTCTTCCGCATCAAACAAAAGAACGTCAATCTTAGGCATATGTACATCCATTACTTCGGTCCAATTATTGCGCCATCTTTCAAACATTTCTTCTGTTTGCCCATTCATATTTAGCTGTTTAACTTTAGTCATTTCCTCTAAAATAGGCTTGTTTTGAATTTGGTGCTTTTCATGCTCTAAGCGAGCTATTTCTGTTTGGTGTTTCTTTCGTATGATAAATGCAATGATTGCAATTACTAAAAGTACAATGACTGCTGGGATGATATACCTCATCGTAAGCCCCCTGTTCCTGTTCCAAAATCAAAAAGTGCGAATTGTATCTTACTATATATATTACCATGCTTTTTATGTTATTGTTTCATTAAATAAGAATAAACCTAAGAAATGTTAAAAAATAATGTAACTTTCTACAAAAGGAGCCCAACTGCTATGAAAAAAGATGGACATATACATACCCCTTACTGTCCTCATGGAACACTGGATAGTTTTAACCAGTATATTGAAAAGGCTATTCTAAATGGTTTTCAAGAAATCACTTTTACCGAGCATGCTCCGTTGCCTTCCAGCTTTATAGACCCCACGCCAGATAAAGATAGTGGTATGGATTTTCATCGCTTAGAGGCATATTTAACGGAACTAAATCAGTTGAAAAAACAGTATAAACGAGATATTGTTATATCTACAGGCTTAGAGATTGATTATATTTCAGGTTTTGAATCAGAAACTACGGAGTTTTTAAACAACTATGGAAGTTATTTAGACGATTCCATTCTATCCGTACATTTTTTACACGATCAAAATCAATATGTATGTATCGATTATTCTAAGGAAGTTTACCTGAGATTCGTCGAAAAACTTGGTAGTCCTATGTCTGTCTATAAATTGTATTACAAAACGTTGATGGATTCAATAACGAGCGACTTAGGAATATATAAGCCAAAACGGATTGGACATATTACCCTTGTACATAAGTTTCAGCATGCACTTTCTGAAATTGTTGATGATCATGAAGACATCTTAGGTATATTAGTAGAAATGAGGAATAGATTGTTAGAGTTAGATGCAAATAGTGCAGGCTTTGCTAAGCCTTTTTGCAAAGAGAGCTATCCTCCAATTCCCTATATTTCTTTGGCAAAGGAATTAGGTGTACCTATAGTTTTTGGATCAGATGCGCACCAAGCAAAAGATTTACACCAGTATTATAAATGTTTTAATAATATCTTGTAGATTGGAGAATGTATATGTTTCAAACAACTAACTATTCAACTGACTTGTCCGCTAGCTATTCATTATTGTGTAAACAGCTAGATGCTCTTTTAGAGGGCGAAACTAATGCAATTGCCAACTTAAGTAACGCCTCTGCTCTTTTAAACCAATTCTTCGACAAAATTAATTGGGTTGGATTTTACCTAGTCGAAGATGGTGGACTTGTGCTTGGGCCATTCCAAGGTCTACCTGCTTGTGTTCGTATTTCACTTGGTAAAGGCGTATGTGGTACAGCAGCGGAAACACAGGAAACAATTATCGTACCTGATGTTCATGCATTTCCTGGTCATATAGCTTGTGATGCCGCTTCACAATCAGAAATTGTTGTTCCTATTGTAAGAGAGGGTAAACTTCTCGGAGTTTTAGATATTGATAGCCCTATAAAAGATCGATTTACTGCTGAGGATGGAAAAGGACTAGAACAGTTCGTAGATGTCCTTATTAAGCATATATAACTTCTAGTTAACTAGATTGAAAGAGGATGTGATGACTTCTGTCATTTCATCCTCTTTCGTTTTGTTACAATTTATCTAAGGCTTGCTCTAAATCTCTAATAATGTCTTCTGTGCTCTCGAGACCAACTGACAGCCTTAGTAATCCATCGGTTATACCCATAGCAATTCTCTCTTTGCTAGGTACTACAGAGTGGGTCATAGTTGCTGGATGTTGGATTAGTGTCTCGGCATCCCCTAGGCTTACTGCAATTTTAATGAGCGAAAGAGCATTCATAAGCTGCTGTGCTTTTTCCTTACCACCCTTAACAGCAAATGAAATTAGTCCTCCCCCGTTTTTCATTTGCCTTTTTGCTACCTCATACTGAGGATTTTTTTTATCGAAAGGATAATAAATGGACTCAATAGAAGGATGGGACTCTAAAAATGTAAATACTTTTTCTGCGTTACTAGAATGTCTATCCATTCTGACATGTAACGTTTTTAACCCTCTAATCAACAGCCACGCATCAAATGGTGATATGATGCCGCCAAAGTCCTTCTGAACAGTCGAACGAATTATGTCCATTTGTTCTTTTTCCTTACCTACTAGAATCCCTGCTATAACATCTCCATGACCGTTAATATACTTCGTTGCACTATGCAGTACGAAGTTTGCTCCTAAGTCTAACGGATTTTGTAGATATGGAGAACAGAAAGTGTTATCCACTACTACCGGAATTTTGTGTTTCTGTGCAATTTTGACGATTAATGCGATATCTACGATTTCCATCGTTGGATTGATCGGTGTTTCCACGTAAATACATGTCGTATTTGGTTTAATAGCTGCCTCAATTTCTTCTTCGGTTGACAACTTTTCCAAGCTATGCGAAATATTATATTTTTCCTCCATTATGTTTAGTAACCCAAATGTACAACCATAAATTCCTCTTGTGCATAAGATATGGTCACCCGCTTTAGTTAAATATACTAGGATTGTACTTACTGCGGCCATCCCCGACCCAAAAGCAAGCGCACCCTCTCCATTTTCTATCGCTGCCATTCTTTGCTCTAGCACTTGAACAGTCGGATTACCTAGTCGGGAATAGATCCCTCCTGCTTCCTCTCCTGCAAACCGTTTCGCACCTTGCTCTGCATTTTCAAATGCAAATGTAGAAGTTTGATAGAGTGGAACTGCTAAACTGTCACGATGGTCCTCTGTGGCGTATCCTTGATGAATAAGTGATGTTTCTTTTTCCATTGATGATTTTCCCAAAATCGTGCACCCCTTTTGTAAACGCTTTCAAATATAGTGTACACATATTTCCAAAAAAAGAAAAGGCAACTCATCTTAATGACAAGTTACCTCATAGATACATAGCTGGTTTTTTCCATTATTTTTCGCTTCATATAGTGCAATATCTGCATGATGAAACAAATTATGAAAGTCTGCATCCTCTCTTTTACTCCACCCAGATAAACCAACAGAAACGGTCACACTTGGATTTGTATAAATAGGGATTATTTCTAAGAGGTCCGCACAAATTCTCTTACCTTCCTC
This sequence comes from Psychrobacillus sp. FSL W7-1493, assembly GCF_038004905.1. NCBI lineage: Bacteria > Bacillati > Bacillota > Bacilli > Caryophanales > Bacillaceae > Psychrobacillus > Psychrobacillus sp. FSL W7-1493. The sequence continues at coordinate 1,399,252 of NZ_JBBOSB010000001.1, read as the reverse complement.
CACAGACATCTGGGGAAAATATAGAGCTAGCTCTTCTCCACCCCATCTTGCACCTATTCCTACATTTTCTACTCTTTTCTCTATTACCTTCGCAATTTGTTTAAGAATGCTGTCTCCGATCTGATGGCCATGGGTATCATTCACTTGCTTAAAGTTATCAATATCCATTAATACGAATATCCCACTAGTATCATTAATCATAGACTCCTCTACGTATCTATCTAAATAGCTTCTTGCGTAGAGATTCGTCAGGTGGTCACGATCAACCATTTCTTGTAATTTATTGCGCAGCGCGGAATTAGTAAGGGCCAAGGAGGAATGCTGTATTAAGGATTGCATTAATTTGAAGCTATCAAAGGAAAAATAGTACGGATCGCTGTGCAATACTATGCTAAACCCAGTAATATTTTCTTGTTCTCTTAAAGGAATTGCCACAAGAGATCGATATGCAACGTTCGCATTACTTAGTCGATTGAAATCAGCCACAAACAGTGAATCCTTAAGCTTTTTAAATTGGTTTCCTACATGTTGAATATACATTTGACCTTCTAATGTGTAAAAATAATCAGAGTTTGCCACACTTATCGAGTATTCATCATCCTCTATAAATACAAAACAAACATGCTCTGGCTGAAATGATTTTATTAGTTGATTTCTTAAGAATATGACCATGTCTTCTTGTGATAAATTCATATTCAATTTATGAGTCGTCTCATTGATTAATTGTAAGTCACCAACTAAACGGTGAGACTGAATAAACAACTTAGCATTTTCTAGGGCGTTTCCAGCAGTAGCAGCAAGCATCTTCATAAATTCCTTCTGCCTGATTGAAAACAGATAATCCATCGGGGTAGATACTTGTAGGATACCGTAGATCCCCTGCTTCCCCTTAATTGGTATATTTAATAGTTTCATCTTCGAATTTTCTACTAAATCTGAAGTTATTTCTCCGGATACGTACGCTTCAACAGTACTTGGTCTCTCCGAGGTATAATCAAATAGTTTATATGGAACAGAAGTTTTACGATCTTGATCGTTAGAGAGAATCAATGTATTTTCAAAGTCAGGAAAAGCATCCTGAACAGCCAATAGTGTGCCTTTTAAGATTTGATCTACCTCAAGTGTAGAATGGAACATCTTTGTCACGTTAAAAAGATTTCTGTATTGCTGCTCCTGTTCTGTTAAGAAGATAGACTTTCTAACCATTCTTACTAATTTACTAATGATTAATATAAATTCATTTACTTCAGATGTCTTAGCGAATTTTTCCCATTTCTCTGTTGCTTCCATTACTAACATCCCAAGAATCTCATGATCCTCGCTTCTAAGCAAAATAGAAACTTCACCACACTGTTTTTCCCCTTTTCTTATAAAAGGAATCTCTGCATAGTCTTTTTCATAGAAGAAACCTTCTATTTCTATCCATCTAATGGCTTCTCTTTTTTTAGCGAGTGAGTGATTCCAATTCAGTTGAATGAAAGTATGGGCATCCTGTTTATAATAGGTGGCAAACCTAACGTCAAAAAACTCAGCCAACAATACTTTGAGTTCTTCAAACCAATTAGTCTCACTGTATTGACTGAAAGTATAATCGGTCCATAAATCAAAAACTCTACCTTTAAATTTTGTTAAGTCTATATCGTTTGCCATCTATTACACCTCTTAGCTTTCGGAGAGAAGTTATGATACTTTTATCCCAATACCCTTATAATTCAATTTGACTATAAAATTACCGTCTTGTCAATATATTCAATTTCCCAAAATAGCTATAATATTAATTAACTAATGTATATGATTGACTTTCAACAGTGCACGAGATACAATAGTCTTTGTGTAAAATAAATGCAGCAGTTGTATGGATTAGATTGTTCATTTTGTTCCTCTATTTAAAATAGATGGTGTATCCCGTAACCCTCGGCTGCTAGGGCGATGATACATGAAAACGAAATGGCTGCTAGTCTGAATGCATCTGGTTCTTATTTTACAACAAAATAAAACCAATACAAAGGAGGAGTCATTCATGGCTCGCTATACAGGTCCAGCATGGAAATTATCACGTCGTCTTGGTATCTCACTAAGTGGTACTGGTAAAGAATTAGAAAAACGCCCATACGCACCAGGACAACACGGTCCTAACCAACGTAAAAAATTAACTGAGTACGGTCTTCAATTACAAGAAAAACAAAAACTTCGTCACACTTATGGTGTTAACGAACGTCAATTCCGTACTTTGTTTGATAAAGCTGGTAAAATGCAAGGTAAACATGGTGAAAACTTCATGATCCTTCTTGAAACTCGCCTTGATAACATTGTATACCGTTTAGGTCTTGCTCGCACTCGTCGTGGAGCACGTCAATTAGTTAACCACGGTCATATCATGGTTGATGGTAAACGCGTTGATATTCCTTCATACCGTTTAAAACCAGGTCAAGAAATTTCACTTCGTGAAAAATCTCAAAACCTAGATGTTGTAAACGAATCTATGGAAGTTAATAACTTCGTACCAGAATACCTTACATTTGACGCAGACAACAAAGTTGGTACTTTCGTTCGCCTTCCAGAGCGCAGCGAATTATCAGCTGAAATCAACGAATCTCTAATCGTTGAGTTCTACTCTCGTTAATTCTGTCGCTTAGTAACCGACAAGCAAAACCCTAGGAATGTGGTTAATTCAACCTCCCTAGGGTTTTTTCTTATGTTTATCCGTCTCTATATATCCGAAGAGAGAAAATCAGGTCCCTCTTACTAGACGGTCTTAACATCTTAGTATGTACGTACCGGTGAAATGAGATGTAAATAAGACGCATTGCCTATTGGTTCCATTATGATCGGTCTCATGGATTCACCAAAGCTTATTTTAACCTCTTCTTCCTGTATAGCTTTTAAAGCATCCATTAAAAAACTACCATCGAGCGAAATATTTAAGCTTGTCTCACCAGTAATCTCCGTAATGGGTAAGATTTCTTCAATTTTTCCTATCTCTGAGGAGTTGGAGGAAATTTTTATTTTTGAACCATTCATTATTTCAAGATGAACATTGTTATTCTTCCATTCGCTTGCAAAAAGACAAGCTCTATCTATCCCCTTTAATAGCTGATTGGTATTAAGAGTAATTATTGTGTTCGCATTACTTGGGAACAATCCGTCGACGTTAGGATAATTGCCATCGATCAATCTAGAAAATAGAGAGATTGTATTTGTTTTAAATGTCATATACCGGTCTGATATAAAAATATGTATTACACTATCTTCATTACTTATTATTTTGGCTAGTTCATTCAAACTTGTTCCTGGTACGTTGAAAGACCCCTCTATATTTGATTTTATTTCAATATCTCTTAAAGCCAAACGTTGGGAATTGGTTGCCACACACTTTAATCGCTGATCTTTAAATGACATGTTCACTCCGGTTAAGACAGGCCTAGACTCACTCTTTGAAACTGCAAACACAGTTTGTTTAATAATTTCCAGTAATTCAACACTTGGAATTTTAATATATTTATCCTCATCGATTTTAGGGAGGCTAGGGTAATCATCTGCATGAAACCCGTATAATTTCGTTACAATGTCTTCGGATTGAATGGTTACTACTTGTTTTTCATCTACTTTTATATGTATTTTTCCAGGTAGCTTCTTAACAATTTCACTTAAGTATTTTGCTGATACTACAACACTCCCTGGCCTATAAACTTCCAGCACTTTTACTCCATCATTCATCAAAGGGATAATTGTCTCAATAACAATATCAGAATTACTTCCCACTAGCGTTAAGCTATTTTTATCAGCAGTAATTTTAATACCTGTAAGAATAGGAAAAGGCGTTTTGAAAGTCACGGCTCTATTAACATCTAAAATTGCTTTACTAACAAAATCATTATCAATTATAAATTCCATCTAAAGGTTCACCTCATTTTAATCATAAGTATTCCTAATTCGACAAACTCCTTCCCAATACCTCCCTTATACATGACTCCGCTTTTATTTATAAAAATCTTTGTGATAGTCATAAGATCGTATTGTTGATGAAATGTTACACTTAAACGAACGTCACAGTTAGTTGATAAAAATATTTTTTTTTAAACAAAGGAGGGGTAAATATGATTTGGTTAATAGTACTTCTTATTCTTTTTATTATTATCGCTTTTGCTCTCCTAGTTGATTGGAGAAATAAGAAAATTAATAACAATAACCAGAATCCAATAAATCCAAATGCAAAACCAGGGGAAAGTTCTAATCATACGTTGGGAGATAATAGATATTCAAATGGTGAATAACTAAATTACACCTAAATTAGTGAAATTACACATAAAAGAATCACATAAAAGTGCCCTCGTAAAGTCAGCTCTCAACGGCGATCAACTGTTCTAGCATAATCTCTATTTTAAGATCCCTGATTTCTTGTAAGATATCTCTCCATTCTTAATGTTTGGAGAGCAGGCAACGGTTCCATCGGGAATAGCGCGAGCTGAAGACCCCGGACTGAGCACAGCGATGGAAACGGCTGAAAATGTGCCCGCGGAAAGCGTTCGCCGCAACGGAAAACAACTACTTTGCCAGATCGTAGAACTTACGAAAATTTCTAACTACACAAATTACAAAAACAAAAAAATGAAGATCACTCATTTGAGTAATCTTCATCTTTATATATGCTAAATATCATTATTTCGTAGGCATTTCTATGTCCACATATTTGTTGTGCTATTTAGTGTACTTAACAATCCTTGATTATATTCTACCCATTTCTTCATTTCTCGCTCTACCGCTTTGTTTTGCCATTCAAACCAAAAGGTCGGACACTCGCTGCAATGGCTTTCGACACCTTTATTATTGCGCAAATCCCTACATGTAAATAACGTTTTTTTACGGCAATTATAGCAATAAATTTCTTTTTCATCTAATAGCATATACGTCCCCTCCAATTACAATAAATTATTGACCATAAAGTGGATATTAATACCTTTAAATGGTTGTACTGGAGATTTAGTATCATTTAATCTACTTCATTTATAATCTGCCTAAATGAAAAAAGTCTCGAAACCAATGGCTCCGAGACTAGATAGTTATATTCTTGCATTTATAAACTGTATACTTCTATCTGCTATTAGCTCCTTATCGGCGTCTAACGTAGCAACATGGTAGCTATTTTCTAGCTCCACAATTTCCTTTCCAACAGAGGAAATTGCTTCATATATTTGAAAGGAATTCTCTGGAGGAACTACATGATCCTCTGTAGATTTAAATATTAGAGCAGGTGCAGTTATTTTAGATAGATTATCACGTACTAGCCTTGATAGTAGAATGATATCCGACATAGATTTCACTGGTGTTCTTGGGTAAGCTAACTCCTTTATCCCTGCCTGCTTAATGTCAGAACCAATTCCCTCTACAAATCGAGTCTCACTTTGAGAAAGGGTTTCATAATTTTCAATCATGTCAGGCATATAGACGGCAGCGTTTATCGGCATAATGCCTTTAATGTCAGGGTAGTTTTCGGCCAAGTATAAAGTAAGCGTACCACCCATAGATAATCCACAAACAAAGATGTCGGAGCAAGTTTCCTGAAGCTTATTCAACCCTTTTTCCACGTCTTTTATCCAGTCTTCATAGCTTGCACGCTCCATATCCTCTGGATCTGTACCATGACCGGTAAGTCTCGGTCCAAAAACAGTAAAGCCTGCTTCGGCAAACCTTTCCCCTAAATAATGCATACTTTGAGTGGAGCCTGTAAATCCATGTATAACTAACACCCCTACATGATTTCCCTCGTAGAAAAACTCCTCTGCACCCTCTAGCACTTCATAATTCACGATTCCATCCCCCTTATAAGTTTTTACTTAACGACATTTCACACCATTATTCCTCTACCACGTTTCTATCTCATATAAACTCTATTTTATTCAAGCCAACCATTTTCATTTGCTTTGTTTACTGCTTGTTGTCTACTTTCCACGTGAAGCTTTTGGATAGACGAGGATAAATAATTACGGACAGTACCCTTCGTTAAGAATAATCGTTTTGTGATTTCTGAAGTAGTTAACCCTTCTTTAACGAGACGGAGGACGTCCCTTTCTCGGTCATTCAGAGGATTCTCTACTTTCATGAAAAGAGTGGCTGCTAAATCTCTGCTAACAACCCTTTCACCAGCAGCCACCTTTCGAATAGACTCTATTAACAAATCAATTGGCTCGTCCTTCAGTAAATATCCAGTTACGTTACTGTCAATCGCTTTTTGTAAATATCCCACCCGTGAAAAAGTAGTTACTATCATAACTTTACTTGGAATCTGCTCCTCTTGTATTTTTCGAGCGAGCTCCAGTCCCGTCATATGTGGCATTTCAATATCTAAAATACATACATCCGGTGTTTCCTTTACAATTAGCTCCCAGGCTCTCTGACCATCTTGTGCCTCTCCAACAACCTCTATATCTGCTTCAAAGGATAGTAAAGAAGAAAATGCGCCTAAAAGCATTTTTTGATCCTCAGCAATTACTACTCTTATCACTATGTATCCTCCTTACGAATGAATTGGTAATGTGATTGTTATTATAGTGCCTCCAGAGGAACCCTCTTTTACAAGTACGTCGCCTTGTAAAGAATGCATCCGCTCCTTCATCGAGACTATACCATTTCCAAATCTCTTCATCTCTAAACCAATTCCATCATCCTTGATATGTACGTAGAACACCTTATCTTTAAACTCTGTATAGATTTCACAACATTTCGCCTGACTATGTCGAAGTATGTTTGTTGTCGCCTCTCTAACACAAAGAGATATCATGGTTTCCTCTACATTAGATAATGGTTGGCGAAAGTCGTGATTAGATTGAACATTAATTCCCGCAGATGTTAGTACTTGCTCCGAACGTTCTAGCTCACTTTCGAGAGATATAAATTTCATATCCGTCACCAGTTCACTTACCTGCTTCATAGCAGTTCTTGTAGTTGCTAAAATATCGTCTAACTCACCCTTAACCTTAGCTTGTTCCGTGCCTACTAATTTGGAAGCAAGCTCTGTCTTCAGCTTAATAATTGTTAAAGTATGGCCAATTGTATCATGTAGATCTCTAGCAATTCTCTGTCTTTCTTCTTGCTGAACAAGCTGTTTATTTACTTCGGATAATTTAGATTGTAAACTCGATGTTTTTAAAAGAAAATACCGTAGTATGGGCAAAGCAAGCTGAATAATCATTAACGCTACTATTACAGCAAAGTCAATGTTATCGAGCTGCTCCTTCCAAAGAAAAAGGAAAAACAAGGAGGCAATTCCTACTATCCCAAGTCCAATGTGAAGTTTAAACTTAGCTCTCCCCAACAAATCCGCAAACAAAAAACCAAAAGTAATAATTACAGAGCCCTCGAAAAAGCTTAATACGATTAGAGAGGAGTAACCTACCATTACAGCACATAGAAGTCGCCAGTCCTTATGCCACAATGAAATATAAAAAGAACTAACAATCATCAATAGAAATATAAGCTTTACGCCATTGTGTAAGACTGAATCTGATAGCATGACAACAGTAATAAGAAAGATAATGGAGGCTACATCAATGATTAAGTATTTGGTCGCCTGATCTTGTGGGTAAAATTTTATGATGGTCACCTCTATTTACAAAATTATTTGGAGACTACAGCTACCGCTTTTCTTCTTAACCACTCTAATGGTCCAGTTCGAAGCTTGTTAATACAAAAATAGGCAAATAGGAATTGAAAAAGTGTTATACTGAGCCAAATGCCGATTATAGATAGACTTCCTACTTTCCCACCTAATCCAAGACCCCAGCCATAAAAAATTATAGAGGCTAAAAGATTCTGTGAAACATAGCAGCTTAGTGACATTTTCCCGACTTCTTCTAATCGAGACCAAAGCCACTCTACCTTTCTATATTCTACTAATATACCAAATAATCCTATATAGCCAAGAGACATGATTGGTGCGAATAAATAACGAGCTGGTAAATCGAAGTCCCCACCAGGTATAAAAATAAGGAGATTTAATGGAATTCCTATATACAAACCTAATTGAAACAATTTTTTTCGCTTATGTTTACCAATCTCTGTTTTAGAAAATGTGCCCGAGCGCATAAGAAAGACGCCTAATAAAAACAAGCATATATTCATTGGAACGATTAAAATAACTTCTAATCTAAAGTAAATAAAATTGAATAAGCGATTTTCCACCTGACTTAACCATGTTCCGCTTTCATATAGGGCAGCTCCCTCATAAGTCCCCAATGACATGTTTAATCCCCCTAGTAGAGAAGCTACTAAAACTAATAGAATAATGCCAGCATGAAAGCCACCTAATCCAATCATTATTTTTTTCATAAAGGCATCTCCTCGTTTAAGCACAAGAGCAACGATTAAACCAGTGATCGCATAGCTCATCAGGATGTCATATTCCATTACTAGGGCAAAATGTATAAATCCCTCGACAAGTAAAAATAATAATGTCCATACATACACGCCTGGCCACGCATTCCCTTTACGTTTCGCCTGCTGGTATTTTATCTCTAGACCTACTCCAAACATAATGGTTAATAACCCTAGAAACTTACCGTTTACGAAAAAAAGAACGAGCATCCTCAGAAAATCGTCTAATGACCACCACCCGGTATAGTTAAAAGTTGTTGTATAAGATAGGTCTCCCAAATAAGCAAAAATCCAAATATTAGTCCCTAGTGTTCCAAGCACTGCAAATCCGCGAAGAATATCAATTAAGCGCAATCTTTCATTTGTCATCAAATTATCCCTCTTTCGTCTGAAGTAAGAGCTCCTGCCCTTATCTAAAATAATAAAGTGAATTGAATGATGCTAACATTCACAGCAGTCAGAAGTATAAGATGACACATGTCATAATTAATCAAAAAAGACAAGCGATGAACCATCTCGAAAATTTCCGAAATGGTTCATTACTTGCCTTTTCATCTAAGTTTTCTATCGTGAATGCGTTTTAACCAATCCTCTAAATAGGCATCAAATAGTATGGGCCTTTCAATTTGTAGATTATGGCCTGCTCCATCTAAAATGGCGTACGATCCCTGATGGAAGTTGTCTTTTAAATGGAAAGCATCCTCAAAGCCCACTACATCGTCCTGCCTTCCAAGTAAGAAAACAGAAGGTTGATCAAATTTTGGTTCTTTAAACCAGCTACCAAACGAATAATTACCGGAGATTTTTTCTAGAAATGGTTGATCTGCTCGATTCATGCCACTGACGATTTCTTTCGTCCATCGATTGTATGTCAGTTCATTTAATACGACACAGTTATCCTCAAATGCCGCTTTTATATCGCTTCCCAAGGTTTGTAAGAATAGCTCATCCTTTGCTGCTGTTTGTTTAACAGGAAGTGTTCTTTTATCACGAGCGGCATAAATAACGGGGCAAATAAAGAAAGCGCCTAGAACAGAAAAACTTTCCCTAGCGATTACTCCACGTGCCAAATAACCTCCATATGACTCTCCTGCTATTAAAAATGCCTCATTTTGGATTTCCTTTTCTATAAAACCAGTCACTATATCTAACATATCATCGGTATTGTTTAGATGAGCGAATTGCTTGGATTTACCCATTCCAGGTAAGTCTATGTATATTCTTTTATAGGCAGCTCCTGACTTTTGAAAGAAAGGCTCCATACATCCCTTCATCAACTCCATATCAGGGGAAAACCCATGAAGCATTAAAATAGGGGTTCCTTCTCCGTATATTTCAAAATAGATTTCTACGTCCTTTATTGATGTGTACATATTATTGTTCTCCTCCATTACTGACAAGCGCCAAGTGGATTACCATCCGGATCAAAAAACGTAAAGTACTTCTTATCCCCATCGCCGTCTAGTGAGTTTACCGCAATTCCTTTAGACTTTAACTCATCGTAAAGCTTCTCTATATCCTCGGGTATAAAGTTAACATATTTCCCTACGCCAAAATTATTCGAAGGAAATTTCATAGGAGTATGATATTCGACCTTGACTAAACAAACGACAGTCGGTGATTCACTTGATATTTTCATGACTGCAGCTTCTTCCTCTATATAGTTTAGCTGGAAACCTAGTACCTCCTCGTACCAGCGTGCTGAAACCTTAGAGTCCCTCACAGGGATAAAAATCCCCTCTACACCCTTAAGTAATGACTTGTTCAAGTTGTATCCTCCTCTCACGTCTTCTGTATAACTATTCGTTGGCTCACTGGATTTTCCTTCTTTATTTGATACCTTTCGTGAAAGAAAAAAAACTTGAAGCTGTTAAATATCAGCTTCAAGTTTTTTAGTTCTTTTCCATATTCTCGATTAAGTCTAATAATCTTTGTCTTTTGTCATCGGCTTCTTCATGAATGATTTTAAATTCATAGCCAGTCTTTTCTTCATTAATTGAAATCTCTAGAAGATCTCCTTCTTTAGCGTCAATTGTAAACTTTTCTTTTAAAATAACTAGCTTGTCCGATTTATCATTCTTACCAAAAAGAATAACAAAAAAATCGTCGAAATGATCAAGTATATATTTTTTCGCTTCCATGTATTCTAACCCCCTTTTTTAAAAAGCTTATGTATTTAAAAATAATAAGAATTTATTTTATTTATTTTCAGAGTAAAGTTCCTAAATCTTATTCTATACTATATACTTACTTATTTTCACCTATTTTGTCTACTATTTATATAAACTTTTTAAAACGTTCATAATTCCACCTTTTTAATGAAACAGAAGAAATTTTTTCTATTTTACTTAGATATTTATTACATTTTATAAAAAGTTGACTAAGACATTATAAATTAGACGTTTTTTGACAAAAAAAGTTACTTCTCAATAGTATGAGAAGTAACTTAAAAATTATACGAATTTAATCATTTTATAATTTTTCTTTCCTCTTCTAATAATCATAAATTCATCTTCTAGTCTATCCTCTTGCCCTACAACATAACCAATTTCTGTAATTCTCTCTCCATTGATCGAGATAGCACCATTCGTTACATCTTCACGAGCCTGTCTTTTAGATGGAGACACTGTCGCTTCCACTATAAAGTCAACTATGTTTTTATCCTCTTTTTCCATTTCCACGGTTGGAACATCCTTAAAAGCATCTTTCATTTCACTTGCTGTAAGTGCTTTTAAGTTTCCACTAAATAGCGCCTGAGAAATTCTCACTGCTTGGTCTAATGATTCTTGACCATGTACTAGGCGAGTCATTTCTTCTGCAAGTGTTATTTGGGCTTTACGTAAGTGCGGCTCATTTTGCACGGTTTCTTCTAATGCTTCAATTTCAGCTCTCTCTAGGAAAGTGAAAATCTTCAAGTATTTAATCACATCTGCATCGGCTGTATTAATCCAGAATTGGTAAAACTCATACGGTGAAGTTTTTTGAGCATCTAACCACACAGCGCCAGAGGCAGATTTACCGAACTTCGTACCATCCGCTTTCGTAACCAAAGGAATTGTAATACCAAATGCCTTTGTTTCTTCTTCATGTGTTTTACGAATCATTTCTAAACCAGTCGTAATATTCCCCCATTGATCGGATCCACCTACTTGAACACGGCAGCCATAATGATTGAATAAATGGTTGAAGTCGATACCTTGGATTAATGTGTAGGTAAACTCTGTGAATGAAAGTCCTGAATCTAAACGTGAAGCAATAGAATCTTTCCCAAGCATGTAATTGATATTAATAAGTTTTCCGTAGTCTCTTAAAAATTCAATAACAGACATTGGTCCAATCCAGTCCCGATTGTTTACCATCTGTGCTCCATTTTCAGATTGAAAATCAAAGATTCGTTCCATCTGCTTTTTAATCCCTTGGACATTTAAATCAATTTGATCAGTAGTTTGCAGCTGTCTTTCCTCCGAACGACCGGAAGGATCTCCAATCATTCCGGTAGCTCCTCCTACTAAAAGAATTGGACGATGTCCGTGCATTTGAAATCTACGAAGTGTTAGGAGTGGAACGATGTGTCCAATGTGCATACTGTCTGCAGTTGGGTCAACTCCACAATATAGAGAGATTTTTTCAGTAGATAGTAGTTTATCCATTCCTTCTGCATCCGTTTGTTGATACAAAAGACCTCTCCATTGTAGGTCTTCAATTAATGAGTTTGTCATTTTGTTTCCTCCTTTTATTGGATTGAGCAATACCAAACAAATTGCCTATAAACAAAAAAGTCCCTACATGATAAAAATCATGCAGGGACGCTTAGTCATTAGCGCGGTACCACCCAGCTTGAAGGATCAATCCTTCCGCTTTTTCACATGTAACGTTGTGAAAACGTATAACTCCAAGCCTGTAATTCGCTTTTATACACTGACTAACTTTCACCGACCGTTAGCTCTCTAAACAGTATGTATAATCACTACTTCGGACTTTTCTTCGTTAAATGATATACCTATTTTACCTAATTTGTTTCGGATGTCAATAAGTATCGTCTAACATATTGGACTATGATATAATATTCATGATTTGGAGGTCGAGAAATAAATGAATAAATGGATGGAGAAATTCCACTTATATAAAGAGAAAGTAGATGCCTGGCAATCAACCAAGTGGGCAAGAAGGTTACGTATATCTTCAAGTGTCGTATGGAATTTATGCTTAATATTTTTAGTAGTCGGCCTCATACTTGGAGCATTTGCTACAGCTGTGGGAGCAGGCTATTTCACTTCTTTAATAAAGGATGAACCTTTAAGAAAGAAAGAAGAAATGCGAGCAGCCGTGTTTAATTATGAAGAGACTTCTGAAATTTACTTTGCAGGGGATGTCTACCTTGGGAAGCTAAGAACAGATTTGGAAAGAACTGAAACAGATCTTGCGAATGTCTCCCCTTATGTCATTGATGCAGTGTTAGCTACGGAGGACGAATACTTTAAAGTCCATAACGGGATTGTTCCTAAAGCCATCTTCAGAGGTCTATTACAGGATATGACGAACTCAGATACTCAAACGGGCGGTTCTACATTAACCCAACAGCTAATTAAAAATCAAATCCTTACTAATGAAGTTTCTTATGAACGAAAAGCTAAGGAAATTCTTTTAGCAATGCGACTTGAGGAGTTTATGAGCAAGGACGAAATTTTAGAGGCATATCTTAATATTATACCGTATGGTAGAAATGCAAACGGTCGTAATATCGCTGGAATCGAAACTGCAGCACAGGGAATTTTTAATGTAAAGGCTAAAGACCTGACTCTCCCACAGGCTGCTTACATTGCGGGTATTCCACAAGCCCCTTTTAAATACACCCCTTTTAGTAATGGTGGAGTATTAAAAGAAGGCGACTCGTTAAAGCATGGTATCGATCGCATGAAAGTCGTATTATATCGGATGAAAGAAACCGGATATATAACAGAAGCGGAATACCAAGCATCCGTTAACTATGATATTACAAAAGACTTTAGACAAAAGGAAACATTGCCAGAGGAAAAATATCCATGGCTTACCTTTGAAATTGAAAAGAGAGTTAGAGATATTTTAAGTGTGCAGCTAGCTCAAAAGGATGGAATCGATTTAGAGGCATTGGCTAACGATGATCCTCTAATTGAAAAGTATAATATTATGGCACAGCGTGCTGCTAGTACAGGCGGGTATCGTATTCATACTACTATTAACAAAGATATGTATGAAAAAATGCTTCAGGTAAGAGATGCATTTGAATCTTATGGACATACTTATACTAATATTAGTGTTAAGGATCCTATTACTGGAGAAACAATCACAAAGGATTTCCCTGTACAAGTTGGAAGTATGCTAATAGAAAATGGAACTGGCCGTATTCTCTCGTTCTTAGGTGGTCGAGATTATAATGTAGAGCAATATAATCATGCTACTCAGGCAGTACGCTCCATGGGTTCTACGATTAAGCCATTGGTAGTTTATGCTCCAGCTATTGAATATGGTGTAATTGGAGCAGGAAGTCCTCTTGCAGATGTTAAATTTAATATAAATGATAATGGAAACAAATGGGAGCCTTCTAACTATACAACGGAACAAGAGCTTGGAATTATTTCCGCTCGACAAGCAGTAACCACTTCTCAAAACTTATCGACCATTAGACTTTACGATCAAATAAAAGACAAAAAGCCAACTGATTTCATGATGAAAATGGGCTTTGAAAGCATCGAAGAAGATGAATATGCTAACCTTGCACTTTCGATTGGAGGCATGAGAAAAGGTGCTTCTTTAGAAGAAAATACAAATGCATACGGAACTTTTGCGAATAATGGTCAATTTGTTGATGCATATATGATTGAGAAAATTGTAGACGTGGAAGGCAATGTTGTTTATCAGCATCAAGTAGAGCCTGTCGATGTATTTAGCCCGCAAACAGCATATATTATGACTGATATTTTAAGAGATGTTATGACACAGGGTACTGCTAAACTGGCAAGCTCTCGTTTAAAATTCCAATCTGACTTTGGAGCGAAGACTGGTACAACACAAGGACATAGTGATTCATGGTTAGTAGGCTACAATCCAAATGTTTCATTGGGTGTTTGGCTTGGTTATGACGAGCAAAAGCTAACATTATTCCATATGAACAATCGTTATGGGCACCCAAGTGTACGTATTAATACACTTTGGTCGAACATGATGAATGCAATGTATGACATTAACCCTGAGCTAATAGATGCACCAAATGCTTTCCAAGCGCCTGAAGGAGTCGTTTCAAGATCATTCTGTGGTATTTCTGGTCTAGCACCTTCTACTGCTTGTGAGCAGGCAGGTCTTGTAAAATCTGACTTATTTAATGCGAAGGTTATGCTTCCTACGCAGGCAGATGATAGTCTAGTATCCTCATCTTATGTAGTCATCAACGGTAGTAAATATCGATCATTGGATTCTACTCCAAGCGAATTTGTTACAGCGGGTGGTCACGGAGTAAGTGAGGACTTCATCAAACGAATGCTTGGTCGATTTGGTGGAGATGCGAGTAAGCTATTCCCGAACGACTCAACATTTGCTAGCAATGTAGTATCAGAAAAGGTATTTGAGGCAGACGGTACGCCACCTGCTCCAGTAACTACCTCTTTGACAGGTAATACAATGACATGGACGAAATCGGCTTCTAGTGATGTAGTCGGATATCGAGTATATCAAGTCGTTAATGGTAACAGAGTGCTAATGGCGACTAAGAAAGAGGCAGAAAATTATAGCTATCAAATCACTTCTCCAGGACAATATGTAGTAGTAACAGTTGATATTACCGGATTACAGTCTGGTGCTTCCAACATAGCTACCATTAATGCTCCAGAACCTGTAATACCAGTTCTTCCCCCGGAGGAACCGGTAGAAGAAGTGCCTGAACAGCCTGTCCCAGGTGATGGTAATGGCGGTGGCGGTGAGGTAATCATTACACCTCCAGTCGAGCCTACCCCACCACCGGAAGAAGAATCTACACCATAAAATAAAAAACGTGAAATCGTATGGACGCCAAAGGTCCTCATCGATTTCACGTTTTTTCTATAAGCTTTTACTTAAGACAGGTTGTGTAAAATCCTAGACTACAAAAAATATCCTTTCCAAAATCAGGTATTATATAATAAAGAAGCTTAGGAGGAATACGATGAAAAGATTAAATTTAATTAAATTTATAGAGGATGATTTTAGTTATTATTTCAGCCTTGTATCTAATGAATCTTGTGGTTTTAATGAGTCCCATATCGAGTATTACATTCAAAAACGAACGAAATGAAATAAAACTCCGTTTAATTTTTAGAGAGTTATTATTTTGTTTCTTCTTCATCTATTTTAGTATTTGTAAATGCTGGTTTTATAAATGGAGAAATAGTTAAATCATTTACGGATGTCGCATTATTTTTTTGCTTAATCTCAAAATATTTATCGACAAGTCTTCGTGCTATAGGCGTAGCAAAATTTGTTTTGTATGATGATTCCAACGAAGCGTGTGGGATAACGAGGGCGTATGCTATTTCAGGATTTTCATACGGTGCAAAACCGATATGTGTTAAGTTTACAGTATTAAATGTTTGCCACATTTCTGTATCAAAGTAACTAGATTGAGCAGTACCTGTTTTTCCTCCCCCTGTAAACGAGGCATTCCCAAAGGCTTTATTCGCCGTACCTCTGCTACTAAAGTATACAAGTCTCATCCCCTGACGAACACGTTCGATTTCCTCGCGTGTATTATCTACTGTATTTAATATAGTTGGCGTAATTTCTTTTACTAAGTTACCAAGTTGGACGCCATCTTCAGAAGGTTCTCTAATTTCTTTCACAACATGTGGTTGAATTCTATTACCACCATTAGCAAGCGTTGAAACAAATTGAGCTAATTGCAATGTAGTGTAAGTATCATACTGTCCAATACTTAAATCTAGTAGCTTACCATCTTCAAATCCATCTGGAACCCTATTCACTTCTCCTGGCAAATCAATCTCCGTTAATGCTCCGAGTCCAAGTTGAGCATAACCACTCCTCATTTTAAGAAAGGCATCTTTCCCAAAATTAATAGGTTGGTTTGGTCTATAAGTACTTCCAGCAATACCATATGCAGTTTTAAACATATATACATTAGAAGAGAGCTCTAGAGCTTGTAAATCATTGATTCGTATACTTCCGGAGCGGTTAAATACAGAACTTTTTGGTTGAGATCCCTTAATTAGGATAGGTTCATCCACTAACGAGCCCCCGATTGGATATACTCCCTCCCGATAACCTGTAAGTATAGTACCTGGCTTCACAGTGGATCCAACTTCGTATGCATTAGTAAATGTGCCGAATGCGTAGTCATAAACTTCTTTTGCACCTGTTTTCTCATTTTTCCCAAGCCGCTTACCTACTAATGAAAGTATTTCACCGGTATAAGGATCTATCATAATAAAATAAATATTTTGCAGATATTGACTTCCACTGTTTTTACTAAATTTCAGTAGTTCTTCAGTTAATATTTCCTCATGCGCCAATTGAACTTCACTGTCCATTGTTAATACTAAGTCTCTCCCAGGTTTTCCTTCATAAACTGTCTGAGTATCGACAACTCTTCCTTTCCCATCCGTTATATTTTTAACGACACTTTTTTGACCTTGGAGCACTTCCTCATATTGTTGTTCAATATAACTTGTACCTACACGGTCATTTCGAGAATAACCTCTAGATAGGAAATAATCTAATCGTTCTTTTGGAATACCTGTTTTTGGCAATGTAGTTGAACCTAATATAGCTAGTGAAGAAGTTTTTACTCTTCTCCAATCGGTTGTCGTATTAACCCCCTCTAATTCACCCAGTCTTTCTGAAACCCGAGCAAATTCTTCAACAGTAACCTCTTCTTTTATGTCATCTCCTTTAATAATCTGAGGAGTTAATGCATATCCTGCTGCCATTTCTCGATAAATTGCAATTATTTCTAATTCTTCTGGAGTAAAAGAATTTAACTGTTCATCCATAATTCTACTTCTAACCAAACGGTCGATCGCTCTATTTTGTTCTTTTTTTTCTATTTCTTTATCTGTTTCTATTTCTTTTCGTTCTTCTTCTGATACCAATTCTTGTGCTTCTTTTGGATATTTTTTTAGCCAGAAATCTTGTAAATCACTCTTGGTAATATTGTTTGGTTTCTTTTCTATCAATGCACTTAATTTTTCTGCAATTATATACATATCTTTCGACTTCGTTGTTTGCATTTTTGTATACGTTATAGCTCGTAGCGGAAGATTATCAACCAATATTCTTCCTTCTCTATCAAATATTCGGCCACGGGGTACACCGGTATTTATCCGGACTTCTTCAGCCTTTTCTAAATCACTTGTATAGTCTTCTCCTTTAACGATTTGTATGTATCCTAGTCTTAGTATTAGCATTGTAAAAAGTAAAAATATCGAGAAAAACAATACATTCATACGAAAAGTAATAGTTTTTCGTTGTTTAGATTTCGTGCTTTTTGCATGTTTGTTGGAGGTCTTTCGCATGGGAGCACCTTCTTTATATAATAATTCTCTTATTTAGAATTTCTGAGGAAACAAGCATTATTCCAGTTTTTATTACGATATTCCTAGGCTAATTTTTAAGACCCTAGTAACAATACAAACCAAACCACCTATATAAGGGATTAACTTCAATAACTTAAAAAGATATTTCTGAGTTTCTTTTGTAGTTTATAAAAATTGAGCCATAATATTTTAATTTATTGGTTTATTATACCATTTATATTACTTTGTTTGACAAAATATCTATTTTTAACCTCTTTAGCAAGGTTATTGATAAAAATTAATACTGGTTGAGCTATAACCCATTCCCCTTCCCTACTTGCGTAGTAGTGATGTAAGAAAACAGACTGACTTTATAATTTAAGTAAAAAAACGTGAAATCGTTTTTCCCGATTTCACGTTTCCTTAAATGTTAGAATAGTTATGTCCAAATTTCTTTACTAATCTTCCATCGTAGATAAATCACCAGTTGGAAGCTGTAATTCCCATGCCTTTAATACTCGGCGCATAATTTTACCGCTTCTAGTTTTAGGTAGCTTATCCTTAAACTCAATTTCTCTAGGAGCAGCATGAGCGGCAAGACCCTTCTTCACAAATTGCTGAATGTCTGCAATGAGCTCATCAGAAGGCTCATACCCTTCATTTAAAGCAACAAATGCTTTAATAATCTCTCCACGGACTGGATCTGGCTTTCCTATTACTCCTGCCTCAAGAATTGCAGGATGCTCTAACAATTTACTTTCTACTTCAAATGGACCTACACGCTCACCTGAGGTCATAATTACGTCGTCTACTCTTCCTTGAAACCAGAAATAACCATCATCATCCATATAGGCAGAGTCTCCCGAGAAGTACCATTCATCATTGATAAAATAGGATTCAAACTTTTCTTGATTTTTCCAAACCTGACGCATCATAGATGGCCATCCTTTTTTGATGGCAAGGTTACCCATTGTGAATGGCGGGACCTCTACTCCATTGTTATCAATAATTGCAGCCTTAATGCCTGGCAATGGTTTTCCCATGGAACCGGGCTTAATCGGAAGGCAGCCATAGTTACAAATCATTTGAGCGCCTGTTTCAGTCATCCACCAAGTATCATGAATTCGTTTATTGAATACCTGCATCCCCCACTTAATAACCTCAGGGTTAAGTGGCTCACCAACTGATAATACATGACGCAGGGAGGTTAGATCATATTTCTTCACGATGCCATCCCCAGCACCCATTAGCATACGAAAAGCAGTTGGAGCACTGTACCAGACAGTAACCTTGTATTCTTCTATTGCTTTATACCAAGCATCAGGCGAGAAACGCCCACCTAAGATCAGAGAAGTTGTTCCAGCCAGCCAAGGTCCAAATATTCCATAGGAAGTTCCAGTAACCCATCCTGGGTCTGCCGTACACCAATATATATCATCTTCTCTTATATCCATAACCCATTTCATGGACTGATAGTGTTGTACCATCGCGTAATGAACATGTAATATTCCTTTAGGCTTACCAGTAGAGCCAGAAGTATAATGTAGTATAAGTCCATCTTCTTTATCTACCCATTCTATTTCAAACTCATCAGAGGCATTGTTTAACGCCTTATTAAAGTCTACAAATTTATCATCCTCTTGAATATTGTCTCCCACTAAAAAAACAGTTTCCAAATCTGGTAGACGGTCTAAAGGTATTCTTCCTAGCAATTCAGGTGTAGTCACAATTGCCTTCGCTTCGCTGTCGAGCAAACGATCATACACTGCCCCTTCCATAAAGGCTTCAAACAATGGACCAACAATTGCGCCCATTTTTACTGCCCCTAGCAAAGCAAAATATAATTCCGGAGATCTTGGCATAAAAATAAATAGGCGGTCCCCTTTTGCTAAATTAGAGTGCTCTTTGTAAACGTTTGCAGCTTTGTCTGTCCAGGTTTTCATGTTAGCAAATGTATATGACTCCTTGCGATCAACATCTTGATAATATAAGGCTACCTTGTCCTTAATATCTGATGCTGCATGACGGTCAATCGCTTCGTATGCCATATTCACCTTGCCTGTCTCATACCAGGAAAAAGACTTTTCAGCTTCCTCCCATTGAAAATCCTGAGCAGTTTTCTCATAGTCCTTTAATTGATACTCCTCTTGTACTACTGGTAACGCTTCGATTTTCATCCCAATTCACCCTTTCTAAATATACTCTCTTATATTCTACAATACTCTCATAAAGTAATGCTAATGTTTTAACTTTTTTGAATGTTTTGTTACATAACTGAAGTAATCGCTTTCTTTCTAAAAAATCATGTATAATAGTGGCAACTGTAACTAAATTATAGGTGGTGAATATGTGGAACATAAAAAAGTATTTTATTCGATAGAGAAAGAGACAAAGCATGGTCCAATTACTATTGAAGGACCCGTAGCATCTGAAGAATTAGCCAAGTTGACTTTCCATGAGGATTTAATAGCATTTCGAAATCCTCAACAACAACATAAGGCAATTATCGAAATTGCAAAGTTACCAGAGGGTAGGATTATCATTGTTAGAGAAAAGGACATGATTGTCGGATACTGTACGTTTCTTCATCCAGACCCACTAGAACGTTGGTCCCAAGGGAACATGGAAAACTTAATAGAATTAGGGGCTATTGAAGTTATTCCAAAATACCGTGGAACTGGAGTCGGAAAAGAATTACTCAGAGTCTCTATGATGGACGATGCGATGGAAGATTATATAACGATTACAACTGAATATTATTGGCATTGGGATTTAAAAGGAACCGGTTTAAATGTATGGGAGTACCGAAAGATGATGGAAAAAATGATGATGGCTGGTGGCCTTGAATATTTTGCAACAGATGATCCAGAGATCAGCTCCCATCCAGCCAATTGTTTGATGGCCAAAATCGGTAGCCGTGTGGACAATGAATCCATCCAGCAATTTGATCAATTACGCTTTATGAATCGCTTCATGTATTAAGGAAGATGTTTTAAATTTCTCACAAAGGGGTTTGGTTTTATGCTTGTAGAAGAAATCATGAATACATCAGTACCTACTTTAACACCGTCACATACTATAAATGATGCTTTAAAAGTCTTAAAGGAGAAACGTATTAGGCACATACCAATTGTTAATAAGGAACGTGAAGTTTTAGGGGTGGTAACAGACCGTGACTTAAAGGAAGCAACTCCCTCCTCTCTACAGGATAGAAAAGATGCGGAAATTTTAGATTTACCATTAGAAAAAATTATGACTAAGAACCCTATTACTGGGCACCCTCTTGATTTTGTCGAAGAAACAGCTAGTATTTTCTACGATAATCGTATAGGTTGCCTACCTATAGTGAGTCAAGGAAAGCTAGTCGGCATGATTACAGAATCTGATCTTCTCTATAAATTTATCGAGCTGACAGGTGTGCATCAGCCGGGATCTCAGATGGAAATACGGGTACCCAACCGACCAGGCGTCTTATTTGAAATATCTAAAGTAATTTATGAGCAAAAAGTGAATTTACTTAGCGTCTTAGTATATCCCGATAAAAATGATAGTGAATACAAGATTCTCGTTCTACGTGTCAAAACGATGAATCCTCTCAAATTGGTTCAAGCAGTAAGAGATGCCGGCTTTGAGGTTTTATGGCCAAGCCAGCCGGGATTGAATGTATGAAAAAGAATGCTGTTTTTATCTTCTCAGAAAATCAGCTTGGTTATAAATTTTCAGAAACTCATCCCTTTAACCAAAAACGCCTGACACTTACTGTTGACCTTTTAATGGAAATGAATTCACTATCACCTTCGGATATTGTGGCACCCCGTATAGCAACAGATGAAGAACTATGTTTAGTGCATGACCCTAGTTACATTGATATTGTTAAAAAAGCTAGTCAAGAGACAGAGAGTACCTCCAAATATGAGAGTTATGGGATTGGAACGGAAGATACCCCAATTTTCCCCCAAATGCATGAAGCAAGTGCCAGCTTAGTTGGAGGCACACTTACTGCTGTAGACTATGTAATGGAGGGAAAATCCAATCACGCGGTAAACTTAGGTGGTGGACTGCATCATGGTTTTAAAGGCAGAGCCTCTGGATTTTGTGTCTATAATGACAGTTCCGTTGCGATTAAATATATGCAGGAAAAGTATAATGCTCGTGTACTTTACATAGACACGGATGCTCATCACGGTGATGGCGTGCAATGGAGCTTCTATGACGACCCTAATGTTTGTACTGTTTCTATTCACGAAACCGGAAGATATCTTTTCCCTGGAACCGGAAATATTACCGAAAGAGGAACTGGTGAAGGCTATGGAACTTCTTTTAATTTCCCCATCGATGCCTTTACAGAGGATGATTCTTTTCTGGATATTTATCGGACAAGCTTAACGGAGATTGTCGAATGGTTTAAGCCTGATGTTATTTTAAGTCAAAATGGTGCCGATGCTCATTATTTTGACCCCCTCACGCACTTGTATGGAACGATGAATATCTATAGAGAAATACCTAAACTTGCCCACGAGCTAGCACATAAGTATTGTGAAGGTCGTTGGATAGCGGTTGGTGGTGGTGGATATGATATTTGGAGAGTCGTCCCAAGGGCTTGGTCTTTACTTTGGATGGAGATGAATGACATTCCATCGCCAACTGGGAATCTTCCAAAGGCCTGGCTCGATAGATGGAGCGCAGAGTCACCTATTCCCTTTATCCCAACGTGGATGGATCCAAATCCACTCTATGAGCCTATTCCTAGAAAGCTAGAGATAACGGAAAAGAACAAGCAAATGCTAGATAAAGCTTTGTATCAGCTGCGAAGTCAAAAGTCATACAAAAAGCTAGACTAATAATTTATCATAAAAAAACAGGGTGGTTATTAACTCCACTCTGTTTTTATTTCTCTGCATTATTTAAAATGGCAAAGAACTCTTCCCCACCCTTCATCTCGTAGTTTTTCTCTGAACTGATAACATAAAGGGAACTCCTCTTTGAATCAAGGAACATCGCATAGCCTGTATTTAGTGTGATGTTAATTCGATAATCATGATCAGCAGTTGATTCGGCTGGTATAAATTTTGCATTCTTAAAAATCTTTATGAGATCGTGCTGTCTTTCTAATGGAATTTCAACTTCTTCAAATATATTTTCTCTTTCTACATCAATACTATGAACATTTAAGAATTGGTTATCTAAATTAAAGTTTGCATTTTCTAATATGTCTGTCGCAGAGTACTCCTGGTTGCCCATTCCAAATCTCATAAAAATTATACCTATAGTTACGACAATAACCGCTATCCATGCAATTTTCTTCACAGAACGCCTTCTCTCTATACTTTTTAGAAGTCATAATCTTATTAATGAATACTCAAGAAGGATTTTTATAAATTAGCATCTTACATATTTTCTTTTAAAACCAAGTCTATCCCTATCTATTTCTTTTTGTATATTGCTATATGCATCCAGAAGGCTACTTTTTTTCTTATGCTGATTTATTTCTATTGTTCCTATTGATTTAGCAGTTTCTATAGCCTTTTCATGAAGCGGCAAATAGGAAACACCCACGGTGTAAATAAAATTATTCATAGAGGATTTAACTCGCTCTGGCGAATCATGTATGCTTTTACTCACAATATCCAGCATATTAGATATCTTACTCTTAGAAAATTCCTCATCTTTTCTATTTCCTAATAGCCAACAATAACAGCTCCAACCAGCTGACCTTGTTAACTCTTCATCACATGCAATCCATTGATCGGCAACGTCTTGCGCAAGATCAGACTCGGACAATGTAACGGCTACAACGTAATCAGACAGCATATAAAAATATGCCCCCTTTACCCAACGCTCAAAATCAGACACCTTCATAGCTTTAGGATCTGCAATAATTCCTGCGAAGTACATCGCATCGTAATTCCCTGTCGCATAAAGCTCCTCCGCTAACTCCTGATTAATTTTAATCTTCTTTGCAATTGGCTTCATTGCCCCTGTAGCTACCCCAAAAAGCGGTTCCCGGGCACCATTAGAAAGGTATATTTTTTTAGTCCGTTCCTTACCTAACGCTTCAAGCTCCTGCATTACCGTTTCAATATTCATGATTAGCTACTCCCCCACTTTATATTTTTGACATACGCTTATTTCTAACATTCATTTCATCTTAAAAATAATAGATTTCTAATTTATAGAGATTAAATTATAATAAGCTGTAAGAAAAAGTAATTTTTAACTACTGTGTTAAATATAATTTCGTAAGATTCATAGCTAATACTATTAAAGATTGCCGAGAAAAGAGGTATACATTTGGGTTTTACCATTTTATTGTTTATCGGTTTGTTATTCTTTGTTATCTGTTTTATCGTAGGTGCTTTCTATTGGTATAGTGATAGAGGAAATAAATTTTAAAATTCGCAAAGACTTTTACTATCACTCTTTTGCACCCAAGCAAATAAGAGCATCTTACCTGATCATCTTCGCATACTTTGCCCAACTTAGATGTTTCTAGACCTCTGCGTAAATATACCGATTACTATGATAATCGTACCATTAAGTACAAACAAAAAACTAAAAAATACCATAAGCATCCCAGTTGCAAACCCACCAGGGTCAAAGGGACTCACACTTGCATATGTAACAAAAAAAACTAAAGGCGTTAAAAGTAAGACAATTATTCCAGCCCAGATTCTTTTCCTTTTATTTTTTCCAGCAATTTTGAATGCCATCAAGTTTGTTATACCCAAGACAATGAAGAATATTAAAAGAATTATAATCCCTATCTGAACCAACTCCTTTTTACCTAAATAATACCATATTTTATTTATTAATGATTTTTTATTTAAGGAGTCCAATAATATGAAGACTTGGAAGTGTAAAACCACTAACCAATTTTTTGATTACTTGGATTTTCACGACTGCGTAATATCGTACAACTTTTATTATGTGAATACATCTGTGTAAGAAGTAACAAAAAAATGAGGTGATATTATGGGATTTATGTTCAATAAGATAACACTTTTTAGCATAAGCTTTATATCAATTTGTTTAATAGTAATTGGATTTATATTACAAACCATCCTTATCCCTTTACAAGATATCGATCTTATAAGTAATAATGAACTATTGGAATATCAAAAAGAATATGCAATAAATTTTCCCTTAGGAACAGGACTACTCCATTTAGGTCAGTATCTTATGGTTTTAGTTATAATTCTATTCATTATTAAGTTTATAAAATTAAAAAGTAATAATCAAAAATCAGATGTATAACTATCCAACTAAAATATTTGTTCTTCAACTAACGCGTCCTTTATCAAAATATGGCCATCATTTCGGTTGTCTGTCTGTTGTTATGTCCAAAACAATAAGTGTGTTGTTTAACTTGTGTTCAGCAATCGGGCTCAATTCTCGAACTATGAATTGTGCTATTTCAACAATAGGGCCATTTAGTTTGATATGAATAATCTTATTCCAATAAAAAAAGGGGAGAAACTTTGATCAATGTTGGTAGAATTAAGAAATATTAATGAAGATAATTACGAGGAGTGTTTGAATTTACGTTCATCGGTTACCAATGATGACTTTGTAGATTCTGTAGCGTGGTCTTTAGCGGAGGCGTGGGTGTTTTACGATGCTTCTCGTCCCTTTGCGATTTATGCCGGTGATGTTATGGTGGGCTATGTTCTAATGTATATTGGCGAAAATAACCCTCAAATCATTAATTTCATGATAGATAGAGATTTTCAAAAACAGGGTTATGGGGTGGCTGCCGCTAAGCTTTGCGTTGAATACCTGTGTAAAGAGTGCAACGCAAGTAAAATTTCTTTACCAGTTGAACGTGAAAATAGCGTTGCTCAAAGTTTTTGGAGTAAGGCAGGCTTTGAGATGACAGACGACATGGAGAACGGTTATCTCTTTATGCGGTTATACATACCTGAAAAATGAGCTTGAAGTTAAGTGCCGTTTCCAAAAGACATTACATACTTCCTTTTTGAGGTTGCACATATGTTAATTAGTTGAATAAGGAATTGATTAGAATGCCAATATTTTAAGCATACCCACTTACTCCATTCAAAACGAATGGGGTATTTTAAATTTAATAGGAATTTTAATTCTATACTTGTTGAATTTTGTGTTCTATAAATATAGAATGAATATTAAGAATATAAATTATATTAAAGAGGTGTTAAAGTGGATGTTTTAAATCTTACAAGTAAGAGAAGAGAATCCTATCAAATTCAACTAGAATACTCAGTTTTGTGGGAATGTGCTTTGGGGATAGCTGCAATAACCAATACCCCATTTATTAAAACTTTAGAAAACCCAGAGGATCATTGGGAGGACCTGAAAAAATCCTTCTCAAAAGAACTATTAGAGCATTTGAACTTTGTTGAAAGCAACAATACTTGGAAAGCCCTACTACAATTGCTACATAAGAAAAGATTTAACGATTTATTGGAGTTTACTTCCTACATAATGGATATTCCAGATACAGATTTTAAATTTATTTGTTTACCCTTTGTTGGCATGAAATTTCAACTCATAAGAAATAAAGCAGCATTAGGCGAGGAAGCGGCTATTGAGGAAATGAAATACTTAACAAGCAACAATCCCTTTTTTCCACGATACATTAAATTCATTAGTACAACAGATGTCAGCTTTCTAAAAGAACACCTTATAGTAGTGATGAAAGGTTGGTATGAAGCTGTTATTAATAAAGATCTAGAAAAACTTAAGACAATACTACAAACTGACTATGATATGAAAAAGCAAATGTCTGACAAAATGACTTCTGAAAGACTGGTTGAATGGGCAACTGGAGGAATTGTTTATATGCCAGAACCAAGTGTAAACAATGTTCTTTTAATACCCCAATATATATATCGCCCTTGGAATATAGAGGCAGATATTGAAGGCACTAAAGTATTTTATTATCCCGTAGCGAATGAAAGTATTACCCCCAATAATAGATACACACCAAATGACTTTTTAGTACTTAAATATAAGGCATTAGGAGATGAAGTACGAATGAGGATTGTTAAATTACTGTACGAAAATGACCGTACTTTACAAGACATTACTACTCAATTAAACGTTGGTAAATCTACAATTCATCATCACCTCAAAATTCTGAGATCAGCTAAATTAGTGGAAATCA
Source organism: Psychrobacillus sp. FSL W7-1493 (assembly GCF_038004905.1). Taxonomy (NCBI): domain Bacteria; kingdom Bacillati; phylum Bacillota; class Bacilli; order Caryophanales; family Bacillaceae; genus Psychrobacillus; species Psychrobacillus sp. FSL W7-1493. The sequence goes on along the minus strand of NZ_JBBOSB010000001.1, from coordinate 1,372,204 downwards.
TTGAATCTAAGTATTCACTTAAAAGGAATGCGGTCGCATTTTTATATGAAGAACTAAACCTATATTTAAGAAAGTAATGAAAAAGAGGATAAAAAGGAAGGCGACTTACTATTGATAAACAATCCTAGCTTTCGTTCTATTTGGCTGAGTAGTGCAACTTCGGAATTAGGCGGTGCTCTATTTACTGCATGTAATTCAATTTTAATTTACGAGTTAACCGGCTCACCCACTGCTTTAGGATTGGTATGGCTGATTTACTACATACCATCTTTTTTTATGCAGTTATTTATTGGACCATATATTGATCGTTGGAGTCGTAAATGGATAATGATTAGTTGTCAGTTAATCCGAATGTTGCTCGCCTCTATCTTCGTCTTATTTCTTTTTCAAGATAACTTTACGATAACTTTTATTTATATCGTTCAAATTATCGTTGGAATAATTATGCCGATTTTCACACCGGCAAATCAAGCCATTTTACCAACGATTATTGAAAAAGAAAAACTACCACAAGCAAATGCATCGTTAGAGTCCGTACGACAAGTCATGGCGGTTATGGGACCGCTTTTATCAGGTGTCCTAGTAGATGTCTTCGAGATAGAGTGGATACTAGTTATTATATCAATCGCTTTTACACTAAGTGCTCTTACTTTGTTAAAAATTAATGAAAATTATATAAAAATAGCTGTTAGAAAACCGTGGATTGTAGAGTTTAAAGAAGGACTTCAATCCTATTTCAAACATAAATTAATTGTATGGCTGGGAATATTTTTCGGCTTTGTCCAATTTGGTGTAGGCGTAACGATCGTGACAACTTTGCCTTATATAACTACGATATTAAATCAGCCTTATTCGGCCTATGGTTTGTTTATGGCGGCTTTTCCAATTGGTTACACAATAGGTGCATTACTTAATTCCAAGCTAATAAATATTAAGGGTCTGGGTAATCTTTTTACTGCGTTATTCATTGGAGGATGTACATATATTTCGTTAGGTATTACACCGTGGTATTTTCTTGCAGTCTTGACAGAATGTATGGCGGGTATGGCTATAGCTATTTTTAATATATATAATATTACACTCATACAACGTTCAATTCCAAATCATTTAATGGGAAAAGTAACTTCGGTTCGCTTGTTGATAATGCGAACAATGTTACCATTAGGTATTTTATTTGCTACAGTAACCGTTCAGTTTTTTAGTATTCGAACATTATATTTTGTAATTGGTAGTGTGATATGTATTACATCATTGGTTGGGTATCTATATTTAAATAAGCAGCGTGTTTTAGATATCAGGAGTTTGTGAAACGTTTCCCTTAAACTAACACATCCTTTAACATAATATGACCATCATTTGGTGGTTTATTTTTATGTCAAAAATATCGTTAATCACAGATATGCGGATGCGTTAGTAAAATTAAAATGAGCCAGGAGAAAATATCCTAGCTCATTTTTTATATGTATTTAAAATCACACTTTACCTCTAACATAGTTATGTCCTACAATATTTTCTTTAAAATTAATTCATCATTTAGTGGGATTCCATCATGTCCAATTAAAGGTATGGTAGGTTTTAAATTTCGTGCCTTGTTTACACCATTAGGAATAATAGATGTAATTCTATAATTTCTTTTTTGGTAAAATCTCAAAGCGTTCAAATTATCATTTGTCGTTACTAGACTTACTACTTGGAGTTTCTTTTGCATTGCTATGTATTCAACCTTTTCCATTAATGAAGAGCCAATGCCCTTTCCTTCTTGGAGACTATCTAATGAAATAACCTCCATTTCATTATCTTTAGTAACATAAGTAACTAACCCAACAATCTGATTGTTATCCTCGAATATGAAGCCCTCCAATTGATCGCATAGATAGATCCCTGTTGAAACTACCATCTCAGTACTTCCCCAATTTTCCTTAAAAAATGAAACAACCTTTTCTCTATTTTCTATCGTTATTTCTTTAATACTCATTTGCTAATACCCCATTTCTCTCAATTATTTATTTAAGATTACTACATTAAATATCATCCCTTTTTCCAAAGCAGTCCGTATAAACCTGCCATTCCTTTAACAAAGCTTTAGCTTAAGATATATTATCCTAAACTAGTATTATTTTACTTTCAGTGTATCACTTTTCAAAAAAACAACCACAAAAAAAGAGCCATGAAATTCATGACTCTTTCTCCATATATTTTATTTTACTGTTTTTCTTTCTTCAATACGATAAGGAAGCACTACATTTTGTTCCTCGATTTTTTCCTTATTCATAAACTTCGTAAGGAGTCTCATAGAAACTGCTCCTATATCATATAAAGGAAGCACAACGCTAGTTAGTTGTGGACGAACCATTCGAGCAAGCTTAGAATTCTCAAAGCTAATAATTTCGATATCATTAGGAACATTTAATCCACTATCCTGCGCTCCGTGAATAAGCCCGATTGCGAGTTCGTCACTTCCAGCAAAAAATGCTGTTGGTGGATTCTCTAATTTCCTTAGTTGCTCCCACGCTATTAGACCATCGTCATACGTGTTATCGACACCTACTATTAAATCCTCATCTACATCGATACCTGCATTTTCTAACGCCTCTTCATAACCTGCAAGCTTAAAGTCACGATTAATAGGAGAAGAAATGGAACCCGATATAAAAGCGATCCTATTGTGTCCATTTTGGATTAGTCGATTTACTGCATCGATAGCTGCCTCACGATACTCTATATTTACAGAAGGGAAAGAATTAGAATGCTCCACGGTGCCTGCCAGAACAACTGGCACATTGGAACGGTTCATCTCATGTAGCATTTCCTCTGAAATATAGTCACTCATCATAACTACACCATCTACCTGTTTACTTAAGAGGGTGGTCAATAACTGAACTTCTTTTTCTTCCTGTTGATCCGAATTGGTTAAGATAATATTATAGCGATACATCGTAGCAATATCCTCTATCCCTCGAACAAGCTCGGCATAGAACACGTTTGATATATCAGGAATAATAACCCCTACCGTTTTTGTTTTTTTACTTGCCAAGCCTCTTGCCACTGCGTTTGGTCGGTAATCTAATCGTTCAATCACAGTCAACACCTTTTGTCGAGTTGCTGGTTTTACGTTTTGATTGCCATTAACTACACGGGAAACAGTGGCCATCGATACGTTTGCTTCTCTGGCTACATCATAAATAGTGATAGTCATTGTATTCCCTCCTTTACTTATCTAATTTATAGTATATATGTAAATAATACTTTATATCCTTAATAACTTTCAATTATATAATAAAACCGACTCTTATTTAGAGTCGGTTTTGTGTCAATTTATGCGTGAATCTCATGATTTTTCATGAATTTTTGGATGGAATCGTAAAACTCATCAAATTGTTTTAAGTTCATCTGTTGAGCAGCATCAGATAATGCTACCGCTGGATCTGGATGTACTTCAGCCATTACCCCGTCTGCACCAATGGCAATTGCAGCTTTAGCGGCTGGTAAAAGAATATCACGACGTCCAGTGGAATGTGTTACATCTACAAATACTGGCAAGTGCGTTTCTTGTTTTAAGATTGGCACTGCTGAGATATCTAAGGTGTTTCTAGTAGCTCTTTCATATGTGCGGATACCACGTTCACATAGGATGATTTGATCGTTTCCTTGTGACATAATATATTCTGCAGCATGGATAAACTCATCTAACGTAGCTGCAATTCCTCGTTTTAAAAGGATTGGCTTATTAATTTGTCCAACTGCCTTTAATAGCTCAAAGTTTTGCATATTACGTGCTCCGACCTGTACGACATCTACATAGTCAAGTGCCTCATCTAAATGACTTGGAGTCACAATTTCAGAAACAACCGCTAAACCAAATTCTTCAGAAATTTGTTTTAAGATCTTTAATCCTTCTAATCCAAGTCCTTGGAAGTCGTAAGGAGATGTACGTGGTTTGTATGCTCCACCGCGAATTAGCTTTAGACCTTTAGATTGGATTGCAGCAGCAACCTCTGCAACCTGTGTATATGATTCTACAGCACATGGACCAAATACAAATGATGGTGCCCCTGTACCAATTTGTTCACCGTTAATCGTTACGATTGTGTCCTCTGATTTCTTTTTACGAGAAACAAGAAGCGCTTTTTTCTGATCATCGACTTGTAATTCTAGAGCCGTTTTAAAAATTTCTTTAAAAATATGCTCCACAGTAGATTGTGGTAAAGGACCATCATTGTGTTCTTTAAGATGATCTAGCATATGTCTTTCACGAAGAGGATCATATCTATTAACACCTTGCTTTTCTTTTACTCTACCTATTTCTTGTACTACTCCAGCTCTTTCATTGATCAAACGTAAAATTTCTACATTGACCTCATCAACTCGGCTTCGTAAAGCCTCTAAATCCATTTGATTCATAGATATTTCTCCTTTCGTTTCAGCTACGACTCTTTCTATCGCCTGAAAATTGTGATACATTTTAAGATATAAAATATATTATAATCAATTAATCTAAGAATGTCACGTTTTTTATTTTAGCGATTCAACTCGCTAAAGTGTTTTATCCAACAAAGGAAGTGAGAACTTGTCATCAACCCTATTTGCATTAGATATCGGAACCCGTTCGGTAGTAGGTATTATTTTAGAGGAACGAGATGGGTCTTTCCATGTGGTAGACATCCTCGTAGAAGAACATAAGGATCGTGCGATGCTGGATGGTCAAATACATAATGTGCTCAAAGTTGCTGAAGTTATACAATCTATAAAAGAAAAGCTAGAAGAAAAGCATGGTCCTCTAGAGAAGGTAAGTGTGGCCGCTGCTGGACGTGCTCTAAAAACAGAACAAGCTGAAGTGAAAATGGATATAAAAAATCGCCCAATTTTCTCTGAAGAGGACGTGAGCAGGCTGGAACTCTCTGCAGTGCAGCATGCACAGAATAGTTTGGTGCATCCTGATATCGATAAACAATCCAGCCATTACTATTGTGTTGGCTACAGTGTACTTTATTACAGATTAGATGGTGATGAAATCGGCAGCCTAGTTGACCAGCAAGGCGATGAGGCTTCAGTAGAAGTAATTGCTACCTTCCTACCTAGAGTAGTTGTAGAGTCCCTTATATCAGCTTTAAAGCGTGCAAATCTTGAGATGGAAGCATTAACACTCGAGCCAATTGCTGCTATTAATGTTTTAATCCCCCCTTCTATGCGACGACTGAACGTAGCACTAGTGGATATTGGGGCAGGAACATCAGATATCGCTATAACTGATTTTGGAACTGTCGTTGCTTACGGCATGGTTCCGTATGCTGGAGATGAAATCACGGAAGCATTAAGTGAGCATTATTTGTTAGACTTCCCTCTTGCTGAAAAAGCTAAACGAGCGATTAATAATAATGAATACATACAAATTCAGGACATACTTGGTTTTGAACAGGACGTACCAAAAGATGAGGTAATTGCAGCCTTAAAACCAACGATCACAGAACTTGCTAGTGAAATATCAAAAGAAATCTTACGTTTAAATAATAATCGTTCACCAAAGGCTGTCATGCTTGTAGGAGGTGGCAGCTTAACACCTACCATTACGACTTCGCTGGAACAAGCTTTGAGTCTGCCGGCTAACCGAGTTGCTGTAAGAGGTATAGATGCGATACAAAATTTAACGAAGGAAGAACATATCCCTGTCTCTCCTGAGCTAGTTACACCTATTGGAATTGCTATTGCTGCAAAAAAGTCTCCTATTCAGTATATGTCAGTAAAAGTGAACGAGCAGGTTGTTCGTTTATTTGAACTGAAGGAAATGACAGTGGGTGATGCACTTTTAGCAGCAAATATCTCTACGAGAAAGCTATATGGGAGACCAGGAGTGGCCTTATCGATTCATCTGAACAACCAAACAATCCATATTCCTGGTGGTCATGGTCAGGCTGCAATAGTCAAAGTGAATGGCTTGGAAGCTACTACGAAAACAATTATTAAAAATTTGGACATCATAGAGTTAATGGAAGGTAAGGATGGAACTCCAGGAACTGCGACCGTACGAGACCTACTTGATGAGGCAATAGCTCAGTCCTTTAGCTTTGAAGGAGAAACTCATATAGTAGAGCCAAGGATTTTTATCAACGGGGTACCATCTTCGGCTGACACTGAATTGAAGGAAAGAGACAAAATTACTATAGAGACTGTTCAAACAGTCGAACAGCTTTTACATTATATTGGTAAAGAAATGTATATTCATAAGTTAAAACCATACACCATAACGATAAATGAAAAGAATCATTATATCCCTACTTTAACTCCTACCCTTCTCATTAACGGAGTAAAAGGGAAACTGGAAAGTCCCATAAAGGACAACGATGTAATCACAATTAGCTCTAGTGAAGCTCCGACTTTAGAAATACTTGCTAATGCATTAGATAAAAAAATAGATGCTCAAATAGAAATTACCTTTCAAAACGAAAAAGTAAAACTTTATAAGGAGTGCTCAGTTGTTAAGATCGGTGAAGTCACAATTCATGCAAATGATGTTGTGCGTACGGGTTCAATACTTGTATGGGAAGAAATAAATACTACACCATGGATTTTCCAGGACGTTTTTCGATTCTCGGAATGGACCCTTCCCGAGAATGCCGGCTCTTTTCAAATCTTAAGAAATGGACAACCCTCTCGATTTGATGAAGAAATTTTCGGTGGAGATCATTTAGAAATACTCTTTAATTAGTGGAGAAAATATTGTACTCAAAACAAACATGTAGGAAGTGAAAAATTGAAAGATTTACAAACATTGCTACGCAAACACGAGTTACTGCACCAAGAGTCAGCTATTTTAACCGCGGCAAGACAATCAGTTAAAATCATTAAAAATAAAATGGAGGAAGAGCATATTCCGTTAGGTTCCTCTAAAATTGGTGGTTTACCGGACTTTCCTGAAGATTGGGAGTTTCCGAGCTACAACAATCGCTTGCTCTCTTTTTTAGGGCAATTTAACCTAAAGGAAATAGAGCCATATAAAGCGGAAAATATTCTTCCGGTTAGTGGGATACTTTATATATTTTATGATGTGGTAGAACAGCCCTGGGGTTTTGAAGAAGACGAGGGATGTTTTAAGGTTTTATACTTTGATGGAGATGAAAATGAGTTAAAAAGGAAAGAATACCCGGAAGAGACAGAAGATTATTTCCCTTTGCCTGTTTTTAAAGTTACATTCACAAATGAGCTAACATTACCGGAGTATACGGAAGATATGGAGTTTAGTGATGAGGATGAAGAAAACTACTCTGAAATGAGGCACGAACTTATCCAGCCAAGTGATGAGAAAGGGAACTACGAACCGGCTCATTATATGTTAGGGTATCCATTTAGCATTCAAAATGATGTTTTTGATGAATTTGATTTAAAACCAGAAGAAGCTGTTCTTCTTCTACAGATTGATTCAGATGAAGAAGATTTAAAATTGATGTGGGGCGATTCAGGCATCATATATTTCTGTCTGGATAAGACCTCACTAGCTAATAAACAATTCGATAAAGTTCAATTTACATTGCAATGTTTTTAATCCTTAAATACAACAAAGGGCTACCTTACATATATACACGGCTTTGATTCAGAGAAGAGTTTTTTCCTAATTCCACTAACCAGGGACTTCACTTCAAAGCATAAATCCCCTTAAAAACACAAAAGTGAAATTGCAATATGCAATTTCACTTTTTGTATGGCATGAGATTAAATATCTCCGGCCACATCTTTTATTATTTTGTTGTATTAGTTTTAGAATCTGAAGTTTCTTCTGCAATTGCTTCTTTAATAGCTTCCGCTACAGCTGTTGCGTTTTCTTCTTCATCTGTTAGCTCTTCTGTCGTTTTAGAAATGGTTTCCATGAATTCCATTGGCTCTTCGCCCTCGGAAGAAGCAGTGCCATCATCTAATGGAGAAGCAGGAGCACCTTTAATATTTTTCACTTTTTCTACAAGCTGTCCAGATTGCTCCTGAAGCTGTTTAGATAGCTGAGTTGTTTTCTCTTTAGCAGTAGAAGAAAGATCCATTGTTTTATCCTTCAATTGACCTGCTTGTGTGCTTAACGTACCACGAAGCTCAGTTCCAGTCTTTGGTGCTAATAATAGAGCAGTTGTAGCACCGATAATACCACCGATCACTACACCCATGATAAAGTCTTTACCGTTTACTTCCTCGTCCTTATAAACATTGTGACGACTCTCATTATAAGAAGGCATTGGTGGATAGCTAGGCTGTCCTTGTCGGTCATATGAAGATTGGTTTGCATAGTACTCTTGGTTAAATTTTGCATCATTGTAATTTGGTTTGTTTGATTCGTAATTTGTCATATTCCATTCCTCCAGTAAGATTATTTTAAATTATCTTTTTCAAATGTATAAAAGCCTGCTTGCTCCATTGCTTTACGCTCTTTCCATTTGTCGCGGATCCCTAAGAAAATGCTACTCCACTGAACAACCTGAGCAATCTTTTCTTCGTTCTTCTCCACTTCTGATGTAACAGATGTAGATAAACGTTGAATCGAATTGTTGAAGCCATTGACAGATGTTCCTACATTTTTTACTGCTTCTACCACAGTATTTAGCTTCTCAGATTTATCTTGAATATCTTCAGCTAACTCGTTTGTTTTATGCAAAAGCTCGGCTGTTTCTTTTGTCACATTTTGTAAATGTGTCTCTAACCCATTCAATGTTTCGGCAACATTGTTTAAGGTCTTTTTAACGGAAGACAAAGTCACCGCCAGGCTTATACATAAGATTAAAAAAGCAATGGCTGCTACAATTGCCGCTATGTATAAAAGATTTTCCATGTGGACACTCCCCATTTCTTGTTATGTAATATTTTTACCCCAAATGAATCAAACTAAACTTCTTACTCTATATACTATACTACTTTTTTTTGAAAACTCCTCTAAAAAATGCTTAATCTACATAAGAGATTAAGCATTTTTATTAATTATTTAGTTTTTTTTCAAATGCTTGTTGATATTTTTGGACATCTCCTGCGCCCATAAACATATACACCGCATTTTCATGATTTAGTAATTGCTCCACGTTGTCTTCCTGAAGGATATGACTACCTTCTATAAGATCACCTAGTGTTTCAATCGTTAATGTACCAGTATTTTCTCTAGCAGAGCCAAATATATCACATAGGTATACTTCATCAGCCAGGCTTAAGCTTTCCTTAAATTCATTTAAGAATTTTTGTGTTCTTGTATACGTATGTGGCTGGAATATTACTACTAGCTCTCTGTCCGGATACTTTTGACGTGCTCCTTGGATTGTTACTGAAATTTCTGTAGGATGATGTGCATAGTCATCAATTATTACACGATTTTCTATAACAGTCTCAGTGAAACGGCGTTTTACACCCTCAAATGACTCCAAGCCGCTCTGAATGACCTCTGCAGGCACTCCTTCATAATGGCAAAGAGAAATAACCGAAAGTGAGTTTAAAATAACATGATCCCCGTACATTGGGATGGTAAAGCGATGATAGAACTCGTTTCTTACAAATACGTCAAAGGAAGTTCCCTCTGTCGTCTTTTCAATATTACGAGCAGCAAAATCGTTGTGTTCGCCAAATCCGTAGTAGACTACTGGCACAGATGCTTTAATACGTTGAAGATGAGCATCATCCCCACACGCTATAATACATTTCTTAACCTGCATAGCCATTTCCTGAAAAGCGTTAAATACGTCTTCAATATCGCTAAAATAATCTGGATGATCAAAATCGATATTGGTCATAATCGCATAGTCTGGGCTATATGCCAAGAAATGTCTGCGATACTCACAAGCTTCAAATACAAAATTAGAGGCGTTTTCAACCCCATTACCTGTACCATCACCAATTAGATATGCCGTTGGACTATACCCACTTAAAACATGCGCCAGAAGCCCTGTCGTTGATGTTTTCCCGTGAGCACCAGTGACAGCTATGGATGTAAACTGATTCATATATTCCCCTAAGAATTTATGATAGCGGATTACTTCCAATCCTAATTCCTTCGCTTTGACAATCTCTGGGTGAGTATCAGGGAATGCGTTCCCAGCGATGATTGTCATACCTTCTGAAATGTTATTCTCATCAAAAAGCAACACATTTATATTGCGTTCATGTAATGGTTTTTCTGTAAAAAAGTACTTTTCAATATCTGATCCTTGCACTTCATGACCTTCATCATGAAGGATTTGTGCTAACGGGCTCATACCCGATCCTTTAATCCCTGTAAAATGATACTTTGTCATACGTTGTAAACCTCCTGGGATTATTCCCACTTATATACATTGTCTAAACGTTCGTCTATTAGACGTATTCCCCATTATATCACTTTTTAGTACGTAATATTAATAAATATATTTAACTAAAAATTTGGTCTAAAGTGTCGTTTTTCAGTAACACTTCTCTCGCCTTACTGCCTCTTTGCTCCGAAATGAATCCAGCCTCATGCATAGCATCGATTAGTCTAGCCGCTCGGTTATAGCCTAAATGGAATTTTCTTTGAAGCAAGGACGTTGAAGCAGTGCCCTGTTCTACAACAAATCGGCAGGCTTCCTCAAATAAATCATCTTGCTCGGCTGCAACCTCCGACTTTTGAATTAACTCATCCTGCTCAAATATATATTCAGGAGTACCTTGACTTCTAGCAAATTCAATAACACTTTCAATTTCCTCATCCGTTACATAGGTACCTTGAATACGGACTGGACTTGACATACCATTTCCTTGATATAGCATATCCCCGCGACCAAGCAATCGTTCGGCACCTTGTTGATCCAAAATAGTACGTGAATCAATTTGAGAAGATACCGAAAAAGCAATTCGAGTCGGTATATTCGCTTTTATCAGACCTGTAATGACATCCACTGAAGGACGTTGAGTTGCCAAAACAAGATGTATACCACAGGCTCTAGCTTTCTGTGCAATACGGCATATAGCATCCTCGACTTCTGTTGGTGCCATCATCATTAAATCTGCCAACTCATCTATAACAATTACTAGGTATGGCAGTTTTTGAGCAAACTGTCTTTTTTCAGTTGCCAAAGTATTATATCTGCTAATGTCACGCACACCAATATGAGCAAATAACTGATAACGTCGTTCCATCTCCTCGACTGCCCATTTAAGTGCTGCCGTTGCTGCCTTAACATCTGTAATAACTGGGCTCACTAAATGAGGAATATGGTTAAATGGAGCAAGCTCTACCATTTTTGGGTCAATTAACAATAACTTAAGCTCATTAGGTGTTGCTTTATAAAGGAGGCTTACAAGTAAGGAATTAATAAATACAGATTTCCCTGAGCCTGTTGCACCTGCAATTAAACCATGTGGCATTTTTCTTAAATCAATAGTCACTGGTTTACCAGTCAAATCTAAACCAAGCGCTGATTCTAAAGGAGAATCTGATTCCTTAAAGACATCTGTATTAAGTACCTCCGAGATTCGAACAGCACGTGACTTTCTATTAGGTATTTCAATACCAATGGAACGCTTCCCCGGAATAGGAGCTTGTATACGAATATCCTTAGCAGCTAGTGCAAGCTTTAAATCATCTGCCAGATTACGGATTTTACTAACCTTCGTACCATGTCCAACTGTGATTTCAAACTGTGTAACTGCTGGACCTTGGACCATTTGGACAATCTCTCCACTTACTTGAAAGTACGAAAGTGCTTCTACTAATGTAAAAGCTTGATTTTCCATCCATTCTTTATCCTCATCCTTAATTTCGGGTGGTAACAGATAACTAAAGGAAGGTTTTTCATACGTAGATTGAGGTTCCTCCTCTAATGGTGGATTAACAGCAATTGTTTCCTCAATGACTACTTTTTCCTGTGTAGGAGCTCCCATTGGTTTTTCTTCCACGACGGAACGGTTAGATGTAGGACTTTGATAAAGAGGGATTATTTTATTTTCTAGTTTATTCAACTTTTCCTTATCTGACTTCAACATCAATACGTTAAACGGTCTAATTTTTTCTTTTGACTTAGTTTCAGTGACTTTAACGTCTTCTTGTTGTGGTTGCAGTTTCTCTACTTCCATATATTGTGGCTGATTTTCGACCTCTAATACCTGTTCTTTCAGGTCCTCTACTTCAACTTCTTGTTCTCGCACTTCCTCTACTGAAACTTCTATAACCGATGAAGGAGAATCTAGTATTTCAACAGCATCTTCTTTCTCTAATACTTCTGTAGCTGCGATCATTTCCACCGCTTGTTCTTCTTCTTTTAAAGTAGGAACATAGCTTTCTACTTCGTTATTCATCGGCTCAAGTTCTTCTTTTTTACCTTGCTGCTCTAGCTCAGAAACAGCATATTCTTTTATATTGTCAGTTTCTATCTCCAATATTTCGTCTGGGGTTGTTACCATTTCCACCGCTTGCTCTTTTTCTTTTGGTGTAGGTACATAACTTTCTACTTCTATACTCGTTGACGTAGGTTCTTCTTTTATTGTAACCTCGTTCAAAACAGGAACTTCTGGCTCTACCGTCACATCATTTTTTTCTTGCTCGTATAATTCTGTAGTCGTTACCAATTGTTCCGGTTTTTCTTCTTTCAAAATAGGAATAACTGGTTCTACTTTTTTATTTGTTAAAATGGTAACTTCTTCTTTATCAACTTGTTCCTGCTGGTAGCTGTTACGAAGATTACCTTTTGGCTTATTATAGCCGTACACAGGAGAAGGCACCTGCGTAGGAGTGAAAGGCCGTTTTTTCTTTTCTATAATAGGCTCGTCCACTATTACTTTTTCCACTCTTTTAGTCGTTGGTTGTAATTTCCTTTGCTGCCAGCCCTCATAAATGGGAGGAGCTTCATATATTTTCTTCTCGGGTTTTATCGGCTCTGGCTCTATAATTTCCTTTTCTTCCTTTGATCCGTACAAAAATTCATTTTTTTCGCTGTCCGATATTAATGGAAAGCGGAAAGGAGTACGTGGTTCTCTTGGAGTTAACTCCTCTACTTCCTGTTCTTCTATATGTTCTTCCTCATTATTAGAAAATAATTTTTTAAACCAATTCATTTACATCACTCTTTCTACTCGATACCTCTATTTTACCAATAATTAAGGTATACGTCTGTTAAAAAATAAAAGATAGTAGAAAAAAAGCATACCTATTAGGCATGCTTAAGAACTTCTTCTTACTTTTATGATACAAAGGCACTTCCTATTTCATTGTTATCTTCCAAAACAAGAATTCCTTTTACTTCTGGAGCGTTCGGTAAAGCTAGCTCTCTTGCAGAGCAAAGCATACCACTAGAAGCGATGCCACGAAGCTCTGCATCTTTGATAACCATACCAGACGGCATGACTGCTCCTACTTTAGCTACCACTACCTTTTGTCCAGCATCCACGTTTGGAGCTCCACATACAATTTGTAGCGTTTCATTGCCCACGTTTACTTGACACACCTTTAGTTTATCCGCGTTTGGATGTTGTTCTAAAGATTCCACAAAACCAACTACAAATTTAGGAGATAAATCGACCTCTAATGTGTAGTCTACATGATTAGTGTTCAATACCTCTTGAATTTTAGCAACAAGCGCTTCATTTAGATCAACTTGTCCGTTTGCTTCTAAAGGTGCATATTTACTGAAGCCAAATATGTTAATGGCAAGAATCTCAGAAGTTTGCACGTCTTTGACAAGCGTCACATCTCCAATAATGTCAGTAGTAACCTTTTCTGTTTTTTCAGGCGTGATTTGTATTAACAAAACGTCACCTACACCAGCTGCGTTGTAAAAAATATTCATTTGTCTTCTTTCTCCTTTGTTACTCGATTTTTAGCCAAGATAAAAATAGGCTCTAAATCTCCCTTTTCGTATATAAAAGATAATGAGGTGATCGGCACAGTTCCTACTGTAAAGAAATGCATAGTCATTTGAGCTAATACATCGTAGCCTGTCTCATTTCTTATATCACCAATAATCATAACATCTTGATGGGGTACAGAAACAGTCATATCTCCAGAAATCTGTTTTTTCATATCTTTTAGAAGCGATTCATTCAATATTCTGCTTGCATCATAGCCATCATTATTGTTAAAAAAGTAAAAAATATTACCGGCAACTTCATCTGTCTTATAATTTGTTTTTAAGTTTCTGACTTGGAATAGAGCTCTCTCACGTATTTCAGTCTCACGTAAGCCCCAGCTTGCTAACATTTTCTCATCTATTAAACGATACGTGTTACCTAAATCTAAAACATAATAGATTCTTGTTTCTGCTGTATGATCCTTCGTAACAAAACGATTGCCCTCATTTGATTTTAAAGGAAAGGATGTAGAACGAATAACTGGGTACACAGCGAAATTCGGGTCCAGCAGTCCTTCCATCTCCTTTTCCATCGCTAAAAAGGTTTCTAATATAGTGTAAACTACCTCATCTATTGCCTTTTCTTTTTTGGTCTCATATCTTGCCAAAATCGGAGGAATGGATAGATCTATTCCTTTTCCTAGTTCCTTATGCGTTATGCGCAGTTTGTTTGTTTCACGATTGTAATCATACGTATATTTATCTTCTGAAATTTTTGTTTTAAATATTTTTATTAACTCAAGAGCTTTCAAAGTATCCTTCCTTTCACAATTCTTTCGCTACCTATGTGCATTCTATCTTTGGGAAGCATATAAAAACAACTATTATGTACTAAGTACTACTCCTATTTACAAAATGTAAAAACGGTTCACAAATGTGAACCGTTTTCTATTAAATAGATTGAAGAAATGATTCAATTTCTTCTCTTGTTTTGCGATCCTTGCTTACAAAACGACCTACCTCTTTACCACGGTCATAGGCGACAAAGCTCGGAATACCTAGAATATCTAACTCCACGCATAAATCTATAAACTTGTCCCGATCAACTGAAATAAATTGAAATTCAGAAAATTGTTCTTCTATTTCCCCCATAAAAGGATCAATAAAATGACAATCAGGACACCAGTCAGCGGTAAATTTAAATACAACTCTTTCATTGTCTCTCAATTGTTTAAATTGTTCTATAGAATTTAGATTTTCCATGTTACCCCTCCTACTTCGTTTGAATAGATCTTACAATCGTCATCATCTGTTCTAGATTATCTGATACGTCTTTCTCTTTCGAAATCGTTGTTAACTTAGTTCCGCCTATACTGGATACTAACTCATATCTATCTTCACTATTCTTCAGAATTGCTGCATAACCAAAACGATTGTCCGCTTCAAAGGTCTCTTCCTTAATTATATTTATATTCTTATTAGACATCATTAAGTCGTAATACAATTTACTCGTAGACAATTCATTTGGGTTTATAAACAAGATATAAGAGTCTTTTCCTTTTGATAGTAGAATATTAGTTTCATCAGAATCTTCTTCAACAGAATATCCACTTGGTAAAAATAGTTTAATGTCATTTACTTCTTTGTTAGGATCTTCAGCATCCTCCGTAAAAGCCTTCTCTGCTTTTTCTAGGCCTTTAACAGCTTGTTCATCTAAAGATGCACAGCCTGCACATAAAATGACAACTAGTGACGCGAGAATTCCTCGCATCCATTTTCTCGTCAATTTCGTTCCTCCATTCAAAGCATAACTGCTATATATTTTATCGATGATTTAATTTACTTGCAACTAGTATAGCTTATTGTTCTAGATAGGATTTCATTCATATAAATCTATTTTATCATGCTTAAGCTTTAAAAAGAGTTCATATTGACCTATAAGTAATAACATTATGTGCTCAAACATATCATTTCTTTTTATTATACCATTAGTAAATACGCCAATAGCTCCTTCGTTGTGACGAATCCCCTGTTTGTTGGTATAGGCGTCCATTATAGGACCTAGTTCCCCTCCAGCTCTCAGCTGCTCTGCAATTTCATCGGGTAATGGTACACCAGCTCCAGTAGCAGTAAACACTTCCCCTGTTTTCATTGCTAGTGCTCCCCAGTTGCAAATGTACATAGTTCCATCGATTTCTTGTACTCCGCCCTCTAATCCAATACTGAATGTTCCATCTAAAATCTCCATTGCATGTTTGGCTCGGTTGATAGCACCTTGTCTAGTCTCCTCATTACTCATTGGTTGGTCGGACACTAAAGAGGGCACGTCCTGATTTATAAAAATAGCATTGGGATAATATAATCTCCCTACTGTTTCTACTGCTTTAGTTTTAGCTCTATTATTAGTTGCAATCAGTATTTTATGCATCGTTTCATTTCTCCTTCTTTAAAACAGAAACTGTCTTAGCCATAACTCTAAAAAAAAAATGCCACGAGGGCATTTTTTTATACATTTGCTTTAATCGTTTCTAGAGTAGTGCGGTCACACGCCTTAACTAGCTTCACGATTAATTCTCTCGCTGCAGCGTAGTCATCAGTATGAATGATAGATGATGATGTATGAATATAACGTGAACAAATACCAATAACTGCGCTCGGAACGCCTTCTAGTGACGTATGAACACGTCCTGCGTCTGTACCACCTTGGGAGATAAAGTACTGATAAGGTATGTTATTCGTTTCAGCCATATCTAATACAAATTCTCTCATACCACGATGAGTAATCATAGATCGGTCAAAAATACGTAGAAGTGTACCTTTCCCTAACTGACCAAACTCATTTTTATTGCCAGAAGCATCATTAGCTGGACTAGCGTCTAAAGCAAAGAATAGATCTGGCTTAATCATATTTGTTGAAGCTTGTGCACCGCGAAGCCCAACCTCTTCCATTACGTTTGCACCGGAGTATAGCATGTTCGGTAATTGTTCATTTTGAACTTCTTTTAATAATTCGATTGCCAGACCACATCCATAACGGTTGTCCCAAGCCTTCGCCATTATTTTCTTATCATTTGCCATTGGAGTGAAGGGGCAAACAGGAACAATTTGATCGCCAGGCTTGATGCCCATACGCTTAACATCCTCTTTATCATCTGCACCCACATCAATTAGCATATTTTTAATATCCATTGGTCTATTACGAACTTCATCACTCAACAAATGAGGTGGAATGGAGCCTATTACTCCTGGAATTGCTTGGTTATACGCAATGATTTCTACACGTTGAGCAAGTAAAACTTGGTTCCACCAGCCTCCCAGTGGCTGAAAACGAATCATACCGTTATCCGTAATACCGGAAACCATAAACCCTACCTCGTCCATGTGTCCAGCAACTAAAATCTTCGGTCCATTTTCGTCACCTTTTTTTAACCCGAATATCCCACCTAAATTATCCTGTACAATTTCATCTGAATATTTAGTCAGTTCACTTCGCATAAAGGCACGAACCGCATGCTCATTTCCTGGCGCTCCTGGTAACTCAGTTAACGTTTTAAATAACGCGCGTGTTTCTTCATTCATTATTAAAGCCTCCTAAAGCCTCGTAAAGTTAATATTCACTCTTTAAATACATTCCCTCTCTATTGTAATAAAAGATTGAAGGGTTTACTACTAATAAATTTCGACATACGAAAAATTTTACGAATTCCATTTATATGATAAACTAAAATAAACACAAGGGAGGAATTAGAATGAAATTAAGAGACTATATGATGGGATTAGGTACAGGAGTTGTATTAGGTATTGTTGCAAGTCAGGCTGCCACTAAAATAAATCCAAACAAACCAGCAGATCTAGTGCTTAATAATATAAAGAACTCCTTTAAAGAAGAAGGTCCAATCGATGGTTCATGGATTTATATGAGTCCAGAGCCGTTCCAAAAAGAAGCAATCCGTTTTGAAGTGTATAAGGGCGGAATTTCTAGAATTAAAAATGGAGAGCTAGAGCAATTTGAATTTGCAGCTGACTCTAAAACTGGTTCTGTAGTAGACATAGCAAAGCTTTAATCATGTCCTTTTAGTTATAAAGCATAAAACCTCTTATTAGGTGTAAATTATCCGTAGGAGGTGATGTTTCATGAGTAGTAAGAACAACAAAAAAACCATGAATAAAAGAACACATAATAGCCAGGAGCTATACAAAAACCCTACAGTTAACCCTGATACAGAACTCGGGATAGACTTTGCCGAAGTCTCTAAAAATAAGGTGACAAAGCATATTACAAAAGAATCGAATAAATAATGCAAAGGTGAGTTTTATAACTCACCTTTTTTTATTTGTGAAAGTGTTGCGTATATGGGGCTAAGTGTTGTGGGAATTGGGAAAATGTTGCGCCTTTGCTCCAAAGTGTTGCGGGTAATGAGTGAAGTGTTGCGCTAATTTGGCTAAGTGTTGCGATTATTGCTTCAAGTGTTGCGCTAATTACATGTAGTGTTGCACATACGAAAAGTGTTGCACTTTTACTCCAAAGTGTTGCGGGTAATGAGTGAAGTGTTGCGCTAATTAGAAAGTGTTGTGGGGTGCTCACGAGCATTATTACCTAAATAATTGATACATTCCTTTCTTCCTAACGTATCCCTAATTAGAAAGCGAGGTGAATTTATCAAAATGGGTAAAAGTACAAGTATAATTTTTGTAGTCCTTCTGAGTTTTGTGATCAGTTACATTTTTTCATCAGCATTTGCTCATTATGGTTTAAACACAACGAACTTAATCACCGGGTTCATTATAATTGGTTTGACTCTCTCTGCCGTTTCTTTGTTTGGAAAACTATTTCCTGAAAAAACAGTTGTAGAAAATTAATATTTTTTTTAAGAGTTTGGGGGTGTTTTTTTATAAAAACTACTCCCAATCTTTTTTTCATACTTTTTGCATCGTTTTACTGTTTAAAAAAACCAAATTTGATACTCCTTTAATAACATTTCTAAATCTTGTTTGTTTCTATCAAGATAGAGACCTTTTATACCAGCTTGCTCGGATCCGTATATATTTTCTTTTTTATCGTCAATAAAAACACTCTCCTCTTTACAAACTGATAGCTTCTTTAACGCAAGTTCATAAATAGCTACATTTGGTTTCTCTAACTGAACGGAGGAAGATAAAATAATAGCTTCAAAATAGCAACGTATTTCTAAACGATCAAAAACCAAGTCCATACTTGGCATTGCATTAGATATAACAGCTAATCTATAATTTTTACTTAAATTCTCTAATACCTGTTTAACCTCTACGAACAATTCACAGTTTACTGCGTAATGAGTAAATAGAAATAATTCTTTGGCCACTTCTTTATTTTTCAAATACTTAGCAATGGCCCCATAATAACGCTCATAATATTGTTTCTCTTCCTCCCAAGTAGTGATAAATTGCTTTTCAGTTTCATTAGCAATATGTATGGCAGCTACAACTTCAGAACGTGTATATCCTCTTTCCAATAGTAAATTAATAATTCTTTGCTCCCCTTTTACAAAGGTATCAAATAGGACTCCGCCTGCATCAAGGAAAATTACTTTTGCATCCCTACTTAGTTTGCTCATTTTTTCTCCCTTTACTTCTAATCTCCGCTTCTATCTTTTCAACAGAATTTATTATAATATCTGGTCGATCTAAATGAACGGAGTGAGTAGAACCTTTAGCAAAAATCAAACTACTCTTTTTAGTCAAATAAATTTGTTCCTTAATCAGTTGCTCCCACTTATCTTCTAACAAAGTTATCTCTGTTTCCGGTAATCCTTCCCGTATCCCTATCGATACACAATGTTCTTTGTCTCTGCCAATTACTATTAAAGGTAGGTCTGGACAGACCTCCATATTTTTAATTACTTGAGCGTCATGCTTCCAGTTGCTAATTTCCAAATACATCGCCTTATAAAGAGTTGGGTTTAATGGAAATTTCAATAACCTTTTTTGTATTTCTGGAGGAAAGCTAAGTTCTTTTTTAGTCAGAATGATTGGTTCAATTAATGACTTGATTTCATTTGTTTTCATAGTGCTATAAGATAAACACTTTTGAAGCCAAGCATCATCTGTAGAGTCTTCATTCATAACAGGTAAATTTAAGTCATCCAATACAGCAAAATCGACAGAAGTAGAATCCACTAAGACTACCCCTCGAATCTTTTCAGGATACTGCTTCATAAAATGCTGAACACATAATCCCCCGTAAGAATGTCCAACCAAGGTGACAGGTTCAGTGATATGAAGTTTGTGAATAATCTCCACCATTTCATTTACCACCTTTTGTGTATTGCGCTCTCTTCCACACAATTCACTTTTTCCAAGTCCTGGTCTATGAAACATAATGACACGATTTGATTTACTTAGTGCTTCTGTTAACTCATACCACTCATCGAATGAGGATGCCATCCCAGAAACGATTAGTATTGGGCTACCTGTTTCCCCTTTAATGATGACTTCAATTTTCTGATGGCTTAAACTTAAACATCTCCTAATAACTCTCACCTCACCATTTTTTCGTCAATTGTTACTTACTTCTATATGTTTAGCCAAACCCCTGCTCCAAGTTGCTAAAAACTACTCTTCACACCATTTTTATATAAAAAAACCAGCTATAAATGCCAATAGACATTTATAGCTGGTGTATTTTTAAGAATGCGTTCTCTCTAATTTTTCTACAATTTCCTTGCCATCCGTTGACCATTTAATCATACGGTGATAGGCATCATGGTAGAAGCTGAACCAATAATTGTTTTGTAATGCTTCGTGGACCCATTTTTGCTTAGCAAATACAGAGGTCATTGGGTAGTCATCGTAAGCCAATACCCATAACGGATTTTGATGTGCATGTGTTGGCATAAGGTCTGCCATATGGATGATTGTTTCATCCTTTTGTTTTAATAGCACAATACTATGACCATCACTATGACCCCCAGTATGAATCATCTCAATATCTTCTAAAAGCTTAATAGAATCCTTGAATGTAATGACCTGTGATTGAATGGGCTCCCAGTTTTCCTTCCAATATGTATTGCTTGAACGGACATTTGGGTTCTTCATTTCATTCCACTCTACCTCTGAAACATAGATGGAAGCATTCGGAAAACTGGAAACTAATTCTCCATTTACCCATTTAGTTAGTCCACAAGCATGATCGAAATGTAAATGAGTCATTAAAATGATGTCGATATCCTCTGCAAGTAGACCTAGCTCGACCAGATTGTCATCTACCACTGACTCATCTGTAATGCCATAATTTCTGATTTGCTTGTCTGAGAACTTTCCAAATCCTAGGCCCGCTTCTAGCAAAATGTTCTTCCCTTTATGTTGAATCAATATTGGATCTGAAGGAAGTTCAATTTGATTTTTTTCATTGACCGGGTATTTCTTTTCCCATAAAGGTTTAGGCACTACTCCAAACATGGCTCCCCCGTCCATATGTGTCGTGCCACCTTTTAACCAAATTAATGTCATCTCGTGAAACTTATACGTATCCATACTTTCATCCCCTTTGAATAGTATTGATCTTTTATTTTTGGCTAATAAATCTAGACTCTAGACGATAGATTGGTTGACCTTTTGCTGAGAATTTCTCTTCATATTCAGTCATAATATTATCTTCTGGCATATTCGCATGTAAATCAAGCGATACATACGTTAACAGCATTCCATAGGCTGACATGCTTGTTAGAGAATATTCGAATAGACCTCTATTGTCTGTTTTGAAATGAATCTCTGCATTGTCTACTAAAATAGATTCATAAAGTTTTAAAAAGCCTTCATGAGTTAAACGTCGCTTTGCATGTCTAATTTTTGGCCATGGATCAGAGAAGTTTAAATAGACGCGGTGGACATCATTTTTTTGAAAATATTTTGCTAAGTCCGCACCGTTAACTTTTAATAGACGCAAATTTGGTAAAGGCTGAGCTTCTATTGCATTTTCTAATGCAGAGACAATGACACTGTCATAGAGCTCGATTCCTATATAATTGATATCGGGATTTTGTTTTGCCATTCCAGTTACAAATTGGCCTTTACCAGTTCCTACTTCTATATGAAGTGGATTTTCGTTATCGAACACTAAATTCCATTTTCCTTTTTGCTCTTCCGGATTTGGAATAACTATTTCTGGATGAGAATTTATAAAATCCTCAGCCCAAGGTTTGTTTCTTAATCTCATTACCTTAACTCCTTTTACTTGGTGGTTTTGCTAATTTCCATGCATTATGCTCTACTCTAAATGTATAGATGTTGCCAGGAATCGTCATGCAGGAAAATTCTCCGTCAACGTGCCCATACACTTGATCATTCATTTGAATGGCAAACTCGCTTGCTTGAATTTGTTTTACTTCTTTATAAGCAGTGTGTTTACCATAAAACACTGTGCCAAATATAAATAATAGCTTAGTTCGCTTCAAATGATGTACTACGGTTAGTTCGATTAATGAATCGTTTGGTATAGAGGAAGGAGAGATTTTCATGCCTCCTCCAAAATAGGGTTGATTACACACAGTAATAAACCAAACATCTTCAAACTTTATCGTATCTCCTTGATTTAGTAAAGAGAAAGAGAATTTTTTAAACTTAAATAACTCTTTCACAAGATACAGAATGTACACTAATTTACCTAATCCTAGTCTATTTAACCACTTTTTCCATTTAGATTGATTGGCTGCGTACACAACATGTGCATCAAAGCCAAAGCCCGCATTATTTATGAAATGAAACGTATCTGAATTAGTGTTTAAAACACCGATGTCCATCTGTTGTGCCGTCTGATATTCTAAAACATATTTTGTTAGCTGCTCGAGTGTTTGAAACACAAAAAAAGCCCGAGCAAAATCATTTCCACTTCCAGCAGAAATAACTCCAACTCGAACATGATTATACCCTATAGTACCTGAGAGGATTTCGTGCGCGGTACCGTCTCCACCGATTGCAATAATAAGAAGAGGGTCTTGGCTAGCTTCTGCATATTTTTTCGCTATATCGGTTGCATGCCCACTATATTCAGTTTTAAGAAGCGTAAAAGCGAAAGGGAGATGGTCTTGCCATGACTCCCAAAGCTTTTTAGCTCTCCCCTGACCCGCTATTTCATTAACAACAATTAGTACATCATTCATTTTCTATCTCGCTTTCCAGCTCCCAGCTTGCTCTAGAATAGGAGGTTGTCTGAACCAGATTAAGTAATGCCTGCGCTGCCTTAAACTGCATATGCTTCATCGGAGATGGGGACGATTTTAAAGCTTGAAACCATGCAGGAAAGATTCTTGTATCTACTAATTGAGTCTGATAGGCAGAGCCTGGATAATCGATGTAACCATTTCTGGATAGAACTACCTTTCGGATAGGCAAATCAATATCTTCCTTTTTAAAAACCTGCAAGAGAATAGATTCCATTCTATTAAGACTGATCATCGGACTTAATACCTTACTTTCGCTCTTCCCACTTTTCTTCACCCAGAAACGATCCCCACTTCCGATAAATGCATCCAAGTCTCTGCCTTCTAACATGACTATACATATAATTTCAGTAGGCAAAACGATAATAATATCTAATTCCACAGGGGCTTTTTTCAGTTTAAGGATTGGGTAATAAAAGAGAAAATAATTATCAGGTAATTGTAGTGTGAAAAGACGTAACAAGCTATCTCTCATAAACTTTGGATCTACATAGGATTTTTCCATTAAAGTAGAGCTAGCCCATTTTAATTGAAAATGAAATAATTGGTCTAAATACATTCGTCGTAGCTCTTCTTTAGAACTCGGGTTATAAACAATATTAGGTTCGAAAAAAAGAGTAGTAGATTCGTCTGGAACTTCTTGATCCTCTACCTCTTTTTCATCCAATATCTCTGCAGAGATTTCTTCTTTGTTTCGTGAAAACAATTTAGAGATAAAGGATTTTTTTTCCTCTACCTCTAAATCATCCTCCTGCTCCTTCTCCATCCACGATGTATCTAGAGCTCCTCTTTCATAAGAAGCGTTGACTCGCTCCCATTGTTGTTTTTTTAAACGAACAAATTGAGTAGGATACCGCTTTAAATCAATTTGATAGCGGGATATATAATCCTGTAATTTGACTAACTGAGCCATTCCATTACCTCCCTCTCACACGTTTATACTGGCAAATTGTTCGTAACGTGGAGTGCTTGCAGGATTTATTTTGTAAATGATAAAACCGCGAACTTCAAAGGACTGTTTCTCCAGGTTAAACGAATCGTACATACAGGTCTCCGTTGACTTCCATTTTTTTGCAACGGTTATATGGGCATGGAAGTCCTTTGAAACGTTTAACTCTATATACTCCAGAACTTTTTGTACAACTGCATGGTGAAGTCTTTGCAATTCCTCATTTTCATCGACAGCGACATAAACTACTCGAGGAGTTTTAGCACTCCCGAAATGAGCTAGTCCCGCTGTTGTTAAAGTAAATGCTTCCCACTTTATCTCTTTCAAGGATTCGATTAAGTCAGCTAATATAGATTCATCTACTGCAGCTAAGTATGCAAGCGTAATATGAAGGTCCTCGAGAAGAGGCAACGTTTTATGTGTTTCATGCATATTGGTTGCCTTTCTAGCCTCTATAATAGACTTTCCTATTGCCTCGGGAACTTTAATACCTATGAAATAATGGTTGCTCATACATTTAAAGTCGTAGGAATTTTTTGTTCAAAGGCTTTCTGAAGCTTTCTTGTTAACTCTCCAGGTTTTCCGTTTCCAATAACATTCCCATCGATTGAGATAACTGGCATAACCTCTGCACTAGTTGAGGACATGATGAATTCATCCATTTTCAGTGCTTCTTCTTTAGTAAACGCCTCTTCCACTACCGATAATCCAATCTCTTCACAGCAATCTAACAACACTTTTCTAGTAATACCATTTAAAATCAGGTTGCTCACTGGATGTGTATACAAAACACCATCTTTAATGCCGTACATGTTAGAGGAAGAGCCCTCTGTTACCGTATCTCCACGATGTAAAATAGCTTCAAAGCAATCTTTTGTAACAGCTTCCTGTTTAGCTAGTACATTGCCAAGTAGGTTTAATGATTTAATATCACATCTTAACCAACGAACATCCTCTACAAAACAAGCCTTAATCCCACTTTCAAGCTGAGCAAGTGGACGTTTTGTTTCTTTCGTGTAAGCTGTCAGGACGGAGCTAACTGCTGGATTAGGAAAGTTATGAATACGAGGGCTATCCCCACGAGTTACTTGTAAATAGATTTGACCATTTTGAAGCTCATTCGTTTCAATTAGCTCATGTATCATTTGATGAAGTTTGTCTTTAGTATAAGGAATGACTAATTGAATTTTATCTGCACTTGCGTATAGACGATCAATATGTTCAGTCGCTGTAAATAAATCTCCGTTATAAATTTTAATAACTTCATAAATACCATCGCCAAACTGATAGCCTCGATCTTCGAACCCAATTTTCACTTCATTCTCTTCTACGATTTGGTCGTTCCACAAAATTTTTGTCATAATAATTCATCCTCTCCTTATTTTTTACCAGCAAGCTCCACTATTGCATCTGCATAAATAGCAGTAGCTTTTATCAAATCCTCGATGTCCACATACTCATCCACCTGATGGGCTATATCTGGTCTGCCTGGGAACAGCATTCCAAACGCAACGCCTTTTTTTAGAACTCGTGCGTATGTTCCACCGCCGATAGATAATAGTTCTGCCTTTTCCCCTGTTTGACGCTCATATACCTTTTGAAGGGTTTGAATCAGTATATCCTCTTTATCGACATAATGTGGCGTAGAGTTAGAGCCTAAATCAAGTGTTATACCTGTATTTTGTAACTTTTCTCTACAAGCACTTAGTTTTTCCTCAAGTGGATAGCTAACTGAATAACGTAGACTTACTTGAGTACAAGAGCCTTGGGCAGGTGCATAATGAATAACTCCTGCATTTAATGTAGTTTCACCAGACACTTCATCTGCATAGTTTAAGCCTATTGCATGACCTCTGCTTTCTTCACCGAAAGCCATAACAAGGAACTCACAGAATGCTTTAGAATGTGTGGTTAAAGGCAATGATAACAAAAATTTAGCAAGGAGGATTCCAGCATTTACTCCATGGTCTGGCTCCATTGCATGAGCTGATTTACCACGAACTAGCACCTTAACAACTGGGCCTTCTGGAAGGACTTCGCCAGTAATTCCGTGTTCACTTGCAAAGTTATTAAATTTTTCTTTAATCGAATGAACCCCACCAAAAATATAAGCGAATGCTTCATCTGGAACCATATTTGTACGCTTACCGGCCTGGAAAAATTGGATCGTTTCGGTCTCAGAAGAACCTGTCTGAGAAAAGATTAAATTAGCAATTCCTTTTTCTGCATTGATAATCGGAAAGTCCGCATCCGGAGCAAAGCCTAGGTCAGGCATCTCTTCTTTCTCAAAATAACGAGTCACACATCTAAATCCACTTTCTTCGTCTGAACCTATGATCAGCCTTACACGTTTCGAAAGCTCAATCCCAGATTCTTTTACTAGCTTCATCGCCATCCACGCCGCAATCGTAGGACCTTTATCATCAATTGCTCCTCGACCGTAAATGCGATCATTTGCAACAACACCTTCAAATGGCGGGTAAGTCCACCCCGTCCCTTCAGGTACTACATCCACATGACAAAGTATCCCTAACAATTCCTCGCCACTGCCCATTTCAATGTGACCAGCCATATTGTCTATATTTTTGGTAACAAAACCTTCTTTTTCTCCTTCGTTTAACATATATTGAAGTGCCTCTAGTGGTTTTACACCGAAGGGAGCTTGCTCTGTAGCCTCTTTTTCATCTAAAACACTAGGTATTTGAATTAAAGCTTGTAGCTCTTTTATAATATCCGTCTTTCTTTGTTCTGCTATATCTAACCAGTTCATTGTAATCCTCCTATGTACTATTGCATATTTCTTATTTTACACTTATTTTATTCAAACACACAGTAAAAAGAAGGTTTTTTTGACTGCTGTTTAGTTAATACATCATTTGTTCTCATTAACCAATAGAAGCATTCAATACTCCACCTATTTGTGGTTATTCATTTATCAATATAATTCTATTTTGTTATGTAGAAAATTCAGTTATAACGGCTTTTTCTACTAGTTTCATATAAATTTCATGTATTTTTTTGTAAATAATCAGTAATTTTTATAGAAATTTCTTTGCAATTCTACTATAATAAAATTGTCAGACAATATAATTCTGACTACCAAAATTGTAAAGGGGCTGTCATTTGCAATACCACTGTTGCTTTTCGCCCAAGTCGTCCGCTAGTCTTGCCACGAGATATCAAGATGAAGGAGTGGTTATTTTTGAAACCTACTACTGATCGGATGCTCACTCGAATCAAAGATATGTATATGTTCATCCGAAACAACGGAACTGTTACTACACAAGATCTGGTCGATGAATTTGGCATCACTCCTCGAACTATTCAGAGAGATTTGAATGTACTTGCGTTTAATGATTTAATCATTAGCCCAACAAGAGGCAAATGGACCACGACGAACAAACGAGTTAAAATGACATCTTAGATACACCATATGAAAAAGAATGACCACGCCTAGGCATGGTCATTCTTTTGTTATAGACTTAATAATTCATCTTCCGTCAGCTCTCTGTAGGATCCTTCTTCCAATGACTCATCTAGCTTCAAAGCCCCCATAGACAACCGTTTTAAATATACGACTTCCTTATCTACTGCCTGGAACATTCTTTTCACTTGATGGAATTTACCTTCTGTGATGGTTAACTCAATTTCAGAAATTTGGTCACTCTTTAAAATAGTCAGGTAGCCTGGCTTCGTGTGATACCCATCATCAAAAATGACTCCTTCTTTGAATGCCACTATATCTTCTTCTGTTACTCTACCTGCTACTTTCGCATAATATACTTTAGGGACATCCTTCTTAGGAGACAACAAACGATGTGTTAGCGCTCCATCATTAGTTATAAGCAGCAGTCCAACCGTATCCTTATCAAGTCTTCCGACAGGATACGGCTCAAAATGCTTAACATCATCATTCAATAGGTCAATTACAGTTTGATCTCTAGAATCCTCCGTTGCAGAAACTACTCCTGGTGGCT
Organism: Psychrobacillus sp. FSL W7-1493; assembly: GCF_038004905.1. NCBI lineage: Bacteria > Bacillati > Bacillota > Bacilli > Caryophanales > Bacillaceae > Psychrobacillus > Psychrobacillus sp. FSL W7-1493. The sequence continues at coordinate 1,344,330 of NZ_JBBOSB010000001.1, read as the reverse complement.
TGTTCATCATTAAGTAGATAAACTCTCTATATTCCACTTTCTCTCCATAAACTGTTACTTTATCCTCTAATTCATTGACGTGATTAGATCCATTTTTAGCAACTACATCGTTTACTTCAATTGCCTTTGATTTAATAAGAACTTTTACTTCACTTCTTGTACCGTATCCCATATGAGATAGAAATTTATCTAATCGCATTTATTTCTCCTTAAAGCCTAATTTTTTCGCAATACGTGTAACTTTCTCACCTAGTAATTTCTGAGCTAATCCAAGACGAAGCGTCACATAGCCATAAAAGGCTGCTCCCACACCAGCACAAACTATAATAACTAGCAGCGCCTCCATTTTACTATCAATTACAAATAGGTTTTGTAACCCTGACTTTACAACATACACAAGTACAAGCATAACAGCATTGATGATGAGGATGAGAAGAATTCTTCTTGCTACCATAGTAGACTTATAATGCAACGTTTTTCGAATCGCAAACAAGTTCAATCCTATAGCTACTAAATAACCACATGCAGTCGCCATAATTGCACCATCGGTTTCAAATGCTTTGATGAAAGGTGTGTTTAACAACAGCTTTGTCAAAATACCTAATAAAAGATTTAAAATGATAAGCTTTTGACGATCAATACCTTGTAGAATTGCAGTCGTCACTGGATACAAGGCAAATAAAATGGCTACCGGTGCATAGTGTGCTAACACCGTTGAACCGGTTTCACTCTGTTCATAAAATAAGTGATAAAACTCCCCTGATAACACAGCAATTCCCATAGCTGCTGGAACGGTAAGAAATAATAATATTTGAAATGATTGATCGAGCGATTTTCTCACTTGAACAAAATCTCGCTTTGCATAATAGCTCGTAATATAAGGTATTAAAGCCATGCTAAATCCGGTAGCCAACATCACGGGAATCATGACCAATTTATGTGCAGAAAAATTCAGCATCCCTAATAAAATGTTGGAAATATCCCCACTTATACCGATAATAGACATAGCGCTATTAAAGGTGATCATATCGATGAATTGGAAAAGCGGGTTAATAACCCCAACTAGAGCAAATGGAACCGTATAAACTAAGATTTCCTTGTAAATATTTCTAAGAGAAACATCCGAGCTCGTTTTACCAGAATCATTCATCATTACATTAAATTCGGGCTTCAGCTTCTTCCAATACCAATATAGAACAACCATGCTCGCCAATGCACCAAGGAAGGCTGCAAATACTGCAAAGGAAACAGCTGTCTTTTCTGTACCCTTCAATATGTATACTACAAAAAATCCCCCAGCTAACACAAACATAATACGAACAACTTGTTCCCACAGCTGAGAAATCGCAGTAGGTGTCATGTGCTGATAACCTTGGAAGAAACCTCTTATCAAACTCATAAGTGGAACAACTATTACTGCAAAGCTGACATACTTAATCACAGTAGCTACATCACTCACAGAAAAAGCTGCTTCATCATCCTCAATAATCATATGAGCGATTGGATCTGCTAAAAAGAAAAGAATGATGAACCCTAACAATCCAGTGATACTCATTAAGAGCATGCTGGATTTCATTAGCTTCCTACCTGTCGCATAGTCCCCTAATGCATTGTATTTAGATACAAACTTGGAAACCGCAACCGGCACCCCTGAAACTGCTATTGCTAGCATGATTGAATAGGGAGTATAAGCGTATTGATAAAGGGCAATGTACTCTTCGCCGATTATCTGATAAAAAGGAATTACATAAAGAACTCCTAAAATCCTGGATAATAAGAGACCAACCGTTAAAATCATTGTCCCTTTTAGTAAATTCGATGCCATCTAACCCGTCCAATCCTTTAAAATGTCTATATTACAGTTTACAACTGTCTCATCAAAACTACAATCATGTATAATAAAGAAAAAAGTGAAAGTGTGAATATACTATGTATGACGTAATTATAATTGGTGGGGGTCCCTCAGGACTTATGGCCGCTGCAGCAGCAGGTGCTGAGAACAAAAAGGTTTTATTGATCGAAAAAGGCAACAAGCTAGGAAAGAAATTAGCAATATCTGGCGGAGGACGATGCAACGTTACAAATAGGCTTCCTCAGGAGGAAATTGTAAAGAACATTCCCGGAAACGGTCGTTTTTTATTTTCCCCGTTTTCCGTTTTTAATAATGAGGATATTATCGCTTTCTTTGAGAATTTAGGTGTTCCATTAAAAGAGGAAGACCATGGTAGAATGTTCCCGGTCTCTAACAAGGCAATGGACGTTGTGAATGCCCTTCTGGACGAATTAAAAAGATTGAAGGTAGATATTAAGCTAAACGCTCCCGTTGCTAAATTATTAATGAACGAAGAAAAGATAATCGGAATTCGATTGGCAACAGGCGAAGAAATTACTGCTGGAGCAGTAGTAGTGGCTGTTGGCGGTAAAGCTGTTCCTCAAACCGGCTCTACAGGAGATGGCTACCCGTGGGCAGAGAAGGCTGGTCATACGGTAACTGATTTATATCCAACCGAGGTACCTCTGTTATCTAGCGAGACATTCATCAAATCTAAGGAGCTTCAAGGATTAGCCTTAAGAGATGTGGCAGTTTCTGTTCTAAATAAAAAAGGAAAAGTAATCATTACCCATCAAATGGATATGCTCTTTACACATTTCGGCTTAAGCGGACCTGCTATTCTACGTTGCAGCCAATTTGTTGTAAAGGAAATAAAGAAAAATGGCGGCCCGGTTTCTGTTAGAATTGATAGCCTTCCCCACTTGAACGAGGAAGAAACATTCCAAACGCTTCTGTCTTCAATTAAAGAAGAGCCCAAAAAAGCAGTTAAAAACGTCTGGAAAGGATTAGTTCCTGAAAGATGGCTATTGTTTTTGTTAGAGCAAGCGAAAATTCAAGAAAGTGAGGATGGTCAAAATCTTTCTCACGAGAAGATAAGATCTCTTGCCCACCTTTTTAAACAATTTATCGTTAAGGTTCACGGCACCCAGCCACTAGAGAAAGCTTTTGTTACAGGCGGTGGAGTTTCCATCAAGGAAATTGAGCCAAAAACGATGGCGTCTAAGAAAAAAGAAGGATTATATTTCTGTGGAGAAATATTAGACATACATGGATACACTGGTGGCTACAATATCACCTCTGCCCTTGTTACGGGAAAGCTAGCCGGGATGAGTGCTGCAAAAAGCCTTCTGAATTAATTGGATAAAATTTGGATTCTTTTATAAGAATGCATTGAATTTTTAAACTATTTATAATACAATGGTCTTTAATGAGCGATGACGAAGAGTAGTAATCATATGTGACGCCATAGAGAGCTGACGATTGGTGCAAGTCAGTGCAAAGCATATGATGAATGGGCTTCTGAGTTCCAAGGCCGAAATGGCAGTAGGCCTTGGCGTTTGTCTACGTTATAGGACTAGCAGCTAATCGCTGCAAACAAGTGGATTACAATAGTAATCAATGAAGGTGGCACCACGGCTCTCCGTCCTTTTAGGATAGAGAGCCTTTTTGTATTCTTTTATAATTGAGCCGAGCTGAGAAAGAGGAGAGTGTAGAAATGACAGTTGAGACGAGAAGCTATGAAATGAAAGAAGTCCAAGGAGATATGATGACTCCCATCTCCATTTACCATGCACTAACAGGAAAAAAGAAAATGCTATTTGAATCCTCTGCTAAGCATGAGGAGAGCGGTCGGTATTCGTTTATCGTACTTAATCCAGTTGCAGAAATAATAGGCAACCAGTATCACTATGTCTTTACAGATGAACAAAGAAAGGAACACACAGGACATGGTATTTTAGAAAAACTAAAAACCATTCTCCCTGAACACAAGGAGCAATACCCCTTCTCTTTTTTTGGTGGAATGCTAGGTTACTTTGGTTATGAAACAGCATTTTACAGTGAACAGATTGGAGAGTATCTCCCCGATGATTTAAATATGCCTGATATACATGCTTTGTTTTATGATACCTTTCTTGTTTACGATCATTTGAAACAAACCATAACTATCGCAGCAATCGATTTGTTCCAGAACGGTCGCACTTCAAAAAATATGTTGGATTCGATTAATGAAATATATGAGGATCTTCAAGCAAGTGCTTCCCACCATGAGGAAGAGTTAGCACAGAAGCTTTCTTTTAAGCCTTCGATTCAAAAAGAAGACTTTAAAGAAATGGTAGAGAAAGCTAAGCAACATATTGTACAAGGCGATATATTTCAAGTAGTGATTTCCCAGCGTTTTAGCTCCCCTTTCACTGGGAATCCTTTCTCTCTTTATCGACAGCTTAGAACTTCTAATCCGTCACCTTACATGTTTTATATGGATTTCGGAAAGTACGTCGTTTTCGGCACCTCTCCCGAGAGTCTTGTAAAAGTAAAGAATGGATATGTCACGACAAACCCTATTGCTGGTACAAAGCCTCGTGGGAAATCTCCCGAAGAAGATCAGCAAAATGCTGCTAGTTTATTGTTAGACGAAAAGGAAGTAGCAGAGCATCGGATGCTTGTTGACTTGGGAAGAAATGATATAGGTAAAATATCAGAAATTGGTACGGTCCAAGTAAACAAGTATATGCAGATTGAATTGTACAAGTACGTCATGCATATAGTTTCAGAAGTAACTGGTCGTTTAAGAAAAGACACTCATGCATTAGACGTTTTAGCTGCTTGTTTACCAGCTGGTACCGTTTCAGGAGCTCCCAAAATCCGTGCCATGCAAATTATAAACGAATTAGAATCTATAAAGCGCGGAGTATATGCAGGAGCAGTTGGTTATATTTCCGTTACAGGAGATATGGACCTCGCCTTGGCCATCCGAACAATGATTGTAAAAGACCAGTTAGCTCATGTTCAGGCAGGTGCAGGAATAGTATATGATTCCGTTCCTGAAAATGAATATGAGGAAACCTTAAACAAAGCAAAAGCACTGTTGGAGGTGATTCGATGATCCTTCTAATAGATAATTATGATTCTTTCACGTACAACCTTTATCAACAATTAGGAATGCTTGGAAAAGATGTTATGGTTGTCAGAAACGACACTATTACCATTTTAGATATAGAGGAGCTTCACCCAGAAGCAATTGTCATCTCTCCTGGTCCAGGTAATCCATTAGATGCAGGTGTTTCTATTGAAGTGATTCAAGCATTATATAAGAAGTATCCTATCCTTGGAATCTGTCTAGGTCACCAATCTATTGGGGCTGCATTTGGAGCAAATATAGTGCAGGCTAAAACAATTATGCACGGTAAAACCTCCACTATTTCGCATAAACAAAATGACTTATTTTCCGTGTTTGATGGCCCTATCTCCGTCATGCGTTATCACTCCCTAGTAATTGAAGAGAACAGCTTACAAGATTGCTTTGAGGTACTGGCTAGAGCTGAGGACGACCTGGAAATAATGGCTATTAAACACAGTGACTACCCTCTGTATGGATTTCAATTTCATCCAGAGTCTATCGGAACTGAGCAAGGGACTCTGCTGATGAAAGGTTTTATAGATACGTTAAATTAACCGTTGAAAGGAGAGTTTCATGGTAGCTGCGATTGGTATTATTATTGTTCATGTTGTTGGGTTACTTTCATTGAAATTCATGTTTCGAAATGAAGAAGGCACTTCCTGATTTCTTAAGTAGTTACAACAAGATAAGACAGACTCACGTTCTAAGCGGACGCTTTCCATGGGGTTAGCGATCAGCAGGTGCTGTAATGTAATGTCCTCTTAATTAGAAAGCATGAATAATTTCATATTGAGGAAGAACACGAACAATTAATAGATGCTATGAATAGTAAATACTTTTATAAAAAGAAAGTAGAATTGATTTTCGCTTTCGGCGGACGCTTTCCGCAGGGGAGCGATAAGCCATCACCCATCGCTTACGCGCGTGGTTGTGACGTCTTATCTGTCTCCCTCCTCCCGCTGGAGTCGCCGCCTTTCGCTACAATCAATAACCTGTGAATGCTCGTGTTTAATAAGTAAAGCGTTAAATGTGAAAGTAATTGGTATATATAAAACAGATACGATGGACAACCATAATATTTAAGGGGTTTATATATAATGCGATTTAATGCAGTGGATTTGAAATTTCCATTATTTTTTAATTTCTTTATCATGTTAGTTGTTTTTATATTTTCTAAATGGTTTATTTTCTTGGTTTTAGCTTTAATGTTTCTTATTTTTACAAAGATAAAATACCAATTTGTTATAAATAATCATAACTTGTCTTTTATAGTTTCTCTATTTGGCTTAGATATTTCCAAAAGAAAGGTGAATAAAGAAAATATAAAATTGATTGAATTTAAAAGAATAGGTTGGCACCAAAAGTCAGTGTTTATTAGGTTAAAAAAAGGATTTACATGGAAAGTTTTTCGTTTTCAACCAGATAATTTTGATGAATACTTAGAGAGCTTTGCTACTACTAACTCAATAAAAATAAATAGGCATAAAAATTATTGAATTATTGGGTGCTTAGAAAGCTCTTTTTCTTATTGAACTATATCTAAAAGTTAGGGGGACCATTCAAATATTTGAGAAGTTTAATTTCGACTTAATTTATAGTGAACGCGATGATTTCACTCCTCTAGTGGTCATGATGTGTGGTGTAGCTGGTTCCGGCAAAACTACATTCTCACAACAATTAGAAAAGGAAGGCTTTGTGCGGCTTTCTATTGATGAGGAAATATGGGCCACTAATGGTCGGTATGGGATCGATTTCCCGATTGATAAGATTGAAGAATACAAGAAAGTTGCTGAAAGGAAACTGCGGAATTATTTAATTAAGTTAATTCACGATAAGCAGCAGGTAGTAATTGACTTCAGTTTCTGGGATCGTGCAAGAAGGAACGAATATAAGCAACTAATTGAAAAGTCCGGCGGTAAATGGAAGCTTATTTATTTAAAAGTTCATGCTGATGATTTGCGTCAACGGCTTAAAATTCGAAACAAACGCTTTGATGCTAATGCTTTTCCTATTACAGAAGAAATTTTAACTTCCTACCTTAATGGATTCGAAGTACCCATAGGTGAGGGAGAAATTGTAATTGATAATTAGTCCTATCAATCCATTACCTTAAAAATTTCCTTTTGGATAAGTGTATCTACAAAAAAAGCTGCTTATCTCCCATAAGAGATTAAGCAGCTTTATTATTTATTAAATAACGATGTTCACCATTTTACCAGGTATTGCAATGATTTTTTTGACTTCATTGCCATCAATCCATTGTTGAACCTGTTCAGATGCTAAGGCTAAGGCTTCTAGCTCATCCTTCGTAGCATCCTTAGAAACTACAAGCTTCGCACGAACCTTCCCTTTAATTTGGACAGGGATTTCAACTTCATTGTCCACTAGCTTCGACTCATCAAACGTCGGCCAAGATTCATAAGCGACAGACCCCTCATGACCTAGTATGCTCCAAAGCTCTTCAGAAATATGAGGTACGATAGGAGAAATAAGCTTAATGAAGCCCTCTACATATTCTTTAGAAATTTTCTCAGCTTTATAGCCTTCATTGATGAATACCATCATTTGTGAAATAGCCGTATTATAGTGCATTGCCTCATAATCTTCAGTTACCTTCTTCACGGTTTGGTGATACGCTTTTTCCATATTGTCAGATGATGTGTCGCTGACCTTAGGACTCAACGTACCTTCCTCTGTGACAAATAGTCTCCAAATGCGATCTAAGAATCTGCGAGATCCATCTAGACCGTTTGTGGACCATGGCTTAGAAGAATCTAGAGGACCCATGAACATTTCATATAAACGTAGTGAATCTGCACCGTGGCTCTTCACGATATCATCTGGGTTAACTACATTCCCTTTTGATTTAGACATTTTTTCGTGATTTTCACCTAGGATCATTCCTTGGTTAAATAACTTTTGGAATGGCTCCTTAGTTGCTACAACACCAATATCATAAAGGAATTTATGCCAGAAACGTGCATATAGCAAGTGAAGTACAGCATGCTCTGCTCCACCTACATAAAGATCCACTGGCAACCAGCGTTTTACTAGCTCAGGGTCAATAAGCGCTTCGTCATTATGTGGATCGATGTAGCGAATATAATACCAGCAGCTACCTGCCCATTGTGGCATTGTATTGGTTTCACGACGACCTTTTTTACCTGTGACTGGATCTACTACATTTACCCATTCTTCAATATTAGCTAATGGAGACTCTCCTGTTCCACTTGGCTTAATGTCTGTAGTCACAGGAAGCATAAGCGGAAGCTCTGATTCGTCTACTGGAGTTGAAGTTCCATCTTCCCAATGAATGATTGGAATTGGCTCTCCCCAATAACGCTGACGGCTAAATAACCAGTCACGTAGACGGTAAGTAATTTTCTTCTCACCTTTTCCATTTGCTTCAAACCATTCAATTGCTTTTGCGATGGCGTCTTGTTTATTTAGTCCGTTTAGGAAATCCGAATTAACAAGGACGCCATCCTCTGTGTAAGCAGCTTCTTCAACGTTTCCACCAGAAACTACTTCTACAATAGGAAGGTCAAATTGTTTTGCGAACTCATAATCACGCTCATCATGTGCTGGAACTGCCATAATAGCACCAGTTCCATATGTTGCTAAAACGTAATCAGCGATCCAGATTGGCATTTTTTCACCACTCACTGGATTAATTGCATAAGCACCAGTGAATACACCTGTTTTATGCTTAGCAAGATCAGTACGCTCTAAATCACTTTTCAATTTAACTTGATCTTTATATGCTTGCACTGCCTCCATTTGCTCTGGAGTTGTAATAGTATCCACTAATTTATGCTCAGGTGCCAATACCGCATACGTTGCACCAAAAATCGTGTCGGGACGAGTTGTAAATGCTTGGAATGATTGATCAGTATCCGCAACTTCAAATGTAAGCTCTGCACCTTCTGAACGTCCAATCCAGTTACGTTGCATTTCCTTTAAGCTCTCAGGCCAATCAAGATCATCTAAATCCTCTAACAATCTATCTGCATAAGCCGTAATACGCAGAACCCATTGACGCATTGGACGACGTTCCACTGGATGTCCCCCACGCTCGGATAGCCCATCAATTACCTCTTCGTTTGCTAATACTGTACCTAATGCAGGACACCAGTTTACCGGCACTTCATCCACATATGCTAAGCCTTTTTTATAAAGCTGGATAAAGATCCATTGTGTCCACTTGTAATAGGAAGGATCCGTTGTATTAATTTCACGATCCCAATCATATGAGAATCCAAGATCCATCATTTGACGTTTGAATGTTGCAATATTTTTTGCTGTGAATTCCGCTGGATCATTACCAGTGTCAATTGCATATTGCTCAGCAGGAAGACCAAAAGCATCCCAGCCCATTGGGTGAAGTACGTTATATCCTTGTTTGCGTTTATATGCACTTAAAATATCTGTTGCTATATATCCAAGCGGATGTCCAACATGCAGTCCAACTCCTGATGGATATGGGAACATATCTAATGCATAAAATTTTGGTTTGGAAGGATCGTCAATCATTTTATATGTTTTATTTTCTTTCCAATACCTTTGCCACTTTTGCTCAATTGCTTCATGATTAAAGCTCATTTTTCTTCCTCCTTCAGGTAATGGTGTTGTCTAAACCGTCATTTCACCAATAAAAACAACACCAAATAAAAAAACTCGCCCCTTAAAAAACTTAAGGGACGAGAGATATACTCACGCGGTACCACCCAAATTAGTGGAAAATTCCACTCAACTTGTCTCCTTAACGCGGAAAACGGTATAAGCTACTAATCGTTCACTTATACAGACTCAAAGGCGAGTTCAATAATTCGTAACACTAACTTGCACCATACGTTAGCTCTCTTTAGAAACGAGTGTTATTTACTATTCCTTGTCTTAGTCGAAAATTATTTATGGTTATTGCATTAATTCTAATTGAAATGAAAAGAAAACACAAGATGCACTCTCATCAAATATCGTAGAAAATAGTAAATTAAATAGCTACATTCTCTTTTACGTCTTTAATGATTAAATCAGCTTCCGTAGCATCTATAATATCCTGCACAGAATATCCCTCAAATACTTCTTTTAATTCTAGCCCATCTTCTGTTACTTCAATCATTGCCCGTTCTGTTATGATTTTATTCACAACGGCTTTACCTGTTAAAGGAAGCTCACATTGTTTTTTAATCTTTGCAGAACCGTCCTTCGCGCAGTGGTCCATAATTACGATAATTTTTTTGGCACCATGCACTAAATCCATTGCGCCGCCCATTCCTTTAATCATCTTACCTGGAATCATCCAGTTAGCTAAGTCTCCCTTTTCAGAAACCTCCATTGCCCCTAAGATTGCAACGTCTACATGTCCCCCGCGTATCATGGCAAATGACTCAGCACTTGAAAAGAAGGAAGAACCCGGAATGGTAGTAACTGTCTCCTTTCCGGCGTTGATAAGATCTGGATCGACTTCTTGCTCAGTTGGATATGGCCCAATACCTAAAAGACCATTTTCTGATTGAAGCACAACTGTTTTGTCTGGAGATATAAAGTTGGCAACTAAGGTTGGAATACCTATTCCTAAATTCACATAGTTCCCATTTTCTATTTCTTTTTCTGCTCTTCTCGCAATTTTTTCTCGTGTATTCATCCGAATCTCCCCCTTATGAACGTGTCGTTAAACGTTCGATTCTTTTTTCCTGTTCTGCTTGGAACAGACCTTGGACATAAATACTTGGCGTATGTATTTGAGCTGGATCTAAATCGCCTGTTTCTACGATTTCTTCTACCTCAGCAATTGTAATTTTCCCTGCAGCAGCCATCATTGGATTGAAATTTTGAGCTGTTTTGTTATAGATTAGGTTTCCAAATTTATCTGCCTTAGCTGCGCGAATCAACGCAAAATCTGCTCTAAGTGCCTCTTCTAGAACGTATTCTTTTCCGTCATACATTCGTACCTCTTTCCCCTCTGCAACAACTGTCCCTACACCTGCAGGAGTAAAGAACGCAGGTATTCCTGCTCCACCAGCACGAATTTTTTCTGCTAAAGTACCTTGAGGAGTCATCTCTACTTCAATCTCTCCTGAAATTACTTGTCTTTCAAACTCTTTATTTTCCCCTACATAAGAGCCTATCATTTTTTTAATCTGTTTATTTTTAAGTAAAAGGCCTAGACCCCAGTCATCTACTCCACAGTTATTAGAAATTACGGTTAAATCCTTTACCCCTTTTTCAACTAACGCTAAAATTAACTGCTCTGGAATACCAACAAGTCCAAAACCACCTACCATTAACGTCATGCCATCTTCAATACCTGCAACGGCATCTTTTGCTGAATTGTATATTGGTTTCATGCTCCCATCCCCTCTCAAAATAATTACTACTCTATTATATTCTCAAAAATCCAACAACTCCGCAAATTTTTTACATTAATCTCTAATTTTACAGTCGATTTCTGTAACATTAAAAAATGGAGTAAAACCCCATTTTTCACACAATACCAATTAAAATGAATCGGAATAGATAGATCATCTAATGACTAAACTCGAAGTCTTCCTTCATTTCATAAAGTTGAAAATAATCCTCTTTAATTACAATGGATATAATAGTCCCCTCTTTACTAAAAAAGTGGACATGCCCATTTTGTTCACTTTTCAACTCTTCCCAACCCCAATTTTTAATTTCCTCAAAGTATTCTTTAGGTGGATAAAGTCCTTGTTCCCCTCCAATATTTTTTAAAATATACTTCTCACCCTTTTCAATATTAGGATTGTCAAATTGATCTGTGCTTGATTTTGCATTAGCTGGTACTGGAATCTCTTCATTTATTCCCGCTTTTTTATAACTGCTAGTTTCGTTAATCGATGTTGAACATCCAAACAACAACATTATGCAAATGACGCATGTTATATATTTGTTTATGTTCATTAAATTCCCCCCCTAACAATGCATTGATATGGAGCTCTTTGCATATTAGACTCTTAGCCAGCCTCGGAACCCTCTGGATCCATAGTAGGATTCTGCTCCATTGTGGTACATAAAGACAGTATCGTAGCGACGATCACAAAAGATAGCGCCACCAAGTTTTCTAATATTTGCAGGTGTTTTTACCCAACTCGAAGTCTTCAGATCGAAATTTCCAAGTTTCTGCAATTCACGGTATTCTGCTTCTGTTAAAAGATCGATGCCCATGTCTGCAGCCATTTCCACTGCGCTATTTTCAGGTTTATGTTTTTTCCTTGACTCTAATGCTTCACGGTCGTAACAAACAGTTCGACGACCTTTTGGACTTTCTGTTGCACAATCATAAAAAATATATTCGTCGTGTTTCATATCGTATCCAACGACATCCGGCTCTCCACCTGTTCTTTCCATTTCATTAAGAGACCACAGTTTTTCTGTATGAGCTTCCAGCCTTTCATGAACATTAGCCCATTTCACTTCTGTATGGCGTTTCATATTTGCCTCAAAACGATTTTTTAATATTTGGAGTAGCTCTTCACATTGTTCCGATGACAGCTCTTTATTTTTTTGAGTCACAATCGTTTCTCCCCTTGTCATTAGTGATTTAACCATTTAGAAAGCTATTAGCGTTGAGTTAATATCATTTTCATCAGTTATATATTCTATGTTTGTGTAGCCAGTAGCTAATGCCTTGGAGAATATATGCTGAATGGCTAGTTGATCCTTTGAATAAATGATTACGTCTGAGCAATCTACCAGTAGGATTACAAACTGACATTCACTTGCAATAAATTCTTGATAAGTTGCGACTTCCCTTACATCAGACCCTTTTGGAAATCCCTTTAAATCAACAAATATAAGGTAATAATCTTTTTTTGAAATTTGTTTCCATAATTCTTCACCATTTAATGAGGAGCTATTTGGAAACAGAGGGTTTCCTAAAGTATTATTTTCAATAAAATATGATTCTCCGTCACCTATTTTCCAAGTTAATTCCCTAATATTAATACACTCTAATATTTCCCATAAATGTTTGCCATAAGAATTTGGAATTTTAAATGATATACCTCTCACTAGTAATCCCCCTAGCTCTTTTTTAATAACATTTGGGCTATCGAAAATAAGTCTATAAAGTTTTGCTCAGGTCGGTGTTGATTATTAAGAAATGAAATAAGAACAGTGTTTTAAAAGTCATTTCTCTCCTTGCAGTAAAGTAACCGTTAGCTTACCAAATTTCGCTTATACAGCCACTTTAAAATAAACCAAGCAGCGATTAGATATATAATGTATAAAATTATCGCAAGTGCTTGATTTAATAACCATGGTATAGTTGCTAAAAATACTTCTGATCCAACAGATTGGAACCAGTCCAAAAGAAAAATAAGCAATATAATACTAAGAACAAACATAAAGAAAAAGCCATTTTTGTGGTTTTTAGAGATTTTCATAATTGCAAAACCCGAAAAAAAACTAATAATACCTATGACCAATAAAATTAGGAAAAATATGTTCACAACCGTTTGTATATTCATATCCTACATCACCCTTCAACATAATTTATCAGTTAACTATTTAATCCAACTATCTTAATAATTTAAGTAACAGTAACCTATAAATAAACCAACAGGTGCTTTTCTTTAAGAAGAAAATTGCCATGAAAGATGGTCTTATTTAACAAAAATATCTTTTGTAATCATTTGCAAGACATAATGGCTGTTTATCTTACTTACCTTTATTTTATAAGTACACATTGAGTGAAAATATCATTTAGAACTATACGTTTTAAATGCTATACATTTTTTTTCATTAAAGTCTTTGTATTGCATACTTATGATTTGACCTGACAATGAGTGATTGAATATGAGTTCCTCATTAATCATTTCGGTTATAAAAGTGGTTTTTGATGCATTATGACTAACAGGCACTAGTTTAAACTTATATAATACCCCGTACATTTTAGGTACTGTTAAATATAATTCACCATTTTTTAGTGAGATATCTAAGATTTTGCTGTGGTCATCTTCGATAAAATATTTACCTGCAACAAGTTCAAAACTTGTAAAATTTATTGGTAGAGTAGGTATAGGTAATGAAACGTGTTCATCAAAAATTATCTTAGCCATTTCTTGAGTGATATGTGTTACGGGTGTAACGTTCATATTGCTAAGAAAAATTATTGTAACCTTTTCATCGATAAATCTAAGAAAATTACTTACAAACCCACTAATATCTCCAGAATGATGCATACATTTTCTACCCAACTTATCAGAGACTGCCCAACCTGAAGCGTATGAACCGAGGTTAGGGGTTAACATTCTTACCGTTAGTTCTTCGTTAAGGATCTGAAATGACACTAATGCCTGACTCCATCGGAACAAATCCGCTGTTGTTGAGTATAAACCATAGGCTCCTAGAGGAAAGGATAAATCAGCATATGCTGAGTGAATTGGACGCTCCCAATAGGAATAACCAGAAGCTAAATCTTCTACTATTTCAATCCCATCATTACAGCCTGTATTACTCATCCCCAATGGAAGACATATGTTTTCTCCTATATAGTTTGCATATGACATGCCTGAAACTTTTTCAATGATTGCTGTTAACAAAGAGTAGCCTGAGTTTGAGTATTCAAATTTCCTACCGGATTCAAAGTTCAATTCAAGATGTTTAAATGAATCAAGCAGTTGATGTAAAGTCATTGGTAGTCTCATTGTTGTAGACCAAAAATCAGAAGCACTTGTATAGTTTGGAATCCCTGATGTATTTGTTAAACAATGATATATTGTAATTTTTTCTCCTTGTGGATAATTAAGAAGATACTTCCCTATAGAATCATCTATACACAATTTCCCTTTTTCGTGTAATTGAAATATACTCATCGCTGTGAAAGCTTTACTAAGTGAGCCTATGTGAAATTTTGTAGTAGGTTTATTTGGTACACCATGCTCCCAATTAGCCATGCCAAATCCTTTGTTTAAAAGAATCTTTTCATTAGAAGCTATTAAAATTGAACCATTCAAATAATTGTTTTCTTCATACCTTTTTATCCATTTATCTAACCGTTCTTCATTCAAAGTAGTGGTTCCCCCTGTATTTCATGGTCTTTATTCACCTAGTATTTAATCATTTACTCAATCGGTAACTGGGTCAATAAGAATAACTCCACCTCAGTAGACTCTTCAAACATTTTCACCATCTCTAGCTCGTTAAGAAAAGAACTTCTAAATTATAGTTATGATTTATAAGGAATTGTCATTTATAACTAGCAGCTAACAGTTACTCTCTTAACATAAATAGATTCCCCTCTCATACTTATTCGACTTGTAGGCTGAATAACCTTTCAATTTATTTCCAAAGATTATCTTTCTTATATTTGAAAAAGACCTAAGCCACTAAGGACTTAGGTCTAAAATATTTTTATTCTTGCTCATTCAATGCTGCTTCTTTTTTTAAAGGTATATCGTATAGTAAGCTCGTAATAATTGAAACAAAAATTAGACTGGCTAAAATTAATATCATCGCTGGAGTGCCATGAGCTTCAACTAAAACTCCTCCTATCAATGGTCCAATCATACGTCCCACGGTCGCCATACTATTTACAATCCCTTGGTAGAAGCCCTCCCTGCCTTTAGGAGCCAGCTGGCTAGCAAGTGTGGGAACTGCTGGCCATACGAACATTTCCCCAAAAGTTAGAATAACCATCGCAGTGACGAACATCGTATAGTCTTTCGCAAATGCTACCACTATAAAGGAAATCATAAATATGACAAGTCCTAAAATCATCTGCGTTTTTATCTTATGTTCTAAACGATTAATAATTGGCTTAATAATCGGCTGTGCAACCAAGATCAGTATCCCATTGACCGTCCATAAAAGACTATACTGCTTTAATGTAATTCCTAAATCTAGTACATAGGTTGATATAGTCGAAGTCCATTGAACATAAATAATCCAAGTAAGCATATAACCAAATGTTACAATCATCATTGCATAAAAAGGTGCCATTTGTTTAATTTTCTTCTCTTCTCCTAAAATGGAGGCCTGATGGTTTGAAACGTTAGACATGTTTCCATAGAACTGACGAGCGATAACAAAAAAGAACACATAGGCGAGTAGATTTGCTCCAAAAATATTATTTATATTATGATCTGCAACTATTCCAGCTAAGGCTGGACCAATAGCAACACCTAAGTTTTGAGCTAAATAAATAGCATTAAACGCTTTACGTCCACCTTCCGGCCATACATTCCCCACCATCGCATACATGCTTGGGAAGATGATACCACCACTAAACCCGAGAATAGCGACTAGCCATACATATTCTGGCCAATCATGCCAAACGGTTAGCGCTGCTAACGAGAGTATGGATAACAGAATTCCAAACACTATAGATTTATAGCCGCCTATTCTGTCAAATAAAAACCCGCCTAACAAATTACCGATCACACCGGTTCCAGCGTTTAGCATCAACACTAACCCCGCCATCGTTAACGATTGACCAAGGTAGTCATGCATATAGATTGTATGTAAGGGCCATAAAAATGAATTCCCCAGTGTATTAATAAACATTCCAATAATTAAAAGCCAGACTGCTTTTGGCATTAATATTCCTCATTTCCTTAGACACTCAAAATATTGTAGCTTTTTTTAAACTGCACTTCAAGATAATTAAATCTACCAAGTCAAAGTTTCATGATAAAATAATCCTGTTAAGGAGTGAAACTAATGAACAATAACTTTCCATTCCCTTCAGACGGGAAGAGATACTTTACATGGAACCGATATTTGCGTGATACCTTTGATATGAAAATTTTCAAGGTGGCGCTTGATGCAGGGTTTGATTGTCCAAATCGAGATGGCACGGTCGCTTATGGTGGATGTACATTTTGCAGTGTTGCTGGTAGTGGCGATTTTGCAGGTGACAAAGTAGATCCTATACCAGTGCAGTTTGAAAAAATTCGAGATAAAATGCATGAGAAATGGAAGAAAGGAAAATATATTGCTTACTTTCAGGCTTATACGAATACACATGCCCCCCTCCCTGTGTTAAAAGAAAAGTTTGAAGCTGCTCTGGCACTAGAAGGAGTTGTGGGGATTTCTATTGCAACTAGACCTGACTGTTTACCAGATGACGTAGTAGAATACTTAGCAGAGTTAAATGAACGGACGTTTCTATGGGTTGAGCTCGGTCTACAGACAGTCCATGAAAGTACAGCAAGGCTAGTTAACAGAGCTCATGATTTTAATACTTATATAGAAGGAGTCTCTAAACTTAGAAAGCATGGTATCCGTATTTGTACTCACATTATAAACGGGTTGCCATTAGAAAATAGAGAGATGATGATGGAAACAGCCAGAGAGGTAGCTAAGCTAGATGTTCAAGGGATTAAGATTCACCTTCTGCACCTATTAAAAGGAACTCCTATGGTGAAGCAATATGAAAAAGGAATGCTGGAGTTTATGGGGCGAGATGAATATATCCAGCTAGTAGCTGACCAATTAGAAGTTCTCCCGCCTGAGATGATCATTCATCGTATTACAGGAGATGGCCCTATTGATTTAATGATTGGTCCAATGTGGAGTGCCAACAAGTGGGAAGTATTAAATGGTATTGATGCTGAACTAGCTAAGAGAGAAAGCTTTCAAGGAAAACTATTTACGAAGACTGGTGAGTTAATATGAAGCTAAAAAGAATTCTTCCCTATGCAAAGGAGCTTCTTCAGGATGTGATAAAAGAAGGAGATACGGTAGTTGATGCAACCGCTGGAAATGGTCATGACACCTTATTCCTTGCCAGCTTAGTTGGCGATCAGGGACATGTATTTGCATTCGATGTTCAAACAGAAGCAATTGAATCGACCTCTGAAAGACTGAGTAATGCGGCTGTCAGAGATCGTGTCTCTCTAATTTTAGATAGTCACGGCAATGTAAGTAATTATATAGACGAACAGATTTCAGCAGCTGTTTTCAATTTAGGCTATCTACCTGGAAGTAACCATGAGGTAGTTACTAGAGGTAACTCCACTATACAAGCTATTACGTCCTTACTAGATATTCTAAAAATTGGAGGTCTCATTGTTTTAGTAGTTTACCATGGACATGAGGGTGGTAAACAAGAAAAAGATGAAATCATTTCTTTTGTTCAACAACTCCCTCAATCTTTCGTTCATGTACTATGCTACCAATTTCTAAATCAAGAAAATGACCCTCCATTTATAATTGCCATAGAAAAAATGAAGGAAAGGTGAATATATGGACGAATAGTGGAGAAACTAACTCAAAAAGGAGATTACCATGCCAAAAATCGCTTCCGTTAGTACATATAAACCTCCATACTCCCTAGAACAATCCAACATAGAGCAATTAACGAAAGAGCTTTTTCAAGATAAAATCCCACAGCTTGAACGCTTGCTTAAAGTATTTGAAAACGGTGATATCAAATCGAGAAATTTTTGTGTACCACTAGAGTGGCATCAAACGAATCATTCATTTGAAGAGAGAAATTCTCTGTATATTGAGCTTACTACCAAATATAGTGTAGAAGTAATCCAAGCCTGCCTCCAAAACAGTTCATTCCTAGAGAATAACGTATCGCCTGAAGAAATTGATGCTATTATCTTTGTGAGCAGCACTGGAATATCTACTCCAAGTATCGATGCGCGGGTGATGAATCATCTCCCCTTCTCAGACAGGCTAAAACGAATTCCTTTGTGGGGACTAGGCTGTGCAGGCGGTGCAGCAGGCATAAGCAGAGCATTTGATTACTGCAAGGCACATCCTTCTGACAAGGTGCTCGTTGTTTGTGTTGAGCTATGTAGCCTGACCTTTCAACCCAATGATTATTCTAAGAGTAATCTAGTCGGAGCCTCTCTTTTTGCAGATGGAGCTGCCTGTGTGTTAGTTTGCGGGGACGATGTGGAAATTGGAACCAAAAGACCAGTACCTCATATCATTAATACAGCGTCCAAATGGATGCCAGATTCTGAAGATGTCATGGGCTGGGAAGTAAAAAATAGTGGCTTACATGTAGTATTCTCGAAAAGCATACCGACGATTATCTCCAAATGGCTTGGTCCGTTTATGCACGAATTCTTGAGCGAGGAAAAGATTACTAGTGAGGATATCGTTAACTTTGTTGCGCATCCAGGAGGAAAAAAAGTGTTAAAGGCGTATGAGGATAGCCTCCATCTATCCGAAGACCAAACAGCAACCTCAAGAGAAGTGCTAAAAAATCATGGAAATATGTCTTCTCCAACGGTTCTCTATGTATTAGAGCAATTTATGCTTAAAGAAAATGCTCCTAATGACTATGGCATGCTAGTCGCTCTAGGCCCTGGTTTTTGTGGCGAAGCAGTGCTATTAAATTGGAGGGATTGATATGTTATTTTTCATCGTTATAGCACTAGTCATTGTTCAGAGATTAGTCGAAGTAGCTGTTGCTAAGAGAAACGAGAAACGAATGCTAGCTCAAGGGGCCTACGAAGTGGGAGCTTCCCATTACCCTTACATGCTAGCACTTCATATAAGCTTCTTTCTTTTTCTAATTGCAGAGGTTGTTTTATTGGATCGAGGAATTTCTCCATTATTCCCAGTATTTTTATTTGTTTTCTTGTTAGTCCAATTGCTTCGAGTGTGGTGCCTGACATCTCTCGGAAAGTTTTGGAATACCAAAATAATTATCCTTCCCGGTGCCAACGTTGTTACAAAAGGACCTTATCTTTATTTTAGGCATCCAAATTATATTGTTGTATGCACCGAAATTCTATTACTTCCTTTAATGTTTCAGGCATATTTCACAGCACTTGCATTCACGCTATTAAATTTAGCAATGCTGTCGGTCCGAATTCCATTAGAAGAGAAGGCATTAATAGAAGCAACAGATTATGAAGAAGCATTAAAAAAGAAGAAGATTTCAGCTTCCTAGCTGGTATCTTCTTCTTTTTGCTTTTTAGATTAAGCTTGTTTCATTACAGCCTCTTCCACTGCGCGAGCGACAATATAATGGACTGCAGGATCTAATGGGTTTGGTATTAGCTCACCCGGTCTTGTATAATCCACAATTGCCTTCGCCGCTGCAATCAGCATTGGATACGTGATTTCTTTAGCTCCAGCATTTAAAGCACCTTTAAAAATTCCTGGGAATCCTATTACATTATTTACTGAGCGACCATCTGCAGCAAAAGCTGCTCCAGCCGCAATCGCTTCAGATGGAAGGATTTCTGGATTAGGGTTAGAAAGCGCTAATATGATTTGACCTTTTCGCACCATCTCCGGTTTTATCAAACCTTGAACACCAGTAGTAGCTACGATAATATCACAGTTCTCCATCATTTCTTCTAAAGAATTCATTGTCTGACCACCGTACTGAAGCAGACGCTCTTTGGCTGCTTCCTGACGATCCAATCCATATACCTCTTCTACTCCATAAGCCATTAACATACGGCATATAGCCAATCCTGCTGCTCCTAAGCCTATCTGACCAATCTTCGCATTTTTGATGTCTACCTCCGTTGCACGGCATGCAGAAAGTATAGCAGACAATGCTACCACTGCAGTTCCATGCTGGTCATCATGCATAACAGGGATAGGAAGCTCTGCTTTTAATCTTTCTTCTATTTCAAAGCAATGTGGTGAACCGATATCTTCCAGCAATATCGCACCAAACCCTTGGTGAATATGTTTGATCGTTTCTACAACTTGGTCTGGATCACTAGTATCTAATAGAATCGGTATACCGCTCAATCCTACAAACTGATCTAACAGTACAGATTTCCCTTCCATTACAGGCATACCTGCAACAGAACCGATGTTACCTAATCCTAATATAGCAGTTCCATCCGTAACAATAGCTACAGATTTTCCGATAGAAGTAAAATATTGAGCCTTATCTGGTTCATTTACAATTTCCATGCAAACGCTAGCTACACCAGGTGTATATATTCTTTGAAGGTCTCCTAATGAACGAACGTCATATCTGCTCTTCATCGCAATCTTTCCACCTTCATGTGCTTTCAACACATCATCACTGATCGCTTGAATTTTCACACCGTTTCCAATAGCTTCTATATTACTTATAATTTTTTCAAAATCTTTTTTAGACTTGCTTGTAACAGATATGTCGCGAATAGTAGTTAAAGCACCACTTTTTAAAGTTGTAATATCCCCTATATCGCCTTCTCCCATTCCAATGGCAGTTGCTACCTTAGCAAAGTTACCAGGTTTAGAAAGTGTTTCTACTATTATATTACGAATAATATGTTGGTTTTCCATAGTTTTCTCCTAATCTCTCACTATTTTTGAATTATATGATTATAACACAAAAATTCTATTTGTTTGATAATGAAGACATTTATTATACACATAAAAGTGATAGTTAAGTAAGTGTTTATCTTATCTATTGGGAGCATGAAATTATTAATTTAGAAATAGAGATAAGGAAAATTCAAACTTACTAATATATAACCAATAACTCTTCTCTTTAAAATTACTTTTTTCACCATTATAAAGTGGTATAATTAGGAAGATATAGGAGGTCATTATGGATATTATTATGTTAATCATTATTTTGGGTTTAATCATGCTAGGAGTAATATCATTCACACTTTTTATAAGAAGAATATTAATAAATACCACACCAAGATCGTCTCATACCTCTTCTGACTCAGATATTGACAAAAAGTTGGACAAAATTATCATGTTGTTAGAAGAGAATAAATCTTCTAAATAGAAACGCTGTATCTATTTGTTATAGAGGGAAAACTTGTTCGAGCGGAGAACTACAGCGAAGAAAAACCACCAAAATTTTACTGTTCATAAAATTTTAGTGGTTTTTTATTTGACTATGTTAAAGGCTAGGGTTGGTTTTTCGTGCGTTGGTTTTGTTTGTGAAATGTTACACTTAAACTAACGCAGCAGGTTAGTTCAATAAGAAAAAAATTTAAAATAACGAAAAGAAGGAGTTATTGAATGAAGAAAAAGATTAACATAGGGTCATTTATCTTATCAATAATTTGTATTTTACTATTTCTCCTTGTTTCATTTTCAGGTCTGATTGATTATTCCGTTATGGGTACACACCCTTTAAATCTGGTTTTATATATTACATTGCTAACTTTAATTTTAGGAGTATTAGGTTTTTCAGGTATTCATGATTGGA
The DNA here is from genome assembly GCF_038004905.1 of Psychrobacillus sp. FSL W7-1493. Taxonomy (NCBI): domain Bacteria; kingdom Bacillati; phylum Bacillota; class Bacilli; order Caryophanales; family Bacillaceae; genus Psychrobacillus; species Psychrobacillus sp. FSL W7-1493. Next base: position 1,322,262 of record NZ_JBBOSB010000001.1, on the reverse strand, counting down.
AGGGAATGGCGAGGAGTGTAACTACAATAGTTATCACTTTGGGATTATCAGCGTTTTTGACTTTCGTTATTTTTTTCGGAAGTTTATTAAGCTAAACCAGCCAATAGTTTGTCAATATTTATTAATGAAAAACAAAAATAGTTCATGCTATACTAAATTTGTGCATGCCAAATAACCTTTCAAATTTCTACGTTTGGAAAGGTTTAGGATATTTGGATATATTTTGAACTAGGCTAGATCTTGGAAATCTGACTTGCTTTTTAATAGTGCATAAATCCAATGTAAAAGCTTATTTGCACATGCTATTACAGCCACTTTAAAGGGCTTTCCTTCTTCACGTTTCTTATCATAAAACTCACGTAACCTCTTATTTCGAGGAATGAGTTCATCTGTCGTTTTCTTCTTGCGACAATCACGAATGGCACTTTTTACGGCCATATATAAGGCGTGTCGTAGTCTACTAGAACCTCTTTTGGTAATCCGATTCAAAGTACCTTTGAATGTACCAGATTCAAAAACACTTGGATCAATTCCTGCAAAGGCAACTAATTTTTTAGGGTGATTAAACCGATCGATTTCCCCAATCTCAGAAATAATCGTTGCCGCGATTTTCTCGCCGATACCGGGAATAGATTGGAGAATCTTATATTCTTCCATGTTTTTCGCTAAAACATCTATCTCTTCTTCCAGATTGGATAGGTGTTTTTTGTATTCCAGAAGCATTTTAATATACATATCCATGCTTAAAATAAGGCTGTGGTATAAGGTTTTCTGAAATGGATTACGATTTGCGGCTGTCTTCAATTTTTCTGACTTGCTGTTTGCCCATTGTTGCGAACGGCTTTTACAGAATTCTTTTATCTTTTTTGCGATTGTTTCTTCACTAGTAGCCAATACTTCCTCTGAAGTAGGGAATGATTGGAGCGAAAGTAAGGAAACGTCTGAATACAAATCTCCAAAAACACCACAGTATTCAGGAAATACTTGGTCTAAAACGGACTGGAATTGTAGTTTGGTTTGTACATACATACCAGTAATATTTTCATGTTGTCTTGTAAGGTTACGTAAATTTAAGAGCTGGATTCCTCGTTGTTTATAAGGCTCTAGATCCTCTTTATAAAACATCTCGCAGAGATGACGAGCGTCTATGATATCCGTCTTTACTTTACGTAAACTTGAACTCTTTGCTCGATACGAAACGAGTGGATTAACCATGATTAATAAATATCCTCTCTCTTCGAAAAATTGGACAACTGGTGTATGATAATGGCCTGTAGATTCCAAAACAATCGGGGGCCTTTCTCCAGAAGCCTCTTCTATTTCTCTAATAAACTCTAAAAGAATTGTAAGCCCTTCAAGTGTATGAGCCACTTTAAAGCTCTTTTTGTACGGTTGCTTTTTCTCCAAGAATGCTTGAACCTGACTTTCGCCTTTTGCCACATCCAGACCAATTACTGGATTCATCATTATTTTCCTCCTTGTCATACAATTAACCGGTAACCCCTATTCCTCCATGTAGTATCATAGCTTCGCTTGTTATACGAGATCAGAGTCCCAACCAGCCTCAATCATGTTTCTACAAGTAGGGGGCGAACTGTTTAATTGACGGGATCATTAGCCCCACGGGTGCTTACGTTCTACCCCGGCTACCGCAATCATATATCGATATAAAAAAAGGTCAACCAGAAATATCTGGCTAACCTTATAATACGAACGGGTGCTTTAGCAAAATATGGCCATCATTTTGGATGGTCTATTTTTATGTCCAAAACGTTAAGTTGATCTCAGATATGCATTGTGAAATGTTACACTTAAACTAAAGGCGAAGGTTAGTTTAATAGAAAGTGTTAAAATAATGGAAATGTTTATGGTGAGGTGATATAAAAATGAAAGGTTATCTATATGGGGTATATGCTCTAATAATTGCAATAATCTCGATGTTTACAGGAGAAATAGTAACATTTATTATGCTTGGATTTATTTTAATAAGCCTTCAAAATATTCATTTTACTTTAAAGAAGATACTAGAAGTTAACCAGAAGAAGATTGACTAACGGGTGCTTTCCAAAGTAAAATGAGCCAGGAGAAAAATATCCTTGCTCATTTTTTAAGTCTATTTAAAATCAAACTTTACCTTTAACATAGCCTTTTATTTCTAAGGTGGCTTTGTCCTAGCCTCATATTAATGTTTATAATATTTTTTTCAAATGATGGATTATTCGTTTGTATATTTTGAGGAATTGTAATTCAAATTATACATGTCCTTCGTTTCGTTTAAAGCATTTCTATTAGAACTTCAGTTTCTAGTGGTTAGTTAATTATTACACGATATAACCAATGGATCTTAATACATTATTAATGAAGGAATGAGAATAAGTAAATATTTCTTCTCTTTCTGGCTCTAGATACAAGTCATGAAAGCAATTCTTCCATTCCTTAAATTGATAATCCGATAACTCTTGTTTTTTCAGCCATACTTTAGCTGCAGTTGTATCCGTAATTTTATCTCTTTCCCCTGTCATCAATAGCAAAGGAACATTAGGAATAGATTCATGATATTGACTTACCGTTTTCATCTCATTTTCCAGCTCTTTATACCAGCCATGTGAAATTATTGTTCGATAATAAGGATCATCAACTAGATTTTGATAAGCGCCGTAGTTTCTAGTGAGTTCCTTGAGCTGAATATCATGGTTTATCTTTTGCTGCACGGAGATTTTAGCTAAAGTCTTCGTCCATTTAGATGGAAGCTTGTTTAACTGTAGCCATGGAGATGTCAAGATAACACCTGCATACTGGACCTCTATTTTATGTAACATTTTCATCACCAGGGTTGCCCCAAGACCATGTCCAATTATGAATATAGGAAGATCATAGGAAACTGCCACCTGTACTGCTTGTTTTATGTATTCTTTGTAAAGATCAAAAGATTCATCATGAATGGTTTTTGCTCTCACCAACTCCCCATGTCCTGGTAGATCTCCCATTACTATATGGCAATTAGAGCTTCTCAATTTTTCGATTAACCAAGCATAGCGTCTGTGATGTTCATAGGCACTATGAACAATTATTACTACTGCTTTTGCTTTTTCATCTGATTCCCATTTCCACATGTTCAACATACCTCATTTCTAAAACACTCTCCACGTACTATTTATTTCCTTCTTCCCATTTGTTTGATAGGATTAATTATATTCTAATAAAATAAAGGAGTGTGTCTATTTTGATTTATCCTTACAAAGATAAGAAACCTTCGATTGATGAATCAGTTTATATTGCTGATTATGTCACAATTACAGGGGATGTTACAATCGGACCAGAGACTACAATTTGGTTTAATACGGTAATTAGAGGGGACGTTGCCCCTACTGTGATCGGAAGTAGAGTAAGCATTCAAGATTTAAGTTGCCTACACCAAAGTCCCAATAACCCACTAATCATTGAAGATGAGGTCACTGTCGGCCATCAGGTCACTTTACATAGCTGCACAATACGTAAAGGTGCATTAATTGGCATGGGTTCCATTATATTAGATGGCGCTGAAATAGGTGAAGGTGCTTTTATTGGAGCAGGAAGCTTGGTTCCCCAAGGCAAAAAAATTCCACCTAATACGCTTGCTTTTGGAAGTCCAGCAAAGGTTATACGAGAACTAAATGAGGAAGATAAAAAAGATGTCCAACGAATTATTCATGAGTATGCTGAAAAAGGACAATATTATAAATCAGTAAAACCAATTTAAAATTTTTTAAGAAACTAAAGCATTCTTATATTTTATATAATTTATACCCATTAATCCATTATGAGTAAACGCACCCAATTATTAATCTCCTTTAAATACACTTAGTTTTCAGATCATCTGTATAAAAGTATAAAAAGAACAGAAGGTATTAAGAGATCAATCTCTTAATACCTTCTGTTTTTATAAGAGGCATTCTGTAATAGAAGACTCTTTTATAGACCAGCTTTTTGCTTTAATAGCTCTGCTTTGTCTGTTCTTTCCCATGGTGCATCAATATCTGTACGTCCAAAATGTCCGTAAGCAGCAGTTTGCTTGTAGATTGGGCGACGAAGGTCTAACATTTTAATAATGCCAGCTGGGCGAAGGTCAAATAGCTCACGGATATAAGTTACCAAATCTGCTTCGGATACTTTACCTGTTTCAAATGTATCAATAGCAATTGATACAGGCTGTGCTACACCGATTGCATAAGCAAGCTGTACCTCACAACGATCAGCAAGACCAGCTGCAACAATATTCTTTGCCACATAACGAGCTGCATAAGCTGCAGAACGGTCTACTTTTGTTGGATCCTTACCAGAGAAAGCTCCTCCTCCATGACGAGCATACCCACCGTAAGTATCTACGATAATTTTACGACCTGTCAAACCTGCATCCCCTTGTGGACCACCGATAACAAAGCGACCAGTCGGGTTGATAAAGTACTTTGTTTCGTCTGTTATTAAATTAGTAGGAACTACTGGTTTAATCACATGCTCTTTTAAATCTCTTTGAATTTGTTCTAACGTTACTTCCGGATGATGCTGTGTGGAAATAACAATCGTATCGATATGAACTGGATTGTTATTTTCGTCATATTCTACTGTTACTTGTGTTTTACCATCTGGTCGTAAGTAATCTAATGTTTCATCTTTACGAACCTCAGCTAATCGGCGAGCTAGTTTGTGGGCTAGGCTAATTGGAAGTGGCATAAGCTCTGGTGTTTCATTACAAGCATAGCCAAACATTAAACCTTGGTCCCCAGCTCCGATTGCTTCAATATCAGAATCAGACATCGAACCTTCTCGAGCTTCTAGTGCTTGGTCAACTCCCATAGCGATATCAACCGATTGCTCATCGATAGCTGTAAGAACTGCTGACGTTTCTGAGTCAAAACCATATTTAGCTCGCGTATATCCAATTTCTTGAATAGTAGCTCGCACTACTTTTGGAATGTCTACATAAGTAGAGGTTGTGATTTCTCCAGCAACTAAAACCAAACCTGTAGTAACTGTTGTTTCACAAGCTACACGAGCGTTTGGATCTTCCGTTAAAATCGCATCTAAGATAGCATCTGATATTTGGTCACAAATTTTATCTGGATGACCTTCTGTTACCGATTCCGATGTAAATAATCGTCTTTGTGTCAAAAAATTCCCTCCTATGTCCTGCGAGATTTCTCTCAGGAATTGATACGGTACTCATTCCCATGTCAAGCCTATAGTAAACTTGAAGCCGTTTCGGACTTGGCACACAAGGATTTAGGGCGATGTAATATAAAAAAACCTCTCACTCACGTAGTTACATGAGGAAAGGGATTAATATCATAAACACCTTTCACTCTTATCAATCAAGGAATTTCACCTTGTATCAGGTTTGGCACCTTTGTAACTTAAGTACAATTACAGGTTGCCGGGTTTCATAGGGCCTGAACCCCTCCACACGCTCGGAATAAGAGTATCCGTTCAATTCACCATCATACGTATATTAGCAAAATAAGTCAACAGGTAAATTTGTTATTTATTCACAATTACAAAAAAAAATCATTTTTTGAGCTTTAATTAGTGTAGACTATTTAGTTTAATGTGTTATACTATTTCACATATCAACGAAAAATCCTCTTTATGATGTTTCCGTGAAGAGCTAAAAACTTTAATAAAGGATGGTAATACTATATGAATTCAATCGATACTGTGAGCGAACTGAACGAATTGTTAGCTGGTAACAACATTAGCCTGCAATTATCAGTACCACAATTAGTGGAAAAAGCTACGTCAAGAGGAGAAGCAGTACTAACTTCCACTGGAGCTGTTAAAGCAGAGACGGGCAAATATACAGGACGTTCTCCAAAAGACAAGTATATTGTTGATGAACCTATCTCAAAAGACAAAATCGATTGGGGATCTGTAAACCAACCTATCTCATCTTCGCACTTTGAAGCATTATATTCAAAAGTTATGAACTATTTAAAGGAAAAAAATGAACTATTCGTCTTTAAAGGATACGCTGGAGCAGACAAGGATTCACGTTTAAGCATTCAAGTTATCAACGAATATGCTTGGCACAACCTTTTTGCTCATCAGTTATTCATTCGTCCTTCTGAAGAAGAATTGTTATCTCATAAAGCAGACTTCACTGTAATTAGTGCACCGAACTTCAAAGCAAATCCGGCTGTTGATGGAACTAATTCAGAAACGTTCATCATCGTATCCATGGAAAAACGCATCGTTTTAATCGGTGGTACGGAATACGCAGGAGAAATGAAAAAGTCTATATTCTCTATTATGAACTATTTATTGCCTGAACAAAATATTTTACCAATGCATTGCTCAGCTAACGTTGGAGAAAAAGGCGATGTAACATTGTTCTTTGGTCTTTCAGGTACTGGAAAAACTACCTTATCTGCTGATTCAGGAAGAAAACTAATTGGTGACGATGAGCATGGCTGGTCAGATAATGGCGTATTTAATATAGAAGGCGGTTGTTACGCAAAATGTATCGACCTAACAAGAGAAAATGAACCACAAATTTTTGACGCTATCAAATTTGGTACAGTTTTAGAAAACGTAGTTGTAGACCCTACTACTCGTACTGCTGATTATACTGATAGCTCTTTAACTGAAAATACTCGTGCAGCTTATCCAATTCAATATATAGATAATATTGTTGATCCATCTGTTGCTGGTCACCCAAATACAATCATCTTCTTAACTGCAGATGCATTTGGAGTGTTACCTCCAATCAGTAAGCTTACTAAAGAGCAAGCAATGTATCACTTCTTGAGTGGATTCACTTCTAAGCTTGCTGGTACAGAGCGTGGAATTACTTCTCCACAGCCTGCTTTCTCAACATGCTTCGGTTCTCCGTTCCTACCATTACATGCAACTGTGTATGCTGAAATGCTTGGTAAGAAAATCGATGAGCATGGAGCACAAGTATTCTTAGTAAACACTGGCTGGACTGGTGGAGAATATGGTGTAGGAAGCCGCATGAAGCTTTCTTACACGCGTACGATGGTTCGTGCTGCAATCGAAGGTAAATTAACTGATGTGGAAACAACTAAAGATGCAGTATTTGGATTAGATATTCCTACTAGCATTGACGGAGTTCCTTCTGAGGTATTAATCCCTCGTAACGCATGGGAAGATAAAGCTGCTTATGATCAAAAAGCGTCTGAGCTAGCTCAATCCTTCCGCGAAAACTTCAAAAAGTTTGGAACTGTCTCTGAAGAGATATCATTAAAAGGCGGTCCTACTGCTTAATACACTTTAAACTTAAGAAGCTAATACAATAAAGCCTACTTCTAAAAACGAAAAGCTCTGTCAATTTTACTCTGAATGTAAAATTGGCGGAGCTTTTTTTGATAAAAAAATGTTATAAATGTCTAATGGGTTTGTAGTTGGAAAGAAAACAACGAAAAACATAGTGCCGTTTAGATGTGTGTTATTTATTGTAAATTTTTATAAACAAAAGAAAATTATGTTAGAATGTATTTAAGATTGTAATTAATTTGGAGGTGAAATTAATCTAAGTTGACACTCTTAATAATTATTGGAGCTTTTTTAATGCCGATATTAGCTATTATTTTTTGTCTTAACCTAGTAACAATCATAAAAAAAGTAAAGAGCGACGAATCTACTACTAAAAATACATTTTGGATGACAACGTCTTTTATACTAATTGTATGGAGCATGTCTCTTAGCGCTATATTCAGCTTTACTACCAATCCCCAATAAGAATATCCTTTTAAACACCGGTACTAGCCTTTTTTAATAAAATGATAAAATATTTAAAGAAAAAAACGCTTAAATTCTGAGCGTTTTTACTGTTTTCATAAAGATATTGTTGAAATATATGCTGTTTAAGCCAATTATCCTCTATACTCAGCTAACTATTTCCTAGGAAATCCCCTCTCCTGCATCGCTTATGCTTGGACTCCGATCTTAAAGCTTAGCACTATATCTTAACTAGAATATTTTCAAAAGAGTTTGAAGAAACCAAAAGGCAGAGTATATACCAATAAATTAAATAAAAGGTTATTTATGTTTACACATTAATTACTCATAAAGACTCGTTAATGTAAGTGATCCTCTTAATAAGGGCAAGGATGTACACTAATCTCTTAAAATTTCACGAAAGATGGGAGTATCATAAATGAAAAAATGGTTGTTGCTAATGTTATTTTGCGTCACCTTAGGTCTATCTGCTTGTTCTCAAGGTGAAGAAGACACACTGAAATATTTGGGGGTTATTAGTGAGGGAAAAGTTTTGGGTTATGAATACACTGTAATAAAAGAGCAGAATAATTATTTATGGAAGATAGGATACAAAGAAGATATAACGATTATCGAAGAGAGTACTTACAATAAAGAAGATTTATTAAAATTTAGGAATGCTGTAATTGACAGTAAATTGGTATTATCAAAACTTATTATATCGGTATCATACTTACTAATTGTTACTATAACAACATTTCTCCTTTATAAAAAAAATAGAAAGATGCTTAAAGATGCCAGTGCAGTGATAACTATTTTTGTAGGCATTGCTGTATATATTGCATTTAAAGCGTCATTTGATTTAAATAGTTTATTACACGACATTAAATACTTCTATTTAATCCTTACTATTTAAATTAAAATGTGAATGTCAATCGTCTTTATCATACGTACAACTCCACATGAAAGAGGTTATGCTAATGAGTATGAATGCTACCTTTCTACTCCGTTTTAAGTTTTGACCGCCATTTTTACTAAGAAAAAACAGTCTTTGTATGCAGGAACAGAGGTTGTTAAGAGATAAAACTTTAGTGAAATAAGGGGGAATTCGATTGAAAAAACTCTGCTTACGAATATTCGCAATGGTGCTGATATTAGTCATCACAGGCTGTTTCTAGCTTGAACCTATGACTTTTGAGGGAATTTACTCAGGAGACTTATCAGAAGTATCCAAAATAGAGATTAGACACGGTAATGGAGAACTTAAAGAAATTACAGATCAATCAATTATAAACTCTTGGCTTGATAGTATAAAAAACATCGTATTTGAGCCTTCTACAAACCAAGAGGGGCATGTTGGTTATCTGTATAATGTAAGCCTTTTTGAAAAGGAAATTTTAACACTTTCCTTTTCTACTACACAAATAAATGATTTTTATTACAATGAGAATGAGCAAGTTTTGCAGCAATTACATTCGTTATTCAATGAAAATTAAACGATCCCACGAATCTGTAATAAACTGACAAAATAATAAGAGGTAACAGACTAAGTCCATTACCTCTCCCATATATAAAGGAATACTAATCCTCAAAGTCGTCATGATATTCCATTTCAGTTGAAATTGGGAATATTGCTTTTATCTCTTCAGCCTTTTCTTCATCTACGTTTGAAAAAATGATTTCAGCTCCATATTGCCCAATTTCTAATTGTTCTTCTCCATTTGTGTTGAAAAACATGGTGAACCATTTCAGTCCCCCTATTGGGTCTTGAGAATAGTTTCGGAAAAACAATCTGTTCTCATCGGTTAAATTTACGGTAAAAATCTTCATTAACCCTTCATTCAGTGCCTCAAAGCTTTTTTCAGAAAGCTCATTGACTACTTCCTCTTCCTCAGCCCAGCAATGTATCACTACTTCCGAATACTCATTCGTATACTGATCCCATAAGTCCTCCCAAAAGCTTAAATCTATTGGGAACACCGACTTTTCCTCTAAACTCATTGACTCTACTTTAACAACTAACTGACCCACTTATTTGCCTCCTCCATGTTTTTTCATCCATATACACACGTCCTTCACTACTTGTCGATTTACTTTAGAAGGAAAGTAATGTGTGAAGTCTGGATAATACCATGTCTCTACAATTTTGTTATACCCTATTAAAGCCTGTTCTAACACTTTTGCATGCTCAATTGAAACATTCACATCTTCTCTCCCATGAATGATTAACACAGGGGCATGAATTTCTTCGATTTGGTTCAATACATTCCTTCCCTCATATTCTTCCTCACGGTTTGAGGGAGTCCCACCTATTACGCGTTTCATCATTCTTCGCATATCCAGTCTTTCCTCATATGTTAGATAAATATCAGATACTCCCGCCCAGGAAACAAGCGAGGTGATGTCTTCTCTTATAACAGCTGTCCATAAGGCCATCATGCCACCCCTAGAAAAGGCAAAAAGATGGACTTTGTCGGGGTTGCAAAATTGTTTTAATACATCCACCGCATAAACGGCATCCCATCGATCCTCGCCACCAAACTCATCTCTTCCTTCTCCGCCACGATTTCCACGATAATAAGGGGCAAAGATAACAAGTCCTTGAGAAGCAAATTGAGCAATTCGTGCAGGGCGAACCATGCCAACCCCTTGGATCCCTCCTCTGCAATACAGCATTCCATCATAAATTCCCTCTTTGATCGGATATGCTAGCATTCCTTTTATCCGTAAGCCACAGGACCAGTATGTAATTTCTTTTAAATGCACATTCGGATTTGGAGATGGATATACACGAATTCTATCAATCGTTCCATCTTTCTTCATAAATCATCACCTCTTTAAGAATGACTTCCATTCCTTTGTCCTTCATATGAAAGCTTAAGTTAGGACAAGATTTTAGCTCCTTTGACGTGAGCCAGACTGCTCCATCTGTTTCATACTGTACTGCCTCTGTATGTATATCCTTCACCTCTGCTATAAATACCGCCTTACAAAATGGTTTCACATCATGAACTACATATTCGGCAAACCATTCTAATCGGTATACTGCTACATTCGTTTCTTCTAAAGTTTCTCGGATAGCAGCTTCCTCTATAGTTTCATATACCTCTTTTTTACCACCTGGAAACTCTATTCCTCTTTTAGGATGGTTAGTTAATAACCATTTATGATTTTTCTGTGCTAAAACGAGCACATGCTGAGGCACTATTGAAAAGTTACCTTTTTCAAAACTAAGATCCACCCTATATCCATTTAAATCATTAAAAGAAATCATATATGTACTCTCCCTTGTAATTCATTGCTTGATGTTGCTGTTTGACTGTATATTTACTTTAAAAGTTTATCATAGGCAATAAAAAAAGGTTTAGCATAAAACTAAACCAGGAGTCTAAATAATAATAAACAAGTAAACAAGCATGATTCCTAAATCCGCTATACTATGACTGACAATGGATGGAACAATAGTATGAAATTTTGAGCGAAAAATGCCCCACATAATTCCTGCAAGGAATACCATCAAGGTAGCGAAAACAGGTATATGGAAAATAGGCATGACCACTACAAAATGATATAGGGCATAAAAGAATGCCGTTATAATAATTGTAAGCTTCGAGCCTAGTCTATGTTGTAATCGGTCATACATAAACCGTCTCCAATAAAATTCTTCCAGTATGGGGTTAATGAAGATAAGGAAAAGTACAAGGAAAATTACTTTCGCTCCTGTAAAATCCCATTGGACAAGTGCTACTTCTAAGCCTTCTCGATCTATAACTACCGCTTGAAGTAAATAGGCAAAACCGTAAATAGCTACTAAGCAAATTATTCCGCTAATAATTCCTACTGTCATTGAGTATTTTGGCTGAGGTACTATTAAACGAGTACGCTTTTTACTTCTGTAGCTAACCAGAATGGGAACAAGAAGTAACCAGCCATAGAAAAGCAAAAAAGTAATGGGCACATTCTTTATAAGAAGAAGACCTAAAATGATCATAATAGTAGGTCCAATTAGTAAAATAAGCTGTTTAACCATATAACCTCCTAATTTTTTTGAGATTTATCATAAGAAAAAAGACTTGGTAATGCACCAAGTCTTAACCTTCCCACTTTTCTTGCTCCTGTTGTTTATAATTTTTGCCGCCTTCTTGACTGTTTTGGCCAGCGTTAACCTTTGCCTTGTCTTGTGGGGAAAGATTTAAAAGTGAGCTTGCATTACGGTAAGTTGTTGTATCATTACCTTTTCCATTAACATTTTTAGTCATTATAGATGCCTACTTTCTTTAAAAAATGGAAGCTGTTCAATAAATGCTTGCGAGTCCCTGTCACTAAACTCATGAATAAGAGCATACAGCTTTTTTATACGGTTGTCGTATTCTTCATTAGAAAAATCATTACTATAATATTTCAATGGCACATGCGCTCTCCAAAAGGTGTTCATATCTTTATGATACAGCTGATAAAACAAAGTTTCAAAAACTGGGATAATATCCTGCCTTGCTGTTATTTCATATTCCCATGGCGATTCATCTGGATACAAGTATACTCTCCGTTGACTCAACGAAACGTAAGCTTTAATTTCTGTCATATCACACATCCTTTTCGTGTAGTATGTTCTCAAAATAAAAAAACATGCACCATATATGGTACATGTTTTTCTCTTACGCTTGTACGTCTACTACTGATCCTTTAAAAGGATGTGTAGCAGGTTGAGGCATACTCTCTAGCATTTCCACTGCTGCTACAGTTTCCATATTAAGTGCATTTTTCATAACACTCATTTGAACTGTTTGTTGTAGCTGTGCTAGCTGAGAAGACATGATGGAGTTAATATCCAAAATAATTCCCCCTTACAAGCTTATTATCGACATAAAGTTCACTTATTCCATTATTTATTGGAATCTCCTAAAAATGCATTTAGCATCCATTGGTGTTTCTCGATTTTTTGATAGATGGCATTTAGGACATCCTCTGTCATATCATCTTCATCCTTAGCAGCCTCTTCCATCCCTTTTTTCAAGGACTTCATGATTTTATCAAAATCTTTTACTACTCCTTCTACCATATCCTCGGCAGTTTCTTTGTTATTTGCTTCCTTCACCTCAGAAAGCTCTAAATGCTCTTTTAAGGTAGCACTTGGTTTTCCACCTAAAGTTAATAAGCGCTCTGCTATTTCATCCATATTTAAAGTTGTTTCGTTATATAGTTCTTCAAATTTTGCATGTAGCGTAAAAAATTGTGGCCCTTTTACATACCAATGATAATTATGTAGTTTTGTATACATTACTGAAAATGTTGCTACTAGATTATTTAGTTCTTTATTCAATGCTGCTGACATAAAATTGACACTCTCCTCTAAAATTATAGTTGCTTTCTCTTTTCATATACCTCTTATTTTCTTACAATAAACATAAGACATTAAAATGGAGTGAGCTAATATGGTATTTTGGATCTTAGGTATAGCAATTATATTCAGTATTGTTGGTTTTACCTTTCTATATAAATTAGCAACAAAAGAAAATATATCCGCTATTGACCCTAAACCGAAGGATACAGACGTATGAAGCGAATCCTATTAAGTATTTTTCGCTTTTATCAAAAATTTATATCACCATTGTCTCCACCTAGCTGTCGCTTCTATCCAACATGCTCCCACTATGGAGTTGAGGCTGTAGAAAAACATGGTGCCATAAAAGGTAGCTACCTAACGGTTAAACGTATATCTAAATGTCATCCATTTCATGAGGGTGGATTTGACCCAGTTCCAGAAGAATGGCCTTTGAAGAAAAAATAATTCAAAGGCTATTTTTTCTTGCCTTTTTGAACAAAATACTGTAAGCTAATAAAGTTCTCATCCATTAAAACGTAATCATTACTATTTAGAAGGGTTGATAAATTTGAAACGTCTTTTCCTATTATGCATATTAACGTTTATTTTATTCATCGCTGCTTGTGGGAAGCAAGAAGAAGCAACCACAGCAGAAGGTGGCCAATTAGATATATATACAACTGTTTATCCGCTCCAATATTTCACAGAACGAATTGGAGGAAATGAAGTAAAGGTCCAATCTATTTATCCACCAGGTGCCAATGAGCATACATTTGAACCTACTCAAAAGGATATGATTGCTCTGGCTGATGCTGATTTATTCTTTTACATCGGTTTGGGGCTAGAAGGATTTGTGGAAAATGCAAAAAAGACTTTAGCTGAGGAAAATGTAGAAATGGTAGCCGTAATTGATGGCGTGCCAGACAGTGCTTTAGAAGTGAACGTGGATGAACATGACCACCATGATGAAGAAGACTCAGAAGCTCACGATCACGCTTCAGATACAACAGAAGAAGGACACGAAGGGCATGATCATGGCGATACTGATCCTCACGTATGGATTTCACCAAAAATTAGTCAAGATCTTGCTTTAACAGTTAAAAATAAGCTAGTAAAATCTTCACCTGAAAATGAAAAATTATTTGAAGAAAACTATCAAGCACTTGTTAGCGAGCTTCAACAATTAGATACAGACTTTGAAGAAATGTCTCACGCTGCATCATCTAAAACGTTTTTTGTTTCCCATGCAGCATTCGGTTATTTGGCAGACACATATGGCCTAGAACAAATTGCTATAGCGGGGTTAAACTCTCAGCAGGAGCCTTCTCAAAAGGAGCTAACTAAGATCATTGACATGGCTAAAGAGAAAAATGTAGAGTATATTCTATTTGAACAAAATGTAAACTCTAAACTGACAGAAGTCATTCAAAAAGAAATTGGAGCAGAAAGCCTAGTGCTCCACAATCTAGGTGTCCTTTCTAAAGAGGATATAGCAAATGAAGAAACCTACTTTACTTTAATGCAAAAAAATCTAGAAACTTTAAAAACAGCTTTAAATTAGAACAGTTTTCTAGTTAGAAACGCGAGAATGTTGATATAACGACATTCTCGCGTTTCTTTTATTATGAAGAGTCACCTACATTAGTTGGTCTACTGATATTATTGGTGTGACCGACCGATTTTGTGGCAGATCCGACCGATTATTCGCTGTGACCGACCGATTCTTTGAGGTAACCGACCGATTATCTCGCTAAACCGACCGATTATTGACTATAACCGACCGATTCCTAAATTATTAACATCAGCTTCTTATTAAGAAAGTCTACCTAGGTACTGTTTTATTTCATCGTATAACGCTTCGACTTCTTTGGAGCTATCTAGCTGGAGGACGGGACTATTGGATAATTCCATTTCATAGCGCTGTGCCACATATGTCCCTCCTTGACTTTTATCGGTTTCCGTCAAGTATGTTTTGCACCATTCTATAAAGTCATTCGTATATAATCCATGCTCGTCTAGCCACGATTGTTTACCAGTTTTGCGGGAAATTTCTCTTTTTCTTATGCGGTCCATTCTTTCATTCTCCGGTAAAGACAGAAAGACTAAAAGATCCCGATTGGAAAAGCCATCTGGATGCCATGAAAAAATAGAGCCTGAGACTACATAACACTTATTAGAAGTGATATCAAGCTGATACATTTCTCTTCTTATTTCAATTGGATTATTTTCTAGAAACGTATCGTCCTTCCACAGATAGGAATCGGTATCGATCCATTTTATTTGCTCTCGCTGTGCAATATATTCACCTAATGTACTCTTCCCCGTTCCAGATCCACCTATAATTTGAATTCTCATATGTTTCCCCTCCTCATAGCAAAAGAATAACCCGTAAAAAAAGCCGAGAATGCTGTTCTCTCGGCTTTATAAATATTCATGAAGCTTTCTTCTTAAAATTTTATTGGAAGCATTTCTAGGTAGCTCCTCGATAAAATAATAACGGACAGGCTGTTTATACGTAGCAAGCTGGGGTTTCATAAATGATTTTAATTCTTCTTCGGTAACCTCGCTCTTCAACACAACAAAGGCAATCGGTACGTGTCCCCATTTATCATCCTGAATACCAGTTACTCCGGCTTCTTTTACAGCACTATGCTTAACTATGGCCTGCTCCACTTCAGCAGGATAAATATTTTCCCCACCCGAAATGATTAAATCTGATCTACGGTCGACGACGTATAAATAACCTTCGTCATCTATATAGCCCATATCTCCCGTATGGAGCCACCCATCATCCTGTGGATCCTTGGAAGATGATGCTCCAACATAACCTTTCGTAACATGTGGTCCTTTAATACAGATTTCTCCTATCTCCTTTTCTCCAGAAATACGTATTTCTGCGAAAAAGAGTGGCTTTCCTGCTGAGCCTAGCTTACGAATAGCATCCTCACTAGACAATGTCGTGGTTTGTGAAGACGTCTCCGTCATACCATATGTCTGTAAAACAGGTATCTTACATTTAATGGCTCGTTCCAAATAATGGAGAGGAACAGGCCCTCCACCGACTAGCATAGATTGGAAAGTATCCGGGAATGTTAGATTCCGTTCCTCTAAGACACTAATCAATCTTTCTAACGTTACAGCGACTACAGACATTCTAGTAACAGTTCCATTTAAAATTTCCTCTATAGACTTATATGCATCAAACTTTGTATGCAGGCTGACTGTCATACCATATAGAACGGAACGCATTAGAATAGAAAATCCGCTAATATGAAACAATGGCATTGCGCATAACCAGCAATCATTAGGCTGAACACCTAGATTTAAAGCAGATCCAGTTGCACTCATCACATGGTTTTCCAGTGTTTGGCGGACGCCCTTTGGCTTCCCTGTCGTACCAGATGTGTACATAATAGTGATTGTTCTATCCTTTGGCCATTCATAGTCTATTTGAAATCTCTTGTTAGAGGCTTCTGTAACCTGATTAAAGGATATCCGGTTACCATACGTCAAGCTTCTATCTAACCGATCGACTAATAATACGTCAGACTGACTATCATTTAATTGATAAATCAGCTCGTCCTCTGTTAAACGTTCATTAAGCATGACAAGCTCACAGCCCAATTGCATGCAGCCATGTAAAACTGTCACTAGCTGTGGGCTGGAGGACGCCAATATAGCAATTCTCATCCCTTTGTTAACACCTAATGTATGTAGCTTCTCGGCAAAGTCTATTGCCTCCTGATGTAATTGGGAGAATGTCCATTGTTGGTCTTCAAATATGATAGCTAATCTATTTGGCGTAAGACTTGCTCGTTTAACCAAGAGATTAGGGTACATAAAAAACAACTCCTTTATTAAGTAAAGCACAAGCAAATGTATTCTATCTTTTAAAAAAAGCTGCCCTTTAAAGGACAGCTTAGGAAAACTCATAAATTTCTAATCACGGGAAACGTGGGAATTGACCAAAGTCTGGTTTACGTTTTTCTTTAAACGCATCGCGACCTTCTTTAGCTTCCTCAGTTGTGTAATAAAGAAGTGTTGCATCTCCAGCTAATTGTTGAAGACCAGCAAGTCCATCTGTATCAGCATTCATAGCTGCTTTTAAGAAACGAAGTGCGGTTGGGCTCTTTTCTAGCATTTCCTCACACCATTGAACAGTCTCGTCCTCTAGTTGCTCATAAGGAACAACAGTGTTAACTAAGCCCATATCTAACGCTTGTTTTGCATCATATTGACGGCATAGGTACCAAATTTCACGTGCTTTCTTGTGACCAATGATACGAGCTAAATAGCCTGAACCATATCCAGCATCAAAGGAGCCTACGTTTGGACCAGTTTGTCCAAAAATAGCATTGTCCGCAGCGATTGTTAAGTCACAAACTACGTGTAATACATGACCTCCACCAATTGCATATCCAGCTACCATAGCTACAACTGGCTTAGGAATTATACGGATTAAACGTTGTAGGTCTAATACGTTTAGACGAGGAATTTCATCCTCTCCTACGTATCCACCATGTCCGCGAACCTTTTGGTCTCCACCAGAACAGAAAGCTTTTTCGCCTTCTCCAGTTAGAATAATTACACCAACATTTTTGTCATCGCGTGCGCGAGAAAATGCGTCGATCATTTCCATCACTGTTTTAGGACGGAAAGCATTTCGCACTTCTGGGCGATTAATCGTTACTTTAGCAATTCCATTATAGAATTCATATTTAATGTCTTCATATGTATGTAATGTTGTCCATTCACGAGTCATCTTACATCCTCCTTCAAAATTATATCCTCTACTATTGTAGCAAACAATTTGGGATTTTCCACATGAATTGCATGGCCCACACCATTTATTATTTTCCAGTCAGCATTTGGTAATATAGCTAACATCTTTTTAGCAATTTCACAGAACTTCTTATCTAGCTCTCCCGTTAACATGATTACTGGAAATTCAAGAGAGCCTAGCTTATCCCATAACGAAGGCTGCACTCCAGTGCTAAATCCCGTCAAGCTATTCGACAAACCCATTGCTGTTTGAGATATTCGCTCTTCTCTTATCTGTTGCTGCTTCTTCAGTGATAAACTCTTTTGCGAATCAAACAAAGGGATCTGCTCCCAGTGATCTGTAAATGCAAGGACACCGTCTACTAGAATTTTTTCAGCCAGCTTGCTATCCGCTAATTTTCTTTGTATACGAGCTTCCTCATCCTTTATGCCTGGAGAACTGCTTTCTAGTATTAAACAGTCGACCTCATACTTACTTGCATAGGCAAGTGCCAATCTACCACCCATAGAATACCCTATAAGCGTAAAATGATCCCAGCCTATCTGTTGGATTAGTGCATGGAGATCCTCCACCTGCTCCCCAGCAAAGTAACGGCTAGCATTTTCAGGCTTGTCACTTTCCCCGTGGCCAATTAAATCAATGGTTAGCAGCTCAATAGAAGGATCTAGAGAAGCAATAACTTCCTCCCATGTCCTACTAGATCCAGTAAATCCATGCAGAAAGACTGCCTTCTTCTCGGCACCTGTATTGTACCTATTAACTTTCATTTGAATGGACCTAACGGTTATTAAGCTTTCCAAGTGACATCCAGCTCCTTAGTGATTGCTGCCCAAAGCTTTCGATGAGTTTCTGTATTGTTCTGTCGATCTGTACGAACTTCAATCATACGAATATTCTTCGTTTTATCCTTACTTAAGACAGCTTGAAAATCTTCCTTAGTATGTACTACATCATATTGAGCATCGTACATAGTAGCAATAGCTGAAAATTCAAGCCCTGTAGGTGTCCCGAACAAATGCTCAAAGTAATTAGTTTCCGTAGATTGTGGCAAGTAAGAGAATATGCCCCCTCCATCATTATTCATAATAACAATGGTTAAATCTGTTTCGCTAAAACGAGTGACTATTAATCCATTTACATCATGGAGAAATGCCAAATCCCCGATTAATAGATAGCCAGGTCTTTTAGTTGCTACTTGAATTCCTAAAGCAGTAGACACGACTCCATCAATTCCGTTTGTTCCTCTATTGGCATATACATGGATATCCTTAGCGGTTTTATTGAAAAAGGTATCTACATCACGTATAGGCATGCTGCTACTAGCTATTAAATCCGTTTTGTCTGGAAGCACCTCAAATAATGTTCCTGCTAAGGCACCCTCGTCTGTTTGCTCTGAAATATACGTCTGAATATGATTCGTTGCTATATCATTGGCCTTAGACCAATTTTCTAGATAGCTAGATGGTTGTTTTTCTCCTACCTGCAACCAAAGAGATGACGGATCTACTTGTAAGTGATGGGTTACGACATGAAGAGAGTCTCTAAATAATGGGCTTTCATCTACAGCTATAAAGGTTTTAGGAGGGTTTGCCTCTAAAAACTTCATAAGAGGCTTAGAAACCGGCTGAGCTCCAAAACGAATGACAGCATTAGGGATAGCTGATTGCATAAACACTTCACTTTTTAAAATAGCGTCATATTGGTCTATACATAAATGCATACAATCCTTAGGTACATTACTTCGAAGCGTGGACAATGGATCCGCTAGTACTGGCCATTGTATAGCTTTCACAAACTCCCAGAAACCTACTGTTGAGTTTAAGGAATCCCCTGCAATAATAAGTCCCTTCTCTGTGTCTGTTATTAACTGAGTATACCAATGGATGCATTCTTTACTTGGCACAAGCATCCCTAATTCTGTTTGCTGCATTTGAGGCACGGAAGCAGGCCGATCCATTTCTAACAATAGTGGCTCACGAAACGGCACGTTGATATGAACTGGTCCCATCGGTGCATTCCTAGTAGAAGAAACTGCACGATGAATATGTCTCTCTATAAACGCGAGGCTTTCTTCTCTTTCCTCAGGTAAGGGAAAATCAACCGACCATTTTACATGCTTACCAAATAGATGTATTTGGTCTATCGCTTGAGGAGCACCTACCTCTCTAAGTTCATGTGGGCGATCCGCTGTCACAATAAGTAATGGTATTCTTGCATAATATGCTTCCACTATCGCCGGAAAGAAATTCGCAGCAGCAGTACCAGAAGTACACAATAGAACAACAGGGTTCTTTTTCGCTTTGGCAATTCCTAAAGCAAAATATCCTGCAGAACGCTCATCAATTTGTCTATATAAGTTAAAGCCTGTCGTTTTTGCAAACCCATATGCTAAAGGAGTGGATCTAGATCCTGGGCATAGCACGATATCCTCTATGCCCGCTTGTTTAATAGTTTCTACAAATTGATTGACATAAGATGTTAGAAAGCTCGCGTTAGTCATTCATATTTCCTCCCAAAGTTCGAAGCATTGGTCGGAATTTGACTCTTGTTTCTTCAAACTCTTCTAAAGAGGTGGACTCGGAAACTAATCCGCCTCCAGCATATAAATAAGCGTATTGGTTTTCTATGAGAGCGGAACGAATACCTACCGCAAACTCTCCATCTCCCTCGGCATTCACCCAGCCGATTGGAGCGGCATAGTAACCACGGTTCATTTGTTCAGATTCTCTAATAATCTCAATGGCCTCTTGTCGAGGTTCACCACCAAGTGCTGGTGTCGGATGCATAGCTTCTACAAACTCGAAAAGAGAAGAGCTTCCTTTAATTTTTCCCTCTATAGGTGTAAACAAGTGCTGAATATCTCTTATTTTCATAAGCTTTGGTCTAGCTGGAATCTTAACCTGCTCACAATATTGCTCAAATACTTTTCTAATCATCTGAACAACATATTCATGTTCCATTAAGTTTTTATTATCCGATAATAGCGCATCTCCAAGCTTCTTATCTTCCACTTGGTCTTTTCCTCTTCGAACGGATCCAGCCAAACCAGCAGATTCAACCTTGCCATTTTCCAGTTTTACTAATCTCTCTGGAGTCGCCCCAAAGAAAGTCTTGTCTTCTTTCTCAAGACCAAATAAATAACTTTCAGGTTGCTCCATCGATGCATTGTAAATTGCTGTAGATGGTGAAAAGATATCATCAAAGGTTAACTTTAGGGAGCGCCCAATGACTACCTTGTTTACTTCCTTATTACGAATTCTTTCCGTTACAGTTTCAACCGCTGATAAGTATTCTTCCTTTAATCTATCTTCTCGTTGAAGAAGATGTGGCTTTTTATGGACCTTTAGTTCTTTCACTTGAGCTGTATGAATTAATGTATCTCTTTCTATACGTAAACGCTCAAAAGCTGCAGAGCTGTCCTCTTCCTCTGTAATATGATGAATACTTACAAAAGCCTGGTCGTCCTGTATGACTAATTGAAATGTAGCCACAGCAAAAAAACTAGACGGGAAGCTATTCCATTCCGATGATATATTATTTGAAGGATCGAAAGAGAATCCACCAAATAGAATTGGAGACACATCTGCTTTCTCTATTAATGAGCATGCACAAAGGTCGTCCCATTTTTGAGCTATATCGGTGTATCTATTTTTCTCTAAATCATTAGACAGAACATAGGCATGTCCAAGTCCAACCAATGTGAACGTTTTCTCTTTGTTTTGCCAAAAGAATCGTTTCCCTTTATAGTAATCCTCTCCTGCCTCAAAAAAAGCATGAGCAGACATTCTAGATACTTCTATTGTTTCTGTATAAAAACGTAATGTTGATTTATTTTGCCCGGTGGTGTTCGGCATATATATGACCTCCGTATAAATTACCTGCTAGTTTAAGTTCATGTTTTATTACTCTACCCTTTATCATACAACTTTCTCCGCGTTTCGGCACACATTTAGCTACAAATGTATGCTAAAATTGAAGTTGATTCTTTAAAAGGAGAGAAATTTATATGTCACAAGAACTACAAGCTGATAAAGGCTGGCGTATATGGTGGAAGTTAACAAGACCACACACGTTAACTGCATCGTTTGCCCCTGTATTTTTAGGTACAATGATTGCCCTTTATTACGTAAATATTGATTGGCCTTTATTCTTAGCAATGCTCATTGCGTGCTTGTTTATACAAGCTGCTACGAATATGTTTAATGAGTACTACGACTTTGAAAGAGGTCTAGATAGTGAAGAATCTATCGGCATTGGTGGCGCAATAGTCCGCAATGGTGTCAAACCAAAGACAGTGCTTCAACTAGCCTTAGTACTATACGTCCTAGCCGCTCTGTTAGGTATTTATATTTGTTCCCAATCATCTTGGCTTTTATTGATCATTGGTGCCGTTTGTATGCTCATTGGATACTTATATACCGGTGGACCTTACCCAATAGCTTATACACCGTTTGGAGAACTATTCAGTGGCGTGGTTATGGGAATGTTTATTGTTTTAATTGCTACATACATTCAGGTAGGTTCTATACCAAACTTTGCCTTGTTCCTATCTATCCCTAGCACTCTGCTTGTCGCTGCTATTATGCTTTCTAATAATATTCGAGATATTGTAGAGGATACAAAAGGCGGTAGGAAAACAATGGCTATCTTAATAGGTAGAGACAATGCTATTAATGTGTTAGCCTTATTTTTTATCGTTTCTTATGTATGGATCATCTTACTAGTAATTCTACAAATTATTACACCTTGGGCTTTACTAGTCTTCCTAAGTGCTAAGAAACCACTAGATGCTATAAAGCTATTTAAATCTAAAGAGAATCACCTTGAAGTTGGATTAGCAATGAAAAACACCGCACTTACCAATACCATTTTCGTATTTCTTTTAGGTATTGGCTTGTTAATAGGATTTTTAATATGATGATCAGTCAGGAAGTTAAACGCTTCCTGGCTTTTTTATTTGTGAAGTTTAAATTAGAGGTTGGAGAAGTGTAAACGAAGAAAGAAAAATCTAACCAAATAATAGATTTTGAGTAGTTTCTTTAGAATCGGACGGTTTTGTTCAATAATCGGTCGGTTAGGCATAATAATCGGTTGGTTCCCTTCAACAATCGGTCGGTTTTACCTGATAATCGGTCGGTGGAAGAACTTTTAGGAGTAAATCTCTTCACAAGAAGATAACGCTCCAAATGCTATAATGTAGAACCTACTCGATCACTTTAATGTAATCGTTCTGCTAACAATATTTGAAAGGAATTTCACAAACATGACAGGGAAGTTATTATAATTAAGTGCAGTATAGATTTACTACAATAAATACATTACTTTTCTTAATACCTCTTCCCTTAAGGACCTGCAGTGTTATAACGATCCTTACATATCATAAAGATAAAATAAAAAAGACAACCACCGAAGTGATTGTCTTTTTAAAGTTATGACCCCTACGGGATTCGAACCCGTGTTACCGCCGTGAAAGGGCGGTGTCTTAACCGCTTGACCAAGGGGCCTTATATATGGCGGAGAAGGAGGGATTTGAACCCTCGCGCCGGTTGCCCGACCTACACCCTTAGCAGGGGCGCCTCTTCAGCCACTTGAGTACTTCCCCATATATATGGCTCCGAAGGTAGGACTCGAACCTACGACCAATCGGTTAACAGCCGATTGCTCTACCACTGAGCTACTTCGGAATAATGGTGGGCCTAAATGGACTCGAACCATCGACCTCACGCTTATCAGGCGTGCGCTCTAACCAGCTGAGCTATAGGCCCATTAATTGGAGCGGGTGAAGAGAATCGAACTCTCATCATCAGCTTGGAAGGCTGAGGTTTTACCACTAAACTACACCCGCGTGATAAATGGTGGCTCAGGACGGAATCGAACCGCCGACACAAGGATTTTCAGTCCTTTGCTCTACCGACTGAGCTACTGAGCCTCTTCGATTTACGCTAAGCGGCACAACTCTTTGTCAGCTTCACTCACTCATTCAGTCACGTACTTTAGTACGCTTCTTCTTTCGTTCGATTGCTTCCTCGATTTGCTTGCTTATCCTAAATCTCTAACATATTGAATAATAAATGGCGGTCCCGACCGGGATCGAACCGGCGATCTCCTGCGTGACAGGCAGGCATGTTAACCGCTACACCACGGGACCATTTGGTTGCGGGGACAGGATTTGAACCTGTGACCTTCGGGTTATGAGCCCGACGAGCTACCGAACTGCTCCACCCCGCGACAATAAAATCGTTGAAATTTAAATCAACTATGTATTTAATAACTTTTCCGTTTCCAAGCTTACTTGCATAGATGTTATGTATAATTTCCCACTAACAATAAGATGGAGGAGGAAGAGGGATTCGAACCCCCGCGCGGTATGACCCGCCTGTCGGTTTTCAAGACCGATCCCTTCAGCCAGACTTGGGTATTCCTCCGAAAAATTATGTTGGTGGACCTTGCAGGACTCGAACCTGCGACCGGACGGTTATGAGCCGTCTGCTCTAACCAACTGAGCTAAAGGTCCTTAAGATGGCGGCAGAGGGAGTCGAACCCACGACCTTTCGGGTATGAACCGAATGCTCTAGCCAGCTGAGCTACGCCGCCAGGAACTTTAAAAGAAAATTTTATATTTGGTGGAGCCTAGCGGGATCGAACCGCTGACCTCCTGCGTGCAAGGCAGGCGCTCTCCCAGCTGAGCTAAGGCCCCAAATTTTTATTAATAACTGGTCGGGAAGACAGGATTCGAACCTGCGACCCCTTGGTCCCAAACCAAGTGCTCTACCAAGCTGAGCTACTTCCCGTATATATATTGGCGCGCCCGGCAGGAGTCGAACCCACAACCTTCTGATCCGTAGTCAGACGCTCTATCCAATTGAGCTACGGGCGCTAATGTTACTTAAAAGTGGTGCCGAGGACCGGAATCGAACCGGTACGGTAGTCACCTACCGCAGGATTTTAAGTCCTGTGCGTCTGCCAGTTCCGCCACCCCGGCACTTAGTGAATCTTTGGAGCGGAAGACGAGGTTCGAACTCGCGACCCCCACCTTGGCAAGGTGGTGTTCTACCACTGAACTACTTCCGCTCGGTTATTAAATTAAATGGTGCGGGTGAAGGGAGTCGAACCCCCACGCCTTGCGGCGCTAGATCCTAAGTCTAGTGCGTCTGCCAGTTCCGCCACACCCGCATATTTATTTCACAAAAGTGAATGAGCCATGAAGGACTCGAACCTTCGACCCTCTGATTAAAAGTCAGATGCTCTACCAACTGAGCTAATGGCTCGGAAAATGGTGCCGGAGAAAGGACTTGAACCCTCAACCTACTGATTACAAGTCAGTTGCTCTACCAGTTGAGCTACTCCGGCAGGAGTAAGTAATGGTGGAGGATGACGGGCTCGAACCGCCGACCCTCTGCTTGTAAGGCAGATGCTCTCCCAGCTGAGCTAATCCTCCTGGGTATTAAAATGTGATTTTATGTATTTTTATTGCAAGCCCAGCGACGTCCTACTCTTGCAGGGGGAGACCCCCAACTACCATCGGCGCTGAAGAGCTTAACTTCCGTGTTCGGTATGGGAACGGGTGTGACCTCTTCGCCATCATCACTAGACTTGAATAATTATTGAAAGACAAGTTTTATTATATCAACTATGTAGATTATTACAAGTGTTTTTTTAATAAAAATTTATTCTTTCAAAACTGAATAAACTGACATCTTAGAAACAAACAATTTGGTTAAGTCCTCGATCGATTAGTATTCGTCAGCTGCACGTGTCGCCACGCTTCCACCCCGAACCTATCTACCTCATCGTCTTTGAGGGATCTTACTTACTTGCGTAATGGGAAATCTCATCTTGAGGGGGGCTTCGTGCTTAGATGCTTTCAGCACTTATCCCGTCCACACATAGCTACCCAGCGATGCCCTTGGCAGAACAACTGGTACACCAGCGGTGTGTCCATCCCGGTCCTCTCGTACTAAGGACAGCTCCTCTCAAATTTCCTACGCCCACGACGGATAGGGACCGAACTGTCTCACGACGTTCTGAACCCAGCTCGCGTACCGCTTTAATGGGCGAACAGCCCAACCCTTGGGACCGACTACAGCCCCAGGATGCGATGAGCCGACATCGAGGTGCCAAACCTCCCCGTCGATGTGGACTCTTGGGGGAGATAAGCCTGTTATCCCCGGGGTAGCTTTTATCCGTTGAGCGATGGCCCTTCCATGCGGAACCACCGGATCACTAAGCCCGTCTTTCGACCCTGCTCGACTTGTAGGTCTCGCAGTCAAGCTCCCTTCTGCCTTTACACTCTTCGAATGATTTCCAACCATTCTGAGGGAACCTTTGGGCGCCTCCGTTACACTTTAGGAGGCGACCGCCCCAGTCAAACTGCCCGCCTGACACTGTCTCCTACCCGGGTTACGGGTATGGGTTAGAATTTCAATACAACCAGGGTAGTATCCCACCGACGCCTCCTCCGAAGCTGGCGCTCCGGGCTCTAAGGCTCCTACCTATCCTGTACAAGTTGCACCAAAATTCAATATCAAGCTACAGTAAAGCTCCACGGGGTCTTTCCGTCCTGTCGCGGGTAACCTGCATCTTCACAGGTACTATAATTTCACCGAGTCTCTCGTTGAGACAGTGCCCAGATCGTTACGCCTTTCGTGCGGGTCGGAACTTACCCGACAAGGAATTTCGCTACCTTAGGACCGTTATAGTTACGGCCGCCGTTTACTGGGGCTTCAATTCGCACCTTCGCTTGCGCTAAGCACTCCTCTTAACCTTCCAGCACCGGGCAGGCGTCAGCCCCTATACTTCACCTTACGGTTTTGCAGAGACCTGTGTTTTTGCTAAACAGTCGCCTGGGCCTATTCACTGCGGCTCTTCTAGGCTATTCACCCAAAAGAGCACCCCTTCTCCCGAAGTTACGGGGTCATTTTGCCGAGTTCCTTAACGAGAGTTCTCTCGCTCACCTTAGGATTCTCTCCTCGACTACCTGTGTCGGTTTGCGGTACGGGCACCTCCCACCTCGTTAGAGGCTTTTCTTGGCAGTGTGAAATCAGGAACTCCGGACATACGTCCTTGCCATCACAGCTCAATGTTACAGAGTGCGGATTTGCCTACACTCACACCTCACTGCTTGGACGTGCATAACCAACAGCACGCTTACCCTATCCTACTGCGTCCCCCCATCACTCAAACGGTGGGGTGGTGGTACAGGAATATCAACCTGTTGTCCATCGTCTACGCCTATCGGCCTCGACTTAGGTCCCGACTAACCCTGAGCGGACGAGCCTTCCTCAGGAAACCTTAGTCATACGGTGGATGGGATTCTCACCCATCTTTCGCTACTCATACCGGCATTCTCACTTCTAAGCGCTCCACCAGTCCTTCCGGTCTGACTTCAACGCCCTTAGAACGCTCTCCTACCACTGATACCAAAGGTATCAATCCACAGCTTCGGTGATTTGTTTAGCCCCGATACATTTTCGGCGCAGCGTCACTCGACCAGTGAGCTATTACGCACTCTTTAAATGATGGCTGCTTCTAAGCCAACATCCTGGTTGTCTAAGCAACGCCACATCCTTTTCCACTTAACAAATACTTTGGGACCTTAGCTGGTGGTCTGGGCTGTTTCCCTCTTGACTACGGATCTTATCACTCGCAGTCTGACTCCCAAACATAAATCATTGGCATTCGGAGTTTGTCTGAATTCGGTAACCCGGGATGGGCCCCTAGTCCAAACAGTGCTCTACCTCCAAGATTCTAACGTTTGAGGCTAGCCCTAAAGCTATTTCGGAGAGAACCAGCTATCTCCAGGTTCGATTGGAATTTCTCCGCTACCCACACCTCATCCCCGCACTTTTCAACGTGCGTGGGTTCGGACCTCCAGTAAGTGTTACCTCACCTTCATCCTGGACATGGGTAGATCACCTGGTTTCGGGTCTACGACCACATACTCATTCGCCCTATTCAGACTCGCTTTCGCTGCGGCTCCGTCTTCTCAACTTAACCTCGCATGTAATCGTAACTCGCCGGTTCATTCTACAAAAGGCACGCCATCACCCGTTAACGGGCTTTGACTATTTGTAGGCACACGGTTTCAGGGTCTATTTCACTCCCCTTCCGGGGTGCTTTTCACCTTTCCCTCACGGTACTGGTTCACTATCGGTCACTAGGTAGTATTTAGCCTTGGGAGATGGTCCTCCCGGATTCCGACGGAATTTCACGTGTTCCGCCGTACTCAGGATACACTCTGGAGGGAATGAACTTTTGACTACGGGGCTTTTACCCTATCCTGCGGACCTTTCCAGGTCGCTTCGTCTAGCTCATTCTTTTGTAACTCCGTATAGAGTGTCCTACAACCCCAAGAGGCAAGCCTCTTGGTTTGGGCTCTTCCCGTTTCGCTCGCCGCTACTCAGGGAATCGAATTTTCTTTCTCTTCCTCCAGGTACTTAGATGTTTCAGTTCCCTGGGTGTGTCTCAGATGCGCTATGTATTCACGCAAATGTACTGCCCCATTACGGACAGTGGGTTTCCCCATTCGGAAATCTTCGGATCGAAGCTCACTTACAGCTCCCCGAAGCATATCGGTGTTAGTGCCGTCCTTCATCGACTCCTAGTGCCAAGGCATCCACCGTGCGCCCTTATTAACTTAACCTAAAAGTTAAAAGTACTACACTTGCAATCACGTAAGTGATCACAATTTGAATATCTTGCGTTTGTTTCTTTTTTTGATGTCGTTTTATCCAGTTTTCAAAGAACAAGTTAAAAAGCTTTAAATGCTCATATAGAATGAACATTCAAAACTGAACTGCAAAACGTTAAGATACAGATAAAAATCTGTATTCCGAATATATCCTTAGAAAGGAGGTGATCCAGCCGCACCTTCCGATACGGCTACCTTGTTACGACTTCACCCCAATCATCTGTCCCACCTTCGGCGGCTGGCTCCCAAAAGGGTTACCCCACCGACTTCGGGTGTTACAAACTCTCGTGGTGTGACGGGCGGTGTGTACAAGGCCCGGGAACGTATTCACCGTGGCATGCTGATCCACGATTACTAGCGATTCCGGCTTCATGTAGGCGAGTTGCAGCCTACAATCCGAACTGAGAACGGTTTTATGGGATTTGCTCACCCTCGCGGGGTTGCGACCCTCTGTACCGTCCATTGTAGCACGTGTGTAGCCCAGGTCATAAGGGGCATGATGATTTGACGTCATCCCCACCTTCCTCCGGTTTATCACCGGCAGTCACCTTAGAGTGCCCAACTGAATGCTGGCAACTAAGATCAAGGGTTGCGCTCGTTGCGGGACTTAACCCAACATCTCACGACACGAGCTGACGACAACCATGCACCACCTGTCACCGCTGTCCCCGAAGGGAAAAGCCTATCTCTAGGCCGGTCAGCGGGATGTCAAGACCTGGTAAGGTTCTT
Organism: Psychrobacillus sp. FSL W7-1493; assembly: GCF_038004905.1. Taxonomy (NCBI): domain Bacteria; kingdom Bacillati; phylum Bacillota; class Bacilli; order Caryophanales; family Bacillaceae; genus Psychrobacillus; species Psychrobacillus sp. FSL W7-1493. The sequence continues at coordinate 1,293,024 of NZ_JBBOSB010000001.1, read as the reverse complement.
CGCGTTGCTTCGAATTAAACCACATGCTCCACCGCTTGTGCGGGCCCCCGTCAATTCCTTTGAGTTTCAGTCTTGCGACCGTACTCCCCAGGCGGAGTGCTTAATGCGTTAGCTGCAGCACTAAGGGGCGGAAACCCCCTAACACTTAGCACTCATCGTTTACGGCGTGGACTACCAGGGTATCTAATCCTGTTTGCTCCCCACGCTTTCGCGCCTCAGCGTCAGTTACAGACCAGAAAGCCGCCTTCGCCACTGGTGTTCCTCCAAATCTCTACGCATTTCACCGCTACACTTGGAATTCCGCTTTCCTCTTCTGTACTCAAGTCCCCCAGTTTCCAATGACCCTCCACGGTTGAGCCGTGGGCTTTCACATCAGACTTAAAGGACCGCCTGCGCGCGCTTTACGCCCAATAATTCCGGACAACGCTTGCCACCTACGTATTACCGCGGCTGCTGGCACGTAGTTAGCCGTGGCTTTCTAATGAGGTACCGTCAAGGTACGAGCAGTTACTCTCGTACTTGTTCTTCCCTCACAACAGAGTTTTACGATCCGAAAACCTTCTTCACTCACGCGGCGTTGCTCCATCAGACTTTCGTCCATTGTGGAAGATTCCCTACTGCTGCCTCCCGTAGGAGTCTGGGCCGTGTCTCAGTCCCAGTGTGGCCGATCACCCTCTCAGGTCGGCTACGCATCGTCGCCTTGGTGAGCCGTTACCTCACCAACTAGCTAATGCGCCGCGGGCCCATCCTGTAGTGACAGCGAGATGCCGTCTTTTAACATTTCCTCATGTGAGGTAATGGATTATTCGGTATTAGCCCCGGTTTCCCGGAGTTATCCCAATCTACAGGGCAGGTTGCCCACGTGTTACTCACCCGTCCGCCGCTAAATCAGAAGAAGCAAGCTTCTTCATCATCCGCTCGACTTGCATGTATTAGGCACGCCGCCAGCGTTCGTCCTGAGCCAGGATCAAACTCTCCATAATAGAGAACTTAAAAAGCTCATTTTGTTTTGCTGGCATCATCATTAAATGATGTCAAAAATTGTTTTGCGTCAATCAAGCCGAAGCTTGTTGATGCTGTATGTCTTAACGTTTTGCATGTTCAGTTTTCAATGTTCATTGTGTCGTTTTGTTTTTGACGACTTTATTAGTATATCTCGCTTCAGTTAAGTTGTCAACAATTTTTTTAACTTCTTTTAAGTCGTTACTCACATGTTCTGAAGGACATGTATTAATATACAACGATTAAAAACAAAAAGCAATACCTTTTATTAAAATTTATAGGTTTTTCTTTAATTATTTGATCTTTTCCTTCTCTTTTACGTTAAAAACACCGATTTATAAAGGTTTTACCTTACTTTCACTAGTTCCTGCTTATAAAAACATCTTTATTACTACTGGATTATCTATTATAAATGCTACCTTGGCTTCTGGAAAAAACTATTTTTATCTCTAAGTGATATTAAGCAGAAAACTGGGTATGTAAGTATAAGATTAAAATTTCCACATATTCTTAACTATCTATATGAAAGGAGGCACCACGGTGGATTGGATTCCCTATCTAAACGGATATGGTGAAATATTAATAAAATTAGGTTTTGCGGCAACCCTAAGTTTAGTTATAGGGATTGAAAGAGAATTAAAAAAGAAACCAATTGGCCTTAAAACAAGCATCGTCATTGCAACCTTTAGTTGTTTACTAACATACATATCAATAGAGTCAGCTTACAAAGCACATCATGGTCATGATGGAGTAAATATAACTATGGATCCTTTACGATTGGCCGCACAAATAGTAAGCGGTATCGGCTTTCTTGGAGCAGGTGTCATTCTACGCAAGGGCAACGACAGTATAAGTGGACTTACTACGGCAGCAATGATTTGGGGAGCCGGCGGAATAGGTATAGCGGTAGGTGCGGGTTTTTATCTGGAAGCTGCCCTTACCGTTGTTATCGTACTAATAGGTATAGAAGTAATCCCTCCTCTTCTATCTAAAGTCGGTCCGAAGCGCTTACGATCCAAAGAATTATCATTAAAGGTTATTGTATTAAAACAAGAAAGCATATCTAAAATGTACTATTACTTAAAAGACTGTGGCTTTTATATCGATAGTATTCGGATAAAAGATATTAAATTAGAGAATGATGAGATAAAACATGAAGTTCATATCAGATTATCTATTCTAACTAAGAAAAACACGGTAGAATTTTATCATTCCATTGCAGAATTGGAATTTGTGGAAACTTTGGAATTAGAATCAATTTAAAAAAGGAGCAACTATCTATGGGACAATTTTTCACTTTACTAAAGGGTGGTAATAAACCATCTTTAATCGCAGCAGTTGTTAATACAATTATCGCAGCTTTAAAAGGAGGAGCATTTTTCTTAACAGGGAACGTAGCAATGTTCGCAGAGATGATGCACTCAATAGGAGATGCAGCCAATCAATTCTTCGTCTTTATAGGCTCTGCTCTTTCTAAAAAAGCGCCTACACCAAAATTCCCAAATGGTTTTGGTCGATTGGTAAACCTCGTTTGCTTGGGAGCAGTTATATTAGTAGGAATCTTGTCGTATGAAACGATAAAAGAAGGATGGCATCATATACAGCACCCAGTAGCATCAGGTGGGCTAGCAATTACGTTATCCGTCCTTGCTATTGCAATAATATTAGAGTTTATCGTCTTATATAAGGCAGGAAAAGAAATTTTACATGAAGTTGGTATTAAAGGAACCTTCCTTGCCCCCCTCACTACAAGCTTTACACACTTAAATAGAGCAAAACCTGCTACAAAGCTTGTGTTTATGGAGGATTTAGTTGCTACTTCAGGTGGTATCCTTGCATTTGTAGCTGTATTAATTTCACACTTTACAGGTTTTCTACAAGCTGAGGGTATTGCTTCTATCCTAATTGGTTTAATGATGTTCTATGTTGTAGGTAAAGTGTTCCTTGATAATGCAAGAGGAGCTCTTGGAGAAACCGATGAACAGATGCTAGTGCATATTGCACATGTAATTTCAGATGTAAAAGAAGTTAAAGACATTCAACAGTTAGAAGTTATTAAAGAAGGAGAATATCTACATGTAACATTAATTGCTGAAGTTGATGCCTCACTTTCCTTTGCAACAGTCGATGATATCCATGATGTCCTAAAGAATCTTATCCTAAGTCAACAAGGTGTATCTGACGTTACGATCTCCTTTGATGAAGATGATGGAGTTAAAACCTGGAAGCATCATAAAGATACTAAAACTGTTTTAAAAACTAAAAATAACTAAGTATGATTAGACATCCATTTCATTGGATGTCTTTTTGTTTCTATATATCTTTCTACTTTAATAAGGGTGCTCAGTCTCGAATCCAGTTGGTTTACTATTAGTCCCCCTATCTTAAGTAAGCAAAATCTTCAATACTCGTTAATTTTATAAGCTTTGTTAAAGCTATTGGTTGATTTTGACTAACAATTCTTTTTAATAGTGACTGTAAACATTGAAAAAGGAGCATTCAAATGGCTATTAAGAACATAAATAGATGATGAAATTGGGGTTGGTGGCAGTGTTTCAGCTTTGTTTATGTGAGTAAATTGATTCGATTTATAGTTTATAGATGCTAAAGCTGTTCCCATTTATTGATTGGAGCTCCAGACGGCGACATAAGCAGGGATGAGTGAGACAGATAAGACCTCACAACCACGCGCTTAAGCGATGGGTGAGGGTTTATCGCTAACCCCGCGGAAAGCGTCCGGCTGGGGCGGAAATCAATTCTACTCTCTGATTTAAAGATTTCTTTGCATTATAAATCAACCCTACCCTTTAACATAGCCAATTTATATAAGAATTCTCCTATCCCCTATCATTCAAAAAAGCACTGCATTTGCAGTGCTTTTGTTCATCGTTTTTCAGTATAGATCAAGGCTTTATAAATGACTTTCTTCTATTAGTTAGAGGCAAGCTGTTAAAATTGCTTTTGTATCGTCGGCATTTAACTTATTAAAATTACCATACTCGCCACGTACCATTGCTTTTTCTATCATTAAATCAATATTAGAATCATCTATATTATAATCTGACAGATTTTTCGGTGCCCCTAAGGAAGCCCAAAATGCAGCTAATTTCTCGATGCCTTCTAATCCAACTTCCTCCGTTGTTTTTCCCGAAGGATCTACTTGGAATACTTTAACAGCCAGCTTAGCAAAGCGCTCAGGATTTACATGTAGGTTATGACGCATCCATCTTGGGAAAATGATTGCCAATCCTCCAGCATGAGGAATATCATAAACAGCAGATACCGCGTGCTCTATGTTATGGCTCGCCCAGTCACCGTTATATCCCATTTGTAAGAATCCGTTTAAGCCTAGTGTTCCTGCAAACAATATGGTTTCTCTTAGTTCGTAGTTTTCTAAGTCCTTTACCAGCTTAGGAGCGGCATCTATAACTGTACGTAGAGTCCCCTCAATCATTTCATCTTGAACTGGAGTATTATTGCCATTGTTATAATATTGCTCGAACATATGAGACATCATATCCACAATTCCATATACCGTTTGATCTAACGGAACTGTAAACGTGTTAACAGGGTCTAATATTGAAAACTTAGGAAAAACTAATGGACTGCCCCAACCGTATTTTTCTAACGTGTCTTCATTTGTAATAACAGAACCGGAATTCATTTCAGAGCCAGTTGCTGCTAAAGTCAAAACAGTACCAAAAGGAAGCGCTTCTTTCGGAAATGCTTTACGTGTAACTAAGTCCCATGGATCTCCCTCATATTTGGCAGCAGCTACTATTAGTTTAGTGCAGTCTATTACAGAACCGCCCCCTACTGCTAGTACCACTTCAATTCCCTCAGACTTACAAAGGTCGGCACCTCGTTTTGCGGTAGACAGTCTAGGATTAGGCTCAACTCCTGCTAATTCAAATACTTCCATGCCAGCTTCATTTAAATGGCTCATTACCTCATCATATAAGCCATTTTTTTTGATACTCCCACCACCGTATACTAATAGAACTTTTTTTCCAAATACAGAAAGCTCCGTAGGTAGTTTCGATAATTGTCCTTTACCAAAAATTAATTTGACTGGATTATAAAAAGAAAATGCATTCATATTCTTTATCCCCTTTCTTTACAATACTTATCATATAAAAAACCGCTTGCAAAATACAAGCGGTTCAACCTATTGATTATACCCAGCCACGGAAGCGTGAAGCTTCTGCAGTTCTACGTACACCAACCATATATGCAGCTAAACGCATATCTATATTACGAGTAGAAGCTACTTCGTAGATATTTTCAAATGCATCCACCATTTTTTTCACTAACTTATCGTTAACTTCGTCCTCTGTCCAGTAGTAACCTTGGTTATTTTGTACCCATTCAAAGTAAGATACAGTAACTCCACCAGCACTAGCTAATACGTCAGGAACTAGTAAGATTCCACGTTCATATAGAATTCTAGTAGCCTCTGAAGTAGTTGGGCCATTTGCTGCCTCTACTACTATATTTGCCTTAATATTATGAGCATTGTCAGAAGTAATTTGGTTTTCAATAGCAGCTGGTACTAAAATATCACAATCTAATTCTAATAACTCTTCATTAGAAATAGTGTTTTCAAACAAAGTTGTTACTGTTCCAAAGCTATCACGACGATCTAATAAATAATCTATATCTAAGCCATTAGGGTCATGTAATGCACCGTAAGCATCGGAAATACCAATTACTTTTGCACCTTGATCGCTCAAGAACTTAGCAAGGAAGCTTCCTGCGTTTCCGAAACCTTGAATAACCACTCTAGCACCCATCATATCAATGCCGCGTTTCTTAGCTGCTTCATTAATAATAATTGTAACACCTTGTGCTGTTGCACGGTCACGACCTTGAGAGCCACCAAGAACTAAAGGTTTCCCAGTAATAAATCCTGGAGAGTTAAATTGGTCCATGCGACTATATTCATCCATCATCCATGCCATAATTTGCGCATTTGTAAAAACGTCTGGAGCAGGTATATCTTTTGTTGGTCCAACAATTTGGCTAATTGCACGTACATAGCCACGGCTTAGACGTTCAATTTCTCCCATTGACATTTCACGTGGATCACAAGCTACTCCACCTTTACCTCCACCATATGGAAGATCAACGATTCCAGCTTTTAAAGTCATCCACATAGAAAGTGCTTTCATTTCTTCAGGTGTTACGCCTGGGTGAAAACGGACTCCACCCTTTGTTGGTCCAACCGCATCGTTATGCTGTGAACGGTAACCAGTAAATACTTTTACAGTATTGTCATCCATTCTTACTGGGATTCTTACCTCTAACATACGAAGTGGTTCTTTTAACAAATCATACATTGCCTCGTCGTAGCCTAATTTTTGCAAAGCCTCTTTAATGACAGCCTGCGTTGATGTGAACAGGTTTAGATTTTCAGCCATTTATTATTTCGCCTCTTTAATTCATAATGATTTCATCGGAAATAATTGTAACACAATTCATTTCCGATGTGGGATACAAATATTAAATAGTAAATACTTTTTTAATTTTCTCAATCGCCCAGTCAAGTTCTTCTTTTGAAATTACTAAAGGTGGGGCAAAACGGATTACAGTATCATGTGTTTCTTTACATAGTAAACCAAGCTCTTTTAGTTCTTCACAGTATGGTCTTGCAGCTTCTGTCAATTCCATTCCTATGAATAATCCACGACCACGAATCTCTTTAATAGAAGGGTGTTTAATCTGTCTTAAAGCATCCATAAAGTAATTACCTAGTTCTAGTGAACGATCAGCAAGCTTTTCATCTATTAAAACATCAAGTGCTGCAAGAGAAACTGCGCAAGCCATAGGATTCCCACCAAAAGTAGAGCCGTGTGAACCTGGATTAAACACTTCTAGAACATCACGGTTAGCTACGATACATGAGATTGGGAAAACTCCCCCACCTAATGCCTTACCTAAAATATACATATCAGGTTCCATGTCTTCCCATTCACATGCGAACATTTTACCTGTGCGGCATAATCCAGCTTGAATTTCATCTGCGATAAATAATACGTTATTTTCACGACATAATTCACGTGCAGCTTTCATAAATCCTTCTGGTGGAATAATAATTCCTGCCTCACCTTGAATCGGTTCTATTAGGAATGCAGCTGTGTTTGGAGTAATTGCTTGCTTAAGCGCTTCCAAATCACCATAAGGAATTAGTTTAATACCCGGAAGCATTGGGCCAAATCCTCTTTTGTATTCTGGATCTGAAGATAAAGAAACAGCACCCATCGTTCTACCATGGAAGTTACCGTTACAAGCAATAATCTCTGCTTGATCTTCAGCAACACCTTTAACATCATAAGCCCATCTACGAGCTGCTTTAAATGCTGTTTCCACAGCTTCAGCTCCAGTATTCATCGGTAAAACCATTTCTTTGTTCGTTAACTGACTTACTTTTTCATACCATGGCCCTAACTGGTCGTTATGGAATGCGCGAGAAGTTAAAGTTACACGATCTGCTTGGTCTTTTAACGCTTGAATGATTTTTGGATGACGGTGTCCTTGGTTAACTGCTGAATATGCAGAAAGCATATCCATATATTTTGTACCCTCTGGATCCTTTACCCAAACACCTTCTGCTTCAGAAACAACGATTGGAAGCGGATTATAGTTATTTGCACCATACTTTTCTGTTTGTTCAATTACTTTACTTGATACTGACATTTGTTTTCCCCCTTCTTGATTGAAAAGGCAGACATGATCAAACTGCCTGCCATTTCAATAATTAATACATATATTTTACAACATTTCAGAAGTTGTTTTAGCTTGCATATGAAGTTGAATATAATCAGGACCGCCAGCTTTAGAATCTGTACCAGACATATTGAATCCACCAAATGGTTGGTATCCAACGATGGCACCAGTACATCCACGGTTGAAGTATAAGTTACCTACATGGAAATCTTCGCGTGCTTTTTCTAAGTTCATACGGTTATTTGTAATAACAGCACCTGTTAAACCATATTCAGTATTGTTAGCAATTTCAATTGCTTCGTCGAAATCTTTTGCTTTAGAAACACCAAGAATTGGTCCGAAGATTTCTTCTTGCATAATACGAGAATCTGGAGCTAAATCAGCAAATACAGTAGGTTGGATGAAGTAACCTTTTGAATCATCGCCTTCTCCGCCTGTGATTAAACGGCCTTCTTCTTTACCAACTGGAATATAGCTCATAATTTTTTTGAATGCAGAAGCATCAATTACTGGACCTACATAATGCTCATCTTCATCTGGAATACCTACAGATAACTCATCTGTTAATTCTTTAACGCGTGCAAGAACTTGATCGTACACGTCTTCAACGATAACTGCACGTGAACCAGCTGAACATTTTTGGCCACTAAATCCAAAAGCAGATCTTACGATAGATTGAGCAGCTAATTCTAAATCAGCTTCTTTATCCACTACGATTGTGTCTTTACCGCCCATTTCAAGAATTGTACGTTTAATCCAAATTTGTTTTTCAGCTAATTTAGCTGATTTTTCTACGATTCCTAAACCAACGTCACGAGAGCCTGTGAAGCTGATTAAACGAGTGCGTGGATGCTCAACTAAGAAGTCACCAATTTCAGCACCTGAACCAGGGATGAAGTTAACAACACCAGCTGGCATTCCAGCTTCTTCTAATACTTCTACAAATTTATACGCAACAACAGGAGTTGTAGATGCAGGTTTTAGTAACACAGTGTTACCAGCAACCATAGCAGCTACAGTTGTCCCAGCCATGATAGCAAATGGGAAGTTCCAAGGAGAGATAACAACAGATACTCCTAATGGAATATAGTCGTAACGGTTGTATTCACCTGGACGACTTTGAACTGGCTGACCTTCTTTAAGGCGTAGCATTTGACGACCATAATATTCTAAAAAGTCAATTCCTTCAGCAACCTCTACGTCTGCTTCAACCCAAGTTTTCCCTGCTTCTCTTGATAATAAAGCGGAGAACTCAAATTTACGACGACGAATGATAGCAGCTGCTTTGAACAATACATCAGCGCGTACTTCTGGTTTAACTTTTTTCCATGTATTAAATGTTTCATCAGCGATTTTAAGCGCTTTTTCTGCAATTTCTTGAGAAGCTTTTGATACTTTACCAATTACTTCTTCTTTTTTAGCTGGATTATAAGATACGATTTTACTGTCAGTAATGATTCTTTCTCCACCAACGATTAATGGAAAGTCTTGACCTAAATAAGCATCAACAATTTTATAACCTTCTTTTATTGCTTTTTTATTTTCCTCTTTTGAAAAATCAGTAAATGCTTCGTGTTTATAAGGTATCATTATAAATCCTCCTCTTAAGTTATAACGCAAAAAAAATTTGCACTATCAATACTTCTTCCCTTATAATAATGCAAAAGATTGTTGCGTTTTTCAAGTAAAATTAACTAAAATGTTAAATTTTTTTTGGGGGTGATATTTTTGTCTAGTAATTTCAGTAAGCTGCTTCCATTTTATAAGTTCGCTACAGAGCAAGTGGCTGTAGGTATCCACGCAATAGATCTAATGGGAAAAACCATTATATACAATGAAAAAATGAAAGAAATAGAAGGCTTAAACTCGATGGACATTGAAGACCGTTCCATTTTAGAGTTATTTCAGTTCGAACAGCACGAGAGCACACTACTAAAAGTACTACATAGCGAAAAGCCCGTCCTAAGAGCGAAACAGACCTACTGGAGCAGGAACGGCCAAGAAATCACCACTATAAATGACACATATCCTGTTTTTGAAGAAGGTACCTTAATAGGAGCTATCGAATTCTCGAGAGACATTACTGCATTAGAAAAACTTTTGTTTCAGCCCCTAAAACGATATAACGAATCGATCACCCTCTCTTCGATAACCGCCGAGTCCGAACTGATGAAAAATGTAAAGGAACGTTCCATTAAAGCAGCAAATGTCCGTATGCCTATCTTATTAATAGGCGAAGCTGGAACAGGAAAAGATTTAATCGCGGAAGGAATTCATCATGAGCTATCCCCACCAAACGAGCAATTTATAACGCTCTACTGCTATAGTGCTGACGATCAAATTATTAGTAAATTTGAACTGGAGATTAAAAGCCTTCGTAACTGCACTATATTTTGTGAAAGAATAGACTTATTATCCATCGATTTACAAAATAAATTAATTGAAGTATTAAAAGAAAATGGGTCAAACCAAAATTTATTTATAGCTAGTATTGGTGAAGATCCAATCGATATGATTTCTAATAACCAACTGGCAAAAGAGCTTTACTATTACTTCACTTCCATAACTATTAATATTCCTCCGCTCCGTGACCGACCAGAGGATATAATGCCATTCGTACATGATTACTTCCAACGTCATTTAAGTCGCTATTCTTCGACATTAGAGGAGATTGATCCTCAAGTGGTAAAAGTATTTAAAAGTTATGATTGGCCAGGCAATTTAAAGGAATTAGAGCTTCTTTTGGATGAAATCACTTCTATGATAACTACAGAAAACACACTAAGCTTTAATATGCTTCCTTTGCATTTCAAGCTAAAAATACAAGGATTAAATGAAACGATGAAAAACGCCGAAGACTTCGTTGTTTCTGCAGAAAAAGATTTACTTCCGCTAGATGAATACCTAAGACAGGCTGAAACCTATTATTTACAAAAGGCATTAGAAAAATATAATAATAATATTACCAAAGCAGCTGAAGCGCTAGGAATGAGCAGGCAAAATTTGCAATACAGATTACGAAAGATAAAGAACGCTTAAATCAAAGAACGCCATTTAAAACACTAAAAAGGTGAAGAAGGGATTAGCCCTTCCTCACCTTTTTCTCTTACCGAATGGATTGTTGAATCCATCCTGCTAATTTTTCTTTCAGAGTATTAAAGCCTTCTTCGTCATGCTCATCTACTCGTGCTTGAAGTGATTTACGTGGTTTATCGTCCCGCTTTGGAGAAGTAGGCTTTTCTTGAAGCTCTCTAATGGAAAGACTGATTTTCCCCGCTTCCCCATCTACCTCTAAAATTTTAACCTCTACTTCTTGACCTACCGTCAAAAACTCTCCTACTTCTTTTACATAACCATATGTTATTTCTGATATGTGTACTAGACCCTGTGTTTGTTCATCTAGACTTACGAACGCACCGTATGGTTGAATACCTGTCACTTTACCAGTAACCACATCTCCTACCTTAAATGTTTTTGTCATATGCCGTCCTACTTTCTTATATACGATATTGTCATGTTAAATTATAACATATCAGAAAGTATATGACCAAAAAACACGGGAGCGCCATGGAAAGAACGTCTAGCAATTTGTCCAAGGAAATTTATATCCTCGGCATTCTCAAAGCACTTTTTAGCTGTTCTGATACACGATCTGAAGAGCCTTGTATTAAATGCACTCCTATTCAACAAACTGCTCCAAATCCCCGTTACCTTCTAAGTGAAGAGCATCCTCAATATCTCCATGATCTAATGCGTCCCAGGTTTCTGATTGTGTCCAACCGCTGCTTTCAAATTCATTCACTATTGGCTTTAATAAAAACTGTATGATATTAGAGCTACTAGATTCATTAACGACATCACTCCAAATATCTTGATATTCTTTTTTAACAACGCCCTTATCAAACACAGTGCTATCGGTAGTCCCCTTTATCACTGCATAAAATAATTCGGTGTAGTACATTTTCAACAAATCCTTATGCATATATAAATCTGAACTGCTTACTAGGAATTCGTCTAAGTACATCAATATTGCTACTGAATCATTCAAACTATAAATTAATTCGCCTGCATATGTAAAAGGCGCTTTTTCTAAAGTATGAATATATTTAAAAAATGTTGAAGCTAAAATATTTTTCAATTCATCGACCTGTTCTTCGGTCAACTTATATTGAATGGTCATATCTGATGCTGGGTATAGATTTTCCTTATTTAATGCTGCTAGCTGCTCTTCAGAAATATCACCCTTTTCATCAAAGTACTCACTCAATTCTTTGATCCTACTAGAATAAGTATTAAAAAACTCAGCTGTATCCTCTTCTGATAACTCTTGACCATTATCTATTACTTCCTGGATCATTTCTGATGGAAGATAAAGAGAATGAATTAGTTCGTTATATCTCATATTTAGTGAGTCTTCAGTCGAAATGGAGAGGATGTTTTCATACATTGAAGAATTGCTCTCTCCTGTATAATATTTATAAAGTGTATCTGCTCCTTGAACGAATGAAATTTTTGAAAATTCTTCCTCCGTCAGATGTAACATTTCTCTACGTTTTTCTCGTTCTTGTTCGTAATTGTTTTTTAGTCTTTCAATAAATTCTATAGAGGCATCCGCTAAAGGAACGTTACCCTCTCCATCAATATTCGCTAACTGATTGGCATTAGAAGGCGGTTTTTCTTCCTGAAAGCTTGCTCCTATTATTCCAAAGACAAGTACTGCTGCAGCACTAACTAACCATACCGCAACTCGTTGCCAATTCATTTTCTTTTGTTTGACCTGAGTTAGTTCATTTGATTTGTCTCTATCTATTTTTTTTAATATGTCATCGGAATCGATAGTTGAAGGTAGTCGATCATAGGATGATTTTAAAAGAGCTAATCGGTCTTCTAGTTTTTTATCGTCCATGGTTTTCACCTCCACTAATTTGTAAGGCATTCTTCAAATGTCCCTTCGCCCTTAATAATCGAATTTTAATGGTGGACATCGGTACATTAAGTACCTCTGACATTTGTTCGTAAGACATGTCATGGAAATAGAAAAGGATAATAGGGTGTCGATATTTTTCATTTAATAACTGTATTGCCTCATGAAGCTCTCGATCTTCTTCAAACACCAAGACCTTTTCTTCGGCAGATTTCATTATGTAACTTTCTTGTGAATTACCCTGAAGCTTCACTTCTTTTTGAGCTTCCCTTGTTTCCTTGCGATAATAGTCTCTCGTTGCATTTAATGTAATTTTATATAACCAAGTTGTAAATCGTTCTTTTTTGAATTGGTGTAGGAAACGGTAAAGCTTTACAAACACTTCCTGTGTGACATCAGGTATGTCTTGCACTCGCACGCCGCATTGAAAAGCAAATTTTTCTACGGTTCGGTGATGTAAGCGAATGAGCTCCCCATATGCTAGTTGATCGCCCTGCTGTGCACGTTCGATCAATTCGTTCTCAACCATTGCTCCCCCTCACTCTCTCTTTTGCTATAGGTGTAACGTAAGATTACCTCTAATTGTTACACTTATCTTTTAATTTTTAAATACCTTGTATATAGTAACGAGTTTCAGTTTAATATAAGTTACCATTTATTTTTTGGAGGTAAAATAGTATACTATCACTTTAAATCGTTAAAGTACTAAAGGAGGAATACATATGAAAACTCGAGATCGTTTCGGGTCAAAAATCGGCTTCATATTGGCTGCGGCCGGAAGTGCTATTGGTTTAGGTGCGATATGGAAATTTCCATACATGGCAGGAACGAACGGCGGAGGCGTCTTTGTTTTGCTTTTTATCCTGTGTACTCTTCTAATAGGGTTACCGATTTTACTAGCTGAATTTATCATTGGGAGAAAGGGACAGGCGGACGCAGTAACGGGTTTTAAAAAACTGGCTCCTAACAAGCCATGGTTTTTAATCGGATGGTCTGGTTTCTTCTTCTCATTCATCATACTGTCATTTTATAGTGTAGTCGGTGGTTGGATTTTATCTTACTTATTCCGTTCTATTACACTTAGCCTAAACGGAAGTACAGATAACTTTTATGAGGACTTATTTAATACCGTCATTTCAAATCCATGGGAAGTACTAATTGGACAGGGAGCATTCATTTTGTTAACCGTTTGGATTGTCCAAGGTGGGATTAAGGGAGGAATTGAAAAAGCTAGTAAATGGATGATGCCCTTACTACTTATCTTTTTCGTAGTACTAGCCATACGCTCGGTGACTCTGGACGGAGCAATGGAAGGTATTAAGTTTTTACTCGTACCAGACTGGTCTTATTTTACTTGGGAAACTGCCCTGCTAGCATTGGGACAGGCATTCTTTTCATTAAGCGTCGGTGTTTCTGGAATGATTACTTACGCATCATACTTACCAAAGGAAACTAAATTAGGAAACTCGGCTTTAAGTGTTTCTATGCTGAATATTGGAATATCCATTATGGCAGGCTTAGTTATTTTCCCTGCAGTATTCGCCTTAGGTTTCTCACCAGATGCTGGCCCTGGCCTAGTATTCATCATACTTCCAGCAGTATTTGAACAAATTATTTTTGGACAGTTTTTCTTAATCATATTCTTTATACTATTACTTTTTGCTACTCTAACATCATCCATCAGCATGTTAGAAATCGTTGTTTCCATCGGCATCAAGTCAAAATACGATCGAAGAAAACGTTTTGCTTGGATCTTAGGTTTCTTAATTTTCCTTGTCGGAATTCCTAGTGCCCTTTCCTTTGGTGTGCTACAGGATATCAAAATCTTAGACTTATCTATATTTGATTTTGCTGACTTCTTTACTAGTAGTGTTGGTTTACCTTTAGGAGCACTTTTCATCTCCATTTTTGCTGGTTACCACTTTACCAAAGCAGATATTTCGAATGAGCTTGACTCAAAAGGCTTTTTATTAAATGCATGGAGAATCATTGTAAGATATGCAGCACCAATTGCCATTTTAATCGTATTTATTCAAGGCATTTTGAATGTACTCAAATAAGTTGATACTTTCTTGATTGTTTTTATATAAAAATACGAATTATGAAATTGAAAATAATGAGCTGTAATATAAACAAATCAAAAATTGTACTTTTTCTGACAATTGTTTGAAACTAGTTCTCAAAAAAAATATGCTATAATATGATGTAAGATGTGAAGAATTTTTAAAGAGGTGGATGGAATCATGAAAAAAGAATTACATGAGCAATTGCGACAACTAAGAGAAGAACGCAATATTTCTTTAGAAACACTTTCCTTAAAAACAAGAATCGGCGCTGGAAAACTGGAAGCGTACGAATCAGGTAGTGAAGTCCCATCAACACAAACTATATTAAAGCTATCGAATGCATTAGAAGTACCTGCCTCTAATTTGATGGATGGTCTTCAAGAAGTATAAAAATAGTAATAGAAAAAAGCTTTCGATTCAAGGAATCGAAAGCTTTTTCTTTTGTTGACCTATATTTGAAAGAGTGTAATAGCTCGTTAAATAATGCATTTCATTTCATATTTTATTGCAATTAGCTTATAAGAAATTTCGACACACTTTTCTAGTGGAATCCACTGTTCAAAGGAATGTTCATAGATTTCTTGTATTTTTCTAGCAAGCTCGGATGGGTGATCGATATCGTGAAGAGCAGTAACTACATCAGCAATCTCAGTTTCGTATGCATCGATACCAAATTGGAAAGGATCCCATTCCTGTAGTATCCAAACTGCTTTTCTATTCATCTGTATTGTATCCATTATTTTTTCACCTTACTACTTTTATTAGTTAGGGTTATAATAACACAATAAGTTAAAATTGAAAGGGGAATTTACTTTGTCAGATTTTTCAACTATTTTCAATCGTCGTAACACTTTTTCCGCAAAATGGGATATGTTAAAACAGGTATATGCAATTGAGGATGACACAGATGTACTACCAATGTGGGTAGCAGACATGGATTTCGGCCTTGCGCCAGTTATACAGGAAGCTATACATAAGCGTTTAGAACATCCAGTTTTTGGTTATTCTATCGCACCAGAAGCAGTAAAAGATGCATTATCTACCTGGGTATCTACTAAACACCAACTAGAAATACAGAATGAATGGATTCTTCTTCGTCATGGTGTAATACCTGCAATGGCGGAGGCAGTTGATGCTTTTTCCCAAAAAGGAGATAAAATACTCGTCCATACACCAATCTATCCACCCTTTAAAGGAATACCAAATAATTTAGAGCGAGAAGTCGTTACCTGTCGCCTTAAAGAGAACGGTAATTCTTTCGAAATAGATTGGACAGCCTTTGAAGAATGCTTAAAGCAAGATATCAAGATATTTATTCTTTGTAATCCTCATAATCCTGGCGGGAAGGTTTGGGGTAGAGAGGATTTAACTAAAATGGCAGCCTTGTGCAAGCAGCATGATGTATTGATCCTTTCAGATGAAATACATTCAGACCTTGTTTTTAAGCCGAATAAGCATGTACCTCTTCTCGTGGCAGCTGAAGAAACAGATAACATTATTACTTTCTTTGCTCCTACTAAAACGTTCAATCTTGCTGGTATTCAAGGTGCAGCAACGATTGTACCAAATGAAAAATTACGAAAAGTTTTAGAGAATGGTGCAACTAGACGTGGTGAGATGGGATTGAACGTGTTCTCACTTACAGCTATGCAGGCGGCATACGAACACGGAGAACAATGGCTTGAAGGTCTTTTAGAAGTTGTAGAAGGCAACATGAAATACGTAGTGGAACATTTATCCGCAATTGAAGGTGTTAAGGTTTCTATGCCTGAGGGCACATATTTAATGTGGATTGATTATCGAGGAACTGGCTTGAACGAAAAAGATATGATGGACCTTTTATTAACGAAAGGGAAACTCGCTTTAGAGCCTGGCACGAAGTATGGAGAAGGCGGAGATGGCTTCCTTCGTATGAACGTGGCGTGTCCAAGAGCAACAGTCGAGGACGGAGTGGCAAGATTCAAACTAGCATTATCCTAATATATAAGATTTTTAAGCTTCCTATCCAGGGACAATCCTTGGGAAGCTGTAGTACAGGCTGGTCATGACTAACTTCATGATCAGCTTTTTTTATTGCCAATAAGCTTCGATCTAAAAACTTGAAATAAAGTTATGTGATGCCTATTTATTACCAGTGCATCAAAAGTAAAATATGTCTTAAAAAACGAAAGAAAGGGTAAAGAGAATAATGAGCGAAATAACAGGAGGTAATTTTTTAATGAAGAATAATGTTATTGGAGTATATGAAAATGAACAGCAAGTGAAAGAAGTTATTGAAGGCTTAAAAGAAAAAGGCTATACAGATGAGGAAATTTCAGTTATTGCTAAAAATACAAACGGAGTTTCCGAAGTAACACAGGAAGTAAAACCTTCTACTAAGGATGGAGCTATTGCTGGAGCTGTAACAGGAGGAGCAATTGGCTTAGCCGGAGTGCTAGTAGGACTATCGACTGTATTAATACCGGGATTTGGCGCTGTGTTGGCTGCCGGACCTATAATAACAACAATTGGAGGAGCAGTAGTTGGAGCTAACTCTTCTGCAGGTGGGTTAAAGCATGCACTTATGGAACTGGGAGTAACAGATGATGAAGCTGAACGCTATTCTACAGACGTAGAAGACGGTAAAATCTTAATCTTTTTACATCCGAATAAATGAAAATAATTACACCAATCTTTCCCCTTGGAAGGATGAAAGCGATAAATTCATATGAGCCCCTATATTAGTTTCTTAAACAGCCATAGGGGCTTATTTACGTATTGCGTTTTTGTTTAATCTGCTTAGAAAAGTGGAGATGTGTTACTAAATAATTAATAAATGTCCAGCCCTAGTTTGTCTAATAGGAGCTTGGATGAGTGAGCTGTAGGGGATTGTCGTAATCTATGGGTGGATTGTCGTAAATTTTCGTGGGATTGTTGTAAACTACTGTCCCATTGTCGTATATCTCTTTAAGCCTGTTCGTCCTTGTGTAATTTAAAATAGCGAGTAAGCAAACGATTACCCGTCCACTTACCCGCTAATTTAAGACGTTACTCAGAAGGTACGTTTTTCTCCGCTTCTTCTTTTCTTGCCTGTAATACACGATCTTCTATTTCCTTCGCTTTTGCTGCATCTTTAGCAGATTTCTTTTTAAACCATCGGAATAATAACACACAAAGAATAAATACCATGATAAACTCTAAAACTACTGGTATATACTCTGTTTTATCCTCAGGAAAATATAAATATAAAAAGCCTAATGAAAGAAAGTTTAACAAAGCAAACACTTCCCTACTTTATTTTTGAATAACCTCTATGGACTGAATAAGGATATCCTCTACAGGCTTATCATTTTGACCAGTTTCCACTTTAGCTATTTCATTTACTACATCCATGCCCTCAATAACTTGCCCGAAGACTGTATGCTTTTGATCCAAATTTGGTGTCCCACCTTTTTCCTCGTAAGCCTTAGCTACTTCCTCAGGCCATCCACCTTTAATAAGCTGTTCAGCTGTTACACCTTCTTGTGGTGGAGCTTGTACGATAAAAAATTGGCTGCCATTTGTATTTGGTCCCGCGTTAGCCATTGATAGTGCTCCATTGAAGTTAAAAAGATTCATCGTGAATTCATCCTCAAATGCTTCACCATAAATACTTTCTCCACCTGCTCCAGTTCCAGTAGGGTCTCCTCCCTGAATCATAAAGTCTTCAATGACCCGATGGAAGATAACTCCTTCGTAGTAGCCTTCTTCTGCTTTAGTTATAAAGTTTTCCACTGTTTTCGGTGCTTCTTCTGGAAACAATTTAATTTTAATTGCTCCTAAGGAAGTATTCATTTGGACTAAAGCTTCATTTTCAGCAACTTCTGTTGAAAGTTGCGGATATGTGATTAATTCGTCCTCTTGTTGGGTATCAGTAGTAACAGCAGATTCTTCTTTTGTAGTCTCTTTTTTATTGTCTTTTTCAGTTTCAGTTGAATTACTTCCACATGCTGATATAAACAGTACAGTAAATAAACATAAAATAATTATTTTTTTCAATATAATCACCCCAAAACAGTTTAACATAATGAAAGATACTTTTCAGTGACAAAGTTTTTAACATTCAACTTCCTTAGTCACTCGAAATGTTTTATAATTTAATGCAGTACGTGTCAAGAGAAAGAAGGGATTTCAATGAGCGTACAAAAACGGAATTTTATTATTATGTGGTTTTCCATTTTCCTAGTTTCTAGCACCATGACTATGATCATGCCTTTTCTTTCTTTATATATTAATACGATGGGCGACTTTACAGATGCCTACGTACAAAAATGGTCTGGTCTAGTATTTGGAGCTACGTTTGTTTCCGCGCTTATTATGTCTCCTATATGGGGGAGAATAGCTGATAAATATGGTTATAAGCCTATTTTAATCATCAATGGATTCGGAATTGCACTCAGTGTGCTTTTAATGGGATTCATAAATTCGGTAGAAGCATTCTTTGTTCTTCGATTGTTTATGGGTGTTGTAACAGGATTTATCCCAACCTCACTAGCTTTTATCAGCTCTCAGACAGCGAGGGATGTTGCAGGCAAGACCATGGGCACGTTACAAATGGGTAGCGTATCTGGTACATTATTTGGTCCTGTAATAGGCGGATTTATGGCTGATACGTTTGGTTTTCAATACACATTTATCATTACAGCTACAGCAGTATCTATAGCTGCACTCCTAGTTATTATAGGGATTAGAGAACAACGTCGGGTTAAAGCGAAGGATGAGCATGAATATTCTAGAAAGACGGTCGTGTCTGGTATTTTTCATCATCGTCTAATACTTAATGTCCTAATGATTACGTCTTTAATACAAATTGGGCTTTTTAGTATTCAACCTCTTCTCTCCCTATATGTTTCCCACTTAACTGACTCCAGTGAAGTCGCTCTCTTAGCAGGCATAACCTTTAGTGCTACAGGTGTAGGTAGTCTTCTTTTCGCGAGAACTTGGGGGAAGCTTGGAGATTCGATTGGCTATGAAAAGGTTCTATCCATGCTGCTACTCATTGCATTTGTATTCATCGTTCCACAGGCCTTTGTTACGGAGCTATGGCAACTGATGGCTCTTCGCTTCCTATTTGGAATTGCTTCTGGTGGTCTAATACCAGTGACCACTGCCTTGATCCGACGAGAAGCACCGATTGAAGTTCAAGGAGAGCTTATGGGCTACAACACAAGCTTCCGCTTCTTAGGTAATATAATTGGTCCGATGTTTGGTGGATTTATCAGTGGATTTATCGGTATATCCTCTGTTTTCTTCGTTACGGGTGCCCTATTCCTGATAGCTTTCTTCATACTCTATTTCGCCGGTAAGAAACCCGTCCAAGACTTTGAAGAAGTGCTTCATGAGGAAGAACTACACGCTAATACGTAATAATGTAAGGCTTTCGACGCTAAATGGTCGAAAGCCTTTTTGTTTTATATAGAAATCCCGATTATCATTCAAACGGCAAAGGTTGAGTTCCATCGACATCAGTAAATCCATATTTTTTTGCTAGCTCCGCAACCATTAGTGCTTCTCCAGAAAGCTTAGATACTGTGCTGTCTGTTGCTAAAGCCAAAACAGCACGACCTACATACGCTGTTGTTTCCGTAGCTCCATCCTTGGGTCCAAAACCTGAATCTATAACTCTTTCCGTCCTCATCCAACCTGGGCAAACAGCAACGGCTGAAATATGGAATTCTTCTAATTCCTTTGCCATTCCTCGTGTCATTCGATTAATAGCATTCATAGCTAAGTCGTAATATAAATTACTAGAGATTTTTTCTTTTATAAAAAATGTGAGATTTACAATTAATCCTTTTTGGTGCTTTGCCATTAAAGGCACAGCGTATCGAGTAGTTAGTAAATAGGCTTGTGGCCCAGCAACCATCATAGCATCCCAGTGTTCCAATGGACGTTCCCAAAAATGCGGTCCATCCCCTGATGGTAGCGAGCTTTCGGACCCGCCAAATACACTATTAACTAAAATATCAATCCGACCCTGTTCCCTTTCAATTCTCTCAAATAGCTTTCTTACGTCACTATTATGTGTATGGTCACATTGTATCGCGATACCTTTACCCCCTCTTAAAGTAACACCAGCGGCAGTTTCCTCAATGGTTTCCGGACGGTTATCGGTTGTACTCCCCTTTACACTACGCCCTGTCACGTATACTGTTGCACCTGCACTGCCTAGTTGATAAGTAATTCCCCGACCCGCACCACGGGATGCTCCTGTAACAACAGCAATTTTCCCTTGTAATGGTTTCATATTTTACCGGCTCCTCTAGCTGTACCTTTTAAATTTTTTTACGATTCTCCCTCATACAACTTTAACATAAATATCCATTTCAGAAAGAAGTCAATTTTCAAATGTAAGATGGATTACACAGTTTACAGTCAATCAACCTTTTCTTTTAAATAGCCTCCATTTTTACTTCACACCTCATATTATTTGGTCGATAGAATAAGCATGGAATATGCTATTCTTTAAATAGATTACAAGAACTGGAGTGTAAAATGATGCGACAAGGTATAGGATTTTTAGTCATCTTGTTATGTTTTCCCATACTGTGGATTTTATATTCCTTTATCCATACAGAGGTGCTATCTGCAGCCTCCTTTAATTCGGATTTAGAACGTTCCATTCAACTATCAAATCCTACCATAACCTCCCCTGTAGTGCTCTTAGATAACAAAGGAAAACTATTCTCAGAGGATTATATCGAATGGAGAGAGCCTCTTTCTTTAGAAGAGATTCCCTTATTTGCTCAGGAACTCTTTCTTCAAAGTGAAGATGAAGAATTTTATCAGCATATCGGCTTCAATTTCACCGCTATTTTTAGGGCTGTCTTTGCAAATGCATCTGCCCAGCAAATGGAACAAGGAGGAAGTACTATTACTCAACAGCTTGTCCGCCTCCGCTATTTGTCTACTGAGAAAACGTATGAAAGAAAGCTAACGGAGTTACTATATGCGCATGAAATGGAAAAACAAACGAGCAAAGAAGATATTTTCACAAATTATTTAAACGAAATTTATTTCAGCAATCAAGTATATGGAATAGGAGCAGCCTCCACATTCTATTTTGGACGCTCAATCGATCAATTGAGTGAGGCAGAACTAGCTTTTATAAGTGCAATACCAAATAATCCAACCATTTATAATCCACTCACCAATTTTGATGCGACAAAAAAACGCCAGGAGCTTCTAATTGATGTCCTCGTAAAAAACGGTAGACTTACTGTCGAACGAGCAAATGAAATAAAACAAGCACCAATTAAATTAGTGACGAAAACTAAAAAGCAATTATATCCTGCATATAGCACGTTTGTGTTACATGAAATAGAAAGCCTTATTGCTCATAAAGAAGGCTTTAAGGACAAAATAGCAAATGCACAAAATGAACAGCAAAGGCAATTTATTGAAAATGAGCTAAAGACTCGTGTTGATGAAGTTATTTCCAAAGGAGTAACCGTGCATACTGCACTAGATCCTCTGAAGCAAGAAGATGATGAGCGGTATATTAATAGTCTATTAAGTAAAAAGTCGAATTTACAAGCTGCTTCTGTAGTTATTAACAATGAAACGAGGGAGATTGTAAGTATTTATGGTGGGAAGGATTACAAGAAACTAGACTTCCATAGAGCCTATCAGGCAATTCGTCAGCCCGGCTCTGCCTTTAAGCCGCTGTTAGTATACGCACCATTGTTTGAAACAACTACGTATACTCCCAATAGCTCTATAAACGCTGGAAAACTATGCATAGGCTCCTATTGCCCACAAAATTATGGTGGTGCAGTGTATGGTTATGTAACCATTCAGGAGGCATTTCGTTTAAGCCACAATACCCCAGCTGTTAGATTATTAGATATAGTCGGCATTGAAAATGCTTTTGCGAGACTCTCTCCTTTTCAGTTTGAAAATATAGAGGAAAAAGATCATACGTATTCTGCTGCGCTAGGTGGCTTAACAAAAGGGGTCACCGTGTTAGAAATGGCAGATGCCTATACTAGCTTTATCAATGGGACTTATAAGCCTGCACATGCAATTCAGAAGGTCGTAGATAAAGAAGGAAATGTTTTATATGCTTGGGAGGAGGATTTCCAAGAAGTATGGTCTTATAAAACAGCCCAAACAATGAGGGGATTGCTTGACCAGGTAGTAACAAACGGAACTGGAAAAGGTATTTCGGTCAACTCCTCTTACGTCGGTGCTAAAACAGGAACCACAAATGAGTATTATGACTACTGGCTAGCTGGCCTAACCGATACTTATACTTCAGCAGTATGGATTGGTTATGATTTACCTAAAAATATGAAAAGCATAGAGTCCAACAAAATACACCACCGAATTTTTAATCGAATTATGGATAAAAAAAATTGAGAAGCCAATGTTGAGCTTCTCTTTTCTTTATACACTTTTTATGAAGTTCAATATTTTCAAGTATAATACAGCTACCTCTTCTGGCGTTTCTCGATGTGTATGTGAAAGCCATTGCTCTATAAGACCTAATATGGCCGAAGCTGCAAATGCAGACAAATAATCTGTGGGAATCGTTGGATCAATAGATGACATCTCGGTTGCTTGATAATTTTCCTCGAATTGCTCTACAAAGAATTTTTTTAGCCTTAAATGAAACCCAGAAGTATTGTTTTTGGACAGTAAAACGATAAATTGGTCCACATGCATTTCGATATATCGGAATACTTCCATGGAAAAGCCTGCAACTTGTAATTGTTTCACCATTTCCACTTTATACTCGGAATCTATAGATTCAATATGTAATCGGAGACCTTCCAAAAGCTCTTCTTCTACTTTTTCGAGCAAGTCGTATTTATCAAGATAATGTAAATAAAAAGTTCCTCTGTTTATACAAGCACTATCTGTTATATCTTTTATCGATATCTTTGTAAATTCTTTTTCCTTTAATATGGAAAGGAACGATTGTTGTATTTTTTTCTTTGTTTGCATATTCATTTTATCAAACACAGTATCCAAACCTTTGCCCCCTCACGATACAAATATTTAAGATATTACTATATGAATACTTCAATATTTCCTAGGCAATATTTGTCGATTATAAAAATGGCAGACTTGCAATAATCCCATTGTAAAGCTTAATAATTACATAAATAACTAACGCAAGAAACAAACTCCACACGATTATTTCAAACATAACTAGCCCCAACGTTCCAATGAGTGTCATCGAGTTGCTTAGCTTAAATACAACATATATAAAATAAATAAAAGCTGTAACTAAAAAGACAAGCATAAGAATTTGTATGGATTGAAATCCGACAGCTGAAATAATTGCTCCACATAGAAAAATGACATAGCCACCTCGGGCCTGCGCCATCGTTTTCCCCTCATAATCTTTTGAAAAGAATAGCATTCCGATCTCATGAATTGTCTCTGCAATTAATTTTAGGGCAGAAAAAAGCATGAAATAAATAAGGGCAAAGACAATTAGAACGAACAGCTTTATCTCAAAATCAGTAAGAAATTCTTTCATTCCATTGTACACACCAATAACCTTAAACAATTCAATTGCTTTAAACATAGTGTAGGTAGAAAAGGTTAAACTAAACAAAATGATTGTAATTAACGGAAGAAAGCCAAACACATAAGGGTTTTTCATTGTTGCTCCTCTAATCTATAGGAAATTCTGATACTTAGTATGATATCGGATGGTATCTCACTTTCGCAAGAGCCTACCAAAATATTCTCCATAATTTAGAATAAGCGAATAATAATTTTTCATAAAAAACTGCAATACCCTCCCGCCTTCTATTTTTAAGAAAACTACTCTCTATTTGCTGTTGCTTATATATAGGAAGGAAGTAATATGCCATGCAAACGCTTCATATTTGGAGTATAATTTTATTTATATACTTAAATATAATGTTGGAAGGAGGATTCCTATGTCCATGATTTTTGCAATATTCTTGCCTATTATTTTGGCTATTTTTATACCTTTATTGTATAAAAGAGCAAAAAGAATCCATACTGGCTGGTTTGTTCTAATCGCACCTTTACTTTTAGTAGTTTTATATGCAATGTATATTCCTTCAGTAATGGATGGAAAAACTTTTTCAGAAGAAATGCCTTGGATCCCATCACTCGATATTTCATTTGTCTCGTACATAGATGGCCTTAGCTTACTATTTTCTTTATTAATAACCGCGATAGGATCCCTCGTGGTTCTCTACTCTATCTTCTATTTAGATAAGGATAAAGAGAATCTAGGAAATTTTTACGTATACTTATTAATGTTTATGACGGCTATGCTTGGCGTTGTCCAATCTGACCACTTAATTGGGCTCTATTTTTTCTGGGAGCTAACTTCAATTTCATCATTCTTACTCATTGGCTACTGGTATACTCGCGATCGTTCTCGCTTCGGTGCATTGAAATCAATGATGATTACTGTATTTGGTGGATTGATGATGCTAGGTGGCTTCTTACTGCTAGGTATTATGGGAGAAACTTTCTCTATTAGGGAACTCATTTCACAAGCAGCTACTATGGCTGAGCATGATTTATTCGTCTGGGCATTAGTGTTAATATTACTTGGTGCATTTACAAAATCTGCGCAATTCCCTTTCTATATTTGGCTTCCAGACGCTATGGAAGCACCAACACCCGTCAGTGCATATCTACACTCGGCAACTATGGTAAAAGCAGGATTATATTTAGTTGCACGACTTACTCCTATTTTCGCACTTTCTGAGGTTTGGGTATGGTTAGTTACTGGTGTCGGTATCCTCACACTATTCTGGGGATCATTCTTTGCAGTTAAACAAACTGATTTAAAAGCAATTTTGGCTTTTTCTACAGTAAGTCAGCTTGGATTAATCATGTCGTTACTAGGAATTGGCTCTATTGCGTATCACGTTACAGGAGATTTAGTAACGACCTACACATTTGCTACATTTGCTGCCATCTTCCATCTACTAAATCATGCAACTTTTAAAGGAAGTCTCTTTATGATTGCTGGAATTGTAGATCATGAAACCGGCACACGTGATATTCGTAAGCTTGGAGGGCTAATGAGTCTAATGCCAATTAGCTTTACAATTGCCATGATTGGTAGTCTTTCTATGGCAGGCATTCCCCTTTTCAATGGATTTTTGAGTAAGGAAATGTTTTTAGATGCGACCCTGTCGCTCCAGCATTTCGGTCTATATTCAATGGATACTTGGTGGATATTGATTCCAGTTGTTGCTTGGATTGCGAGTGTCTTTACATTCGTTTATAGCTTGTACTTTGTCCTACACACGTTCCGCGGAAAACATACACCTGAGTTGCTGCCGAAAAAAGCGCATGAGGCTCCTATCGGTATGCTTATTTCCCCTGGAATATTAGCAACACTTGTAATCGTGATATTTTTCATCCCAAATTTCTTTGGAAATACATTTATTAAGCCTGCGGTAGCAGCTATTCAACCGAGCGCATATGCTCTACCATCTGACGTAGGATTCAAAATAAAAGCTTGGCATGGATTTGACTCGCCCGCGTTATATATGACGTTAGGAATATTCCTTGTCGGCTATCTTTTATACAGAACACTCCCTAAGTGGAGCGTTGCCTACTCGAAGATGCCAACCAAAGTTTCATTGAACGGCATTTATGATTGGTTAATGATGCTTTCAGAGAGTGGTGCCAATCAAGTGTCCTCTTTATACATGAAAGGTTCCATCCGCTCCTACTTAATTTACATTTTTGGAGCAATTATCATTTTACTTGCAAGTACTATGTGGATAAAGGATGCATTTGTCATTAGCTTTGATAACTTGGCACCTATTAAGTTTTTTGAAGTATTGTTATCTTTATTAATTATTATTGGAACACTTACAATATTAATTACTAAGTCTAGACTTACAGCGATTATTGCATTGGGAGCTGTCGGATATACTGTTGCATTGTTTTTCATCATATTCAAGGCACCTGACCTAGCTCTTACTCAGCTAGTAATAGAAACAGTTTCTGTGGCACTATTCCTTGGTGCATTCTATCACCTACCTAAATTAAACAAGCATGAAAAAGGTAAGGAAGATCGTAAATTCCGTTTAACTAATTTTCTAATAGCCCTTGGTGTTGGAATTATGGTTACCTTAATAGCTATTTCTGCACATTCTCAAAAACTCGTTCCTTCTATATCGGAGTACTACAAAGAAACCGTATATAGCGAGGCGGGAGGCGGGAATATAGTAAACGTAATTTTGGTAGATTATCGTGGTTTTGATACATTATTTGAAATTAGCGTACTTACTATTGCATCTCTAGGAATAATAGCAATGATTACACTGAGATTGGCAAAAAAGAAAGGAGAAAGAAAAGTTGAAAACAAATGATTTAATCATCCAAACAACAACAAAAGTAGTCTTTTTTATCATTTTTCTTTTCTCCATCCATATCTTTTTTGCAGGTCATTATACACCTGGTGGAGGCTTTGTCGGAGGTCTGTTAATGTCTAGCGCAATAGTCCTCCTTTTGCTGGCATTCGACTTAAAAACAGTCCAGGATATGCTTCCTTTAAACTATACCGTTGTCACTGCAGTTGGACTTGTTATAGCCCTGGCTACCGCTGCAGGTTCTATTTTCTTTAATGTTCCGTTCTTCACTCATGTATATGATTATTTCAACCTTCCTTTACTAGGGAAAACATCCATCCATACTGCTATGTTTTTTGACACAGGAGTATATTTAGTTGTTGTGGGTGTTACAATGACAATTATTCAAATGATAGGAGGAGATGAATAATGGAAATTATGATGTCCATTTTAATCGGCTTTCTATTTATGGCTGCAGTGTATTTAATCCTCTCACGAAGTTTAATTCGGATTATTATTGGTACAGGTTTACTGAGCCATGGAACCCATTTGCTTCTTTTAACAATGGGTGGCCTTGGAGGAAAGTCTGCTCCGGTCTTAGCTGATGGAGTAACCGACTATGCTGATCCACTTCCGCAAGCCTTAATATTAACGGCTATTGTAATAGCTTTCGGTGTTACAGCATTCTCACTAGTTTTAGCCTATAGAACGTATAAAGAAGTGGGAACAGACAATATGGAACTTATGAAAGGATCTGAAGACAATGATTAATCTATTATTATTCCCAGTCCTCATCCCTTTCTTGTTTGCGGCAATTCTTTTATTTTTCCCTAAAAGAATAAAAGCGCAGCGAATGGTCACTATTATTGGATTGCTGATGGCACTAGTATCGGCCTTTACATTACTCTTTAAAGTAAAGACAGATGGTGTACAAACCCTTACCCTAGGTAGCTGGGCTCCACCATTTGGGATTACAATGGTTTCAGATATGTTTTCAGCTCTTTTAGTAACCTCTTCTCTTATCATCACCTTATTTGTTGTATGGTATAGCTTTACTTACATGGATGAAGCTAGAGAAAAGTCGTTTTACTATCCAGCTATCTTATTTATGTTAACAGGTGTTAACGGAGCATTTACAACAGGTGATATTTTTAATCTTTTTGTATTTTTTGAAGTATTGTTAATGGCTTCATATGTACTAATTGTGTTGGGTGGAGAAAAAGTACAATTAAAAGAATCTATTAAATACATAATAGTTAATATTGTCTCTTCGTCCTTATTCGTTATTACAGTGGGATACTTATATTCCGTAGTCGGGACATTAAACATGGCTGATATTTCCGTTAAATTGGCCGAGATTGGCGAGGTAGGAATTGTAACACTAATCGCTGTATTATTCTTGATAGTATTCGGGATAAAGGGCGGTATTTTCCCTCTTTTCTTCTGGCTACCAGGCTCTTATGCAGCACCGCCAGTTCCTATACTTGCTTTGTTTGGCGCATTGCTTACTAAAGTCGGCGTATATGCTATCATGCGTACCTATACTTTGTTCTTTACAACCGACGTTGGATTCACTCATGAACTGCTCATGATACTCTCGATTATTACGATCATCGTTGGATGTATAGGTGCACTTGCTTACTTTGATTTAAAGCAAATTATTATTTATAATATCGTCATTGCAGTAGGAGTCATCTTATTCGGTGCTTCTATTATGAACGAAAACGGAATGATTGGTTCTGTATTTTATTTAATCCATGATATATTGATAAAAGGTGCTCTGTTCCTACTGATTGGAATCGTTATTAAAATTACAGGCACGTCCAATTTACGAAAAATGGGTGGATTGATGAAGAAATATCCACTTCTTGCTTGGAGTTATTTAATCGCAGCATTTGGTTTAGCTGGAATTCCTCCATTAAGCGGCTTTATTGGTAAGATGTTAATCGTTCAAGGTGGTTTCGAAGGGGAATTATTATGGCAAAGTATTTTTATCCTACTTTCCAGTCTCATCGTTTTACTTTCCGCGATACGTATTTTCATTTATGCATTCTGGGGTGAGCCAAAAGGCGAATCCTCTTACTTGGATGCCATATCCTATAAGCGTTTATTAGTTCCAACAATTGCACTAGTTGCTGTTACCGTTTTGTATGGCGTTGGAGCCGAATTCTTAGTGCCACTTATGACTGATGCATCCAATGTGTTATTAGATCCTTCCTTATATGTTGATGCTGTCTTTGAAGGGGTGAAATAATGGCTTTTCAAATTTTATTAAATGTATTTATAGCCCTTACGTGGATGTTTCTATCCATATCATTTAAACCTACTACTTTTATAGTAGGATATCTGCTCGGTTTGGTAATGCTTTTCATGCTTCGAAAATCCTTTAAGTCACGATTCTATATGGATCGTGTATTGGCTGTGATAAAATTAGCATTCTTATTTTTAAAGGAGCTAATACTTTCTAACTTCTCTGTTTTAAAAGTAATCGTGAAGCCAGAAATGCCTATCCGTCCAGCTATTTTCGCAATGGAAACTGTATTGACTGAAGACTGGGAGATAACCTTGCTTTCCAGTCTCATAACCTTAACACCTGGTACAGTAGTTATTGATGTTTCGGATGACAATAAAACATTATATATCCATTCTATCGATTTTACCGATATTGACGAAGCAGTAAACTCCATACGCGATACTTTTGAGAAAGCAATTTTGGAGGTGAGTAGATCATGATAACTTTTTTATGGGTAATCGTCGTGCTTATCAGCGCTGCTTTACTAGGCTTCATTTATCGTCTTGTAAAGGGGCCTACTACTCCAGACAGGGTTATTGCCTTAGATGCCATTGGGGTGGGCCTAATTTCATTAATAGGTCTAATTTCAATATTATTTGACACTCCATTCTTTTTAGAGGTCATCCTCTTATTGGCTGTACTTTCCTTCATTGGGACTGTAGCGTTTTCTAAGTTCACGGAGAAGGGAGAGATCATTCAACGTGACCGTAATAGCTAATATATTAATCCTAGGTACTATATCCTTTGGAACTATTTTCATCTTAGTGACTGCAATAGGCTTGTTTCGTTTACCAGACGTTTACACAAGAGCCCATGCTGCTTCCAAAAGTGCAACGCTCGGAGTGATGAGCATCTTAATAGGAGTGTTCCTTCACTTTTTGTTAATCGAAGGTACATTTAATTCTCGAATTTTACTTGGTATCTTATTTCTCTTCATTACTGGTCCAGTCGGAGGTCATATGATGGGAAGAGCCGCTTATTATTCTGGTGTAGAATGCTGTGACCTCACAGTACGAGATGATTTAGAAGAAGTTGTGGAAGAGAAAAGAAAGAATATGAAGGTAAAAACAGATACGAATTAGCTTCGAATTCATGCTTAACAAAAAAGTGCAAGCAAAGTTGGTTAACGCTTTGCCTGCACTTTTTATATTTTGTACAACTTAGCTCCATTGCTCATCTTTTATATTCGAGGTGAAATACCTTCCATAAAAAAAGCATTTGCAAAACGTGATCCTCCACGAATTGCAAAAGCTTTTTTATACTAGTTAATAGTACGGGGAGTATGGTGAACCGTAGTAAGGATAAGGCTGGTATGGATAAGGTTGATATGGATATGGATATGGTTGTCTTGCACCAAATCCAATGATGGAAGAACCTAAAAGCCCTCCCACAAAGCCTCCTAATAGCGGAGCTCCAAATCCACCAAATCCACCACCAAAACCTCCGTAACCTCCATATCCTCCTGGACCCCGAGGACCTCCTGGACCTCTTCCCCCATAACCACCGCGTTGATATCTAACCATAATGTCCCTCCTTTCAACACAGTGTATGCTATGTGGGATAAGTGTCCTGTGCGTTTATCCTACTCTTCGTCTGCCATTCTTTCAATAAGTGTTGCTAAAGTACGAACCATTACACCAGTACCGCCTTTTGGTCCAAAATCATATGCTGCTTTTGCATCGGATGTACCCGCGATATCTAAGTGAATCCATGGTGTATCTTCTACAAATTCTCCAACAAAACCACCACCGAAAATCATATGACCATCTCCTCCTGGGGAGTTGTTCAGGTCTGCAACGTCACTTTTACGAATGCGTTTCTTATCATTTTCAGTTAACGGAAGTCTCCATACAAATTCTCCTGTTTCCAAAGAGGATTCCATAAAGGTTTCAAAGAATTCTTCATTGTTTGTTAGTGCTCCTGTTTTGTCGAATCCTAATGCGGTGATTACTCCACCTGTTAAAGTAGCTACATCGACAATGTAATTAGCTCCTTGCTGTTTTGCATATGTTACCGCATCTGCAAGAACTAAACGTCCCTCTGCATCTGTATTAAGAATTTCAATCGTTTTACCGCTCATAGAAGTTATAACATCATCTGGCTTAAATGCATTACCAGAAATCATATTGTCCGTTGAAGCAATTACAGCTATAACGTTTTTATTTGGACGAAGCTCACCAATAATTTGCATAGCACCTAGAACTGCTGCTGCTCCACCCATATCGCCCTTCATACCAACGATACCAGTTTTTGTTTTAATAGAGTAACCTCCTGTATCGAAAGTAATCCCTTTCCCTACAAGTGCTACCACATCATCCCAGTTATCTGTGGCTTGATATTTCAAAGCGATTAAACGTGGTTCTTCAACTGATCCTTGGTTCACAGCCAATAAAGCTCCCATACCCAGCTCTTCTATTTCTTTCTTACCTAATATTTCTGTTTCAAAGCCATATGTCTCACCAAGCTCTCTTGCATACTCTCCTAGTTGTGTAGAAGTCAGCACGTTCCCTGGTGTATTTACTAAAATTCTAGCTTCATTAACCGCATCCGCATAAATACTTCCTACTTCAAAGTAAGTTGCAGCTTCTTCTAAATCAGTATCTGTTAAAAGCTCGATAGCTGGTAAATAATAATCCGGCACATTAGAGGTTGTTTTATAGCCTTCATAAACAAAAGCTCCCATACCAATACCCTCACCAGCTAAATAAGCTACATCAGCTTCTGTAGCGCTTTCAGAGGTAAATGATGGAACCCAGACTGCAAGGGATTCAGGCTTGCTAGAAAGTAGCTCTTTCCCTACTAAACCAAATGCTTCTCGAATATTTTCTTGTGTTAACTTTTTACGATCTCCAAGCCCTACAAATAATATTCTTTTTACAGTTTCTTGACCTGCTATTGGGACTTTAACTATTTTTTTCGAGTCTGATGATATGTCACCACTTTTTACCCAATCAAGAATGTGATTTCCATACATATTTAATAATGCATCCCATTTCTCTGTATTTTCAGGATGCTTAGGAATTCCTACCACTAGTGTTTCGGATTGTACTTCTTCGAATGTTACATTGTTAGTGCTAATAATCATCATTTTTCCCCCTACATAATTTGGATACATTCTTATTATATAGCAACGAGAATGATTTTTCGAATAGTGAGAATATGTTATACTAAAAGTAACAAAGTTTTACAAGGAAGGCGGTGTCTGCTGTGGCAATTCTCCAAAATACTCCACTATTAGCTGCTCTTTTCTCCATCTTCTTTGCCCAGTTCGTGAAAATACCAATACATTTTCTGGTCACTAAAAAGATAGATTGGAAATTATTCACTTCTACAGGTGGAATGCCAAGCTCTCACTCGGCTGCTGTAACGTCATTGTGTACAGCTATTGCTTTTGAAACGGGATTAGACTCTACCCTTTTCGCAGTTGCTACAGTGTTCGCAGTAATAGTGATGTTTGATGCAACAGGTGTTAGATTTCAAGCCGGTCAGCAAGCCATCATTATCAATCAGATGCGTGTAGATTTTCAAACTTTTGTTAATCAGACAAAGGATTGGGGACACAAGAAGAGCGAGGAAAAGCTAGAAGAACTAAAAACTTTACTTGGACATAAGCCTATTGAAGTTTTTATGGGGGCATTAACCGGTATTTTAATATCCATAGTTATTTATACGGTTATTTTATAAGGCTATAAAGCTAAAAGTTGAATAAATAAAAATGAGCTGGGATATTTTCTCCAGCTCATTTTTATTTGGTCTTCTTTTTTACTAAAATACCTCTTAGTGTTTTAATTACTTATTAGGGGTAAGTATAGGTGTATTTTTCTCCCAGTCTCCGCCGCCAATTTGTTCCCAGTAATCGCCCGTTTGTTTATCAAAAATCCTAAAATAGTCAGAGACTATCACTATATGCTCATAACGATTTTCGTTTTGTACCTTCTCATTTTCACTTTTAAAAACTTCACTATTATTAGTCCTTAAACCCTCTGAAATGAACCAAGCACTAATAACCATACACACGCCTAAAAAGATTATCGAAAATGGCTGTAAATACTTATTCATTCAAATTTCCCCCTTTGTTTTAACCCTATATATTACCATACATCAACATAGTTACTTACTATCAAAGTTATCCCATTTATCATTTAACTGAACTCATTTTTTTACTTATGAACCAAAATAATATAGTAAGAACAAGTAGGATGACAGGAGTTAAACCAACATATTTCCAAGCATTATTTGCCCCTAAAAAGTAATATGCTATCGGTATGAATGTAAACGTACTAATTAATAAGAATACCCAAGACTTTTTAACAAAACCAACCAATAAGGTTAAAATTGAAACAAACAATGAAAGTTGCCATAATAATAACATTTTCCCACTCCCATTTAACTTATTTGTTCTTCAGCAATATAATATTCATAAGAGGAAACACACAATTGATAAGAGAATAATGATCTTTGTAGCTTTCCATAGGAATAATAGAGTGGATATCGCTTAAGCTGAAACCTCTGCATACA
Organism: Psychrobacillus sp. FSL W7-1493; assembly: GCF_038004905.1. NCBI lineage: Bacteria > Bacillati > Bacillota > Bacilli > Caryophanales > Bacillaceae > Psychrobacillus > Psychrobacillus sp. FSL W7-1493. The sequence continues at coordinate 1,259,166 of NZ_JBBOSB010000001.1, read as the reverse complement.
ACTAGAAAACTGTTTGTGTATATTTATAAAAATCTTTTTTAAGCAGAGTTAGGTAGAGTGGCTCTATAACAAAAAAAGACAGCCTTGATAGGCCATCTTTCTAAAACATCTGATATCCACTTTTACGTAGCATTTTAATTACAATTCCTGCTAGAATTGCACCGACAAAACCACTTGATAAAATAACGATATCTGCCATATGTAGTGACATTAGTTTTTCTCCTAGAGCAGAGAAGGAAGAACCCGGTTTTGTAAAGTAATCAAAAATCCCGACCTCATCAATAATAAATATCACTATAAGTGGATAAAGAATAGCTACAAACCAAGACATTCTAAGCAACATATTTAATAGGAAGGCGATTCCAAAAAACATTACTAGAAATATTAGAACTGAAAGAATCATCTGTGTAATTGTAAAATTCATAGTCATTAACCTCCGTTACATCTTTAAATAGTTTACCTTAACGGAGGCAGGTATTCAATCCAGTTATCTCTTTTCACATTTTTGTCAAAAAGCCTTATTATTATTTCTTGCCAGTGCCCTGACAACAGCCACATGTTTCGGATCCTCCAAGCCTTAATTGAAAGTACCCTTCCCCTTTACAATACGGACATGATTTTGAAGTTACTTCTTGTAATTTAGTCATTCTTAGCGCCTCCTCATTCATTTATTTATAATATTCAGATAATATATCATGTATTAATATATTTGTAAATGAACATCCTCTACTTTTTTATATAAATGTGTCTAAATAATGAAATTATTCTAATTATTTAATTTATTAGTAATTAAAACGTTTACCTTTTTGTTTGAAAAAAAACCGAACAATTGAAAATGAATATTAGGGTTTATATGCTTTTATTAATACAGTAAATTATTTTTGGCTTATTTAGCGGATGCTTTTTATGGAGGTGAGCGTTAATACGTAAACTATTATATATGAAATTAACACATAATATTAATACGGCATAAAAAGCTATGCTAGCCCCTTATGCCGTATTAGTTTCAGCTTTTATTTTATGAATAATTTATAACTCGTATAACCAAATATATCCCCTGGATCTACACCATCTATAGTTGGAAAACCAACCTCTAAGGAAGCTGCTGCTAGCTCATGTAACATAACGGATGCGGTCTCATCGACCAATAAGTCTGTAGGATGAATCCATTTCGCCTCGTAAAGCTCTGACAGCTGGACCTGGACAATTGGCTCATCTGTTGTTGGTTCGAGAAGAAAAATAGCCATATTATCACTTATTTTCCCTTGCAATACACCACTTCTAAACCCAATCATATTGATGACCCTACAAATTACCGCTGTCTCCTCTAATACCTCTCTGAGCACAGCCTCGTCAACTGTTTCATTGCCATTTACAAAGCCAGCGGGAAGCGACCATTTACCTTCCAACCCACCGTATCGCTTGTTAACAACCAACCATTCACCTTTACTATTTAAAACTAACCCCGCTACTCCTAGCCATACGCTACCTCTTTTATCTCTAGACATTAAACCAACTCCCTTAAGATAAGTGTAAGCGCCAATTTCCTTCAAGACAAGAAAATGGGGAGAATTAAAGGGAAAGTTCTTGTTACGGTTATTTTTTAATGGGTCTCAATTATCTTGTTTTTTACTTGTTCTATTAAAACTAAAAACCGCAGAAGAAAAAACAAATATAGCTGTGCATAACCACATAGTAATTCCATTCCACTGCCCCTCAAAAAGAACGATATTAGTTAAAATTATTAATTGCATCAAGCAAATTGAAATATATAAAACTAGTTTAGTTTGCATTGACTTCTCTCCCTTTACCTTTTTACAGTGCATTAAAAGTTAAGTTTAAACTTAGCATACCTTTTATTATCCACCAATATAATTATAATTGGATATGATTAAGCTGAAAGAGCTTCTCTAAGTTTTTTTGTATTTTCCTCCACAAAAAAATCTCCTACTGAATATTTCAGTAGGAGGTTTGGTTATATTAATATTATAGTTTGAATTTACCTTTTTTGATCATTAATGGAACTCCACCGATCATGTAAAGAGCACGGTTATCAATAACCTTTTTCATAATAGAAGCTTTTGTACCAGTTAGCTTTCTACCCATTACGTCACCAATTGCATCATGCTCACCTAGAGAACATACAGTTCCTTTAAGCTCAGGAACGAATTCAGAAGTATTTTCACCCTTCATAAGAGCTACAATATTTTTAGCCACTGTTACAGCTTGTTGCATAGCAATTTGAGCTGTTGGTGGGTATGGACGATTAACGGCTTCATTAATCATTAACGCACAGTCCCCAACTATGAATACATCTGGGAAACCAGGAGCACGCATATCTTTTTCTACTTTAACGCGAGCACGCATATTTTCGATACCAGAAGTTTCGATTAAACGGTTTCCACGTACACCTGCTGCCCAAACAACTGTTCCAGCTTTGATGAATTCAAATTCCTCTTCACCTTTTTTAATCTTAACGCCTTCAGGAGTTGCTTCTACTACTGGTGTTCCTATAGAGAATTCAATTCCTTTTGCTTCTAGTTGGCGAACAGCATATTCAACTAGCTCAGGATCGAATCCTGGTAAAACCATAGGTGCTGCTTCAACACAAACAACGCGTACTTTTTCTTTTGGCACATCGTATTCTTCACAAAGCTCAGGAATACGATTCCCTAACTCTCCTAAGAATTCGATACCAGAGAATCCAGCCCCACCTACAACGATTGTTAAACGAGCATCATCTCTTGTTTCTTCTGTAGACCATGTAGCAAATTGGTACTCGATATGGTCACGGATTTGACGAGCTGCATTTACGTTTGCGATAGATAAAGCATATTTATCTAATCCAGTAATTCCAAATGTTTCGCCTTCAAAGCCTAATCCAATTACAAGGTAATCATATGTGTATTCCCCAGCACTTGTTGCTACTTTTTTAGAGTTTACATCAATACCTTCAACTGTAGCTTTTACGAATTGAACTTTTCCTTTATTGATAACGTCTTTAATATCGTAACGTACTTGATCTGGACTTAACGTACCAGCCGAAGCCTCATGTAACCAAGTTGATTCGTAATGATAATCGTTTTTATTTATTAAAATTATATCTGCTTCATCTGTACCTACTAATTTTTGAAGGTTTACTACAGTAGATAATCCACCGTAACCTGCTCCTAATACTAGAACTGTTGGTCTTTTCACGAAGATCGCAACCACCTTTTTTTATTTTTTATAACAACCGAATGATTCATAATTCTCGTTCATTCGTTTTTAGCTTGTCATTTTTCCGACAAATTTCACACTATACCTATTTTAGACCTTTTAGAATAGGATTTCAACACTATTTAACAACATTCTAAAGGTAGGAATAAACAGATAATTGCTAGTATTTATTAAAAAGTTCAAATGCAAGTTTAACTAGCATGAAAACAAGGAAACTATTCAGTCCTTTTAGCTTTCTCCTTTTAAGAGCGTATATGCTTTTTTATTTATAAAAAAGAACATTTTCTAATGCAAGAAAATGTTCTTTCATTTATTTAACAGCTTTCAGGTGTGCCTTCTTTTTTAGCAGTTCTAAACGATGAACCACAGCCACAGGAAGCAATTGCATTCGGGTTATCGATCGTAAAGCCTCCACCCATCAACGATTCTTTATAATCGATGACCGTTCCAGTAAGTATAGATGCGTCTTCCTTGGAAACAATGATGTCTAGTCCATGCTGATGCAAAACTAAATCATCTTGGTTTTTCTCTTTTTCAAATCCCATACCATAGGAAAGTCCGCTACATCCACCACCGTTAACGGAAACACGTAGAAGTGAACCTTCCTCCTCATTGTGGACCATCATCTCTTTAACGCGGTAAGCTGCCGCTTCAGACAAATTAACTACTTCTGTCATCTAGATCACATTCCTTCCTTATGTATATATAATATCAATGTTTTCACTATCTATACAAGGAAAACTACTCGAAACTGACATCGCTTTCTACATATTTTTACAGTATAATAAAAGAAATAATAGGCTTCAAAGGGGAAAAAGTAATGGAAATACTTCCGTATTATCAAAAAGAGGTAGTATGCTTACATTGTAAGAATAAATTTAAGTCAACTAAGATTCGTTCGAAATTTATAAAGCTAGAAACCCATGATACAGACTTTCAACCAATCTACCAGAATAAAGAAATCAATCCATTACTTTATAATGTATTTGTATGTGAGCACTGTGGCTTTTCGTTTACAGATGATTTCACAAAATATTTTGCTCCAAGTGTAAAAGACGCGATCAAGGAGAACATAACTAAACAATGGACATCACGTTCGTACGGTGGTGAAAGAACGATTCAAGAAGGGATCACTGCTTATAAGTTAGGAATATTATGTGCATCTTTAAAGAAAGAAAAATTTGTATCCATAGCCGGCTTAGCATTGCGAGTAGCTTGGCTCTACCGTATATTAGGACAACAAGATGAGGAAAAAAGATTTCTAGAAATAGCGAGAGATCGCTATATCGATTCATATTCTAGGGAGGATTATAGCGGAACCCAAATGTCTGAGATACGAGTTCTCTACATGATTGCAGAGCTGTCTAGACGAGTTGGAGCAAGAGATTTAGCCACACGTTATTTTTCGATGATCCTAGAAAAACAAAGCTCATCTGTTGAACCTTCACTTATTGAGATGGCCAAAGAACGCTGGCAGGAAATGCGTACATAAAGAAAAAGAAGCCAGTTAGGCTTCTTTTTTCATATTTATTTGGATTAAAATACTTGTTCTACTTCTACGATACCAGGTACTTCCTCTAGTAAAGCGCGTTCTATACCAGCTTTTAAAGTGATCGTAGAACTTGGGCAGCTTCCGCATGCTCCTAAAAGTCGTAGTTTTACAATGCCGTCTTCAACGTCAACAAGCTCGCAGTCCCCACCATCTCGTAGTAAGAATGGGCGCAATTTATCTAAAACTTCTTGAACTTGTTCATTAATTGTATCAGTCATATAGATCGACTCCTTTCACTACAATCATTATAGAATAATTGCTGATTAAATGGAAGTGTTTACTTCCCGTAAAACATCTACGGTAAATAGTCTCCCCTAAGATTCATGAAATATTAGATTTCCTGTTTTGTTAGCTAAATTTCTGAATTTTTTTACACATATTTTTTCTTTGTGTTAATTGAGACTGTTGCATAATTACTACTGTTTTAAACCGTGACATTTATTTACTTTCTAAAAAAGGGCTTTGTTAAAGACAAGGGTGTAAACCATTAGTTGCCCCTTAGAAAATACGTTTATTTTGTTTATAATCACTTAAATATTTATTGAGCACAACACGAAGATAGGCATTTTTAGAATTAAAAGGCTGTCCCTAAAATGACTGAGCACTCTAATTGTTTTCGTACCACGCACTAATATTATTGCCTTTTACGGTAGCATTTCTTCTTGGGGAACGCCATTTGAAATAAAGTTTTGTTCGTTACTATTGATTCTTGGAATAATCTCGAACTTGCGTATGAAGTAGTGTAGTGCTTAAAACTAAAATCTTATAATTGAATACAGAGAAATGTCCCTGCTTTTAAAATAAAAGTAGGGATTTTTGGCGTTTTAATAGAATTGGGAATGAAAACCAGGCACTTATTGAGGTAAAGAACCTATTAGTTTAATATGAAAATAAGTCATTTAATAAGAATTTCCCTAATCAATCATATGGGATGCTCAACCTGTTATTACTTAGCTACTTTGTCTTTTTTAGAAGTGTGTATTTTTATGTAAGGGCAAGGAAAACAGAAAGAGAAGAGATATAATCACACAAAATTATCAACCAAGAATAAAGGAAATTGATTTTCGCCACCTTTTGACAGCTTTTCAGTAACCCCTTTATAATGTAATGTGTAGGGGATAAGGATTAAACAGATAAAGGGGACAAGTAATTTATGGCACAAGAAAAGCTCACTGTAGAAGTTTACGGTGCTGATATAGTATGCGCAAGCTGTGTGAATGCACCTTCTTCAAAGGACACGTACGAATGGTTAGAAGCCGCTATCAGCAGAAAATTTCCAGAACATCAAATAACATTTTCATATATTGATATAGAGCAGCCTCTAGAAGACGAAAAACAACAATCGATTGCCAATCAAATTGCCAATGATGAGTTTTTCTATCCACTAATAATGATTAACGAGGAAGTAATAGGTGAAGGTTATATTCAATTAAAGCCAGTATTCTCGGCTCTTGAAAAGTACGGATATATAGCAAACTAAATAATCGCAAAAAGCTTAGAAACATATTCTTTTACGTTCCTAAGCTTTTTATTTTAACCATTATGTCGTTTATACATCCATAGTAAGCCAGACTTCATTAATCTCGCAATGCGACCAGTAACTGAGATATCTGCCAAATAGGCAAATCCTTGTTTTTTCCCTAATGATCCCATGAAGCCTTTTAGTTTAATCTCTGGCATTTTCTCTGGAAGCGGTTGACCCTTCCAGCGTGCTTGTAGAACCTTAACTATTTGTTCTGCCTGTTCTTCTGCAAGCTGAGCACTTGGCGCAAAAGGTAAAGAAGCGCAATCTCCCACTACAAATACATTCTCATAGCTTGGCAAATCATGGTATTGAGTCAGAATAATGCGTCCTGTCTTATCCTTTTCACCTGGTAAAGCTCGTACTGGTGCTGCAGGCTGAATACCAGCAGTCCACACTACTACATCCACAGGGATTATTTCATCATGATTGTATAGTTTATTTGGCTCGACCTTCGTTATATTCGAGTTGCTAATAACGTCAACATCATTTGTATCAAACCATTTTTGTACAAAATTACTTAAGCGCTCTGGAAAGTCTCTTAACACACGAGGACTACGATCAAATAATTTAATCTTAAGGTCCGGTCTACTTTCGCGAAGTTCACTTGCAAGCTCGATCCCACTTAAGCCTGCTCCAACAATACCTACTATGGATCCAGCTGGAAGTCCACCGATCTTATTATAAGTGTCTCTTGAACGTCCTATTGTTTGAATACTATAAGTGTATTCCTCTGCACCCGGAACGTTATGATATTTATCCTCACAGCCTAACCCGATGACTAAATCATTGTAGGGAACAGTTTGTTCGCCTTGTAGAATCACTTGCTTGTTTTCTACATCGATTTTCTCAACTTCCCCATAAACAATATTTAGTTTGTTACTGTCTGGAAAAGCAACTCTTATATTTTGATCAGATGAAGTTCCTGCAGCTAAAGCATAGAATTCTGTTTTTAAGCTATGAAATGGCGTACGATCTATTAATGTTATTTCTACATCATCCGGTAAATTATTTGGCAATAGGCGTAATAATACGCGCATATTACCGTATCCACCACCTAATAAGACTAATTTTCGCATAAATATTCTCCCTTTTCTTTCAATGTCTCCTCAAATTATAAATGATTGTGACAGTTTTCACAATACAACTTCTCAATTGACCTTTTAAAAAAAATAGAGTAGCATGACGATGTAGTGAGGTGACAGCTATGAATCCAATGGTTGAATTTTGTATAAGCAACCTTGCAAATGGTTCACAAGAGGCTTTTGATATATTAGAACAAGATCCAGATTTAGACGTACTAGAATATGGCTGCCTCAGCTATTGTTCTCTATGCTCTGAAACGCTATTCGCCATCGTAAATGGGGATGTAGTAGAAGGTAATTCCTCTGAAGATTTAGTGTCTAATATATACAAATATATTGAAGAAAATCCTTTGTTTTAAGAGCAACCGCAAGAAAATCTGATTTTAAAATAATCTTTTAAACTAATAGAAAAAAAGGCACTCTTCTGTTCAAACGAACAGGAAGTGCCTTTTTTTCATTTTTTAATGCTATTTATTTTATCCAATCATGTAAGGTTTCTAAGAAATGAGTCGGTTTTTTCAGTAACATCTGTAGCTCTTCAGTACGATTGACTCCTGTATTGACGTGAGCTGTATCAATTCCCATATGGATCCCCGTAAGGATATCTGTTTGATAGTTGTCTCCGATCATAACCATCTCTGCTTTTTTAAAACCATATTTTTTTTGAATAAACTCCAGCATAAACGGCTGTGGCTTTCCAGTAAAAATTGGCTCAACACCAGTAGAATGTTCTACTAATTTTGTGAATGCACCATTGCCAGGAAGATACCCTCTCTCGCTTGGAAACGCATGGTCACTATTTGTAGAGATAAATGCCGCTCCTGCTCGCACTGATAAACAAGCCTGCGCAAGCTTCTCATAATTCACTTGATGGTCTATTCCCATTACGACAACTTCCGCTAGCTCATCAGTCGTCTCAATCCCAACAGAGGCAAGAGCATCGCTGAGTCCCTCTTCCCCGATCATGAAAACACTTTTTGCAGGATAATGCTCTACAATATAGTTAGCTGCAGCAATACTAGAAGAAATGATTTGCTCCTCAGATGTTTGAATTTCCATCTTTGCGAGCTTCTGCTGTAATTGCTTTTGAGTCATCGATGAATTATTTGTCACAAAGAAAGGCTCGATTCCTTTATTTTGCAAGTAATGAACAAAATCGACAGCTTCACGAATTGGTGTTTGTCCCTTATAAACAGTTCCATCTAAATCTAAAAAGTACCCTTTATAGGCGGACATCGGAGTCCTCCGGTAAAAATGCCGAAACTGGTCCAAGTTCGTTAATTAAATAATTTTCTACTCTTTCAGGGAACTGTTTTAAATAAGGAAGGTTTTCCACCAATACACTTTCTAATTGCTTATGGTCAACGGAAAAGAAATGTCTTACAAGCTCTTTTCTCATTTCAATCACAGCTTTTAAAGGGGCATCCATTTCAGGTGTAATAACTTTTTCATCGGTTAAAATATCAATTATATCGTCATAGCCACCTGGATCTCTCATGATGAAGCCATCAATCATAGAATTACCTACATCTATAACAGACTCAATCATATTTTGTCCAACTCGCTCCAGGGCTAACTTGGTAATTTCATTTTCATTCCAGTCTTTATTGCCATCAATTAACACTAACAATTCTCTCATATGCTTTAGTGTCATTGCGATACTTTTACGGTCCACAAAATACATGGTACAGCCTCCTAATTTCTTGTTTTCGTTGATATCTACTTCTATTCTATAGTACCATAATTGTTAGGTAAGGAAGGAGTGTCAAGGGTGGAGCGATTCTTTTTATATGACGATGTCGAAGATACAAAAACAAGGTTTGTTGGATTTACAGGCGAGTCTCAGCGTTACGACTTAGCGATCGTACAGAGCTCTCGATTTTTTGGAAAAGTTCTTGTAATGGATATACAATACAATCGGTCAGCCATCATAGGTTCAGATGACGTAGAAGAACCGGGCTACCTAGAGCATATTTTTAATAGATCCGAAGAGGAAGCATTAGAGCTTAGAGAATATTTAAGAGAATTACTGAGTTAATGATGTTTCTGACATGATCAGAAAAGTTCTCTGTACACGCTTGGGAGAAAGCATTTCTTAAATGGTTAAGTTATAATGCACATTTTCAAAAGTTTTACCTATAAACTTGAAACAGCCTTATTGAATTAATAAGGCTGTTTCTGTTTTTCTTCTAAATTACCGTTTTTAAAACAAGGATGCAAACACTTAAAAACTAAACTTTAACTGCAAAAAATGAAGCCAATAAGTTCCAAATGCTATGTGCTATGATTGGTATCCAAATATTATTGAAACGGATTCCTAATATCCCTAATCCTAATGAAAGCCATATAATTTTATAAGGGTCATCATGAATTAAAGCAAAAATGACAGAAGACACGATTAGCATTAAATATTTTATTTTATTATATGGTATTAATAAAAGTAATCCTCGGTATACAAATTCCTCTTCAATGGGAACTATAATTACAACACGAATTAAAAGTAAAATAAAATAGGGCAATTCTAGCGGGGATGAATAAAATGTTAAACCAGAAACATTTGTAAATAAGACCATCATTATATAAATTAATAGTATAGTTCCGAAAACCCAAATATAGGTTATACCTTTTTTTAGTGGTTCAAATTTAAATAAATAAGTATATTTCTTTCCAATTGTTAATAATAATATTGATAAAAAAAGTATCGTTAATAAGCTGTTTTCAATGTTTAAAACAACGAATTCAGGATAAATTCCTTTGAAAAAAGGAAGTTGAGGTATTTCTACATTGGATATATAAAAAGTTAATAAAAACACAAAGAAAAATAAGAATGTTTTCCTAGTAATACCTCTTTTATTCGGACTATTATTTTGTTTACTTACTAGAAGTTCTCTATTCATTTCATTTCTCTCCCAAAAGAAATTCTGATTTTCATACCATTTCAATTATATGTATGTTATTTCCCCTTCATTTTACTTATTTACTACATCTCGTACCGTTTATTCAAGTCCCCTGTATTCTGTTCTGTAATTAAATTTATCCTTATCAACCTGTAAATATTTTTCTTCAATCTTTAAAGTGTCATCCCCTACCCACATAATGTCTAATGATTTATCTACATAGTTATAATAAATCATTTCTTTCTTTTTCGTTTCATTGTTAATTATGTCTACTCTCACATTTTTATAATCTATAAATCCAGACATATGATATACCTGCGCTTTAAAATCGCCATTTGGAGAGTGTACGGTTTGACCAGGATGTCCTTGAGGTAAGAAATTAGGATTAACCATCCAACTACTCCAAAAAACAGCCGATATTATGCCTAAAAAATACTCATAGAAACAAATACTTTTTGAGGAAAGCCTTTTGATTTCTTGCGAATGTATTTAATTGAAATGAGTGCGATTAAAAGCACAATAGTAAAAAGGGTTGTACCCAGTCCTATAAAAACGAATAGGTTAAAAAGCGTATTGTTCAATATTGAGCACCAACCTCATTAATAATGAGTCGTATATTTCCACCTAAGCACGGTTACATATAGTTAATTCTAATCTTCTTTTGACTCAAAAGTATTTTAATAGCCATTACTATCTCTCTAATAACATTTTAACACACTAAATATTTCCAAACATAGACGTTTTAAAGGTTAATTGGCGGCACAACATATTGTGTTGGATCGTTAGCATTCTCATAAGAGCGGAAATCATTTTTTTCATTCAATTAGGTTATTGAAAGAGGTATAACCAAGAGAATAGAGAATTAATATTTATTACTGCTATATAGGGGGAAATAATTAAATGAGAGGGCTTTTGCTAGTAATCGCTTGCTTTATAGGTATACTTGTCGGTTGTACTGACCAGTCAGACTCAGATCAGACTCAAGAGATTAATGAGCTAAAAAAACAACTGGAACAACTTTCAATAGAAAAGGACAATCTAGAGGAGGAAAAAAATGCACTGGAGTTAGCGATGAATGAGGAAATGAATAGAGATCATGCAACGATTCTTACAAAAGACATTGATAAGTATCCATATGCGCTTTATAAAACGGCTACAATCGACATCGATGAAGATGGAGAAGATGAAATAATCGAATTGCATGTGGATGCAGGAAAAATGGAAAATGGAGATTATGCATGGGACGATGGGCAGAGGTGGTTATTAGTAGTAAAAGATGGTGAGAAAACCTATCCTCTTTTTGATGAATATGTTCAATTGGGCTATATAGATTTTAGTACAATAATTTTTGAAAAAAAACCATTAATCGTCATGATTAAAGCGCAGCACTCGGATAGAACAGTACAGCGTTTTATATTTGATAAAGACGAACAATTATATTTTAAAGAAACCTTTTATAAGAAAGAAAATAGTAATAATCATTATAATCAGACGGCATCCTATGCTTTTTTTCAGGAAGCATTTCAATTGATAGACATGGCTTTTACTACTAAATCAGCCTTTATTCAAGAAGAAAACGAGAATAATCTTCTAGATGATGAAAAAAGACGGCTGGCCATTGGTCCGATGCTAGCCGATATTAGTAATGCTCAGAGATTATTGGAGATGACCACTAATCTGAATCCAGAGCTAAGTGTCTCTTTAGCAGACATAATCGACTTACTTTACCAAATTAACAACGATCCACCAACAGCTGATCAGATGAATCTATTAAAATCAATACAAGTTATATTCAAGGAAATAGATACCACTAATGTAATCTTAAAAGAAGAGAATCAAATACATCCAGACATTGTAGAAAAAGTTGACAAAGTTGATCTTATTCTTAAAGATAGCGTTGAAACTGAGTCTTGATGGCTTACTCTATTACTGTCTCTAGTAGCTTGTCAGCAGAAAGTCAGAACACTTCTTTCTTGTAATTTGATGTTTATTAGAAAAAAACCTTGAGCTAGATCATAACTGATCCTGCTCAAGGTTTTCTTTTTTATCTTTTACAAGCTCTAGAGTAACTGGTTTTGGAGCTACACCTGTTTTTTTAACGAGGAAATAAGCACAGCCAAAATTGCAATACTCGTACAAATAATCCTTCATCGTACTAATTTTCGTATCGAATGTTGCCTTTTGGTTACGATCCTCGAAAAATCCTTTTAGGCGAAGCTGACCATATCCCCAGTCTCCCATAATATAATCGTACTTTGTTAAAATCTCACTGTAACGCTCCAAAAAAGCTTCCTCTTTAAACGCATCTCGGTAATCTTCTATTACTTCATAAGTGAAGCCTTCTGCTATTATCATACATTCACCATCCATTAGCTATTACTCTTGAACAGCTAGTAATTCCTCACCTTGTTGCTGTCTTTGCTTCGCAGCAGCATTTACTTGCTCATCTGCATGATAGCTACTTCTAACAAGTGGGCCTGCCTCACAATGTGAAAAGCCCTTACTCATTGCTATCTTACGCAATTCTCCAAACTCAGCTGGAGAATAATATTTTTGTACCTTTAAATGTTTTTTCGTAGGCTGCAAATATTGACCAATTGTCATAATATCAACGTTGTTTGCACGTAAATCATCCATAACCTCAATGATTTCTTCAAATGTTTCCCCTAAACCTAGCATTAACGATGACTTCGTAGGAATGCTTGGCTGCATTTCCTTCGCACGCTTTAATAATTCTAAAGAACGGTCATATTGTGCACGTGCTCTAACTCTTGGAGTTAATCGGCGTACCGTTTCAATATTATGGTTTAAGATATCTGGCTTCGCATCCATAATGTTACGGATGTTTTGCTCAATCCCCCCCATATCCGATGGAAGAACTTCAATTGTAGTAAAAGGATTTTTTCTTCGAATTGCACGGATTGTTTCTGCAAAAACCTCTGAGCCGCCATCTTTTAAGTCATCCCTTGCTACAGCCGTTACTACAGCATGCTTAAGATTCATAATAACAACTGAATCTGCCACACGTTCTGGCTCCGCTAAATCTAGTTCATTTGGAAGGCCAGTTTTTACTGCACAGAAACGACATGCTCTTGTACAAACTGCCCCTAAAATCATAAATGTTGCAGTTCGACGAGATCCCCAGCACTCATGAATATTAGGACATTTTGCCTCTTCACACACAGTATTTAAATTATTTTCGCGCATTAGTTTTTTTAAGCCTTTATAATCATCATTCGTATTTAGCTTTATTTTGAGCCATTCAGGCTTACGCTCATGTTGTTCTTTTGGTGGCTTACATGATGTCACGATTCCATCCCCCATTTCAAATAATCTGACTTCACTGTTGTCAATGTACCATATTATTTGAATTCAAACAACCTTCTAAAAAAGCTAAATAGAATGCTTGTTCCCGCTTTTATTACTAAGGGTCCAAAACCCAAATAGTAGAATGAGGATTCCTACTACTGTTATTAATCCTATCATGACAGAGCCTGTCAATCCTAATACTAAGTATCCGATTGCAGCTATTATTGCACTAATAATTGCGTAAGGCAGCTGTGTCATTACATGATCAATAACATTAACTCCAGCTCCTGTAGCTGACATAATAGTAGTGTCCGAAATTGGAGAACAGTGGTCTCCAAATACTGCACCTGCTAATACAGCAGCTAATACTGGTAACAGTAACTGCGGATCAATCGCCATGATAATACTTGCACCAATAGGAAGCAAGATACCAAACGATCCCCATGAAGAACCTGTAGCGAAAGCCATGAAGGCAGTCAGCACAAACAGTAGTACTGGTATGATTCCAACGGGAACATTGTTTTCTGTAACAATCGTTGCAAGAAATGCACCTGTTTCTAAAGCTGTAATGAGGTAAGACAATGCCCAAGCGAATACAAGAATCATAATGGCAGGGAGCATAGATTGAACACCTGTACGTAACGCCTTCCACACGTAGCGCATATTAGCATCTGGGTTCACCTTGAATTGGCGCGCGTACAACAGGAAGGATAAAATACTTGCTACCAATCCACCTATAAATAAGGATAAAGGAACATCTGTGTTTTCAAAGATTACAAAAATATCTAAAATTCCTCCAGACAACTGATAACCTGTCCAGAACATCAATCCCAACGTTACCACTACTAAAGAGATTATTGGAAGCAATAAATCGAAAACTTTTCCATACTGATTGTCTGGAAAATCTCCTTCCATATCTCCCGGGTTTGTTTTATTTGGATCAAATAATACTCCTGTTTCCTTCGCACGTTTTTCATGCTTTTTCATTTCAAACAGATCAAAATCTGTCCATGCGGCAAAGAACACCATCGCTATAGTAGCTATAACATAGAAATTCATTGGTGCCATTGTAATAAAAGCTTCTAACGGAGTATATTCTGTCACAGCATGTGTTGTAAAGATAACACCTAGCTGGCTAATTAAGAATGCTCCCCAGCTAGAAACTGGTGAGATCACACATATAGGTGCCGATGTAGAATCTATGAAATAAGCTAGCTTTGCACGAGAAACCTTATGCGAGTCCGTAATTGGCCTTGCGATTTGCCCTACTGCTAATGCATTGAAATAATCATCCACAAAAATAATAATTCCTAAAAAGGCTGTTAATAGTCTAGATCCTCTTTTCGTTTTAATCCGCTTAATCGCCCAATTAGCGAAAGCCGTGCTTCCTCCCGACAGGCTGACAAAAGCTGTTACTACACCTAACAAGAGAATGAACAATAAAATATAAATATTATATACATTTAATCCCCCGTCCCAGAAGGAGCTTTTAAAGGAATTCCATAACATTAACAAAGATCCAACAGGGCTAAATCCCTCTACTAGTAAGGCTGCAGAGAGAATACCTGCTCCTAAGGATAACAAAACCCTTTTAGTCACTAAAACCATGATGATTGCCAATAACGGTGGCACTAACGAAAAAATTGTATTCTCCAAAACTGTTCCTCCTTAAAAATAGAAAAGCCAACCTATAGTATTTTATAGGTTGGCTTATACATGAAATTTTAGTTATAACACTTTGTTTCACTTTTGTAGCTCCCCATCTATATGTCCCCATATAAATGACAGTGTTATTCTTGTTCAAAATAACCCCAACTAAGCAGCCATTGACTAGACATACTTAGTTTCGGCACAACTTCCTTTCTATTACGATCGTTGGAGTCACCCTTCCGTAACATACTATTAAGTAATGCGGCCTCTACCTATTTATTATTCATTTTTATCTATTCTAACAGTAATTTAAGAAAAATGAAGTTTTTTTAATCTTCCGGTAACGGTATAGGTACCTCCACCGATGGAGCAGCCGACCCATCCCCACCTGTATAAATGTGTGGAACCTGCCCTTGTACTAGACCCATGGCTACCGGTATATTCTGTTCCACTACACTCATTTTACTAGCAAGCGGGACGATGATTTGTACATTCACCTTAATATGGATACTAATTTCAACATACGCATTATTAATACCGAACTCGGTAATAGTGGGCACCACATTTGACTGAACGTTTCCGATCACATGGAATCGAATAGGTATTTTCGGACCAAGGTTTCCTATTAAAGGAATATTCGTAGCCTGCCCCATCGGAACAAAGAATACAACCCCGCCTTGATCCTCCATTGTTTGCTTATCATACTCAATATCATCCAAGTATGGAAGACTAGAAAGATTCCCCTGCTCCGCTTGCTCTAGATGAGATTGAACCAAACTATTTGTATCAGATAGCACTCGGTTAATAATTTCTGTATTGAATTTGGTTGTGACCATATTTTTGCTATCTGAAGGAACCTCTTCAATAATATCGTTTACATCTAGAACATTTGCCGTACGCGAGTTAATCGCCTTACTTATTACCATAGAGGCAATCTTGTTAGTTTGCACCTCAGCATATTGTAAATAAGTGGGAGTAAGTTGCGCATTTATATAATAAAATACCCAAGCCACTGACAATAAAAAGCATGTTAAAAAGATGGCTAATTTGCGTTGAGTGCTAAAAAATATGAAACGCTTCTTCTTTTTGCGATAAAACAACGAAAAAACCTCCTCATTACTTTTATGTAACGAGGAGGTCTATTATGCCCTACACTTATCTTGTTGTTCCTTTATTCCATACCATTTTACAACATCTCGTATAGTTTCCGGCATAATATATTGTTTCTTCGCGGTCTTAAAAGAAGGAAAGAAAAATCCAAATGTAAACATGTCTAGCGTCGCCAGCCGGTACGTTTCGTTTAACATTAACGGCTCCCCTTTAATGAGTGGTTTTCCATCTACATCTTCTTCAATCCGTTCATACAAAATGGCGCCCAAATATTTTCCTCGGAAACCGAGACCCTTTACTTCTAAATTTGGCCATTTGTCATTTTTGGCAAGCTCAATTACCTCAAGTAGCTCTGCCCCACTTAGTGTTACAATACATGGATTGATGGGATGTGGCAGACATTGATGTAAATTCCAAGCAGTTACTGGCCCTTTAGGCAAATCCGTCAGGAAAATCCCTGCTGGGAACATGGCACAATCCGCATTTGTATAGGAAAGCAATGCCTTGCCAAAGAAATTCGCTAAACCCGAATGGTTGAACCATTCTTTCTCTAAGATTGAATTACTCGTAAAAACAGCATAAGATAGCTGTTCTTTTCCAATTTTCTCCCACTCTTTCCTTGTGTGCCCTGCATTTTTAGGGGCAGGCAGCTCAGATGTAGGAAATACAACTGCTTTTTTAGAAACAACACGTTTCAAGGAATGATCGTACTCTAGATTCACATATCCCACATACATCCCAAATTTCCCTGTAGCGGCCTGCAATGTATTCCCAAACATTTTCCCGTCCTCGAACAAATGATGCGTGTGAGCGCCTAAAATTAGGTCCAGAGAGGGTATCAGCTCACATAGCTCTTCATCCTTAGACTTTCCTAAATGAGACATACAAATAAGGACATCGACATGAGGTGAAATCTGATCTGCAACGGCCTGCAGTCTAGGAAGAGGATCCTGCAATCTCCACCCCAGCTTTTCATAATAAACACTATAATCCGCAGTAGCAGCTATAATCCCAATTCGAATTCCAGAGGCCGTCTGATGAATTTTATAAGGCTTCACCCACCTAGGGATATTCCCTTCCAAATCCGTAAAATTGGAAACTATGACCTCGAACTTGGCCTGTTCATATAACGAATCCAATTCTTCGTGACTCAATGTGATTCCTTCATTGTTTCCAATCGTGGCATAATCATATTGGGCATCATTTAAGAGCTTCACGTTTCCCTTCCCAAGCGTTCCCTCCGTGTATATATTCGAACGATCCACGTGATCGCCGATATCTAAAGTAAGAGAGGCATCGCTTGCG
Organism: Psychrobacillus sp. FSL W7-1493; assembly: GCF_038004905.1. Classification (NCBI taxonomy): domain Bacteria; kingdom Bacillati; phylum Bacillota; class Bacilli; order Caryophanales; family Bacillaceae; genus Psychrobacillus; species Psychrobacillus sp. FSL W7-1493. Next base: position 1,241,517 of record NZ_JBBOSB010000001.1, on the reverse strand, counting down.
TGCTCTTTACGTCTTTCAGAGAGAAAGTGATGAATAGACGGCCAATTTTCTAAATGACTATGCAAATCATTTGTATGATAAATATGAATAGTCTCTCTCAGCTTTCTCACCTCTTTTTTATTCGGGCTATCGCTCGCCTTTATTAAAATAGCCCATCTATAATAGATCTTATTCCTAGCAATAGCAGTACTATTCGAAGTGCTGTAACAAGCGTTTCTGAGTTTAGCTTTTTATTCAGCTTAGCACCAATCTTTGCTCCAATATATGCAGCAGGGATGACAGGTATCGTATATAGCCATGGTACGTTTCCTAAAGATATATGCGTTGCAGAGTTGACAATGGACGATAAAAATACCATAAACATTGAAGTTCCCACCGCCACATGAGGAGGAAACAGAAACAATAGAATCATGGCAGGCACAATCATCGAACCTCCACCGATTCCAAATAATCCAGAGGCAAAACCTATAAAAAAGGTTAAAGCTAGTGCAAACCAGACTGGATATCCATATACATATGTATTTTCCCCATCCTCAAAGGTACGCTTCTTGCCATGCTTTACAAACCATTGCACTGGCTTCAAATATTTACGAACTAGTAAAAGAACGGATAAAATGACAAGCAATATACCAAAGTATAGGTTAAACGAAGGGAGATCTAATCCTTTGTTTACCCAAGCACCTAAAATGGTTCCCGGTATACTTCCTATAAAAAATATAAATCCACTTTTAAAATCCACCGTCTTAGACTTCATATAAGAAAGAGTAGAAGACAGACCAATAAAAATCATCATAACAACAGATAAACCTACGACACTTTGCGGCGTAATATTCGGGATTAAATCAAGTGTAGTACCAAGGAAAAGTACAGCAGGCACTAAAATTACCCCACCGCCCAGTCCTACTAAGGCACCGATAGTCCCTGAAAAAAGACCGCTAAGCACTAATAAAAACCACTCCATTTAAAAATCTCCTTCAAAAAGATTTAATTGCTTAGGCGCAAGTCCATCAAACTCTATGTTAAGCATTTGCTGAAAGGCTTTAGCATTTTTAGCAGCATGACCACCAGAGTTATTATTGAATACAACAAGCACTTCGGAAGCTTGCTTAGATAAAACCTCACAAACTGACTGAATATAAGCAAGCTCCTGCTCATTATAATCATATAAATAGCGGACTTCTCTCCACTTTTCGTTGTTTCCTGGATTCTTCCACCCATAAAAGTTTCTCCCATGAAGACGGACCAACACTTTATCAGAAGTAGCAACCGGCACTACAGGTATGCTACCTTCTCCATTTTGTGGCTCATCGCAGACACTATGATGAAAATTATTATCCTTTAAAAATTGAAGAGTCGAATCTTTATACTCCGGAAGATACCAGGACTGGTGGCGAAACTCAATGACCACCTCAAAATCCTTTAGCTCCTCTCGAATTCTTCTCATATACTGCACATTATCCTTCTCACACTCAAACCAAGGTGGAAACTGAACAAGCACCATCGCAAGCTTCCCCGCATCCTTAAGCGGCCCAAGCATCTGACGATAGCTTTCAAACATTTCCTCTGGAGACTTAAACGGATTCTCCCCTCTCAAATGCCCTGTCATCCCTTGATAGGCTTTCACGATAAACTGAAAATTATCAGGCGTCTCACGAATCCACTTTTCTATATTTCGCTGCGGTTGAATCGCATAAAACGATGCATCCAACTCGACAATCGGAAAATGCGCACTATAATCCTGCAGCTTCTCCCTAGGCGAAGAAACATAAAGATCTGGATGATCCCCCCAACCAGTTAACCCAATTTTTATCATCAAACCACCTCTTTGCTATTACTATTTATCATATCATTTCCCTCATCAAACAGACAAAAAAACGAGTTGATGGAAAGTGTTTATGTGTTGCGGGAAAATAAAGTGTTGCAGATAATCTAAAAGTGTTGCATTTTTCTCTGTAAGTGTTGCGATTATTACTCCAACTGTTGCGCTATTCTGAGTAAGTGTTGCAGTTTCGAGCTGAAGAGTTGCGCGTATTGCTTGAACTGTTTGATAAAGTGGAGAAAAAGATAAATAAAATATCTCATTCTTCACCTATAATAGAATGTGGTATGTCATTACCAATTATTTCTTTTACAAAATCGATATAAGGTCTTGAAACAACCCTCGGATTTATATTAGTTTTTTAAAATCTTCCTCATAAAAAACCGCTTGAGTTGTCATATCCATGGCAAATTGTTGCGCGTACCTAATAGTATTCTGGTCATCGTTGGTCCCATTCCCAACTAAATATATCAAGTTAACATTTTTATCTAGTTCTAAATCTTTATATGGGATTAAGTAGCCTAAAACTTCTCTAGCTCTTTGATCAACATAGATGCTAAAGTCAGCAGAGTTATTAATTCCTAGAATGAAGAAAAACTCGAAATTTGTATTACGTATTAGTCTAGTGAAAGAATAACTTTCAAAGTTTTTCATATTAATTTCTCCAATACTACTTATTTTATAGTTACTATACCTATATTAATAAAGATAACACAAGTTAAATTACACCAAATTAAAATGAGCTTGGTGATACATTTCCCAGTTCATATGCATTTTAAATTTTCACGGTTAATATAGCCCAAAAAAAGAAGACGAACTATAAAGTTCGCCTTCTCTAAGATAATCAAGTCGCACAAAATTGGAACGACTTGATTATTGAATTTATTAACCGATAGAACCTTCCATCTCAAACTTGATAAGACGGTTCATTTCTACTGCATATTCCATTGGAAGTTCTTTTGTGAATGGCTCGATGAAGCCCATTACGATCATTTCAGTTGCTTCTTCTTCGCTAAGTCCACGACTCATCAAGTAGAATAATTGTTCCTCTGACACTTTAGAAACTTTCGCTTCATGCTCTAGAGAAATATTATCGTTCAAGATTTCGTTGTATGGAATTGTATCAGAAGTAGACTGATTATCCATGATTAAAGTATCACATTCAATGTTAGCACGTGCTCCCGTTGCTTTACGTCCAAAGTGAACGATTCCGCGGTATGTTACTTTACCACCTTGTTTAGAAATAGATTTCGAAACAATAGTAGAAGAAGTATTTGGAGCTAAATGCATCATTTTAGCACCAGCATCTTGGTGTTGTCCTTTACCAGCGATAGCGATAGAAAGTGTCATTCCACGTGCGCCTTCACCTTTAAGGATAACTGCTGGATATTTCATTGTAAGCTTAGAACCAATGTTACCATCAATCCATTCCATCGTTGCGTTAGCATCACAAACAGCACGTTTTGTAACTAAGTTATATACGTTGTTTGCCCAGTTTTGGATAGTAGTGTAACGGCAATAAGCATCTTTTTTGATGATAATTTCAACTACTGCACTGTGAAGTGAGTTAGTTGTGTAAACAGGAGCTGTACATCCTTCAACATAATGTACAGAAGCACCCTCATCTACAATGATCAGTGTACGTTCGAATTGACCCATGTTTTCTGAGTTAATACGGAAGTATGCTTGAAGTGGAGTATCCACTTTTATGCCAGGTGGTACATAGATAAATGATCCGCCTGACCATACTGCTGAGTTAAGTGCAGAAAATTTGTTGTCAGAAGAAGGGATTACTGTACCAAAGTGTTTTTTGAAAAGGTCTTCGTTTTCACGAAGAGCAGAGTCAGTATCTTTAAATACGATTCCCAAGTCTTCAAGCTCTTGTTTCATGTTATGGTAAACAACCTCTGATTCATACTGTGCAGAAACACCGGCAAGGTATTTTTGTTCTGCTTCAGGAATACCTAATTTATCAAAAGTAGCTTTTATTTCTTCTGGTACTTCATCCCAAGATTTTTCTGTTTGTTCAGATGGTTTTACATAATATGTGATTTCATCAAAATTTAATGGTTCTAAATCTCCGCCCCATTGTGGCATTGGCTTAGAGTAGAAAATTTCTAATGCTTTTAAGCGATAGTCTAACATCCATTGTGGTTCATTCTTCATACGGGAAATTTCTTCAACGATATCTTTCGTTAAACCACGTTTTGAACGGAAAATGGATACGTCTTTATCGTGGAAGCCATATTTGTAATCACCAATTTCAGGCATTTTTTTTGCCATCGTATTTCCTCCGTTCTGATTTTATTTCTTTTCTTCTGAAACGCCTTTTTCCATTGCTTTCCATGCAAGAGTTGCACATTTGATACGTGCTGGAAATTTAGATACGCCGTTTAAAGCCTCGATATCTCCGAGGTCAATAGAATCGTCATATTCCTTTCCAAGCATCATGTCAGAAAAGATTTGGGAAAGCTTTAGCGCTTCATCTATATTTTTACCTTTGATCGCTTGCGTCATCATAGATGCAGAAGACATAGAAATAGAACATCCTTCACCATCGAATTTTGCGTTTTGTACAACGCCATCCTCCACTTGAATAGTCAAGTGGATACGATCTCCACAGGTAGGGTTATTCATGTCTATTGTCAATGCGCCATCCTCAATACTACCTTTATTGCGAGGATTTTTGTAATGATCCATAATTACTTGTCGATATAATTGATCTAAATTAGAAGACATCTCCAAAATACTCCTTAGCAGTGCGTAAGCCGGCAACGAGAAGATCTACATCCTCTTCAGAGTTATAAATGTAGAAGCTTGCTCTAGCAGTTGCAGTAGCTTTTAACCACTTCATAAGTGGCTGCGCACAGTGATGTCCTGCACGAATAGCAATACCATTCATATCAAGGACTGTTGCGACATCGTGAGGATGTACTTCATCTAAATTAAAGGTAACAATTCCAGCTCGCTTCAAAGGATCTTGAGGTCCGTAGATTGTTAAGCCTTCGATTGTATACATTTTTTCCATAGCATAGGCAGCTAGCTCATGCTCATGTTTTTCGATTTCAGATAAACCGATTTCTTCAAGAAAATCTATAGCAGCAGCTAAACCGATTGCTCCGGCAATGATTGGTGTCCCACCTTCAAATTTCCAAGGTAGCTCCTTCCATGTAGACTCTTGTAAGCCTACAAAGTCAATCATTTCTCCACCAAATTCAATTGGCTCCATTGCATCAAGTAAAGCCTCTTTCCCGTAAAGAACACCGATACCGGTTGGACCACACATTTTGTGCCCAGAAAAGGCTAGAAAATCACAATCTAACGCTTGTACATCGAGCTTCAAGTGAGGAGCAGCCTGTGCACCGTCCACTACCATTACAGCTCCATGGTCATGGGCGATTTGAGTAATTTCTTTAATAGGATTCATCGTGCCTAATACATTAGAAACGTATACGACAGATACAATCTTAGTCTTTTCTGTAATTGTTTCACGAACTTTTTCCAAAGATAATGTACCATCTTCTTCTAAGTCGATATATTTAAGCGTCGCTCCCGTTATCTTCGCCAATTGCTGCCAAGGAATAATGTTAGAGTGATGCTCCATATACGTGATAACAATTTCGTCGCCTTCTTTTACGTTTGCAAGACCGTAGCTTTGTGCCACTGTATTAATTGCCGTAGTAGTACCACGAGTGAAGATTACTTCCTTCGTTGATTTAGCATTGATAAAGTTACGAACCTTTTCACGGGCACCTTCATAACTTTCCGTAGCTCGGTTACCAAGTGTATGCACACCACGGTGAACGTTGGAGTTATCAAACTCGTAGTACTTTCTAATAGCCTCAATGACTTGAGTGGGCTTTTGAGAAGTAGCTCCGCTATCTAAATATACAAGTGGATGACCATTAACTTCTTGATTAAGAATTGGAAAATAGCTTCGAATCTCTTTTATATTGAGCATTAGCGAACTTTCCTTTCAATTACCTCCGTCAGCTGTTTCTTCACGCCTTCGATTGGTAGTTCATTTACTACTGGTGCAAGGAATCCATGAATTACTAGACGCTCTGCATTTTGTTTAGAAATACCACGACTCATCAAGTAGTACAGCTGAAGTGGGTCAACGCGACCAACAGATGCAGCATGACCTGCTGTTACATCGTCCTCGTCGATTAATAAAATTGGGTTAGCATCTCCGCGAGCTTTTTCGCTTAACATTAGAACACGAGATTCTTGTTCAGCGTTAGCTTTTGTAGCACCAAATTCAATTTTACCAACACCGTTGAAGATAGAAGATGCAGCATCCTTCATAACACCATGTTTAAGGATTTGTCCTTCCGTATGTTTACCCCAGTGAATAACTTTTGTTGTAAAGTTTTGTTTTTGAGTTCCACGACCTACAACAACCATTTTTACATGACCTTCTGAATTGTCCCCAACTAAATGAGTAACATTTTCAGAAATAGTATCACTATCGTTCATCATTCCAAGAGCCCATTCAATTACAGCATCACGGCTAGTTACTCCACGACGGTTAACATAAGTAGTAAATCCTTCTGCAAGAACGTCTACTGTACCGAAAGTAACTTTTGCATTATCCTTCACAATTACTTCAGAAATAATGTTAGCTAAACCGTTTGAATGTTCAACTGTAGACAAATAGTTTTCCACATAAGTCACTGAACTGTTTTCATCCGCCACAAGCAATGTGTGGTTGAATAAAGAAGCAGTTTCGTTGTCATGTAGATAAATAACTTGAACAGGTTCTTCAATTACAACATTTTTCGGTACGTATACAAATACTCCACCGTTTAATAATGCAGCATGAAGTGCAGTTAATTTGTGTTCATTAACTTTAACGCCATCTGTCATGAAATATTTTTGTAATAGCTCGCCATGTTCGCGTGCAGCAGTATAAATATCAGTAATGATCACACCTTGTGCTTTTAAATTATCTGTTACAGATAGATAAGCGGGTGTATTGTTGTGTTGAATATAAATATTTTTTTGCTCATCTGAATGAACAAGCGCCTTCACTTCTTCAGGAAGTTCATCCAATGAAGAGAATGTAGTGCTTTCTACAGTATGAGCAGGAAATTCAGTGAAATTCCAATTTGTAATTTTAGTTTTGTCTGGTGTTGGCATTGGAAGTGTTTCCACTTGACCTAAAGCAGCAAGACGAAGTTCCGTCATCCAGCTTGGTTCTTGGTGACCTTCTGAAAAGGAGCGAATATCCTGTTCGGTTAATGCCAATTTCGTTTCAACCGTCATGTCATGCGTCCCCTTTCTTATGCTTCTTGTCCAACTGTCTCGTCTTCAATTCCTAATTCTTCTTTAATCCAGTCATAACCTTGAGCTTCTAATTTTTGAGCTAGCTCAGGACCGCCAGATTTAACAACGCGCCCTTGCATCATTACATGCACATGGTCTGGAGTGATGTAGTTAAGTAAACGTTGGTAGTGAGTGATGATTAAGCTACCAAAGCCTTCTCCACGCATTTCATTGATCCCTTTAGATACAACTTTAAGTGCATCGATATCTAGACCAGAGTCAATTTCATCTAAAATAGCAAATTTAGGCTTAAGCATCATTAATTGAAGAATCTCGTTACGTTTTTTCTCTCCACCTGAGAATCCTTCATTTAAATAACGTTGTGCCATATCAAGATCCATTTCTAGGAATTCCATCTTGCTGTCTAATTCGCGGATGAATTTCATAAGAGAAATTTCATCGCCTTCTTCACGACGAGAATTAATAGCTGAACGCAAGAAGTCTGCATTAGTTACTCCAGTGATTTCACTTGGATATTGCATTGCAAGGAACAAACCAGCTTGAGCACGCTCGTCCACTTCCATTTCTAATACGTCTTCACCATCTAATTCAACTGAACCAGAAGTAACTTCATATTTAGGATGACCCATGATAGCTGAAGCCAAAGTAGACTTACCAGTACCGTTTGGACCCATGATAGCGTGAATTTCATTTGTGTTAAGGGATAAATTAACACCTTTTAAGATCTCTTTACCGTCGATAGCGACGTGTAAATCCTTAATAACTAAAGTCGACATTTAATAACCTCCATTAAGTAACTAGAAATGTATAACCATTCTAATTTATTATCATTCTAATCTTAACTCAAACTGAAGTCCCTTGCAAATCTTTTGAAACACTTTCTTATTGATAATATATAACAATTATAAGAGAAAAATTAGGTTCATCCGCATGGTACTTTATGACACTATCATTTTCAATAAGATAACTCTAATTGAGAATGCATATCACTACGGTGATAGTGTTAACTAAAAAATCCACGCAGCCTAGACTGCATGGATTTTTGTCTTCTATTTAAATTAACCTCGGAAAGCACGAGCATCGAGCTTAGCTGCAAGCTGCATACTTTTTTCGTGATCTGCCTGACGACGTTTCTCAACTTTTGCTCTCAATGTTTGACTATTTCTTAATTCATCGTAACCGAAACCATGTACTCCTCTGAATGCGTGGTCCATCTGTTCTGTATAGGGTAACTCTCCCGAACTGATAATGAATCATTCCTTTCCTTTTTAATGTTTTCTATACTACACTACATACCACCTCATGTTAAGTTCAAACATCCTTTTTATTCTGAAAATTCCTTTCGCAAATATTGAATTGATACATATGTCACACGAATCATGTTTTTCATTTCACGTAACATCTCGGCGTAAAATCAAAGCCAGTCTCCTATTTTAAATCCCACCCTCATGCGCCTGAGAGGGATTAGCTTCCAGCTGATCGTTTTCGATAATTGTAAGCTTATTTAATTGGTAATAATTTAGGTGAAATGAAAAAGGGGAGAAATGAATCATTTTAAAAAAGTTTTGTGCTCGTAAGTTAATTCTTCCTTTTATACTGTGTAGTTTTATATTTTCCTAATTTTAAGAGGTTTGCTTTCCTTAATAGCCTCTTCACCTCATAGCGACTGTCTAAGAGTAAAAATTTTCTACAAGCTTTATTTGTAAGAATGTCATCATATAGCCAAAAATAATGCTGAAGTGATTTTAGCGAAGCATATTTGTCAGCATACTGACAGCTTGTACAATACCAAATATTTTTAATTTTATTCATACCTACCTGTCCACAGCCTTCACAAGCTACGCCTGAGATTAAATCACTTACTTCTATTGAATAATGTTTCGTTAAGGGAAAGAATTCATATGGGGAATTATGTTTTAAAATCAGATTTTTTACCTGATTAAGTTTAGAAACGGGTACGGGTACTATCGTAGATTTATTTTGGAGATTTCGAAGGAACGAATAGACCTCATTCTTATAAAGAATGGTCGTATCATTGTTTGTAGTTTTAACATAGCTATTTTTAGAGGCAAAAACTATAGCTCCGAAGACTGGTATAGAAAGATTATGATGTGAAAAGAAATTAGACAATAAATAGGAATACTCATTTAACTGATTAACGGGGCAAGGGTACTTTTTAATCTCCCCATTATCTTTAGTTTGTATTAATTGTGAAGGATTCACTTTAAATTCGAGCGACCCTATAATGTTTTTTATTTCAAGAATAACTGCACCAAACGGGGTTAGTAATAGAAAATCAATTTCAAATAATTTTTCCGTACGCAGCATTACCTTATGTAATAAAAAATAATTATAAGGTAAACGCATCCTTTCTAACTCCCTATAAACCACTTCCTCTCCATAATCACCTGCCATAGTTGTCTGTATTTCTGTGGCTAGCTTGGGATAAAACGGGTGCCTCAAAGGTAGTCTATTCAATAATAATCTCATTGCTTTCAGTTGTTCCGATTCCGCATATTTTTTGATAATCAATAGTCATCACCTCAATTTTAGATTAGCAAAATTAAGTTAAGAAAGATACCATTAATTTGGTAATTAAACCTGTAAATCTTTTTATTTGTGATGAAACATTTAAGAGGGTATATGTAGCTTTTTTAAGGGTTCGATTGAGTGATCAGTTCCAACTAGTTTATGGGCGCTTTTAAACACTTTATGGGACACTTTCCACTAGTTTACGGGCGATACTCACGTTTACGGTCGCTTTTCTTTCATTTATGGGTCAGTTTCTACCGGTTTATGGGCGCTTTTAAACACTTTATGGAACAGTTTCCGCTAGTTTATGGGCGATACTCACGTTTATGGGCGCTTTTCTTTCATTTATGGGTCAGTTTCAACTGGTTTATGGGCTCTTTTAAACACTTTATGGGACACTTTCCACTAGTTAACGGGCGCTTCTCACGTTTATGGGCGCTTTTCTTTCATTTATGGGTCAGTTTCAATTGGTTTATGGGCGCTTTTAAACACTTTATGGGACATTTCCGCTAGTTTATGGGCGATACTCACGTTTACGGGCGCTTTTCTTTCATTTATGGGTCAGTTTCAACTGGTTTATGGGCTCTTTTAAACACTTTATGGGACACTTTCCACTAGTTAACGGGCGATCCTCACGTTACGGGCACTTCCCCCCTCCTTAACTGACACTTCTATCACCCCACAAAAAAAGCAAGCACACCAGGTGCTTGCTTCAATAACTCATCCAACAAGAATTATTTCACTGGAACTACTGCTCCGCCCCATTCATTTAAGATGAACTCTTGAATTTCTTGGGATTGTAGTGCTTCTACTAGTGCTTTGATGCGCTCGTCTTTTTCGTCACCTGCGTTTACCGCTACTAGGTTTACGTATGGAGATTCTGAGTCTTCAATTGCGATTGCATCCTCTAGTGGGTTTAAGCCAGCGTCGATTGCGTAGTTGGAGTTGATTAGCAATGCGTCGCCTTCATTGTTTTCATATAGCTGAACCATTAAAGCAGCTTCGTAGTTTGGATCGAATTCTAGGTTTTTCGGGTTGTCTATAATGTCATCAATTTCTGCTTTTGTTTTATCTATTCCCTCAGCAAGCGTAATTAGCCCTTCTGCTTCTAGCATTGCTAGTACACGACCATGGTCAGCAACCGAATTACTCATTAAAATAGTTGCTCCTTCAGGAAGCTCTTCAATAGAATCATATTTTTTAGAATAAAGACCAATCGGCTCGATATGGATGCCACCAGCATTTACGAAATCATAGTCGAAATCATTCATTTGTGATTCTAGATAAGGAGCATGTTGAAAGTAATTGGCATCTAGGTCACCAGAATCTAGGTCTTTATTTGGTAGTATATAATCTTGGTACGTCTCAATTTGTAGCTCAATGCCTTGTTCTTCTAATATAGGCACTACCTGCTCTAAAATTTCTGCGTGCGGTACGTTAGAGGCACCAACAACTAATTTGTCGCTATCCTCATCGCCACATGCAGCAAGTGTTAATGCACTAACAGATAATAAAACCCCAGCCAATAATTTTTTCATACTCAATCTCTCCCTATCTTTTATCAATTTTTGTAGTAATAATATCGCCAATCCATTGTAGAATAAAGACGATGATTAATATTAAAATAGTAGCTATAAACGTTACATCCTCGCGACTACGTTGGAATCCATCTTGAAATGCTAGATTTCCAAGTCCTCCAGCTCCAATAATACCTGCCATCGCTGTGTACCCAACTAGTGAAATACAGGTTACGGTAATACCAGATACTAAGGCGGGCATCGATTCTGGCAATAAAACCTTCCAAATAATTGTAGAGGTTTTAGCACCCATCGATTTAGCTGCCTCTAAAACACCCTTGTCGATTTCTCGTAGTGCGATTAAAACCATACGGGCATAAAATGGAGCAGCTCCAATTACTAATGCAGGGATGGCCGCATTCGGACCACGCATCGATCCCGTCAACAACGTTGTAAATGGTATCAATAAAATGATTAAAATAATAAACGGTATAGAACGGAAAATATTGACTACTCCACTGGTCAACCAGTTTGCTATTTTATTTGCCCATGCTTGGTGTGGACTTGTCAAAAATAATAATAGTCCTAATATTAGTCCAAAGATTGCTGTTAGGACTGTAGAAATTGCAGTCATATAAAGGGTTTCTATAGTGGCTTCCCACATTTTAGGCCAATCAACATTTGGAAATAACGATTCAATCATTGTTGATCACCTCAGTTTTAACTTTTTGCGCGTGGATAAATTCAATTGCCTCTTCCACTGCTTGTTCATTTCCATCTATTTGAAGGATTAGTGTCCCGAACGCTCCACTTTTCGTGTGTGATATATTTCCTTGCACGATGTTTACTTCTAAATCGAACTGTTTGATTAATCTTGAAAGAATTGGTTGCTCTGTAGTATCTCCAACGAAAACGAGCTTAACTAGCTTGCCGTTTGGATAAAGCTTAACTAGATTTTGAATGGTTTGAATTGGCTCTTTAGAATCAGAAATTTGAGAAACGAAACGCTTTGTTATAGGCTGTTGTGGCTTTTGGAATACCTCAAGCACATCTCCCTCTTCTACAACTTGCCCATTTTCCATAACTGCTACTCGGTTACAGATCTTTTGAATAACTTGCATCTCATGTGTGATTAATACAATGGTTAATCCGAGTTTTTCATTAATGCTTACGAGCAAGTCTAAAATGGAGTCGGTTGTTTCAGGGTCAAGAGCTGATGTTGCCTCATCACAAAGCAATACCTCTGGACCATTAGCCAACGCTCTTGCAATTCCTACGCGTTGCTTTTGTCCTCCAGATAATTGAGATGGGTAAGAGTCTCCTCTTCCTTCCAATCCAACAAGGCTTAAAAGCTCCTCTACTCTAGCTTTTCTTTTTTCCTTTGGAACTCCTGCAATTTCTAATGGGAATGCTATATTTTCAGCGACTGTTCGCGACCATAGTAAATTGAAATGCTGGAAGATCATGCTTACTTTTTGACGAAAGCTTCGAAGCTTGTCCTCATTAATAGATGTAATTTCCTGGCCATTCACTGTAATATGACCGTCAGATGGCTTTTCTAGCCCATTCAACAAACGTATTAGCGTACTCTTGCCCGCTCCGCTGTATCCAATAATCCCGAAAATTTCTCCACGCTGTATGTCCAGATTTACACTATCTACTGCAACGATTTCTCCTTGCTTTGTAATAAATCTTTTCGAAACGTCTTTTAAACTAATCAAGTAAATCTGACCACCTTTCCTAATAAAAAAACCCTTCTGCAAAAGAGCAGAAGGGGTGTATGTTATCTATTTAAAATAACGTTCATCCATTCTCTCATTTCCCAAAGCTATAGCTTTGCGTGACTTGGCACCATTTCACTTTCATGACGGTTGCCGGGCTTCAAAGGGCACTTCCCTCCACCTCTCTTAATAAGAGCGACACTATTAAATTGTGTTTTCAACATAACGAATATTATCATAGGTTTCCATCTTCGTCAATAGCCTTTATTGTTTCCAATAAGTAAGGAACTGATTGAAAAGCATAGATTTTCTTTTCCACTTTCCCATGTTTTGTAATAAGAAGACAAGGTACACTTTCAATTTCCTGTTCTATCGCCAAATCACCTAGAAAATTAATATTTGCCTGACCAATTGGATAGGTAACCATTTCTTTAATAACATTCATCATTTTACTTGCTACCTGACACGTTCCACACATAGGCGTATAGATATAAAACAAGGTAAGTGTTGAATTGTTTTTAGCGCTATCCCATTGTTCTCTAGTCCATTCATTCATACACATCATCCTAAGGTAAAAATTCTTTTTTCACCTTAATATTAACACGTTTTAATATAGATGCCAAAACCTTCGCCGGTGTGTTTGCTACTTCGCCATACGTCGGGTTCGTATACAAATGAATTGCCTCTGGATACTCCTTCCTAACGACCGATCGAATTTGTTCCCCGGATTTGTCTGCATCTAGAAAAGCATAAATCGGCAAGCCATCATAAGGGCTTAATAGCTCCTCCAATTTTACATCGGATATCGTTCCATTAGTACATATAATTTCTGGAGATTCATCGAGAAGGCTTAATAATTGCAGCTTATCAGACCTACCCTCAACGATAATTATTTTATCACTAAATACATGTGCCATTTAGCTTCTCTCCCAACTTATCCTTTCCTTTATTATATGAAAAAAACGCCGATTATTAACCGGCGTTTTCATTATTACTCTGCTATTAATTCTTCGTACTTTTCAGGAGATAATAAGCTGTCCACTTCTGATACGTCTGAAGGCTCAACCACGATCATCCATGCATTTTCATAAGGTGATTCATTAACAAATTCGGGGCTATCTTCTAGCTCAGTATTTACTTCTACTACTTTACCACTGATAGGTGCATATAATTCTGAAACAGTTTTTACGGATTCAACGCTACCAAAAGCGTCTCCTGCCTTGATCTCATCGCCAACTTGTGGAAGTTCAACGAATACGATATCTCCAAGTTCAGATTGTGCAAAATGAGTAATTCCAATACGGACATTTCCGTCCTCATTTTTTACCCATTCATGTTCAGCTGAGTACTTAAAATCTTTAGGTACGCTCATAAATAAACCCCTCTCAAATAATTAATCCATTCTATTTAATATTCACATATTTTCATAGTAAATACAAGGTGCTTTAAGAGGTTTTCCATATGTCTTCAAACTGCTCCTCTTTAAAACCAAGCGTTAGCTTATGTCCATTATATACAAGAGGTCGTTTAATTAATTTTCCATCCGAAGCAAGCAGCTCTAACTGCTCATCCTCCGACATTGTAGGAAGCTTGTCCTTCAATTGTAATTCACGATATTTTACGCCGCTAGTATTAAAGAATTTTTTCAGTTCATAATCGCCTTGTGCCACCATTTCCTTTAATAGTTCCTTTGAAGGCGGTGCGTCAACGATATGATGGTTCTCAAATGGGATATCGTTATCTTTCAGCCATTTGCTTGCTTTGTTGCATGTACTACATTTTGGATATCCATAAAATTGGATTGTCATTTATATCTCACCTTTTTTCTTTTTATCATAATAATATTTTGTTACTCATGCAAGAGAGAACAGTGAAATGCTCTCTTCTTAATTTTAAAAATATCCTTGTTTTTGCTTAGCGGTGATAAATTCCCATGAGCGGTTATAAATCTCTCCGAACGGTCATAAATCATGCCTAACCGGTTATAAATCTCGCTGAGCGGTGATAAATCATGCGCGAACGGTTATAAATTCATCCCCATTAGACAAAAAAGCCATCTGGAGTTCCAGATGGCCAATGCTATTATTAAACTACAAATTTTTCAGCTTCGATTAGCTTAACGGAAGCTTCGCGTTTTTTCTCGATCACGTTATATGGTGTGTAGCGAGTTAGCTTGCGAAGTGCAGAAATCATCATGCGTAAGTTATCGCCATCAACTGAAGCAATTAGTGTTTCTTTTGCTGCTGCTTCGATTTCATTGAAGGCTTCTTGGCAGAAGATTTGAGTGTAAAGAAGCTTTTGTGCTGCTTTTTCTTCTCCACTGCGTGCGATTGCTTTTTCTGTACGTAGTACTGCTGATTCCATTGCAAAGATGTTGTTCGCAATGTTTGCGATGTGTACAAGTACTTCTTGCTCTGCTTCTAATTTTGTACCGAAGCGTTGAGCAGCCATACCAGCAGCTAAAATACCGATTTTCTTAGCGTTTGCAACTAGCACTTTTTCTTGAGCTAATGCTTCATCGCCAACTTCCTCTGGCATCATCATTAATAGCTCTTCCTGCAGACCTTGTGCTTTTTGAAGAAGTGGTAATTCACCCTTCATTGCTTTTTTCAAGAAAGTACCTGGAACGATTAAGCGGTTGATTTCATTTGTACCTTCGAAAATACGGTTAATACGTGAGTCGCGGTAAATGCGCTCTACTTCATACTCTTGCATGAAGCCGTATCCACCATGTAATTGAACTGCTTCGTCCGCAATATAGTCAAGAACCTCAGACCCTACTACTTTGTTAATAGAGCATTCAATCGCATACTCAGCAATTGCAGCTGCAATTTTTGTTCCGTCTTTTTGATCTTCTTCGCTCATTTGGCTCATGCGATCCTCGAAGTAACCAACTGTACGGTAAATTAAGCTCTCTGTTGCATATAGCTTAGAAGCCATAGTTGCTAGCTTTTGCTTCGTTAAATTGAATGAAGAAATAGGCGTTTTAAATTGTTGGCGTTGATTAGAGTAAGAAATTGCTAGCTCTAATGCACGTTTAGAACCACCTATCGTACCTACACCTAATTTGTAACGACCGATGTTCAGGATGTTGAATGCAATGATATGACCACGGCCAATTTCACCTAATAGGTTTTCAACTGGAACCTGTGCGTCTTCTAGGATCAACGTACGTGTAGAAGAAGATTTGATACCCATTTTCTTCTCTTCTGCACCTACAGATACTCCTGGGAATGTTCTTTCCACGATAAATGCAGTGAATTTGTCTCCGTCCACTTTTGCATAAACAACGAATACGTCTGCAAAGCCTGCGTTAGTAATCCATTGCTTTTCACCATTAAGGACATAGTGAGTTCCTGCTTCATTTAATTTAGCAGTTGTTTTTGCTCCTAGAGCATCTGAACCTGAGCCTGGCTCTGTTAAAGCGTATGCAGAGATTTTTTCTCCTGACGCTGAGTTTGGAAGGTATTTTTTCTTTTGTTCTTCATTACCGAAAAGAACGATTGGAAGTGTACCGATTCCTACGTGTGCTCCGTGAGTGATAGAAAATCCACCTGCTACTGATAGCTTTTCAGCGATTAATGCAGAAGAGATTTTGTCTAATCCTAGGCCATCATATGCCTCTGGAATATCAGCTGCTAAAAGACCTAAGTCACCAGCAGATTTCAATAAACGTACAGAGTGATCAAACTCATGATTTTCTAGGTTTTCCACAACAGGTAATACTTCGTTTTTAACATAGTCTTCTGCTGTTTTAGCAATCATTTTTTGCTCATCATTGAAATCCTCTGGTGTAAATACGCGGCTTGCCTCAATATCTTCTACTAAAAAGCTTCCACCTTTAATTGCATCTTGAACTTGTGTCATTTCCTTCTCCTCCTATTGTGTGTAAACGTTTGTTTAATTGATTGTGAAATGCGCCCTTCATTCAAAGCGCATTTCCCTCTTAAAATTAAAGAAGTTCAAATACTCCAGCTGCTCCCATGCCTCCACCAATACACATCGTCACAACACCAAATTGCTTCCCTTGTCTTCTAAGTTCGCTCATCATTTTTAGAGTTAAGATAGAACCCGTTGCTCCAAGTGGATGCCCTAGTGCGATAGCTCCACCATTTACATTTACTTTATCTAGATCGATACCTAAATGACGAACGACTTGGATGGATTGAGAAGCGAATGCTTCATTGATCTCCCATAGGTCGATATCTTCAATAGATAGACCTGCAATTTTCAATGCTTTAGGTACCGCAACAATTGGTCCGATCCCCATTACGTCCGGAGCCACTCCACCAACTGCGAATGAACGGAATTTTGCTATCGGCTTTAAGCCCTGTGCCTCTGCAACTTCACGGTCCATCACTAATACTGCGCCTGCACCGTCCGATGTTTGAGATGCATTACCTGCAGTTACAGAACCACGCACGTTGAATGCTGGACGTAATTTTGCAAGTGTTTCTACTGTTGTACCTGGACGTACACCCTCATCCATTTCGAACATAAATTTTTTCGATTGCGCTTTGTTGTTTTCATCTACGAAATGCTTGATCACTTCAACCGGAACGATATCATCGTTAAACTTACCAGCTGCAATTGCCGCTGCAGCAAGCTGATGTGAACGAACAGCAAATGCATCCTGGTCTTCACGGCTCACATTATACTTATTCGCCACCTGCTCTGCTGTATGCCCCATTCCCATATAATATTGAGGCGCTGTTTCTGCTAAATGAGCATTTGGTCGAATGACATTCCCCATCATTGGAACCATACTCATAGACTCTACTCCTCCAGCAATAATTGCCTCGGAGTGACCTAGCATAATACGTTCAGCCGCATATGCGATGGATTGTAAGCCAGAGGAACAGAAACGATTGATTGTGATTGCTGGTGTTGTATCTGGAAGTCCAGCAAGTGCACCGATATTACGAGCTACGTTCATTCCTTGCTCTGCTTCAGGCATTGCACATCCTAAGATTAAATCATCTATAGGGCCATCGTATCCGCCCGCTCTTTTTAATGTCTCTTTTACTACCAATGCTCCGAAATCATCTGGGCGTACATTGGCTAGAGATCCTTTTTTCGCTTTACCAACTGGTGTTCTTGCACCTGCTACGATAACTGCTTCACGCATGAGTTCTCCTCCTTTTACCTAACGCAGTCTAGTTGCGTAATGGTTTACCTTTCACTAACATGTGCTGCATTCTTGCCTGGGATTTAGGGTCTGCAACTAAACTTAAGAAAGCTTCACGCTCTAAGTTCAATAAATATTGCTCATCTACTAACGTACCGTATGGAACCTCTCCACCAGCGATGACATACGCAAGCTTTTTAGCAATTTTCAAATCATGCTCACTAATATATCCTGATAAGAACATACCTTCAGCTCCTAATAAAAGTGCGGCATATCCCGGGGATCCTACAACAGGTACCTTTTCACGAATCGGCGCCTTATAGCCTGCTTCTGCTAGGGCTAGTGCGGCTTGCTTCGCATCATAGATTAAGTGATCTGGGTTAACGCTAATGCCGTCAGCCATGCTTAAGAAATTGTTCTCACGTGCCTCTTCACCCGAAGTGGATACCTTAGCCATAGCGATTGTTTCAAAAACCTTGCTAGCTACATTTAAGTAATCTATTTGCACTCCGTTTGGAATTCCTTTTAGGTGTTTCATGTAAAGCTCTTTATTACCCCCACCACCAGGGATTAGACCAACGCCCGCTTCCACAAGTCCCATATATGTTTCAGAAGATGCCTGGATATGAGCTGCTGGTAGAGTAACCTCTGCTCCTCCGCCTAATGTCATTCCAAAAGGAGCAACTACTACTGGCTTCGAAGAATATTTAATTTTCATTGTCGCATTTTGGAATTGACGAACAACGAAATCAAGTTCAAAAATATTGTCATCTTGCGCTTCCATTAGAATCATGCCAAGGTTTGCTCCAACGCTGAAGTTTTTACCTTGGTTACTAATAACAAGAGCCTTAAAGTTTTTCTCTACTTCATCGACAGCAAAGTTAATCATTTGAAGAATATCTAACCCAATAGAATTGGACTTAGAGTGGAATTCAAGCAATGCAATCCCGTCTCCTAAATCGATCAGGCTAGCACCTGAATTCGATTTGATGACACCGTGCTTTTTCTTGTAGCTTTTTAGGTTAATCATTTTTTCATTTACTGGTACCGCCTGGTAATCCGATCCGTCAAAGAAGAACAATTCACCGTTATCTTCTTTATAGAAGGAATCGAATCCTTTATCTAATAAGGACTGAACGAAAGCAGGTATTTCATAGCCCTCTGACTGCATTTTTTCAACAGAAGTTTTTACTCCGATTGCATCCCAAATTTCAAACGGTCCTTGCTGCCAGCCGAAGCCCCATTTCATGGCATTGTCAATCGCAACGATATCATCTGCAATTTCACCGTGAAGCTGTGCAGAATAAATAAGTGTCGGGCTTAAAATACTCCATAAAAGCTCTCCCGTGCGATCCTTTGCATATGTTAACGTTTTCACTTTAGCAGCTAAGCCTTTTTGTTGCTTTGCCATTTCCATGGAAGGAGTTTTCAGCTTTTTCATTGGTCCATATTCTAAAGTTTCCGGATCTAATTCTTTAATTTCTTTGCCTTCTTTTAAGAAGAAGCCTTGCCCTGTTTTAGCACCAAGCCACTTGTTTTCAAGCATTTTTTGCATGAAAGCGGGTACTTCAAAAACCTTTTGCTCTTCCCCTGTTGTTTGGTCATACACGTTCTTTGCTACGTGAGCAAATGTATCAAGACCTACTACATCAAGTGTACGGAACGTAGCAGACTTTGGACGACCAATAAGTGGACCAGTAACAGAATCTACCTCTCCAACCGAGTAGCCTCTTGCTTGCATCTCACGAAGGGTTACAAGTAAACCGTATGTTCCAATTCGGTTGGCTATGAAGTTAGGCGTATCCTTTGCAAGAACAACACCTTTTCCAAGGACATCCTCACCAAAGGTTTGCATAAATTCTACTACTTCAGGAGCAGTCGTATTAGCAGGAATCACTTCCAATAGCTTCAAATAACGAGGTGGATTGAAGAAATGAGTGCCTAGGAAATGCTTGCCAAAGTCTTCTGATCTACCTTCTACCATTGCATTGATACTGATCCCTGATGTGTTAGAGCTTATAATTGTTCCTGGCTTACGAACTGCATCTATTTTGTCATATAAATTTTTCTTAATATCTAAGTTTTCTACTACTACTTCAATAATCCAGTCCACATCTTTTAGCTTTTCAAGATCATCCTCTAAGTTCCCTGCCGTGATTAATTGCAGGTTCTTTTTCGATGTTAATGGTGCTGGTTTTTGCTTTAATAATTTCTGTACGGCAGTTTCCGCAAAACGATTACGTACGGAAGGATGCTCCAATGTAAGTCCTTTTGCTTCATCCTCTTTACTAACTTCTTTTGGTACGATATCCAGCAAAAGTGTTGGTATACCGATGTTTGCTAAGTGAGCTGCAATCCCAGATCCCATTACCCCTGAACCAAGTACAGCTGCTTTTTTAATTTGATATGTCACGTGCAAAGCCTCCCCTTCATCTTGAATGAACGCTCATTCATTTTAATTACAAAAAAAATAGAAGCAATCTCTATATCTATTATTCTAGTGCAATGTTTAAATTTTCGCAATAATAAAATGAATAATTTAATACATTTTTCTTTCTCCTATTTGGGAAACAGTGTAAACTGTATGTATTATCATTGGAGGTATCTTATAATGAAAAAAATTACTACAACTGAACAATTTAATGAAATCATTTCTGGTGATCAAGAGGTACTAGTAAAATTTGAAGCAGGCTGGTGTCCTGATTGTCGTCGCATGGAAATGTTTATCGATCCTATCATGGAAAAGTATAATAATTACGCATGGTATGAAGTAAATCGTGACGAACTACCTGAAATCGCTGAAAAGTATGAAGTAATGGGGATTCCTAGCCTACTTATATACCAAAACGGCGAGAAAAAAGCTCACCTGCATAGTGCAAATGCGAAAACACCGGACCAGGTAGAAGAATTTTTACAAGCGCAAACTAAATAGATACTATTTAGAACAGCTACATATAGGCATAATATTCAAACTGAATAGTCTATACTTTCTTTAGAACACATAAGCCAAGGTAACCTTAGAAAGTATGAAAGGAAATAGGACTGCTCTTAACGACAGTCCTCTTCTACTTTCTTACCATAATAAGAAAAACAGAGGTGTTATATTTGTCGCAAGAAAACGAAATTCTGGAATTAAAAGAAAAAGTCGCTTACTATGAACGAATTATAAAAGCAATGTCCACCCCAATCATTCCATCTATTGTGCCTAAAACAATTTTGATGCCGATTGCCGGCTATATGTATAAGGAACGCTTTGAAAATATTGAGACGGAAACGCTACAATATATTGGCGAGCATAAAGAAGTAGAACACGCTATTTTCGATTTTACCGGTGTAACTGTGGAGCATATTGAGGAATTCGATTACAATGAATTGGCCATTTCTATATCCCGACTGAATAGCTCTCTTCGTTTAATGGGGATCCGTCCAATCTATGTTGGCTTTAACCCAAAATTTATTCGAGAAATTGTCCATGCAGATCTACATGTTAATATCGAAACATATAAAAATTTCCGAGAAGCATTGAACCGCCTACTGCAAGAATCCAATAAAACAATCGCTTCTAAATAAAAAAAGGATTAGGGATTTCTCCTAAACCTTTTTTCTAGCGACAAAGGAAACGAGAAATTGTTCTCGCATCTCCCTTTGTCTTTTTTATCATGTTAACTTAAAAATTTGTCATACAAATTGGTGCTTTTCGTGGCTTAAACCAGTCATCTAAATCCTCTGGGCTACAACCCTTCACTACTACTTCACCATAGCTATCCAAATCCTTAATCGATACACAGCCCATCCACCATGCACTTAAATCTTGAATTCCTATTTCGATGTTCACCTGACCGATATTCTCTCCAACTTTTTCAATATCCCATTCTCCACCCAAAAATGAAAGCTTATAAAAGCCTGACTGCTCCTCGATAAAGGTGTCCTCGACCTTCACAATAATTTCTGGTTGGCCGGCTGGCTTGCGAAGTGTTTGAAAATGCATCTGCTTAAAAAAGAGTGGTATATCTGAAATCCGGTACATTAAACCCGATCCAGTGGTAGCCACCTCATGATAGACACTGGGAATTAAATGATTAGAGTCATTTGGTGGATTGTTTAAGCTATAAACAAATGCCGGGTTGTTTGTTCCATATATGATTCGGTCGACCTGGTCCTGCTGGGAATGAACCCATGCCTCTAGCTGCTTAAAGCCCTTCTGATTACTCCATACCCACTCATGAATCATCATATTTTGATGCAGGAAGTGACTATCCTTCACTGGCTGAAGGCTAAAAGCCAAGGCACCAATCAGCTTGCCGTCTTCTCGGACCCCTACATAACGAGATGCTGCATTTTTAATATGCTGACGCTCACTCCATGTCCGTTTGATCATACCATGATGCATTTGGGCAAAGTTGTTATATAAGACTGTAATTTCTTCTACATCTGTAGGAGATAACAGCTCTACCAAGTCCTTCTGTCCATTACTATTTAAAGCACCTGGTTTTATCCTAAACTCGTACTTTAATGGTCCGTAGCCATAGCCCATTTTGCGGTAAAAACTAGAGCTAAAAGGATATAGAGCAACAAGGGCAACATTTTCCTTTCTTGCCTCTTGATGAAAATGGTTCAACAGCTCAAAAGCTACCTTTTCCTTCTTATGTAAAATATGTACTGCTACCATGCCTATCCCAAATAGACGTTGAAACTCACCATTAATATTACATTCAAAATCACTTCGTCGGTAGATTCCTACTAATTCTTCTTTTGCGTTAAAGCTTCCATAAAAAAGAATGCCGTTTTCTTCCCTTTGCTCTCGTTTCAGTCTTTCCTCATATTCCTTCTTCTTTTCCTCTGACTGAATGCCCATTCCTGGATATGCCATAGACGCTAGGTCAGCTGCTGCCTCAAAATCCTTTTCCCCTAATACTCTAATCAAACCATCCATCCCCTTAGTAATTAAATTAGAATTGCTATTTATATAAAAAACACGAACAATAATTGATTTTAGCTACTGGAAACCGTTCTGCTAGCGACTGATACACAAGTTTAATTTCTACGCCTTGTCTCTCATGCCGCATCCAATCAAATAATTGTTCGTGTTTAAAATGGAAAACGTTATTTAGGAAATTAACTTAATTTAATGCTTTTAGTAAAAACTTTTAGGGTAATATAAACGTACTGTATATAGTAACCAGAAAGGAGAATTCACTTGAAAATCCAGTTGCCGGTTAAAGGCTTTTCCCAGTACGATGTTTCCATTAATCCAAAGCTACAATCTTCTGCATGTGGACCGGTCACAGTATACGTGCTCCTAAACTATCTTTTACCGAACCACTCCTACATTCCTAACGATTTATATAAACATTTAAAAGGAACAAGAATCGGTCTATTTACATATCGATTTATTAGGCGATTAAAAAAGCTTCTTGGTCCTGGTTGGACAATCCAAAAATGCTCCATAGAGGAGTCCTTAGGTGAGCTGCAACAAGGTAGACCAGTGGCATTAAAGTTTGATAAATATTTTTCTTTTAAATGGAATCAGAAATTCTCTTTTTCCTATCACTGGGTACCATTAATTGGGTATGAAAAAAATAACGATGAACTCTATTTAATCGTTCATGATAATGGTGGAAGAGGACGAGAAAGTTCTATACGCAAGATAAAATATACGGAAAATGCTCCTATCCTCACATTTATTAAAGTTGTCCCACCGGCTTCTGTTTCCCTTGCAGCTGACGAGCTAAAATAGTGTAGCCATGCTCATATAAAAAATCGAATTTGTTCGTATCAATATTCGGTATGACTAAGTGATCGAGCTCCGCTTCAATTGGTACATCTCTACTGATGGTGGCAAGCTGCTTCGATAAGTGAAGCATTTCTAAATCAGCTTCGATTTTTGTTCGCTGCCCCTTTGTTAAGAGATGCAGAGAGTCTATTACCTTTTCAACTGAACCATAGGCTTGTATAAGCTGAAGAGCAGTTTTCGGTCCAATACCCTTTACACCTGCATAGCCATCACTGGAATCTCCCATAAAAGCCTTCACATCCGGGAACTGCAGTGGAGAGATACCGTATTCATCTGTGAATCTTTCATGATTATAGTAGTCATATATCGTAAAGCCCTTTTTCGTGAATGCAATTTCAGTAGAAGGATCTAAAAGCTGAAGTAAATCCTTATCGCCACTGACAATCGTGAAATGTGCCTCGTCTTTCCATTTATGTGTAATAGATGCAATCGTATCGTCTGCTTCCATTCCAACTATCCCAAAGTTTTGCCATCCTAAATGCTCCGACAGCTCCTGGGCCATATCAAATTGAGGAATCATCTCCTCTGCCGGTTTTGGCCGATTCGCCTTATACCCATCATATAAATCATTTCTAAACGTCTTCATTCCTTTATCCCAGCAAACCGCCATATGAGTAGGGTTCATTAGCTCCTGTGCTGCCAATACATGACGTGCAAAGCCTTGTACTGCATTCGTTGGAATCCCCTTTTCATTTTTAAAATAGTTTCCTGACATAGCAGTTGCAAAGAAAGAACGGAATAATAATGCCATACCATCTATAACTAATACACGAGGTTTTTCCTGTGTCATATACATCATCCTTTAGTTTATTAAAAGCACCTAAACAAGCAGTTTAATACTTTTATCACATATTATTATAACATGGATTGAAAATAAAAATTAAGGGTATATAATTCTAAAAAACTCTTTGGAGGTACATATGAATCTACATAACGGGTCTCTTTATTGGCCAACTACAACGAAACCATTTACACCAACATTCATTGAACCTTTAGATATATACGATGTCGTTATTGTCGGTGGAGGAATGTCTGGCTCCTTAACTGCGCTATCGCTTGCGAAGGCCGGATTGAAGGTTGCAGTATTAGACAAACGTATGATGGGTACCGGCAGCACTAGCGCAAATACAGGATTACTTCAGTATTCAAATGACATTATGCTTCATGAACTAATTGACCAAATCGGCGAAAAGGATGCTGTTCGCTTTTATCAGCTCTGTTATGAAGCAATGGATGATTTAGAGCTTGTGGCTAAAAGTCTCGATGAGGATTCAGATTTTATACGACGCCCTAGCCTGTGCTTTGCTAGTGAAGAAAATGATGTGGAGAAACTAAAGGCGGAATACATAACACTTCAAAAATATAACTTTCCTTGTGATTATTTAGGAAGGAACGAGATAGCCAAAAAATTTTCCTTTTCCAAGGATGGCGCCCTACTAACTTTAGGTGATGCAGAGGTTAACCCGTTAAAGTTTGTACAAGGGGTTCTTCGAAAAGCGGAAGAACTAGGCGTTCATCTCTATCCATATACAGAAGTTATAAATGTGATAGATAGGGACGAGGACATGGAAGTTCGTACTGCTGGAAAACCGTTCTATGCTAAAAAAGTTGTATATACGACTGGATATGAGGATGTCCCTGTTGGAAAACGTAGGGGAGCTGATATCAATCATTCTTATGTGTGCGTCAGCAATCCTATTAGTAATTTAAGTGGCTGGCATGAAAAAGCTTTAATATGGGAGACAAAGCGACCTTACTTATACGCTCGTACATGCAAAGAAGGTAGATTAATTATAGGTGGTATGGACAAAGACCAACCTGAGGCACCACAATCGGAAGAGCTGATGATGAAGAGAGTAGAAAATCTTCTTTTCCAAGCGAGAGAACTATTCCCACAATACGATATAAGCATTGATTATGCATACGCTGCGACTTTTGGAGAATCTACTGATAATCTTCCATTCATTGGAGAAGATCCAACGAAAGAAAATCATTATTACCTATTAGGTTATGGTGGAAACGGAACCGTTTATAGTATGCTCGGATCTCATATATTGAGAGATTTAATAACCGGTCATAAGAATGAAGATGCTGAGATTGTACAATTGAATAGGCTAAGTAAAAGCAAAGAAGCGACTAATCAATAATTAGTCGCTCCAGACTTTAGATAAACACCATGAATTGTGATGTTTTGTCTAAAGTTTTTTCTATTAAAGTAACGATATGTGCTCTCCTGGATCTTCAGCTCGTACTATTCTCATTGAAAGTCTCCACTCTGCCCTCTAATCAAAAGTCGACTCCTTCTCTTTGTGGGTCAAGCCTAGTAATTAGACGTTGCACGCAAAGGAAAAATCTTCTCCTAGCTAGGAATCAAAAACTTATCTCTAATTTGAAATCCAAAAAGCATTAATTTTTTGATTTGATTTTTGTTGTCTTTATTAACACGTACTAATATATTCCGTACTCTGTAGTTTGTTTGTGTAAAGCATAGTATCTTTTCTAGCTCCTCAGACTCCCACCCTTCTATAAAAAGAGTTCCTTCAGATAGCTTTTCTTTATGATTTAGTTCATCAATATAAAGCGATGTTGAATTGATCCAAAAAGTGTTTTGGGGATTTCCAGAATGATAGCCCTCGAAACCTCGAAGGTAATTGAGAAGGAATCTTTGGCGGTTACCTGACCATATCTCTGTGTTAGAAATACTTTTAAAGTTACAATTGGGGGCTTTGATGTGGATATCGTTGAGCTCAGCAATAAGAATAGAATGCTTTTTCTTAAATGCCTTCTTCTTAGTAGGATTCAATTGTTTTCTTTCATATTTTGCTATATGACGTTTTTCCAGGATAAGACCAAGCTTACCCCTAAAATTTTTAGTTGAAAATAGGATAGACACAGTGCCTGGAGCATGTATGGGCATAACCTCGCCAAGCAGCTTCTCAGCATGAAAAAGATCCTTTAGTTTTCCGTTTCCATACTCCATGTATTTATCCAGCCACTGAAAACCATAAGAAAATGCTATTAATTCATTATTAAGATGTATTACCTTTGCGCTGACATGAGGCCGATCACCTTCAAACTTTTTCATAAAATCCAATCTATCGTTACTGGAGTGATTAAATTTGTCCATGTTTCCCTCTAATAATGACTGCAATTGGTCAAATGTCACAACCTCTTCCTGTAGATCACCTAGTGCCCTTAGCTTTACTTCCATCATTGGAGTTATAACATGTAAAATTTCTACTGGATTGTTTTTCTTTTCTATACATTTGTAGCTTCTAGCATTCATGTAATTCCTTAATTTTAGATGAGTATGGTTGTCATAACTTAACGAATTAATCAAGAATACAGCCTGCTGCTTATCTAAAATAATTCCGTCCATCACAAACATAAGCACTCGATCTAAATCTCTCTTCTTTACTACGAAGTCTGTATAAGGACAGGATTGAATAGCTAATGTTTGCACAATCTTAACATTGTTCTTTTTACTCACTATAAAGGGAAAAAAAGCAATGACTTTCTGGTTTTCTCTAACACTATAAATCTCAATTTTCTTATCATCTGAAAAATATCTCCACCAATTGTATATAAAATGAAATTCTAGAAATGGATTAGAATTTTGATTTGCTGCTAAAATAGTTGACCATTCTTTTTCATACAAACTAAGATGTTTAAATGACTTGATAAGGAATAGCTCCAAATAATACTCCTTTCTTTTATCATATAGTCGTTCTAGCAAAGAAGTCTTGTACTAAAAATTAGTTTATCCGCAAACGATTCTGTCCAAAGAATCCTCTTTAAAATAATATTATTAGGCTGGCTGTTTCATTCCTATTTGCTGCGAATTAAGCAATATAGATTTTACAAAGAAAAAGCCATCACTCCAGTAGCTAAACTGGTAGCGTGGCTTTGTTCCACCTTTTATTCCCCATCACTATCAACCTCATGCTCTTCCTTCTCTTTCCCTCTTGGAGGTAGAAGTCTCATCTTCTCTAATACCCTTGGAAGGTTCATGGCGATAAACATGAGGAAAACTGTGAGTATTGCTAAATCATATGCGCCATAACCGATTGTTAAACCTACGCATGCGGTAATCCAAAGATTTGCTGCTGTTGTTAGACCTCGTTTCACGTTATCCTTATCCACCCAAATAACTCCTGCTCCTAGAAAGCCGATACCGCTAATAACTTGAGCTGCTAATCGCATGGGATCCATATAAGGCCCTTGGTTTAAGGTAGATAAGCTCATCGCCAGTGTAGAGCCGAGACATACTAAAATATGCGTACGAATCCCTGCAGGCTTGTGCTTAATAGCCCTCTCTAGTCCTATTAACAGACCTATGAATGTGGCTACTGCTAATCTTATATATAGATCATAATGTGAGTTAAATAATGATGTGACAAAGTCCAATGTGCATTCCACCCTTTAAAAGTTGTTCTTTTTACTATAAGTCTTTTAGAGCATCCTTATTTCCAGTAACAAATTTGAGATTTGTTCCCATCTACGTCGAACAGCTCAAAATAGGTGTTTAGGCCATCCTGCTGTATATCTGTGACCGTTACTCCTCGACTGGATAATGTTTTATGCGCTTCATCTATAGAAGAAGAGAAAAAGATTGGATATGTACTAATTCCTCCACCATTTGGCTCTCCCTTTTCAAGCGTCAAGGGTACACCACTTTCTCCAACTTTCAAAATGGCATAGTGTTCCTCCCTATACTGTTCCTCCAGTCCTAGCATCTCCTGATACCAACTGCTTGCGGTATTAATATCCCGCACCTTTAAGCAGACCGTATCTATTCGTTCGATTAAATTCATATGCTCCCTCCTAAATAAACTGTACTCTTTCTTTTATTCGCTATCGGACGCTTAAGTCCTTTTTAAAGCTTACTCCCAATAATTCATCATTAAATCCGTTGACCATTGTGGCTGCTTCACTTTCCCCTTCGGTAGAAATTCGCTCATCACGGGTTTAATGTCTAGCACTGGAGTCCCATCTATCGCATCTAACCCTTTGACAAAGATCGATGACCCGTCCCGTTCAATCAATTCAACCGTAGTAAGTCCTATTTTATTTGGTCGATTCTTACCTCGCTGCGCGAATATACCTACCTTCGGATAAGTCGTATTGTTTCTTGGATGCCTAGCAGTATATTGTACTTGATCGTCAGAAACAAGGTGAAACAAGAAAATGATTTCCACATGACTAAAAGCATCAATACCATCTAGACTGCTCTCGTCCCAATCATTGTTTAACCTGATTTCAGAAACTACCTCCCCCCAATAATCATCCTCTGGAGTTTTTCTAGTGTTATGTACTGTTCCAATAGAGCTAACGTGAAATGTATGCATAAATACGCCCCCTTTAAACAAGCATAGCAAACTATACATTAGTGATACATTACTAATTTGTTATGCGAGGTGATAGTTATTTTAAATGAGTGCATTAAAGGATTATGACCAAATCTTGTGGAAATAAAATAGGATAGAGGGGGGATTTATATGATTACAAAAGCAACGAAAGAGGATATCTCATTTATTCTTTCTCATGCAGTAAGCTCTACATATGATGCAACGCAACTGGAGATTAGTGAAGAGAAGGCAATAGCCATGTTTCAAGGGGTTATAGATAAAGGTGGCTTCTACTTAGTGATTAAAGAAGAGGAAGCCATTCAAGGCTGGATCATGCTAGGTGAAAATACAGACTATTTTACTGACAACAAGTTTGGGTTTATATATGAAATTTATGTTCTGCCGCTCCATAGAGGAAAGGGACTTTCTAAAATCCTCATTAATGAAGGAAGCTCCTATTTTAAAGAACAAGGCTATGAAGCGGTCCGATTAAATGTTTTTGCCTCTAACTTTGCCAAAGAGATTTATAAGAAGGTTGGATTCCAAGAGGTTAATTGTATAATGGAAGTTAAATTATGACGTACTGTTCAACTAATTCACCTAAGCTCCAAGCGACCCATGCTTGGAGCTTTTTGCATCTCACCGACTTACCATACTAGAGGCCAAGAATCTTTCTGCTCACTTTTCGGCTCACTCACCTTAAGTATCACATCCTTTTCAGCCCCTGGTCTTAGTAACAATTCATCCTCACGAACAATGTGACATTCTTGCCATTTTTATACAATTAGAAAGAAATTACATCAAGAGCACTCATACACATTGTTTTCATTTAAAAGGAGGAGTCAAGTGTGTCATTGTTAACCAGGTGGGCATTTAGCAACAAAGCAGCAATAGCTGTATTGACTGTATTAGTTTTAGTAATTGGTGTGATTAGTTACTTTCGTTTGCCAATGGAGTTCTTACCTTCAGCGGATAATCCACAGGTCACCATTATAACGATGGGTTCGGG
The DNA here is from genome assembly GCF_038004905.1 of Psychrobacillus sp. FSL W7-1493. Taxonomy (NCBI): domain Bacteria; kingdom Bacillati; phylum Bacillota; class Bacilli; order Caryophanales; family Bacillaceae; genus Psychrobacillus; species Psychrobacillus sp. FSL W7-1493. The sequence goes on along the minus strand of NZ_JBBOSB010000001.1, from coordinate 1,211,360 downwards.
AACAGATGCAAAAACAATGGAAACTGAAGTAACAAGTCCGATTGAAAGCGCAATAAACGGTCTAAATGGGAAGTCTTCCATCTATTCCAGAACAGGGGATGGATATTCACATGTAGACATCGTCTATGAATCTGGATATGATATGAAGCTCGCAAAACAGGAGGTACAAGAAGCTTTAGCACACATTTCCTTCCCTTCCGGTATAGCGAAGCCAGTAGTTTCCCAGCTGCATACGTCTATGATCCCTATTGTGAATATCGCTGTTACGTTTGAGGATGGACTTTCCTCTGAAAATGTGGAGTTTGCAAGGAACACGCTCATCTCACGCTATCAACAAATCAAAGGGATTTCCAACGTAGATTTATACGGGGCACATGATACAACCATTTCAGTTCAATTGGATATGGAAAAAATGCAGGAGAATCAAATTCCCATTGAATCAGTATTAACTATACTTCAAGGACAAAATGTTGCGGTGTCTGTTGGAGAGAAGACGGTAAACGGTCAAGTCAGTAATATTAAGGTCATCGGCGATGTAACTAGCTTAGATAAGTTAAAGCAAATGACCATTGTACCTGAAGTAACACTGGAGGACATTGCTAATATTCAGGAAGCAACCGATTCAGCTTTTATGAGTCACTTTAATGGCAAGGATACACTGGATATTAGTATTACAAAGGATAGCACATCCAATGCAGTGACGATCAGTAAGGAAGTGGAAAGAGTAACAAAGGAATTAAACGAAAAGTATACGCAGCAAGAATCCGTCATTTATGTATCTTCCTCGGACTTGGTTCAAAATTCTGTCCACACGATGATGAAGGAAGTTTTACTCGGAGCATTGTTTGCAACTATTGTAATCATGATATTCCTTCGTAACATTCGGTCTACCTTTATTACGATTATTTCGATTCCTCTATCGCTATGCCTGACTTTATTTTTACTATCGCTATCTGGTGTGACATTGAACATCTTGACGCTTGGTGGTGTCGCGGTTGCAGTTGGGAGATTAGTGGATGACAGCATAGTAGTCATAGAGAATATTTTTCGGAAGATGCAGTCCGAAAAGTTTAGTGTTCAAATGGTGATTGATGCCACAAAACAGGTTGGAGTCGCCATTACAGCATCGACATTAACGACTGTAGCTGTTTTTCTTCCCATGAGCTTATTAAATGGTTCCTTACAGGATTTTTTACTACCCTTTGCTCTAACTGTTACCTATTCGCTGTTAGCCTCTCTATTAGTTGCTTTAACGGTTGTCCCTATCATGAGTGCTAGCTTATTGAAGAACACGAAGTTACCTGAGCGTAAGGCGGCTACTCGTTTTCCAAAGCTTGTCACCTGGTCGTTAAATAATAAGTGGGTCATCTTTTTGATTTCCGCAGCATTATTTTTCGGTTCCATTGGCACATACTTTTTTATACCAAAAGGAGCAGTCAATAGTTCCTCTTCCGATTATATAACCGTCACGTTAACCTATCCAACGAGCACAGCTGCCGAGGAAGTGCAGTCAAACATGATGGATATGGAATCTTATATTCTCGAAATGGATGAGGTAGAACATGTTTTTGCGCAAGTAGGTACTCCTTCGGAGGCAGCACAATATGGAGCGGTGGGCTCTTCAACGGAAGCTTACTTCAGTATTTTATTACATGATAAGAATGATATCCCAATAGTAATGGAGTCAATTGAAGGAAAAAGAGAAATGTTTTCAGATGCCGCATTTGAAATGACAGAAGCCTCATTTATGATGGGTGGCTCCAGTACTAATATTAATATTGATTTAGTCGGAGAGAATATCGAAAGCTTAGAAAAGCTTGCGCCGACTATTCAAGAAAAAATTCAACCTATTACTGGCGTAAATAAAGTCACTACAAATCAAGATGAAAAGAAAACGGTCTACTCACTTATTGTTGACCCTTCCAAAGGTAATACAGAGCAAATTGCTCAACAATTAGGTGTAATGTTAAATAAAACACCGATCGGAACCATTAATATAGATGGCAAGGAAAAAGCAGTTATGCTCGAGCCACTGTTAGATATAGAAAAACCAAATGATTTAGAATCTATCCAGATCATGACTAGCGAGGGAGCTGTTCCGGTAGCTTCTGTGGCAACCCTACAGTCTGAAAAGCTTGCCACTACCCTACTGCACAAGGATGGGAAAACCTATCTAAGAATTACTGCAGATGTCGATCCAGCTAGACTTTCTGAAATTGCTAGTGAAATAAACGTGGCGATATTCGGAAATGGTGAGGGTAAAAAAGGAATAGAAATATCAAAGGATATAGAAGTATTTGTAGGTGGCTCTAGTAGTCAGCAGGCAGATGAATTTGAGGATCTCTTTTTAGTGATGCTCGTCTCCATTGGATTAGTATTTTTAATCATGGTGATAACCTTCAAATCCATTCGCACACCAATTGCAATTCTCTTCTCGCTACCATTAGCAGCAATTGGAGCTGTGCTTGGAATCGTAATAAGTGGTATTTCCATTGATATAACTGCTCTACTTGGTGCACTTATGCTAATTGGAGTTGTTGTAACGAATGCCATTGTCTTGCTAGACAGAGTGAAGCAAAATGAACAGAAAATGACGATACGGGAATCATTGGTTGAAGCTGCCACCACTAGAATGCGACCAATTTTTATGACAGCCATCGCGACCATCTGTGCCATGCTCCCACTGTTACTAAAGCAAGCCGAGTCAGGTATCCTTGTATCACAAAGTCTTGCAATTGTTGTAATCGGAGGATTGGCAATGGCTACCCTACTAACCTTAATTGTAATTCCATGTATTTATGAGCTTCTCTACTTTAGAAAATCTAAAAAGCAAAGACTGGCTAATACTGTGGATTGAGGAATGACTTGATTAAAACATTTCTATAGTAAAACTAATGGCTTATCACTCCCTTGTCAGAGACGACAAGTTCGAGCGATAAGCCATCTATTGTTAATGCTATCCAAATACAACAAATGAATTTCTTTAATGATTCAATAATGTCAGTTTTAGTATGTTATTATTTTTTTAGCCTCTACCTCATATATCTCTACATCATAATGATAAGCTTCTGCAAAATAACGACCTTTTTCGATAAGTTCATCAGCAAATGATCTTTCTCCTGCTTCTGCAAATTGTACAGCATAATATAAGTAATCATTTGGATTAAACAACAGCTGTTCAAGTGATTTAAAATATGTACTAGCTAAACTTACATCATTTACTTCTAAGGCCGCAGTAACTAGATATGGCAAAACGAAGGGAGAGTATGGATTTATGCTCGATTGATCTGCTAGCAGTTGCTCTCCTATTGTTATTACTTTTTCTGGGTCTAAATTTTTATCCGCTAGCATATTGATTTTATTTTTATTTAGGCGAAAGCTTTCATGATACGCCACATATTCTTCATCAGTTACTGCCTCAAAAGCTGTGGCAAAATCACCAGAATCTTTATATGCCAAAATGACTTTAGTAATTACATCTTCCCCATAGGTTTCAATTAAGTCATAAATGGCATAAAAGCCTTGAAGATATATAGTATTTACATTTTCATTATGGTTTTCCTGTAATCTTTCAAATGGAAAAGTATCGAAATAGTAGGAATATAAAACTGGGAAAGCTTGCTCTACCTGAAAGGCAAAGTATTCCGCTATTCCTTCTGTGAACCAAGCGGGTAATTCTTGAATAGATATTTCGTGCTCTCTTAAATATAAATCAAATAAAAAATGGCTATATTCATGAAGTGTTGTATATGATGCAAACTGCTCGTTTTCTCCATTGATTAAAATATTTCCCATTTCACTTAAATACACTCCTGTATTTGTATCCATTCGTTCATGACCTTTATATCCAGGTAAAGTAACAAAAATAGGAAGTGAATCGTGCGATGTAAATTCCATTTTAAATAAATCTTGTGCTAATTGTCTTGTCGATGCTAACTGTTCTAAAACTGCTTGCGAATCATACAAAACTTGCGGGGATTTATAAATTGTTACGTCCCCAACTTGTGTTTTTACATAACTCTCATTAAATTTGAAAAAGTATTCAAAAGCTTTTTGTTGATTGAAGTAAAAATAAATGCTGACACTTATAGCTACTAACAAAAACAAAGTAATTATAGTTGAACCTCTTTTTCTCATATTGTACCTCCACTCATGTCATTATTTATCTAGTTTCCTTGTATCAACAATTCGCTTATCTTTTGGAAATTATAACATTAAATTCTTATCCTTTTTTATTTAAAAATAGATTAGGGTGAACTTCTAATTTATTTAATTAACGTAAGTAAACATATAATCTTACTAAAGGGGGAAATTAATATTGAGAATTACTATATATTTTATTACTTTCATAGGAATCATTTTATTATGTATAACGGGTTGTTCGAATGCTACAAAAGACGAAGTTCAAAATATAGAAGTTCAAAAAATAGAAGTTCAAAAGCGTGTTGGGGATGAAAATAAATACGAGGTTTTCAAAGATATCACGAATGACGAGGATGTTAAGAAAGTTAAAGAGATTATAGATATGATGGATTGGGAAAATGCAAAAGTAGAAATGGTACGCCCTCCCGATTACCGATTTTCCTTTCCAGCTCCAAAAGCTAAAGGATTAGTTTATAGCCTGTGGATTAGCCCAAACTCTACAGTGGAAATTATTATTTACGGAGAACATAAGTATTCTCAACTAGACAAAAGTAAGTCAACAGAACTGATTGAAATCCTTTCTAGGGAGTGAAGCTACGAGAAAAGTATCTCTTACTGTGACTATACACATTTCAATTAATCCATTTTTCTAGAAACAATAAGAAAAGCCAGACCAGCTAAACTCGCTTGGTCTGGCTTTTATATTATTTGAACGAAATTAATTCAGCATCTAAGATTCCATCGCTGCCTATCATTTTAATAATTCCAACACCAGGAGCTAAGTAATAAGTGTAACCCGCGTAAGTCTTGAATATCACAACATTTTGGAATGTGCCTGCCTTTACTGTGACAGTGCTAGTTGTACTGATTACATTGATGTTATGGATTATACTCTCATTTCCATCCCAGTCTATCTCTTTCGTTTGCTTTCCTTCAATTAAAGGATATTGTACATTAAATAGGCCCCAATCTGTATAATTTACACCAAATCCTATAGAAGAAACTCCCTCGGCAGAAGTATATTCGTTATACACATATCCACCGATTTCCTGGCCCGGTATAGTCAGAAGAGTGCGAGTTGCACCAAATTCATTTTCAACTTTTGTAATAAACTCTCTCTTTGTAGGCTCTGTAAAGCTTGGAGAATACGTAAGCTTCATACCTGCTTTTGGGGTGATTCCACCGTGTACTTCCTTGTTCAACAAGGCAAGCTTGCTTTTAGACGGTGTTTCGTATTTTAACTTTGTACTTTTTTGCACGAAGCTACTTGCACCTAATCCGTATAATCCGCCGTTTGTCCCCTTATACGTGTAAACTCTATATTCATCGCCCTTTTTAAGAGTGCGAACCTTGCTAAGCGATCCATTTGAACCGATTTTGACTAAATCCGTGTCCGCTAAAATAGTTACCTTACCAATTTGTCCTGCCTTTAGTTCTGTTTTGCCCCACATAACCTTATGTGTAGCTGCTTCAGCCGATATGTTACCGGAAGCCGTAATTCCCAATGCCAACATACCAACTAGTACTGCCTTGCTAATTTTTTTAAACATATTAAAACTCTCCCTTCCAATACTATTCTAACAGAGTTTAAATATAAAAATAGTCTATATTGGATATACATCCAATAATTCGTATATTTAAATTCAATTTGTATTTATTTGTAAAAAACGCTAAATTTTTTGGTCTAATTCCTTTTTTAGCATGTAATAAATGTCTGTATTGTTATTGGTTCATAAAAAAAGAACTGCAATATAGCAGCTCTCTTCCTAGTTAACGTGATGGTTTTATTGGGGCACACTCTGTACAGCTTTTCTGGTTACTCCCTTTAAACTTTGTTAAAGTCTTTTCAAAGACATTCCCACAGGAACATTTAAACTGTAATTTTTGAGAGAAACCTTTATATTCTGTCGACAGTAATTCACTGGTTGAATTCTTTTTAACATACTCACGGATTTCTTCAATCGTCCATCTTTTATTCATCATGACACCTCCGACATAGCTTCCGAATAGACATAAAGGAAGAAGCTTCGGAAACTTCCTTTCAACCGGGATCATCTGCTCCTAATCTACCTAAGGCTCCTATTATAGCATAGAACGGGCCTTCATCACTACTTATACTAGTTCAAATTCTACCCCTTTAGGATATAAGGATACGTAGCTTCCTTCATCAGTTTCAAAAGCTATTTCCACGCCTTCTGTTAGCTTTTTTTCTGATAATAGCTTCCAAATGGAGTTAAACGCAATCTCTATGTCTAAAACTTGGAATGTGCTTGTTCCTGCTCCTGCTCCGATTTCCGATCCATAGGCATAACCGTTGCCAGTGTACATTAGTTCCTCTTCCACTATTTCTTCAACCATCAGGCTTTTATCCTCTGTCTTCTCAAACTCTTCCTCGTTCTCTTCATTATACCGATATTGGATATAGACTTTCTTTAGTTCCTTTTCTTCAACCAATTGATAGCCTTGATTGGCCTTCTCTGCTGCTAATGTTTGCATAAACTTTTTAGGCCTCTCCCAAAATCTTAACTTATACTCTTCTCTCGCACCTTCCATACCAACTGTGCCACTTACAATGATAATCGGACTTTTAAATTGATAATCAAATATGTTCCAAAACAGAGTTTTGTTACCCGACTTCTTAATCATTAAAATTTTCAATTGAATACATCCCCTTTGTATATAGTCGCGAAAACTATCCCCTTGTTTTTAATAGATCGATCTCTTCTACATTTCTTTCATATAAGAAGATATTATTATTATCTATTAGCTTCTGCTCTGAAATCACACGTCGGATTTTTTCAATTGCTATTTCCAGATCATCTACAATGCAAAATATATTTACCATTTTTTCGTCATCGATTCCCACACCATCAGTAAATCCAACACCAGTTTCATCTAGTTCTATTTCTATTTGTCTACAAAGCTCCATACCTACATTTTGTAGCTCTTCATTAGACTGCCTACCATTGTTATGGATATAAATGATAAGCTCCTCTTTCCCCATACTATCCGCAAACCCTTGATTTCTTTTTTCCTCTACTAAACTTTCCAAACGCTTTTTACCGTTTTCAAAAAACCCTAGCTGAATCTCTTCCTTATTCTTATTAACCCCAATTATTCCAGACTCCACATACAATTTCTTTCGATGCAGCCATGCATTCCAATAATGTGTTTCATTCCCCATTTTTTTATGTAGTTCAGCCATTCTCTAACCTCCCTCTCCTAAATTAATAAAACCTTATTACGATTATATCCTTTTTTGCGATTGGTGATTATATATAACGTGTTACTTTGAATATAGAAATTTTGAGTGTATCAATCCATACTCAGCTTCTCTTTCATTTAACGAAATAACTTCCATAGAGTCTATATTAATTGCCATTTTCGTTCGTCATAATGTTTGAATTAAAATTATACAAAAAGCGAACAGTCAAAATTTGAGCTGACTGTTCGCTTTTGGATGATGTTATTTTAATGATTCTTGTGCAAGAGATGCTAATTCTTGTGCTTTAGAGCTAATCTCTTGGATAGTTGCTGAAAACTCTTGGATGGATCCAGATTGGTTATCCGTCAAGGTATTTACCTCTAGGAAGGCTTGGTTTAATGTGTCAATCAATCCTTGAATATTTTTGGTTATGTCATTGATCTGATTTACATTTTCCTTGGAGTTTGTTGCTAGCTTACGTATCTCATTGGCTACTACCGAGAATCCCTTCCCTACGTCTCCTGCTCGTGCTGCCTCAATTGCCGCGTTTAGACCAAGCAGATTACTTTGGTCAGATATCCCTTTGACAACCGACGAAATTTCACCAATTTGTTCTGCACTAGAACTTACATCCTTCATTTGAGTTGTTATGTCCGTTACACGATCTGCTAGCGATGTAACTGAGTCACTAATATCCTCAATACCAGCTGCCGTTTGCTCTACAATGACTGAAAAACTTTCGGCCATTTCAAAAAGCTTGTTTGCTTTTTCGAGACTTGTCCCAATACCTACTCCACCAATCACGTTGCCTTGTTCATCGTGAAGCGGAAGAGCACGAGCTATCAATGGAAATCCAAATAACTCTTTCGGAACAACGGCCGATAAAGGAGCATTACTTCTTATCGAATTAGTAACGATGTCTCCCTCCATTAATGGATCTCCAGGGTTTACATTTAGCGAAAAGGTTTGACCTGGGATATTAATAATCAGCTTCTCCGTATCATAAATGCCCACAGTAATATCATCTTGGACTAGCCCATTAAGTAATGGAGCAATTTTAACAAATGCTTGTAATAATTCATGTTCAGCCATTTTTTACTCTCTTTTCCTATTAGTATGGTAGGTTCCTTTGACCATAGTTCACTGAAATCCATTTTAAAGTTGTAAATTCATCTAAGCTCCATTGACCATTCAGTCGTCCTAATCCGGATTGCTTCTCACCACCGAAGGCAACAATTGGCTCGTCATTAATCGTTAAATCATTTACATGGATCATACCTGTATGGACCTTCTTAGCCATCTCTACTCCACGTTCTAGGTTAGATGTATGAATGGCACCACTTAGCCCAAAACGAGTGTTATTCGCAATGTCAATTGCCTCCTCTTCCGTATCAAAAGGCATGACACATACGACTGGTCCGAAAAGCTCTTCCTGGGAAACCGTCATATCCGTAGTAACGTCTGTTAAGATCGTTGGTTCTAGCAATCTCCCTTTTACGTTTCCTTTTAGGAAAGGAGTAGCTCCCTCTTCAATTCCTTTGTCGATTAGTGCTTGCAGTGTTTTCGCTTGACGATCATTGATAACTGGCCCAATGATTGTTTCTGGATTTTGTGGATCACCAACTTTAAGAGAAGCTACTTTTTCTGCATACTTTTCCGTGAACTGCTTATAGATAGAACGTTGAACTAATATTCTATTTGCAGACATACAAATTTGTCCCTGATGGGTAAATCTACTGAAAGTAGCAGCATTCACAGCATACTCAAGATCAGCATCCTCTAATATGATAAAAGCACTGTTTCCGCCTAGCTCAAGTAAAGGCTTTTTGAAGTTTTTAATAGCTACCTGACCAATATAGCTTCCTACTTGGGTAGAGCCTGTAAAGGAGATAATTCGTGGAATTGGATGCTCTACAAATGCATCGCCAATTTCCTTGATATCTGTAACTACAACATTTATTAATCCCTTCGGTACGCCTGCTTCTTCAAAGATTTTCCCAATGATTGTTCCACCCATAATCGGAGTGTCATCATGAGGCTTTAACACCACACCGTTTCCAGCTCCAAGTGCAGGTGCAACAGACTTCATGGACAAGAAGAACGGAAAGTTAAATGGGCTAATAACTCCTACAACCCCTGCAGGGATACGGTATAATCTGTTTTCTACATCATCAATTGTAGAAGGCAGGATTTTTCCTTCCATACGTAAAGGGAAGGTAGCTGCCTCCTTGATAATATTTTTCACAAGACCAATTTCAAAAGCAGCTTTTAAACGAGTACCACCTAGCTCTTCCATGATAATAGCCGTGATTTCCTCTTCATGCTCCTCCATATATTTCACTGCATTTTCTAGAATGTCGCGTTTTTTGTAAGGGTTGACCTTATCCCACTCTAGCTTTGCAGCATGTGCTGCCTTATATGCTAAATCTATATCATCAATATTTGCTAGCTTGTATGTATTGATTGGTTGATCATTATATGGGTTCGTGTTGTTTAACACCAGATTACTCTGGCCATCTCTCCATTCACCAGCGATAAATTGTTTACCTAACATTTCTAAGTTCATTTGTTAACCTCCAAGATAATTTCTTATTTCCTCTTTGATTATCGTCAGGATTAGTAAAAACTTTACTAAAATAGAAATTAAATGTGAATATATTGTTTTTTAGTTTGAGAAATGGGACAGATGTTAGTTCTTTATTCTAATATTTTTGGCCTTTTTAATATTTATAATTACCTACCTTAATAGATTGTTTTTGTCCGCATAAGATACTTTTACTTTCTTACACCCTACCGTCTACATCTATAATTACCAAGCCCAACCTATTCCATCAATTCATAACATTGCAAGAAAATTATCCTATTTCAAACCTCATAGCTCTTTCCCTATTCCCTTGTATAGCAGCAACTTAAGTTTGGAGCGTCAACTTTCATCCCTTAATCCTTTATGGTTTTCAACGCTTTTTTGAATAAATTTGTCACATTTACAATTGTGTAAAAGAACGTTCAAATCTTCTTGAAGAATTTGTGAAGTCCCGTTTTATTGTTCGTTTTTTTAAATGGAAGGTAATAAGATAGAGGCACAGAGAGAAATTCTTTGATACCAATACTAGTTGTTTGAGCTTTATATAGTAGATTGGAAAGGAGTACAACAATGAAATTAAAATTGAAGTGGGCTCTTTTGACGATGGTTTTCACTATTGTCACTGTGTTAACAGGTTGTGAGCCATTACTTGTTTTAGATCCTAAAGGTCCACAGGCCGAAACACAGGCAAATGATATTATGCTATCTATTTTCCTGATGTCAGGGATCGTAATTGTCGTTTTAGCTATTTTAGTATTTGTGTTAATAAAATACCGTGCTTCTAAGCAAAGTGAGGATTATGAGCCACCTCATATAGAAGGAAATCCAATTGTGGAAGCAATTTGTGTCGGGATTCCTATTCTAATCGTTATTTTTCTTTCCATCGTATCGGTAAGAAGTAACTATATCGTTGAGTCGACACCTCAAGGCTATGAGGATCAAGAGCCGTTAATCATTTATGCTTCTTCCTCCAACTGGAAATGGCATTTTAGTTATCCAGAACAAGATATCGAAACAGTTAACTACTTATATATTCCGGCAAACCGTGCGATTGAGTTTAAATTATACTCCCACGGACCAATAACTAGCTTCTGGATTCCACAGCTAGGCGGACAAAAGTATGCAATGTCTGACATGGTTACTACCTTACACCTAGCAGCTGATGTGGAAGGCGAATTCATGGGTAGAAATGCGAACTTCAGTGGATCCGGATTTGCAGAAAACATCTTTGACGTTACCTCTATGTCTCATGCTGATTTTGAGGAATGGGTAGAGGAAGTACATGAAACTGCACCAGCACTTACAGAAGATAAGTTTGAAGAATTATTAGAGCCAGGACATCTTGGGCGCTCTACGTATACAGGAACACATCTAGAATTCTCACCTGCTCCTAGTCACGACCATGGTACAGACGAAGAGGATTCAGATCACGAGCATCATGACATGGAAGAGTCCGAGCATGAGAATCATGAACAAACGAATGCTGATGAAGAATCCGAGCATTCTCATCATTAATAGAAGGTTTACCAGATTACTATAGTCCAAGCTATAGATTCCTGAAAGGAGAAACAAAAGTATGGATTTCTTTGATCGCTTTGCCGTACCACATCCAAGCTTTTTGATATATGCATCCATGGTCGGTATCGGCCTTACGATGCTTGCGATAGTTTTAGGTATTACCTACTTCAAGAAATGGGGATACCTGTGGCGCGAATGGATTACTACTGTAGACCATAAGCGTATTGGTATTATGTACTTGCTATCTGCATTACTAATGCTTTTCCGCGGAGGCGTAGACGCAATTATGATGCGCTATCAGCTTTCGATGCCAGAAAACACATTTTTAGATTCACAGCATTACAATGAAGTCTTCTCCACGCACGGAGTAGTAATGATTTTATTCATGGCAATGCCGTTTATCATCTTTTTCTTTAACTACGTTATTCCATTACAAATCGGAGCTAGAGATGTTGCGTTTCCACGTTTAAATGCACTTAGCTTCTGGTTGTTCTTTATGGGTATGGGATTATTCAACATTTCCTTCATCGTAGGTGGATCACCTGATGCAGGATGGACTTCCTACTTCCCACTAGCAGGTAACGAGTTCAGTGCCTCTGTTGGTACGAACTACTATATGATCGCAATACAAATAGCTGGTCTTGGTACGTTAATGACTGGTATTAACTTCATTACAACAATACTGAAAATGAGAGCACCTGGTATGACTCTAATGAAGATGCCAATGTTCACATGGTCAGCATTTATCGCTAACGTAATTATCGTATTCGCTTTCCCTGTATTAACTGTATTACTAGCAATGGGAACGATGGACCGACTGTTTGGAACGAACTTCTTCACAACAGATAATGGTGGTATGGATATGCTCTGGGCCAACCTGTTCTGGGTTTGGGGACATCCAGAGGTATACATTCTAATCTTGCCGGCATTCGGTATATTCAGTGAGATTATTTCCACCTTTGCACGACGCAATCTATACGGCTATAAGTCGATGGTTGCCTCTATGGTAGTTATCTCTCTTCTATCCTTTGTCGTTTGGGCCCATCACTTCTTTACAATGGGTCAAGGTCCACTGTCAAACAGTATCTTCTCCATCACAACGATGGCAATTGCTGTTCCAACAGGGGTTAAGATCTTTAACTGGCTATTCACCCTTTGGAAAGGGAAGATCGAGTTCACGACACCAATGCTTTACTCGATCATGTTCATTCCACTGTTCACACTAGGTGGGGTTACAGGAGTAATGCTTGCTATGTCAGCAGCCGACTATCAATATCATAATACGATGTTCTTAGTAGCCCATTTCCATAATGTAATTATTCCTGGTGTTGTGTACGCAATGCTAGCTGGTCTTACTTACTATTGGCCGAAGATATTCGGTTTCATGTTAAACGAGCGATTAGGAAAATGGACTGCTTGGTTAATGTCTATTGGATTCGTTCTAGCGTTCATCCCAATGTATATTACGGGATTAGACGGTCAAGCCCGTCGTATGTACACATATTCTGAGTCAACAGGCTTTGGAATGTGGAATATGGTTTCGTTCATCGGAGCCGGTGTAATGGCAATTTCATTCGCGTTACTTGTTTACAACATTTATTGGAGCATACGTTATGCTTCTCGCGATATCGGAGACGATCCATGGGATGCACGTTCATTGGAATGGGCTACTCACACTCCAGTACCTGAATATAATTTCGCAGTTACACCACAAGTGGATTCAACACAAGCATTTTGGGATTCTAAGAAAAACGGCTATGAGTTATTCCAAGGAAAAGTTGAAAAAATTCACATGCCGAATAATAGCGGTTTACCATTTATCATGAGCTGTATCTTCTTCGTCTTTGGATTTGCGATGGTCTTCAGCATATGGCCACTTGCCATTGTGTCATTGATCGGTATTTTAGGCTGTCTCGCTTACCGTTCATTTGAGCAGGATCACGGAAGATATATTTCGGTAGAGGAAATCGAAGAAACGGAAAGAAAATTGCGAGGTGCTAAAAAATGAAGGTAGATAAGTCACTTCCACTAGAATACAGCACAGAGGAAAATAGCTTGAAAATCTTAGGCTTTTGGATTTTCATCGGAGCGGAAATTATGCTTTTCGCAACACTTTTCGCCTCCTACTTCACCTTAGAGAACCGCGTAGGTAGCGGTCCCTCTGGTGCAGAAATTTTTGAAATAACACCAGTATTAATCGAAACACTTTTACTTTTAACGAGTAGCTTTACAATCGGACTTGCGATTCACGCGATGCGTTTAAACCGTACGAAAGCAACGATGACTTTCTTTGGAATCACCCTTCTTCTAGGTGCAGCATTCCTTGGAGTAGAAATTTATGAGTTTGTTCACTATGTGCATGTTGGAGCTGGGCTTCAAACTAGTGCCTTCACTGCGATTTTATTGACGACACTAGGAACTCACGGCTTGCACGTAACATTCGGTTTGTTCTGGGGATTATTTATTCTCCTACAAATCAAGAAACGTGGCTTGACTCCGGAAACAGCTAATAAGTCGTTTATCTTCTCACTATATTGGCATTTCCTAGATGTGATTTGGATCTTCATCTTCAGCTTCATCTACTTGAAAGGAATGATGTAATATGAAAGAATTATTCCCTCTTAAACAAGTAATGGGCTTTGCGTTTTCATTAGTGCTTACAGCAGTAGCACTGTTGGTGTACTTCATGGATATGTCGTTCGGAGTTGGAATGACTGTCTTACTACTAACAGCGTTTACACAGGCTGGCTTACAGCTTGTCGTATTCATGCATGCCGGTGAAACGGAAGACAAAAAATCTATTTACGTCAATGTGTATTATGGCTTGTTGCTCGCATTATTTACGATTTTAGGTACACTACTCGTTATGGTGTGGGATATGTAATAAAGGAAAGAGCGTCTTTTCAAAGGCGCTCTTTTTTGTTGTTGAAATAGTTTTTTAGACTCAAAAAAAATAGGAACAAATGATAGTGTATTTCCACTCTAGACGTACGCTATCCGTGGGTTGAGCGTTAAGCCATCACCTCTGTCTCCCTCATCCTTGGAGCGTCTCCTGCCGCAACAATCAAATGTTACGTAGTAATAAGAAAGTGCTATCGGTAATTAACCAAGCATCCCAAAAAGGTAAAGACTATTATCCATTTAATATTCCGGTAAAATTTAAGGAATATTATTGAGAAACCCTACATTCACTCCTATGGTATAAGTTTCAACTACTCCAGAAGAAGTAATTCCATGAGTTCTTTAGCGGTAAGAAAATTGTATATTCAATGATTAGGTGGGAATTATAAAGCTGAACTATATGTTCCAACTTCTCTTTTCATAAGTACGTTTTGCTTTTTTCTTATTTCTATACATTTGAACATTTACTAATTATTAATCCATAGGAGGGATGGCACACATGACACAAAATCAACAAAATATTAGTTCGAGAAATGCATATGCTCGTTTCATGATGGGCTCAATAATGACAGCTTACGGAACTATACAACTTATACGTAATCCGAAAAGTAGAAAAGGTCAAATGCTCGTCTTGTATGGTGCCATGAAAACAGCAGAAGGAGCTACAAGGTATTGTCCAAGAAAAGCAATGACATCTGAGATGACTAGCGGTAACTTACTGCAAAAAATGATGAACGGAAATGCTTCTAATAGTAAGAACCAAACAAGTGGAACCTTTATGCAGATGGTCGGGAATATTGCCAAAGAAGTAAATAAAGGAAATACAACTCAAAGTATGACTGGCAATCAAAGTGATAATGGCACACAAAATATGAGTGGTATGGGTGGACAAAACAATGCGAGTAACAATTCTAGTCAAACAAGTGGAACGGTAGCACAAGCAATCGGTAACATTGCACAAAATATTGCTCCTCAAGCTAGTAATATTATTAACGACTTGACAAGTATGACCGGTTCACAAAATGCTACTGAAACGAATAAAGATGGAAAGCAAGCGTCCACAGCAAGTAGCACATCAAATACCAATACTAACCAAGCATCGAATGGAAATACTAATGGGCAGGATACTAATGCAAAATCAGACTCCCAAAATAACGGGAACAATCAAGCTTCATCGCTAATAAGTGCAACTTCAACAAATAAAAACTCATCGTCACCTAATTACTTGCAATAATCTAAATCGAGGCTGGGACATAACTAGTCAATAAATTAAAAAACGTGAAATCGGCAACTTGATTTCACATTTTTACTTCTTTTTAAAGCTAGCTGTTTTGTTGTTTCCATTCTAGTTGTTTGACAGAGGAGGCGGCGACTACTGGGGGAACAGCGCGAGCGCCTATGTCTGCCCCGACAGGCAAATGGAGAAAAGCGAGGAGGCAGTTCCTCAGCCACCGCAAACGCTCTTGTTTGCGACGAGCTTGCGCAGGAGCAGCTTTTATCCATTTGACCCCGAGGGGCAAGGCGATGAAGTAGACATCAATTTATCCACAGGTTCAGAATTTTATAATTTCCTAAACAACAAAAAAGGCATCTAGAGCACTCCTCTAAATACCTTTTTGTCAGAGCGTCTCTTGTTTAGATACTCTCTTTTTTCATTTGCTTGGCGATCATTTCCTCTGAAGCGACTAATATCATGCCAATGATAAATGTGAAAACTGCTCCCATGACGATTCCAATTCCAACGCCCATTACCGTACTATACTCACTTATGAATGATCCATATAAAAAGACAGCAATTCCTATAGTTAACAAGGCTGCACCTACAACTTTTGTAGCGTGTAACATTTTTACGTATGATTCCATTTCGAAACACCCCTCTTAACTATTATTATTCACCCCGTTCACATTTTTGTCAATACTTTTTGTCCGAAATGTGAACAAATGAAAAGGTAAGAGGATGTTGTTCTGCTTGCTAATTAAAAATTGGTGGTTGATGGTGATCATTGGTGTGCTCATTTCATTAATCGGTCGGTTTGTGCCGATAATCGGTCGGTTATCCTAAATAATCGGTCGGTTCTTGCTCATAATCGGTCGGTCGAGCCAGATAATCGGTCGGTTTTTCCAAATAATCGGTCGGTCACCTGAATAATATGCCCCCTAGCGTATGCACAAGCAGAAAAAAACTCACCAGTAGAAAGCCATCTACTGGAGAGTTTTCTCCAAATTTTATTACTGTGCAGTTAATCCGCCATCGATGACGAATTCTGATCCTGTTGAGTAGCTTGATTCGTCAGATGCTAGGAAAAGGACTAGATTAGAAACCTCTTCTGATTGTGCTACGCGTTTAAGTGGGATGTGCTTAGCGAATTCTTTAATCAGTTCTACTGCGTCGCCTTGGCTTACCATTGGTGTTTCGATTACGCCTGGGTGTACAGAGTTCACGCGGATGCCTAAGTGAGCTAATTGAAGAGCTGCTGCTTTTGTCATACCACGTACTGCGAATTTAGTGTCTGTGTATCCAACTGCTCCACCAACTAATCCGTTCATAGAAGAGATGTTCACGATTGAGCCACCACCAGCTTTCTCCATAGAAGGAACAACTGCCTTTGTTCCAAGGAATACAGAGACTTGGTTGATGTCGACGATTTTACGATAATCCTCTTCTGACATTTCCATAAGAGGCTTAGCCATGCTGATCCCTGCATTGTTAACTAAGATGTTAGCTGGACCAAAAGCTTTTTCTGTTTCTTCGATAACAGCTGCCCACTCTGCCGCTTTTGTTACGTCTTGTTTTATGAACAGTACGTTTTCTCCTAATTCCTTCGCTAGCGCTTGACCGCCTTCTTCGTTTAAGTCAGTGAAGACAACCTTCGCACCTTCTTTTACAAATATACGTACGTGTGACTCACCCATTCCACGTGCTCCACCTGTTACAATTGCGACTTTATCTGTTAAACGACCCATTATAAATTCCTCCAAGAATCATATTTTTTATTAATAATGAAAACGATTACAACCCTATTATAGCTCTATTTTCTTCCAAACCAAAGAGATGCTACAATGTCAAAAATACTGTATTACTCTTAGCCTTTTAAATAAGAAAATACCTTCACTAATGTAAATCCATCCAGCTCAAGTTCAATATATACTACTTGTACGTATACTAACAATGATATTAATCACACAGTATTTATTGAATCGTTCCAGTGCTTTTTAAGGAGACGTCTACGGTTAAGTCAAATGGTAGGTTCGGATAAGCTTGCTCCCATTTATCAACCATGTCCTTCTCGTACAGCTGCATGGTTCTATATCTAAGTCCAAAGCCAAATGGATCTAGCTCTTCTTTTTGTAACGTAGTAAATAGCTCTTTTAACCGAGTCTCTATTTCCTTGGAGGCTAGCTTACTATACTCATCTAGGTTTTCCACATGCAGTCTCTTGTCTGACTGGCTTACTACACCCGACATTTTAACATCGACCTTAATAGATGAAGGCTGACCATTTTTTTTAATGACCTTGTACTTCATGTTTACATTAATTAAATTCAGTACTAGGTTTAATTCATCCGTTTCCAATTTAACGCTATAACCGCCTATATTATTGGCAAGGGCATTAAAATCCCTAGTGAAACTAGAGGATAAATGAAACGAATCCTGTTTTTCCTTTACTATGATTGATTTATTTACAATCAGCTGAGAACCTGACTCATTGGACTCGACGATCGGTAAAACTGCATCTATACCCTCACTATAAAAGCTCCTTCTAAATTCATACAAATACGTAGAGACGATATAAGGGCTTTCGGTGCCTATGTTTCCAAAAAATTTAGAGAGAGGAGAAATGACTGCGGATTCTCCTTTAGGCTCCGTTCGAAGTATATCCTCAGCAGTTGGTTTAGCGGCACCGACCCAGGCAATCGTTTGAATATCTCCTCTTCTGAAAAGATAGTCCATGAACTCCTTTATATCCCCTTCTAAAAGCTCTTCATTGACGAGAATTATTTTTGTATGTCCAAATTCAAGCGTCTTGTCGGTATGTGTTTCTAGTATGCGAACAGCCTCTTCAATATTTTCACCTTCATGCACCAAATACTGATAGCTCGGCTCCTTTTCCTGCTGTATAGTCGAAACTGGGATAGCAAGCTTCAGTGTTACTTTATATTTACCTTCCTCCTTCTCGGAAGGATCAATCCCAATTCCTGTAACAAATATCCGATTATCGATATCTTTAAATCCACAGCCTGTAAGGAAGCAAGCCATTACTAGGATAATGACGAGAAGTTTAATATTTACCCTCATGATTTTAACCTCCTCTTGGCGATGAGCAGACTGCCGATTAAAATGCCATAAAATATTGGCAGGATATTATAAAAAAAGAGGGTAAGCTCCAATAGCTGATATTCACTAATTTGCCTAGTGACAAGTATCCCTATCACCCCAAAAATAATCACAAGCACGTAGGAAGTCAGGTTTCTTCCCTTCCATTTCAATCGTTCTATATGAACTATACTTTCAAATAGCTTGAGAGAGACGTGCCAATGTATGAGCAGACTAATAAATGCCACCCCTAAAAAGACGATTAAAAAAATAAAGATGAGACGCTCAATTATTCCAAATTTCAAACGTACAGCATCACTCGTTGTCACCCAAGGGAAGGTGAAGTTTTCAATTTGCTCAAAGCCATTAAAGCCAATTGGAACGAAATACGTTGTAAAGAGAGTAAATACTCCAGCAAGTGCTAGGAGGAGCATATGTTTTAACCCAAATTTTTTGTTAAACTTCATATATTTATTAAAGATTGACAAATTTACTACACCAATAAAAATAAAGGCAGCTGCCGAATAGGCATTATAGCTTGGAAACTCCTGAATATGCGTGGCTGCTACCTTGATATAATCCCATTCCAAACGAGGATCGGTATATACTTTCATGATTAAAAAGAAAATAATAGGTAAGAACATAACTAACACTATCTCGATCGTATAAAGAACACTTTTTTCCTTCATCAGCATCCCAAAGGAAATGATAATGAGGAATGCAAGAGTCGTGATGACAATGGAGGTCTCCGAAGAAATAAACGTATTAAAAAGCAGGACATACGTTACAAGTGTTATTAGACCAGCCAGATACCAGGAAATTGAAAAGTAGAGTAACACCGGATAGTAAAACCATTTAGATGTACTTTTCTTTAGTATTTCAGGAAGGGACATATTCGGAAAATGACGGAAAAGGTTTACAAGGATACTGACCAAAATTGGTCCAACAATGACGGCAATGACCATAGAAAGGATGACGCCATTTTTACTCTCTCCCATTAAAATCCTTGGGACAGACGCAATGATATTGGTGACCATTGTGACAACGATGAAGTAATACAGATACCTATTCATTTTTTTGTTGGCACCCCTATTTCCTTTTTCTCACCTTTCCAATACATTTTTAAGTAAGGTTCTCCAAAGCTTCTCTTGTTGGTCAGGAACATTAACAGTCCTAGTGACCCTAATATAAGACCAATGGTACCAAATAGCGTCGTATAGACGATCAGCAGGTAACGACAGATCCGAATAGCAAAGCTCATTTCACTAATTGGAATAACGAAGCTTGTAATGGCAACCGCTGAGACGATGATGATCATAATGTTTGAGGTCAAGGCAGCCTCTGTAGCTGCAGTACCTAGTATTAAACCACCAACTGTCGTAGCTGTTGCACTGATTGCCTTGGGCAGACGCATACTTGCCTCTATTAGAAACTCCATAAAGAGCAGCATGAAAATTACCTCAACAAAGGATGGATAAGGAACTCCTAGCCTGCTCCCTGCTACCGTTAGGGCAAGCTCCGTTCTCAGCACATCTGGTGTATAGGACGTAACGGCCACATACATGGCAGGTAACACCAGACATATAACTAAGCCCAAATAACGCAATACCAATGTAAAGGTCGTAATCCAAAAGGTATGATAGCTATCCTCCATAGACACCATAAAGTCAAAAAATATAATAGGTGCTATTAATGCTTGTGGACTCCCATCAATCATCAGTACAACCTTTCCTGCTGCAAGATTATAGGTTATCCGATCAGGGCGCTCCGTCAATATTAACGTCGGAAAAAGAGAAACCTTAGAGCCATTCAACTGCAGCTGCAAATCTCCCGCTGACTGGATAAGTGGAGCTTCTAAGCTGTTTAATTTTTTCTTAATATTACGTAGAACAGACTTTTTCACTGTCTTCTCATCATACATAATCGAAACCTGTGGACGTGACTTTTCCTTCATATCATGCATTTCAATCATCAGAGTAGGCGTATGATACCGCTGTCTAATGATGTTCAGGTTTGTATCTAAATCCTCACTTAACGCTAACTGTGGACCATAAACAGTCGGCTCGATCAGAGTTTGCTGTACAGCATCTGAGTTGACCAGCTTAATATCCAGCAGATATAAACGGTTCTCTATAGATAGGAGGACAGCACCTTTTGTCAGCTTGATCTGCAGCTCTTTTCCTGTCGTCATCTCAACCTGCTCTGGTAACGATTCGATATAGGACTGAAAGCTTTCATTCGATTTCATATCAAAAAATGGCTTAATTACGATAGTGTGGAGTTTATTGCCGTCTACCACTGTCTTCAAATAAAAGAGGTAAACCTTGTTATCACCAATCTGCAAGGGCTTCAGCATGATATCACTAGAAGGCTCAAACTTTTTGGATAGCTCATCCATCAATGTAGGAGGATTTGATTTTGCCATGTTATCCAATCTGTTACACCTCCACGTTCATTTAGTACGTTTAGGGTAACCGAGAAGAGACATTTTTAACCGTTGTACCAAGCCTTCAGCATCAAAAAAACACCCGTATGAAGCACTCTAATGCAAGAGTGCTCCATTAACGGATGTTTATCATTTAATAGATATCTGGTACAGCAGACAATTCGATACCTGTAATAGTGGCAAAAGCCTTATTAAAACTATGTTCCTCCTCCGTTTCTATAAGAATTTCATGGATAATGCCAGGTCCAAACTCATCTACAAGGTATTTAATCGTTAAGTGAGACTGAATATAGCCATTATACTTGGCGTTTTCATCATCCTCTCCAATTCCAGCTATTTTGGAATTAAGAGAGCTTAAACGAACTGCTTCCGCATCTAAATGAGGTGTCTCCTTACCAATGTTACTCATATACTCAGCTATCCCTATCAAGAACCAGGTAGGCACATAGCTAGCAGATAGCCATAGATCATCCAATCTCTGGGCAATTACATATTGCGTATAATCATGAATCACATTTTTGTATAGTAAATCAGCTGGTGCCATACCTGGAAAGATATCTTCTCGATCCGCTGGAAATATACTTACCGCATTATAATTAGGAATACCATTATTATTTATAAAATGACCTAAGCCGAACAAATTAATCCGATCAGCTCTATTAGGAAAAATGATTAAATCGACCGAATCATTGAACTGTCCTAGTATTTCATTGTTGAGCTCAATCCCCCGCTCTAGTGCGACCTTCGTCGTTGGCAATAGCTCCGCATCAAAATCCATGTAGTGGATGGTCACATGGGCTACATCCACCTTTTGATAGTCCTTTAAAAATTCAGCTATTCTCTCTTCTTCTTTCTTATCCTGTATATAGCCTGCAACTGCATTAGGGATTAATCCAAATAACGGCTGATGAATATAAAAAGCAACAAAACAAACGAAGACGAGATAGAAAGCATATTTGCGCATCATCATTTAATAATCAGTCCTTTAATTTTTGTAGGGTGAAAGAGCTTTTACCTCCAACCAACCTATATCAGATGGGATCATGCCATCTATTATTCTATCAGCTCTCATCTTTGTCAATTTTTACAAATAAAAAACCCCTATCTCAATGGAAACAGGAGTGTGATCTACGTTTATAAGTCGGCATTCTTTTGAACAGATTTTCTAAGAGAGATAGAATTCATCACGAACCATAGTACCCCAGCAATGATGGGAACCATCACACTATCGAGCATCGATTTCCCCATTAAAATAGAGAGAAGACTCATCCCTACACAAAAGGTTATGGAGCTTATCACGTTACGCTTTTTAGCAGCCTTTATCTCATCTGCTGTAAAGACATTTGCAAATTCAATGCCTGAAAATATGTACCTAGCTAAAGAATAAAATAAAAATACAGCAAAAGGGATCAGCAATAAAAATAGAGGCTCCATGTCTGTAAATAGATAGACAGCAATCATAACAAAGGAAAGGATAAATTGAAGAATAGCCGCCTCTACTAATATCTTGGAAATCACCTTTTGTTTATATTCATCTTCTGAGATCCAGTGCAATATATTCATTTCCATTCCTCCCAAAATAAATCATTTAATGTTTTATCTAGCTCTTTAGCAATCGCTATACATAACTGAAGGGTCGGATTGTAATCCCCTTTTTCGATTAAACCCACCGTTTGACGAGTAACGCCAATTCTTTTAGCTAACTCGGACTGCGTTAACCCTTTTTCCATCCTAGCAATTTTCATACGATTGACCATGCCATGCCTCCGAGGTAAATGTAATGTATATATGTCATTTGTAATTTATATGTTACATAAAGTGGTTGTGTAAGTCAAATTAATAATAATCTAATCTCCCAGTCCTACTGGACCTGAAACAGCCAAAACTTTTACAAATAGAAAAACGATGCAATGAAAGGTTTTAAACCTATCAAGCATCGTTACATTATTTAAATGGTTATTTATTAAAACTAGTTTGTAAATTTTCTAGTTTGGTTTAATTGGTATTTAATACCAGCCATTATATATACTGAGTTAACTGTAATAGAAGTTATCTCTTTACTTATTCCTTTTTCTTCAGCTACCCATTTTTCATAATAAGGAAAAACTTTCAAAAAATTTTCTTTATATATGGGGCGAGGACTTTTTAATTTACTTGATGGTTCCTTTTCAGATTCAAATACAATTAAAAAAATGCCTCCAGAAGCTAGTTTAAAGTTTAAGCCAGTTTTTGTTTCTAATTCTATTGGGTTTTCAGCACTTTCTTTTAATAAACTTTCCCACACCTCTAAAGGGTTCATTACTATAACTCCTTTCAATTTTTTGAGAGTTCTAATCGTGCATTTTCTAAGGGATGATCTATTCAAAAAAAGAAATCTTTTCTTTATACAGCACATGTAATTCATGTAAGGCCCTACTTACCCCAACATAAGCAAGTCTTCTATCAAAATCGTCGTTTACATATAAAGACATATCAGGAATTATAACGCAATCAAATTCTAATCCCTTAACTAATCTTACTTCTGAAACAATATATTTGGTTCTAATTGAATCGTCATATGATCTTTGCCAGTGAAGTGTATCAATTTGTTTGGCAAGAAGGTCATAAATTTCTTTTGCTTCTGACTTATCATGACACAAGATAGCGATTGTTTCATATGAGTCATCAGCTTGTTCTAACTCTTTTATTGTAGTTAAAATAGAGTCTATCTTGTTTTCCATGGAGATTTTCTTTTCTTTTACTTGTGGACCTTCTCTAAAAATAGTATTTGGTAATTCGAATTTTCCTTTGCTGTATGGCTCAATTACACGATTGGAATATTCAACAATTTGCTTAGTGGAGCGGTAAGTTTTTTTCAAGTTATAGAAGGAAACATCCCCTAAAATCTTTGCGTAAGACTCCCAATTGTCAAACTGGTTATATTTATTAAGGTTTTGTCCTAAATCACCAAGGAGCATCATACTATTCTTTTTAGATAATTGTGTTAGGCACCATAATTCATACTGCAAATAGTCTTGTACTTCGTCAACAATAAGATAATTAAGTTTTTTTGAATCCTCTAATTTCCCACGCATAATTAAATAGATAGAAAATAATGCAGGCAAATCTATATCATGTAAAGATTTTTCTTCTTTTAAATAAGAAATATTTTTTTTAATGTCGGGACAATCATACTTTTCGATAAGATTATAGGGGTTCTTTAAAATTTTGCGATAAACTTCTTCTGGAGAGTTCAACCATCTACTCTCAACAAACTTCTCTATTCTTGTTCTTATGAGAGAAGAATCTTCCATTGGTATCTGTATTTCAGACGGTTTGTCAAACAACCGATCACCGAAGATAACTTCAACTTTATTATTCAGAAAGAGCTTTCTTATGACCTTCTTTAATTCTTCTTCAAACGTAAAATTCCATAAATTCTCGAAGTTATCTAATACTTTTTGAAAAACACTCTGTATCTCCTCTTTCGAATGCGAGGAATAATATTGAAGAAACTCTTGCTCAGCTTTCAAAATAATACTCTCTATTTCCTTACTTTCTAATACTTCGTTGAAAGGTGCCACTAAGTATGGATAGACATAATTAAGATGTTCAGACAATCGTTTACTAATATATACTTGTTTTTTCTTCTCAATGTACTCATCGATAAATGGTTGAAGCAATGAATATATTTGTGAATCAAAAACCAAAAATGATTGGTTGTATAAGTTTGTAAAATTATGGATTATCTTTTTGAAGTCTTCTGTTAATAGACCTTGTAAAACATCCCTTATTTTTCTGGCCTCACTTGTTAGTGGTGAAAAATAAAAAATATCAGAACTCTTCTTCTTTTTATCTCTCTTAACTTGTGATTCATAAATATTCAAAATCTGAATTGTATTTTCTCCTAATAGGGAAAAGAGCTGTTCTTTATTTTCCCCGCATACTTTTTTAAGTAAATCTTCTATCTCCTGGATGATGAATGCTTGCATTCTTTTTTCTATAGTAGCAATAATTTCTTGATTAAAATTTCTTGATTCCTTCAACAGTTGCTCTATGTGATTAATAATAATACTTTTTCGTTCTTTATACGGAAATTGTAAGCTGTCATCAATAATTTTCATTATAGCTATCGCTGTAACCTGCTCATTATTACTTATATAAAACTCTTTGTTCCAAGGTATAAGATTATTCAAGATAGAGTTTGTTTGAAACTCTATAAATTTTTTATATTCAATACTACCTTTAAAAGAATTATATCTTTCATCTGAAGAAGTTTTTGTTTGCTTAATTGAAACAATGTCTTTTAGATAATTTAAAAAGGTCGTTTGCTTAACTTTGTAGGTACCTAAACGAGGCAGAACTCTGCTTATATGCTTTAGAAATAATTCATTTGGTCCAAAGAATGCTATGGAATCTTCTTTTTTAATAATATCTCTGTATTCGGTTAACAAGAAACTAATACGCTGTAAAGCAATTGCAGATTTACCGCTCCCAGCTGATCCTTGTATTATGATTGTTTCACCAGCACGTATAGGCTGCCTGATAACCTCACTTTGTTCAGCTTCTATAGTCTCCACTATGGCTTCCATATCAATTCCATGTTTAGATGCGAGCTTGTTAATCAAAGCTTCATTGTATATAGTCTCTCCAAAAGGCTTATGTAATTTTATAATTTGTCCTTTGTTTATATCTATATTTCTTGCAAAAGTCATTTTCACTTTGCCCATCTTACGATCATCAATAACTTTATTAAAAATGCTTTCCTTTTTTTCGAAGAGTTTACCAATATTCGTAGTCCAACTAAATATAGAGTATTCCTCTCTACCATCACCATCAAACCCTTCATAACCAATATAAAAAGTTTGTTTTTTATCCTCTGTATAACTAGTTAAATCTATGCGGGCAAAATATGGAGAAGGCATCAATTTTTTAATCGTTTCTTTCTTTTGATGAGCGTCTGCAACGCTTAATGGTGTCTCTGTATGTAAGCCGGCTTCAAATAAATCTGCTA
Organism: Psychrobacillus sp. FSL W7-1493; assembly: GCF_038004905.1. Lineage (NCBI taxonomy): Bacteria > Bacillati > Bacillota > Bacilli > Caryophanales > Bacillaceae > Psychrobacillus > Psychrobacillus sp. FSL W7-1493. Next base: position 1,185,255 of record NZ_JBBOSB010000001.1, on the reverse strand, counting down.
CTTGATACCTTGAACGAATTGGTTTATTTACTAACGAGTTAAAGTAACTAATTAATTCTTTAAAGTAACTAAACTCAGCCCCGTCATCTTGTTTTTTACGTAAATCTGGAATATCTCTATCTATATCATTCGGAACATCTATAATTTTATTTTCTTCAAAAACTAACTCTCTAAATGAGTTAGATTCTGGAAGAGTGAATGTAATAAACGAATCGGGAGTTATGCTAATTCCTATTCTGTCATACACCTCTACGCTTACTTCCTTTTTATCTTCTCCTATATATATAACTTCTAGATAAGATTTTAAATGTATGATTTCTTCCAACATTAATTTTGCTGCTTCTTCCAAGTTATCAATCTTGGTTTGTATCTGATTTTTAGAATCCATAAAATTTACTCCTTTTTAATAAGCAATAGCAACCAAATTAACTACCCTAAAAACAATTCATTCTAATGTACTATACGGAAACTATTAACGTTTAAAAAATACATTACAAATGATACGGCCACTAACTATATTTTAACATTTCTATAAAAACCTCAAAGATAATATAGTCCTATTTTACTTATAAAAAGTATAAATAACCACAAAAATAAGCACTAAGTAATTATCGTTATAATAAAACTTTAATACTAATTTAAAACAATATAAAACACAAATAAAGTCTTGATAAAGGCTAATAAGTATCTTAAAAACAAAAAAGCATTAGTATAAATTACCAATGCTTTTAATAAAGTGATATTATTTAGTATATGACCTAGCCCTTTGCTGAAACTACCAACCCTTTAATTACCCATGCTTTAACAATCGTTGATGATCACAACAATAAATATCACCTTTAAAACATGATTTGTTTGCCAAACAATATCGCTTAACCTTTTCAGATACTACTTTACCACACGTTTTACAAATCGATAGGCTATTTTCATCCTTAATAGTTTCTTTGTCCTTTTCATTCAGCAGTTCAACATGCTTATCTCTTATATGTAAATCCAATATATTAGCACTCTCTATTGTATTATATAAGCTCTGTAATTCATTCGTAGAATAAATTGGTTTCGAATTTTGAAGTTTTAGTACGTTAATCTTCCTCGTAATATACTCCGATAATTCGGTGTCATAAACGATTAAATCATTCGATTGTATTTTTCTTAATTCATCATTTACTTTAAAAGTACATCTTTTAGTAAAAGATACCATTGAGATAAATTGTGTCTCGTCATGTATCACGAGAACTCCCTTAATCGCTTGTATATGACCATAATTCTGATTAAATGGATTCATCATTGGAAATTTCCCATTAACACTCCACTTAGTCCTACTCCTATCCCCATAAATAATTCCACTATAATTCTTAGTTTCTACGACAAATATTGCATATGGAGTAAAAACAACATGGTCAATTTGTGAATATCCAGACTTGGCTTTACTATTTTCAATTAATACATCACTTAGATATTTGCTATTCTTAGGAAGTCGATCAAGTTGTATATTGATTTTATATTCACCAAGCTCACCGATTCTTGAAGGAGTTGGTTTGGACTTTTTCTCGCTTTTCCCCTTTACTTCAACCGATACTTTTTCGGTTGACTCTCTTTTAAAAATATTATTAATTACTCTTGAAAACATGTAGACTTCCCCCCTCCCTTTTATATCGTTAATACTTCCATCAAGTTTATTACTAAATTTAATGAGGCAGAAAAATGTGAGCTTTAGAAAATTTCGTTTAAAATCCAGTTAGTGTTTATTAGTTTTCTAACTAGGACTACGGGTTTCATAATTCAATTAAATTTGGTTGCCGTTATTACTTGTTTTATACATAATGATAATAACTCACACAAAAAACAGCACTATTTGGTTATTAGTGCTGTATCTTTCAATGGTAAAAATTTATTTTAATTTACTGTTACCTCTACAGGATCATAGCGGGGTGCTGGATTATAGATAAAGAGCTATCAAGCGCACTAGATAAAAGCCATCTTTAATAGATGGTCTCCATTTTTCGTACCTAATAGCTCAATAAGTATTTTAAAAATTCCCGAATAATGGATTCATGACTACTCATGATTTGGGATGGCGTCCCTGTCGCAATAATATTACCGCCCTTCATCACTAAACAAAAAAAGAGTATCTGAACATTTCGTTCAAATACTCCCTTTAAATAAACTAATGACAATTATAGACTTTTCGGAAGTAATTACTTCCGAAAATTTATTTATCACAGCCAATGCCATCACCATCGCGATCAAGATGCTTGGCATAGCCTGGCTCCCCTCTATGAATTGGTGCAGCACCAGCATTACGGGCTTCGGTACAGTTTTTATAACTAACATTAGTCTTTTGTTCTTCTGCCACTCGTTTAGCTTCTTCCTGTTTACGTTGTTCCTCGGCTAATCGATTCGCTTCTTCTTGTTTACGCTGTTCCTCTTCTAAGCGATCCGCCTCTTCCTGTTTGCGTTGTTCTTCAGCTAATCGATTTGCTTCCTCTTGTTTACGCTGTTCCTCTGCTAAACGATTTGCCTCTTCTTGTTTACGTTGTTCTTCAGCTAATTGATTTGCTTCTTCTAGTTTTTGTTGCTCCTCGGCTAATCGAGTTGCTTCATCATCCTTCTTTTTAGACTCCTCATTAGATGTCTCAGTAGCTGAAGTAATAGTATCAGTTTCTGGAACGTCTTCTGCAAAAATTAATGCTAGTATGATTATAAAACCGAATAAATACATAAGTGAGGCAATTGTTTTTTTCCACCACTTCCCACTGCGGAAGCCAAGCACTTTCTGATACCATTTTCTCTCTTTTGATTCAAAAGCTATTTTAGCATCTACTAAAAGAGCAACAAACTTTTTACCAGAGCTAGTTAAAACTAAATCTCCTTCTTGTCTGCTTATTACAGTTTTCATAGCAAACTGGTCAATGACTGCATGAGAAAAGAACGTAAATGGCCATTTGTTCATTAATGTAGCTGTTCGTTCCTTGTCGTTATATTCATAAACTAAAATATTAGTATCTTCCACTACAACAAAGTTGCCCTTTTTCTTTGCACTTTGATAGTAGCCTTCCGCAATTAGCTTCGCATCTCTATGTTTTTCTCTTAACAGTCTCTCTCCATTTTTTGCATGACCAAGATTATTGCGCTTCATAACAAATGCTGTTATTTTCACGTTATTAGATCGCAAATCATTTAATCTATCTGAATGTAAGAAACAATCAAAATTATGGGTAACTGTCGTGAGTACATTGGCTGATTTGTGATGGACTATATGTTCCAGGATTTCAATAAACTCTTTGCTGTCATCGTTAATTTTAATATCATCAAACCTACGTTTCGTACGGCCGATACTAAGTGTTAATTGCCACTCATTTTTATCCTTGCCTTCTTTCTGGACACGGATATCACTAACTTGACCATATGTATAAACCATATTTTCGCTTTTTGAAAGAAAAAGGACGGATGTGGTTGTTAATACCAATACTCCGGCTACTTCCCTACCACTCTTTTTGTCAAATTCCGCATCTATCACTTTTAAGACTGTATCCGTTGAATTTATAACGGTATGTCGTGCTTGCTCTAAAACTTTTCCGTACTTTGTCACTAAGGCTTTCTGACCTATTGTAGGTCTATTTCCTACCCATTTATGCATACATGTACCTCCATCTAAAATATCATTCTTTATTATAAACGGGTTTTACATATTTAGAGGTTTATGTAATTTTCAAATTAATAGGAGGCCTTTGTCAGAAATAAATTGGCCCTTATAGCAGAAATTTTCTCTCCCATTATCATTAATATTTCTAAAAAAATAATCACACTATAATTTCCAGAAAGTTTAGATTCATATAAATTATATGATAAAATTAAATAAAATTTATTCCATTAAAAGGGATAGAATCATACTTTTATATAAGTATCTTAAGTAAAAAAAAAGACATTAACTCCTGTAAGTATTACTCGTATTGAAAATTGAACAGATGAAGAGGTGTTGTGTTTTTGATAACTGAAAAGAAAGAGCAAACTATCTTTGATCACGTTGGACATAAAATAATGTCAGATAGAGAGATTGATATAGTCGCTAGATTAGAGGAGCCATTAGTAGTGGTTTTAGGAAATATGTTAAGTGACGAAGAGTGCGATGAGCTAATCAGATTGTCTCAGGACAGAATGAAACGTTCCAAAATTGGAGCGACACGCGAAGAAAATGAGCAAAGAACAAGTAGTGGTACGTTTATTGAGGAAAGTGAAAACGCTATTGTTGCTAGAGTTGAAAAAAGAATCTCAACTGTAATGAATATACCTATTGAACACGGAGAAGGCCTTCAAATTCTTCAGTATACGCCTGGTCAAGAGTATAAAGCCCATTTTGATTTCTTTTCATCAACAAGCAAAGCAGCAAATAATAATAGAATTAGTACGCTTGTCATGTACTTAAATGATGTAGAAGAAGGCGGAGAAACCTTTTTCCCTAAGCTGAATTTTACCGTAACGCCCAAAAAAGGTATGGCCGTATATTTCGAGTATTTCTATAACGACCAAACTCTAAATGAGTTAACTCTACATGGTGGCGCACCAGTGATTACTGGTGAAAAGTGGGTTGCTACGCAGTGGATGAGGAAGCAGAAAATAAGATGAACTTGGTTTGCTAAATTGAAAGCTCCAAAGAATAATAAATAAAAAAGGAGCATGCAACCAAACTCCTCAAAATTAGTATAGTTGCTGACATTTTACAACAGTAAAATAACGGTTAATAGATGGAGAAGAACTCTCTCCAATTATCGAATCTTTTAAAGAACATCGAGTAATATTCCGATATTTAGAAAAAGGACATAGCTTAACCAATTATAAGCCCACTTGGTTCGCTAAGATGAAAGTTCCAAAGAAAAACAAATAATAAAGGAGCCGTTTATCCGGCCCCTTTATTTATTCTAATTCTGGTAGTTTATTTAGAGCATCCTTCAAGGCTTGTAATTCCGATAAGGTAAAAGTAACATCTTTACGCATTTTATCATGATCTTCGGTCCAATCTCGAATATCATATTTCGGTTCTCAATCATTCTAGCTAATCAAATTTAACTCTTTCTTCCATTTCTTACCCACCGATAAAACTGCAAGGGTCTCGATAATGTCGTATTTGATTTCATCCATATTATCACATCCGTTTAATAGTCACGCTTACATTTCAATTATAAACTACTCTATTAACTATTAGTCTACTTTCACTTCAAACATACTCATTCAAGTCTAATTAAAACACAGTATTAATTAAACTATATCTTTCAAACTCTTTCCATATCTATCTTTCCACTCTGTCAACAGGTTCGCACTTCTTCCCATGACAATTGCGGCTGCTAATGATGGACTTGAAAAAAATCTTCCATGACTACATACTCATCATTTATTACTTGTATTTTCTCTGACTGGATTAAATAGTCTCTTTTAGCTAATATTTAATAGCAGCCATTATATATTAGAAAAGTTGAATAGTTTTTTACATCTAAAGATTGGAGACGGAACAGTTCAATTATATGTTCAAAAATCAGAGAGACATATTAAATTTAGAAATAAAACTTTACTTTATCACGGTTGTTTAGGCGCATTCACGTAATGGAAATCACAATTTACATGTCACAACGAAAAAAAGACCAGTAGAAGTGTTTCTCCTCAAAAAGAAACAATTCTACTGGTCTCTAGCTTACTTTCAAAAAAAGTAGAATGTATCCAGAAATGTAATGAAGGACAACACTGTTAGCTTGTATATCATCCACTCTTTTGTTTAATGGTCCTTATTGTTAAATTAAATTATTTTATCATACCAGGTTTTACTCAGTTCCGTATTTTTTACATTAACCTTGTCATTAATCGATGGGTTTTTGATAAATAATATTCTAGTATTCTCAGCAGATTTTTGTGCATATGTTGTCTGCGGATAAATAACATAAAAATCGCCTGCATTAAATGTTATTTCCTCGTTAGTATCTAAATTGTAATAAGTAGTATTCCCGGATAGTACATATTGATATTCCGTTGCCTGAGTATGATAGTGCGGCAATTCATTAGTAGATTGTTCGTAATTTGTAATACCTACCTCTAGTTTTTCATCATGTATATGTGTTAACTTTTGAGGTCTTTTTAAATTTCCGACTAAATATTGTCTTGTTTCATCTTCTAATGCTCTCTCTACCACACTATTATTCAACACTTTAAAACCTTTCATTCCCACACATCCCTACACGTATAATAATTTTTGTAGCCCGATTTCTTTTGTTTGCTTTAGTGTATTTATTAACTGCAGTTCATAACGATAACTAAATTTTTCAGCAATCGGTTGCACTTTATCAAGTATAGCTAAATATTCCTCATCCTGTTCAACAATTAATATTCTTGCATGTAAAATATTAGAATTGACAATACCCCATTTTTGATCAATGCTTTCATAGATTACAAATGCATCATTTAAATATTCTTTTGCTTTTACAAGTTCTCTCAGATCTAAATAAACATTTGCTAATGATAAATAAGAATGTGCCTGCCAGCCTTTAATACCCAGATTTTTTGTTTCCTTCATTACTAATTCAAAGTATTTAATGGCCTCAGTATAATTCTTCAATTCTCGTTGAACTTCTGCATAGCTGCAACATAAATAGATTTGATATCTATTTAAATTTTTTATATCTAACGTTTTTTGGAGCATTTCTTCTGCAAGCTTAGTTTCGCCTTTAATACGGTAATAATCCACCAGTTTTCTAATTGCTCTCGTACGTATATTATTTAATTCTTTATTTATAAGTGGGTAAGATTCTATTGATTCTACTAAGCTATTTAAATAATCTTTATAGTCATCTAATTTACCTGTTAAGAAACCTACACCTCCACCTAACATATAGGTGATTTCGCAGTGTTCCACAAAAAAATGCTCTTTAGATACTTCATTGTGCAAAATTTTTAATTCATTAATAAGATCATCTGCATTTACAAAAAACATTTTATGGTGAATGATTCGATATTTTAACTTGATCAATTTATGATTACTTAAAATTTCATCTTTGCTAAACCTTTCTAAATACATTTCTGCTAATTCAACAGATTCTTTATAATTTCCAGATAAATGCACAATATCTTCATAAATATTGAATAATTCTACAGAAAACAGTGAAATGGTGTATTTATTTCTGATTTGTTCAAACATATTACTTAATAAGACTGTGTCGCCATATAACTGAAGATTTTTCATAAAGTCTAATTTTTCTTGATTCAACCATTCAAAAAATGTTCCAGTATCGCTTGTTTCTCTGATTCGTAATCTATGATAAACACATTCAAAAATATTACTTTTCTTATCGTCCTTATACTTTTCTTCAAATAAAGTTAGTAGTTTTTCATTTGCGGTCTCAATAAATGTAGGAAAAACTCTAGAATCTGTATGTTCTTTAATATATTCCTGCATTCCACTGCGCATTAATTGATGAAGAGTGAATCGTTGTAATGATTCATTGAAATTGACAAAAGAATATTGATTGAAGGTATCAAATTTAGTTGCAGAATATGATATATTAAATTGTTCAATTAAATATTTAAATATATCATTATTATAGTAATTAGGTATAGACATTACTTTTAACAATTCTACCTCATTATCATTAAGGCTCGTTACGAATCTGTCTAAAATCTCCTTTTTCGTTGTTCCAAAATCATCCACAACTGGCTGTCTATTCTCATTTTTGATTGAAAAATATGTATCAACCGATAGATCTAAATAATATGGATGTCCTCCACTATAATCTACAATTTTTTTCTGAATATCTACTTCCTCTACACCGCATTTTTCTAAAAATTGATGAGAATACTCAGGCGCCAACTCTGAAATTAAATGCTGATCTATAAATGGTTCCCATTTTTTATCCCAGGAAATTTTATCTCGACCGGTAATTACAAATAAGACATTAGGTAAGTTTAGTATTAATTGTTGAACCCACTCTGTTTTGGCTATTTTTTTCAACTCATGTGTTTCAATTCCAAACAGCGCTTCAAAAGTATCAATGAAAATTACTGTTTTCAAATTATGCTTATTTTTGAAAGTATTATTCAAATCGTACGCAAAATATAATATTAAATCTTCTTCCATGTTACTAATAGATTTACTTCCAAAGTCAATAATATTATCCTTCATTTCGTTGTTTAATTTTAAACCCTTAAATTTACTATAAGCTTTGTTTATACCCTCTTTAGTTAAAAATGCCGACAAACCAAAGTCTGCTATATTAATAAACCCAAAAACTTTTAAGCCTAAATCTACAAACTTTATTACCCCTTCTTCTCTTTCATTATAAATAATATCAGGGTTTTTCTTTTTAAAATAAATTGCGTAGGCTAGTTCAAAATGAGGGAAAATTGTTTTATTATATTTTTTATTTTGTTTTAACGAATTATATAAATCTAATAGTCCATTTGAACATTCTCTACTACGAACTTCCCTAAAATCCACCTCAAGCGCTACAGTTTTAGTTAAAGAATCGTCTAAAATTATATTTTTTAATTTGTTTTTCAAGCTTGTTTTTCCGATTCCACCAATTCCATAATAAACTAGCACTTTAAACTTTTCTTCTTCATTAAGTATATCTAAAGTTAATTCATTTAAATTCCTCAAAAAGGTTTCTTTTGGTAACTCTCTATCAGTAAATTCTTTTTGTGCAACAAATCTTCTTTTATTTGTATTAAAACTATTTTTAGGCTTTAAAACTGACAATAAAATTCACCACACCTTTAAATATTTACTTAATTTTACCACTTAAAGATAAAAATAACTATTTTATTTTAAACAATAGTTGAATAAAATGAGAGTTTATAAATTTCAGGAAAATGAATTTTTCTTTAAAAATTTCCATCCTTTTTATACTTCTCCGTCATATCCAATAGCCTGTTGCTATCAGAGTACTTTGTATCAATGGGGTATTGAGAAAGCTATAGGAATTGTGTAATAAAAACAAATAAAATTAATTCCAAAAAAGGTAATTGTCCTTGTATATGAAAGTTATTAAAAAAAAGAAGACATTAACTCCTGGAAGTATTACTCGTATTGAAAATTGAATAGATGAAGAGGTGTTGTGATGTTGATAACTGAAAAGAAAGAGCAAACTATTTTTGATCACGTTGGACATAAAATAATGACAGATAGAGAGATTGACATAGTGGCTAGATTAGAGGAACCATTAGTAGTGGTTTTAAGAAATATGTTAAGCGATGAAGAGTGCGATGAACTAATCAGATTGTCTAAGGACAGAATGAAACGTTCCAAAATTGGAGCGACACGCGAAATAAATGAGCAGAGAACAAGTAGTGGTCCTTTTACAAATCGTTTGACGGGACCGACCACTTTCACTGACTTCTGGCAAACTCTCCAGCAATGCCTTCATTAAAATATATTTGTACGTTGTGGTATGATGCGAATGCAATAGGAAATGTTGGGTGTAGCGCCACAAATCACTTTCTGTCAAATAAATATCCTTTGCTTCTGCAACGTTTAACTCCCAGCCCATCTTTCCTCCCTTCTCTACCTTTACTAGGTGGTTGCACCTTAATTTGATAGAACTTCGTTAAATTTTAGGTAAATATTTCTTCAACTATTTAATTTCAATAACTTTTCCTAAAATATCATCCTTAGCTATTTGACCTACTGCTCTACTATCCTTACTTGTTAATGGTCTAGGATTATCTCCAATTATAAAATACTCGTCACTCTTTAATTGAATACCCTCTTCAGGCATATCTCCAGCCCATACATCAACAAAATCATATTCACTTACAAGTGGCTTGTTATCAATATAAATAGTTCCATCACTAATCTGAATGAATTCGTTAGGCAAACCTATCACTCTTTTTATTGGAGTTTTTTCTTCGAGTTTAAAGAGCACGATATCATCACGTTTAATGTCATTTTCTATATAATAATCTTTATCAATTATTAATTTTTGCTCATGTTCTAATGTTGGAGACATTGATATGCCATCGTTTAAGTAAACTTTTTTATTATCACTTACACAACCAGCTAAAATTGTCATAAAAAATAAAAGCACAAGTAATTTTCTCATTTGAAATACCTCCTAGACTCTCCAATATCAATAAATAAAGGTTACTCATTTTCCTTTTATAGACATTATATTACTATTATACAAGTATTATCTATTGTTTTTTCTAAAGTAACTGTCTTTAATTCTTTTAAAAAGGTCGAAATGACTTGTTACTTTAATGAAGAAAGTTATTAACTAGATGACCAACCCAGTGATAATATACAAATCTCTTCATGGTTATATGCCCTATGCCGTTCATTAAAGCCTTGATCATCTTCATCATCTAAATATGACATATCATCAAAATAATCGTCAAAATCTAAATACCCTAGTCTTTGCTCAATATTGCACCAATTCTCTCGATCTTCTTCCGCTTTAGAAATCACATCCATTAAAAAAGCAATTACCTCATTATCATCATATACCTCAGAACCATCTGGCATAAAAGTTGATGAAATATTAAAAGTTGGACTAGTATGTAACGCTTTAGGATAGATTGTTTTTAAATATGACTGAAAATGTTTATAACTTGTTGGTAATTTATGAGCTAAATCAAAACCATTACCAATAATGAATAATTTCATTTCCTATCATTAAATAAATGTAATTTGTTATAGTGTTCGAATTAAAATCAAACTGTTAAATTCTATATTAATTAAAGGTTTTTACTACAGGCTTATCGAAAATTAATAGCCAATTAAATTAAATAATATTATAATTAAATTGTTTTATGTTTAAGGAGTGAGTTAGCTGTGTTAAAAGAATGCATAAAAACAATTGAAAATAATTGTAAACATGATGAATTGATAAAAATCTCCAATACATTGCACTGTTTATACAGTCCATTTCTACTTGATCAAAAAGTATGGGCCATTATTGAAGAGGTACTCCCTTTTGATATATATAACCGTATAAAAATTTATAAGGACTCTTTATTAGGTCATATGATCGTAAATGAATTAGTGATTAAGTATTTTCCAGGTGAAAGTACAATTAAATACCATTTTATTAAAAACTATTTAAACCGTTTAAATGAAGTTACTACGTTTGAGTTGAACGTAGGAAAGAGTCGCTTAGATATCGGTAGAATAAATGGTAAATCTATTGCCTACGAAATTAAGACTGAACTTGATTCCTTGGATAAATTAAACAAACAGTTATCTGATTATAGTAAGGTTTTTGAATATGTATACGTTATCATCCACCCTTGCCACTTAGATAAAGTAATTGAAAGAATACCAGATCACGTTGGTGTTATTACGTACAAATTAAATAATGAAAATTGCACCTTTGCTTTTAGAAAGCGAGCTTTAAAAAATCTTCATTTTTCTTCAATCGGTCAATTAGAAGCTTTAAATAAAAAAGAACTTGATTGGATCATAAAAGAGAATGGAAATTTAATCTCAAATAACGCGAGAATAGAAAAAGAAAGCTATATTTTAGAGCACTTTTCTTCAAAAAAAATCAACTTGTATTTTAAAAAAGTTTTAAAAAGAAGATACAATAAAAAATGGGGGTATCTTTGCGACAATTTTGAAAATATATTACCCGTAGATGTTCAAACATTTTTTGCTACTCAAGCAGATCCTTACTGGATTTATTATAAAAATTCTTCCATAGTATAAAGGTAATGTCCGCAGGCGAAACCTTTCCATTCCGGCTGACTATTACCTTTTTTCTGTTTTAAACTAATCTTTTCAATTGATGAACAACCTAAACATCCATTAACATTATGAATATTTAAATATTCATTCCATACATTAGATTTCAAGATTTCTGGAACTAATACATTTTCAAAGGAACTAGCATCATCTACCGTCCCCTTAAATCCATAATAAGAATTATTTAACCATGAATACATAATATATCCAGGACTAATTCTTCCTCCCTTGGTTAAATCATCTTTTTTAACTCCGCAATAATCACCAAAAGCTGAAAAACCTAAATTTTTGTAGTCTTTTAAAAGACTATTATCTGCTGCATATACAATTTTCCCATTATCTAAAGCTACGTTAGTTAGTGTACTTGGAATGGCGGATCTAATTAAGATAATTTTACAACCCGTTTTAATAGATAATTTCTCCAGATCACTATACATATTTTTATTAGCTGAATGAGTATGAGAAGTTTCTTTTAGGTCTAAGATCACATAATCTTGACTTTGTACTACTGTGTCTAACTCTTTTAGTATCAAATCAAAATACTCACTATAAATTCTAAATGTTTGATGATTATACTCAGATCTTAATATATTTGATTGCTTTATTAGGCTATTATGGATGTACGAATCATTAGGACTATACGATACTACAGGAATTATTTTATCTTTTTTAGCAATTAGACGGTGGTCTTTAAAGAGATCTATTCTAATATCAGGGTTTACCATTATTGGCGTTAGAAAAGAGAGAACACCAGGGTTAGTATTGTTTTGTAACTTAATATACATTGGGAAATCTAACATAATTTTTGTATTAATCACATCAATATCTTCTGATAATTGATCTATACAATCTTTTTTGCTGTTACTTCTAAGTTTATTCGAAATCACTTCTATTAAAGGAATTATTTTATTGGTAATAGGGGTCGATAATAACACTTTTCTTTCTTGAGCCCTATACCTAAATGCTGGAATATACTTCATTTCTATCATTATACTTCTTTCCCCCTCTATCTAAAGATACCCTTACTAGAATATTATTCCATAATAAATATTTTTTACAAGCATGTTAGACAAATTTCAAGAAATGATTATGGTTATAAAGGGTAAGTATAAATGAAAAATAACGATAAAATACTTTTAGCCAACGAAGATGTGTTACTCACAAAAATAACTTTATCAATAGAAGAGAGATTAAACACTAAATGGTTTAAGTCTTTCAGATGCAGCAAAATATATTGGCGTTCCCTACAACACCTTCATCAAAATTTCGAACTTGGATTAAAAGTTAGTGGAATAGAAGGTATCAAACGCTTTTCAAAAAAGAAATCGACCGCTTCCTAGAAGAACATAGCTACTAATACAATATCTCTGAGAGGATTTCCCCGCAGTATAATTATATATTATAACTGTGAGTCTCAATCCTCTCTTTTATATCTTGCCCCCGCAACTTTAATAGGAGGATCACTATGGCTAAAAACAATTCTACACCTATTAAAAATTATCAAAATAAAGATGGTAATTAAATATGTTTCGCGTATTTATAGGGACAGACGAACTTACTGGTAAAGCTAAAAATACAACGCGACGAGGGTTTAAAACAAAAAAAGAGACTGAGCTTGCTTTAGCACGTATTAAACTTCAAGTCTCTGAAGGAACTTACAAACAAAAAAGCGCGGAAACCTACCAGGAAGTGTTCGATCTCAGGATTACTCAACATGAATAGTTTTAGAAGAAAGTACGTTTGTTAAAACAGCTGGCTACTTCAAAAATCATATCTCACCTGCCATGGGCAATTATCGTATCGAAAAAATCACAATTGCTATTTGCCAAAAACACTACAATAAATGGGCTGCAAATGTTCAAAAGGCTCGTCCAATTAAATCCTACGCAAAAAATTTTTAGACTTCGCTATAGTGCATGGCTTTATTCAAACGAACCCTTTTACTCATGTTGAGACCAAAGTAAAGAAAGCCTTTACAGAAATTGTAGAAGAAGGCAGCGTAAACTTTTATATAAAAGAAGAGCTAATTACATTTCTCGCTAAGGCCAAAGAGCATCTTAATTTCAAAGCATTTGCTCTATTACGTTTAATTGCATTTACAGGAATGCGAAAAAGTGAAGCGTAGCTTTAACTTGGAATGATGTGAACCTTGTTGAAAGTGAACTTGCGATTAATAAAGCAATCGTGCGTGGCAAACATACAAAGCTTTATTTGAAAACAACTAAAACTGGCAAGCTATGTACACCAAAAGCAGCAATATATTCAACTAGGTATTAACACACTGAAGAAAAGTCAGTTGATGTTAGTAATACAAATATTGAATTTATCCAGCCAGTACAAGTTCAAAAGTGGATGTATAGCTTGCAAAATAAATATAAGTTAAAGCATATATCGCCACATGGCCTACGCCATACGCACTGCTCACTTCTATTCGAAGCTGGTGTAAGTATTAAAGAAGTTCAAGATCGACTTGGCCATACTGATGTAAAGACTACTTAGACATTTATACACATATCACGAAGAAAGTGAAAGAAGGCGCTATACAGAAGCTCGTGGATTATTTAGAAGGTTGAGTCATTGACTATTTTTAAATGACATTCAATGAAATCCATTGAAACTAAAAAAGTGTCAAAACCCTTAGTATCAAAGGATTTTGACACTCATTGAAATCATTTTATTTCTAAAAAATGGTTTCAGCTTAATTTTTTCAGAGATAACGATTAAATTTTAATCAAATTCAGCTGGTGGATTTAAATACAAATCAATAAGCTCTCTATGCTGATTATATAGATTAATATTATTTTGTTTAATATCTAGTACTTTAGAATCTAGTAATTCACTATTACCAACGATCTCTTTCATTTCCTCAACACCTAATTTCGCAATCTTTCTTGAAGAGTAATCACCATAACTCTGTACCCAACCATACTTTTTAAAAGTTGTTAAAAAACAAACAAATAGTTCATCTTCTTTAATTAACTTCTCTAGTGATTCATCCATCTCTTGCTGATTAATTCCAAATTGTCTATAGAGATATAACAATCTAGGGACCTCATATTCTAGTAATATGGATAAATTTTTAACTTTATCTAATATTAATTCACTATATCTTGACCTTAAAGTTGCTATTTGATCAGTTGTTATTAAATTTTCAAATTTCTGGTCTTTTGAGATCGTTTCAATAAACGAAACTACACCTAAAATCGTTTTACATTCATTTAGAGCTTTGATAAGTAGTTCACGAATTTGAGTATCATTAGTTTTTATTAAGTTAATAATAATCCTTTTTAATCCCCATTCAGCCCCAACATCAACCATACCGTTACTTGATAACGATGGCTTTCCTATTAAATTAAATAAAGATAATAATATATGCTCAAGGCTTACATGAGGGAATTTTTCTGTCTTACTATAAGGCTCCAATAACGAGATCAATGATTTTAATTTGTTCTTTTTATTGTATTCTTCAAAAAGTAACGATAAATCTTCACCCGATTTTATGGTCTCAAAAACATCCTCTAATTCATATTGGCTAATTTCAGAACTAGACCCCTTTGGTATATAAACAAAATAACTATCAAAATGAAGTGCTGTACATATTCTTAATTGTGAATTCCATTCAGCTATCCAATCAAATCCATAATGATTATTTTTTAAAACTCCCTTTATTGGAGGAAATAATTCAATGAGAAGCTCAATAACAGATTCTTTCTCATTATTCTCTATCAAGTCAAATGCACTTTCTAAATTTGATTTTCTTACAATATCGTTCTGTCTATTGTAAGAGCTAGATATTTGGGTAAATAATTCTTTATTTTCACTTATATATTTATAAAGTTTTGGTTCAAACAATCTAAAGGATTCAATAGCAATAAAATCTATAACGTTAATTTCCATAACTCCATTATTGTTGAGTTGAGAAATATTAAATTCTAAACTATTTAGAAATCTTTTTACATTTCTAATATCCTTAAAGAAAATTTTGATTCCAGAATTAAATATATTAGACCAATAGGATTGGAAATCAGTAAAATGCTGCTTCGATTGCTCAGGTAACTTATCTATCATTGAATTTAATCCGTCAAATAAATATTTATAAAAGTCCAAATTATTTGCTCTTGGAACATCAAATCTTACCTGAATAATTTTCTCTAAATACTCCTTACCATTTACATTTAAAGTATCTTCTAAAGCTGCAGAGACAACGTCTTGATCGAAGGATAAAAGATAAATAGTATTTTTAAAATCTGCGTTAATTTTTACTAATTTAAAGATATCATTAATTTCCCTTGACGTTAACCTATCAATATCATCGATCACAACTACTAGTTTAGTATTTCTTGCTCTTAAACTTTCGTTAATCTGCTCCTTTAAATAACGAGCAGTAACTTGTTCATTAGGTTTTATTCCCTTATATTTCGAATAAAATGATGTCCATAGTTGACTAAGTAAGAGTAAAAGACCACCTCCAAAAAGTAACCATTGAATATAAAATTTATACCCTTCTAATAAGTCTGTTATATCACTTAATGATATACCAATAAACCCAAGAATTATTAGAAAATAATTCATATTTTCTTTCAGTTCCTCTTTAGGAGGTATTAAATTTAACACTTCAATATATCTATTTAATTTATCAATAAGATTTATATCCTCTTCATATTGATTAGCTGCCTTTAAATTTGTTATTAACTCATTAAAAAATTCTTCTGTTAAATCATTCAAATTTGAATATATCCACGGATTGTATTGAACAACTAATGGTTTATTATCTTTGTGTTCTAATTGTTGTATTGCCATGTTAATAATTGATGATTTTCCCGAACCCCATTTACCAGTTAATGCAACTACTAAGCTTTCCTTTTGATGCCAATCCACCAAAGCATTTCCTAAATGTATGGCAAACTTTTTTCTATCTAAAACATCATCTTCAATGGTTTCAATCGGATTATCTGGCTTGAACAAATTAAACACCCCTCACATTTCTTAAACTACAAAAAACAATCTCCAGTACCTTTTGTGTAATTGAAAATTCCGAATACTTTTCGTCAAGCGAAATATATAAGTATGTAAAATAAATAGCGAATCTAGTACCTACTATTTCCCTTTAGAAACTAGCGCTAATAAAACAACCGCTGGATCTACATTATTTTCAGCTGAACAAATTCCTATATCAACCACAAAAAGTGGCTGTGCTTCATCAAATGGATTGTTATATTTTTTAATAATTGATTTCATCAGACCAGAGATAATTCTTTTTAGCTGGTGTAAACTTCTTATATTCTCTTATTATATTCTCTGTAGTCATAACACTTCCAGAAAGAACTATAAGTGCATTTATTACATTTATATTCATTGTTTTCACCTTATTTGTAGCTTTGCCATAGTAAGTATATCCATAGTTCCCATAAAAGTATTCTTTTAAATATTTTATCCTCTTAGCCCTTACTCCCTTTTCAGAGATATTTTCTATAACCTTCAATTTTTTTATTAAATTAATATCATTTAACGCTTAGTTACATCCAAATAAGAAATCTCTGCTGCATCGTTTTTATTGCTCTGGTATATAAAAAATAATCTTCATATGTTAGATTTTCTTTTAAATTAAACAAAGCTTTAATAATACGTCTTCATTTATAGTAATCCATTCATTAGTTGCAAACTCTATGTTACTTTCAAATAACAATTCATTTTTGTGTTTATTGCATAAAACTACACCCGAAAAATAATGAGATAAGCGCCAAAATGGAATGTTTTCTTCTAAGTCTCTTTATGTCCAATGAACTTTAAAAGAATTTATCACCTTGCCCTCTACCATAATAGACCGAGAGATTTTTGCTTCAGTCCAACCAGTTTGACGTTTTGGCATTTAATACATCACCTCTCAAAATGATTTATAATTTAAATATGGCGCAATGCGTTGAACAAATTCCCTCACAACACTTTCATTTTCCGGGAAAGTACTTTGCATGAATCTTAAAATTGAGGAAGTGAGTAAGCTTCTAGTAGCTACAAAGTTATATTCATCTTTATTTGAATTAAAAGACTTTCGAACTGAATTGATAGATAAACCTC
The DNA here is from genome assembly GCF_038004905.1 of Psychrobacillus sp. FSL W7-1493. Taxonomy (NCBI): domain Bacteria; kingdom Bacillati; phylum Bacillota; class Bacilli; order Caryophanales; family Bacillaceae; genus Psychrobacillus; species Psychrobacillus sp. FSL W7-1493. The sequence continues at coordinate 1,167,461 of NZ_JBBOSB010000001.1, read as the reverse complement.
CATCTTTTTCGAAAATAGAATTTAATGCCATATAACTATGGGCGTCTGTTGATAAAAAACTATATAAGTTCGCAACTAACTCTCGATCCGTTTCATCTTCCTCAACCAAAAATTTTGCCAAGCTATTAATACTTGTCGGCCCGTCATTAAGGGCATACCATTTTGGTATAAATCCTCGCCGATCTCGACTTTGTAGTTCATCATATGCTACTAAAACTTTTTGTAAATCGTCTTTTTCTATCTCACTAGTATGATGTTGAATTGCTAATTCAAAGTACTGCTTTTCACCATCATTTGAAGCTCTTTCTAAAGAATACTTACTAGCAGCAATCTGTTGTCTATGATATCCAACTTTATATGCTTTCGCTCTATCTTCTAACAAAGTTTCATCTTGAAGAATATACCTAAAAGCTAAATATGCCTCGATAAGTCCACGATAATTTAATAATGCTGGACCAGATAATCCGTTCGCACCCGAAACTCTAACGCCTTCACTCAATTCAATGATTTTTCGATATAAGGCTGTAATCACTATAGTTGGTATACTATCCAAGCTTTTTGTTGCTTTAAAATCTTCTAATTGCTTAGAAGCAAATTTAATTGATTCATTTAAAATTTCATAAGGTCTTATAAATACGTCAACTTCCTCCCTAAAACAGAAACATCCGTTCGCTTATTATAATTATAAGCGAACGGATATAAACTATCAAAATATTTTAAACATCTATAATATTTTTAAAAAAACTTTATTATTCAAACATATTCGAACCTGCGCGAATGTTCCTAAATACTTCTATCCTAACGCATATAATTATTATTATGTGCGGTTTAAGTTTTTTAGCCCGATCCCTGTGGTATCCCCAAATTTTTTCTATTTACATGCAGATGTTCCTTTTTAAATTCTCTAAACTCAATCGGCTCCATTATTTTAGATAATTTTATTTTCTTTAGCTTCTTTTCACCGTGTTTAGTCTTTAAAAACTGGTCAATCTCAGTCTTATTGACGTATGTAAATTTCGTTAAGATTCTAAATACCTTGTACCAATCATCTGATAAGCTATCTACATTCAATACACGCTTTATATTGTTTTTTAATGTTTTATGCGAAATATTATCAAAGAAGCTAGTGAAATCCATTGAAATAATTACAGCATGTTCTTGCTTAAATAAATGTTCAAATACTTCATGCGCAAAGTTCACACTATTCTTACCTTCTTTATTATTTCTATAAGCTACTGCTATTTCATCGATATTATTGTCTTTAGCAAATGTGTTATAAGAATTGTTCAATAAATCACCGTAATTTTATAGATATAGCTATCTTTATGTGCTGAATAGAAAATTTTTCTTACTTTCTTTTTCTTCTCTTTCCTTTTGCTCTTCTTCACATGATCATATAATTCTGGAATTGTTACGTACTTTTTAATAATTATTTCAAAGTGAATAGACGGTAAAAAAGCATATGAAGCTACCCTCTCACTATCTTGAAGTCTAGACTTCATATGCTCTATTTTAATACGTTGATCGAAATGTAAATAATTCTTTTGTTTATACTTTGACCAGTTGATATTAGAAGAGCTAGGAAGGTAATGTAATCGTCGTGGTCCCTTACTCCCTTTCATAACAGAACAACCTCCTAGCCTAATGTTGTGTCATTTATTCATAAGAATAAATGCTCTACTGATCACTATATTTCACTTTGTTATAAGCGAAAATCTTTAAAACACTCAATTATAATTACATTAAGGAGCTAATTACAACTGTGATAAGTTTGACTGACTTGCCAGACCTGCAATTACCGTTACTGTATCTAGAAATCATATGGCTGCTTGGTGAGGTTCTTAACGTTAAGAAACTTGCCAAGCCATGAAACCTATCTCTCTCATAACTATTTTTATAAGACTATTAAACTATACAATATTTAGTTATTCTAGTAAATTATATCCAAATAGTTTCGTTATATTAATTACACTTTTACAGAATCAAAGGTATAATGTTCAATATAAAAAATCTTTAGCATTTGCAGTAATGATTACTCAAATAACAATTCAATGAATTAATGATAAAAGGCGGTACTAATATGATTATTTACGAATCGACCACAACTGGTTTTTTAGCAGATGTTGAAAATGAAAAGATTGTCGATCGATTATACGATGTTTATCAAAAGAAAATAGGTAGAACCTCGCGCAGTGAGATTCGTTCTTGGGATCATTCTCTCCAACGCATGTCAAATGTTCTCCGAGACAGAGAGATTCCCCGTGATGCTACAGTAGCTATCGAGTTTAAAATACCGAATACCGGAAAACGCGTTGATTTTATAATTGCTGGGAACGATGGTAATAATGATCATGCAGTTATAGTGGAGCTTAAACAGTGGGAAACAGTTCAAAAAAATGAACGATTGGATGCTGTTGTTGTCGAAACTTTTGTAGGTGGTGGTACACGTCAGACCACCCATCCCTCCTACCAAGCGTGGAGCTATGCTTCCCTAATTGAAGATTTCAATCAAGACGTTCGAGAAATACCCATAAACCTAAAACCCTGTGCTTACTTACATAACTATTTAATACAGGAAAATGATCCACTTACCGACAACCATTATGCTGAGCATATAGAAAAAGCTCCTGTATTTCGTAAAGGTGAGATGGCCAAGCTCCGTTCCTATATCAAAAAGTATATTAAATATGGAGATAAGAATAATATCATTTTTAAAATTGATAATGGACGAATCAAGCCTTCTAAATCTCTTCAGGATAGTATGGCAAACATGCTCCAAGGCAATGAAGAGTTTGTAATGATTGACGATCAAAAGGTCGTATATGAGCAAATTTTGTATCATGCAAAGAGTTGTATTTCGGCAAATGAAAAGGGCGTATACATTGTGAAAGGTGGCCCTGGTACTGGAAAATCAGTCCTAGCGATCAACCTGCTAGTACAAATGATACAAGATGATTACTTTGCTATGTATGTAACCAAAAATAGCGCCCCCCGGGATGTATATGCAGCTAAGCTTAAAGGGACTATGAAGAAGAAAAGCATTGATAATTTATTTAAAGGATCTGGCAGCTTCCATGCATCAGATAAAAATGAATTTGATGTGTTAATTGTTGACGAGGCTCATCGTCTCAACGAAAAATCCGGTCTGTTTAGCAATCTTGGGGAGAATCAGGTCAAGGAGCTAATGAATAGCTCCAAATTTAGTGTCTTTTTTATAGATGAAGCACAAAAGGTGACGATGAAGGATATAGGTAGTATGGAGTTAATTAAGCAATTTGCAGATGAATTAGGAGTAAAGGTATTTGAAGGAGAGCTAGCCTCTCAATTTCGATGTGATGGTTCCGACGGGTATATTGCTTGGCTAGACGATGTCCTTGAAATTCGCGAAACAGCTAATGAAAATGATTTGGGTATGGATTACGACTTTCAAATCCTAGACTCTCCGAATAAATTGTTAGATTTAATAGTCGAAAAGAATAAAGTAAATAATAAAGCCCGCATAGTTGCTGGCTACTGCTGGGATTGGATCTCAGACGGTAAGAACAGTCAAGACGTCCACGATATTATAATTCCAAATAATAACTTCTCTATTAGTTGGAACCTTGGAAATGATATATGGGCCCTCAGTGATACTTCTGTTTATGAGGCAGGCTGTATTCATACATGCCAAGGTTTAGAATTTGACTATGTAGGAGTCATTATCGGCGACGATCTTCGCTATGAAAATGGACGAGTTATAACTGATTACACAAAACGAGCAAGAACTGACCAATCCATTAAAGGGATTAAGAAAAAAATGAAGGAACAACCAGAAATCGCTACTAAACAAGTTGACCAGATTATACGCAACACCTATCGTACTTTAATGACTAGAGGGCAAAAAGGTTGTTATGTGTATTGTACAGATGAGGGACTTACTGAATATTTAAGAGAACGTGTTCAACGGATATATAAGGAGCAAATGGCAGTTAGGCAGATGCTTGTGGCTGAAGACACAGAGGCTTACAAGTAATATTTATAAATAGAGTTAATTGTTGTATATGTGCGCTATCCTTTAGTAATATATCAACGTAAAAAGCATTTTAGTAGTCATTTTATTCCATTTTATAACATATTCCCCGTTATTATTTAATAAACCATATAAATAAATCTCCCTAAAACATTGAAATTATGTAATAATAGTCTTGTATAACTTTCTTCTCAGATAAGGGAGGGTCTATTTGCTTAATTTAAAGGAAATATTACAACGAGCAGATGAAATAACAATTCAAGAAATTTTAGGGACACAAACGGTAAAAATAATTAATCTAATGAGCAATGAGGGTTTTTATATTAGAGAGATTAAGAAAATAATTCTTGACCTCAATTCCGAGGAAGAGATGCTTTCAGATAGTAATTTTAGAAGTAAAATCTTCGATTTACTCAGGCCTGAAGAGGCAAAATCATTAGCAAGAGTATTGGGAGTTTTTACCCCTCTAGACAGTACCCCAATGATTTATAAAAAAATACAACAGATAAACTTCCGAAAAAACTCTGACATTACAAATACACTGTATTCAGCGTTTAATGTTCAGAAGAACTTCACCATTCTTTCTGATCAAGAACCAACACAGAAATTAATAAATACACAATATGGCCTATTTAATCATCAGCGTGTAGCAGCTACAAAAGTAAGAAATATTTTAAGTTCAGGAAGTGATCGTGTTTTATTACATATGCCAACAGGATCGGGCAAAACTAGAACTTCTATGAACATTATTGCCGATTACTTAAGAGTAAATGAAAACACAGTAGTTATTTGGTTAGCAAATACTGAGGAACTTTGTGAGCAAGCTGCACAAGAGTTTGAAAAGGCCTGGTCTTCATTAGGTAATAGAGATCTTACCGTATCTCGGTTATGGAGAAATCATGAAATCGATATAAATAATTTAGAAGAAGGATTATTAGTAACAGGTTTGCAAAAGTTAATTAATCAATCTAAAGGGGCAGATGGACGAAAGTTTATGGCTACGTTAGCTAATAAAGTCTCATTTTTAGTATTCGACGAAGCCCATCAAGCCGTAGCTCCAATCTATAATGATATGTTGAACATATTATTAAATGTTGGTCCTCCGAAGAAATTTTTAGGACTAAGTGCCACTCCAGGACGTAGCTTCGGTAATATTGAGGAAGACATGATACTAGCAAACTTCTTTCATCGTAAAAAAGTAAAGTTAGAAGTAAAAGGTTATGATAACCCAATTGATTATTTAACCGAAGCAGGTTATTTAGCAAAAGTGAATTTTATTTCGCTTAGCTATGAAAACAAAAGCCTATTAAATTTCAAAACTTCTTTAGATGATTTAAAATACAGAAAAGAATACCCCAAAGAAATTCTAAACAAACTGGCAGAGGATGAGCGACGGAATTTATTGTTAATTAATGAAGCAATTCGACTAACAAACCATCATAAAAGAATAATATTATTTGCACCCTCTGTAGAGTGTTCTAACGTTATTTCTTTTATTTTACAATCAAAAGGAATCCATTCACGATCTTTGACTAGCAAGACTGATAATACATTTAGGAAAAACATCATTAGTGACTTCAAGAATGATGATGAAATTCCAAAGATTCTTTGTAATTATGGAGTTCTAACAACCGGATTCGATGCACCAAAAACAAGTGCTGCAATTATTGGGCGACCAACAACATCATTAATACTTTATAGTCAGATGGTCGGGCGAGCAATTCGAGGGATAAACGCTGGAGGTAACCTCGAAGCAGAAATTATCACTGTAATTGATGAAGATTTACCTGGATTTAGATCTGTAGCAGAAGCTTTTATAAATTGGGAGGATGTATGGGAATGAAAAGTTCAATCACTGATAATCAATCATATGTACCTGCACACTTAGCTATTGAGGCTATGCGTGACAATGGTTATAAAAACACAGCATATGCCGTAGCAGAATTAATTGATAATTCTATTCAAGCAAATGCAAATTATGTACAAATTATTTGTAAAGAAAAAGAAGTTGCTGGTACTAACCGTACTTTATTGAAACTTAATCAATTAGCGGTATTGGATAATGGTGAAGGTATGTCATCAGATGTATTGCAGCTATGTTTACAATTTGGGAATGGTACCCGTTTAGAGCGTAATAAACGTACTGGTATCGGTCGTTTCGGAATGGGCCTACCGGCTTCATCTATTTCTCAATGTAAAAGAGTTGATGTATGGAGCTGGCAAGATGGTTTTGAGAATGCACTACACACTTATTTAGATATTGAAGAAGTAAAAAACAGACAAATCCAAGAAATGCCTGTACCTACAAAAAAAGAAATTCCTGCAATTTGGTTAGGACAAGGGGCATGTTTTGAAAAGACCGGAACCTTGGTTGTTTGGTCTGAACTTGATCGTTTCATGTGGTCAAAAGGTCAAACCTTAATCACGCATTCAGAATTAATCATCGGAAGAATGTATCGAAAATTTTTAAATAACAACAGTCTAAAAATTGACTTTACAACTATTAATTCAAATCGTTTATATGATGGTGCAACTCATCATTTTGCATTACCTAACGACCCTCTTTATTTAATGGAAGAGACAAGTTGTCCAGAGCCGTATAACAACAAAGCTATGTTTGAGCCTGCTTTTGGAATAGAAAATTACGAAAAAGAATTTAATATTTCATACAACGGTGAAACTCATCCAATTTATGTAAGATTTTCTCATGCGACTGACGAAGCGAGAAATGGAATAAATACAGGGGCTAAACCTCATGGGAAACACGCTAACTCAAATTTAGGTATATCAATTATTCGAGCTGGACGTGAACTTGATATGGATACAACATTAGTGAACAGCTATGATCCAGTTGAGCGTTGGTGGGGTATTGAAGTAGAGTTTCCGCCTGCACTAGATGAACTAATGGGTGTATCCAATAACAAACAATCCGCACGCAATTTTTCCGACGTATTAGCAATGATGGACAATTTAAAAAAGGAGCAAGAGAAAGGTACAACACTTCTTGAAATTATCGAACAATATAAAGAAGAAGGTGACCCACGAACTCCATTAATTGAGATTTGTGATTTTATTAATCGACAATTAGTTCTGATTAGAAAAATTATTAAGAATCAAAATCAAGGTAGTAGATCAACTGTTACGTCTGTAAAAAATGAAAAAGTTGAAAGACAAGCTACCGAAATCACCAATCAACGTAAAGAATTGGGCTATATAGGCAGCAGTGATGCCGATGAAATAAAGCCTGCCGAACAACGTAAAGAAGAAATTACAGAAACACTTATTGCAAGTGGTGTTGATAATACAAATGCTCAAATTGTTGCTGAACATTCAGTAACACATAATTCTAAATATAATTTTATTGAGAATGCTTTTGAAGGAAACGCCTTCTTTACAGTACGAACTAAGGGTGGTGCAATAAATGTTATTTTAAATAAAGACCATCCTGCATTCGAAAATTTATTGGAAGTATTAGATGAAGATTGTACTGATACCAGTGCATCCAGACTAAGAGAGCGCTTAGAAAAAGCCTCTTTAGGGATCAAGCTCCTATTGGCTGCTTGGGCAAGGTATGAAGATGAGACTCCAGATGGTATACGACGTGATCAAGTACAAGCCGTTCGTGAAGATTGGGGTAAATATGCTAAACATTTCTTAAGAGTTGAGTAATGACACAGAAAATCTTACATTCAAAAGAAATAATGCCTTTCCTCAAGGATGAACTTGGAAGAATCTCAAATCAACTTATTATTGTATCAGCGTATGTGAAAATTGAAGCTTTAAAAGAATTAGATAAATATTTAACGAATATCGAGAAAATTTTACTTGTTCGTTTCAGAAAAGGAGATATTCTCTCTAATAGTACAGATATAGAACTCTATGACTATTGCGTTAGCAATGGGTGGAAGATGTACTTCAATTTCGATATGCATTCAAAAATATACGTATTTGATAGACAAACATTTTTTATCGGAAGTGCAAATGCTACTTTATCTGGGTTAGGAATTAAAGAACATTCAAATATTGAAAGTGGAGTTACAGGTACTTGTGATGAATTAACCTATACGAAGATACTTGAGGTTTTTAATAATGCAATACAGATGACTCCCTCCCTCATGATCGAATTTCAAAATCAAATTATCGAACAACCTAGAAATAATACCTTCCAAGAATGGTTCTTAAATGATTTGAATCTAGCTAAGAGTAATTCAATAAAAAACTTATGGGTCTGTGATTTCATATCAAGTACAAACACGTTCGACATTAAAAGCAAAGATTTAAAATTGCTGGGCTTAACACGTGAAGAAAGTTATGATACTAAAAGGCTTAGAGATAACTTCAAAGCATTAAAATGTTATAATTGGCTAATTAATATAATTGAAGAGGAAATCTATTTCGGGGAATTATCGGCAACGTTGCATAATGCATTAATTGATGACCCCACCCCATATAGAAAAGAAGTTAAGGATTTATTGGCTATATTACTAATTTGGATACAAGAACTTGACATCGAAGAAATTATAATTGATCGACCAAAATATTCACAGCGAATAAAAAAAAATATTAAACTTTTTTAATACTAGTTACTTAATATTAATAAATTTAAAATAGAAAGGAGTCCGCTTTATTTATGTCTATAGATTCTATTAATAAAGCTAAAACTAAAAAGACAGGCAGTGGCTCTAATGCATTAAGTATTTTAAATGCAGGTATACTTGAAAACAACCATGAGCGTAAACCTGTACATGTAGCAATGTTTAGCGGGGGGGCCTCCTCTGCTTATGTTGCTTATCATATTGTTCAAAAATATGGGAAGGAAAACTGTGTGTTGTTCTTTACCGATACCCTTTGGGAAGATATTGATAACTATCGATTTATGGAGGAAGTTGCAGAATATATCGGCATGGAAATCACGTACCGTACAGATGGTCGTACTCCTGAAGAGGTATTTCATGATGTACGTTTTTTAGGCAATTCACGTATGGCAAAATGTTCCGAGGAATTAAAAGTACGTCAAACATTGATCTTTTTAGAAGAGCTGCGAGACGAACATAACTTAGAACCTATTCTTTATTTTGGTATTGGTCCACACGAGTCTCATCGTGCTATCAACCTACAAAATTTCTATGAGCATAACCCTATTGAACCGATTGCAACACGTTTTCCCATGATCGAAACGTTTACAGAAGACCTTGACACGAAAAAGATCATTCGTGATGAATGGAAAATAACATTGCCGCGGATGTATGGTTTAGGTTTTTCACACGCTAACTGTGCTGGTCGTTGCGTCCGTGGTGGTTTAGGTCACTACGCTCTTCTTTTTAAAGTATGGCCTGAACAATATACTGAACAGGAAGAAATGGAAGAACGGTTCCGTGAAAAATTTGATAAAGATGTTTCAATTCTTAAAAGAAATAGTAAAGCTTTTACATTACGTGAATACCGGGAAATGATGGAACGTGATGGTATAGAGAAATATTTAAGTGAAAAAGATGATACAATTCCTTGTGTTTGTTCTTTTTCATAAAATTTTCATCAGTATTGGTAATATTTGTGGATCTAGGTTAATGTCTAGAATTTGTTAGGAATTTGATTTTAATTGAAAAATAATCATGGTACTACTGTTACCTCTATTTTTATAAACCGCTCGTACTTTTCTTCTCCAACTTGACGATAAATTATACGACAATATCTTTCCTTAGGGATTACTTAAATGACTCTAAGAATTACTTAATAATCGCATCCAAAATAAATCAAATATAACCATTTTTTGTAAATGAAAAACCTAGAGAACTAATTAACTTGATTCTCTAGGTTTTTTTATTTTTATATTTCTTGCAAGATTTTATATAATATATACTTTACTTCCTCAGGATTCATCGTACGGCCACCTGCACTAACAATACGCTGCAACTGGTTATAAATTGTCTTCCCCTTCACCGATAACTCTATTTCTTGAATGGTTGTAACCACTTGGTTTCCATTAACTAATCGAATTTCTTCTGTAGTTGGAACAGTTAAATATTGATTGAGTGATGTGAAATAGGAGTCGTATGTTACATCTGACCAATCCTCTAGTCTGATGCCAACTACTTTAGAAATTACTGCGTTAATATCGTTCGTTGATTCGTATATAGAAATGATATCTAACAGCTGAGGTGAGTTCTGAATTATCTTTCTATGTTGCTCTCGAATTTTACCAATGTCCTCTACATCAAACGACAACAATGTCTCTTTATGAATTTGCAGTTTAAACTGACTAGAAAAGTTTTCTAATTCGGCTTTTATGGTTTCAAAATCGTCCTCTGGTAACTGCATAGCCACTACCTTTTTAATCGCTGTTAAAGGATCAGTTTCACTTGCACGAATGATTTTTTTAAACATAAGAATTTTATCACTTTGTTTATTTGTAATTTGTGTAAATCGTGGCAAACTTAATAGCCAACCGTTTAGCTTTTTAAATAACATGTTAGGATGAATTACGTTTTCATCATTAAAGAAAATCATGTTTATCGTTTTTAACACTTGTTTTTCTTCATCGGCAAGCAAATAAATTTCGTACTCATAAAACTCCGCTTGCTGTTCGATAATTTCATAAAGCATTTCTGCTGTTAACGATGTAAGACTAAAATCATTTGAATAGAACGCCATTTGACTCCATTTGTCTCTTATTAAAGCAATGACTAACAATGGGACAAGTGGTTCACGGATACCAAAAGGTTCCTCTAATGCAATTGAAAACAAGCTATATAAAGTACTTCTACTATTAGAATTTAAAAATTCTACTAATCGGATACGTAATTCATTTAGCTCAACGGTCGATTGCTCATCCAAATTTTCAAAGTTGAAATTCAAATTTTTAAATGTCGTTGCATAGATTAAATAATCAGGACCAAAACCTGAAACTTTAAAATCCCCTACAAATGTAGGATCCATAATTTGATTTAACAATTCAATTGCTGATTTGCGTTGAATTTTCATTACATTTCGTTTGTTGAAACTTTCGTTACGTACTTCTGGTGTTAATGGATATCGATTAAACATCCACTCATCTAGATACGATTCAAATTTATTAGTGTTTGAAATTATAACAACTTCATTGTTCATATAAAACGTAATATAATCTTGATTAAACATCTTTAAAGGTTGTAATTGTTTTTGGATATGATATGATGCTGCATCAAGTCGAATTAATATTTCTTTCTTTAAGTTGGCATCCTCATTTAAAAACTCTGGCATATCCAATATTTTATTTAGCAATACATATTGATTTACATGTTCTAGTAGCTTTTCCATTTGTAAGTCTACAATCCCAAATAAAATATCTCCAGAATTAAAGTTACTGATTAACTGTTTAACATGTTCTCTCTCTTGCTCACTTTTTGTAAAAATGTACAATAACGTGCCATCTGCTGATGTATCAACCCTCATATCTTGAGAAGCAAAAGCAAATTGGGTTTCAATATAACGAGTCATACTTTTCGCCGTATTATAACCTAACGGCAAATAATATTTTTCTCCAAAAATTTCTTGGATTGCCTCAACACGTAATTCATTGTTAATGACAACTTTACTTTCTACATTTTTATACAGTTCCTCAAATACAACTAATGAACCTTCATACAATTCATAAGCTTTTATATACGGATTAAAACGCAACAATTTAACACTTAAAAGTTCTTGCATGATGTTGTCTACTTCAATTGCATCAATTCCTAATGCAAACTGAATAAAGTCTTTTGATAATGTAAAACGATTGTTTATAAGGTTTAATAACGTCCCTAGCTTCACAAGTCGTAAGGCATTTTCTGATACCTTATAATTAATCGCTAAACGATAGTATTTCATTGAATTAAGAGTAAAAATTAATGAATCATCTGGATAAAAATAATCAAATAGCTGATCTGCGTAATACCAAGTACCTTCGTAATCTTTCCTTTTAAACTGATTTAAAAACAAATATAATGTACGGTCATTTTGTCCAAGTAAGTTAGACATACTTGGTAAGATTTGAATCGCCAATGGATGGATTGGCTGGCATCCTTCTAATATAAATCCAACTATTTCTTTCGTCGTCATTTCCGGAAACATACTATACTTTATAATGCTATATTTCAAATCTTCAAAATCTGTAGCTAAAAACATATCAGATTGTAAGGTCTGATTTAAAACTTTGTGTGCGGAACGGTAAAAAATAGCCGAGTCACTTTCTAAACGATGCTCAAAGAAACGCTTTTCAACACGTTCTAACTCATTTTTCGTTAACATAGTATTTTCGTTTGCATACTGTTGTAAGCCAGTATGAGTAATCATTAGTGCAAATGCATTCTTTTGTCTATTTACTAGCTCAGCTAAATCTTGAATTTGCTGCATTGTTTCGTAAATTTTAGCATTTGGAATAGTCTGTAAAAATCGACCGAACTCATCAAATACAATAAATATTCCAATTTTCTTTTTTGCTAACTCATCAAATAAAAATACAAGTTGCTCAACAAATTCAATTGTATTTGGATTATGATATGGCATCCCAAATGCCACCTCTGTATAAATATTCTTAAACATTAAAATAGTTTGTTCATTATTCTCTTTAATTTGTTTTACAAACTCATCCAGTATAAAATCGTGTCTATGTAATATTTGCTCTAGGTTACGAATTACTTCAGGATGCTCTGTTTTCCATAGTTGGATTAATTCATTGATGTAATATGCATCATTTTTCAATGTATAAGGTATATTTAATTCCTCTATTTTTTTTTTGATGCTATTTATAATTACTGATTCAAAACTACCGCTTTTTCCTGTAATTGTCACTGGAATCCACTTTAATTTGTTATCTATAAGCGCATTACGCATACTTAAATCTAATTCATGACTAACTTTATTTACACTTTCAAAAAAATATTTGTAAACTTTTTTATTAGTTTTTGGTTGAACAACTAATGTAGTCACCATAGCCCCTACAAGAGATTTGCCGGCACCATATGGTCCGACAATTAAATGGGCATGTTGTTCAGTTTGAACTACGTTTGTTAAAATCGTATTCATAATATTTAATTGATTAATATTTGGTACGTAATCCTCAAAGAGCTGTGCCTTTCCTACGTCATATGAAATATTAATACTTGGTTGGAAACTCATCATAATAAAACCTCATTTTCGTATACCGCTCTCACTTCATCAAGCCACTCGAATTTTTTTTCTATTCGAATTACATCTAAACGACTTGTTCGAGTAAATTTGACTGGATACTTCTCTTGAATTTCATCTATATAAGTTAAAATTGTATCCCTATTTAAATTATAAACACGTCCCCATAATTCTTCGCCATTTACTAGTTCACTCAAACTTATTTCATTTACATTATGCTTTTTAAAGTATTTAATTAACGTTATAAATAGGATTGAAGTACTTGGTTTATAAGTTGGTTGAGATTTCATATAGTTTTGACCCGTAGTCATTTGGATAAGTCCTAATGATTCAAACGGACTTCTAATAACGTCTTCAGGCGTATGATTATTATAATCTTTAGCTGAGTATAACTGAACTAAGCAATCAATATCCTTTTTTAGTGTGGATATGGAAACTTGCTTTTGAAATGATTCAGCTACCCACTTTGTTAATTGCTCTATAAGCATAACTTTAGTAAATACGCGTTCATTAAAAATATTAAAAAACCAGTACCATGTAGTCGCCTCATTACGTTCGGTTACTAGTAAATAGTGTAATAAACTCAATGAAAATTGATGCTTAATATATGGGTCATACATCGTTATAACTTCAGCTAAATCTGTCGGAACTACTTCTACTTGTGTAGTTCGAACTTCTTTTGTTAATTTCGTTGCACTCAACCAGTAGCGAATTGATTTCGCCATGTTTTTACCTACTCCTAGAACTTCAAAATGGTTATCCTCGTAGAAAAATCTTGGTTTATCTTTAATTTCTTTTAATCCTTTATTCAACCATTGCTGTCGTAAATAAAAAGTTTGATGTTGCCCAAAAGCCATCAGTTCCTGCCACCTTTATATAATAGTAAAAATGTACTTGATTATATTTTACCTCAAAATCGTTAACATTAGGGGATTATTATCTAAAGAAACTACTTTAATTATGTTATTTTTAAATATTTCCGAACTATAAAAAATAGTTACTCTTACGATTTTTGCTATGTGATATGCATGTTTTCAATCAGAGCATGGTGTCATAATATTTTCAGATTCCTAATAATTATTTATACTCTATCTATTTTATTAATTTTCTAAGTTCCATTTTATTTAGCCAAGGTCTTCTTCTATGAAGCATTTTATGACAGTTAGAACAAACTAACGCAATATCTTCTACTCTTGTACTTTGTCCCTCTTCAAGTTCTGATACTGGAATTATATGATGCCCCTCTATGAAGTCTTCTCCTAATTCTCCATACTTTTCAAAGAAATCAAAGTCGCACACCTCACAAAAGAGCCTTCCATATTGTTCTTTGAAACGTTCTTTTGCCAACTTGATAATTTTAGGATTTCTTTCTCTAACAAGATGTGTTCTTAATTTTCTTTTTCCCTCTTCAAAACTCACATCATCTTCGATTAAACTAACATTATTTTTTTTAGGAGTAAAATCTCTTAAGCCCCAATAACCTTTTCCTTTTCCTTCTATTGAAAAGAACAAGTCACTTGCGTCTCCAGAATTACCTCTAAAAATTTCACAATCACTTGAATGTAAATATATCTGTTTTCTTATTTGTGATTTCCAGTCTACATAGGCTAATAAATCAATATGATTTCTTTCTTTAATCGTTAAATATATATCTTCAAGTATCCCACTACCACCGAGTTCTTTTAATGATTCAGTAATTTCATATAACCATATATTATCTTTAATAGACATTACCTTTACTTCTGAAAACACTTCATTAATTAAATTTACTTCATTCTTTAATATATTTATCGTATACTCTTTCCGAGTCTTCCCATCTAAACGTTGGTCAATGTATTTTCTTAGAGAAGGGTTATCAGTTGGTCTAAACCATTTCTTAAGATGATTTACAGTGGCTCTGCCGTCTGTCCAGGCAATTGCATTTTTATCAATATACATATAACCTTTCATACCTTGATAACCAATAAATTTACTTGGCGCTAGTAATTGCTCATCATGTATATAATACCATTGTTGGAAACTAGAAATTTGCTTGTATAGGCTATCAAATTGTTCAATATCACCTTCAAACTGCTTCATGTTTACTTTTACATCGTTTAATGAAGTTACTAAAGAAAAACGTGTATTAATATTGTCTGGGTCTACAGGCACTCTGTTATACCATAACTGTCTCAAATAATCAGCGTGCTCTTCTGCTACTAGATAATTAGTATTTTGCTTCAAGTGAAGAATCTTTAGATTCGCTAAATTTTCATTCCCTTTTAACTCTAAACGATTAATTCCATTTAATACATCTACTTCAAGAACTTTAAGTTCGACAGCTAAGTAAGCATTATTACTTACATCTTCATACCAATATCGAGCAGACTCATCATCATTAATATAATCCTGTGGTAGAGTAACAACCTTTGTTCTTGCAATAATTCCCCCACTACCTTTCCTATCACCATCCGAACGCCAAATAAAGACTTCATCATCTATTTTAATATGTTTTGCTAAATGTTCCTGTCGTATTGACCACAAAATAGTTTCATTTTCTAATATATATTCATCAATATTGAACCTTGTTGGATTCCCTTGAAATATCCATGTACTCATATAAACCCTCTTCTCTATACAAAGTTAAAATAATCACTTTCAATTGTTTTAATTATACCTTTAACTATTTCATATATTAACTTTTTTAACAGTCCCTTTAAAAAAATCAATTACTTGAACATCACTAATTATACTAATATATGGAGACTCTCGTTCTTATCCTCTTTGCCGATAACAACATTAGGAGTAAACTTAATTAAACAATGTCTTCACTACTATCTTCTAAATGCTTTAATTCACTGGTATTTAATAATCTGGGTGATGAGAAACTTTAGAAATTTTAGTATTGTTCACTTGCAATGCTGTCATAAACAAATAATAGTGGCTTGTAGCGATAAAAAAGTAATGAAATATTTTTCATACTTTCCATAGATATTTAAATTTTTTTTTATCTTAAATCGTGTAATCATTAAAACAAAATTTTCCTTGCTTCATAACGGTATAATCATCTTTAGCCTTATGTTTCATTCCCATAGCGTGACCAAACTCATGTAATGCTAATTTATTATAAATTAAATGACCACTAATCTATTGAAATGCATAGTGGTCTCTTTTGGGTCAATCTGCATTTGTTTAAATACAACTTCCATTCCATAGCTTATTGGCTCCAACTTTTTTTATGTCTAATATTGGACATAAAAAAACCTCCTAATCCAAATTGGAATCAGAAGGTTTATAATCAAAGTTCGTATGTAATTTACCCTAGTAGCAAAATAGGGATATTCAATAAGAGTTCAACTCCTATCAAACATCCCTAAGATTGTTTAAACATTGATTTAACAGCGTTTCTACTGCTAAAACTAAATATGGAGACGGCGGGAGTCGAACCAACTTCACCTAAAAATGCTATAACACCAATGTTAATAATAGTTTATAGCAACGATTGAAAATGTTTGACTACGTATTTGACTACGTTTCATAAAAAAATATACTGCGAGGGCAAGGTATTTTATTTTTTTGTTACAATTCAATCATTTGTATTAAAGTATCTAAATTAGATATGGCTACCTTGTCATTTTTCCTGCATCATTCATATTTGCAATCACAATTCCATTTACAAAGTTTCCTTTATTATCTACCGAAGGATTTAATATTGGTCTAAGATTGCGACTATACAAATCCTTCATGAAATTATCAAAATCTAAATCTGTATATAAAATATTTATTTCAAAGTCTTCTAATTCAATTCCTGCATCTTTCCAATTAGCTATTAGATATTTTAAATCAAAAGGATTGCTTATCAATATTGGCATACCATGTATTTTAAAAATACTTTCATCTTCTAACATTGTGATAAAACACAAAGGTGCATAAAAGTTTTTGAAATCGTTATGCTGTTTCCCGATCTGGTCATTATATCTAACCATTTCCGCACTTAAACATTCTACAATTTCCTCGTCAATTCTTTTCATTTTAATAACATCATCATAGACACCATATATATTACTTTTAGTTGTATAGCACCAAGTCTTCTTTTGAAAACCTTCATTAAAAGTTTTAACTAACTTTTTAGCTTCACTCTTGTTTAAGCGGTCTACTTTACCTCTAATTTTAGTATACCTAAAATCACCATTTTTTAAATTCATTTTCACACAATAATTAAATGAATTATTAGGGTAATTATAAGGGTTCCACATAGCTACAAAATTTCTTGCATGATTTATTTGATTTATCCCACCAATAAATGCTTGTGATTCCTGTAATTCTAATAGCCATCCTTCATAATCAAAGTTAACAAGGAAGTCATATTCTTCGAAAAGTTCAGCTTCTATAATCCCTAGAATCCTATCAATAGGTCTTCTACATTCATCATGTATAAATCCAATAATAGGTTCATCATCTAAATCATCTATTTCTACTATATAGGAATGATTCTGCGAAACACCCCGACTACAATGTAAGCATTTTAATGACCTATTACTTTTTGCTAGATGGATACATTTCGTTCTATAAGCTTTGACATAATCATCTTGTTCAATAAATTCCGTTTCATTGGCTTCTATAATAACCATCTCTTTTTGTAATAGATCTGGATTCTCTTCTAAAAAACGGTTCATACCCACAACAGTAGAAGTCCTACAAATAACTTTTAGTTCCCAATCTGCGCCTAGAACTAATCTATCCTCATTAATATAATTCAGTTTTTTATTACCATTATCATCAAATCTATGCAACTCGATTATAAAAATGGTGTTTTCATAGTCCGTTCTTTCATTCTCCGATTTATCAGTATTAATTATTATACTTGGAATAGAATTTAAAGATTGAGCTAGAATTACGTCCCTTCCCATAGGAAACTGTCCTTTAGTTTCAAATTGCAGATATTCTTCCAGGATTGATTTCTCACTATCGGCTCCCTCTTTATTTTCTATCATAAACGGCTCCCAGATTTTTTGAATTGAGTCTTTTGTAACACTCATTCTTTGGGAAGCTAAACTTAAACAAGATTTTATTGCAAGTGCCCAAAATTCTTCTGGTGCTTTATGGTTGATTTTATTAAGTATAGTCAGTAAAATTGCTCTTTCAAACTGCATCCCATCTTCAATATCTAATACTTGAATATATATCTTTGTTATTAAACTTTGATATTCTGAATCACTTATTGATTTTCCTCTTACATTTAGAAAAATCTCTTCAATGAGATTTTTAAATTTAGTATATGATTCTAATTCCGATTTTGTTAAGGGATTTTCTATAAATGTAGTAGGATTTAGTCTTACACTATCTAAAATCTTTCTCAAAGATTCTTTGACGGGTTTACTTGTATGCGAACTTGTAACTAAAACGTATTTGCAATCTTCTGCACCATTTATTGCAAAATCTTTAACAAATTGAAATATAGCTTTATAAAAATCCGTATCTTTACCATTAGTTAGCGAGACTGTTCTTTTCATTTGAAAATAAATTTTTTCATTATTAGTTGTAGTAACAACTAAATCATCTATTATATCTTCACTTTCAAATTCTACTTTCTTTATGTATGTTTCACATCCTAATTTAAAAGATATATTCAAGTCCATTTCAATTAACATATTGATTGTAACCCATGCAGAAACGCGTTGTTGAAAATCTATTCCTACGTTAGTCGGTTGAGTTGCCATTTAAATCCCCCTATATTTCCCATATTATTATAGTATATCATACCCACCCAGTGCCTAGGCAATTTCATACATTAGCAAAGTTTTATGTAGACCTCATTATATCCTCACCAAATTTCACTAAAATATAAAGGCGTAAAATTTTTTTTTGAAACGTATGCCCCTTAGGGATGTAGGAAGGAATCCTACATTACTATGTCCCAAACTTTGATATTATAGCTAGGTACCTCCACATTTCAGTCAAATTTCTATACCTTCATTCTCTCACCTTGCCTATAAAATACCTTAGTTGTACGTCAAATAAAGATGACATTTACTGTTTTATAATAATTTGTATCATTGTACAATCCAATGTTAAGAGCCATGTTGTCCTTCTTATAATAAGTATGAACGAGGGTAAAACATTACAATTAGGAAGGATTGGACAAGATGGAAAAGGAATATTTGACTGTACGGACACTAGCAGGGTTACTAGATATGAGCGAACAAACTGTATATAAGCTATTACGGGAAGGAATCATTCCAGGGCGTGTAAAGGTAGGTAAGTCTGTTCGTTTTAACAAAGAAGTTGTCATGGATTGGTTACAGCGTGGAGGGGATACAGATGAATAACCTCTATAGTTTTTCGCAAGCTACTGAGATACTAGGAGTTAGTTCACAAAGGCTTTTCGAACTTATAGCTGCTCCTAGAGTAGAGAAAGTAAACCAAAATAACCGTATCTACCTTACGAAAGAGGGCATACGAAAACTAGTACTGAGAGGTTATGTTTAATGATAACAGTAGAAAGGGTGAGTCGAATTTTAAATCACTTTAACATAGCGTTTACTGAAGGTGCAGTTTTGGGGTACTTACAGCGTGAGGTACTACAGAAAGCCCCACGTATTGATAGTAGCTACCATTCTCGCCATACCAAGTACAACTATAGCGTAGATAGAGAGTCCTTAGTAAAGCTGTTACAAGATAGTGGAGCTGAAGAAAAAGAAGTCAACTCAATTTTACCTGCTTAGAGGTATGTTCACTTACAGTTGTTTAAATATGACCACTCTTTAGTTAATCTTACTTGGGAGTGGTCTTACATAGATAAATTTCATATTAGCTATATCAGTGGATAAAAGAAAACACTTTAAACTCTTCCTGGCTTTTATCGGTCTAGTGCCTGCCGTCAAAAGGTGGAAGTCATCCCCAGATCTAAAACCGTCGCAGTAGCCTTTTGGCTAGGTGGCATGACAGAGTTATGTTGAATATACGTGGTAAAGCTGCACCTGGGCACGTTGAATGTCATGATAGATACCTCAGGATTAGTCCTAATATCTCCCATCCCCTTTATAGGGGGGTGGTATGTTTCCTCGAATTAGCACCTCAAAATCATTAAAATAATCTCATAAACAAACTATAAAAAAGAAATAAAGGGGCGAGGAACGAAGCCCACGAAGTGAGCGAAAGCGAACGGAGAATACAAATATGTTATAAAGTTTTCTACAAGTATTTCCTATTAATTCTCTTATATCAATATTATCCTTCACTCTAACTTATGAACGAAATCTAGTAGAGTTTTGTTATTAAAATATATCGCAACTATCCCCCACCATGTTTCGACAACTAAATCATAAAACATGTATGGGGGTATTTCTAATGGATTTAGAAGTGTTAAACGATTTGCAAAATATGATATCAACTACGATACAAAAAACTATTAATAACTATCAACCAAAGGAATGGATGAGCTTAAAAGAGGGAGCTTCATATGCTGGGGTTAGTTATAACACGTTCATCAAATTTAGAGAAATGGGTTTAGATGTGACTGAAATTTACGGTATAAAGCGGGTTTCAAAATCAGCGATAGATTCGTTTTTCCATCAACATAGTTTCTAAAGGTTTCTAAATACAAATACGGGGCAATAAAAAAGGAAATAAAATAATTTATAATTAAGCTATGACGATGATACTATCATATCATGGCTTAATATTATAAAATAGACTGAATGCTACGTATTATTTACTTAGCATTTTTCCTCATATATCTTGCCCTCACAAGAACCAGGGGGAAAAATAATGGCAAAGAAAAAGGTATCACCTGTTAAAAGCTATGTGCTAAAAAATGGTGAGAAACGATATGAGTTTCCAGTGTATTTAGGTATTGATTCGCTAACTGGTAAACAGAAGCGCACAATGAAACGTGGCTTTAAAACAATCAGAGAAGCTGAATTAGCATTAGCTCGTATTAAGCTGGATGTTGCGAACGGTACGTACCAACAAGAACGTGCTGAGACGTACGTGGAAATTTACGACCTATGGGTAAAGCAATATGAAAAGACTGTGGAAGAAAGCACTTATGTAAAAACAACTGGCGTCTTTAAAAATCATATTTTACCTGCGATGGGTGCTTATAAAATTGAAAAGATACATGTGGATGTATGTCAGAAGCATGTGGATGAATGGGCTTCGAAGTTAAAGAAGTTCCGTATGGTAAAAGCATATGCTGCTAAGGTCCTGGACTTTGCGATTAAACGTGGCTATATACAAACAAATCCGTTTGCACATGTAGATTTGCCCGCTAACATTTCTAAGAAGGCTATAGGAGCAGATGAAGATGAAGCAGAGAATTTCTACACACGAGAGCAACTTATTGAGTTCCTATCATGCTTAGAGCGTGAAAGTAACCACAAAGCGTATGCCCTATTCCGTTTACTCGCTTTCAGTGGAATGCGTAAGGGTGAAGCACTTGCACTTACATGGAATGACCTTAACTTCACAACAAACGAAATTCGCATTAATAAGGCTATTGCGAGAGGTAAAGATAATAAGCTATATGTAAAGTCTACAAAAACAGGTACTATACGTACAATAAAAATGGACGATAAAACGATGGCAGTATTAAAAGATTGGAAGAAGAAGCAGAAGCAAGATTATCTCATGCTAGGCTTTAATACCATGCAACCTAAACAGCTTGTATTTAGCAATGAACAAAATGATTACCTGCAACCTACAAAAACACGTAAGTGGATTTTACATGTTCAAAACAAATATAAATTGGACACAATTACAACACATGGTTTACGTCATACGCATTGTTCTTTGCTATTTGAAGCAGGTGCTAATTTAAAAGAAGTTCAAGTTCGCTTAGGTCATTCTGATGTAAAAACAACAATGGACATTTACACACATGTTACACAGAAAGCAAAAGAAGAAGCAGTTTTAAAGTTCTCTAGCTATTTGAACATGTAATGTTTTTGACTACGTTTTTGACTACGTTCGATTGATACTCAGTGAAACTAGATGATATAGACAAAAAGAAAAAACCCTTGAATACCAAGGGTTTTGACACTGTATGAAATCATATGATTTCGTAATATGGAGACGGCGGGATTTGAACCCGCGTCCAGAAACTCTAACACTTAAGCTTCTACGCGTGTATCTTACCTATTTGAAGTTTCGCGTAGCATTATGCCGATAAGCGGGCGTCCTGTACGCTAACTTGGAAATCTCTTGCTGACAGCTCAAGTGGCACTGCCAACCGTATCCCACTAAGAGTGAGCTCTACCTAGCCACATGGGTGATGGATAGATAAAGCAGATCCGAGCTTACGCTGCGAATGCTAAGTTGTTGTTTGTTTTGCCTGTTATTATAAGGTCCGTTTTTACAGAGCCGAGCCTCTGACGCGCAACTCAAGCTTAGACTATCCCTGTCGAATCCATAACGTCCCCGTTTATGGAATAATGTAAGCTTCGTTACATAGATAACTATACATCAAATTAGGTCAAAATTCAAGTGGTACGTCCTTCCACTATCCGGATAAAGAGGAAGCTTGTTAGCGTTGGGCATCCTTGAATGCTCGCTCGATGTCGCGTTTTGCTTCTTTTTTCTTTAATGTGTCGCGCTTGTCGTAATCCTTTTTCCCTTTACCGATGCCGATTAGGACCTTCGCGTAGCCATTCTTTAAGTACATTTTGAGCGGTACAATCGTGAAGCCCTCACGCTTTGTTTCGCCGATTAGCGAGCTGATTTGCTTCTTGTGCAGCAATAGCTTGCGAGAACGCAGCGGATCGTGGTTGAAGCGGTTACCCTGCTCGTAGGGACTGATGTGCATGTTGGAGATCCATGCCTCGTTGTTACGAATGCGAACAAATGCATCCTTTAGCTGCACCTTCCCGTTACGAATGGATTTGATCTCGGTCCCTTGTAGGACGATACCTGCCTCGATTGTTTCCTCGATAAAATAGTCATGATTGGCCTTCTTGTTTTGTGCTAGTGGCTTGTCGTCATGCTTCTTTGCCATTCTATTCACCCCTGTCTAAAGCTAGGTGGAGCGACCTGGGCCGCTCCCTCTTTATTTTTTCTTTGGTCGCTTGCGTTTTTGAGATTTCTTCGCAACGCCCTCGTAGAATTTCTTTTTCTGATTTGGTCCTTTTTTCGGTCCTGGCTGTGATTTGTCTTTTCTATCCTTGCCAGAGCCTTTTTTCGATGCATGGATGACCTTAGGACTTTCCTTACGCGTGCTG
The DNA here is from genome assembly GCF_038004905.1 of Psychrobacillus sp. FSL W7-1493. Classification (NCBI taxonomy): domain Bacteria; kingdom Bacillati; phylum Bacillota; class Bacilli; order Caryophanales; family Bacillaceae; genus Psychrobacillus; species Psychrobacillus sp. FSL W7-1493. The sequence goes on along the minus strand of NZ_JBBOSB010000001.1, from coordinate 1,144,109 downwards.
CGGCCAAACGCTTTCTTCATGCCGACAACCTCGAAGTCGATGGCAGCCTCTTCTGGCTTAACACCGGAAACCTTAACCGTCACCTCGTCACCGATACGGAACTGCTTACCAGAGCGCTCCCCGATCATCATCATTTGACGGTCGTCAAAGCGGTAGTAGTCGTCTGTCATGTTTGTCACATGGACAAGACCCTCAATCGTGTTTGGAAGCTCGATGAACATACCGAAGTTCGTAACCGAGCTCACGATACCTTCAAATTCCTCACCAATTTTATCTGCCATATATTGTGCTTTTTTCAGTGCATCCGTGTCACGCTCTGCATCTACTGCACGGCGCTCGCGTTTTGACGTATGCTCTGCGATGTCGTCGATGATCGCACCCCAATGGTTAACCGTTGCGGATGATACATCTCCATTCACTAAATACGTACGGATCAGACGGTGTACGATCAAGTCAGGGTAACGACGGATTGGAGAGGTGAAATGCGTATAGAACTCGGTCGATAAACCAAAGTGACCGAGACATTCTCCGTAATATTTTGCCTGCTGTAAAGAACGAAGCAGCATCGTCGAGATAACTGGCTCCTCTGGCATTCCCTCGATGCTTTCAATGATTTCTTGAAGTGCTTTCGGGTGAATGTCATTGCCTGTTCCTTTTACAACTAAGCCGAAGTTTGTCAGGAATCCGAAGAAGCGTTGAAGCTTTTCAGGCTTAGGGTCTTCATGGATACGGTAAATGAATGGCACATCCATCCATTTAAAGTGCTCTGCTACGGTTTCATTGGCAGCTAGCATGAATTCCTCGATCAGCTTCTCTGCCACCGTACGCTCACGAATAGCGACCTCTGTTGGCCAGCCATCGTCATCTACTAGAATTTTAGCCTCTGGGAAGTCGAAATCGATTGCTCCGCGTTCCTCACGTTTCTTTCTAAGCACTGCCGCAAGCTCTGCCATGTTCTCGAACATTGGCACAAGGTCCTTATAGCGCTCGATTAAATCCTCATCTTTTTCTTCTAAAATTTTATAAACGTCTGAGTACGTCATACGCTCTGTTGTACGGATCACACTTTGGAAAATCTCATGGGATGTTACCATACCAGAGCCGTTGATGATCATTTCACATGATAGTGTTAAACGATCGACCTGTGGGTTCAATGAACAAATACCATTCGATAGACGGTGTGGAATCATCGGAATAACACGGTCTGTTAAATACACACTCGTTCCGCGGTCATATGCCTCACGGTCAAGCGCTGATCCTTCTGTTACATAGTGGCTTACGTCAGCTATATGTACGCCAAGCTTATATGTACCGTCAGGCAGCTTCGTTACAGTAACTGCATCATCCAAGTCCTTTGCATCTGCTCCGTCAATCGTCACGATGACTTCATCACGAAGATCCCTGCGTCCCTCTAAATCACCTTCTGCGATTTGGTCAGGCACAGCCTCTGCTTGGTCGATTACCTCTTTCGGGAAGTCGATCGTGATGCCATGCTTGTAGATGATCGATAGAATATCTACGCCTGGATCATTTTTGTGACCAAGAATTTTCGTAACGATACCTGTTGCAGACTTTCTTTCATTCGGCCAGTCCGTGATTTCTACCACTACCTTGTGACCGTCTACCGCACCTAATGTGTCGCCTTTTGCGACAAATACGTCCATTGGCACTTTTTTGTCGTCTGGTATCACGAAGCCGAAGCCTTTATTGTCCTGGAACGTTCCGACAACTTGGGACATCCCGCGCTGCGTGATTTTGATGATCGTACCTTCTCTGCGGTCTCCGGATGATTCCTTCGATACGCGTACAAGCACCTTATCACCGTTTACTGCTCCGTTAATTTCCGTAGGGGGAATAAAAATATCATCCATTCCACTTTCTTCCGGTGTCACAAATCCAAACCCTTTTGCGTGGCCGATGAAGCTCCCGACGATTAAATTCATGCGAGATGGGACACCATAACGATTAGATCGTGAGCGTACAACTGCTCCAGCGTCCTCCATGGACACTAGTGTTTTGACTAGCTCCTTGAAGTCATCGGCCTCGGTCATATTAAAATGGTCCTCTAGCTCCTTCGTGGTCATTGGTTTATATTCTTCTGAATTCATTAATTCTAATAATTGTTCTTTCATATTTTCCATCTAAACATCCCTCCCTTTTCAGCGTGTGCGGAAATGGCCTATTTTACACATTCCAATCCAGCGATTCTAAAAAGTTTAATATATCTTCATGTAGCGTTTCCTTTTCTGGTCCTAGCGTAATGACGTGGCCAGATTCCTCGTACCAGTTCAGCTTTTTCTCTAGTGATTCTGACTGCTCGTAAATATAGTTCGCAGAGTTTATATCAATCACCGAGTCCTTTTTGCCCTGTGTCACGAGAAGCGGAGCATATATATGATCCACATGATCGCGGACCTCGTAGACGAATTCTCGCAGCTCGCCCAATGTCTGCATCGGGTTTTGGCGAATCTTCTCTACTTCTTCTTCTATTTGCTCGTCGCTTTTACCTTCATATTTCTTGTATTCCTTGGCATATTTTATGACGCCCTCGAACATAACGTCCGTCGTTTTCATTGTCATGGGAGAGCACATCGTTACGATTCCCTTTACAGGCACTGTATACCCCAATTTCAACGAAAATACGCCTCCAAGCGATAATCCGGCTACCGCAATCTCGTCATAGCCAGCTGCCTTTAAGCGGTCGTATGCCTTCATGACATCCTTCCACCAGTCTTTCGGACCTGTTTCGAGCAGCTCCTCTGGTGGCACACCGTGTCCCTTATAGTGCGGCGCAAGTGAGGTGTAGCCATTCTTTTCTAAAAAACGTCCCAGCATCCGCACGTCGGACGAATTGCCAGTAAATCCATGTAGTAACAATACCGCTCGCTTTCCAGCCTCAAAGAAGAACGGTTTTGGTGTTGTGATGCGCATTCCAATAAAACCTCCTGTTTCCATCAACACTGCTATTTTACTAGTATATACCTTTCCCTTATTAATTTTATCTTATGTATGCCCAAATATAAAAGAAAACGCCTAACCATTTGAAAGTATGGTTAGGCGTATACATTCGTTTTTTAAAATTTAGTAACAGCTATCGTTAATACGAAGAATAATACAGCAAGCACGATAGTCGCTCTATGTAAGATCAAATCCATACCACGAGCTTTCTGTTTTCCAAAGAGTTGTTCAGCTCCCCCGGAGATGGCTCCTGATAGCCCAGCACTTTTCCCTGATTGTAATAAAACTACTACGATCAAAGCAAGCGAGACGATGATTAATAATGTCATTAATAATGTATTCATTGTTACACCTCCCGATTAGAACATCACAACAATATAATTTTACCAAATTTAAATAGAACTGACAACAGTCTATCAATTTTAAAGTAGTTATCTAAATAATATCATATATTTTCTCATAATCTAGCGTTAAAATGAAATAAGAAAGATTTAATGGTTTATATTGTCAAATACATAGAGAATGGGAAAGATTAATCGTGAATAAAAAATTATTTGCAATGACAAGCAGCATCCTGTTAGCGTTAATCGCTACCGTGTATTGGTTTACGCTAAAGGAAGAAACGAGACTACCATCGGACAATTGGAGCAGAACCTTTTCCGTGGAAACTCCTTCAAACAATTATTCCAATTTTCAAGTTTTGAACGAGGAAAATGGTTATGTGATCACGCTTCGAAACTTCAAGGAGCAGGCCATTCTCTCCTGTGATTTAGATTTAATGTGTCAGGAAGCTCGCAGCCTCGCATTATCTAGCTCAAGCACGAATGTATGGAGCAACGAGGCGGAATCTTATTTTATTAAAAATTATACGTTAACGCATTTCACAGAGAGCGGCACGACAGAAATCGCGAACGATGTACAGAACTTCGTGAAATCCGGAGACACGCTTGTCTATTGGACAAAGGACCAGCAGCTGACCGTTTTGGATAACGGACAGGAGAAGTCTTACGAAGTGGCCGAGCCTATCTACGATGTAAAAATTATCGGGGATAACATATTGGCCATTACAAAGGAAAGCCAAGGAGATCGGTTCGCCGTCTATCATCTAGCAAACGAGCCGATTCAGCTGTTCCAGCTAATGAGTACAGCCAGTCTAGTATCCTCTATTCAAATGATCGAGCAGTCCCCAGGAGAATTCCTACTGCTCATGGATACAACCATGGTTTCAGGTGGTGCGAAGACAAAGGTCATCCAACAAGCTGCCTTTGACCTGTCGCCAAACCAAGCCATCCAGCTGTCGAAGGTATCGTTCCAGCACGAGGAGGACGGTCGCACACTAGATGATATTACGCACGCCACGCTGTTCCAGCAGGACGGACAAACGCTAATAGCCTTTACCGCAACCCGCGCAGGCAATAAAAACCAAGTATTCCTTGGTGAGCTAACAGGTGGAAAAGTGCTTGCCACCTCCTTAACTAAGGCAGGTACAAGATACGAGCGTCCAGTGATTCTCAATAAAGACGAGGTCGCTTTTCTAGAGATGAACGGCTCTCAAAGGGAATTAGTTTATGCCTCCTCCGAACCTAGTAAAATAGAGGAAAGTAAACAAATCGTGAAAGAGGACTTCAAGCAGGCAGCCTACACCCAGTTCAGCAAATCCTTTAACGGCTTAATGCTCGTTCTATTCGGCTTTGCCTGGATCATCCTAGCCTTTGCGATCTCGTATATAAGCACAGCGGTTTTAAATCGTTTTAGATTTGAAAGCACGTATACGCTTGGATTTATCATTCATGTCGTATCTTTGCTGGTATTACAGATCTTCTTCCTATATCGCTTCACGAAGGTCGAGACAACGATTGCGAACATCCCATTCATCACAGAAAGCTGGCAGTTCGTTGTTTTATTGGTAGCAGGAAGCTTACTATCGACCGTTCCATTACTTCTGGCCCGCTATAAGCCGGAAGAAGATGATTACACGTATATGGTTATATACGCGACCTTTATGAATCTAGCCGTCCTGTTTTTCTTGGTCGGGCCGTATATCTTTTAAATAAGAAAGAGAGCAGGAGTGGGTTCCTGCTCTCTTTTACTGCGGATAGGCTACTATGACCTCTCCATCCTTTGAAAGAGCCTGATAGGAAAAGGAATTCCATGTACCCTTCACGTCTAATAAAACAAATCTCTTTCCTGCGAGTTCAATAAAAGAAATATTCTTATATTCCTTTCCATTAGCCGTTATCACTAAATCATCAATGTGAGGATCTTCTATGGACATGAGAAGAATGTACCCATTTTCATATCCGCTTGCTTGCCAAGGAATGAGGTCATCTGTTTCTGAAAGAATCTCACCCACACTTGCTATAACCCCTCTTTGCCCGGAGTAATTAATCATCTTCCATGTACCCATCCAATTTTGCTTTAGCCTAGCGACGACCGTGATAGAATGCGGAATCCTATAAAACGCTAACCACTCACCATCTTGCTGTATAATACCGTAAACCTCTTCCACGCTCGACGACCAATTTTTCGTGTTCCGCAAGACATCTTCCTCCGTGGGATCCTGGCTCCAATTGTAAATAACATAAACGAGAAAGAAGGCAAATAAGGTACTCGCAATGAGAAGCTTTTTTATAGCTGTCACTCTCCAATTTACAACTCTAATTTGTTAAATAATACTAAATTAGCGTATGGAAGTATAGAAGAGATTTTTATGAGGAAAGTGGGAGAGGGATTCACGCCGTATCGGGACGGAAATTAAGCTTTCCGCAAGGTTCTATGCTCTTTGTGCAAGGTTCTGCTCCGTCTCCGCAAGGTTTCACTTCATCTCTGCAAGGTTCCGCTCCATCTCCGCAAGGTTCTCCAAGTTGCCGATGCATCCTCCCGTTCGCGCAACTCTTTGTCCCTTTACTGCAACACTTCGCTCCATTCGCGCAACACTTCCCCTATTTCCCGCAACTCTTTTATTTCCCGCAATACTTCCTCCCGTTCGCGCAACTCTTTGCCCCATTACTGCAACACTTCGCTCCTTTAGCGCAACACTTCTCCTATTTCCCGCAACACCCACGTTTCTTCCAAGCTTCTCTCACCCCCCTCTCCCAAAAATTCCCCACAAAAAAACTACTTAGCACAAGGTGCTAAGTAGTTTTCTTTCTACTAATCATTATTTTTTCAAGTTATAGAATGTATCTTTTCCTAGGTATTGAGCTGTGTTGTACAGTTGGTCCTCGATACGTAGAAGTTGGTTGTATTTTGCTACGCGGTCGGAGCGGGATGGTGCTCCTGTTTTGATTTGGCCAGCGTTTGTTGCTACTGCTAGGTCTGCGATTGTTACGTCTTCAGACTCTCCTGAACGATGGGAGATTACTGCTGTGTAGCCAGCGCGTTTTGCCATTTCGATTGCGTCGAATGTTTCTGTAAGTGTACCGATTTGGTTTACTTTCACAAGGATGGAGTTGCCTACGCCTTGCTCGATCCCTTGTGCTAGTTTTTTCGTGTTTGTTACGAATAGATCGTCTCCAACTAGCTGAACTTTTTTGCCGATTCTATCTGTTAGAAGCTTGTGGCCAGCCCAGTCGTTTTCGTCTAATCCGTCTTCGATTGAGATGATTGGATATTTATTGCTAAGCTCTTCGTACCAATCTACCATTTCCTCTGAAGTTTTCACTACGCCTTCTCCAGTCAGGTGGTATTTGCCGTCTTCTTTGTTGAATAACTCAGAAGCTGCAACGTCCATTGCAAGAAGGACTTCTTCACCTGGTTTGTAGCCAGCTTTTTCGATGGCAGTCATGATTGTAGAAAGAGCTTCTTCGTTTGATTTTAAGTTTGGTGCGAATCCGCCTTCGTCTCCAACAGCTGTGTTTAAGCCAGCATCTTTTAATACTGATTTTAGGCTGTGGAAGATTTCAGCGCCCATGCGTAGTGCGTGACGGAATGATTCCGCTCCTACTGGCATGATCATGAATTCTTGGATGTCTACGTTGTTGTCAGCATGCTCGCCGCCGTTTACGATATTCATCATCGGAACTGGAAGTTGCTTTGCGTTAAACCCGCCTAGGTATTGATATAAAGGTACATCTAAATAGTCTGCTGCAGCGTGTGCTACTGCGATAGAAACTCCTAGAATAGCGTTAGCTCCTAGGTTACCTTTGTTTTCTGTACCGTCTAGCTCGATCATGGCATGGTCGATTTCTACTTGGTCTAACACTGAGAAATTTTCTTCTAATTCTGCCGCGATTACGTTGTTCACGTTTTCTACCGCTTTTAATACACCTTTTCCAAGGTATCTTGATTTGTCGCCATCGCGAAGTTCTACTGCTTCGTATTCACCAGTAGATGCACCAGATGGTACGATTGCGCGGCCATATGCTCCGCTTTCTGTGAATACTTCTACTTCAACTGTTGGGTTCCCGCGTGAATCTAATACCTCACGAGCTTGAATTTGTGTAATAATTGGCATTTTCAACTCTCCGTTTCGATTAATGTTTTACCTGTCATTTCAGGCGGTGCTTCTATACCTAATAAGTGTAACATGGTTGGAGCCAAATCGGCTAAAATTCCATCTGTTCGAAGTTTTGCTCCTTTTTCGGTCACGATCACTGGAACAGGGTTGGTTGTATGAGCAGTCATCGGATTCCCCTCGAGGGTCGTTACCTCATCGGAATTCCCATGGTCTGCTGTGATGATGGCCTGGCCACCTTTTGCTAAAATAGCATCTACCACTTTGCCAAGGCATGTGTCCACTGCCTCGATTGCTTTTATAGTGGGCTCTAGCATACCGCTATGGCCTACCATATCTGGGTTAGCAAAGTTTAAGATGATTGCGTCGAATTTATCTAATGCAATTTCACCTAATAAAGCATCGGTTAGCTCGTAAGCACTCATTTCAGGCTTCAAATCATAGGTTGCCACTTTAGGAGAATTAATAAGAACTCGCTGTTCTCCAGGGAATGTCTCCTCACGGCCACCACTCATAAAGAAGGTCACATGTGGATACTTCTCCGTTTCGGCAATGCGAAGCTGTGTTTTATCACGAGCTGCCAGTACCTCACCGATCGTGTTCGATAAATCGACTGTTTCAAATACTACATCCGCGACCACGTCATCACTATAATGCGTGAATGTCACGAATTTAAGATTTTTCGGATGCTTCTCACTTAGTGGGAAGCTATCGAACGAAGGCGTGTTTAAGGCCATCGATAATTGGATTGCACGGTCTGGTCGGAAATTAAAGAAGATGACCGCATCATTCGTATCAATTGTCGTAGCCGGCTGTCCATTTTCCTCGATGACAAATGGGACAACAAATTCATCCGCAATATCTTCCTCGTACGAATTAAGAATCCCTTGCGTCGCGCTTTCCGCCGTTTTACCGACTCCATCAACCATTGCCTGATAAGCAAGGATGACACGCTCCCAGCGACGGTCACGGTCCATTGCGTAGTAGCGTCCACTAATAGAAGCAAACTTACCGATTCCGATTTCCTTCATTTGCTTCTCTGTTTCCGCTACATAAGCGACAGATGTACGTGGACCAACGTCACGACCATCTAAAAAGCCATGTACAAATACATCGTCAAGTCCTTGCGCCTTAGCTAGCTTCAACAAAGCAAATAGATGAGAATAATGACTATGAACACCGCCATCTGATAGTAAGCCCATTAAATGCAGCTTGCCACCTGTTTGCTTTACATGCTCAATTGCCGCTAACAGCTTTTGCTCGTTAAAGAATTCTCCATCTCGAATCGATTTATGGATGCGAGTAAGGTTTTGATAGACAATTCTTCCGGCACCGATATTTAAATGACCAACCTCTGAGTTACCCATTTGTCCATCGGGTAGACCAACTGCCTCACCAGAAGCGATCAGGGTTGCATTCGGAAACTGGTTCCAGTAGCGATCGAAGTTTGGTTTTTTTGCATGAAATACGGCATTACCATACGTTTCGGGTCTTAGCCCGAAGCCGTCTAAAATAATGAGTGCAACTGGACTTTTAGGCATTTGCACCAGCCTCCAGTAATTTCACAAACGAATCTACCTGTAGGCTTGCCCCGCCAACTAGTGCACCATCGATATCTTCCTTAGAAAGCAATTCCACGATATTTTCAGGCTTCACGCTGCCACCGTATTGGATACGCACTGCACTTGATACTTCTTCTCCAAAGCCATCTAAAATAGTCTCACGGATTGCACGACATACATCGTTTGCATCGTCAGCCGTAGCTGTCTTACCAGTTCCAATAGCCCAGATTGGCTCGTAGGCGATAATCGTGTTTTTCACTTGTTCCTCTGTTAAGCCTTCTAGAGCTGCGGTTGTTTGAGCGGAAACGATGCTTTCTGTTTCGTTGCTCTCACGCTGCTCCAATGACTCTCCAACACAGATGATTGGCGTTAAGTTATATTCGAAGGCTGCCTTCGCTTTTTTATTGACGGATTCATCGGTTTCATTGAAATATTGACGTCTTTCCGAGTGTCCAATCACGACATAGCTTACGCCGATATCTTGTAATTGGTGGCCGCTCACCTCACCAGTGAACGCGCCTTCTTTTTCCTCATGCATGTTTTGTGCACCGATGGAAATGAAGGACCCCTTCGTCTCGTTCACTAAAGCCTCTAGAAATATAGACGGAGCGCAGATGACGGCTTCTACATTCGTAGTGTCGATCTGTTTTTCTTTTAATTCGTTAGCAAATTGCTTTGCCTCTGAAAGTGTTTTGTACATTTTCCAGTTTCCTGCGATTACTTGTTTACGCATAATAAAATCTCCTCCAATTACTTATCGTTTAGTGCCGATACGCCTGGTAAGTCCTTACCTTCCATAAACTCTAAGGAAGCTCCTCCACCAGTTGAGATATGGTCCATTTTATCTGCTACATCAAATTTTTCTACTGCAGCGGCTGAATCTCCTCCGCCAATGATCGTATAGCCAGCAGTTTCTGCCATTGCAGTCGCAACACCCTTCGTTCCGTTTGCAAAAGCGTCCATTTCAAACACACCCATCGGTCCATTCCATATAATTAGCTTGCTGTCTTTAATGACTTGATCGTACAGCTTTACTGTTTCTGGTCCGATGTCCAAGCCCATCCAGTCAGAAGGAATTTGGTCTACCGGCACGACCTTCGTGTTGGCATCCTTTGAAAACTCATCCGCAACGACTACATCGATCGGCAAATAGAAGTTCACACCTTTTTCCTTCGCCTTTTCAAGGAAGGACTTCGCTAGGTCGATTTTGTCTTCCTCTAAAAGAGAGGTTCCAATTTCATGGCCTTGCGCCTTCGTGAACGTGTAAGACAATCCACCACCGATTAGGATATTGTCTACCTTGTCCAATAAATGATCGATGACACCGATTTTATCCTTTACTTTCGCTCCACCAATGATCGCCGTGAAAGGTCGTTCAGGTGTGGATAAAGCCTTTCCTAGCACATCTAATTCCTTTTGCATCAAGAATCCAGATACTGCAGGTAAAAGCTTCGCAATACCTTCTGTTGTGGCATGCGCACGGTGAGCTGCACCGAATGCGTCATTGACATACACATCTGCTAACGAAGCAAAAGCTTTTGCTAGCTCTGGATCATTTTTCTCTTCTCCAGCGTGGAAGCGTACATTTTCTAATAAAACAATATCTCCCTCATTCATTGCTGAGATCGCTTGTTCTACTTGTTCTCCAATTGATTCATCTAATTTAGTTACAGGCTTATTCAATAGCTTAGCTAAATGCTCGCCAACCTTTGTCAAACGTAGCTCTTCCTTTACTTCCCCTTTTGGGCGACCCATATGGCTTGCAAGAATCACTTTCGCTCCTTGCTCGATTAAATATTGGATCGTAGGTAGTGCTGCACGAATACGAGTATCATCTGTAATGGCACCGTCTTCTACTGGTACATTGAAGTCTACACGACAAAAGACGCGTTTCCCCTTTAACGTTACATCGCTCATTGTTTGTTTTTCCTTCATGAAATAAGCCTCCTTATGTAATTGAATTGCCTACTAAAAAAAGAAGGAGCAAAAGGGGTAACCTTTGCTCCTTTACCCTCTTTTATTATAGAGGTTATTATACTTAAACGCTATCCAAACACTAATGTTTCTCGGTATCTAGCGAGAAATTATAACCCTTTTTCTGCCATTAATAATGCAAGGTCGATACAACGTGCAGAGTATCCTGATTCGTTGTCATACCATGCTAATACTTTAACAAGGTTATCTCCTAATACCATTGTAGATTGACCATCTACTGTAGAAGAAGCAGTGTTACCGTTGTAGTCGATTGATACTAATGGAAGCTCGTTATATTCAAGAATTCCTTTTAGCTCGTTTTCTGAAGCTTTACGAAGCACGCCGTTTAACTCTTCAACTGTTACTTCTTTATCTAGCTCGGCTACTAGGTCAACTAGTGAAACGTTTGGTGTTGGTACACGAACAGCCATGCCATCTAATTTGCCTTTTAGCTCTGGAAGAACCTTCGATACTGCAGCTGCTGCTCCAGTTGTTGTAGGGATCATAGACTCAGATGCTGCACGAGCACGACGGTAGTCGCTATGTGGCAAGTCTAAGATACGTTGGTCATTTGTGAATGAGTGAATTGTTGTCATCATTCCGCGTTTAATACCGAAGTTATCTTGCAATACTTTTGCTACTGGTGCCAAGCAGTTTGTTGTACAAGAAGCATTTGATACAACGTGATCTGTTTCTGGGTTGTATTTTTCTTCGTTTACACCCATAACGAATGTTGGCATATTGTCTTTTGCCGGAGCAGAAAGAATAACCTTTTTAGCTCCTGCTTCGATATGCTTGCCAGCTTTTTCAACTGTGCTGAATACGCCAGTAGATTCGATTACGATGTCTACTCCAAGGTCTTTCCAAGGAAGTACAGAAGGATCCTTTTCTGCAAATACTTGAATGTTTTTCCCGTTTACTACTAGGTATTCACCCTCTGAAGTGATGTCAGCATTTGAGATTCCGTGTACAGAATCATATTTTAATAAATGAGCAAGCATCGCTGCATCTGTTAAGTCATTGATTGCTACTACTTCTAAATCCTTTTGCTCTAATGCCTCTCTGAAAACTTTACGTCCGATACGTCCAAATCCGTTAATAGCTAATTTTACTGTCATAATAAAATTCCTCCTAAATGTTTTTTGGAATTACTTTCATCATTTCATTGGCCGCACCTTCATCTGTTACGAGAACAGTTTGCAATGGTGCCTGCTTGAAATAAGAAATAAGCGCGTTGGCTTTTTTTGCCCCGCCTGCGACTGCAAGCAGATGCTCTATATGCTGAAGCTGATTTAATTGAACACCGATTGTGCGAATATGGTGAACAGCTTCACCGTGATTGTTGAAATAATAGCCAAACGATTCACTGACTGCACCTCTACTTGTTAGAAGCTCAATCTCCTCGTCACTCGAATTTCTTCTCTTGGCCATCTCTAATGCATCGCCTATTCCATGAATAATGATGTTTGTCCTTTCATAAAGGTCCATCATTTCTTGGATAAAAGGCTCCTTCTTCATCGTCATATATGCCTCTTCGCTTAAGCGATCCGGTATATATAACGTCCGGTAGGTTCCATTCATCTTGCTAGCAAACAAAGACGCAATGGTATTTGCTTGTAGCCTGACATCCTTCCCTACCCCTCCTCTTGCTGCAATAAACAACAAATCCTTCCATCTGGACGATTCGGTCATGGCATGGGAGATGGATGCAATCGTTGATCCACCAGTAACTGCAACGATGTATTCATCCAGTAAAATACTCTCTAAATACTTTGCTGCCTCCTGGGATAAAAGCATAGATGTGTTAGTATCAGTATCTACATTTCCAGGAACAATAATCACATCTTTTATATTTAAATATTTCTTTAACATTAGCTCCATTTGTGATCGACCAGACCACATACGGACTACTTCTTTTAAATCTATTAAAACCTCATTGCCCTCTGCTGTAATAGCCGCTCCCTCACGAGAAACCTCTATTAAGCCTTGAGTCCTTAGAGCGTCCAATTCCTTACGAGTTTCACGCTCCGTTAAGTCTAGCTGTTCTCCAAGAACCCGTCGGCCAATACCTCTGGTCAGCTGGATAGTTTGGAGAATACGATACCTCTTCTGAAGCAGCTCACTCATCTCTGGCATTAGCTTTAGCTGTGCACTTAGAAAAGAATCCATTTGTCACATCCCACGCTAGTGGTGACATATTTGTCCCACATGTATTAAAAATGTCCCATCTACTTAAAAAAAATTTAATTTCTATAATCATAATACTTTAATATATTCCAAATAGCAATATATGTGTTTGGAAGCATTATTTTTCTAATGCTTCCAGCAGTGTCACATAGTCGAGATTCCCGTACTGTATGATTTCCCCTTGATATTCCACAACCGGAATCATGAGCATAAATTTTTCGTGCAGCTGATCATCTTCTTCTATATTATGCTCCACTATTTGAAATGGCACGTCCTCCTGCACCAGCTTCAGCGTCATTCTTCCGTCCTCACATAAATGACACCCTGGTCTTGTATAAAAATGGACAATCATTTTCTGTGCCCCCCATCATTTAGCTTCTCTCATTATAAACTTTTAACCTATTAAAAGCGTGCCGAATGTGTTGCATACAAAATATTCCTTAAAAGGTAAAATAGAAGAGGATGTATTTCATTATTAAAATACGAACTAATTAAAGAGAATAATGAAGTGTAAATGATGTTTTATGAGAATGTAGAGTTGATTTCCGCTCTAGGCGAACGCTTTCCGTGGGGTGAGCGATAAGCCATCACCCATCGCTTACGCGCGTGGTTGTTATGTCTTATCTGTCTCACTCATCCCTACTTGTGCCGTCGCCTGCCGCTTCAATCAATATAAAGAGATAAGATCGGTTGTGTTTAATTAGTAATAGGCTATTTTCATGAAAATAACTAAGTTAAAGTTTTATTACCACTAGGATTATATCGGAAAATTCACTTTCTAAAACGATACTTTTCATTTATTCGTTCGTCTATTGCATTAAGGGGGTCAGGAGATGGAAATGGAACAGCTATATAGAGATCACAGCGACCGGGTTTACGGCTATATTTATTTACTTGTCCGTCATAAAGAAAGTGCGGAGGACCTTACACAGGAAACCTTTTACAAAGCATTTAAGGGATATGCTTCTTTTGATAAGCAAGCTTCCACTTCTACGTGGATTCTAAAAATTGCTCGCAATGTTACTTATGATTATTTTAGAAGAAAACGAGTCGTTCAGTTTTTTTCATTTGAAAAGAATCATGATATAGAAACAAAGGAGCTTTCCCCAGAAGGTCACATGGAACGAAAAGAAAAGCTGACACGGATGTATGATTCCTTGCGCTTACTAAAGAAAGATTATCAAGAGGTGATCATCCTGCGAAAAATCCAGGAATGCTCCATCCAGGAAACTGCCTTCATTCTCGGATGGACCGAGGCAAAGGTCAAGATGAAAATGATGCGTGCACTCGAGGCGCTAAAAAAGGAATTTCATCAAAAAGGAGGTTATGTAAATGGAACCGTCAAAGGAATTTGATGAGCTTTTTGAGGAAATGAAGCAAGTCGAACGTTCTAATGAAGCAAGACGAAATACATGGCTAGCGATAAAGGAACGAACGGAACAGAAAAAACGAAGAAGATTTCCCGCCGTCCTTGTATTAGCAGCTATAGCCATCGCCTCCTATTTTCTTATTACAAATGTAATGGTCCCATCAGAAACCGAGCAAACAGCACAGCCCCTTACGAACGAGGAAGTAATTATGGCAGTCATTGAAAAAGAATATAATGGGCCGGATATGGAACTGGAACGGCTACTAAGGGCGTGGTTTGATTTGCAAAGTAAAACCCCTACTAAGAACCAGGAAGAGTACAATAAGCTGCAAGAATCGAAGGAAAGCACAGATTATATTAATTATTATTACAAGAGCTTTGGGGAATATTTCACGAAAGATATGATGGAACAGGCTATTAGCACTGTAAGGGTGTTCAAATATAATTCCCAATTAATAGACAGTAATTTAGACATGAACTTAGAAAAAGTACAAATTAAACAGGATAAGGATCATCCAACTATTTATCGTGCTACCGTGGAGGTGTCCTTGACAAACAACAAAGGGCAGAAAATCTTTCACACGTTAAAAGAAGAATATATCTTTTCTAAAACAGAGCCAGGGAAAATAGGAAGATATAACGGAATGGTATCTCCAGATGGCAAACATCTATATGATATCATCCTCAATTTTGATGCCTATTTTAATAACAGGAAGCCGTCTATCGACGTTTCATTTGATTCCATTTGCTTCAATGGGAGAACTGGCTCCAAACAAATAAACGGCTGTACTGCTGATTCCGATCAAATAAATGAAATAATGGATTCCATTAACGCTTTACCTATTCAAGAGGTTACCGAGGAGGAAAGCAACTGGAGAGCGGAATTACTCCCTCAAGTAGATAGCTTTCAAATCTATTTAACAAACGAGGCAGATCAAGGAAAGACATTATACACGGTGACTCTATACGATGATGGCAAACTAGTATACGCTCCAGGCATGGATATGGGGATTACTGGCGATATCACGATAGGTTCTCACCGGGATGTCTACAAAAAAGTTATACAGATGCTCCATACATTTAAAGAGGTAGAATAGCAGAGAAAAATGATGAATGATTGAAACGAGCTAGGTTATGACTAGCTCGTTTTATCTTTGTTTTTCTTCCTATAAAAATAACGCCACGTATAAAAGATAGCCCAAAATGCCAAAAGAACAAAAAACTGATAGTTTGTATCACTATAATTAATCATAAGGATTAATATAATAAACGTTGGTATAGCTAAATAACACCACATTCTTACTTCCTTGTTTTTAAAACTTAATTCAAACCGTTCACTCATAGACCCCACCCCATTTGCCGCTTACTTTCACCAGCTGGCTAGTTTACCTGAAATTCCTAGCGTTTTAATTTACGACAATCACTCCACGGATTACTACAATCACGGCCTAGTTTACGACAATGCACTCGTAGATTACTACAATCAAATTCCGTGTGCTCTCTCTGATGAATTTTTACGACAATCACTCCATGGATTACTACAATCACTGCTTAGTTTACGACAATACCCTCGTAGATTACTACAATCCAATTCCGTGGACTATCTCTGATTAATTTTTACGACAATCACTTCATGGATTACTACAATCATTGCCTAGTTTACGACAATGCACTCGTAGATTACTACAATCAAATTCCATGGAATCTCTCTGATGAATTTTTACGACAATCACTCCATGGATTACTACAATCCCTGCTTAGTTTACGACAATACCCTCGTAGATTACTACAATCAAATTCCACGAACTCTCTCTGATCAATTTTTACGACAATTACTCTATGGATTACTACAATCACGGCCTAGTTTACGACAATGCACTCGTAGATTACTACAATCAAATTCCGTGGACTCTCTGTGATGAATTTTTACGACAATCACTCCATGGATTACTACAATCACTGCTTAGTTTACGACAATGCCCTCGTAGATACTACAATCAAATTCCATATGCTCTCTCTGATGAATTTTTACGACAATCACTCCATGGATTACTACAATCACTGCTTAGTTTACGACAATGCCCTCGTAGATACTACAATCAAATTCCATATGCTCTCTCTGATGAATTTTTACGACAATCACTCCATGGATTACTACAATCACTGCCTAGTTTACGACAATGCACTCGTAGATTACTACAATCCAATTCCGTGGACTCTCTCTGATGAATTTTTACGACAATCACTCTATGGATTACTACAATCACAGCGTAGTTTACTACAATCCCTCATAACGAAAGACAATAGCCTTTATCTTCACTAAAAAAACAAATGAAGAAAACGATTCGTTTTCTTCATCTGTTTTTTATTTGATTACCTCTTAGGCTCTACATTTTTTTGCTTTGCTGAAGGATTTTTGATTCTCCTGTACGTTCCCATTCCTCTACTGTTTCATATGCTTTTTCAGGAGAATATCCCTTTCCAACAAGAACTCCCATTAAAATAAACTCTTGAAGGATATGTGTCATATTAATTCCTCTTTCAACGTCTTCAATGCCTTCTTTAACCAGAAATTCTGTGTGCTTAACCCACTCATCTGGAGTCTTCCCATAATATTTTGTATTTTCATTTCCATGTTCCATCTCCATTGCATCCGCTTTAGTTTTATGAACTGTACCAAATGGGTGGTTTGGCGGGGCATATATGGAATATAGTTTCAAAGGAACATTTCCGGTATTTGTGAGATTATGCCACGTTCCAGCGGGTATTACAATTGCTGTGTCATCGAATACACTCCATTGCAAATTTAGATTATCTTTACTATTACCCATTTGAACTATTCCTTGACCTTGTTCAACACGTAGGAATTGATCCACCTCAGGATGTATTTCCAAACCGATATCTTCCCCTACATTAAGGCTCATTAATGTGACTTGCAAACGACTTCCTGTCCATAGTGCAGTACGAAACGTCTGATTTACTTTGGTTGCCTCATTAATATTAATAACAAAAGGGTTTGCTCCATAGTCTTTTAACACGTTCTCATAATAAGAATGGTGTGAACCAAATGCCACCTCATTCGGAACTGCCCAATAACCATGCGTGTTTCCGTAGATACACTGTGGAGAATTTGCATAATAAGGATATTGATACATATAAGGTGCATAATACATTTTTATCAATCCCTTCACTTCATTTTATTAATAATCCATCTTATGTGTGGTGTCAGCAGGATATACTAAATGTTGCCATAAGAGAACAATTTGAGATTAAAAACGACGACAATTAATCAACGTTTTTTACTACAAACCCCTACCACTACCCCCAAAAGAGCAGCGAGTTAGTTAAACCAGCATGGCCAAAAACATGAGAAAAGAAAGTCATTCTCGCTGCTGAAATGCTCTTGATTAGAGAACGTCAAAATTTTGTTGAAGCTAGCTCTTCCATAAAGGTAAAAAGTGGAGTTTCGTTGAATATAATAAATTATCTATACAGAGGTTATATCAAGGTTAATTTAACGATTGTTGTTCGGTGGGGAAATATTCTTATGGATAAAAGAACTTTAAATGAATATTCGATGTCACACCCCCTCGCCCAAAGTTGCTAAAACTTTCATCGATATCTTAAAGGGAGGCAATTTTATGTTTCTAGGATGCCGTTTAACGATATCCTGTAAAATTACTTAAGACTGTACTCCTGGTTTAATACATTTTGAAGCTAATATATACCTTGTTTCTTTACTGTGTACAAAATTTCAAGACTAGGTGCAAAGGGGAAAAAAATGAAAACAAAATGGCTTTTGATTAGTAGTGCTGTAGTGATGGGTTTGTTGGGGTTGGCAGGAACCTTTATTCCCGAAGAAATTTCAAATGTATTAGGGATTGACCCTTCGCCCATTACTCTGATTCTTCTGCAAATCATCGGAGGACTATATTTAGGTTTTGCAATGTTGAACTGGTTTACACGTTCTTCCCTAATTGGCGGCATCTATAACAAACCTGTCGTATTGGGAAATCTGATACATTGCGTCGTTGTCTTTTTTGCCTTGCTCCGGCAGTTGATGGAGCAGTTTCATTTTATAATTGTTATTATGACACTAGTTTATCTTGGTTTTGCCATCTGGTTTATATTAGTCATGCGCTCGAATCCATTAAGAAATCAATCAAAAATATCCGTCTAACATATATTAAACGGGAATTTATATAGGGCGTCTCACTTTTTAAGTTCACCATGCGGAACTAGTCTTTTAAGCAATACAAAATATATTAAAACAATAAAAATTCCTACTTTATAAAAGAAGGAATTTTTATTGTTATTCTATTATGAGAACCTAAGTGGAAGATAATTATTAGCAGTGCAATTAGAAGAAGCAAATAAATTTATGTGCTGTTACTGTTTACCAATCGTATTGTTATTTTCTACTGATAATTGCTTAAACATTGATATAACACCAATACAAGTGGAAATTGTATCCCCATTCGCTTCGCTTTTTTACATACTCTCGCCGTGTACAGAGCCAGTTAATCTATTTCTCCCACCTTAATTTCTCTAAACCTTTAATACAAACTCTGCTTCGCCTTCGTTAATGTTACCCGTTTTCTGGAAGCCGAGGCTTTCATAGAGCTTGATGGCTTTTTCGTTGTCTGGCTCTGTGGATAAATAGATGGAATTGCAGCCGTCCAATTGCTTCATTTCATCCAGCACTAGCTCTACTGCTTTTCTGCCATAGCCTTTTCCTTGGCTTTTATGATCGATCATAAAGCGGCATATCCAGTAGTTTGCAGTTTCTTCATCAAACCCGTACATGGCAAAGCCGATGAGCTTGTCCTCTGCCTCGATACCTTTTATAGTCCATCCAGTTTCATAGACTGATTGGGTGATGGATAATGCGTTGGAGGCAACAAATTTTTCTACTACGGTTCCTTTGCCATCCTCGTTAGTTGTGAGAAGGACCGTTTTCAGCCAGTTATCCTTATTTATTTCTACTAGTTTCATTCCATTTCCCCGTTTCTTTTGTTAATCTCTCTGCTTTTTTCTTTTACCATTTACCATTCTAGATAGGAGGAAGATGACTAAAAGGATGATGATTATGGTTGGGATCGAGATACTGTCCTGTAGGCTGTTACTCGTATATGGTTGTGGCTTCGTTAGCCCCTCTGTAATACCGTAATGCTTGGAAACCTCATTGGACAAAGCCTGATAGGTGGAGATTACAGCCTCATCGATTAAACCTTGGTTTAAATAAGGCATCGTATACCGATCGATTATCTGGTCTATTTTGGCATCTGAAAGTGCTTTTTCCAAGTCACGGTCCACTGTAATCTCTACTGCCGGACCTCCCCCGTTAACCGGATCCGTCTCGATTAAAAATAGTAAGCCATTCTTATTTCGTACACTTCCTATTTGGTTCTCTCGTATGATATCCATGTTAAATTCACTTGCCGACTGGTCTCCTACATGCTCGATAATCATCGCAACCAGTTGAGCGGTCGTTCCTTTTTTTAATTTTTCTCCCATTATTTTTACTTCCTGCTTCGTTTCTTCTGTTAAAAAGTTCTCTTCATCTACTAAATAGGTATCCTTTGAAATATCCCCAGTAGCCCCTGTACTTAAAGGAGAGAACAACAAAATAAGGAAGGTTATAACTAGCAGATGTATTGTTTTTTTCAACAGTGCCATTCCCCTTTCAGCCTGCAGTCTCATCATTTTTATTTTATTCTGACAAGTTAATTATATTATACATGAATTATGACTATTAGAAGTCCCTTTTACGAGGTTAATATAGGAAAAGAGTGGTAATGATATAGATTAGACAGTAAATAAAGGAGGTAAACAAATGGACCAAGTACATAACGAGGATTTAACACCAAAAGAAGCCATTGATGCACTGGAGCAGATTCAAGGAAAATTCCCTGGAGCGAGGCGCGCACACGCTAAGGGGGATATGTATGAGGCAACATTTCTTCCAAATGGGAATGCTGTACCCTATACGGTTGCGCCCCATCTTCATAGAGAAGCAATTCCTGCTACTGCTCGTTTTTCCAATAGCCCCCCTAACCCTGCCTCCGTCGATTATCTTGTTCCCGCCAAAGGGCTCGCCGTTCAATTTCAGCTACCCGATGGAAGCTTCACCAATTTAGTGAGTTCTACCGTACTGATGTTCGTCACAAGCAGTCCTAGAGAATTTATCGATATGATTGAAATCTTTACGGATAAAAAAACAGGCATCAAGACAATCGACCGAGCCATCAATATGGTGGAGCTGGTTTCTAAAAAATATCCACATAGCGAGAAGGTTATTCAAATTATTAAGGAGCAGGCAAAGCAGCCGCCTACTAGTTACGCGGAGCTCCACTACTATCCTATCCACGCCTTTTATTTTGTTAATAAAGACGGCGAACGCCAAGCAATCAAATACGAATGGGTCCCTGTCGATGAAACAAAGGATCCTGCTCTAACAAGCAAATCGATTTCAGCCAACTATTTGACGGAAGAGCTCGACGACCGATTAAAACGGGGGCCAATCCAGTTTGATCTATTCATCCGCTTAGCAGAGGAAGGGGATAACCCAAACGATGCGACCGATATGTGGCCAGAGGATAGAAGAAAAGTGAATATAGGTCGTTTGGAAATTAGAAATAAAATACATCCTAAGGAAGACATTGTTTTCGACCCAACGATTGTTCCAAAGGGAATCGAGCTGACAGACGATCCCATACTACACTTTCGAAGTGGAGCATATGCTGAATCATATGAGAGGAGAAGTAAGAATGAATAAGAAAGCCCCAAACACATAGTTAAATGAGCATAAAAAAACACTCGAACGAATTCGAGTGTTTCTAACTGTTATAGACGCCCCTGGAGGGAATCGAACCCCCATCTCAAGAACCGGAATCTTACGTCATATCCATTAAACTACAGGGGCAAGCGACCTTTCTATTATACAAATGGTATAGGAATAATTCAAGTAAACATTTTAAAGCTTAATATTTGACCTTCCTTGACCATTCCATGTATGATAAAGTTACAACTGAGGCAGAATTTCTCAGTACACACTAAAAAAACACTAACAATTACCTTGAAGGAGGCAATCCAGGATGAATTTAATTCCTACAGTTATTGAACAAACAAATCGCGGCGAGCGTGCGTATGACATTTATTCTAGATTATTAAAAGACCGCATCATCATGCTTGGTAGCGCGATTGATGACAACGTATCAAACTCGATCGTTGCACAGCTTTTATTCCTAGAAGCAGAAGATCCAGAAAAAGATATCTCTATCTATATCAATAGCCCAGGCGGAAGTATCACAGCAGGTATGGCTATCTATGATACAATGCAATTCATTAAACCAGACGTACAAACTATTTGTATCGGTATGGCAGCATCAATGGGTGCTTTCTTACTTACAGCTGGAACAAAAGGCAAACGCTATGCACTTCCAAATGCTGAGGTTATGATTCACCAACCACTTGGTGGAGCTCAAGGGCAAGCAACGGAAATCGAGATTGCAGCAAAACGTATCTTATACCTACGCGACAAGTTAAACCAAATTATGGCTGAACGTACTGGTCAACCGATTGAAGTCGTTTCAAAAGACACAGATCGCGATAACTTCATGCCAGCAGAGCGTGCATTAGAATACGGTCTAATCGACCATATCATTTCACGTAGCGACATGAAAAAAGATTTAAAATAATATAAATCCAAGGCAGTGATTCACCGCCTTGGATTTTTTTATAAAATAGATGAAAGGTCGTGTTCAATTTGCTATATACAATAAGTTCTCTGTTAATCATATTGTCCTTAGTCATTTACATCGTAAGTCTACAAAGCAAAATAAAAAAATTAGAATCACAACAGGCCCTTCCGTTTAAAGGAGACAAAGCCCTAGAAAAACAAATCGTAGAGATGAATAATAATGACAGCAGCCAGGTTGAAATGGTCAAGCTTGTTCGAAATGAAACTGGCATGGGACTAGTTCCTGCCAAAAAATATGTAGATAAAGTTCTTAACCATATTTAATGTCATTCTACAAAAAAAAGCTGTTATCTAATCCATGCGGACTAGATAACAGCTCTCTTTATCTTATTCAGCATTAGAAATGAACTTAACTAATGATTCCACAGCTTCCTCTTCATCAGAGCCTTCAGCACTCAAAGTAACAGTAGCGCCCTTGCCAATCGCAAGGCTCATGATTCCCATGATACTTTTAGCGTTTACCTTTTTGTCATCTTTTTCAAGAAACACATCTGCTATAAAACGATTCGCTGCTTGTACAAATAAAGCTGCTTGTCTCGCTTGTAGTCCTGATTGTAATTTTACTTCGACCTGTTGTTCCGCCATAATCCTTAGCCCCATTTCTTTAAATTGATTCGCCTCTTCTTAAAGCATCTGCTATTTCATCCAGCTTACGCAAGCGATGGTTAACACCTGATTTACTTACAGTTCCAGTGGACACCATGTCGCCTAGCTCCTTTAGGGTTACATCCTGATACTCGACACGAAGACGGGCAATTTCTCGAAGCTTCTCAGGCAATTGGTCCAGCCCGATTGCATTATCGATAAAACGGATGTTATCCACTTGTCGGATAGCTGCACTGATGGTTTTGTTCAGATTGGCCGTTTCACAGTTGACCAAGCGATTGACACTGTTCCGCATGTCTCGGATGATCCGCACATCCTCAAATTTTAAGAGGGCACGATGTGCTCCAGCGATGCTTAAAAAGTCAGAAATTTTTTCTGCTTCCTTTAAATATGCCACAAAACCTTTTTTACGTTCAATGGTTTTTGCATTTAATTCATAAAAGTTCATTAAATCGACTAATGCGTCGCTATGTGTTTTATATAAGGAGTAAATTTCTAAGTGATAAGAGGAAGTTTCTGGATTATTGACAGAGCCTCCTGCTAAGAAAGCTCCACGTAGGTAAGCTCTTTTACAGCAGTTCTTTTTGACAAGCTCCTGTGAAATCGAATACTCAAATTCAAAGCCTTCCTTCAAGATCATTAAATCCTCTAGTAGCCTCTTGGATCCTTCTCTTACTCGGCAAATATAGACATTATTCTTTTTAAGACGCATCTTTTTACGAACAAGCACTTCTACGTTCAGCTGATATAACGATTTGATCAACGTGTAAAGCCTTCGGGCAATCGCCGCATTTTCGGTTTGGACATCCAAGCTAAGCATTTTGTTGCTAAAAGAAAGAGATCCATTCATACGGATGAGCGCTGAAAGCTCAGCCTTCGAACAGCAAGGCTCAGCCTCCTCCTGTGTCATCTCTTTTTTTGTTTCAGAAGCAAACGACATATAACGTTTCCCCCTTTCTTGCAGAGCCTCTCTATTGTTTAGATCCTTTTTGGCCTGCATATTCGTATAGCCATTCCGCTACTTTTATCGCATCATGACGGACAGCGCCATTATATACGATGGAAATGTCCTTTTTAACGATTTCTATGTCTAGTGTTTCTAATTTCTCTATATCAATTTTAACGGGAGAAGCCTTCTCCTGCTTATATAAATACTGAACATTTTCAGGAATTTCCTCATTACTTATCAACAAAGAGTCTATAAAGTTCTCGCCTACATGGTCGATCAATGCTTCTACATGATCATACGCAGTATAGTTATTCGTTTCCCCAGCTTGTGTCATCAGATTGCAAATGTACACTTTTTTAGCCTTCGAACGGATGACTGCCTTACGAATATCTTCGACTAAGAGATTAGGCAAAATACTAGTATAAAGGCTACCTGGTCCAATTGCTATAATATCCGCTTGGCGGATTAGGTTAATTGCCTCTGGCAGTGGCTTTACATCGTCAGGAGTAATAAATACCTTTTCTATCTTTTTCCCATAGTCCGGTATTTTAGATTCCCCTGTAACAATAGTTTTATCCTCAAATTGTGCATGGAGCGTCACTAGCTGATTGGCAGCAGGAAGCACTTTTCCATGAATATTTAAAACACGGCTCATTTCTGTGATTGCATGTGCGAAATCTCCTGTAATCGAGGTTAAAGCAGTAATCATTAGATTGCCTAAGGAATGTCCCTCGAGTTCGCTGGAATTAGTGAAGCGAAACTGAAACATTTCTTCTACGAGCGGCTCTACCTCTGATAAGGCTGCTAAGACGTTACGGATATCACCGGGTGGTGGAATATCATAATCATCTCTTAATCTACCGGAGCTTCCTCCGTCATCTGCAACTGTAACAATGGCAGTAATATCTAATGGAAGTTTTTTTAGTCCTCGAAGCAAGGTAGATAAGCCAGTACCGCCACCAATGATGACTATTTTTTTACGGTGTTTTGTACGACCCATTAAGTCATTCCTTCCTGATAGTAACATCTCTATGAGTTATTACTGTTTCATCTTCTTCCTTAAAAACCTTACCGAAATATTCTGCTAGTGTTACAGAACGGTGCTGACCGCCCGTACAGCCAAAGGCAATCACAAGCTGCGTCTTGCCTTCTCGCTTGTATTGCGGAATCATAAAGGCAAACAAGTCTTTTAGTTTCTCGATAAGTGTCTTCGTATCTGCCCATTTTAAAACGTAGCTAGAAACCTCTTCGTTTAGTCCTGATTTTAAGCGAAGCTCCTCGATATAATACGGATTTGGAAGGAAACGAACGTCAAAAACCAAATCTGCATCAATAGGAATTCCGTGCTTAAATCCAAAGGACATAACGTTCACCGTAAAGACCTGGCTCCCATTTGTAGAAAATTCCTCTTGAATTTTTTCACGAAGCTCGCGTGGCTTCATCTTGGATGTATTATAAATAAATTGTGCTCTGCCTTTTAAGTCAGAAAGTAGTTCTCTTTCCTTTTTTATACCTTCTAATGGCAATCCTGCATTTGCTAAAGGATGGGAGCGTCTTGTTTCCTTATATCTTCGGACAAGAACCTCATCCTGTGCATCCAAAAACAACACCTTAGGAGTTACAGAGGTTGCTTCTTGAAGCTGGTTAACAGAGTCTACGAGTGAATGAAACATTTTTCCTCCACGCAAATCCATTACCGCTGCTATATTTCGCGGTTGCTGATTAGACTCAATCATTAGCTTGATAAAAGTGCTTAGGAGCTCAGGAGGAAGATTGTCTATGCAATAATACCCTAGATCTTCAAAGCTTTGGATAGCTACTGTTTTGCCTGCTCCCGACATTCCAGTAATAATGACTACTTCTGTTTCTGGCTTCTGCTGAGTTTCCACTGTCTATTTATCCTCCCATGATTGTTGAATAGTTTCACTTATTAATGCGAAATCTGGCGTATATACAAAAGTACCGTATTGCATACCCTGTTCCTTTACAGCAAACAATAGATTTGTTCGATCTCCCTCTGCCATCGGAAGATGTGCCAAATCTTCAACCGGGTGCCATTCGAGCACACCTTCTTTAGTTTCTTTATATGGAGTTCCTTCTATATCTGTGCCGATAAAGGTAAATAACATCCATTCATCTAGACGTTTCCCATCCTCTTCAATGAGCATTGTATAGATTCCCTTTAAATGTGGATTGATCGGTACAGTGTTTGTTTCTTCCGTAAACTCACGAACCGCAGAAATAAGAATAGATTCTCCTTCTTCCATTTTTCCGCCAGGTGCAACATACCAATTTCTACGTGGTTTCTTTAATAACAAAACTTTGTCGTCTTTACAAATAAGTAAATTAGCGATTCTTTGCACGTATGGTCACTCCATTTGTCTGTAGTTACCTTATATTATACATGAATTTGCACAAAAAGAGGCTGCTTCACGATTTAAATCGCAAAACAGCCTGTTCAAATCTTGCATATATAAAAAGGGGGTCAATTTATATACTTTACTATACACTTAATATATTTCAGAACAGTTACAGTTAAATTAAGATAAAATTAAATTAAATATTTGATGTGTTTTTATCTTTTAAATGCTCAATATAGTGCTGAGCTGATAAAGCTGCTACACTACCATCACCTGTTGCTGTGACAATTTGACGAAGCATTTTATCACGAACGTCTCCTGCCCCAAAGATACCAGGTACTGCTGTTTCCATTTTCTCGTTTGTAACGATATAACCATTTTCATTTAAGATGCCAAGGCTATGAAATGGTTTTGTAAGTGGTAGCATTCCAACATATACGAATACGCCGTCTGTCGAAAATTCTTTTTCTGAGCCGTCCACTGTCGATACTAAGGTAACGCTAGAAACCTTACCGTCTGTCCCGTGTATTTCTTTTAATGTTGTATTCCAAATAAAATCAATTTTTTCATTAGCAAAAGCTCGATCTTGTAGAATTTTTTGAGCGCGAAGCTTATCTCTACGATGTATGATTGTTACTTTGTTCGCAAACTTAGTTAAGAAAGCACCCTCTTCAACTGCAGAGTCCCCGCCTCCTACTACTACTAGGTCTTTCCCTTTAAAGAAAGCACCATCACAAACTGCACAATAGCTTACGCCACGTCCACCAAGCTCTGTTTCGCCGGGAATACCCATTTTTTTGTACTCAGCTCCTGAAGAGATGATAACAGCTAAAGCTTTATATTCTTTACCACTTACTTTTACGGTTTTATAGTCTCCGTTATCGACTACTTCGGAAACGTCACCATATGCATATTCTGCACCAAATTTTTTCGCATGATCGAACATTTTA
This sequence comes from Psychrobacillus sp. FSL W7-1493, assembly GCF_038004905.1. Classification (NCBI taxonomy): domain Bacteria; kingdom Bacillati; phylum Bacillota; class Bacilli; order Caryophanales; family Bacillaceae; genus Psychrobacillus; species Psychrobacillus sp. FSL W7-1493. The sequence goes on along the minus strand of NZ_JBBOSB010000001.1, from coordinate 1,116,976 downwards.
GTAGAAAGCTCAGGTCCTAAGATTGTTTCAAATCCTGGGTAGTTTTCTACCTCTTCTGTATTAGCCATTTGTCCGCCTGGAATTCCACGTTCAATCATTAAAGTGGAAAGGTTTGCACGGGAAGTATATACAGCTGCTGTCATACCTGCTGGGCCCGCTCCTATAATAATCACGTCATATATATTTTCAGTTGTCATCGATAATTCCTCCTACGTACTACATACCAACAATCTAACTAATTTTATACCCTTCATCAACTAATATGCTTAGGAGTCAGAAAAAGGTAAAAATTGGATTAGCTCGTTGACATATTTCGTGAGCGTTGCTGTAGTGATTCCGTATTGCTCCGCATATTGTTTTTTCGTCACGTTTTTCATTCGTGAGGATACGAACATATACTCAGTCGCCGCTGCCAAAGCACGCGGATTTTTAAAGCCATATCCTTTTTCTAGCGCACGCTCTACTAGCACAAACCACATTTGTAATAACAGTGTCTCTGACTGCTCCAGTGACTTGTTGTTGTCATAAAGTAAATCCGTAGCTGCAATGGCTCTCAAAAATGCTTTTTCTGCCGGAGATTTCTCATCGAATTTATGCCCAAGAGAATTAGCTAAAAACAATTTCTCCATTGTAGTCAGTTCCTCCACTACAATCCACTTAGGGTGTGCGATAATTTCCTGGCGATGACGAGACTTCCCTAATAGATAAAAACCAAAAATACGTTCACTAATATTTTTGTTTTCTAGCTTTTCTAAGATTAAATTCTTTTGTTCTTCGTTATTTGGCTCTACTAGCTCCTTCATTTGTGGAAGCCAAGGTTCGAAGCCTGCTTTTTCTGGATCCAGCTTTAAAAGCGCCTTCCACGCATTACGCGCCACTTCCTCATGCCCTGCAAAATAAGCAGAATGAGAAAGCCAAAAATAGAAGCCCGGATCTGCTTCAAATCCTTTTCGTTGAATGCTTCTCAACCATTTGAAGGCTTGTTCATATTTCCCTATTAACGCAAAAGTTGCACCCAATTTGTATCGATGCTCAATAAAATATGGATTTATTTTAGATAAGAGCGCTGTGATTTCTTCCAGATCCTCGTTATTTTTTTCATAGTAGTGAATAACGGCCAAATTACATAATGCATGGATATTCCCATGGTTCTCTCGTAATACCTGGTGCAGTAATGCTTTAGCCTGTTCTTCCTCTCCTAAATAAAAATAAGCAAGCGCTAGGTTATTGAACGCTGCCCAAAAATCCGGATGGTCTGCAATGATTGATTCCAGTAGCTCAACTGCCTCTACAAATTTACCCTGCTCCATAAAGCGTCGGGCTTTTTCTTGAAGGAAAAGCGCCTCACTAGAAGGGGTGTCCAGCTGAAGGTCCACAATATCCTCCTGCTCGGTGAAATCAATGATTTCCATTGCTTCCTCCATATATTCTCCATTAACTTCCTTTTCTAAATAGATTTTGGCAAAGCGATTTGCCTCTATAAAGTTTCCCAAATGGGCGTTTACCTCAGCTAAAAAGAAAATGATATCTCCTTCGTTTGGATCGAGTGAATACGCGCTTCTCAGTAGCTCATGCGCGTAATCGTAGTTATCGAACTCCATTTGTAGGATCGCATATTGCAGTAAGATCATTGGTTCGTCCGGACTTAAATCAGTTGCTCGTTTTAAATATTTTTGTGCTTTTTGTAACTCATCCTTTTGAAGCTCATCTAATGCTTTTTTATAGTAATATTCGCCAGTCGGCAAAAATGAAATTATATTTTCTTTATCTAGTTTCTTATGTTTTTTTTTATTCAAGATACTCCTCCGAAAAATAATAAGGAACGTTACGAAAACGTTCCTTATTAGTATATTTTCAGTATATCATAAAGTTTTATTTTTTATCTGCTTTCGCTTCATGTCTTTTTTGTAACACCTGTAATAAATCATAGTAGCTGACTTTTTGATTTTGCAACAATACAAGCAAGTGATAAATGAGGTCTGCCGCTTCCCATTTCAGTTCCTCTGCATCATTATTTTTGGAGGCAATGATCACCTCTGATGCTTCCTCTCCGACCTTCTTGCATATTTTGTCGACACCTTTTTCAAATAAGTAAGTAGTATAAGCACCTTCTGGCATTGTTTGTTGACGCTCTTCGATTGTTTTAATCAATTTAGTCATTACATTGTAGCCAGACGCCTCCTCGAATTTTTCTAGGCTCTTATGGAAGCATGTCTCTTCTCCCGTATGACAAGCAGGTCCGCTTGGCAACACCTCTAATACGAGGGCATCTGAGTCACAGTCCGTTTGAATCGATACGACCTTCTGGGTATTTCCGGAGGTTTCTCCCTTATGCCAAAGCTCTTGTCTGCTACGACTGAAGAACCATGCCTCTTTCGTCTCCACTGTTTTTTCATATGCCTCTTCATTCATATATGCAAGCGTTAAAACCTCTCTTGTAACGGCATGCTGTACAATTACTGGGATTAGTCCTTTATCGTCAAATGTTAATGTAGCCATGTTCTTACTCCCCTTCAAGGCTTGCTCAATCATTTATAGTTTGTAGCGCCTCTTTTAATGTAAAACGATTGTTGTATAACGCTTTTCCTGTGATTACTCCGCTAACGCTGGAGATTGTAGATAGCTCCGCTACTGCCTCGATGTCTTCTAAGGAGCTGATTCCTCCCGATACGATAATCGACAGTCCTGTTGCTTCTGCTAGCTCTTTGTTCGCTTTTAAGTTGGGACCTTGCAATGTTCCATCAGTCGCAATGTCTGTAAAAATAACGTGTTTCGCACCTTTAGAGGCAAAGTATTGCCCTACTTCAATGGCTGACTGGCTAGACGTTTCTATCCAGCCATGTGTTGCTACCATGCCATCCTTCGCATCTAACCCAATGACGATTCGATCACCGCCATACTCTTGAATCAGATCGGCAACAAGCTCTGGCTGTGAAATTGCAAGACTACCTATAATGACACGATTGACCCCGTGATCAAGATAGTAGCTCACATCCTCGCTGGATCGTATTCCTCCGCCTATTTGAACGTTAACCGGTAGTTCTTTCGCAATACGGATGACCTCCTTGGCATGAATCTTTTCGCCATCCTTTGCCCCGTCTAGATCAACCAAGTGAATCCAGGTAGCCCCGTCATCGACAAACTTTTTTGCCATATCAAATGGAGAGTCTCCATATATAGTTTCTTGTTCATAATCCCCTTGATACAGGCGTACACATTTACCGCCCTTCATATCGATTGCAGGATATACTTGTATTGAGCTCATGAAATTCCTCCTTATGTAAGTAGACCCTTTGTAGAAGGAACACCCTTCACTCGATCATCTATTGTAATGGCATCGTCGATAGCTCGAGCAAGTGCCTTGAAAATTGCTTCGATCATATGGTGCGTATTCGCTCCGTAATGAACAATGACATGGACGTTCATACGAGCCTCTAATGCAAATTTCCAAAGGAATTCGTGAACTAGCTCTGTATCAAAGTTCCCTACCTTTTGTGTCGGAAACTGTGCCCTAAACTCTAAATGAGGTCTGTTTGAAATATCAATTACAACCTGTGCTAATGCATCATCCATTGGAACAAAAGCATTTCCATAGCGTTTGATACTTTTTTTGTCTCCTAGCGCCTCTTTTACTGCCTGGCCAAGTACGATTCCAATATCTTCTGTCGTGTGGTGGTCATCGATATGCGTATCACCGTTTGCTTTGATCGTCGCATCGAACAGACCATGCTTCGTAAACAGATCCAGCATATGGTCCATAAAAGGAACCCCTGTCTCAATCTCTGCCTTTCCTTCTCCATCCAAATTGATATCTACGTAAACCTTTGTTTCATTTGTCATTCGTTCTATTTTAGCGATTCGTTTAGTTGTCATTTAAATTCCCCTTCTCCCAGCTTCTTGATTCGACAGATCGAGCGTGTCCCTCTAATTGCTCGAGTCTAGCCAAACGAGCGATTTTAGGATATTGCTCCTGCCACATTTCCTCCGAATAATAAACGACACTCGTTTTCTTTACAAAATCGTCTACATTTAAGCCACTTGAAAAACGAGCCGTACTGTTCGTTGGAAGCACATGGTTCGTACCGGCGAAATAGTCACCAACTGGCTCACTGCTATATCGACCGATGAATATAGCTCCAGCGTGCTTGATCTGCTCACTCAGCTCTTTTGCATTTTCCGTAATAATTTCTAAATGCTCAGGGGCCAGCTCATTAGTTGCCTTGACTGCCTCTTGAAGCGATTGTGCTAAATAGATACGACCATAGTTTTCTATAGAGGCCCGTGCAATTTCTTCACGAGGAAGCTGCTGTAGCTGTCTCTCTACTTCTATGGAAACCTGCTCGGCTAAACGCTCGCTAGTAGTGATTAATACAGAGCTTGCAAAGGCATCATGCTCCGCCTGTGCCAATAAATCGGCTGCCACCTCATCCGCATAGGCAGTATCATCCGCAATAATTGCTATTTCACTTGGCCCAGCAATCATATCGATTGCCACCTTGCCAAACACTTCTCGTTTCGCAAGTGCCACATAGCTATTACCTGGTCCAGTTATTTTATCCACAGGTCGAATGGATTCTGTTCCGTAAGCCAGCGCCGCAATCGCTTGAGCGCCACCTACCTTATAGATTTCTGTTATTCCAGCTATTTTTGCTGCGACTAGCACCGAAGCAGGAAGCCTGCCATCCTTAGAAGGTGGCGATACGATAACTACTCGAGTTACACCTGCGACAATGGCTGGAATAGCATTCATCAGTACGGACGATGGGTATGCCGCAGTCCCACCTGGCACATATAAACCGACCGCATCTAATGGTGAGATTCTATATTGAATAAATGAGTTTTTTTCTAAAGCCAATTCGATATTTTGTCTCGCCTGCTTCTCATGAAATGTACGAATATTATTTGCTGCTTCCTTTAAATCCTCTATGAGCTGAGGATCAAAGCCGATGAATGCCTCCTTCATCTCTTCCTCAGAAACTCTCAGGCTTGAAAGCTTAACTCCATCCCATTTTTCCGTATAGGCAAGTAGCGCTTGGTCCCCATTTGCTTGTACCTCTGAAATAACCTCTCGAACGGTTGTGAGGTGAGTCATATTAGCCTGCTCCACAGAGCGCTGTAATGTGATGCTATCTGTAAGCTTCTCTATTTTCATCATGGTATTCCCTACCTTTTTTGAAGTTCTTTATTTAGCTTGGCAACGAACTCTCGAATCCTCTCACTTTTTACACGATAGCTTACAGGATTCACGATTAATCGAGAGGATATATCCACAATCCTTTCATATTCCACTAAGCCGTTTTCTTTTAGCGTTTGCCCTGTAGACACGATATCCACGATACGGTCAGCTAGGCCGATCATTGGAGCCAGCTCTATGGAACCGTTAAGCTCAATGATTTCCACCTGCTCCCCTTTTTCCTTATAAAAATTAGTAGCTATTGTTGGATATTTGGTTGCAACACGAGGGGCGATTTCATTCATCACCGTATCCGGCAACCCTGCTGTTGCAATATAGCAATTACTAATATGTAAATCTAATAATTCATGCACATCTCGATGCTGCTCCAGTAAAACATCCTTGCCAGCTATCCCAATATCAGCAACTCCATGTTCCACGTAAACCGGGACATCCATTGGCTTCGCTAAGATGAACTGGATTCGCTCATCCGGCGCTTCTACGATCAGCTTGCGAGAATCGCTAATTTCAGCTGGTAAATTAAACCCTGCTTCGACAAATAGTTGATAGGCTTCCTCAAAAATGCGCCCTTTCGGCATCGCAATCGTTAATTCATTCACCTGCAAAACCACCTTCTACTACCTTAATTATTTCCTGAAAGCTATATTGATAGGCCTCTAAATCATGGACACTGCCCTCATATTGAAGCGTTACGCGCTCCCCAATACTACGCCTTGCCTCTGCTAGAACATTAGCTTTTAGGAAGGAGCCTTTATCAAATAAAATAAGTGTATGTTTTTCATCTTTCTCTTTTTTAGGGAGAACCTCTAGCAGCCGATCTACTCTTAATCCAAAGCCGGTTGCCCCTACATTTTGTTCAAATTGCTTAAATAGTTCATCATACCTTCCACCATTTCCAAGAGGAAAGCCACTTCCAGCAGCATGAATCTCAAACAGCATACCTGTGTAATAGCTCATATGGCTTGCTAACGAAAAGTCAAAGGAATAAATAGAGGGATCACTCAGCTGAAGCTCTAATAGCTGCTGAAGCTGTATAATCTGATCCACTAAATATTGCTGCTCATTTGTCAAAAGCTGTCTAAAATCTTCCACGGTCTTCGTTGCCATCGTATGATCCACCAGCATAGTCAAATTCTCTTGTTGAATACTTGATAGCCCTAAGTCATCCAGCATTTTCATAAACCCTACAAAATTCTTTTCTACTAGGAGCATTCTTAGCGTCTCCACCTGCTCCGACTTGTTTGTATTATTGGAAAGAATAGCTGTCAAAAGCCCAGCGTGACCAATCGTAATTTGAAAATGATCTACGCCTAACGCTTTAATGAGCTCCACAGCCGTATAAATAATTTCACTGTCTCCGTAAGGACTAAAATCACCAATCAGCTCTAAGCCTAGCTGTTCAAATTCCGCTGGTCTTCCACCCTCCCGTTGCTGCGCACGAAAGACATTGGCATAGTACGCAAGGCGAAGCGGATTCTTTTCTTTTAATAGCTTTGATGCTGCTATTCTAGCAATAGGCGTCGTCATATCAGGTCGTAAAACGAGCATCTCTCCTTGGTTATCCACCAATTTAAATAACGACGACTCGTCTATTGCCGACGCCTTTCCAATCGTCTCAAAATACTCGACCGATGGTGTTTTTATAAAATCATATCCTTTGGTGCGAATAAACTCTCTCGCGACGGATCTTATGTACTCTTTTTTCTCATTAACCTCTGGGAACGAATCTCGCATACCAAGCGGCTTCTCAAACATTTGAATTTTACTCATTGTCCCACCCCTAATTCACTTCACTGTAGTAGAGTGCTAATATAATAAATTAAATAAATTTTATACTATTTCAGACTATTCGTCAACTTCATAAGCTTATAGATTTCAGTGCTCTTTTAATTCAGTAAACCACTCCCCAGCAGGTTCAGTGCTTGGCACGCAGTTATCGGGTTTTCTGCAATACTTTCGAATTTCGCGCAACACTTAACTTGTTTTCCGCAACACTTTTGAATTTAACGCAACACTTCGGATTTTGGTGCAACACTTATACCCTTTTTCGCAACACTTTGAGTTTACGCAACACTTTCGTATTTCGCGCAACACTTTGCACGTTTGGCGCAATACTTTTGAATTTAGCGCAACACTTTGTACCGTTTCTGCAACACTTTCTATTTTGACGCAACACTTTGCCGCGTTCTCCATTAAAATTCATCTAAATTTGTAACCCAAACTATTCTTAACCGTATTAAAGTAAAGCTTAAGTTTAGTTTGTCTGATCTATATCCATTAAATACAGGGGGGAAAAATATGATAGGCGAAATCTTCATCGTAATTGTCTTAATGATACCGCTTTATGCCTTCTTCATTTGGACGTATAACTACCCTGAAGAAAGCTTTTTATGGGGAAAACGCTGGATGTACGAAGAAGAACCGGAAGTTTCTCCAAAAGTTGTCCTCTATATGAAGTTTGTTTCCATTTTGGCTATGATTGGCACACCTATTGTTTTTATAAGATATTTTTCAACACAGCCAGTTTTTAGTCTTTTACTAATAATTTTAATTGCTGTATTTTTAGCTGGTGCAATCATAATTTTTACAAGAGAATAGCTTAGAACGAACAAAAAAACAGTTCCAATGTAAAATTGGAACTGTTTTTTATTATGCGGCCGGCTTTCCCCTGCACCCTTATTTGTTTAAATATATCTTACTATTTGTTCAAGAGGAAGACGTGATGATCCATAAGCCGGTGCTGCTGCTTCACCAATAGCAATAAGTAAAATAGGGATTTCATTCTGCGGTAAATTAAATTTCTCCGCAAATTTCACTTTGTCAAAGCCACCCATTGGAACTGTGTCATAGCCCATGTCCTTAGCCAATAGCATGATCTGCATGGATATAAGTCCCGCATCGAAATGAACAATATTTTTCATGACTTCTTCAGGAAGATTACCGTATAAAGAAAGTGAGCTGTCTATCATGAAATTAGCTATTTCTCTACTCATATAGCCCTTTTCAAAATTAGTATTATAAATTTTTTCTGTATTTTTGTACATTTCTAGGTCACCGAGTACAGCGATAATAGCCGATGATGTCTCTACTTGTTCTTGATTATTAGCGATTGGTCGCAATTCCTTTTTAACCTGCTGGTCCTCAATAACTATAAAGCGCCATGGCTGCATATTACTTGAGGAAGGCGCTGTAATTGCTTTTTGTAACAAAGTTTGTAGATCCTCATGTGGAATAACGACGTTTTCTTTATATTTACGAACTGATTTTCTTTCATGGATCAATTGGTCGATTGTTGTATGTGTTTTTTGCATATAAAAAACCCCTTTTCAAATTTTAATGATTTTTTTAGTTCGTGTTATCAATCAATTTCTTGACTAGTGTCTGAAGCTGTTGAATCTCTTGATCGGTAAATCCATTAAATAATTCGTCTATGAATTCATTTTTACCTAAATCACAGTCTTCCAAAGTAGCTATACCAGTGTCCGTGATTTGTACTATTACTTCTCTATTATTTTGCTTATTACGATTGCGAACGACAAAGTTTTTCTCTTCTAGTATTTTTAAGTGTCTTGTGATCGCACCTTGATCTATTTTCAACGTTTGCTGTAGCTCTATTTGGGAAAGCTGTGCGCGTTCAAATATGGTGTTAAGCATTTCATATCTAGTTAGGCTAATACCTGTCTTCTTTTCAAAGTTTTGAGCTATGCGCCTATCAAGACTTTTAAGCATAAGTAATGTTTGTTTTATTTCTTTAAAGGACTTAGCCATCTTTCCACTCCTAACAGACTGAACTCTTGACCAGTCAACTGTTGATTCGTCAATTATAATTTATTAAAATAATTAATCAAGTATTTTGATTCGCACAAAAAAAAACTGACGACCATGTTAGTTAGTAGCTAACAAATAGTCGTACAGTTTTAGTTCATACTTATTTTGCGTTACGCTCTAGCATTTCTTCCTTTGTATAGATAATGCGCATCGGATTGCCTCCAACAAAGCAGCCCTCTGGTACGTCAGCATTTACTAATGTTGCCGCAGAAATAATGGCATCGTTACCGATTGTTACTCCAGGCAAAATAGTAGAATTTGCACCTATTAAAACACGGTCTCCGATAATAACATCACCAATTCGGTATTCATCGATTAAATATTCATGTGCTAAAATCGTTGTGTTATAGCCAATAATCGTATTGTCCCCCACTTTAATCCTTTCTGGGAACATCACGTCGACCATGACCATTAAAGCAAAGGAGGTTTCTTTGCCGACCTCCATACGTAGAAAGGTACGATAAAAAAAGTTTTTCCAGCTTAAGAAAGGTGAATATCTCGCAGCTTGAATAAAAATAAAGTTTTTAATGACCTTCCAAAACGGAACAGTATCGTATACATGCCAAAGGGAATTCGCACCTTTTACAGGAAATCTCTCGGTTTTCCTCATAGAAGCTGTCCTTTTTTAATAGAAAGTAAGTCATTTATATGATGGAGCATGTACGTTGGATTGTATGTTGACAAGAAATCCTCACCTTTTATAGACCAAGCGACCCCAGCAGTATCCACTCCAGCATTTTGTCCACCCACTATATCATGAAAATTATCTCCTATCATAAGGGCATCCTCTTTTGAGACATTCAAATGTTCTAAAGCAAGTAATATTGGTTCTGGATCTGGCTTTGTACGAGAAACATCTTCCAATCCAACAATCGTGTCAAATAATGACTGACACCCCATTAGCTGAAGTCCTCTAGCAATCATTTCTCTTCTTTTAGTCGAAACGATTGCTAGCTTATAGCCGTCATTCTTTAATTTATGAAGCGTTTCGACAACTCCATCGAATGGTGCAACCATTTGGTCATGATGCTCCAAGTTCCATTCTCTGTATGACAAAATGAGCGAATCAGTTTGCGTAGGATCGATCGCTTCACAGGTTTCCTGAAGGGACGGTCCTAAGAAAGGAATGACTGAGTCTCGATCATATTTCCCAGGAAATTTATCTCCTAAAATATGTAAATAACTTTCAATAATGAGCTCATTGGTATCTAATAACGTGCCATCAAAATCAAAAAGCAAAGCCTTGTATGTTACTTCGTTCATGTCGTAAGCACTTCCTTGGTTTTTTTCTGTTCTGATTTACGCCAAATATAAGCGACAATAATCGTCAAGACAAAAGCCGTGATTAATCGAATGAGCAAGAGCGGTAAAATTGGAATCCCTAAGGGAACAAAGATTAACGTATCCTCCACGACCGCATGACAGGCTACTAGGAAGATAAAGGCTAATGTTGCATCCTTCTTACTAACGCCGTCCTCCTGAACTGCCTGTATCATTACTCCAGCTCCATAAGCTAAACCAATAACAAGACCAGCAACTAGAGTCATAGATGCATTTGGCTGCACCCCAATTACTTTTGTGAATGGCGCCAGCTTCTCTGAAAACTTTTGTAAATAGTTTCGGTCTTTTAAGAATTGAATAATCACCATTAGTGGGATGACAATCAGCGCAAGCTGCAACACACCAAAGGTAGCCTTTTGAAGACCAAGTAATATGATCTCAAGCCAGCCATCTGGTACACTTTGCGTAGCTTTAACTACTCCATACTTAGCCACTTCGCCTCCGCCTTGCCACACTAGGTTAATAATAACGGCAGAAACGATAGCGAGCCCAAAACGGACGAGTAATACGACCCACAGCTTCACTCCAACCTTTAGTGCAACTCCTGTTTCAATGAAAATATTGTGGGAGAACGATAACATCGTTGCTAATATAAATACTTCTTTTACAGTTAACTCTAATGACAAAATTCCTGCTATACCTGCATACAAATTTAATGCATTCCCTAAAACAAGAGGAATAGCCGCTTCCCCTCGCAAGCCAATCAAGCCCATAAATGGTTCTATAAATTGTATAATCCACGGTAATACAGGTGTATATTGCAAAATAACAACGATTAATGTAATTGGAAAGATAACCTTGCTTAACGTCCATGTTGTCTTTAAACCAGCGGACAATCCCCTTTTAAGAGTTCCCATTTCCATACCCAATCCCATCTTTCTTACTTATCTTGATAACGCACAACTGGCTTAACCATTTTTCTTCTATAAATAAATATAATAATTGCGACTGCAATCGTCACAAGTGATACTACTTGTGCAGTACGCAAATCTCCTATTAAATAAAGACTATCCGTACGCATTCCCTCGATAAAGAAACGTCCCACCGAATACCACGTTAAATAGAAGAGGAACATCTCTCCACGGCGAAGGTTCACCTTACGAAGTAGCAATAGAATAATGACACCAATCAGGTTCCAAACGGACTCATAAAGGAACGTTGGGTGATAATATTTTCCGTCGATATACATTTGCTCTATGATCCAATTAGGAAGGAATAAATTTTCTAAGAAGGTTCTTGTTACCTCTCCTCCATGTGCCTCCTGGTTCATAAAGTTACCCCAACGACCGACTAGCTGGCCGATTAAAATACTTGGAGCTAATATGTCCGTGACCTTCCAAAATGAGCTCTTTCTTTTTTTCGTAAAGAAGTAAGCAGTTAAGAACGATCCGATTAACGCACCGTGGATCGCTATTCCACCCTCCCATATTTTAATAATATTCTCCGGGTGCTGACTATATATATCCCATTTAAAAATTACATAGTAAATACGCGCACTAATGATAGCAATCGGAACAGCCCAAAGTAGTAAATCAGTTAAATAATCTGGATGAAACCCTCTTTTCACCATTTCTCGCTGCCCGACTATAAAAGCAAGCACAATTCCAAACGCAATAATTATTCCGTACCATCTTACTTCTAGCGGCCCTAAGGAAAAAGCGACCGGGTCAATTGCTTGTAGAATATTCATAAAAGCTCCTTTCCACTATGTACATCATTTAAAATTCTCCATTTTGGCTTATTACATCATCTAACCGCTTTGCAAAATCCTCCGCTGCATTTACACCCATTCTTTTCAATCGGTGATTCATAGCAGCAACCTCGATGATAACTGCTAAGTTTCGTCCAGGACGGACTGGCACTGTGAGTTTAGTCACTGCGGTATTGATAATCTCCATCTTCTCTTCCTCGAGCCCTAGTCTGTCATAGCTTTTCTTTTCATCCCAGATTTCTAGCTCAATCACAAGAGTAATTCGCTTATAGCTGCGAATGGCACTAGCGCCAAACAACGTCATAATATCTATTATACCTAATCCACGAATTTCCAAAAGATGCTCTATTAATTTTGGAGCACTTCCTACTAAAGTGTCCTCGCCCTCTTGCCTAATTTCAACGCAATCATCTGCGACTAACCGGTGGCCCCTCTTCACTAATTCAAGTGCTGTTTCACTCTTACCTACACCACTTTTACCTGTTATTAATACGCCGACTCCGTAAATATCGACCAATACTCCATGGACGGCAGTAGTCGGAGCTAGCATACTCTCCAAATAATTTGTCAGCAAGCTAGAGAATCTGGTGGTCGGCATACTAGTAGTGAGAACAGGGACTGATTTCTCGTTAGATGCTATAATTAACTCATTAGGAACTTCCATGCCATGGGCAACAATAATAACTGGTGTGTCCTGTGCACAAAGCTTCGTCATCCGATCCGTTCTCTCTTTCGGCTTTAGTAATTCAAAAAAAGAAACCTCTGTTTTCCCCAATAGCTGAATTCGATCGGAAGGATAGTGCATAAAGTAACCAGCCATTTCTATACCAGGTCTTGAAATATCACTGATAGAAATGTGTCGTCCAATACCCTCTTGTCCGCTAACTAAGGACAAATTAAATTTCTCTTGTATATCTTTACTCGTCACATGAGACACATTTCCCACTCCTTTAACCTCTGATAAACTTAGTTCTTATTTTAGCATGAATAAACATTTAATTAGTATCCATTTATCTTTTCTCTACCTATTTATTAATTAAAAGGAGGAAGTTTAATGAAGATTATTTTAGATGCAGGTCATGGCCCTAACACCGCAGGAAAAAGAACGCCAGATGGAAAGATGAAGGAATATGAGTTTAACAGCACAGTCACGAGATTAATAAAGAAGGAGCTAGATCGCTTCGGAATAATAGTAATTTTTAGTCACTCTGACGAAAAAGATGTACCTCTACGAGAACGAACCGCCCTAGCAAACAAATTAAAAGTGCAAGCATTTATCTCTATCCATGCAAATGCATACGGCTCTAACTGGAACGATGCTAGCGGTATAGAAACCTTCACTTACACAAAGCCTTCTGCCGATTCTGTCATACTTGCCAAACATATTCAAGAATCTATCTGCACCTCTGCGGAAAGGAAAAACCGTGGGGTTAAAAAGAAGGATCTAGCTGTTTTACGGGATACGAACATGCCAGCTGTTCTAGTAGAATGTGGGTTCATGACCAACCAGGAGGAAGCAAGATTACTGCAAACGGATGATTACCGTCTAAAATGTGCCAGTGGAATTGCAACAGGCATAAAACTTTGGGTTAAAAAGTTTCAATTAGAAGAGGTATAGGGGGGTGCTCCCTATACCTCTTTTTTGTTCAGCCTAAGTGCCGATCAGAAATGCATATTTTGAAATTCTCCCTCTATTGTTAGGTGGTTTCTAACAATAGAGATTATCGATTTATCATATGGAAAATTTATCTATACATGGAACCTATATTTACTTAAGTCGTATATAATTAAAAGACAGAGGGAGTGAAAGGTTTGAAGAAACTATTTGTATTAGGATTTTTAGTCAGCTTGACTTTAGCTGCTTGTAGTTCATCCACATTGAGCTTTAGTGAAGTTGAAAGGGTTCCGGATCATGTGCAAGACAAAGTGGACTCCAGCTTAACCCTTCAATCCATCACCAATGATGCAGAGGGTAAATATATTGTTTTTCATTCAAGCGGAAATGTTGAGTCAGATTTAGATATACAAGGAAACATGGTCACTATACAGTTCAATGTCACTAATCTGGGGGATGTTGTTAAGCAGCATACCTATTATTTTACATCAGACCCGAAGCATGATGTGTTAGATGTAACAGTGAATGGTGAATCAATACCTTTTGATAATGTAACAATTGACTAAATCGAATATTTATTTTAGTTTTTCCATGCCATTTAGGGTATTCAGCTATTAATCCCTGTATTTTGAATTCCTATTATAGTAATCATTCTTACCAAAGGGGGGTTAGAAAAGTTGAATCAAGTAGTAGCAAAGATTATCTATTTTGTATTTACCATATTTATTTTCACCACACTTTGGAGACTTATGGGCTTATTTTGGAATGCTTTTGTGCCCTGGAATGTTCAAACCGATCTATTAACCATTTTTGTTGTAACTCCGGTACTAATAGCTATGTCGTTTATATTATCGAGTCTGTCCTTTAAGGTTATAAGAAGCTCTAAATAATATTGGGGTTCCTAAAGATATTATTGGACTAATGTCCCTTGATATAGAGCTTGCCAGTAGAAAATCTGTGCTTTGAAAGTTGTCTCATATCTTCGTGACTTTAACCCTAAAAGGATTAATTTCCTGTAGTTTAGTGAAAGAATATCTTTAGTTAATTTCCTTTAAGAGGTGAGGGTGTTGGCGAAAGCAGACCAATTAACCTTCTAAAAAACACACATTGTATAGGAGGTTAATTAAATGAAATTTAATATAATTGATAGAGAGAATTGGGAGAGAAAAGAATACTTTGATCATTTTATTAGTCAACAATGTACTTTTAGCATAACAACAAATATTAACATCACAGCATTACTAACACAGCTTCAGAATAAGGGATTTAAATTATATCCCGCATTTATTTACATAGTCACCCGTACAGTAAATTCGCATAAAGAATTTAGATTTAGCTTTAATGAGGAGGGAATCTTGGGATACTGGAATGAAATGATTCCAAGTTATACAATTTTCCATCAGGATAGCAAGACATTCTCAAGCATATGGACTGTGTTTTCTAATGAATTTAGTGCCTTTTATAAGAGCTGCCAAGAGGATATACAGCAATATACGAATGTTAAAAAACTGGAATCAAAAGATAATGTACCAACAAACAATTTTAATATATCAAGTATTCCATGGGTTTCTTTTACTGGTTTTAACCTTAATATGAATAATGACAACGACTATTTATTACCTATAATTACAGGTGGAAAATATTTTCACCAGAACGATCAAACATTGTTGCCTATTACCCTACAAATTCATCATGCAGTTTGCGATGGATACCACGCAAGTCTATTTTTTGAGGAGTTACAGAAATTAGCTAATAATTGTCATGATTGGCTGCCTTAAAGATTAATAGTAAAAATGAATCCAATAAGAAAGACCAAATCCTAATCGATTTGGTCTTTCTTTTTTATGCTTCTGTTGTATATCTTACTACTACGGATCCTGTTTTAGCGTCTCCATATATTCTTAACGGTTCTTTTTCAGAGTCAACAACCTTTGTGAAAGCAACACGTTTATTGAGCACTTGCTCTGACTGGTTTAATTGAGTTACATCTGTAAGCTGTACATCGATACGACCTAGCTGAGTAGTAGTCTCACCTTTTAAGGAAATATCTTTAGGCACATAGATTTCTACCGTGCCAGCTACAGCTGTCCCTTCAATTTTACGAGCTTCTTTGTCTTTCGTTGTTAAAATAACATGTCCACTAACGGATGAACCTTCAATTTCCTTCAGTTTACCATCTACATAAATGCGACCATTCATTGTTTCTACTTCTACTGTGTCACCTTCGACATGTTGAAGCTGAACAGAGCCATTTACTGTTTCTATATCTGCACGATGGAACTTACTGTTTTCTAATTCAACCTTACCATTTGTTGTTTTAATCTTGAATGTATTAGCCTCTAGATTTTGTGCTACAAAATCACCGTTAAACAAACGAGCAGAAATATGGTTATACTCTTTTTCTGGAACAAACAAAGCTACTTGTACGGAAATAGTTTTCATATCGCTATATACGCGTAGTTTGTTTCCTTCAGTAGTAAATATAAACTCTTCTTGGAATCTCTTTCTTGCCTCATCCTCTGTAGAATTTTTAAAGGATTTGACTTTCACCGTAGCATGAGCAAATGGCTCCTCCGATGGAAAGATGTTCACTTTACCATTTGTAAGGTTAATCGAGATATCGTCAAATTGCACATCTTGTTTTACAAACTTCTCTTCAAAAGTAACAGGATCATTGAATTTCATTTCAAACTCGAAATCCTTCATTTTATCTACAGTCCCCTGCATGAACTGCATGAAACGATCTCCTACCATCGTAAAATCACGTTTTAAGTCCTCGATAAAATCTGCGCTACCTTGTTTGACTTGCTCTGTTTTTTTCTCTTCTTCAAACTTTTGAGTATTTACTTGGGGAGTTACAATTGTTGCTTGCTTACCTAGCTCTTCTAAAAGTGCCAGTGCTTCCTGTGCAGTAATCGTGCCGTTTTCAACCATATCCAAAATACGTTTACGTTCTTCTTGCATAGTTAAAGGCCTCCTCATAAATTTAAAAGTATATTACAAATATCTTCCTACTAGTTATACGTTCTGTGAGTCAAAAGGTTTCACTTACGTTTTTTAGGCTTTAGCTTTTTGTTGTTGCTTTATTAATGCCTTCTTCCATTCTTTTACGATCTCGCTCTAAAATAGGCTTTAAATAGTTTCCAGTATAAGAGCCTTTTGCTTCTGCAATTTTCTCGGGTGTCCCTGTCGCTAAAATGGTTCCGCCCTTGTCTCCACCCTCAGGTCCCAAATCGATTAAGTGATCTGCCGTCTTAATCACATCTAGGTTATGCTCAATCACTAAAACTGTGTCTCCATTTTCAACTAAGCGTTGTAAAACGCCAAGCAGTCTCGCAATATCATCTACATGTAATCCAGTAGTTGGTTCGTCTAGAATATAAAATGACTTACCGTTAGAACGCTTATGCAGCTCTGATGCCAGCTTTACTCGTTGTGCTTCTCCACCTGAAAGAGTTGTAGCAGGCTGTCCCAGCTCCATATATCCAAGCCCAACGTCAAAGATAGTTTGGATCTTGCGACTTATTTTCGGATGATTTTCAAAGAATGCCAAAGCATCCTCAACAGTCATCTTCAAAATGTCTGCAATACTTTTTCCTTTATACAATACTTCAAGTGTTTCACGGTTGTATCGTTTTCCATGACAAACCTCACAAGGTACATAGACATCTGGTAAAAAGTGCATCTCTATTTTGATAATACCGTCTCCGCGACAGGCTTCACAACGGCCGCCTTTTATATTAAAGCTAAAGCGACCTTTTTTATATCCTCGAATTTTCGCCTCGTTTGTCGAGGCAAAAAGATCTCTTATATCGTCAAATACCCCTGTATAAGTTGCAGGATTCGAACGAGGAGTACGCCCAATAGGAGACTGATCGATTTCAATTACCTTATCAAGCATTTCAATTCCTTCTATTGTTTTATGTGCACCCGGCTTCGTTCTAGCCCGATTAATTTGGTGTGCCAATGATTTATAAAGAATCTCATTCACCAGTGTACTTTTTCCTGATCCGGATACCCCTGTGACCGCTGTAAATACTCCTAACGGGATATCGACACTCACATTCTTCAGGTTATTTTCAGTCGCTCCTTTAATCTTGATATAACGTCCATCTGGCTTTCTTCGTTCAATAGGTAGCGGAATATACTTTTTACCACTCAAGTATTGTCCAGTTAGTGAATTACTATCTTTCATTACTTCCTCTGGAGTTCCAGCTGCAACAATTTCCCCACCGTGGACACCAGCACCTGGTCCCACATCGATTAAATAGTCTGCTGCCATCATCGTGTCCTCATCGTGCTCAACTACGATTAACGTATTTCCTATATCTCGCATATCCTTAAGCGTTGCAACTAAGCGATCATTGTCCCTTTGGTGAAGACCAATAGAGGGCTCATCCAGAATATAAAGTACACCAGTAAGTCTTGATCCTATTTGAGTTGCTAATCGAATTCGTTGAGCCTCTCCCCCAGATAAAGTTCCAGATGCACGATTAAGCGTCAAATAATTTAACCCTACATTATCAAGGAAGCTCAGACGTTCATCAATTTCTCTTAGCACTAGTCGAGCTATTTGCATATCCTTCTCTGATAGCTTTAATTCCTTAAAGAACTTATATGCTTCTTCTATGGAAAACTCAGATACTTGACCGATATGCATAGAATCCACTTTTACTGCCATTGTTTCTTCTTTTAAACGATACCCCTTACAAGTAGGACAGTCATGCTCTGCCATATACTTTTCCATTTGTTCACGTGTGTAGTTGGAAGATGTATCTCTATAACGTCTTTCTATGTTTGCAAGCACGCCTTCAAATTGAATTTGATTATCTCGCATTTGGCCGTATTCATTTTGGTAACGGAAACGAATTTTGTCCTTACCCGAACCGTACATAATTTTGTTCCATTGATCAATTGGTAACTTTTCGACTGGTACATTCATTTTTATTTTGTAATGCTTGCACACTGCTTCTAGTAGCTTAGGATAGTATTGAGAACTTGTTGGCTGCCATGCAACAATTGCACCTTCTTCTAAAGTTAAGCTCTTATCTGGCACAACTAAATCTGGGTCAACCTCCAATTTAGCACCTAGTCCATCACAATCGCTACATGCACCAAAAGGGCTGTTAAATGAAAACATTCTTGGCTCTAACTCGCCAATAGAAAATCCACAAATGGGACATGCATGATGCTCGCTAAATAGTAGTTCCTCTTGCTCCATCACATCTATTAAAACTCGTCCATCTCCAAGTCTTAATGCAGATTCTAAGGAATCACTTATTCGAGCAGCAATCCCTTCCTTTATAACAATTCGGTCGATTACTACTTCAATATTATGCTTCTTATTTTTGTCTAAAGTTATATCGTCATCTAAGTCTATTAAATCTCCATTAATGCGAACACGTACGTATCCTTGCTTTTTCATGTCCTCTAGCAATTTCACATGAGTTCCCTTACGTCCTGAAACAATCGGGGCAAGAATTTGCATTTTTGTTCTTTCCGGATATTCAACGAGTCTATCAACCATTTGCTCAATTGTTTGTGAGGATATCTCTATTCCATGCTTCGGGCAAATCGGTTTACCAACCCGAGCGTATAGCAATCTCATGTAATCGTAAATTTCAGTAACTGTTGCTACCGTAGATCTTGGGTTCTTACTTGTTGTCTTTTGGTCAATCGAAATAGCAGGTGACAGGCCTTCTATAGAATCCACATCTGGCTTGTCCATTTGGCCTAGAAATTGTCTTGCATAGGCCGACAAGGATTCGACATAACGTCTTTGCCCTTCCGCATAGATCGTATCAAAAGCTAAAGAAGACTTACCAGAACCAGATAAACCTGTCATTACGACAAGCTTATCTCTTGGTATTTTAATACTTATATCTTTTAAATTATTTGTTCGAGCACCTTGAATATTAATTTCTTGGTTTTTCACCAATCATCATCCTTCCAGCTTGAGCTCTAGAATTGCGTCACGTAATTCTGCAGCTCGTTCAAAGTTAAGCGCTTTTGCAGCATCTTTCATCTCTTTTTCGAGTTTGTCTAATAGTTTACCCTTTTCTTCCTTCGTTAAGACTTTTCCGCTAGTTAATTGCTGTACATAGCTTTCTTCGTCTTCCGCCACTTGAGAGGCTCTTATTACTTCTCTAATTTTCTTCTCAATTGTTTTAGGTGTGATGCCATGCTTTTCGTTATATTCCATTTGAATGGTACGACGACGCTTCGTTTCACTAATGGCCTTTATCATAGAATCTGTCATTTTATCGGCATACATAATAACTTCACCGTTAGAGTTTCGGGCAGCTCGCCCAATAGTTTGTATTAATGAACGCTCTGAACGTAGGAAGCCTTCTTTATCCGCATCCAAAATAGCGACCAGTGAAACCTCTGGTAAGTCTAATCCTTCTCGCAATAGGTTAATACCTATCAGGACATCATACGTTCCTAAACGAAGCTCTCGAATAATCTCAATTCGCTCTAATGTTTTTATCTCTGAGTGCAGATATTGTACTTTTATACCAATTTCCTTTAAGTAATCAGTTAAATCCTCGGACATTTTCTTTGTTAAAGTTGTTATTAAGACTCGTTCATTCTTAGCAGATCGTTCATATATTTCATTAATCAAATCATCTATTTGTCCTTCAATCGGCTTCACTGTAATAATAGGATCTAATAATCCCGTAGGTCGGATAATCTGCTCGACCATTTCTGGTGTATGCTCTAATTCGTATGGTCCCGGAGTTGCGGATACAAAGATGGCCTGATTGATATGTCCCTCAAACTCTTGGAAAGTGAGCGGTCGGTTATCTAATGCAGAAGGTAATCGGAAACCGTGATTTACTAACACAGACTTTCGCGCCTGGTCTCCATTAAACATTCCTCTAACCTGTGGTAATGAAACGTGGCTTTCATCTACTACCAATAAGAAATCCTTCGGAAAATAGTCTAATAAAGTGTATGGGGTTGCTCCAGCTTCTCTTAACGTCAAGTGACGTGAATAGTTTTCGATGCCCGAACAGAAGCCCATTTCCTCCATCATTTCTAAATCATAATTCGTTCGCTGCTCCAGTCTTTGAGCTTCTAACAATTTATCCTCGCTGCGAAGAATAGTAAGCTGCTCCTCTAATTCCTGACGAATATTATTTATGGCTATTTTCATCTTTTCTTCTCGTGTTACGAAGTGGGAGGCTGGGAAAATAGCTACATGATCCCGTTCACCCAATATTTCTCCTGTTAACGCATCCACTTCTCGAATCCGATCTATTTCATCACCAAAAAATTCTACCCTTAGACATCTCTCATCACGAGAGGCAGGGAAAATTTCCACTACATCTCCACGGACTCGAAATGTTCCACGAGTAAAATTAATATCGTTTCGTTCATATTGCACATCCACTAATTTTCTTAACAGTTGGTTCCGATCGATTTCCATGCCAACTCTTAGTGACACGACCATTTCTTTATATTCTTCTGGATTTCCGAGTCCATAAATACAGGAAACAGAAGCAATAATAATGACATCCTTACGCTCAAATAATGAGGAAGTGGCTGAATGTCGCAATTTATCAATTTCTTCATTAATACTAGAATCTTTTTCAATATAAGTATCCGTTTGTGGCACATATGCCTCTGGTTGAAAATAGTCATAATAGCTGACAAAGTATTCTACTGCATTGTTAGGAAAGAATTCCTTGAACTCACTATAAAGCTGTCCTGCGAGTGTCTTGTTATGGGCCATGACAAGGGTTGGCTTATTAATTTGTTGGATTACGTTCGAAATAGTAAAGGTTTTACCAGTACCTGTGGCCCCTAGTAATGTTTGATGCTTTTTGCCCTCATTTACTCCTTTTACTAGCTCTTTTATTGCTTCTATTTGATCCCCTGCTGGCTCATACGGAGATTGTAAATCATAAATTTGTTCCATATGTATGCCTCCCGTGTGCTTATTAAATTTAGTTTAACATAATCATTTTTCTAACACTATTAAAACGAACATACGTTTTTAAAATAAATTTTCAGAGTAGGTTCAACCTTTGTCATATCAACGATTTAATGATAAATATCTCTTTCTATCTATTACTACCCTCTTTTACAGAAAAAGCTACATTTTATCTTGCATAAATATAAGAATGTTAGTTTTTTAATATGAAAAGAATAGACTTTTTATCAAAACTAAAAGCAGTTCAAATTTCACTCAGTGTAAAATTTGAACTGCTTTTTATATTTTCTTAATAGCCGTTGTTCTTCCTTTAGTTTGTAGCCTTCGCTCCGAACTATTGTTTTAGAAAGACATTTACCCAAATTAAATGCAAAAAGTGAAATTGCATGTCGCAATCTCACTTTTTGGGGGCACGAGATTAGATTATCCTAGCCCCATCCTAAACATATATTAACTATTAATTCCTCACGAATTCCCGGCCCATAAGCAACTTTAATTTTTCAGATGAAGTAACACGTTCGTGTACTCGTTAAATGCTTCTCTATCCTTGCGATCCAATGCCTCGTCAATTAAACCCATTAGCCGAAAACTTCTCTGCTCTCGGTGGACAACATTTAAAAACATATCAAGATAAATCTCGTTTAACAACTTTTCTGCAGAGCTTTCTTTCCCTGTTTGTCCCATTGCTTTCATAAAATCTGTATATGAATATTGTTTGTCCATTTCAATCACCCCGATGCCTTTTTTATATTATATAAAAGCTTAAGGCTAGTTGCAATCATTTTGAGAAAATTTAGATTATACAGTAAATAGAAGTATTTTTTGAATTTTAGATACATTAGCTTGATTTATTTCCAAAATTAACTATAATTTAAATTATAATATACTAAGGAGTGAAATCTTCTGACTAATAAAATTGAAAATAAATCCCATCTTATCTCCTTCGAAACCGCGTTACTTCAACCTTCTGTAGTAAATAACAAAGTTTACACGAAAGTTACTAATTTTTCTGGTGAAACCTCCATGGTAAGTAAAAAGCCATACGAAATCGTTCGTTATTCCTGCTCCTTCTACGGTTCTTCCTTTCAACACGCAGTAAACCTTTCCCGTGAAACGATTGGCAACTATTTTAAGCTACCAATCATACTAGCTCATGACTTTGGATCCCCTTGTATATGGATTCCTGTTCTTTCTCCAAAATCAGATTTAAATATATGGTTTTCCTATCAGGCCATCGAAACTTTTTACCCAAATAAAAAGGGATCTACCGTTGTCCTTTCTAATGGGGATACCATTGATGTTCCTGTTTCGCCTAACACTATGAATCGTCAAGTGGCGTATGCCAACATATTAAGCACCCAATTCCTGAAACGAATGAGCCATCTTTTAAACAACGGATATGCCACCTCTAGACAAGCATCTATGCGTAAAAACATTCGCAACTGATTAGGTAATGGTTAAGTACATAGAAAGCAGTTCTTCTACGCGGTTACGAAGACGGACGTTCAGATAACGACGGTGCTCCTCGTACCCTCCGTGAAAAAACACGTACTCTGTGAACATATCATCTCCTTCTCCTCTAATCACTTTCATACTATGCCTTCTCATATAGACATGTGTGTCTTTTAGCTCTTTTTGAACTTGCTTCGCTGCTCCTTCTACGAGAGTCAAATAAGGTCTGTTTAATTTGAATGGGGCTTTTTCAATAATGGTTCGATCCTTTTCCAAGATGGTAAATACCATGGGAAGATAAATCATTTTTTCGAAATATGGAATTGCCTCTTCTGGTATTAAGGGCATCTTCATTCACCTTTCTTTTAAAAGAACATTTGTTCTTATATTTTACAACTTTTAAAAGAAAATGCAATGGAAAGAAAAGAACTTCAATCAAAAAACTGCCAATCTAATGAATGGCAGTTAAATCATTGTGATACTATGTCAGTTGCCCACTTGCGAGCTTCCTTATAAAAATTATTAAGACTTGGAAAATCTATTTCTAGATTATTAGCTCCTTCGAGCATATCGTTCCAACGTACCTCATCATAGGCAATAGTTAAATCTAAGAAAGGCGTCATCTCAGTGTTGGACCCAACCAAAGTAGCCGCTACATCATCAGAAAGAGGTAACTCTTTGACTAGCTGATCCATCTTCTTATGTAAGATGGTGTCCATTAGAGAGAACATGCCTACTAATAAATATTCAGAGGAATTCGTCAGGTTTTTTTGTTTAGCAAGTAGCTCACAAAATTTCGCTCTAAATAAGGATGATTCTACAATAGCTAGTCCATCCCCTTTGTAGTTTTGATGTACCTCTCGCAGTAACAAGACATGAAGCCAATGATTGATTTCCTCCAGCCCTAACATTAAAACACCCTGTTTAATCGAGCGAACCTTGGAACGTGGTCGAGCAACTGGAGAATTGACCATTTTTAACACTTTAAAGGTCAAGGAAACGTCTCTCTCTATTTCTAACGCAATTTCATCCATAGAGGCTTCTTCCTTGCGTAAAAGATTGATCAGTCTAATGTATTGCACTACGTTAGCAGGTATAACTGTAGCCTTAATAATTTCAGGCTTAGCAAAGAAGTACCCTTGGAACAATTTATAGCCGGCAGATTTAGCTTCGTAAAAATCTGCTCGTGTTTCAACCTTTTCAGCTAGCAGTACAATGTTGGGATAGTTGGTTTGGACAATTTTCTCTATCGATTTCCTCTCTTCCACTGTAGTGGCAAGAAAGTCTATCTTAATAAAGCTAACTAAGCTAAACAGTTCATCGTAATAGTGAACATTTTGTTTTAAAACAAAATCATCCAATGCAAGAAGAAAGCCCATTGCTTTTATTTGTCTAATTTGTTTAATAAGACGGGGAGTTATCGTAATATTTTCTAATATCTCTACCACTATCCTGTTAGAGGGGAACTTTTTTAGTACCGCCTTATCCAGAAGGTTTTCAGTGAAATTAATAAAGCATAGCTTATCGCCTGCAATTTCATTTATCCCTATGGTCAAAAATGAATGTGTCAGCACATCAATTGTTGCCATATCCGCATCCACGTCAGGGAAAGAATTGTCTTCATTATTCCTATAAAGCAATTCATATCCATATAATGACTCGTTCATATTAAAAATTGGCTGCCTTGCAATAAAAATCTCCATTTAATTTCCTCATGTTCTTAAGAAATGTAATTGATACTATTGTATCAAAGATAAGGATGAAAAACGACCTATTTTTTCCTTTGATGACAGGATTATCATAAAATGATATGTTAATAGTGAAGAACTTTAGCGTATTAGGGGGAGATATAATGGAAACTATTACTTATGAACAACAGGGGAATATTGGAATTGTCACATTAAACCGACCTACAGCTTTGAACGCTTTCAACTATGAAATGTTATGTGAACTAGGAGAAATTGCAGAATCTATCCGTATCAATCCGGACATTAGAGTAGTAATCTTTACTGGATCTGGGGAAAAATCGTTTAGTGTCGGAGCAGATTTGAAAGAACGCAGAACGTTAACTGAACAAAGAGTCAAACGTAATATATATAAAATAGGTGAAGTATTCTCTTTAATCGAAAGCTTACCTCAGCCAACGATTGCCATGTTAAATGGATATGCATTTGGTGGTGGGACCGAGCTAGCGCTTGCATGTGATTTCCGTATTGCAGCAGACGATATACAATTAGGACTAACCGAAACAAGCCTCGCGATTATCCCGGGCGCTGGAGGAACACAACGTTTACCTCGCCTCATTGGGGAATCCAAAGCTTTAGAGTTAATCTTAACTGCTAAACGATTGACGGCACACGAAGCCTTTACGTATGGACTTTTAACTAAAATTGCGAGTCGAGAAACATTAAAACAAGAAACGGAAAGCTTCGCAGCACGTATGTTAGCGAACGGACCGATTGCACTTCAACAAGCGAAGTTTGCTGTCAAACAAGGGATGAATGTGGACTTGCAAACTGGTTTGCAAATTGAACGTAAGGCGTATGAAATTACGATTCCGACAGAGGATCGAGTAGAAGCATTAAATGCATTTAGTGAAAAAAGAAAACCTGTATTTAAAGGGAAATAATTTTAAAAGGAGGATGTTGTGAATAGTTCACGATCATCCTCCTTTTTAGTTTTGGCTATGTTAATGCAGACAGTGGAGTTAAAATACACATGAAAATGAGCTGGGATATTTTCTCCAAGCTCATTTACTTTGATATTATTTTGGGCTTACGTACTCTGTAGTGGTATTCCGCAATCGAGCGCTATTCCGAAAGCTCATTAAATAATTTTACTTGAAATGATGAAAGATTGCATTCTTTGGCATAAAATTTTTAATCATTATAATTTCTTTTTCAGTAGGATTTTCTATATTAATTTCAGAGCCCCAATGTGATGATTCAAAGAAACAATTACCATTATATTTCAAAAAAAGTGAAAACCATTTGATTTCTCCATTCTGACTTAAACTCTCTTGTAAAATGAAATTAATTAATTTTTTGTTTATATCCCCTTGAAAACAGACCATTTTCATAGGGTGCAAATCAATTTTTTCAAGATTAGTTTTCAAACTTAATTCTTCAATTGTTTCAACTTCTTCATTCCACACATGGAATTCTATAAAATTTGCAGATGTTATAAAATAATCAATTAAAGAAAACCAGTAATTATAACTTTGGAAATCAACATTACATTCTGTCAAATTAATGTTGATAAATAAATTATTCTTCATCCAATCAATCCCACCTCATTTACTAATGTCTACACAAGTAAAACATCTTTCTTCAACTATCCTGCGGTGCTACTATCCTGCTTTCTGATCCATCTAGAATTCTTTTTATATTTTGTCGATGAAGAATGATGATCGATACGCTTATTAATAGAGAAAGTCCTATGATAACTTTATCTTCAAATATTAGACTGTAAACAAATAAAGCTATACAAGCTAACATTGAACTTAATGATACATACTTTGTTAATAACAAAGTTAGCACAAACACAACAAAACCAACAAATACACCTAAAGGGGTCAAAAATAAAAAAACTCCAGTTGCTGTCGCAACAGCTTTTCCACCTTTAAAACTAGCAAACACAGAAAATACGTGACCTAATATAGCTAATAAGCCACATACAATTGGATTAATAGTAGAACTCAGTATTAGGGGAAGTAAACAAGCAAGTGTGCCTTTTAATATATCAGCAATTGCAACAATTACTCCTGCTTTAATGCCTAAAACTCTGTAAGCATTAGTTGCACCAAGATTACCGCTACCATAATCACGAATATCTTTCTTATATAATATTTTACCGACGATTAAAGCAAACGAAATTGAACCTATTAAATAACTTAAAATCAGAGTTAAAATGTTCAAAGTAGTGTTATCCCCCCACTCAGTTTGTTATTTTAAGTATTTCTCTTTGTTGTATCCTTTTTCCTTCAAACCTTCGGCTATGTTAATGCTAAAGGTGGACTAAAATACATATAAAAATGAGCTGGATATTTTCCAAGCTCATTTTTATTTGGTTCTTTTATCTTACTAAAGTCCATATTACGGAATATAGATAATTGCAAACAAATTAACTATTTTATGCCATTTAAAATATGTTCAGTTAATAATTTCACCCTTGTTCGTGGCTAAATTTTTGCGCCATTCACTTCGCTCCGTTGTTGTCAGTTTCGCCCACTCAGTTTCTTCGCCAATAATTCTTAAAGGTTCTTGAGAACGATAAGATCGTGTTAAGTTACCCGGGAACTTTTTGTCAGTAACATTTGGGTCGTTTTCAAATTGACCTGTTGGTTCTATTTTATAAACCCGTTCTCTTCCTTCTCCTTTTGCTAATGCTGCTGCAAGTCCTGCACCATTGGCATTAGCAGTGAAATAAATGTGGTTCATTTTAAGCCCAGGTTTGTAATTTGATTTTCCACCCGCTGTCAGCAAATCACCAACCCGTAAATCTGCCTTTGTCCCATGATAAAATGGTCCTTCATCAGAAGGTGTACCGTTATATGAGTTTGACAATTCATAATTTCTTTTTGCATTATCAAAATCACACAACTCCTCATAGCATTTGGCAATGTTTAAATATAACGTTGAATATGCACTCTTAACATTATCATCATTTATTTTTAGTGCACACTGTAAAGAGGTTTTCATCCATTTCAATTTCTCTGTGATACTCTTTTGTTTACGAGCCAAATGATATGCTGCAATAAATCTTTCATAGTCGTCTTTTGCTTCTAGCCATGCTTGATGAAACATGGTGATTGCACCTTCAACATTTCCCCCATCTTCCATGTTCATTCCATTCATACAAAGTTTAATAACGACGTTGTTTTGGTCAAATTTTATACTCATCTAATCTTACCTCCCAATTAATGAAATAACATTTTTGTAATACACTTCTCCAAAACTCTTATTTAAACGACCATATCTTCTCATTAAAAAACAACTTAATTTCCTTTGAATCTTTGTCTTGATTCGTCGCAACTTGATTTTTTTAATAACAAAATCAGCAACATTTTTCATTTTTTGTTTGCGTTCCCCATCGTTTTACCGATTCCTACTAGCAACTTGATTTAAGCAGATAGAAAGTTATTTTAATCTTACAACAACTGTAAGAATAATTTACAGTTTTTTTGTAGTAAGGTATTGCTAGGAATGAAAATGGGAGGCTATACAGATGAATGCTTCGAATAAATTACTTGAAGTGAAAGCAGTACGAAAAGTTTTTGGTGAGGGGCAAAATGAAACAATGGCATTAAAAGGCGTAACTTTTGATGTTTTACCAGGGGAATTTCTTGGCATTATGGGTGCGAGCGGTTCAGGCAAGACGACGCTACTAAATGTAATCGCCACAATGCAAAAGCCAACATCAGGGCAAATATTGCTAGACGGGCAAAATATTTCGTCGTTCAAAGGATCACAACTCGCAGCATATAGAGGCAATCAAATCGGATATTTATTTCAGCAATTTGAACTGATTGATAATTTAACGGCGAAAGAAAATATCATGTTGCCGTTAGCAATTCATGGAATTAATATAAAGGCACAAGAACAAGAGTTGCTGCAATTAGCAAAAATATTCGATATAGAAGAACTGCTAAATAAATTCCCGTCACAATTATCTGGAGGGCAAAAGCAACGGATTGCAGCAGCGAGAGCGCTAATTTCAAATCCTAGCATTGTGTTAGCGGATGAGCCGACTGGTGCGTTAGATACTAAAAACGCCAAGATTTTAATGAAGAAGCTGTCTGATCATAATCAAAAACAGGCATCTACTATTTTAATGGTGACGCATGATGCGAATGCGGCTAGCTACTGCTCAAGAATTTTGTTCATCCAAGACGGTGTCATTTTCCATGAACTACGTAGAAATGTACCGGGAGAATCTCAGGAGACATTTTATGAGCGAATCGTTATGGTGATGGCGCAACTTGCTGGAGGTAGTAGTAATGTTCTTTGAATTTGTGAAGCGTAATAGCCGCAAAATCCGGAAGGAAAACGGTGTGTATTTTGCATCGCTTGTCGT
This sequence comes from Psychrobacillus sp. FSL W7-1493, assembly GCF_038004905.1. Taxonomy (NCBI): domain Bacteria; kingdom Bacillati; phylum Bacillota; class Bacilli; order Caryophanales; family Bacillaceae; genus Psychrobacillus; species Psychrobacillus sp. FSL W7-1493. The sequence continues at coordinate 1,087,821 of NZ_JBBOSB010000001.1, read as the reverse complement.
GTCAATTGTGGCGTTTTATGTGATTTTGTCATTAGGTGAGCAAGATGTCATGTTATATTTGAAGACAATTGAAAGCGATGCAGTCGAGCGATTGTTGTTATTAATTCCAGTGCTTTATGCAGTTTCATTATTGTTCGTATTCTTCCTCGTGTATTTTGCAAATCGCTACCAGCTTCAGCGTCGCAGTCATGAGTTCGGTTTGTATTTAATGATGGGGATGAAGCAAAGTAAGCTGTTTCTCATGATTACGGGCGAAACGATTTGGAACGGGATTGTGGCCCTGAGTATTGGTTTGCCGATTTCATTGTTTTTAACAGAGCTGATCAATTTAGCGACATCACGTTTAGTTGGCATGGGGATTATAGGTCATGCGTTCCGTATTTCATGGACAGGTATTGGCTTGACGATCTGTGGTTTCTTCCTTGTGCAACTGCTAGCGATGCTTATTTTAAGCTTTACAATGAGTCGAAAAGAGCCGATTGAATTACTTCATGAGGATAAGGAAAAGTCACAAACTACAATGACGCCTAAATGGGGAGCCGTGAGCTTACTATCTGGAGCGGCTTTATTATTCGGGACGATTTTTTTAAGCATCGCTTATGGTATGGCGATTTTATATTTACGAAATTTTGATTACCGCGTATTTGCATTGATTTTGTTTGTTGGTGTGTGTGGGACATTTATTTTATTCCGTGGCTTAGGAAGTATGATTGGTGTTTATGTGAAGCGAAAAGGAAGTTCTTCGACAGGTTTATCGATATTTTCGGCGAGACAGCTACAAGAAAATGTATTGCATCAATGGAGTTCACTCGCTATTTCATCCTTACTGATTCTAATGGCGATGGTCTGCTTTGCTTTTGGTACATCAACAGCGTTAATGAATAGCGCTGTAGCTAATCGAACTGTTGATTATACGTTTAATGGTAATGAAGATGAAATTAACCCTTTGATTAAATCCGATGAGCTAGTACCTTATGTTGATAGTTATTATGGGATGGAGTTACATAATTTCTACACACCTGCAGATGAATCAGTATTAAATTATTATTTTGCATGGACGGGCTTAATAGAAACAGTATCGAGTCAAGCTGATTCAGAGCCAAAAGAGATTTTATTAAACAACTTATCGATGCAGCACACGCCGTATTTTATTTCATTATCGAGCTATAACACGATGCTTGAGACAGCTGGAAAGAATCCAATTCAGTTAGCTGATAATGAAGTGGCCATGTATACAAGTGACGATACAGGAGCGCCATATGATATATTAAAAGACACATTGAAAAAAAATCCAACAGTTGAAATTGCGGAAAATGAATACACATTATTGCCGACGTTATATTCGGATCAAATTGTGGCAGATCGAGCTATTACGTTAATGTATTCGATGATTGTACCTGATGCATTATATGAGCAATATTTTGACGCTGAGGAAACTTGGCTTTGGAATATGACGTTAAAAGACGAGTTCATTGAAGAAAAAGGGCTTATGCAGGCGATGCTTGAAGTCGATCAAGTACTTAATTCGACAGGCTTGCAATATGAGAGCTATCTTGCGAGCATGGGTAGACAGTTATTTTATACGGTAGCAAGCAGTTATACAACGTTTTATTTAGGCGTGATGTTTTTAATTATTGCTAATACTGTACTAGGTCTAAACTTTTTAATGCAGCAAATAAGCACGCGTAGTCGCTATCAAACATTAGCAATGCTCGGTGCAGATGTGGAATCAATTTGTAAATCTGCTCGCAAGCAAATTTGGTTATACTTCATCTTAGCTATTTCGGTCGCGTTGGTTAGTGGAATTTTTGGCATTTGGTCTTTATTAAAAGCAATGCCGGCTACTATTTTCAGTCTTCAAAATGGAATTATTATTGGTTTAGTAGTGCTATTATTTATTGTAATTGAAGTTGGCTATATTCGAATGATTCAACGAAAAAGTGATGAGGAAATCAGGAAGTTAAAAGAAATTGAGTAGAGGTGATGGTATGGCGAATATTGTCATTGTAGAGGATGACATTTTCCTCCGCGAAGAATTACAAAATATTTTACAAAAGGAGGGGTACTTTGTAGTAAGTATCTCTTCTTTTAATACACCTGTTGAAGATATCATCGCTGCCAAACCGGGGTTAGTATTGTTAGATTTAAATTTACCTAACTTATCAGGTTTTCAAATTTGTCGTACTTTGAAAATGAAAGGAATTGGTCCGATTCTAATTTTAACTGCTCGCAATCAGATACGAGATGAGTTGCATGCATTAGAGTTAGGAGCCGATGACTTTTTAACGAAGCCATGTCATCCGAAACGTCTCATTGCAAGAGTACAAAAGTTACAACAACTTTATGCTAAAATGCCGATGCTTTTAAATTGGGGAAAATTCCAATTAGATGTGAAAACGAATGAATTATATATTGGTCACAATTCACTTTCATTATCTGAAAATGAAAGTGCCATTATGAAGCTTTTAATACAATATGCACCGGCTGTTGTGGAAAAGGAGCAACTTTTCCATGAATTGTGGGGAAGTAGTGAATTTGTGGACGAAAATATACTACAAGTAAACATGACCAGACTTCGTAAAACATTAGATAAAGTAGGCGTATCATCTCAGATTAAAACGGTCAGAGGCGTTGGCTATCAATTGATAGAGGGTGAGTCCCCATGAGGCAACTAAATTGGCTCCCTAGTTTACAGCAATCGCGGCAATGGATTTTGCTTCTATGTGTAAATAGCGGTTTTTTTATTTTTTTAGCATGGGTTGCATATCCAGAGTCATTTAAGTTATTAATATTGACGATGCTCATTTTTACTTTTGTAACCATTTTGATTGGTGTGCTTTTTACATGGAAAAAACAACGAAAGCAAAGAAACACATTTTATCAATTTTTAAGAGAGCCTTCCGCTGAGCATGAGGCTAAGTTGCTACAACTTTTAGGTGACATATATAAGGAACCACTGCATGGTTTGGCTAATCAATTACGTCATCTGTCTGATGACTTACAAGATGCAAAGTACCAGTCAAAAGAGTATGAAACCTTTATCGAAAGCTGGGTGCATGAAATTAAAACACCACTTTCGTTACTTCATTTTGTCTTACAAAATCGTCAAGATGAAATGTCCCCGTTGGTTTATCAACGGCTAAATCATGCAAATATAACTATTCACGATTACGTAGAACGCATATTATTTTATGCAAAGCTACAAGCTGTGCATGTTGACTATAGCTTGAAAAAGGTCTCTATTGTGGAATGCTTTGAAGATGTATTACTAGAGCTACAATCGTTATTGGAAGAGCAGCATGTAAACGTTCATACGGAGATAAAGGAGATAAACGTTGCATCTGATGAAAGAGTACTTCATTTTATTTTAATCCAATTACTTGTAAATGCAATTAAATATCGAAACGTAGATAGTGAAAGTTTCATTTGGATAGAAACAGGTTTTGATCATGCAAAAGACAGCTATTATGTTAAAGTAGCTGACAATGGACTAGGCGTCTTACAATCAGATTTACCATTTATATTTGATAAAGGATTTACAGGAGATGCTAGTAATCAAAAGCGGTCTACAGGGTTGGGATTGTTTTTAGTGAAAAAATTATGTGACGATTTGCAAGTTGAAATTGAGGTTAAGTCAGAACACAAACGTGGTTTTACCATTCAGCTGCTTTTTCCGAAGGTTTAAAGGTTTTTTTGAGATCTTAATAAATGGAAAAGCGATGTCACCAAACCCTAGTTTAGAAATCTTTTATAAAAGTTCTCTTAAAACAACCTTAATTAGCAATAATAAAAATAGCCAAGGAAGCTCATTCCTTGGCTGTTTCATAGAGCATTTTAACAAACTCATAGCTTCCACCATTAGTAGTCTGATTAAAAGTTTCTAGCTCTTTAAAGCCTACCTGTTTATACAACGCTATAGCTCGTTTGTTAAAGGTAGCTACGGATAAAGTAATCGCTGCCGGTTGGAACATACTTTGAGCAAACTGTAAGCCTGCCTTCAAGAAATTAATTCCTTTACCCTTACCCGTTAAATTTGGCTGCATTCCCAGTCCAATATCAATTACTTCAGGGGCTACCAAAGTAAAACTAAAAAACCCTATGAGATTCTCCTTCTCCATAACGACGTAATATTCGTTCTTACGACTTACCGGGTCTAGAAATTCCTCCAGGTCCTCCTCGTCTGCTTCCATATTATAAAAGGAATACGGTTCTTCATAGTGCCAGTTATAAGCAATGTCCTCGGCCTGCTCCTGAGTCATCGGTTGAAGTATGTAGCTCAAGCGCTTTCTCTCCTTTTCCCCAGTCTAAAAAATAAATAAGAAGATTTAATATACTCAACAGCGTAATAGCAAAAAACATATACATAGAAGCTGGGTCGCCCGATAAATTAAGCTCATCCACAATAATTCCTTCCAAAAATAAAAGTTGTGCACAAACTACAATAGATATAATAGAAACAACAGAAATGGTGAAGGCTGTTATCCATTTTTGAGTTCTAAAGAGCACCACCGCTATAAGTAAAATTAAAGCTAAAGCAAGAAACGTTATAAAGATCGGTCTCATTAATGTGAAAGTACTAAAAGCTTCAAAGCTGTTCAATTTACTCCCTCCAATAAAAAATTTGTGATTAAAAACATCAGAATGAAAATGATAACAGCACTCATTATTTTTTGATTGTCATAGTTTTTTCCATCCTTTAATTTCTGTGCTAACGTTACTAAATTTAATAATAAGGACACTCCAAGCAAAGGAATAATCAATAAAAGCCAAGCCATCCTCTACATTCCCCCATTGTTATTTTTATATATGAATCTCATTCTCTCCTGCTTCTGTCAATAACTTCCCCATAATGACATAGGGTTCATCCGTTGACGAGGGGAAGAAATTTTGTTTAATCATTTCCCATCCTGATTTTGCATATAAAGCTTGAGCTACTAAATTACTAGCCTTGGTTGTTAATACAGACGTCTTCATCGCGCAATTGTTCACTAATTTTTCTAATAATCTTTTACCTAATCCATTTCCTCGGTATGAGGAGTGAACTAATAGCTCTACAAATTCAAAGCAATCCGTTAACCATACTTCTGCTTCTTCCACCGTTAATTCCTGCTCTAGAAGACCTCGGTAGTACTGTCCATCCTCTGATTTGTAACCATACGCAAATCCAATGCACTCGTTTGTCTCGGTGTATGCTACAATTCCTAGAAAACCATCATAATTGGCATGCTTTTGTATTCTTTCGAAGAAGTCATCCTCTTCTTTTTTCCATACCGCTTGGTAAAGCATCGCCATTTCCTCTGTCATATGTACGCTATGATCAAATTGCTTAATAATAATCATTCACTTACCCCTCCTGTAAACTTTTCATTACACTGTCTCCAAAGGACCTTATGTCCGCAAGAAAGTCATGGTTCTCTGGTGATCCAAAGCTATTGACCATCCGAACTGCCACGATTTCGTGTTCTGGTATGACTAGTACGGCAACACCTGTGAATCCTAAAATTTGATACGAGCCACGTGGTACTAAATCTCCAAGCTCCGTTTTTCTTGCAGGTAAATCCTTTACAAACCAAAGAAAACCATGCTGAGGCAAATCCTTGTCAATTGTACTCGGACTTATAAGAGACGTAGATAGCTGAATAACTTCTTTTGGTATTACCTGCTTGTTATCTATGTATCCCCGCTTTAAATGAAGGTAACCCCAATAGGCTAAATCTCTTGCAGAAGTGAACATGTTCATTTGATCGCCCTTTGTACTGTTTGTTGGTATTTGTTTTGGTTGGCCGGACGGATCAATGACCTCTGCAAGCTTAGGTTGAATTTCTGTGTACCAGTCACTCTCATTCAAGCCGAGTGGTCGAAATACCTTTTCTTTTAGTAACTCTGCTACTGTTTGGCCTGTTGTAACCTTTACTATTTGTGTAAGCAGGTTTATATTAACTTGTCTATAGGCCCAGCTCTCCCCTGGTAAAAACTCTCGAATAATTTTACCTTCTAGCTCCGTTAGCCCATGCGTATGTGTCAATAAATGTCTAATTGTAGTTCCGTGAAAAACTTCTTCCTCCAAATCCGCAATATATTTTGTCACTTCATCATCTATCGATCCGATATACCCATGATGCACCGCATATGCGACAGCAAACCCTATATAGCTTTTCCGAACAGACGCCACGTAAAACTGGGTATCCTCCTGTACTTCTCTAGCTTCTGGTCTACTAGATTGAGTGCCCCAATATTGTTCAGTAACAATTTTATCTTTATGAATGACTATAACTGCCGCTCCAGTTGCATAGACAGCATCGTACGTATTTTTCACATGATTGATAACTGGATTGAATCTAGCTTGTAAATTTTTATTTAACTGCATATTACTAACCTCGTTTCCTTGGATGACGTAGCTAAAAGTGGCTGGCTGGTGCGCTACTTTATTTCTTATTCTTTATTACTAGTAGAAAGTCCTTTATGTTAATCTAATAAGGAGGTGAGATTATGAAAAATAAACCAATTTATGTAGAGACTAGTATCTCTAGCGATATGGAAAAGGTATGGGAGACATCTCAAAATCCCGAGCTACATGAACAATGGGATTTGCGTTTTTCTTCTATCACCTATTTACCCAAAAAAGAAGATGAACCACAGCTATTTGAATATAAAACGAATATAGGATTTGGATTTAGTATTTCGGGTTGGGGGAAAAGTGTCGGTACCTTTCATGCGAAGGACAACTCTAGAACATCCTCGCTGCATTTCGGTACTGCCCAAAAGATCTCTCCTATAAAAGAAGGTAAGGGATATTGGAAGTATGAGCAGGGGCAAGACGGCATCAAATTTTTTACCCAGTATGATTACGATGTTCGTTTCGGGACATTAGGGAAAATGATGGATCGACTATTATTTCGCCCGATGATGGGATGGGCAACTGCTCTTAGCTTTGATGTATTTAAGAGGTGGCTCGAAAAAGGTGACACTCCATCCAATCAGTATGTACGATTCTTCAGTCACTGGCTTATTACCATTCTGTTCTTTTTTGTTTGGGTGTATCACGGCCTCGTTCCAAAATTAATATTAATGCATCCAGAGGAAGTATCAATGACCCAGGGCATGCTTCCCTTAACAGTGAACGAAGCTCAAAATATCGTTTCAACGGCAGGTGCTATCGAAATAATATTCGGTCTCCTATGGCTACTATATAGCAATAAGCGAAGATTACTGAAAATCCAAGTCGTTGTTTTTCCATTACTTACACTCTCCACTTTAATAGGAGACGCCACCGTATTTGGTGATCCATTTAACCCCCTTACATTTAACTTAACGCTGTTTGTTCTATCCGTTATCGGATTGCTGGTTAGTAAAGACATTCCAACTTCCAAAAGCTGTAAGCGTTCAAGATAAGGAGTTTTTCATATGTCTATTTATAAAGAAATGCTTGGAGAACAATTCGAGCGACTGCAGCCAATGCTCAAGCGGCGGTATACTATTTCTTCTGAAAAGGCCTTCCAGGCAACAGGAGTCATGACAAAAATAACTAGTGGTCCGAAATGGTTGTCACCTTTCTTTCGTATAGCCACTCGTTGGAAGTTTTTATTTCCTGAGCAAGGAGAGAATGTACCATTTCAAATCGTTAATAAAGGGCAGCTAGGTCCAAACGGCGAACAACAGGTTCACTGGGAGAGAACGTTTTTCTTCCCAAACCAAACAAGATATTTTAATGCGCTAATGAGCTTAGATAAGAGTAAGCGTGTAGTAAGGGACTATCTTGGGGAGCCGAGCTTGTTCTATTCTGAACTCGTATTCATCGTCACAGAGGAAGGACATCTTCAAATTGAATCTAGTAAACAGCGTCTTGTATTAGGCAAGCTGGAAATCCCCTTACCAAGGCTTTTAAAAGGAAATGTTCTTGTTAAAGAGTGTTATGTAGAAAAGAGAGACGTATTTTCTATTCATGTTTTAATCACTAATCCTTTACTTGGGATACTATTCGAGTATAAAGGGGTGTTTCAAACAGATGACCTATAAAAGAATTGCAATCTCCCATACTATTTTATTTCTCATAGTTGCTGCTTTTAGCGTAGGTCCCTGGTATTTTCTTATGCTATCAGTAGCTCAGATTTTATTTGTTCCGCTCGTCTTAAAACTAGTTATGAAAGATAATCATCTGATTTATTACTTTGTCCTTCCTGCTGTAATAGCTGTTTCTATTTTACAGATTACAGAAGATTCTAGGCTCGATGCCTTGCTCGCACTTATCTACCTACTTTTTACTTTTATTGTGGCCATGTATGGATTTAAACGATTTATGAGTAGAGGATTTACCCACATAGAAGAGTTTGCGATTGATATGGGAATGATGTATTTATTTATCGGCGGGATTTGGTTTGTTGCTTCTGTTCTTGAAATAGATACAGGATTTACTCCTATTTTAACGTGGCTGACAGGAATTCACTTTCACTATTCTTCCTTTTTGTTACCAGTATTTATAGGCTTTTTAGGGCGAGTTTATAAACCTGCCAGCTACCCTTGGCTGACAGCTATCATTTTAATTTCTCCTTTAGTCGTTGCAATAGGAATCACTTTTTCTACACTTTTAGAATTTATATCCGTACTTTTATATATGATTGGAATATATGGTTTTATCGTTCTAGCTATTAAGGCAACATATAAAAACGGCTATCAGAAAAGCCTAGTCATTACATCCTTTGGGGCACTGGGTGTTACTATTCTGTTCTCCCTTTTGTATGCAACAGGGAATGCGTTTGGTGTCTTTGGGGTGACGATAGATTTCATGCTTAAGTTCCATGGATTCTTTAATTGCCTAATATTTGCGTTCGTCGGTATTGTCGGCTGGTCCATTTGGACACCACCGGCACGTTATAAAAAGTTGCAACTTCCTATTAGCAAGATCAAAGGTAAAGGAACTGTTGGTGAGAAAGTTTTAGATGACTATCACATAAATAAGACCTATACGGGCTTGGTCGATGATATGAGCATTTTTATAGATAAAGAGTCACTTCCTCCGATGATTAGCCATTTTTATGAACAAACAATGCACTATCGACTATTTTCCACTGTTTACTGGCATGTTTGGTTCAAGCCTTTTGCCGCATTATACGGTTTGTTTAGTTCAAGAATACAACAGCTAAATCTACCCTTCCCCTCTAAGGAAATGGAGATGACTGGAGATATAGTAGCTATCGAGGATGGACGTACCAATACAAGAGCTTGGGTTCGAAAAATTGAAACAAGCACCATCTTTGTTGCACTATATTCCATACATACTCGAGACGAGGAAACCTTTATGAATATCTCCCTCCCTTTACCATGGTCGTCGATGGTTGGCGTATTAGCATTAGAAGAGCAAGATGGAAAGCTTCTCTTAACTAGCAAAAGTGCCTTAGCGTCTGATGCTGGGATTTACTTGGCCTTTAGAGAAACCATCTTTAAGCTTCCTTTGGAGGAGCAATTTCTTTTAGAGGAGAAAAATGAAATTCTAACTGCCAAACATGAGATGCGTATTTTCTGTATTCCATTTTTGACGATTAATTATAGGGTTTTGTTGAAATAGTATGGAAAAAAAAGATTCCCAGAGATTACGATTCTTTTTATCTATTAAAATTAATTTCATAAGTCATATTTTTTCAATAAAAACAAGAACAATTAATAGAGAATAGTTAATTTTATATGCTTTTATAATTGTAAAGTAGAATTGATTTTCGCTCTAGTCGGACGCTTTCCGTGGGGTAAGCGATAAGCCATCACCCATCGCTTACGCGCGTGGTTGTGATGTCTTATCTGTCTCACTCATCCCACTGGAGTCGCCGCCTTCCGCTACAATCAATAAATTAGGAAATGTTCTTGTTTCATAGGTCTAGTTCTGTTTGATTAAATTGACTCCTATTAGGTGTTATTTACATTTAGATTCTCACACATCCTTAACACTTATGATTTTCCAAATAATTACAGTATTTAAATAATACTAATCTTTTTCATCTAAGGGGATATAAAATTGTACCAAATGATAAAAAAAGCACTTGAACCTTACTTATTAGGAAACGAAGTATTATTCATTGAAAAAGAATTACATAAAGGCAGCTGGAATAGTGACCTACATTACAAAATAGTTGCTGATGGAAAACCATTCTCCGCAAGATTCATTAAGAATAATCGTTCCCCAAACAATATATTTGGAGAAATCTCAAATGATACTTTACTTGAACAAACAAAGTTTTGTCGATTCCTTGTAAATAATAAAATTCCGTTTATACGTTTACTACCCACTTCAGAAGGTTTCCCGTTTACGACAATTACATGGGAATATGAAACCTATCGTTTTATACTTTTAGAATGGATTGAAGGCCAACATATAACTCATTGTGATGCGTACATTGCAGAGGAATTTGGCAAAATTGCAAGAAAGATTCACGATATTTCGAGTTTATATAAAAGTTCTGTCTTCCAGAAGCAATCTCAACTTGTTGGTTACTCCCGATTTGTTGAAAATCTTCGGAATAAAGTTAAAGAATCTTACATTTCAATAGACAATTTAAAAATGGTAGATGAATATCTTGAAATAACTGAATATCATATAGAAAATGCAACGACGAAGCATTTTGACTTTATAATACAATCAGATTTAAATCCACTTAATATTATCTGGGATAAACATGAAAAAATAAAAGGAATTGTCGACTTTGAATCAATTGGCTACAGCGATAGGATTGAGGGATTAGCATGGCTAATCAAATGGTATTCCCGAACAAATGGAATATCTTCGACTGAAATGTCTCCAATTGTCGCAAATGCTTTTATTAATGGTTACAAAATAAATGATGTGCTTTGTGAAAATGATATTAACCGTCTTCCCTCACTTATATGGTTATCTGGTTGCATAAATTGGAACTTCGTAAGAAATACAATTAAAATTTTAGAAACTAATAATGAAGAAATATTAAAACAACACTTAACCGCTTATAAACAACGTGGTGAAAAATTATTGAAATTAATTTCTAAACCTTAGGGTCCTTGTTCAACTAGCGGATACTTAGAAAAAATGTATATCTAATAAAATGAGCTTGGAGATACATTTCCCAGCTCAATTTTAATATTTTTTAAACATAGCTTTTATCTATTAGATAACTTTTCTACAGATATACACCATATTATCACTTTCAGAATCAAGCGGTGTGCCCTTCCAATCCTTATAAACATTTACAATTTCCAGGTTATGTTCTTTTAATAACCTCTCCATCTCTAAGGGATAGGTATATCGTAAGCTGATATTAGTTATCTTTTCATCAATTATTTTTGCACTATGATCTTTATATTTTCGAATGGTTGTGTAATGCTGAATTTGTTTTAATGCATCATAACTGCTGATCGTGTAGACATCTACCTCGTATTCTCCATCCATATAAGTTTTCCAATATTCCTCTGTAGCAGGTTGAAGCAGCTCATTAGCAGAGGGAAATCTTGTATCAAATATAAAAATACCATCTTCCTGAAGATGTTGTTTTATAGAGGATAAAAGTAGATCCTGTGCCTCATTTGTATGGAAATGCTGTATGGAATTACCCACCATATAAATAAACGGACTTCTAATTCCTGCTTGGAAATTTGTACAATCCTGCTGCAGCCACTGTATATCCAAGTTAAGCTTTCCGGCTTTTTTAGCTGCCTGCTCCAACATTCCTTCATGAATATCAATACCTATCAAACTGTGGCCTTCTTTGGCTAATGGTAAGGTCAGCCTCCCAGTTCCACAGGCTAAGTCTATAATTGGACCATTTACTTTCCCTGCCCGTTCTAGTAATAATGGAAGTTCCCCTACGTAATGATTATTTTCCTGATCATAGGCTGCTGGATCATCATATTCCTCTAAATTATCTAGTTGAATGCGATTCGTCATACCAGTTCTCCTTCAACTTGAAGTAGCCAATTCTCTACCCTCTCTAGGTAGTGAGGATTTTCCCATGCGATGATTGTTTCAAGTTCCCCATGCTTCTCCATTTCCTCTTGCACAAATAGTTCTCCAAGGAAATAGCCAAATCTACTGTAGCCGAAGGCATTTACTCCATTTATAGAAAACCAATCACGAGATAATTCATTTCCAGACATTTTTCGATAGTCTTCTATAAATGCCTTTTTTATTTCTTTAACATGCCGTTGAGCAAAATAGAGCCACTCCTCACCTTCATCATCGTAAGTAAAATAAACGGATTTCTTTAAATGAGGAATAATTCTTTCAGATAGGCACGTTGCAATTCCTTCCCTATATAACCAGTTGAATGGATGAGTCCATTGAGCAGTCGTCCAATCCATTCCGGCCCTGTCCGTTAAAATATTTTGCGCCGCATGACCAAACTCATGAGCAACGATTACCCTCAAATGGTTTGGATCCGGAGACAGCTTCTCTAACGCAAAGGTGATATTAGGAATTATTTGCTGGTACGTATATGCATTTGACCCAAAACCTCCGACAATCAAATTGACCTCTACCGGAAAAGAAACTTCGTATAATCGCTCATATTCGTGCACTACTTCTTGAATAATAGGTGTTATATTTTCATGCACTTGTTTGATTTTAAGCAAATTATCAGGGTATTTCTCAAGCGACTGGTTATGTCGTTCCTCGGTGTCTTTGCAATGACGAGGAAAATATTCTGTAAAAATAGCTGGATATTTTTCGTAATAGCCCCTTAAAAAGCTAATCGATGGAGTGTAATTGTTTAAAAAGAAAGGCACCGTATCTATAATCTTCAATTTTGCTTTCCCCCTTTAACTATTTACTACACTTAATAATTAGTGTTGTCGGTATAAGCTGTGCTTTTTCAAAGGAGTACCACCTATTCACATGGCGCTGTACATCTTCCTCCTCTAAGTAAACCTCTTCAATGACTTCCTCGATTTTAAAGCCTGCCTTCACAAGTCTATTAATATAAGTACTCACTTTAAATTGTTGCATGATTGCTTGGGTATCCCAAAAATCATGGTCGTACGGCCCTTCCTCTTGATAGGATTTGTTGAAGAGATACTTCCCATCCTCATGCTTCACTCTGCTATGTAGAGGATGCTCCCAGCTGAAGACAAAAATGCCTCCTGCTTTTAAGTAAGAATAGATATTGGATAATGTTTTGTCTAAATCAGTAGTCCATCCTAGTGCAAAAATCGAATAAACGATTTCAAAATAGTTTGATGGCAATCCAGGATTAGTTTCCATAGGAGATTGAAATAGTTTTACAGAAGATCCATAATCCTTCAATAACTCTTTTGCAGCAGATAGCTGATTGTCTGATAAGTCAATGCCCCAAAGCTCTCCTGCTCCTCTATTCGCCATATATTGTAGGGAATGCCCACTGCCAAAGCCGATATCTAGAACCTTCAAATCCTTTACTTCCCCTAGTAAATTTAAATGTTCTTCACGCGGAGCCATTGGTCCATATTCTGGAAGAGGATTTCTTCCATAAAAACGATTTGCTGACTTTTCCCAGCTTGTTTTGTTTATTTCTAATGTTTTGGTATTCATCTTGTTCCTCCAATTTACTCGTTCCACCACTTTCCGCGGATTTATATTTATATTCGATTATTTATTCTTAAACTCCTTCATAAAACAAAAAACCTGACGCACGTTTTAACGTTGCGTCAGGTTTTTGGATGCCCTACAAAATTATCTCTTCTTTTTCTTAGAAGTTTTTTTGTAATAATTTGTAGTAGAGTCTGTTGTAGAATTATTCGATGAAGCATTCGTTTGTGGATCTGCCACAATAATTTCCTCTTCTTCTGCAAATTCTGTTTCGTAGCTTAGATTTCTGTAATTTTGACTGTTACCATTGCTGGTAGAAGTACTTCTTTCTTCGTCTTCTTGAGCAAACAGTAGTGGTATACAAGCAATTCCGCTTAAACCAACGAGTGCATACACAACACGAGCAAACGCAGAAGTTTGTCCACCAAAAATAGATGCAACTAAGTCAAATTCAAAAAATCCGATTAAACCCCAGTTTAATGCACCAATGATAACTAATGCTAAAGCAATCCGAGATAGTACTGACACGGACCAACACCTCCTTCAATTTGTATAGGTGGAGCTAGGTAGTAAGAATGGAAGGAATTGTTCCTTCCACCCTGAATCTTTAGCGGCGATGTTCAACTAAATCGATTGCCCCCAACACAATATGCGCTAAGCCAAATCCGATAATCGAACTCGTGATTAATGGTGAAATGCTTCTATTGTTCCTAAGCGCTACTCCAGTTGTAGTTACGGCTGTCCCTAAAACTGTTGGTATTAACCCTTCGCGAATACTCTCCATTAAAAACACTCCTCTCATTAATTGCTGTGATTCCTTCATATCTTTTGCAATATCCATCTGTTTATACTGCTCAGTAAATAGTACCCGGGCATGAAAATATCCTTTCTTTTAACAACATTTATCAATAAATGAAATATTTATGTGATATAATCAAGCGAAATATTTTTTAGTCTACTGAAAATTAGTATTAACTGATTGAATCTTATCTTCAGTGGCATACTTTCCAATCTTTTATCAAATATATAAATCGTTGGATATTAAAAAAGAATTTTTAAAAAAAAGAAGGCGAATCATATGTATGGGATAATTGCGTTATTTGATGGTCAGTTAAATAAGCAGATTTTGAAGCTTTGGCAGGAGTTAAAGGATGAATCTATTTCTTCCTATGCGTTTGAGGTAAGTGATCGGAAGCCACATATTACTATTGCAAGTTACAGCAAATTAGATATTAAATCTTTTGTAGATAGCTTAGATAGCTATTTAGAAGATAAAAAAAGTATAGAAATCACGTTTCCTTCTATTGGATCGTTTACAGGATCTGGAACACTTTTTTATGCACCTGTTATTACAGAGGATCTTTTTCATTTCCACAACGACTTTCATACTTATTTTAAGAATTTTAATGACTCACTATCCTTGTATAATCCTGGACAATGGATTCCACACTGTACTATAGCAAATCGTTTATCCAACGAAAAATTAGTAGAAGCTTTCCTCTATTGCACTACTCAAGCTCAGAACATGAAGGGATTTATTAAAGAAATTGCTGTAATTACGTCTATCCCGACACAAGCTCCAGTAATTTTTTCTAAAAAACTTCAGAACATATAAATACCGCTGAGAATACACATCCCAGCGGTACTTATTATTCCTCTATGCTCTTTGTTTCATTCTGAATTAATTCGTTATCCACATAAACTTTTCGACTTTGAAGGGCTATAGAAACTCCTTCTCGTTCTAAAATTTCCATGATACCAAAGTTAATATCCTCTTTTACTTTTAAAAACTCGGCCCATACAGTTGTGTTCGTAAAGAAATACAAGAAGATGTCATAGCCATTTTCTTTAAATGCGTCAAATTTCACGAAAATTGTTTCTGGATGAACACCAGTATGCTTGCTCACTAGCTGTTCAATTTCTTTTACTACAAGCTCTAATTTATCCTTAGGCGTTTCTTGAGATACCCTTAGATTGAAGTTAATTTGTCTTTTCCCCATTTTACTCCAGTTAGTTATTGGCCCATTCGCAATCATGGCATTCGGAACAGTAACAATAGCTTGTGAAAATGTACGGATTTTTGTACTACGAAAAGTAATTTCTTCGACCGTCCCCTCGACATCCGGAGTCAAAATCCATTCACCAATTCTAAAAGGCTTTTCTGTAATAATAACAAAGCCACCTAATAGGTGAGAAAGTGCATCCTTTGCAGCAAATGCGATTGCTACCCCACCTAAGCCAAGCCCCGCTACAAAGCCACTAACATTATATCCAAATTCTTCTGCCACGACGCTAAAGCTAATGACAACAATAATAACTCGCAATGCCTTTGAAAGAAAAGGAATGAGTATATCATCAATATCCAAATTATATCTATTTCTCATTTTAATAAAGAAAGTAGAGGAATCAGAGGACATATTGTATAATCCCCAGCTGATCAGAATAATATAGGAGACTCTTATAAGCACCAGGAATAATTTATTTGTTTCATCAAAATGTGGAAAGAAGCTAGCCGCCACATAAATTCCGACTATGATAAACATCCATTGAATAGGCTTTTCGAAGGACCGAAAAAGGTGCGTCAATGCATCAGTCGGTGTTTTATCACTTAGCTTGATCAATAGGTTAAATACATATTTCGAGAAAATTTTTCTCAAAATAAGGAAAACTAACAGTATGGCAATGGAAATACCAAGGTTCTTCCAAAAGACATACGACATAAAGATAGACAAATCCATAAAAAATACCTCCTAGCAAAATCAACACATATCATACCACAGAATTTTACTATCCTTTAATGATTTGCTGTCGTGGTTGTACATTGTATAAAGGTTTGCCTTTTACTAAGAAAGTTAAACTTTGATATTTTGAAAGAAAATGAACTTGTAAAGGATAAGCTTAAGTCATGATTGTAGTACGACGCACATGTGGTTAAATTAAATTTTTTAAAAATTCAAATAATGTTATAATTTAGGTACAAATGGAGGTTTTAAATATGATAACCAAAATATTTGAATGGATTGGATTTATTATCGTCGGGGTTTCCATCTATGCTAATGCTATTATTCGTGCCGATGGTATTACGTCCGGAGCAGGTATCAATTTAAGTATCATCGGGATGATTACTGGTGTGATTCTTACTCTTACCTTTTTCTTAGTGAGGAAATTAAAGGTAACACAGAATATCTAATTACACGAGATGGGCAATCATTAAAGGGTCTGTATCTATGATACAGACCCTTATACTTTAGCAACATTCTTTTGTGCTGCTGCTTCTAATTAACTTGTGACAATATTGCTTTTGATGGCGTTTGATATTTCACATAGCCGCTAATGTTAGTTATAAAGAGGTCTCCACCCACACCATACTGCCCTCCATACTTGCTATCATATCTGTAGACTCGATATACTTCCCCTGGATTTAATATCCGTTGAAAGACGAGCTTGTCCCCTTCACGCTTCCAAAGGTTGATCTTTTTTGTAATTGTAACAAGTCCAATTTGCCCTTTCTTTAACTGCAAGCCTTTCCAAAAAACAGGTTTTTTAGGTATTATCTCTTCTTCCTTTATAGGTAAAATAGCTACAATACTTGCTTCCTTGCTTTTGTTTTTAGATTTATCCTCAGCAATGGCCGTAAATGTATCTCCTACACTTGGGGCTGAAATCGAGAGCTTGAAAATACCATTTTTATCTGCGAGAGTGTCTCCAATATTCCTAGACATTCGTTTGATTGTTACTTTTGCATGGGCTTCTGTTTTACCACTAATTTGCAATGACTCACTTGTCACATTGTCCAATATCGGCATTGCTGGTGGCGTTACATCTTGGACAGTCGTACTCAGATTAGTGCTCTCTCTTCCTTCTTCATTTTTGGAGTATATAATAATAGAAATACCCTCCTGAAGCTTCCCGGTGTAAACTTTAAAAGTCCCTTTGTCGCTGACTTTTTGGGTGAGTTCCTTAAATGATTCAGCTTCTCTTGAAGTAATATAGACAGTGGTATGAGGATCTGCAGTACCTGTAATGTATTCTGTTTGATCAGTAACACTTTCTATTTCGGGTAGGGTTGGCTTTTCTGTTTTATAAATTGGCATAGTAACTACATTGCTCTTTACTCCCAGTTTGGACTCTGACCAAACCTGTAATTCCTTCAGACCCTTAAGATTTGGAAGAGTAAACGTTAACCACCCCGAAGGTACAACCTCTGCAATTACCTTTCCATGACTAGCTATTACCACCTTATCTTCACCGTATGTATATACTTTCATCTTGTTTGTTTGCAGTGTAATATCCCCATCAATACTAGGGTCGTATGGTTTATAATGTTTGTTTAAAACAGTTAACAAAGTCGAATGGGTAAAATAAGGATCAGTTGCACCTTTAATAGAGTATGTAACGGTTGTAGTCCCTGCTTTTTTTGCTAAAATATTTCCCTTTTTCGTTAATTCTGCCACCTCAGGGTCTGAAAAAGTTACGGTCAAATTACTTGTCTTAATCTCATCTCGCCAATATTCATCACTAATCGAAACCTTTGATAAAATCGGCCCATCATATACATCGCCCATAGACATTTCTATTGGTTTTAGTTTACTTAACTCAAATTGAAAATATCCTATAAATTTTTTAGGATTTTGTTCATCAAAAACATCAATTAAATTATATCCCGAAAACAAGGATTGCAAAACTGGTAGCTTGGTCATTTCACTAATTGAATGAATATAGTTGGATTCCGCATAAATTGTCTCCAATGAAGGAAAAAGATTAGCATGCTCTCCTAGTATATTAATGTCAAAAATTATATTACCATCTATATCTAAATCTTTTAAGTATTGATAAGGTCGTTCTGTTTGTACTAGAGGTGATAAATCAGCAATCTCGTTTCCTCTAAGATTTAGTTTTTCAATCGAGGGAAATAGAACCGAAAGCTTCTCGGCCCCTTCAATCGAAGAAAGTTCATTTTGACTGATGTCTAAACTTTTTAGGTATACCATGGGTTCCTTGATCGCACTAAACAAGGAACTAGCATCCCTATTTGATATCTTTAACTCCTCTAATCGTGACATATTATTAAGATAATCATAATTGGCTTCAATATTAAATAATCGAAGTGTCTTAAGCTCTGTTAACTTTTTCAAGTCATCTCCATTAATGATTTTAGGTTCATCACGAAAAGCAACGAGAGTTAATACCTCTAAATTAGACAGAGACTGTAAGAAACGAGAGTCCCCATTAAAGTCCACAAATAATTTTTTCAACTGCGGTACATTTGTTAATGCCCCATAATCAGGAATTGAGACGTCATCTAAAGCCAATGACGTAAGCTGTTTCATCCTCTCAATTCCAGCCAGTGAAGTAACTTGACTTCCACTTAGTTGGAGCGTTTGTAGGTTTTTTAATAAAGAAATGGACTGTATCGGTTCATTATTAGTAGAGTTAATCACTAATTCCTTTAAGTTCGGCAGAGTTGCTAATGGAGAGAAATCATTTGAGTATGTACTATATAATTTTAAACTCTCTAGACTTTTGATATTGGCTAGTGGTGTAAGGTCAGCAATGCTTTGCCCACTTGCATGAGTGTTTTCAATATTTAACTGTTTAATATGTAAACCTTCCAGTCCCTCCAGACCTTTAAGAGTCCTGACCTCCCCAGCATATCCGTTCCCAAGTGTTAAGATTCCATTGTTGTTCTCTAAACACGTGGAAATACGATCGATGGTTGTATTCTCGTGAAATTGACTGTCACATAAGTTAACATAAGTAGCTAACTTTTCTTGTAGTAGAGGATCCTCTAGTTGTATAACTTTGTTTCCATTTAAATCAGAAGCATATACTGGTGAATGTAAACCCAGTAAAAATAATGCAAAAAAAGTGGTTAAGATAGTATGCTTCATGTTAGAGTTCCTCCAAAATTTTATATATTCTCCTTATTATCTTAGAATAATATAAAAATAGATATAGTTTAAATTAGTTCTAAAGCACTGAATTAAATTTTAAAATTTCATCAATCGCTCTATCTCCAATTTCTGAATTTTGTTACAATATTCTCATTCCAATGTTAATATTTATATAGGAGGAAGTTATACTTGATGGAGAAAAGTGAAAAAGAAATTCTATTGCTAAATAGCAACAAAGCCTTTGAATCTTTGCTTAAAATAATTGAATCTATACCGAGTAGAAAAAGGGGTACCTCTATTGAGACAAATGAAAGAGATAAGAACTTTCGTGATGTGTTAATGCATCTTTACGAATGGCATGTAATGCTGGAGAGATGGTATAGAGAAGGTATGGATGGAGACATTCCTTTCATGCCAGCACCCGGTTATAAATGGAATACTATCAAGCTACTAAATCTGCAAATTTGGGAAAACTATCAAGAAGTAACGTTAGCTCAGGCTATAAAAAAGGTGAGGTTAAGTCACAAAAGAATAATGGATTTAATTGAATCACATACCAATGAAGAAATTATGACGAAAAGATATTATAAATGGACGAAAACAAGTAACTTACACAGCTATTTTGCAGCAAATACTTCCAATCATTACAGCTGGGCAATTAAAAAATGTGAAACTATTGGAATGTCTATAGCCTGCTCATAAAGAAAGGGGAATTCCAATGAATTTAAAGCATTTTCTTTCTAGCGTTTCAATACCGTTTTCTATTATTCTATTTTTATTTATTGATGAATATATATACGACTTGCCTACTTTAATGGGAGCCTTATTGGGAGCCCTCTTTGTCGCTGTAGCTATTACAGTTATTCAATCTATATCTTTACTAGACAGAGAACTAAATAAATATACCTATGGAACTTTATGGATATTAACTTTGGTTTGTATACTAGGTTCATTTTATCTCTTTGATTTGTAATAATAGTTACTCAGTTTAGCGCAGTTATGTAAATTTTAGGTTTTGCATCCCCAAAATAAAAAAAGACGGCAGTGAAACTATCACTCCATCTTTTTTTATATTGCTTAATGATTAACTATCTCAAGTACCTCTTCATGTATATTCATTGCATAGTTGTATAAACGCTCATTGATCTGTTCTTCTAAATTTCTATATTCTTCATCTGCTCTCTCCACTACAATTAGGTACTCCGCTTCTAGTTTTTCAAAATAAGGATTCTCAAAACCACTATTTTCTAGGGTTAAGTATCTCTTCAACATTTCTTCTAAATAGGCCTTTTCGATTTTTGCATAATCCCCCGCACCAATCAGCTCCAGCATTTTAGTCAGTCGACTGACGTATTTTTGGATACCCATTTCTTGCATCGTTTCTGATAACCAAATGAGCAAGGCTTCATGGCCTCCACTTTCCATTTCACAAAAGTAACTAAATAAAATAAATATGTCATCCTTTTTTTCATTTTCGGTCGGAAAAGCATAGTTTCCATAAGCAGCAGATAAAACAGCATTCCAAATATCATCATTCGTTTGTAACTCACTTCGATTTACTTGCATTTCTCAATCCTCCTGACTGCCGTTTTAGTAATCTATACTTTTATATCGATTCTATCTATATTTCGGATAGCAAGATATGCAATAACTAAGCCGATTAATGCCAGTGACAAAGGTATAACAAATATATCATTCAATGAAAATCCACCATTATTACTGGTAACTAACACTACAATTAGAATAGATGTAATAATTGTAGAAGGTATGGAATATTTCTTCATACCAAAGTAAAGAGGAATTAGAGCCATACCAGAAGCTGCAACTGCATACATCACTACACTAACAATATGTTCTTGAAGAAGCGAAGCCGTTAGCGTATCAGGAATTAGCTGATAGTTTACACTAACGAAGCAATAGACTGATGTAATAAATAGATTTGAAATAATGATCCATGTAAAAGTAAATATAAATACAATAGCAAGCTTTGCCGTTATTATTTTTTTCCTACTAATTGGATACATAAATAACGTTGTAATGGTTTTATTTTTGAATTCTCCTATTATTAACTTCGCTATTAATGTTGCAGCGAAGATGATAAAGGTTCCCCTCACAAATGAATCTATAACCGTTAAGACCTCCTGGTAATTTACAAAGTCCTGGTCACCTTCTACTTTAGATATAAACGCTATTAGAAATATAAACCCGAGAATAACAAAATTAGCAATTACAGCGTTAACCGAATAAGAGCCCAGTTTAAACTTTTTCATCTCTAGCTTCATTAGCTTAAACATTTACTACACCCCCATTGACTAGCTTTAAGAAGTAGTCCTCTAATGTACTTGTCTTTTTACTAATAGCCTCTATTTCAATATCGTGTTCATACAAAACCTTGGAAATCATTTGTGGCGTGAGCGTTGAATCGTATATACGGATACAATGATCGTCTACTAATTTAAAGTTAACTAAATGTAACTTCTCACTTAACAGGAAGGAAGTTTTCTGTATGTCTTGAACAACCAGCTCAATATAGTCCGTTTGACTACGAGTTAATTGTTCTAGTGATATTTCTTGTATAAGTTTGCCATTGTTGATGACTCCAATTGTGTCTGCTAATTGTTCTATTTCTCCTAAAATATGGCTAGAAACAATAATGGTAATGCCATATTCCTTTGAAAGCATTCGAAACAATTCTCTCATATTCTTAATGCCCTGAGGGTCTAGTCCGTTTATTGGTTCATCTAGAATAAGCAATTCCGGCTTTGTGATAATTGCACGTGCAATACCAAGCCTTTGCTTCATCCCCAGAGAAAATTCTTTTACTCGCTTGTCTCCTGTGTTCACTAGACTAACCATATCTAATACTTGCTCTATTTCTTTTTGGTTATAATAACCCATGTAATCGCAATGAAGCTGAAGTGTTTCGCGTGCAGTCAGCTTATCATAAAAAATTGGATATTCAATTATTGATCCAATTCTTTTTAATACTTCGTATGATTGATCGGTTAGCCTTTCACCAAATATCTCTATTTCTCCATTCGTCGGTTTGATGAGATTGGTCATCATCTTCATGACGGTTGTCTTACCTGCTCCATTTGGACCTAAAAACCCGTAAATTTCTCCCTTTCGGACATTCATATTAACAGAAGAAACGACTTCCTTACCTTCGAATACTTTTGTCAGATGATTTGTTTTCAATATATATGACATTGAATCCTCTCCCTCTTCGTTCTATTCTTAGTATAGAAAACGAACCTCTCTTTTTTATTACTTCCATCTTACGAATTTCTTAAGTTATGCTTTAACGTTAAAAAGTAATTCGCTTCAACGTTGCAGTAAAAATCGTCTTTTCATGAGGGATGCTTGATAGATGAATAGAGCCTCCCATTATTTCAAGAAGCCGCTTGGTAATTGTTAAGCCTAATCCACTGCCTTGGAAATGTTTATTCCTAGAATCGTCCATCGTATATGTTCTTTCAAAAACCCGATCGATATGATACTCTTCGATTCCTTTTCCCTTATCCCAAATATCAATATAAATATAGGACTCATCGTATCTCAACGCTAACCCGATGTTTTTACCGTCTGCGCCATAGGTTAATGCATTGGATAATAGATTGTTTAGAACCCTATCTATTGCCTCCTCATTACCAAATGCATATAAATTGTTTTCTGGTATCTCAATTTCAACATGCATGTTCTTTGCTGTTATCAGATCATAGAAGGATAAAATGTTCTTACGACATATTTCATTTATGTTTACCTTAGACAATGGGTATTGTTGGTCTCCTGCCTCAATTTTCGCCAAGTCAAAAAAGGTATGGATAATTTTAAGTACTTCATTTGTTTTAGTATGTAGTTTAACAAGGAGCTGTTGGCGTTCTTCTTCCTGTAGGGAGGGTGCAATTTCTAGCATTTCAATATAGCCTAAAATGACAGTTAACGGCGTTTTCAAATCGTGTGAAACATTAGAAAGCATTTTTCGCATGGACTCTTCTAGCCTTGTATGAGTTGCAAGTATTTTTTGTTTTTCGTCTAATAACTCATTAATTGTATTCAATAGTTGCTGGAGCTCATCATGCTCGGTATGCACTAAAACTTTTTCTCCTGAATTCTCTTGGATGATGCTATGAAGCTTTTGGTGCGTATAGGCAATACTAGAGGTGAGATTTCTTTTTTCTTTGTACTGGAAACCAATGAAAGCCAACAACAAAATAATAGTGGAAGATAAAAGGAGTACCATATTAAAAACCTTCCAGCTTATAGCCAATTCCCCACAAGGTTTTTATATACCTCGGGTTTGATGGTTCTTCTTCTATCTTCTCTCTAAGCCTTCTCATATGCACATTAATGATATTCTCATCCCCGTAGTATTCATCATCCCAAACCAACTGATAAATCTGCTGTTTAGTAAATACACGGTTTTGATTGGAAGCAAATAGTTTTAAGATAGCAAACTCTTTCGCAGTGAGCTTTATTTGTTCCTTTCCCTTCGTAACCATAAAGTTAGTAACATCTATCTTCAAATCCCCTATTTCAATTACATCCTCGATTACTTGTTGTTCCCGTGAATATTGTGTTGCTCTTCTTATCGCAGCCTTTACTCTTGCAGATAGCTCTAGTAATGAAAAAGGCTTGGCAAGATAATCATCAGCCCCTAAGCCCAATCCTAATGCCTTATCCACATCGCTATCCTTTGCCGACATAATTAATATAGGCACAGCACTAGTTTCTCGAATGATCCTCAAAACTTCTAAGCCATCTAGCTTTGGCATCATAATATCTAAAATGATCAAGTCAAAGGCAGAGGATTGATTTTGCTTAACCGCTGCTTCTCCATTGTTCACAGTTGTAATGATAAAACCCTCACTTCTTAAATATTTTTCAACCATTTCACTAATAGATTCATCATCCTCGACCAATAAAATTCGTTTAGACATTTGTTCCACCTCATTCAGTTCATTTTCTTTTAATGATAGCTAATTTATGGAAGTAAATATATATAAAACTAATTTTTCTTACTGTTTATTTTAATAAGCTGAGCAAATTTCATTAATAGCATTTTACAGATTAAACACGAACATTAACTATGTATTGATTGTACTGACAGGTGTAGGCTGATCGCTCACCCTGCGGAAGGTGTCCAGCTAGATGTAAAATCAGTTTTAAAATATGTTCGTGTTAACTTAAAGCTAAATTCAAAATAAAGTAAAAAAATAATATAAATCGATCTATTGATTTGTTCCCTACTTTCTATATAATAAATTCTTGTGTTTCAAAAAAAGAAGAAAAGGATGGGGATAAATGAAAAGAACCCTTACAGCAGTTTTAGCATCCGCAATGCTATTATTATCTGCGTGCTCAGAGAACTCAGATTCACAAGCGGAGGTTAACAAGGAAGTAGACACAAAAGCGTCAGCCGAAACTACTGTGGCAGTTAAACCAACTATGATTAAAGGCGAAGACTATGATGAAAATGGCGGTGCTGATGCCTATGCAGAAGCTGGCGATAACAAAGAGTCTCGTTATTTTAAAACACCTGATTTTTACAACATAAAATCAGATGATCAATTACTACTAATCGAAAATTTCCAAACGATGCAGCAAACAACGGAATGGTCTTGTGGACCTGCAACCGCATTAATGGTTGCTAACCATTTTGGCTTCACAGACATGACAGAAATGGATATTGCTGAGCAAATGAAAGCAATGACCGACTTGGACACTCCAGAAGCTAAGCCTGGTTCTGCAAACAACTTCCCAGAATACGGGTCAGACGTTAGCCAGCTCCATAATTTCTTTACTAGTCTAGAAGGCTTTAAAGTGGTAGAGACAAGCTATAAAGTGAATTATGCAGCAGAAGATCTAATTCAAGAAGCAGATGGTGCAACCGGAAATAATGTAGGAAACCTTCCTGCTACTTTCGCATGGAACAGCTTATATGCTTCTGAAAATAGTGAAACGACTGAAGCATGGGTAACAGATGCTAAGGATAGCTACTTTGTTAAATGGTTAACTGGCCACCTTTCTAATGACCGACCAATTATGGTTGAGTGGGCAGATTGGGACGGACATTGGCAAGCCATCATTGGATATGATAATAATGGCACACCAGGTATTGGTGATGATATGCTTATCTTTACAGACCCGTATGATACATCTGACCATTGGCAGGACGGATATTACTTCTATCCGTTAGAAAGATGGTTCGGAATGTGGAACGATCGTAACATTGCACCGAAACCATTCCAATTACAGCCTTACATCGTTGTGGATTATACTAAATAGATTTAAAAGAGAGTTATGACATTGTCATAACTCTCTTTTTTTCGTTAATACTTCTAAAGTAACCACTGAACAGATCCCGAAAATCTGTCGATTGCTTTCATTTCTTCAATTTCATATGATAATAAGGCAACTAGCCAACACGTTGTTCAGTGTTTTATTAAAAAAGGAGAATGCTACGTGACTAAAAAATATATGTTTATGTTTGGTTCATTGATTATAGCTTTAGGATTGGTAATTGCGGCGCTAGTTACCAATGACGATATAGTTACATATCTCATTATATTCTTTGGGATTGGTTTAGCTCTTGCTTTGCTACGTATTTTCGTAAATAACTCTATCAAAAAAATGAAGGGGAAAAGTATCTGGACAAAGCTTCTCTTCTTCGCAGTTCTCTTAGGTTTTGGTCTACCATTCCAAAACTGGTTCCGTAAAGATGTGATTTTTGCGATGGATTCCGATTACATTGTTCGATGCATCATCATCACTGTAATGGGAATTATCTTTATGACGTTCCTTTTTGGGATGCTGTTCACTAAAAAACGTCAGATGCAGGTTGAAGTGGATAAATAAACAGTAAAAAGAGCAATCACTTTTTTAAAAAAATTTTTTACTGTGGTATAGCCTCTGTTAATTATTTGTATAGTAGAGTTGATCTCCGCTCTCGTCGGACGCTTTCCGCGGGGGGAGCGATAAGCCATCACCCAACGCTTGCGCGCGTGGTCGTGATGTCTTATCTGTCTCCCTCCTCCCGCTGGAGTCGCCGCCTGTCGCTACAATCAATACAAAGTAATTGTTCATGTTTAATTGGTAAATTGCTATTTATGAAATTGACTCAAGCAGTGAAAAAGCGTTTGCTGTTTTTTTAAGGAGATATTCTTATATAAAATCATTGCCTCTTTTTGAACAAGCATTGTCAAAAGGGTCTATTTTACTAGTGGTTCATTATAACAAGCAGTAGTTAGTAATACTTTCCCCCTCGCAAAATAATTCAATAACTCTCTATACTATGTAAAAACACGTCTAATAATAAAATCATTTTTTATTTGGCTATGTTTAAAAGTAGAGGTTTATTTAAGACAAAAAAATGAACTGGGAGATCTCCTCCAAGCTCATTTTAATTTGATTCCCTCTTTACTAAAGCTACCCGTTACCCGTTAGTTTAAGTACAATCATTCCCAATCTATCAACGATTTCAGTAATTTCTATAAAAATCTTTTTAAACCCTGAATTACTATATCAGGTCTATCGAGATGAATACCATGGTCACTTCGGTCTGCTATGATAAGTTTTCCTTTAGTAGATAATTGAGATAATCCTATTTGCAGTTCTCTCCAAACTTTTTCATATTTTACTGCCTCTTCTTTTGGAATATTGTATTGAACAAAGGCATTGACCGAAGCCTCTATGTCTCTTGCAATAACTGTTAGTGGAATGTTAGGGAATTCCCCAAGTTCTTTTATACTTTCACTACTTGATTCCCAGTTTTGGAACTCTTCTGCAACAGTTTTAAACATATCAGGACTGGTGATAAATTCCTCAAATCTAATCACTTCACTCTTGGTAAGTATGGCGTGACAATCATCAATTGACTGATTATAAAGATTTCTAAGTTCCTCTTTTGATTTAAATGAATTGTCCAAATTACTTTGTACCATTTGGTCTAACGATATAAGAGAATTCATTACTGGAATATCAAGATTATATAAACGATTAAAGTTTGGTGAAGTTGAATCCAATAAAATTAGTCCATTAACTTTGTCTGGGAAAAGCATTACATAATGTAACGCACATAGTCCTCCAAAAGAATGTCCCATTATAGTTACCTTGTCCTTTATACCTAATGATTCAATAAATTTGTTTAACTCGTAAGATATATTTTTAGTTGTCCTTGGATTTATCGAAATTCTACTACTACCGTAACCAGCCCTGTGATACAAAATTATAGTAAAGTCTTTCATTATGTTTTTAACAAAGGGAAACCAGTTGTAAATTGAACTTCCTATTCCTATTTCTAAAAGGAGAATCTTCTCCCCAGTACCAAAAACTTTATATTCTAAATCTAATTCAGAGTTTTCTAATTTTTCCAATTCTACACCTCTTTTTAACCATACTTTTTTCAATATCCTTCTTCAACTAACCTACCCCAGTTTAAGTTTAATATTTCACAAACTAAATCGCTTCATGAAAAAACAACCCTAGCCTTTTACATAGCCTTTTATAAAAAAAACGATATGGAATGAGTATCTCTAGAGGCACTTCTTATTTTCTTTTAGTTGCTTTAGTAAATAAATACATAGTGGGTTTATATAGTCAGCCTTATGAAAATCACTTAATAATAATCTATTAAGCCCTGTACTGTTAAATGGAATTGTTTCTACTCTTTTGAATTCTGGAAGTTCTCCTTTACTATATAATTCATTTTTATAATGTTTATGTATTGCTTTTACTTCTTCAGAAGTTAAATCAATGGTTACTCGATTTATTAAAACTAATGATTGGCCTCCACGTTTTATTAGCCATGGACTTAAAGGTGACAAACACCATATTTTAGTAAGGTTAATACCTAGCTCTTCTTCTATCTCTCTTATTATATTTTTGTGTATATTAATACGCCCTTCTTCTAAATCATTTTTGTCTAAGCCACCAGCAACTAATTGAATTCGATCCGGATTGGCTGTTCCTTCATTCATATGACCATAAACTAGATGTTTGTCCGAAGTAAGGACAAGTGTAGCAGGATAGACAACAGTGCAGTCGTACTCCGCTGATAACTTCATTTTCCTACTATAAAGGAAATGGGCATAATCCGTATGGATAAGGGAAATAATTAAATCATTTTCATCTTCTTGAATTTGATGAACAGTAAAGACCTCCCCTCTGCTAAAGGTGTTTTGTCTGTTGATCGTTTCCCAGTATTGATTTACTTTTGACTTAATTTCGTCTGGTAAGTTTATTTCCTTTTCTAAGACACTGATTTTTATATTGCTAGGTGACGTTTCTAAACTAATAGTATTGGAAAATGTCATATGTTCCCCCTGATCATAATATTATTTCGTTCATCCGTATATCTGAGCTTCTTGATATAAACCATTTTCATCAACATCTACCACTATCGTGTGACCCCAGAATAAGTCCCCATCGTCATAATACAATTCGGCGTTTCCCTCACAAAAAATTAAAATCCCTTGTATATTAATTCGTTTTTTAAATTCATCTTTACTGATTATTTCGCCTTCATTCCACACTTCATTATGTAGTTTTAATAAATCCCCTGCTATTTTTTCTTTATATGATTCATTCATTATTCTTATTTTCCTAAAGGTATTTTCGGCTAATTTAAATACTAGTTCTTTATCATATGACTCAGGAGAAATAGTCATATCTATAAAATAATCAGTCTCTATTTCAATTTTTCCTTGATAGTTTCCTGTGTCCTTGTCATAGGCCAGCACATCAAAATTCAATCCACTGTTCATATTTACACCCCTTTATAGTAAACCCTCATGAAATTGAGTATTGTTTGCTTTCACATTTCATCACCCTCTTTAATTCTACAAAGCTAGTAAAAATCCTTTCTTTATAACTATCCTTATTTAGTCTGGTTTGCTTTATCCAGACCAAAGGCTTTGTAAAAGTTAAAGAGTCAATATTTGTAAGATGCCAATGTATTTGAAGTTTTACACTTAAACTAATAGTTCAGTTTGTGAGTAAATTGCTCAGCATTAGAAGGGATGGATGGATCATTAATATAGATAATGATTCGCTTTTTTCAATTATAATTATTTGGGGACTACCAGCTTTTATAGTTTTTAGAGGTTATTTAAAAATGAATACGGATGATAGAAAATCTGCAATGAATGATTTTAAATCTTGCCGTTTTATAACAACCACTATTAACAACAAAAACAGCAAGCCAAAGTTTTGAGCTTGCTGTCATCATACTTCTTTTATTTTTAAACTCTTGAATAAATTTTATAAATAGCAATTTACCATTCTAATACGAACAATTTCTTTATATTGATTGTAGCGGGAGGAGGGAGACAGATAAGACATCACGACCACGCGCGTAAGCGATGGGTGATGGCTTATCGCTCCCCCGCGGAAAGTGTCCGACTAGAGCGGAAATCAATTCTCCTTTACTATTAAAAAAGCATTTAACCTTTATGATTATCTTTTAATTTGTTCGTGTTTTTCTTTAAAGGTAGGAATTATTAACTTAAATACAAATAGTCCTCCCCTTCTTACCCTTACAATTAACAACAAAAAAGCAAGCCCAATGTTTTGAGCTTGCTGTAGTCTGCTTTGCTTTTATTATTTCTTAAATCCTTATAAAACCTTTTCTAAAAACTCTTTTGCACGCTCTGACTTTGGAGAGCTAAAGAATTCGACAGGAGGGGTGTCTTCGACTAAAACTCCACCATCCAAAAATAAAATACGGTCTGCTACTTCTTTTGCGAAGTTCATCTCATGTGTCACGATGACCATTGTCATACCTGATTCTGCTAAGTCCTTCATAACAGCTAGAACCTCTTTTACCATCTCTGGGTCTAAGGCCGAAGTTGGCTCATCGAACAACATAACAGAAGGATTCATTGCTAACGCACGGGCAATTGCTACACGCTGCTTTTGACCGCCTGATAAACGATTTGGATATTCCGAACGCTTCTCAAAGAGTCCGACTTTATGTAAGAGGTCATCTGCAACAGCTATTGCCTCTTCCTTTGATTTTCCTTGAACATTCATTGGTGCATACGTTAGATTTTCTAAAACCGTTTTGTGAGGAAATAAATAAAAATGTTGAAATACCATTCCTACATTTTCACGTACCTTCATAATATTAGTTTTTTTATCTGTTACAACATCATTGCCTATACTAATCACACCACTAGTAGGCTCCTCCAGTAAATTCAAGCAACGTAAAAAGGTTGACTTCCCTGAACCAGAAGGACCTATTATAGCGATTACTTCCTGTTCCTTAATTTCAGTGGATATATTTTTTAAGACTTCATTTTTTCCAAATGATTTATATAATTTTTCTACTTTAATCACTTCTACTCATCCTCTTTTCTAGCTTTTTGCCAAGGAATGATAAAATAAGTGTAAGGATATAGTACATCACTCCGGCAATCATTAATGCCTCTAAGTAACGATAAGAAGATCCACCCACGACGTATGCACGGCGCATAATGTCTAGTGCACCAATTACTGTTACAATCGCTGATTCCTTCGTTAATGTGATAAATTCATTCATAAGGGAAGGCATGATATTTTTCATCGCTTGAGGAAGAATAATGTCCTTCATCATCTTCGCATAGGGTATACCCAAAGCTAAAGAAGCCTCTAACTGACCCTTGTCAACTGCATTAATCCCACCACGAATAATTTCAGAGATATAGGCACCTGAGTTTAATCCAAATGCTATAATTGCCGCTGGCATCGGATCTACCGTAATATCAAAAAGCTGAGGAATCGCATAGTAAATAATCATTAATTGTAATACAAGGGGAGTTCCTCTGAAAATAGATGTATAAAAATCTGCTAATAGACGTAATACAGTTATTTTCCCTATTTTACATAGAGCTAACAAAATCCCTAAAATTAAACCTAAAATCGTGGCTCCCACAACTATTTGAAGTGTAACACCTATTCCTTTTGCAATATAAGGAATAGAGGGAACGACTGCAGAAAAATCTAACATATCGTTACCCTCCTTTCTATTCAAACTATTATATTTTTATTTCTATTATTCTGCTTCTACTACAAACCATTTTTCTCTAAGCTCGTCAATTTTTCCTTCTTCAATTAACTCGGTAATTGCTTTATCAAACTTCTCTTTAAGCTCACTGCCTTCAGGGAAAACTGCTGCTTTAGTATCTATTTCTTCAACTACTATTGGGAAGAAAGTTAAATCTTTGTTACGCTGTGTATAATTTTCAGCTACTACATCTTCTATAACGGCTGCATCAAAACGCTTTGTCATTAGCTCTTGAATAACCTCTGGGATTAAGTTACGGCTCTCGACTTTCATGTCTACTGTTTCTGCTAATTCATTTGCTAGCTCTTCTTGAACAGATGAGATTTGAACTCCAACTGTTTTACCAGCTAAGTCTTCCACTGATTTAATGCCACTGTCTTTTTTAGTCACTACCATTTGTACTGTTTCGTTGTAAGGAACAGAAAAATCCACAACTTCATCGCGTTCTTCTGTTGGTGACATTCCTGCTAATACGAAGTCTAATTTACCTGCTTGTATCGCTGGGATTAATCCGTTGAAATCAATGTTTTCTACTTCAATCTTATATCCTAGCTTTTCAGCGATTAAATTGGATAGATCAATATCAAAGCCAATAATATCTTCGCTCTTTGTTGGATCGATAAATTCAAATGGTGGATAGTCAGCTGAAGTCCCCATTACTAATACTGGTAATTCCTCAGAAGGTGCAGAACCCGATCCTGCATCCTCTTTCGCATCGTCTTTAGTTCCACAAGCAGCTAGTAAAGCAATAATCATTGTAAGCATGATTAGAAATAACTTGTTTTTCATAATGTTTTACCCCTTTATCTATTTTATTTTTATTTCGTTTGTATATCGAATAATTGCTTTTTCAAGCATTTTTAAGCCATCATCAATTTGTTCCTTTGTTACCGTTAATGGAGGAATCATACGGATAACTTCTCCAACGTTTCCACAAAGATAGAAGAGCACGCCTTCCTCTAGTGCATAGTCAAGAATTTTCATAACAGCTTGTCCATCTGGCTCTCCAGTTTCTATATTAGAGATTTCGATACCGATCATTAAACCGACAGAACGGACATCGCTAATGATTGGATATTTCTCTCTTAGCACGTTTAGCTTTTCAGTTGCATATGCTCCTACAACTTTAGAGTTTTCTACTAGGTTCTCTTCATGGAAAATTTCTAGTGTAGTTAAGGCAACTGAACAAGCAATGGGATTTCCACCGAATGTTGTCCCATGCATTCCTAATGGCCACTTCTTCATTAATTCCTTAGAAGCAACGGTTGCACTTAAAGGTAAACCAGACGCAATTCCCTTTGCAATGGCCATAATATCGGGAGTAACTTCGAAATATTGTGCAGCAAACCATTCTCCTGTTCGTCCGAAACCAGTTTGAACCTCATCAAATATTAATAAGATTCCATGCTCATCGCAAATTTCTCGAATTCTCTTCACCCATGATTTAGGAGGGATAATGTAGCCACCCTCACCTAGTACTGGCTCTAAAATAACGCAAGCGACCTCTTCTGGAGTTACCTGGTGCTTA
The DNA here is from genome assembly GCF_038004905.1 of Psychrobacillus sp. FSL W7-1493. Taxonomy (NCBI): domain Bacteria; kingdom Bacillati; phylum Bacillota; class Bacilli; order Caryophanales; family Bacillaceae; genus Psychrobacillus; species Psychrobacillus sp. FSL W7-1493. The sequence continues at coordinate 1,054,840 of NZ_JBBOSB010000001.1, read as the reverse complement.
AAGAGTCTCTTAAAGTCTTTATCTAGCTGCTCTACACAATATACTTCTGGATCCATTCCCTCTGGACAGCTCTTCGCGTCTGCATAAGGAATCTGGTAGGATAAATGAGATGGCTGCAAAAATTTTCGATACTTACTTTTAGACGTTGTTACGCTTAATGCACCAAGTGAGCGACCGTGAAAGCAGCCCGTAAATGAAACAACATACGGTCTCTCTGTTACAAACTTGGCTAGCTTTAATGCTCCCTCGATAGCCTCTGTCCCACTATTGGCGAAAAAGAAACAGTCTAAATCTCCTGGTAACACTTCCCCAAGATTTTTGGAAAGCTGTAGAATCGATTCGTACATAATAACTCCTGAAGGCCCATGAACTAATTGATCCGCAGCATCTTTAATACTCTGAACTACTTTGGGATGACGGTGTCCAGTATTTGTAACGGCAATACCTGAAGTAAAGTCTAAATATTTCTTTCCATCCGCTCCAAAATAGTAGCAGCCTTCCTCTTTTACTATTGGAATATTAGGATGATCCTTTGCCATACTCGGTGCTAAAAAATCTCCCATATTATTATATAAATTTAGCCAGTTATCCATCTTATTCACCCTTACTTTTCATCCACTATCAGATAGCTATTAATTTTGTAATCTGTTTTATTCCTAGCTAATGGATTTTTCTAATATTTATATAATATATGCCTTTATGTATAATTATACAATAGGTAATTAAGGGAAATTAAAAGTTTAAATTTCTCGAATTTTCAATTTAATGAATTTGGCATCACTCTAAGAAAAAAAGATGAGGCGGATACATAATCAACCTAGTTTCAGGCACTTGAAATAGTACAGAGATTTACTTTATATAGAGGGAAACATTAGTGGTTCGCAGCTAATCTAGGGGACAGGCGCGTGGGAAAGACTACTGGCTCAGGCCACGTGCCCCAAGGAAAGTGTCAGACGTAGCGGAGAAACTACGGCTATGAAGTAGACAAAAAAGCCCCAAAAATTTTTCGGGGCTGCAAGCCTCATACCTTAAATATGCTCAGTAACTTCTCTGTTCAATAACCATTGCCCATTTCTCTCTTCCCAATCCTCTATTGTAAAGAATCGAGTCAACTCTTGTCCGTTCTTTTCAATAATCATTTCATAAAATACAACGAATCTGTTAGGATCACGTTGTCTAATAATACGATGCTCAAATCTTTTCTTTGCGCCCTGCAACGCTTCCACTGACTCTCTCATTCCCTGTATAGCCTCGGGACGGTCAAAGAATTCTGGTCTTTCCACATGACTATTAAAAAAAGTAACATAGTAATTATTAGTCATGATTTCAAGACCTGCAGTATCCCCTGAATACATCGCTACGTTCCATGCCTCAATGAAGTCATCGTGTGCTTTTGAAAATTGTTCAATTGACGTTTGAAATAGATCTGCCATCATATTCCCCCTATGATTTTGTATTCCATTCACGATTCAACATGCTGTAAAGAAGTGAATTTCTCCACCCATCGTCTAATAGGATATTCTCTCTTAGCAGTCCTTCTTTCTTCATACCTGCTTTCTTTAAGACCCTTTCAGACGCACTATTTCTTGCGTCACAGGTGGCATATATACGATTAAGTTTTAGTTCATTAAATCCATAATCAATTAAAATATTGGCAGCTTGAGTAGCTATACCCTTTCCCCAAAAATCTGGATGTATTATATAGCCTATTTCTCCACTTTTGTTAGATAGGTCTATATGAAATAGCTCACCTGCTCCTATCATTTTGCAGCTTTCTTTATCAATAACTGCAAACACGTACCTATTTCTTTTTTCCTTCTTGGCCTCTGCTAAAACTTCCTCTAAATAAACTTTAGTGTCCTCGAAACTATTTGGTCCCCATGGCTGGTATTTACAAGCCTCTTCTTTTGATGCATACGAATGAATATCTATCAGATAGTCATCTGTCATTTCAGTTAAGTATATGGTGCTATTTCCTAGTCCATTCTCCATTTTAGAAATCTCCTATTTCTATTACTCTTTCTTTATTTATTCTCTTTAACCTACTGTTTTCCCTTTAATCAACCTAGCAGATTAGTCTTTTTGTGCATATGATATTGTAACTAATTTAGGAGGTTGCTTCATGTCAAATAAATACCTAGATTTACTGTCTTATTTTGGGATTGGAAGTGCGCATCCAGGGGGATTTGGATTAACTCAATTTATATTAGGGAAAGAAAAAATTCAGGCAGCTCAGTCAGTATTAGATATAGGCTGCGGAACTGGAAAGACCTCCGCTTTCTTAGCTACAACATATGGTTGCAAGGTAACTGCTGTCGATAATCATCCGGTTATGATTGAGAAGGCGAGAGAAAGGTTTAAACCATTGGAGGCTGACATTCACCTAATCGAAGGAGATATTACGTGTCTACCATTAGAAAGCGACTCATTTGACATTATTATTTCTGAATCGGTCCTTGTATTTACGGATATTGCACTAGCTTTAAGTGAGGCTGCTCGTCTATTAAAAAAGGACGGAAAGCTACTGTTGATTGAAATGACGGGAGCTTCTAATGCTTCTGAGGAAGTAAAACATAAAGTGTTGGAGCTTTATGGGATTCAACAGCTGATTGATGAGGAAGAGTGGAAAGAAATTTTAAAAAAAGCTGGTTTTTCACATATAGAGATATTAGAAAACCCAGCCGATATGAACCCAGTAGAAATTGAAGACATGAATCCATCCAGTTATATTGACATGACACTATATGACGTCTGGGATGAGCATAATCAATTTTTAACTGATTTTGGAAACATGATAGGCTATAGAATTTTTAAATGTCAGTTATAAACAAAGATTAAGGCTTTGGAGCAAAATCAGATCCATCTATAATTTCCTTAGTTGGTTTGTGATATAATTCGCCCTTTGGAAACGGCCCATGATTTTTTACGTAAGTATCGACTATTTGATAGCCTATATTGTAGCCTATCCACTTTGGAAAATAGCTTCTAGGACGACCAAATAAAAATAGCTGATGATTTTTTACACCTTCTAACCCTAGGGATGGTACGAAACGGTGCTTCCATATCTCGGTAGCATCCGCGTAAGGATAAAGCGCTATCCATGGGGCTAGCAGCTTTTCCCCGCATTCCTCTTTTACAGCATACTCTCCCAAGCCTTCTATAATCAAAGAGTCTGCCAACATTGTTTGGGAAGGGGTAAGATCTAAGAAATTTAATCTGCATACGTGATTATATTCATGTACTAAGGTCGCCTTTATCTCTTCTTCTGAAAGGTCCTTCGATAAAAATAAAAATAACGCTTTTTTATAAGCAACACCATTTTTAACAGGTAAAGGCTCTCTTGTCTGACTTGATCCTTTTAATTTTATTGGGAATATATAAATCGGTACCTTTGGACCACCCCACCGCTTTCGTAACCGTTTGTATTCGTTGTTTACTAATTCCCAAACCTTCCTTTTTTCTAGCTCTCCTACAGTTTCTGATAAGCCTTCCCATTCATTTGGCTCAAATAATCCGTATTGTAAAAGCTCATAGTGTACAGCCTCTCTAGTTTCATTCGGGAAGACCTCCATTAGGGGTTCACATAGGATTTCCCCTTGCCGAAGATAGATTTCCTTCCCATCTTTCTTCTCGCATGCTTCTATAAATTGATATAACCATTTAGAGGTTCTAATGACAGCCAATATCTCATCCTTTTCTCTTTATTCTTTCGTATGTTCGATTTTCTAAAAAACTTATGTCTATAGTGCATAGACGATTGTCTACCGTGAAAATTTTCATACGGCATATGTTATAAAACATACTTGTATGTAATTTTTTGAGAGAGGGGGACAAAAAATGAGTCAAGCACAAGTTTATAATTTATGCTGTAAATATCATGGACAAAGAGTACGAATCACGGATAAACAAGGAAAAGTACATGTAGGAAGAATTACTAAAGTAGATCAAAACATGGTATGGATTCGTCCTGAGAAAAACCTTGGAGGATATGGATTTGGTTTCTGGGGCTTCGGACCAGGCTTTGGTGTTGGTATTGCATTAGGTGCGATAACTGGTATTGCGTTAGCTGGTGCCTTTTTCTGGTAATACTTCTCGTTTGCATTTCTAATGGGAATAGGCTCGGACCTATTCCTTTTTTCATTTTTGTCAGACTAGGATAGTTCTATGCTTACCTAACAAGCTCTCAACTACTTATATAAAAAGCACACCACAAAAGTGGTATGCCTTAATGTTATAGTATGCAATTGTCTAAATAAGTTACCTAGACAGCAGTAAATCCTCCATCAATTGGTACAACAGCACCATTTATATATTTTGCCTCACTCGTCAACAGGAACGCCACTAATTCTGCAACTTCCTCTGGTTGTCCTAAGCGACGTTGTGGAATACCCGCAGAGACCGTTTTAAACAGCTCAGGATTCGCATCTCTATATTGTTTCACCATAGGAGTTTCCGTTGATCCTGGTGCCACTGCGTTAATCTGAATACCTTGGTTTGCATATTCTGCTGCTATGGATTTCGTAATTCCAACGATACCATGCTTCGTTGCCGAGTAACTCACAACTCCATCCTGGCCTACTAATCCTGCTGTAGACGAAGTATTAACTATACTACCTCCACCATTCTTAATCATTTCAGGTAAAACATAGTATAATCCATATAAAGCCCCTCGAAGGTTTATATCTACGACGAGGTCGATCTGTTCAATCGAATTGTCCAAGAATTTTTTACCTGGCCCAGAGATACCTGCATTGTTAAAGAACATATCCACTGTTCCGAAGGTTTCCACTGTTTTTTCTACATACTTTTTAACCTCTTCAGCCTTCGTTACATCGGCTTTGATAAAGATGGCCTTAGCTCCTTTTTCTTCTACCAAACGAACCGTTTCATTTCCTTGCTCTTCCGAAACATCGATAATACTAATGTTGATGCCTGACTCAGCTAATTTTAATGCAGCCGCTCTTCCTAGGCCGCCACCTCCACCTGTAATAATTGCTGTTTTTGTTGTATTCATTTAAATTGCTCCTTTCTTCTACACCTGTCTATCTTTAATAATTCCCTTTGTTATTGGAATAAAACATTATTTCGCAGTAGAAAAAATTAGAATAAATACTTTTAAATTCCACACATTTGTTACATTCAACTCAACATTCATATATAGTTAATAGATGGAATATTTAGTTTTTTATTTAAATTTTAGGCGATTATTTAAAATCTTTATAAAAGACTTTTATGGGGGGTGGAAGTAGTTGGAAATATTGCTATGGATTCTTGGTTTAATCATTTTGTACGTAGTCATTTATACAGCAGTGAGGGATGCCATGGATAAATCAGAGGTCGGTAAAATTATCATTAAAAGGTTTGGAACAAAAGATGAGCTAGTACCATTAAGTGATCTAGAAATTGAAAAGGAATTAGAAAACGAAGAAAGAAAATAAAGCTACGATTCTAGAATAAAAGAAGTTTTACTGATTTTAAGGAGGGACACTAGATTTGAGTGACTCAGCTATTACTAGAACGCTAGAGATTGGTGGACTAACAAAATTTCAGCTTATTCAGAAACTCGAAAACCATTCTATTAGGCTGAATGAATACGCAGAAAAGCTACTATCTGCTGATAAATTCTCTCCTTCTAAAAATAAGTACAGTGTTACTACGGTTACACTAACCGTCAGAGAACTTGGTTTCCGAGAAGGAGCCACAATGCCTCAAATATTTAAACGAGCGAGCGAAGTAGGTTTAAATCTCTGTCCACTTGAGGTAGGTCCTTACCTAAGGTTAGAGTATCTAGACCAACCTGAAGGACATACAAAGATTCAAGTCCCGCAACAAGCTCCCTCTGGCTCTCTCACAGTAGCGTCAGAAATAGTCAGTGAAGACGATGATTTTCCTAAAGGCTTTTACCTTAGAAACATCGACGGAGTATTATGGTTACGCGGATACATCGCAGATGATTTACATGTTTGGAATAGTAAGGATCACCTTATCTTTTGTTACCAATAAAAAGAGACCCCCTAGTAGTAAAGGGGTCTCTAAAAATTTATTAAACAATCTGCATACTGAATGTGCTTTATCACCGTTCATACGGTTTTATCACCGTTCGTGGAGATTTATCACCGTTCGCCTGGTTTTATCACCGTTCACGAGGTTTTATCACCGGTAGATTGTTTTTTTTAGGATTGGATCACTTACCTCCTGCTTTTTCTAAGCCAGGGCTTGCTCTAAATCTTCTATTAAGTCCTCTACATCCTCGATGCCTACAGAAATGCGAACTAATCCATCGGTAATACCTAATTCTGCTCTTCGTTCACTCGGAATAGAGGCGTGAGTCATACGGGCAGGTACGGAGATTAAGCTTTCTACAGCTCCTAAGCTTTCCGCAAGAGTAAAGTATTTTAGCTTCGCCAACAGCTCATCTGCTTTTTCTGCACTTCCAACGTCAAAGGAGATCATTCCTCCAAATCCTGTAGCTTGTTTTTGCATCAGGTCATGGCCTGGATGAGAAGAGAGGCCTGGATAAAATACTTTTCCGACTGCATCGTGATCATTTAAAAACTCTGCTATTCGTTGGGCACTTTCATTATGCTCTTCCATACGTAAGCCTAGTGTTTTAATGCCTCGCATCAGCAGCCAGGAATCCTGAGGTCCGAGCACAGCACCGACGGAGTTTTGAACAAAATGCAGCTCACTCGCTAGCTTCTCGGAATTAACCACTGCAAGACCTGCTACTACGTCACTGTGGCCTCCTAAATACTTTGTGGCACTATGCACAACGATATCTGCACCAAGTGCGATTGGCTGCTGGAAATAAGGAGTCATAAATGTGTTATCCACAATAGTTAAGAGCCCTTTTCCCTTTGCATATTTTGCTATAGCTTCTATGTCTGTTACCTTCAATAAAGGATTTGTTGGAGTCTCCAAGAAAATAGCCTTTGTATTTTCTTGAATAGCTGCCTCGACATTAGAAAGATTCCCTGTATCGACAAATGTAGAATCGATTCCAAAGCGATTCAATACTTTAGAAATCACTCGGAACGTTCCACCATAAACATCGTCAGTTAATAGGACATGGTCCCCCTTACTGAAGAGCATCATGATTGAGCTTGTCGCAGCCATTCCTGAAGAAAAGGCAAAGCCTGCTACTCCACCCTCTAAATCACTGATTAAAACTTCTAATGCATGACGAGTCGGGTTACCCGTTCGTGAATATTCATAGCCTTTAAATTTACCAACGGCTTCTTGCTTATACGTACTCACCTGGTAAATCGGTGTTGATACGGCACCTGTTGCTTCATCTCCAACGATTCCTGCATGAATAAGCTTTGTTTTTGCGCGCATTTTTTTATTCCTCCTTGAATAATTCATATACCTTCTGGCTCAAATAGCGTTCACTAGAGTCCGGAAAGATGGTAACGATATGACTTCCCTCTAATGCGACCTCTGCTTCCTTCATTGCTGCGTAAAATGCAGCACCTGAGGAGCTTCCCACCAGTAAGCCTTCTTTTTCTGAGAGTCTACGCAACTCTGCAAAGGCTTTCTCATCACTAACGGTATGAATTGCATTGAAATAAGATGAGTCCATAAACTCTGGTAAAAATTCCATGCCTATTCCTTCGGTTGCATGAGAGCCAGCTTCTCCACCATTTAAAATGGAACCTACAGGCTCTACGATTACTGTTTTAATTTTTTTATTACGTTCCTTTAAAAAGGTGGACGTGCCCATAAAGGTTCCACCCGAGCCAGCTCCAGCTACAAACACGTCAATTTGTCCCTCTAAATCTCTCCATAGCTCTGGACCAAGTGTATGCTCATAAGTTTTCGGGTTAGCAGGGTTAGAAAATTGGGAGGGCGAAAAAGCACCTGGTGTGCCTTTCACTAGCTCCTGCGCTTTCTTGATAGCCCCTTGCATCCCTAATGCTGTGTCCGTATTTATGACCTCTGCACCCAGTGCTCGCATAAGGGTCTGCTTCTCGAGACTAAACTTTTGAGGAACTACAAACTTAACCTTATACCCCTTCCCAATTGCTGCGAGTGCAACACCAATTCCGGTATTCCCTGCTGTAGGCTCTATGATTGTCCCACCAGGAGTAAGCTTACCGGATTTCTCTGCATCCTCGATTAACGCTAGACCAAGACGATCCTTCACGCTACCACCTGGGTTTAAGTATTCAAGCTTTGCAAATATGCGGCAATTGTTAGGAATAGATATATTATTTATTTCTATTACGGGTGTATTTCCTATCAGTTCTTGCACGCTATTAAAAATATTCATTTATGCTTCCTCTTTATAAATTTGTCGCCATTCATCTTTTTTAGAAAGCATTTCAGAAGCAATTTCTTTTGCTCCCTCTAAACTATGGCTAGCTGCCCACCCGCACTGTACCTCATTACAAGCCGGTACCTCCGTTGCTTGCAGTACATCCTCTAACGTCTTTTCAAGAATGACAAGAATCTCATCATAATCCTCATGATTTATGACTGATAAGTAAAAACCAGTTTGGCAGCCCATTGGACTTAAATCTACGACTTGATCCGTATGGTTACGAATATTTTCAGCCATTAAGTGCTCCAGAGAGTGTAACCCTGGCATATCCATATGTTCTTTGTTTGGTTGTTTAAATCTAATATCATATTTGTATATTTCATCGCCATGTTTTCCTTCTTTTGTTCCTGCTAGGCGTATAAATGGTGCTGCTACTTTTGTGTGATCAAGGTTAAAGCTTTCTACGTTCATTTTTTTCATTATAAATCGCTCCTTATTTTTTCGTTGCGTCCATAATCCAGACATAATCATTCATCTTCGAGAAATGAGCTTGAAATCCTGCTTCCTCGAATAATTCCGTTAGAATTGGAATCGTTGTATAGTATTCTCTTTCTAAATCGTCTGCTACGTTGTGAAAGTTTCTAGCTCTTTCTTTTTTAATCTGATCTAGCTTTGCTTCCTCTGTGATAAATGCAGTATCCGCAAATACTATCTTGCCGTTATGTTCGAGAAGTTCGGAATACAGCTTTAGAGCCTTTCCTTTTTCCTCATCCGTTAGATGATGAAATACAAAGGAACTAACAATTGTATCTATTTTTCCCTCTCCAATTTCAAATTGAAGTAAATCACCGTCTAGAATTTCCTTATCCGGAAATCGTTTTGCCGTCATTTCTCTCATTTTTTCATTTGGCTCGAAGCCAATTACACTTAAATCTTTTTCCACTAACAGTGCTGTTAAATTACCCGTCCCTGTACCAAACTCTATTATAGAAGTACCGGAAACTCGATTAACTACTTCATTTAAAATAGAATCATAGCCTTCAAAAACATCACGATATTCTGGGTCTTTTCCTGACACAGATGCATCATATGACTCTGCCCATCCATCAAAAATATTTACAAATTCTCTACCCATTCGTCTAACCCCTTTTATGAAGTGTATTAAACCAAGTTGTTTACTTTGAATTAACACTTTTAGTTATATCATATTCAGCAGACTAATAAAAGGAAGATGTTACTATTTTTTTATTACCCTTTCTGGAAGGTAAAAAACAAAAAAGGAGCAAACCCTTTAAGGCTAGCTCCTGTTTATATCTCATTTGGTTTATATGGTTCTGTTTAATTTTAATTCAAATGAAGGATTAGTTACGTATTCCTGATACACTACTTTACCCTCAAATTCCAAATAGACTTGATATCTCTTCCTGATTGCATCAGCCGTGATCATGCTAAGTACATCATCCTTTGGTACCCATAGTACTTCAGAAGTCTCCTCAGAAGTACATAGCTCCCCACCAATCGGTTTACAAACAAAATCAAACATTACTTTAGTAGGGACGTCCGTAATGCCATCGTACCATTTATGCATACCGGTATTTGAATAAACCCCTATTAAATAGGATACCTCTACGTCAATCCCGCTTTCTTCTTTTATTTCTCGCGTTAAACCATCAATCAGATTTTCTCCCACCTCTATTTGACCCCCTGGGTAAACCCACCCGCCATGCTCTGTTTTCACTAAAAGAATTTTTCCCTCTTCATTTTCTACGATACCCCCTGCTGCAGCGATATGAGTTGGCATTTTCATATATCTTCCCCCTTTATTAACTTTATGAATATTTTACCATTTTTATAAAGGGAAGAATATTGGAATAACAATCATCATAACTGCAAACATAATAAGCTGTAATGGGATCCCTGCCTTTACGAAGTCGAAAAATTTATAGCCCCCAGCCGTCATAACTAATGCATTGGTCGGCGAGGCAACCGGAGTTGCAAAAGCCATTGATGACGATACCGCAATAGCGATTAAGAAAGTATATGGATTAGCTCCCATGCTAAGGGCAGCAGTCATGGCAATTGGTGCAAACAAAACTGCCGTAGCCGTGTTAGAGATAAATTGGCCGAATACCATGGTGATAAAATAGATTCCTGCCAAGACACCTAATGCCCCAAAGTCTCCTAGAAGATCGATAATGCCTTCCGATAAAATCACCATACCACCTGTCTTTTCTAATGCAGTGGCCATTGGGAGCATGGCGGCTATGAGTATGATACTTTCCCAGTTCATCTTTCCATAGGCATCATCCATGTTACGTAAGCATCCGGTCACAACCATTAACACCGCACCTATTAAAACAGAAATTACGGCAGGAAATATTTCGGAAATCATTAAAATAATCATTAATAACATAATAGCTCCAGCAATCGGCGCCTTACCACTAGCTGCCGCCATACTTGCGTGTTCCTTTGGTTGGCCAATAACCACTACATCATTGGTAGCCTTTGCGAGGAGCTCAATTTCCTCCCATGCCCCTTGTACTAGTAGGGCATCCCCAAAGCGTAGACGGACATCTGCCATTTCGCTTAATACATATTCCCCTTTGCGATTTACGCCAAGAATGTTTAAATTATATTTTTCACGGAACTTAATACTCGCTATCGTTTCATTAATTAATGTGGAATGGGGAGTCAATAACACCTCCGCAATTCCAAGCTGTTTGGAAACTAATAAGTCCGGCATCGAATCATCGTCGTCCACTTCTAACAAATAATCCTTTGCTAGCTCCTCTGTTCTCTTTAAGGAACCTTGAATATAAAGGACATCCTTTGCCTGGACTGTACTGAGAGGACCAGCCATCTCTTGGTACGTCATTGGTAACAGATTGATCCCCTCTGTGGATTTGCGGTCTATCTTCAAAATCGCTAGATGATACTTTGCCGGTAGCTTTAAATCGGTCAACTTCTTTCCAATCATTAACGAATGCTCAGGAACCTTCAAGCGATGAAGATTTCCCCCAAGCTCATAATCAATTGCTAGCTGTTTAGGCGATAGTTTATGACCCGCACCTACAGCATCTCTCTTTTTGCCATTTGGGAGAACTACATTTCTCGCGACAACAAAATATAAAATACCTACAATAATAGCAATTATACCAACCGGCGTAATTTCAAAAAATCCAAGCTTTTCATAGCCATTGTCTACTAGCACTTGACTGACAATAAGGTTGGCAGGCGTTGCTATTAAGGTCAATAAGCCGGATAAACTGCTGATATAAGACAGGGGGATTAAATATTTGGACGGGCTACTATTGATGCTAATTGCAATACTAATAACGATTGGGAGCATTAATGCAACCGTTCCTGTATTACTCATAAATGCACCAACACTACCCGTTATTATTAATAATAAAATAAATAGCTTTTGTTCACTTTTACCAGACCATTTAAGAAGGAGATTACCCGCACTTTGGGCAAGTCCAGTTCTTACTATGCCTGCTCCTACGACAAATAAACCTGCTATCATAATGACTACAGAGTTAGAAAACCCAACAAGCGCCTCGTTCGGCTCTAAAATGCCAGTAATAACAAAGGCTAAAAGTGCAAGCAGTGCCACTAAGTCGGCTCGTATTCGATTACTTATAAATAAAACAATACTAATTGCCAATATACTAAAGGTTATTGCTAACTGCATATCTAAGTGAACTCCTTCTTTTTTTGTCTCCTTTATTATATAAAAAGTTTGGAAGAAGTACTCGTCAAATGGTTAAAGGCTGTTACAAAGTCTTTGAGGATCATCAAGTATGTATGAGATCACAACCCTATCCCTTATTTACACTGTTGTAGCCTGCATGAATAGCATCCCAGTCATGCGGTCTAGCCATCCTCTTTTCTATGCTGTCTAACGGCTTAAATCCAAACTGTTCATATAATGAGTGCGCATCCTTGGTAGCCAAGTGAAAGTTTGTTCCCTTTAAGTTCGGATGCTCAACAATAACGCGCATAAGCCATTTACTTAAGCCCCTCCCCCTGTAATCAGGTAAAACAAATACATCTCCTAGCCATGAATGCCTCACTAAATCTGACACTACTCGAGCAAACCCTACCTGTCTGGCTGTACCAGATGTTGGGTCTCCCTCATATATGCCGTAGCACAATACAGAGTTATCTATGGAAGCCTCCACTAGTACTTTCGTTACTCCTTTTAACCAATAGGATTCGTTCGTTAAATAATTATAAATCACATCGATATCTAACAAATCCTTATCCGTACTAATATAAAACCCATTGTTTTCTAATAAAATATAATCACTCATAACCTAACCCCATTTTTCTATTTTTATTAAATATAACCTTTTTATGTATTAATTTAAATACTTGTCTAAATTCTCAAAAAGTTCTAGTTACGCTACTATTTTTCTTTTATAGTATGTATAAAGGAGTGGAAGTTAAATGACTTTATTAAACAGACTAAAAAAGGGAGATAAAATTGGAATTTATTCACCCTCCTCCCCAATTACCTATTCTTCCCCTACGCGTTTTGCACGCTCGAAGGCTTTTATTCAATCAAAGGGGTTTGAGATAGTAGAAGGAAGCTTGACAGGAAAACACGATCACTATAGATCAGGAAGTATAATGGCACGGGCAGAGGAATTAAATGAGCTGATCCGAAATCCTTATGTTCGATGCATCATGTCTACAATAGGTGGTACCAATTCCAATGCCATTCTCCCATATATCGACTATGAGGCGTTTAAGAAAGACCCTAAAATAGTAATTGGCTACTCAGATGCAACAGCTGTCCTGTTGGCCATCTACGCTAAAACGGGAATACCAACCTTTTACGGTCCAGCACTCGTCCCTTCCTTTGGAGAGTTTGAGCCATTCGTCGATTATACATATGACTATTTCAATCAAATGCTAATCGAAGTTCAGGATGCTCCCTATAGCATCCCTACTCCACCCTATTGGACAGATGAAATGATTAATTGGGAGGAGAAAACAAAGGAAAAAGAACAACGAAATAACCAGTGGGTTTGTATAAATGAAGGAATCGCAGAAGGAAGACTTATCGGCGGTAACCTGAATGCAATGTACGGTTTCTGGGGCAGTCCCTATATGCCGAGCATTAAAGATGGCGATATTCTCATGATTGAGGACACGATGAAATCTGCCTCTATCGTGGAGAAAAACTTTAACCTTTTGAAGGTCAACGGCATATTCGATCGAATTGGAGGTATAATCCTTGGCAAACACGAATTGTTCGATGACGAGGCAACCGGTAAACAACCTTACGAAATTCTACTAGAAACGGTCGGCGATTTGAATATCCCTATCCTTGCAGATTTCGACTGTTGCCACACGCATCCGATGTTAACCATGCCAATCGGCCGTCAAGTCAAACTGGACGCCACAAATAAAGAAGTTACGATAATGGAACAATGGATTAACTAGGAGTAATCCTCCTCGTGGAGAGGGCTCTTTTTGCTGAAGGTGCTTGTATGGGGGAAGTGTTGCAGATATTGAACGAAGTGTTGCGCTAATTCTGGAAGTGTTGCGGATAACCAATAAAGTGTTGCGTATATCGCAGTAAGTGTTGCGGGAATTATAAGTGTTGCACATATTGAGCGAAGTGTTGCGCTAAATGCTGAAAGTGTTGCGGATAACCAATAAAGTGTTGCGGATATCGCAGCAAGTGTTGCGGGAATTATAAGTGTTGCACATATTGGACGAAGTGTTGCGCTAAATGCTGAAAGTGTTGCGGATAACCAATAAAGTGTTGCGGATAACTCGAAAAGTGTTGCGCTAATCGGAGACAATCCGGAATCTTGCAGAGATGAAGGAAAATCTTGCGCTAATCCTCCTCAACCTTGCGGAGACGAGGTAGAACCTTGCACAAATCACCCCAAACCTTGCAGAGATGGCGCGGAACCTTGCACAAATGCATAAAGAAGGAATAGAAACTTTGGAGGTGATACTTTGAAGAAAATGATGATAGGATTATGTATAGTTGTATCGGGATTTATCTTCTTTTTCGTACAAGAAGAATTTGGCGGGAACAAGACTGAAGATGGTATTGATAAGCTATTTTCTGGTCAAATTTTTGATTATGCAAAAGAGGAGTTTACTGTCCATGCAATGGGTTTATCCGGAGAAAAAGTTTTTACAGTTAGAATTGCAGAAGCACAGTATAAAGAACAAACAAAGGAATACTTTAGAGATATTTTAAATTCTCATTATATGGAGAGTTATGGACTTGAGGTATTCGTTGATGATTTAACTTTAGAATAAAAAGTAAAAATAAATCAACATAAAAATGAGCTGGGAGAAAATATACCAGCTCATTTTTTGTTTTACATCGACCTTTCCCTTTAATTCATCAATGGTTGTAGTGCTTCTTTAAGTTTTGGAGAGGCTTTCAATACTCCATACACTTTTACGGATTTAATGGTTTTTAGTGCCAGCTCTGGATCTATATCATTAGCTAAGATGAGCATACCTATTGTTTTAATAGATAGGGTTTTATTCTGCTCCGAAAGTAGCTCTAATGTATGTTTGTCATAATAGCTTACCCCCATATTAAAGGCTTTCATTGTCACTGCTTGGTCGATTACTTGAGCGTGTGTGTTTAATTGGTTTCGAATAGAAGTTTTGATGAAATCAGTTCTATTCGAATAAAAGCCTTGCTCTATTAATAGATCTGCCTTACCTAAGTCCACCACGTTCATATTAATTGTTATTTTTTCAGTTTCAGCCATCTATATACCATCCCCTTACCATCTATTTTGGTTAATTGTAATGTTAATTTAATTTTCAGTCAATATAAAAAGCACTGAATATATCTTCAGTGCTTTTATCTGTAAGGCGGCATTGTTCACCTCAAGTAGAGGCTTCATTTTGTTCTTCCCATTCTTCTCGTAATAAGCCCATACGTATGGAATCATAGTAGACTCCATTATATAAACGGCATTTTCTCATGCGCGCTTCCATTTTCATACCTAACTTTTCACCAACCTTGATCATTCGTTCATTGCCTGACCACGTTGTAAAGCCAACCCGAACAAGCGGCAGTTCCTTAAACAAATGATTGATCCACATTTTAAGTGACTTTGTTCCAATTCCTGAATTCCATGATTTTGGTTCATATATAAGAATTCCCATCTCTAGCCAAAGTGAGGGCTCATGCTCCCAGTAATAACAAAGTGCTCCAACTAATTCATCTTTATAATAAATTCCCCAAAAATCATCTTGGTTTATAAAATAATCTTTTTTTAAAATAAATTGATCATACGTCATGGAAGTGTATGGCTCAAACGGGGCGTCCCACTTTTTCCATTCTGGAGCATCTTCTTTTAGGCTAAGCTCCCATAAACGGTATAATTCTTCTTCTTTAACAGGTCTTATTTTAATGTCATTCATTCTCATGCCCCCTAACTTCCATGCATATAATTTTATCATACTATTCTTTAGAAAGAATATTTCCTATATAGCTTCTATTGTGGTAAAGTGTTATTTGTGAAAATTACATATATAAAAGGAAGTGCTACTCTCGTGGGTGGAAATCAACAATTACAACGAGGCTTGGAACAACGGCACATCACCTTAATGTCGTTAGGCGCTGCAATTGGAGTCGGACTATTTTTAGGCTCCGCAACAGCCATTCAATTAGCCGGTCCAGCTATTCTGATCTCCTATATTATTGGAGGCCTAGCTATTTTCATTATCATGCGAGCGCTAGGGGAAATGGCTGTCCATAACCCTGTATCTGGATCTTTCAGTAGATATGCAAAGGATTATTTAGGACCGCTGGCAGGATATATAACTGGATGGAATTATTGGTTTTTATGGGTAGTCACCTGTATGGCCGAAATTACAGCGGTTGGAGTATACATGAAAATGTGGTTCCCTGAAACACCATCGTGGATTTGGGCGTTAGCTGCATTAGTTATTATGACTTTAATTAATTTGATTGCCGTAAAGGCTTACGGAGAATTTGAATTCTGGTTTGCTCTTATTAAAATAGTGGCAATCCTTGCAATGATATTCGTCGGACTTGGCGTTATTATTTTTGGTATAGGTAATGGCGGTGTAGCCGTTGGTATAAGCAATCTATGGACAAACGGTGGCTTTGCCCCGAATGGAATAACGGGTATATTCATGTCTCTACAAATGGTCATGTTTGCTTATTTAGGTGTTGAAATGATTGGAGTAACAGCTGGAGAAGCAAAGAATCCTAAAAAGGTTATTCCAAATGCCATCAACACGGTATTTTGGCGAATTTTATTGTTCTATGTGGGAGCTTTGTTCGTCATTATGTCGATTTATCCTTGGAATGAAGTCGGAAACAATGGTAGTCCTTTTGTTTTAATGTTTGAGCAAATTGGTATCGGACCAGCTGCTGGAATTATTAACTTTGTTGTTCTAACTGCTGCATTATCAAGCTGTAACAGCGGAATTTTCAGTACTGGGAGAATGCTCTTTAATCTAGCAGAGCAAAAACAAGCACCTGCTTCCTTTAAAAGAATCAGTGGTACTGGTGTTCCTTCAAAAGCTATTATTTTCTCAGCAACATTATTATTATTTGGTGTATTACTAAATTACTTAGTACCAGAAAAGGTATTTATTTGGGTAACAAGCATCTCGACCTTTGGTGCAGTATGGACATGGGGAATTATTCTAATGTCTCAATTAAAATTCCGAAAATCCTTAACTAAGGGAGAGGTTTCAAGACTTTCCTATAAGGCATTATTCTATCCCTACGGTTCGTATCTCGTGCTTGCCTTTTTAGTATTAGTGCTTGGTCTCATGGCTTATTTCCCTGATACTAGGGTTGCACTGATTGTCGGTCCAATCTGGATCCTTGGCTTAGTGTTTAGTTATTACAAGAATGGTTTTCATAAAAAGAAAAATCAGGTTTAAATAAACGCCCTTCATTCCAAAAAGGAAATGAAGGGCGTTTTTTATCATTAAATATACTTCTCAAACCATCCAGTAATTTGTTCGAGCCTTGTTTGGCGTAGATTTGGTAAGCCAACACGTGATAAATTGTGATCTGCTTGTGGAAAACGAACAAAGCCTGTTTCTTTCCCAAGCGCTTTTAACGTAATGTATAGCTGCTGACCTTGCTCAATTGGACAGCGATAGTCATTTTCACTGTGCAAAATAAGCAAAGGAGTTTCCACATTAGCAGCATACTTTAAAGGAGATGCGTCCCATAGCTTGTCTATATCAGTCATATCCCCTCCGATTTGCCATGGAGTGAAATAGTAACCTATATCGGACACACCATAAAAGCTGATCCAGTTCGAGATAGAGCGTTGGGTTACTGCAGCCTTAAAGCGATTTGTGTGCCCAACAATCCAGTTTGTCATAAAACCACCGTAGCTTCCCCCTGTTACTCCTAGACGATCATTATCAATCCAATCATTTTCCGACAACACATAGTCAACGCCTGCCATAATATCCTCATAATCTCCACCGCCATAGTCGCCTCTTACCGCATCTACAAATTCTTGGCTATAGGAATGACTACCTCTTGGGTTTACATATAACACGCCGTAGCCTTTAGCCGCTAATAGCTGAAGCTCATGAAAGAAGGTGTTCGCATACATGGTATGGGGACCACCATGTATCTCTACAATAAGCGGATATTTCTTTCCAGCCTCGAAACCAGCGGGCTTGATCAGCCATCCATGAACATCCCAGTCCTTAGCTCCCTTGTAAACAATCGGCTCTGGTTCGACAAGTTCTATTTCCTTCAGAAGTTGTTCATTGAATGAAGTAAGTGCTTTTCTCTCACCAGTCGTCAAATTAAGCTTAAATAATTCCCCGGGAAATACTGAATTACTGATTGCGGCAAGTGCAAATGTGCCATCTTTCGCAATATCATAGCCGTAAATATGTTCATTTTCAGGGGTTGCTGGGTATATTTCTCCCTCTAAGGAAGCTACATAGAGGCGGACGTCCCCCATAGTAGAGAGCTGAAAATATACATAGTTGTCTTTTGTCCAGGCTACACTTGGTGCACTAGCTCCTTGCTGTAAATCACCTCCGGAATAATCTCCGACTGGAGCATCAATTCCTTCTGTTAAAGCCTCTCTTACACCTGTTTGAACGTTATAAATATATACTTCATCGTGTGTTGCATTTTCATAAGTTCTATTTGATCCTACAAAAGCAACATAGTCATTTTCATGTGAAAAAGCAGCGCCTCCGAAATATCCCTCTTCATCTACTAATACGCTTTCTTCCTTCGATTCCACATCTACTAAATACAAAGGCTGCTTAAATGAAAAGTCTTGGTTTTCTTCTCTATTTACTCCCATTACTATTTTTTTGCCATCATGTGAAACTGCCTGCAGGCTATATTGGTGATTACCTTCTGTGAACTGTACAATCTCCTCTGTGTCCAGGCTAATTATCCCTATTTGTCTATAGATGTCTTGTGGTAATAATCCTACACCGTCAGAATGATATCTCATCTTATCGACAACGTATGCCTCGGGCTGCTTGTTTTCTTCTTTTTCAGGCTCGTCTGTCCAGCTTTTCCCCGCTTTTAAAGGCGCGACAAACCAGATTTTTTTACTGCAAGGAGACCAGTGGAAGCTTGAGATTCCTTTTTCAAAAGTGGTTAACTTCTTTGCTTCGCCACCCTTAGACGATAAAAGGAAGAGTTGGTTTTTGTCATCTCGAGTAGACATGAATGCTATGTATTTTCCATCATTGGACCAACGAGGTGATGATATACGCTCTTTTTGATGAGTCCACTGGGTTACCTCTTCATTCTCTAAATCTACGTGATATAAATATGAATAATATTTATTGTCTTTTTCATGCATTTCCGTTCGAATAAATACAGCATCCTTGTTAGACGGTGAAATTACTGGATTTGTTATGGATTGTAACTTAAATAGATCCTTTGCTTCTAACCTTCTTTTAGCCATTATTTTTCCTCGCTTTCTTGTTGTCTTTCCTTATTTCGACACTCTATATCATTTTCCTTTATTTCCCGAAAAAAAAAGAATGACAAATGAGTAGCTTCATAATTTGAATAAAATCAAATCCCGATTTCCGCTTCAGGTCACCGCTTTTTTAAGGAGTGAGCAATAAGCCACCTGCCGACACAATTACCCATCATCTCTCTC
This sequence comes from Psychrobacillus sp. FSL W7-1493, assembly GCF_038004905.1. Classification (NCBI taxonomy): domain Bacteria; kingdom Bacillati; phylum Bacillota; class Bacilli; order Caryophanales; family Bacillaceae; genus Psychrobacillus; species Psychrobacillus sp. FSL W7-1493. The sequence goes on along the minus strand of NZ_JBBOSB010000001.1, from coordinate 1,035,433 downwards.
ATTCTAGCTAGATTTACGACAATGACTTCATAATTTACTACAATCACTCAATACTTTACGACAATAAACCCATAGTTTACTACAATCACTCAGCAGCTCTCTCATTCTAGCCTAATGATTGCGTATCACACCTTATTTCCTATAAAAAAACTGTCCCCATTTAAGAAGACAGTCTAGTTTATTATTTTGTTTTGGTTGTTGGCTTCAATGTACGACGTAGTATTTTACCAGTCGTATTTTTTGGAAGCTCATCTAAAAATTCTATACTTTTTGGAATTTTATATTTTGCTAGTTTTTCAGCGCAATAATCATGAAGCTGCTCTTCCGTTAAGGATTCATCCTTTTTCACAACGAAGGCAAGTACTTCTTCTCCAAAGTTAGGGTCTGGAACGCCGATAACGGCTGCTTCCACGATGCCAGGGTGCGCAAATAATACTTCCTCAACCTCACGAGGGTAAACATTATAGCCCCCGACAATGATCATATCCTTTTTACGGTCAACGATATAAAAATAGCCTTCCTCGTCTTGGCGAGCTAGGTCACCTGTATAAAGCCAGCCACCACGAATTGCATTTTCCGTTTCTTCAGGCATCTTGTAATAGCCCTTCATGACGTTCGGTCCACGAACAATCAGTTCGCCAACTTCTCCTACCGGTACCTCTTCCCCGAGCTCATTTACCACTTTGTTTTCTACGTTAACTATAGAAGTTCCAATGGATCCTGCCTTGCGGTCGCGATCAATTGGGTTAAAGCAAGTTACTGGAGAAGCCTCTGATAAACCATAGCCCTCCGAAATACGCACTTTAAATTTGTCTTCAAAGTTGTGCAATAAAGCAACCGGTAAGGAGGATCCTCCAGAAATCGCTAAACGAATCGTAGAGAAATCTTCTACCTTTCCTTCTGGGAATTGATATAGGAAGTTGAACATCGTTGGTACACCAGCAAAGACAGTTGCCTCTTGCTCTTTAATCACATGGAACACTTCCTGTGGACTGAATCTAGGAACTAACAGAATAGTAGCCCCCATTAATAATGGTGCATTTACTACTACCGTCAATGCAAATACATGGAATACTGGAAGTGTCGCTATTACTCGGTCGTCTGTGCTGAAGTTTAAATACTCGGCAACGTCACGAGCGTTCGAGTAAATATTATTAAATGTCAGCATAGCACCCTTAGGATGTCCAGTAGTACCAGATGTGTATAGAATGACAGCTGTGTCATCTGAATCAATTTCCACTTGAGGTACTGCTTCCACTGCTGTAGAAATCAAATATGTAAACGATTTCACCTTAGACTTTAAGGTAGCTGGAAGAGCTGCAAGCTTTTCAGGTGTTGATGGATCTGTCTCACAGATAATATAGTTTTCTACTGTTGAAAAAACACCAGCTGCCTTTTCTACTAGTGGTATAAACGCATCTAAGGCAATAATAGCTTTAGCGTCACTGTTTTTCACGATGTAGCTAATTTCATCTGGTGTGTATATTGGATTAATCGGTACTGCGGTTGCACCTAAACGCATGGTTGCATAAAGAGAAATTAAGAAGTGTGGAGAATTTCCAAGTAGAAACCCTACATTATCCCCTTTTTCTACCCCTAATGAATGCAAAGCAGCCGCAAAACGCTCTACCGACTGATTGAATTCTGCGTAAGTAGTGTCTTTTCCCATAAAATGATAAGCAATTTTGTCTGGATTTTTTAAGGCCCTTTGTTGAACGTGTGTCACTAAACTCATTTTTTACAGCTCCCATCTTTCTTGAATGAACAGTCATTCATAATCCCCAACTTAATTATATAAGAAAAGTTTTGACAATTCAATATAAAATGAAGGTTTGCACCATTTACTTCCAAAGCAAAATGGGAGCAGAGTACTAGCCCTGCCCCATTCTTTCATGCATATTTTATTCTTGAATATGGGCAATATATCTCCATCTTATTAAATAGAAATAGGATAGCTGGATAATGGTAAATACTATTAAAACTATTAACATTTCTTTAGCTATGGAAACTGCAGCTAGATCCACCCAAAATGCTTGTAAAAATAAGAAGGAGAAGGTGCTATGAATCATTGCTAGCCCCCAAGGTAAAAAGAATTGCGGAATTAGCTGCCTATTAACGATTTTAACTAGTTCTCTATCTGTTACTCCCATTCTTCTGAGTACATCATATTGCTTCTTATCTCTCTCCAAATCTGTGTATAGCTTGAAGTAAACAAAGCTACCTGCAGCTAGGATTAGTACTGCAGCAACTAATAGCCCCGTGAATAGAAGTAATGAGAAGGTAGCGCGAATAATGGAATAGTTCAACCCTGGGTTTACGTAATAAAAAGGATTGGAATTTATACCAGTAGAACTTACAGTTTCACTCATTAATTCGTCTAAACTAGTACCAATTTCTTTCGTACGGAGCCATTCAGAAATATGGAAGGCATAAAAGGTCATTCTCGATTGCTGGTCCTCATACCCCGCCAATGGTTCTGTTATTAATGAAAAGTCCTCATCACTAATAATGATTGTACGATCTTTGATTGCTAAGGAAGGAAAAATTAACTTATTGTAAATATCCTGAATACGAAGAGGAATATTACTTTCCTCTAACACTGTCTGTTCATTTTCCACTCGGATACTTCCAAAGTCCTCTTCTGTATTGGGTACTAACAATGCCTGTCCCGGTAGCAAATCAACAAAAGGAATTTTGAGTGCAAGCGCAAGGCTATTGACTTCTGATTCTCTAATGACGTTGACCGTCTCTCCTGTACTAGAGGACGTCTGCTTCTTCAGATTAAATTTAACTAAATCATAAGAAAGCCCTTCATTTTGTAGCTCCTCGGTTAGCTTCGTCACATGCTCTTGTTCATAGGGATTATCCCAATCACTAGAGTAGAAAATACTTACAGGGTTTAACTCTCTAAACTGTGCGGTAAAGGAAGTAAACGAAGTAACGATTCCCACTGAAAGAAAGGCTATACACGATACAATTGTTACAACGAAAAACATTTTGGCATTCTCTCGAATTTTGATCGATGCATCCGCGAAAGCGATCAACCGAAAAGACCGCCAATAAAGTTTTCTTTTGTTACGAATGACCTGTAGCAGGTAGAGGATACTGTCCGTATAAAAGTAATACGTTCCCCAAAATGCTAATGTCACAATGACGAAGCTAAGTGCAATATGCATTTGAAATGCCGAGAATATAACAAGTCCGTAGGCAGATAAAATGAGGACAAACCCCAGTAATGCTCTCCATTTTTTATATGCAGTCGGTTCCTCGTCATTACTATATCCCCTTAGAAGCTGGATAATATCTTTCTTACGTATAAAAACGACACTGCTAAAAGAAATCACGACAAACATCGTAACAAAAACGATTATCGTTAATGCAAAGGGTTTCCAAGATACATATAAAGGAAGGCTATCGAGTAAAAAAAGCTCTCGGATCACCATAAAAAAGAACTTCGAAAATGAAAAGCCAAAGAATATGCCGACAGTAACAGAAATAAGTCCTAGTAGCATTGTTTCTATAAAAATCATGCGACCTAGCTGTTGCTTTTGCATCCCGAGATTCAGGAGGACGCCAAACTCATGCGACCTAGCCTGTATGAAGGCACTCATCGAATAAAATAAAAAAAACAATGTAAAAATGATTAATATAATCTCAGCAATCAGCATTCCACCAAATGCTATATCACGTAAAAACTGATCCTCAATCTTTGGATGAAACATTAACATCGTATAGACGAAGAACACCATAACAGAAAAGCTACTAGCTAGAAAAAAAGCTGCATAAATCCTGCTGTTCCTTATGACATTATGATAAGCAAATTGTTGAAAGGTCATTTTACATTTCCACCTAACTTTCATCTTTCGAAAATTATCAAGGCATTCGCAAAGAGTTTAAATCGTTCACATTTCCTCCTAAAAGAGAAAGGACGTTTAATATTCTCTGGAAGAAGGTTTGTCTTCGATCATCCTTATAAATTTCGTTAAAGTACTCCCCATCCTTGATAAATAACACTCGATCACAATAACTTGCTGCTATCGGATCGTGAGTTACCATAACAATGGTCGTATTACTCATCTGATTAACTTGAGTTAATATTTCTAATACATCACGTGCTGATTTAGAATCTAGATTTCCGGTTGGCTCGTCCGCAAGAATAATGGATGGCCCATGTATCAAAGCTCTTCCTATCGCAGTTCTTTGCGCCTGACCACCAGAGATCTCTGCTGGTCTCTTTTCTAGAATATTCATTAAATCCAATGATCCGGCTATTTCCATGACCTTTTCCCTCATCGTCCCTACAGGCTGCCCGTCTAAGGTTAAAGGGAGAATCATATTTTCCTCTACAGTAAGTGCTGGAAGAAGATTGAAATCCTGAAATACGAATCCAAGCTGCCTTCTTCTAAACAAAGACAAATCATCCTTTTTCAGCTCCAACGGGTTTAAGCCATCTATAAAGAAATCCCCAGAGGTAGGTCGATCGATTGTGGAAATTATATTCAGCAATGTAGTTTTACCACTGCCTGAAGGACCCATTACTGCAAGGAACTCTCCTTTTTCCACTTCAAAGCTAAGCTGATTAATGGCAAGATGAGCTATTTTTCCTTCATAAACCTTCGTTATATCATCAAGAACTAATATCGACATCCTTGTCATCCCTTTCCTTAGAATCTAACTTTTCAAATAGGATTGATATGGTCGTTCCTTCTCCAAGTATCGACTTGATACTCATCTTGTGACCTAAACGATTACAGATTTCCTGAGCTAAATATAATCCCATTCCAGTAGATTCCCCACTTTTACGTCCATTCTCTCCCGTAAAGAAGGCTTTGGTCACGCGTTTTATATCAGAGGCCGGGATACCAATCCCTTCATCCCTCACACTCAATACTACTTTTTCGTCCTCTAAAGTAGTTTCAAAAAATATCTTTTTATTTTCCTTCATCGTGTATTTAACAGCATTTGTTATAAATTGAGCAATAACAAAACGAATCCATTTAGCATCCGTTGCGATTAAACAATCCTCTTCCATTTCAATGACAGGATAAACCCGGTGACTAATAAACAATCGCTTATTCTTAGAAACTTCTTCTGTCACAACTTGCCTTAAATTCACTTGTTCTATGTGCATATCCTCTTCAAAGGTATCAAGCCTGGCATTCATAAGTACAGCTTCTAATCCTCGCTTCAATCGATCCGTTTCCTCGAGAACACTTTTAGAGTCCATTTGTTCCCCATTTTGTCCCATCATTTCTAAAACAGAAATTGGAGTTTTCATTTGGTGAACCCAGCTATTCATAAATTGCAGATGCCTGTTTTGAGTTGCATATAAAAGCTGTACCTCTTTTTGATATAAACGATAGATGTGCTGCAAATAGGTCTCCACTTGTCTTACTTCTGGGGAGTATCCTTCTTTTTGCAAGACTACTTCTATTTTGTTTGGAACAGATAGTATTTTTTTATAAAACGACATTTTTTTTATAAAAAGCGTTCCTAAAAAGGTAAGTGTTAGGATAGTGCTAATCACGATTGAGTATACGGCAGTATCAACGTTTCGAAAGCCATCCAGCCAATAAAGGAGCATGATAAATAACACAAGGAACATTTGAAATATGATAAAGATAGAATGTTCTTTTATAAATAAACGAAACATATCAGGATTCCTCCGAACTAAGGTTTAAGCGATAACCTGCTCCTCGTACCGTTTCAATGGTGGAGCTCACATGGTAATCCGCAAGCTTTTTACGGACTCTTGTCATGTTCACATTCAATGTGTTCTCATCAACAAAAGACTGGTCATCCCAGAGCTCTTCTAATAGTTGCTCCCGTGTCACTACTTTAGGATAGTTTCTTAAAAGTAATTCTAGTATGGTACACTCTTTCTTCTGAAGAGGAATTTCTTCCTTACCGATATGTAGCTCCATCCGCTCCAAGAATAGCTGAAGCTTTCCAGCACGGACAATTCTCTCCTCCTGCTTTGCTGCATACTCCCCATACGTCCTTCTTAAATGGCTTCGTATTTTAGCTAGGACGATTTCATAATGGAAAGGCTTCGTAATAAAATCGTCTCCCCCATTTTCTAAAGCAAAAATCTGATCCATTTCACCTGACCTTGCCGAAACAAAAATAATCGGACAAGTCGTAAGCTGTCTTAATTGTCTGCACCAATAATAGCCGTCATACGAAGGTAAATTCACATCAAGCAAAACAATGTGTGGATCAAAGGCTGTAAATTCCTCAATTATATGGTCAAAGTCTTCTATAGTATGTACTTCATAGTGATATTTTCTTAATGTATCTGCCAATAGTGCTGCAATTTTCTTATCGTCTTCCACTACTAGCACTCGGTGTGTGTCCACAGTAATCCCCCTTAAAAAGTTCTTCTCTTATCATATCAAATCTTTCTTTATTATTCTTCATACACCGAAAGAATTCATACCACAATAATACTTTTTTTAGCAGCTTCTATTGTGGTGGTAACTATTTTAAAAATTTATTTTTCAAAGGATATTGTATTTATTCTCAGAATAATCTATTGTTTTATTGTTCGATACATTTTCTTATAAAGGAGGGTAATTTTTACTTATTTGCAAGAACCTCCTGAGGATTGTATGGAATTATTGTAGGGGAGAATAACATGATTAATAAAGGAGAGCGTGATGGGAATGTTCAAGGACTGGACTTTATTTGAAAAAGTTTGGTTGGGTGTATTTACGTTAGTTAATATTTATTTGTTTTTTGCTTGGAAAGATTCATTATTAGGTCTGATAAGCTCACTAACAGGTATGCTTTGTGTGGTATTGGTAGCTAAGGGGAAAATTAGTAATTATTATTTTGGTATTGTGAACACGTCTACTTATGCCTACATCACCTATACGTATGGATTATATGGGGAGTCTATGCTGAATGGATTGTTCTATTTTCCAATACAGTTCATCGGGATCTATTTATGGAGAAAAAACTTAACCGAAGTTCAAGCTGTTGGCGAAGACGTGTCTGTGAAACGTTTAGATAAAAAAGGTTGGGCATACGTAATTGTTATCACTATTGTAGCTTCTATATCTTATGCCTACCTATTAAACGCTATTGGAGGTCAACAGGTACGATTAGATTCTGCAGCAGTTGTATTATCTGTACTAGCTCAAATACTGATGCTTAAACGTTATGCAGAGCAGTGGGTGCTTTGGATCGCTGTCAATGGATTAACCATTGCCCTATGGTTGATCACACTCACAAAAACTGGCGGTAATGATTGGTCAATGCTCGTAATGTGGTCGGCATTTTTAGTGAACTCCATTTATGGATATGTAAACTGGCTGAAAATGCACAGAGCGCAACATAATCTTGAAGGAGAAGCGTATGAACTACGGCCTTCAAATTAACGAGTATGATCCAAACTTAACATTTGGCTATTATGGAGGTAAGTTTCTACCTTTTCAAATGGGTCTCTTAATGAAATAGATAGCTAGATTCTCTATGTAAAGGAATGTCTCAATATATAGAGACATTCCTTTTTAAGTGATGAATTTAACTAAAGCCTCCATCTAAGAGTTAGTGAGTTAAACTTAAAACACCTTCCGCTGATATACAGATTGGCTAACCATCCAGGAAATTAGATAAATTATAATGCAGGTAGCTGCGCCACTAAGGTAAAGAGTTGTTGTCGACATGCTAGTTAGAAAATCTGTAATCGCAGTGAGATGTTTGGTCAGGAATTGAAAGACTGGCGGGATAACAACAGCTAAGAATAGAAATCCAACCATAACCACTGCACCTATATATCCGGGTTTTAAAATATAAAATAACGGAAAGGCTATTGCTGTGAAAATGAAGAATAATCCCATGGCGATAGATATATCCTTTATCAAAAAGTCATAACTAAATATATAAAAAATAATACTAGCTACTCCTATTGATACAATCATATATGCAATAGCGCCGATGTACTTTGCTGCCACAATCTCTTTTCTCGTATAAGGCAAAGAATTAAGAAGTATATTAGATTCTACTTGTTCATCGTAAATATATCCATTCAGTGGTATATACATGCTAGCCATCAGAAAAACAAAGGCTGGACTCATATGATCAGCAAATATTGCAAAGAACATAATAAACGGAATAAAAAGTAGTATCTGTGTTTTTTGAATAACTAAATCTTTTTTTATCAAATTATACATATTGCCCTATAGCTCCTTTCGTATAAAACATAATATCCTCCAAGGTAGCTTCTTCAATAACCACTTGAGCTCCTAATAATCTTTTTACTTCTTCTGCATTATTTGTTATTGCTTGAAATTCTGTAGAGGTACGTTCCATACTGATAAAACATTTTTCAATGTCTTGGTTGATTAGATTTGCACTTCCTTTTACTAATGCATAACGCTCCTGTATATTTCTTATCGACTCGTTGAAAAGAATCTTTCCTTTATGAATGAAAGTAATATTATCTGCGATTCTTTCTAAATCACTGGTTATATGGGTGGAGAAGAAGATAGTCCGCCTTCCATCTACCATCATATCTTTTAAAATATCCAGCAATTCTCTTCGAAAAACGGGATCTAAACCAGCTGTCGGCTCATCCATCATTATAAATTCAGCTTCATGAGATAGGGCTATCGCTAAAGAAGTTTTCATCAGCATTCCTTTGGAAAAGGTTTTAATAGCTTTGTTTAATGGGAGTTCAAACTTTCTAACATAATCATTAAATTGACTGTCACTCCAATTTTGATAAGCTGGGCCAATTATTTTACGGATATCTTTTAGATTCAAACTCTCGTAAAATACATTACTATCATAAACAAATCCTATGCGCTCTTTAATTTCCTTTTCATGATTGGCATAATCCTTACCAAATATGTTTATTTCACCTGTATCTGGTTGTAAAAGATTCATTATTAGCTTCATGGTGGATGATTTCCCTGCCCCGTTCGCCCCTACAAATCCTGTTATTTGCCCTTGTTTAACATGTAAATTCATATTCTCTAAGGAGAAATCTTTAAAATATTTGCTGACATTTTTAAACTCTACTAAATTTTCTATTTTCCTCACCCCTTATTAAAATTAAAATGCGTGCTATAAAACTTTTCTTTGACACGATTTTTATTGCTCATTAACTCATCCCCCTGGAGTCACCTCCTATCGCAATCATCAGATAGAAATGTACATGTTTAAATGTTAAAAAGCTATTTATGAAATTAACTGAGCTAGAACCCCCTCCTGACATAGATAAAGTAAAAGAGTATATGTGATATATACACACTATATACTATATTAACGGTATGCACAATATTAAAATCTGATTTTTATAAAAAAAAAGACCTTAATATATTATTAAAGTCTTTTAAAACGTTATTTATTTGAATCAATTTCATAATCTCTATGTTTACAAAAGAATACGAATGATAAATAGAAAATTATAGGCATTTTAGAAAATAAATTAGAATTGATTTGTGCTCATATCTCGAAGTCTTTTAGTGAGGGAGTGATCAGCCATCACCCATCTTTTACGCGCGTGGTAGTGATGTCTAACTGTTTTGCTCATCCAGTCAGACTCGCCGCTTGCTGCTTCAATCAATCCAGCGAAAAAGATGGTGGTAAATTGTTAAGTTGCTATTTATGAAATAGACTCATTTATAAATTGGCTATGTTAAAGGCTAGGGTTGTTTTTTCTTGAGGAGATTTAGTTTGTGAAATGTTACACTTAAACTAACGCGGCAGGTTAGTTGAACAAGAAATGATTTGAAACATATCCACTATCTTCACGTCTAACAATTTAAGGAGGCGACTTTTTGAAGAAATTACTTTTCACTTTTATATCACTGTTCCTATTATTAGCGGCTTGCCAAGCAAATGATTCCGATGCAATTACACTGGTTGGTCAAGACAACGAACATCCTATACTCGGTTCTGATAACACCTTACCCGAGGGTGAAGAATTAGCTGTAGACACGTCTGACATTGAACAAATGAATATAGGTTCCGAAATGCCCAAACTTTTATATGCCGATAACAACATTGCGATTATGCAAGGTACATTTGGAGTAGTCGTATATAATATGCAAGACTCTATAGTTACAAATCGAATTTCATATGAACAAATTAAGTCATATGACCTTACAATGATGTTGGCATCTGTATCACAAGATGGTACAACCATCTTTATTGGGAATGATGATATGTACAATGAATTTATTTATACCTATCAATACAATATTAGTTCGAGAGTAATCAAAAAAACAATACAACAGCCTTCAAGCTTATTTAGTCCTATAACTATCGAGACACCTGGTTACAACGAGGAGTACGATAAATATTTCGATTTAAATTATCTTACGGCTGACAAAATTGTAGAATTGGATAATACGTTTATCTATCTACGCTCTAAAGACTGGAATATGAAAAACCTACAAATCGTTATTTGCCAGTATGAAGATAGCGAAAACAAAGTTTTTGATGTATTCAAATAAGAATTAAAGTCATAGTCATTGTTCACCAATCGGGCACGATGAGGGAATAAACTGCTCTTTCTTCTTCAACTAAACCAGCCAATAGTTTGTCAATATTTATTAATGAAAAACCAAAATAGTTCATGCTATACTAAATTTGTGCATGCCAAATAACCTTTCAAAGTTCTACGTTTGGAAAGGTTTAGGATATTTTCATATATTTTTGAACTATGCTAGATCTTGGAAATCTGACTTGCTTTTTAATAGTGCATAAATCCAATGTAAAAGCTTATTTGCACATGCTATTACAGCCACTTTAAAGGGCTTTCCTTCTTCACGTTTCTTATCATAAAACTCACGTAACCTCTTATTTCGAGGAATGAGTTCATCTGTCGTTTTCTTCTTGCGACAATCACGAATGGCACTTTTTACGGCCATATATAAGGCGTGTCGTAGTCTACTAGAACCTCTTTTGGTAATCCGATTCAAAGTACCTTTGAATGTACCAGATTCAAAAACACTTGGATCAATTCCTGCAAAGGCAACTAATTTTTTAGGGTGATTAAACCGATCGATTTCCCCAATCTCAGAAATAATCGTTGCCGCGATTTTTTCGCCGATACCGGGGATAGATTGCAGAATCTTATATTCTTCCATGTTTTTCGCTAAAACATCTATCTCTTCTTCCAGATTGGATAGATGTTTTTTGTATTCCAGAAGCATTTTAATATACATATCCATGCTTAAAATAAGGCTGTAGTATAAGGTTTTCTGAAATGGATTACGATTTGCGGCTGTCTTCAATTTTTCTGACTTGCTGTTTGCCCATTGTTGCGAACGGCTTTTACAGAATTCTTTTATCTTTTTTGCGATTGTTTCTTCACTAGTAGCCAATACTTCCTCTGAAGTAGGGAATGATTGTAGCGAAAGTAAGGAAACGTCTGAATACAAATCTCCAAAAACACCACAGTATTCAGGAAATACTTGGTCTAAAACGGATTGGAATTGTAGTTTGGTTTGTACATACATACCAGTAATATTTTCATGTTGTCTTGTAAGGTTACGTAAATTTAAGAGCTGGATTCCTCGTTGTTTATAAGGCTCTAGATCCTCTTTATAAAACATCTCGCAGAGATGACGAGCGTCTATGATATCCGTCTTTACTTTACGTAAACTTGAACTCTTTGCTCGATACGAAACGAGTGGATTAACCATGATTAATAAATATCCTCTCTCTTCGAAAAATTGGACAACTGGTGTATGATAATGGCCTGTAGATTCCAAAACAATCGAGGGCCTTTCTCCAGAAGCCTCTTCTATTTCTCTAATAAACTCTAAAAGAATTGTAAGCCCTTCAAGTGTATGAGCCACTTTAAAACTCTTTTTGTACGGTTGCTTTTTCTCCAAGAATGCTTGAACCTGACTTTCGCCTTTTGCCACATCCAGACCAATTACTGGATTCATCATTATTTTCCTCCTTGTCATACAATTAACCGGTAACCCCTATTCCTCCATGTAGTATCATAGCTTCGCTTGTTATACGAGATCAGAGTCCCAACCAGCCTCAATCATGTTTCTACAAGTAGGGGGCGAACTGTTTAATTGACGGGATCATTAGCCCCACGGGTGCTTACGTTCTACCCCGGCTACCGCAATCATATATCGATATAAAAAAAGGTCAACCAGAAATATCTGGCTAACCTTATAATACGAACGAGGTGCTTTAGTAAAAAGCAATATCAAAGTAAAATGAGCCAGGAAAATATCCTAGCTCATTTTTTACGTGTATTTAAATCAACCTTTACCTTTAACATAGCCTATAAATTTAACTATTTACCTTGCTTCTTTGGGCAGATTTCATATAATACATTATTTCATCTAAAGAGGCTTTCTCTATCACGACATGATCCTCAAAGACTTTCTGTACTTCTTCTGCATCTTTTGACAAAGCTTGAAATACCCCTTGAGAACGTTCTATGTCAATGAAATGTGCTTCTGTATCTCGGTCTAGTAAATCCGTGCTTCCTTTTACAACGACATATCGTTCCTGTAACTCATCTATACGTTGGTTAAGAAGAATTTTCCCTTTATCAACTAATACAATATAATCAGCAAAACGTTCTAAATCGCTTGTCGTATGCGTTGAAAAAAATATACTCCTTCCCTCATTTACCATAATTTCTTGAAAAATGTCTAACAACTCTCTGCGAAACGTAGGATCTAATCCTGATGTCGGCTCATCCATAATAATTAGTTCTGCATGATGAGATAAGGCAATAGCTATAGAAGCTTTCATTTTCATACCTTTAGAAAAATTTTTAAGAGATTTATTTAGAGGTAACTCAAATTGATTAACATACTGATTAAATTGTTGATCATCCCATGCTTTATAAGCGGGAGCAACTATTTTACTAATTTCTTTTAAATTCAGGGATTGATAAAATATATTGCTGTCGTATACGAAGCCTATACGGTTTTTAATTTCTTTCTCATGGCTGGCATAATTTTTTCCAAATACACTTACCTTTCCCTTATCCGGCTGTAAAAGATTCATCATTAACTTGATCATCGTCGATTTACCAGATCCATTCGGGCCAATAAATCCTGTTGTGTATCCTTCTTTTATCTGTAAATCTACATTGTCGATAGTTAATGTCTCAAATTTTTTAGAAACCCCCTGGAACTCTATTACATTTCCCATTCCTCTCACTCCTCGTACAGCAGCTTTAATAAATCTTGTAATTCTTCATAAGATAACCCTGATTCTTTACTGTTAGAGATAACCGCACTTAATTGTTCTTCAATTACACGCAATTTTTTCTCTCGAATAACATCTAAATTTTGTTCCGCTACAAATGAACCTTTTCCAACAATTAAATATATGAAGCCTGCCTTTTCTAATTCTTCATATGCTCGTTTTGTAGTAATCACACTAACTCTTAAATCTTTGGCCAATTGTCTAATGGAAGGTAAAGCGGTTCCTTCTTTTAACTCACCTGACAAGATTTTAGTCTGAATTTGTTTGAAAATCTGTTCATAAATCGGTTCCTTTGAACTGTTAGAAATAATAATTTGCATGCAGATACCTCCTTTACATCCATGTGTGTATCTATCGTAAATCCCTCGAAAATATTTTCGAAATATAGTTAAAATAAATTTTTATCTTTGCAATTAACTTAATATATACATCCGTCTATACCTCTTTATATATTATATATATTCACTATATACTATTCAACTAACGATTGCTTTAGCCCAGTTATCTCAACGTCTAGAATTTTAGGCTATGTTAAAGGGTAGGGTTGATTTATGATGCAAAGAAATCTTTAATCAGAGAGTAGAATTGATTTCTGCCCGAGCCTGACGCTTTCCGCGTGGTACTGCTTCAACCTCTTCGTCTCTTTGTTCCTGCCTGGACTTTTGCGTTCGCTTGTTGCCCCTAGGAGTCGCCACTTCCTCTTCAAACAACTAAAGTATAAAGTTTTTTCTACAGGATACGGGCCGGTCTTATAATAAAGAAAACGTGAAATCGAGTTTTCCGATTTCACGTTTTTACTTGAGAGACTAGTTATGTCCGAGTCTCTTCATTTATTTCTATTTATTAGATCTTCTAATAAAGCACTGATTTCTTCACGTCTATCTAATGTTTCTTCTTTTAAAACTTCCATTTGATATCCTTCATCAGTTGTTGTGATATTAACAATATCGCCTTCTTCTAGTTCAAGATCAAAAGTAGATGTTGGTAGGATCAGTTGGTTCATTTCTTCTGGTGCTTCCAAAAAAACATACATACCTTCTTCAATGCGGTCTAGTGTATATTTTTTACTTGAGCTCACTTACCTTCACTCCCTATGTTTTAATAGTGTGACGCGTCTCCTGTGCCGAAGATATTTTTACTGACTAACTGAATAACTTGTACCGTTGGTCTTAACTGTTATTGTACCTGATAAAGTATGATAAATACTTGATTTAAATAAATTTAGACGATCCACCACTGCTTTATGAGGGTGACCATATTGATTATTTTTGCCATAAGAAAGTATCGTAACTTCTGGCTTAACTGCTTTTAAGAAGGCTTCGGAACTACTTGTATCTGATCCGTGATGACCAGCTTTTAAAATAGTAGATTTTACATTATATTTGCTCATTATTTCTGATTCTTTTCCTGTATCTGCATCACCTGTCAAAAGAAATGAAATATTATTATAAGCTAGCTTTAGTACGATAGATGCGTCGTTATTATCACTATTAGTTGTTCCCACATTTAGCACTTGCAGATTTAAATTATCAAATGTAATTTTTTCACCTTTAGTTGGTATTTTAAAGTTTATATTTTTATTACGAATTAATGTTAGCATGTCCTTATACGTATTTGAAGTATGCACTTTACCGCTATCCATAAATGTACCAATTTTAATGTTAGATTCCAAAACTTTTATTAGTCCCCCGATATGGTCTGCATCAGGGTGTGTAGCAACCACAAAATCTAACTTTGTAATCCCTTGGGATTTGATGAATTTGACTACTGTATCACCTTTTGACTTTGTCCCACCGTCAATCAGCATACTTTTCCCGTTTGGTGACTGGATTAATATTGAATCTCCTTGACCGACATCAATAAAATGTACTTTCATTTCTTTTAAAGATAGAGCTTCTAATTGGGCAAGCTTCGATTTAGATGGGGTCTCATACTTAACTTTTGAGCTTTTTTGTACAAAGCTCCCACCACCAACTCCATATAATCCACCTTGATCACTCTTATATGTATAGACACGGAATTCTTCGCCTTTTTTTAGATTACGTACGGTTGATAGAGAACCATTTTCAAATTTCACTAATTTCGTGTCATCTATGATAGTAGCCTTACCGATTTGACCTTTTTTTAGCTCTGTCTTGCCCCACATTACTTTTGTTGCATTGCTTGGTGAAGTTGTTTGCTGTTCTAATAAAGCAAGCTTACTCTTTGATGGTGTTTCATACTTAACTGTTGCTGTATTTTTTTGTATAAAGCTTCCGCCACCTACACCATAAAGGCCACCCTGTTCGCTTTTATAACTATAGACACGGAATTCTTCACCTTTTGTTAATGTTCGAACTTCTTTTAAAGAATTATTTTCTATTTTTACGAGTTTCGTCTCTTTTAATATAGTAACCTTACCTATTTGTCCTAGCTTAAGCTCTGTTTTCCCCCACATAACTGGAGCGGCCTCAGCAGTTAATTGATTAGAAAAACCTAGACCTACAAATAAAAGTAATACTATAAATATTTTCATAAACTTATTAAACAAAATCATCAACTTCCTTCCATATATTATTATCCTACAAAAATAATAAAAATATGTCGATGGAAGTTTATTGAAACATGAAAAGCGAGGAGGCAGTTCCTCAGCCACCGGAGCTTTTATCCATTTGATCCCGAGGGGCAAGGCGGTGGAGCTAGACATGAATTTATCCACAGGTTTTAGAATTTTATAATTCTAAACAACAAAAAAATGGTATTCCCTTAGGAAACACCATTAAATTTAGTACTCATATTATCTTTCACATGCCCAGTTATCCTTATCTCTGTCATGCTTTGACGCATAAGCAGGATGCCCTTTTTTTACTCCTTGTGGATATACCTTGTTTAACTCCTTACAGTTTTGAAATTTTGTAGGAGCACCAGGTACAACCTCTATACCATTACCGTTTTCTGATTTCGTAAGTTTTGTCGAGACAGAAGTCTTCGGCGGATTCTCTAAAAGAGCTAATTTTGATTTGGAAGGAGTTTCGTATAGGACATTATTGTTTTTTTGAATATAAGCTCCCCCACCAACCCCATATAATCCATTATGTGTACTTTTATAGCTATATACACGATATTCATCGCCTTTATTCAGCTTTCTTATTGTTTGAAGGGATCCGTCCTCCCCTATCTTCACTAAAGTAGAATCTTTTACTATAGTCGCTTTACCAATTTGACCTAGCTTCAGTTCTGTTTTCCCCCACATGACTATACTTGCAGCTTCCATGCTTGTCCCATTCACAAAAACAAAACTAAACATTAATATCATTGCTATTAACAGCTTCACTGACTTCTTTTTCATTTCCTCACTCCTACTACAATTACTTTTCTTATATATTTTACCACTTTATGTTTAATAAATGGTAAAAACGGGTAAAAGTTTCATTAGCAAAAAGATTTCATCAAAATGACAGTTATTAGCCCTTGTACAATACAAACGTCACTTTGAAAACTTATATGTTATTCAGCAAAATTAAGATCCTCTTTATTTACATAAAAAAGATCAATCATGTAGTTATACCATAATATTAGTAGTACCGATTTGCCGAAGTTATGAAAATACGTGACTTATACAGGGGCTTTTTGTTTTGAAATCATTTTGCTAATAAATTAGTAGAAAGGATTGAATTTTATTAGAACATATAGCTGAATTAGGGGAGTCAAGATTGATGTAAATGAAAACCTCGGATTTTATTTGTAGAGGTTAAAAGTAACACCACCATATCGCTATCTTAAAATACCAAATGACAAGGAGTCTAACAATGAAAAAATTAATAGGGTTTATTACGTTTGTAGTTTTAGCTGTTTTTCTAACAGCATGTGGTGAAAGTGAAACAACTAGAACATTTGAGGCTGAGCAGAATGGCATTGCAACGACGTTAGAGTACACGGCTAAAGGTGATAAAGTAACAAAGCAAACAACAGAAAATGTTATCGAGTATGAACTAGCTGGTATTGAATCGAAAGAACAGGCGAAAGAACTTTTTGAGCCTATGACCGAACAATTCCAAAACATTGATGGAATAACACATAAACTAGAATATGATGATTCCAAGGCAATTGAATCCTTAGTTATAGACTATGAGGCGGTCGATTTTGATGAAATCATGGGTCTGCCAGGTATGAATTTTAGTGAAGACCCTAAAAATAATGGGATAAGTATGGAAAAATCAGCAGAAATGTTAGAGAGTCAAGGCTTTAAGGAAGTAAAATAATGAATGATGAACGCATTTGAATCCTCCAGGTGCGTTTTTTTATCGTACTTATTTCAGATATAAAAAAGGTAAAAGGCATCATCCAAGTTCTCCCTAATCGGGTCTTTGATGTGCCTTTTTATTGCCTAACTTAAATTCTGAAATTATTTTGGTTCTTAAGAAGTTCATAGATTTTAATTAACAAAGTAATAATTATACTTAACATAGCTATAATTAGAATCGTACCAATTAGAATAGCATCAAGCGTTACCTGTGCAAACGCTAAAAGCCCATAGCCTAACATTAAACTACCAAAAAAAATTAAAATGCCCATTGAAATATAGCGTGACATAAGAACCCCCCTTTTCAATACTTCTGTTGTCAGTTTTACTCCATTTAACTTTAACATAATTATCCAAAACTGTTCCAAGTACTACAAAATTATTTATTTCAAAAGAAAAAACAGCCCATTTAGATATGGACTGTTTACCCGGCACTATTCGAACAATTAGTCAGTACATTAACTGAATCAATTCCTCTTTCGTTATACCACCAAAATACTTTGGAACGTCTACTGATTCTAATGCTTGTTCTATGGCCTCTTTGCTGTAATTTTTACCAACTAGTAAAACCTCTACCTCTTCCACTTCTCCTACTCCAAAGAAGTCTCCGAAAAATTTAACCTCTTCAATAACCCCTTTGTTCACCTCTAGACGAACGTCTACACTGCCCGTAGGAAATCGGTGGGAATGCTGGATATTAGACTTAGGAGATTTTCCATAGTTCCACTCCCATTTCTGATAACGCTCTTCAGATAGCTTGTGGATATTAGCCCAGTCCTCCTCCGTTAGTTCCCAATATTGAACCTTGTCTTCCCCTCCAAAAATAGAAGAAAGTATCGCTAAGCGGAATTCCTCTATCGTCATCGGCTTGTCCAGTAGATCTACTATATTTGTAACACGACTACGAATGGATTTAATTCCTTTTGACTCAATTTTGTCTTTTTTAACTTTTAATGCAGAAACAACGGCATCGATTTCAGTATCGAACATTAGTGTACCGTGACTGAACATTCTTCCACGAGTGGAGAACTGAGCATTACCAGAGATTTTTTTTCCTCCAGCTAATATATCATTTCTTCCAGAAAGCTCTGCTTCTACACCCATTTGCTTCAATGCATCTACAACTGGCTGCGTAAACTTTTTAAAGTTACGGAAGCTATCTCCATCGTCCTTCGTTAAGAAGCTGAAATTTAAATTACCAAGATCGTGATAAACTGCTCCTCCACCAGAAAGACGGCGTACTGGGATAATACCGTTTTGCTCTACAAAATCTGTATTAATTTCTTCAATTGTATTTTGATTTCTCCCTATAATGATTGATGGCTGATTTATGTAAAACAGAAGAAATGAATCCTTCTCTACATCCATAGTATTGAGAGCATATTCTTCAATAGCTAAGTTAATGCGTGGATCAGTAATTCCTTTATTATCAATAAAAAACATGGGTATCACTCCTTTATTCCTATTTTAGCAAAAATCTATAGAAAGTGTTGACAAAACATTCTGTGTTATATTACAATGAATTCAATCGAAACAGTTATATAACAGATGGAGGTGGAATATATATGTTAGAAAACGTATTAGAATTTTTCCGTAACCTGCCCAAAAAGAAATGCGTAACATGCGGCGAGCCAATTGAAGAGCAACATGAATGCTATGGGAACCACTGTGATAAATGCAACAACCTATAATTCTTTAAAATTACCAGCTAGAAGCTCCCCTTCCTAGCTGGTTTTTTTTGCGTATATTGATGAATGAGTTTAACTATAAAGGATTTATTGTTAATAACCAAGCATTATGATAGGATTAGTAATAATAATTTTCAGAATTAATAAAATTAAAGGGGAGGATAAATAATGAAGTATGGATTTTGGTTGCCTGTTTTCGGCGGGTGGTTACGAAATATAACAGATGAGGATATGCCTGCAACATTTGAATATGTAAAAGAGCTAGCACAAAATGCGGAAGACTGGGGTTACGATTTAACCTTAATAGCGGAATTAAATCTTAATGATATTAAAGGAGTGGAGAGTCCCTCTTTAGATGCATGGTCAACTACTGCGGCTATCGCAGCCGTCACGAAACGCATAGAAATTTTAACTGCGATTCGACCTGGCTTCCATAATCCTGCGTTAACGGCAAAAGCAGCAGCAAATATAGATCACATCAGCAACGGGCGTTTTTCTCTCAATGTTGTATCTGCATGGTGGGAAGGGGAAGCAAGACAATATGGAGGTATCTTCACAGCACATGATGAACGCTATGCACGGACAGAGGAGTTTATCCACATCTTAAAAGGGTTATGGAAAGAAACACCTTTTACTTATACTGGCCAGTTTTATCAATATGAAAACACATACTTGTCTCCGAAGCCAATGAACCAGCATATCCCCCTATATGCTGGTGGAGAAAGTGAAGCTGGGAAGCAAACAATTGCTAAAACTTGTGACTCCTATGTTATGCATGGTGGCACAGTCGAGGAAATTGCTGAAAAAATTAATGATATGAAAAATAGACGCCAGTCTCTTGGGGAAAAACCATTAGAAACGTTTGGGATGTCTGCCTATATCATTTGTCGAGATACCGAAGAGGAAGTACAACAAGAACTTGCTCGCATTACGGAAGTAAAAGAAGGTTCTCCTGGTTATGAGGGTTACAAGGATTTTGTTAGCAAATCTCATCTTAACGTAGAGGTGCAGCTTAAGGATTATTCCGTGTCCAACCGAGGATTACGGCCAGACTTAATAGGCACACCTGAACAACTTGCTAAAAAAATTATTGCGTTTGAGGAAGCTGGAGTAAATCTGTTAATTCTTCAGTTTTCCCCGCAGCACACGGAAATGAAACGGTTTGCAGACCAAGTGATGCCTCTAGTAGAAAAATTGAAAAAAGAAAAACAGGAAGTCTAATGTTCCCAAGTGGTGGGTGAAACAAAATTTAATGTACAAAATAAAGCTCCTCACATTTTACTTTTCGTAAGATGCGAGGAGCTTTATTAATTTTATGTTACGCTTCTTTTGTTTGTTTAGAATAGCGTTTTGTAAACAAAAGCATAAAGTATCCGAATGTTATTACTAAGCACACTACCATCACGCCAAGTAAGAAGCTATTATTAAACCAGAAATGACTTAAATCACCTGTAGAAATAGATGCTTTAAAGCTTTGGACTGAGTAAGTCATCGGTAACAATTTATTAAAGAATTGCAACGGTGCTGGTATAAGTTCTAATGGGAATGTACCCGCACTTGTTGTGAGCTGCAGAATTAGGACAATAATTGCAACAAATCTTCCTGGATCACCTAAAATCGAAACAAGCAACTGTACTAATGCTAAGTATGTGAAGCTTGTAATGACTGCAGAAAGGATGAACAGTCCTACACTTTGAGTTTCAAGCTTTAAGACAAATAGTGCAACCGCAACTACAAACAGCGATTGGATAATTCCTACTACACTTAAAACAGTTATTTTACTAGCAAACCATTTCGCCCCACTTGTTGGAGCAATCGCTGGTTGAACAAATGGGAAGACAATTGATATTAACAATGCACCGACAAATAACCCAAGTGATAAGAAATAAGGTGTGAATCCTGTTCCATAGTTAGGTACCTCATTGACCCCTACCACATTAACATCTACTGGAGAAGCGACCATTTCGTAAGTCGATTCAGAAGGTGCTACTTCGCCTGCCTGCTCACTTGCTTCTTTTAAGCTAGATTGCAATGTTTCCGTTCCATCTGCCAGTAATTGTGTACCTTCTACTAGTTTAGTAGAACCATCTGCTAATTCCCCTGATTTCGTAGCAAGTGTACCAGTACCCTCTTTTAATTGGGATGAGCCGTTAGCTAGTTCGTTTAATCCATTCACAAGGCTAGAGGATCCAGCATACGCCTGACTGATTCCAGCGTTGAATTCGTTCATTTTTTCATTTAGGGTAGTCGTACCACCAGCAAGATTAGATGAACCTTCTACTAATGCTGCTGAAGATGATGCTAATTGAGAAACACCCTGCTTTGCTTGTGAGTAACCTCCACTCAGCTGTTCTGCTCCACTTACTATTTGAGAAGTACCCGTAGTTAAATCCTGAGTTCCACCAGCTAATTGTTCTAAGCCTGTGGAAACTGAGGTACTACCAGCTTCTAGTTGCTTTAATGTCTCTGTAATAGCAGCCGACTGTTCTGGAGGTAAAGCAGCTGTTAACTGACCTAATTGTTGAGATAAGGCTTGGATACCAGCTGTTACATTAGCAGAGCCTTGAGCCAGTTGGTTTGTGCTGTCATTCAATTTGGAGCTACTCGCTTGAAGCTTAGCCAAGGAATCTAGCAGGCCTTTTTCCTTTTCGCTAAGTAATTGATAGCTTTCATTTAGTTTATCTACACCAGCTGTGTACTCTTTAATACCACTATTTAAAGCTGCGGCCCCTTCAGCCGTTTGACTAACGCCATTTGTAAGCTGAGAAGAACCATCCGCAAGTGTTCCCAGACCTTCATTTAAATCCTTAGATCCCGTAGCAGCTGTATTAATACCATCAACTACCTTATTAGTACCATCACTCAGCTCAATCGTGCTACTAGCTAATTGTTCTAAGTAGCCTTTTAGGTTAGAGGCACCATTATTAACTTCAGCTACGCCGTCTTTTAGCTGCCCTGCCCCATCAGAGGCTTCCGCAAATCCGTCACCTAGCTTCGTAATCGAATCAAAAAGCTGTTCTGCATAAGTTGCTGATACTTGCTCATTCACTTCTGCACGAATACGATCCATTGCTGTTTCACCTATTTGCGATGATAAGAAATTAAATCCTTCATTTGCTTTATAAGTGATGACCATTTTTTCTGGCTTCTCATCTAATAAAGTCGTTGCATGTTCAGAGAAGTTTTCTGGAATCTCAATTAATAAATAATAATCTTGGTTTAATAAACCGGCATCTGCCTCTTTTTCAGATACAGATACAAATTTAAATTGGCCACTTTCTCGTAGCTTATCTGTTAACTCCTTACCTAGGGAGAGCTCCGTTCCGTTGTACTCTGCTCCTTCGTCGGAGTTAACAACTGCTACAGGTAGATCACTTAAATTAGCATACGGATCCCAGAAAGCCCATAAGAACATCCCAGCATACATCACTGGAATAAATAAAACTGCAATTATTGAAATCAATAATTTTTTGTTTTTAAAAATACCTTTCCATTCCGATTTTATCATGTCGATTCCTCCTAATACTATATGACCGATATGTTCATTTAGTCACTTTTGACTAAAAAAATGAGTCTCAAATTGCGAGACTGCGAAAAATTGTATCCTGAAAGAAGTTAGCAATATCTTCTTCAGATAATGAATCATCGTGGGTTAAGTTCCAATCATTTACGAATGCAACATAAGCCTTTAATAATAAATATGCTACAAGCTCTGCATTTACCTGTCGGATTTCTCCCTTTTTAACATATTTATTGATTTTCTCACATATGAACGAAACAATAGCTTGCTCGACTTGGCCAATGACATGCTTTACTGCAGGAGTTTTCCATTGTTTTTCCTCATCAATTATTTTTGCATACAATTGATGTGTTTCACGGAACTCTAGCATCTTCATAAGCGCTGCATGAGCATTTTGCTGAAATGGAGCATCTTCTATAATGACATTAACAGCTTCCAGTTTCATTTCTTCAATCATATGAAGGACAATTTCTTGGAACAAGACTTCTTTGTTTTCAAAGAAATTATATATAGTTCCTTTTCCTACATTTGCAATCTTGGCTATTTGCTCCATAGTTGTTGCTTTATATCCGAAAAGAGAAAAGGATTTATTGGCAGCCATTAAAATTTCCTGTTTGCGGTCCATTTGGTTATCCCTCCTCATAAAAAAATGACCAGAAAACCATTTCGGTCAACTAGTCATTATAATACTCTCTATTGTTTATTTACGCAAGTAAAATTTAATGTTTTTCACTCATATGATCCATCGAGTTATCACTATCATCAGGTAACACTTTACTCATATCTGGTGTACCTACTGTAAGCTCTTGTTTAGGCATTACGTGCATATCTCTTGCGGTTGTATGAGCAAACATATAATAAACTCCGTCATGTTCAAAAGTAAAATCAGCTTCATACACACCATCTTCTGTAAGCTTACCCTCTACCATATGTCCTTCGTCACGAAGTCCTGATTCCCATACCTCGAACTCTACAGAATTTGCATCATTTACTGCTTCCCCATTTTGAGTAACTTTAGCGGAAAGCTTGATATCTTCGTTAATAGGTAACTCTTTAGGTGTTTGAATCTCTACCATAACCTCTTCTAATGTTCCTTGATGACTAGTACTTGAATGTGTTTCTTCCTTTTCACCACAGCCTACCAATGTTAAAGCTACAAGTAGTGCTAGTGAGATAATGACTTTTTTCATTCGAAAAATCCTCCCAGAATGGTAATGTAAAACTCCATATGCTTACTAAAAATACTCTAAAAGCCAATAACTTTTAGAGCATTTTATTAATCAGTTTGTTAAGCTTTTAAATGCTTCATCACTACGTCCGCCATAGCATCAATAAATTGAGGCTGGTCGTTTGGCATAGCAGGACGCACATAAGTAGCACCGATTTCATCACAAACCACTTTACATTCGTAATCGTTATCGTAAAGAACTTCTAAATGCTCTGAAACAAATCCTACTGGAGTATAAACGAATGTTGTGTAGCCTTTTTCTTTGTGTAAATCATGAGTCAAGTCTTGTACATCTGGTCCAATCCATGGTTCAGGAGTTTGACCAGCACTTTGCCAGCCTACTGCATAATTTTTTACACCAGCAGCCTCAGCGATTAAATCTGCTGTTTCTTTTAGTTGATCCTCATATGGATCTCCCAAAGTTTTAATTTTTTCAGGTAAAGAGTGAGCAGAAACGATTAAGCAGGCTTTTTCACGTTGCTCTTCTGACATTGCTGAAAATGCTTCACTTACTTTATTACTCCAATACTGGATGAACTTAGGCTCTGTATACCAGCTTTCTACAGAAGTTATTTTAAGGTTGCCTAGTTTATCAGCCTCTTCTTTGATACGTCCATTATATGATTTAATCGAGAATGTTGAGAAATGTGGAGCCAATACGATGGAAACGGCTTCCGTGATTCCATCCTTATGCATTTCTGCCACTGCATCCTCTAAGAAAGGTTCGATATGCTTTAAGCCAATATATAACTTAAATTCAATATCATCTTGTACTTCATTTAAACGTTCGCAAAGACCTTTTGCTTGGTTTTCTGTGATTTTAGCTAGCGGAGAAATTCCTCCAATTGCTTTATAGCGACCAGTTAAATCCTCTAATTGTTCTTCGCTTGGTTTACGACCATGACGAATATGCGTATAGTAACGTTCAATATCCGCTTCTTCATATGGAGTTCCATATGCCATTACTAATAATCCCATTGTTTTCTTCATTTTTGTCACCTCAAAAGTTATTTTAGTTAGATTTCGCTGCAATAAGTTCTCTACTATAATCATGGATAAACGAAGTTAAGCGTTTCAAAACATCCGGATCAACTTCTGGGAACACGCCGTGACCTAGATTGAAAATATGACTAGGGTGAGCTACACCTTGTTCAATAATCAATTTTGCACGTTTCTCAATTTCTGCCCAATCCCCAATTAAATAAGATGGATCCAAGTTACCCATTAGTGGTTTAGTTAACCCTTTTGCACGAGCTTCCTCGATAGACAGACGCCAATCGATCCCCACAACATCAACAGGTAGGTCATGCCATTCCATTGCTAGGTGGCTGGCACCTACACCAAATGTAATTAACGGAACACCTGTCTCACGTATTTCTGAGAAAATACGAGTCATAATTGGTTTGATGAAGATACGATAATCTTCTACATTTAATGCCCCAACCCAAGAGTCAAAAATTTGGATGGCCTTAGCTCCAGCTTTAACTTGTGCTTTTATGTAAATAATAATCATATCAGCAAGCTTGTCCATTAAAGCAAACCATGCTTGTGGCTCAGATACCATAAATGATTTCGTTTTGTTATAGCTTCTAGATGGTCCACCCTCAATCATGTAGCTTGCTAATGTGAATGGAGCACCTGCAAAACCAATTAGTGGGACATTTAATTGTTCTGTCGTTAATAATTTTATAGTATCTAAAACAAATGGTACGTGGTCTTCTGGAGAGAATTCTCCTAGTTTTTCCACATCTTGTACGGTACGTATTGGATTTGAAATGACTGGTCCAACACCAGATTTTATTTTTACGTCTACTCCGATTCCTACAAGTGGAGTTACAATGTCTTTATAAAGAATAGCCGCATCTACATTGTAGTTTTCTACTGGTAGACGTGTCACATACGCACAAAGCTCTGGCTCGTGGGTAATTTGTTCTAAAGAATATTTTTCTTTAATTTTTCTATATTCTGGTTGCGATCTTCCCGCTTGCCTCATATACCATACAGGTGTATGTTCCACTTTCTCACCGCGCGCTGCACGTAAAAGTGTGTCGTTAAAAGTAGTCATTTCATTTCCTGCCCTTCTTGATAACATGTTATTTTATACCTAAATACATTACATGATAATACTTTACTACAATGCCTGAAGAAAATCTTTTGAATTGCCTTTGATAACGATTACATTCCGTTTCCAATATACGCTTCAACTATAGACGTTTCTTGAATTAATGTATAGTTATAAACGGGAATTGTCATAAATTTGTCCTGATTTCAAACCATCCTGAAAAAAGGTTGTTTTTAAATTTGCAAATTAGGGGAAAATATAAATACAAAATATAAATTATACTGGAGGAAGTTTAATGAAATTATATATGACGTCCGGAACACCTGAGTTTATGCAGTCCATAAAAGATAAACATCCCAATGAAAATATATACATTTTACATGGAACAGGAAATTCAGTTCTCATTCATGAAACGACTGGTAAATCCGTCTTTCAAGTCCCTCGTATTTATGAAATTTTAGAATCTCGCGGCAGTTTTAATGAAAATGGATATTTTGTCCTTCACCACATCCCCGTATCCGATGAAGGTAAACCAATATTTGAACATCAATATACAAACCTGTCTCCAACTGTTGAATCTGAACCAGGCTTCATAGCTTTACGCGTTTTAAAACCTTTAAAATCAGATACTTATATTATCTTATCAGAATGGAACGGACCTAATAGCTATGAAATCTGGGAAAAGTCTGTTGCGCTAGACTTCACCAGTGTCGCAGATAAGCAACAGCTATTTACAAGTGCACCTTATATATCGACCTATCGTTCGAAAACAAAAGAGGAATAAGAATAGAGATTAATTAACAAACGCTAAAACGCTCATAATCTGAGCGTTTTCTTATTTTTAATATGTACAAAAAATAAATTAATGATTCCTATTTTTGTAATACACAAGTGTCACAAAGAAGATAATGCCATTTGCTAATTCAAGTTTTATGTTGGATTAATGGGACACTTCCGAGCTGCTTATGGGCGTTTCCCACATTTACGGGCGCTTTTCTTTGATTTATGGGACACTTCTTACCTGTTTATGGGCTCTTTCCATACTCTATATGGGACACTTTCCGCTTGCTTATGGGCGGTTCCTAACTTTATGGGCGCTTTTCTTTGATTTATGGGTTACTTCCCCCCTACTTATGGGCTTTTTCCTACTCTTTATGGGACACTTTCCGCCTGCTTATGGGCGATTCCCACCTTTACGGGCGCTTTTCTTTGATTTATGGGACAATTCTAACCTGCAAATGGGCTCTTTCCTACTCTTTATGGGGCACTTTCCGCTTGCTTATGGGCGATTCACACCTTTATGGGCTCTTTCCTACACTTTATGGGACACTTTCCGCCTGCTTATGGGCGGTTCCTAACTTTATGGGCGCTATTCTTTGATTTATGGGACACTTCGAACCTATTTACGGGCGCTTTTCTATTCTTTATGGGGCACTCCAACCTACTTACTCCATACTTTTTTTTCAAATTAAAAAACTGCAAACTACTCAATTTACTTGAGTGTATTTGCAGTTTTTTATTTCAACAATTAGATTTTACTCATTCGCAAAGTTAGTTCTGACACTACTAGCACTGCTACTGGTACTAAGAATGTGATAGGAGAATTTCCACCTTGGATTAGAACTCCTATCAAAACAGCCGCTGCTTGAATGAACTGAAGAATCCTAATTAAACTCGCAACTGATTGCTTTCTTGCGTCCTTTTCAATAGGAAACAAAAGATCCATTCTAAATTCATATCCTGATAATAGTGCATGCTTAATCTGAATAACTGTAGCAAAGGAAAGAGCAGCGGCAAATATTATGGATACGATTGGGAACGGAATGAATACAGCTCCGATGATTGCAAGTCCAGTTAAACGCAGCCACAAATAGAAAAAGTCATTAGTTCGGATGAAAGTCCTCATAACTAAGTAAAGCTGGGTATTTTTTTGTCCATATCTCGCAAGCTTATAAAATACATCCAACCATTTTCTTCTTTTGGTTGCTCCACGAATGTGTGGAACGTCGGTAAAGTAATTAGCAAATCGATAAAATCTCATCATACGAGATTGCTCAACTATAATAAAGTGTTCAAATGGAAATGGAACTTCTTTTTTCTTTTTCACCCATGCCATTGTATAAATAAATTGTACAATAGCTACTAAGATCACAAATAAATAGCTTCCATTCAATAGGAAATACAGTGCCACTAATACAAGTAGAAAGCGTAGAAAACGGTCTCCCCATACGCCTCTTCCATTAGCAGCCCATCGGAAGTTGAACTCCGTATGGATGCTCCAATACTTTAATACTAATAAAAATATCAATAGAGCAATAATTTCTTCTCTTGTACTACCAGCTACTCTTGTAAGTAAAGGAATTGCCACAACATATGCAGCCAAGGTGACTACTATTGAAGAGAAATAGGTCCAACGAAGTGCAAGTCGTAGATATTCCCCTAGCTTTGTTTCTAACGGCAAAAAATACACACTGTCTGCATTTTTTAACAGAGTAACAGGTGTGCTCAATGTAACTAAGATACTTAAGATAAACGCAACTACCAAATATGCGGGAAAATCCTTAGGAGCTGTGTTTAGCCATCCACTATACGTATAGCCTAGCGCGCCAATCGCAAATACGATAACAATAGCCAAATGACCAGAAACAATAAATTTCATATATTTCTGGAGCTCATTTATATAGAAGACAAATCGCTTACTCCATACTTCACGCAAATTATTCATCTTGTTGTTCCTTTGTCATTTCGATGTAAAGATCATCTAATGTAGCATATGGCATGTTAAATGCTGCTCGTAAGTCCGTCATCGTTCCTTGTGCACGAATTTTCCCATTATGCAAAAGAAGTATGCGATCACAATATCGTTCAGCTGTTGATAGAATATGTGTCGACATGAGGACAGAAGCCCCCTCATCCTTTCTTGCTTTCATCTGATCCAGTAGTGATTGAATCCCTAAAGGGTCTAGACCTACAAACGGTTCATCAATAATGTATAGGGATGGACTCACTAAAAATGCACACATAATCATCACTTTTTGACGCATTCCCTTAGAAAAATGAGTTGGAAACCAGTTTAATCGTTTTTCCATACGAAACTCTTTTAATAGGGAAGTTTTTCTTGCCTCAAATACATCCTTGTCCAAATTGTAGGCCATAGCCGTAAGCTCTAAATGTTCATTTAACGTTAACTCGTCATATAATACCGGCGTTTCTGGTATATAAGAAAAAGAAGAGCGATATATTGCTGGGTCGTCCTTTAACGTCTTTCCGTTTAGTAGAATTTCCCCGTTTGCGGCATTCATTGTTCCAATAATATGCTTGATCGTTGTACTTTTCCCAGCACCATTCAGCCCGATTAAACCCACAAGCTCTCCTTTACCAATAGAAAAGTCCAAATCATGCAATACAGGCTTTCTTGTATATCCACCTGTTACATTTTTTACTTCTAATACAGTCATTTCTACACCTCACTTCTTCTTAATTATAATTTTACCAAAGCCTGCCTTAAAAATCTTCTGTCATTTCATTTCTATCTCTCAAATTGTTAAAAAGAAAAACAAACTTGTCCTATTATATGTTAAACTCATCCTAATAATGAATAGGAGGTTTTTTCATGAGTAACTGTATTTTTTGTAAAATAATCGATGGCTCTATCCCTAGTGCTAAAATTTATGAGGATGAACATGTGTATGCTTTTATGGATATTATGCCTCTGACAAAGGGACATACTTTAATCATTCCTAAATCCCACAAGGAAAATGTATATGACTTAAGCGAAGAAGAGGCTAGCAATTTATTTAAGGTAGTTCCCAAAATTGCGTCTGCATTAAAAGATACGTTTGGACCTGTTGGGATGAACCTATTAAATAATAACGGTGCCCCTGCTGGACAAAGCGTTTTCCATTTCCATTTGCATTTTATTCCACGCTACGATCAAACCGATGGACTGAAGCTCACTTGGAATACAAAGGAAAAAACCTATTCATCCGACATGATTCAGGAATTGGCAAAAGAACTGTCAAATAAATTATCTGCCAACTAATTGCTTTTAAAAGGAAAAAGATTTACAATCTATAATAAGTTTCTTGCTAACGATCATGAGGATACGTTAGGAGAACTAAACAGCCTGAGAAAAGTTGAGGAGAGATGAGAAATGAATACGAAAAATCTTGTACTAATGTCTTTACTAGTTGGTGTAGGAGCAGTGCTTTACATTATTATTCCCGGCATTAACGGGGGTATGAAGCCAGATTTTATGTTGACCATGATGTTTATTGGAATACTATTATTTCCTGAGGTCAAAAGTGTATTTTTACTAGGATTATCCACAGGAATAATTTCAGGATTATTTTCGACCTTCCCTGGTGGCTTTGTTCCAAATATAATTGATAAAACAATTACTGCATTTGTTTTCTTTGGACTAGTTATTGTGTTAAATAAATTAGCTAACAAATTGGCCGTAGCAGTCGTTTTAACTTGCGTTGGCACTCTAATATCAGGAACTGTTTTCCTATCCACCGCTATTTTCATATTTAATGCAGGCGCTGTATTTACAGAACTCTTCCTAATAGTCGTTTTACCAGCAATACTTATAAATGGCATAGCATTTTTTATCATTTATCCAATTGTCGTAAAACTTGTGAAACGCTCTAATTTTAATACAGCACTTACCATTTAACACAAGAAAAGCGCAAGCGCCTGTGTCTGCCCCGACAGGCAAATGAGGAAAGGCGAGGAGGCAGTTCCTCAGCCACCGCAAACGCTCTTGTTTGCGACGAGCTTGCGCAGGAGCAGTATTTTCCCATTTGACCCCGAGGGGCAAGGCGGTGGAGCTTGCCATTAATTTATCCACAGGTCTATATTTTTATAATTCCTAAACAATGAAAAAGCTTTCCTTTTATGAGGAAAGCTTTTTTTGTATTGAATATTATGTTTTAATAATGGAAAGGAAAGGAATAATATATACATATAAGGAGTGATTTGCATGAAAGTATCACAATTATTAATTGGTGTAGCTCTTGGAGCGTTAACAGGTGCGACTACTGTACTTTTATCCACCCCTAAAAGTGGTCCAGAAGTTAGGGAAAATATTAAAGCGGTATCTGCTGACTACAAAGACAAGCTTTCCGATATCAACGATCAGCTACGAAAAGTGAAGGTATCGATACAAAGCTTAAAGGCAGAATCACAGGTTATGATTCCACGAACAGTCAAAGACTTGAAAGAAAGCGTTGAAAAGTGGCAAAGCGACACAGCCCCTCTCCAACAACAATTACAAAATGAGATTTCATCCATCCAAACAGCTATTGATGAGCTTGAACAAGCACTTCCTAAGAAAAAAGAAGTTATAGTTACTAACTAACCAAAAGTATGCGTTTAGTCTTTTAGATTAAAGGCATACTTTTTTTAAACCTACATATTTTTGAATGTTTCAATTATTCTAAAATATATCTATATGAATAGCTTGCTAGACTAACTATAGGTGTCTATACTTATCGTTATAGGAAATTATGTCTAACTGGACTAATCTTGAAATAAAATAAATTATTATAAAATTAATAATATTTTCAAATATTTTATTTCAATTTTCTTACTTTATTGCTATAATGTGTTAAGATTATATACCAGAAAGAAGGCATACGAGATGACTGATCAATTTTATACGATGAAGGAAGCAATGCTATATAGTCAGCGAATCGCTCAACTTTCAAAGGCTCTTTGGAAGGCAGTAGAAAAAGATTGGCAAACGTGGATTAAGCCCTATGACCTTAATATTAATGAACACCATATTTTATGGATATCCTATCATTTAAAAGGTGCTACCATTTCAGATGTAGCCAAATTTGGAGTTATGCATGTTTCTACAGCCTTTAATTTCTCTAAGAAACTCGAGGAGCGTGGATTGCTTTCTTTCTCTAAACGAGACACAGACAAGCGCAACACTTATGTAGACGTTACGGAAAAAGGTCAATTACTTTTAGAGGAAATGTATGAGAATTACCACCAAACTCCCCATTCTGTTATTGAAGGGTCTCGTCCAATGAAAGATTTGTACGGCAGGTTTCCAGAATTCATGGATGTTATGGCAGTTATTCGCAATATTTATGGTGACGACTTCATGGAAATATTCGAACGTTCTATTCAAAACATTGATGAGTCTTTTACAAAGGCAGAATAGCGTCATATCAGCAATGTAAGCGTTCTATAAATCTTTACAATTAATAAGCTTGTATTTTATATAGAAACATCGTATTGTATGTATCTGAAATATATTTTACTATATAGGAGATGCATCAATCTTGCATTGTTGGAAAACTATTAATGTCAAAAAACAATATGGTATGGAACGGCTATTTTTCCTATCTTCCATACTAGTTATGTCCGTTTTTTCAATTGTCTATGCTTTACAAGGAACTATTAATGACTCACATAAATCTGATGACTTCTTTTGGCTATTTGCGATTGGTATGATAATGGTATATCCACTTCACAAGTTGTTTCATTTTCTTCCGTTATTTACGATTCGTAAACATATAAAAGTAACTCTCAACAGACGTTATGGTTTTCTTCCGATAGTTTCCATAAAAGTCTGTGAACCAATAAATAAATATCAGTTTATATTTTCGTTGCTTTCACCTTTTATTTTTATTAACGCTGCTATTCTAATAGGTGCTCTTGTGGCGCCACATTTTGCTCATTACTTCATTATGCTCTTAGCCTATCATTGCGGTATGTGCTTGATAGACCTGATCTATGTAAAGAATTTAAGTAAGTCACCTAGAAGTGCTTTTGTCGAAGAAACAGACGCTGGTTATCAAATTTTAATCGTCGCTTCCCATCATTAGCAATATGTTACACTTGTAACTAATACCCCTAATTTGATATGCTTAGTGTACATGAAGGGAGTTTAGACATGATCATATTTACTTTAGTTCTATTCTCAGCATTTTACTTGCTACAAATTAATCGAATGACATATGCACTTGTAATGTCAAAAGAAATCCCAGAAGAAAAACATCCTAAGATTTTTAGAACCATTAATATATTAATTACGATTCTTCTTGTATCTTTCTATGTTGAGTTAGTTTACGCAGTTTAATAGAAAAAATAGACCCAAATCATTTAAATGATTGGGTCATTTCTTTTTTAGACTTAGAGTGACTAAGAGCACCTGAGTGATCTTAGTCGTTGATTACGTTAGTAGATGAAAGCAGCGCCAACGATAATCAAAAGAATAAACAGAACTACCAATAAAGCGAAGCCAGAACCAGCTCCAGTGCCTCCGCCGTAGTTATATTGTCCACCCATTTAGAACACCTCCTCTTTCTAATTTATCTTATGCGGTGGTTTCCAAATATGGTGGGCAGATGAACGGGAACCATTTTTGTTTTTATTTCGTTTATGGTATAGTTACACTTGCAGCACGATGAAGTTAGGAGAGATTTGTATGAAAAAAACAGTTTTATCATTAACGTTAGCAGCATCAGTTCTTGCATTAGGGGCTTGTAGTGACGATTCAGCGGATAGCAGCAAAGTAATTGCATCCTCTAAAGTAGGCGACATCACACAAAATGATTTATATGAAGAAATGAAGGCTTCTATTGGAGATCAAGCTTTTCAACTTCTTATGATTGAAAAAGTTTTAGACTCTAAGTACGATGTTACCGACAAACAAGTAGATGCTCAGCTAAAAGCAGATAAAGAACAACTTGGGGAAAACTTTGAAACATTGCTTGCACAACAAGGATACACAGAAGAATCCTACAAAAAGTATTTACGTCTTAACCTTCTACAAGAAGCTGCTCTTATTGAAGATGTAGAAGTTTCAGAAGATGAAATTAAGGCTGAATATGAAAATACGAAAAATGAAATTAATGCACGCCACGTGCTTGTAGAGGATGAAGAAACGGCTAAGAAAGTTAAAGCTGAATTAGAATCCGGAAAAGATTTTGCAGAAGTGGCAAAAGCTTATTCCACAGAACCAGCTGCACAAGAAAGTGGTGGAGAATTAGGTTGGTTTGGTAAAGGTGCAATGGCTGCAGAATTTGAAGAAGCGGCATTCGCCTTAGAGCCTAACGTAATCAGTGAGCCAGTTCAATCTAGCTTTGGATTCCACGTTATCGAAGTTACGGACAAGCGTGAAGTTAAAGAGTCGTATGATGACAAAAAAGCAGAGTTAGAGAAAAACTTAAAACTTGAAAAAGCAGATCAAGCTGCATTACTACCTAAAATTTCTAAATTGTTGAAAGATGCAAAAGTTGACATCAAAGATAAAGATTTAGAAAAAGCACTTGATGAATTTTTAGCTGCAGGAGACGCTGCAGGTTCTACAGAGCAACCAGTAACTGAAGAAGATGCAACGACTGAAGAAACTGAAAAATAATTAGATATCGTTTTGACTAAAGAGACCGTAACTATATTGCGGTCTCTTTTTATCTTTTAGCTGGCCATATAAAAAAACGTAAAGGTCTATTTGACCTTTACGTTTTTTCTAGCTATTCAAAAGTAGGTTTATAGAAGGAACGATTTTCTAAAGCGAAAAGACGCTCAGTAAACTCACCCGGGTTAGTTTTAGCTAATGCTCGATTAAGCATATTCATCTTCGCATCAATATTATCGATATAATGAAGGATTTCAGCTTCTTTTAACATCGGTCGCTTAGGACTACCCCATTCCTCTTTTCCATGATGAGAAAGCACCATATGTTGAAGAAGCATTATTTCCTCTCCTTCAATTTGAAGCTCTTCTGCTGCTTTAGATATCTCATTCACCATGATGGTGATATGTCCTAAAAGGTTACCTTCAATTGTATACGTTGTAGCAACAGGACCTGAAAGTTCTACTACTTTACCAATATCATGTAAGATAATTCCGGCATATAGAAGATCTTTATTGATAGTCGGATAAAGCTCACTAATGGATTTCCCTAGCTTCAGCATGGAAACAACATGATCTATTAAACCAGAAGCATAGTCATGATGATTTTTAGTAGCAGCTGGATATGTCATAAATGCGGTTTGATGCTTTTTCATTAAATGACGTGTTACTCGTTGTATCACTGGGTTTTTCATCTCGAAGAAAAATTGCAGTAATTCCTCCATCAATTCTTCTTTAGGCTTTTCTGCTGATGGGACTAAATCATTGATACTTATCGTCTCGTCTGCTTTCACAGGTCGGATACTTTTTACGCGTAGCTGAAATTTGCCACGATAGTCTTGTATTTCTCCTCCGACACGCACTATTTGACTAGCAGCATAC
The DNA here is from genome assembly GCF_038004905.1 of Psychrobacillus sp. FSL W7-1493. Classification (NCBI taxonomy): domain Bacteria; kingdom Bacillati; phylum Bacillota; class Bacilli; order Caryophanales; family Bacillaceae; genus Psychrobacillus; species Psychrobacillus sp. FSL W7-1493. The sequence continues at coordinate 1,000,192 of NZ_JBBOSB010000001.1, read as the reverse complement.
TGTTTTTCATGTTCCTCGTTTGTATCCCAAAGCTTTGCCTCGATATCTCCACTTTTATCTTGCAATATAAGAGACATGAATGGTTTTCCAACTGTAGTGATACCTTTAGTTGATTGTTTTATCAGTAAGAAATGATCGACAGGATCTCCTACTCGTAGCTGTGTAATTCCCTTCATCTCAAAACCCCTCCACTTCCAACTTGTATTGTAGCTACGTCTATTATATGAGCCTCATTCAAACTAAGACGCATATGCTCATGACACGTAAAATATAGTAATTGATGTTCATTTTGTAGCTCTTCCATTAATTGTACCACTTGTGTTAACCGGTTTCGATCGAAATGTACAAATGGATCATCTAGAATAATAGGAAAGGATAACCGATTCTTTAAAGAAACCGCTAAAGCTATTCTTAATGCAATATACGCTTGCTCCTTCGTAGCCTGACTTAGCTCTGCTATTCGAAATCGTTCTCCACTAGGTTTAACCGCTTCGAATAAGCCCTCGGGTGTAAACTCTAACAGCTCGTAGGATTTGTTCGTTAAGATCCTAAAATAGCTTTTGGCTTTATCAAGTACGTCTGGCAGTCGTTCCTCTTTTAACTGCAACACTGTCTGCTTGATTGCTTCTGTTACCGTTTTATAAGCAGCCCATTTTTTTACTAACTCATACAGCTCTGATTTTTTCTCTTCTAATTGCTGTAATTTTTGACTTTGTTCCTCATTCTCGAGTAAGCGACTCGTTTCATAAAGTAAGGTTGCTTTTTCTTCTAAAAGAATATGACTTTTTTCTTTCATCGCCTCTAGAGTTTCTCTTACTGTTCTTTCAAAGCCTTCTTCAAAATCATTTATGTTTACTTGCCGATCGCCTAATTGCATTCTCACGTGCTCTAATTCTTTTTCTAGTGCCGCTCTAGCTTGAGAAACTACATGTGCTTGGTAAAAATCACTTTCTGTTGAAACTCCCGCTTCCTTAAACAGCATAGTAATCTGCTGTTCCTGAGCGTTTAATAACAATTCTAGTTCATTTAACTTTTCTTGTAGCTTTGTTATTTTACTAAGAGTACTCTGCTCTTCTTCAAGCCTTTTCTTTTCTTTCAAATAAATTTCTCTGAGCTGATGAAATAAAATATCATTTACTAACTGGGATTTCACTAAGGACTGTGCTCTGCGTTCCAAGTCCCTTAAATTTTTACTGACTTCCTCGAGCTTACCTTCCATCTGGTCAAGTTGGATTTGTTGATTTTGAATAAGCCTTAACCGGGTAAATAACTCAGGCAGTAAGCTTGGGGATAATTCCTCATCAATATGATAAGTTCTTAAAAAGTCATAAATTTTATGCTTACATTCCTTCTTTTGGTGTTCAATTTCTAAGACAACACCCTCTAGACGCATAATTTGATCCTTAAGACTTCTTAATTCGTCCTCTAATAGGTCTGTATATTGATGAGCCTCATTATCTTTTTGAAGACCTTTGATGAGCAAGGTAAACCCGCTATATATCCCAGCACTTATAATTACTGTAAGGAGCGCAATTAGCCAATTGGATGCAAGAACACTAAAGATTAACCCAACCATCAGTACAAATCCTACTAATGAAAATATAATACCTTTTGTGTTACTCTGACCCTTAGATGAATTACGTGAACGTTTAGATTCACGTAGCCGTTTTTCTAGCTGCTCGACATCCTGCATTTTCAGGTTTAGCAAACGTTCTTCTTGTTGAAATTGCTGATTAAGCTGCTCTTGTTGGTTAAGCATCGTCACCAGCCGGTCCTCCTGCTGGATTGATACATCAGCTGTCACTATATCATTTAAGCTACTTTCCCAATCAATTCCAACTAGGCTAAGCTCTTGCATTTGCTGCTGGAGAATTTTACTATGCTCCTCTTCTAACTGGACTCGTTTTGCACGTAATTGATGCCATTGGGATTCCTGGCTTAAAAAACCTTGGATTTCCTCTAGATTTTCTGGAGTTATTGCTTCACTACTATGAACAATTGACTGCAGCTCATGCTTAAATTGTTCTACCGCTATTTGAGTATTGGTCTGCTTGTCCTTAACAGCCTCATATCGTCGAAGACCTTCCGGAGGAAATGAATGACTTGGTAGCTTATCCAATTTCTCTAAAAGCTCATTTTCCGCTATTTTTAACGGTTTTAATTGCTTCCAATGGGAATAACTCTGAAGTTGGTCCGCTAGCTCTTTCTCACGTTCTACCGATTCTTTTAAGATACTTTCAATCTCATTTAAACGCTTGATGGAGGGTTCGTACTTTTCCACTTGGTCCATTTGTGCCTTCCAAGCGGTCTCAAGCTGTCGTATCTCCTCCATTTTTTGATTGATGAAGGGCTTTCGTCCAGTAGGCTTATATAGCTCTCCCATTTCTTTTGCAAACTGCATTTCAACACTAGATAACGTGTCCATTCCTGTAGTCCCAGAAGAAAGTAAAGTACGTGTCAGCTCTTCCTCCGTCATTTTTTCAAATCCTTGTAGCTGAAGTAAAGAAAATGAAAAGATTGCCTCATAGTCAGCTCGACTATAAGCATTCAATATTGTCCCAAGCTCCTTTTCTCCTCCACGAGTCCCATCCTCAAAATATAAGGTAACATCTCCACTTGCCTTCCCTTTTACTCTCTCGATGAAAACTCTACTGCCATCGTCCGTTAGAATTTGTATTTTACCTCCATAGGTGGCATTACTTCTAGGCTCATATCTTAACAGCTGTGAATTTCGTTGTGGGAAGCCAAAAAGGATGTGAAGTATAAATTGTTGAATCGTGGACTTCCCTGCTTCATTTTCTCCATAGAATACGTTAATCCCACCATGTACATTAACTTCTAGATTTTCATGTTTTCCAAAGCCATATATGTGGAGCTTTTCTATTTTCATACCCTCTACACTCCCCTCGATACAGCCTTGTTCAGCAATTGTTTTGATTCTTCTTTGACCTCTTCAATGAAATGCTCGTCAATGCTTGGTAGATATCGACTACCTTTTGGATGCTGATATAATTCTTTTACGGCAAGCTTCCATTCGGCGGAATCCCACCCTTCCCATATTTCCGAAAGTATAAGTGCTTCGTTTAACTGACTAGCTGGTAGGTTAATAGTTAAATCCTTAAGGAGAATAAATGGATTATGCTTGTCTAGAGATTCCTGAAAAATAGCAAGCCACTCCTCCCTCGATGAGGCATCCAGCATTTCAAAAGTCTCTTCTGAGATATCGGAAAGCGTAAGCTCTACTATAGCGTTTCCGTTTTGTTCCACATAATCCTTTAGCCCCTGCTCCACAAGGGTTATCAATTCATTGGCATGGATAATATTCTTACAAGAAACCTCTAACTGATCGTATATAAACATACTACATGGAACAAATTGTAGGTCCGTTTTATCTTTGGAGAGAGTTACCTCATAAAACCCTTTCTTACCTCTTTCATTGCGATGGCGGCTTTGAATATTACCTGGATAAACAATAGCAGGGTCCATATGTAACACCTGTCGCTTGTGAATATGTCCAAGCGCCCAGTAATCATACCCCTTACCGATTAAATCACTTTGACGAAACGGAGCATACACATCATGCTCTTTGTCTCCCTCTACGCTTCCATGTAGCATTCCGATATGGTAGTCTTGACCACTCGCATTCGGATAATAGGAATGCATCGCCTCTCGAATATGGCGTTCCTTATAGCTAAAGCCAGAAATATGGACTTGATTTCCTTGGACAGCAATTGTTTTAGTCTCTACGTCTTGGCCAAACACCTGTACATTTTCAGGTAACTGGAAACGCACCCAGCTCCCACTTAAATGATCATGATTCCCATGGCAAATAAAAACCGGTATCCCGACTTCTCGAAGAGCTTCCATTCCCCTTTGAAATAAATGCTGGGCTCTCAAGCTCCGATTTTCACCATCGTATATATCTCCTGCTATTAGGACAAAGTCTGGCTTAGCCGTAACTGCATACTGAATAATATTTTCAAAGGCATGGAACGTGCTTTCTCTGATTTCCTGCCACCTATTTTTAGGGATAGATGAAAGACCTTTAAAGGGACTGTCCAAATGTAAATCTGCCACATGTAAAAAACGAATAGCTGCCATCCTACTACACCTCACTAAAAATAGAATATTTGTTCTTATTTTATCATATAGAAAAGGCTATACACAAATAAATGTGTGATAGCCCTACTTTTATTGCTTTTCCAATTGTATTTGTACAAGAGATGTCACTAAACCAGTTATTCCTGCTGTCAACCCCGCTGGTAGACTAAAGAGGAAGTAATACCACTGTCCTGTATATATTGAAATTCCTAAGAAAATTAATGGCATTCCTATTAAAGCAAATAGGGATGCAACTAGTGCCCATTTAGCCTTGGTCATGATTTATTCCTCCTTTTAGTTATTTTTATCTGCTACTGCAGCCCCTACCCCATAAGAGACTATGTGTATAACCCAAAGACCGGTCATTATGAAGAATGCAAGTCCTGGTCCCTCCACAATGATAATAATCATCCATGCTATTAATATTGCAGCAGTTGTGACTTTCCAGGAATAAGATCTTGCTGTTGTATGAACTTGAATATATCGTTCATCAAATAGTCTTTTTTTCTTACCAATCTTGCGAGAAATAAAATAAGTAATCGCGGAAATTGCTATTCCCGTTGGCAACCCAATTAAAAACGTGAACCAATCAAATTCTGCATTCATTTAATCGTCCCCTTCGTAAATGAAAATGTCCTCTATATAACATTTGAATAACCTGGAAAGCTTAAAAGCCAATTGAATAGATGGATTATACTTTCCTTTTTCTAAAGAAATGATAGTCTGCCGAGACACCTCCAGCTTTTCTGATAATTCATCCTGCGTCAATCCTAGTTCCATTCGCTTATCTCGAACATAATTTTTCACCGGTACCCTCCCTTTTGTAAAGCTAACTTTACGTAAAGTATACTTTACTTTATGAAATGATGTCAAGCTGGCTTTACTTTTATTTTTTAATTTTTGTTGTATAATGAATTTTAAGAATACATAAGGGGTGTATGATAGATGAAAGCCTATAAATTCACAGCATTTGAACCAACAGGGGAACTGATCATTGAGGAAACATGGAATTACGAAAACGACGAAGCAGCAAAAAAACAAGGTGAAGAAGCAATTAACGAAAAGGGCTATGGTAATAAAACACATCGCCTTGTAAATAGCTCCGGCAAGCTAATATTGTTTCATGTGTAATATAAAAAGGGACTTAGCACTGCTATAATTAACGGGCTAAGTCCCTTTTTTATTGTTCAATCCAATTCCATGGTTTGATCTCTCCAAGTTTTGCGTTGTGAATACCATCTACCTCTTTAAGCTTCAGTAATTGTTTCACTGGACCTGTCACGACTGCTCCGTATACTTGAAATCCTTCTTTTTGAAGATAGTCATATCGTTGTTGAAGATAGTCTGTTCCTAGTAACGTTTCTGCAAGGTTTTTATTTTCCCGTAGCATTATAGACATGTTTTTAAGCATGATTTCTTGGCTTTCTTTGACTGTTTCAGTGTTTAAATTAGTGGTCGAATATGTAATGTTAAAGTCTTCATCTACATGTTTAAATCCAGCTAACCCCCAAGGTTTTGCTAATGTTATATCGTTTTCACTGCCACTCCAGCCACCTTCAGTGAAGTTGTTTAACTCCCCCATATAAACCGGCATCCAAAGAACATCTACTTGATATGAAGAAACTAAATCTAATAGTTCTTCTGGTGAGGAGTAATCGTTAATGGAAAAAGCTAGCTGAGCAACATTTCCTTCATGTATGTGCTCTAATTGGTTCCAAACATCCTCCGTCTCCGTTTCGTCTAGTTTTTCATTCGTTACAGGATTATAGGGTAAAGAAAAAGTAAATTCCTTGTGACTACTATAGGGAAAATACTCATTAACAGTAGTGGTGCTATAAGCGTCTATAAGTGGTTTATTTAAGCTAACCTTTGTTATCGCAAACTCCTCTTTACCTATTATTTTTATTAAAGGAAATTCAATCTTTTGGGTTAAAAATGGGTTAATTTCATTCGTGCTACCGACTGAAATACTGGAGGTATAACCTGGATAGCTCCAATCAACAGCTAGCTTCTGATAAAATTCATTACGCTTACCTACATTGGTAGCATCATAAATAATTGAAACGCTTATCATATAAACGGCATATATAAGAAAAATCCCTAATAGCACACGAATGACATTGAAAGATAATTTCCATGAAAAACGTTTTTTATGTTTTTGTACAATTGCTTTTGCTTTATCATCATTCCATTCCATCTTTTCCACTCCTATCAAAATCCTTACCAAGTCGCTCTGCCAATTGTTTAAATCGTTGTCGTGCCCTATGTATCGTTACTTTAACTTGGTCTAACGTAATTTCTAGCGTATCTGCAATCTCCTCATAGGAAAATTCCTCAAATTCTCTTAAATACAAAATGGTTCGGTAATTTTCTGGGAGCAGCAGGGATACATCCTTGATCTCATGGGAACTCTCCTGATTTAATAAATCATCCTCCGGTATCCCATAAGGGCTTACATATTCCTCTGAATTGGAGAGATAGTCATAAAGGGGAACCCACCTCCACCTCTTTCGCTTTCGCCATTCATCCATATATGTATTTCTAGCTACCTTGTATAGCCAGCTTTTCACCTGACCCCCATCATAAATATCCAGGGAGAGTGTTGCTCTATAAAAGGTCTCCTGTACAAGTTCTTCTGCGATAGTATCTGAACCGGTTAGTTTAAGTAAATAAAAGTAGAGAGGCTTCGCATACGCCAAATAGACTGTTTCTAAATCATCTTGCCTTTGCTTCTTCACTACCCTGCCTCCCTTCTAACCTAAAACGTTTGGATCTCTATATTGTTACAGTCTAAATTAAATTTTCGGGAAAATATATAGGAGGAGTAATAGGGGGAGCCACCTTTGTGGTGGTGTCTGTTGGTTTATGGGCGTTTTTCTTGTTGGTTATGGGACACTTTGCATGATGTTATGGGCGCTTGCGGGGTTTATGGGCGGGTTCTATTGATTTACGGGCACTTCCCTGTGGGTTATGGGACACTTTGCATGATGTTATGGGCGCTTTTTCAGGTTTTATGGGCGCAAGCCAAGCTTACGGGCGCTTTTGATTAATTTATGGGCTATTTTCTGGTGCTTATGGGGCACTTTGCATGATTTTATGGGCGCTTTCGGGGTTTATGGGCGCTTTCTATTGATTTACGGGCGTTTCCCGGTTGGTTATGGGACACTTCCCATGATTTTACGGGCGCTTTTCCGGGGTTTATGGGTTTTATCAATGTCTTGAAGTGGGATTCACTTTTACACTCCACAAATCTTTATTTAACCACAAAAAAAGAGCCGACACATACACTGCCTCGGCTCTTCCCACTATAATTACTCCCCTTTAAATGCAGGCTTTCGCTTTTCTACGAACGCTTGAATACCTTCTTTATGATCCGCTGTTTTACGCATTGCTGTTTGACCTTTTGCTTCGCCTCTTAAAATGGCTTGAAGTTCATTAATCTTAGATAAATGTAGAATTTCCTTAGAGGTGATAATGGCTGCGACTGGTGATTCGATTAGCTTTTGAGCATATGCTGCAGCTGTTGCATGACCTGCTCCGTCTGGTGCTACCTCGTCTACTAGTCCTAATTTTTGCGCTTCCTTGCCGTTAAACAGTTGTCCACTCCACATCAGCTGCTTTGCCTTAGGGATCCCGACTCTTTCTTTTAAGAAGAAGTGACCCCCTCCATCAGGTATCAAGCCAATTCCGATGAAGTTCATGGCTAGCTTACTATTTTCTTCAGCGATAATAATATCACAGCCTAATACCATGCTAAAGCCAAGGCCAGCTGCCGCTCCATGTACGGAGGCAATCGTAATTTGAGGTAATGTATACAAGTTGGTTGCGATACGAGTTAAATAGTCCATGGCAGTTTCTATATCGAGTGGCTTTTCATCGCTGAGCATTGCTTTAATATCTCCACCAGCTGAAAATGCACGGCCTTCTCCTTTAATGATTAAAACCTGAACAGATTTATTTTCTCTTAGCTCATCAAGAATATCTGCTAATTCCTCCATCATCGTTTCATCCATAGCGTTCATTGAATTTGGTCTGTTTAAAGTTAGTGTGGCGATACGACCCTCTTGTTCAAATAGTAAAGTTTTGTACATAATAAAATCCCCTTTGTGAATAGTCATTCATTTTTATAATTCGTCATTAATTACTTTAATCCTTCTTTTTAGCCAATAAAAAAAGCTCTAAGCAAGAAGCCTAGAGCTTTAAATACATCTTAAATTCCTTCATACAATTCTTGAACTGGTTTTAGCAACACACGATTGATCTCTTCAATCATTTGGCTAAGTGCCATTTCAGATTGTAGCATGTGAAAGATTTTCTCGTTTGTTTGTGCAAGTTGTGCCGTTTTTTGTGCGTATTCAATCTCTTCCCCAGAGATTTCCTCGCCCTTCATTTGCTTTTCTTGTAAGGTAAGCTGAATTTTGCGGAAGCTTTGGAATAATGCAAGCGCCTCTTGATCTGATTTTACTGATTCTACTGCTGCTTTCACGTTTGCGAATTCATCTGTTTGGCGTAGTGACGCCTCTAGTTTGTTAATATCGTCATAAATGTTAATCATGTTTTGTATGCTCCTTTTTTTAGGCATCGAACATGCCTTTTTTAGCTAGTTAGGAATACGATTAGACCTTGTATAATTCCTATAAGTCCCCCTAATACACCACCGAGAACAGTAATCATTTTGAATTCTCTTTTAGAGATTCCAAGTACGATATCCTCTAATCGTGCTACTGGGAATGAGTCAACCTGCTCTTTCACCATTTCCTCTAGCTTCATTTTACGCAATACTTCCTCTAATTTAGACTCTGCCTCAACAAAAGCAAAATTAGTTATTTTCGGTACCATTTGGGTCTCGACCCATTCAGAGGCACCAGGGAAGTAATGGTTTAAACTATAATTTAATCTATCTTCAATTGCAAGCTGCTCTCTTAAATATGCCTTCACATTGACTACTAGTGGATCAAAATCAAAGCCCTCCATCATCTCAGCCAATGGTCGATCCTTAAGCTTTTCCCACTCGTTTTGGACAATGTTTTCGAGCATCACTCTTGTTCCAGGTGCCCGTAGAAACTTTAAAATTTCAGGCTGTACCTTGCCCACAAGTGAGTTGGAATCTCCCATAAACATTTGAATCATATTACCAAGTGTTCCTTTAGTAGAAAGGAAATCATCAATCAGCTTCTTAACTGTGCTTTTACCTTCTTCTGATTGGAAAAATTCCTCACCCTTTTGAAGAATATAAGAAACAATATCCCCAACCTTGCTATTGGCCTTTTCTTGCCAATCTAGTGGAGCAATTTGACGAATTGTTTCATTCTCTAACTTTGTTAATATACGATTAAACTGTATATCAACCTGTTCATCTATTTTTGCATTCACAAGAGATGGCACAGATTCTATTCCTGCAAGCTTCAACCAATCATGTACTGTTTTATCTGATTGTAATATATTTTTATTTAGCTGCTTTACCACAAAGTCATTAGCCTTACTCTTCATCGCATCATTAAAGTACTTCTTTTTAAAAATATCCGGGGTCAATAAATGCTTGATAACAGTTATTCCTAATTGTTTGGCAAGCTCATCCCGACGCTTAGGTATTAAACCTGGAGTAAACGGCACTCTCCATGACCCTATATACTTTGCTTCATGAGGTCTAAATAGCATTTTAATGGCGAGGTGATTTGTAACCGCTCCAATTGCTGCTCCGACGACTGCCATGAATATGATTGTCCATAAAAAACCCATCGTTCTCACCTTTTTCCTCTAGCTTCTAGATTATTATAGCAGAGGAGAGAGAAACACAAAAACAATTAGAGTGCATTGTACATCATCGAAAATCGAATGGCATGCTCGGTTTCATCATGCATCGCACAAAAAAGAGGTGCATATGCTTGTTGAATCGGTATTTGGAGCAGCATTTCCTTATATACTTCTGCAGTTTCCAATTCATCCTTGACTGACTGCTTGACACAGGATTTTAAATCTTCACACGGGGGAACTTTTTGTAAGTTTTGAACAAAACTTCCTGTAAGCATATAATAGAGTTGTTGAAACATTTCATAATGGCTTTTTTCATCCTCGTACACGTGCTCGATGAATTCTTGCCAGTATGGGTCGTCCGTCAGCTTATACATATCCATATAATGATGGTAATCGGCGTACTCATTTTTAATTGCTTGTTCCAGCTTTTCAATAAACAATTAGATGCTCCTTCGCTAGTCATTTATACTAGTATATGCGAGCAAATTCACTCACATGAAAGGTATGATTATATGCTACAACATTTCAGCTTCAAGTCACTCTATGACAACAAACAGCTACCTGGCTGGTCAGTTTCTTTCTTTTATAAACAAAAAAGATACGCAGCAGAATACGAGCCTGATGGGACGATTAAGTGGATCGGGGAGACTCCTCCAGACGAAGAAACAGTCAAAAAAATGATTCATGAGCTTATGCTCTTCCATGTATACGACTAAACAAGAAAGGTGAACGCTTAGTTTATGAATAAAAAATATATAATACCAATAGTCACATTAGTGCTAGCAGCTTTATTAGCTGCTTGTGAAGAATCACCAGAAACTAGTACTGAGCTGGACAACCAGTCCCAAAATAGTGAAGTATCTCAAGACAAAAAATCAGTCTTGGATGAAAACAAAAGTACATCAAATGACACTCAAGAAAATCCAGTGCCTAAAGATTCTACCTTAAAAGAAGAGTACTTGATAAAATTAAACAACACTAAATTAGAGGCAGAAAATTTGAAGGCAACTGATTCTTCGACTTATGCGTTAAAAAAAGTGGAAGATGATAGATGGGTATTGTGGGATGAGTTGTTGAATGAAATATATGGCGCTTTGAAGGAGCAACTGTCTCCAGAAGAAATGGACCAATTAAGAGAAAATCAACGACAATGGTTAAAAGATAGAGATGAACAAGCATTAGAAGCTTCTCTAAAGTTCAAAGGTGGTACGCAGGAACATTTAGAATATGTAGCTGTTCTAGCTAATCTTACTGAGAAAAGATGCTATGAGTTAGTTGATAGTTATATGAAATAAATTAAGATTATTGTTTATGAGAAACTGTTAAGTATAACTCAATGTGGGTGGGAATATCACTGACACAGATTAATGTTTAGTATAAATAGAAAAAGAGCTTGAAATGTTACTCCAAGCTCTTTTCCCTATGCCTTGCCATCAATTTTCTAGCTGTTCAAAAACAGTCCCAATAAACATTTTACCAATATCCTTTATTGCTCGTTCGTCGATGTCGAATTTAGGATGATGATGTGGGTAGGTAGCTTTTAGTTCCTCGTTCCCTCCACCAATGATAAAATAAGCTCCCGGAATCTCGCGTTGATAATACGCATAGTCCTCGCTTCCGTTCATCGGTTTCCCTGGGATAATGTTATCAGCCCCTAGAACTTGACTAGCCACCTTCTCTACACGCTTTGTTTCAATAGGGTCGTTAAAGATAGATGGACAGTCCTTCACATATTTTAACTCGAACGTAGCGTCAGCAGCTTCGCAAGTGCTTTTAACTACTTGTTCTAGCTTCTGCTCGATTAGTGTGCGCACGTCCTCGTCATAGGTTCTGACTGTCCCTTTAATATAGGCAGTGTCAGGTATCACATTAGTAGTGCTTCCGCTTTGAAAAGAACCAACCGTAATTACTGCAGCCTTTAGTGGATCTACTCTTCTGCTAACAATTTGCTGTAAGTTTAATACAACCTGACTTCCCGTCACTAAAGCATCAATCGTTTCATGAGGAGATGCCCCGTGACCCCCTTTACCATGGATTGTTATATAAAAATCATCCTGTGCAGAGGAAGCATAGCCTTCTATCACACTAAATGTCCCATAGGGCTGAAGAGACATCACATGTGAACCATAGATAACGTCCACACCATCTAAGCAACCGTCCTTAATCATATATTCGGCACCACCTGGAGTGGTCTCCTCGGCGAATTGATGGATGAACACTACAGTTCCTGGTACCTCGTCCTTGTGCTCACTTAATACCTTTGCCACCCCTAAAAGTGCAGACGTATGTAAATCGTGCCCACATGCATGCATAACTCCTGGAACTTTTGATTTGTATGCTACTTCCTTCTCATCCTGAATAGGAAGTGCATCAAAGTCTGCTCGAAGTGCGATGGTTTTCCCTGGTTTCCCACCCTTTAGGTAACCTAAAACACCTCTCCCTCCAACTTCCGTTCGAACCTCTAATCCTAAGTTCCTTAAGTAAGCAGCAATTTTTTTAGGCGTCTCCACCTCGTGATGAGAAAGCTCGGGATACATATGCAAATCTCTTCGGAAATCGACTAACTCGGGGTAAATCTCTTCTAATCTATTAAATAACTTTTCCATTGTAATCCTCCTAAATAACACAACTGTATCATGCTGGCCAAAAGAATAGATGAGCAATCGTCACAAAAACTGCTCCCATTATAAATTGTATCAAAATTAATGGCCACAACCAACGAACCCATTTTCCATAAGAGATTTTAGCCATAGCAAGAGCTGCTAATATTAGCCCACTTGTTGGTGCGATAATATTGGTGATTCCGTCTCCCATTTGATAAGCCAATACTGCCGTTTGTCTGCTTACTCCTAACAAATCAGATAAAGGAGCCATAATAGGCATAGTTAAAGCTGCCTGACCACTGCCTGATGTAACAATAAGATTAAGCAATGTTTGCATAACATACATACCGATTGCCGTTAAGCTAGAAGGAAACTTCTCAACTAAATTAGTGATTCCATACAGTATGGTGTCGATTGTATTACTATCGTTTAAAATAACTAATGCCCCATAGGCAAAGCCAACTACTAATGCCCCTACAACTATTTCTTCACAGCCTCGAACAAAGGATTTTGTAATCTCATTAAATTTCAGTCGATTAACCAACCCAATAACGATTGCCATGATTAAAAACAAGGCAGATATCTCCGTGATAAACCATCCAAATTTCAATACCCCAAATGCCATTCCAACCATTGTGACTACTAGAATTGCAATAATAACTCCTTGAGTTTTTGTGATAGTGTCCTGTTTCATCGCTTCGATATCAATATTTCTATTTTTATCTTCCTCATACATAATACTTTTGGTTGGGTCTTTCCTTATTTTATTGGCATAAATCATTACATATGCAATAGATATTGCCATGAAAGCAATCCAAAAGCCGATGCGTGGACCCATGCCTGAAAAAATCGGAACCTCCGCGATTCCTTGGGCGACTCCAATGGTAAATGGATTCATAAAGGCTGCTGTAAATCCAGCTGAAACCCCAACAATAACCATGGCGGCCCCTACGATTGAATCAAATCCCATAACTATGGCAATCGGCACTAAAATCATGATGAAAGGTAGTGCTTCTTCAAACATTCCTACTGCTGCTCCAGCCACTCCAAAAAACATCATTACTACTGGAATAATGAGCATTTCTTTTCCTTTCATCTTAGTGGATAAGGAACCAAATGCACCTTCTATCGCCTTTGACTCTCTAAATAGATTGAATGAACCGGCTACCATAAAAATAAAGAAAATAATTGGAGCAGCTTCGACCATTCCTTTATGTATAGCATTAAATATATCTAAGAAACCCGCAGGACTAGAATCGATAGTTTGATAGGAGCCGTCTACTACGATTGTACGACCATCTGCATTCTCTATACGATCATATTGTCCAGCTGGAATAATATAAGTTAATACAGCCATGATTATAACAACGGTAAATAAAATAACGAATGGATGTGGCGCTTCTCTAATCTTTTTCTTTTTTGTGGATACTTCTTTCAAGGCTGTTGTCATTCTAGCTTTCTCCTTTGCTATTATAAAATTGAGTTCCTTCATTTATTCCCCTACGTAGTTTCCCCTTTTCACCCCCTTCTCTATTAATCACCATTAAAGTTATAGACAATTGAGAATATATAGTCTAATACTTTTAACAAACTTTACTACAAACAAAATTAACATTCAATACAGAATTGAAAAAATATTATATTTATATATCTTTTAGCAAAACAATTTCATAAAATTGTTTTTCGAATATTCTAATTATGATAAAATTGAGATTAGTAGGAGGTGCTCTTCTTCATGGGTATTCGAAATTTTAAGTACAACCTGTAAAAATAAAATTACAGGAGGAAAAGATGCAATCCAATTGGCATAAGAAATTTTATGAAAAACAATTTGATTTTATATATGATAATAACTACAATGATTCTTTATTTTATCAACAGGAAGCAGAAGCTATTCAGGAACAAGCTGGGAAACCGTTTAAAGCAGTTTTAGAATTAGGAGCAGGCTATGGGAAATTAGCAAATGCAATTGCAGCGTTAGGCAAAAATGTTACTACGATTGAGTTAGCTGACAAAATAGTCAAGTATGCGCTTCAAAACGCACACCCTAGCGTAGAAGCAATCTGTGCTGATTTTTATACTGTAAGGTTGAAAAAGAAATTTGATATTGTGCTCTATATAGATGGCTTTGGTGTTGGATCTGATCAAGACCAAGTCCACATACTCAAACGTATATATGACTGGTTGAATATCGATGGAATTGCTTTAATAGATATTTATCAGCCTTTATATTGGAAGAATGTAAATGGAATAGAAATCCAGCCCACAAGTGATCCAACAGTTCGACGGCAATACGGGTATATCAAGGAGACTCCATCTATGACTGACACATGGTGGAGTGTAGAGGACGCAGAAGAAAAGTTCACACAAATACTAGCATGTTATGCACCCGCACAAATAGATGAGTTGTGTCATCAAGCAGGCTTACAAATAGTAGGCTACTTCCCTGGAGGGGCAATGGACTACGATACATGGACCTATCAGCAGGTTGCTAGCTTAGAAAACTGCTTATCTTATCGAATAAAAGTAAAAAAGAAATGATATTTAAAGCAACCTTTGTTTAATCACAAAGGTTGCTTTTATGCTACACACTGTCTAGCTTTTTCCTACCAAAGACCAAAAAGAAATACGTAGAGGCAATCAAGTACAATACTCCCGTAATCGTAAATGTATACGCATAGCCCCAATAGAATCCAAAGGTCATCACAAGACCTGTAGATATAGTTCCGGTACTTGCCCATCCAACATTGAATACCATCTGATTGACCGAATTCGCAAGCCCTTTATATTTATCCTGAACTAATTCCATAGCTATGGCACTTTGAATTGGATTACCCGCATTCATCAGCGCCTGGCGCATTAGGAAGGCAACGGATGCAATTACAAGAGAGTTCGTATAGCCAGTTATAAAAAGGAACGGGATAGATAACAGCTGAAAAATAACGAGCGCCCTCACCTTTCCTACTCGCTTAACTAAAGCAGGCCCTAATAACATCGCCACCGCTGTCATAGCCGATCCAAGTGATAAAATAAGTCCTACATATGAATTTGAAGCATCAAATCTATTAGAAAAATATAAGTTCAAATAAGGAATTACTAGCCCAGAGCCAGTACCTATTAATAAATTTGCAAAGCCAAATAAAATGATAATCTTCACATTTTTTCTGAAGCTGCTTGGCTCAGGTGTTCTTTGGTCATCTTGATTATCCTTTGATGTAGCTCTAGTCCCTACCGGATTTAACTTAGTAAGCGGCAGGAGACCTAGAGTAAATATCGTAGCTCCAATTATTAACACATATTTGATGGCATCCTCTACAGATAGACCACCTAATGCATGCAGTAAATCAGCTAAGACCCCACCCCCTAGGCTCCCTACTACCCCGGCTAGAGTCATAAGTGAAAAATGAATACTAAATAGATGCATCCGTTCACTGGCGGTTGAATTCTCAGCTAAAAAAGGTATCCCTGATACTTGAACAAGCGCCATAAAGAGGCCCGTAAAAAAAGCAGCATACACTAAAGACTGCTCGCTAACCATCAAACTTCTATAAAATAATGTACCTGCTGCGACAACTGCCCCTATCATAATAATTTTCTTTCTTCCAAAACGGTCACTAAGAAACCCGGCAGGCACTAACATGATTGCAGAAGCCAGGGAGGTCATCGCGATTATTTTACCGTTTAACGTTTCCGGAAATCCAAGCTCCTTAATGTATAAATTGTACATTACAGAAAAAACACCCATGCCTATTTGAATAAGAACATTGGCCAGCATAAACATACGAATATTACGATTAAAGGAAACTACTTTCTTTTTCCACTCTACAAACCAAGGAATCATATACAACCTCTTCCATTTACTTCGTTACACTAAATATACGATTTCCGTCAGAAAATTACAATCGCTTAAATTAAATTTTTCGAATTTTTTATAGAAGAAAGAATTTACAAAAGAACTCTTTCTTGTTTTTTAACATTAGCTATGTTTAAAGCTCAAGGTTGTTTTAAGACACAAAAAATGAGCTAGGATTTTTCTTCCAGGCTCATTTAAATTTGATTTCCTTTTTATTTAAGCTCCCCTTAGTTGAACAAGAAAAGGTATTTAAAAAACCAATTTCTAACTGTGCAAAACTATTACCCGCAAAAATCATCAATATTTGAGTGAACATAATATCCAGACACTAAGGCTGTCCCACCGCTAAAAAAATGGAAAGATTCTGTCTCTCCATCACTGTTTTCCAGTGTACCTCGATGTTCAATTGAGAACTCCATCTCTTGTGTGCCTTCTCTTCTTGATTGGTTGATTTCCTTAAGTACTTTATTGATGGTTTTTTGTTCCTCAACCTCAATCGTCATACCATTCATACATTCAATTGTGAGTTTAACCATTTTCCCCTCTATTAAGGGTTCACTGTAATGGTTACAAGCACCCAAGAAAATAATACAAACACAATATAGTAATCTTCTTTTCATTATTTCACCGCCTATTGTTAACTTTCCAGCTTATTGAACTAACCTGCTGCTATAGTTCAATAAAAAAATATGAAATAAATTATTCTAAAAGAAGCCACTCTTTGAAAAACTCAGTATGATCTTCTTGATGGTACTCATTGAAGAATTCTACAAAGGTCTCAGTATCCACATATTGATATTTAAATTCATTAAAATAAGCGGATAAAAATTTAATTGTTTCTTCGTGCCCGCCTCGCTCTTTAAAGAAATCTCGTAAAATTGCAGGAATTTTCCCATATAGTAACGGACCATGGTCCGTACCAAACTCCGTAACTGGAAGATTAGCAATTTCCGACAGAGTTTTTCTTTCAGCAAAAATATTTATTTCATTAAATCCTAATTGTTCGCCCAATTCACTGGAATCATATCTTAATGTACGGTATGTTCCCTCCAATAGTGCCGTTAAACTCTCATCTAACCAAGATTCTTCATAAGGGTCACTGGAAACCATGAAATAAAACCATTGATGAGCAATTTCATGAATTAATACTCTTTCATGTCTCCCTGGTTCAACCCATACTTCTACAATATTTGGGTACTCCATTCCTGAATTATTTGCAACAACATCTAACTCTTTAGTCGGATTATCCCCAATATTTTTTTCCATAAATAAAAACGCTTTTTGAGCGTCCATTATCATTTGATGTAAAGTGTCTGGAAAATCATAAGGAAAAAAATATCTGATCGTTGTATCATTTGCTTGCAGTGTCTCACTGATCCATTCTTCTGGATCTAAAAATGCTATATAAAAATCTTTAATATTTGCTCCTTGTGTCTTTCCACTAATGGTAGGCTTGGGTTCACCATCTTCTCCTGAGCTGGCAACCAAGTATTCTCTAGCTAACTCATAAGTAATCTCATAGTCTCCATACCCTGTATCATAGAATTCACCCATATGGTAATAAGGATGTAGATCCCATTTGTTTGTATACCTACCTAGCATTGGATACCATAATGCTAAATAGATATTGTTGCCTATTCTCGACAGTCGTTGCCCTTTAAATGGCGGCTTTAATAAATATTCTACTGTTAATATTGTTTTTTCACCTGGTTGAACATCAGATTTTGGAGTAACATATAGCATGGTATCATTCAATTTATATGATAATTCTTCGCCATCTTTGCTTCTAATAGAAGTAATCTCTGCTTCTCCTATAGAAGAAAGCATATAGTATTTGTTCTCTAGCGTCGTAACATTCGGGATAAAATAAAAACCGATATCCTCCCATACACTTTTAGATTCATTCGTAACTTCAATCTCCGCAGATATGTGGAAACGTAAATCCTCCGCCTGGCGGATGTCTATTTTGTAATTCCCACTAGAACCTGGAAGTTCTGAAACAGATACCTCTTTTACTTTTTTAGCAGGTGGTTTTTCTTCTGCTTTAACTTCTGGTTCTACTATATCTATTTTAGATTCTTTCTCTAATATAAAATAACTTCCAACCCCTAAAAGGATTGCAGCCGTAAAAATAGCAATGAATACTTTTATTTTCACTATCTCATCTCCTTTCCTCTAAATTCTACCTATTCCAAAAATATCCTTCCTTTATTTTGTAAATTAGTTGAGTCTGTTAACAGATGTGTGGAGAAAAATGCACACACCAACTCGTTTTTCAAGAAAATTATCTATCTTTTATCTCTAGAAAAGGGAAAATCCCCTTATGCTTATGCATTAGGGGATACTCCGGCTTGTAGCTTATACATTTGTTCGTAGCGACCTTGTAACTGCAGTAACTCGTCATGTGTTCCGCTTTCTACAATCTCACCGCGGTCTAATACTAGAATACGGTCTGCATTTTTAATAGTTGAAAGTCTATGTGCAATGATGAAGGTTGTTCTACCTTTCTTTAATACATCCATCGCATGTTGGATAATTTCTTCTGTTTCGGTATCTATATTAGATGTCGCTTCATCCAATATAAGAATAGCCGGGTCGAAGGCAAGCGCTCTTGCAAAGGATACTAGCTGTCTTTGACCAGAAGAAAGGGTACTTCCCTTTTCAATTACTGGTTCATCTAATCCTTTTTCAAGATTTTTTAGTACACGTTCTCCACCTACCGCTTCTAATGCGGACTCTACTTTTTCTCGTGAAATTTTAGGATCATTTAAACTAACATTTGTTTCAATGGTTCCAGAGAAAAGATATGGATCCTGCAATACAATTCCCATATGATTGCGAATGGTTTGCCTTGGGAGGGAGGTGATATCTATTCCATCTATTAAAATCTTCCCCTTCGTTGGGTCATAGAATCGGAATAACAAGTTCATAATGGAACTCTTCCCAGAGCCTGTATGACCTACTAAAGCAACCGTTTCACCTTTGTTTGCAACAAAGTTCAGGTTCTTTAAGACAAAGTCATCACCTTTATAGGCAAACGACACGTCTTTAAACTCCACGTTTCCTTCGTATCTTTCCATTCGTTTGTCTTCTACCTTTTCACCTTTTTCATTCAACAATTCAAATACTCTGCTTCCAGCTACCAATGAGCGTTCTAGCTGAGAGAACTGATTAACTATCCCCGTAATTGGATTGAACAATCTCGTCGTATAATCCACAAAGGCATAAAGCAAACCAGCAGAGACGATAGCTCCCGGTTCCATGGACTGACTACCAAAAACTAAAATAAATAGAGCAAACATGATAGACCTTAGCACCTGTACTAAGTTAAAGGAGGTGGCAGAATCTAGCTTTAAAAGCTTACGTTGATAACTGTAATGCTCTTCATTCATCTCCTCAAACTCTTGGTCCATTTGTTTTTCCCGTTTAAACGCTTGAATGATCGACATTCCTTGAATTGATTCGTTTAACATGGCGTTCATATCCGCAATCTTTGTTCGCACAATATGATTATATTGAGATGCATATTTTCGGTAAGCTAGCATCCATATATATACGATCGGAATGACGAATAAAGCGATTGCTGCCATTTTAACGTCTAAAATAAACATTGCGATATAAACTCCAGTAATAGAAATGATACTGGTTGCAAACTGTGAAAGTACTTGAACATATAGATTACGGATAGCTTCCGTATCATTTGTCACACGAGCAACTACCTTACCGGCAGGCAAGTTGTCAAAATATTGTATAGGCAAAGTTTGAATATGCTGAAAAACATCATTTCGGAGCTTCTGAACAACACGATTTGCTCCAACCTGTAGGTTTATGAACATAAAATATCTAAAAACCGCTGTAACAATACTTAGGCCAAAGAATACTGCAAGGAGCATTAATATCGGCTCCAGATCAATCGCACCATCTGTAATGTGTTCATCAAGAATTTGTTTTGCGATAAATGGTCCTGTCAAATCGGCAATTACAGCAATCGTTAAAAAGATTAAACCAAGAATAATTGGCTTTTTATAAAATAACGCATAATGGTAGAGTCGTTTTCCAGTACTCATGACGACACCCCCTCAAGCTGTTGACGATCATATTGTTCCTTGTACCAGCCATTTTGCTTTAGAAGTTCCTCATGCGTACCTTGTTCTACAATGATTCCTTCATCTAAAACGATGATTTGGTCGGCATGCTGAATGCCTGACAAGCGATGCGTCGTAATAATTGTTGTCTTCCCACTGCGTTCGTTTTGTATATTTTCGATAATTTTTGCCTCTGTTTTAGCATCTACTGCAGAAAGAGAATCATCTAAAAGAAGAATTTCTGGATTTTTGATAAGCGCTCTAGCAATCGATACCCTTTGCTTCTGACCCCCAGATAGGGAAACCCCTTTCTCCCCTACTAACGTTTCTAATCCCATTGGTAAATTCATTAAATCCTGTTGAAAATGTGCTAAACGAAGTGCTTCCTCTAATTCCTCTTCTGTTGCATTTTCTTTTCCTAGAAGAATATTTTGGCGTATGGTTCTAGAAAACAACACATGATCCTGAGGCACATACCCAATCCATTCTAATACTTGATCCTTTGTTTGCTCTGATATTGGGATATCTCCAATCGTCAGTTGACCTGCTCCAATTGGATACTCCTTTAACAGCTGCTTTATAAAGGTCGTTTTTCCAGACCCGGTTTTGCCTACAATGCCAAGCGTCTGCCCTTTTTGTAGATTTACTCGGATATTTTCTAAATTTTTCACCTGTGATAAAGGATATTGAAATCCAACATCATCAAAACCGATGGACATTACATCCTTCAAATTCACTGGAGCAGTCGGGTCCTTCACATCTGCATCGTACTCTAACGTTTCCTGTACACGGTCAAGTGAAGCATTCCCGCGTTGCATAACGTTGATCAGTTCCCCAATAGCGAACATTGGCCAAATAGCCATACCAAGATAAACGTTAAATGTAATTAGGTTTCCTACCGTCATCTCACCCTTAGAAACTAGGTAAGCTCCATAACCAAGTGCAACAACATAACTTATACCTGTTCCTATTTTGGTGATAGGACCAAACAAGGCGTCAATTCGTTCTACAACCATATTTTTTTGATAAACCTCTTCACTCATGTCTGCAAAGTTCTTCTCATCAGCACGTTCCTGAACGTACGCACGAATTACTCTTACACCGGCTATAGATTCTAAAACACGATCATTTAAATCCCCAAATGCATCTTGAGCCACCATATACTTTTCATGAATGATTTTACCTAAATACTGCATTATAATTGCAAGAACTGGTATAGGTAACAGTGCAAAAAAAGTAAGCTTCCATGAAATAAGAAAACCCATTGCCAAAATTAAGGCTAACATATACATAGTCGAATCTATTAGAGTCATGATTCCAAAGCCAGCAGTAGTTGCAACTGCATTCAAATCATTTGTCGCACGAGCCATTAAGTCACCAGTACGATTTTTCTCGTAAAAAGTCGGTGTCATACTTAAAAATTTACGATTCAGCTTCGTGCGTAAAATACGCTCAATAGTAATAGACCCACCGAATAATTGATATTGCCAAATAAAATTTAAAATATATCCCACTATAATAATTCCTACAAAATATAATACATACTCCATTAATAGGTCGCTATTCATATTTCCTAGCGTAATTGTATCGATTGCCCTTCCTACTAGCCATGGAGGAAAGATCTCAAATGCACTTGCAATAATTAATACACCAACTGCAACAGTGTACCTTTTCCAATGATCTTTAAAAAACCACTTTAACTTAAATAATACTGAAAACATTTCATTGTCCCTCTTTTCTTTCCTTTACATTTACCAACTATCCGCCTTCAAGAGATTCCTTTATTAAAATTTGCTTAGCTTGTTGAATAATCATACCCAACTCTCCTCCTTTGTTTTTTCACCAAAATTTGGAAATAATAGAACACAAAAAAGCGCATTACCCATGATACGGTAATGCACTTTAAAATAGACATAGTAATTCTTATGCTATTAAACAGTCATTTAGCGTCTAACGGTAGGTATGAACGAGCTATTAAATTATTTGCGATAACTTTTAAACGAATCATTATTCATACCTCCATTTCTAAATTATTTAGTGTCACTTAATATTATCTCAATAAAAGTTTAGTTGTCAATACATTTTGAAGAAATAGATAATTAAATTATTCAAAAAATTCGTACTTTTACATTTAAGGACGAACAGTTAGCAGATGGAAATGAAGTTTAGATACTCTTTTAAGTGTAAAGTAGTATTGATTTTCACTCTAGTCGGACGCTTTTTCGCGGGGTGAGTGATAAGCCATCACCCGTCGCTTACGCGCGCGGTTGTGACGTCTTATCTGTCTCACTTATCCTGCTGAAGTCGCCTCCTGTCGCTACAATCAATAACCTGTAGCTTTTCCAATTTAAAACGTACATTTTAAACTTAAATTAACTGAAAAAGGTATCCTAATACTGCACTTAACAGTACAACCTTGTAAGGAGCCCATTTAAAAACAAATAATACGGTAAAGGTAACTAACACGATGATGAAATCCGATGATTCTTTAACTGAACTCGTAAAAACTGGATCATATAACGCGGCTAAAAGGATTCCTACTACACCTGCATTAACTCCCTTTAAGGCATTCTGAATTCCTTTTTTCGATCGTATAGCTGACCAAAATGGTAGTATTCCAATTACCATTAGAAAAGAGGGCAAAAATATGGCAAAGGTAGCTACCAAGGCTCCTGGAATACCAGCTGTTGCATGACCCAAGAAACTAGCTAACGTAAACAATGGACCTGGGACCGCTTGAGCAGCACCATACCCAGCTAAAAATACATCAGGGGAAAGGGCTACCTCTCGCTGAAGCATGGGCAGTACAACATGTCCTCCTCCAAAAACTAGAGAACCGACACGATAATATATATCAAAAATTAAGTAGTATGCTGAATTGATAAATGGCTTAAAAATGGGCAAAAATATAAGCAGTCCAGAAAACAAAAGCAAAGCAGCCATACTCGTTTTTTTCCCATAAGGAATTTTAATATCTGGGGCCGGCTCATTGCTATCTGAACGGAAATACATATATCCAAACAATCCCGCTGCCAGTAATATACCGAATTGACCTACTATTGTTGGAATAAGCAATGTTAAAATGGCACAAGCTATTGCAATAGAAATTCGTATACGATCTGGTGCAAGTGTCTTTTGCATCCCCAATAAAGCATGAGCAACAATGGCCACTGCAACGATTTTCAATCCTTGTAGCCACCCACTGTCAAATGAGTTGGTAGATATCAAAAATGCTGAAAACAATACAAGCAGTATAATGGAAGGAAGGGTAAACCCTAAAAATGATATGACCCCTCCAATTATTCCTCCTCTTAGTATGCCGATGGCAATGCCCACTTGAGATGAGGCTGGCCCCGGTAGGAATTGACAAATAGCCACAATGTCAGCATATAACTTTTCGTCTAGCCATTTTCTTTTCTGCACATACTCTTCTCGGAAATAAGCCAAATGAGCAGCCGGTCCACCAAAAGATGTTAATCCTAATTTCGTTGAAGCACTTGCTATTTCAATATATTTTTTCACTATTTTTCCATACCCCCTAGTTCATTAAAATTATCTAACAAATAGGAAAACTATATCTCAAGATTACAGGGGGAAATATGAAGTCGCAACCTAAAGAATAAAGATTTGTAATTTCTTTTTATATATTTTATTATTAAACCTAGAAACTATTTTTTTAGAAAACAGGAGGTGTACACTTTGTTCTACCCCCCATTTGGGTTAGGGACAAAGTAATTATTTGGACATAGCCATACGGTTGACAGCTTTTGCTGTCTTAATCGCTTTCACTGCATTTTTTGTTGCAAGTGAATTTGCAATAGTAAAAGTTAGAACAACAAGAATCGATCAGCTTTTAGCTGAAGGAAACAAAAAAGCTATTAATGCTAAGAAGGTTGTTTCCAATTTGGACGAATATCTATCTGCCTGTCAGTTAGGTATTACAATCACTGCTTTAGGGTTAGGGTGGTTGGGAGAACCAACTATAGAAAGAATCTTACATCCAGCATTTGAGTATTTTGAGCTTCCAGAAAGTGTTTCTTCTTTACTTTCTTTTATCATTGCGTTCTCATTAGTAACATATATACATGTAGTAGTTGGAGAATTAACCCCTAAAACATTTGCTATTCAACGATCTGAACAGATTACATTGGCAGTTGCTAAGCCGCTAGTCATATTTGATAAAATTATGTATCCGGTAATCCATGGTATGAATGGATCGGCACGTTTCTTAGCGACCAAGGTGTTTGGATTAGAGCCTGTTTCAGAATCAGAAGTAGCCCATTCCGAGGAAGAATTACGAATGATTCTATCGGACAGTTTTAAGGGTGGAGAAATCAATCAAGCAGAGTATAAGTATGTAAACAAAATTTTCGAATTTGATGATCGTATCGCAAAAGAAATTATGGTTCCTAGAACTGAAATCACTTCCATCGATAAGGATTTAACCCTTAGTGAGGTTTTTGAAGTCGTAGGTGTCGAACAGTTTACAAGATATCCTGTAACTGATGGAGATAAAGACCATATTATCGGACTTGTTAATATGAAAAATCTTTTAACAGCCTTTATACGAGATCCTGCAAACGCCACTACTCCGGTAGCTGACTACATGCAGCCAATTATTCGAGTAATTGAAAACATGCCTATCGCTGATTTATTACTTAAAATTCAACGTGAACGTATTCACATGGCCATCTTAATGGATGAATACGGAGGAACTTCTGGTCTTGTCACGATTGAAGATATCATCGAGGAAATCGTAGGCGATATCCGCGACGAGTTTGACACAGATGAGCTGCCTGAGGTTCAAAAGGTTGCTGAAAACCATTATATTATTGACGCTAAGATGTTAATCGAAAGCTTAAATGACTTATTAAATATTAATATTGATGAAGAAGATATTGATACTATTGGTGGGTGGTTTATGACAAAAAGCTACGATGTGGTCAGTGGTGAAAAGCTCCTAGAACAAGGTTACGAATTTACTGTCAAAGAAATCGACGGTCATCACATTCAATATCTAGAAGTTGTCAAAGTTCCCGAAGACCAAGAGGATGGGGAACTAGAAGAATCCATAGATGAATAATTAATACATCATACTTAAATATAATTGATATAGAAAACGACTCTCTTTTTAGAGAGTCGTTTTCTTTTGCCATTCGTTCAATTCCTCTGAAACAATATCCTCCCAATCTTCTCTTTCAAACCTGATTATGTTAAGCCCTCCAAAGAATATTGAATTTTCAATCAAAAGTATTAGAGTGACGCATTATTTATAGTGATACAATTCAATTACAAGATATACCAGAACACACAAACTAAAATGAATTTTAGAGGAAGAGTGATTATTTTGGATAGATTTATTTGTAAGACATGCGGAGTTCAGTATGAAAATTCTTTTGGAAAACAAAAGGAATGTATAATTTGCGGTGAAGAAAGACAATTTATTAGTTCTAATGGGCAAAATTGGACCACATTAGAATCTATGATTAAAGAAGGCAAATACAAAAATACTATTAATATCGAAGATGAAGGACTATACAGCATAAACACTAGTCCCAGTTTTGGAATTGGTCAAACAGCCTATTACATACAAGACAAGGATTTTAATTTATTGTGGGATTGTATTTCTTATATTGATGAGCAAACGATTAAAGAAATTAAAGATTTAGGTGGAATTGATGCAATAGCTTTATCTCACCCACACTACTACTCTAGTCAAGTAGAATGGGCTGAAGCCTTTAACGCTCCAATTTACATTCATGAAGATGATAAAGAATGGGTTATGAGACCAAGTGAGCGAATAGTTTTTTGGTCTGGTGAGTCCCTTGAATTAAAAGAAGGAATCATTCTACATAGAATTGGTGGCCATTTTAAAGGTGGAACAGTTTTAGAATGGAAAAACGGAGACAACCAAAGCGGGGTTTTAATGACTGGAGATATTATTCGTGTCGTAGCAGACCGTTCATGGGTAAGCTTTATGTACAGTTATCCAAATTTTATTCCACTTCCAGCTGCTACTGTAGAAAGGATTTCAATTAGGATAAAAGAATTGAAATTTGCGCGTTTATATGATGCCTTTCATCGTGTCATTAAAGAAGAGGCCAAGCAAAGCGTCCAAAAGTCTGCCACCCGTTATATGGAAGCACTAAAGGGAACCTTATTTAATACATAGTGAACTGAAATGATACGTTCTTGCATGGTGCAAAACGTTTTTATATCGGGCTATTGTATCGTAAGGAGGAGAAAATATCATGAAACATGCTTTAGTAGTCGGTGGAACAGGAATGTTATCAAGAGTCTCCCTCTGGTTATTAGATCAAGGGTATCACGTTTCAATTATCGCAAGGAATTCTAATCGTATGAAAAAACTAATAGAACAGACAGACTTAAATTATGAAATAACACCACTTATTCTTGATTATAATAATAATGCTGAATTACAAGAGAAGGTGCGTACAACAATTGATGAAAATGGTGGGATTGATATGGTGGTAGCTTGGATACACTCGACTGCTCCAGAAGCACTTAAAGTTATTTTAGCAGAGGTTTCAATTAGAAAAGACAGATGGGATTTGTTCCATATTTTAGGGAGTAGTTCGGATTTAAAAAGAGTTAAACGAGAAGCTATATTGCCTAAGAATTGTTCCTATCATCAAGTTCAATTGGGATTTTTAATAGAAGGGAGCCGCCCAAGGTGGTTAACACAGAAGGAAATTTCGGATGGAGTAATCGAAGCTATCAAGAAAAGAAAAAAAATACTAACCATTGGTCAAATAGAATCTCAGGAAAAGCACCTATAAAACATAAAAGTAGGAGCCTAGAAAGAAATGTACTAGGTTATCGTTTTTTAAATTAAATTTATTGCTACTTTAAAAAGGAGTACTAAAATGACAGTACTCCTTCTTCTATTTTTTTAAATTGTTATTGGATATCTATTGACCACTCGATTCGGTTAAACCATGCTTTACTGCGTATAGTGCAGCTTGAGTTCGATCCTGGACATGTAGCTTACCGAATATATTCGAAATATGAGTTTTTACGGTCTTTTCTGTGACAAATAAAGACGATGCTATCTCTCTGTTACTTTTGCCTTTTGTAAGCTCTGCCAGTACATCCTGTTCCCTAGGGGTTAATGGATATTCCTCATGTGGAAGCACTTCTTTCGGCTCGTTTTCTCTTTCCATCTGACTAGTTGCCTCAGGATGGATAGTGTTTTCACCACGCATAATTTTTCTTATACAGTCCGCTAAGTCGTCCGGCTCGATATCCTTTAGCTGATACCCTGCTGCTCCTGCCTTTAAAGCTGGGATGACATGATCCCGATCTGAGAAGCTTGTTAGCATCAGAATTTGAATATCAGGATATTCTGCTTTTATCCTTTTGGTTGCTTGTATTCCATCCATCTCTGGCATAACTAAATCCATTAAAATAATGTCTGGCTTTAAAGCCTCGGTCAGTTCTACAGCTTCTTTTCCATTAGTTGCCTCGCCAACGATATCCATATCCTTCTGTGTTTTCAAAAAAAACATTAACCCCCTACGTACTACGTGGTGATCATCAGCTATTAATACTCTTATCATTTCAATCCCCCCCTAGTAAGGTAATCTTACTAATATCTCTGTCCCTTTGTTGACTTCTGTCACCCAATCCACTGTACCACCAATCGAGTTTGCTCGATCCTTCATGCTTTGTAGACCTATTGAAGGAAGTGATTTTAGATCCTTCATGTGAAAACCACAGCCCTCATCTTTTACAACTAAAAGCACATCGGTTGTTGTGACTGTCATATAAATTTCTGCCTTAACCACTCCAGAATGTTTGCGTATATTGTTTAGTGCCTCTTGCGTTATGCGGAACAAAGTCTCTTCTACCTTTGCCGGAAGTTGGATAACTCCCTTTACCTTTATGCTTAGGGATAATCCAAGAATATCACCGTATCCCTTTAATCCTTCTATAATTCCGGTTTCTAGACCCTTAGGGCGCAGTTGCCAAATAAGTGCTCTCATCTCGGTTAGTGCTTCCTGAGTTAAATATTGAATCTCTTTAAAGGTATCCTTTACTTCGACTTGGTCTGTCATTTCAACGCCGCCTCGAGCAGTCAAGGTAACTGAAAAAAGCAACTGATTTACAGAGTCATGCAAATCGCGAGCAAGTCTATTCCTCTCTTGAACAAGCGCCACCTGCTGCTCTTGCTTAGTCAATAATATTCTTTTAATCGCTGATCCAATTTGAAATGCAACAGATTCTAATAAGGCTAACTCACCTTCCTCAAAACGGACAGTATTCGCTGTAGCTACATTTAACAAACCAAAGCGTTCCTGCCCAGATTGTAAAGGTACTGTAGCATGATGTGTGATTCCCTCTTCATTTACATCTTTTTTATGAGCATTTTCTATTCGCTGACATTCTATTATGTTAGAAGCCTTTTGTAATTCTCCATTTCTATATCGAGACACGCACCAACAGCCACCCTTTTGCAGGTGTCGGCAATCATTCTTTTCAAGTGACTTTGGAAGGTTTTCATGGGCAATTAGCTCCTGCTTCCCTTTTTCATTAATGAAAAAAATCCATCCAGTCTCAAAAATAGTTCCCTCTAAAAGCTTACGAAGTGCTCCCTGTAGCATTTGTTCCATATCTGTTTCTTCGTTAATTAGCTCTGCTATTTCTTTCAATAGCTCTATATTGGAAAGTTCCTTCGATTGCATTATAACTCCTCCATCTAACCTACCTGTTACATTCATCTTATCATGTATAAGGTCTACATATAAATAACAGAAGCATCATACTTTTGACTGACAGTATAAAATTCAAACCCTACTTGTACTAAATTAAGGGTATGTTAAAGGCTATGATTGGTTTTTGTTTGTGAAATGTTACACTTAAACTAATGGGGAATTTAGTTTAAGAATCGTCTTTATGTCTTATTCAACAATTGGGCCACATTGTGGAACAACGCTTTTAAAGAAAGCTGGTTAGGGTGAAAAGATTTGTATATTTCCACTTAAACTCCATCAGTGGTGTGTAGCAAGACAAAAAAATAAAGCTTAGGACATACGATGACGTCCTAAGCTCTTACATAAAGTTATAATGTTTTAACTTGCTCAATTTTTAATCCGAAAATTTGAGGTGGTTCAATTTTGTTCACTTGTAAATATGTAGAGATTTGCCCGCGATGATGGATTTCATGTTCTGGGATTGCCATAAGTATTCTCCACGCACTAACTTCATGACCATGAAGTGTTAAAACCTTTTTGGTCAACACACTGTTTCCAACTTTTAATAGACCCTCTGTTAGTTTAATCTGGCATTCCTCTAAATAATTTGAAATATCCTCAAGTGAATGCCCCTTACCAGTATCATGTCCTGTGTATGTCCACGAACCATGTTCAAACAGGCCAAGAAACATCAATCGAGATGATGCTATATGTCGCAATAAATCACCTGTAGAAAATTTATCTTCAGAAGGCTTCCAATCTAAGAGTTCATTAGGTATTAATTTTACATATTGCATCATTCGTTTATGAATGCCATCTAAATATATTACATATTCCTTTATATCATGAATCATGTTACCACTCTCCATCTTTTCTGACTTTTATTATTTATATTCTTAATTCTTTGTTAATAAACCTTTAAATTGTAGAACTAAATATAGAAAAAAGGTTGCCAATTAAGCTATAGGTACAATTATTTGAACAGCAGGGTTACCAAAGCCAGTTGGTTGTTTGTTTCACAATCGGGCGATTGTAAAATAATCTTAAGTAGCTTTCTTTTTAAACTAACGGGTAGCTTTAGCATAATATGGCCATTATTTCGATGGTCTATTTTTATTTCAAAAATATTTAATTTGATTAATAATTTTTAATATTCAAATATACAAATTGGTTAAACATGGTAATATATAATGGGAGAATTAAAAGGGGGATTAGTTATGAATTTTACGGTTACTGGCCACGAAATGAATCAATATCAAGATATGAAGAAGTTAGACATAGTAATAATACAAGCAATGTTAAATGAACTACAAAAGGAAAAAGAGAAGAAAAGAAAAATTATCATAGTAACTTCAAGTTCTTACATAGTTACTGAAAAGATTAATACAGAGGAACCTGATAAAAAGAAATTACCATTATTAGAACGTGCAGTACTCGAATCTGAAGAAGTAACATTTAGAATGGAAAATCAAAAGTTTATTAATATGACTGGAATGATTGTATTAAATGATGTAGAAATCATTCCATTTACTCACCCAGACAAGGTTATGAAAAAAGAAAGTTTTATACTCTTCACTGATCATATATTGGGAATAACTCTTTCAGAGGATTAAATAAAAATACCAACGAAAGTTATTGCTCTTTTATTAAACTAACTGGTAGCTTTAGTTATACAAGTGGCTTCTTGTAAGGGTACCTTTTCTTACTGAACTTACGCAGCAGGTTAGTCCAATATCATGTAATAATACAAATAAGGAGTACAAGAATGAAATATAATATAGAAATTTTATTGGAGAACGATGAAGAGTTTTCAGCATTTTTAAAAACAATGATAAAGGAGTTTAATAATAAGCACTCATTCCACCATAAAGAAGCAAGGAACAAAACTTCAGTGCAACCCATAAATATTATTGTTGCAGATGATAATAAAAAATGGATAGGTGGTATAACCGCAGATGTTTATTGGGACTGGGTTGAAATCAATGATTTTTGGTTTCGTGAAGATTTTAGAGGTAAAGGTTTAGGTGGGGATTTGCTTGATAAAACGGAAAAGTTAGCTAAAGAGAAAGGTGCAAAGAAGGCACTATTAACTACTTTTGATTTTCAAGCACGTTCATTTTATGAAATAAAAGGATATAAAGTTGTCGGTGAAATACAAGATTATCCCCCTGGTAGTAGTTATTTTACAATGGTCAAAACTTTATTATAGAATTTCTTATTCAACTAACGCGTGCGTTTGTAAAAATCTTGGATTTGTCTGTAAGGTTGACTCTTATAAACTAAAATAGTGAAATCCAAAGGAGAAACGCTTTAGCAAGATCTTAGGCTTGCTTGTGCAACTTTTTTTTCTTCTTGAACTAAAGTACGCAGGTATTTCAACTACAAGGTGTTAAAGTTTAATTTTGAAACAACTTATAATTGAAACGGATGAAGGGATTTGGTTTCTAACATGGGCTGAAAATAATTGGTATAATAAGGAGTAAAATTAAAACGGAATTGTAGGAAAGAGTAAGCTAAAATGCAAGGAGGATTGGTTGTATGAGGAGGAATATTATTTTTGCATAGCAAAGGCTATTGCATAAAAATATAAGAAAATAGCCTTTGCTATTCCTAAAACAAATATTAAAATTTAGGAGTGCAAAAATGAGCTATAAAAAAGCAAAGGATATTCTGCCAGCTGAGTTAGTAAAATTAATACAAAAATATGTTGATGGTGAACATATTTATATCCCACGAAGAGAAGATAATAAAAAGTATTGGGGATCCAATACTGCTACTAAAAGAGAATTGGATTTAAGAAATTCTAATATTTATAACGATTATCTATCTGGAATGGATATGACTATTTTGCGTGGGAAATATTATTTGTCATCAAAGAGTATTCAAAGAATTGTACTAAATGAAAAAAGAAAAAGAACAAACTTTTGAATTAAGCCAATGTGTATTTGTAACACATTGGCTTATTTTCTTTTATGAAATAAGTTTGAGGTATTTTGAAGTAATATAAGTCAGATATAATCTAATCACCTCTAATAAATGATGAGTAGTGGAAATAACTTTATGAATAAAGGAGACAAGTATGAAACAATCAAAATACAAACTAAACCAAATAACAGATTATATTAATGAACTTATTAATAATCATCAGAGAGTTGGGTTGAGCGTTGCAATTGTTAAAGACTCAGAAATTATCTATTCTAAAGGCTTTGGATACTCTCAGCTTCAACCGGTAAACCGACCTATTGATGGTGATACATTGATGAGCATTCAAAGTATTTCAAAGAATTTTATGGCACTTTCGATAATGCAACTTGTTGAAAAGAACCTGATTTCATTGGATGATTCTATTGTAAAATATTTACCATACTTCAGAACAAATAATAAACAACAAAGTGATACAATCACGATACGGCATCTCTTATCTCATACTGCTGGTTTTCCGTCTAATTTAGGAATTGCAAATATGATAGCTCCGAATGTAAGGGAAATTTTTTCTGAAACACCTACTGAGTTTCAAGAAGCATTAGACTATTACAATCTTACAGATGATGAGATTAGAAGTGTACAAAGTAGAGAGGATGTAACGAAATGGTTCCAGAAAGTCGAATTGGAGTATCCAGCGGGAGAGGGATGGAATTATTGTACAGATTCGTATGTAATACTGGCAGATTTGTTCGAAAAAGTGACAGGTTCCAATTGGGAAAACCATCTTAGAAATGAAATCCTTACTCCCTTAAATATGGAACGGACAACTAGCGATTCAGATAAAGTTGAAAGAGATCTAAACAGTGCAAGATATTACTTGGGCGAAAATAAAATAGAAACACCTTTTCCAAAAAACTCAATTTCTGCTCCAATTGGTTATTTGTATTCATCCGCAAATGATTTAGGGAAATATTTAGCATTTCACTTAAATAAAGTGCCGAATATTTTACGTACAGATTTAGTCGAAGAAATGCAGAAACCTATTCATCCTGTCAGTGAGGAATGGCGGTTCGGAAGTGAAATCAGAAGCTACGGAATTGCATGGTTTACTGACGTGTATAGAGGGTTCAAAGTTGTAGAACATGGAGGTGGTCAAATGGCTGTAAGGTCTCTGATAGCAATGGTTCCTGAGCTTAACTTGGGGGTAGTTGTCTTACTCAATTTTGACGGAACCGCTCATCATGATATTTGTGACAAGATTATAGACGTATTCATTGATTCCTAACATAAGAATTATTTTAATAATTTATACTCAACTGAATCAAATCAGCTTTGACCGTTTTCTTTCAATTAAACCAGCTAAGAAAAGCTGGTTCTTCTTCACCTAAAGAATAGCTTTAGCAAAAAATAATAAATTAACATGAGCCGAGAGAAAATATCTTAGCTCATTTTTCATGTGTATTTAAAATCGACCTTTGATTTTCCTTGAATACTTTTAAGTTTTTATCATATTTAACAGAAAATAATGCTTATACCTTTGTCGCCTTTTAATGGTCTGCATTTCTAAGTGCCCCATATTATCAAGTTAAATGTAAAGAAGTGAAGTTAACATTTAAACAACACAATAATATTTAATTGTCACTTTAAATTACTGATTCTAATATAACCTGAAATGGAACTAGAAATACTCCATAGACCATGCTCTTTTTAAATCCTTCTTTATAATATGAAAGACGCTGAAAAAATTTCAGCGCCTCGCCTCTTCTCTATCCTAAATATTGATTTAAGTTTCCGGTAAAGGATTCTTTTATCGCTTCCAGCTTTTTCTGGCTTTCTTCTGCTGAATCACTTGTTACTCCAAAATAGTATTTGATTTTTGGCTCTGTTCCACTTGGTCGTACACATACCCAGGAACCGTCTGCCAAGAAGTATTTTAATACATTAGAAGAAGGCAACAATATCTTCTCTTGATCTCTGCCATCCGTAAATGTTCGTATAGATGATAAATAATCTTCCTGAGAAAGCACTTCGATACCTGCAACTTCTGTTATAGGATTCACTCTGATTTGCTCCAACAGGTTAGCAATCGCCTTTGCTCCACTAACGCCTTTTTTCGTAACGGACACTAAGCCTTCTAGATAATAGCCATGTCTTTCATATAGACTGTTCAAGACATCTACTAATGTCAGCCCCTTCTGTTTATAGTAGGCAGCTGCTTCGACTAATGCCAAGACACTTTGAATTGCATCCTTATCTCTTGCAAAGTCCTTTACTAAATAGCCATAGCTTTCTTCATAACCAAAAAGAAACTCATATTCATTTGTTTCCTCGTAGTGTTTAATCTTCTCACCGATAAATTTAAAACCTGTTAGCACGTCCTCCGTACTTGCGCCGTGGTATTCTGCTATTACTCTGCCTAAATCAGACGTGACAATTGTTTTAAACACTCGGCCTTTTGCTGGCATCGTCCCTTTTTCCTTACGCATCATTAATAAGTACTCTATTAAAATAGCCCCGGTTTGATTGCCAGTCAGGAGTTTATAGCCACTTTTTGTCTTAACTGCTGCTCCTACACGGTCACCATCTGGATCTACAGCTATTAAAATATCAGCTTCATGCTGCTCACCATATCGGATAGCATATTCAAAGGCACTTTCCTCTTCTGGGTTAGGAGACACAACCGTTGGAAACTCTCCATTTGGCTCCATTTGCTCGTCCACGTAAAAGATATGCTGATAGCCTGCTTCGGCCAAAATACGCTTTGTAGTTTTACCTGAAGCTCCATGTAATGGGGTAAATACTACTTTTAGATCTGTTTTTAATGCTAGTTCGGGATTTTCTTGAACTGTTTTTAACGCATCTATATATGAGGAATCCATGCTCTCATCTAAATAATCGATTAGATCCTCATCAATTTCATTATTTTTAATAGATATTGCGTCTCCCGCTTTTTTAACATATTCAATAACAGTATCTGCATCCTGTAAATTTAACTGGGCGCCGTCTTGCCCGTATACTTTATAACCATTGTATTCAGGTGGGTTATGACTAGCAGTAATAACAATCCCCATATATGCATTAAGCTTTCTCACTGAAAAAGAAAGCTGTGGAGTTGTTCTAGGCTCACGATAAATATAAGCCTTAATACCAGCAGCAGCTAGCGTATTCGCTGCCTCTTGTGCAAACTCTGGAGAAAATCTTCGACTATCATAAGCAATAACTACACCACGATTCATCGCGTCCTTACCAGCAGCTTTGATATATTCTGCTAGACCAGTCGTTGCTTTGCGAACCGTATAATTGTTTATACGGTTCGTGCCAGCTCCTATTTCTCCTCGCATACCACCAGTTCCAAATTCCAAATCTCTGTAAAAGGCATCCTCTTGTCTTTTTTCATCGGCGGCTAAAAGCTTAAGGTCGTCTTTCCATACAGCTTCCATATCATTTACGCTATTCCATTGTTCGAAGAGTTTTTTATAGGACATATATCTCTACTCCATCCATCATTTTTTATAATCTATACTGTATACATCATGTCGACGGTCTTTTAAATGCTTAACAGTACCATCTTGACGCTGTCTTCTTAAAATTTCTAAATCCACATCTCCGATTAATACCATTTCCACGTTAGGCTCTGTTTCTCCAACGATTCCGTCACGAGCAAATTCAAAATCAGAAGGGGCAAAGATTGCTGATTGAGCATACTGGATATCCATATTCTCAGTTTGAGGTAAATTCCCTACAGTCCCAGAGATTACCGTATAGATTTGATTTTCGACAGCGCGAGCCTGAGCACAATATCGAACTCTTAAATAGCCTTGGCGATCTTCGGTACAAAATGGAGTGAAAATAATATTTGCTCCCATATCTGTTGCAATTCTTGCAAGCTCTGGAAATTCGATGTCATAGCATATTTGGATGGCAATTTTCCCACAGTCTGTATCAAAAACTTTAACGGAATCTCCTGCACTGATCCCCCACCATTTTCTTTCATTAGGAGTTATATGAATTTTATATTGCTTATCAATAGATCCATCACGATGGAACAAGTAAGCAATATTATATATTTCCTCATTTTCTTCCTCTACGAAATGGGAACCCGCAATAATGTTAATATTATATCGAACGGCTAGATCAGAGAATAGCTCCATATATTGAGGAGTGTACTCTGTTAGCTTACGTACAGCCTGGCTTGGAGATTGTTCATCTAAAAATGACATAAGCTGTGTTGTAAAAATTTCTGGGAATACCACAAAGTCTGATTGAGCGTCTGAAGCAACGTCTACAAAGTACTCGCATTGGTTAGCGAATTCCTCAAAAGAATTAATCTTTCGCATCATATATTGAACTGCACAAATTCGTACCGGGTAGCTTGTTTTAAAGTGTCGCTTGGATAATGGAATATAATCGACGTTATTCCATTCCATTAATGTTGCATATTTTGCAGAGGCAACGTCATCTGGTAAATAATTTGGATTAATACGCATTAGCGTAAAGCCATTCATAA
The DNA here is from genome assembly GCF_038004905.1 of Psychrobacillus sp. FSL W7-1493. Taxonomy (NCBI): domain Bacteria; kingdom Bacillati; phylum Bacillota; class Bacilli; order Caryophanales; family Bacillaceae; genus Psychrobacillus; species Psychrobacillus sp. FSL W7-1493. The sequence goes on along the minus strand of NZ_JBBOSB010000001.1, from coordinate 963,650 downwards.
GCTGGAATGTTAGAACTGGATCATATATTTTATGTCGAGATACTGCAGTTACGTATTCACGTGGTGACATTTCATCGGCATGCTTGTGATAATTTGGTACACGTCCACCAATAATGATTGATTTTAAATTGAATTGGCGTGCAATGTCCTTTCTACCTTCGTAAAGTCTTTGTCCAACTTTCATTCGGCGATATTTAGGATGTACCATCACTTCAATCCCATATAGATTATATCCATCAGGATTATGATTGGTGATATACCCTTTATCAGTTACGTCAGACCAAGAATGGCGATCATCGTACTCATCAAAGTTAATAATAAGACTTGAACAGGAGCCAATTACCTTGCCGTCTAATTCGGCAACCAATTGTCCCTCTGGAAATATGGTCAAGTGACTTTTTAATTGTTCAACCTTCCAAGGATCCATACCTGGGAAACATAAACGTGAAATTTCTAAAATCGAATCTATATCTGAGAAAGTCATTTCTCTAATAATCATACTTTTTTCAAACTGTGATAAATCAAATTCTTCCGACATTTTACCGCTCCTCTTTTTAGTACTAACTTTCATTATATAACTCTTTTGTTCACATATAAAATATTTTACATGCCCCCTTTTAACGCTTATAATTCTATTTGAGTTCAAAGCATTTTAAAGGAGCATAACTATGACTAAGAAAATCGAAAATATTATGTTATTCATGTGGTCCGTTGCATTTGCAGCGACTCTGGGTTCCTTGTATTTCTCTGAGATACGGCAATACGAGCCCTGCGAGTTATGCTGGTATCAGCGCATTCTCATGTATCCTCTTGTGATCATACTTGGGATAGCTATAGCACAAAAAAATGCAAAGATAGCTGTTACTACCCTCATATTTTCCACAATAGGACTATGCTTCTCTATTTATCATTATAGTCTACAAAAGCTGGCTTTTTTACAGGACGTAGCCCCTGCTTGCGGTAGAGTTCCTTGTACTGGTGAATATATAAATGTATTCGGATTTATCACTATCCCATTCTTAGCTTTAATAGCGTTTCTTTTAATCGCAATTAGTAGCTTAGTTATTTTGAAGAGTCTCAAGGAGGACAAGTAACATGAAGAAAGTTGCCATTATCGGCGGAGTAATAATATTAGTTTTTGTATTAATTTTTGTATTAAACAGTCAAAAAAATAAAAATGCTTTAGAGAATAATCCTTATGATACAGATAATCTAAAGCAATCCACTATTGACTTACTTGATGATCCAAATTACCAAAATATTATTTTACCAAAGGATCTAGATAATAAAATTAAAAAAGGGGAAACCTTTACAGTTTATTTCTTCAGTCCTGAATGCTCACATTGTAAGGAAATGACACCAAGATTGACGCCACTTGCCGAGGAAAACAATGTAGAGATTTTAAAATATAATGTTTTAGAGTATGAACAAGGATGGGATGATTTCCAAATCGAAGGTACACCTACCTTAATTCATTTTGAAAATGGTAAAGAAGTGGCTCGTATGCCTAATGCACAGCCAAATGAAAATATTCAAGCATTTTTTGATCAAGTTGTATTAAAATAAAGAAAAAGGTCATGTCTCATTGACATGACTTTTTTTAAAGGAGAGAGATTATGCAACATAAACTTACTTATACGGTTCAAGAGGATGATCTAACAATCGACCAGCTGCTCCAAACTAAATGGAAGCTCGGCAAGAAACTTATACATGAGCTCCGAATGCAAAAAGCTGTGACAGATCAAGATGGGGAACTATTACAATGGAAATTACCACAGCAGAAGGGCAACATTTTGACTTTCAAATGGGAAGGGGAATCCTCCAGCTATTTACCATCTGACCGAATTCCTTTATATATTGCCTATGAGGACGAGTATTTACTCATTGCCTCTAAGCCGCGAGGAGTAGCGACTCACCCTAACGAACAAGGTCAAAACCATACATTGATGAATACAGTTACCCATTACTTGCAGAGCAAGGGACATTCCTACGGCGAGCATATTCACCGCATAGACGAAGGCACAAAAGGGCTGGTAGTAGTAGCGAAGAATCCAATTGTTAAAGGTATGCTAGATCGAATGATCGAGCAAAAAGAAATTGTCCGTACGTATGAAGCGATTGTAGAAGGCCATATGAAGAGTAATCATGGTACGGTTCGTGCTGCTATTGGTAGCGACCGACACCATCCTACTAGAAGACGTGTATCACCATCTGGACAGTTGGCAATTACCCATTATGAGGTAGTCGGCCGACATGAACAATTTACAAAGGTTCATGCTATTTTAGAAACGGGTCGTACGCATCAAATTCGAGTACATTTAGCACATCTAGGTCACCCAATTGTTGGAGATGATTTATATGGAGCAAAAAGATCACCTACTAAAACATATGAATTACATGCGTTCAAGGTTCAATTCAAGCATCCAATTACTGGAGAAGTAATTATTGCTGAGGATAAGCGATGAACGATTGTCCTTTTTGTCACCTCGACTTAATTGATAATCAAAAGGTTGTTCTTGAAAATGAAAATTGTATGTTTATTCAAGTACCACAGGAAATCCTTATAGGCTCTGGACTTATAATTCCACGGGCACATCGGGAAACAGTTTTTGAATTAACCGAACAGGAATGGACTGCAACGAAATATCTACTTAAAGAAGCAAAAGACTATATAGACAAGCTATACAATCCTGATGGCTATAACATTGGTTGGAATTGCAACTCAATTGGTGGTCAACATATTATGCACGCTCATTTACATATCATCCCTCGTTATGTAGATGAGCCATATGCTGGAAAAGGTATCCGCCATTGGCTAAAGAGTCCTGAAAATAAAAGAGCTCAAACTAAAAACATCGATTAAATCGATGTTTTTTTTGTCATAGAAAAGTAAGATAAACTGTTGCCATATAAATCGGAGTAAAAACTTCATTTTAGTGCAGTAATTACTGGCTCATATTTTGAAACGATGTCTACTCTATGTTCGATACAAGATAACGAATAATGAGTAATTGTTCCATTTGGAAAATACGAACCTAAAGATGTGTCCTCTTGTAAGAAACGAAAGAAATTAGATTTTTTATAAATTCCAAAGGATTCCCCCTCGTACTCTTCTTCATCATTCCATTTAGTATAATCATCATAAATAACGTAATAGGATATATAGTTTTTAAAATCAATCTGTAACCTTGTAACATTACTATCTGGGTGGGGATAAATAAGTAAATCAGTTGGATTGGCACTTTTATTTACTATTATTCTAAGCTGAATTCCATCTATTCGAGGTTCTGAAATACTTTCAAATGAAATATGATATCCTTTTTCTTTTGTTAGCTCCTCAAACGACATAACACATCTCCCCTTTAAAAACATTATAAAATCAATTTATACTCCAATAGATTCTGGTACTTTCATCGCAATAAAAACCATCTAGATTACAGGATGTAACTATTTCATTTATTGTATTTTTATCTGAACATAGCATTGAAAAATGACTATCCCAATGGGTGGTTAACAATATACTATGATCATGAGTAAAGAGGTTTATAGGATGGATAGGAAAAGTGTCGCAATTGGTAACTAAATCGTCAACATACTCTAATTTTCGTTCTGTACCAAATTCATCTCCATACCAAATCCAATCATGTCCCTGTTTTTTTATACTCTCCAATACACCTGATATTAACGTTTCTGGGAAACATCCCTCTGCTGGAGCAATAATTTCTTCTTGCTCACATACATCTAGAATAGCCTTAGCTATTTTTTCATTTTTATAGGTTTGGTTTAGCCCTGAAATAGAAGTTCTTAATCCAATATCTAATTGTTGATAGTTATCAATACTAGAAAGCTTTAAAAACTGGCTCCATGTAAGGATCTCACAATGTTTCATAATGTCGGTTATACTTGGATATGTATCTGGCTCAAAGAGTTCATATTTAATTGTTTTTGGTTTAATAAAAGGATGAAAAAAGAGAAAAACTTCTTCAAATATTCCCTTATAAAATTCCTTAATAGGTATACCATCAGGGGAACAAACAGCATACCTATCTGGCTTCGGTAAAATTCTCTCTTTTGTCATAAAAAATCCCTCCTTCGGTCGCAGAATCATTTCCATTAAAAGCACCATACATACCTTCTATAAATAATTAAGATTCCCTTCAAAATTAAGATTAAAAATTTTGGAAAATTAGTTATATTTAGTGTAATATTACACTAAATATATTATTCTCTAAATTAACTAAGGAGGCATGAGTTTTGAAAAAATGGTACTTTCTTTTGTGGGTATTAATAATAATTGCAACCCTGTTAGGCTTATTTGGACAAGCTTTAGCATATTATGTAGATGAAATTATGGCTAATAACGTCCCACCGGTATATTACTTGACCATCATAACGGTGATTAGTATCATCCTATACTTAGCTACACCTTTATTAGTATATTTGTTAGTTAAGGTTAAAAAAATAGATAAACAGTTTAATGATGTATACATTTTAGGTGTTGCCATGATTGGCCTCATCGTATCCTTGTGGTCAGTATTTGTTTGTTTAATGTGGTGGGGCTAAAGGAAGGCTGTTTGCTTCGAAGAAAGTAAATATATTCGTTATACCTTTTGAGTTATCCTATATGAAACTTTCCTTTAATTAATAAACTTTAACAAGCAGTTTCCATGAATTTTTTGAATAAAATAATGTCTAATGGGTAATATTAGAATAAACCCCCTTTATTGACGCTGTATCCCTTTTACTTCCTATTCTTTCACTGGGAAAAATTCATACATGTTATAACAGCGAATAAAAAATGGTCGTTACTGAAATCCCCTCAGTAACGACCATTTTTTTCTATTTATTAAAAGCTAAAATTATCTGGATCTGCTCCAGTTCGCTCATTTAAATTGAGTGCATCAATATTTTTCACATCTTCGAATGATAATTCAAAGTCAAACACATCGAAATTTCCATGGATTCTTTCCGGAGTAATAGACTTTGGAATAACAATTAAGTCATGCTGTAAATGCCAGCGGATAATCACCTGCGCGGTAGATTTCCCATACTTAGCACTGATGCGAGCCAACGTAGGCTCCTCTAATAATCTACCTCTAGCTAGCGGTGACCAAGACGTAACTGCAATGTCCTCGGAGGCACAGTACTCTCGAAGATCATACTGTGTCAGTCTAGGATGGCACTCTATCTGATTGACCATAGGCTTTATATTAGCTTTAGCAGCAATTGCCTCTAAATGGTGCTGATTATGATTAGATACGCCTGTTGCTCGAATAAGCTTCTCCTCGTAAAGACGTTCAATTGCACGATATGTATCTATATAACTCTCAGCAACTGGCCAATGAGTTAAGTATAGATCTACATAATCCATACCTAATAGCTCTAAAGACTTTTCAAAGGCTCTTAACGTCTGATCATAGCCTTGATCAGTATTCCAAACCTTAGTAGTTACAAAAATCTCTTTGCGTGAGATTCCAGAAGCACGAACAGCTTCCCCCACTTCTTTTTCATTTGCATATAAGGAAGCAGTATCAATATGACGATAACCTGATTCTAAAGCATGCGTAATTGCCTTACGAGCAACCTCCGGCTCTGTCATCTTATATACCCCTAATCCAATACGTGGCATCTCAACTCCATTAGCCAATCTCTTTGTTGAATTCTCAAGTAATTCCATTAAACTCATCCTTCCCTTTTATAGAAATGCGCAGGCGCCTATCACTGACCCGACAGGCAAATGGAAAAAAGCGAGGAGGCAGTTCTCCAGCCACCGCAAACGCTTTTGTTTGCGACGAGCTTGCGCAGGAGCAGTATTTTTCCATTTGACCCCGAGGGGCAAGGCGCAGGAGCTAGACATCAAGAAATGCGCAGGCGCCTATCACTGCCCAGACAGGCAAACTCAAAAAAAACGACTGAAGAATCAGTCGTCTTTCCGCTTCTTCATAATTGTAGCACTATCTGATTGAGCAGGGTCTGATACACGGTTATCTTCTTCTAGCTCTTGGTTATCTCTCATGCGTTCCATTTGCTTGCCTAATGTTTTTACCTCGTCCATATTTGTTGCCATTGAGCCGTTCTCTGGACCATTTTTCAAATTATCCATTTAAAAAATCACTCCTTTTTATCTATCCTAGTAGAATCACACGTTACATGCAACTTTGACACTTTCTATTTCAGACATAATTTCGTTTTATTGTATCGTTTCATTTTTTTACAAATTAGGTTATACTAAGATTTAGAATATATAGAGGAGGCGCTTAAGTATGAAACTAATCCTTATTCTTGGCGTTTGTGTTGCGTTTCTTACTGCAATTTTCACTGCAGGATACGACGACAAACCAGGTGCATCTGAGAAATAATAATTATTCAACATAAAAACGGACGAGTCTGAATAAGACTTCGTCCGTTTTTTTAATGTAAGTTTGGATAATCCTGTTGACGCAAAGCCTCATAAATAAGAATTGCTGCAGTGTTCGAGAGATTCAATGAACGAATATTGTCATTCATCGGTATTCTAAGCGCGCGGTCTGGATGTGCGTCGATAAATTCACGAGGAAGTCCCTTCGTCTCACGTCCAAATATAAAGAAATGATTCTTCTCTGAATCACTAAAATCAAATGTAGTATGTGGCTTCGCACCAAATTTAGTGATCAGGTAATATTCAGCTCCAGGGTGAGCTGCGAAAAATTCATCTAACCCATCATAATAGGTGATGTCCACATGCTCCCAATAATCTAATCCTGCACGCTTTAGCATTTTATCGTCTGTAGAAAAGCCTAATGGTCGGATAAGATGAAGCTTAGCGCCTGTACCTGCACACGTTCTAGCAATATTTCCTGTGTTTGCAGGAATTTCTGGTTGATATAACACGACATTAATACTCAATGATTCCACTTCCTAATTTTCAATTGTATAAAACGCAAGACCCTTGCGAATCTCTTCTAAAACCTGTTCTTCTTGCTCTGTTTTTTCTGCTTCCTTTAATGCAAGCAAGCCTTCCTCTGTATTAATTTTGCCTAATGCCCATGCTGCTGTTCCTCTTATTACAGGTCTTGCATCGTGTAGCATTAGTTCGATCAGCGTGGGAACTGCTGCCACTTCTTTAAAATGTGCCAATGCAATGATTGCATTCCGTTGAATTGGATTTTTTCCTCTCCATGAACCAGACATATGTCCATACGTTTCTTTAAAGGTCCGATTAGTCATTCCTAGTAACGGTAACAATAACGGCTTCACTAATTCGGGATCTGGCTTGAATGATTCCTGATGAAGATTAGCCTTGCCTTTATTTTTTGGACAGACGGTTTGGCATGTATCACAGCCATATATCCGATTCCCTATCTTCGCTCGGAACTCATCAGGCACCATCGTTTTAGTTTGGGTGATAAAGGCGATACATCGTTGTGCATTCAGCTGACCACCTTCTATTAAAGCACCAGTAGGGCAGACGTCTAAGCAAAGCCTACAATTCCCACACTGATCCTCCATTTGTTCACTTGGGGCAAAAGGAATAGAGGTAATCATTTCTCCCAAGTAAACATAAGATCCAAATTCCGGGGTGATGATTGAACAATTTTTTGCACTCCAGCCAATCCCAGAACGTTCGGCAACTGCACGGTCTGAAAGCTCACCAGTATCGACCATTGAACGCAGCCTAGCGTCTGGTATGTGCGTTAAAATATATAATTCTAGCTGAGCGAGCTTTTCTCTTAAAACTGTATGGTAATCCATTCCCCAGGATGCTCTAGCAAATATTCCTCGTCTAGCTCCCTTTACACTTTGGGGTGCATCCTTCATCTTAGAGGGATAAGCAATAGCTATCGAGATAATGCTCTGTGCCTCCTCCAGTAAAAGCTGAGGATTTGTTCTTTTATCAAGATCCGGCTCTTCAAATCCGGAAGCATACCCTAACTCCTGCTGACGAATTAATCGATTCTTCAATTCATGAAATGGAGAAACAGTGGTAAAACCAATTTTATCAATTCCAATGGATGCAGCGTATTCTATGAGGTTCTGTTGATGCTGGTTTATATTCACTAGAGTTCTCCTTTCTGTATGGTACAATGAAGAAAATATATACAAGGATGGTTTAAAATGTTTGTAAAATTAGATACTTCTCTATTACAAATAGAGCCTACTTTTAAAATTGGCCTTATTTATTATAACAAAATTATTGTATCATCTTCCCCTCAAATGCTTAAGGGACGCCTCCAATTATTTCAAGAACAGCTTTTTTTCGAATTAGAGGAAAAAGCAGTTAATGATTTTGATGGGATAAAGGAATGGCGAGGTCTTTGGAAAAAGCTTGGAGCAGAACCTAACCGTTATCGCCCTTCTATGGAAGCAATGTACAGAAGGATTGCAAAACAAAATTATATCACACCTATGCATTCTGCTGTAGATTTAAATAACTTCTTCTCTATGCGCTATGAGATTCCTATTGGAATATATAATTTGGATGAGATTAAAGAGGATATCTTTATCACCGTAGGCAATGCAGAAACAAATTATCTTGGATTGAATGGTAGAGAAAATAATTTACACGGGATTTTAACACTTCAAGATGAAGTAGGTGCATTCGGAAGTCCATTCGTCGATTCTAAACGGACGGCAGTTACTGAAAGTACAACGAGTGCTATACAAGTAGTATATCTACGACCTTCTATGAGTCAGGAAGAAGCGGTAAAATTATTAGAATCCATGGGACAAATGTTCACGCAAGTACACGGCGGAGACGCCGCAAGTGTTGTATTAGACAGTAACCAAATAGAATGGAGGATATAAATTATGGCACCAATACTTCTTGCAGAGGCAGTAAAGCTTAAGAGTATTTTATTGAAGAGAGTTCAAGAGTTGGAGATAGAAATGATGCGTGTCGGTTTCACTGTTATCGAGAAAGGGACTACTCCTGCTCCCCCTATACGAACTGTGAGCGCAATCGATTTAGAAATGAATGATATTCGCTCGGATATTAGAAAACTTGATCGACTTATATACGAGGCTAACTTAAACAATACAGTTACATATAAAGAAGCTGACCTCACCATTGTGGAAGCAATTGAACTAGCTACTCAGCTACGTGCCCAGGCAAGAGTATATAAACAGTTAGGAAGCCATGAAAAGCAAAGAATCCAGTTTAGCGGATACGGCGAAGTAACAACTTATGTAGAGGTTGCCTTATATGAGCCAGAGGAGTATCGAAAAAAAGCATTAGACTTTGAAAAGGATGCCAATAAATTATCTGGGCTGATTAACGCGAAAAACTACGTCGTTACTATTGCCTTTGATGATGAAAAATATGCTTAACATTATCCTTGGTAAGGTGAGACTCCTTGCCAAGGCATAGTAGGAGGTCATTACAATTTAACTGGTGGCAAACCAATGACCATTGACCATTTACTTTGTGACTAATAACTAATGACTAACCATTGCAACTGCAATCGACCTACAATTAGTGTACGACCGGACTTCCTACTATGAAAAACGCTCCTCTCCATTTTTGGAGGGAGCGTTTTTGCTTAGTTAATTTTCAAAGACCTGTGTTTGTTCTCCGTCTATTTCAAGGTACCAGGAACCTTCTTTAGGAAATTTGATTTCTCCCTCGTAATGGAATAATCTTTGTCCGTTAGCTGCGTCAATCACAGGGTTTTGGTCATTTTGAAAGCTACTCTTCTGTACAATTTCATCTCCATTTGAATTTACTAAAAGAACCTCTATACTTTCCTTTTCCCCAATAGAGCTTTCTATAATTACATTAGTAGTTTCGCCAATTTGAATCTCCTTAGGTGAATCTAGCAGCACGTAATGTTCGGACTTTGGAAAAGGTGGAAGAACCTCTATCCTAAATTCCTCAAACAATTCTTCCTCCACGTAAAAGGAAACTTGCCACTCTCCCTCTGTAGTAAAGGCTGGGAAGCTTGTTAAAATATGAGCATCCTCACTATATAAACCGGCGGCTAATACCCCCTCTGACAATAAAAGCTTCTCTCCATAACTGTTTATCGCCTCTACCTTATATTCCTTCCCAACTAAAGATTCAGGATCACTCCAATAGTAGAGCATAAGTTTTGCTCCTCGACGAGTATCCTCTGCAACGAAATTGTCAGGCCCTAGTATTCCAATTTTCCCTTCTATCCCTATTACATTTTGTGGCGAATCTTGTAAAGGAAATGAAGTAGCGAAAGGTGCGTCTAATGTAACGGATTTTGGTGACTCATTATTTAAATCATATGTTTTTCCCTTATAAGCCACCGAAAAATTGATATCTTTGCTTGCCTCTAATAATTTTTGTAGTTCCGCTTCGGAATAATTTGCATATAAAGATTCAAATGTAATTGTGTAATCATATCTATCCTTATTCGGATTTGAATTATAGCTTGCCCTATTTCCAATACCGTAACTATCCTTTAAGAAAAGATATTTATTTTCCGCTCGAAACTCCATAGAATGCCAAACATCTATTGGTATAAGCTCTTTAGACGTTAAAGATAACTCCGTCCTAACTGCATGGAGCTTATCCCCTGATGCATTCATTGTAATCTCCGTGTTTTTAATGTCTTCTATTTGCAGATCAAGACTTTTTATATATTCCTGCTCCGTCAACGAGCCCATGCCTACTTCTGTTTCTTTCGTTAAATCTGGGTTGTACATGGGGCTTGCTAAATAAGCAACCATTAAAAGGCAGGCCGTTGCTATAACTACAGATAGAGGTTTTAGAAACCTTAATCGGTTTGATTTTGGAGCATTTCGAATGCTGTAAATCACTTTTCTCTTTTCTTCTTTATCAAGAGAATGCTTCGGAAGATTTCGCAACTGTTCCTCCAGATCATCGTGTTCTCGCTTCATACTCAAATCCCTCCTTTTCCAAAATGCTCTTCAGTTTCTTTAGCGAACGGTGATAAAGAACATTCACATGGTTTTCATTGGATTCTAGGATTTCTGCTACTTGTTTAGAGGTCAATTCAAGTATCGACTTTAAAATAATTACCTCTTTGTTTTTCGCTGGCAATTTATTTATAGCTAGGTATAATTCTTGATTCATCTCACCAAGTAAAACAGTATGATCTAATCCCTCTATCTGTTTTTCATCTCGCAAAACGTATTTTATTCGATTCCAAATATTATTCTTTCTAGCCCGATCAACCACTATATTCTTTGCGATGGTTATTAACCATGTTTTTGGATGTGCCCCTTCGTTAAAGTAGGCAACCTTCTTCAATCCACGAAGAAAAGTTTCCTGCACCAGGTCCTGAACATCCATAGAGCCCGTATAGTAAATGAGGAAGCTGGTCACATCCCGCTCATATAACTCAAACCACTCCTCGATTAGCTGCCTTTCCAAGTGATCCCCCCTATCTCCCTACTACTTCATTAGACGTTTTACTTTCCTTAATCTTACAAGACTTTGGAAAATAAAAAAATCAGCCATTGTAGAAACAATGACTGATTTATGTGTTCCATATTTAATTAGTATGATCTTGCAAACCACACCGTGTGTTTCGATTCTTTTCCACAATTAATACAAGTTGATTTTTCAGCTGGTGGATTGAATGGAATATTACGTGTTGTGAATTTTGTTTCTTCTTTTACGTGCTCCTCACAAGCATCGTCTCCACACCATCCAGCAAGGATCCATCCAGGGATTTCTCCTTTTTCCGTAGAGTCCTCTAAATGCTGTTTTAGCTGATCCATGGAATCGACATGAGTATGAGAGTTTGCATCACGGAATGCGCGCGCTTTTTCTAATAAACGAGTTTGCATTGTGTTTAACTCTTCTTCCACACGCTCCACAATAACATTTATATCAACTGATTCTTTTTCATCTAAATCGCGAGCTTTCATAAGCACTTGATTGTTTTCTAAATCACGTGGTCCTAGCTCAACGCGAACTGGCACACCTTTAAGCTCCCACTCATTAAATTTATAGCCAGGTGATTGATCAGAATCGTCTAAACGAACTCGTATACCTTTTGCTTTTAATGCAGCAAAGATTTCATCTAGTTTTTCCATTATTGCTGGGTTCTTTTTCCATGGCCCAACTGGTATTAAAACTACTTGTGTCGGTGCAATACGTGGTGGCAATACAAGACCTTGCTCATCACCATGGACCATGATCACAGAGCCGATTAATCGAGTAGAAGTTCCCCAAGAAGTCGTATGCACATGCTGGTGCTTGTTTTCTTTATTCAAATATTTAATATCGAATGCTTCAGCGAATTTAGTTCCAAGGTAATGAGAAGTTCCAGCTTGAACCGCTTTTCCATCCTTCATCATAGCTTCGATAGAATACGTATCTACTGCCCCTGCAAAGCGTTCAGATGGAGTTTTTTGACCATCATATACAGGAATAGCTAAAAGTCCCTCTACTACCTCTTTATAAATATTTAGCATTTGCATTGTTTCTTGACGTGCTTCCTCTTCATCCACATGAGCTGTATGTCCCTCTTGCCATAAAAATTCAGAGGTACGAATGAAAGGAAGTGTCTTCTTTTCCCAACGGAATACGTTAGCCCATTGGTTGATCAGTACAGGTAGGTCACGATAGCTTTTGATCCAATCTGAATACAGATGGCCAATCATTGTTTCAGAGGTTGGACGAAGTGCTAAACGCTCCTCTAGTTTTTCACCTGCAGCCTCTGTAACCCATGGAAGCTCTGGAGAGAAACCTTCAATATGATCCTTTTCCTTTTGGAAAAATGATTCTGGAATTAACATTGGAAAATAAGCGTTACGGTGTCCTGTCTCTTTAAAGCGTTGGTTCATCTCTGCTTGGATATGCTCCCAGATTTCGTAGCCGTCCGGTTTAAATGCGATACATCCACGTACTGGTGTATAATCCATTAAATCTGCTTTTTGAATCGTGTCGATATACCATTTAGTAAAATCGTTTTGCTGTTGATTAGTCATTACTTTTCCTCCTTAAAATATAAAAAGCACAAGTCTGTCCTTGTAAAAGGACGTCCTTGTGCTTGAATAGACGTGGTACCACCTTAGTTTAGCTTAAAATAGTTTAAGCCCTCTAAAACGTTTGATAACGATAACGAATCGGTTATGTTTGCATAACATCTCCGTGGTAGGTTTCAACAAGAAGTGGTGATATAGCTCTCAGCAAACGCTATATTTTCTGTTTCACAATTCTCATTTACTTGATCACATCGTAGATTGTATATTACTAATAATATACCAAAAGTAACGTATTAATACAACGTACTTCTTTTATACCAATTAATTTAAACAATCAGAATAAAAATACATTATACTTACAGTATGGTAAAGACAAAACAAGATAGGGGAAGATTACATGAATGATTTAAAAAGTTCCTTTAACGAATGTACATATTATTTATCCGGTCATAGGAATCGAGATATCTCCGTCTTAAAGGATGCATTGAAGGATGTTTCTGAGGACCAATTCAGCGATATCTATGGTAACGGGTCTATTATAGAAGACTTTCAGAAGAAAATGGCTAAACTTTTAGGTAAGGGAACGTCTGCATTTTTCCCTAGCGGTACAATGGCTCAGCAAATCGCCTTACGTATTTGGTGCGATGAGAAGCAGCTTAACCAGGTTGCCTATCACCCTTTATGTCATTTAGAAATACACGAGATGGATGGTTTAAAGGAATTACACCAGATTAAAACGATCCTGCTGGCAGACAAGAATCGAGTAATTGAGCTAGAGGACGTAAAAAACCTTAAAGAAGACATAGCATGTCTTTTATTGGAGCTACCTCAAAGAGAAATTGGTGGCCAGCTTCCTAGCTTTGAAACATTAGAACAGATTTCAGCCTATTGTCGTGAAAATGGTATAAAGCTTCATTTAGACGGAGCCCGACTTTTAGAAGTATTACCGTACTATAATAAAACAGCCTCTGAGGTTTGCGACCTATTTGACAGTGTTTATATGTCTTTTTATAAAGGAATTGGTGGTATTGCGGGAGCTATTCTAGCCGGTGACGAGGATTTCATAGAGAAATCTAAAATTTGGAGAAAGCGTTATGGTGGAACACTTATAAGCTTGTATCCTTATATTCTATCAGCAGATTATTATTTTGATAAGCGAGCACACAAAATGAAGCAATACTATCAAAAATCTGTAGAGCTAGCACAGCTATTTAATAACTGTAAGGATATTTACACCGTACCAGAAGTACCTGTTTCCAATATGTTTCACGTCTATTTTAATCGTTCACAAGAGGAAATGGCAGCTGTTATAAGCAAAGTCCAGCTTGATAATCGCATAGGGATATCCAGCTATTTAAGTGAGCTGGATGGGGAGAAATGCCAAATTGAAATAAGTATTGGAGATTCTTATCTAGAAATTCCAAAAGAACAACTAGAACAATTATTTTTGAATTTAAATGAAGAAATGAAATAAAATAAAAGACTCTTAACGTCTCGTTGAGAGTCTTTTATTGCTGTTGCTGATACTGTTCACTTTTAAGTTCTTCATATATATGGTTTGCCTTGCTTTGCGCTTCTGCTTTAGAAGTTGCGTGTACCTCGATAATTTTTCCTTCGATAATAAAGTTATATGTTTTAACCATTTTAAATTCCTCGCTTTTCTTATTTTTGATTCTAATTATGTTATTCCCTATTGTAGAAAAATAAAACTTCTTAATAATGGAAATTACAAATATTTATTGGGACAGTAAAAAGTCCATAATTACTGTGCTTACATAAAAAAAGGTGGCTCCCATTTATGAGCCACCCAACAACCCTATTACCCACTCCTTCACATCCACGAGTCGGTTGGATGGTGGTCTTTCTGTCTCACCCGAAACGATTAGGGGAAAAACGGAATCTACCCGATGGAGAGAGCCATGTGCACCCCCACCAGCATGATCATGACTATGTTTTTCAATAAATTCGTAAGAAGGCTTTGCATCTACTATGATAACTTTTCCGGTTTGGGAGTGGAGTGCTCCGTACAGCCGAGCTAGTCCATCAGGATATGTGTGATAACGTAAAGTTCCTTGCTCATCTTTTATATCTAAAAGAGACAAATCTCCATCTAATTGCCACGACTGCTTATATTCATCCATATAAGGACCATTTGGAGAGAAGGTGAGTTCTTTATCGTCTGAGCTTACAACATGATTTATTTGTTGTTCATCGCTCCATGCAATAAAACCTATTCGTTCATCCTTTTTTAAGCTTTCTACTATATCAGAAAAAGGAATTTCTTCATCATTTAAATAGATGTAGGCCATTCGTTCATTCACTGCGATGGCTAGTTGTGTATTTTCTTTTCCTTTTTCTAAGAAGGTGTACCGCTTTAACAATTCATTCAAATCAATTAAAGCCGTTTCCTTTTCTTCCTTAACTGCAGATTGACCACTATCACCAAGGACTATCCATGTAACCTCTTCTACTGCCTTTTCCCAAGAGCCAAAATTATTTAACAGCTCTTGCAGTGCTTGGTCAGCCTTCTCAATCCCAGATTCATCACCAGGACCGTTTCTATGTATGGACGCATCCGCATCAGGGAGATAGGCTAGTGTAAAGGTAGGTAGGTTCCCTTGTTCAATTAGATAAGTCAGTTCATTAGATGTAAACTCATTATTTACTCCCATCCTCTTCCAAACGTATTTATATCGATCGTTCTCTGGATTGTATTGAGATAAGCCACCGAGCGACAAAAGCAATGGCCCATTCACCTTTATTTCTTTTGGCAATAGATCTGTAATAGAAAGAAGCTTAGGTACTTGTAAATCCTGCTTAAAGCTTCCCCGGTATAATAGACCATTAATAGAAGCTGTGTGTATTTGAGCACTTGCCAATTGTTCATGAATCGTTAGAACTTCTTTACTTAAATGGGTTTCATTCAGATGAATAACACTATCAGCCACTACATTTTTAACCCCATTGTCCCATATCTCCGCGATTCCACTTCCATAACTGACCATGCGTGCCTCATCTTTATTAAACCAAATCAACCCGGGGATTTTATGCTGATTTGCATATGTTCCAGTCAACAAGGTGCTATCAATTGTAACGGACATTGTTGGATAAGAACTAATAAATTCTGGATAAAAATCCCCATTATTTATTAAAAATGAAAATGCAGGTGCCTCTCCCTCTTTTATCGTCTTTTGCAATGGTTCTGCCATTAAAGAATCGACAACAATAAGAACGATCGGCTTTTTAGTAGCTTCGATCTTTACATCATTAAACTTTTTAGTTGGAGACATCGAAATAGCTAATATAAGTCCTCCACATACAACAACCAATATAGCTAATATGATTAGTATTGTTTTCTTCACTTTTAGTCACCTATCTTCCATTCATAGTGTTAGTATGGTGATTTCCAAATGATTACATGCTTATTTAATGATAAAAACTCATGGCTTTCGACTAAATGTGTACAAAGATATTCTTGGACCAGCCATTTATATAAAAATGATATCCTCACCAGTTGGACTACCTTTATAGAAAAGATGCATCAATTACCTGTTTGCCCATCATTGTCACTGCCTTGCTCATCTTCATTTTCATTTTTTGCACCGTCTCCACTGCTACCTTCTTTTTCATCCAAAGCTCTTATAAAAAATGCCGTTGGTAACAAAAGACCAATTGCTGCTTGTATTAGTGCAAAGAACCGTGCCTTTCCCACAGGCACCAAGTCACCATAGCCTACTGATAAAATGGTTACTCCACTGAAATAGAGATAATCTAAAAAATTCTCTCCTCCATCCTTCCCCTCTTCAGTGCTGACTCTTACTACATCTCCTTCCATAGACAATAAGTAATAAAGAACAGCAAATCCAAAAGTAATGCCAAGCATAGCGAAAAATAGCTTTTGGAATAAAGTTGACTGAAAATAGCTTTTCTTATATTTATGACCTGAAAAGAAATAGTATAAGGTTGTTACCATAAATAAGATCGTCAATCCCATTAGTATCGTAGAAAACATGCGTCTATTCCTCTCTGTCTCTCGAGTCCATCCAGTTTGAGTTGTATGAAGTTTTATTAATGTCGATATGACTATCTTGTCAATCGAATGTAAAAATATACAAAGTAACTAATATGAAAACGGAAATATAGATACGCATTCAATTCTTGAAAAAGTGAATGTACAGGTATTGAGACATTGAAAAGATTTTCAAGAGCTATTCTAACAATTTAAGTGATTTTCATTTTAAGCAAATATAACTTTTTTGATATAACTATTACTTCTTCCGAGACATTCAATTACTCCTATGCACGGGATTTTAGCTTATTTCAGTCCTCTTATTGAAACAACAAAAAAGACCTCTAACAAGTAGTTAGAAGTCTTGATATGTATGACTTTATGTCATGAATATGATACCGGTGGTCGGGGTCGAACCGACACATCCGAAGATACGGGATTTTGAGTCCCGCGCGTCTGCCAATTCCGCCACACCGGCATATTAAAGGCAGTAAATACTTTTTTAAAAATTGGAGGCGGCAACCGGATTTGAACCGGTGATAAAGGTGTTGCAGACCTGTGCCTTACCACTTGGCTATGCCGCCTTAATTTGGAGCGGAAGACGAGGTTCGAACTCGCGACCCCCACCTTGGCAAGGTGGTGTTCTACCACTGAACTACTTCCGCAAATAACTGGGGTACCTGGATTCGAACCAGGGCATGACGGAATCAAAATCCGTTGCCTTACCGCTTGGCTATACCCCAATGGGGCGACCGATGGGAATTGAACCCACGAATGCCGGAATCACAATCCGGTGCGTTAACCACTTCGCCACGACCGCCACAGAATAAAAAAAAGAGCTAACCAGATAGAATATGGGGCGACTGATGGGAATTGAACCCACGAATGCCGGAATCACAATCCGGTGCGTTAACCACTTCGCCACAACCGCCATTATTCAAAGTTAACTTATTATTTGGCAGGGGCAGTAGGAATCGAACCCACATCAAAGGTTTTGGAGACCTCTATTCTACCGTTAAACTATGCCCCTATAAAAACTGGTGGAGGGGGACGGATTCGAACCGCCGAACCCTAAGGAGCGGATTTACAGTCCGCCGCGTTTAGCCACTTCGCTACCCCTCCACTAGACAGTGGTGCCGGAAAGAGGACTTGAACCCCCAACCTACTGATTACAAGTCAGTTGCTCTACCAATTGAGCTATTCCGGCGTAATGGTGGCTCAGGACGGAATCGAACCGCCGACACAAGGATTTTCAGTCCTTTGCTCTACCGACTGAGCTACTGAGCCTCTTCGATTTACGCTAAGCTGTACAACTCTTTGTCAGCTTCACTCACTCATTCAGTCACGTACTTTAGTACGCTCCTTCTTTCGTTCGATTGCTTCCTCGATTTGCTTGCTTATCCTAAATCTCTAACATATTGAATAATAAATGGCGGTCCCGACCGGGATCGAACCGGCGATCTCCTGCGTGACAGGCAGGCATGTTAACCGCTACACCACGGGACCATTTGGTTGCGGGGACAGGATTTGAACCTGTGACCTTCGGGTTATGAGCCCGACGAGCTACCGAACTGCTCCACCCCGCGACAATAATATTAGATGAAATTTAAACCATCCTACGCATTTAGTGAGTTTTACGTCTTCCACGCTTCGCTTGCGTCGACGTTAATCGCTTTCTTCGTGAAGCGATTTACTCCACCCCGCGATAATAATACTTGCTAAATTAATAATGGTGGAGGATGACGGGCTCGAACCGCCGACCCTCTGCTTGTAAGGCAGATGCTCTCCCAGCTGAGCTAATCCTCCGTAATGCTGGTTTAAAATTAAATGGTGACCCCTACGGGATTCGAACCCGTGTTACCGCCGTGAAAGGGCGGTGTCTTAACCGCTTGACCAAGGGGCCATTATGTATTAGAGAAATCTATCTGGCGGAGAGCAAGGGATTTGAACCCTTGAGACAGTGTTACCCGCCTACACGATTTCCAATCGTGCTCCTTCGGCCACTCGGACAGCTCTCCTAGAAATGGCTCCGAAGGTAGGACTCGAACCTACGACCGATCGGTTAACAGCCGATTGCTCTACCACTGAGCTACTTCGGAATAATATCCGCCTAGCGACGTCCTACTCTTGCAGGGGGAGACCCCCAACTACCATCGGCGCTGAAGAGCTTAACTTCCGTGTTCGGTATGGGAACGGGTGTGACCTCTTCGCCATCATCACTAGACTTGAATAATTACTGAAAGACATTTTCTATTATATCAACTATGTAGATTATTACAAGTGTTTTTTTAATAAAAAATTATTCTTTCAAAACTGAATAAACTGACATCTTAGAAACAAACATTTTGGTTAAGTCCTCGATCGATTAGTATTCGTCAGCTGCACGTGTCGCCACGCTTCCACCCCGAACCTATCTACCTCATCGTCTTTGAGGGATCTTACTTACTTGCGTAATGGGAAATCTCATCTTGAGGGGGGCTTCGTGCTTAGATGCTTTCAGCACTTATCCCGTCCACACATAGCTACCCAGCGATGCCCTTGGCAGAACAACTGGTACACCAGCGGTGTGTCCATCCCGGTCCTCTCGTACTAAGGACAGCTCCTCTCAAATTTCCTACGCCCACGACGGATAGGGACCGAACTGTCTCACGACGTTCTGAACCCAGCTCGCGTACCGCTTTAATGGGCGAACAGCCCAACCCTTGGGACCGACTACAGCCCCAGGATGCGATGAGCCGACATCGAGGTGCCAAACCTCCCCGTCGATGTGGACTCTTGGGGGAGATAAGCCTGTTATCCCCGGGGTAGCTTTTATCCGTTGAGCGATGGCCCTTCCATGCGGAACCACCGGATCACTAAGCCCGTCTTTCGACCCTGCTCGACTTGTAGGTCTCGCAGTCAAGCTCCCTTCTGCCTTTACACTCTTCGAATGATTTCCAACCATTCTGAGGGAACCTTTGGGCGCCTCCGTTACACTTTAGGAGGCGACCGCCCCAGTCAAACTGCCCGCCTGACACTGTCTCCTACCCGGGTTACGGGTATGGGTTAGAATTTCAATACAACCAGGGTAGTATCCCACCGACGCCTCCTCCGAAGCTGGCGCTCCGGGCTCTAAGGCTCCTACCTATCCTGTACAAGTTGCACCAAAATTCAATATCAAGCTACAGTAAAGCTCCACGGGGTCTTTCCGTCCTGTCGCGGGTAACCTGCATCTTCACAGGTACTATAATTTCACCGAGTCTCTCGTTGAGACAGTGCCCAGATCGTTACGCCTTTCGTGCGGGTCGGAACTTACCCGACAAGGAATTTCGCTACCTTAGGACCGTTATAGTTACGGCCGCCGTTTACTGGGGCTTCAATTCGCACCTTCGCTTGCGCTAAGCACTCCTCTTAACCTTCCAGCACCGGGCAGGCGTCAGCCCCTATACTTCACCTTACGGTTTTGCAGAGACCTGTGTTTTTGCTAAACAGTCGCCTGGGCCTATTCACTGCGGCTCTTCTAGGCTATTCACCCAAAAGAGCACCCCTTCTCCCGAAGTTACGGGGTCATTTTGCCGAGTTCCTTAACGAGAGTTCTCTCGCTCACCTTAGGATTCTCTCCTCGACTACCTGTGTCGGTTTGCGGTACGGGCACCTCCCACCTCGTTAGAGGCTTTTCTTGGCAGTGTGAAATCAGGAACTCCGGACATACGTCCTTGCCATCACAGCTCAATGTTACAGAGTGCGGATTTGCCTACACTCACACCTCACTGCTTGGACGTGCATAACCAACAGCACGCTTACCCTATCCTACTGCGTCCCCCCATCACTCAAACGGTGGGGTGGTGGTACAGGAATATCAACCTGTTGTCCATCGTCTACGCCTATCGGCCTCGACTTAGGTCCCGACTAACCCTGAGCGGACGAGCCTTCCTCAGGAAACCTTAGTCATACGGTGGATGGGATTCTCACCCATCTTTCGCTACTCATACCGGCATTCTCACTTCTAAGCGCTCCACCAGTCCTTCCGGTCTGACTTCAACGCCCTTAGAACGCTCTCCTACCACTGATACCAAAGGTATCAATCCACAGCTTCGGTGATTTGTTTAGCCCCGATACATTTTCGGCGCAGCGTCACTCGACCAGTGAGCTATTACGCACTCTTTAAATGATGGCTGCTTCTAAGCCAACATCCTGGTTGTCTAAGCAACGCCACATCCTTTTCCACTTAACAAATACTTTGGGACCTTAGCTGGTGG